>CAVXCD010000001.1:0-707500 GCA_963760225.1 uncultured Gammaproteobacteria bacterium
GAAGTCCCAAACTCATGGCCCCCATGAGCCCTACCGCGAGCATGCTGCTGAGGCGGGACTGTACTGAGCGGGCGCGATTGATTGACGGAATGCCGCGATCACCGGCAATGGGCTGCGCAGCGGGCTGAGGGGCAGCGTCTTCGCGCGGGGTCTCGACCTCGGCGCCCAATTCCTGGCCGGGCGGGGTACTGGAGAATATGTTCATGAGCGGGGTCCCTTCGTCGCACGCTCGACGTTTTCAGAGGTCGTGTTCGACTTCATGCGCTCTCCACTCCCCACAAATCCCTTGTTCACGATGCAACCGGCCAGTTTCCCTCGTCGCAAAATAAGTCGATGAGCCACGCGGTGAAGGATCACGTCCCCATCGTCCATGCTGAAGTTCAGGAGCGATTCGGTGCCATCTTCGTTTCGGACAAAGATGGCCGGTTCCTCGGCATGCGCCGCGAACCTAATCCGCGTGTGCACGCCATCATCGGAAGCGGCGACGGGCTGGATGGCGGGATTACCGCAATACCAGTAGTCGAAGTTCCTCGGTCGGTGCGTCTCGAGCTCCTTATCCGTCGCACTTTCTGACTCCTTCTGCGGATCCGGCGGATACGTGAAGCGCAGCGCATAGATCACCTCCTGAGTGGCATCCGGGCGCTGTGCGCTCGCCGAGTAATCAATCTGATAGGTGTGCCGGGAGGTGACGATCGTGAGGTTGGTGCCGACCCTTGCCACCTTCGGCTTCAGAAAGAGATGATTATCCTGCGCGACGAAGGAGATCCCTTCGATATCGCCGGCTGCGAGCCCAACAAACGTTTCTCCTTGCTGAAATTCCAGATCGGTTTGGTAACCGACGTAGCCTGTGAGCCGGTAGACCTCATCCTGGCTGTAGGCTGCGGTGCGAATGCGCGCATCCGCAACGCCCGGGTTCGGGAGCGTCTCGGCGATCGTGAACGGAATCATGCAGAGGCCCGTCGCCGCAGCGGCCAAGCGGTGCACGATGGTCTGTCGATATGGATGTTTCACGGTGAACCTCCGGGACGCGGCGCGCCGGCGGGCGAGGTGGTGAGCGCGGTAGTAGCGGGCACGGTCGTGTCAGGAAGCACTTCCGGCTCGGGCCTAAAGTCCACCACCTTGAAGCCGAGCGGATTCCAACCGCGTACCTTCGGGTCGGTGGAGGGATCGGAGTACACGTACTGAATCGTGGCAATCCAGTGCGTGGTCTCCTCGTTCGCAGCTCCCGCCGCCCGCTTAGCCTTCACGTAGCGGACCTGCGCCAGATCGGTAACACCGCTCCCGCGCTTGAAGAAGCTGACGGAACTGACCTGCGCACGGATCGTGGTGCCGTCCTTATAGGTATTCAGGGGCGAATTCGGGTTGGTGGGGTTCCACAGCGCGTACCAGGCCTGATTGCGCTGCGCGGTGTGAAAGGCCCCGCACTCCTCGTAATCGCTCTCCGCGGTGGCGTAATTGAACCGCTCACACACCGTCACGTAGTGAGTGAGGAGGTAGCGCGTCATCGCCTCCTGCACACCCGTGCCTCCCTGATACACCGGTACTACATCCACGATCCCGGTTGCATTGTCGACGCGCACGACGAAGGGCTCGACGTGTTTCAACGGCATCAGGAGCATCAATGCCGCAGCGAGCGCGAGCACTGCGATCCAACCCGCTCCCGCAACACCCAAGGCAAGACGTGTCGTGCGACGCTCTTGGGCGCGTGCGTCGGCATCCCAGGTTGCGGCTTCGGAGAAATACCCGGCAAGTTCAGGATCCCGTCTCATCGGCGCGCCCCAATCGCCGCCGTCGCCTCGTTGCTCGACATCGGGGCGGGTGGGTTGATGGGCTTCAAGCGTCCCTCGCAATCGACACGCGTGCGATGGGCGCTACAGGCACAAGTGAGCAGAACCAGAACCACAACTGTGAGTTTCATAAAGTCGGTCCTCGTGATCTCAAACTGCGAGGGACTACCGTCCCTCCCGAATCTGGTTGTCACGCCAGCGGCGGCCGGCGAGGCCCACGACCGCACGGCGGGCGTGGTAGCCGGCCTTGCGACTCCAGGGGTCGTTGCGTGACGTCTCGGAGTCACTGAGCCCCCGTGTGAACTGTCCGGCGGTGCGCACAGCGCGCCCAAAGCCCCAGACCAACGCGGCACTCACCACGCCAAAGGTGCTCAAGGCCAGGCCACTTGCGAGCCCCGCCGCCATTGGCATCACCTGGCGCATGACAAGGAATGTGAGACCTGCAGCCAGACACACACGCACCGCATTTGCGATCTCAATGCCGCCGCCCACGCTCACCGCTTGATTGGCAGCGACCGTGACTACGCGGAGCATGAGTGCTGCGACCAGCACGGTGAGAATCGTGATCAGCGCGTAGTTCGCAAGCTGCGCCACCCAGGCCTCGAAGAAGCGCTTGGTCGTGTTGAAAAGGAGGAGCGCGATAAAGAGCGGACCTAAGGCTAAGAGGACGGATAGCGCAATGCGCGACAGCGACAGCAGGAAAATCGTGTAGAGCGCTGTCAGGCACACCATGAGGTACACCGCGCCTCCGGCCAGGTAGTAGGCGAAATTTCCATTGAGGATCCCGGCCTTTGCGAGCAGCAGGTTAGCGACATCCGATCCCGCAAAGAGAATCTGATCGACAATTGCGACCGGGTCGTAGGCGCCGACGACGACAGCGGCGAGCTGCGCAGGCGCATTGAAGAACGTATCAACAATCACGGAGTTATAGAGCCAGAGGTTGATCACACACCCCAGGATCACCGCAAGCGTGATGATGCGTTTGACCCCGGCGATGAAAGGCTCTTCGATCTGGCCCGTGAGCTGCAGATACCCCCAGACCATGACGTAGAGGACGCCCAAGGTGACTACTGCCGGTTCAAGAGCGTTCGCAATGAGTGCGGTGTTGTCACCGATGTATCCGGTCAGGATCGCGTTGAGCCAGGCGCTGAATTCGGCAAAGAAGCCCATGGATGTCTCAGTTAGCGTCTTAAGCGTGCGGCCGAGCTGCTACCGGCGTCGGAGAGGCTCATCTGCGCGTGGCAGCGCGAGGAGTGAATTTGCGCACTCGGGTGTGTACTGGAGGCTGGTCGGTTCGTTCGTGCACACCCACACGCGCCGCTCCCACTCCGCCGGGTGACTGCGATAGTAGGCAACGCTTTGGACTGGGCCCTCAGCTTCCTGTGCACAGGCCACTGCAACGAGAAATCCTGCGACGGCAAGTGGCACGCACATACTTAGGAGCTTTGGGCCCATCCGCGGCACTGTTAGACCCTCTCTTAAAGACCCATCGGAGGAAGGGAGCGGAGCGAGCCCTGATCGGCGATCGCGCGCTCGCGTACCTGCTGCGCGCGGGACCATTCTTGCGCCCGCGCGACCTGATACAGCACCTGAAGCTTCGTTTGCTCGTTCTGCTCCATCGCCTGCTCCGCGGCAATTCGCGCCGTCAAGTCAAGAGATGCCTTCTCATCCGTCGCGCTACCGATCGTGCTGATCAATTGCTGAAGCGAAGAGAACCGATCGCTCGAGTTGGCAAGCGCAGTACGCGACGTTGCCTGGAGCAGTGCCGGGTTTTGTCGGGCTTGTGCGAGCTGCGCTTGCTCTGTGGGTGATAGCGCGGCCACCTGCGCAGGAGTCAAGACCGCACTGGAGCTCTGGATGCTCGTGACATTCGCAGCAAGTCCCGGATAGGCTCCCGAGGAGCCGCTCATCACCTGGGAAAGCTGCGACCAGTTGGTCGGAAGGTAGTTACGGTTGGTGCCGGAGAGGAGATTCTGCATCCCGCGGGACCCGGTGATCGCGGCGTATGCGCTTCGCGCCTGGTTCAGTTGGTTCTCGGCGGTTGAGAGCTGCTGCTGCAGCGTCTCGTACTCCTGAATCAATTGAGCGATCGATGCCACGTCGATCACGGCGAACTGCGCGTGCGCCGGGCGAGTGCCACCTAAGGCGAGAAATCCGACCAGAACGAAACCCGTTACGATTTTGGAAAACATGAGGCAATCTCCTTACAAGTTGATGCGGGTCGAGCGCCTTAGGCCAGGACCCGTCGGTAGAACTGCGGCAACCAGCGCTCTGGTACCGCGCCATGCTGTTCAATTAATTGATTCACCAAGTCCACGGCACTGCGGCGACCGGAAATCACCGCAAGCTCTGCGTCAAATCCTTTGAGATCGAGCTCGCACACAAGGCTCTGATGGCCTTGGCGGACGAGAAAGCGGCGGGAGCCAGGCTCGAGCTCTTCTTTCACGAGCTTGAACTCCCGCTCGGTGAGCCCAAATCCGTTCACGTAATCCTCAGCATTCGCATCGGCATTTGGGAAGAAGATCTTGGTCGGGGTCTGCTCGATCAGCGTCCGGCTGATGGCACTGCCCAGGACATCGCTCGCGCTCTGGGTGGCGAGTGCCATGACGCCATTCAATTTCCGCCAGGTCTTGGGTCCATCCTTCGCGAAGCCCTCGAAGGCCGCATCGGCCAAGAGGCGCCAGAACTCGTCCATCCAGCAGACGAGCCGTCGACCGTCGAGAAGGTGGCGGACCAGATGAAAGAGGTAGAGCGTGACCGGCGTCCGGGCGATCTCGTGGTCGAGGAAGTCCGTGACGTCGAAGCCCACCATCGCGTTCGTCGCAAGTCTCGGGACGATGACGTCTTCGTCGTTGTCAAAGACCCACGAGTAATCCCCATGCGCAGCCTCGCACCAGGGTGCCAAGCGTGCGTAGAGCCCCTCGGCATCCGTTGCGTCTAGAAACTCCATGAGGCGTGAGAGCCGCCGCGCCGAGAGCTCAAGGGCCAGCGTTCCGCGCAACGCCTGATCGAGGTCCGCCTGTTGGCGCACCGAAAGACCTGCGCCCGTTGCCGGTCTCACCAACACCCGCAGCCAGCTCTTAAGAAATTCGACATTGAGCGGGGTCGGCGGGAGCTTGAGCGGATTGAACCCGGTCGGCTCGCCGCTCTTGAGCGCGCAGTACTCCCCGCCCAAGGCTCGAACCAGGATCTCAAGCCCCCGATCCTTGTCGAAGATGACCTGCGTCGCCTGGGCGCGCGTGAGCATCGCGACCAGAAACCCAATGAAGACGGTCTTGCCCGAACCCGTGGGTCCACAGATCAACGTGTGCCCGGTGTCCTTGCGGGATCCACCGTCCGGGTCCGTGGGGTCTGAGGCGTGAAGTGAGAAGTGGAACGGCGAGCGCGCACTGGTGACGAGAAGCGTCAGCGCATCTCCCCAGTGATTGCCCCTCGCGCGCCCGGCCGGGTAGTTATGAAACGGCACCATGGCCGAGAAGTTGCGCGAGGTGATCGGCGCCTTGCGCGGGCGCATCGGGAAATTCCCCGGGAGCTGCGCCCAAAAAGCGGCTTCCAGCGCGAGATCCTCCCGCGCCACCGTCATCCCGGTATCGGCGAGCTTCGCGCGCGCCAACGCGACGTGATCATTGAGGCGCTTCATCCGCCTGGCATCTATGTCTTTGAGATCGAGCACGGCGGAGGAGCCGTTTGCTCGCTCGGGGTAAGAGTGCGGATCATCGGCCATCACTTGAAGTGAGAAGTGATGATCGCCCATGACGAACTCGTTGCTGGTGAGGGCATCGAGGGCATCCTTGAGCTCCTCGGCCTGAGACACTGAGAAATCGCCTGCATTGACCATTCGATTGAACTGACGCTGCAAGAGCGCCTGGCCTGACGCTTTGGTCAGGAAGGCAAAGGACTGGGCCAGCACGAACGGAAAAGGAGCCGATAGGAGCGCATCGAACATCCCGACAGTCGTTGGGGTCGGGTATTCCTTGATCCCGAGCATCGCGCCCACACGAGTCGCGCTCGGTAGTCGGTACTCCAGCGCTTCGGTCCCAAAGGAGAGCCGCGAGGTTGCAAGTACTTCGTGAATTGGCGCACGGGGTAGCGGTACGGGACGAGACTCGCCGTTGACCAGGAGCGAAAAGAAAGTCAGCGGCTCTGAGTATTCGCGCCCATAGCGCGAATAGACGCCGAGCGTTTCCGGCTCATACCGCGCGAGCGAGGCACGAACGGTCTCGCGAAGCTTCTCGCAGGCGTCCAAGGCGTCCGCAAGTTCAAGCGTCGACTCTCCGCCCCTGCGCGGCTCATGAGCTTTGCGACAAGGGAGGTCGCGACCCCCGCTGTCGGGCGGTAAACGGTGGAGAGGTAGAGCTCATTCACCATGAGCGTTTGGTGAGCGAGGCGCTCTCGATACTTGGCTTCCAGAACATTTGCGAAGGAACTGCCGCCTTCCCCAACTGAGGTGACCTCGCGCCGGCGGATGACGTGCGTCCAGAGAGCGACCTGCGGGCTTGCAATGTTTCGCCACAGAACGTTCAACCGCTCGTGCCAGGTGTTGAGCGTCTCATCGTCCGCGCATTCGAAGCTCGCCCCACCGATGCGAAGGACTTGAACGTAATCGCCGAAAGCGGTCTTCACGATATGCGGTGACACGTGCGCGGCGTAAGGGATGCGCTGAGCAGCGGAGAGCTCACGCCGAAGCGTCGCGGGATGTGCGTTCATGGCCGCCGCACTCCTGCGTAAGGCACAGCTGAAATTGGCGAGGTCCGGCGCCGCCCGCGAACGTCCGGCACGTCGAGAGCCAAGGGCGAGTAACTACTCGACTTCCAATGGCGTGCGTTCGCGAGCAGCGCCGGGATTCGGGTGCGCCCCGAGAGGAGCGCCAGATCAAAGAAACGTGCATCCCGTGCGCAAAGAAGCATGCAGATTCCGTGAATCGGCAAAGCAAGCGCTAGCGTCAGGAGATTCTTGCTGAGGAGGAAGACCTCCATGCTGAAGACCCCATTCACCAGGAGCGCCGAGTACGTCACGCCCCAGCGCATCGGTGGCCGGGTCGCCCCGACGAAGAGCGGATCGACCGTGAGACCTGAGTTGCGATCGCTCATGACTACACGCCGAACATGCCGCGGACCCAGGTGACGATCTGCGATGACCCGAAGGCGATCGCGATCCCCAAGATCGCCGCGATACACCAACCCCAGGAAATTCGGTTCGCCATGGCCATGGCGCCGAGCACCATGACGAGAATCACGGCAACGGGTGTGAGCCAAGCCAAGATGTTGGTCTGCAGCGCAGTCGCACCCGTCATGAACGGCGAGGCTTGCGCGAGTGCAAGCTCGGGGATGAGAAGAAACACTGTGAGGAGACTTACCCCCGACCTGGTCGTGGTTTGTGGGCCCCGTGTCATCGCAATTCTCCCCGTCGTTGTGGAGCAATCTGTCTGGGTGCAATGCCACCACGAGGGATGCGAACGAAGCGAGGGGCTAATCGCGGAGAAACCACCTCATAACTTCAAGTTGTGGAGCTATTTCTCAGGCCTAATTGCCGTGAAACCACCCATGAACTCACCGGTGTCTGAGCCCACGCTTTGCATCTGCATAGAACGTTGACCGGGAGTGGCGTTCAATCGAGACTAGCTGATTGCAGCGCAAGTACTTGATCCAACTCGGAGCACAGCTACTTCCGCCCGGTCATGGTTCGACTCCGATTCCTTCGGATTTCCGAGCGCCCTCAGCGTCCTACGTCCCAGCCGTGCTGCGTCTGAACTGGGGTAACATCGCGCGCGTCGCCGTTGGCGACGGCGGGCAGAGTTATTGGGCGTTTCGGTCGGCCGAACCCCAGCGCCCATTAATTCTCAATCACAATCATCAGGATCTAGTGGCTTGGTATGGATTTTCGCGCCCACCAGCCGCGCCTTTTCTACTTCCTCCGCTGTGTGTTTTTCGCAAACAGCGATCCAGAAGTATTCATTGGGACTGATGCCCAAGTAAATGAAATGGACCGCCGGAGCGGCGCAGTCATTACGCTCACAAGTCCTCATCAGGACACCCGCGTGAGGCAAAGCTGAGTTTATGCAGTCTTTCAGTGTCGCGGGGCATCGGACATTGGTGTCACAAAAAGCTACAGACTCTTCAGTATTTCTGCCTTCTTGGCGTCGTACTCGGTCTGGTTTATCAGCCCCTGCTTAAGTAGGTCATTAAGCTGCTTAAGGCGCTCCTCGGAGTTTGATGCCGACAGTGGGGTATTACCAGTGCTAGCACCATTCGGTAAATGACCTGAATCGCTCGCCTTTTGATTGGCGGTCCCCTCGCCAGCTTTTTGCGCGTCAACCGGTGCGTTCGGGTTTCCGGCTATACCGACAATACTCTGGCTGATATGAATGAACTCGGGAGAGTTCTTTTCGTATTTTTTGGTGGGACACCACGACTCAACCAGCACCACCTCATCACTACCTTGCAATGCGGTGACCAAGAATGTGTAATTTGTTCCATATAGGTTTTTGAGGTCTCCACTGTATGTGTACTGGCGAGCCGGCAATCCGTTGATAGTCAATTTCTGTAGATCACCAACTTTTGTATTGTTGAGGTTTTTCCCTGCACGCGCCCGAAGGTTTTCGGCGTAATGGTCAAAGTCCGAAATGATCTCCCCTCTGACAGCACTGACCGTGACATAAGAATCATTGGATTTGTTGGTTGCGAGCAGCAAAACCCCGTTGAATTCTTGCACTTCATTCAACGCATTCGGAGTGTATCCTTCCGGTAGATCAAGACCTGCCTTCGACGAAAAAGTGGTCGATTCTGTATATTTCGTCTTCACCAAAATAGGGCGAGCTGAATCCTTGCATAGCGATGAAGTGCCGCTGATCGATATGATGGTGATTGTTGCCCCATTGGCAGAAGTCTGCACATCACCAACCTTCGCGGTTGTTGGGAAACACATATCCCCCGCTTGGGCCTTCTTCGTAATGGGGACAAACAAGAAGAAGAACGCGTTCGCATTCATGGAAACTGTAAGCAGCGACACCAGCATCACTAGTTGAAGCACAGCAGTGGCTGCACGTGTATTTGCTCTCACAAAGACCTCCCGTCGCGACTGACTCATGGCCATCTGGACAGCGCACCCTGAGCGCGGATATGAGACGCCACGGTGAGACATAACCGCTGTGACCTGCATCACGCAGGCATGGCCACAGATGTGACACAGCGCGCTGCCGCGAAAGCTGGCTCGGGCGCACCTCACTATTGCCGGCCGGGGGGAGAAAATTGGAGGCGGTCGAGTTTCTCGTAATCGCCTTAGGCATTGCGATGGGGGTTTGCGATTTTACCCCCTGATGGGTTGGCTTATCGGCCTTGTCGGCTTTGGTGTCTTCATCGTCGGGCGGTTTAAGTGAGCCTCGCGTGCGCAATTCGCGCACGCTCCGAAACGTCCGCCTGAGGAACACCCATCCAATCGGAACAATCTCGCAGCGTTGTGCGATGACTTTCGCGGTCACGCGCCTTGAGATGTCACCGCCTGCGCACCGCAGAAGTCATTCAGTTGAATGAAATTTTGCGCGGACAGAAGCAACGCGAGTGGATTAGTCTTGTGGCCCCAGCTCACCCGCGTGGCGAGGAGGGTTGATGAGCGCACGCGAGACGGAGGCTCTACCGCCCCTCAGGACGTTCAGGGAACGTGCCGTGTGGGCTCTATTGTGCGTCTCGTGGAAGGTCATCCGCTTCCCGGTCGTGGCGCTCATGATCATTTTGGAGCCCGTGGTGCGGCTGCTCTTGGCCGGCTTCGCTCTGCTGATAACCCTGACGGCGTTCTTCTTGAGGCTTGTGATGCCACCGCAGGCTCACGCGCCTTTTTGGACGCTGCTCGCAATCGCCGTGGGCTGCATGGCAGCACTCACGGTCTACTATGCGATCCTGCGAATCCTCTCAGCCTGAGCCTTTGTGGGCTTCGTCAAAGAGGGTCAGCTGCACGCCGCCCTCCGGCTCCTGCTCGGCAGGCTCGGCAGGCTTGGAAAGCCTTTCCACTTTTGACCGCATGACCTTCGAAACTGCTGCCTTCTTAGCCGCGCGGGTCTTATGCTGACAGTCCTCACAGATTGGTCGCTCCAGCGTGAGTTGGTCCGCCACGACCATGGCGGGGCAGCTGGCGCAGCGAGCGATCGCCCACTGCTCACCTTCTGCCAAGTTATTGAGCAGCATAACCAACTGGTCAAATGTCAAACGTGCGTGTGGAACGAAATCTTGAAAGAGCTCGAGTGCCGCACACAAGCGCTCGCCCCGTGCCAGATCTGGAAGGCTCGACTTCGCATTCGCCACCGGTTGAGTGGGCAGCACCTTCAACATCTCGCATACGCCAGCGATCGTATCTGCTTCAGTTCGCAGGCCTGGGGAAGTCAGAAGCGCAGCGAGATGATGCGGGGTAGGACCCGGCGGTCGCCGAAGCACCTTTTGAGGCTTCTCCCGCCGGTGCAACTTAGAGAGCTTGCGTACACGGTCCGCCGACAGCCCTGTCCACGCGCTGATCGTGCGCGTGCGCGCCTCGTGAGAGAGCATGCGCATGGCAAGATTGAAGCTGCGCAAGTCGCGGGCATAGACGGCGTCGGAGACACGCATGACGCAATCAGAGGCGCGATGGCCTTCACTCCTATTTCCGACGCAATGTCCGGCGCCTTGCACGCTGTTTGGAAGGCAGCGGTTCCTCGCCGATCCGGTAGAGACCGGTTCCTATGTGGACCGTGCGCTCGCCTTTGCGGCGCTTTTGTTCATAGCCATGTAGCTTTCCATCCGCCTGCTCAAGCAGACGATTACCGTGGCGACGGAGCCATCGGTCGAACGCCGAGATGGCGCTTACTGGAACGCGAGCGTTTACGGCGAACACTTCATACCAGCCAGGCGTTGAGCGTCGCGGGCGGGCGTTGTGTTCCAACGTGCTCAACATCGCGACCAGCGCCCCTAGGCTTCGAGCATGGTATGGAGGTCCCGACCCGCGAAACATCAGCACCCGGTCGCGCGGCAAGTATCGTGCCCCGCTTCTTCGAAGCACTGCGCGACGCAACAGGTGAGCCAGGATTTTGTCCACGTCGAGCTTTGGATCCACCTGCCGCGCCAGAGCCTCGAGCGAGCGCTCACCACCGCGCAATCTCAGGGGCTGAGGGTTCCCCTTTGAATCGAGATAGGTGGGATCTTGAAACCACAGCGTCAGCACATGGGCCGCCGCGTCCATCTCCGAAACTGCCGCTTTGGGGGTTTGCGCCCACGATCTCGGAACCTGGCGACAGGCCTTCAGAACCTCCTGGGCGATGTGCTGCGGCGTGCACCCGCAGCGCGCAAGCACGCGAACAAATCGAGCGACCGCTTCCTGTGCGCGAGCCTCCAGAGTCGAAGGAGAGGCTCTATGAGAGCGATTTGGGGCCTCCCGGCGTCGCATCAGGCGCCTCCTCCCCTTCTCTTCTTGCGGCGCCGTACTCGGCCTGCACGCAGCGGTTTGCGCCGAGGTCGCACTCGACTGTCGGGGGGGCCCGCGAAAACACAGACGTCTACACCGACCCGTACTCTGGGCCCACTCTTCTCATCCGCCTCGCGGTTCTGCAAAAAGTTGTCCGCGCCCTCGAGGAACCTCTCACCAAACTGCTCTACCCACGCATAGAAAGCCGGCAACGCACTCACCGGAATGCTCGGATTCATGGCCGCGCGTTCATAGAGCCGGGGACCTTTACCCGCGACATTGTGGTCGACGGTTCGCAGCATCCCCAGCAAGGCATTCATGCCGTGAACCCGGGCGCTAGCTTTCCGGTAGACAAGGGAGCGTTTGGTCGGCGTGTACAGACCCTTGCGGCAGCAGACACTCTTTGAGCGGAGTAGGGATTCGGCGACGGAAGCTGGATCCTCGCCGGGCAGCACACGCGCGATCAGGGCGCTTAAGGAAGGACCTCGACCGCGCAGAGGCAGTGCCACAGGCACCCCCTCGCCGTCCAAGTACAGAGGGTCCGAATGCCAATAGGCGATGATGTGCGGCAGGTCGTAATAGAAAACGAGTTGTGTCGGATCCCAGGGTCGGGTCGGTTCTTTGAGCTCGCTGCAGATGTCACGAAAGTCGCGCCATAGTCTCTTCGGTGAGTGCCCTCCGTGAACGAGAATCCGCGCCAAGCGCGAAAGACACTCCCGCGCATACTCCACGCCAGTTCCGCGCAATCCGGTCCGTCGAACATGACGCCTTGCGCTCATTGTTGAATGACCGCCCTCGGCAACGGCATGGAGGTCCCCGGATCCTCTCCGGGATCTCCGGTCAGTGCCCCTTCGCGTAATGCCCGCCATACGCAACCGTTCCCTATCGCTTATGTCTCCGCCTCTTCACTCTGGCGGCCGTCGTCGTGACATCCGTCCCAGCGGATATGTCATCGTCTTGCAATTCGAACACGTAAACCGTGAGACCAAGGGATGCCGGCTCCGGCTCACCTCGCTTGCCCTTCAGCGTGTGCAAGGAGTCGTTCAGCGCGTCGCCCTGTGAGTCAACGAGTGCCTCCGCCTGCAGTTCCAGATCGCGTCTAAGCATTGGCACATAGCGGGGATCGAGTCGCGCATTGACCACTCGTCGCACATAGCGCGCACGCGCCGGATATTTGAGATTATGAAGGAGCGTCGCGGTGAGTTCCGCGACGTGCTCACCGAAAGCTATAACGCCATCTGGGTCCCATCGCACCGTGGCATAAGTGCGACTCAACGCCTCGAGCCGTCCGTCCGACAGACGCCGAACCGCTTTCACGCGCAGGAGCTCATCCAGAATAGTTGCGATGCGCCAGCGTTCACCGCTGTAGCGATCAACCAATGCAGCGAACGAGCGCCTGCCACCCCGAACCGGCAGGATGGCGGGACCTCCCGTTGTGGTGTCTTGAAAGGATGGGTCGGTCCACCACCCCGTCAGGACGCGCTCTGCACGTTGACGCCCGCGATCGTGGACGGGCTCGGCCGAATCGGCAGCGAGAATATTGGCTACCTCGACGCGCGTCAGCCCGGTGACGACAGAGATGCGGGACGCGTTCGGACGGTTCGACTCGCCACCACTCACACGTCCTTGATCACGCGCCGCGCGGACGTAGGCTAGCTTGACCAGGGAGACGAAGTCCCCCACGCCCACCCCCGCCTCCAGCATCCACTTCACCAACGGATCCAGAAGCCGAAGCACCGCCAAGCGAACGGCCGACTTCAGGGACTCACTCATTGACTCCCCCTGGTACAACCAAGGTAGCTCTGAGGCGTGTACGAGAATTAACCACTACCGGAAAGCCCTGCCACGAGGAAACAGCAGGCCTTGGAGCGCTCACGCATCCTCAGACCTCCTCTCCGCAGACCTTCTCCCCGCCACACCTTTCAAACTCACTCAGTTGCACATTCACATGTGCTATGGTACTTACTGTACAGTAAGTGTATGTATTAGTACATATGAAAATCTAGGGCGAACTCGAGGGGCAATCCGGACAAGAACCGGGAAGTGAGTGACCCATGGGTTCCCGTAGAGACGACCTCCCGGCCCACCGAGCGCCAAGGAGCCGAGTCCGGCGGCGCGTACCTCCCAAGCCTTTGCTAGGCAACTCAACGAAGGCGACTCCGCAAGAGGAGGAGCACCCACCGCCAGCCGTACGCCCTCGGGAGGAGGTACAGCGTGTCAATCAGCGTTGCATCGAGATGTTGACGCAAGTTGCACGCATGGCGCGCCCGGAAACGTCGCCACTCGTCACGGAGTTGCGTGAGGCCTTACTCCAGATGACTCCGGAGAGGCGGGTGCGAGCGGCCCGCCGCACGTTCCTGCTGGTTGACATGGAGCTCGGAAACACAGATCTGTGGCGGCGGTTTAAGAGCCATCCCGCGCGCGTCGAGCCCTCCCTCACAGGGCGCGGGATATTTCCGCGGGCGGCTGCTGTTCAGCTTGCTCGAGACACATTGATGCTGGCCTGGTACGGGGTTCGCGCGGACTGCCACGGTGCAAGACTGCTTCTGGGACTGAGCGCCGCGGTCTCGGACATCATCGCCAGCCTGTCCCTGACCGATATCAATCGGATCGCGGAGCGGCAGTTTTGCTACGTGCGACCCCGCTGGGAAGACCGACCTGACCTATGGCTGAAACTACTCTCAGCCTCTCAGACCGCCGACATTCGACGCGCGCGGGATATCAATTTGCGCGGGTTGCAGTTGATTGTCGGTGCCATCGTGATTCCGACAAGTGTTCGACATCAGCCTTGGAACCGCCCTGCATGATTGGCCTAGTCATGAGCTGGTGGATCTCTCTAGAGGCTCAGAAAAGCAACGCCGGCGCCAGATAAGCTTTAGGAAATAATCCGAAACTCGTGTTCTAAATGTTAGGCGGTACTGGGATCGAACCAGTGGCCCCTGCCGTGTGAAACGGAAGTAGGGTGCCTACGAATCAACCATATGCGAGCTGGGCCACCAGTTGCAACAGGTACTTAGCATCACGTGATGTCACTTGATATCACGCAGTGTCACGAGCGAACTGTCCCAAAATTGTCCCAGCGCTCGCTGACGCGGCGGGCATTGCGTGGCATGCACATTGCCGATTTGATCAAAAAAGTGATTCGCTTCTCGACCCACCGGGTCAATGGACCAAGTTCCGAGATCGGAGCTGCACGTGCCGCGCCATTCGTCTCACTTACAGGCGCCAGCGGCCTTTCCGAGTGCACAGCCAGCAGCAACCGGCAGGGAAACCAGTATCACCAAGCCGAGAGCGAGAGAGCCACCAAGTGATGCGAGGGGGGAAGCCCTCCACGAGTAGCCATTTTCGGTTTCGACCTCGATTTCATATGGCTCGTTGAGCTGATACTGCGAGCCAACCTGCACATCGCCGGCGTTGTACCGTTCACCGTGCAACTCTGTCGTAAACCACGCGCCACGTGGTGATCGGGAGAATCCAGCTCTGACTGCAGATTCGAGATCCTCACGGGGAGCACCCGAGACCCGGAGTGTGACAGTTCCCGTCGTGCTCCCACTTGAATCAACGCGGAACTCAGAAAAGGTTGCGTGAGTGAAGGGATGGAAGGATCCCTTTATGGCTTGGACAAGGGCCACTGGAACGTCAAACACATAGTGGAAGTCATGTGTCATGACCACAAGCTTCTTCTCATCGGAGGAGATCAGTACACTCGATATCACCTCTTTCGATTTCGCATAATTCGGGACCTTCCTGTACTGCGCCAGGGACACGGAAACTCTTCCCATGGCTAACCATCCGCATGAGTGCGCGAGGAACGAGCGTCTGTTCATAGTGGCTCCTGGTTGCTCCCCGGCTAGCGCTCCCAAAGTAGACTGCCGCGGCGGCACTTTCAATGGTTCGATCTTTCAGTAGTTTCGCTCGGGGCCTTCCGAATCGCTCCGACCCACTTCTGGCCGACTTCACGCGACTCCGCTCTCAGCACACACTTGCGGCAACGGTTTAACGGCGGTCGACCGGCTCTATTTGCAGCAGCCCGCCGCGCAGGCATTCTGTTGCGCATGAACGAGCGCCCACTGTGTCGTTCCCTCATATGGCGAACCTTTCCCTGCCTCCCTCATGCGCTCCTTGAAAACCTCGCATTGCGGCTTATCGGACAGCAACTCGGTCATTCGCTCGGCTTGAGACGATGCATCCTTCTGCACGAGCGGCTGCATGAGCTGTTGGCCGGCGGTTTCAGCCGCAGCCGCCACGAGCGCAGGCGGCGACTTGGAGCAGGCCGAGAGTGCGACGGCACTCACCATGACGTAGCTCATGAGCCGCATCCAGGTTCCTACAGTTTTCTCTTTCGGTCCAATCCGGGGACAATGGATTTTGCTCCCAAAGAGTCTGCATCCGATGTGAATTGGCACTCGTCTCGGCGGCGGATTCTTGGCCGGCAGTGGCCGGTATCCGTGAAATCGCAGCCTGACTGGCCGGTTCTGGGCGGTCGCTGCCGTCTGCGTCCAGGGAACAGATCGGGCGCTAACGGAGATCCGGCCGGAGTTGACCCTGTGCAGGCATCAGCGACCGACCGCTTTGGGGCATCAGGATTCCAAGGTGCCAGGCACGCGCGTTCGCGCAACTAATCGCGTTCAATGTCGGCCTAATCGCTTTCACCCGGTAAAGGGGTCCGCTATTTCGTAGCAGCTGAGATAGCGGCACCAGAGATGCCTTC
Organism: uncultured Gammaproteobacteria bacterium; assembly: GCA_963760225.1. Classification (GTDB taxonomy): domain Bacteria; phylum Pseudomonadota; class Gammaproteobacteria; order Steroidobacterales; family Steroidobacteraceae; genus 13-2-20CM-66-19. The sequence continues at coordinate 15,922 of CAVXCD010000001.1, forward strand.
CGGCCCCAAATATTTCGCATTTACTAGATGTTTGCATATCGGTAGATACTGCGCCGTCGTCTTATACGGGAGCCAATGACTGTAACCAGGGAGATACTTTCTTGCATCCTCTTCACTGTCCATCGGCGCGACATTTATCACTCGACTGGTGGCGTCCACATCGTCGCTGGTATTCAGAATCCATGACCAGCCTTTGGCATGGTGCAACACAGCAATGGCCGAGGCAATGCAGTAGGTCATAGAGTTAAGCTGTTCTGTCTCCTTGGGCGTTCGTCTAGGAAAGTGCTGGACTATTTCGACAGTGGACACGCCGGGATTAATCCGTGTTGTGTCGCTTAGCTTTCCAAGACCACTGAAAAAAAATCTTCCGGCAATATCGATTCCTGCGCATGTGCCGACACGGCGGCGAGTACGAACAACAGCCCAAGCGCGATTTGTTTCATTTAAGCTCCGATCTTCAGGAATTTGGAAAATGCTATGGAATTGATAGTCGCGCCATAAGGTATCCAGTTTCCCCCATCCTTAGTTTACTTCACGGATGGCGCTGCAGCCGGTCGCGCGGACCCACTGAACAGCGCCAGCGAACGCGCTCGAACTACGGTTCGTGAGATTCTTGCGGTGGCGGCTCCAACTCGCATTGATCGCAACCACAAAGCGGCATGGGTCACATTTCCCCATCGCGATTAGGGTGGTTTCGGCGCGTGCGGTGATACCGTGTGCCATTGGGCGGTACTCCAAAAGGGTCTATATGCATCCGAAACACCCGTACTACATGAAGACATTCCCTGCTTTGTTGATGTTGATTGTGCTGGATGTCGCTTGGGCTGCCCGTGAAGTCAAGGTATGGCAGGGTGACATTCCCTCTGATGCTGGCCTCATTCCAACGGTGGCCAGCATCATTGGCCCCATCACCAAGGCGGACGGACTGCGACACGCCACACTGCACATGGTGGGTCACGTTAACTCGGTCACCTCAGACTCGACAGTAGCGTATGCCGTCGATTGTGCACACGCCAAGTGGCAGGTCGAATCTGCTGTTGTCACGATGTCTGGAAACGGCGCATCACATAGGACGTCGAGCGCTGAACTGGGGAAGACTTACCCTGTCACCGACGTTCAGAAGGACGAAGTCAGTCAAGCCATTTTCAATTACGTCTGTTCTCACTAACCTTGACGCAAGATTCCGGGCTTAACACCGAGCCATTCTCACGGAATCTCCTGCCTAATCTTGATGATCGCACTCTCGTCCTCCGCGCAGGCGCAAGCACCGACCAACTGGGAGTCGAGCAACGTTTGAGAAGCCCCCGGGATCTTGGTCCATCCGGACGGTGAGCTCGCGGCCAGGTGAAACACTCCTGATAACGCTTCGACTCTCCCAGACTGCACCGGTTGTGGCCGGGAGGCAGCCCCGGCCGCTGCCCTCTGTGGGCAGGGACTCTCTCTTGGGCCACATCACCTGTGAGATGGCCGCTACGCGCTCAATCGGCTACTTCTTCTTCCAGTAGTACTCACGACCGCGGAGCCGGTGGTTTCGGTGGACGCGGGGGTTGCGGAGGCTTCGGCGGTTTTAGTGGCTTCGGTGGACGCGGCGGCCTTGGAGGCTTTGGTGGACCAGAACCACGCTTTCGTCTCAAGGCCCAGGGCACGCGGGTCTCCTCAACAGCCTATGCAAGACGAGTTATTCGATCCCGCCAGAGGATGAATCTTGAGTTCGTAGGGAGTTTCGCAGTGAAACTCCGATAACCCCGCGAATTCGCTCGATTACCAAGACCTCCGCGCTTGGAATTTGTCCATGCTGCAGTGAAACTCCCCCACAACCTCGAATGACTTCTTTGGCTGGTCTGGCCGATCATCTGCCAGCGGTGAGAACTCGCCTCTTGTGATCTAGGGCGGCGTCACAGGAGCAACTCATGTGAGCCAGGTAACCGTGAGAACTTTTGATCTGAACGAAGCCGCCTGCTTTCTACACATGCACCCGCAAGAGGTTCGAATCCGCGCGAAGCGCGGCCTCATCCCCGGGGCGAAGACCGGGCGTCGCTGGGTTTTCCTTGAGGCTGATCTCGCCGAGTTTGTGCGCTCGCTGTATCCTGTGAGGCGGCAAGCGCTGCAAGTGACCACCTCAACCTCACAGGAGGATGTATGTCACTTAGAAAGCGCGGGTCGGTCTGGTGGATCGACGTCGCCACCCCCAGCGGGGAGCGAATACGACGATCTACTGAGACCGGCAATAAGGCCCAGGCGCAAGAACTGCACGACAAGCTGAAGAGCGAAGTCTGGCGGTTACAGAAGCTTGGGGATCGGCCAAGGCGACTCTGGCAGGACGCGGCGGTTCGTTGGCTCCGAGAGCAGTCCCACAAGGCCTCGCTCGACGACGATAAGGAAAAGCTGCGTTGGCTCGATCGCTATCTGGCCAATCGAGAACTCGAGAGTATCAATCGGGCATTGATCGATGCGATCACCGAAGCAAAACGGGCAGACGGATGCAGCAACGGGACTGTGAACCGGACGCTCGCTCTGATTCGGGCGATCCTGCGCAAATGCGTTCGCGACTGGGAATGGCTCGATCGCGCGCCAGCAGTGCGGCTCCTCAACGAGCCAACCCGGCGTATCCGATTCTTGAACCGGCACCAGGCACGGACGCTGCTACGCGAGCTGCCACCTCATCTGCAGGCCATGGCGAATTTCACGCTGGCCACCGGACTGCGCGCAGCGAACGTGACGGGGCTGACCTGGGAGCAGGTCGACCTGTCACGCAAGCTCGCGTGGGTCCATCCGGACCAGGCGAAGGCCAGGAAGGCGATCGCCGTGCCGCTCAACGACACGGCCATGCAAGTCGTGCGCGAGCAGACAGGAAGGCACCCGACTCGGGTGTTTACCTACAAGGGTCAGCCGATCAAGCAGGCCAACAAGAGAGCTTGGTACAACGCGCTCAAGCGCGCCGGTATCGAGGACTTTCGCTGGCACGATCTGCGCCACACGTGGGCGAGCTGGCACGTACAGGGCGGGACACCGCTCTTCGCGTTACAGGAGCTCGCAGGTTGGGAAACCGAGAAGATGGTGCGCCGTTACGCGCACCTCGCCGCGGAACATCTGGCGGTGTATGCCGGCAACACGGAAAGTCACGGCACAAATACGGCACAAGCACCGGATTCCCACGGCACAGCCCGATTGCAAGTGGTGAAAAGTTAAGGAAATTTGTGGTGGCCAGGGGCGGAATCGAACCACCGACACGCGGATTTTCAGTCCGCTGCTCTACCAACTGAGCTACCTGGCCGCCGAAGACGGAAGGGCGCGTATTAGACCGGCCGCCGCACGGGTCGTCAAGAAATCACACCCCTTAAGTCCTTGATCCGTCACGCGGCAGTGGTGCACGCCGCCGCACCTCATCGCCCGCCGGCCGCCCCGCCTCACTCCTGCGAGAGAGTGGCATGCCCCCCGGCGGGGACCTTCGTGCCCTCCTGTACGCGCGATTCGCGCCACGGCACGGGGGACGAGAATGACCGCCACACCGATCATCGGGAGGCCGTCGTGACTCACTCTTATATATCCACTCCGAGCGGCAGCCATGCCGGCCATGGGGGTGCGCCGTGACGGACCGCAACCGCAGCTTCAGCACCGCCCTCGCCGCGGTAATTACGCTGATCGCGCTGGCGGCGCTCGCCGCGGTCTTCATCGGCTAGCGCTCATGGCCCTCAGGCGCTCGCCAGCGGGGTCTGGCCCCCCCTCGGAGTCCCCTACGCTCCCCCTTAAGGTAGAGAGGAGGGCCCGTTCGGACCGGTGGCGTGCGGGTCGCGCTACACTTTCCCCCCTGCCGTTGGCCGTGAGGGGACCGACCCAGATGAACGCCACTGTCGCCCTGCTGGAACCTGAAAGCCTGGCCGCACCAGGCGCGGAGACGCTGACGCGCGTCAACGAGTCGCTGCGGGCGCGCGAGCGGCTGCTGACGGCCTCGGCGAAGGCGAGCCGGCTGCTGCTCGAGGCGCCCGACGTGCGCGCCGCGATCCCCGGCGTGCTCGGACTGATCGGCGAGGCGGCGCACGTCGACCGCGTCAACCTGATGCAGGCGCGCACCGGCCCCAACGGCGAGCGGCTGCTGGTGGTGGTGAACGAGTGGACCACCGAAGGGGTGACCTCGTCGCTGCCGGAGTCCGCGCCGTGCAGCTGCGATGAGCGCAACTTCGCCGCCGTGTGCGCCGAGCTGCGCGCTGGTCGCAGCGTCTGCTTCAGCAAGGACGAGATGTCCGCGGGCCAGGTGCTCGCGGGTATCGAAGGCATCGGCACCAAGACCAAAGCGATCGTGCCGATTTTCGTCGCCGGCGAGTTCATCGGCGTAGTGGGCTTCGACAACACCCGCCAGCACCGCGCCATCGACGCCTCCGAGCTGGCGGCGCTCGAGACTGCCGCCGGCGTGATCGGCGCCGCCCTGCATCGCGAGCGCCTGGTGGACGACGTGCGGCGCGAGCGCGAGCGCACCGCCGAGGAGCGCGTCGCCGAGCTCGCCAAGGCAAACGCGGTGATCCGCGGCAACCTCGAGCGGCTGGCCGGCGAAAGCGACCTGCACAGTTTCATGGGTCACATGCTGCTCGAGGCGACCCGCCAGTTCGACGCTACCTCGGGCGCGGTCATCGTGCTCAAGGAGGCGCTGCAGGAGTGGCGCATCGTCGCACATGTGCGCGACGGACAGCTCGCCGCCCCGACCTTCTCCGCGAGTGTGCCGGTGGCCGGATCGACCTTCACCGCGCGGTTCGCGGAGCTGCGTGAGCCGCTGTATCTCGACATCGGACTGCAGACGACGGAGATGTGGCCGGGCGTACTGGAGTTCTACCGCCGCGTCGGCGCGGTCGGCACGATACTGTATCCGCTGGTCTTCGGTGCGCGCAGCGTTGGCTTCCTGGTGCTGAGCTTCCGGCGCGCCGCCCAGGACGTGCACCGCAGCGAGCTGCTGGTAGCGCTCGCCCAGCAGGCGACCCTCGCCGTGCAGCTCACCCGTCTGGCCTATTCCGCCAAAGAGGCCGCGGTGCTCATGGAGCGCACGCGCATCGGTCAGGAGATCCACGACGGCCTGGCGCAGGCCTTCACCGGCATCCTGCTGCAGCTCGGGGCGGTGGAGGAGTTTCCCTCCTGCAAGAAGCGCGGCTCGGAGCTGGCCATCACGCTGTCGCGCATCCGCGAGCTGGCGCGCGACGGTCTGGCCGAGGCGCGTCGCTCGGTCATGGCGCTGCGGCTCGACCAGACGCGCCGCGCGGGCCTGGAGCTTGCACTGCGCCAGCTCGCCGACCGCTCCACCGTGCCGGGCGGCGTCACCTGTACGTTCGAAGGCGGACTGAGCAACACGGGACTCAAGCCCGAGCACGAGCACGAGCTGCTGCGCATCTCGCAGGAAGCGGTAAGCAACGCCGTGCGTCATGCACATCCGCGCCTGGTGCGCATCACGATGTCGGATGAGGACACGCACTGGACACTGGCCGTGCAGGACGACGGCACCGGCATGGAGCAAAGCCCGGAGCAGTCCGCGCGGCAGGGCTACGGACTGGCGAGCATGCGCCAGCGCGCCGGGGCGATCGGCGGAGAATGGCAGATCGACAGTGCGCCGGGCCACGGTACGCGTGTCAGCGTGCGCATGCTGAAGCGGGCCTCCTAGGCCACCCCAGGAAATCGGGCCCACCGCATGCAATATATCCGTACCTTCAATCAAGACGCCCGATTTCCCGGGGACCCCGGCTAGTGGCGGCGGTCATGAAAGACCACATTCGCGTAGTGCTCGCGGACGATCACCCCGTGGTGCGCGACGGGCTGGTCGCCATGGTCAATCAGCAGGCGGACATGGAGGTGGTCGGTGAGGCCGGCGACGGCGAGGAGGCGATCGCGCTCTACGAGCAGCATCGCCCCGACGTCATGGTGCTCGACCTGCGTATGCCCAAGCGCGACGGCGTCGCGGTGGTGCAGCGGGTGCTCGAGATCAATCCCAAGGCGTGCATCCTCATCATGACGACCTACGACGGCGATGAGGACATTTTTCAGTGCCTGTCGCAGGGGGCGAAGGGCTACCTGCTCAAGGACGCGCCCCGCCAGGAAATCCTCTCCGCGATCCGCGCGGTGAGCGAGGATCGGCCCTACACCTCCTCGACAGTGGCGGCCAAGGCGCTGCAGCGCATGGCCAAGCCCAGCCTGACGCAACGCGAGCTCGCCGTGCTGCAGCTGGTCGCCGAGGGACGCAGCAACAAGGACATCGCGCGGCGCTTGTCGATCACTGAGGGCACCGCCAAGACGCACGTCAAGGCGATTCTCACCAAGCTGGATGCCATCAGCCGCACCGAGGCCGTGGCGGTCGCGCATCGGCGCGGCCTGATCCACCTGTAGAGGCCGGGCTGCGGCGCGCACGCGCCGGCCTTTGGGCCAGGCACTCGTTCAGGTGTGGATGAGACGGCCGCCGCCGAAGGACCAGTTCTCCCAGGCGGTTTCCTTGAAGCACACCATCACGTGCTCGGCATTCACGCCGACGTGCGTCAGGTTGTCCATGAGCTCCGCGAGCAGTTTCTTCTTCACCTTGACGCTGCGTCCCACCGACCAGAGGATCTCGATGAGCAGGAAGTCAGCGTTACGTACGCTGTTGAGATCCGGATACGCCGGATCGAAGCGGAAGTCCGCTTCACTGAGTTCGAGGACGCGCTGAAACCTGTCGGCAGCCGGAACACCCGATGAGACGAGCGCGGCGTGCACGGCATCGAGCACCGCCGCCTTGAATTCGACCGGCTTAGGCTTGCGCACGGTGAGCGTCACGAGCGGCATGGCATCTACTTGCAACTGTCCTTGTTAACTGCCCTTGGGCGGCTGGTAGCCTTCCGGTGCCTTCGAGCCCTCGCCGAAGAAGAACTTCTCCATCTCCGCCTCGAGGAACTTGCGCGCCTTCGGCTCGATGGGCGTGAGCCGGTACTCGTTGATCAGCATGGTCTGGTGCGGCAGCCAGCGCGCCCAGGCCTCCTTCGAGACTTGTTCGAAAATGCGCTTGCCGAGCTCGCCCGGATAGGGCGGCCGCTCGAGACCCGGCGCCTCGCGCTTCAGCACCACACACTGCACCACGCGCGCCATGAGTTCCTCCGCTGTCTTGCGCTCACGCCGTGCGCACATCGAAGAGCGTGTCGCTGCCGAGACGCGTCAGCAGCGCCGTGATGGGCGCAGGCAAGCCGATGCGCGCCGGCTCACGCAGGTTATACCAGAGGCCCGTACCTTCCTCCATGACCGCCGCGCTGCGGGCACAGTGCACCAGCAGCGGTGTGATGGAGAGATCGAAGTGCGTGAACGCGTGTTCGAGCGCAGCGAGCGGCTGCGGCGCCGCGGCCGCCTGCAGGCCGTTGCGGATGAAGGCCGTGGCAGCGGTGGCGGTGGCAAACTCCGGCAGACACCACAGTCCGCCCCACACGCCGCTCTCCGGCCGCCGCTCGAGCCACACCGTCTGCGGGTCTGCGAGCGCCACCACCATGAATGCGCGGCGCAGCCGGCGCGCGCGGGCACGCTGCGGCGCGGGCAGCTCGTGCTGGCGGCCGGTGCGGCGCGCGTAGCAGCCCGCGCTCAACGGACAGTGCGTGCACAGCGGCCGGCGCCGCACGCACACGGTCGCGCCGAGATCCATGATCGCCTGGGTGTACTCGCTCACCCGCTGCTGTGGGATGCAGCGCTCGGCCAGCTCCCACAGCCGCTTGCCGGCCGCAGGCTCGGTGCGCGCTCCCGCAACGCCGAAGTAGCGCGCCAGCACGCGGCGCGCGTTGCCGTCGAGGATCGGCCAGCGCTCGCCGCAGCACAGCGCAAGAATCGCCCCGGCCGTCGAGCGGCCGATTCCCGGCAGGGCCGCAAGCGGCTCGAAGCGCAGCGGGAATTCCCCCTGGTGCTCGTCGCGGATGCGTACGGCGGCCCGCTGCAGGTTGCGGGCGCGCGCGTAGTAGCCGAGCCCCGACCACAGGTGCAGCACCTCGTCGAGCGGCGCGTCGGCGAGCGCCCGCACGTCCGGGAAGCGCGCCATGAAGCGCAGGTAATAGGGAATGACGGTGGCGACCTGCGTCTGCTGCAGCATGACTTCCGACACCCACACGCGGTAGGCCGTGCGCTGCTGCTGCCAGGGAAGATCATGACGTCCGGCGCGCTGGTGCCACTCGAGCATGGCGGCGGCGATCGGCGGGCGGGCGCGTGTCACGCGCCCATTCTAGCGAGCGGGCACGCCTCGCGTGTGCCGCCGCCGCGCCCAGCAGGCGCCGCAGCTGGCGACAGCGGCTCGCATCAGTTCCGGTCACACAACTGGATGTCACCGCTCATGGTCTTGAGGTGCATGTGGCCGGCGCCCTCCCCGCGTGAGCCCTGCAGCCTGTGGCCCGGTGCGTACTCGCCGCTGCGCTCGGGCTTGACGTCGAAGCAGTCGCTGATGTCGCCGCTGAAGCTGGACGCCTCGTAGGCATAGCCGCCGTCGGCACTGGCGCGCACGTTGAGATCCCCGCTCACCGTGGAGGCCTCGAAGGTCGCCCCGCGCGTGAGCTTGCCCTCGAAACGCAGGTCGCCGGAGGTACTGTGCGCGCGCACCGAGCGCGCGGAATCCAATGACACCTCCATCGTGCCGCTCACGGTTCCCGCCTCGAGGTCCCCGGCGCCGTGCTCGAGGCGCAGATCGCCGCTCACGCTGCTCAAGTGCAGCCGCGCCGGCTGGTCGTGACCCTTGAGCCGCACCTCGCCGCTGACGGTCTTGGCTTCGACGTCCGCGGCAGCAATTTCTGCAGTGACATCGCCGCTCACGGCGCTGAGGCGCTGTACGCCGAGCACCCCGCGCACCTGGATGTCGGCGCTCACCGCCGACACGTCGAGCTCGCTGTCCTTCGGGATCTGAACGTGCAGCCGCGCCTCGCCGTGACTGCTGGAGTGTGGCAGCACCACCTTGATCGTGATGCGGCCGCCTTCGCTGCCCACCTCCACGTTCTCGACGCCCGATTCGAGCTCGGCGCGCACGCTCACTTCCTGGCGATCCCAGCCGCTCACCTCGATCGAGCCGGCCACATTGGAAATGTCCACCACGCCGTGCGGCTGCGCGGCCACGGTACGCTCGAAACTCCGATCGTCTGAGGCGCCTGCCACCATGCTCGCGCACAGCAACAGCAGCGACCCCGACACTTTAAACGACATGCTCATGTTCAGATCCCCTTGCCAGAGTCGCTGGCTTCGCGCATATCCGTAAGGACGCGCATTTCATCCTGGTACGTGTCAACTAGCAGTTCCTGCAGCAGCGCATTACCCGGATCCTTGCCGAGCGCGCTTTCGAGGTCCTCCTTGGCCTTCTTCAAGGCCGCGAGACTTGCCATGACCTTGGCGCGCGCCGGCGGCGGCAGCGCCGCGAGCCGCGCCGGGAGCGAGCGCAGCAGCGCCGCACGCTGCCGTGCGTAGCGTGGATCGCTCACGAAGGCGGCATCGAGCGCGCTCGCGCCGGTCACCGCGCTGTAGCCCGGCGGGGTGCTCATGGCTTGCGGTGCGGGGGCACCGTTACCGACAGGCGGCAGCAGGCTGCGCCCGATCCACACGCCCACCGCCACGCTCGCCACCATGGCGGCGGCGGCGAGCCAGCGCAGCCGCGCCCCGCTGCGACGCGGAGGAATCGGGTTCGCGCCGGTCACGGACGGCGCGGCTGCCTGGATTTCATTGATGCGCGCGGCGATCCCGGGCCACAGATCGCGCCCCGGCTCGATCGCCTGCGGCAGCTCGCGCAGCGAGCTCACCTGCCGTTCATCGCGCCCTGTCATATCAGTTCACCTCCACGCCCAGCCGCTCGCGCAGCAGCCTGCGCGCCCGGTGCAACTGGGCCTTGCACGTGCCCTCGGCGATGCCGAGCATCTGCGCCGCCTCGCCGTGGGAGTACCCGTACAGTGCGTGCAGCACCAGCGCATCGCGCGCTCCCTCGGGCAGCGCGCCGATCGCGCTCTCGATCTCCGCCACCTCCACCGGGGTCTCGAGCGTCCAGGCGGTGGCGACGCCCTCCTCACCCTCGGCGGCCGGCTCGACGACCGGCGTGCTCTTGCGGCGCTTCGCCAGGCTCACGTTCACCGCGATGCGGTGCAGCCAGGTCGACAGCGAGCTGCGCGTCTCGAACCGCGACAGCGCGCGCCAGGCATTGATGAAAGTGTCCTGCGTACAATCCTCCGCCAGCTGGGCGTCCCGCGTCATGCGCAGGCACAGCCCGTAAACACGTCCCGCGTGCTCGCGGTACAGCCTCTCGAACGCGCGCGTATCCCCGGCACAGGCCCGCTGAACGAGCGCGCCCTCCCATTCAATCCGCGTTTCCTCGGCCTGCGCTTGTGTCATTCAAGCCTTTAGAGAACCCCCGCCGGGTAAGGGTTTAAATGCACCGTCGCTCACGGGCAACAGTTTTTTGCGGAACCTCCCGCACGCCGCGCCACTCTTCACATACAGGGGGATCGTGAACACAAGGAGAGCACCGTCGTGACATATCGCAGGCTGCGCCACCTGTGGCGGCCGCCGGCGGAGACCCTGGAGGCCATTGCCACGGTGCTGGGCGAGCATTGGCGCGCTGCCGCAAGAAGCCGCACGGCACAGCTGTTCCGGTCGAGCCCGGCAAGCTGGCTGCAGCTGCCCACCCGTGCCCCGGCCGTTGCGGTGCAGCTCACCACTTCACCACCGGCGGCAGGCTCATCAGGTACGCCTCCGGGTCCGCGTCGGTAGCGAAGCCGAAGCGCGTGCCGCGGTCGTACACCAGGTTGAACTCCACGTAACGGCCGCGCTTGAGCAGCAGGCGCTCGCGCGCGGCCTCATCGTACGGCAGCTGCTTGCGGCGTGCGACGATGCGCGGGTAGACGTCGAGGAAGGCCTCGCCGACCGCGCGCACGAAGGCGAAGTCGGACGCCGCATCGCCGCTCGCCAGTTCGTCGAAGAAGATCCCGCCGACGCCGCGCGGCTCCTGGCGATGCGGCAGATAGAAGTAGCGGTCGCACCACGCCTTGAATTCCTGGTACGCGCCCGCGCGGTATGCCTCGCACACCTGGCGCAACGCCTGGTGGAATTCCTGTGTGTCCTCCTCGAACGGGTACGTCGGCGTGAGATCCGTGCCGCCGCCGAACCAGGCGCGGCTCGTGGCGAGGTAGCGCAGGTTGAGGTGCACGGCGGGGACGTACGGATTCATCATGTGCGCGACGAGGGAGATGCCGCAGGCGACGAACGCGCCGTCCGACTCGGCCGCGCCCGCCACCTGCGCGCGGGACTCCGGCGCCAGTACGCCCCACACGTGGCTCACGTTGACGCCGACTTTCTCGAACACCGCGCCGCGCATCAGGCGCGACTCACCACCCCCCTGCAGGCGATGGCCGGGCGGCTTACTCCAGCTGTTCGCGACGAAACGACCCTGCGGCTCGAGCGCTTCGAAGGCCGCGCATACCCTGCCCTGCAGATCGCGGAAGCCGGCGGTTGCGGTCGCCGCGAAATCGCTAGCGCCGCTCATGGACGTAATCCACCAGCCGCGCCACCTGGTCGGGGTCGGTATCGGGCCATATGCCGTGACCCAGGTTGAAGATGTGCCCGGGAGCATCGCCGGCGGCATCGAGTACCCGATCGGCATGGCGCCGCAGCGCCTCGGGAGGCGCAAACAGGGCGGCCGGATCCAGATTGCCCTGCACCGCCTTGCCCGGCCCGAGGAGCGCACGCACCTGGGCGAGGTCCGAGCGCCAGTCGACGCCGATCACGTCCACGTCGAGATCGACGACCGCCGGGGTGAGTGCGGCGCCCTGGTTCATGTAGTAGATGAGCGGCACGCCGCACGCCCGCAGCCCCGCCGCCACCTGCCTCACGGCCGGCAGCGCGAACTCGCGGTACTCGCGCGGCGCGAGCAATCCGGCCCACGACTCGAACAGCATGAGCGCCTGCGCGCCGGCCTGCGCCTGGGCCGCAAGGTAGGCCGCCATCGCTTCCGCCAGGCGCGCGAGCAGCGCGCGGGCGGCCTCGGGCTGCGCGTAGAGGAACGCGCGCGCCGCGGCAAACTCCTTCGAAGGCCGGCCGCACACGAGATAACACAAGAGCGTGAACGGTGCGCCGGCGAAGCCGATGAGCGGCACCCCGGCCGGGGCGCCGGCGCGCACCAGGCGGATGCTCTCCAGCACGAACGGCACGTCGCGCGCGGGCACCAGGGCCGGCAGCGCCTCGATCTGCGCGCGGCTGCGGATCGGCTCGCGCACCACCGGACCGGGCTCGAAGCTGAGCGCGATGCCCATCCCGGAGAGCGGCGTCATGATGTCGCTGAAGAGAATGGCCGCGTCGAGCGGAAAGCGCCGCAGCGGCTGCAGCGTCACTTCCGCGGCGAGCTCGGGCCGGCGCGTCAGCGCCTCGAAGTCGACGCGCTCGCGCAGCGCGCGATACTCCGGCAGGTAGCGCCCCGCCTGCCGCATGATCCAGATGGGCCGGTGCGGCACGCGCTCGCGGCGGCAGGCGGCGAGGAAGGCTCCCGGGGCGGTGCCCGCGGCGGGCGCTGACGGAGTCACTCCTGCAGCCACTGGCTCACCTGCGGGGCGAAGTAGCTGATGATGAGATCCGCGCCCGCGCGGCGGATCGCGGTGAGGGTTTCGAGCGCCGCGGCCCGCTCATCGATCCAGCCGCGCTCGGCCGCCGCCTTGATGAGGCTGTATTCGCCTGACACCTGGTAGGCGACCAGCGGCACGGTGACCGCATCGCGCACCTGGCGGATGACGTCGAGATAGGGGCCTGCCGGCTTTACCATCACCAGATCAGCGCCCTCCTCGATGTCGAGGCGCACCTCACGCAACGCCTCGCGCACATTGCCGGGATCCATCTGATAGGAGCGCCGGTCGCCAAAGGCGGGAGCGGACTCCGCTGCCTCGCGGAACGGCCCGTAGAAGGCGGAAGCGTACTTGGCGGCGTACGCGACGATGGGTGTGTGTGCCTGCCCGTGCGCATCGAGGTGTGCGCGGATCGCGCCGACGCGTCCATCCATCATGTCGCTCGGCGCCACGGCATCTGCGCCGGCACGCGCGTAGTTCAGGGCGACCTGGGCGAGCGTCTCGAGCGAGGAATCATTGTCGATCACACCGTCCGGCGACACGTGGCCGCAGTGGCCGTGATCGGTGGCCCCGCACAGGCACACGTCGGCCCACACCAGCAGGTCAGGGCAGGCTGCCTTGATCGCGCCGATGGCTTGGGCGGCCAGCCCGCGGGAATCGAGCGCGTCGCTGGCGCGCGCGTCCTTGCGCTCGGGGGCGGCGAACAGCAGCACCGCCGGCACGCCGCTGGCGGCTGCTGAGCGGGCTTCCTTCACCGCCTCATCGACCGACAGCTGGCAGATGCCCGGCATGCTCGCCACCGCGTGGCGCGTGGCGCGCCCGGGTACGACGAACAGGGGGTAGACGAAGGCGTCGGGCGTCAGGCGCGTCTCGCGCACCAGGCGTCGCCAGGCGGCGGAAGCGCGGGTGCGGCGCGGGCGCTGTTGCGGAAATCCCATGAGTTCAGTCTCTCGTTTGCAGTAGGCGAAGGGTGGTCACGGCCAGGCCGTGCAGCGTCGCCGGATCGGCGATCACGGCGGTGTGGCCGCGCGCGCGCAGCTCGCGTGCCGTAGTGCGCCCGATGGCCACGGGCGCGGCGCTGGACAGCAGGCGCCGGAAGTCCTCGGCACCGAGCGAGCGGGCCAGCTCGGTTACCGCGGAGGGACTGGCAAAAGTCACCGCGGCGACCGCGGCGCGCGCGATCCACTCGCGGCACTCGGCGAGATTGAGCGGCGCGGCATCCGTGCGGTAAGCCTCGACCTGGGTGACGCGCGCGCCGAGCTGCGTGAGACCGGCGGCGATCGTCGGCAGGGCACGCGAGCTCGCCGGGTAGAGAATGCGCACGCCCGCATCCTGTGGCTGCCAGCGCGCGGCGAAGGCTGCCACCAGCGCCGCGGCGTTTGCCTCATCCGGCACCAGCTCGACCGGCCAGCCGCGCTGGCGCAGGGTGAGCGCGGTCGCCTGCCCGACCGCCGCGATGCGCACTCCGGCGGGGGCCGCGGGCAGCCGCGCGAGCACCGCCGCCACGGCGTGGCGGCTCGCGAACACGATCCAGCCGAAGGACTGCACCGCGGCGAGCGCCGCGGCGAGCGCCCCGGGGTCCGCCGCGCCGACGCTCACCGCCGGCCAGCTGAGCACCGTGAGTCCGAGCTCGCGCAGCTCGCGAGAGAGCGGTCCGTCGGCGCCTTCGGCGCGCGTGACCACCACCGGCCGCTGCGCTGCGGGCATGCTCACGGCTCCTCCACGGCGTGCGCCGCGCGCAGCCCGGCGATGAGCGCCGCGGCACCGCGCTCGAGCAGCTCCTCGGCCACGCGGCGGCCGAGCGCCGCCGCCTGCGCCGCGCCGCTGCCGCCGGTGGCGAGCGCCGCGTGCGCCGACAGCCGCTGCGAGCCATCGAGCGCACAGACGCTCGCCTGCAGCGTGAGTGTGCCGTCGCGCAAGGTCGCCAGCGCGCCGAGCGGCACCTGGCAACCGCCCTGCAGGTGCGCGAGCAGCGCGCGCTCGGCGCTCACCGCGAGCCGTGTCGGGGCGTCATCGAGCGCAGCGAGCCAGGCGAGCGTCGCCGCATCGCCCGCGCGCGCACACACCGCGATCGCGCCCTGCGACACCGCCGGCGGCAGATCCTGCGGATCGAGGTACTCACTCACGTGCCGCTCGAGGCCGAGCCGCGCAAGCCCGGCGGCCGCGAGCACCACCGCGTCGTAGTCGCCGCGCTGCAGCCGCTCGATCCGCGTCGGCACGTTGCCGCGCAGCTCCAGCAGCTCGGCATCCGGGCGCAGGCGGGCAAGAAAGGCGCGGCGCCGCAGGCTGCTGGTGCCGATGCGCGCACCGCGCGGCAGCCCCGCGAGCTGCGCGCCGCCGCGGCTGACGAGCGCGTCGCGCGGATCCGCGCGCGCCAGCACCGCGGCCAGCGTGAGGCCCTCATCGAGCTGCGTCGGCAGGTCCTTGAGACTGTGCACCGCCGCGTCCACGCGGCCTTCGAGCAGCGCGCGGTCGATCTCGCGCGTGAAGAAGGCGCGGCCGTCCGTCTGCCACAGCGGCACCTCGCTCTGCAGGTCCCCGGTGGTGCTGATGTGCCGCAGCTGCGCGTCCGGCGCGCCGCGCTGCACGCCGATCAGCTGCGCCACGTGCTGCGCCTGCCACAGCGCCAGCGCCGAGGCACGCGTGCCGATGCGCAGCACCGGCGGGGCGCTCACGGCCCGTCCTCGCCGAGGAAGCGGTAGCCGACGCCCCAGACGGTGAGGAAGTGGCGCGGACTGGCCGGATCCTTCTCGAAGCGCTTGCGCAGCCGCAGGATGAAGTTGTCCACCGTGCGGGTGGAGGGGAATACGTCGTAGCCCCAGACGCGCTCGAGCAGGTCCTCGCGCGACACGATCTCGCCGGCGTGCTCGGCCAGCACCTTGAGGATCATCGCCTCCTTCTCGGTGAGCTCCTGCGCCTCGCCGTTCCAGGAGCGCGCGCGAAACACGCGGAAATCCACCTCGTTGCCGCCGAAGCGCAGCACCGCGGTGGCCGCGGTGGCCGAGGCGCTGCGGTACCAGTCCCAGCGCCTGAGGATCGCGCGCACCCGCAGCAGGAATTCCTGCAGGTGAAAGGGTTTCGCCAGGTAGTCGTCGCCGCCGGCCTCGAGGCCGCGCACCCGGTCGGCCGGGTCACCGCGCGCGGTGAGGAACAGCACCGGCGTGGTGTTGCCCTGCTCGCGCAGCGTGCGGCACACGCCCAAGCCGTCCATGCCGGGCAGCATCACGTCGAGCACGATGAGCCCGCAGGCATGTGCGGCGAGCCACTCGAGCGCCTGCACGCCGTCGGCGACGGTGCTGACCTCGTAGCCCTCCGCGCGCAGGTTCTCCACGACTCCGGCGGCGAGGTGCGGATCGTCCTCCACCACCAGCACGTGCGCCGCGGCAGGCATCGGCGGACTCACGACGTGCCCACCTGCGCCGCCACCGCCGGTGCCGCGGCCGCCGCCGGCCAGGTGAGCTCGAGCTGCGCCCCCTGCCCGACTCCCGCGCTGTGCGCGCTGACCCGGCCGTGGGCGAGCTCCATCATGCGGCGCACGATGAACAGCCCCAGGCCCGTGCCGTAGTGGCCGGCGCTGCCGTGCAGGCGCGTGAATTTCTCGAACAGCCGCGCGCCGTCGGCGGCCTTGAAGCCGACGCCACTGTCGCGCACTGTGAGCTGCACCTCACCGTTCGCGGCGCGCGCCTGCACTTCGATCCGGCCACCGCCGGCCGCCTGTACCGCCGCGAGCGCATTCTCGAGCACGTTGCGCAGCACCACGTCGAGCGCCAGCGGATCGCTCTGCACGCACAGCCCGGCGGCGATGTCACACGTGAGCACGATGCGCTCCTGGCGCGCGCGCTCCTCGAGCTGCGCCAGCACGCGCGCCACCGCCACCGCCAGCGGCAGCGCTTCGGGGCGCAGGTCGACGCGCCCGCGCTCGAGGCGCGCGCTCTCCAGTATCTGCGTGACCATGAGCTCCATGCGCGCCAGGTCCGCCAGCATGCGCTCGATGAGCGGCCGCGCGCCCTGCGGGGGCGGGGCGCGCAGCGCGAGCGTCTCGAGCGAGAGCTGCAGACTGGCGAGCGGGGTCTTGAACTGGTGCGAGACCAGCGCGAGAAAGCTCTCCTGCTCCTCGTGCACGCGAGCCTCGGCCCGCAGCGCGCGCGCGATCACCGCGATGCACAGCGCGAGCGCCAGCAGGAAGAAGGAGCCTTCCCAGGCGTACTGGTTGTCGCGGTGGCGTTCCTCGCTCTTCAGCGCCTGCTCGATCTCGGCAGCGAGCACCGCGCGCCCGTCGCGCACCACGATGCCGGGCAGCAGCTCGTGTACGCGCTGCGCGCTCACTCCCGCAGCGAGCAGCGCCTGCGCCGCGGCGCTCTGCTCGCGGTAGGCGTCGCGCGCCGCCAGCACCTTCTCGACGGTGTAGGCGTGCTGGTCGTACAGCCACCAGCCGACCTGCACCGCGGCCACCACCACCAGGGCGAGCGCGGTGAGCTGGAAGACGCGGGTGGCCTTCACCGCAGCTCCGCCAGCGTGTCGGCGAGCGCCTGCGCGAAACGCTCGAGCTGCGCGCCACCGTGCGCGAGCGACAGGAAACAGGCCTCGTACGCGGACGGCGGCAGGTACACACCGCGTGCGAGCATGCCGTGGAACAGCGCGCTGAAGCGGGCGCTCTCCTCGCTGGTGAGCGGTGCGGCCGTGCGCGGCGCACCGCCGGCATGCAGCGACAGCCAGAAGAGCGATCCGACGCGCACCAGCTGCAGCGGAAATCGCGCCGCGGCGAGCACCGGCTCGAGCAGCCGCTCGAGCTGCGCGCCGCTCTCCTCCAGTCGCTGCCAGCCGTCCTCGCGCTCGAGCAGCGCGAGCGTCGCCGCGCCCGCCGCCATCGCCACCGGGTTGCCGGACAGCGTACCGGCCTGGTACGTGTCGCCCTCGGGCGCGAGGCGCGCCATGATGCGCCGCGCACCGCCGAATGCGCCGACCGGCATGCCGCCGCCGATCACCTTGCCGAACGTGGCCAGATCGGGGTCGATCCCGAGCCGCTCAGCCGCGCCGCCGCGGCCTAAGCGGAATCCCGAGATCACCTCGTCGAAGATCAGCAGTGCGCCGTGCTCACGGGTGAGCTCGCGCAGCGCGAGCAGGAACTCGCGCCGCTGCGGCAGCAGCCCGTGATTGGCCGGCACCGGCTCGATGATGACCGCGGCGATGCGAGCGCCTTCGCGCCTCATGAGCTCGCGCAGCGCTGGCTCGTCATCGAGCGGCAGCACGCGTGTGCAGGCCGTGAAAGCCTCCGGCACTCCGGCGGAGGACGGCCGGCCGAAGGTCGCCAGTCCCGAGCCTGCCGCGACCAGCAGGTGATCGGCGTGCCCGTGATAACAACCGGCGAACTTCACGATCAGGTCGCGCCCGGTGAAGGCGCGCGCCACGCGGATGGCGCTCATCACCGCCTCGGTTCCGGAGGAGACGAAACGCACCTGCTCAGCCTGCGGGTAGGCGGCCACGATGCGCTCGGCGAGCTCCACCTCCGCGGCGCATGGGGCGCCGTAGGTGGTGCCGCGGGCGAGCGCCGCACCGATCGCGGCGAGGACTTGCGGGTGAGCGTGCCCGGCGATCAACGGACCCCAGGAGCACACCAGGTCGAGGTAGCTGCGCCCGTCGGCGTCGAACACCTCGGCCCCTGCGCCGCGTGCGATGAACAACGGCGTGCCGCCGACCGCGCGGAAGGCGCGCACCGGCGAGCTCACGCCCCCGGGGATGACCCGGCACGCACGCTCGAACAGCGCCACCGACTGTGCGCCGGCCGCGCCGCCGCCCGCAGCGCTAGTCATGTCTGCCCTCCTTCGTGCGCCTCGGCCGCAGGTATCGCCGGCTCGTCGCGGCGCGTTTGCGCCGCCGCGAAGAAGGCATCCGCGGCCTCGGGGCTCAGCAGCACCGCCGCGGACCGTAAGCCGGCGAGCGGCAGGTGCGCAAGCCGCAGCGCCACGCTGCGCGCCAGTCGCTCGAGCTGCGCGCGCTGCTGCTCATCGAGCGTGCGCAGCTCATGCGCCAGGGCGCGGCTGACTTCCTCGGCCGCGATCTGCTCGAAGCTGTCGCGCAGCTGCGCGAGGCGCGGCCCGAGTGCGCGCGTCGCCAGCTCGCCGCGCATGCGCGCGAGCTGCGCATCGATAGCGGCGCGCACCGGCGCGAGACGCATGAGCTGTTCCAGGCGCCGTCCCTGCGCCAGCTCCACCAGCTCGCTCATGCCGACGCGCGGCAGTCCTGCACGTTGTGCATCGGCGGGATCGACGTTGGGCGGCACGCCGAAATCGATCAGCAGCGGCGCGGCGCCGCCTGGGTGCGCGCGGCGCAGTCGCCCCAGCGCCGCGGCATCGAGCAGCGGCTCGCCGCCGCCGGCAGCCAGGATCACGGCGCTCACCGCCGGAGGGTGCGCGCAGAAACGCTCGAGCGCGAGCGCCTCCCCCGCCACCGCGTGCGCCAGCTCGCTGGCGGCGTCAGCGCTGCGGTTGACGATGAGGAGCGGCAGCTGCGCTTCGTGCAACACCCGTGCGCAGCGGCGCGTCATGGGCGATACGCCGATGAGCGCCACGCGCCCGGCAGCGCCGTCCAGGTGCTGCCGCGTGCGCTCGGCGGCCAGGTCCGCGAGCGAGGGGGCTGGCACGCCGGCGGACAGGCGCCGCACCTGGCGCGCCATCGCCAGCGCCTCGCCGAGCAGCCGATCGAGAACGGGCCCGCAGGTGTGTGCGCTGCGCGCCTCCTGCCACGCGCTGCGCAGCTGCGCGGCGATCTCCTGCTCGCCGGTCTGCGCGGAGTCGAGTCCGCAGGCGAGCAGGAACAAGTGCTCGACCGCAGCCTCCCCGGTCCAGGCGCGCAGCAGCCGCGCGGCCTCACCGGGCGCGGGATCCTGACCGGTGAGGATGCGGAACACCGCGCTGCGTGCATCGCCGGCGGGACTGCCGTCTTCGGTGGCGTACAGCACCTCCACGCGGTTGCAGGTGCCGACGTACAGGATCTCGGCGGCCTTCAGCTGCGTGCGCAGCGCCGGCAGCCGCGCCGGAAGCTCGGCGCGCGGCACGGCCAGGCGTGCCACGGCCTCCACGCCCGCGTGGCGATAAGACAGACCCACCACACCGATCTGGTGCATCCGCGAAAGCTTAACCGCGCCCGCCGCGCGAATGTCACCGAACGGTCACGGCTCAACGGGAACGTGAAATCGGCCCCGGGAGGGGCCGATTGCTCAAGAAGCGACAGATCGGGTGGTCAGAACGTGTAGGTCGCCCCCAGCAGGAAGAACCGGCCCACTGCGCCGTCCTGATCGAGCGTGGTGTATCTGTACAGGGCGCCACCACCGTAGGTCTCCAGATCGACCGGTGGCTGCGTATTGAGCAGGTTACGGATCGAGCCGTGCACGGCGAAATGATCGTTCACCGCGTACCTGCCGTACAGATTGAAGGAGGTAAAGGAATGCACCGAGCAGTACTGGTTCCACTGCGAAGCCAGTGTCGTTGCCCCACCGCCTATCGCAGCGCCATAACCGTCGCCAGAGGTCTGAATCGCTACCAGGCAGCTGGTCCAACCTTCAGTGGGGTCGATGATCCTGAATGCACCCGAATAGTTCGCAGACAGCGAGACGGTGGCCGGTCCTTTATCCCAGGTCAAAGTGGCGACCCCGCGCTGCTTGGGGTTGCCGGTATCACCGGAGATCTCGGAGGGGCCGTGAGTCCCGTCCACGTCGGCGAGAAACCCGTTGGCCGAGATCTCATACTGGGAGATGTACGTGTAGTTGACCTCGGCACTCAGTCTGCCGACAGCGCCTAAGTCGAAACGGCTCTGCAGGTCGACATCAATACCCGAGGTCCGGGTGGTGCCCGCGTTTATGTAGGGGAAAAGCGTGTATTCAGGAATTCCAACCGGGGTCAGCACAGTGGCGGTAGTGCAGGGCGTCCCATTGGTGGTCGTGTTGGTACACACCGCCAGTGGCTCTCGCGGTCCGCGTTGGATAAACACATAATCGCCCAGACCGCCGGTCTCCAACGCGGAGACGATGTCGTTGTTCAGCTGGATGCGGTACCAATCCACCGAGACGTTGAACTCCTTCAACGGCTCGAAGATGACGCCAAGAGTCGCGTTGGTCGAAGTAACGGCCTTGAGCTGGGGATTGGGCGGTTGCACACCCGTGATCGGATAAGCGCAATACTGGTTGTAACTGCCCGCCGCGTTGGCACCATTCATACACAACGCGGGATCAGGGCCGTTACCGAATCCGTACACGATCCCTGAATTACCGGATTCGGAGATGGACGGCGCACGGAATCCCTTACCCCAGGTACCGCGAAGACTGAGCATCTCGATGGGCGTGAATTTCAGTCCAAACTTCGGCGTCGCCTGCCCGCCGTAGGTGTCGTAATGGTCGTAGCGTACGGCCGCGTCGAGCTCCAGTTGCCTGACAGGCTTGCCGCCGATTTCGATGAAGCCTCCCGTATCGTCCTGGGAGCCGACGGTGAAGTTGGTAATGCCTTCCTGTATGCCCTCGGCAATCGAAGACGGGTCCTTGTCGTTCTGAGCCTTGTGGAAATACTGCACACCGACAGCGAGGCTCAACGGACCGCCAGGCATCTGCAACAGATCACGTGCACCGTGCAGATCGATCAGATCGAGCGAGCTTGTCGGGTTCGACGATACCTCGGGGGCGAAATTGGCGATGGCGGCGGCGTTCTCGGGGCTGGGCGCTCCCGGGACGTAGGAGCCATTATTGAGGGCTGCCTGCGCCGCTGCGGGAATGAGTCCGCCCTGAAAGCCCAGGTCCATCTTCGCGTACATGACGCCGATGCTGGCGTCCAGGTCCCAGCCGGCGGCGGTGCCTCGCAGATCGCCGAACAGTCGGTAGGTCTGCGTGTCGGTGTTGACTACCCACGGGCCAACATCCGGGAAGCTGTAGACCAGAGTCGCCGCGGCCCCGTACGGGTTCAGCGCAGAGCTGGCCGGCAGCGACAGTGCGGGATAGACGATAGTGTTGCGAGTAAGGCCCGGGCCCCAGGCGATCAGCGGCAGCAAGCCGTTCTCTGCGCCCGTCTGCTGCAGCAGGTGGCCGAAAGCGGGCTCGCTGGGTGGCGCAGTCTGCTGTGCGACGCTGTCGAACAGCGACGCCGTGACGGTCAGCTTCCAGTCAGCGGCGAGCGCTTTCGTCATCTTGGCCAGGAAGTTCGTCTGCTCGGTCGGCGGTTGAATCTGGCCGGGGAAGCTGAAGGTGCACTTACCCGCGGCCTGCAAAGCCGCCGTGCAACCCGGCAGGAAGGTCTCTGCCGGCATGCCGTTACCGGGATTGGGATTGAGCAGATAGCCTGTCGCGCTGTCGGTAAGGGCGAGACCCTGGGAGCCGATGACTCCGGGCGTGGTGTTCACGCCGCCGGGAAATCCGCTCCAGTTAAGGTTGGTCCACATGCCGGTGCGACTGGTGCCCCAGATCAGGTCCTCACGATGAAAGTCGAGCGCCGCATAGATGTTGTAGCCGTCGTTGGTCAGATCGCCCCAGCCGATGATTGCGGCCCCATGTATGGTGTTGCCGTCCCAGTGCTGGGTCGCGCCGTATTCAGCCGTGACCTCCGCACCGACGTAGGTCTGCCGCAACTTGATGTTGACCACACCGGCAATCGCATCGGCGCCGTACAAGGCCGATGCGCCGTCCTTGAGCACCTCGACGCTCTCGATCGCGTTGAACGGAATCGCGCTTATGTCGACGAAACTGCGCTCGCCGTCGTCGCTCAGCGGGTAGGAGACCATGCGTTCGCCGTCGATGAGGGTGAGCGTGTCGCCCACGGTCAGACCGCGCAGCGCAATACCGTTGCCACCGGAGGCGAACGCCTGTCCGAAGCCCTGACTGAGCGCGCCCTGGCCGTTGGCGGCGAGGTTGCGCAGCACATCCGACACATTGTTGAAGCCGCTGTTCTTAAGATCTGCATCACTGAGCACCTGCACCGGGCTCGGCGTCTCGGTGTCGGTACGCTTGATCAGCGATCCGGTGACGACCACTTCCTGCAGCGGTGCCGTGTTCGTGCTGGACGCGGACGTCGCCTGTTGGGCGCTCACCGGCACAGCCCACCCTGCGGCTGCGAGCGCACTGGCGCAGACCAGGGCGTGGATCGCGCGAAGTGACGTGGTGGGAGCGGGCGAACCGGTGCCCGTGCGCCTGCCGCTAGAAGTGATCTGCATGATGCTTTCTCCCCGAATTTCCGGCGTCTGGAATCGTGTTGCGCCAGCGCAGCGGCGCAGCATGACCCGTCGTCTCGTTTTCAACCGCTACGCCGTAGCATAGTCAAAAACATCAGCGAGACAAAGCGCTACAAAGGGGAGGTTTGCGTTGCAGCTTCGCAACAGCGGCGCCGGAGCGCCGCCGGGGAGGATGGAGCGGGTGATGGGAATCGAACCCACGTTAGCAGCTTGGGAAGCTGCAGTTCTACCATTGAACTACACCCGCGCCAGGCGACGATTCTATTCATGCCGGCGTTGGGTCGGCAAACGAGGCCGCCTTCAGGTCGCCCCACGGGAGCCGGTCGCAACCGCAGGTCGGATCACCGCAGAATTGCCTCAGCTCAGCAGCGCACAGGTCGCGGCGGCGAATTTCTGTGCGGCACCCTGCCATCGCTCCTCAGCGCGGCGGCGCGGGCTGAGGCAGGCCGCCGCTCTATAATTGAGAGTGTTCCCCACAGGATCGCCACGTCATGAGCTCGCGAGCCGCCGAACGCGTCATTGAGCGCGCCGTGTGCGTGTACTGCGCCTCGAGCCGCATTGCACATCCGGAATATCGCGCGGCCGCGCGCCGGCTGGGCGAGATCCTGGCCCAGCAGGGCGTCGGGATCGTCTACGGCGGCGGGGCTTCCGGCTCGATGGGCGCGCTGGCCGACGGCGCGCTGAGCGCCGGCGGGCGCGTGATCGGGATCCTGCCGCGCTTCATGGCGGACCTCGAGTGGGGCCACAAGGGACTGAGCGACCTGCAGCTGGTGGAGGATCTGCGCACGCGCAAGCACATGATGCTGACGCTCAGCCAGGCCGCGATCGCCCTGCCCGGCGGCTCGGGCACGCTCGAGGAGCTTCTCGAGGCCATTACGCTGAAGCGTCTCGGGCTTTACCTGAATCCGATCCTGCTGGTGAACACGCGCGGTTTCTTCACGCCGCTGCTGGACCTGCTGGCGCGTGCGGTCGAGGAGCGCTTCATGGATCCGCGGCACCTCGGCATGTGGCAGGTCGTCGCGAGCCCCGAGGAGGTCCCGGCCGCGCTCGCCAACGCCCCCGCCTGGAGCGCTGAGGCGCGTAGCTTCGCCGCCGTGTAGCGGCATCGCGCCGGACACCCGCGGCCGGTGAACACGGCCACCCCGCGCGCCTGCGGTGCACGATGCACCGCGATGAACAGCGCGCTCAGCGCGCAGATCGCATCAGGAGCAGGCATTAACGGAGTTTAATCATTCGCCCACGCAGGGAGAACCTTCAGCGGACTAGTGTCGCCACGATGCGATCCCCGGCGTGCGGCGCGCGACTGACGCGATGGGAGCGCTGCGCGCCGCCGCGCGCGGCGCGCGCCGCCGTGTGCCTCGCGACAGCGCTCATCTGCCTGTCAGCCTGCAACCTCGGGCCGTATTACCACCGCCCCGCCATCCCCGCGCCGGCCGCGTGGGCGAGTCCCGCGGATGCGGACGCGCCGCAATGGCCCAGCCGGGACTGGTGGCGCGGTTTCGCCTCCGACGATCTCGATGAGCTCATCGGCCAGGCACAGCGCGCCAACGACGATCTGCGCGCGGCGATCGCCAGGGTGCATCAGGCGGACGCGCAGCGACGGATCGCGGGCGCGCCGCTTCTGCCGGCGCTCGACCTCGACGCCACAGCGACGCGCGCGCGCGCGCCGGTGCCCGGTCAGAACGTATTCATGACCGGCAACGATTTCTCACCCGTGCTCTCGGCCAGCTACGAGCTCGACTTCTGGGGCAAGAACCGCGCCGCGCTGGCGGCCGCGACTGCCAGCGCGAAGGCGAGCCGCTACGACCGCACGACGGTGGAGCTCGGCGTGATGGCGGGCGTTGCGGGCACCTATTTTCTCGCGCTCGAGCTGCGCGACCGCCTCGCCATCGCCAACGCCAACCTCGCCAATGCCAGCAAGGTTCTCGCGGGCCTGAAACTCGAGGAGACCGCGGGCACCGCCACCGGCCTCGACGTCGCGCAGCAGGAGACCGTGGTCGCCACGGTCAATGCGGGCATCCCGCCGCTGCAGCAGCAGCTGCGGCAGAGCATCGACGCGCTGGCGATCCTCATCGGCAGCACGCCGGAAGGTGTCGATGTGACGCACGGCAGCCTCGACGAGCTCTCCGAGCCGCCGGTGCGTCCGGGACTGCCCTCGGAGCTACTCGCCCGGCGCCCGGACGTCGCCGCAGCCGAGGCGCAGCTGATCGCGGCCAACGCCAACATCGCCCAGGCGCGTGCCACTTTCTTCCCCAGCATCACGCTCACCGCGAGCGGCGGCTACGAGAGCGCGGCGCTCGCGGGACTGCTGACACCGGCCAACCGCGCGTGGTCGCTCGCGGCCGGTGCGACGCAGCCCATCTTCCAGGGCGGTGCGCTGGTCGGCCAGTACCAGCTGGCCAAGGGTCATTACGAGGAGCTGCTCGCCGACTACCACAAGGCGGTGATCTCCGCGCTGGCCAACGTCGAGGACTCGCTGATCGCAGTCGGGCAGACCCGCGAGCAGGTCGCGCGGCAGCAGCAGGCGACGCTCACCGCGCAGCGCGCCTACGACTTCGCCCAGAAGCAGATGCGCGCCGGCACCATCAACGTGCTCACTCTCCTGAATACGGAGACCGCCTTGTTCAGCGCCCGGGATGCCCTCGCGCAGGCGAAGTACGCGCACCTTCAGGCCCTGGTCTCGCTCTACCAGGCACTCGGCGGCGGCTGGCAGCGGCAACAGGAGCCGGCATGACGCCGCGCCCGCTACCGTCGCGCTACCTCGGCGCCGCCGCGCTCGCGCTCCTCGTGCTGTTCGGCGCCTGGTACTGGCTCGGCGGGAAACCGGCGGCAGCGGACAAAACCCCGCCGGCCATCAACGTCGACATAGCGACGGTGCAGCGTGCGGACGTACCGGTCTATCTCGAGGGACTCGGTACCGTGCAGGCCTTCTACACCGTCACCGTCACGGCGCGCGTCGATGGTCAGATCGATAAGGTCGCGTTCACGGAAGGGCAGGACGTCAAGAAGGGTACGCTGCTGGTGCAGATCGACCCGCGGCCCTACCAGGCGGCACTCGGCATAGCCATCGCCACCCGCGCCAAGGATCTGGCGCTGCTCGCCAACGCGCAGCGCGACATGGAGCGCTACACGCTGCTCGCGCCCGAGGACCTGGCGAGCAAGCAGACCGTCGACACGCAGCACGCCCTCATCGCGCAGCTGATCGCGCAGGTCAAGGGCGACGAGGCGGCGATCGACAACGCCCGTACCCAGCTCGACTACACCAGCATCACCTCGCCGATCGACGGGCGCACCGGCATCCGCCTGATCGACCCGGGCAACATCGTGCACGCGAGCGATACCGCCGGCATGGTGGTGGTGACGCAGCTCGAGCCCATCTCCGTCATCTTCACTCTGCCCGAGGAGCAGTTCGGACAGCTGAGCGCGGCGCTCGCGCGCGGGTCGGTGAGCGCGACGGCGCTGTCGCGCGAGGGCAAGGAAGAGCTCGATACCGGGACGGTGTCGCTGATCGACAACCAGATCGACCAGACCACCGGGACGATTCGCGTCAAGGCCGTACTGCCGAACAAGCAGCGGCGCCTGTGGCCGGGCGAATTCGTGGACGTGCGGGTGCTGACGCAGACGCAGCGCCAGGTACTCACCATTCCCGCGAGCGCGCTCGAGCGCGGCCCGGAGGGACTGTTCACCTACCTTGTGGGGCCCGATTCCACCATCTCGGTGGCGCAGCTCACCGTCGGTGAGCAGAACGGTGGCATCGCAGTCGTCGAGAAGGGACTTCAGGCTGGTGATAAGGTGGTGGCGAGCAATCAGTACCGCCTGCAGCCCGGCAGCCGCGTCCGAGCCAACACGACGAAGGTCGCGACGTCCGCTTCGGCCAGCGCGACGGAGCCTGCGCCGTGAACATGTCGCGGCCCTTCATCGATCGTCCGGTGGCCACGACGCTCCTGATGGCGGCCCTGTTCCTCATCGGGATTGCCGCCTTCCCATTCCTGCCGGTGGCGCCGCTGCCGCAGATCGACTTTCCGACCATCCTGGTGTCGGCGACGCTGCCGGGAGCGAGCCCGGAGATCATGGCCTCCTCGGTGGCACAGCCGCTCGAGACGCAATTCGCGCAGATCTCGGGCGTCTCGCAGATGACTTCCACCAGCGTGCTCGGCAGCACGCAGATCACGCTGCAGTTCAATCTCGACCGTAACATCGACGGCGCGGCTCAGGATGTGCAGTCGGCGATCGACGCTGCCGGCGGGCAGCTGCCGAAAAACCTGCCCACCCCCCCGACGCAACGCAAGGTGAACCCAGCCGACTCCGCGGTGCTGATCCTCGCGGTGCACTCCGATGTCCTGCCGATCACCGCGGTGGATGACTACGCGGAGACGGTGATCGCGCAGCAGCTCTCGCAGCTGCCCGGCATCGCGCAGGTCACCATCGGCGGCCAGCAAAAGCCTGCGGTACGCGTGCAGATCGATCCGCTGAGGCTCGCCGCGGTCGGGCTGCAGCTGGAGGATGTCGCCAACATCATCACCACCGCGACGGTCGATCTGCCCCAGGGCGCGATCACAGGTGCCGCGAAGAATTTCACCATCTACGACAACGACCAGCTCTTGAAGGCTGCGCCGTGGAATGACGTGGTCATCGCCTACCACAACGGCGCGCCGATCCGCATCCGGGACGTCGGTGTTGCGGTGGACGGCCCAGAGAACACCCAGGTGCGCGGCTTCCAGAATGGCAAGCTCGGCATCTTGCTGCTGATCTACAAGCAGCCCGGTACCAACGTCATCGACGCGGTAAAGGGGGTGAAGGCGGCGCTGCCCCACGTCATGACCTCGGTGCCACCGTCGCTCAAGATCGACCAGGTGATCGACCGCACCACCACCATCAAAGCCTCGGTGCGGGACGTCGAGTTCTCGCTGCTGATTGCCATCGTGCTCGTAATATTGGTGATCTTCCTGTTCCTGCGCAGTTTCTGGGCCACGGCCATCCCGGCGGTGACCGTGCCACTGGCGCTGCTGGGCACGGCGGCGCTCATGTACGTGGTCGGCTACAGTCTGGACAATCTGTCGCTGATGGCGCTCACGATTGCGGTCGGCTTCGTGGTCGATGACGCCATCGTGATGCTCGAGAACATCTACCGGCACCTCGAAGCGGGTCTCTCCCCCTACGAGGCCGCCATCAAGGGCGCCGGCGAGATCGGCTTTACCATCCTTTCCATCAGCATCTCGCTGGTCGCGGTCTTCATCCCGCTGCTGCTGATGAGCGGCATCGTGGGACGGCTGTTCCGGGAGTTCGCCGTCACCGTGACCATGACCATCGCCGTATCGGCGGTGGTAGCGCTCACTCTCTCGCCGATGATGTGCGCGCTGTTCCTGCGCGATGAGAAGCACGCACAGCACGGCCGCTTCTACCTGACGCTCGAGCGCGGCTTTGACTGGCTGATCGAGCACTACACCCGCGGCCTTGACGTGGTGCTTTCGCACCAGCGCACTACCCTCATCACCTTCCTCATCACGGTGGCGATCGCGGTGCTCCTGTACGTTGTCGTGCCCAAGGGTTTTTTCCCGCAACAGGACACCGGCATCATCGTCGGCCTCACCGACGCCCCGCAGGATGTGTCGTTTGATGAGATGTGGCGCCTCGAGCGCAACCTGATGGCCGTGATCGCGAAAGACCCCGCGGTCGAGAGTTGGGGCGCTTTCGTCGGTGGCGGCCGGCCGCTCAACAACGGCTTCGTGGTGCTGGGACTGAAGCCGCGGGATCAGCGCGACGCCACCGCCGACCAGGTCATCGAGCGCCTGCGCAAGAAGATCGCTACGGTGCCGGGCGGCACGGTGTTCCTGCAGGCCGCGCAGGACCTGAACGTCGGCGGCCGCACCTCGCGCACGCAGTACCAGTACACACTGCAGGATGCCAACCTCGATGAGCTCAACACCTGGGCGCCACGTCTGCTTGAGCAGCTGCAGAAGCTGCCGCAGCTGCGCGATGTGGCCTCCGACCAGCAAAACAGCAGCACCAAGCTGGCGCTGGTCATCGACCGCGACCAGGCCGCGCGCTTCGGCATCCAGCCGGCGCTCATCGACGCCACGCTCTACGACGCCTTCGGCCAGCGCGAAGTAACTCAGTACTTCACGCAGCTCAACAGCTACCACGTGGTGCTGGAGATCACGCCATCCTTACTCGGAGACCCCAACAGCCTCGGCAGGATCTACATCAAGTCGCCCATTACCAACCAGCAGGTGCCACTCTCAACGTTCACCCGCTACGACACCGGCCATACCAGCTACCTGTCGATCAATCATCAGGGCCAGTTCCCCGCGGTCACCTTGTCCTTCAACCTCGCACCCGGGGTGTCTCTGGGCGAGGCGGTGACGGCGATCCAGAAGAGCGCCGCGGGCATCCGCCTGCCCGCCGCGATTCTCGGCACCTTCCAGGGCACGGCGCAGGCCTTCCAGGCATCACTCAAAACGGCGCCGCTGCTGATCCTGGCGGCGCTGCTGGCGGTGTACATCATCCTCGGCGTGCTCTATGAGAGCTACATCCACCCGCTGACGATTCTCTCGACGCTGCCGTCAGCCGGCGTCGGGGCGCTCTTGATGCTGATCCTGTTTCACTTCGATCTGTCGGTGGTGGGATTGATCGGCATCATTCTGCTCATCGGCATCGTCAAGAAGAACGGCATCATGATGGTCGATTTCGCCATCCACGCCGAGCGCGAGGAGCACCTCGAACCGCTAGCGGCGATCCGCAAAGCGTGCCTGCTGCGCTTCCGTCCGATCATGATGACGACCATGGCGGCGATTCTCGGAGCGCTGCCGCTGATGCTCGGCCACGGCACCGGCTCGGAGCTGCGCCAGCCGCTCGGCTATACAATGGTGGGCGGACTGGTACTGAGCCAGATGCTGACGCTGTTTACCACGCCGGTGATCTATCTCTACCTCGATCGCCTGGTGGTGCGCTGGGCGCGCAAGCACCCGGACGCCGAGCACCCGCACACCGCGGCTGGCGCGCCACAGCCTGCGGGCAGCGCGGCCGCCGGGGGCTGAAGCGGTGAAGATCCTGCTGGTGGAGGACAACGAGCGCGTGGCGCGCTTCGTGGTGCGCGGCCTGCGCGAATCCGGACACACCGTGCAGCACGCCGCCGACGGGCGCGACGGGCTGTTCCTCGCCGCCGGCGAGCCGCACGACGTCATCATCATGGACCGCATGCTGCCGGGTAACGTCGACGGGCTGGCGATCATCGAGGCGCTGCGCAAGTCCGGCAACCGCACGCCCATCCTGATCCTGTCCGCGCTCAACGATGTCGACGAGCGCATCCGCGGGCTGCGCAGCGGCGGCGACGACTACCTCACCAAGCCGTTCGCCTTCGGCGAGCTGCTGGCGCGCGTCGACGCGCTCGGCCGGCGCAGCGTCGAGCAGGGCGCCGAGCGCGTCCTGCAGGTCGGGGACCTGCGCATGGACCTGCTGTCGCGGCGCGTGACGCGCGGAGCGCGCGCGATCACGCTGCAGCCGCGCGAATTCAAGCTGCTGGAATACCTGATGCGCCACGCCGACCAGGTGGTAACGCGTACCATGCTGCTGGAGGCGGTATGGGACTACAACTTCGACCCGCAGACCAACGTCGTCGACGTGCACATCAGCAAGCTGCGCGCCAAGCTCGAGCTCGACACCGAGCGGCCGCTGGTACGCACGGTGCGCAACGCCGGCTACATGATGAGCGCCCATGATGAATAGGCTGATCCGCTCGTCCGCACTCACCTGGGCGCTCGGCTACCTGCTGCTCGCGCTCGTGGCGCTGGTCGCGTTCGCCGTGCCGCTGTGGTACGCCTGGAACGTGAGCATCTTCTCCGGACGCGAGGAGATCCTGCGCGATGACGCGCAGCGCCTCTCCGAGGTATTCGCGCACGATGGCGTCGCGGGCCTCACCGCGCACATCAAGGCGCGCGTCGCCATGCAGATCGCCGCCGAACGCACGCTGCTCCTGACCGACAGCGCCTACCGGCCGCTGGCCGGCAACCTGGCCGCCTGGCCGCAGGGACTGCCGGACATGCCGGGCACGCGTGCCGTGATGGTTGAGGACCTCGCCGGCCAGCACACCCATACGCTGCTGGTGCGCAGCACGCTCCCCGGGGGCTATCACCTGCTGGTCGGGCGCGACCTGTCGCTGTTCGTGCCGCTCGAGCGGCGCTTCGCCTGGGGCCTGACCGCCGCGGTGACCTTCCTGTTCGTGGTCGGCGTCGCCGGGGCGATCCTCATGCGCCGCGAGCTGCTGGTGCGCGTCGAGGGCATCCGCCAGACCGTCGCGGCGATCATGCAGGGTGACCTGCGGCACCGCCTGCCGACCCGCAAATCGGGCGATGAGCTCGACACGCTGTCGCACACTCTCAACGGCATGCTCGAGCATATCGAGCACCTGATCGCCGGCATCAGCAACGTCTCCAACTCCATCGCGCACGACCTGCGCACGCCGCTCGCCGAGCTGCGCTCGCGCCTCGAAGAGCTCACCCTCACCCGCCCGCCGCCGGCGGAGACCTTCGCCGAGATCGAGGCGGCGGTGGCCGACGTCGACCGCGTGATGCGCATCTTCACCGCGCTGCTGCGCCTGGCGGAGATCGACTCGGGCGCGCGCCGCTCGGGCTTCGTGCGCGTGGACGCCGCCGCGGTGGCGGCCGAAGTGGTCGAGTTCTACGAGCCGGCGGCCGAACAGAAGGGCGTAGTGTTCTCGTTCCAGGCCTCGGGCGAGGCGGCGGTCGCCGGCGACCCGGTGCTGCTCGCCCAGGCGGTGAGCAACCTCATCGACAACTCGCTGAAGAGCGTCTCGACGCGCGGCGCCATCAGCGTGCGCGTCGGACCGCGCGCCGACGGCTCGGTGGAGATCGCCGTCAGCGACGACGGGCCCGGGATCCCCGACGCCGACAAGCCGAAGGCCGCCGAGCGCTTCTTCCGCGGCGATGCCAGCCGCGGCAGCCCGGGCGTGGGCCTGGGCCTGAGCATCGTGGACGCCGTGGCGAAGCTGCACGGCGGCGTGCTGCAGCTGCTCGACAACCATCCGGGCCTCATCGCCCAGATGGTGCTGCCGGTCAGTGCCGCACGGTCGAGTCGATGAACGTGTCGAGGTCGCGCTTCATCTTGGCGATCGAGGCAGGATTCACGTACATCATGTGGCCGGCCTCGTAGTACTGCATCTGCACCCGCGCACCCACCGCCGGCGGCACGCCGAGGTGGGTCATGACGTACTCGGTCGCGGCGAACGGCGTGGCGAGATCGTAATAGCCGTTCAGCACCAGTACGCGCAGGCTGGCGTCCTTCATCAGCGCCTCCGCCAGATCCACTCCCGAGTTCACCATCGGCTGATCGCCGTGCGCGGTGTGGTGCGTCCACTTCCACTTCTCGCCGATGCCGAAGTTGGTCGTACGATAGGTGGCCGCCTGCCCGAACTTCAGTTCCCCATGGTAATAATCGAGGAAGGTGGAGGCGTACGCCGCACTGATGGCGGCGGACTGCGGATCGTAATCGGCCTCCCTGTCGAGCGGTTCCCAGGTGGGTCCGACGAAGCGCCCGTCGAGCCGGCCGACGGTCAGCCGCCGCGCCTTGAGCAGCTCGTGGCAGAACTCCACCTCGGCGACGCGCAGGTTCGCCGCCTTGAGGTACTCGACCGACAGGCCGGTGTAGTCGTGCAGCTTCGCGGCCACGGCATCGCGCTCGGCATCGCTGAGTGCGTCCCCTTTCAGCAGCGCCGCGGTGTAAGGGCCGGTGGCGTAGGCGCGCGCCTCGGCGAGCAGCGGCGCGAGCTGCGCCGGCGCATCGGGGAGCATGTGGTGATACCAGGCCACCGCCGCGTAGCCCGGCAGGTACCCCGCATAGGGGCGCTCGTTGCCGGGAAGCTCGGCAAAGATCGCCTCGATGTCGGTGGCGACCGAGACCAGGATCAGGCCGTTGAAGGCGAGCGCGCGGTGCTCGCGCAGGTAGTTGACGATGGCCGCGGCACGGGTGGTGCCGTAGCTCTCCCCGAGGAGGTACTTCGGCGAGCTCCAGCGGTTGTTGTCGCTCAGGTACTGCGCGATGAAGCGGCTGACGGACTCGATGTCAGGATCGACGCCCCAGAACTCGTCGTCCTTGTGATCGCACACCGCGTGGCTCAGGCCGGTGCCCACCGGGTCGATCATCACCAGGTCGCTCCTGTCGAGCATCCCGAACTCGTTATCGACCAGCTTGTAGGGCGCCGGCGGCGTCGGGTCGGGGTCGGAGACGACCACGCGCCGCGGTCCGAGCACTCCCATGTGCAGCCACAGCGAGGAAGATCCCGGGCCGCCGTTGAAGGCGAAGGTCATGGGGCGTGCGCCGCCGTCCTTCGCGCCCTGGCGCACGTAGGCGACATAGCCGATGCTCGCCCACGGCTTGTCCTCCTCGTCGCGCACGATGAGCGTGCCGGCGGTGGCCGTGTAGTCGATCGTGCGGCCGCCGACGCTCAGGTGATGCTGCGTCACGGAACTTTCCGCCTTCGGCAGGCGCATCCACTGCTCTTTCTTATCGCCCCTGATGTCGATGCGGCACAGCTGCGACACCTCGACCGGCGTCGGACCCGCCGCGGCCGCGTGCACGCTCGCGTGCGGGGAGTCGTCCGGATGCGACGGCTCCTGCGGGTAGGCCGTCGCCGCCAGCAGCGATACCGCGGACATGGCGGTCACCGCCGCCGCCAGAGCGCACTTCGACATGGCACTTCCCCCGTAACGCCTTGAACGGCCGCGCGCTTATACCACGCAGGCCCGCTCAGCGGCGATATCCGCGGGCCGGGGCACGGTACCGGCCGCTGCCGCCGGCCGCGGCGCTGTAAGATCGGTCGGCAAGTGGCGGACGCGACCCTACACCCGCGATCGATCCGTTCGTTCGTGCTGCGCGCCGGACGCACCACGGCGGCGCAGCAGCGTGCGCTGAGTGAGCTGTGGCCGCGGTACGGCATCCACTACACGGCAGCAGTGCTCGATCTCGCGGCGCTGTTCGGACGCGAGGCGCCGCGCACGCTCGAGATCGGCTTCGGCAACGGCGAGAACCTCGCGGCGCTGGCCGCCGCGCGCCCGGAACGCGATTTTCTCGGCGTCGAGGTGCACCGCCCGGGCGTCGGACGGCTGCTGCTGTCGCTCGAGGCGCGCGCGCTCGCTAACGTGCGCATCGTCTGTCACGACGCGGTGGAGGTGCTCGAGCAGCAGCTCGCGCCCGGCTCGCTCGATGAGATTCTGATCCTGTTCCCCGATCCGTGGCCAAAGAAGCGCCACCACAAGCGCCGCCTGGTCCAGCCGGCGTTCGCGGCGCTGCTCGCGAGCCGCCTCGGCGCCGGCGGCGTGCTGCGCCTGGCGACCGACTGGGAGCCGTACGCACGCGAAATGCTGGCGACGCTCGCCGCGCAGCCTGCACTCGCGAATCTCGCCGCCGACGGCGCCTTCGTGCCGCGCCCCGCCGAGCGCGCGCCGACGCGCTTCGAGCGGCGCGGGCAACGGCTTGGCCACGAGGTGTGGGACCTGGAGTTCCGCCGCGTATGAGCGCGAGCGGCGCGTCCCGCAACCGTCCTGTAACCGTCCCGCAGCGGTCACAATATCTTCTTGAAAGCCTCACACGCGAGGCGCAACATCGTCGCAGAGCGCACGCGGAAATCGTAAGAGGTGACGGCGATGGCGACTCCTCATCCGGGCATCGGCGACTGGTATCGTCTGAGCGGCGGCGCGTTGTTCGAGGTCGTGGCTTACGACGACGACGACGGCACGATCGAGATGCAGTATTTCGACGGCACGCTCGAGGAGATGGACATCGAGGACTGGCGCACGCAGTGGGAGGACGGTGCACTCGAGTCCGCCGAAGCGCCCGAGGACTGGTCGGGCTCGGTGGACGTCGAGTCGAGCGACGAGCAAGGCCGCGGCTCGGACTCCAACGGCGAGGATCGCGACCTGCGCGC
This sequence comes from uncultured Gammaproteobacteria bacterium, assembly GCA_963760225.1. GTDB lineage: Bacteria > Pseudomonadota > Gammaproteobacteria > Steroidobacterales > Steroidobacteraceae > 13-2-20CM-66-19. The sequence goes on from CAVXCD010000001.1 coordinate 50,617, forward strand.
GAGTCCGCTCGACGGCATCGACCTGTTCGAGTGAGCCGCGGCTATGGCGGCGCGTCCGCCAGCCCCTTCACATCCACGTCCGCGGCGAGCAGCACGTAGCCGGCGCGGATCTCGAGCGCCAGCGGCGTCAGTTCACGTCCCGCACACGGGCCCGCCACGCAATAGCCGGTCGCCTTCTCGAACAGCGCGCCGTGCGAGGAGCACAGGATCAGTGCGCCGTCGGGAGTGAGGAAGCGGCCCGGCAGCAGGTTCAGCGGGTGTCCGGCGTGCGGGCAGCGGTTGACGTAGCCGCGCACCCCCTGCGCGCAGCGCAGCACGAACCCCCTGAGCGGCCAGTCGCCCTCCCCCACGGTGAAGGCGCGCACCGCGCCCGCCTCGAGCTCCGCGAGGCGGCACACCACCCGCTCCAGATCGATCACCTCGCCTGCCCCGCTCATGCTGGCACCGCGCTGCGCTCCTGATCGAGCGCCTCGATCGGTCGGCGGTTCCACCACACCATGGCAAGTCCTGGCAGGGCCAGCCCGAAACTGACGACGTAGTAGACGTACCAGCCGCCGTGATCGGCGGTCCAGCCGGCGGGATAGCCGAGACCGTAGCGCGGCAGCAGCGCCAGCGCCGACAGCAGCGCGTACTGGAAGGCGCTGTAACGCACATCGCACAGCGCCATGATGAGCGCCACCAGCGCGATATTGCCCATGGCGCCGGCGATGTGTTCGATGACCACCGCGGCGACCATGACGCCGTAGCTCTTGCCCGCGACCGCCAGTGCGCAGTAGAGAAGATTGCTCAGCGCCTGCAGAAAGCCGAAGACGAGCATGGAGCGCAGCAGGCCCAGGCGCACCATGAAGATGCCGCCGAGCACCGAGCCGGTCAGGGCGCTCACCGTGAACAGCGCTTTGACGATCAGGCCGATCTCCTGCTTGGAGAAGCCGACATCCATCATGAAGGGTGTGAACAACTTGTTGGCGAAGGCGTCGCCCACCTTGAACAACAGCACCACCGCGATCAGTGTCAGCGCACTGGGTGTGCCGAGCAGCTCCTTCAGCGGCTGCACGACCGATTCGCGCAGCGAGCGCGGCTGGTAGTGGATGTGCGAGGACGGCGCCCGGATCGTCGCCACCGTAAACGCGAGCATCACGCCCGCCAGGCTGAGAAACGCCACCCGCCAGCCGTAGTGTTGCGCCACCACCAGCGCGATCGCCGCGGCGATCCAGGCGGAGCTGCGGTAGCCGAGATTCACCGCCGCCGCAGCCAGACCGCGCTCACTGGGAGTGGTGACGTCGGTACGATAGGCGTCGTAGGCAATGTCCTGGGTCGCGGAGCAGAAGGTGATCGCGAGTGCGCACACGGCGAAGGGTGCCAGTGCTGCCGCCGGGTTCTGCACCGCGAACAGCGCGATGGCGGCCGCCAGGGCCAGCTGCATGATGAGGATCCAGCCGCGACGACGGCCGAGAAAGGGCAGCGGATAGCGGTCGATGAGCGGCGCCCACAGCGGCTTGAAGAGGTACGGCAGCGCGACGTAGGTCATGATGCCGATGGTGGTGTTGCTGACGCCGGTGTCCTTCAGCCACGCCTGCAACGCACTCTCGGTGATCTGGTTCGGAAAGCCGGACGCGGCTCCCAGCACCAGAATCGCCAACATTTTCGGCGTGGCGAGAACGTCGATCAGCCGCGGGCGCTGACTGCCGCCGGGCTGACTCAAACGTCGTAGTCCATGATGAGCGGCGCGTGGTCCGAGAAGCGCTGCTTGCGGTAAATGCGGGCGGCGCGCGCCTTACCGGCGAGCGAGCCGCTCACCACCTGGTAGTCGATGCGCCAGCCGACGTTGTTGGCGCGCGCCCGGCCGCGATTCGACCACCAGGTGTACAGATCGCCCTGCGGGCGCACCTCGCGGAAGGCGTCCACGTAACCCGACGCGCCGAACAGCCGATCCATCCAGGCACGCTCCTCGGGCAGGAAACCGGAGTTCTTCTGGTTCGACTTCCAGTTCTTCAGATCGATCGGCCGGTGCGCGATGTTCCAGTCGCCGCTGAGGATGTAGTGACGGCGCCGCCGCCGCAGCCCCGCGAGGTGCGGCATGAAGGCGTCGAGGAAGCGGAACTTTGACGCCTGCCGGTCGGGTCCCGCCGAGCCCGAGGGCAGGTACAGCGACACCACCGACAGCTTGCCGAGCTGCGCCTCGAGATAACGCCCCTCGCGGTCGAACTCCGGCACGCCGAAGCCGCGCACGATGCGCGTCGGCAGCTGGCGGCTGTAGAGCGCGACGCCGGCGTAGCCGGGCCGCTCGGCGTCGCAAAAGTAGCGGTGAAAGCCGCGCAGCTCCACGTCGTGCCCAGGCAGCTGATGCTCCTGGCTCTTGGTCTCCTGCAGGCAGATGAAATCCGCCTGTTGGCGGCGCAGCCAGCGAAACAACCCCTTCGCCGCCGCGGAGCGTATGCCGCAGACGTTGACGGTGATGACGCGCATGGCGCAATCATATGACATGCAGCAACACCAGCTCCTGTTCATCGACCTCGCACTGCGGCGCAATGCGCTGCGCTTCGGGCGCTTCACGCTCAAGTCCGGCCGCGAGAGTCCGTACTTCTTCAACGCCGGCCTGTTCAGTGACGGCGAGTCGCTCGCGGCGCTCGGTCGCTGCTACGCCGCCGCCATCGACGCTTCCGGCCTCGGCTTCGACATGCTGTTCGGCCCAGCGTACAAGGGCATCGCGCTCGCCACCGCGACCGCCGTCGCGCTGTGCGCGGCGCACGGCCGCAACGTCGCGTTCGCCTTCAACCGCAAGGAGGCCAAGGACCACGGCGAGGGCGGTCGCGTCGTGGGTGCGCCGCTCGCCGGGCGGGTGCTGATCGTCGACGACGTGATCACGGCCGGCACGGCGGTGCGCGAATCGCTCGAGCTCATCCGCCAGGCGGGTGCGCAGCCGGTGGGCGTCGCGCTGATCCTCGACCGCCAGGAGCGCGGCGCGGGGGACCTGAGCGCCGTGCAGGAGCTCGCGCGCGAAGGATTGCACTGTGTGAGCATCGTCACACTCGACGACCTGATCGAGGCGCTGGCGCATCCCGCGGACGGCCGGGCACGCATTTCTGCGGAACAGCTCACAGCCCTGCGCGCCTACCGGCAGCGCTACGGCGCTCGCTGAGCTTGCCAGCCGGGCAGCTGCCGCCGGAATATACAAAGGTATGGCCGCCTCCCCCCCGCGTCTGACCGTTGTCGCGCTGCTCGCCGCCGCCACCCTCGGCGCGGCGGTTGCGGATGCCGATCCCAAGGACTCCTCGTCCAAGGGGGGCGGAATTGCTTACCGCTGGGTCGACGAGCAGGGAATAGTGCACTACGGCGACCACATACCGCCGCAGTACGCCAACCAGGACCGCACGGTGCTCAACGCCCAGGGGCTGGAGGTCGGGCATCTCGATGCGCAGAAGAACCCGGAGCAGCTTGCCACCGAGGAGCGCCAGCGCGCCGCGGTGATGAAGCAGAAGCAGCACGACGCGTTCCTGATCTCGACCTACACCTCGGTCAAGGACATCGAGGCGCTGCGTGATGAGCGGCTCGACCAGCTCAAGGGGCAGCGCTCAGCCGCCGAGCAGTACGTCGACGGCCTGCGCGTGCGGCTCGCCGCCCTGCAGACCAGCGCGCTCAACTTCCGTCCTTACAACGCGCGCGCCGATGCGCGGCGCCTGCCCGATGATCTGGCGGAAAACCTGGTGCGTACGGTCAACGAGTTGCGCGAGCAGAGCAACGCGCTGAGCGCCGAGAGCCAGCAGGAGCGGGATCTGCGCACGCAGTTCCAGGCCGACATCGAGCGCTACCGCGAGTTGCACACCATCCACACACAGTAGCGGCAGGTGCGCTGCCGCGCGGCGGCGCGTGCCCGGGCGCTGTCAGTGTCGGCCGGAATGCCCGAAGCCGCCGGCGCCGCGCTGCGACGCCGCGAAATCCTCCACGACCTCGAGCTGCACCTGCACTACCGGAACCACCACCAGCTGCGCGATGCGCTCGCCCGGGCGGACGGTGAACGGCTGCGCGCCGCGATTCCAGCAGGACACCATGAGCTGTCCCTGGTAGTCCGAATCGATGAGCCCGACGAGATTGCCGAGCACGATGCCGTGCTTGTGACCCAGGCCCGAGCGCGGCAGGATCACGGCGGCCAGCCCGGGATCGTCGAGGTGGATGGCGAGGCCGGTCGCAATGAGCTCGGCACTACCTGCGGCGAGCACCAGCGGCGCATCGAGGCAGGCGCGCAGGTCAAGTCCGGCCGAGCCGCCGGTCGCGTACTGTGGCAACGGGAACTCCCGACCCAGGCGTGCGTCGAGGATGCGCACCTTCAGGGCGCGGCGCACCGGCGGCGCCGCGCTCAAGCGAGCGCCGTACCGCGCTTGCGCGCCACGCCGCGCGCGGCGAGCTCGCGTGCAATCAGCTCCATGAGTCCGCGGGCCAGGGCGAGCTTGTCGGCGCGCGGCAGCTCGTGACGGGCGCCGCGGCTCAACACAATGAGCTGGTTATCCTCGCAGTCGAACGCCTTGTCGTGACCGACCTCGTTGGCCGCGATCATGTCGAGATTCTTGCGCAGCAGCTTGGCGCGCGCGTTGCTCTCCACCGCCTCGGTCTCGGCGGCAAAGCCCACCACGAACGGCCGATCGGCGCGCGCGGCCACCGTTGCCAGCACGTCGGTGGTGCGCTCCATGGCGAGCTCGAGTGTCTCGGCGCTTTTCTTGATCTTCTGTTCGGCGGCGCGTGCCGGGCGGTAGTCGGCGACCGCGGCGGTCGAGATGAATACGTCGGTGCCGGGCAGCTCGCGCAGCACGGCCGCGAGCATGTCGGCCGCACTCTCGACGTCAATGCGCGCCACCTGCGCAGGAGTCGCCAGACTCACCGGACCTGCCACCAGCACCACGGTCGCGCCCGCCTCGCGCGCCGCCTGTGCCACGGCGAAACCCATCTTTCCCGAGCTGCGGTTGCTGATGAAGCGCACCGGGTCGATGCGCTCGCGCGTCGGTCCCGCGGTGATCAGCACGCGCCGCCCGGCGAGCGCACCGGGCATGCCCCCGAGCACCGCGGCGGCGCGCTCCGCCAGATCCAGCGGCTCGAGCATGCGACCCGGGCCGCTCTCGCCGCAGGCCTGGTCGCCCTCCCCCGGGCCGAGAACCTGTATGCCGCGCGCCGTGAGCGTCGCGACGTTGGCGCGGGTCGCGGCGTTCGCCCACATGAGCTGATTCATGGCAGGCGCCACGGCGACCGGCGCCTGCGTCGCCAGGCACAGCGTCGCTAGCAGGTCGTCGGCCTGCCCGCCCGCGAGGCGCGCGAGGAAGTCAGCGCTCGCCGGGGCGACCAGCACCAGCTCGGCCCAGCGCGCCAGCTCGATGTGTCCCATGGCCGCTTCGGCCGCCGCGTCCCACAGCTCGCTGCGCACGCCGCGGCCCGACACGGCCTGGAAGGTGGTGGCGGTCACGAAGCGGCCGGCGGCCGGCGTCATGACGACCTGCACTTCGGCGCCGCGCTCGCGCAGCCGCCGCACCAGGTCCGGACTCTTGTAGGCGGCAATGCCGCCGGTCACGCCGAGAAGGATATGCTTGTCTTGCATGGAAACTCGCCTCGCGGCAATTATCGCACCCCGACTGCCCTGGCGCCCAAGAGGCGCTTAGAACCGACGGTAATGAGCAAAGCTGCGGCCGCCGCGAGCGTTCTGACCGGGCTGCTGTGCGTGGCTGTGCCGGGCATGGCCGGCGCGGCTGAGCGGATTCATGGGCTGTGGGTATGGAAAGGCCCCACCATCCTCGCCGCCCCGCGCGGCCCTGAGCGGCTGCGGGACTTCTGCCGCACCGCGAGCGTCAATGAGGTGTATGTCTCAGTCCTGAGCGGCGGGCGTCTGACCGATGCCGCCGCGCTGGCAGCACTCGTCGGGCAGCTGCACCGCGCGGACGTGCGCGTGGAGGCGCTGCTGTCGAGCACGGACGCCGATGAGCCCGGCCGCCATCGCGACCAGCTGCTGGATCACGTGCGCGCCATCGTGGCGTTCAACGCACAGCATCCCGGCAGTCGCATCGACGGCATCCACCTCGACATCGAGCCGCAGCAGCGCCCGGAGAACAAGGGCGCCGGCAACCTGGGTTTTCTCCCCGGTCTCGTCGCGACCTTCCGCGCGGCGCGCGCGCTCACGCAAGGCGCCGGCCTCACGATCAATGCCGACATCCAGAACAAACTGCTCAAAGGCAGCCTCGAGGAGCGCCGCGCGCTGCTGCAATCGATGCCGCGACTCACCCTGATGCTGTATGAGCTCAGCAGCGTGAACGATGGCAGCAGCAGCGATGAGCAGGCGCAGAAGCTGCGCACCGTAAGCCGCGCCTTCCTGGAGATGGCCTACCAGGGTCTGGAGGGGCCACAGCTTGCCGGCCTGGTCATCGGACTGCGCACCCCCGACTACGGGGAGCGGCTGCCGCAGATGCTCAAGACGCTGGACGATGCCAACGGCGCCAATCCGCACTATCAGGGCTGGGCTCGCCACTCGTATAACGACGTGCTGCAGCCGCCGCCCTGAAGGGGCGTGCAGCGCGAAATCCGCTACTTGCAGCGCTTTCTCCGACTGCCCGCAGTTGCACCGTATCCTTAGACTGCGGCATGAGCATCCGGAACTGGCCGCTCGCGGAGCGGCCGCGCGAGAAGCTGCTCGAGCGCGGCGCGCATGCGCTCTCGGACGCGGAGCTGCTGGCGCTGCTGCTCGGCTCGGGAGCCCGCGGACGCTCGGCGGTGGAGCTGGCGCGCACGCTCATCTGCGAGTTCGGCTCACTGCGCAACCTGTTGAATGCCGACCCGCCGCGCTGCCTCACGCAAGCCGGGATCGGGCCGGCACGCTTTGCCGTGCTCAAGGCGGCCGTGGAGCTCGCGCGGCGGCACTTTCGCGAAGCGCTGCGCAGCGGACCTGCGCTCGCCGCCCCGGAAGCGACGCGCACCTTCCTGCTGGCGCAGCTGCGCGATCGCCCCTACGAGGTTTTCTGCTGCCTGTATCTCGACAACCGTCATCGGCTGATCGCGTTCGAGGAGCTGTTCCGCGGCACCATCGACCGCGCCGGCGTACATCCGCGCGAAGTGCTGCGCCAGACGCTGCTGCATAACGCCGCGGCGCTGATCTTTGCCCACAATCACCCGTCGGGTGTGCTCGAGCCGAGTCAGGCGGATGAGCTCATCACGCGCCGGCTGAAGGAGGCGCTCGCGCTGGTCGACGTGCGCGTGCTCGATCACTTCATCATCGGCGACGGAGTGTGCTACTCGTTCTCCGAAGCGGGACGACTTTGATATGTGGAGTGGTGCCCTTAGCGCCCGGTCCTTGCGCGATTCCATGCGGAAGGACTCCAACATATTTGGGAGGGTGCGGGGCGCGCCGATGCTATTGCGGGTGATACTTCTTGTACGCCGGCAGGTCTTTGAAGAGGTCGCTTCGAGGCCCCGAATCACCCTGACACACGGTCCTTGTAGGAATCGAATGCGCGAGGATATCCGGTAACCCAAGTTGGGGAATCCCGGAGACGATGTAGCAACGGTCGCTGACCCACACGATCCACTCGCCATCCTCGTCTCGATACTGTTCGCCCGCCGTGTGGGCCGGCGCGGGGTGCGATCCCTGCTCAAAATCGGTCTTTGGGCTCCGACCAAACTCTCGGACGTTCGGTGCGCTTGTCACGGCGGTGGCAGCACGCCGCGCCTCAGCGCTCCAGTCGATCGATGTATCCGCACCGATTGGAAAGTCGATCTGCGGTGGCGGTACGTTAAGTGGTTCAACTGGCGCTAATGGGGCGATCTCGGTGGCAATCTGCGAACGTCGCTCGGCAGATGCAGCGGGAGGCACTGGCGTCGACAGAAATATCAACGTGCTGACGAAATTGCCTTGAGATGACGACCGGGTTGGAGGTCGCAGCGCGAGCGTCAAGGTGATCACGAGGCCGGCGTGTAACGCGACAACTGCGGCGAACGCGACGCCGCGTCGCAGGCTCCAGCTCCCCGGCCCTCCCATATCCGGTCAGCGCTCTCCCGGGAGCTGATACTCCCTGAGCATGGACCCCTGTCTCGGGAGAATCGTTCCCGTGCGATAGCTCGCACTGTTCTATGACGTGAACGGTCAGGAAACCGACTGGGGCCTGCGCGCTCGGCGCGCGGCCTCAGGGCTTCGACATCAGGTCGGGCTTGTCGGTCGCAAGATCCACCGGAACGGACACGTGCTCCTGCACGATCAGCCATTCGCCGTGGATCCTGCGATACACGTCGCTCACCCGCAGCACGAGCTCGTGCTTCGAGCCGTCCTGCTGCGTGAACTGTGCGTGGTCGATGCGGTGACTGTAGGCGACCGTACCGGCGGCGCTGATCACGAGGTCCGCTACTGAGAACTTGACCGCGCCCGGGGAGGCCGCGAATAGCTCCTGCCAGTCCTTGCGGTAGTTGTCCCAACCGACAATCTCCCGCGGCGGGCTGACGTCGAAGACGAACAACTGTGGACCGGGGGCGTAGAGCTTCATGATGGAGTCGACGTCCTTGGTGTTGAACGCCGCCACGAAGCGCTGGGTGAGGGCCTCGATCGCAGCCTTGGCATCCTTGGTGCCAGCCGCATCCGCCGCGGAGACCAGCGCCGCGGCGCCGCTCAGAGCAAGGACTGTCAGTGCAACCCACGATGACTCTCGTATACGGTTCATGAGATCTCCTCGTCATTACTTCCGCCGTCGCAGCCACGCGCGCTGCCTAAGCATGCGCGCAATTCTGGACCATGCGCAGGCACCGGCCGGCGGGCACTCAAGGTCCGCCCGCCGGTGTGTCGCCGCAACGGGGCTGGCTCCCGTGCTTACTTGAGGATGGCTACCTGCTCGGTCCGCGAGCCGAGGATCGTGCGGATCTTGTTGCGCTCGGCCGTGGATTGGGCGGCCTTCTCGACCGAGCCCTCGACCTGCACGCTGATCGCATCAGCCTTGCTGCCCAGATGATCGAGTGCCGCCCAGTTCTTGTAGGTGGTGACCAGCAGGATGTCCGGATCATTCGGGCCGCGCGCTTCCACCACGATCACCGAGTAGTCGGTGATCAGCCCGGCCTTCTTGGCCGCTTCCTGCGATTTCTTGAAGGTGGTCGCCAGGAAGTGCATGTAATCGTCGAAATGGCCGTCGACCGTGCGGATCGAGGAGACATTGAGTACCGGCCCGTCGTTCCAGTCCCGGCCGTCGGCGAGCGCCGTGGTGGTGGTGAGGGTGGTCGCAACCAGCAGCGCCGCTGCGGCGCAGATACCTTGAGTCAGACGCATATAGAGTCTCCCGAACGTGGATGTAAATTCGCTTGGCTGTGCTTACTTGAGGATGGCTACCTGCTCGGTGCGTGAGCCGAGCACCGTGCGGATCTTGGCGCGGTCGACCTCGGACTGGTTGGCCTTGTCTACCGAGCCCTCAGTCTGGGTAAGGAGCGCATCGAATCTGCTGCCGAGGTGATCGAGTGCCGCCCAGTTCTTGTAGGTGGTGATCAAAAGGACATCCGGGTCGTTCGGTCCGCGCGCTTCCACCACGACAACCGAGTAGTCGATGATGAGGCCCGCCTTCTTGGCCGCCTCCGACTGCTTCTTGAAGCTCGTCGCCAGCCAGTGCATGTAGTCGTCGAAGTGGCCGTCGACTGTGCGGATGGAGGCGACATTGAGCACCGGTCCATCGCTCCAATCGCGGCCGTCGGCGAGCGCCGTCGTGGTGGTCAGCGCGGTCGCAACCAGCAGCGCCGCGGAGGCGCAGATAGCTTGAGTCAGACGCATAGGGGGTCTCCTGGATGTTTTAATTGGTATGGTTAGGCTCGAGCGGGTGCGCAAGGCAGCCCAAGCTCGGCCGGGAGCGCGACCCTACGCCGTTCCCGCAGGCGTTGCCACGATATTCCGGCCATGAGAGGCAAGGCGGCGACAGGCGGTTGCTTGTGGTCGGGCTGCGGGGCTGGTATAAAGCCCGGCCCGGGAGTCTACGAAGCACCCTGAGTAGACTCAAATTATTGAATTTTCAGGAACTATCTCTATGTCGCGCGTCTGCGAGGTCACTGGCAAAAGGCCCGCCGTCGGCAATCGCGTTTCCCACGCGAATAACCGCACGCGCCGCCGCTTCCTGCCGAACCTGCACACGCAGCGCTTCTGGGTCGAGACCGAGAAGCGCTGGGTGACGCTGCGCCTGACGACGAGCGGCATGCGCACGGTCGAGAAGAAGGGTATCGACAAGGTGATCGCGGAGCTGCGCGCGCAGGGGCGCAAACTCTAGCGCACGCCCGGAAGGAGTTCTCCCAACATGCGCGACAAGATCAAGCTGCTGTCCTCCGCCGGCACCGGTCACTTCTACGTCACGACCAAGAACAAGCGGCTGCATCCGGACAAGATGGAAGTGCGCAAGTTCGACCCCGTGGCGCGCAAGCACGTCGCCTACAAGGAATCCAAGATCAAGTAGGCGCCGGCGGAAGCGAAGGCGCTCTTGCCCGAGTTGCCCGAGGTCGAGACGACGCGTCGCGGCCTGGCGCCGTACGTGCGGCGCCGGCGGGTGACCGCTCTCACCGTGTACCAGCCGCGCCTGCGCTGGAAGGTGGCCGCCGAGCTGCCTGACCAGGTCGCCGGGCAGCGCATCCTGCGCGCCGGAAGGCGCGCGAAGTACCTGCTGCTGCGACTCGAGTCCGGCACGCTGCTGGTGCATCTGGGCATGTCGGGCAATCTGCGCGCGGTGCCCGCCGGTACCCCGCGCCTCACCCACGACCATTTCGACCTGGTGCTCGATTCCGGGCTGGCGCTGCGCTTCAACGATCCGCGCCGCTTCGGCAGCCTCCTCTATACGAGCGGCGATCCGCGCGCGCATCCGCTGCTGGCGAACCTCGGGCCCGAGCCGTTCTCCGCGGCCTTCGATGCGGATTACCTGTGGCGCATCACCCGTGGCCGGCGGATCGCCATCAAGCAGCTGCTCATGAACAGCCGCCTGGTGGTCGGCGTGGGCAACATCTACGCGAGCGAGGCGCTGTTCCGGGGGCGTATCCGCCCGCGCCGGCAGGCGCGCTCGCTGTCGCGCGCGGATGCCGCGCGGCTGGTGCGTGCGGTGCGCGCGGTCCTCGCCCAGGCCATCCGCGCGGGCGGCACGACGCTGCGCGATTATCTCGGCGCCGACGGTGCGCCCGGTTATTTCCGCCAGCGGCTGTACGTCTATGAGCGCCGCGGCCGGCCCTGCCGGCGCTGCCGCACACCGGTGCGCGCGCTGGTCCAGGGGCAGCGCTCCACTTACTATTGCCCCTCCTGCCAGAAGTAGCCGCGCACCCCCCGTCTTCAGTCCTCCCGAGGAAACCGTGAGCCAGCACATCCTCGCGCATCTGTCTGCCGCAGACCCGGTGCTCGCCGGCCTGATACGCGCCGTGGGACCGTGCGCGCTCGCGCTGCAGAGTGAGTGCCACCCGTTTGAGGCTCTCGCCCAGGCCATCGCGCACCAGCAACTGAACGGCACGGCGGCCAACACCATCCTCAAGCGCTTCATCGACGGCTGCGGTCAGGGCGCATTCCCGACTCCGCAGATGGTGCTCGCGGCCTCCGCGCGCAGCCTGCGTGCGGCAGGCTTCTCGTTCGCCAAGGTGGCGGCGCTGCGCGACCTGGCTGACAAGACCCTCGCCGCCGTGGTGCCCGAGGCCGCCGTGCTTCTCGCTCTGGGCGACGAGGAGATCGTCACGCGGCTGACCCAGGTGCGCGGCGTCGGCCGCTGGACGGTGGAGATGATGCTCATGTTCCGGCTGGGGCGGCCGGACGTACTGCCGGTGGACGATTTCGGCGTACGCAGCGGCTTTCGCGCTGCCTACGGCCTGCGCAAGCTGCCGCGCCCGCAAGTGCTCGCAGCCTGGGGCGAACGCTGGCGGCCGTACCGCAGCACTGCGGCCTGGTATCTGTGGCGCGCGCTCGAGCTCGAACGCGCCGGGCAGCTGACCCCGCCGGCGCAGCGCGTGCGCCTGCCGCGCGTGCGGCCCAGGCGGCGGCGAGTGGCGACTGCGACCGGCCGGCCGCGCGCAACGCGCGCCGCGCCCGCGCGGCGCCGCGTCAGCTGCGGCGCATCTTCTTCATCTCCGCCTCGACGATCGGGTGGACGAAGCGGCTCACGTCGCCGCCGAGCACCGCGATCTCGCGTATCAGGCTCGAGGAGATGAACGTGAACTGCTCCTGGGGCGTGAGAAACACGGTCTCGAAATTACGGTCGAGATGGCGCGACATGTTGGCAAGCTGAAACTCGAACTCGAAGTCCGACACCGCACGCAGCCCGCGCACGATCACCGCTCCCGGGTACTGGCGTGCGAACTCGACGGTGAGGCCGGCGTAGCCGTGCACCTCGACGTTGGGCAGATCCTGCAGCACGCGGCGCGCCAGCTCGACGCGCTTCTCCAGCGTGAACATCGGCGTCTTGTTGCTGTTGGCGGCGATGGCGACGATCACGCGATCGAAGATGCCGGCGGCGCGGCGCACCAGGTCGTGGTGCCCGTTGGTGATCGGATCGAACGTGCCCGGATAGACGGCGTTGCTTCTCATACGGCCCGCGTAACTCCGCGCGCAGCGTGCGCGAACAGATGATAACCGACCTCGCCGGCCTGCTTGGCCTTGAGCGGCTGCCAGCTCGCCGGCAGCGGCGGCAGGGGTTCGCGGGCCGCGCACTCCACGTAGACCAGGGCACCCTCGCGCAGCCAGCCGTGCGCCAGCAGCGCCGCCGCGCGCGCCAGCAGTCCGGCCGCAAATGGCGGGTCGAGGAACACTATGTCGTATGCTTCCGCGGGCGGCGCCGCCAGGTGGCGCAGCGCATCCGCGCGTACCACCACGGCATTCCCCGCGCCCCATTCCGCGAGCCGCTCGCGCAGCGCCGCGACGGCCGCGGCATCCTGCTCGATGAAGGTAACGTGCGCAGCGCCGCGCGACAGCGCCTCGAGTCCGAGCGCACCGCTGCCGGCAAACGCATCGAGGCAGCGCGCGCCCGCAGTGGCCGCGCCGAGCCAGTTGAACAGCGTCTCGCGCACGCGGTCGGGGGTCGGCCGTATCGCGGCCGCTGCCGGGAAACGCAGCTTCCTGCCCCGCCAGGTGCCGCCGATGATGCGCAGTACGCGTGCACGCGCGGCGCGGCGCGGCGCGGCGCCGGCGCGCTTGCCTGAGTTGCGAGAGATCACCTTGAGCGCGCTCGCGTGCTTACGCCGTCGCACCTTGCCACTGTTCTCGCCGGGAGCGTACTCTAGTCTGCCTCGTCCAGGAGCGCTCAACAGCCCCGGCGGGAAAAGGGGATATGAAAAGAATCATCGCCGCGGGCGTCCTGGCGGCCGCGTTCCTCATCGGGGGTTGTGGGTCGGGCGGCCGCGGCACCATCGGCGCGCCTGACCTCACCGTGCTCAACGGCAATCCCGGCGGCTCGACGCCGCCCGAACAGCCGACCTCGAGCACCGCGCTGTTCCAGCCGGCCGCCGGCGTGTTGCCGTATCCGACGGACCTGTATTTCGCCGGCTCCACCGACGGCACCCTCAACATCCAGCCGGCGAACGCCCTCATGCCCAACCAGGCGGCGGTCAACGCGCTCGATGGCTTCTCGACCAACGCGGTGATCCGCGAGCGCTTCGGCGGCGCGCTCAATCCCGGCTCCTTCACCGCTGCCACGGTCATCGTCGTGCCGGTCATCACCGACAACGAGACCAAGGCGACCACCGGTGTGCTGGGCGCACCGCTCACCATCGGTACGGATTTCACGGCCGCGCTCGCCACCGATGCGCTGGTCGGTCCTACCATCCTCGAGATCACCCCGCTTCACCCGCTGATGCCGAGCACCTGCATCAGCAACGGCGCGTTCCTTGGCGCCAACTGCAAGAGCGGCACCGGCTACCTCGTGATCCTGACCAATGGCATCACCGACACCTCGGGCAACCCCGCGGTGCCGGATGTCGATTACGCCGCCATCAAGAGCGCGCTCGCTGGCGGCCCCACCTGCCCGAGCATCACCGACCCGACGCTGAACGGCATCTGCCAGCTGACCGGCGCGCAGCTGCAGATCGCGCAGGCGCTGCACATCAACCCGGCCAACATCGTACTCACCTTCAGCTTCACGACCGAGTCGACGACCGACACGCTCGAGCTGCTGTCAGCCACCACCCGGCCGTCGACGCTCACGCTGAACGCCACCGGCCTGCCGACCAGCGCGGCGAATCCCCTGCTGCCCGGTCATTCGGACATCTACGTCGGCGTGCAGAGCATCCCGTATTACCTGAGCAAGAGCGCGCCGCTCACCGGCTCATGGCAGGCGCCACCGTTTCCGCTTGATCCGTCGAGCACCTTCGTGACGCGCTTCAACCCGCTGCCGGTGGCGACGCAGAGCCTGCTGATCCCGGTGCTGGCCACTGTGCCGAACGCGAACTCGCTGGCCGTCAAGGCCGGCGCGACCGGGCCGTGGCCGGTGCTGATCTTCCAGCACGGCATCACGCGCAACCGCGAGGACATGCTGGCGGTCGCGGATTCCTTCGCCGATGCCGGCTTTGCGGTGGTGGCGATCGACCTGCCGCTGCACGGCGTGACGAACACCAAGGATCCTCTGTACGCCACGGCTGCTAATCCTCTCTACGCGGGCTTAGGGTTGCCGACGGGTCAGATGTCGATCGAGCGTACCTTCGATCTCGAGCTGATCACTCCGGGCAGCATCGATCCGTCCGGGTCGCACTTCATCAACCTGACGAGCCTGCTCACCTCGCGCGACAACCTGCGCGAAGGCGCGGCGGATCTCATCACCTTCGAGCGCAGCGTGGCGGGCGCGACGGTTGCCAACGCCGGCGGTAGCACGCCCTTCGTCGGCGGACACACCCACTTTCTCGGGCACTCCCTCGGCGCCATCGTCGGCGGCGTGTTCCTCGGCGTCGTTCCGCCGAGCGACGTCAGCACCGGCTCGCTCGCCAGCCCGGGCGGCAACCTGTCGCTGCTGCTGCAGAACTCGCCGACGTTCGCGCCGCAGATCAATGCCGGGCTCGAAGCGCAGGGTCTCACCCCGGGCACCACGCTCTACGCGCAGTTCTTCCGCGACTCGCAGACCGTGATCGACTCGGGTGACCCGGTGAATTTCATCGCACTCGCCAGCGTGCAGCATCCGCTGCACATTCTGCAGGTAGTGGGCAGTACCCCGGCGCCGGCGGTCTGCAATCCGGCGGCGCCGCAGAACGGCTGTCCGGACCAGGTGGTGCCGAACTCCGCCACTGCGGCGCTGATCACCGCCTCCGCGTACGCGCCCGCGCCGCTGCCGGCAGTTGCGCTCGCGAGAATTCCCGCGAGCGACGCCCCGGTGCTCGTCGATGCGGCGGGCATCCGCGGCTACGTGAACTTCCTCGAGGGCGACCACGGCTCGATCATCGACGACGTGGTGCCGGCGGTGACCGCGGAAATGCAGGGGGAGGCGATCAGCTTCACCGGAGTTCCGATCCCGCCGGCGGGCATTCCGGCAAATACGCCGGGGACGACGCTGCTGCTGGCGAATCCGGCGGTTATTCAGCCCTGAAGGGGCGCGCCGGCGCTGCGCCGGCGCGTCACCACCGGCGTCGCCGTCGCACGGCGCCGACCGCCTGATCGCCGCGGCCCGCTACAATGCCCGCATGTTCCGCCGCGCGCCCGCAGCACCGACTGCGACCGAAGATCGTCCCGGGTTTCTGCGCCGGCTGCGCCAGCGGCTTAACCGCGGCAATTCCTGGCTCAGCTACGACCTTGCGGATCTGTTGCGCGGTCGGCAGATCGATGCGGCGATCCTGGAAGAGCTCGAGACGCGCCTGATCAGCGCCGACGTGGGCGTGCAGGCGAGCGAGCGCATTCTCGCCGAGCTGCGCACGCGCGTGGCGCGCCGCGAGCTCGCCGACGTCGGCGCGCTGATCGCGGCGCTGCGCGGCAGCATCGTGGACATTCTCGCGCCGTGCGCCCGGCCGCTGACCATCGACCGCGCCCACCGGCCGTTCGTGATCCTGGTGGTGGGCGTCAACGGCTCCGGCAAGACCACCACCATCGGCAAGCTCGCGCGCCGCTGCCGCGCGCAGGGGCTGTCGGTGCTGCTCGCCGCCGGCGACACGTTCCGCGCCGCCGCCATCGAGCAGCTCGAGGTGTGGGCGCAGCGCAGCGGCGCCGATTTCGCCGCGCAGGCGCCCGGCGCCGATCCGGGGGCGGTGGTGTTCGACGCGCTGCAGGCGGCGCGGGCACGCGGTACCGACGTGGTGCTCGCCGACACGGCCGGGCGGCTGCACAGCCAGTCGCACCTGATGGAGGAGCTGAAGAAAGTCCGGCGCGTCATCCAGCGCTTCGACGCCAGCGCGCCGCACGAGGTGCTGCTGGTGCTCGACGCCAATCAGGGGCAGAACGCGCTGACCCAGGCGCGCGAATTCACCGAGGCGGTGGGCGTCAGCGGGCTGGTGCTCACCAAGCTCGACGGCACGGCCAAGGGCGGCATCGTCATTGCCATCGCCAACAGCCTCAGGATCCCGATCCGCTACATCGGCATCGGCGAGGCGCCTGAGGACTTCGGCGAGTTCGATCCGGCGGTATTTGCCGCCGCGCTGGTCGAGGGGGACGAGGAGCCCGCGGCCGGCGCGGCGCCAGGCGTGCAGACATGATCGTCTTCGACCGCGTCAGCAAGCGCTACGCCAACGGCCGCGAGGCGCTCAACAGCGTGAATTTCGAGGTGCATACCGGCGAAATGGTATTTCTCACCGGGCGCTCGGGCGCCGGCAAGAGCACGGTGCTCAAGCTGATCGCGCTGCTCGAGCGGCCGACGCGCGGCGCGGTGGTGGTGAACGGCCGCAACACCCAGACGCTCAAGGCGCGGCACATCGCCGCGTTCCGCCGCCGCATCGGCGTGGTGTTCCAGGACCACAAGCTGCTCGCCGACCGCCCGGTGTACGACAACGTGGCACTGCCGCTGGCGGTGGCGGCCACGCCGCTCAAGGAGATCGACAAGCGCGTGCGCGCCGCACTCGACCAGGTGGGGCTGCTCGGCAAGGAGCGCGCGCTGCCGCAGGAGCTGTCGGTGGGCGAGCAGCAGCGTGTCGGCATTGCGCGCGCGGTGATCAGCAAGCCGCCGCTGCTGATTGCGGATGAGCCCACCGGCAACCTCGACCCCGACCTGTCGCTCGAGGTGATGCGGCTGTTCAGGCGCTTCCAGGACGTCGGTGTGACGGTGGTGATCGCCACGCACGATCATCACCTGGTGCGCGAGTTCGCCCAGCGCGTCCTGGTGCTCGAGAACGGTCGGCTGCAGGGCACCGCGGTCGATACACTGCCCTCGGTGGTGGCGACGCGATGAGCCTGGTGGTCGCGGTGGGGCGGCACCTGCAGGCGCTGCTCGGCTCGGTCGGCAGGCTGGCGCGCGCGCCGCTGGCGACGCTGCTGACGCTGCTGGTGATCGCGCTGGCGCTGGCGCTGCCCGCGGCGCTGCGGCTGTTCGTCACCAACGCGCAGTCGGCGAGCGGCAATTTCGTCAACGCCGTCGACCTGTCGGTGTACCTGCACACCGACGTGCCGCTCGCCAAGGCCCAGCAGCTCGCGCAGGTGGCTCAGCAGCGCCGCGAGGTCGCGGCGGTGAAGCTCATCTCCGCCGAGCAGGGGCTGCAGGACTTCCGCACCTACTCCGGATTCGGCGATGCGCTCGCGGCGCTCAAGGACAATCCGCTGCCGCACGTGCTGCACGTGCGGCCACGTCCCGAGGACAGCTCGCCGGCGGCGCTCGATTCGCTGCGCCGTTACTTCAGCGCCTGGCCCGAGGTCGACGTGGTGCAGATCGATGCCGAATGGGTGATGCGCTTCAACGCCATACTCGAGGTGCTGCGCCGGCTGCTGGTGATCGCCGCGGCACTGCTGGGCGTCGGCGTGCTGGCGGTGGTCGGCAATACCATCCGTCTGGAGATCACCGCGCGCCGCGCGGAGATCGAGGTCACCAAGCTGGTCGGCGGCTCGAACGCGTTCGTGCGCCGGCCGTTCCTGTACACCGGCATGCTCTACGGTCTCGGCGGGGCGCTGCTCGCCTGGGGGATCATCGCGCTCGCCATCGCGGTGCTCGGCGAGCCGGTGGCGACCCTGGCGCGCCTCTACGGCAGCCGTTTTGCGCTGCGCGGACCGACGCAGGAGGACATCGCCGCACTGCTCGGCGGCGGCGCGGTGTTGGGATGGGTCGGGGCCTGGATCTCAGCGGCCCGGCACCTGCGCAGCATCGAGCCGCGCGCCTGAGCCGCCGCGAGCGGGAGCGCCGTGCGCCTAGGTGGCGGCGGCGACGGTCTGGGTGGCGTGCATGAGCGTCGACTCCACCCAGCGGCGCACGCGGCGGGCATCGGCGACGCGGGTGCGCTTGCCGAAGGAGTTGAGCAGCACGATGACCACCGTGCGATCCTCGATCACGGTCTGCATCACCAGGCAGCGGCCGGCTTCCGAGATGTAGCCAGTCTTCTGCACCATGATTTTCCAGTCAGGCTGGCTGACCAGCGAATCGGTGTTGTGATAGTGCAGCAGGCGCCTGCCGACCTCGACGACGTAGTCCGAGGCGGTCGAGTACTCGCCGATCACCGGAACCTGGGCGGCCGCCATCACCAGCTTGGACAGGTCAGCGGGGCTCGCGACGTTCTCGTCGGAAAGGCCGGTGGGTTCGACGAAATGCGCGCTGCTCATCCCGAGCTCGCGCGCCTTGGCGTTCATCGCCGCCACGCACGCGGCGATACCGCCCGGATAGTTGCGCCCGAGCGCGTGCGCGGCGCGATTCTCCGAAGCCATCAGCGCCAGGTGCATGAGATCGCCGCGCGACAGCTCCGTCCCGGGCACAAGGCGCGAAAAGGCACCCTTGCCGGAGGCACGGTCCGCGTCCGTGACAGTGAGGCTCTCATCGAGCGGCTGCCCGGCCTCCATGACCACGAGCGCCGTCATCAGCTTGGTGATCGAGGCGATCGGCATCGCGATATCGGAGCGGCGCGAATACAGCACCGAGGAGTGTGTGGTGTCGAGCACCAGCGCGGCGCTCGAGCGCAGCGCGGGCTCGGCAAGCGAGGCGCGGCCGGTGTACTTGAGGTGCGTGCGCACCGCCATCCCCTGGGGTACGGCGGCTTGCGAGACCGCAGCGATCAGCAGGAAGCAGGTGGCTGCCGCCAGCCTCAAACAGCGATCGTGATTCATCGAATTGTGCCTCGCCCCCTGCTTTTCATGAGTCTATCAGACCATCCCATATGTCATACAGGCGTGACGTACTCGGAGGTTTTTGCGCGCCTTGCATGGCCTCGCATCCGTACTTGCCGCAGGCGCACGGTCATAACATGCGCCGCGCGTGACGCACTCCTCGCTGCAGCTGGCGCGCATGCCGGCAGCGGCGCGGCGCCCCCGTTTCTGCGTTAGTGCGGCCACAGCCAGCCGAACGTGCCGCCGGTCAGCAGCCCGTAGATCAGCCCGTCGAGGGCGCCCTTCAGCGTGAGCGTCCAGGAGCGGCGGTACCAGATGGATAACTCCGCGAGTGCCAGCGAATAAGCGGTAAATGCGACTGTGGCGGCGACCTTGAAGACCCGCGGGTAGGGCGTGCCGGGCGGCAGCGTGTGCGAGGTCACGAGCGCCACCATCATCCCGACGACCAGCAGGAACACGAACCACTGGGCGAGGTTTCTGCGCATGTCGATCGGGCCGTTCGGCATCACGGTCACGATAGCGACCGGTCCCGCCTTGAGCTTCTCGATGAACTCGGGCGACTTGTAGGTCTTCATGTTTCCCGCCCGCGGCAGCATGTAGTCGCCGGGGGGAATGGCGAGCGGCCGCAGCGCGCTCAGCACGTCGGCTTCCCGGGGCATCGGCGGGAAGTCACCGCGGTGCCAGAACGGCCCCATGTGGATGATGGAGCTGGCGAGGAAGACGATCACGGCCGAGATCAGGATCGGCAGCCACAGCGACGCGACGCCGGAAATGACGCTAGCGATCATGGGAACCCCCCTGTATTTTTTTGACTCGAACGGGGCTGAGGACTTGAGCGGGCAAGCGGACTGTAGCGCCAAACGCGCCGCTGCGTTACCGCCCCAGCTCGCGGCCGCCCCGGCCCACCCCTTGGGCGGTCCGCCGCCCCCCGTAAGAGAGATTCGGCAAGCCTGTGAGGCGCGTAAGCTCTTGTCCGGTAAGCCCGAATGGACCCTTCCTGCGGGGGAACTCCGGACCGCAGTTAGCACTCTAACCCCCCGACTGCTAAAATGCCGCTCCAAGCCACGGGAGATTGCATGACCAGTACCGCATTGGTCGCCCGCCCTGGCGACCCCGCACTCGCCGGCCCCCTCGGAAGCCTCGACGCCTATCTCGAGCGGGTCAGCCGTATCGCCGTGCTCGACCGCGACGAGGAGCGCGCGCTCGCTGAGCGCTTTCGCTCGAACGCGGACCTTGAGGCTGCCCGGCAGCTGGTGCTGTCGCACCTGCGCTTCGTCGTGCACATCGCCCGCGGCTACAGCGGCTACGGCCTGCCGGTGGGCGACCTGATACAGGAAGGCAACGTCGGCCTGATGAAGGCGGTGAAGCGCTTCGACCCCTCGCTCAACGTGCGGCTGGTGTCCTTCGCGGTGCACTGGATCCGCGCCGAGATCCACGAGTACGTGCTGCGCAACTGGCGGCTGGTGAAGATCGCCACCACCAAGGCGCAGCGCAAGCTGTTCTTCAACCTGCGCCGCCTGAAGAAGAACCTCACCTGGCTGTCGGTGGAGGAGACCGCCGCGGTGGCCCGCGACCTGGGCGTCACCCCTGCTGAGGTCACCGAGATGGAGAAGCGCCTCGCGGCGCGCGACATGTCGTTCGACCCGGCTCCCGAGGCCGAGGATGAGGAGCTCTACAGCCCGGCGGCCTATCTGCCGGCGCCCGATGCGGACCCCGCCGCCCAGGTGGAGGAGGCCGAGAGCGCCGACGACTCGTCCACGCGTCTGCGCGGAGCCCTCAGCCTTCTCGACGAGCGCAGCCGCGACATCGTTGAGCGCCGCTGGATGGCCGAGGACAAGGCGACCCTGCACGAGCTCGCCGGCAAGTACGGCGTGTCCGCCGAGCGCATCCGTCAGATCGAATCGAGCGCTCTCGGGAAGCTGCGCGGCCTGATGGCCGCGGCCTGAGCCGCCCTCGCCGGCGTCTGGCCATGCGCAGCGTGACCGACTGGCTGAGCGAGTACGGTCTGAGTCACCAGCACCCGACCAACAAACTGCTGCACTGGATCTGCGTCCCGCCGATCGTGCTGTCGGTGATGGGACTGCTGTGGTCGGTGCCGGTCCCGGCCGCTTTCAGTGCGGCCTCTCCCTGGCTCAACTGGGCCACCCTGGCCGCCGCCGCCGCCGTCCTCTACTACCTGGTGCTCTCGCCGGCGCTCGCCTGCGGCGTGCTCGGAGCATTCGCGGTGCTGCTGATCATCACGCAGTGGCTCACGCACCTGCCCTGGCCGCTGTGGCTGACCTCGGTGGCGATCTTCGTCGTGGCGTGGATCGGGCAGTTCGTCGGCCACGCCGTCGAGGGCCGGCGCCCTTCCTTCTTCAAGGACCTGCAGTTCCTGTTGATCGGGCCGCTGTGGCTGCTGGCAGCGGTGTACCGCCGCTTCAGCGTCCCGTACTGAGGCGCAGCTCCGCATCCGCCGCCGCGCGCACTGCCGCGGTGACTTTCTCGTGCAATTCCTTGTCGAGCGGATCGGGCACCAGCTCATCGCCGCGCGCCTGCGCCGCGATCGCATGCGCCGCCGCCATCAGCATCGCGTCGGAGAAGCCGCGCGCGCGCGCCGCGAGTGCGCCTTTGAACAGGCCGGGAAAGGCGAGCACGTTGTTGATACCCTTGCCGTCGGCGGCAAACGCGGCGCCGTGCGCGCGCGCCACCAGCGGCTCGATCTCGGGATCCGGATTCGACAGCGCGAGCAGCACCTGGCCCTTGCGCACCCACTCGGGCCTGATGAGGCCCTTCACCCCGGTGGTGGCGATCACGATATCGGCGCGCTGCATGAGCGCCTCGAGCGTCACGCCTTCCACGCCAGAAGGGGCGAGCCGCGCGACCGCGGCAGGATTGCGGTCCGTGCCGAGCACCTGGCGCACGCCGTAGGCCTGCAGCAGCCGCACGATGCCCGCGCCCGCCGCGCCGAGGCCGATCTGCCCGACGATGCTGCTCTTCAGGTCGATGCCGGCATGGCGCTGGGCGCTGATGAGCGCGGCCAGCACCACCACGGCGGTGCCGTGCTGGTCATCGTGCAGCACCGGCTTGTCCAGCCGCGCGCGCAGCTGCTGCTCGATCTCGAAGCACTCGGGAGCGGCGAAGTCTTCGAGCTGAATGGCGCCGAAGGAGCTGGCGATGCCGCTGACGATATCGACCACGCGCGCCGGCTCGGTCTCCTCGAGCAGGATCGGCACGCCATTGATGCCGACCAGATCGGCGAACAGCGCGGCCTTGCCTTCCATGACCGGCAGCCCGGCGAGCGCGCCGATGTTGCCCAGCCCGAGCACCGCGGTGCCGTTGGTGACGACGGCGACGGTGCTGCCGAGGGCGGTGAAGTCCCAGGCCGCCGCGGGGTCGTTGCGGATGGCGAGACATACGCGCGCCACTCCGGGGGTGTAGACGTCGCGCAGTATCTGGCGCGTCGTGATGGGCACGGTGGCGACGGTGCGGATCTTGCCGCCGCGATGCCGGTTGAACACGCGGTCCGACTTGCCCACGAAGCGCGCATTCGGTAACTGGCCGATACGCTCGAACAGCGAGCGGTCGGCCTCCTCGTCCATCTCGAGCGTGATCTCCCACAGCGTGCGGCCCTGGTCGCGCCGCAATGCCGTCAGGTGCTCGATGGCGAGTCCCGCGTCGGCGATGACCTGCAGCACTTTGGCGAGGCTGCCCGGCTGGTGGACGGTCTCCACCATGAGGATCTCGGGAATCTTCATGGCGGCAGAGGTTGCACCAAGGCCAGCGCCGATGCCAGCGCAGATGTCCCGCCGCGGCGATACCCGCTATCATTCGCGCCCCTTCGCACCAGCCTTTTTTTGAGGTATCGACCGTGGCCACCGCCGCCGCTCCCACCCCCGCCGCCGCCGGCAAGGCAGCCGCCCCCGTGCTCGATCCGCTCGACCTGTACGACGTGCGTGCCGCACTGAGCGAGGACGAGCGGCTGGTGCAGGCTGCCGTGGCGCGGCTGGTGGACGCCGAGGTGCTGCCGATCATCCAGCGCTGCTTCGAGGAGCATCGCTTTCCGCGCGAGCTGGTCCCGCTGCTGGCCGCGCAGGGATTGCTGGGGTCCTCCCTCCAGGGGTACGACTGCGCCGGCCTGAACGCGATCTGCTACGGCCTGATCTGCCAGGAACTGGAGCGCGGCGACTCAGGTATACGCAGCTTCGTGTCCGTGCAGTCCTCGCTGTGCATGTATCCGATCTGGGCCTACGGCAGCGAGGAGCAGAAGCAGCGCTACCTGCCGCGCATGGCGCGCGGCGAGGTCATCGGCTGCTTCGGCCTCACCGAGCCGCACGGCGGCTCGGATCCGGCCAACATGAAGACCCACGCGAAAAGGCGCGGGACTGATTGGGTCATCAATGGCTCGAAAATGTGGATCACCAACGGGGCGATCGCCGACCTCGCGGTAGTGTGGGCCATGACCCCCGAGGGCATCCGTGGCTTCCTCATCGATAAGGGCACGCCGGGATTCTCCACCTCCGAGATCCAGCACAAGTTCTCGCTGCGCGCCTCGGTGACGGCGGCGCTGTTCTTCGACAATGTCGTGGTGCCCGACAGCCAGGTGCTGCCCGGCGTGCTCGGGCTCAAAGGGCCGCTGTCCTGCCTGACCCAGGCGCGCTACGGCATCTGCTGGGGCGTGATCGGTGCGGCACAGGCCTGCCTGCGGCAGGTGCTCGACTACAGCGCAACGCGCGAACTGTTCGGCCGCCCGCTGGCGGCAAACCAGGCAGTGCAGCTGCGCCTGGCCGACATGGCCCGGCGTATCACCAGCGCACAGCTGCTCGCGCTGCACCTCGGGCGGCTCAAGGATGCAAACGCCATGCAGCCGGCGCAGGTCTCGCTCGCCAAGTGGAACAACTGCCGCATGGCGCTCGACGTGGCGCGCGACTGCCGCGACCTGCTGGGCGGCTCGGGAATCAGCGCCGAGTACGTGCCCATCCGCCACATGCTGAACCTCGAGAGCGTCATCACCTACGAGGGCACCGAGACCATCCACCAGCTCACCATCGGGCGCGAGCTGACGGGCATCAGCGCGTTCTGACCTTACTGCGTCACCGCCGGCGGCAGCGTCATCGCCGCCGGCGACAACAGGTAGAAGGCGACCGCGACGACGATCAGGTAGGCGAGCAGGATGAAGGTCCAGCCCATGTTGTGGCGGATGACATCGCCTTCCTTGCGTACGAACTTGCTGGTCGAGACGCCGACGCTGGCGGTCTGCGGCGCTATCGGCTTGCCAATCTCCGCTCCCACCGAATTCAGCGTCGGTAGCAGCAGCGGCGGCATGCCGAGCTGTGCGCCGACCAGCGCCTGGAACTTGCCGAACATGGCGTTGGTGGAGGTGTTCGAGCCCGACAGCGCCACACCGATGAAGCCGAGGATCGGTGCAACGATGATGAACGCGGTGCCCATGCTGGCGAAGCCCTTGGCGAGCGAGGCCGCCATGCCGGAGTAGTTGAAGGTGTAGGCGAGTCCGAAGATGTACACGCCCACCAGCAGCGCGCCCCACATCTGGTGGAAGGTGCGCCGGAAGACCTCGCCGAGCTGCGCGACCCTCAGACGGCCCATGACGATCAGCAGCAGCGCGACGATCACCCAGGAAGTGAGGATGGCCGTGCCGGCGATGTAGGGCGCGAAGTTGAACACGGCGGTCACGCTCGGTTTGGCGGCGCTGCAGGTGCTGGCGAGCGCCGAGCAGCCAACCGCCTGCGCCTTGAACCAGCTGATCTTCGGCAGCGGCGACCAGGGTCCGGTCCAGGCGGCCACCACGATCAGCAGCACCGCGAACGGCATCCACGCCTGCAGCACCTCGCCGCTGCTGAGCCCGTGCCCCTGGTGCTGCCGGGCGACGGCCGCATCCACCGGGACACCGCCGTAGCCGAGCACGCTCTTCGGCTGCCAGAACTTCAGCAGCGTGAGCAGCGCCGCGAAGCACACGATCGAGCCGGTGACGTCGGGCAGGTAGGGGCCGAGGTGCACGGCCACCGGATACTGGCCGGCGATGTAGCCGAGCGAGCCGACCACCGCCAGTGGCCAGGCGCCCTTCATCCCCTCGCGGCCCGACACCAGATACAACAGCACCCACGGCGGCAGCAGCGCCAGCACCGCCACCACAGTGCCCACCGAACCCGACAGCGCGAGCAGCGGATAGCCGGTGACCGCGGCGAGCGCGATGAGCGGCGCACCGAGCGCGCCGAAGGAGACCGGCGCGTTGTTGGCGATCGCGGCGACGCGGATCGCGTTGAGATCGGAGATGCCGAGCGAGATGAGAATCGGCGCGACTACTGCCCACGGATAGCCGAAGCCGACCAGCCCCTCGAGCAGCGCGCCGAAGGCCCAGGCGAACAGCATCGTCTGCACGCGCACGTCCATGCTGCCCTGGGCGATCAGCCAGCGGCGGAAGTTCTCGAACACGCCGCATACCCCGAGCGTGTTGAACAGCACCATGCCCCAGAAGGTGATCCAGTCGACGTTCCACACGCCGGTGGCGGCGCCGTAGAGATAGGCGTGGCCGCCGTCGCCGGCGGGCATCTTCCATACCCAGGCGGCGAGTGCGAACGTGATCACCGAGCCGATGAGCGTCGCCAGCCACGCGGGGGTGCGGAACACCGCCAGCATCACCAGCAGTGACACCACCGGGATGAGCGCCACGAGGCAGGTGAGCGTCAGGTTGCCGAGCGGGTCGAGCACTTGCGTGAACATGATGGCTCCCTACGGCGGCGGGGCGGAGTGGCCGGTCACGTCCGGCGTCGCCGCGGATTGGTTTTTCTTACTCGACCGAACGGCGTGACAAGCTAGCACGGGCGCAGACGCGGCTCAAATGGCACCCCCGCCAACGGCACAGCTCACGTGCCGCAGGCGCATTTCATGGCGGCCGCGCCGTAAGCGCGCTCAGCTCGCCTGCTTCATGTCCGCCGGCGCCGGTGCGTGTGCTGAAGTTCCACGCGCCCACGGCGTCGCGGCATCCGCCGGTGCCCAGACGATGCTGGCCGCGAGCAGGGCGAGCAGCGCCAGCCAGTTGGCAAGGCGCTGCGCGTGGCGCGTATCGGCTTGTCGTGACGAGCAACTCATGGGCACTCATTACGCACGCCGAGCGCTGAGTGCCCCGGGGCACAAAAGTGACGCGGCAGCGAACAATCGTGGCGCAATGTGGCGGCGTGCTGTAGTTCGCTTTAACCGCGCACGCCCAGCCTGTAGCCTTGTTGTCCAATGAAGCTCGTGCCATGAAGCGTCTCGTCGCCATTGTCGAGGACGAAGCGGCGATCCGCGACAACTACGCCGCCGCCTTCACCCGCGAGGGCTATGCGGTGCGCAGCTACGCCAACCGCGCGCAGGCGATGAGCGCGTTCGCGGCGCGCCTGCCGGACCTGGCGGTGATCGACATCTCGCTGCAGGACGAGCCCGAGGGCGGCTACGAGTTGTGCCGCCAGTTGCGCGCTCTGTCGGCGGAGCTGCCGATCATCTTCCTCACCGCGCGCGACAGCGAGATCGACGCGGTCTCGGGGCTGCGCCTGGGCGCAGACGATTTCCTCACCAAGGATCTGTCCCTGCCGCACCTCATCGCGCGCGTCAACGCGCTGTTTCGCCGCGTGGATGCGCTGCGCAAACCGGCCGCCGGCGCCGGCGAGCTCATCCGCCGCGGGCCGCTCACCCTGGACGCCGAGCGCATGCAGGCGCAGTGGGACGGCCAGGTGGTGCTGCTGTCGCTGACCGAGTTCTGGATGGTGCACGCGCTGGCGCGCCACCCCGGTCACGTGCGCAGCCGCCAGCAGCTCATGGACGCCGCCAACGTGGTGCTCGACGACAACACCATCACCTCGCACGTGAAACGCATTCGCCGCAAGTTCCAGGCCGTCGACCCGCAGTTCGACGCCGTGCAGACGGTCTACGGCATGGGCTATCGCTGGGTCGAGTGAGGCCGGTGCGTGCATGTCACTGCGCCTGAAGCTGCTGTTGCTCGGCCTCGCCACGCTGGTGCTGCCGTGGGCAGGGTGCAACTACGCCCGCGAGATGGAGTCGGCGCTGCGGGCGGGCGAGCAGACCTCGCTGCAGGCGGTCTCGCAGACCATCGCCGCCTCGCTCCAGGGCCGTACCGACCTGCTGTATCACGAGGCGCCGCTGGCCGCGGATCCGCAGGCGGATGCTTCACCGCCGGACGCGGTCGCCGCGGTGGCGCCGGCTGCCGGGCCCTATGACCTCAAGCCGATCGCACTCGCCACTGCGCCGCCGCTCGACGGCTACTCCGAGGACTGGCCGCGCGACCCGTCCGCCTGGGCGTACTTCCGCAAGGATGCGCACCATCGCTTCGGCATTCTCAGCGGCGTCTACGAGCGCATGCTGTACGTGCTGCTCGAAGTGCACGACGAGCATCCGCTGTTCGATGCACCAGGAACCAACACGCTCGATCCGGCGACCTTCGGCGATCGCGTGTGGATCGGCTTCGCTGACCCGCAGGGGCAGGAGCAGCAGCTGTTCCTCGCCGCCACCGGTCCCGGGGCGGTCACGGCGCGCCGCATCGAGACGGGTGAATACGGCCAGCGCACCGCGGTGCTCGAGCCGCGCGTGCACGGGGCCTGGCAATCCACGCACGACGGCTATCGCATCGAGCTGCGCGTGCCGCTGTCGATGCTCGGCAGCCGTTTCGGAGTGCTGGTGGACGACCGCGATTCCCGCGGCGCCGTGCCGGTGAGCTACGGCACGCTGCGCAGCGATGACCTGCACACTCTCGGCCGGCTGATCGTCGCCGACCCGGCGCTCGGCTCATACCTCACGCAATTCCTGCAGCCGGGGCTGAAGCTGGCGGTGTCGACGCCCGACGGGCGCGTGCTGGCCAGGGCGGACGCGCTCGCGCAGTCCACCACGCTCGGCACCGAGGCGCCGCTGCTGGCACGGCTGTACCGCCGCTTCGTCGACCGGCCGGGCGAGCGGCAGCTGCTCGAGTCGGATGCCCCGATCTACGATCGCGACCACGCCGCGGTGATTGGCCAGCTCGAGGTGACGCAGACCGCCGGCCGCTGGGTGCGACTGCGCGACCAGGCGCTCACCCGCATGCTCAACTTCACCGTCAGCACCAGCCTGGTGGCGGTGGTGGTGATGTTCGCCTTCGCGGCATGGCTGGCGCTGCGCCTCGAGCGGCTGCGCCGCGCGAGCGAATCGGCGCTGACACGCGCGGGAATCGAGACGCGCTTCCCCGAGACCGAGGCGCGCGACGAACTGGGCGACGTAGCGCGTGCCTTCGCGACGCTGCTCGCGCGCCTCAACGAGTACACCGGCTACCTGCGCACCCTCGCCGGCAAGCTCGCCCACGAGATCCGCACCCCGCTCACCATCGTGCGCTCCTCGCTCGACAACCTCGACGCCGAGCAGGTGCCCGAGTCCGCGCGCACCTACCTGGCGCGCGCGCGCCAGGGCAGCGAACGGCTCAATGCCATCCTGCTCGCCATGGGCGCGGCGACGCGCGTCGAGGAGGCCATCGGCAGCGCCGAGCGCGTCGATTTCGACCTGGTGCCGGTGCTCTCCTCGGCGCTCGGCGCCTACCGCAGCGCCTTCCCGCAGCGGCGCTTTCTCGGCGAACTGCCCGCGGGGCCGGTAATGCTGCATGGCGCACCGGACCTCATTGTGCAGATGCTCGACAAGCTCATCGACAACGCGGTCGACTTCAGTCCCGCCGACGACGCGATCACGGTGCGGCTGCTGCTCGCTGCGCAGGCGGCTGTGATCGAGGTGGACAATCCCGGGCCGCCGCTGCCGCCGCAGCTCGCCGGCAGGCTGTTCGAGTCGCTGTGGCAGTCGCGCGCGGACGGCGACAGCCGGCCGCATTTCGGGCTGGGTCTGTACATCGTGCGGCTGATCGCCGAGTTCCACGGCGGCGCGGCTGCCGCTGGCAACCTCGCGGACGGCAGCGGGGTTCGCATCAGCGTGCGGCTCGCCCGCTAAAGGTCCGGCCGCTCCCGTCAGCGGGCCGCGGAAGATTGCCGCAGCGCGGCAAAGACCGGAGCATTTTCAGCAGCTTATCGCGCTCGCCCGCACCCCTGCGGATGCCCGGCGCGGTGTGGGGAAGGCGCCACGGCTCCCCGTCACTTGTCGACAAATTGCGACATGGAAAAGTGTGCTGGAATTAGTACAATAACCTTCAGAAGGCACCGTCCGTAAAGGACTTTTTTGAGGTCGAGCGGAGGTGTCCTTGGGAAGTGATGCGTGCACGCAGCGCTAATTGGAGGCATTTTACAACAGAAAACTCGGGGATCGACGCGGGCACGGGTGCGCAACCTCCAACTTTTGTGGGTTGTCAGGAACGACACAACGCGTGGATGAACACGCGGGCCTCGCGATAGAAGCCGGAGCTTCTTAGCTCCAAGCGTTTCAGCCGTAAAGACTTAGATGCTCGTGATGACGCGACATGCCGGTGCGCAGCGCCGACTCTGATTGAGTTCGTAAGGCGCGCACCTGCCGGAAGCTGACAGCGAACCACCGGGTCACTCGACGATCGGTACTCCAGCCCCGCCATAGCGCGGGGCTTTTTTTTCCTTACGCCACGCCGAGCTGGTTGAGTATGCCGCGCGCGGCCTCGCGCCCTTCAAACACCGCGGTCACGACCAGGTCCGAGCCGCGCACCATGTCACCGCCGGCGAACACCCTCGGGTGGGTCGTCTGGAACGCATTGGCCGCCCCTGCGGATACGCGCACGCGGCCGTTGGGGTGCAGCCGGATGCCGTGCCCGGCGAGCCACGGCGGCGGGCTCGGCAGGAAACCGAAGGCGATGATCACCGCATCCGCCGGCACGATGTGCTCGGAAGCTGCGACCGGCTGCGGCACGCGCCGGCCGCGCGCATCCGGCGCTCCGAGCTGCGTCGCAACCAGCTTCACGCCCTCGACGCGCTCGGCGCCGACGATCTCGATCGGCTGGCGGTTGAACAGGAACTGCACGCCCTCCTCGCGGCTGTTGCGATAGTCGCGCCGCGATCCGGGCATGTTGGTTTCGTCGCGCCGGTAGGTGCACGTGACCGACTCCGCACCCTGGCGCAGCGCCGTGCGGTTGCAGTCCATGGCGGTGTCGCCGCCGCCGAGCACCACCACGCGCCGCCCGGCCAGGTTGATCAGCGCCTGCGCGGCGCCTGCGAACCCGAGCTGGTGATTGATGTTGGCAACCAGATAGGGCAGCGCCTCGTACACGCCCGGCAGATCCTCCCCGGGAAAGCCGCCCCTGACGCCGGTGTACGTTCCCATGCCGAGAAACACGGCGTCGAATTCCGCCAGCAGCTGCGTGAGGGAGACATCGGCGCCGACTTCGCAGCCGAGGCGAAACTCCACACCCATGCCTTGCATGATCTCGCGCCGGCGCTCGACCACTTCCTTCTCGAGCTTGAACGGCGGAATGCCGAAGGTGAGCAGACCGCCGATGCGCGCGTAGCGGTCGAACACCACCGGCTGCACGCCGTTGCGCACCAGCACGTCGGCGCAGCCGAGGCCGGCAGGGCCCGCACCGACCACCGCCACACGCCGCCCGCTCGGGCGCACGTGCGACATGTCGGGCTGCCAGCCCATCTTCAGCGCCTCGTCGGTGATGTACTTCTCGATCGAGCCGATGGTCACCGCACCGAGCCCGTCGTTGAGCGTGCACGCGCCCTCGCACAGGCGGTCCTGCGGACAGATGCGGCCGCACACCTCGGGCAGCGAGTTGGTACGGTGGGACAGCTCCGCGGCCTCGAACAGGTTGCCTTCCTCGATGAGCTTGAGCCAGTTGGGGATGTAGTTGTGTACCGGGCATTTCCACTCGCAGAAGGGATTGCCGCAGGCGAGACAGCGTCCGGCCTGCTGCGCGGCGGACTCCGCGTCGTAGGGCGCATAGATCTCGCGGAAGTTGCCGATGCGCGCCTCGACGGCGGCCTTCGCCGGGTCGGCGCGCGGCACGTCGAGAAACTGCAGGTTGCGGTCGGCCATCGGCGGAATCAGGCGGCGCGCCGCAGGTTCTCGATGAGCGAGTCGATCGAGGCGGCCTTGGGCTTCACCACCCAGAACTTCGGCAGGAAGGTGCGCAGATCGTTGGCGATCTCCACCGCCCAGCCGCTCGCGGTCTCGGCCACGTGCCGCTCCAGCAGCCCCTCGAGGTGCTGCACGTGCGACTGCATGGCTTCCGGGTGGATGCGGCTGATGTCGATCAGCTCGTGGTTGTAGCGGTCGACGAAGTTGCGCTCCAGGTCGAGCACGTAGGCGAAGCCGCCGGTGAAGCCGGCGCCGAAATTGACCCCGGTGCGCCCGAGCACGCACACCGCGCCGCCGGTCATGTACTCGCAGCAATGGTCGCCGGCGCCCTCGATGACGGCGACCGCGCCGGAGTTGCGCACCGCGAAGCGCTCGCCGGCGACGCCGGCCGCGTACAGCTCCCCACCGGTCGCCCCGTACAGGCAGGTGTTGCCCATGATGACGGTGTCTTTGGCGACAAAACGCGCGCGCGCCGGATGGCGCAGCACGATGCGCCCGGCCGCCATGCCCTTGCCGACGTAGTCGTTGGCGTCGCCTTCCAGATAGAGGTGCAGGCCGCCGGCGTTCCACACTCCGAAGCTCTGGCCGGCGGTGCCGCTGCAGCGCACGGTGAGCGGCGCGTCCTGCATACCGTAGTTGCCCCAGCGGCGCGCGATCTCGCCCGAGAGCCGCGCGCCGATCGAGCGGTTGAAGTTGCTGAGCTCGTAACGCCACTCGCCGCCGCTCTTCGCCTCGATCGCGGGCAACATGTCGCGCACCATGCGCTCGGCGAGCTCGCCCTTGTCGAAGGGCGTGTTGGCCGGCGTGGTGCAGAACTGCGGGGCGGCGGCGGCGAGCCCGGCGCTCGAGAGGATCGGGGTGAGGTCGAGCTTGCGCTGCCGGGGCGTCACGCCCGCAGCGATGGCGAGGTATTCGGTGCGGCCGATGATCTCGGCGAGGCTGCGCACGCCGAGCGCCGCCAGCAGCTCGCGCACCTCCTCGGCCACGAAGCGGAAGTAGTGGATCACCATCTCCGGCAGGCCGGTAAAGTACTTCGAGCGCAGCACGTTGTGCTGCGTGGCGACCCCGGTGGCGCAGTTGTTGAGATGACAGATGCGCAGGTACTTGCACCCCAGGGCCACCATGGGCGCGGTGCCGAAGCCGAAGCTCTCGGCGCCGATGATGGCGGCCTTCACCACGTCCAGCCCGGTCTTGAGTCCCCCGTCGGCCTGCAGCCGCACGCGGTGGCGCAGCTCGTTGACGCGCAGCGTCTGGTGCGTCTCGGCGAGCCCGAGCTCCCAGGGAGTGCCGGCGTACTTGATCGACGACAGCGGGCTCGCGCCGGTACCGCCGTCGTAGCCGGAAATGGTGATCAGGTCGGCGTAGGCCTTGGCGACCCCGGCCGCCACCGTGCCGACACCTGGCTCCGCGACCAGCTTCACCGACACCAGCGCCGCCGGGTTCACCTGCTTGAGATCGAAGATGAGCTGCGCCAGATCCTCGATCGAGTAGATGTCGTGGTGCGGCGGCGGCGAGATGAGCCCGACGCCCGCGCGCGCGAAGCGCAGCCGCGCGATCATGTCGTTGACCTTGTGCCCGGGGAGCTGACCGCCTTCGCCGGGCTTGGCGCCCTGCGCGATCTTGATCTGCAGCACCTCGGCGTTGATCAGGTACTCCGGGGTCACGCCGAAGCGCCCGGACGCCACCTGCTTGATCTTGGAGTTCTTCTCGGTGCGATAGCGCGCCGGGTCCTCGCCGCCCTCGCCGGAGTTGGAGCGCGCGCCCAGGCGGTTCATGGCGATGGCGAGCGCCTCGTGCGCCTCGGGCGAGAGCGCGCCGAGCGACATGCCGGCGCCGTCGAAGCGCGCCAGCACCGCCTCCACCGGCTCGACCTGCGCGAGCGGCAGCGGCTGCGCGGCGGTCTTGAGCGTCAGCAGGTCGCGCAACGTGGCCGCGGGCCGCGAGTTGACCAGCTGCGCGAACTGGCGGTAATGGCCGTAATCACCGGAGATCACCGCCGCCTGCAACGCGGCGATCACGTCGGGGTTGTACATGTGGTATTCCCCGCCGTGCACGTACTTGAGCAGTCCCCCCTGGCCGATTGGCTCGCGCGGGTTCCACGCCGCGGCGGCGAGCGTCAGCAGGTCTGATTCCAGGTCGGCGAAATCCGCCCCCTGCACGCGGCTCTCGGTGCCGGTGAAGCACAGCTGCACCACTTCCTCGGCGAGGCCGACGATCTCGAACAGCTGCGAGCTGCGGTAGCTGGCGATGGTGGAGATGCCCATCTTCGACATGATCTTGAACAGCCCCTTGCGCACCCCGGCGCGGTAGCTGCGCCCGAGCTCGAGGCGCGCGGCGAAGTCGAGCTTGACGTGCCCACCGCGCATCATCTCGAACAGCACCTGGTACGCCATGTACGGGTAGACCGCGGTCGCCCCGTAGCCGATCAGGCAGGCGAAGTGGTGCGGCTCGCGCGCCGTGCCGGTCTCGACCAGCAGGTTGCACTTGCAGCGCAGGCCGCTGGTCACCAGGTGCTGGTGTACGGCGCCGGTCACGAGCAGCGCGTGCGCGGGGACGCGGCCCTTCACCAGGTAGCGATCCGAGAGCAGCAGCACCAGCTTGCCCTCGCGCACCGCGCTTTCCGCCTGGGCGCACAGGCGGCGGATGGCGCTCTGCAACCCTTCCGCCGGCTCGTACTGCAGGTCGAGAAACTCGTGCGTGACCTCCTCGATGGCGAGGATCTGGCGCAGCTTGCGCTGCGACAGGATCGGCGAGCCGAGCACCACCTGGCGGGCGTGCTCGGGGGCCGGCACGAAGATGTTGCACTCCGGGCCGATCTGCGTCTGCAGCGACATCACGATGCTCTCGCGCAGCGGATCGATCGGCGGATTGGTCACCTGCGCGAACTGCTGGCGGAAGTAGTCGTACAGCGAGCGCACCTGATGCGACAGCACCGGCATGGGAGTGTCATCGCCCATCGAGCCGACCGCCTCATTCTCGTCCTGCGCCAGCACGCGGATGATGTCCTCGCGCTCCTCCTGCGTGACGTTGAACATCTTCTGATAGAGCGACAGCGTGCTGCGGTCCATCGGCTCGGCGGCGAGGCGCGGGTCCACCAGGTCGCTCTCGAGGTAGCGCACGCCCTGCTTCAGCCAGGTCTTGTAGGGATGGCGTGTCTTGAGGATCTGATCGATGTCCGTCGTCGACATCAGAGTGCCGGTCGTGAGGTCGAGCGCGATCATGTCGCCCGGTCCCAGCTTGCCCTTCTTCACCACGTCCTCGGGCTGGTAGTCCCACACCCCGGTCTCAGAGGCGATGGTGAGGCAGCGATTGCGGGTGATGCAGAAGCGCGCCGGCCGCAGGCCGTTGCGATCGAGCATGCACAGCGCGTAGCGGCCGTCGGTCAGCACCACTCCGGCGGGGCCGTCCCACGGCTCCATGTGCACCGAGTAGTACTCGTAGAACGCGCGCAGCTCCGGATCGATGGTGTCGAGGCCGTGCCAGGCCGGCGGGATCAGCAGCCGCATGGCGTGCAGCGGATCGAGCCCGCCCATCAGCAGCACCTCGAGCATGTTGTCGAGGCTCTGCGAGTCCGAGCCACTCGGGGACACCAGCGGCAGCACTTCCTGCAGCGCGGGCAACAGCGGCGAGCGCAGCAGCGGCCCGCGTGCCGTCGCCCAGTTGCGGTTGCCCTGGATGGTGTTGATCTCGCCGTTGTGCGCCAGATAACGATAGGGATGGGCGAGGCGCCATTGCGGCAGCGTGTTGGTGGAGAAGCGCTGGTGGAAGACTGCCACGGAAGCTTCGAGGCGCGCGTCGGCCAGATCCGGATAGAACTGCGCGAGGTGCTGCGGCATCACCATGCCCTTGAAGACGATGGTGCTGGCCGAGAGGCTCGGCACGTAGAACGCCGGGTCCTCGCCGAGCGCCTTCTCGGTGAGGCGGCGCGCCACGAACAACCGGCGGTTGAAGGAGGCCTCGTCGATGTCGTTGGCCGGGCAGTTGACGAACAGCTGCTCGATGAGCGGCAGTGATTTCAACGCCTCGGCGCCGCAGGCTGCCGGGTCGACGGGCACCGTGCGCCAGCCGGCGGGGCTAAGGCCCGCGCGCACCAGCTGCGCGGCGAGCGTGGCGCGCGCAGCGGCCGCCTGCTGTGGCTCGCGCGAGAGAAACACCAGGCCGGAGGCGAAGCGCGCGGTGAGGGTGATGCCGCACTCCGCGGCCACCGCGCGCAGAAACCCTTCCGGTCTCTTCAGCAGCAGCCCGCAGCCATCGCCCGTTTTGCCGTCCTCGGCGATGGCGCCGCGGTGGGTCAGGCGGTTCAGCGAGGTGATGGCGGTTCGCACCAGCCAGTGGCTCGGCTCATCGTCGAGGCTGGCGATCAGGCCAAAGCCGCAGCTGTCGCGCTCGTAAGCGTCCTTATAGAGTCCACGGGACGGGGCATGCATGGTGAGGGCCTCGACGATGCTCGGGAACAGCCCAGCGTGCGCACGCCGCGGGTCACTGCGCCCGCAGCTCGCGTCACACCGGCAATTCATGCGCTCAGGAGATCCGCCGGGCCCTCTTGCGGAGGGCTGCGGACGAGCAGTCGGAGCCGGACGGGAACGATGCGCCGTTAAGCCGTCGGCCGACTGTCTTACACCATCACTATGCGTCCGATAATACCGGCCTGCGAAGCTCTTGCAAGCGCTTAAATCTACGCCGGGCGGGCGCCGGCACCCCTGAGCGGCGGGCGCGGCGTGTCCGGCTCGCGCGCGCGCGCGGTGGCGCTCGCGGCAGCGATGGCGGCTTCATCGGAAAGTGGACCTCGCGCACATTGTGCTCTCGCGCCTCTTGCATCGCAGCGTGCGCTGCCCCAACATGCGCGCCGCCGCAATTCAAGCGGCGAGCGAGGTGTCAGCACCTAAATGAAGCCGCGCAAAGCGTCGACTGACAGCGACCCTAAGCCCCGCCTTCAACGCCTGAACGACTACCTGGAGCGAAATTTTCCGGATTTCTTCGCCGAGGCACGCTTCCAGGTCGGGGATGACGATTACTTCCTCTACGCCCGCTTCGGGCAGTACCTCGCCCGCATCATCGAGCACAACCGCGTCCCCGGCCGGATCATCAACCGCGGCTTCACTCTGCTGAACCAGATGGCGCGCGCCTCGCAGCGCGATCCGAGCATCCGCCAGATGCTGGTGTCCGGGCCGCTCGAGTACATCGTGGATGCGCCCAAGGCGCGGGCGCTGGCGCGCAAGCGCCTCTCGCCCGCCGCCCAGGGCTATCTCGAGAGCCTGTGCGAGTAGCTGCGCTTTAGCGCGCGTCGCGCTGTGCGCCGGCGCGCCGCCTTCAGGTCGGCGGTTCGCGCACGGTGAGCGGGACCGCGAGCAGCTGCGTGCGGCGCACGACCTTCAGCTGCAGCGCCGTGCCGGGGACCACGCGGCTCAGGTAGCGGTGCAGCGCGTCGATGCCATCGAGCGCCTCGCCGTCGACCGCCACGATGAGATCGCCCGGATGCAGCTCCGACTCGGCGGCAGGTCCTTGCGCCTCGCGCGACATCACTTCCACGGCGTTGCGGTTGCTGAGGCCGAGCGCGCGCACCAGGCGCAGGTCGAGCGGGCGGTCGCGCGCCGCCACGCCGAGCCAGGCGCGGCGCACGCGGCCCTGGGTGAGGATCTCGGTCAGCACCCACTGGGCCGTCGCGGCCGGAATCGCAAAGCCGATCCCCTGCGCCATGGCGATGATCGCCGTGTTGATGCCCACGACACGCCCGCGCGCATCGAGCAGCGGGCCGCCCGAGTTGCCCGGATTGAGCGCGGCGCTGTGCTGCACCACCCCTTCGATCAGCCGTCCGTGACGACTGCGCAGCGAGCGCCCGAGCGCGCTGACGACTCCGGCCGACACGGTCGATTCGAACCCATAGGGGTTGCCGACGGCGATGACCAGCTGCCCGGCGCGCAGGCGCTGCGCGCTGGCGAGCTCGGCGTAGGGCAGCGCGCCGGCCTGGGCACGTAGCACCGCCAGATCCGTCGCCGGGTCACGCCCGGCGACCACCGCCGGCACGCTGCGGCCGTCGACGAACGCGACGCGCGCTTCGCTCACGCGCTGCACCACGTGCTCGTTGGTCAGCAGGTAACCGTCCGGCGTCACGACCACCCCGGAGCCGGCACCGCCGCGGGCGCGCTCGGCTTCGGCCGCGCCGCCAACGTAGACGCTCACCACCGCCGGACCGACCGCATCGACCGCGCCCACCACGGCCGCGGAATAGGCGTCCAGCGGATCACCCGCGTCGGGCATCCCGGAGGCAGCGGTACCGGTAGATTCGGGGGCGGGCTGCGCTCCCGGCAGTTCGCTGTCGAGCATCGCCTTCGAATGGGTATCCGGCCCACGAAACTCAAGACCTGCGCCGGGTACGCCCCTAAGCGCCGCCCGCTGCGTCCGCCAAGCGCGCGCGGCATCCTCGCGCGGCGATTCCTGCCAGAATCGCGAGCGACGCCATGATCACGCTGGCACAAACCGCCATTCTGCTGGCCGCGGCCGTCCTCGCGGTCTCCCTGTTTCGCTTCCTGCGCCTGAGCTCCATCCTCGGCTACGTCGCCGCCGGACTGGTCATCGGCCCGTGGGGCCTGAACCTGATCGGCGACGTCACCCGCATCCTGCAGGTCTCGCAGTTCGGGATCGTGCTGCTGCTGTTCATCATCGGGCTCGAGCTGCAGCCCACGAGGCTGTGGGTCATGCGCCGCGTCGTCTTCGGGCTCGGTGCCGCCCAGGTGGCGCTGTGCACCGTGCTGCTCGGCGCGCTCGCCTGGGCGTGGGGTGAGCCGCCGGTGGACGCGGGCATCATCGGCTTCGGGCTGTCGCTGTCGTCCACGCCGCTGGTGCTGCAGATGCTCGCCGAGCGCAAGCAGCTCAAGACGCAGGCCGGGCGCGCAGCCTTCGGCGTCCTGCTGTTCCAGGATCTGGCCGTGCTGCCGGCGCTCGCGGTGCTGCCGATGCTCTCGCCGCTCGCCGCCGCCCATCCCGCCGGCGGCAACTGGTGGGTGCCGCTGCTGAAGCTTGCGGCCGTGATCGCGGCGGTCGTGTTCGCCGGCGGCCGGGTGCTGCTGCGCCCGGCGTTGCGCCTGGTGGCGCGCGCGCAGGTGAGCGAGGTGTTCACCGCCGCGGCGCTGCTCACCGTCATTGCCACGACGCTGCTGGCCAACAGCGTCGGGCTTTCCGCCTCGCTCGGGGCGTTCCTCGCCGGCGTGCTGCTCGCCGACAGCGAGTTCCGCCACGAGCTGGAGGCGGATCTCGAGCCCTTCAAGGGACTGTTGCTCGGCCTGTTCTTCATCGCGGTGGGCATGTCGGCGAATCTCGGGCTGCTGAAGTCCGAGCCGCTGAAACTGCTCGGTCTCACCGTGGTCTTCATGCTGATCAAGGTGGGGGCCACGACCGCACTCGGCCGGCTCGCGCGGCTGCGCGGGGAGTCGGCGCGGCGGCTGGGGTTTGCGCTGCCGACCGGCGGCGAGTTTGCCTTCGTGCTGTTCACGCTCGCGGCGGGCGAGCAGATCCTCGACCGCGCTACCGCCGACCTGCTGATCCTCGCGGTTACGCTGTCGATGTTGCTCGCGCCGCTCTTGCTCATTGGGCAGGAGTTGCTCGCGCGGCGCTGGTTCGCGCCCGCCGCCGCGCCGTTCGACGACATCGACGAGCACGACATCCCGGTGATCATCGCCGGCTTCGGCCGCTTCGGGCAGATCGTGGCGCGCGTGCTGCGGGTCAAGAGTCTGCCCTTCACCGCGCTCGACGTCAGCCAGACGCACGTCGATTTCGTGCGCCGCTTCGGCAACAAGGTCTATTACGGCGACGCCTCGCGGCTCGACCTGCTGCGCGCGGCCGGCGCACAGAGCGCCAAGGTGCTGGTGCTGGCGATCGAAGACGTCGACGCCTCGGTGCGCACCGCGGTGCTGGTGCGCGAGCAGTTTCCGCACCTGAAGATCTTCGCGCGCGCGCGCAACCGTCAG
This sequence comes from uncultured Gammaproteobacteria bacterium, assembly GCA_963760225.1. Lineage (GTDB taxonomy): Bacteria > Pseudomonadota > Gammaproteobacteria > Steroidobacterales > Steroidobacteraceae > 13-2-20CM-66-19. The sequence goes on from CAVXCD010000001.1 coordinate 89,731, forward strand.
CATGCCTTCGCGCTCATGGACGCCGGCGTCAGCGCCGTGATCCGCGAGACTTACGCCTCCAGCCTGGAAATGGCGGCAGCGGTGCTCGAAACCCTCGGCGAAACCCCCGCCGCGGCGCGCGAGGCGGTGCGCCGCTTCCGCCAGCACGACGAGCGCACGCTCATGGCGCAGTACCAGGTCAAGGAGGACGAGGAGAAATTCCTTGCCACCTCGCGCGAAGCCGGACAGCAGCTCGAGAAGCTGTTCGATGCCGATCGCGCCGGCTCGGAAGCGAAATAGCGTGGATGAGGCGCGCAGCGTGCGCGAGTTCTGGTTCGGCCGCCAGCCGCTGTCGGCGGCGAGCACCAGGCAGCGACTGCGCTTCTGGTTCGGCGACGGCAGCTCGCCGGTGCGGCAACGGCGTGATGCCGAGATCCGCCGGCGCTTCGGCCCGCTCTACGAGCGCGCCGCCGCCGGGCAGCTGGCGCCCTGGGCCGATGGCCCGCGGCGGCGCTCGAGCCTCATCATTCTGCTCGACCAGTTCTCACGCCACATGTTCCGCGGCACGGCGCGGGCGTTCGCCACCGACGACCAGGCGCTCGCACTCACGCTGTCCGGCATGCAGTCGGCCGCCGATGCGGCGCTCGGCGAGGTCGAGCGCATGTTCTTCTATATGCCGCTGCAGCATGCCGAAGCGCGCGAGGTGCAGGAGGAATCGGTCGCCGCCTACCGGCGGCTGCTGCACGAGGCACCCGAGGAGCTGCGCGAGCTGTTCTCCAGCTCACTGCGCTCGGCGCAGAACCACCGCGCGATCATCGAGCAGTTCGGGCGCTTCCCTTACCGCAACCATGCGCTCGGACGCGAGAGCACGGCCGCGGAGCGCCAGTGGCTGCAGAGCGGGGGCGAGAGCTTCGGTCAGTAGTCCGTGGCGAGCCGTTCGAGGTGGCGGATACGCCGCTCGAGCTCGCGCTGTGCCTCGAGCAGCTCCACGGCCAGCGCCGCGCCGCTCGCGTTCACTCCCAGGTCGCGCATCAGCCGCGCGGCGATCTGCAGCCGCGGCAGCGCCGTCGCCGGCAGCTGCCACTGGCCTTCGCGATCGCGCGGCGTCACCACCCCGAGCGAGGCCAGCTCGCGCACGGCCTCGAAGTCGAGGCGGCACAGCTCGCACATCGCGGCGGCCGCGATCCAGTCGCCCTCACCAAGCAGCCGGGCTTCGAGTACAGCAGTCACGCGAACCATGTCATCACCTCGTATCAAGGGCACGCGGATCGAAGTTGAGCTTCGCACGCATCTCTTCGTAGAGCGCTTTCGCCTCGGGGGAATCGCCCGGCGGCAGCACCACCTTGAGCTGCACGTACTGGTCCCCCGGGGTTGACCCGGGCAGTCCGCGCCCGCGCAGGCGCAGCTTCTGGCCCGATTGCGCGGCGGCGGGAATGTGCATCTCCACCGCGCCGCCGAGAGTTGGCACGGTGACGGTGGCGCCGAGGGCGGCTTCCCACGGGGCGACCGGGAAGGTGAGCGTCACGTCGCGCCCGTCGAGCGTGAAGCGCCGGTGCGGCAGGATGTGCGCCTCGAGATACAGGTCGCCAGCGCCTGCACCGCCCTGATCGGCCTCGCCCTGGCCGGCGAGCCGGATGAGCTGCCCCTCGCTCACTCCCGCGGGGATGGTGACCCGCACGGTGTGCGCGCGCAGCTCGAGCGAGCCGTCGGGCTTGACCTCGGGTCGCTTCAGCTCGAGCGTGCGCGTGGTGCCGCGATAAGCCTCCTCGAGCTCGATATCGAGACGCGCGTGCTGATCGCGCCCGGCGCGCGCCGCAGCACCGCCGAACTGGCTGCCGCCGCCGAAGAGCGAGGAGAAGAAATCGCTGAACTCCTCCTGCGTGAAGCTGCCGTCCTGCGCAGCGGCGCCGGCGCCGCCACCGGGTGCAGCGCGGCGCCGGCCGCGCGCGCCCTGCGGGGCCCAGTCCGGCGGCGGCCGGAACTGCTGTCCGGATTTCCATTCGCTGCCGAGCTGGTCGTAGGCGGCGCGCTTCTGCGGATCGCGCAGCACCTCGTAGGCCTCCTGCATCTCCTTGAAGCGCGCCTCCGCATTCGGCTCCTTGCTGACGTCGGGGTGGTACTTGCGCGCGAGGCGCCGGTACGCAGCCTTGATCTGCTCCGCCGTCGCGGCACGCTCGACGCCCAGGATCTTGTAGTAGTCGCGGAATTCCATGGTTACCGGGGGATTCTAGCCGCTGTCACCGCACCACTTGAGTGCACGAGGCCACGCAACCGGCACCTTCGCGAGGCAAACTTAGCTCCCTTACGCCCGGGGCAGCCGCGGTTGCGGCGCACTTTTCATAGGGCACGGAACTTGCTTCCTCAAGTGCGGTGACCCGACATGATGAGACTGTCCCGACCTCCGCCGCTTCGCAATCTGCGCGCCTTCTGTGTGGCCGCGCGGCAGCGCAGCTTCAAGGCCGCAGCGGCCGAGCTGTGCCTGACTCCTTCCGCCGTCAGCCACCAGATGAAGGAGCTCGAAACGCTGCTCGGCATGCGACTGTTCGAGCGGCGCACCCGCTCGCTCGATCTGACCACCGCCGGCCACCGCCTGCGCGAGGAGGTCGAGCCGCTGCTCGAGGCGCTCGATCGCGCGCTCGCACAGTTTGCCCGCCGCAACGGTCGCCAGACACTGCGGGTGCGGCTGCCGGCGCTGTTCGCCAACGAGCTATTCATCCCGCGGCTGGCGGATTTCTGTGCCGCCCACCCGCAGATCGACGTGCAGCTCGACACGCGCGACCCGCGCCCCTCGACCCATCCGCCGACCGCCGACGTCTCGATAGTGCTGGCGAATGCCCCGCCGCAGGGACTGAAGAGCGAGCGGCTGTTTTCCTGCCCGTTTACCGCGGTTTGCGCGCCGCGCCACGCCGGCAGCGTCGCCCGCCTCGGCCGGGAAGTGTTCGGCACGCTGCCGCTGATCGTGGACCGGACGCGGCCGTTTGCGTGGAGCAGCTGGGCGGACGAGGTCGGCCTCGCCACCCCCGAGCCGCGCCAGGTGATCGAGCTGGACACCATGATCGCGGTGGTGCGCGCGGCCGAGGGCGGCGTGGGGATCGCGCTCGTGCCGACGCTGTTATGCGATTCCTGGATCCGCAGCGGAGCGCTCGTGCGGGTCTTCGCCGTGGAGCTCGCCAGCCCCGACTCCTATTACCTCGTCAGTCGCATGAAGGATATCGAGCGGCCGGCGGTGCAGGCGCTCACGCACTGGGCACTGACCCAGTACCGGCCGGGCTGAGCCGGGATCACCTGTGACACCAATTCTTTTCGCTTGCCGCAAGCGCTGCCGGATTTGTAGGGTAACGGGGAGGACGTTGATCGCAACGCAGGAATGAGCGGAGGGGCGGGCGGGGTGTCCAGTTTTCGATCCCCCTCGAACGTATGCCCCGTCGCCCCTCCGGTCACCTGCAGCCAGCCTTACGACCTGAGCACACAAAAAAAGGCGCCGCGAAGCGGGGGAAGTCGCATCGCGGCGCGCAGGAGCGAACACGGGGAAGTTGTTCGCAACTGATTGAGCTAGAGCAAGGCCTGTGCCAGCGACGAATAGCTTTTAATAACAACGACTTATCTTTATTCTCAGGGGTCGCGTCCGGTGACGTGAATTGTCACTTTGGTACCCTGGGCCGCCCTGTCGGGCCCTAGCGCGGCAGGACCGGGACGCAGGCCTGGGCCTGCTCCTTCAGCGAGTCACAGATGGCCCGCGCCTGGGCCTCGCCGGAGGCGGGAGCCTGCAGGCGGTAGAGCTCACTCCCCTCGCTGCTGGCCACGACGATGCGCGGGGACAGTCCTTGCAGCTGGGCGCCGAAGCGACCCTGTAGTCGCTGCCACTCGCGCCCGGCACTCGCCTCGCTGCCAAAGGCGCCGAGCTGCACCGCGTAGTCCGCCTGCGGCGGTCCGCCGTCGCGCGCGGCCTGTGCCGCAGCCGCAGCGGGCGCCGGCGCCGCACTGTCTGCAGCGCTCTGCCGCGAGACGTCTTCCGGCGGGGGGCCCTGCGGCGAGGTGCCTGGCTGCGCGGTGCTCTGGTGGGAGGGCGGCGCGGCGATCGTCGCCAGCTGCAGCGCGTTGACCCCCGAAGGGCCCCCCGCCGCGACCTCCTCCGGTGTCTGTGGCGCAATGCGCGGCATCGAGCCGAGCCCAAAGGACTCGATGCGAATGCGCGCCTCTTCGGCATGGCTGCCGCTCGGATGATGGGCCAGGAATTGCCGGTAGCCTTGCGCCGTGGCGATCGCGCTGGCGTGCTGCCAGTCACGCTGCTCGCCGAGCTGTGCGATCCGTGCGCGCGCCTGCGCCGCCAGCTCGCTGTCGGGGTGCTGCTCGATGAAGCGGCCCCACGCCTCGCTCGTGTCCGCACCTTCCGCCGAGCGCCAGTCCTGCTGCTCGGAGCTGCAGGCGCACAGGGTCCCCAGCAGTGCGAGCCGCGCGATTCGTCCTGCCCGGAATGTCATCATGTGCTCATCGCCCTGGCGGCTTACGTACTATGAACCCCTCGATTATGACCCTACCGACCCTCACCAGGAGCAGCGGATGAGCGAGACCCTGAAACGCCGGCTGATCGACCAGATCGGCGATACGCCGACGTTCCTGGCTGAGGGCTCGCGCCTGACCGGTGACCTCGAGACGGTCGGCCCGCTGGTGGTGTGCGGCGCCATCCGCGGCGACGGCCGGGTCGGCGGCGCGTTGCGCATGGCCGCGACGGCGCAGTGGGAGGGCGAGATTCACGCGCGCGCCGCGATCGTCGCCGGCCGCATCACCGGCCGGCTCGTGGTGGAGGGCAAGCTCGAAGTCGGCGCGAGCGCCGTGCTGCGCGCCGACATCGTCGCCCGCAGCATTGCGGTCGCCAAGGGCGCCGTCATCGACGGGGCGGTCACGGTCACCAGCGGCGAGCCGGTGGTGCGCTTCGAGGAGAAGCGCCAGGGGCAGGACGGCTAGGGCGACTCGCCCAGGGTGGCAGCGTCCACGGCCGGGGCGGCCGGCGTCGTACCGGCACCGAGCAGCGCGAGGATGCGCTGCTCGAGCCAGGTCGGCCCGCTCAGGGCGGCGAAGAAACCACAATGGCCGCCGTAGCGCGTCACATTCACCGTGAGGCTTGGCGGCCGCGCCAGCGCGGCGAGTCCCGCGGCGGGAATGATCGGATCGTCCCGCGAGGTGAAAATAGTCGACGGAACTTCGAGCTGCGCGAGCCGCGCTCCGGTGATGGCGTAGCCGTTGAGGTAGTGCTCGAGCGTCGGGTACTCGGTGTGGCTCTTCACCAGCTCGGCCGTCATCAGCTTCAGATCGCGCAGCCGCGCGAGCTCGCTGAAGTCGTACACGTCCGGCCAGGCGGCCTGCTTCTTGCGCAGCGAGCGCAGCCACTTGCGCACGAAGTACCGCTCGTAGCCCGGCATCCCCCGCTGCAGCACGCCGAGTGTGGCCACCGGATCGAGCACCGGTGACACCGCGACCACGCCGGCCAGGTTCAGCCGCGCGGCGCGGGCCTGCGCGGCCACGCGCAGCATGAAGTTGCCGCCGAGCGAGAAGCCGGCCAGCTGCAGCGGCCGGCCCGGCGAGAGCTGCTGCACGGCGCGCACCGCGCCCACGACCTCCGGCAGGCGGCAGGAATGAAACAGCTCGCGGTTGAGATGATGGGTCTCGCCGTGATCGCGCAGGTTGAGGCGCACCACCTCGAAGCGCCGCTCGAACAGCAGCTGCGCGAGCGACAGCACGTAGTACGACTCGGCGCTGCCTTCCCAACCGTGCAACAGCACCACGGTGCGCTGGCTGCCGTGCGCCGGCGTGGACACGAAGCACTGCAGCCGCACGCCCTCGCCGCAGTCGAGCAGCCGCTCGTGCGAGGCCGCCAGCAGCGGCGCGGCCGCGCGCAACACGCGGCCGCGCCGCCACGCGGTGCTCGCCAGCATCGACTGCAGATGTGGATTGCGCAGCCAGCGCGACGGCTGGATGTCCTCGTCAGCCGGGCGCACGGCGGCCACCGTCGGCTTCAACGCACGCGGATCTCGATCCGGTTGTTGGCGCTCGCTGCGCGGTTCCACTCGCCCGCACTGAGCTCCGCCGAGGGCGGCGGATAGGGGGTGAGCACGCTGGCAGTGTCCCCGACCGACACCTGCGCGGTGAGCGCGCCATGAGTGGAGGCGCGGATCTCGCCGAAGAGGTTGGCAAGCGCCAGCGGGGTGCGCTGCAGCGCGGACAGTGCTTCCTCAGAAGGGTTGCCGACCTGGTCGCAGCGGGCGAACGGCGTCTCGTCGGGCGCCAGAGAATAACCGTCGAGCGCGTTGCCCACGAGGCAGAAACGCCCTGCAAAGCTCCTGATGTCGACAACGCCACTCACCTTCTGCCGCGCCAGCCGGTAGAGCAGCTGGCGGATCACCTCGAGCCGAGCGCCACCGAGCGCATCGGCTCCATAGGGTACCGGCAGAATGGTCGGCTTGGCATCGCCCGCTGCGGGGGATGGCGCCACAGCTGCGAGGCCCGGTGCGGCGCCCGGCGCAGCTCCCGGTGCGGCGCCCGGCGCGCCGGCGACGGGCTGCGCGCTCGGCGCCCCCTGCGCAAGCTGCGCCGCTGGCGCGCGCTGGCCCGCGTGCAGCTGTGTCATCTGCACCTGCAGCCCCTCGAGAAGCTGCACACTGCGCCACCACAACATGCTGCTGAGCAGGGCCGTGCCGAGCGCGGCGCAGGCGACGATCCACGGCCACGGCGACTGTGGCCGTGGCGCTGCGGCGGCGGCGGCAGGGCTTCCAGCAGCAACGCACGCAGCTCGGCGGTGATGCGCTCGGTCTGCGTGTCGATACCGGCCACCAGCGCGCGGCGCAGCTCGGCGAAATGCTCGCGCAAGCCACTCTCGGTGAGCGCGCGCGGCGGCGGTGGCGCGGCCGGCTCGCGCGCGGTGACGTCACCGGTGACACCGAGGGGGGTGAAGCTCGACTGCTCGCTGCTGCGCCGGTCGGCGACCAGGTGCAGCTGGTACAGCACCTTCGACACGTCGGTGGGTTTGATCTGCTTGGGCAGCACGCCGACCGCACCGAGCGCGCGCGCCTGGCCGAGGTACAGCTCGCCCTCCTGCGAGGTGTACATCATGATCGGGATGGTGGCGGTGCGCGGATCGTTCTTGATGGCCTGCACGGCCTGCAGGCCGTCCATGCCCGGCATCAGGTGATCCATGAAGATGACGTCGGGACGGTTGCTGTTGAGGTAGTCGATGGCCGCTTCGGCGCTCTCCGCGCTATCGACATCGATGTCGTATTTCTCGAGGGCACGGGCCAGAAACAAGCGCGCGGACTTGGAATCGTCCACGATCAAAGCCCGCTTTGCCCCCATGCGCCGCTCCAACAGCCGCGGTCCGGTACGCTCGCGGATTCAGTGTAGCCCAGAACCGCCAAGGTTCAACTGCTGTCGCGGAGTGAAGACGATCGCGGCATCGCCTTCGCGACTTAATCACTGTGTCGTCAGGCGGCCGCGCACGCCTGGCGCGGCGGCGCGCGCCAGGGGCGCGTACACCTGCGCGAGGCGCTGCGCCATCGCGCTCGCCGACCAGCTGCGCGCGTAGGCGCGCCCGCGTGCGGCCATGCCTTCGCGCAGGCTGGCATCGCTGAGCACGCGCACCACCGCGGCGGCGAACGCTGCACGCTCTTCGGGCACCACCAGCGCACCGCTCCCCGGCACGAGTATCGAGCGCGTGCCGAGCTCGGCGGTCGATACCACCGGCGCCCCCTGCGCCATGGCCTCGAGCAGCACCAGGCCCTGCGTCTCGGTACGCGAGGCGAACACGAACGCGTCGGCGGCGGCATAGCAGTCGAGCAGCGCGCCGGCGCGTTCCAGGTAGCCGGCGAAGTGCACGTGGCTCTCGAGGCCGAGTGCCGCCACCTGCGCGTGCAGCGCGTTGCGCGCCGGTCCTTCGCCCGCGATCACCAGCACCGCCGCTGGCACCGAGCGCAGCACCTCGCGGAACATTTCCACCAGGAAGCCGATGTTCTTCTCGTGTGCGACGCGGCCGATGTAGGTGACCAGCGGCGTTTCGGCCGCGATGCCGGCGCGCTCGCGAAACGCGCGGCCCTCGCCGCTGCGAAAGCAATCCGCCGGCAGCCCGGTCGGCACCACGTGCACCGGCGTGGTCACGCCGTAGGCCGCCAGCACCTCGCGCATCGGTTCCGAGGGCGCGATCAGCGCCTGCAGCGCAGCGCACTGCGAGCGCGTGAAGCGGCGCGCCAGCACCCGGCCGAGCGAGCGCGGCAGCACCGGCAGGTAGTGGTGCAGATACTCCTCGAAGAACGTGTGGTAGGTCGCCACCGCGGGGATGCCGGCGCGGCGCGCGTAGCGCACTCCGGCGTAGTGCGCGATGAACGGCGTCTGGATGTGCACCAGGTCGAAACCGCCCGCGGGCAGCGCGTCGAGCGTGCGGTTCAGCGCACGCCACGCCATGCGGCGGTCCTCGGGATCGAGCGGCACACGCGCCGCCGGCACCCGCAGTACGCCGGGCTCATCCGTGTCCGCGGCGCCGCCGTACTGCGGCGCCACCAGCCAGGTCTCCACGCCGCAGGCCGCCAGCTCCCCGCGGAAGGTGCGGATGGAAGTGGAGACGCCGTTGACGCGCGGAAAGTAGACGTCGGAGATGAACAGGACCCGCACGCGCTAACTGTACCCGCGCGCGAGCCGCGCCGTGAGCGGGTCCGCGCAGCTCACGTCAGGTGAAGGCGAGCCCGAGCTCGGCGAGCGCGCCGCCGATGGCCGCTCCGGCGAGCACATCGGAGGGGTAATGCAACCCGAGCACCACGCGCGAGGAGGCGATGAGCGCGGCGAACGGCAGCAGCACCCAGGCGAGCTCGGGGAAGTGCACGCTCGCCTGCCAGGCAAACGACACCGCGTGCAGCGTGTGGCCGGACGGGAAGCTGTAGCGATCGAGCGGCGCGGCCGCCCGATCGATGGCGCTGTGGGTGATGAACGGCCGCTCGCGCACGAACAGCCGCTTGAGCAGCGAGTACAGCGCCACGCCGAGCGCCCCGGTGAGCGCCATGACGATCGCCGGGCGCACTGCGGTGACGCCGTAGATGAGCGGCAGCGCGAGAATCAGCACGTACCAGGCAACCCCGTCGCCCAGGCGGCTCGCGACCTGAAAGACCCGTCGCGGCAGCGTCCGCGTGGCCCCACGGTTCAGCGTGCGGCACAGGCCGTATTCGGCGGCGTCGATACGCGCCATCAGCGTGTTGAGGCCGGTCGCTTTCACGTGCCCTTCAGTCCTCCGGTGAGGCGCATGAGGTCGCCCGTACAGCTTCGGCGGAATGCGCGTCAGCCCGGTTAAGGAAATATGAAAGTTTTGTTTCTCCAATGACTTAGAGCGTATTTTGTGTGTTCTACCTCACATAATTGCTGCGCCATGTCATAAATCGCCGGGCCCGCGGTCGGCCGTCGCCGGGCCCGTGGCGGCCGGCGCTCAACCTGCCCGAGCGCGATCCGACGTAAGGTCGAGCCGGGCGAGCAGCGCCGCGAGCAGCTGCTCGGCGGCGGCCGGCTCGTGCGCGAGGTACAGGGAGGGCTCGTTGAGCTCGAGCTCGAGCACGCACGGGCGGTGGGCCGCGTCGCGGATCAGATCGACGCGCGCGTACAGCAGCTCGCCGAACGGCAGCCGCGCCAGCACGCGCTGCGCGAGAGCGAGCTCGGCGGCGTCCGGGACGCGCACGCTGATCTCCTCGGGCGCGAACAGTGCCGCGGTCGCGGGCGCACCCGTGGGCAGCATCGGCCCCTTGCGCACCGCGTGGCTGAAGCGGCCGGCGATGAAGATGAGCGCGCTCTCGCCGTGGTCATCCACGCCCTCGAGGTAGGGTTGCAGCATCACGCTGCGCCGCGCGGCGAGCAGGTAGCCGATGTGCGCGAGGATCTCGGCGGTGGCGCCGCGGGGGTGACGGCGCGCGTCGCGCGAGCCGGCCCCGATCGCCGGCTTCACGACCAGCTGCGCGCAGCGCTGCTGCGCCATAAATTCCGCGAGCAGCCGCGCTGCATCGGCGCCGGGCTCGGCGAAGGTCGTGGGTACCACCGCCGCGCCGGCCTGCGCGAGCTCGCGCAGGTAGTGCTTGTCGCAGTTCCAGCGCACCACCGCGAGCGGGTTCAAGAGCGTGGTGAGGGCGGCGGTGCGCTCCGCCCAGGCGAGAAACTGCGGCAGCCGCTCGGCGTAATCCCACGCCGAGCGCAGCAGCGCCGCATCGAAGCGCGCCCACTCTACGCCCGGATCATCCCAGTCCGCGATCTCGGCGTGCACGCCACGGGCGGCGCAGGCGGCCAGCAGCGGCGGCATGTCCTCATCGAGCCCGCGCGCGGCGCGCGCGCTCACCAGCGCCAGCGCCGCCGTCACTCGCGGATTCCCGTGCCGCGGTTCATCAGCCCGACCGCCGTGCTGAACAGCACGATCGCCGCCGCCAGCATCAGCGCGAAGGCGCTGCCGACCTCGACGTCGGAAACGCCGAGAAAGCCGAAGCGGAAGGCGTTCACCATGTAGAGGATGGGATTGACGTACGACAGCTGCCGCGCCCACCCGGGCAGCAGGCTCACCGAATAGAACACGCCGCCGAAGTAAGTGAGCGGGGTGAGCACGAAGGACGGAATCCAGTTCACCTGATCGAAGTTCTTGGCGAACAGCGCATTGAGAAACCCGCCGAGTGCGAAGGTCACCGAGGTCAGCAGCAACGCCGCCAGCACGACCCATAGGTGATGCACCGGCAGGTGCGTGAACACCAGCGACACGACCGTCACCGTCGCGCCGACCAGCAGGCCCCGTACCACCCCGCCGGTGGCGTAGCCGGCGACGATCACCCAGTTCGGCAACGGCGAGACCAGCAGCTCCTCGATGTGCTTGCCGAACTTGGCGCCGAAGAACGAGGCGACGACGTTGCCGTAGGAGTTGGTGATGACCGACATCATGATCAGGCCGGGCGCGATGTACTGCTTGTAGTCGATACCGTCCATGGCACCGACGCGCCGCCCGATGAGACTGCCGAAAATTGCGAAGTACAGCACCGCGGTCACCGCCGACGGCACGATGGTCTGACCCCAGATGCGGATGATGCGTCCGTACTCGCGAATGACGATGGTCTTGAAGCCGATCCAGCGCACCACGTTCAGCCGCACCGGCGGCGCATCGGGAAGCGCGATACTGCTCATGGCACATCCACCCCGATGCCGGCGGCCGCCGGCGGCGCAGCCGCGGCGCGCGGCCCCTCGCCCGGCGTGCCGCGCCCCTCAACCAGCTGCATGAAGATCTCCTCCAGGCGGTTCACCTTGTTGCGCATGGAGAGCACGCCGATGCCGAGCGCGGAGAGCCGCGCGAAAATGTCGTTGAGATTCTCGTCGTTGGACACCTCCACCTCGAGGGTGTGATCGTCGATCAGCGCGACCGCGTAGCCCGGCAGCGACGGCGCCGCGGCGAGCGTCTCGCGCACGTTGAGCACGAAGGTCTGCACGTGCAGCCGCCGCAGCAGGCTGCTCATGCGGTCACGCTCGACGATGCGCCCACCGCTGATGATGGCGATGTTGCGGCACAGCGTCTCGGCCTCCTCCAGGTAATGGGTGGTGAGGATGATGGTGGTGCCACGGGCATTGATCTCGCGCAGGAAATCCCACATCGAGCGGCGGATCTCGATGTCAACCCCGGCGGTGGGCTCGTCGAGTATCAGCAGGCGCGGCTCGTGCATCAGTGCGCGCGCGATCATCAGGCGGCGCTTCATGCCGCCGGACAGGCCGCGCGAGATGCCATTGCGCTTGTCCCACAGCTGCAGCTGTTTCAGGTACTGCTCGGCGCGCTGGCGCGCCAGCGGACGCGGCACGCCGTAGAAGCCCGCCTGGTTCACCATGATGGTGTAGGGCGATTCGAACATGTTGAAGTTCAGTTCCTGCGGCACGATGCCGATGCAGGCCTTGGCCGCCTCGAGATCAGTATCGATGTTGTGTCCGAACACGCGCGCCACGCCCGCGGTCTTGTTGACCAGCGAGGTGATGATGCCGATGAGCGTGGTCTTGCCGGCGCCGTTGGGGCCGAGCAGGGCGAAGAAATCGCCGCGCTCGACCTCCAGATCCACACCGCGCAGCGCCTGCACGCCGTTCCTGTAGGTCTTGGTCAGTCCCTGAACCGAGAGTGCATTCATGGCGGGGAGGATCGGGGCAACGACGGGCGAGCGCAAGTGACGCCCGCCGCACGCGCACGCCACTCATCGCGCGAGCCTTTCGCGCGCGCCTTTTGCGCGCGCGTTGCCGGCCACGCGTCGCTCTCTGCCTGCCTCGGGCGGGGGATTGACTTTGCGGCAGCCGCGCTCAGCTTGCGGTCTTCAGCAGCGCACCATTGGCGCCACTGATCGCAGCAACCTCGACAGCGGCGACCTCGACGTCAGCCGCCGCGCCACTGGCGGCGGCGGCCGGATCGGCCGACCAGCCGTCGCGGCCGCGCGCCTTGGTGGCGTACAGCGCGAGGTCGGCACGCTGCACCGCGTGCTCGTGCGAATAGTCGCCGCCGCGCTCCACGGTGGCCACCCCCACGCTCACCGTCAGATAGGCACGCGTGGTCGAGCCGCGGTGTGCGATGGCGAGCTCGGCGACCGCACAGCGCACGCTCTCGGCGGCCTGCGCCGCCTCGCTGGCGTCCCCACCGACCAGGATGGCGATGATCTCTTCGCCGCCGTAGCGCGCCACCACGTCGAGCGGCCGGCGCCGCGCGGCGGCGCGGATCGTGTCCGCGACTTTCCTGAGGCAGCGATCGCCCGCCTGGTGTCCGTAGCAGTCGTTGTAGGCCTTGAAGTGATCGATGTCGATCAGCATCACCGACACCGGCAGGCCGGCGCCCTGCGCGTGCTGCCACAGGCTGCGCGCCTGCTCTTCGAGCGCCGCGCGGTTGATGAGCCCCGTGAGGCCGTCGTGCGTGGCGACTTCGGCGAGCCGGCGCCGCTCGAGGAAGGCGACGCGGTTGGCGTACTCGAGCGCGTAGCAGCCCGCGCCGCCGATGAGGTTCGCGCACAGCAGCACGAACAGCGAGTAGGTGGCCACCGGAGCTGCGATCTGTCCCAGCAGCGCCGCCGCGGCATACGCGCCGATCATCAGCAGGTTGCTGCGCAGCGCCGCCTGGAACGACACTCCCAACATGAAATAGAAGTAGAACGCGGCCAGCACCAGCCGCGCGGCCACCAGCGGCAGCTGCGCCGGCGTCGCCTCCACCGCCATCAGCACGGTGCCCACGCCGAACAGCGGCGCGGCGATCTGGATCGCCGGCTGGTACCAGCGCAGGTACAGCCGCGGCGAGGTGAGCCCCATCATGATGAGCACCAGCGGCAGCTGCAGGCCGAAGCGCCACACGTCCGGACGCGCCAGGCGCGGGCCGACCAGCAGCCAGTGATCGATGACCGTGAAGCCGAGCACCGTGGACAGCGCCACGATCAGGCTCATGCGGATCCAGGGCCGCGCCGCCGCGCGGTAACTCAACAGGAACTGGCGTTCGAGCTCGCGGTCGCGAAAGCGCAGCTGCACTCGTCGCGTACGCAGCACCGTGCCGGACGAGTCGTCCTGTGCCTGCGTACCGCGCAAAACGCCGCCCCCTTCAGCGCGCCGGAGAATTCCTAGCGCAGTGGATCGGGCTCACGCTCCTGACGCGGCCGGGAGGATGCCTTCACGCGCGTACGCCACACTTCGTACGGATCCCAGCCGGAACGTGAGTAAGAGATTGCATCGAGGCGATTCACCGTCCCGGTGAATTCTTCATTGGCCGCCCGGATCGCCGGTGGCCCTGCGGTTAGTCCTTCCGCGCCTTTCCTTTTCATCAGTTCGCACTCCTGCTTATTGTCGAAGTGACCCTTGGTGCTTCCATTCGGCCCGCCGCCCATCCGTAGTGCGACGTGGCTCACGAAGTTTATGTCGTCCAGAGGGCAAAAGCTAACCGGCCAAACCGCTGATTATGTTAAAGTTAGTGCGAAGTTAACGGCGGCTGAACAAACTTCATACGAGCGCGCCGTCAATCCGCGAAATAGCGCGCCAGATATTCGGAGAACGTTCCCCGGTCCGCGGCTTCGATCCTCTGCTGCGCCGCAAGGGAGTCCTCGGCTTCCTGCGAGAACTCGCGCAGGCGCTCCTCGTTGGGCGGGTACAAGTCGAGGAAATAGGCCTTGTGTGTCGCGGACATGCGCAGCGCCAGGTCGAAGAAGGACTCCCCGGCCGTGAGCTCGGCCATCATGCGCGCCGAGGGGGTGAGCGCCACGTCCTCGACCTTGGCCGACTGCGTGGCGAGCGCCTGGGAGTAGGGACGCGTCGCATCGCCCCGGTCGAGCACGTCGCAGATGCCAGACATCGAGTCGAGCAGCTCGCGCGCCCATTCGAGCATCGGTACCTCGCGCGCCTCGCGCGACAACATCAGCCCCGGCTCGCGCCCGCGGCGCGCCACGCTGAGATGGTTCTGGTCGAGCACCGCGTGCTCGGCGGCCTCGATCGGCGGGCTGTCCTTCATCAGGCACAGCGCGAGGAAGGCTTCGAGGAAGCGCAGCTTGTTCTGGTTCACGCCGACCGGATCGAACGCGCTCACGTCGAGCGCGCGCACCTCGACGTATTCGACGCCGGCGCGGCGCAGCGCCTTGGTGGGACGCTCGCCGGAGCGCGCCACGCGCTTCGGGCGGATGAAGCTGTAGTACTCGTTCTCGATCTGCAGGATGTTGGCGTTGAGCTGGCGGTACTCGCCGTTCACCAGCACGCCGAGCGCCTCGTAGGGCGGATGCGGCGTGGTGATGGCGCGCGTCAGGTCGCGCACGTACTCATCGAGGCTGTTGACCGAGACCTCCAGGCCCGCCTGGTCGCGGTTGCGGTAGCCGACGTCGCTCATGCGCAGGCTGGTGGCGTACGGCTCGAACGCGGTGCCGGGGCCGAAGTCGGTCAGGCCTGCCGAGCGGCCGCGCAGGAAGGACTTGCACACCACCGGCGATACGCCGAACAGGTACAGCACCAGCCAGCCGTAGCGGCGGTAGTTGCGCAGCAGGTCGAAATAACTCGCCGAGACGAACGCCGCATCGTGCGCGGGCGCGGCGCGCACCGCCGCCCATGCTTCCCAGAACGGCAGCGGGAAGGAGTAATTGAAGTGCACGCCGGAGATCGCCTGCATCATGCGCCCGTAGCGCAGGCCGAGGCCGTTGCGATACACGGTCTTCATGCGCCCGACGTGCGAGCTGCCGAATTGCGCCAGCGGAATGTCCTCGTCGCGCGCAATGGCGCACGGCATGCTGGTCGCCCACAGCAGCTCCTCGCCGAGGTGGCGGTAGACGAACTGGTGCAGATCGAGCAGGTACTGCAGCAACTCCCAGCTGTGCACGAAGGCCGGCGTCACCAGCTCGATGAGCGCTTCGGAATAATCGGTGGTGATGTGCTCGTTGGTGAGCGCGGAGCCGAGCAGCCGCGGATGCGCGCTCGCCGCCAGGCTGCCGTCGGGCATGACGCGCAGCGACTCCTTCTCCACGCCCTTGCGGCCGCCCTGCAGGATCTGCGGCTGGCCGCTGTTGACGAGGCTGGAGAGGCGTCGCTCGAAGACGCGATCGATGCCGGGTCTGCTCATGATGTTGGCTACTTTAGCGCAACGCCCGCAGCAGGCTGCAGCCGACGCACAGGGTGAGCGCGGCGAGCGGCGTGCCGCGGCGGCTGTGCAGCACGAGGAACGCACCGGCGGCGATGGCCACATCAAGGCCGTCGTGCACCCCCTGGGTCCACAGCGGATCGTAGAGCGCCGCGGCGAGAATCCCCACCACCGCCGCGTTGATGCCGGCGAGCGCGGCGCGCAGCCGCGCGGCGTGCGCCAGGCGCTGCCACAGCGACGCTCCGGCTACGGCGAGCAGCAGTCCGGGGAGAAAGATGCACACCAGCGCCACGGCGGCGCCGAGCGCGGCCGCGGCCGGCAAGGCCAGTGCTCCGAGGTAGGCGGCGACGGCGAACAGCGGCCCGGGCATCGCCTGCGCCAGGCCGTAGCCGCCGAGGAACCCGTCGTCGCTGATCCAGCCGTGCGGCACGAGGGCATCGCGCAGCAGCGGCAGCACCACGTGGCCGCCGCCGAACACCAGCGCGCCCGCATCGTAAAAGAGCGCCGCCAGCGCCACGGGACTGTGCGGCGCCAGCCACGCGAGCAGCGCGAGCCCGACGAGCAGCAAGGCAAACACGCTAAGCGCCGGCCAGTCGGCGCGCTGCGCCCTCCATGCGGGCGCGACACCCGCGGCGAGCGGCCGACAGCACACTGCCCCGACGAGCGCCGCGGCCGCGAGCACCGCGAGCTGGGCGCGGCTGCCGCCGAGCCACAGCAGCGCCGCCGCGGCGGCGCCCGCGAGCAGCCAGGTCGCGGCATCCGTGCACAGCCGGCGCGCCATGCTCCACACCGCCTGCGCGACCACTGCGACCGCGACCAGCTTCAGCCCAGCGAGCAGCGCCAGCGCAAAGCGCCCCTGCAGCCGCGTGGCCGCGAGCGCCGCGCCATAGAGCAGCAGCGCCGAGGGCAGCGTGAAGCCCGCCCAGGCGGCAAGCGCGCCGCGCCAGCCGGCGCGCTGCAGGCCGATGAGAAAGCCCACCTGGCTGCTGGTCGGACCGGGCAGTACGTGACACAACGACAGCAGCGCGCCGTAGCTCTCGGCACTCAGCCAGCGCCGCTCGCGCACGTAGACGCGCTCGAAATAGCCGAGGTGCGCGAGCGGGCCGCCGAAGGAGGTGAGGCCGAGCTGCAGCGCGACGCGCAGCACCTCCAGGGCGCTGCCTCGCGGTGCCTCAGCGGCGAGCGGAGCGGTGCCCGGCACGCGTGCCCATCTCGCCGGGACGATGAAGCGCGCCGGCTGCCCCGCTAGGGCGAGGCGAACACGTCGCCGCGCCACGGCCGCCCGGCGCGGTAGGCGGCGAGCTGGGCGTCGAGTGCGCGCGTGTCCCAGCCGAGGTTGAGGGCCTTCTGCTGCGCACGCTGCTGCTGTGCCACCGCGGCGTGGAAATCTCCGCTGCTCGCGTAAGCGGCGGCGACCGCTGCGAACATCTCCGGGTCGGACTGAATCTCACCGCCCTGCAGCTGCTGCGCCAGAGTGAGCGCGGTGTGCGGATCACGTAACTCATCCAGCGGCGATGCGGCGAGCAGCGCAACCACGTGCTTGCGCACGTAGTAGCTGCCCGAACCCGCAGCCGGCACGAGCGCGGCGCGCGCCTGCGCGATCTGGGTCGCCGTCGGCGTGCCGCGCAGCAGCTCGGACGCGAGCAGCACCTGTGCGGCGGCATCGCCGCCGGCGGCGGCGTGCGTGAGCCAGATCGCCCCATCCGCACGCGGATGGCACTCGGCCGTGGCGCGCAGCTGGCTGCCGACCCAGTACTGTGCCTGCGGACCGCCGGCGCGTGCGGCCGATAGGAGCATTCCCGCGGCGCGCGCGCTGGTGAGCCCGAGCGAGCTCTCGAAGGTCGCGGCGAGACCGAGCAGGTACTCACCCTGGGTGTCGCCGGCCGCAGCCGCACTGCGCGCCTGCTGCAGCGGCTCGAGCTGCGCCAGCGGCCCGGCGCCTTGCACGGCGAACACCTGCTTGGTCTCCAGGCGGTACGCAACGGGGTGGCCGTTGCGCATCGCAGGGGCGAAACGCGAATTGAGCCAGGCCTCAATCGCCGCCGCGGCGAAGCGCTGCTCCGGCACGGCGAGCAGCACTTCCGGGTCGCGCGCGAAGCCGTCGGCGCCGATGGTGAGCGCCGTGATGACGAGCGCCTGCTGGCGCTGCCCCGGCTGCTGCGGGTAGTCCGGCTCGGGCGCCGACAGCACGCGCGGCGCGAGCGTGTCGGCGCAGCTGAAGTCCGGATCGAATACGCCCTGCACCCGCAGCGCCTCGTGGCCGTAGCGACCGACGATCGCCGCGGCCGTGCTGGCATCCGCGGAGCTCAACCCGGCGCTGAGCGCAGCGAGGCGCTTGTTGACCAGCTGCTCGCAGCCGTTGCCGGCGGCGGCCTGCAGCCAGCCCGCGCCGCTGGCAGAGTCGCGCGGGCCGCCCTGGCCCTTGAGCGCCATGGCACCGAGGTTGAACTGCGAGGAGCAGTCGCCGAGCTCGGCCAGCGCCAGGAACTCGCCGTGCGCCGCGTCGTAGCGCCCCGCGTTGTAATCCTGCATGGCCTGCTGGAAATCCGCGTACGCGCCCGCGCTGCCGAGCAGCGCCGCGCCGAACAGCACACACGCAACCGGCTTAGTCATGTGCATCCTCCCCGCGCACCCTCAGCGCTCGAGAATGGCCGTAACGCCCATGCCGCCGGCGGTGCACACCGAGATCAGCCCGCGCTTGGCGCGCGCATCCTGGGCGAGAATCTTGGCGAGCGTCGCGACGATGCGCGTGCCGGTGGCGGCGAACGGGTGGCCGAGGGCCACGCTGCCACCCTTCACGTTGAGGCGCGCACGATCGATGCGTCCGAGCGCCGCGGCGAGGCCGAGCGCGTCGCGGCAGTAATCCGCCGACTCCCACGCCTTGAGCGTGCACAGCACCTGCGCGGCGAACGCTTCGTGAATCTCGTAGTAATCGAAGTCCTGCAGGGCGAGTCCGGCATCGGTGAGCATCGCCGCCACCGCGTAGGTCGGCGCCATGAGCAGGCCCTCCTTGCCGGTGGCGAAGTCCACCGCCCACGCCTTGCCGTGGCGCAGGTAGGCGAGCACCGGCAGGTTGCGCTGCGCCGCCCACTCCGGGGTAGCGAGCAGCACCGCGCTCGCCCCATCGGTGAGCGGCGTGCTGTTGCCGGCGGTCAGCGTACCGTTGGCGGCGAAGCTCGGCTTGAGCTTGGCGAGCTTTTCCACGCTCGCGTCGGCGCGCACGTTGTTGTCGCTCTTGAGCCCCTGGTACTCGACCACCAGGTCGTCGTAGAAACCTTCGTGCCACGCGGCCGCGGCGTGCACGTGGCTCTCGTAGGCAAGCTGATCCTGGTCGGTGCGCGCGATCTGCCAGGCCTTCGCCATGATCTCGGCGCTCTGCCCCATCGACAGCCCGGTGCGCGGCTCGATCACCGCCGGCAGCACCGGCTTGAAGTACCGCGGCCGCAGCCCGAACCACGGCGCGAGGCGCTGACGCAGACCGCGCCCGCGGTAACTGGTGAGCAGCAGCTGCTGGTAGGCACGCGGGTAAACCACCGGCGGATCGCTCACGGTGTCCGTGCCGCCGGCGATCCCGGCCTCGATCTGCCCGAGTGCGATCTTGTTGCCGATGTCGATAGCCGCTTCCAGGCTCGTGCCGCAGGCGCGCTGCATGTCCAGCCCCGGGGTGTGCGGGTCGAGCCCGCTCGAGAGCACGCACTCGCGCGTCAGGTTGTAGTCCTTGGAGTGCTTGATGACAGCACCCGCGGCCACGTCGCCGAGCCGCACGCCCTGCAGCTGGAAGCGCTCCACCACGGCGCGCAACGCGGCCGTGAGCATGTCCTGGTTGCCGACGGTGGCGTAAGCGGAATAGGAGCGGGCGAAAGGAATGCGTACACCACCGATGATGGCGACGCGTCTGACAGCGCTACCGACGAGCATGCGTTCTCCCACGGCGCGGCGCGCTAGAATGCCATTCCATGGGGCAATTCACCACCATCATGGCGCGCGACGGCCACGAATTTCAGGCCTGGCTCGCGGCACCTCCCGGACGGCCGCACGGCGCACTGCTGGTGATCCAGGAGATCTTCGGCGTCAACGGCCACATCCGCCAGCTGACCGACGGCTTCGCGGCGGAGGGCTACACCGCCATCGCGCCGTGCCTTTTCGACCGGGTGCGCCGCGGCATCGAGCTCGACTACACCCCGGCGGGCATGCAGGAAGGCGCGGGCTACGTGAAGCAGCTGCAGCAGGAGGCGACGCTGCGCGATCTGGCGGCGGCGCTGGCCGTGGTGAAGCACTCCGGCCGCAGCGGCGCGGTCGGCTACTGCTGGGGAGGCATGTTGGCGTACCTCGCCGCCTGCCGGCTGCCGGTGGCGTGCGCAGTGGTCTACTACGGCAAGGTTGCCGCCTGCCTCGAGGAGCGGCCGAAGTGTCCGGTGATGTATCACTTCGGCGCCGACGACCAGAGCATCCCGGCGGCCGACGTCGAGCGGGTGCGTGCCGCATACCCCGAGTCGCCGCTGTACGTGTACGCGGGTGCCGGCCACGGCTTCAGCTGCGAGCAGCGCGGCAGTTACCAGCCGCAAGCCGCCGCGCTGGCCCGCACGCGCACGCTCGAATTCTTCGCCCGCTACCTGCGCGGCGCCGCGGACGCCGGGCGCGCCGCTGCCAACCTGGATTCCAACACCTGACCTGACACCTATGAAACTGCGTGATCCCGATCTGCTGCGCACCCGCGCCTTCATCGGCGGCAACTGGGTCGAGGCGAGCGGCGGCGCGACGCTTGCGGTCGTCAATCCGGCGAGCGGCGAGAGCCTCGGCAGCGTGCCGGACATGGGCATCGCCGATACGCGGCGCGCCATCGAGGCGGCGGCGCGCGCCTTCCCGGCCTGGGCCGCGCTCACCGCCAAGGAGCGCGCCGTCATCCTGCGCCGCTGGTACGAGCTGCTGATGGCGAACCAGGAGGACCTCGGCACGCTCATGACCGCCGAGCAGGGTAAGCCGCTCGCCGAGGCCAAGGGCGAGATCGCCTACGGGGCCGCCTTCATCGAGTGGTTCGCCGAGGAAGGCAAGCGCCTGTACGGCGACGTGATTCCGCCGCACCAGGCCGACAAGCGCCTGCTGGTGCTGCGCCAGCCGGTGGGCGTGGTGGCCGCGATCACGCCGTGGAACTTCCCGCTCGCCATGATCACCCGCAAGGCCGGTCCGGCGCTCGCCGCCGGCTGCACCTTCATCTGCAAGCCGGCGAGCCAGACGCCCTACTCGGCGCTCGCGGCCGCAGCGCTCGCGGCACGCGCCGGCGTACCGCCGGGGGTGCTCAACGTGGTGACGGGCCGCGATGCCGCCGCGATCGGCGGCGAGTTCACCTCCAACCCCGCGGTGCGCAAGGTGACCTTCACCGGTTCGACCGCCGTCGGCAAGAAGCTCATGGCGCAGTGCGCGGGCACGGTGAAAAAGATCACCATGGAGCTCGGCGGCAACGCGCCGTTCATCGTCTTCGAGGATGCCGATCTGGATGCCGCGGTGGCCGGCGCCATCGCCAGCAAGTACCGCAACACCGGGCAGACCTGCGTGTGCGCCAACCGCCTGCTGGTGCAGGCGCCGGTGTACGAGGCGTTCACCAAGAAACTGGTGCAGGCGGTGGCAAAGCTGCGGGTCGGCGACGGCCTGCAGGGCCCCACCGACCAGGGACCGCTGATCGACGCCAAGGCGCTCGCCAAGGTGGAGCAGCACCTCGCGGATGCGCTCGCCAAGGGCGCGCGCATCGCGCACGGCGGCCGCCGCCATGCGCTCGGCGGGACGTTCTTCGAGCCGACCGTGGTGACCGAGGTGACGCCGGCGATGCTCATCGCGCGCGAGGAGACCTTCGGGCCGGTGGCGCCGCTGTTTCGCTTCGAGAGCGAGGCCGACGCCATCCGCATGGCCAACGACACCGAGTTCGGGCTGGCGGCCTATTTCTATACGCGCGACCTGGCGCGCTCCTGGCGCGTCGGCGAAGCGCTCGAGTACGGCATGGTCGGGATCAACACCGGGCTGTTCTCGACCGAGGTCGCCCCGTTCGGCGGGGTCAAGGAGTCGGGCGTGGGGCGCGAGGGCTCGAAGTACGGCATCCTCGATTACACCGAGCTGAAGTTCCTGTGCGTCGGGCTCGGCTGACGAGCGGCACCGGCAGCGCCGCTTTCGCGTGATCGTGACCATGCGCTATACCAGCCCGACCGATCCGCCGCGTGACGGCGCTGAACGTATCGGCATCCTGCTGGTCAACTCCGGCACGCCGCGGGCACCGACTGCGCGCGCGGTGCGTGCCTTTCTCGCTCCGTTCCTCGCCGACCCGCGCGTGGTGGAGCTGCCGCGCGCGCTGTGGCTGCCGCTGCTGTACGGCGTCATCCTGCCGTGGCGGCCGGCGCGCGTGGCGCGCAAGTACCGCCTGATCTGGACCGCCGCGGGCTCGCCGCTCGCAGACCTGAGCGAGCGGCTGCGCACCGAGCTCGCCAATGCGCTGGCGCAGCGCATGCTGGCGCCGCTGTCGGTGGAGCTCGGCATGCTGTACAGCGACCCGGGCGTGCCCGCGGCGCTGCGGCGGCTGCGCGACGCCGGTGCGCAGCGCCTGCTGGTGCTGCCGCTGTTTCCGCAGTATTGCGGCGCGACCACCGGCGCAGTCCACGACCAGGTGAGCGCGGAGCTGCGCCGCTGGCGCGCGGTGCCGGACCTGCACTTCGTCGCCGACTACCACGACGATCCCGGCTACATCGAGGCGCTGCGCGCGAGCGTCAGCGCACACTGGCAGGCGCACGGGCGCACCGCGCACCTGCTGATCTCCTTTCACGGCATCCCGGAGAGCTATACCCGCGCGGGCGACCCGTACTTCAGGCACTGCCAGGCCACCGCGCGCCTGTTGGCGGATGAGCTGCTGCTGCGCGAGGGCGAGTGGAGCGTCAGCT
The DNA here is from genome assembly GCA_963760225.1 of uncultured Gammaproteobacteria bacterium. Taxonomy (GTDB): domain Bacteria; phylum Pseudomonadota; class Gammaproteobacteria; order Steroidobacterales; family Steroidobacteraceae; genus 13-2-20CM-66-19. The sequence goes on from CAVXCD010000001.1 coordinate 112,237, forward strand.
TCCAGTCGCGCTTTGGCCGTGCCGCCTGGCTCGCACCCGCCACCAGCAGCGTGCTCGCCGGGATGCCGGCGCGCGGCGTGCGCGAGGTGAGCGTCGTGTGCCCGGGGTTTGCGGTCGACTGCCTCGAGACTCTCGAGGAGATCGACCTGGAGAACCGTCAGAGCTTCATGCGCGCCGGCGGCGAGCGCTTCGAGTATGTGCCGGCGCTCAACGAGCGCAGCAGCCACGCGCAGTGCCTCGCCGATCTGCTGGTGCAGCATTGCCAGGGCTGGACCAACGCGCTGCAGGAGCGGCTGGCGAACGCCGCGCGCGGCACCTCCGCCTGATGCCGAGCGCCGCACCACTGCCGCTGCTGGGGAGCTTCCACGAGCTGAGCGTGATCGCCGCGGACGTGGCGGCCACGGTGGCGTTCTACGAGCGCCTCGGTTTCACCCCCGCGCCCACCAGCGATGCCTTCACGCATCCCTACGGCGTGCTAACCGACGGGCGGCTGTTTGTCGGCGTGCACGCGCGCAGCGGGCCCTCCACGACGCTCACCTTCGTGCGTCCCGGGATCGCCGCGAGCCTCGCAGCCTTCGCGGGTGCGGGCATCGAGCTGACGCGCTGCCGCACCGGTGAAGAAGTCTTCAACGAGATCGCGTTCGCCGACCCGGCCGGACATGCGGTCGCGGTGCTCGAAGCGCGCACCTACTCGCCAGTGGCGCGCGCCGCCACCGAGCCTTCGCTGTGCGGGGATTTCGCCGAAGTGAGCCTGCCGGCGGCCGATTTCGCCGCCGCCCAGCTCTTCTGGGAACCGCTCGGCTTCGTCGCTGAAGAGCTGCAACTGCCCTACCCGCGCCTCGCACTCGTCAGCGATCGCCTCGACCTGGCCTTCCACTCCCCGCAGCTGTGCGACCGGCCCATGCTGGTGTTTCGCAGCGCCGGCATCGCGGCGCGGCTGGCACGGCTCACCGAGCTCGGTTTCGCGCTGCGCGGCGCTCCCGCGGACGCCCCGGGTGCGCTGCTGCAGGACCCCGCCGGCGGCGTGCTGCTGCTGCTCGAAGCGGATGACTGAGACCAACGGCTGCGGCCGTGCGACCGCCCGCGCCGCGGCGCCGCGCGTGCCGGGTTGCAGACGCGGTGCGCCGCATCGACAATAGCCGCAACATATAAGATCAAAGGAACCCGCATGCGATTCAACCCGCTCGCCTGTGCGCTCGCGCTGCTCGTCTCGATCCCGGCCTTCGGCGACGGCGGCATGTGGACCTTCGACAACTTCCCGCAGCAGCTCGTCAAGACGAAGTACGGCGTCGACATCGACGCTGCGTGGCTCGAGCGCGTGCGCACCGCGACCATCCGCCTGTCCAACTGCACCGCCTCCTTCGTGTCCGCCAGCGGGCTGATCCTCACCAACCACCACTGCGCGGAGGCCTGCCTCGACGACCACTCGACTGCTGAGCGCAACCTGGTGCGCGACGGCTTTGTCGCCCGCAGCCGCGAGGAGGAGCTCAAGTGCGGCACGCAGATCGCCGACGTGCTGCTGGAGACGCAGAATGTCACCTCGCAGGTGAGCGCGGCGCTCAACGGACTGGATGAGAAGGCCGCCAATGACAAGCGCAAACAGACCCTCACGCAGCTCGAGCAGCAGTGCGAGGAGGACAGCCGTCACGGCAAATTCGGTCCGCTGAAGTGCGAATCGGTGGATCTCTACCAGGGCGGCCAGTACTGGCTGTACAAGTACCGCCGCTACGACGACGTGCGCCTGGTGTTCTCGCCCGAGGACGGCATTGCCGCCTTCGGCGGCGATCCGGACAACTTCCAGTTTCCGCGCTGGTGCCTGGACATGGCGGTGCTGCGCGCCTACGGGCACGACGGCAAGCCGGCGTCCACCCCGAATTTCCTCTCTATACGGCCGCAGGGGCCGGAAAGTGGCGATGTGGTGTTCGTCTCCGGGCATCCGGGCACCACCGACCGGCTGCTCACCGTGGCGCAGCTCGAGACGCTGCGCGACCTCGACCTGCCACGCTACCTGCTGCGCGCCTCCGAGCTGCGCGGCCGCTATATCCAGTTCGGCAAGAGCGGCGCGGAAGCCGCGCGCATCGTCGAGGACCCGCTCAACTCACTGGAAAACTCCATCAAGGTGCGCCGCAAGCAGCTCGATGCGCTGCTCGATGACCGCCTGCTGCAGGCCAAGCGCGAGGAAGAGAAGGCGCTGCGCGATAAGCTGGCCGCCCAGGCGCCGCTCGCGGCGCAGATCGGCGACCCGTGGGCCGACAGCGCCAGGGCGCAGGTGCAGGTGCACGAGCTGTACCTGCCGTACACCTTCCTCGAGCAGGCCGCCGGCTTCAACAGCCAGCTGTTCCGCTATGCGCGCACGCTGGTGCGTGCGGCCGCCGAGCGCGCCAAACCCAACACCGAGCGCCTGCGCGAGTACCGTGACGCGGCACTGCCGCGGGTGCAGCAGCGGCTGCTCGCACCGGTGCCGGTCTATCCCCAGCTGGACAAGCTGACGCTGTCCTTCGGGCTCGAGCGCATGCGCGAGTGGCTCGGCCCGGATGCGCCGATCGTGCGGCAGCTGCTGGTGAAGGATTCGCCCGATACGCTCGCCGCCCGCGTGGTCGAGGGCTCGAAGCTCGGCGATCCGCAGGTGCGCAAACAGCTGTGGGACGGCGGCGCCGCTGCGGTGGATGCGTCCAACGACCCGATGATCGAGCTGGCGCGCGCGGTGGACGCGCCGGCGCGCGCCGTGCGCAAGCGCTACGAGGACGAGGTCGAGGCGCCCGAGCAGGCCGCTGCCGAGAAGATCGCGCGGGCGCGCTTCGCGATCTACGGCACGAGCCTCCCGCCGGATGCCACCTTCACGCTGCGGCTCAACTTCGGCACCGTGACCGGCTGGCGCGAGGGCGGGCGCGAGATCGAGCCCTTCACGCATCTGCGCGGGCTGTTCGAGCGCGCCACCGACCAGGACCCGTTCCGCGTGCCGGACAGCTGGAATGCGGCCCGCGGCCAGCTCGACATGGATACGCGCTTCAACCTGTCGACCAGCAGCGACATCGTCGGCGGCAACTCCGGCAGCCCGCTGATCGATCGCAACGGCCGTATCGTCGGACTGATGTTCGACGGCAACATCCACTCCATCGCCGGCTCCTACTGGTACGACCCCGAGCTCAATCGCGCGGTTGCCGTAGACCCGACGATCATGCTGGAGGGACTGCGCAAGGTGTACAAGGCGCAGGCGCTGCTCACCGAGCTCGGTTGGCACTGAGCGCGGCGCGTCCGCACGAGAGTTCAGTGTTGGTCGCCCGTGGCCTGCGCGACAGGCGCGACGTGCGCGACGTGCGCCACGATGCGAAACGCTACCTGCATCTCATCCTGAACCTGCAGGGCGCCGAGCATCGCGCTGAAGGGCGTAAGTCCCAGCTCGCTCTGCCTCAGGCTGGTCGCGCCGCTGACAGTCAGCGTGCCGGCGCTGAGCTCGTAGCGCACCGGCACGGCGAAGCTGCGCTGCCGGCCGTGTACCGTCGCCTGCACCTGCGCCAGCAGCGTGCCGGTGGCGGACGCCGGTGCGGCGGTGGACGCCGGTGCGGCGCCGGGCGCCGCGCCGCCGCCATCCCCGGCAGGGACGGCAGCCGCGTCGAGGTTCGCCTGCAGCACGATCTCGGGAAATTCGCCGGCATCGAGCAGCGCGTCGCCGAGCATGTTGTGCCGCGTGCCCTCTTTGGCGCTCTCGGACACGTCGGGCGGAAAGTCGGCGCCGGACTGCTGCGCGCGCAGCGACGCCTCATCGACGCTGAGCGTCGCCACGGGAACATGGATCTCGCAGCGGCTGCGCCGGATGTCGGCCGGCACGTAGATGCTGCCGCTGAGCTGGTGCGAGGCGATCACGTGGTTGTGACCGACGCTGGCGAGCGCGCCACCGCGGTAGACCAGGATAGTGAGCAGCGATGCCGGGCCGTCGATGTCGTACGGCTCGCCCTGCAGCGGCGCCACGCCGGCAGCCTGCGCGGCAGGCGGCGGCACGGCGGCGGGCGGGATTGCCGCAGGCGGACGCAGCGGGCAGCCGGCGAGCGTTGCCAGCAGCAGCGCTCCGGGCAACAGGAGTTTACAAGCCCCGCTCACGCGCATTAGCTTAGCGGCATGGCCATGCGAAACACCACGCACCGCTGGGGCGCCCTCGCCCAGCTGTTCCACTGGGTGATCGTGCTGCTGATCGTCGCGCAGTTCACGCTCGCCACGATGTGGGACGATCTGCCGGCCGGGCCGAAGAAGCTCACGCTGCTCGCGCGCCACAAGTCGATCGGCATCACCGTGCTGGTGCTCGCGCTGCTGCGTCTCGGCTGGCGCTGGGCGAACGCGACGCCGGCGCTGCCCGACGATCTCAAGCCCTACGAAAGAAAGCTTGCCCGCCTGACGCACGTGCTGTTGTACGTGCTGCTGTTCGCCGTGCCGCTGACGGGCTGGACGATGTCCTCCGCCCGTGGGTTCCCGGTCAGCTGGTTCGGGCTCTTTCAGCTGCCGGACCTGGTGCCGAAGAACAAGACGCTCTACCACATTCTGGACGACACCCACGTGGTGCTCGCCTGGACGCTGGGCAGCATAGCGGTGGTGCACCTCGGCGCGGCGCTGCGGCATCACTTCATGCTCAAGGACGACGTGCTGCGGCGCATGCTGCCGCTGCGCCTCCACAAGACCCCGGAGCAGCGATGAGCGGCGGCAGGCACACCTCGCCCGCGATGCTGCTCAGCACGCTGGCGGCGCTGGGCGCGCTCGCCGTGCTCACAGCGCTCGCCTGGGGCGCGGACGCGCCGGCGGCAGCGGCGGGCGCCCCGGCTCACTACGGGCTCGATGCCGCTAAAAGCACACTGCAATTCAACTTCACCCAGGCCGGCGCGCGCAACCAGGGCGCTTTCCGCCGCTTCACCGTCGTGCTGGACTTCTCGGCCGACAACCTCGCGGCGAGCCGCCTGCAGGTCAGCATCGAGATGAACTCGCTCGATAGCGGCGACCAGGAGCGCGACGACACGCTGCGCGGCGACGACCTGTTCGCGGTGAAGAAATTTCCTCAGGCGCGTTTCAGTGCCCCGCAGATCGTCAAGACTGCGGCAGGCTACGAGGCGGTCGGCAAGCTCACCATCCGCGACCAGACGCGCGACCTGCGCGTGCCCTTCACGTTCCGTACCGCGACCGAGCAGGGGGCCGCGGTCGGCTACATGAGCGGCAAGACCACGATCCGGCGCCTCGACTACGGCGTCGGTCAGGGCGACTGGAAGGCGACCGACCAGGTGGGCAACGACGTCGTCGTATCCTTCGCTCTGCGGCTGACCGCCGCGCACTGATCACAACGGCGTGCCGTCGCGCCGCGCGGGTTTGCCGCGCGGGTAGGACAGATCCACGTCCGGGTCCGAGTAGTAGGCGCTGTCCTCCTCGTCGCGGTTACTGATCTCGAGGTACACCGCCGGGCGCTCGCTGCGATTGATGAGCTGATGGCCGTCCTCGGCGCCGGCCGGGAAGCCGGCGCACATGCCCGCACTCAGCAGCTGCTCGCGGCCCTCGCTGCGCAGCACCACTTCCCCCTCCAGCACGTACACGAACTCGTCCTCGTGCGTGTGCCAGTGGCGCATGGAGGATTCCTTGCCGGGTAGCAGCGTAGTCAGATTGATGCCGAGGAGCGTAAGCCCGAGAGCCTCGCCGAGCCGCTGTTTGTGGCGCGGCAGCACGCGCGAGCGGTAGGGCTCGGGGTAGCCGCAGCGGGAGATCGCCTCGACGCTGCGCGGATCGAGTGCGGGCTTGTGCAGTGTCATATGCGCCTTTCGGTGATGGCCGCACGGTTGACGGGTGTGACGGCGTTGGCGAGCATGCCACAGCGCCATGACGGAAGTACTCGCTGATGTCGGTGACTGCGTGGATGCGGTGCTGCGCCGGGTGGGCCCGCGCATCGTGCTGGCGCTGCCGCTCGGCATCGGCAAGCCCAACGCGCTGGTGAACGAGTTTTATCGCCGCGCGCAGCGCGACCCGCAGCTCGATCTCACCATCATCACCGCGCTGTCGCTGCTGAAGCCCACCGCGGCTTCGGCGCTCGAGGCACGGCTGCTGACGCCGCTGGTCGAGCGGGTATTCGGCACTTACCTGGAGCCGGAATACGCGCGTGCGCTGCGTGCCGACCGCGTCCCCGCCAACGTGCGTATCATCGAGTTCTACCTGGCACCCGGCGCGTTCCTGACTTCCAACCACGCGCAGCGTCACTACCTGTGCGCCAACTACACCGAGGTGGGGCGCGCGGTGCTCGCGCGCGGCGTCAACGTGATCGCGCAGCTGGTGGCGCGGCGCACGCTCGACGGGCAGCTGCAGCTCAGCCTCGGCTCCAACCCCGACGTAACCGCGGACCTGCTGCCGCACATTGCCGCCGCGCGCCGCGACGGCCGCGACATCGTGCTCATCGGGCAGACCCACGGGCAGATGCCGTTCATGGGCGGACATGCCCAGGTGGATCCGGCGCAGTTCGATTTCCTCATTGACGAGGCGCGCTACGACTATGACCTGTTCTGCCCGCCCAACCCTCCCATCGGCACCGCCGAGCACGCCATCGGACTGTACGTCAGCAGCCTGGTGCGCGACGGCGGCACGCTGCAGGTCGGGATCGGCGAGCTCGGCGAAGCGCTGATGTATGCCCTGCTGCTGCGCCACCAGCAGAATGACGCCTGGCGCGATGCCCTCGAGGCGCTCGGCCGGCAGAGCGCCGCGGCCGTGATCCGCGACTGCGGGGGCGAGCAGCCTTTCGCCGCCGGGCTGTACGCCGCCAGCGAGATGTTCGTGGCGCAGCTGCTCGAGCTGTATCGCGCCGGCATCCTGCGCCGGCGCGTGTACGACTGCCTGGCGCTCGAGCGCCTGGTGAGCGACGGCCACAACGGCCGGCGCCTCGATGAGCAGGCGCTCGCGCTGCTGGCGGCCGCGGGCGCGGGACCGCGCCTCGACGCGGCGCAGTTCGCCACGCTGCAGCACTATGGAGTATTCCGCCAGGACGTCGAGTTCGCCGACGGCAGCGTGCGCGCCCCGGGCGGCAGCTGGATTTCGGCCGATCTCGCCGACCCGGCAAGCCGCGCACTGCTGGCGCGCGAGTGCCTGGGCAGTGAGCTGCGCAACGGCCAGGTGCTGCACGCCGGATTCTTCCTCGGTCCGCGCGGCTTCTACGCCGCGCTGCGCGAGCTGCCCGAGAGCGAGCGCGCGCAGCTCGGCATGCGCGGCGTGGAGTTCGTCAACCAGTTGTACGGCGCCGACCAGGAGTTGCGCATCCTGCAGCGCCGCGCCGCGCGCTGCGTCAACACCTGCATGATGGTGACGCTGCTCGGGGCGGCGGTGTCCGACGCCCTGGAGAGCGGCCGGGTGGTGAGCGGCGTCGGCGGCCAATACAACTTCGTCGCCATGGCACACGCCCTGCCCGGCGGGCGCTCGATCCTGTGTCTGCACGCGACGCGCACCCGCCACGACCGCACCACCTCCAACATCCTGTGGAGCTACGGCCACGAGACCATCCCGCGCCACCTGCGCGACATCGTGGTGACCGAGTACGGTGTCGCCGACCTGCGCGGCCGCACCGACGAGGAGGTGATCGCCGCGCTGCTGAACATCGCCGACTCGCGCTTCCAGGATGCGCTGCTGGCGCGCGCCAGGGAGGCGGGCAAGATCCGCGCCGATTACCTCATCCCGGCCGCATTCCGCAACAATCTGCCCGGGCGCCTCAGCGGCGCGCTGGCGACGCATCGCGCGCGCGGCTACTTCAGCGAGTACCCCTTCGGTACCGATCTCACCGCCGAGGAGACCACGCTGGTCCGTGCGCTGCAGTCACTCGAGGCGCGCAGCGCCAGCCGCTGGGCGCGCATCACGATGTTGCTCGCGGCCGTGACGCGCGGCCGGCCACGCGCCGTGCATGCCGCGGCGCTGCAGCGCATGGCACTGCAGCACCCGCGCGGCCCCGCCGAGTGGCTGCAGCAGCGGCTGGTGGTGCTCGGACTGGACGCTGCGCTCTAGCGGTGCTTCGGCCGCCGGCGGCGCGCCGCTTTCGCAGTTGCACCGTGTGAGGGCCGACGCGACGCCGGACGGGCCTTGCTGGCGGATTTCTTGCGCGACGTCGCCTTCTTCGCCGCACGGCGCGGCGCGGCGCGCGTGGCGCTGCGCGCGCTCACCGCCTTGCGTTTCGCCTTGGCGGGCTTCGACTTCGCGGCAGCCGCGGAGGGTCGCGCCGCCGGCAGGCCTTGCGTGCCGCGCAGCTGATCGATGATCGCGGGATTCTCCAGAGTGGAGACGTCCTGCGTGATCTCTTCGCCGCGCGCGATCGCCTTGAGCAGCCGCCGCATGATCTTGCCCGAGCGCGTCTTGGGCAGGTTGTCGGCGAAGCGGATGTCATCGGGCTTGGCGACCGGCCCGAGCTGCTGGCCCACCCACTCGCGCAGCTCTTTGGTGAGGGCACTGGTGTCGCCCGTGGGACGTGGCCCGCGCAGCACGACGTAGGCGAACACCGACTCGCCCTTGACGTCGTGCGGCTTGCCGACCACGGCGGCTTCGGCGACCCGCGGGTTCGCGACCAGCGCCGACTCGATCTCCATCGTGCCGAGACGGTGTCCGGAGACCTTCAGCACGTCGTCGATCCGCCCCATGATCCAGAAGTAGCCGTCCTTGTCGCGGTGCGCGCTGTCGCCCGCGACGTAGTAGCGGTTGCCGAACTTCTCCCAGTAGCCGGCGATGTAGCGCTCGTTGTTGCGCCAGATGGTGCGCAGCATCGACGGCCAGGGCTTCCTGATCACCAGATACCCGCCCGCATCGGAGTGTTTGATGGGATGGCCGTGATCGTCGACGATGTCCGCCTCGATCCCCGGCAGCGGCTGCGTGCACGAGCCGGGCTTGGTGGCCGTCACGCCCGGCAGCGGCGAGATGAGAATCGCACCGGTCTCGGTCTGCCACCAGGTGTCGACGATCGGGCAGCGGCCGCCGCCGATCACGCGCTGATACCACATCCACGCTTCGGGGTTGATCGGCTCGCCGACGCTGCCGAGCAGCCGCAGCCGCGACAGGTCATATTTCTTCGGCAGCTCGTCGCCGAGCTTCATGAGTGCGCGGATCGCGGTGGGCGCGGTGTAGAACACCGTGACGCCGTGGTTCTGGCAGTTCCTCCAGAAGCGCCCGCCGTCCGGCACCATCGGCGTGCCCTCGTAGATCAGCACCGTCGCACCCACGGCGAGCGGCCCGTAAGCGACGTAGCTGTGCCCGGTGACCCAGCCGACGTCCGCGGTGCACCAGAACACGTCCTCGTCGCGCAGATCGAACACCCACTGCGTGGTGAGCTTGGCACCGAGCAGGTAGCCGCCGGTGGCGTGCTGCACACCCTTGGGCTTGCCGGTGGAGCCGGAGGTGTACAGCAGGAACAACGGGTGCTCGGCATCCACCCACTCGGGCTCGCAGGCTGCGGCCTTTCCCTCGATGGCGTCGTGCCACCACATGTCGCGTCCGCGCTGCATGGTGATCGGCTTGCCGGTGCGTTTCAGAACGATGACGTGCTCGACGCTGGCGCAGCCGGAACTGAGCGCCTTGTCGACGGCCGCCTTCAGCTCGATCGCCTGGCCGCCGCGCCAGCTGCCGTCGGCGGTGATCACCATGCGCGCCTCGGTGTCCTCGATGCGATCCTTGAGCGCCGGCGCCGAGAAGCCGCCGAACACCACCGAGTGAATCGCGCCGATGCGGTTGCAGGCGTGCATGGCGATCAGGATCTCGGGAACCAGCGGCATGTAGATGATGACGCGATCGCCGCGAGCGATGCCGTGCGCCTTGAGGGCGTTGGCGAAACGGCAAACCTCCGCGTGCAGCTCGCGGTAGCTCAAGCGCCGCACATCGCCCGGTTCGCCCTCAAAGATGACGGCGGTCTTGTGCCCGCGCGTCTCGAGGTGAACGTCGAGGCAGTTGAACGAGGCGTTCAGCCGCCCGTCGCTGAACCAGCGGTAATTGGGGGCTTCGCTGTCGTCGAACGGCTGCGTGAAGGGCGTATGCCACTTGAGCTCCGCTCGGGCGAGCTCCGCCCAGAAGTGCACGTGATCCGTGCGCGCCGCCTGGCGCAGCTTCTCGGCATCTGCCGGCTTGATGCGCGCCCGCGCGGTGAACTGCGCCGGCGGGGGAAACAGGCGCTCCTCGAGGAGAGTTGATTGGATGTTCTTATCGGGCATACCTCGCTCCTCAACTCTTCATCTGCCGCGAAAGCGCAGCATAGCCGAATCACTGCGACGCGGTCTTCAGCCCGCGACCTGTGCCAGCAGGCGGTCGATCATGGCCGCCGCCTGCCGCATATATCCCCCGCCGAACAGGTTGGCATGGTTGAGCACGTGGTAGAGGTTGTAGAGCTCGGCGCGCAGCGCGGCGCCGGCGGTCAGCGGCGTCAGCGCCTCGTAGGCACGGTAGAAGGCCACGCCGAAGCCACCGAACAGGCGCGTCATCGCCACGTCCGCCTCGCGATCCCCGTAATAAACTGCCGGGTCGAAGATCACCGGCTCACCGTCGCTGTCGGTAAGCCAGTTGCCGCCCCACAGGTCGCCATGCAGCAGCGACGCCGCCGGCCGGTGTCCGGCCAGCAGCACCGGCAGCGACTCGAGCAGCCGCTCGCCACGCTCAGCATGCCGCTCGGCAAGGCCGTTGTGCGCTGCGAGCAGCAGCTGCGGACGCAGGCGGTGTTCGCGAAAGAACTCCGTCCAGTCGTCGCTCCAGTCATTGCGCTGCGGGGTGCGGCCGATGGTGTTGTCGCGCTGCCAGCCGAAACGAGGCGCGGTCTGTGCGTGCAGCGCGGCGAGCCCGGCGCCCAGGCGCCGCTCGGCGTTGGCATCCGCCGGACGCGACTCGAGCCATTCCAGGGCGAGGAAGGCGCTGTCCGCGGTTTCGCCCACGGCGAGCACCCGCGGCACGCGCAAGGCGCGCGTGTGCTCGAGCGCGGCGAGGCCGGCCGCCTCGGCCTCGAAGGCCGCGAGCGACTCGCGCGCGGCCACCTTCACGAACAGCGAGCCGCCGCCGGCCGGCCAGCGGTAGCAGTGGTTGATGCTGCCGCCCGCGACGCGCTGCGCGGGGGCGCTCGCGCAGCGCGTGCCGCTGAGCAGCGTGATCTGCGCCGCTACGCCCTCGAGCGACTCCATCGCCTTTAGCCGGGCGCGGACGCCTGTCCGGTGGGCAGCTGCGCGAGCCGCTCGCCCTGGCGGCGCAGGAACGGGCCGAAACCGAGCTGGTCGTACAGCTCGCCGAGGCGCGGCAGATCCGGCAGGCGCCGCCGCAAACCCTCGGCCGCCACGCCGAGGTGCAGATCGCAGGCGATGCGCGTCAGGCGCCGCGCGAGATACACGCGCTCGCGATGCTCGACGAGGCGCGCGCCGAGACTCGCCGCGCCGCGCAGCTTGAGGTGCGCGACGCCGCCCAGGTCGCCGTACAGCTCTTCGAGCGAGCCGAACGCCTTCATGAGCGAGGCTGCGGTGCGATGGCCGATGCCGGGGACGCCCGGAATGTTGTCGACCTCATCGCCGGTGAGCGCCAGGTAGTCGGCGAAGCGTTCGGGAGCGACGCCGAAGTGCCGTTCGATGTCGTGATAGCCGAACTGCCCGCGGGCGCCGAAATCCCAGAACAGGTCGCCGTCGCGCATGAGCTGCGCGAGATCCTTGTCGCGGGTGATGTAGGCCGAGCGCATGCCGTCGGCGCGCATCAGCGTGGCGAGCGTGCCGATGATGTCGTCCGCCTCGTACTCGGGGTCGACGAACACGGCGAGCCCGAGGTGCCGGCACAGCTCGCGGCAGCGCTCGAACTGCAGCGACAGATCGGCCGGCGCACGCTCGCGATTGGCCTTGTACGGCGGGTAGATGCGGTTGCGGTAGGAGCTGGCGCGGCGCTGATCGAAGGCGACCGCCATGTAGCTCGGGCGGACCCGCTCGATGAGATCCCCGAGAAAGCGCGCAAAGCCGAACACGGCGTGCACCGGGTTGCCGTCGCAGTCGCGCATGTCCGGAAGCACGGAGTGATAGGAACGAAAGACGTAGACCGAAGCGTCGACCAGGAATATCAAGGCGCGGCCTGCTGACGTGAGGGCGGCGCCACCTTAACAGCCGCGCACCGCTTACGTCACGCGCGCCGCGCGTCAGGACAGGTACGCGCGGATGCGGTCGTGCAGCGGGCTCGAGCGCGGGAAATGCGCCACCAGGTATTCCATCTGGTCGGCGAGCACGCGCCGGCCCTTGAGGAAGATGTATTCCGCGTAGGTGGGCGTGAACGGCACGGCGATCAGCTGCATCTTCGCCTGCTCGGGCGTGCGCGAGGCCTTCTGGTTGTTGCAGCGGCGGCACGCGGCCACCACGTTGGTCCACAGGTCCGCGCCGCCCTGGCTGAAGGGGCGGATGTGGTCGCGCGACAGCTCGCGCGCGGCGAAGCGCTGCGCACAGTACAGGCACAGGTAGGCGTCACGCCGGAACAGCGTCTGGTTGTTGAGCGGCGGCACGTAGTCGTGGCGCGTGTTGCCGGGATTGCCGGTGTGCCCGACGGTGGCGACGATTGAGTTGACCTCGAGCACCGTGCGCCGTCCGCTGCGCGCATTCACTCCGCCATACAACTCATACAGCAGCGAGCCGCACGTGTAAGCGACCTGCTCCTGGTGGTACAGTCGCGCCGCCTCCTTGTAGTCGATCCACTCGAGCGGCATGCCGGCGATGTCGGTGCGCAGCACCAGCTGCGACAGGCCGCGCGTCCCCGCTGCGGCGACGATGCGCAGATCGTCCGGGAGCCCGTGGTCGGCCTGCTCGAGATCTATCCCTAGCATGATCCCTGTAAGATACGGCAGATTTATGCAAGAATTCAACATCGCAAAACTCTAATTCAATTGGGCATTTTCCACGTGAGTGGCCGTTTGCGCCACGGCGGCGGACGAGGTGCGTGAATGTCAGTAACGATTGGCGCGCTTCGCGAGAGCGCGCCGCAGGAGAGGCGTGTCAGCCTCGTCCCCGAGGTCGCCGACAAGCTGGTCAAGGACGGCGCGCGCGTGCTGCTCGAGCGCGGCGCCGGCGAGCGGGCCGGATTTCCCGACTCGCTCTATAAGACGGTCGCCTTCGCCGACAGTGCCGCGCAGCTGCTGCAGACGGCCGACGTGCTGCTCACCGTGCAGCCGCTGGACGTCGGGCAGATCAGCCAGCTGAAGGGCGACGCGGTGGTGGTCGGCTTCATGCAGGCGCACGCCCGCCACGCGGAGGTGCTGGCGCTGAAGACCCGCGGCATCACCAGCTTTGCGATGGAGCTGGTGCCGCGCATCTCGCGCGCCCAGTCGATGGACGCCCTGTCCTCGCAGGCGGCGATCGCCGGCTACAAGGCGGTGCTGATCGCGGCGAACCAGCTGCAGAAGTTCCTGCCGATGCTCACCACCGCGGCGGGCACCATCCGCCCGGCGCAGGTGCTCATCATCGGCGCGGGCGTCGCCGGACTGCAGGCGATCGCCACCGCGAGGCGCCTCGGGGCGGTGGTGGAGGCCTACGACGTGCGCAGCGCCACCCGCGAGCAGGTCAAGTCGCTCGGCGCGAAGTTCGTCGAGACCGGCGTGAGCGCGGAAGGCAGCGGCGGCTACGCACGCGAGCTCACCGCGGAGGAGAAGGCCAAGCAGCAGGAGGTGCTCGACTCGCGCATCGCCGCCGCCGATGCGGTGGTCACCACCGCCTCGGTGCCGGGACGGCCGGCGCCGAAGATCATCACGCGCGCGGTCGTCGAGCGCATGCGGCCCGGCTCGGTGGTCGTGGATATCGCCGCCGAGCAGGGCGGCAACTGCGAGCTCACCCGTGCCGGCGAGACCGTGGTGCACCAGGGGGTCAACATCGTCGGTGCGGTGAATCTGCCGGCGGCGCTCGCCTACAACGCGAGCGAGATGTACGCGCGCAACCTCTACAATTTCGTCAAGCCCGCGCTCGTCAAGGGCGAGCTGAGCATCGACTGGAATGACGAGGTGTTCGCGCAGTCCTGCCTGACGCGCGGCGGGGAGATCAAACACGAGCCGACGCTGAAGGCGCTGGAGGGTTCGACATGACCGGCATCGTGGCGCTCTACATCTTCATGCTGGCCGCCTTCACCGGCTACGAGGTGATCTCGCGCGTGCCGGTGATCCTGCACACCCCGCTCATGTCGGGCTCGAACTTCGTGCACGGCATCGTGCTGGTCGGCGCGATGGTGGCGCTCGGCGGCGCGCACACCACGCTCGAGAAGACCATCGGCTTCATCGGCGTGCTGCTGGCTGCCGGCAACGCGGTCGGCGGCTACGTCGTGACCGAGCGCATGCTGGAGATGTTCAAGGCGAGCGGCGCGCGCGCCGGCGCCGCCAAGAGGACGCACTGATGCCGGACTGGGTGTCGGCGGATCTGGCGATCCAGGCGAGCTACCTGGTTACCGCGTTCCTGTTCATCGTGGGCCTGAAGCGCATGAGCTCGCCGGTCACCGCGCGCAGCGGCATCCTCTGGGCCGGCGCCGGCATGGCGGTGGCGACGCTCATCACCTTCCTCTACCCGGGGATGTCCAACTACGGCCTGATCCTGCCGGCGATGCTGGTGGGTGCGGCGCTCGCCTGGTGGAGCGGCCGGCGCGTCGCCATGACCAACATGCCGCAGATGATCGCGCTCTACAACGGCATGGGCGGCGGGGCGGCGGCGGCGATCGCCGCGGTCGAGCTGTATCGCGGTGAGAGCGTCGGCTACGCCAGCAGCACGCTGGCGGTGGCCGGCGGCATCATCGGCGCGATCTCCTTCAGCGGCAGCGCCATCGCCTTCGGCAAGCTGCAGGGGCTCATCACCCGCAGCGTGCGCTTCAGCGGCCAGCAGTTCCTCAACCTGCTGCTGCTGGTCGCAGCGCTCGGGCTCGGCGCGCTCGTGGCCACGCAGGTGAACGGCACCTTCGCCGTGGTGACCGGATTGTTCGCGCTGGCGCTGCTGCTCGGGATCACCATGACGCTGCCGATCGGCGGCGCCGATATGCCGGTGGTGATCTCGCTCTACAACGCACTCACCGGGCTGGCGGTGGCCTTCGAGGGCTTCGTGCTCAACAACGCCGCGATGATCATCGCCGGCACCGTGGTCGGCTCGGCCGGCACGCTGCTGACACAGCTCATGGCGAAGGCGATGAATCGCTCGCTCGGCAACGTGCTGTTCTCCGGCTTCGGCGATACCGGCGCCGCGGCCACCGGGACGGTGACCGGCAGCTTGAAGCCGATCGAGGCGAGCGATGCCGGCGTGATGATGGCGTTCGCCAGCAAGGTGATCGTCGTGCCCGGCTACGGCATGGCGGTCGCGCAGGCGCAGCACAAGGTCTGGGAGCTGGTCCAGCTGCTCATCGACCGCGGCGTCAGCGTGCGTTTCGCCATCCACCCGGTGGCCGGGCGCATGCCCGGGCACATGAACGTGCTGCTGGCGGAAGCGGGCGTGCCCTACGATCTGATCGCCGATCTCGACGAGATCAACGCCGAGTTCGACACCGCGGACGTGGCGCTCGTCATCGGCGCCAACGACGTGGTCAACCCGGTGGCGCGTACCGACAAGTCGAGCCCGATCTACGGCATGCCGATCCTCAACGCCGACAAGGCGAAGAACGTCATCGTCATCAAGCGCGGTCAGGGCGCCGGATTCTCCGGCATCGAGAACGCACTGTTCTACCTGGACAACACGCGCATGCTGTACGGCGATGCCCAGAAGGCGGTCGCCGAGCTGATCCAGGCGATCAAGGCGGTTTAGCTGCGCGCGCGGTGAGCAACATGTATCGCCGCAGTCTGCTGAAGAGCCTCGCCGCGCTGGCGCTGCTGCCGCGGGTGCTGCACGCCGCAACGGTCGGCGCCAGCGGGCTGCGGCGCGTGCGCCCGTCGGACCCCGACTGGCCGGACGAGGCAGCCTGGCGCTCGCTGCGCGAGGCGGTCGGCGGCAACCTGCTCGCGGTGCAGCCGCTGCTCAGCGCGTGCGCAGCCGGGGCTGACAGCGCGGCCTGCCGCGAGCTGCTCGCCAACCTGCGCAATCCCTTCTACCTCGGCGACCAACCGGCGGGTACCGAGGTGTCCGGCTGGCTCGACGCCTGGACGCCGGCCGCGAGCGTCTATGCGGTCAGGGCGCGCGACAGCGCCGATGTCGTCGCGGCGGTGAACTTCGCGCGCGAGCACCGGCTGCGACTCGTGGTCAAGGGCGGCGGCCACAGTTACCAGGGCACTTCCAACGCAGCCGATTCGCTCTTGGTGTGGACGCGCGCACTGAATGAGGTAACGCTGCACGAGGCGTTCGTGCCGCAGGGCTGCGGCGGCCGGATGGCCCCGGTGCCGGCGGTGTCGACCGGCTCGGGCGCGATGTGGATCGATCTCTACAATGCCGTCACCACGCAGGCCGGCCGCTACGTGCAGGGCGGAGGCTGCACCAGTGTCGGGGTCGCGGGCCTGGTGCAGAGCGGCGGCTTCGGCAGCTTTTCCAAGGCCTTCGGTACCGCCGCGGCAGGGCTGCTCGAGGCGGAGGTGGTGACCGCGGACGGTCGCGCGCTCGTCGTCAACAGCTGCTCGCATTCGGATCTCTTCTGGGCGCTCAAGGGCGGCGGCGGCGGCAGTTGGGGCGTCGTCACGCGCCTCACGCTGCGCACCCACGAGCTGCCGCAGTTCTTCGGCGCCGCGTGGGGCACGATCAGGGCGCGCTCGGACCAGGCCTTCGTCAAGCTGCTGGCGCATTTCTTCGAGTTCTATGTCGCCAGTCTCATGAATCCACACTGGGGCGAGCAGGTCACGATCGGCTCGGACAACACGCTGAAGCTTTCAATGGTGTGCCAGGGGCTCGACCGGCAGCAGGCGCCGCAGGCGTGGCGCGCGTTCTTCGAGTGGGTGGCGGCCTCCCCGGGAGACTTCGAGGTGACCGATGAGCTCGGCGCACGTGCGACCCCGGCGCAGCACTGGTGGGACATCGAGGGCAATCCTTCGATGATTGCCGACAAGCGCGCCGGGGCAGCGCCCCATCACGGCTGGTGGCAAGGCGACCAGGATCAGGTCGGAGCCTTCCTCCACGCCTATGACTCACTGTGGCTGCCCGCCACGCTGCTCGAGGAGCCGCAACGCGCGCGGTTCGTCGCGGCGCTGTTCGCCGGCAGCCGTCACAAGAGCATCGGCCTGCACATCAACAAGGGCCTCGCCGGCGCACCCGCCAGCGCCATCGCGGCGACGCTCGACACGGCCACCAATCCGCAAGTGACGCGGGCCTTTGCGCTGGCGATCGTCGCCGACGGCGAGCGGCCCGCATATCCGGGCATGCCGGGTGCCGCCGTCGACCAGGCCGCGGCCCACGCGGATGCACACGCCATCGACGCCGCCACCGCCGAGCTGCGGCGGCTCGTCCCGCACGCCGGCTCGTACGTGTCCGAGAGCAACTACTTCAACGCCACCTGGCCGCGCGCGTTCTGGGGAGAGCACTACGCGCGGCTGCGTGCCATCAAGGCAAAATATGACCCGGATGGACTTTTCATCAGCCACCACGGCGTCGGCAGCGAGGACTGGAGCGCCGACGGCTTCAGCCGCGGCTAGCAGCACCATGTCGCAACATCGCGCAACGGTCCCCGCGTCGCGGCTGTGCGCCGCGCTTGTCCTGGTCGCCGCCGCTGCGCTGCCCGTCGCAGGCGCGGCGCCTGCAGCACCGGCGACCGGCGAGCCGGCGAACAGCGCCCCGACGGCGGCCGCGGTGCTCGCGGCCTCCTCGCCCGCGGACTGGCGGCCGCTCGATGCGCAGCACACCCTCTACCTCGAACTGCCCGCGGGCCGCGTGGTGATCGAGCTCGCACCGGGGTTCGCCCCGAACCACGTGGCGAACGTCGAGGCGCTCACGCGCGCGAAGTTCTTCGACGGGCTCTCGGTGGTGCGCGTGCAGGACAACTACGTGGTGCAGTGGGGCGATGCCGACGCCAGGAAGCCACTCGGTGCGGGCCGGCGCACGCTGGCGGCGGAGTTCGAGCGGCCGCTGCGCGGGCTCGCCGTCACGCGGCTGCCCGACCCGGATACCTATGCACCGCAGGTGGGATTTGTGGACGGCTTCCCGGTTGCGGTCGATGCGGGACTCGGGCGCGCATGGCTGGTGCACTGCTACGGCATGGTGGGCGCGGGACGCGACACCGACGTCGACAGCGGCGGCGGGGCCGAGCTGTACGCCGTCATCGGCCAGGCGCCGCGGCACCTCGATCGCAACGTCACGCTGCTCGGCCGGGTGGTGGCAGGCATGCAGCTGCTGGCGGCACTGCCGCGCGGCAGCGGTCCGCTCGGGCGCTACGAGCACGCGGAGCAGCGCGTGCCGATCCGCGCGATGAGCGTGGCGGCGGATGTCCCTGCGGCACAGCGCACCGAGCTCGAAGAGCTGCGCACCGACACGCCTGCTTTCCTCGCCTACATCGACGCGCGCCGCAGCCGCCACGAGGACTGGTTCAAGGTGCCGGCCGGGCGCGTGGACGTGTGCAACGTGCCGATCCCGGTGCGGCCGCGCAGCGCGGCGGCAGCAGCGCCTTAGGATCAGTGGTGCGGAGGATGCGGCCCCGGATGCGGGGCCGCGCCGCGCTGCAGCTGCCTCTGCCGCTGCTCGCGCGCGTGCTGGATCATCTGCTGGCGCTGCGCGGGGCTGGCGTTACGCCATTGCTCGCGCAGCATCTGCCGCCGCGCGGGCGGCAACTGCTGAAAACGGTGGAAGTTGTCGCGCACCCGAGCCTGCTCGGCCGGCGGCAGCGCCTGGAATCTCTGCCAGCGCTGGCGCAGCGCGTTGCGCTGCTCCGGCGGCAATGTTTGCCAGTGCTGGAAACGCTGCCGGGCCTGGTCGCGCTCGCCGGGTGACATCGACAGCCAGCGCTCGCTGCCGTGCGCGAGCGCCTGCTGCCGCGCCGGCGGGAGCGTGCTCCACTGGCTGCCGAAGTGTGACAACAGTCGTTGCTGGTCGGGAGACAGGTTCGACCAGGCGACCGGCGCCGGCGGACTGGCGGCGGGCATCGCCGGCGGCGCCGTCTGCTGCGCGAAAGACGGCGCGGCAGCGCCCACCGCCAGCAGCAGCGCGAACAGCAGCGAGGCGCGGCGCTTAGTCATTATTGTGTCCTCGCAGGATCATCCGGACGCCCCCGGCGGCGGCCGCGGAGGCGAAGCCTGTTGCGGCTGCGACGGCTGCGGCGGCGGTGCGGGCGGCGGCGCGCCCGGTTGCACCGGCGGTGCGGCCCGCGCCGGGTTCGCCTGCGACAGATAATCGGGATTGACCTCGGAGAGCCGGTCGACGCTGCCGAGGAACTCGAGAAAACCCGGGTCCGGATCGTCGGCCTTCGGCGGATCGCCCGCGTGCGCTCACCGCCCCCGCCAGTGCCAGCACGGCGAGCACCGCGAGCCTCGTCTGTGCCCTGCGCATCAGCCGTCGCTCTCACCACTGGCATCCGTCTGGGCTGTCGCCCACTCGTAAAATGGACCGTCCCAGCCCTCGATCAGGTCGAGCGCTTCGCCGTCAGCGAGCAGATCGATGTCCTCCACGGGGGCGCTGCGCCCCTCGAGCGGCAGCTCGCCGGCAGGCTGGCGGTGCCACAGCACGAAGGCGACCAGCAGCGCCGCCGCCGCCGCGCTCGCCGCCGGCATGAGCGTGAAGCTGCTCAACCAGCGCGGGCGGCGCGTGCCGGCGGCCTCAAGCGCCGCATGCCGCGCCTGGGTCAGGCGCGAGCGCGTGCGCGCGTCGATGCGCGACACGCTCTCCTCGAGCAGCGCGCGCGCGTTGCGCTCGAACTGCGTCACCGTCTCGTTCACCGGGTTCATGTGTACAGGTCCCCGAGTTGCGCGCGCAGTGCCTGCACCGCGCGAAAGTAATGTGTCTTCACGCTGCCCTCCGAGCAGCCCATGGCGGTGGCGGTCTGCGCCACGTCGAGTCCCTCGAGCGTGCGCAGCATGAACGCCTGCTGCTGCCGCCGCGGCAACTCGCCGAGCGCCCGCTCGAGCGCAACCATCGCCTCGTCGAGCTCGAGCCGCCGCACCGGCTGCGGTTCCGGGCTCGGCGCCTGAGCGATCGGGTCGGGCTCCTCGTCCTCCTCGTCGCCGCGAAACGGCAACCAGGCGATCACGCGGCCGCGCACCGTTCGCCGGCGCTGCATGTCGCGGATGCGATTCTCGAGAATGCGGTAGAACAGCGGCCGCCACTCTTCCGCTGGACGGTCGGCGTAGGCGCGTGCCAGCTGCAGCATCGCATCCTGCACGGCATCGAGCGCATCGTCCTCGTGCCGCAACGCCGCCTGTGCGATCTTGAAAGCCTTCAGCTCGACGCCGGCCAGGAACTGGTTCAGCGCACGTGAGCGGGTCTTGGCTTCAGAGTCCGTCAGTTCCACGTCGCCGAGTAATGCGGCCGGCATGCTATAAGGCGACGCGAGCGTAGCAAACTCAGACATGGCCTGTATAACGCGCGCCGGCACACCCTGTTGACGCGTGATATGCGGCATAAGTCACTGATTTAACTCCTTGCTGGACTTGCCATTGAGCCAGATTCTCCGGGTGGCGCTCGACACCCCCCTGCGGCGCCTGTTCGACTACCTGCCGAAGGCCGCTTCGGGGGGTGAGGAAGTCCCACCCGGTTCGCGGGTGCGCGTGCCGTTTGGCCGCCGCCGCGCGGTCGGAATCGTCATGGGAACGGGTGCGAGCTCGCAAGTTCCGAGCGCGCGCCTGAAGTCGATTCTCGAGGTGCTCGACGCGAGCCCGCTGCTCGATGCCCCCGCCCTCGCCCTGGTCGAATGGGCGGCGGAGTACTACCACCACCCCCTGGGCGAGGTATTGGCGAGTGCCCTGCCGCGCGCGCTGCGGCTCGGCGCCCCCGCCCTCGCGAGCGAGGAGCGCTGGGTGGTGACCGCCGCAGGCGCCGAGGCCGCCGCGCGCGGCGAGCCGCGCCGCGCGCCCCGGCAGCGCGCCCTGCTCGAGCTGCTCGCCCGGCAGCCGGGGGCGAACGGCGCCTTCCTGGACGAGCACGCCCATCCGTGGCGCGAGGCGGCGCGAGCGCTGGCCGCGCGCGGTTTGGTGGCCAGCACCGAGGTGGCCGTCGCCCACACTTCAGCCCCCGTCGCGACGCGCACGCCGGGCCCCACACTCCTGCCCGAGCAGAACGCCGCGGTCGCCGCCGTCGGCGCCTCGCTCGGCTCGTTCGCCGCCTTCGTGCTGCACGGGATCACCGGCAGCGGCAAGACCGAGGTGTACCTGCGACTGGTGGAGCGCGTGCTCGCGGCGGGCAAGCGCGCGCTGGTGCTGGTGCCCGAGATCGGCCTCACGCCGCAGCTGCTCGGCCGGTTCCGCGAACGCTTCGCGGCCCCGCTCGCGGTGCTGCACTCGGCGCTCACCGACGCCGAGCGCCTCGCGGCCTGGCGCGACGCCTGCAGCGGCGAGGCGCGCATCGTGCTCGGCACGCGCTCGGCGGTCTTCGCACCGGTGCCCGAGCTCGGGCTGATCGTCGTCGACGAGGAGCACGATCCCTCCTTCAAGCAGCACGAGGGGGGCTTTCGCTACTCGGCGCGCGATCTTGCAGTGGTACGCGCACGCCACGCCGCGGTGCCGGTGGTGCTCGGCTCGGCGACGCCCTCACTCGAGACGCTGCACAACGTTGCCGCGCAGCGCTACCGGCTGCTGCGGCTCGGGCGGCGGCCCGGGGAGGCACAGCCGCCGCTGCTGAAGCTCGTGGACCTGCGCGTCACCGCGCAGCGCGCCGGTGTCTCCACGCCCGCGGTGCTCGCGATCGAGCGCCACCTGGGCGAGGGCGATCAGGTGCTGGTGTTCCTCAACCGCCGCGGCTATGCGCCGACGCTGCTGTGCACCGCCTGCGGCTGGATCGCGCCGTGCCGCGAGTGCGACGCGCGGCTCACGGTGCACCTTGCCGCGCAGCGCCTGCGCTGCCATCACTGCGGCGCCGATGCGCCGCTGCCGCCGCGCTGTCCGCAGTGCGGCTTCGCCGTCAAGCCCGTCGGCCAGGGCACCGAGCGCATCGACGAGACGCTCGCAACGCTATTCCCCGGCGTGGCGATTGCGCGGCTCGATCGCGACGTGGTGCGACGGCGCGGCGACCTCGAGGAGGTGATGCAGCGCATGGCCTGCGGCGACGCGCGCATTCTCGTCGGCACGCAGATGGTGACCAAGGGTCACGACTTTCCCAACGTGACGCTGGTGGTGGTGCTGAACGCCGACCAGGGCCTGTTCAGCAGCGACTTTCGCGCCCCCGAGCGCCTCGCGCAGACCATCGTGCAAGTCGCCGGCCGCGCCGGGCGCGGCGCGAAGCCCGGCGAGGTGCTGATCCAGACCGAGTTTCCCGAGCATCCGCTGCTGCACCAACCTGCTCGCCGGCGGCTACGACGCCTTCGCCCGCGTCGCGCTCGGCGAGCGCGAGTCTGCCGCGTGGCCGCCGTTCAGCCGCCTCGCCGCGCTGCGCACTTCCGCGCGCAGTGCGGCGGCGGCGCTCGCTTTCTTAAGCGAGGCGCGCGCGCTCAGCCCGCGGCCGCCCGCCGGCGTGCGGCTGCTGGGACCGGTGCCCGCGGCCATGCACAAGCGCGCCGGCCGCTATCACGCGCAGCTGCTCATCGAGAGCCGCGAGCGCAGCCGCGCTGCATCAGTTCCTCGACGGCTGGCTGCCGCAGGTCGAGCAGCTGCCGGGCGCCCGCGCGCTGCGCTGGTCGCTCGACGTCGATCCGCTCGAGCTGTTCTGAAGTAAACTCTTCAAGCCCGCCCCGCCAGCGAGATTGCCAGCGCGTGAAGCAAGAGATCGAGCAGCTGTTGCTGACCGCGCTCGGTCGGCTCGCCGCCGGCGGCGCGCTGCCGCAGATGCCGCCGGCCGCGAGCGTGACCGTCGAGCGCAGCCGCGATGCGCAGCACGGCGACTTCGCCAGCAACGTGGCGCTGCGGCTGGCGAAATCCGCCCGGCGCAACCCGCGCGAGCTCGCCGCGGCGATCGTCACGGCGCTGCCGCCGAGCGAGCTCATCGCACGCACCGAGATCGCCGGCGCCGGCTTCATCAACTTCCACCTCACCTCGCTCGCCTACGCACACGAGCTGGCGGCGATCCACGCGCAGGGCGCGGCCTACGGCGAGAGCCGCCTCGGCGACGGTGAGCGGATGCTGCTCGAGTTCGTGTCCGCCAATCCCACCGGCCCGCTGCACGTCGGTCACGGCCGCCAGGCCGCCTACGGCGCGACGCTCGCCAACATCCTGGCGGCCGTCGGCTTCAGCGTCGAGCGCGAGTACTACATCAACGACGCCGGGCGGCAGATGGACATCCTCGCGGTCAGCACCTGGGTCCGCTACCTCGAGGCGTGCGGCGAGCCGCTGCCATTCCCCGAGAACGGCTATCGTGGCGAGTACCTGCGGCCGCTGGCGCAGCAGCTGCGCGCCACTGCCGGGGATGAGCTGCGCCGCCCGGCACGCGAGGTGCTCGCCGGCCTGCCGGCGGATGCCCCGGCGGGCGACAAGGAGGTCTACATCGATGCGCTCATCGCCCGTGCCCACGCGCTGCTCGGCGCGGCCGCTTTTCGCCGGGTGCTCGAGCTGTCGCTCGGCGCGATGCTGGCGGACATCCGCGCGGATCTCGCCGAGTTCGGCGTGCGCTTCGACCACTGGTACCTCGGAGCGCGCGTTCGCCGAGAGCGGCGCGATCGATCACGCGCTCGCGCTGCTCGAGGCGCAGGGGCGCCTGCAGCGCCGCGACGGCGCGCTGTGGTTCCGCGCCACCGAGTTCGGCGACGAGAAGGACCGCGTGGTGGTGCGCGAGAACGGACAGAAGACCTATTTCGCCTCCGACATCGCCTATCACCTTGCCAAGCGCGAGCGCGGCTTCGCGCGCCTTATCGACGTGCTCGGCGCCGATCACCACGGCTACGTGGCGCGCGTGCGCGCCGGGCTGATCGCCCTCGGCCAGCCGGGCGAGTGTCTCGAGGCGCCGCTGATCCAGTTCGTCAGCCTGTTCCGCGGGGCGCAGAAGATCCCCATGGGCAAGCGCGAGGGGCAGTTCGTCACGCTGCGGCAATTGCGCGGCGAGGTCGGCAACGACGCCTGCCGGTTCTTCTACCTGATGCGCAGCCACGACCAGCCGCTCGATTTCGATCTCGAGCTCGCCAAGTCGCGCAGCAACGAGAACCCGGTGTACTACATCCAGTACGCGCACGCGCGCGTGGCGAGCGTCATGAAACAACTGGCCGCGCGCGGCTTGAGCTTCGACCCAGCCCAGGGGCTCGCCGCCGCCGCCCGCCTGATCGAGCCGCACGAGCAGGGCGTGCTGCAGACACTGACGCGCTATCCGGAAACCCTCGAGCAGGCGGCCGTGAACCGCGCGCCGCACACGCTGGTGCACTACCTGCGCGAGCTCGCCAACGTGTTCCACACCTATTACAACGCCCAGACCTTCATCGTCGAGGACGCCGCGCTGCGCAACGCGCGCCTGGCGCTGGTGCTCGGCGTACAGCAGGTGGTGCGCAACGGGCTCACGCTGCTCGGCGTATCGGCGCCGGAAAGCATGTGAGCGTGCCGCGCACCTCCAGACGTCCCCCCACCCGCTCCACGAGACCTTCGCAACCCATGGCAACGACCCGCACCGCCAAGCTGACCGCGCGCGACTACAAGTCCGCGCAGCCCCGCCGGCTCGAGCTGCGCCGCTGGCGCGAGTTCGGCTACGGCGTCCTCGCCGGCGCGACGCTGGCGAGCGTCGCGTTCGCGTACTTCGGCGCGCGCGTGCATCGCGGCGCGGAGCTCGCCGATGCGCCGCGCCCCGAGCATCGCGCCGCCCCCGCGAGCGACGCGGCAGGCTCGGGCAAGACGCCCGACAAGTACGACTTCTACGAGATGCTGCCGAACTTCGAGGTGGTGGTGCCGGAGCGCGACAAGGACGTCAGGCGCGACCTGCCGGCGGCGGCCAAGATCGAGCGCCCCGGGATCTACATGCTGCAGGCCGGCTCGTACCGCACCGAGGCGGATGCCGATCGCGTGCGCAAGCAGCTGGCGCTGCAGGGCGTGCAGGCGCAGGTGCAGCGAGTTGCGATCGACGCGGACGTCTGGGAGCGGGTGCGCGTCGGGCCGATCAGCAATCTCGATGAGCTGAACAGGCTGCGCAAGCAGCTGCAGGCGGCCGACCTGGACGCGCTGGTGGTCCGGGTGGGAGATTGACCGCCGCCCTCGTCAGTCCTCGCTGATGTTCCTGAAGTCGACGCCGAGCGAGCGCAGCTTGCGGTACAGGTGCGTACGCTCCATGCCGACGCGCTTGGCGAGCTGCCCCACCTTGCCGTTGCACAGCAGCAGCTGCTGCTGCAGGTAGGCGCGCTCGAACTGCTCGCGCGCCTCGCGCAGCGGCAGCGCCAGCAGGTCCTGCTTCACCAGCGGCTCATCGGGCGGAGTCTGCACGGTGAGCTCGCGCTCGATCTCCTCGAGGCGGATCTCCTCAGCGCCGCCGTGGATCAGCACCCGGTGCACCAGGTGGCGCAGCTCGCGCACGTTGTCCGGCCAGGGGTAGTTGCGCAGGCGATTCTGCGCCGCGACGCTGAAGCGGCGAAACGGCAGCGCCTCGGTGTCCACCAGGCGATCGACCTGGTGGCGCAGCAGGTCGGGCACGTCCTCGGCGTAGTCGCGCAGCGGCGGCACCCGCACGATGAGCACGTTCAGGTGGGCGAACAGGTCGCGCCGCAGCCCCTCGCTGCCGGTGCGCTGCTCGATGCCCGGTTGCGCCGCGGACAGGATGCGCGCGCGCAGCGTCACCGGCGTGGTCCCGCCGAGGCGCGTGAAGTGGCCGGATTCCATTACCCCGACCAGCAGGCGCTGCACACCCGTGGGCAGGTCCTCGAGCTCGTGGATGAAGAGCGTCCCGCCGTCCGCCTCCTCGAGCGCCCCCGGCACGCTGCGACCGTCCGGCTCCTCGCGTCCGAACAGCCGCGCCTCGGCGTCCGCATCGCGCAGGCCGCTCGCAATGAGCGCCACGAACGGCGCGGCGGCGCGCGGGCTGCGCTCGTGCAGGTAGCGTGCGAACGCCTCGCGTCCCGAGCCCGGCTCGCCGATCAGCAGCACCGGCGAGGGGCTGGCGGCGATCTGCTGCAGCTCGGCGCGCAGCTGCTGCATCACCCTGCTCTTGCCGATCGGCACCGCGAGCGGCGTGCCGAGGAGCTTGCCCGCCTGGCGATGGCGCCGGCCGGCATCGAGTGCGCGCTCGACCGTGCGCAGCAGCTTGGCGAGCGACAGCGGCTTCTCCACGAAATCGAAGGCACCGAGACGCGTCGCCTCCACCGCGGTCTCCACCGTGCCGTGTCCGGACATCATCACCACCGGGCAGCCGTCGGCGGCGGCGGCCGACCATTCGCGCAGCAGCGTGATGCCGTCGACGTCGGGCATCCAGATGTCGAGCAGCACCAGGTCGGGTATCTGCCGCGCGCGCGAGGCGCGCGCCTGCGCCGCGTTGGCGGCGACATCCACCTCGTAGCCTTCCTCGGAGAGGATTTCCTTCAGCAGGCCGCGGATGTCGGCCTCGTCGTCGACCACCAGGATGTATGGACTGCTCACGCTCTTTCCCTCCGCAACTGATCACGCCGCTCGCGCGTCCCCGCGGCGGCGGTACGCGTGCTGTCCTTCACCGGCAACACCACGCGCACCCGCGCTCCACCTTCGGGCCTGTTGTCCGCATCGATGTGGCCGCCGTGCTCCTCGATGATCTTCTTGACGATCGCCAGCCCCAGGCCCGTTCCTTTGGGTTTGCTGGTGACGTAAGGGTCGAACACCCGGCCGAGCAGCTCGCGCTGGAAACCCGGGCCATTGTCACACACGGTCACGATGGCGTAGGCGTTTTCGGCGGTGTTCTCCAGGCCCGTGCTGATCTCCAGCAGCGGGCCTTCAACGCCGTCAAGCGCTTCCAGGGCGTTGGTCACCAGGTTGTTGAGGATCTGCCGTACCCGCCCGCGATCGGCCTCGATGCTCTCGAGGCGCTCGTCGAGCTCCAGCCGGATGTGCTTGAGCGGATCCTGTGCGCGGTACAGGTCCGCGACCTCGGTCACCAGCTGGTTGAGGCTGAAGCGCGTGACCTGCATCTCCGGCGCACGCGCGTACTCGCTGAAGGCGTTCACCATCTGCTGCATGGTCTCCACCTGCTGCACGATGGTGCGCGTGCCGCGCTCGAGGATCTCGGCGTCGCGCTCGTTCATGCCCGACAGCAGCCGCCGCCGCAGGCGCTCCGCCGACAGCTGGATCGGGGTGAGCGGATTCTTGATCTCGTGCGCCAGGCGCCGCGCGACTTCGCCCCAGGCGGCATCGCGCTGCGCCTGCAGCAGCGTGGTGATGTCGTCGAACACGATCACGAACCCCAGCGCGGAGTCCTCCCCGGGGAGCGGCGTGCAGGCGCACATCAGGGTACGCCGCCCGCTCGCGCCGTCGAGATCGAGCTGCTCGCGCCACTCCTGGCGCCCGGCGGCAAAGCGCACCGCGAGCGCCGCCACGAACTGGCCGAGCCGCTCGTTGCCGGCGGCGAGCTCCGGCAGCGCCTGCCCGGTGGCTGTCGACAGGTCGCGACCGAGGATGGCGCCGGCGGCCGCGTTGGCGGTGCGCACCGTCAGGTTGCGGTCGACGGCGAGCACCCCGGTGGACAGGCGCGCCAGGATGATCGCCAGGCGCTCGCGCTCGCGCTCGACCGCCTGCTGGCTGGCCGTCGCCTCGGAGCGCGCGCGCCGCAGCCGCTTGGTCATGTCGTTGAAGGAGTGCACCAGGAAGCCCATCTCGTCGCGCGAGGGCAGCGGCAGGCGCGTCGCGAAATCGCCCTTGCCGACCGCGCGCGTGCCCTCGATGAGATCCTGCACCGGGCGCACCAGGCGCTGCGCGGAGTAGATCGCGCCGTAGATCGCCGCCAGCATCGCCAGCAGCAGCACCAGCGTGAGGGTGAGACGGAAGCTGTACTTGAGTGGTTCGCGCAGCGCGGCGAGATCGCCGTACTGCGAGTACGAGCTCTGCACTGCCTCCGACAACGCCGCGAGCTGGGCCGGCACCGGGTAGACCGCGACCACGAAGCGCGCAGGGGCGCGCCCGCCGCGGTCGTCGAGCGCTGCGGCCGTGCGGATCAGGTAGCTGCCACCGGCCTGCGGATCGAGACTCACGTACGGCACGTGCTGCGCCACCTGGCTCACCAGGTCCGGCGGCGGCTGCGACGGCAGGTTCTCGAGCGGATTCTCCAGACTCGCGGCGAGGATACGTTCGTGCTCGCCGAACAGCACCACCTCGAGCGCCTTGGTGGCGCGCCGCTCCAGATCGAGCCGCGCCTGCACGTCGGCGGCGGGGGCACCGCTCAGAGAGTCCGCCAGCGCCTGGGTGCGCGTCGAGTATTCGCGCATGCGCAGATCGAGCGCCGCACGCGATAAGCCGAGCGCATCGGACAGGCCCTGCTTCACCTCCACCTTGAACCAGCTGTCGATGCCAACGTTGATGAACTCGAGCGACGACAGGTACACGATCAGGAGCGGCGCGATCACCAGCGCGCCGAAGATGCCGACGGTGCGCGCGGTGAGGCGCGAGCCGGGCACGTGGGCGCGATAGTCGCGCACCAGCCGCCACAGCTGGCGCGTGATCAACACCGTGAGCGCGATCACGCCGCCGACGTCGACGATCAGGATCCACAACTGCAGCCGCCCGAAGAGCGAGGAGTTCTGCACGCTCTTGGCGAGCAGCAGGAAGGCGCCGAGCGCGATCGTCGCCCACAGCAGCGCCTGACCGACCGCGATCCAGCGCAGCCGGCGCGGTCGGCCCTTCACACCGGGAGTGACCATGTGTACCACTCGCTGACGCGCACCCAGTCGTTCGTCCAGAAGAGAATAGCGCGCAGCGAGGCGGACAAGTGTCCGCGACGCACGCCGGCGCGCACGCTGATGGTGTAGTTGCTGCCGGTGTCGAGCTGCGGCTCCACCAGGATCGGCCAGGCATCCACCTTGCCGAGGAATTCGAGCGCCTCGTCGATGGTGGCGAAGGTGCTCTGGTCGCCGCTGCGCACGTCGCGCACGACGTAGCGGTCGCTGACCGCGTGGTAGCTCAGCTCGCGCCGCAGCGTCAGGTCGACGAGGTTGGAGTTGAACCAGAAGCGCCGGTCACGATCGACGCGCGCATCGAGGTCGAAGCTGAGCGTGGTGCCGTCCTGCAGCGCCTCGCGGATGGACGGACCCACCGGGTATTCCACGCGCGCATGCAGCAGAAACACGCCCTTGTCGATGTTCACGTACGCCGAGCGCACCTCGAGGATGCCGTCGAGGGCATCGGCGTAGCTGACTCCGAGCACCGGCAGCGTCAGGGCGCACGCCACGAGCAGCCCGCGCCAGGTCGAACCTTCCCTTGTTGAAACGCCGCGTAGCATGGATACAACGACTAAGCTCGGATTGAAGGCGGCCTGCTCTGACCGCCCGCCGCGTGCTCAGGTTCGGGCCGTTGTCTTTTCGAGACAAGCATAATAGAAGCCATCGGTCCCCGCCTCTGCTCCGGGCAGAAGCTGCACGCCGACCGTGCAACCGAGCGCCCCGGGAGCGAGGGGGAGCGGCAGCGCGAGCGCGGCGAGGGACGGTTCCGCTTCGAGAAGCGCCGCGACGAGGCGCTCATTCTCCTCGGGCAGCACCGAGCAGGTCGAATAGACGAGCCGCCCGCCGGGGGCGAGCTTACCGACCATGCAGCGCAGGATGGCGAGCTGCTGCTGCGCGAACGTCGCCAGGTCCGAAGGCCGCCGCAACAGCTTGATGTCCGGGTGGCGGCGAATGACGCCGCTCGCCGAGCACGGTGCATCTACCAGGATGCGCTCGTACGCTCGCTCGCCGCGCAACGTCGCAGGATCGGCAGCATCGCCCGCGACCAGCTGCGCGTGGCGTCGCAGGCGTTGCAGGTTCTCCGCGATGAGCGACAGCCGTCCCGCATCGATATCGAGTGCCGTCAGGTCCGCGCCCTCGCCGAGGACCTCGAGCAGGTGGCCGGTCTTGCCGCCGGGAGCCGCACAGGTATCCAGGACCCGCATGCCGGCGCGGACGTCAAGCAGCGGTACGGCAAGCTGCGCGCCGGCATCCTGCACGGAGACCTCGCCGGTGAGGAACCCCGGCAGTTTCGTTACAGCCATGGGGCGTTCCAAAATGACGGCGGATGGCATCCATTGTAGCGCGTGTGCGTCAATGCCAGCCCCCGCGAGACTCGCCACGTAATCTGGCGCGCTCGTGCGCGACAGGTCGACGCGCAGCGCCATGGGCGCCCGGGCGTTGTTGCCGGCGAGGATTGCCTCGGTGCGCTGGCCCCACGCGGCCCCGATCCGCTCCACCAGCCAGCGCGGATGCGCCGTGCGTCCGGCGGGCGTCGCATCGACGCGCTCGAGGAGCGCGGCACGTTCGGCGACGAAGCGACGCAGCACCGCGTTCACCAGCCCGGTGGACTTCACCTGGCGCAGAATTCGCGCCGCGTCGACCGCGGTGTGCACGACCGACTCGGGCACGTTGCGTGAGTACTGCACCTGATGAGCCGCGACGGCGAGGAGCGCGCGGACCGGCCCCGGCACTCCGGCGGGGCGGGGGAGCAGCGACTCGAGCGCGGGGGCAAGCCGCAGGTACCAGCGCAGTGTGCCCAGGGCCACGGCGCGCACCGCGCGCTCGCCGGCGTGGGCGTCAAGAGCCGCCTCTGCGGACTCACCGCGTTCGATCACCCCCTCCACGACGCTGGCGGCCGCGGCCAGGGCCGGCGCCCCCGGGGCCCAGGGGGTTCTAGCCAAGGCGGCGGCCTGCGAGCGGCATGCCGCGGGCGAGGTCGCCGGCACTCATGGGCCTGCGGCCAGGCCGCTGAACCCTCGTGACCGCGAGCCTTCCTGAACCACACTGGACGATCATTGATTCATCGCTTATTGAGACGATAGCCCCAGGATCGAATCTTTTCGCCACATTTTCGTGGCCATTTTCCACCGTATTTTCCACCCGAGCGTCGAGAATCCGCAGCTGCGCACCCTCGAGGCTCGTCTCAGCGACGGGCCAGGGGTTGAAGGCTCGTACCTGACGCTCGATGCCGGGCGCCTCTCCGGTCCAATCGATCCGAGCTTCCGCTTTCAGGATCTTCGCGGCGTAGCTGACGCCTGAGGCGGACTGCGGCACGGGCGGCGGCTGGGTGCCGGCCTCGAGCGCGGCGAGCACCTCCATGAGCGCAGCGGCACCGAGCCGCGCGAGCGCCTCCTGCAGCGCGCCCGCGGTCGCTGCGGGCGGAATAGCGAGCCGCCGCTGCAGCAGCAGCGGACCGGTGTCGAGACCGGCTTCCATCTGCATGATGCTGACGCCGGTCTCGGTGTCTGCGGCGAGCAGCGCCCGCTGGATCGGCGCAGCGCCCCGCCAGCGCGGCAGCAGCGAGGCGTGGATGTTGAG
Source organism: uncultured Gammaproteobacteria bacterium (assembly GCA_963760225.1). GTDB lineage: Bacteria > Pseudomonadota > Gammaproteobacteria > Steroidobacterales > Steroidobacteraceae > 13-2-20CM-66-19. The sequence goes on from CAVXCD010000001.1 coordinate 143,602, forward strand.
ACACCCGAAGCGCGGCAGCGCGAGCAGCTCGCGCGGCAGCAGCAGCCCGTACGCGACCACCACCAGCACGTCCGGCGCCCACAGCGCGAGCTGCGTGCGCGCCGTGTCACTCGCGAGCGTCGGCGGCTGGGCGAGCGGCAGTCCCGCGGCCAGCGCCGCGCGCTTCACCGGGCTCGCGCTGAGGTGCCGGCCGCGTCCGCTCGGGCGATCCGGCTGCGTCAGGACACCAACGACGTGGTGCTGGGCGCGCAGCGCCTCCAGCGCGGGAAGCGCAAATTCCGGCGTGCCCGCAAAGGCGGCGCGCAAATCAGTAAGCGCGGCGCGTCGCGCTGGCTGCCGGCTGCGGCGCACTGCGCTCGCGGCGTTCCTTGTCGAGTCGCTTGCGGATTCGCTCGCGCTTGAGATCGGAGAGGTAATCGACGAACAGCCGTCCCTCGAGATGATCCATCTCGTGCTGGATACACACCGCGAGGATCTCCTCGAAATCCTTCTCGAACGTTGCGCCATCGCGATGCTGTGCGCGCACCCGCACCCGGGCCGCGCGCTTCACGTCGTCGAAGATCCCGGGCACCGACAGGCAGCCTTCCTCCGTGCTCGCCTCGCCTTCGCGCGCGAGGATCTCGGGATTGACGAGCACCAGCGGCTCGTTGTGCTCCTTGGAGATATCGATCACGATGACTCGCTTGTGGACGTCGACCTGGGTGGCGGCGAGCCCGATGCCGGGCGCCGCGTACATGGTCTCGAGCATGTCGTCAATCAGCTTGCCGAGGGCGGCATCGAAGCGCGTCACCGGCTGCGCACGGGTGCGCAGCCGCGGATCGGGGAATTCAAGGATGGTTCGCAGGGCCATGGTGACGTCTATATAGGGACGACGCGGCCCGTGATCCAGCGCACAAACTTGACATTAATTCGTGTACCGGCCGGGCGCCGTGCCAGTATAACGCCTAGAATCTTCCGCGCAGGTCTGGTCCGCCTCGCGCAATTGAGGAGTGGAGGATGGTCTCAAATCAAGTACTTGGCGTTCGCCTGGCTGCGGGCTGCCTGATTGTTGGCGTCGTGCTGGGCGGCTGTGCCCACACCCCGCCGGCCGACGAAGGCTCGTCCGCGCCCGCTCCCGTTGCCTCGGGCAACGCGACATCCGCGCCCGCCCCGGCGCCGATGACCGCCACCGAGGCGGCCCTCGCGGCGGGCGGTAACAGCGCCCCCGAGGCCGCTGCAGCTGCGCCCGCCACGGACACGCGCGACATGGTGAAACCGGGCGCGCCGAAGGAATACATCGTGAAGCGCGGTGACACCCTGTGGGGCATCGCCTCGATGTACCTCAAGGACCCGTGGTTGTGGCCGGAGGTCTGGATCATCAACCCGCAGGTGCCGAACCCGCACCTCATTTATCCCGGCGACAAGCTCGCCCTCGCCTACGGCGCCAACGGCATGGCGCAGGTGCGACTGGTCGAGTCGGGCGCCGTGCGCCTCGACCCGCGCCTGCGCAGCGAAGCGCTCGACAGCGCCATCCCGACCATCCCGTACTCCGCGATCGAGGCTTTCCTGTCGCGGCCGGCGGTCATGACCTCGGATCAGATCAGCCACGCGCCCTACGTGCTCGCCTTCCGCGCCATGCACCAGATTGCCGGCTCGGGCAACGAGGTCTACATAAAGAACCTGTCCGCGGCCGAGAACGCGCGCTACGCGGTCGTGCATATCGAAGGTCCGCTGGTCGATCCCGACGACGGCAAGGTAGTCGGCTACCAGGCCACCTACACCGCCACGGCGCTCGTGCAGCGTAGCGGTGATCCGGCGAAGGCGATGCTGATCGATCCGGCGCGCGAGACAGTCACGGGCGACAAGCTGCTGTCGTCCGAGGCCACCGAGACTCCCCTCACCTTCGCGCCCCGGCCGCCGGCGGGCAAGGTGCACGGCCAGATCATCGACGTGGTCGGCGGGACGAACTTCGCCGGCCAGTACGAGGTGGTGGTGATCAACCGCGGCAAGAGCCAGGGAATCGAGCCTGGCAACGTGCTCGCGATCGACCAGAAGGGCGATACGACGCGCGACCTGGGCAAGTACAACCGCGAGTTCGGCGACGGCAGTGTCCCCACTTCGTTCGCACCGATGTTGCAGCTGCCCTCCGAGCGCATCGGCACCATGCTGGTGTTCAAGGTGTACGACCGCCTGAGCTATGGCCTGATCGTCGGCTCTACCGACAGCGTCTACCTCGGCGACTACGTACGTAACCCCTAGCCGATAACCCCCAAGCTGAACCACACGGCTGCGCCCGCCGTCGCGGCGTTGCCGTGCGGCATTGCCGTGCAGCATAGCCGTGCGCGGCTGACGCACGCGCTTGCGTGCCTTTTGCATAGCCCGTGGCGGCGGCGGCATCCGCTATGCTCGCGCGCATGGAGACCGTCCGCGCACGCGCCGTGTTGGCGCGCACCCCCGCGCTGAGCTGCGCGGATCTCACGACGCTGCTGGCGGCCGCGGGCGGCGAGCCGCAGCGCGCGCTCGAGGTGCGCGTGGTACGCGCGGCGCAGCTGTCACCCGCGGCCCGTGAGTTCATCACAGCGCCGGCGGAGAGTGCCGTCGCCGCCGATCTGTCCTGGCTTGGGCGCAGCGGCGCGCACATCCTGCTGTGCACCGACCCGGAGTACCCGCCGCTGCTGCGGCAGATCGCCGCGCCGCCCGCCGCGCTTTACGTGCTGGGCTCCGCCGCCGCGCTGAGCTCCCCGCAGCTCGCCATGGTCGGATCGCGCAGTCCCACGCCCGCCGGCCGCGCCACGGCCCACGAGTTCGCCGCGTGGTTTGTGCGCGCCGGCCTCACCGTGACCAGCGGGCTTGCGGTGGGGATCGACGCCGCGAGCCACGAAGGGGCGCTCGCGGGCGGCGGGCAGACGGTGGCGGTGTGCGGCACCGGGCTCGACCAGGTCTACCCGCCTGAGCATCAGGGGCTCGCGCAGCGCATCGCGGCGCACGGCGCGCTGGTGTCGGAATTTCCGCCCGGCACCGGGCCGGCGCGCGCGAATTTCCCGCGGCGCAACCGCATCATCAGCGGCCTGTCCGTCGGCACGCTGGTGGTGGAGGCGGCACGCTTCAGCGGCTCGCTGATCACCGCGCGGCTGGCGGTGGAAAGCGGCCGGGAGGTGTTTGCCATCCCCGGCTCGATCCACAGCGCGCTGTCACGCGGTTGCCACCAACTCATCAAGCAGGGGGCGAAGCTCGTCGAGGAGGCGGCGGACGTGCTGTCGGAGCTGCAGATTTCACTGCCGAAAGAGCCACTTACGGCGCAGTCGGCGGCGGCGTCAAAGCCCCGGGTATTGGACAAGGAGTATGAAATGCTGTTAGATGCGCTCGGTTTTGAACCCGCGACCATTGACACCCTCGTCGCACGCACCCAGCTGCCCGGCGAATCAGTTGCCTCCATGCTGCTGATCCTCGAGCTCGAGGGACGTGTGACGTCACTCCCGGGCGGCCGTTACGGCCGCATACCTTGAGACATGACGACTGGCAGCATTCTCGACATCCTGATCTACGTCTTTGACCGTTACATGCTCGATGAAGCGCCGGTAGTGCCGGAGCGCGAGCACCTGGCGCGCGACCTCGAGCACGCCGGCTTCCCGGCGGCGAAGGTGGAGCAGGCGCTCGACTGGCTCACCGATCTCGCCTGCGGGCATCAGCGGGCGCTCGCCGCGCACGACGCCGCGCCGCCGGGCGGGTTGCGCGTGTACAGCGACAGCGAGCTCGCGCGACTCTCGACCGAGTGCCGCGGATTGCTGCTGACGCTCGAGCGCGCGCAGGTGCTGACGATGCAACAGCGCGAGATCGTGATCGAGCGCCTGCTGGCGCTCGATGGCGAGGAGCCTGATACCGAGCAGCTCAAGTGGGTGGTCCTCATGGTGCTCTCCAGCCAGCCCGGCCAGCAGCTCGCGGTCGAGCGCCTCGGCGGACTGGTGACGGAAGTGCGTATCAATGCGCCCCACTGAGCGCCGCCGGCGGCGGGTTGAGTCTGGTCCGCGGCTCGTCCGCGGTTTTTCGTTTTAGGCGCACACGTTTTTAACGGGCATGGCAGCCAACCTCGTCATCGTCGAGTCCCCGGCCAAGGCCAAGACCATCAAGAAGTACCTCGGCCGGGACTTCGAGGTGCTCGCCTCCTACGGCCACGTGCGCGACCTGGTGCCGAAGGAAGGCGCCGTCGATCCCGACAACGGCTACGCCATGAAGTACCAGGTGCTCGAGAAGAACGAGCGTCACGTGGCGGCCATCGCGCGCGCGCTGACGCACGCCCGCGCGCTGTACCTGGCCACTGATCCGGATCGCGAGGGTGAGGCGATCGCCTGGCACCTGCGCGAGATCCTGCGCTCGCGCGGCGAGCTCGACGGTAAGGACGTGCACCGCGTGGTGTTCTATGAGATCACGCGCAACGCCATCCGCGCGGCGGTCGAGAAGCCGCGTGACCTGTCGCTCGATCTGGTGAACGCACAGCAGGCGCGCCGCGCACTCGATTACCTGGTGGGCTTCAATCTCTCGCCGCTGCTGTGGAAGAAAGTGCGCCGCGGGCTGTCGGCGGGTCGCGTGCAGAGCCCGGCGCTGCGCATGATCTGCGAGCGCGAGGAGGAGATCGCCGCCTTCGTGGCGCGCGAGTACTGGACCATCGAGGGCGAAGGCACGCACACGAGCCAGGCCTTCCCGCTGAAGCTGCTCGAGTACCGCGGCGAGAAGGTCGAGCAGTTCAGCTTTACCACCGAGGCGCAGGCGCGCGAGGTCGAGCGCACGCTGCAGGCGGCCGCGGGCGCGGGCGCGCAGCAGCCCGGCAGGCTCAGCGTCATCGCCATCGACCGCAAGCAGCGCCGCCGCAATCCTGCACCGCCCTTCACCACCTCGACGCTGCAGCAGGAAGCCGCCCGCAAGCTCGGCTTCAACGCGCGTCGCACCATGCGTCTCGCGCAGCAGCTCTACGAGGGGGTCGACATCGGCGAGGGCAGCGTCGGGCTCATCACCTACATGCGCACCGACTCGGTGTCGCTCGCCGCGGAAGCGGTGAGCGAGATCCGCGAGGTCGCCGCTAGGCTCTACGGTGCACACGAGGTCGCCGAGGAGCCGCGCATCTACAAGACCAAATCGAAGAACGCCCAGGAAGCGCACGAGGCCATCCGTCCGACCTCGGCGGCGATTACTCCGGCCGAGGTCGAGGGCAAGATCGAGGACGACCTGCATCGTCTGTACGCGCTCATCTGGAAGCGCGCGGTCGCCTCGCAGATGAGCCACGCGCTGTTCGACACTGTCGCGGTCGACCTGCTCGCCGGGGCCGACGGGCGCGGGCGGCACGTGCTGCGCGCCAACGGCTCGACGCTGGTGAAGGCGGGCTTCATGGCGGTGTACCAGGAGGGCAGCGACGACGCCTCGGCGGATGAGTCCGATCACGTGCTGCCGCCGATGCAGGAAGGCGACACCGTGAGCCTCACCGCGCTCGCCGCCGCGCAGCACTTCACCGAGCCGCCGCCGCGCTACAGCGAGGCCTCGCTCGTCAAGGCGCTCGAGGAGCACGGCATCGGCCGCCCCTCGACCTACGCCACCATCATCTCCACGCTCCAGGACCGCGAATACGTCGAGATGGACGCGCGGCGCTTCGTGCCGACCGACATCGGCAAGATCGTCAACCGCTTCCTGACGAATCACTTCCACCGTTACGTGGAGTACGGCTTCACCGCGGCGATGGAGGACGAGCTCGACGCGGTGTCGCGCGGCGAGGAAGAGTGGACCACGCCGCTCGAGAAGTTCTGGAAGCCCTTCATCCACCAGGTCGAGAAGATCGAGCGTACCGTCACGCGCGAGCAGGTGGCGCAGGCGCGCGAGCTCGGCAAGGAGGCGGCGAGCGGCAAGCCGATCACCGTGCGCATGGGCCGCTTCGGTCCGTTCGTGCAGATCGGCACCAAGGACGATGCGGAGAAGCCGCGCTTCGCCGGCCTGCGTCCGGGGCAGAAGATGGATGCGATCACGCTCGCCGACGCCATGGAGCTGTTCAAGCTGCCGCGCACGCTCGGCGAGACGGCCGAAGGTGAGACGATCGTCGCCAACGTCGGGCGCTTCGGCCCGTACGTGAAGTACGGCAGCAAGTACGCCTCGCTGAAGGAGGACGATCCGTACACCGTGACGCTCGAGCGGGCGCGCGAGGTGATCCGCCTGAAGAAGGAGGCCGACGCCAACCGCATCATCCAGGACTTCGCCGACGCCGGCATCCAGGTGCTCAACGGCCGCTACGGGCCTTACATCACCGACAAGAAGAAGAATGCCAAGATCCCTAAGGATCGCGATCCGAAGGCACTGACGCTCGAGGAGTGCCGCGTGCTGATCGCCGCCGCGCCCGAGCGTGGCGGCCGCTTCGGCCGCTGGGGGCGCCGCAAGGCCGCGGCGGCTCCGGCGCCCGGCGCCGCCAGTGCAGGCGGCGACGGGGCACAGTCCGCCGCGCAAGCCGCGGCGCAAGGCGCCGCACCGGCAGCGGGCGCACGCGGCAAGCGCGCCGCCAAGAAGAAAGCGGCTGCCGCCCCGGCTGACGTCGCGCCGCCGGTCGCGCCACCCGCGCCGGGCCACGCCGGCAAGGCACGCGGCCCGCACGTGAGGGCAAAGACCCCGGCGCGCGGCGGGCGCAAGGCGCGGCGCAGCGTGAAAGCGCCCGCCGGCAAGAGCGCACGGGCAAGACGGCGAAAGCGGGAGGCTCGGCAGCTGGTCGTACGCGGGGCCTGAAGTAACCGCGACCGGGCCCTCGCACCGCACCGCATCGCTGCCTGCGCACGCTGACCCCCCGCGCGCGGCACGTCCCTTGCCGCAATAGTTGCGCTCAGGCGCAACTATTACGCGTGCACATTCCGCTCACTTTGTAAGGCCCCGCCGCTGCCGCGCGCGATATATCCCCTCCCGAAATAGTTGCGCCCAGGCGCAACTATTGCGAAAGGATCCCCCTGCACACTCCGCTCACCGACCCAAGGCCGGCCGTACGCGGGCGACCGCTCCTAGGCCTCCCAATCCGCCTGCAGGCGCCGCGAGGCGAGCCACAGGAACCCCGCCGCGATCAGATAGAACCCCGAGCCCGCGACGATGGCGTAGCGCAGCGATTCGCTGCCGAAGCGCACGTGCATGGCATCGGACAGCCCGCCGATAAGCGGCAGGCCGAGGCCGATGCCGATCAGATTGTTGATGAACAGGAAGATCGCCGAGGCGGTGACCCGCATGTTGTGCGGCACGATGTGCTGAACCGCCGACAGGACCGGACCGAGCCACGCCAGCCCGAGTGCCGTCGGCACCAGCAGCAGAGCGACCGCTATCCACAGCGTGGTGGAAAGGACGCCGGCCACATAGAACGGCGTGGTAGCCACGAACGCGATCGCCGGCACCAGCGCATACGCCGCCTTGCGGCGCCCGCCGAATCGATCGGCTGCGGCACCACCGAGCCAAATGCCGATGACGCCGCCGATCAGCACGATCGCACCGAATCCGAGCGAGGCCTGCAGCACCCCCAGGCCGAAACTGCGCACCAGGAAAGACGGCGCCCAGAAGAACATTCCGTAACCCATCATGGAGGACGCCGCGCCACCGAGCGCCAGCGCCCAGAAGCTGCGCTTGCGGCGCAGCACGCGCACCACGCTCACGAATGAGGACTGCGGCGGCGGTGCGCTCGAGCCGTCGAACGCGCCGCGGGGTGGTTCGCGCACGGTGAGCCTGAAGAGCGGCGCGATGAGGAGTCCGGCGAGCCCCACCGCAAAGAAGGCCACGCGCCAGCTGACCTGGCTGGCGATGACTCCGCCGATGATCACGCCGGCCGCGCTGCCGAGCGGAATGCCAAAGGAGTACGCGCCGAGCGCGCGCGCCCGCTGGTGCTGCGGGAAGAAGTCGCAGATCAGCGAATAGGCAGGCGCCACGCCGCCGGCCTCGCCGATCCCCACCCCCAGCCGGGCGAGGAACAGTTGCACGAAACTGTGTGCCAGCCCGCACGCGGCACTCATCGCGCTCCACAGCACGAGCGCGCCCGTCATGATCCAGGTACGACTGCCGCGATCGGCGAGCCGCGCGATCGGAATGCCGAGCGTCGTATAGAGAAGCGCGAAGGCCAGGCCGCCCATCAGGCCGAGCTGCGAGTCGCTCAGGTGCAGCTCGGCTTTGATCGGCACGGCGAGAATTGCCACGATCTGCCGATCGATGAAGTTGAAGGTGTACACCAGCACCAGCATCGCCAGCACGTAGGCGCGGTAGGCCTGCGAGGCCTGCGCGGGCCGCGTGCATGGCGCAGCGCTGGCGTCCGGACGCTCGCTCATCGCGACAGGAAGCGCTCGATTGCGCCCAGGCACTCGGGCTCATCGAGCAGCGGCGTGTGACCGCGATTGGCCACCGTCAGCACCTGCAGATCGGGCTTTTCGCGCTGCATGCGCGTGAGCGTTGCGGCGCTCAGGATGTCCGAGTGCGCGCCGCGGATCGCGAGCATCGGAACCTTGGCGAGCACGCCCCACAGCGGCCACAGGTCCGGCGCGGCGGAATCGCTGTTGCGCAGTGGCTCACCGATCAGCGGATCGGCATCCGCCTGCGGCACCCCGTGCGCGTCGGCGCGGTAGCTCTGGCGCGCCATCCTCTCCCAGCGCTCATCGCTCAACCCCGGCAACGCGGAACCGTACACGCTGCGCACCGTTGCCACAGCCTCGGGCCAGCTGCTCACCGGCGCGGCCTTGCCGGCATAGCCGCGGATGCGCTCAAGGCCGGCGCGGTCGACCTCGGGACCGACGTCGTTGAGGACGATGCCGGCAACCAGCGCGGGCTGCGTGGCCGCGAGCAACATCGCCATTAGACCACCCATGGAGGTGCCGATGAGGGTGACGTGCGCCGCGCCGAGGCCGGTGAGGAGCGTCAACAGGTCCTTGAGGTACACCGGCAGCTGGTAGTTGTTGAAGTTCGGGTCGCGCGCCGAGAGTCCGCGGCCGCGCACGTCGGGCACGATGACGCGGCAGCGCGCGGCGAGGTGCGCGGCCAGATCCTCGAAGTCACGGCCGTTGCGCATCAGGCCGTGCAGGCACACCACGACCGGCGCGCCGGGCGCAGGTCCGGCGTACACGCGGCTGAAGAGCCGCAGCCCGTCGGGGCTGTCGAACCAGTATTCGGCGGCGCTCATGCGTAGGTGGCCCTTAAGTTCAGTACTCGGTGGCGGCGAGCACGGCGCGCAGCTCGCGCTTGAGGATCTTACCGTTGGCATTACGCGGCAGCGAGTCGCGCCACACCACGTCTGCAATGCGCTGCTGCCTGCCGAGGCGCTGGTTGGTCCACTGCATGAGCGCGTCGCGGTCGGGCGTGCAGCCGGCCTTCGGCACGACGACCGCGACCGGGGTCTCACCCCACTTGCGGCTCGGCGCGCCGACCACCGCCACGTCCGCAACGTCCGGGTGCTCGCGTATCACCTGCTCGATGTCCGCCGGGTAGACGTTCTGACTGCCGGAGAGAATCATGTCCTTCTTGCGATCGACGATGTAGAGAAAGCCTTCCGCATCGAGGTAGCCGAGGTCTCCGGTGCGCAGCCAGCGCGTGCCCGCGGAGTCCGTCCAGGTCGCTTCCCGGCTCGCCTCGTCGCGGCCGTGGTAGCCGTGCATGAGCAGCGCGCTCAAGCCCACGATCTCGCCGGTCGCTGCGGCGGGAAGCTCACGGTCGTCCTCGCCGATGATGCGCAGGTCGGTCCCGAGGAACGGCTTGCCGACGGACGCCGTCTTGGCCGCGAAATCCTCCGGAGCGAGGATGGTGCACACGCCCTCGGTAAGCCCGTACAGCTCGATCAGCTTAGCGCCGGTGCGCCGCGGGAACTCGCGCTTCACCGTGAGCGGCAGCGGCGAGCCGCAGCACATGACGGTGTCGAGGCTGTCGAGCCGGTGACCGGCGAACTCCTCGAGTGCGAGCAGCCGCTCGAGCTGCAGCGGCACGAAGGTGCCGTGCGTGATCCCCTCCGACTCGATCAGTGCGGCGGCCGCAGCGGCCTCGAACCGCGGCATGATCACGATGGTGCCGCCGACCACCACGGTGGCGAGCATCGCCACCCAGCTGATGTTGGAGAACAGCCCGAGCGAACACAGTGTCACGCAATCGCTGCGGTAGCGCAGCACGAGTGCGAGCTCCAGCGCCCAGTTGAGGCGGCAGCCGTGGCTGTGGACGATGCCCTTGGGGAGACCGGTAGTGCCGGAGCTGTAGATGATGTTGCAGACATCGTCCGCGCGGATCACGGCTTGCGGCGGCGTCGCCGCCTGCGCAGTGCTCCACGGCCCGAGTTCCTGCCACGGCGGTCCCGGACCGCCATGAGCGAAGCGCAGCGCCGCGCGCACCCGCGACGAAGCCGCCGCCAGCGCGTCGATGCGCGCACAATGGGCGCCGGAGGCAAACACAGCGCGCGCTGCCGCGTCGTCGATCATGCCGGCGACCGCCGCGTCACTGATCGAGACGTTGAGCGGCACCGCCACGCAGCCCGAGCGCAGGACGCCGAACAGCAGCAGCGCGAGCTCGAGGCTGTTGTCCATGAGCACCGCGATGCGCTCCCCGGGCGCAAGCCCCGCGGCGGCCAGTCCGTTAGCGATCTGCGCGGTCGCGCGCTCGAGCTGCACCCACGTCAGCCGGCGCTGCCCCGCGATGAGCGCAGTGCGCGCGCCACGCCATTTGCCGTGCCGTGCGATCAGGTCCGGCAGCAGCGGCTGCGGCGTCGCGAACCAGCTCACCGCTGCAAGTCCTCCGTCAGTAGTGGTACTGGACGGTCAGCCCCCAGGTGCGCGGCGGTCCGTAGAAGCCGATCTCGCTCACGCCGCCGACGAAGCTGTACAGCGGAGGCGAAGCGAGCGGCGGCGGGCCGAACTCGTAGCCAGCGACGCGGTAGTACTTGTTGGTCAGGTTGTCGCCGCTCAAGGACACCCGCCAGTGCTTGTCGCTGCTGGTGAATGCCAGGCCCGCATTCAGCAGTCCATAGCCGGGCTGATCGGTCGCGTTCCAGGCCGTGATGGTCGACGCGGTATGGGCGTAGGTACGGTAGTCGAAGCCCGCGCGTGCGGCGAATGAGCCCGCCGCGAAATTCCATGTGTAGGACTGGTACTCCGAGACCGTCCAGTGGGGGGCATTCAGCGGGGCCTGCTCCGCGGACAGATCGACCGCGGTGACCCCCGGGGTGCATCCCGGGGTGATCTGCGGCGTGAGCGGGAAGATGTTGCACGGAACAACGTAGTTCTTGTAGTACGAGTCGAGATAGCCGACGTTGGCGCCAAAGGTCAGCGCGCGGGTTGCCCGCCACGCGCTCTGCAGCTCCGCACCCTCGTTGATCTGCTTGCCGGCGTTGGTCGTGAAGGTGACGTTCGACGGCAGTCCGTTGAAGACGGTGACCTCGCCCAGCTCGATCTGCGCGTCCGTGTAGGGATCGTAGAAGACCGCCAGGTTGAGCAGCAGCGTGTCATCGAGCAGCGTGCTCTTCAGACCCAGCTCGTAGTTGTTGGCGGTTTCCGCGTTGTAGCCGTTTTTCGTGTCCGGGCTGAGCAGCGCGTTGCCGCGCATGTCGAAGCCACCGCTCTTGAAGCCCTTGCTGTAGGTGAAATAGGCCATGACGTTCGGGGTGAGGTGGTAGTCGAGGCCAAGACGCGGGTCGACGTTGGAGAAGCTGCGCTGGCCGGTATAGTCGGTGACCACGCCGGGAAACGGTATGAGTCCCGGCGGCGCCCCCGCCGGCGTGGTGAAGGTTACCCCGGGAGTGATCGGGGCGCCGACGTAGTCCTCCTGGAACACCTGAGCGGTGATCTTGTCCTGGTTCCAGCGCAAGCCGACATCCAGGTTCAGCTGATCGGTCAGCTTCCAGGAGGTGTCGCCATAGACCGCCGTGCTCTTGGTCAGGTCGCAGCCCGAAACCAGCTCGTCAATGTAGAGGTCCAGCGGCGGCAGGCCGAGCAGCGGCAGCGTGCCGATGTCGGCGTCGTAGTCGCCGCAGGCGTTGCTGTCCATGTAGAAGAAACCGCCGACGGCGTGGACCGTGTCGCCGCTGAAGGCGAGCTGCGCCTCCGCCGAGGACTGCTGGTCGTGATACAGGCCATCGACGTTGAATAGGTTGTCTGCGGTCTCGGAGAAATTGATGAACTGCTGGCCGTGGCCCTCGTAGTAGGCGCCGACGAGCTTCAGGGACAGCTGGCTCGTCAGGTTCTGGGTATAGGTCGCGGAGGTTCCCTGGCGGTGGAAGTAATCCTCGTCGGCCGGCAGGTTGTCGTAACTGTTGAAGGGGTTGCTGAGCTGCGGGGCGTTCGGCGTCACGATCGGCAGCCCCGGCGGCGGTATGCCGAGCGCCGGTAGCGGCAGCACCGAGATGCCGCCATTCAGGTAGTTATTGAGCCGCTGACCGCCCGAGGCATTCGAATTATCGAGGATATCGTCGGCGATGAGCCGCAGCTTCGAGCTCTCGCCCCAGGTGACCGTCAGGTTGGCACGTCCGACCTGGATGTCCTTGTTGGAGAGCGCCACACCGAGCGGGCTTTGCGGCGGCTGCGCCACTCCCGGCTGTGCGACCACCTCGCCGTAGCCGTCATGCTTCAGATCCGCAAACGCAATGCCGAAATAGACGTGATCGGGAACCAGCGGCATGGAGCCCATCAGCTTGTAATTGCGCTCATCGTAGTTGCCGGCAGTCGCCGACGCGGTCAGCGTCGCCGGACCGTCAATGTCGCGCGTCACGTACTTGATCGCCCCGGCGATGGTGTTGCGGCCGTAGAGCGTGCCCTGCGGGCCGGAAAGCACCTCGAGCCGGTCGACATCGAGCACGTCGAGGAGTGCCGCCTGCGGACGCGCCAGGTAGACATCGTCGACATACACGCCCACCCCGGGCTGGAATCCCCACAACGGATCGCTCTGGCCGACGCCGCGGATATACACGTTGATCGTGCTGCTGGTGGCACGGTCCTGCGAGATCTTCATGTTTGGCACGAAGCTGCCAAGGTCCTCGATGTTGGTGATGTCGTTGGCCTGAATGGTCTCGGCGGTCACCGCCGTGACGGTGAGCGGCACCTGCTGCAGGTTCTCGTTGTAGCGCCGCGCGGTGACCACGACCTCCTGCAGGCTGCCGGTGTCGGCGCCAGCGGCGCCGGCGGTGTCGCTGGTCTGGGCGTGCAGGGTGCTGAGCGGCAGTGCCGCGGCGAGCGTCGCGAGTCCGAGCGTGCAGGCCACGGCCAGGACGGTTGAGTTGTTGTACATGTCCCCCCCGAGCTGTACTCAACAGTTGTTGAGAAGTATTCAACGGATGTTGAGGCAGAGTCAAGGCGGCCGCACGGATTGCGCCGCGGGGGCAATTCCCCCGACACTGGGGCGTCGCGAACTTTTTGCACTGCAGGAAAAACATGAAGAAGAAGACCCCAGGCCGCCGCCCCGGCAAGGAGCGCATCCTCGACGCCGCCGAGCAGCTGTTCGCACAGCGCGGCTTCTACGGGGTCTCGCTGCGCGACATCACCCAGGCGGCGGGCGTCGACGTGGCGCTGGTCGCCTATCACTTCGGCGGCAAGCGCGAGCTGTTCACGGCGGTGTTCGAGCGGCGCGCCGAGGTGCTCAACCGCGAGCGCCTCGAGCTGCTCGAGGAGGTGCGCCGCGGCGCGCAGCCCGGCACGCCCGCCATCGAGGCGATCGTCAACGCCTTCAGCCAGCCGCTGCTCGAGCGCTCGGCCCGCGGCGGGCCGGGCTGGAAGAGCTACTTCGCGCTCGTGGCCAACGTCAACAACTCCCCGGAGTTCGGCCCCCTCATGATGACGCGCCATTTCGACCCGCTGGTGGACCGCTTCATCGCGGTGTTGCGCGAAGCGCTGCCGAGCTGTCCGCCGCGCGAGATCTACTGGGGCTACCAGTTCCTTACCGGGGCGCTCACCCTCACCTTCGCCGAGACCGGCCGCATCGACAAGCTCTCCGGAGGCCTGTGCCACTCCTCGGACCTCGACAGCGTCCACCAGCGCCTGGTGCCGTACGTCGCTGCGGGCTTTCGCGCGCTGTGCGCACGGGCCGCGCCGCCGCCGCGACTGGGCAAGCGGGCGGAGCGGCGTGGCGCGCAGCGCAGATGAAGTACCGTCACAGCTGCCACGCGGGCAACTTCGCCGACGTGCACAAGCACGTGGCGTTGCTGGCGCTGCTGCGGGCGTTGCAGGGCAAGGACAAGGGATTTCTGTATCTCGACAGCCACGCGGGCCGTGGCAGCTACGACCTGTCGAGCCCGACCGCGGAAGCTGCCGCGGGCATCGAGCGCTTCCTCGCATCAAGCTGCGACGCGCCGGAGCTGCGCGAGTACGCGGCGCTGCTGGGCGAGTTTCGCAGCCGCGCGGCGCATGGCCACCGCTATCCGGGCTCGCCGCTCATTGCCGCGCTCGAACTTCGCTCGCAGGACCGCGCGGTGTTCATCGAGCTGCAGGGAGCCGAGGCCCACGCTCTTGAGGACTCGCTCGCCGCGTTTGGCGCGGCGAGCGCGCAGCTGCGCATCGAGCGCGGCGACGGCTTCGAGCGACTGAAGGCCTTCCTGCCGCCGGCGGAACGGCGCGGCCTCACGCTGCTCGATCCCCCCTACGAGGAGACGCGGGCCGACTTTGCACGTCTGTCCGCGGCGCTCGCGGAGGCGTTGCGACGCTTCCCGACCGGAGTGGTTGTCGCCTGGTATCCCATCAAGGACCAGCGCACCACGAACGCCTGGCTTAGCGGCAGCCTGCCGCCCCTGGCGGCTCCGCTGCTGCAAAGCGAGCTGTGGTTGTATCCACGCGACGCGCGTGTCGGATTGAACGGATCGGGACTGTTGATCGCCAACCCGCCGTGGCGCTTTCTCGAGCGCATGCAGGTATGGCTGCCGCAGCTGCAGACGTGCCTCGCCGCCGCCCCCGGTGGCGCCGCTCACGGCAGCGCCGCTCATGGTGGCGCCGCTCACGGTGGAGGCAGTAGCGCGCGGATGCTGTCACAATCGGCGCAATGAATCCGACTGCCGACCGGTACGGCGTCTTCGGCCACCCTGTGAGCCACAGTCTCTCCCCGTTCATTCACGCGATGTTCGCGCGCGAGACCGGGCAGGACATGAGCTACCGCCCGTTCGACGTCCCGCCGGAGGAACTCGTCGCGCGCGTGCGCAGCTTCTTCTCCGAGGGCGGCAGCGGGCTGAACATCACGCTGCCGCACAAGCTGGCGGCGGTCGAGCTCGCCACCGAGCTGACCGAGCGCGCCGCCCACGCCGCCGCCGTCAACACCCTCGCGCTGCGCGACGGGAAGGTGCTCGGCGACAACACCGACGGCATCGGCCTGGTGCGCGACCTGTGCGACAACCTCGGGGTCGTGATCACCAACCGGCGCGTCCTCGTCCTCGGTGCCGGTGGGGCGACGCGCGGGGTGCTCGCGCCGCTGCTCGGCCTGCAGCCCGAGGAGCTCATCATCGCCAACCGCACCGCGGACCGCGCCGAGGCGCTCGCCGCCGCCTTCGCCGATCTCGGCGACGCGCACGGTGTGGGCTTTGCGGACGTCGGCGATGACGCCTTCGACCTCGTCATCAACGCGACTTCCGCCAGTCTCTCCGGGGAGATGCCGCCGCTGCCGCCGGCGGCGGTCGGACCGCAGACGGTGTGCTACGACCTCGCCTACGGCAAGGACGCGACCGCGTTCGTGAAATGGGCGCAGAGCATCGGCTGTGCGCAGGCGCTGCAGGGACTCGGGATGCTGGTGGAGCAGGCGGCCGAGTCTTTCCACGTGTGGCGCGGGGTGCGGCCGCAAACGGCGAGCGTGCGCGCCGCGCTGCGCGAGCGTGCCGCGCTGCTAGGTGGCCGGGGCTGAATGACCCCCGGCGGGCGCCGCGCCGCCTTCCGCCTGGCGCGCCTGCGCGTGGTGGTCCGCAGCCAGCAGCATGTAGAAGGCCGGCACTACGAACAGCGTGAACAGCGTGCCGATCGAAAGTCCCGTCGCGATCACCAGGCCCATGGCGAAGCGCCCCGCGGCGCCGGCGCCGGTGGCGATCACCAGCGGAATCACCCCGAGCACCATGGCGGCGGTCGTCATGAGGATCGGGCGCAGCCGCACCGCCGCGCCGTGCTCGATCGCCTCGCGCTTGCTCATGCCGCCGCGCTGCGACTCGTTGGCGAACTGCACGATGAGGATGCCGTGCTTGGAGACCAGCCCCATGAGCGTCACCAGGCCCACCTGGGTGAAGATGTTCAGGCTCGAGATCAGGTTGACGAAGATCAGCGCGCCGAACAGCGCCATCGGCACCGACACCAGGATCACCAGCGGGTCGCGCAGGCTGTTGAACTGTGCCGCGAGCGCCAGGAACACGATGATCACCGCGAACAGCAGCGTCGTGGCGAAGCCGCCGGACTCCTGCACGAACTGGCGTGACTGGCCCGAATAATCCAGCTGATAGCCGCTCGGGGCGACCTCGATGAGCGCATCGTGCAGGAACTTGAGCGCCTCGCCCTGCGACATGCCGCTCGCGCCCGAGATGGTCGCGGAGTTGAGCTGCTGGAAGCGGTTGATCGACTCCGGCACCACCGCGTGCTTGAGGCTGGCGAGCGTAGCGGCAGGAATGACCGTGCCGTTGGGCGCGCGCACGTAGTAGTCCAGCACCTGGTTGGGATTCAAGCGATCCGTCTGCAGCACCTGCGGGATGACCTTGTAGGAGCGGCCCGCGATCGAGAAGTAGTTGACGTACCCGCCGCCGAGGGCGGCGCTCAACGCGCTGCCGACGTCCTGCTGCGTGAGCCCGAGCGTCGACACCAGGTCGCGGTCGACCACCACCGTCGACTGCGGCTTGTCGATCTTCAGATCCGTGTCGACGAAGTAGAACTTGCCGCTATCACGCGCCTTCCTCAGCACCGCCTGTGCCACTTCGTTGAGGTTCTGAAACGGCTCGGTAGTGTTGATGACCACCTGGACGGGCGCACCCTGGGCGCCCGGCAGCGACGGCAGGGCGAACACGAAGATCTGCCCGCCGGCGATCTTGCCCCAGGTCTGCTGCAGCACCTGCTGCAGCTCGTGCGCGGAGCGTTTGCGCTCATCCCAGGGCTTGAACACCATGCCGCCGAGTCCCTGCCCCGGGGTGGTGATCTGGAACATCATCTCGTACTCGGGCAGCTTTCGGCCAAGCGCGAACATCTGCTGTGAGTAACCGAGCATCTGCTGCGAGGTCGCATCCGGGGAGGCCTTGAGCTGGTAGAAGAGGAAGCCCTGGTCCTCCTCCGGGGTGAGCTCGGACTGCGAAGTCATGCCGAGCAGCACCGTGGCGCCGAACAGCATCAGACCCATCACCACCATCACGCTCCAGGTGCTGAGCGCCGCGCGCAGCACACGCTGGTAAGCGTTGCGCACCGCCGTGAACTGGCGGTCGATGAACTGCACGAAGCGCCCGCTCTCCTGCTCGCTGCTGAAGAAGCGCGAACACATCATCGGCGAGAGCGTCAGCGCGATCACCGCCGACACGGTCACCGCTCCTGCGAGCGTGAAGGCGAACTCGGTGAACAGCGCCCCGGTGAGCCCCTTCTGGAAGCCGATCGGCACGTACACCGCCACCAGCACCACAGTCATGGCGAGGATCGGTCCGCCGAGCTCGCGCGCCGCGAGCAGCGCCGCCTCGAGCGGGCCCTTGCCCTCCTCCTTCATGTGACGGTCGACGTTCTCGACCACGATGATGGCATCGTCGACCACCAGCCCGATGGCCAGCACCAAAGCCAGGAGCGTCAGCAGGTTTATCGAGTAGCCGAACGCCAGCATGATGAAGAAGGTGCCGACCAGCGACAGCGGCATGGCAATCACCGGGATGATCACCGCACGCAGGCTGCCGAGGAACAGGTAGATCACCAGCGTGACGATCAGCAGCGCCTCGATCAGCGTCTTCACCACCTCGTGGATCGAGGAGGTGACGAATTTGGTGCTGTCGTAGACGATCGTGCCCACCAGTCCGGTCGGCAGCTGCGACTGGATCTCGGGCATGTAGTCGCGCACGCGCTGCGCCACCTCGAGCAGGTTCGCCTCGGGTGCCACCTTGATGCCGATGAAGACCGCCAGCGTGCCGCTGAAGGACACGTTGCTGTCGTAGTCCTCGGCGCCGAGCACCACGGTGGCGACGTCCTGCAGCCGCACGATCGCCCCGTCTTTCTGCTTGATGGCGAGATTCTTGAATTCGTCCACCGAGTGCAGATCGGTGGCGGCGGTCAGATCGACGCTCACCATCTGCCCCTTGGTAGTGCCGACCGCCGCCAGGTAGTTGTTGGAACTGAGCGCCTGGAAGACGTCAGTGGCGGTGACGCCGTGCGCCGCCAGCTGCGCCGGATTGAGCCAGGCGCGCAGCGCGAACTGCCGCCCGCCTAAGATTTCCGCGGTCTGCACGCCCTGCAGCGCATCGAGCTTCGGCTTCACCACGCGTGCCAGGTAGTCGGTGATGCTGTTGGAGGGCAGCACGTCACTGCGGAAGCCGAGATACATGGCGTCGATCGTCTGTCCCACCGCTACGGTCAGCACCGGCTGCTGCGCCTGCGGCGGCAGCTGATTGCGCACCGAGGTGACCTGCGTCTGGATCTCGGTGAGCGCGCGGTTCGCGTCGTAATTGAGGCGCAGCGTGGCGGTGATGGTCGACAACCCCGTGACGCTGGTGGAGGACAGGTAGTCGATGCCCTGGGCCTGCGCGATCGCCTGCTCGAGCGGCTGGGTGATGAAGCCGCCGACGGTGTCGGCATCCGCGCCGTAGTAGGCGGTGGTGATTGTGACGACGGCGTTCTCGGTCTTCGGGTACTGACGCACCTGCAGGTCGGAGAGCGCGCGCAGCCCGAGCACCAGAATCAGCGCGCTGACGACGATCGCCAGCACCGGTTTCCTGATGAATACGTCGGTGAAGCTCATGGGCGCGCTCTTAGCGCTCCTGCGGCGTGGGACTCGGGCTGTCGGCGGGCTGCACGCTGTTGTCCACGCGGATCGGCGAGCCGGCCTTGAGTTTGATCTGACCGCTGGTCACTACTTCGACGCCCTCGGAGAGGCCACTCAGGATCGCCACCTGGTCGCCGCGCGTCGGACCGCTCCTCACGAACTGCAGCTGCACCACCGGGGCATCCGCAGGCAGCTGCGGCCCCTTGGAGGGCGCCGGCTTGGCGGGGCGCGAGTCCGGCCCGCTGTTGTTCTCGATGGCCGCGGCCGCCTGCTGCTTGTCGAAGTCGGCCTTGGTCGTCACCACGTAGATGGTCTCGCCGTAGGGGTTGTAGACCACCGCGGTCTGCGGCAGCGTCAGGTAGCGCTGCTCCGTGCTGACATCGACGCTGACGTTGACGAACATCCCCGGGGTCAGCACGCGATCGGGGTTGGGCACCTCGGCCTCGACCTGCACGTTGCGTGTGTCGGTATCGACCTTCGGGCTGATGGCGTTCAGCGTGCCGGAGAAAACCTTGCCGGCGAAGGCATCGAGCGTGAGGGCGACCTTCTGCCCGTTGTGCAGATCCGCGAGCACCTTCTGCGGTACGTAGAAGTCGACGTACACCGGATCGAGCTGCTGCAGCGTCAGCACCATGTTGCCGGAATCGAGGTACGCGCCCGGGTTGACGGTGACGATGCCGACACGCCCGGCGAACGGCGCGCGCAGCTGTTTCTTCGACACGATCACCTGCTGCTGCGCGACCGCGGCTTCCTTGACCTTGAGGTCCGCGGCGGCCGTATCGTAATCGGCCTGGGCGATCACCTTGACGGCGAGCTGGTCCTGCGCGCGCTTGAACGTGACGCGCGCTAGATTCAGCTGCGCCTGCAGCTGCACCAGTTCCGCGACGTCCTCGCTGTCGCGCAGCTGCAGCAGCACCTGGCCGGTCTTGACCTCGTCGCCCGACTTCACGTTGACGGCGGTCACGAGGCCCGCCACATCCAACGCCAGGTCCGCGCCGCGTGCCGCGCGCAGCGTGCCGACCGCGCGCAGCTGCGGCTGCCACTGCTGGTAGGTCGCCTTCGCGGTGCTCACCACCACCGGCGGCGGCGGCTTCATTCCGGCGATCATCTTCATGATCATCAGCACCTTGATGCCGGCGATGAGGCCGATCAACCCGAGCACCGCCAGGATCATGTAGATCATGCGGCGGGTCGTGCTCGGTTTGTCTGCACGCGTCTGCATGCGCGGCCTCCCTCAATCCATTCATGTTGGCGGCCGTGCCCGCGTTTCGGTGGACGGCTTTGTTGCGCGCTGCGGCACGTGCGTCGCGAGCGGGAGCGACGGGGCGCTATTCTGCCAAAACCCGCGCCGTCGTGACGATTACTTTGGGGAACGCCCCGCCGCGCCGGCGTGTGTGTCTGCCGCGCGGCTCTATCTCGTTAGGGTCAGCCCGGACTGCCTCTTGCGCGCCTTTGGTCGGCTAACGCAGGGTAACGAGCTCCTCGGCGCTCGTCGGGTGGATCGCGACGGTGTCGTCGAAGTCCCGCTTGGTGGCGCCCATGCGCACCGCCACGGCGAAACCCTGCAGCATCTCGTCCGCCCCCTGTCCCACCACGTGCAGCCCGACGATGCGTTGCTCGGCGCCCGCGGTCACCAGCTTCACCTCCGAGCGCGGCCTCGCGGTGGTGAGGGCGTGGTAGAGCGCGACGAAACTGGAGTGGAACACCTTGACGTTATGCGCGCCGTAACGCTCGCGCGCCGCACTCTCCGACAGCCCCACCGTGCCGAGCGGCGGACGGCCGAAGATCACCGTCGGGATGTTCTCGTAGTCAAGGTGCCGGTCGCTCTGTCCGCCGAACAGGCGGTCCGACAGTCGCCGTCCGGCGGCGATTGCCACCGGGGTGAGCTGCACGCGTCCGGTGACGTCGCCGATGGCGTAGACGCCCGGCGTACTGGTCGCCTGGTACAGGTCGGTGGCGATAAAGCCCTGCGCGTCGAGGCGCACACCCGCGCGCTCGAGCGCGAGATCCTCCACCTGCGCGAGGCGACCGATCGCCCACAGTACGCAGTCGAACGGCCCGAGGCGCCGGCCGTCGCGCGCCTCGAGCGTGAGTGCGCCGTCGCGGCGCGTCAACGCGGTGAGCGCGACCTGGGTCATGATCTCCACGCCCTCCCCGGCCAGGATCCGCAGGATCCCCTCCCCGAGCATCGGGTCGAAGGCGCGCAGCGCCGTCTCCCCGCGCAGCACTAACGTGGTGCGCGCGCCGAGGCCCGCGAGGATACCGGCGAGCTCGACGCCGATGTAGCTGCTGCCGACGACTGCGACGCGCCCGGGCCGCGCGTCGAGCGTGAAGAATCCGTCGGAGGTGATGCCGAGCTCGGCGCCGGGGATCGGCGGCACGAGTGGTCGCCCGCCGGTCGCCACCACGATGTGCGCGGCGGCGAGCGTGCGTCCGCCAGCGCTCACGCTGTGCGCATCGAGGAAAGCGGCGCGCGCGCGGATCAGCTCGATGTTGCGCCTGGCGAGGTTCGCCGCGTAGATGCCGTTGAGCCGCTCGATGTAGGCGTCGCGTCGGGCGCGCAGCAGCGGCCAGTCGAGCCCGCGCTCCTCGACGCTGAAGCCGTAGTCGCGGGCATCGTGCAGCGCGCTGCCGAGCTCGGCGGCGTTCCACATGATCTTCTTCGGCACGCAGCCGCGGTTGACGCAGGTGCCGCCGAGCGCGTCGGGCTCCACCAGCACCACGCGCGCGCCGTGTTCGGCAGCGCGCTGCGCCGCCGCCAGCCCGCCGCTGCCGCCACCGATCACCACCAGATCGAAACCTTCAGCCATGGCACCCTCGCAAGGACCTGCAGCGCATGTTAGCGAAAGAAAGCGCGCCCGGGGCTAAGCAGCGCGGCGCGGCGCGCCGCGGCGCGGGGCCGCGGCTACAATGGCGCCCGGGGCACCCGCAGGACGAGGCGCGCATGGACAACCCGTTACTCGCCGAGCAGGACCTGCCGGCCTTCAGGCAGATCCTTCCCGAGCACGTCGAGCCGGCGGTGCGCGAGCTGCTGGCGGCGAACCGTGCGCGCATCGGCGAGCTCGCGCAGCTGGCGCAACCGACCTTCGCCACGCTGGTCGAGCCGCTGGAAGAGCTGCACCACCGCACCTCGCGCACCTGGTCGCCGGTGAGCCATCTGAACGCGGTGCTCAACTCGGCGACGCTGCGCGAGAGCTACAACGCCTGCCTGCCGCTGTTGTCGGCCTACCAGACCGACCTGGCGCAGAGCGAGCCGCTCTACCGCGCCTACCGCGCCATCGCCGCGCAGCAGGGGGCGGTGCTCGCCCCGGTGCAGCGCCAGCTCCTCGAGCACACGGTACGCGACTTTCGCCTCGCCGGCGTCGGGCTGCCCGCCGAGCGCAAGGAGCGCTTCAAGTCGGCGATGCTCGAGCTCGCCAAACTGCAGGCGAAGTTCGAGGAGAACGTGCTCGACTGCACCAATCACTGGACGCGGCACGTGCAGGACGCCGACGAGCTGCGCGGCCTCAACGAGACGCTCATCGAGCAGGCGCGCCGCCGCGCGCAGGAGCGCGACGCCGCGGGCTGGATCCTGAGCCTCGACCAACCGACTTACGTCGCGGTGGTAACCGATGCCGAATCGCCGGCTCTGCGGCGCGCATTCTACGAGGCCTGGAACACACGCGCTTCCGACCAGGGTCCGTGCGCCGGGCGCTGGGACAACTCCCCGGTGATGGAGCAGATCCTGGCGCGGCGGCACGAGGCGGCGCGGCTGCTCGATTTCGAAAGCTACGCGCACTTCGCCCTGGCGCGGCGCATGGCGCACTCGGTCGACGAAGTACTCGGCTTTCTCGGCGAGCTCGCCGCGAGTGCGCGCGGCGCGGCGCAGGCGGAGTTCGCCGAGCTCGAGGAGTTCGCCGGCCGGCGCCTCGAGGCCTGGGACGTGAGCTTTTATGCGGAAGCGCTGCAGCGCGAGCGTTTCAGTGTCTCGCAGGAAGAGCTGCGACCGTACTTTCCGCTCCCTAAGGTGCTCGCCGGGCTGTTCGAGGTCGCCGAGCGGCTGTTCGACATCCGCATCACCGAGCGCAGCGGCGTGCCGCTGTGGCATGCGGACGTGCGTTTCTTCGACATCGCCGCGGCGGGCGGCGAGGCGCTCGGCAGCTTTTATCTCGATGCCTACGCGCGCTCCAACAAGCGCAGCGGCGCCTGGATGGACGAGTGCGTCGGCAGGAAGCGCCTGTCCTCGGGAGCGGCGCTGCCGGTCGCCTATCTGGTGTGCAACTTCCTGCCGCCGGGTGCGCAGCGCCCGGCGCTGCTGACACACGACGACGTGGTGACGCTGTTCCACGAGTTCGGCCACGGCCTGCACCACCTGCTGACGCGCGTCGATTATCCGAGCATCGCCGGCATCAACGGCGTCGCCTGGGACGCGGTCGAGCTGCCGAGCCAGTTCTTCGAGAACTACGCCTGGGACGGCGCGGTGCTGCAGCGCATCTCCGGGCACTTCGAGAGCGGCGCGCCGCTGCCCACCGGCCAGCAGGCGCGGCTGCGCGCCACGCGCAGCTTCCAGGCGGGGCTTTCCATGGTGCGGCAGCTCGAGTTCGCGCTGTTCGATTTCCGCCTGCACGGTGAATATTCACCCGAGCGCGGCGCGCGCGTCGCGGAAGTTCTGCACGAGGTGCGCAGCAGCGTCGCGGTCGTGCCGGTGCCGCAGTGGAATCGCTTCGCGCACAGCTTCGGGCACATTTTCGCCGGCGGCTACGCCGCCGGTTACTACAGCTACAAGTGGGCGGAGGTGCTGGCGGCAGACGCGTTCGCCGCCTTCCAGGAGAGCGGCGTGTTCGACCGCGCCACGGCACAGCGCTTCCTCGACGCTATCTTGAGCCGCGGCGGCAGCCGCGACGCGCTGGAAGCGTTCATCGAGTTCCGCGGGCGCCGCCCGGACGTGCGGGCGCTGCTGCGCCAGCACGGCATCGACCATGCTGGCGAGCTGGCCTCGTGAGCCGCCGCGCGCTGGCGCTGTCCCTCGCCGCGCTGCTGGCGCTCGCCGCGGCGCTCGCCACGGCTCACGCCGAAACGCTCTACGTGGTCGAGCAGGTCGTGGTCAACGTCAACAGCGCCCCGGATGCGAGCGGCGAGCGTATCGCCACGGTGAAGAGCGGCGAAGGCGTGGAGCTCCTCGAGCGCCAGGGTGAGCAGGTGCATGTGCGACTGGTGGGCGGGCGCGACGGCTGGATCCGCGCGGGCTACCTGTCGGCGGCGGCGCCGTTAAGGACCCAGCTGGCGCAGCGCGACGCGGAAGTGGCGCGCCTGCAGGACGAGGTGAACCGGCTCACGGCGCAACCCGCCGCGGCCCGCAGCCCTGCCGCCGGCGCCGTCCCCTCCGCGGCCTTGCCGGCTGCGGCGCCTGCGGCTGCGGGGCCTCCCGCTGGGGTCGCGCCTGAGGATCCGGGAAACTCCTCCGGGATGCTGTTCGCCGGCAGCCCCGCCGAACACCCGGTGCGCGCGTGGCCGTGGGCGCTCGGTGGCGCACTGCTCGGGCTCGCCGTCGGTTTCGCGGTCGGCGTCGTGCTGCTCGACCGCCACATCCGCCGCAAGTACGGGGGACTGCGCATTTACTGAAAGCACTTGAGAGTCGGCGCGGCCCCACGTACAAAGTCAAACCGCCCGGAGGGAGGTTGATGGCCCGGATCGAAAGTGTGCGCCGTGTCGCGGCGCAGCACGCTGCCAGCTGCCTACACTGGTGATTAAGCCATGGATTTCGGCCCACGGGTGGGGAACAACAGGGCCCGCAGAAGCGAAGCCTCTAGCGTCAACAATGAGCAGCATCAGGCGCAGTGATTTCGACGTAACCAACAGCGTGCAGGTGAGCTCGCCGCAGGCGGTGTTCGCCGCCGTGGAGAAGCTGTGCCGCCCGACCTGGCCCGAGCTTTCCCTGGATCCGCTCGCGCGCGCGTTCACCCACTTCGAGCGGCTGTTCGCCGGTGACGTGCCCGGCTGGCACGGCGTCGACACCGTCTATCACGACCGCCAGCACACGCTGGACATAACGCTGGCTCTGGCGCGCCTGCTGGTCGGCTACGAGCAGCAGCAGCCGCAGGATGCGCGCCTCGGCGGCACGCGTGCCCTCGTCGGCCTCATCACCGGGCTGTTTCACGACGTCGGTTACCTGCGCCGCGCCGACGATCGGCACTCGCGCAACGGCGCGGAATTCACCCGCACCCACGTGGCGCGCGGCGCGCGCTTCCTCGGGGAGTACCTGCCCGAGCTCGGGCTCGCCGCGTGGGCACCGGTCGCCAGCGAGATCGTGCACTTCACCGGTTACGAAGTGCCGTTCGCGCACATCAAGTCGCAGGTGCAAGAGCCGCGCGACATCGTCATCGGCCACCTGCTCGGCACGGCCGACATGATCGCGCAGATGGCCGACCGCTGTTATCTGGAGAAGTGCCGCGACCGGCTGTACGCGGAGTTCGTGCTCGGCGGGGTGGCACTGCCCTTCAGCGAAGGTTACCCACAGGTCAAGTACGCCTCGGGCCTCGACCTGCTGCGCCAGACGCCGGAATTCGTGAGCGACGTGCGCCAGAAGCGCCTCGACGGCGATTTCCAGGCCGCCTATCGCTGGCTGGAGATTCTGTTCGGTGGACATAACCCATACCTCGACGCCATCGACCGCAACGTCGAGTACCTGCGCCAGGTGCTGCGCAGCGAGAGCTGGCAGCTGCTGCGGCGCCGACCACCCATTTTTGCCGCCACCGAGGACGCCATGACCACCATGCGCGGCCTGATGCTGGGGCATATCAAGCGGGTCTGGGCCGGTTATACCTGAGCTCCACGCGCCGCCGCGCGCTGCGCACGCGGCCCGCACGCGAGGCTTATTTCCCCCTGGGTAGCCTTGGCCAGCGTGCGGCGGTTAATATCGATTACCAAATGTAATAGGGGATCGACGCTCAGCGGTGCGCAGCGCGCTCACCGTCGGCGCGCGTTCACGTGACCACAGGCAGCTTCAGGATCCGATACGCGGGGGCCACGTTCTTCGTGGTGCTGCTCGCGGCCGCCGCGGTTGCAGCGCTGCTGCTCGTGCGTCACGCCGCCGACACCCGCGCCCTCGGGGCGCTCGCCGAGAACGTCGCGCGCGAGCGTGTAGACCCGGAGCTGGCCGCACGCGCCCGCAGCGTCGCGGCGCACGCCGCTGACTCGGTCGCGGGCGCGGTGCGCGCGCAGGACGCGGCCGGCGTGGTGCGCCGCCTGCAGCCCTTCATCGACGATCCCACGGTCACCGCCCTCACCCTCACCATGCGCTCCGGCCAGACGCTGTTCCGCTGGCAGCGCGCCACGCAGGCGCCGCCCGGTGCGCTGCGCTCGCAGGCCGAGGCGCCGGTGCGCACGCTGGTCGAGAACATTCCCGGCGCGGTGACGCCCGAGACCCTCGCCACGCTCACCGTGGTGCTCGAGCAGGCCGCCCCGGTGCCAAGCGTCGGGCTGGCACGGCGTCTGGATGCGGCCGGCGCCGCGAGTGACCGCCGCAGTGGCTGGCTCGCGCTGCTGCTCGGCGCGGCCGGCGCGCTCGGCGCCGCGGCGCTCGTGTGGCGCGCGCTCAATAACCTGCAACGGCCGGTCGATGCGCTCATCAGGAGCGCCGATCGCATCGGCCAGGGCGACTACACGCGGCCCTTCGAGGTGCAGCGGCGCGATGCGCTGGCCGAGCTGCAGCAGGCGCTCGAGCGCATGCGCGGGCACCTGCGCCAGTCCACCGTCAACAAGAACTACCTGCACAACGTGCTGAACAGCATGACCGATGCGGTGTTCGTCACCTCGCCCGACGGGGTGATCAAGATGGCCAACTCCGCCGCCTGCAAGCTGCTCAGCTTCGGCGAAGAGGAGCTGCTCGGGCGCAGCATCCTCGCCATCCTCGAGGAGCGCGAGCGCGCCGACTTCGACCTGCTGGAGGCGGCGCAGGAGACGCGCGAGACGCTGGTGCGCACACGCGCCGGCCAGACCATCCCGGTGTCGCTGACCGGTTCGCGCATCGACAGCGATGATCCGCAGTTCCAGGGCAGCATCTTCGTCGCGCGTAACATCACCGAACGCAAGCGCGCCGAGCGGCGCATCCGCTACCTGGCGCGCTACGACGCGCTCACCAAGATCCCCAACCGCATGCAGTTCCATCACCTGCTGCAGCAGACCATTGCGCGCGGCTTGCGCAGCGGGCAGGTGGTGGCGGTGCTGTACCTGGACATGGACCGCTTCAAGGAGGTCAACGACACCTTCGGCCACGGCGCCGGCGACCGCGTGCTGGAGGTGCTCGCCGAGCGCCTGACACGCGCGCTGCCGAAGGAGACCGTGGTCGGACGCCTCGCCGGGGACGAGTTCGCGCTGTTCGTCGACGGGCTGCCCTCGGATGCCGACAACCGCGGGCCGATCGCGCAGCTCGCGCGTGGGCTGCTCACCGAGGTGAGCCGGCCGTTCCAGCTGAATCAGCACGAGGTGTTCCTCACCGCGAGCGTCGGCATCGCCTTCTGCCCGCGCGATGCGGAGAACGTCATCGACCTGATCCGCAACGCGGATGCGGCGATGTACTACTCCAAGCAGAACGGCGGCAACACCTTCGCCTTCTATTCCCCGGAAATGAACGCCGCGGCGGTCGAGCGGCTGATGCTCAAGAGCAAGCTGCGCCGCGCCCTCGAGCGCGACGAGCTGGAGATCAAGTACCAGCCCAAGGTCGACCTGCGCACCGGGCGCATCATCGGTGCGGAGGCGCTGCTGCGCTGGCGCCTGCCCGGGCACGGTGACATCCCGCCGTCGCATTTCATCCCGCTGGCCGAAGAGACCAACCTGATCCTCGACATCGGCGAGTGGGTGCTGAACCGCGTGTGCCTCGACTACCGCCAGATGCACAGCCAGGGCGGCGACCCGGGGCGCATCTCGCTCAACCTGTCGCTGAAACAGCTGCGCCAGGCGAGCTTCATCCTGCGCTGCCGCTCGGTGTTCCGCCGCCATCACGTCTCCCCGACCTCCTTCGAGCTGGAGATCACCGAGACCACGCTGATGGCCGATCCGCAGCGCACCGTGCGCCTGCTCGATGAGCTGTATGCCATGGGCCTGCACCTGTCGATCGATGATTTCGGCACCGGCTACTCCTCGCTGTCGGCGCTGCAGCAGTTTCCGATCGGCACGCTGAAAATCGACCAGTCCTTCGTGCGCGACGCCGTCGAGGATGCCGGCGATGCCACCATCGTGCGCACCATCATCGAGATGGGGCGCAGCCTCGGCATGGAGGTGATCGCCGAAGGTGTCGAGTCGCGCGCCCAGCTGCACTTCCTGCGCACCAACAACTGCCACTACGGACAGGGGCGCCTCTTCGGCGAGCCGTGCACGGCGGACGAACTGCTGGCGCTGCTCGCCACGCAGGCCGGCGGCGCCCCGCCCTTCGCCCATCTGCTGCGCGACGCCGTCGAGGCTACCTCCCGCTCAGCCTAGATGCGCTGGCGGCGCCTGGTGCTGCTGGGCCTGCTCGCCGCCTGGCTGGGCGTCGGCTGGTACCACGCGGGCAAGGCGCTGCCCGCCGGTACCCACGTGGCCTCGGCGAGCTGCCCGCTGCCGGAGGGTCAGGCCGCCTTCATCGCCGACATCACCGCGGCGGACGCCTGGGGACGCGCGGCGATGAGCCAGGGGATATTCGACGGCGTGCTGGCGCTCATTCACGGCGCGCGCCGCTTCATCGTGCTCGACTACGGCGCGTTCGGCGCCGACACCGCCGGCGAGGTGCGCGGCCGTGGCATCGCCGCGCGGCTCACCGATGCGCTGCTCGCGCAGCGGCGCGAGCAGCCGGCGCTGCCGATCCTGTTCATCACCGACCCGGCGAGCGAGCGTTACGGCACGGTGCGCTCGAGCGAACTGGCGCTGCTGCGCGCCGCCGGCGTCGAGGTGGTCACTGTGGATCTGGATCGCCTGCGCGACTCCAACCCGGCGTACTCGAGCCTGTGGCGCCTGACGCTCGGCTGGTGGGAGCGCGCCGCGCCGCCGGCGCTGAGTGGCGCGCGCCGCCTGAACTTCAAGGCCGACGGCCGGCGGCTGATCATCGCCGACGACGGCGGCGGCGGACTGGGGGCGCTCATCGGCTCGGCGAGCCTCAAGGACACGCAGAGCGGCTGGTCAAACGTCGCGCTGCGCCTGAGCGGCGATGTACTGCCGGGGCTCCTCGCCAGCGAGCTGGCGGTGGCCGGCTTCTCCGGCTGGCGCGGCCGCGCGGACGCCTTCACCGCGCCGCCGGCGGCCGCGCGGACCGCAGCGGCCTCGCCATGCACGCCCGGCGGCCCGGCGGCGCACGGCGCGCCCGGCCTCGCCGCCGTGCAGGTGCTTACCGAGGGCGCCACGCGCGATGAGCTCCTGGCGCGCCTCGGGCAAACCGGGCAGAGCGATGCCATCGACGTCGCCATGTACCGGCTCGCCGATCGCGCCGTGGTCGAGGGGTTGCTGGCGGCGGCGCGGCGCGGCGCGAGCGTGCGGCTGCTGCTCGATCCGAACGAGACCGGCGCGAGCGGCGGGCTGTCCGGTCTGCCCAATCAGCCGGTGGCGGCCGAGCTGGTGTCGCGCAGCGCCGGGGCGATCCGCGTGCGCTGGTACCGAACGCACGGCGAGCACTTCCACAGCGCGCTGCTCATGATCTACGACGCGCGCCGCGTATGGCTGACGCTCGGCTCGGCGCAGCTCACGCGGCGCGACCTCGAGGACTACGACCTCGAGGCGAACGCCGCCGTGGAGCTGTCCCGCAGCGCGCCGCTCGCGCAGCAGGCGCTCACCTGGTTCGACACGCTGTGGGGCAATCGCGCGGCGCTCGGCATCGAGTACAGCACCGACTACGCGGCGTTCGCCGATCCCGCGCAGGCGGACTACTGGCTCTACCGCTTCATGGAAGGCACGGGATTCTCGCCGTTCTGAGGCGCGCGCTGCTGCGCCGCGCGCGCCGCCTGCGCGGCCTGCTGCGCGAGCGAATCGAGCGCGGCATCGGTGGCCTGCTCGAAAGCACCGACCACCGCGCTGACGCGGTTGGCCGCAGCGTTTGCCTCGCCGGAGGCGACGAATGTTGCGATCACATCGCGGCCCTCGCGCCGGCCGAGGATGCAGTCGAGCACCACGTGCACTACCGGCGCCGCGCCGCCGCCGCTGTAGTCGGCCTCAAAGCGCCGCACCCCGATCTGCAGCAGGAAATCAGAAGGAAACGGGCTGCCCGGGTCCGCGACCGAGGACCAGTTGCCCGAAGCGCGCAGCGTCTGCACGACGAGCGACTCGATCACCTCCGGGGTGGACGCTGGCCAGCGAACGCCGGTAAAGAAGTCCATGCGGTAATCGCTCTGCAGCAGCATGATGTGCGGGGACTCGAGCCCCGGGGCGGCGTTGGGATGCGCGACGCGCAGCGACATGGGGCCGTTCTGCGCGACGGCGGCGGGCGCGGCCGCCGCTGCCGGGGCGCGCAGGTAGTAGGTCTGTTCGGGCCGCGCGGTGCTGTGCAGCAGTCCCCCGCAGCCGCTCGCCAGCAGGCACAGCAGCAACCCGCCAAGCTGCGGGCGCAGCCTCACTTGGGAATCTCCACACCGCGCGCGGTCGGCTCGTAGAGCAGCTGCGCCGGATTCTCGCGCAGGCTGCTGGAGAGAGCGCGGATGTCCTGGGCGGCCGCTCTTCCTTCGCGCACGAAGCGCTCGATCTCGGGCAGTCCGTCGCGCGCAAACGCGCGGATGTCCTGGCGATTCTCGGCGATCACCTGGTCGAGCTGGCCGCTGGCGTCGCTCAGGTTGTCGGCGATGGTGTGCAGGCGCTGCGCCGCGGCCCTCACGTCGGGTTGCACGGCATCGAGCGTATTGTGCGCGCTGCGCGCGGTGGCGGTGAGCTCGTCGCTGGTGCGGCGCAGGTCCTCGATGAGGCCATTCATGTTCTGCAGGGTCTGCGGCAGGTTGGTGCTGGCACGGTGGAAGTTGCTGAGCGCACTGCTGACCGCCTCGATGTTGGCATCGCTCAGCAGCCGGTCGGCCTGCTTCACCACGTCGTTGGCCTTCGCCACCAGCTCTGGCAGGCTCGCCAGGAACACGTCGAAGCGCGAGGGCGCCGAGCGGATCACCGGGTACTCGCGGCTGGCGACCACGGGCACCATGGGGTTGTCGGTGCGGTCCTCGCCCAGGTCGATGTACAACAGGCCCGTCACCCCCTGCAGCTGCAGCTGGGCAACGGTGTGCGTCGAGATCGGCGTGCGCGAATCGATGTCGGCGATGACCTCTACGCGGCTCGAGTCGCGCGGATCGATGCGCATGTCGATGACCCGGCCGACGCCGACGCCGAGGTAGCGCACCGAGGCGCCCTTCTCCAGGCCGCTGACGCTGCCGCTGAAATAGATCTCGTAGCGGTCGTAGCTGCGGTGCTCGCGGCTGTCTGAATACCAGTAGACGAACAACGCGCCGGCGAGCGCCACGATCAGCACGAACGCCCCGACCGCGGCGTAGTTGGCCTCACGCTCCATGCCGCTCTCCCGGCACGCGCTCCCGGGCCCGCTCACCGTGAAAGTACGCCTGGATCCACGGGTTGGGGTGGTCGACGATGCGCTGCAGCGTGTCCGATTCCATGTGGTGGTCGACGATCACCCCGACACGATTGCAGGTACGGAAGATGCTGTCCAGATCGTGGGTGATCATGACGATGGTGAGCCGCAGCTGCTTCTGCAGGTATAGCACCAGGTCGTCGAAGGCGGCGGCGCTCACCGGGTCGAGGCCTGAGGTGGGCTCGTCGAGAAACAACAGCACCGGATCGAGCGCCAGGGCGCGAGCGACGGCGGCACGCTTCACCATGCCGCCCGAGAGCTGCGCCGGGTACTTGTCCGCCGCGTCCGCGGGCAGACCCACCAGGCGGATCTTGAGCAGCGCCAGCTCATCGAGCGCGGTACGCTCCAGCTCGAGGTACTCGATCATCGGCAGCTGCACGTTCTGCAACAGGGTGAGGCCCGAGTACAGCGCGCCCGACTGGAACGCCACCCCGTAACCGGCCTTGATGGGACGCAGCTGCGCCTCCGTCAGCTGGGTGATGTCGCTGCCGTTGATGCGCACCACGCCGGCCTGCGGCCGCTGCAGCCCGAGGATGGTCCGCAGCAGCACCGACTTGCCCGAGCCGGAGCCGCCGACGATGCCAAACACCTCGTCGCGCTCCACCTCCATATCGAGCCCGTCGTGCACCACCTGGCCGCCGAAGCGGTTGACGAGCCCGCGCACCTCCACGACCGGCGCTTCCATCAGATATTCATCTTCATGAACAGTATGGCGAACAGCGCATCGGCGAGGATCACCAGGAAGATCGCCTGCACCACGGCGACGGTGACCATGTGACCGAGCACCCGCGCCGAGCCGTGCACCTGCATGCCCCGGGAGCAGCCGGCCAGCGCGATGAGCAGCGCGAACACCGGGGCCTTGGTCATGCCGACCCAGAAGGTGGTGGGCGCAATGGCCTCCTGCACGCGGTGGACGAACTGGCTGAGGGGCATGTCGAGCAGGTAGCGGCACAGCAGCGCTCCGCCGCTAAGCCCGACGAGATCGGCGACGATGGTGAGCAGCGGCATCGCGATGATCAGGCCGAGCACGCGCGGCACCACCAGCACCTCGAACGGATCGACGCCGCTGGCGATGAGCGCATCGACCTCCTCGTTGAGCTGCATCGAGCCGATCTCCGCGGCAAACGCGCTGCCCGAGCGGCCGGCGACGATGATCGCGGTCAGCAGCACGCCAAGCTCGCGCAGCACGCCGATCGTGACCAGGTCGGCCACGTAGATGTCGACGCCATAGCCGCGCAGCTCCTGCGCGGAGAGGTACGCGAGGATCACGCTGATGAGGAAGGCGATGAGCGCCACGATCGGCATCGCCGTGATGCCAGTCTCATACACGTGTCGGGCCACGGAGATCGGCCGCAGGCGGCGCGGGTGCGGCAGGCTCGCCAGGAGAGTGGCAGTGACGCGGCCGAGGAAGGCCAGCCACCCGGTGAGATCACCCGCGGCGTCGACCGTCCAGCGACCGATGGCGGCGAGCAAGCCGGATTCCCCGTCCGCCGGAGCCGGCACAGCGTCAGGCTCAGCCGCCTTGAGCGTCTCATCCACCAGGCGCAGCTGATCCGGGGGCGCCGGGTCGAAGCTCACCGCGGCGCCTGCCGCGCCCGCCCGCGCCAGGAACTGGCGCAGCGCCCAGGCGCCCGACAGGTTGAGTGCCGTCAGCCCCTGCGTGACGACGCGTACCTCCCGTGCCGAGCCGACCTCGAGCGTCCCGAGCTGCGACTCGAGCGACGCGAACTGCGGCATGCCCCACTCGCCGCTCAAGTCGAGCTGCAGCCCGTTCGCAGTGCGGCGGACCTCGAGGGGCATGCGTTCAGTTGGCTTTCAGCGCTGCTGCTGCGCATCGCCATGATAAGCGCGATCCATGACGGCGGTCAGCTGTCGGATCGGGGCCGGCACGGGCGCGCCGGCGGCGCGCCGCTGCAAGCTCAGGTGTCGTCGCGGTAGCGGCGCACGCGCACCGCGAGCAGCACCAGCGCCACGGCGACCGCGACCCCGAGCCACAGATCGACGTCGGTGAAGGCCTCGCGGAAGTTCAGGTCATCGAGCAGCGTGCCGACCGAGCGCACGTGGTCGTGGCTGACGATCTGGGTGTGTCCCAGCGCGAGCAGCTGCCAGATGCCCTTCCAGCGGTAGGTAAGGAAGCTCCACAGGTAATGGCTGCCGAACACGATGCGCTCGAGCAGCGGCGCCAGCGCCAGCGGCAGCGCGGCCCACAGGAACGGACTGCGGCGCGCCCAGGCCGATATCAGCAGCAGGTAGGCGGACAGCGGCGCGTACCACAGCATGGCGAGCAGCATCATGAGCAGCAGCGCGAGCTCGGTGCGAAACCACTCGAGCAGATTGAAGCCGAGCGGCGCCGGGAGACCGCGCAGCGCCACGCGCACATCGATGAGCACCGAGAACACAACGTGGGCCAGCACGCCGAGCAGGCAAACGCCGAGCGGCACGACCAGCAGCGCCACCAGCACCTTGGCGCCTACGGTGAGCCCGTCGGAGAGTGGCAGCGATTTCCAGAAGAGAATGCTGCGGTCGCGGCGCTCGGCGTACAGGCAGTCGAGCAGGTAGTAGGAGACGCAGATGACCATGACCACCGACAGCGGGATCAGCAGCCCCCACTGCACCAGCGTCGAGAGCGCCACGCGGCTCTCGGCGTTGGCAAAAGGCGGCAGGTGCAATTCACCGTGACCGAGCAGCGGGCTCAAGGCGATCAGCACCGCGACCGCCAGCGGCGCGCACCACAGGTAGCGGTTCTCCCAGAACTCGCGCCGCACCAGCATCAGCAGCGTGCGGCCGGTGGGGGCGTGGGCGGGCGTTGGTTCGCCGCCTGGCGCGGCCGCGGCGGCGGCTTCGAAGGTGCTGTTCATGTGCTTCCCGTCTCCTGCATCTTGGCGACGAACAGGTCGGCGATCGAGGGCGTGCGCAGCTCGCCGAGCGCGCCGAGCTCGGCCGCACTGCGGCCCTCGAACAGCATCGCCACGCGCCCGAACACTTCACGTTCGTAGAAGGGCCGCAGCGCACGGCCGCGCGCCGCCTGCTCGCCGGCGAGGGTGAGCTGCTGGTAGCGCTGGCCGAGCTCCTCCACCGCGGCGGCGAGCACCACGCGGCCGTGATTGATGAAGATCACGTCGGTGAAGAGATTCTCCACCTCCTCGACCTGGTGCGTGGTGAGCACGATCGTGCGCTCTTTGTCGAAGTAATCGTTGAGCAGCGTGTCGTAGAACCTGCGCCGGTAGAGCAGGTCGAGCCCGAGCGTCGGCTCATCGAGCACCAGCAGCCGCGCGTCGATCGCCATGATCAGCGCCAGGTGCAGCTGCGTCACCATGCCCTTGGAGAGCTCGCGGACGCGGCTCGTCAGGTGAATGTCGGTGCGGCGCAGGAAATCCTCGGCGCGCGCGCGATCGAAGCGCGGATGCACGCCGGCGCAGAAGCTGAGCGCCTGGCTCACCCTCAGCCAGCGCGGCAGCACCGCCACATCGGCAATGAAGCACACCTCGCTCATCAGCGCGTCGCGCTGCGCACGCGGGTCGATGCCGAGCACGCGCAGCTCGCCCTCGAAGGTGGTCAGTCCGAGGATCGCCTTGAGCGCGGTGGTCTTGCCGGCGCCGTTCGGGCCGATGAGACCGACGATGCGTCCCGGGCCGACGCTGAAGCTCACGTTGTCGAGCGCGCGCGTCGCGCCGTAGCTCTTGGTCAGCCCGCGCGCTTCAATTACTGTGGTCATCTTTTTTCTCACCGGGCGCAGTGGGGTTGGTCGCCGGCCATGGAGTCGCAGGCGCCGCGGCGCCGACACGCTGCAGTTCGTCCGGCGACAGCCCGAGGCGCTGGATGGTGGCGTAAACCTTCGGCCACTCGTCCTCGAGAAAGCGCTGGCGCTCGTCCTTCAGCAGCGCCTTGCGCGCGCCGGAGCTCACGAACATGCCGCGGCCGCGGCGTTTCTCCACCAGTTGCTCGTCGACCAGCTGCTGGTAGCCCTTGAGCACCGTGAGGGGATTCAAGCGGAAGTCGGCCGCAACCGCGCGAACCGAGGGCAGCGGATCGCCTTCCTTGAGGACCCCTTCGAGGATCATCGCGACCACCCGGTCCCGCAGTTGCCGATAGATCGGCGAGCTGTCGTCCCACTGCGGGTCCATGACTGTGCGCGGTGCCTGTGGTGGAGGATTAGCGAACTAATCTACCAAAACGGCCGGCTGCGGCTGGCCGAACCAGTGCGGCAGGGTGGCCGCGACCACGGGGGCGGAGGCGTGTGCGCCGGGCGGCAGCGAGGTCGACTGCACGAAGGCGAATCCGCTGATGACGGTGATCAGAACGGCGGCCGCTGCACAGGTGAAAGCGCGGGAGAAAGTGGCTGCGAAGGTGTTCATGGTGGCTCCTGAAGGTCGGGTTTGGGTGGATGGTTTGGTCGGTTACGCGTGCACGCACGGCGTGGCGCTCGGGGTCGAGGCCTGGCCGGGTGCCGCATTGGTGGACTGCACGAACGCCAGGCTCAGCACGAGCGTGATCAGCAGGGCGGCGGCGGCGCAGGTCAGGTCCCGGTAAATGGCGCTAGCGAAGGTGTTCATGGCGTTCTCCTCAAGTCCCTGTTCCAAAGTCTGTCTGCCTGGTCGGAAGCCCTTGGCTGCCTTCCATGGTGTTGTACTCTAGTACAACACTACTCAAGTGTCAAGCTAGTGCACCGTCCCATATCCAAGTACCTGAGTAGTGGGTGGCTGAACCGCCTGGCACCGCATTGGAGAGCCTCCAGGGGCTTGCCGTTTAAGGCTGCCGTGGCGGCCCGGCGCCCGGTGCGGTCCTCTTCCAGGAGGACAGGCTAAAATTCCCGGCCCTTTTTGCCTCGAGCGACAGCGAACGCCCATGAAAGCCGTCAACGTTGCGATCACCGGCGCGGCCGGCCAGATCGGTTATGCCCTCGCCTTCCGCGTAGCTGCCGGCAACGCGCTCGGTGCCGACACCCGCATCAACCTGCACCTGCTGGAGATCACCGCGGCGCTGTCCGCGCTGCAGGGGGTGGTGATGGAGCTCGAGGACTGCGCCTTCCCGACCCTCGGCCGCGTGGCAGCCACGGACGATGCGCGCGTGGCGTTTCGCGACTGCCAGGTCGCTTTCCTGGTCGGCG
The DNA here is from genome assembly GCA_963760225.1 of uncultured Gammaproteobacteria bacterium. Classification (GTDB taxonomy): domain Bacteria; phylum Pseudomonadota; class Gammaproteobacteria; order Steroidobacterales; family Steroidobacteraceae; genus 13-2-20CM-66-19. The sequence goes on from CAVXCD010000001.1 coordinate 180,159, forward strand.
CCCGCCCGCGCGGACCCGGCATGGAGCGTAAGGACCTGCTGCAGGCGAACGCGCAGATCTTCTCCGCGCAGGGCAAGGCGCTCAACGAGGTCGCCGACCGCAAGGTGAAGGTGCTCGTGGTCGGCAACCCCGCCAACACCAACGCGCTCATCGCCCAGGCCAACGCGCGCGATCTCGAGCCGCGCAACTTCACGTCGATGACGCGCCTCGATCACAATCGCGCGCTCGCGCAGCTCGCCGCCCGCACCGGCGTGCACGTCAGCGCGATCCGCCGCATGAGCATCTGGGGCAATCACTCCGCCACGCAGTACCCGGACCTCTCGCATGCGCTGGTCGACGGCCGGGCGGCGAAATCGCTGGTGGATGCCAAGTGGATCGAGGAGAGCTTCATACCGGTGGTGCAGCAGCGCGGCGCGGCGGTCATCAAGGCCCGCGGCGCTTCTTCAGCAGCCTCGGCCGCCGCCGCGGCGATCGACCACGTGCACACCTGGACGCACGGCACCCGCGAAGGCGACTGGGTGAGCATGGGGGTGCCGGCCGACGGCAGCTACGGCATCGGCGCGGGCGTCATCTATTCCTACCCGGTGACCGTGAGTGCGGGCGACTACCGCATCGTGCCCGGGCTCAGCATCGACGAGTTCAGCCGCAAGCGCATGGACGCCACGCTCGCGGAGCTGCGCGAGGAGCGCGCCGGGGTGCAGAACCTGTTGGGGTGAGCTTGCGCGCGAGCGCGCGCGGCAGGCTATAGTCGTCGCGGCGCGACGGCGGAGGAGGTGACTTGGGCGCACTCGTCTTCCTGATCCTGCTGCTGGCGGCCGCCTATGCGGTGACCCAGGTCGGCGGCGTCATCACGCTGCTCTTCATCGCCGCGGTGCTGTTCCTCGCCTATCGGCGCCTGTCGCTGCTCGCTTTCACCGCCACCTTCACCGTACTGCTCGCCGCCTACACCTGGCTCGGCGCGAGCAGCGCCCCGGCGGGCCTGTGGAAGGGCTTCCTGTGGGTGCTGCTCACCGCGCTGTGGCTGCTCAACGTGCGGCCGCTGCGCAAGGCGGTCATCACCCGGCCCTTCATGAAGACCTACCTGCGGGCGCTGCCCTCGATGTCGCAGACCGAGAAGGAAGCGCTCGAGGCAGGCACCGTGTGGTGGGACGGGGAGCTGTTCACCGGCGCGCCGCGCTGGGACAAGCTGCTCGCCGCCAGGCCGCCGCAGCTGTCCGCGGAAGAGAGCGCGTTCCTCGCGGGCCCCTGCGAGGAGCTGTGCCGCATGCTCGATGAATGGCATATCACGCACGAGCGCGGTGATCTGCCGCCGCAGGTGTGGGAGTTTTTGAAGACGCGCGGTTTCTTCGCGATGATCATCGCGAAGCGCTACGGCGGGCTGGAATTCTCCGCCTACGGGCACTCGTGCGTGCTGGCGAAGATCTCCAGCAGGAGCCCGACGGCCTCCTCCACGGTCGCGGTGCCGAACTCGCTCGGGCCGGCGGAGCTTTTGAACCACTACGGCACCGAGGAACAGAAGAACTACTACCTGCCGCGCCTGGCGCGCGGCGAGGAAGTGCCGTGCTTCGCGCTCACCGGTCCGCGCGCCGGCTCGGATGCCGCCTCCATCCCCGACACCGGCATCGTGTGCCGCGGCGTGTGGCAGGGACGCGAGGTGCTGGGCCTGAAGCTCAACTTCTCCAAGCGCTACATCACGCTCGCCCCGGTCGCCACCGTCATCGGACTCGCCTTCCGCATGTTCGATCCGGAGCGGCTGCTGGGCGGCAAGACGGACATCGGCATCACCTGCGCGCTGATCCCGCGCAACACGCCCGGCGTCAGCATCGGGCGGCGGCACTTTCCGCTCAACGTCCCGTTCCAGAACGGGCCCATCCAGGGCAAGGACGTGTTCGTGCCACTCGACTGCGTCATCGGCGGCCCGGCCATGGCGGGCGCCGGCTGGCGCATGCTGGTCGAGCAGCTGTCGGTGGGGCGCTGCATCTCGCTGCCCTCCAACACGACCGGTGCCTCGAAGGCGGCGGTGCTGGCGACCGGCGCGTACGCGCGCATCCGCACCCAGTTCAATCTTCCGGTCGGGCGCTTCGAGGGCGTCGAGGCGGTGATCGCACGCATGGTGGGGCTCACTTACACCATGGACGCCGCGCGCTCGGTCACCGCCGGCGCCATCGACGCTGGCCAGAAGCCCTCGGTGCCTTCCGCGATGCTCAAGTACCACGTCACCGAGATGGGCCGCCAGGTGGCGAACGACGCCATGGACGTGCACGGCGGCAAGGGCATCTGCCTGGGCCCCAAGAACTATCTGGGCCGCGGCTACCAGATCGTGCCGGTGGCGATCACGGTGGAAGGCGCGAACCTGCTGACGCGCAACCTCATCATCTTCGGACAGGGCGCGGTGCGCTGCCATCCGTTCGTGCTGCGCGAGATGAACGCGGCGCGCAACCCCGACCGCAGCGCCGGCATCGAGGAGTTCGACCACGCGCTGTTCGGCCACATCGGCTTCACGATCTCGAACGCCGTGCGCTCGTTCATCATGGCGCTCACCCACGCGCGCTTCACGCGCGCGCCGGTGCACGGTCCGACCGCCCGCTACTACCAGCACGTGGTGCGCTTCTCGGCGTCCTTCGCCTTCGCGGTCGATGTGGCGATGCTCTCGCTCGGCGGCTACCTGAAAAAGAAGGAAAGCCTGTCGGCCCGCCTCGGCGACGTGCTGTCGTGCCTGTACCTCGCCTCCATGGTGCTCAAGCACCACGAGAATCAGGGGCGCCAGCAGGAGGACCTGCCGGTGATCGAGTGGGCCTGCCGCCACCTGCTCTACTACGCCCAGGAACAACTGCACGGCTTCATGCGCAACTTCCCCAACCGCGCTCTGGCAGCGCTCATGCGCGTGCTGATCTTCCCGCGCGGGCGCATCTACTCCGCCCCCGGCGACCGCCTCGGCAGGACAGTCGCTGCGCTGGTCACCAACCCCACCCAGGCGCGCGAGCGGCTCGGTGAGTTCACCTATCGCACGCTCGAGCCGAGCAATCCGTTCGGGCTGCTGCAGGAGGCGCTGCTGCTCGCGGTGCAGCTCGAGCCGCTCGAGAAGCGCATCCGCGTCGACGGGGTGAAGACCGGCAAGATCACCGCGCTCGACCTGCCCGGGCGCATCCAGCAGGCGCTCGCCGCCGGCATCGTCTCGGAGACCGAGGCCGCGGCGCTGCGCGACTACGATCGCAAGGTGATGGATCTGATCAACGTCGATGACTTCGAGTCGCACGAGCTCGGCACCCAGGCGCTGCCCAGCGCGAGGTCCGTGCACGTAGCATGAACACGGCGGTCGAGACCGCGGGGGTGCTGTGCGAGAACTGCGGCGCCCCGGTGCACGGGAGATACTGCAGCGCCTGCGGCCAGCGGCTCGAGCCGCCGGTGCATTCGCTGTGGCACTTCACCCGCGTGGCCACGGAAGATCTCACGCATGCCGATTCGCGGCTGTGGGCCACGCTCACCGCGCTGTTGTTCAAGCCGGGCCGCCTGACGCGCGAGTTTCTCGCCGGCCGCCGCGCGCGCTACCTGCCGCCGGTGCGGCTGTACCTGGTGCTGTCGGTGTTGTTCTTCCTCATCGCGAGCGCGGTGCACACGCGCTTTACGGTGCTGGCGTTCGACGCCGACCATCCCAGCCACCGCAAGCCGCTGCCGGCCAACACCGTCAACGATGCCGTGGCCGGTGTTGCCACGCCGCGGCCCGGAGAGACCACCGAGCAGCGCGCCGCGCGGGTGTGCGCGGGTGCGAACTACAACGGCCCCTGGGCGAGCACCCTGCGGCCGCAATTCCAGCGGGCCTGCCGCAACAGCATCATGGACAACGGCCGCGACCTGCAGGACGCGTTCCTGCACAACGTGCCGCGCGCCATGTTCATCTTCCTGCCGCTGCTCGCCGGGGTAATGATGCTCATGTACTGGCGGCCGCGGCATTACTACGTGGAGCACCTGCTGCTGTTCGTGCACAACCACGCGTTCGTGTTCCTGGTGGCGAGCCTCGCGCTGCTGCTCGGCAAGTTCGTGCCGCACGTCCCCGGACTGGACCTGGCGATCTTCCTGTACTTTGCGTGGTACATGTACCGCTCCATGCGGGTCGTGTACCAGCAGGGGCGGCTGCTCACCTCGAGCAAGCTCGCGTTGCTGGCGTTTTTTTATCTGGTGTTTGCCTCGCTGCTGCTCGCGGTCACCAGCGTCTATAGCGCTCTAATGCTGTGAAGGAGATCCCGATGCGTACCTTGTTCATCAGCGCCCTGCTGCTCGCCGCCCTCCCGCTCGCCATGGCGCAGGAGCGCACACCCTCAGCGCCCGGCGCCAAGGTGTTCATCATCACGCCGAAGAACGGAGCCACCGTGCACAACCCGGTGGTGGTGAAGTTCGGCCTCAAGGGCATGGTTATCGCGCCGGCGGGCACCAAGGCCGAGAACAGCGGCCACCATCATCTGCTGATCGACACCGATGCGCCGGCGGATCTGAGCGCACCGCTCCCCGCCACCGACAAGATCATGCACTTCGGCAAGGGCCAGACCGAAACCACGCTGACACTGACGCCCGGCAAGCACACCCTGCAGCTGCTGTTCGCGGACCTGAACCACATCCCCCACAACCCGCCGGTGATGTCGAAGAAGATCACCATCACCGTGGCGCCGTGACGCGCTCGCCTCACTAGCGGCGCCACCGGCAACGCTTCAGGGCTTAGGGTCATGGCGCGCGCGGTGCTGCACGTCGACATGGATGCGTTCTACGCCTCCGTGGAACAGCACGATGATCCGTCGCTCGCCGGCCGGCCGCTCATCGTCGGCTGGGACGGCGGCCGCGGCGTCGTGGCCGCGGCGAGCTACGAGGTGCGCCGCTACGGGGTGCACTCGGCGATGCCGGTGCGCAAGGCGCTGCAGCTGTGCCCGCACGCCGTATGCGTGCGCCCGCGCATGGCGCGCTACCAGGAAGTCTCCGCGCAGGTGTTCGGCGCGTTCCGCGAGGTGACGCCGCTGGTGCAGGGACTGTCGCTCGATGAGGCGTTCCTCGACGTGACCGCGAGCCTGCAGCTGCTCGGCGACGCGGTCGAGATCGCGCGCCGCATCAAGCGGCGCATCCGTGCGCTCACCGGCCTGAGCGCTTCCGTCGGCGTCGCCCCCAACAAGCTGGTGGCGAAGATCGCCTCCGATCTCATGAAGCCCGACGGCCTCACCGTGGTGGAGGCGGCGCGCGTGCGCGAGGTGCTCGATCCGCTCTCGGTGCGGCGCCTGCCGGGCCTGGGCAGCAAGACCGGCGCGAAGGTGGAAGCGGCCGGGATCCGCACCCTGGGCGAGCTGCGCAGCGCACCCGATGCGGTGCTGTGGCCGCTGTTCGGACGCTATGCGTCGTGGATGCGCGAGCGCGCCTCCGGCATCGACGAGCGCCCCGTGCTGCCGGAGGTCGAGGAGAAATCCCTGAGCGCCGAGGACACTTTCGAGCACGACATCGACGATATCCGCACGCTGCACCGCCAGCTGGCAGGGCTTGCGGACCTGGCCGCGGGCAGGCTGCGCGCCCGGCAGCTCATGGCCGGCTGCATTGGCGTCAAGATCCGGCGCGAGGACTTCAGCACCTTCACCCGGCAGCGCGCCGTGGCGCCGCCCACCTGCGAGGCGCGCGCCGTCGCGGGGGTGGCGGCGGAGCTGCTCAGCCGCTGGCTGGCCGCGAACCGCGGCGCGAAACTTCGTCTGCTGGGGGTGGTCCTCACTGAACTGACGCCGGCTTCCCAGCTCGGGCTGTTCGAGGAGACGCGCCGCGAGAGCCAGCTCGATGCGACGCTGGACGAGGCCCGCGCGCGCTTCGGCCGCCAGGCGCTGCGGCGCGGCAACACGATCGAGTAGCATCCCTTCATGTACCTGACGTTCTTCGGCCTCAACGAAAAACCGTTCGCGATCACGCCCGATCCGCGCTACCTGTACCTGAGCGAGCGCCACGCGGAGGCGCTCGCCCACCTGCTGTACGGCGTCAACGAGGCGGGCGGCTTCGTGCAGCTCACCGGTGAGGTCGGCACCGGCAAGACCACCATCGTGCGCTCGCTGCTGGCGCAGACGCCGAAGAACGCCGAGATCGCCCTGATCCTCAACCCCAAGATGACCGCGCCGGAGTTCCTGCTCACCATCTGCGAGGAGCTCGGCATCGGCGTGCCCGACTCGGCTCTCGACAGCCGCAAGGACCTGGTCGACATCCTGAGCGGCTACCTGCTGCGCGCCCACGCCGCCGGGCGGCGCGTGGTGCTGGTGGTGGACGAGGCGCAGAACCTGTCCCCGGAAGTGCTCGAGCAGGTGCGCCTGCTCACCAACCTCGAGACCAACACGCAGAAGCTGCTGCAGATCATCCTCATCGGCCAGCCGGAGCTGCGCGAGCTGCTGGGGCGCACCGAGCTGCGCCAGCTGGCGCAGCGCATCACCGGGCGCTATCACCTGAATCCGCTGTCGCACGACGAGACCATCGCCTACGTGCGCCACCGCCTGCGCGTCGCCGGTGCCACCAGCGACAACTTCTCGCCCGGCGCGCTCAACGCGGTGTTCCGCCTGTCGCAGGGCGTGCCACGCGTCATCAACGTCATCTGCGATCGCGCGCTGCTGGGCGCCTACTCGCTCGACCGTCACCGCGTGACCGGCGCGCTGGTGCGCAATGCCGCCGCCGAGGTCTTCGGCCGCCGCTTCGCCCCGCACTGGCTGCCGTGGGCCGCGACCGGTGGCATCGCCGCGGCGCTCGCGCTCGGCACGCTCGCGCTGTGGCGCTTCGAGCCCTGGAGCGCGCATGCCCGCGCCCCGGCGGACCCGCAGCCGCGGGCGACGACCGCGGCCGCACCAGCGAGTGCGATGGCGGCGACGCCGGCCGCCGCTGCGCCTGCCTTGCGGCAGCTGCTCACGCAGCACGCCGCCGACACCGACACCGACGGCGCCTTTGCCCGGCTCTTCGGCCTGTGGAGCGCGAAGTACCAGCCGAGCGGCATCGACCCGTGCACCCAGGCCACGCAGCAGGGTCTGGCGTGCGTCTCCGAGCGCGGCTCCTTCGGGCAGCTGCGGCTGTACAATCACCCCGCCATCCTGCTGTTGAACGACGGCGCCGGCACCAGCTACCAGGTGGTGCTCACCCGCCTCGACGACGAGCAGGCGCGTCTGGAGCTCGGCGGCCCGCAGAGCGTCAGTCTCGGCGAGCTGTCGCGTTACTGGCTGGGAGATTTCGTGATGTTGTGGCGACCACCCGCGCGCGCCCCGGTTAAGCCGCTGACGCTGGGCATGCGCGGCGCCGAGGTACGCTGGCTGCGCCAGAGCCTGCAGCGGCTGCACGGCGCAGCGGCCGATGCGCCGGCGAGCGACCTGTTCGACGCCGAGCTCACCGGCTGGGTGCGTGATTTCCAGCGCCAGCATCAGCTCACCGTCGACGGGATTGCCGGCGTGCAGACGCAGATCGCGCTCGCCAGCGCGGTCGCCGGTCCCGATTCTCCGCTGCTCTCGGCGGACGACGCGCACCACGGCGGCTGATCACATGTCGTTCATCCTCGATGCACTGAAGAAGTCCGAAAGCGATCGCCAGCGCCAGAGCGGACCGGCGCTATTCGAGGTCAAGGTGGCGCCGCCGCGCACGCGCCTGCCCGCCTGGGCCATCGCGATCGCGTGCCTGCTGGCGGTGAATCTGGCCATCGTCGTGTGGATGGTGCTCAGGCGGCCGGCGCACGAAGGCACCGCAGTGGCGCCGCCGCCGGCTGCGGCAGCCACCGCCGCGGCGCTGCCGGCGCCTGCCGCAGCACCACCGCCCGCGGCGGCGACCGTTGCAGCCGCAACCGTCGTCGCAGCGCCGCCTGCCGCCGCCGCGCCGGCGCCGGCCGCCGCGGCACCCGGCCCCGCGCCAGACGCCGCCGCTCCGCCGGCAGCCGGGGAAGCCAATCCCGAAGACTACGCGCCGGCCGAGGAGCCCCCGCCCCCCGGCGTGCTCGGCGGCCGCGTGCGGCGCGGCACCGCTTCCGGCGTGCCCCTCTACCAGGACGCCACTGCCGCTCCGGGAACGACGCTGCCGCAGTTGCGGCTCGATCTGCACGTGTTCGCGGCCCGGCCCCAGGATCGCTTCGTGATGATCAACATGCACAAGCTGCACGAAGGCGAGTCGCTCCCGGAAGGGGTGCGCGTGGACAGCATCACCCCGGAAGGGGCGGTGATGTCCTATAACGGCCAGAAGTTTCTCCTGCCGCGCGAATGAGGCGCAGAAGAAGCAGAAGAAGATGACCAGCTTCACAGAAATCCCCCCCCGCTAGCGACAGGCGGGGGGTCTTACGTCATCTTAATTCCAGCGGTCGGGCCTGCCTTTGCCCGACAGGCCTCCTTTAGATTGTGACAGCCGTGGCTCCCCAAATGCCTACCCCCGTCCCGAGGCCCCTGCCGCCCGCTGGGGAAGCGCCGATGCGCTTCGCACTGGCGGCGAAGCCCCTCATGGCGCTCACCCAGGACGAGGAGCTGCTCACCGCCCTCAGGAACGTCACCGACCCGGTGCACGAGGTGTGCGTCATTCGCGCGGAGCTCGACCTGTCCACCGCGCTGATGGCGCATCACGCCGGGGTCGCCGTGCTCGACTGCAGCGTGATCGTCACCCCCGTCGCAACCCTCACCGCACGACTGCATGTTCAGTTCCCCGAGCTGGTGCTGATCGTGGCCGGCGGGGCGTTCGAGCAGGGCATGCTCGCCGCGCAGATTACCGACGGCTCCGTGCACCGCTTCCTGCACAAGCCGGTATCCGAAGCACGTGTGCGGGCATTCGTCGAGTCCGCCTGGCGCCGCCAGATGCACGACGCGACGACCACCATGATGAGGCCGCCCGCGCGCCCTCCCGCCAACCGCGCGCTGCGCATCGCCGCCGTGCTCGCAGCGCTTGCGGCCGTCGCCGTGCCGCTCGTGCGGATCGCCATGCGAACCGCGGCTGTTTCCCCCCTCGCCGCGCCGCCGGCGCCCGAGCCCAATGCCCAGGTCGCCGCAGTCACCGCCACGCCCGCGGCGACCAGCTCTGACGTCCCCGCAATGCCGGGCTTCGGCCTGCCGGCGGTGCCGGGCCTCACCCGCCCTGCCGCGCCCCGCGCCAGCGGGGCCGCCGCGCCCGCGGCCACCGTCCCCGGTCTGCCCAACGATGCGACGCCCGGCGGCCAGCCGGCCGCAGCGCCCACCGCAGCGAGCGAGGAGAGCACGCAGCCCCAGCTGGACGCTCAGGTCAGCGACTTCCTGCAGCGGGCCGCCACGGCGATGAGCCGCGGCGCGTTCATCGAACCTAAGGAGGACAACGCGCGCTTCTACCTCGAGTCGGCGCGCGCGCTCGCCCCGCAGGACGAGCGCGTGCAGGAGGCGACGCTGGACCTGGTTGCACGCCTGGAGAGCGAGGCGCGCCAGGCGCTCGCCGCACACGACCCCGCACAGGCGGAAGCGTGGACGGCGGCCGCCGCCGACGCCGGCGCGCAGCCCGAGCACGTCGCGGCGCTGCGCGCCGAGGCGCAGCAGCTGCGCGGCGAGGCGCCCGCCGCCGCCGCGATCGTCGCCCCGGTCGCAGCTCCCGTCCCCGCCCCCGCCAGCGCACCGGTCGCGGCGCCGGCCGCACCGCCGGCCGATGAGAGCGAAGGCACGCTCACCCGGACGCGCTATGTACCGCCGGTGTATCCGGAGAGCGCGCGCAACCGTAACATCGGCGGCTGGGTGGATCTGACGTTCCTGGTCGGAGTCGACGGCGCGGTGAGCGAGGTAGCGGTGGTCGGCGCGCAGCCGCCCGGCACGTTCGAGCAGGCGGCAATCGATGCCGTGCGGCGCTGGCGCTACCAGCCGGTGATCCGTGACGGCCACGCCGCCACTCAGCAGGCGCGCGTGCGCGTGCGCTTCAAGGTGCACGAATGAGCGCGCCCAGCACCCCGGCCCAGGCGCGCGTCATGCTGGTCACCAACGACACGCGTTACAGCGAGTGGCTGCGACATCACCTCGACGTACTGTGTCCGCAGGCGAGCGTCAGCATGCTGAACCTGGAGCAGTTCGAGCGCTGGTGCAGCACGTTTTCCGGCCGGGACTGTGATCTGTTGATGCTGTCGGTGCCGTTCGGCAACAGCCCTGATGATCCGCAGTCGCAGGGACTGGTGCTGCTGCGCCGGCTGCGCGAGCAGCCCGCAACGCCCGCCGTCATCGCCATCGCCGAGGACGGCAACGAGCTCACCGCGGTGCGCGCACTGCAGCTCGGTGCGGTCGACTATCTGCCCAAGCGTCTGCTCACGCCCGAGCGCCTGAACACCGCGGTGCGCATCGCGCTGCGGCGCGTCGAGCGGCGCGTGGCGCGCCGCCTGGCCAGCCTCGCCAACATGTCGCGTGATGCCGCGCTGCGGGCGCGCGATGCGGCCGCAGCCCATGAGAGCACCGCCGACTCGTCGCCGGCCGAGGGCCGCGCCGCCGACGGCGGCGCCGCGCTGCCGCCGAAAGGAGTGGCGGCGCTGCTGACCTCCTCGAACCCGGAGGTGATCCCCGGCTATACGCTGCGCCTGCGGATCGGCGAGTCGGAGAAGGCGGTGGTATACCTTGCCACCAGCGCGCTGCGCGGCCACAACGTGGCGCTGAAGGTGAGCAAGACGCTGCGCGACGAGGCGGCGGGCCGCCAGTTCCTCGAGCGCGAGTACACGGCCATCATGGCGGTGAAGAGCCCGCTGGTGGTGGAAATCTACGATTACGGCGTGCACGCCGGCTTCGAGTACATGGCGATGGAGTACCTGCCGCGTGGGGATCTGAAGGCGCGTCTGCAGCGCGGCGTGAGTGAGCGCGAGGCGCTGCACTACGTGGGCGAGATCGCCGCGGCGCTCAAGGTCGTGCACGAGGCGGGGCTGGTGCACCGCGATCTGAAACCGCCCAACGTCATGCTGCGCGAGAGCGACACGGTGGCGCTCATCGACTTTGGACTCGCGCGCTCGGTCGACGGCAATACCATCAGTACCCAGACCGGCGTGCTGCTCGGCTCGCCGTACTACATGAGCCCGGAGCAGGCGCTCGGCGAGCAGCTCGATACGCGCTCGGACTTCTACAGCCTGGGCGTCATCTGCTACGAAATGCTGACCGGTCAGAAACCCTATATCGGTACCACCGCGATGGAAGTGTTGCAACAGCACGTGAGTGCGCCGCTGCCGCAGCTGCCGGGCGACCTGGCGCGCTACCAGCCGCTGCTCGCAAAGCTTCTCGCCAAGGGGCGCGGCGACCGTTACGCGAGCGCCGACGAGATCGTCGCGGCGGCCGCCGCGCTGTTCAGCACCGCCGCGGCGGACCTGTCAGCCACCGACCAGGTGCAGCCGAGCGCGGCTTAGGCTTCCCGGCGCAGGCCGAGCGGCGATTTCACCGTCGGCGATTTCACCGCGCGTCGAGCGCGCGTCCGCGCTTTTGAAAAGCGCTTCCCAGGGCGAGCGCCAGCAGCGTCCACAGCGCCGAGATCGCCGCGCCGAACCAGCCAATGGCCGCGGGGCCTGCGCCGAAGCTGCCGGTGAGCCCCTTATAGAGCGAGCCGGAGAGCGCGTCCCCGCCGCGGTACACGAAGGTGTCAATCAGGCTCTTCGCCTTGTACTTCTCTTCGCGGCTCACCACGGTAAACAAGGCGTCGCGGCACGGGCGCGTGAGCGCGTAGTCCGCGACGCGGCGCACGGCGTACACCACGACCAGCAGCACGAAGCCCGGTGCCACGGCAAACAGCGCGTAGCCTGCGGTCATGATCATCGGCACAGATACCAGCACCACCCGCATGCCGAACCACTTGAAGAGCCGCCCGAACAGCAGCAGCTGGATCGTCAGCGATGCGATCTGGACCCACTTGTCGATGCCGCCGAAGAAGCTGGCGCGCTCGTCGGCGCTGTGGAGCAGCTTGGCGACGAAGGCCTGCTGCTCGAGATAGAGAAAGGTCGACACCCAGGTCATGAGCATCACGAACGCCGCGATGCCGAGCAGGTACGGCGAGCGCACGACCTGCGTGAACGCGGCCCAGACGCCGCCGCCGAGGGCGTTCTCCGTGGGCAGCGCGGGCGCGGCGCCCGGCGCAGGTGCTGCCCCCGAGCGGCGTTGCCAGCGGATCACCTGCCTCATGAACACCAGCGACAGCAGCAGCAGCCCCGCAGAGATCGGCAGCAGGTTGATGACGCCGAGCGGCACCGCCAGATACTGGACAATCGGCGGCCCGATGAGGCCCCCGGTGCTGGCGCCCGCCCAGATGAAGCCGAACAGGCGCCCGGCCTGCTCGCGGTTGAACACGTCCGCCATCAGGCTCCAGAAAGCTGCGACCACGAAGAGATTGAAGACGCTCACCCACACGAAATAGGTGCGCGCGATCCACACGTGGTCCTCCTGCAGGCGGAACCACAGGTAGAAGCCGACGAGATTAGCGGCGAAGAAGCCGTACACCCACGGCAGGAACACCGTGCGCGGAAAGCGCGAGGTGAGCCAGCCGTAAACCGGCTGCAGCACCAGCATCACCACGAACACGCCCCAGAACAGGTACGGAATCTTGTCGAGACCGGAGGTGACGCCGAACGCATCGCGCACCGGGCGCAGAATCGTGTAGCTCGCGAACATGCACAGCAGCGTCGCGAAGGAGGCGAGCAGCGCCGGCGCCTCACCGGGCTGCAGGACCACGAGGCGGCGCAGCAGCGCGTTCAGGCGCTCCATCAGAGCGAGTCTCCGGGCGCGAGCGGCTCGGGCGCGCGGCACACCACCTCGATGTTGTGCCCGTCCGGGTCGAGCACGTAGGCGCAGTAGTAGTCGGGGTGATACTGCGGCCGCAGCCCCGGCGCGCCGTTGTCACGGCCGCCGGCCGCGAGCGCCGCGCGGTGAAACGCATCCACCAGCACCCGCCCGCCGACGCGGAACGCCACGTGCAGCGGCGGCTCGTTCGCCTGCCCCGCAGCGATCCAGAAGTCCGCCTCCTCCGGCACGCCAAAGCCCGCGACGTCATCGCCGCTGCCGGTCACCGTCGCAGGAAATTCCAGCAGCAGCTGATAGCCGATCGGCGCGAGCGCGGCGCGATAGAAGGCTTTCGCCCTGGCGAAGTCGCTGACGCGTACACCGGTGTGGTCGATCATTTGCCTCATCCTAGCCCGATTACGCTTGACGCGGCCACCGGAGACAACTATCCGCGCCTCGCCGCGTTCTGTTCCGGCTCAACGCCAACATCAAGCCAACAGCCTGAAGCGACGACCTCGGGCGTGCCCGCGCCGCGCCCACGCTTGACACTCAAACGTCATAAAGGTGCAATGCCCTCTTCCGGGCGTGCGAAGCAGCCAGGGCCGAAGAAATCATGCATCTCGTCGACACGACCCTGTTCTATTCACCGACCAGCGGCGGCGTGAAGCGCTACCTCACGGCCAAGCACGCCTGGCTCGCAGCCAACACCGCCTGGGAGCACAGCATCGTCGTGCCGGGGACGCACGTGCAGCTCGAGCGCGGCGGCGTGTGCACGCTGCCCGGTTGCCCGGTACCCGGCACGTTCAACTACCGCCTGCCGCTCAACCCGCGCCGCTGGGCGCGCGTGCTCGATGCGCTCGAGCCGACCGTCATCGAAGCGGGCGACGCCTTCCACCCGGCGTGGTGCGGCTGGCACGTGGCGCAGCGGCGCGGCATTCCGCTGGTGGCCTTCTATCATTCCAACCTGCCGCAGCTCGCCGGCCAGCGCTGGTGCGGCTGGTTCACCGAGCCGGTGCTGCGGCGCTACCTGCGCGAGCTTTACGAGCGCTGCGACCTGGTGTTCGCGCCGAGCCACCTGATGTGCGAGTACCTGCGCGCGCTCGGGCTGTCGCACGCGGTGCACCAGCCGCTCGGCGTCGATGCGCAGGTGTTTCATCCCGCACGGCGCAGCGACGCGCTGCGCAGGCATCTCGGCCTGCGCGCCGGCACGCGCCTGCTGGCGTACGCCGGGCGCTTCGCGCGCGAGAAGAACCTGACCGTGCTGCTGCAGGCGCTCGCAAGCCTCGGCGCGCCGTACCACCTGGTGCTGATCGGCGGGGAGCAGACCGCGCGGCTCGCGTCCAACGTCACGCTGCTGCCCTACCGGCGCGACAGCCTCGAGCTCGCCGGCTGGCTCGCCTCGGCGGATGCCCTGGTGCATGCCGGTACCAAGGAAACCTTCGGCCTGGTGGTACTGGAGGCGATGGCGTGCGGTCGGCCGGTGGTGGCGGCGCGCGCCGGAGCGTTCCCGGAATTCGTCGACGAGAGTGTCGGGCAGCTCGCCGAGCCCAACAGCGCCCGCGGCATGGCGGAAGCGATCGCGGCGCTCTACGAGCGGGATATCGAGGCGGTCGGGGCCGCGGCGCGCACGCGCGTGCTGCGCCAGTTCACCTGGACGCGCGCCTTCCATGGGCAGCTGGCGACCTACGTGTCGCTGGTCGGTTCGCGGCGCCTGCCGCTGCCGGAGGGCGACATCCTCGAGCTGCGCTCGCCTTAGGCGCGATGCACCACCAGCAGCACGCCGCAGAACAGCAGCCCCGCGCCGATCAGCCGCACCGCCGTCAGCGGTTGCTGCGGAAAACCCAGCCAGCCGAAATGATCGACCAGCAGCGAGGTCACGAGCTGCCCTAAGACCACCAGTGCGAGCAGCGCCGCAGCTCCCAGCCGCGGACCCACGATGACGGTCGCGACCACGTAGTAGGCGCCGAGAATGCCGCCGGCCCAGGCCCAGGGCGGCATGGTGGACAGCTGCGCACGGGCCGGCCAGTGCGTGCGGCTCACGAGCAGGAACAACAGCAGCGCTGCGGTCCCCACCAGGAAGCTGATGAACGCCGCACCCACCGGCGTGCCGAGCGAGCGGCGCAGCGTGGAGTTCACTGCCACCTGCACGATGAGCGCCACGCCGGCGGCGAAGGCGACCAGACACAACAGGACCTGCATGGTCAGCGGCGCAACGCGCGCAGCGCCGCCATCCCGGCGCGGCTCGCCGCGAGAGTGAGCACCGCGCTCAGGAACAGGCGCCTCAGCCACGGCACCGGGCGCGGCGGGATGGCGCGGTAGAAGGCTGCCGCGATCTCGCGATGCAGGTGCACCGCGGGCGCCTCGATGAGCCACTCCCGGCCTGCGGTGCGGATGCGGTATTGCGCAGCGCCCAGGTGCTCCACCACGGTGTCGGGGAGCGCCGCCGGCAGGTCCGCAGGCGCCGCGGCGCTGAAGCCGAGCGTGGTGTACTCGCCGGGCGCCTCCGCGGTGTCCCCCTGCAGCGTCAGCCCGGGAGCCAGCGCGGCCGGCGTGCAGCTCACCGGGCCGCGGAACGTCGCCAGCAGCTCAGCCATCGAAGAGCGGCTCGATGCGCACGTCAGTGGTGACCGAGTTGGCGATGAAGCACTCCTCGTGCGCGCGGTGATGCAGCTGCGCCTGCTCGTCGCGCCCGGGCAGCCGCTCGCCGGAGAAGCTCACGCGCGGGCGCAGCGTGACGCGCACCATGGCGGTCTTGCCGGCGGCGTTCGGCCCCATCACGCCGCTCGCGTCGTCGGTGTATTCATCGACACGCCAGCCGCCGGCGGCCGCCAGCGACAGGAACCACAGCATGTGGCAGCTGGACAGCGATGCCACCAGGGCTTCCTCGGGATCGACCGCCGCCTCGACCGACAGCGGCACCCGCACGACCTGGGGCGAGGAGGAGGCCGGCACTTGCACGCCGCCGTCGAAATGCCACGCATGGCCGCGGCTGTAGCGGTTGTCGGTGAACGCGGCCGCGCCGCGCTCCCAGTGGATGCGGGCGAGGTGTTCGTGCTTGGGCATGGCGTTTACCTCCGTGTCGCTGCGTGGGCAATTGTACGATAGGCGCATGCCCGCACAGGACCTGCAGCCGCGCCGCGACCTGACCCTGACGCATGCGACCTCGCTGGTGGTCGGCGTCATCATCGGCACCGGCATCTTCCTCAAGGCCGCCAGCATGGCGCAGGCGGTGGGCAGCCCGGCGCTGGTGCTGGCCGCGTGGGTGGCCGCGGGGCTGGTGGCGATGCTCGGAGCCCTGTGCTTCGCCGAGCTCGGGGCGCTGCTGCCGCACGCCGGCGGAGAGTACGTGTACCTGCGGCGGGCGTACGGGGAGATCCCGGGATTCCTGTTCGCCTGCAATGCCTTCGTGCTGGGCGGCGCCGCGGTCGCCGCCTACGGCGCGGCGGTCGCGATCTTCGTCTCCGACATCCACCGCTTCGAGGCGCACTGGTACCAGCACACGCTGCACTTCCTCGGCGTCGCCTGGACGCTCGAGTTCGGCATGCGACAGCTGATCGCGGTCGGCGTGATCGGTGTGTTCACCCTCATCAACTGCCTGGGCGTGATGCTCGGCGGGCGCGTGCAGACCGTGCTCACGGTCATCAAGGTGGCGGCGATCCTCGCAGTGGTGCTCGGCGTGTTCGCCTTCGGCGAGACCCACGACTGGTCGAACCTGCGCAGCTCCCCGGGCAGCGGCAGCGGCGCGGGACTCGCCGGCTTCGGCGGCGCGATGTTCGCGGCGCTGTGGGCCTACAGCGGCTGGCAGTTCCTGCCGATGGCGGCCGGCGAGGTGCGCGAGCCGCAGCGCAACGTGCCGCGCGCGATCGTCGGCGGGGCGCTGCTGGTGCTAGCGCTCTACCTCCTCATTAACACCGCCTACCTCTACGCGCTGCCCTTCTGGCAGGTGGCGAGCGCCAACTCCACCGCTTACCCCGACGCCCCCTCGGTGGCGACGCTCGCGGTGCACACTTTCCTCGGCGGTCGCGCCGCGCCGATCGCGGCGCTGCTGTTCCTCATCTCGACCATCGGCTCGTTGAACGGCGTCATCCTGAGCGCCGCGCGCGTGCCGTACGCCGCGGCACGCGACGGGCTGTTCTTCGCGCCGTTCGGGCGCCTGAGCCCCAGGAGCCGGGTGCCGCTCACCTCGCTGGTGCTGCTCGGAGTCTGGGGGGCGCTGCTCGCACTCACCGGCACCTTCGACCAGCTCACCAACATGGCGGTGATGTCGTACGCGACCTTTTGGATCCCGGTCTCGCTCGCGGTCATCGTGCTGCGGCGCAAGCTGCCGAACGAGCCGCGCCCGTTCCGCGTGCCGGCCTATCCGCTGGTGCCGCTGGTGTTCGCGCTCGTCATGGTGTGGATCGTGGCGAGCGCGCTCATCACCGCGCCGCGCGAGTCGATCGCCACGCTGGTGCTGATCGCGCTGGGGCTGCCGCTCTACCCGCTGTTCCGCCGGCGCCGCGGTGAGCAGGCGCCGCTCACTGCGACTCCAGCTCCCAGAGCGTAAGCGGCGCACCGCGCCGCACCCAGAAGCCCAGACCCGCCTCGCGAAAGCGTCCGCGCAGCCGCCGGCGGTACCACAGCGCGCTGCGCAGGTGCACGTCGGCATCGGTGCGCGCGCGGTCGCAGTTGTGGCGGAAATCCCGCGTGGTGAGCGCGCTGAAATACAGCACTGCGCGGCTGAGGCGCGCGAAGTTGGCGAGCGCGCACTCGGCCTCGGGCGCCTCGAGGTACTGCAGCACGTCATAGCAGATCACCAGATCAAAGGGCGCGCGCGCGTGATAGGTCTCGATGCGCCCGCGCGTCCAGCCGTAACGGCGGCACAGATACTCGCTGCTCTCGAGCGCCACGTAGTGCGCCCGCGGCAGGAGCTTCAGCAGCGCCGCGCGCAGCAGCCCGGTGCCGGCGCCGGCTTCCAGGATGCGCCGAACCGGCAATCCCGCGTGGGCGGTCAGTGCGGCGATCAGGCGGGCCCGCGCGCGCATCTCCGCGCGGCTCGCCACGGCGGTGCGCGGGTCGAAGTAGTAGCGGCGGTAGTAGTCGCGATCGAAGCGCATGGCGGGTGTCAGGCCCGCCCATAGTAGCGAAAGTCTCGGCCCTAGGCGGTGCGCTGCAGGGCGCGCCGCTTCGGCACCAGGCGCGCGAGCGGTTCGGCGCGGCAGTCGACCAGATTCCCCTCGAACTCGCGCGTGCACGCGGCCCAGGAGGATTGCAGCGCGTGCTCGCGGCAGGCTTTGGGATCAACCTGCAGCGCGCGTGCTGCGGCGCTCGCCAGGTCCGCATCGAGCGCCCCGGTGACCCCGTCCTGCACCACATCGATGGGACCGGTGACCGGAAACGCCGCCACCGGCACGCCGCACGCCATCGCCTCGAGATTCACCAGGCCGAAGGTATCGGTGAGGCTGGGAAACACCAGCACGTCGGCGGCGGCCAGGTGCGCGGCGAGATCCTCGCCGAAGCGAAAGCCCGCGTAGTGCGCCGCGGGGTATTGCGCCTGCAGGCGCGCGCGCTGCGGGCCGTCGCCGATCACGAGCTTCGAGCCCTGCCATGGCATCTTGAGGAAGGCATCGACGTTCTTCTCGACCGCGACGCGGCCGACGTAGGCGGCGATGGGACGCGGCAGCTTGAGGAAGTCCTTGCTGCGCGGGCGGAACAGCTCGGTGTCGACGCCGCGCTGCCAGTGCACCAGGTTGCGAAAGCCGCGCGCGCGCAACATGCCGCGCACGGTCTGCGTGCTCACCATGCAGGCGTGCGCCGCGCCGTGGAACCAGCGCAGCCCCGCATAGGAGAGCCACAGCGGGATCGGCCAGCGTGAGCGCAGGTACTGCGGGAACTGCGTGTGGTAGGAGGTGGTGAAGCGCAACCCACGCCGCACACAGTAGCGCCGCGCGGCCAGGCCGAGCGGCCCTTCGGTGGCGATGTGCACCGCCTCGGGCTGGAACTGCTCGAAGTTGTGCGCGAGGCGGCCGGTCGGCCGCAGGGCTATGCGGATCTCCGGATAGCTGGGACAGGCGAAGGTGCGAAATTCACGCGGCTCGGTGAGCCGGACCTCGTGGCCGAAGCGTCCCAGCCAGGCGGCCGTCTGCGCCAGAGTGTTCACGACGCCGTTGGTCTGGGGAAACCAGGCGTCGGTCACGACCATGATCCTCATGCTGCGATGCATCCTTACCGCAAATTGTGACAAGGACGTTAAGGAGAGCCGAACCAGGTCACATAAAAAAGCACGCATGAACATCAACTTGTCATCATTTCTTCATACTCTTCCTATAATTCCTTCACGCCAGCGCGTCGACGCGCAGATCTAGCCCCAGGAGGGTCGAATGCACGGGTTCTTTGCCGAATTGAAGAAGCAACGCTGGGACGACCATCGTTATTACCACCACTCGCGCATCAACCAGACGTTGCATCTGGTGAGTGCGCTGAGCTTTCTTACGGCCTACGTGTCGATCTTCACCAACCCCGCCGCGGCCGCGCTGATCGGCTGGCTCCTCGCCATGGTGTCGCGCCAGGCCGGACACTTTTTCTTCGAGCCCAAAGGCTACGACGAGGTGAACCAGGCCACCTTCGAGCACAAGGAAGACATCAAGGTCGGCTACAACCTGAGGAGAAAGGTCGTACTGCTGTCGATCTGGGCGCTCTCCCCGCTCGTGTTGTGGCTCGATCCGACGCTGTTCGGCATCTTCCACGGCGCGACGCGCCACACCGATCTGCTGCAGCACATCAGCCTGGTGTGGCTCGCCTTGGGTGCAGGGGCGCTGGTGTTCCGCACCGTGCAGCTGTTCGTGCAGCAGAGCGTCATGACAGGTCTGGTGTGGGCCACCAAGATCCTCACCGACCCGTTTCACGACGTCAAACTCTACTGCCGCGCCCCGCTGTACCTGCTGCGTGGCGAGCTGCGCGATCCGATGGAGGACGTGGCCCACCAGGCCTGAAGCAGCTCGCGCAGCATGCGACGCCTGATGGCCTTGTTGGTCAGCGTAGTTCCCGGCCACCACCAACCGTCGCGACGCATCGCCTCGGCCGCCGCCAGTATCCTGTCGGCGACCGCGGCGAAGTCGGCGTCGCTGTAGTTGAGGCTGAAGATGAAGCGCGCCGTGCCCACCCAGCTCAAGGCCAGCCCCTGCGCGCGCAGGTAGTACTGGAACATCCAGTTGTAACGCGAAGGCTGCAGGTAATTGACGGTCCAGATGGACGACAGATGCGAGACCTGAACCGGCAGTTGCGCAGCAGCCAGGCGCTCGTTGAGTTCGCGCGCACGGCGCTCCCACAGTGCATCCAGGTCGCGATACAGCGAGCGCAGCGGCTCGCTCTCCAGGCGCTTCAGGAACACGTGCATGGCGCCCATGACATAGGGGTGCGCGTTGAAGGTGCCGCGCGCCAGGCACACATCGGCCGGGCGCTGCTCGCGGTAGCGCTGCATCAGCTCGCGGCGGCCGCAGACCGCGCCGATCGGCAGTCCGCCGCCGAGCGTCTTGCCGTAGGTGACCATGTCGGCGCGCACGCCGAAGTACTGCTGCGCGCCGCCCGGCGCGAGACGGAAGCCGACGAACACCTCATCGAAGATGAGCACGATGTTGCGCGCCGTGCAGACCTCGCGCAGCTTCGCCAGCCAGGCGCTGTAGGCCGCGCGGTCGAAGCGGGCGTTGCGGGCGCTGTCGATCAGCCCCGAGTCCGCCGGCGCACTGGCATTAGGGTGCATCGCCTGCACCGGGTTCACCAGCACGCAGGCGATGTCGCGCCGCGTGCGCAGCACCCGCAGCGTGGCGGCATCCATGTCCTTGAGCGTGTAGGTGGCCTCGGCGGCGAGCGGGTTGCCCACGCCCGGCTGCACATCGCCCCACCAGCCGTGATACGCGCCGCAGAAGCGCACCAGGTACTTGCGGCGTGTGTGGTAGCGCGCCAGGCGCACTGCCTGCATCACCGCCTCGGTGCCCGACATGTGCAGCGACACCTCGTCGAGACCGGAGATCTCGCGCAGCCGGCGCACGTTGTAAGCGAGCAGCGGATGGTAGGCGCCGAGCACCGGCCCGAGCTCGCGCACCAGCGCGCTGCCCTCGTCGATGCATTCCTTGTAGAAGTCGTAGCCGAACAGATTCATGCCGTACGAGCCGGCGAGGTCGAAGAAGCGGTTGCCGTCGAGGTCGGTGACGGTGGTGCCGGAGGAGGACTCGAGGAAGGCGCCGCCCTGCAGGTGCGCTCGCACGATGCGACTGAACTGGAACGGCACGCGATAGCGCTGCGTGAACTGCAGGTCGGACACCGTGGGCGCGACCTCGCGGGTGAGCGCCGCGCTCCTGGCGAAGCGCTGCGCGTAGAGCGCCGCGAGCCGCATGAACGCCTCGCGGCGCGTGGCGGCGACCTCCGCCGGCGCATCATCCGCGCAGAAGAAGCGCGTCTCATCGTATTCGTAATAGGGGATCAGCCGCGTCACGAACCTTCCGAGGCGCGCGTGTCCGGCGAGCGAGCGGTGCTTGGCCCGCGAGAGGATGAGCCGCAGCTGCGCCTTGCGCAGCACGATGAGGGCGATGAGGGCGGCGGCGAGATACCAGAGCATGATTGGCCCGCGCAAGCTATTTCACCTCGATGACACGGCGATGACACTGCGCCGGGTCATTATGCGCATTACGCAGCAGGAAGACCTGAACTTCCTGCTGACCAACCGCCTGCCGCGGCGCTGGCTGACGATATTCGTCGGCTGGCTGAGCCGCCTGGAGCAGCCGCTGTTGTGCCGCGCTTTTATCGGCATCTGGCGACTGTTCGCGCCGCTCGACCTGAGCGAGGCGCGCAGCACGCGCTTTCGCAGCCTGCAGGAGTTCTTCACCCGCGAGCTCAAGGACGGCGCGCGGCAGGTGGAGCCAGACCCCGCGGTGCTGGTGAGCCCGTGCGACGGCGTGGTCGGCGAGATGGGCCCGGTGGTCGCAGGCTCGGTGCTGCAGGCCAAGGGCTTCCCCTACACGCTGATGGATCTGCTCGGCGATGCCGCGCTGGCGCGCACCTATCTGGAGGGAACGTTCGTCACGCTGCGCCTGCGCTCGGACATGTATCACCGCTTCCACGCACCCTACGACTGCCGCGTGGAGCAGGTGACCTACGTCTCCGGCGACACCTGGAACGTCAATCCGATCACCCTGCAGCGCATCGAGCGGCTATTCTGCAAGAATGAGCGCGCGATCATCCGCTGCCGGCTGCCTTCGGGCCCGCTGATCACGCTCGTGCCGGTCGCGGCGATCCTGGTGGCGAGCATCCGCCTGCACTTCGTGGACGTGCTGCTGCACTTGCGCTACCGCGGACCCAACACCCTGCCGTGCGATGCGAGCTTGCGCAAAGGCGAGGAGATGGGCTGGTTCCAGCACGGCTCGACCATGATCGCGTTCGCGCCACCCGGGGTTCAGCTGTGCGCCGGCCTGCGCCACGGGGACGTGATCCGCATGGGAGAGCCGCTGCTCTCGCTGCCGGGCAGCGCGTGAGCGCGATCGCGGTCATTACCGGCACCACGCATGGCATCGGCCGCGTCACCAGCCGCGAGCTGGCGCGCGCCGGGCGCACCGTGGTGATGCTGTGCCGCGACCTGCCGGGCGCGCGCCGCGTGCGTGAGGAGATTCTGCGGCAGCTGCCGCAGGCCGCCATCCACGTCGTGCACTGCGACCTGGCGAGTTTGCACTCGGTGCGCGAGTGCGCCGCCACCGTGCGCCGCGACTACACGCCGATCGGGCTACTCATCAACAACGCCGGCATGGTGAGCGTGCAGCACCGCATGTCGGCGGACGGTTTCGAGCTCACCTTCGCGACCAACCACCTGGGACCGTTCCTCCTCACGGCGCTGCTGATGGATTCGCTCGCGCCGGACGCGCGCATCGTCAACGTCGCCTCGCGCATCCACTTCCGCGGCCGCTTCGAGCCCGAGACGATCACCAACCCGCGGGCGCGCTACGCCAGCCGTACGGCTTACGCGCAGTCGAAGCTCGCCAACGTGTTGCACACCTTCGCGCTCGCTCGGCGGCTGTCCGGCAGCGGCATCTGCGTCAACTGCCTGCACCCGGGAGTGGTCGCGACCAACCTGCTGCCGCGCTGGCTGCGTCTCATCAAGCCGCTGCTGAGCCAGGTCATCGACGTCGAGCGCGGCGCGCGCACCAGCCTGTATCTGGCGCTCGCGGCCGAGGTCGCAGGCGTAAGCGGCCGCTATTTCGATGAGCATCAGAATCAGGAGCCCGCGGCGCCGCTGGCGAACGACCTGCAGCTGCAGGAGTCGCTGTGGAAGATGAGCGCCGAGTGGGTCGGAGTGCCGGCCAAACCCTAGCCCTTCAGAAGGCGGAGAACACTATGACACACAGCGTCCGATCGCAGCTCGCCGAGACATTGCTGTTTGCGAGCAACTTCCTGCGCCATCCGCACATGCTCGGCTCGATCATCCCGAGCTCGCCGTTCCTCGTGAACCAGGTGCTCGAGCCGATCGACTGGCAACGGGCGCACGTCATCGTCGAATACGGCCCGGGGGTCGGCACCTTCACCGGCGAGATCCTGCGCCGCATGCGCAGCGACGCCAAGCTGGTCGCCATCGAGACCAATCGCGACTTCGTGCGCTTCCTCGAGCGCTCGCTGCCCGATCCGCGGCTGCACGTGGTGCACGACTCCGCCGCCGAGGTGCAGACGATCCTCGCGCGCCTCGGGCTCCCGGCCGCGCGCTACATCATCTCCGGCATCCCCCTGGGCAGCATGCCGGAAGCCGTGCGTACGGACATCGTCGCCAAGACCCGCGCAGCACTCGAGCCCGGTGGCGCGTTCCTCGTCTACCAGTTCACCGCTCGCGTGCTGCCGGCGCTGCGGCGGAGCTTCGGTGACGTGCGGCGCAGCTTCGAAGGACGCAATCTCCCGCCGGCGCAGCTGTTCGTGTGTGCGACGCCCGGCCCCTAGCGAAACTCCCTCATCTGACGAGTGCGTCACATTTCGCGCCGTCGCGGCCGGCGGCGCGACCGGCAGCGGGCCGCGCTGAACGAATGCTGAACGCCCCAACAGCCAGTGCAGACACGACGTGTTTGGCATTTCTGCAGCGGCGCGATTCACTTGGGATTTCCCGTATGTATGCTTGGCCGCTTGTCGCGCGTTATGTGTGGATATGACCCCGGCATACGTGCGCGGGGACTCTTGAGGAGGCTATCAATGAAACTTGCTTCGGCCAGAATCGCTCTCGCGGGCGCACTGGTTAGCGCCCTGCTTTCCGCGTGCGTCGTCGCTCCGGCGCCGGGCTACGCGGTGGTTGCCTCGGCCCCGCCCCCGCCGCCGTATGAGGCGGTCGTGGGCGTCGCGCCCTCGCCCGGATACTTCTGGGTGGGCGGTGCGTACTTCTGGGAAGGCGGCCGGTACGCCTGGCATCCCGGGTACTGGCAGGCGCCGCGCGCCGGCTATCGCTGGGTCCCGCACCGCTGGGTCCGCGCAGGCGGGGGCTGGCGGATGGAACCCGGACACTGGGCCCGCTAATCGCAGCAGATTGAGCGCTTAGGAACGGCGCCGGGGTCCTGAAGCGGGACCCCGGCGCCCTCGCGTCTGCCGCATTTGCACTCTCCGCCCCCGCCGCTGCACACTCTGCCGCAGGGCGGACATTAAGAATAAGCGGGAGTGCCTTGATGAGGCGGACCGAGTTTGCAGGCGTGTGGCTCGCAGCGGTTCTGGCGGGCACGAGCCTTGCCGCCGCGCCCGATGCGCGCGCTGACGGCCAGTTCACGCTCACCAGCAGCGATATTCCGGGCGGCAAGATCGCCGAAACGGCGGTGTTCAACGGCTTCGGCTGCAAGGGCGGCAACATCTCGCCGGCACTCGCCTGGAGCGGTGCGCCGGCCGGCACCAAGAGCTTCGCGCTGCTGGTGCACGACCCGGATGCGCCGACCGGCAGCGGCTGGTGGCACTGGGTGCTCTACAACATCCCGGCCGGCACTTCCTCGCTTCCGGCCGGCGCCGGAGATCCGCAGAAGAGCCTGCTGCCCGCTGGTGCGGTGCAGGGACGCACCGACTTCGGCACGCCCGGCTACGGCGGCCCCTGCCCCCCGCCGGGTAAGCCGCACCACTATTACTTCCGGCTCTACGCGCTCAAGGTCGCGAAGCTCGACCTGCCCGCGGACGCCACGGCCGCCTTCATCGGTTTCAACGTGCGGGCGCAGGCGCTCGGCCACGCCGAGCTCCTGGGACTCTATGGCCGCTGAGCCGCGCAACGCCTCCGGTCTGCTGCGCGCTGCAGGCGCACCGCGTGAGCGGCGCAGCGCGCTGTGGCCCTACCTGGTTATGCCGCTCATCGTGGTGCTGGTGTTTTGTGCGCTCCGTCGCGTGCATCTGGAGCCGCGGCAGGAGCCGGCCACGATGCCTGCCGCTTCCGGCGCCCCTGCCGAGCCCGCACAGCAGTAATTTCACGGGCGTTGGCGTTGCTGCGCCTCCGCGGCATAGGATGGCCGCCCTTTTTTCAAGCACCGCCATGCCAGCCGCCCGCACCCGCACCCGCACCGCCGCTCCCGCGCGCCAGCCTCGCGCGAAGCGCCCGACGGCGCGCGCGCCGCAGCGACCGCCGCGGGTGGGCTTCATCAGCCTCGGCTGCCCGAAGGCGCTGGTGGACTCCGAGCGCATCCTCACGCAGCTGCGCGCGGAGGGCTACGAGACCGCGCCCAGCTACGAGGCCGCCGATCTCGTGGTGGTGAACACCTGCGGCTTCATCGACGCGGCCGTGGACGAGTCGCTCGACACGATCGGCGAGGCGCTCGCGCACAACGGCCGCGTGATCGTCACCGGCTGTCTCGGCGCGAAACCCGAGAGAATCCTCGCACGCCACCCGAGCGTGCTTAAGGTCACCGGCCCGCAGGCCTACGAAGAGGTGGTGGCAGCCGTGCACGCGCACCTGCCGCCCCAGCACGACCCGTTCTTCGACCTGCTGCCGCCGCAGGGCGTGCGGCTGACGCCGCGCCACTACGCTTACCTCAAGGTCGCGGAAGGCTGCAACAACAAGTGCAGCTTCTGCATCATCCCCTCGATGCGCGGACGGCTGCGCAGCCGCCGCATCGACGAGGTGCTGCGCGAAGCCGAGCGGCTCGTCACCGCAGGCGTGAAAGAGCTGCTGGTCATCGCGCAGGACACGAGTGCCTATGGTGCGGACCTGCGCTACGCCGGCGCCGAGTGGCGCGGCGTGCCGCTCGAGACACGCTTCCTCGACCTGGCGCGCGCGCTGGGCGAGCTCGCGCCCTGGGTGCGCCTGCACTACGTGTACCCGTACCCGCACGTCGATGCCGTCATCGAGCTCATGGCGCACAACGGCGTGCTGCCCTACCTCGACGTGCCCTTCCAGCACGGCAGCCCCAGCGTGCTCAAACGCATGCGCCGTCCGGCACACGCCGAGGACACGCTCGCGCGCATCCGCGCGTGGCGCCGGACCTGCCCGAAGCTCACGCTGCGCAGCACATTCATCGTCGGTTTCCCCGGGGAGAGCGAGGCGGAATTTTCCGAACTGCTCGCCTGGCTGGAGGAGGCGCAGCTCGATCGCGTCGGGTGTTTCAAGTACTCCCCGGTGGAGGGCGCGACCGCGAACGCCCTCGGCGGACACGTACCGCCGGAGCTTCAGGAGGAGCGCTACGCGCGCTTCATGGAGCGCGCTGCCGCAATCAGCACGCGCCGGCTCAGGGCACGGATCGGCGAGCGCACGCGCGTGCTCGTGGATACCGTTGCGGACGGGGTGGCCACCGCGCGCAGCGCCGCGGAAGCTCCCGAGATCGACGGGGTGATCAGGATCGTCGCTGACGGCGGGAAGAACATCGCCAGCCTCAAGGCTGGCGAGAAGAACATCGCCAGCCTCAAGCCCGGCGAGAAGAACATCGCCAGCCTCAAGCCCGGCGAGAAGAACATCGCCAGCCTCAAGCCCGGCGAGTGGGCCGATGTCGAGATCGTGGCCGCAGACGCCTACGACCTCACCGGCCGCCTCACCGCGCCTTAGCGGGTGAGGCGGCCGTAGGAGTCAATCAGCTCGACTTCATGCCGAGCGATTCCATGATCTTCGTGGCCTGATCCTTGGCCGCCTGAGCCTTGTTCATCGCGGTGGTGAAATCACCGGCGGTGGCGGCGCTCGAGGCGTCGCTCCAGGCGGACTTCACCGCGTCGAGCCCCGACTTGGCGGAGGCCAGGCTGTCCTTGGTGACGCCCTTCGGCAGGTGGTGCGACTTCGAGAGCGTGTTCACGCGACTCTCGATGGCATCGACCATCTTCGGCATGTCCTTGCTCATGTTGCCCCAGTCATCCTGGGCCTTCTGGAGCGCCGCCTGTGCCTCCTGCGCCTTGGCAGTGACGGTGTCCTTCAGCCCGCTGATGGCGGTGTTGATGGCCGGCATGGCCGCGAGCACGCCCTTGTAGTCGCCCTTGGCGAGGCTGTCCTTGGCGCTATTGAGCTGCGTGTCGATCGCCTGCAGCTGGTCGGGGGCGTACTTCAGGGCGCTGTCGCGGATCGGGACCAGAGCGGCGTCCGCAGCCGCCACCGCCTCCTCGGCCGGGATCTTCTGATTCTCGCAACCGACGAGGGACAAGACTGCCAGCGTTGCCAGCAGCCCAACAAACAACTTCTTCATTTGCGTGATCCTCGCTCTTGGTTTGCCGACACGGAAAAGCGCAGGGACCGTACTGCGCTTCCTCAAGTTAGTTGCGAAGAGTAGCACGAACAACACGCCAAACCAGCGGCTACGGCCACCAACAGCCAAGGTCAGGGCCGGAAGGGATCCTTAAGTTATTTTAATGTCAGCTTGCTGGCGGGCCGCGGTCGTCAGGCGGATTTCCCGGTCCGGGGGCGATCCGCTGCCCCCTCACCGCATCGTCCACACTCGAAAAGTCGAGTGCTGCTTCGGGCAGTGAGGGGATGGCGGCGCGCAGCAGCGCCTCGCGGGCGCGCTCCTTGAGCCGCGCGACGCGCAGCTGGGCACCATGCGCCGACAGCCAGCCACAGAACTCGCCGAGCGCCTCGAGCGCGGTGCTGTCGAGATCGGGGGACTCCTCGAGGCTCAGCACCACGAGCCTGGTGCGCGGGTGCGCGCGCACCTGGTGCCGCACCTGCGCCAGCAGCGGGTCGGCGTTGGCGAAGAACAGCGGCTCTTCGGGCCGCACCACCAGCATGTCCGGCAGGGTCACCGCGGAGGGAAAACGCTCGAGGCTGACGTAATCATGCCCGCCCATGAGCCCCAACACCGACAGGTGCGGGGTGGCGAGGGTTTTCAACAGCATCGCCAGGCTGAAGGCGATCGCCACCAGCAGGCCGTCCAGCACGCCGAAGAGCATCACCGCCAGTACGGCGGCGAGCGCCACCTCGCGGTCGCGCCGCCAGCGGAAGTAATGGCGGAACACATCGAAGCGCAGCGACTTGCTCACCGCGTGGATGACGATCGCGGCAAGGACCGGCTGGGGTATGCGCTCGATCCAGCGGACGAACAGCAGCACCAGCACCAGCACGGTGGCCGCGGCAAACAGCCCGGCGAGGCGCGACTGCGCACCAGCCGCATCATTGGCGGAGGTTCCCGAGTAGCCCGCCCCGACCGGCGTGCCCTGGAAGAGTCCCGCCACCGCGTTGGCGACGCCGAGCGCCAGCAGGTCCCGGTTCGGCTGCACCGGTTCGTCGTGCCGCAATGCAAACGTGCGGATCGAGCCGTAGGATTCGGCATAGAGGATGAACATCAGCGCAAGCGAGTACTCGACCAGCTGCAGCCAGTGCTCCTCGCCGGGCAGTGTGAATACGGGCAGACTCAGGGACAGGTGTATCGGTCCGGTGAGCACCACGCCGTGCGCGGCCAGCATCGGCGCCGCCAGGATCCCGGCGATGATGACGACGAGCGCCCCGGGCACGCGCGGCACGCGCTCGAGTACGAAGAGTCCCGCCAGTGCGATCATCCCGCACGCGAGGCTCGGCAGCTGCCAGGCGGCATAGCCGCGTGCGAGCTCCAGCAGCAGCGTAAAGAAGTAGCTGCTCCCGGCGTGCACGTTCACCAGCGTCGGCCACTGCTTGACGGCAATCACCAGCGCCAGGCCGAACGCATAGCCGCGCAGTACCGGGCGGGCGATCAGGTTCGACATGGTCCCGAGCCGCAGGCTCGCGCAGAGGACGAAGGCCACCCCGCAACCGACCACCAGCATCGAGGCAAGCGCAGCGCGCGCGACCAGCGTGCTGGCACCCAGTGCCAGCATGGCCGAGGCCAGCACCGCGGCAGACGAGGAAGTCGCGCTGACGATGGCGAAGCTGCTCCTGCCGATGAGGCCGTAGCAGAGGAGCCCGGCGAAGAGCGCGATGACGCCTGCCTGGGGCGGCAGGCTGGCGAGGCCCGAGTAGGCCACGGCCTCCGGAAGCAGAAGGCCGGCGATCGCGAGGCCAGCGAGCAGGTCAGGTACCGTGGTTGTTGTTGTCATCGGCCGGGCATCGTACCGCAAAGCGAACAGCGCGCTTTGCGGGCGCTGCCCGCGGCGCACGCACGCCGACGGGCCGACGGTATGTGAAGTGCCGCCGCGAGCGAAGCGTTGTTGCGCAACCGCGCGCAGCGCGGTTTGCTATTCGACGGTCACGCTCTTGGCGAGGTTGCGCGGCTGATCGACGTCGGTGCCCTTCAGGATCGCCACGTGATAGGCGAGCAGCTGCAGAGGAATGCTGTAAACCACCGGCGCCTGCACGTAGGTGACGTGTCGCGGCATCTCGATGACGGTGACGCCATCGCTCGACTGGATCCCTGATTCGGGATCGGCGAACACGATGAGCTCGCCGCCGCGGGCACGCACTTCCATGAGATTCGACTTGAGCTTCTCGAGCAGATCGTTGTTGGGTGCCACGGTGACCACCGGCATGTCGGCGTCCACCAGCGCCAGCGGCCCGTGCTTGAGCTCACCCGCGGGATAGCCTTCGGCATGCAGGTAAGAGATCTCCTTGAGCTTCAGTGCCCCCTCCAGCGCAATGGGGTAGAGCGCGCCGCGGCCCAGAAACAGCGCGTGGTGCTTGTCCGCGAAGCGCTTGGCCAGCTCCCGGATCACCGGATCGAGTGCCAGTGTCTTCTCCACCAGCGACGGCAGCTCGATCAAGCGCGTCACCAGGCCGCGCTCGCGCTCGGCATCGGTGCCGTGGTGCTTGGCGAGCGCCACCACCAGCATACCGAGCGCGGTGAGCTGCGTGGTGAAGGCCTTGGTGGAAGCCACGCCGATCTCCGGCCCGGCGCGGGTCAGCATGACGAGCTCCGACTCGCGCACCAGCGAGCTCTCCGGAACGTTGCAGATGGCGAGTGATGAGAGGTACCCGGATTGGCGCGCCAGACGCAGCGCCGCCAGCGTGTCGGCGGTCTCACCCGACTGCGAGATGGTGACGAACAGCGAGTTTGGCGGCACCAGGGGGCTGCGGTAGCGGTATTCGCTGGCGATGTCGACCGAGCACGGAATCTTGGAGATCTGCTCGATGAAGTAACGTGCGACGCAGCCGGCATGAAAGCTCGTGCCGCAGGCGACGATGTGCACGTTCTGCGTCCGCTTGAACGCCTCGGTGGCGGCCGGACCGAACGCCGCCTCGAGGAGGCGCCCGTTCGCGACGCGCTCCTGCAACGTGTCGGCGATGGCGCGCGGCTGCTCGTGGATCTCCTTGAGCATGAAGTGCGCATACGGACCGCGCTCGGCGGCACTCGCCGACTGCTCGCTCTCGCGCACCGGGCGCTCCACGCGGTTGCCGTCACGGTCGATGATGCGCAGTGACCGGCGGCGCACCTCGGCCACGTCACCCTCTTCGAGGAATATGAAACGCCGCGTGACCGGCAGCAGCGCCGCCACGTCGGACGCGACGAAGTTCTCATCGTCACCCAGGCCGATCACGACCGGACAGCCCTCGCGCGCGAGGATCAGCCGATCAGGGTCGTGCTCGCTGACCACCAATAGCGCGTAAGCGCCCTCGAGCTCCGCGACGGTGGCGCGCACGGCCTTGAACAGGTCGCCGACCGTCTGCAGGTGGTAGTGAATCCGGTGGGCAATGACCTCGGTATCGGTCTCGGAATTGAACTGGTATCCGCGACGCTCCAGATCCGCGCGCAGCTCCTCGTGGTTCTCGATGATGCCGTTGTGCACGATGGCGAGACCGCCGTGCGAGATGTGCGGGTGAGCATTGCGCTCGCTCGGGACCCCGTGCGTGGCCCAGCGCGTGTGGGCGATGCCGATCTTGCCGCTGGTGGGGGTATGCTCGAGCGCGTCATCCAGCATGCGCACCTTCCCGACCGTGCGCAGCCGCGTGAGGTGCTTCGAGCCGTTGAGGACCGCGATGCCGGCGGAGTCGTAGCCGCGATACTCGAGCCGCCGCAATCCCTCCATGAGTACCGGGACTACGTCACGCCCAGCGACCGCTCCAACGATTCCGCACATGGCATCTTGCCCTTGGGTTTGACCTCGCCCGTCATGGGCATCGGTCCGGGCCAGCTAGTTTGCCTGAAACGGGCGGAAAGCGCTGATTCTGCTCACGAAAGATCTAAATGCGTCCCACAGGGCCAAAACACCCCGGCCGGCGGCCCCGCGACTCTCAGGCGGGAAGGGCGTGTTCGCTTCTGCGACCGAACAACCCGCCGAGGCCGCCAAGCCCTGAAACCAGCAGCCACAGCGCGGCGGGCAACGGTACCGGCGACAGCTCGAATGTGCCGCTATACGCACCGCCGCTGGTGCCGGTCACGTCACCGCGAACCTCCAGGACGTAAGTCCCGGCGCTCAGAGTCGTGGTCGGCAGCACGGCGACCGTCCCCGAGGATCCAGCGGGTACAGTCCAGAAATCGATCGCCGTGGGGATGGCACCGACAGTCGGTGCGGTGCCCGTGTACGCGTACAGTCGTTCCTCGAAATTCGTTATGTCGTAAGTGGAGCTCTCATTGATCGTCGAGGCAATGGACGCTCCCTGGGAGTTGCCGATCGTAATGACGAAGGCATCGTAGAAGCTGGCGCCCGAATAGCCCGAAGGATACGTCGATCCGCTGATGATCCCCCCGGTGCTGCTGGCCGGCAGGAGCGACGTGTCGGAATAAGCATAAGCGCCGGGAGTCGCGAGCATCGTGGCCACGGCGCCGCTGGTGCAATTGGCTGGCACGTCGGAGCTCGCGTATTCGGTACAGTTGAGTCCAAGGTTGGATGCCTGAGCAGTTCCCACCTGGGCGAGCGTCGCCAGCCCGGCTGTGACGAAAAGAGACAAGCTCCTGACCGACATGGGCATCCTCCAGCGGAGATCCGAATGCGTAAGTTTTTGGCCCCGCAGGCGAGCAGAGTGACCACAGATCATGACCGCGAAAAGACACTACGTTTACATTTGACTGTCTAACATTTGTCCTACACGGACACGACACCCCGGCTTCATTTAGCTCCATTGGGCGCTGTCAATGCGCCGTCCATGCCGAGCCGTTGCAGAACACCGGGATCGTGCTCGAACCCCCGCTGCTGACCGGGGCATTATAGGTTGGCGTCGCGGCGTCAGAGACGGCGTACATTTCACCTAGCTGGCCCGCGCCGCAGCTCGGTAGCGCTGCCACTGTCGTGACCGGCAAGCGCATGACCAGCGGTGAAGTCAGCGTCGTCACGCCGTTGGCCACGATGATCTGATCGCCGATGTCGATCTGACCGTTGCCGGTTGCCGCAGTGCCTGTCAGCGAGTTGCCGATGACGATGTTGTTGCTGCCCGTCGTGATGTTGGCGTTCTCACCGATCAGGATATTGAACGAGCCGCTGGTGACCTGCGCACCGGCCTGAAAGCCGAAGGCGTTGTTGTCGCTGCCCGAGGCTACCCACAGCGCATCATCCCCGTAGGCATTGGAGAAATTCGCGGTGGTCGTGGTGTTCAGTGCGTTGACCCCGACTGCTACGTTGTCGTAGCCGGTCGTGTTGGCCTCGAGCGCATTGGCGCCGATCGCCACCGAATCGATTCCGCTGGTGTTGTTTTGCAGCGCCTCGAAGCCCACACCCACGTTGCGTGCACCATTGCTGGACTGCAGCGCGTCAGTGCCAATGGCCACCTGGTAGCTGGCGCTGGTCGCATGCAGCAGCGCCAGCGCGCCGATCGCCACGTTACCGCTGCCGGTGCTGCTGGCATAGAGCGCGTCAAGCCCGATACCGACATTCTCGATGCCGCTGTTATTGGTTTGCAGCGCGAGGTAGCCGATCGCCACATTATCCGAGCCGGTGGTGTTGTAGAGCAGCGCGTCAGTGCCCAGGGCAATATTGAGTGTTCCGGAGGTGTTTGTGTAGAGCGCGCCGCTGCCGACCGCAAGGTTGTTGTCCGCGGTATTGACGTTGAGCGCCCCGGTGCCAATCGCCACGTTGTTGGTACAGCTCAAACAGGCGGCGAGCGTGCCTACGCCGACAGCGACATTGGATTCACCGCTGGTGTCCGCCGACAACGCCCCATAGCCCACCGCCGTCTCGTTGGTGGCAGTCGTAACCGCGGCGAGGGCGTCGTAGCCGAGTGCAGTATTGGTGTTGCTGCCCGAACTCGCACTCACAGTAGCCGCGGCCACATTGGCCATGGGCTTAATGGACTGAGGCGCGGCAACCGCAGCAGCGGTGGCGCTCGATGCAGGCGCGGAATGACTGTACACCTGCGCGGCCACGACACCGGTGAACGCGAGCAAGCCGCCGAGGAATTCCCACGTTGCTTTTTTCATCATATCGACGACACCGCACCGCCCGGCTGGCGGCAGGGCCGCGGCAATAGTGTCGGGCGGCCCGCCATTTCGGCAGTGAAGCTATCGCTGCCGTGTTAAGTTTTAATGGCGGGCAGCTGACAAGTGACACAGTGACGTGGCTGACAGCTGCGTGCTTGCCGGACGTTTCGGGCTACTTGCATCGCTTCGACGTGCCGTCTTGTAGCACGCTGATTTTAGTAACAAAATTCGCTGCCACGATCCTTCGGGCAGTGTGCTGCGTGCCCTGTTACCCGGTCGAGCGTTCCTTGAGACTGGCCAGCGTCTGGCGCGCCTCTTCGGAGCCGGAAAAGCCGCCCGCCCCGGCCAGCGCCGACTCGAGATCGGCGCGCGCCCGCTCGGCCCGCCCGGCCTGCAGCTCCGCCATGGCGAGGTGATAGCGGATCACGCGTGAGTCGGGGGCCTGCGCGCAGGCTCTTTCCAGCGCCGCAAGCGCCTGCAACACCTCGCCGCGTTTCAACATGACCCAGCCGTGGGTGTCCAGCAACGCGGCGACGTCCGAGTTGGCGAACGCCGCGGTGAGATCGCGCGCGCGGTCGAGACTCGCCTGATCCTTGCGGTAGGTGATCAGCAGCATCGCGAGATTATTGGCGGCGAGATCCAGATGCGGATTGCGCTGGTGCAGCGCTTCGTACTGGCGGATGGCCTCATCGATGCGGCCCTGACGCTCATAAAGGGCGGCGAGCTCGCTCACCAGCACTGGCTCCCCGGTCGCCGTCACTCCCGTCTGGTAGGCGGCCAGAGCACCGGCCAGGTCTTGCGAGTCGATGCGCGCCTGGGCCAGGTTGCGGTACGGCAGCCACCAGCCGGGTGCCAGTTGGACTGCCGTGCCGAAACTCGTGATCGCTTGCGCGTAGTGCTTGTCGCTGAGGTACAACTCGCCGAGCAGGTTGTTGAGTGTTGGGTTGGTCGGTGCCCGCTCCAGGGCGTTTCGCACCAGCTCGACCGCAGCGGCACTCTGTCCGCGCTCGACGTAGAGGCGCGCCAGCGCGGTGAGCGCGTCAGTCGAGGTCGGGTCAAGCCGCAGCGCATGCTCGAATTCCCGCTGCGCATCCGCGCTACGTTGCTGCTGCTGCGCCACCAGGCCCGCGAGGTAGTAACCGGTAGGAAGTTCGGGGCGCAGCGTCTTCAGATCTTCGGCGGCGGTGCGCGCCGCCGGCAGATCCGGCTTAGCCAGGTATGCCAGCACCAGGGCCCTGCGGGCGACGGCGCTGCCCGCCCCCGGTGCCGCCCGTACGGTCTCTTCCAACAGCGCCACGGCCTGATCCAGGCGCCGGGTACGCGCCAGAAGCTGCGCAAGATCCACTCTCACGGCGGCATCGGCCGGCGCCGCCGCGAGCGCCGTGCGCAGGTTCTCCTCCGCAAGGGCAGGCTCGTGGTTCGCCAGGTGCGCGCGGGCCAGCGAGCGCAGTACCGCAACTGCCGTCGGCTGCTCGCGGAGTACCGCGCGCAGATCTGCAATCGCGCCGACCGCATCGCTTTGTTCGAGCCTGATGTTGCCACGCAAGATGAGTGCGTCGCTGTCGCGCGGATTGATGTCGAGCGCCTCAGCGATGAGCTTGAGCGCGCGCTCCGCATGGCCATTGCTCGCCTCCATCGCGGCGATCCGGTCTCGGGCCGTAAGACCGTTAGGTCCCTGCGGATCCTGCGCGATGATGGCCCGGTAGGAGCTTGCTGCGTCCGTGGTCGCACCGGATCGCTGCTGCAGCGCGCCGAGGCCCAGCTGCAACTCGTAGTTGCGCGGATCGCGCGCCAGCAATTCCCTGAGCGCCGCTTCGCCTCGCGCCGGCGAGCGTTGTGTGGCAAGGAAGTCCGCATAGGCGAGTTTCGCCTGATTGCTCTCGGGTCTGGCGCTCATGGCGAGCTGCAAGGTGCGCTCGGCGTCATCCAGCCGCCGCGCCGCTATATAAAAGGAGGCGAGCTGGAAGCGCAGCAGCAGATCTTTCGGCCTGATCTGCACCGCTTGCTGCAGCTGCTCCTCGGCGAGTTTGCTCTCGCCGCTCGCCAGGTAGAGGTTTGCCTGTACCTGGCGCAGCTCAACCGACTGCGGCAGCCGACTGAGCGTTGCGGCCAGAAGGTCCACCGCGCGCGCTGTCTGACCGGAACGCTGATACAGCTCGGCCAGCACGTTCACCGCGTTTTCGTTCAGCGGCGCGAGCTGTACGGCGCGCTCGCCATCGGCTAACGCACCGCGATCGTCCTTGAGCTGCGCGCGCGCCGCAGCACGCACGGTGAGAAGATCGGCATTGTCGGGATGCTGGCTCAGCACCGATTCGATCAGCTCCAGCGCCTTGGTGGGCGCTGCCGACAGCAGGTAGAGCCGTGCCAGATGCACGCGCGCCTGCAGGTGCTGCGGATTGACGTCAATCGTTGCCCGGTAGAGTGAGGCGGCGGCACGCAGGTTGCCGAGCCGCTCGGCAACCTGGCCACTTTGAAAGCGCGCCTCGGCGTCGTTGGGAGCGATCTGCAGCGCGTTGGCGAACTCAACGCGCGCCTTTTCCAGCCTGCCGTCCGCCAGATACTGCTGGCCGCGCGCCATGTGGCTGGCACGCCGGGCGTCCGCTCCGCCGCAGGCGGATAGCGCAACCAGCATCCCCAGCAGCGCCACCACGGGCCACAGCTGAGCGTTGCTGAAGCGCGCAGGCATCCTCACGGTCACTCCGGGACGTAGGCGCGCAGGCGTGGCTCGGCCAGGCGCACGAAGTCCTGCAGCACGCCGTCGGCGCGCTCCACGCCACTAACGGCAGGCAGCGCCGTGATCACCCGTACCAGCGCGCCGTCGGAGCGATTGCGGGTGAGCGAGTCCCAGAAGAGGTACCACTTCACCAGATACTCGTTGGTGATCACGCGTCCGCGTTGCTGAAACCAGTAATACACCAGCTGCCGCTCCGAATCATGCGCGATCACCGCGCGGTTCACAGTGAGCGGCTGGCCACCGAGCGATGCGCCGGGAACTCGGCGCTGGTCGAGCTGCTCGATCACCCAGCCGCCGCCGGGCAAACAACCCTTGGGCGAATGGACCGACTCGCCCTTGCGCTGCGAGGCGTAGTAGGCGACGTACAGGTTGACGAGGTCGGTGCCGCCGCGTTGATAGTCTCCCAGCAGATAATCCGAGAACTTCAGCGCACCGACGACTTCATCGTCCAGCCGCTGTCGCTGCCCGCTCCAGTCGTCAAAACGCAAGGGAAACTCGCTGAAGTCGGCGCGCGCCGGGGCACTCTCAACACGCTGCGGAATGAGCAGCGCCGGCACCACCGCCGCCGCCAGCAGCCCCACCGCCACCCACGCCGACGGCGGAATCGGCCGCGGCGCGCGCGCTACACCGCGCGGTGTCGGTACCGGCAGCTCGATGGCCAATACATCGCGCAGTCGGCGTGGATGGCGCGACAGGCGCTCGAGCAGCCAGATCTCCAGCAGCAACAGCGCCACGCAGGTCATGAATATGATCCAACCCTCGAACCAGTGCAGAAATCCTTCTGCCTGGCCCGCGCCGTAGCGGCTGACCAGCACGCCGATCACGCCGATGCGGAAGCTGTTCATCAGCACGGTGATAAAAGCTGCCGAGAGGAACAGCAGCGCGCGCCGCCACCACGGCGCGCGGTAGAACAGTGCCACCAGAAAGCCGATCGTCAGCAGCGGGAACAGGTAACGCAGCCCGCTGCACGCCTCGGCGACCTGCAGCTTATAGTCTCCGAGGTCGATGACGTTGCCTTCGAGGTAGACGCTGATCCCGCACAACCTGATGAACCACACACCCATCTCAGAGGACAACAGCTGCAGCTGCTGTGACAGATTGAAGTAGATGAAATTTGGCAGCGGAATCATCAACAGCAGCGTGCACAGCGCCACGCCAATGAGGCGAAAGGCCCGCCAACCAGTGAGTGACAGCACGGTACCTCCGAGCGTGATCAGGAAGGCGTACTGGATCAGGGTGTAGAGCGCGCTCAACTCACCAAGCAGCCAGACTGCGAGGCCCAGCAGCACCAGTGCTACGCCGACCCACGAACCGGTGAAGGGCAACGCGCGCAGCGCGTCGCGTCGCTGCCAGACGATAAAGGCGGCGATCGGCGGGACGAACCAGCCATAGCTGTATTCAGCGCGCGCGATCCACCACTGCACCATGAGTAGCAGCCCGCTGGAGAACACCAGCAGCAGGCAGGTGGTCGCCACAGCGGCAAACAGCAGTCCGGGTGCGCCGAGCGTCAGCACCGGCATGAGCGCACGCGCGCTGCGCGATTCAGCCGTCGCGTTCATGCGCCGCACCCGGCTCCTCAACCGCTACGCGACTGACTGCGTGCGCGGGCTTGCGCCCGCACTGTGCCTGCACCGCCGCCAGCACAGTTTCGAAGCGCCGCGCGAGCACCCGCCGCTCGAATTGCGCCGCCACAAAGCGGCGGCCATTGGCGCCCAGTTCGCGTGCCAGCGCCGGCTGCTGCACCAGCGTCAGCACGGCGGCGCTGAGACTCGCGGCGTTGCCTGGCTCGAAGACCACGCCCGCCTGTCCCTCGGTCACCAAGTCGCGTGCTTCCCCGGCTACGCCGAGAATGATCGGCCTGGCGCTCGCCATGGCCTCGAAAATCTTCGATGGGATCACGGTCTCGAACAGCGGCTGTTTGCGCAGCAGCACCAGGCTCGCATCCGACAGCGCCCACACCTGCGGCATGCGTTCCTTCGGTTGCTGCTCCAGCATGGTCACGTTGCTCAAGCCCAGTCGCTCACGCAGTGTCACCAGGCGCTTGCGCTCGGCGCCATCGCCGACCAGCAAGAAGACGATCTGCCGGTGACTGCGCAACTGCGCCGCGGCGTCCAGCACGGTCTCCAGGCCGTGCGCCATGCCGTGTGTGCCAACGTAGGAGACGACGAACTTTCCCTCGAGACCCAGCTGGGCACGTAGCGGCTGCGGATCGGCCTCGCTCTGATAGAAGTCGAGATCGACGCCGTTACGGATCACCGAGATCTTCTCGGCCGCGACTCCCCGGCCGAGGAGGTAGCGGCGGAACGACTCGGTCACGGGCACGATATGGTCGCAGCTGCGATACGCGAAACGCTCCAGTCCCGACAGCAAACGGATCAGCAGGCGATTCTTGACCGCCCCCACCGCGAGGATCGACTCGGGCCACAAGTCGCGGATTTCGAGCACCCAGGGAACACGCTTCAACAGCCTCACGGGGTAGCCGGCGAGTCCGTTGAAGAATTGCGGCGAGGTGGTGATGAGCACGTCGGCGCGCGGCAGGAACGGCGCCGCGCACACGCAGGCGAGCAGAAACGACAGGTAGCCGAGGCTGCGCCGGGCAAAGCCCTCATTGGCAGTGATGTAGGTGCCGAGCCGAATGACGTCGATCCCGTCGCGGCTCTCGCGCTGCCACAGGCGGTTGCGGTAGCCGGGATAGACCACGCCGCGCGGGTGATTCGGCGCACAGGTCACGACCGTCACCTGGTGGCCGCTGCGTACCCACTCGCGACAGTGCTCATAGGTGCGCGAAGCCGGCGCATTCACTTCCGGCGGAAAGTAGTGCGACAGGAACAGGATTCTCACGTGCTGCTGCCCTTGACGATGCGGTAAGCGAGGCGCAGCGGAAGGCGGTCCCTCACCTCGAGAACCAGCACTGCGCAGTCGAGCCGGACCCCGAATTGCGGAAAATAACTGCCGCGCTCGAGGCGCGGTCTGACGCCGCCTGAGAATTCGATACGCGCAACTGGCCTGCTATCCGGACCCGAAACTTGAGCGTACCGGTCGTATATGACAGGCGTGTAACCGGGCGCCAGGCGGATGCGGCTGCTCACGGTGTGGCTGCCCGCCCCCGAGATGTCGTCCACCACCTCGATGAGCCCATGACCGTCGTAGTCGATGCGGCGCCGATGCAGCGGTTTGCCCGGCAGGCGGCGGTAGCCGTCATGGCTGCCCTCGAAACGACAGCCGGCACCGGCGGCTGCAAGTGTCGCGGACACGGGGCGCGCACGGCGGCCCACCCGAAACGCGCTCCAGATCTCAGACTGCTCGCAGCCGTCGATCATCACGGTGTTGTGTCCGGCGGTGCCGCGGCTCAGGCGGCGCGGCTCACCCGCCTCGTAGTCGTACACGCCGCTGTCGACGATGACACGCGTCTCATCGAGCGTCAGCTCGTAGCTCAGCGTGTCACAGTGCGCATGTCCCGGCTGGTAGTCCGGCCCGATCAGACCGCAATCGACCAGCAGGTAATCCCTGCCGTGACGGAAGCCGAAATAGCCGGAGTAAGGCTTGTAGATCAGCTGGCAGCGCTGCGGCGGCGGGGCAAATTCCCCGCCCAGCCTCTCCCCCAGCACCTGCCGCGCCCGCGCGAACAGCTCGGCTGGCGTCGGTGCGATGCCGAAGGCTGCATCGTTGAACAAGGGAATCTCGCCGTCCGGACAGCACAGATCGCGCAGAAAAGTCGCGGCGCTGGCGATGCGCGGCGCCACTGTGGCATCAGCGCAGATGCGCGTCGCGAGCGGCGGCTGCGCCAGCAGCGCGAGCACGTCGAGGCAGTCTGCCAGGCACAGCGCGTGATACATGGGGCTGCGCTCATAGTGTCCGCCGTCGGCCAGAAACTGTTCCTGTACTTCGACAGCAAAGCCATGCCAGCCGCGCTGCAGCCATCCATCTGCCTGGCGGCCGTCGAAAAAGGCGCCAGCGAACAGCAGCGCCACGGTGTTCTTGAGCAGATGATTACCCAGCAGGTGGTACTCGAAG
This sequence comes from uncultured Gammaproteobacteria bacterium, assembly GCA_963760225.1. Classification (GTDB taxonomy): domain Bacteria; phylum Pseudomonadota; class Gammaproteobacteria; order Steroidobacterales; family Steroidobacteraceae; genus 13-2-20CM-66-19. The sequence continues at coordinate 220,301 of CAVXCD010000001.1, forward strand.
TTCCTTTCCAGCCACGCAGCCTGGCAGTGCAGGCTGGTCAACCAAATGCGTGCGAGCGGCAGGCCGGCGGGACGCGCCAGGAAATACTTGATCCAGTTCACGATGCGCAGCGACAGCGGGTAAGGGTCCCAGGCGTCCGGCGTGCCGGGCGGATTGCTTACGATCCAGTCATCGATCAGCCGCGTCTTGAAGTCATCGGCGAGGCTCGGGTCGCGCAGGCAATCGAAGTAGTGCAGGTTGTAGCGCCACAGCCTGCTCATTCCCGCCGCCGTCCAGTCAACCTTGTCGGCCCGCATACCCCCGGTGACATTGAGAAAGGTGAAGCCGCGCGCCGGCCTCGCCAGGCTGCGTGCCGGTGACAGGCCGGCGATCGGTGTCAGGCCCCCGCGCAGCTGCGGCTCGCGCGTGAGCAGCCGCGGCGGCGGCGCCGGCCGCAGCCGCTTCAGCAACTGTCCGCGCAGCTGTATCGGGCGCAGATAACGCAGCGTGTGCAGGTAGAGGGCGAGCTGCGTCACGCGTCGCCACGCAGCGCGCTGTCGATATCGAGCGTCAGCTGCGCGACCTCGAGCAGCTCACCGAGAGGGATCGGCGCAGGCGCCGCGCCACGCACCGCGGCGACGAATGCCGCCGCGCAGGCGCGCTGTCCCTTGTCCTGCCGCCACAGCCAGTGACGCGACAGGCGCGGCCACCCCCAGGCGCGCAACGTGCGGAAGTTATCGAGCTGCAGGATACGGCCGGCGCAGAACACTTCCAGACGTTCCTTGGGGAAGGATCTGTGGCCGCTGGCGATGTAGTGCACGGTGCCGATGGAACCGTCGGCAAAGGCGAGTGTGAAGCTCGCCTTGTCGAGAGAAGCCGCCGGCTCGCCGCCAACGCGGCTGGCCTCGAAGCTGCTCACCGGCGCGCCCGCCAGGAATCTGACAAGGTCGATGAAGTGGCAACCTTCGGCGATGATGCGCCCGCCGCCGCTGGCGCGGTCGTGGCTCCAGTGACCGGGCGCGAGCTGGCCGGCGTTGACCGTCATGATGAAGACTTTCGGTTCGCGCGCCGTCTCGAGCAGCTGCTTTATGCGCACCACGTGCGGCGCGAAGCGCCGGTTGAATCCCACCATCAGTAGCGCCGCAGCGCCGCTTGCGGTGCGCGCGCGGCTGGCGGCCTCGCGCACCGCAGCGAGCTGCGCAACGTCTATGCACAGCGGCTTCTCCACAAACACGTGTTTGCCCGCATCAAGACCCGCCACCACGTACTGCGCATGACTGTCGTGACGTGTACTGATGACCAGCGCTTCGATGTCGGGATCGGTGAGCAGCGTGCTGGCATCGGTACCGGCCTGCTCGAGGCCGTGACGCCGCGCCGCATGCACCGCGCTCACGCCGGTGTTGGATACCACAGCCTTGAGTCGTGCGCCGCTGTGCCTGAACGCCGGTATCAGCACCTGGGTGGCGTAGTTGCCTGAGCCGATAAAGCCAATGACGGGCAAACCGGCAGCGCCGCGTGCAACGACCGGAGGCAGCGCCAGCACGCGCCGGGTCGTCTCAGGTCCCGCGTGGGCACCGGCCAATTCACCCTGGTATTCCAGCACAATGCCGAGTGACGGCTCGCGCGCGGCGAGCAGCGCATACGCCTCGGCGGCGCGTTCCAGCGGGAAGCGGTGCGTCACCAGCGGCTGCGCCTGCAGGCGTCCATCGGCCAGCAGATCGAGCACGGCCTCGAAGTTTCTCTGCTCAGTCCAGCGGACGAAGCCGACCGGGTAGTCGTGGCCAGCTTCCTCGTACTGCGGATCGTAGCGACCCGGTCCGTAGGAGCACGACGCCTGAAAGCTGAGCTCCTTCTCATAGAAATCGGCGCGCGACAGCTCAAGTCCGCTCACGCCAACCAGCACGATGCGTCCGCGCTTGCGGCACATGAGGGCGGCCTGATGCATCGGTTCGCTGCTGGTGGTGGAGGCGGTGATCACCACGGCATCGACACCACGGCCGCGCGAGTAGCTCATGGCGGCGGCGACCGCATCCGCCCCGCTGCGCAGGTCGACGACCTCGGCGCCAAATTGCCGCGCGAGCGCCAGGCGGTCCGGTTCAAAGTCCAGTCCGAGCACCCGGCAGCCGTGCGCGCGCAACAGCTGCACGCACAACAGTCCGATGAGACCCAGGCCAGTGACCACCACGGTCTCACCGAGCGTCGGTGTGGTGAGACGCACGCCCTGCAGCGCGATGGCACCGACCACGGTGAACACGGCACTGTCGTCATCGAGCGTATCCGGAATCCTGGCGCAAAGGTTCTGCGGCACGCACACCACTTCAGCATGCTTGCCGTTGGAGGCCAGCCGCTCGCCGACGGCGAAGCCCCTGACTCCCGGGCCCACCTCTAGTACCCGTCCTACGCTGCAATAGCCGAGTGCCAGCGGCTGTTCGAGCTTGCTGCGCACCGCCTGCAGGGTCGCCGGCAACCCGTCAGTGCGGATCTTGTCGAGCACCATGCGCACCTTGTCAGGCTGCTGGCGGGCTTTGTCGATAAGACTGGCGCGGCCGAACTCGACCAGCATCCGCTCGGTGCCGCTGGAAACCAGCGTGCGCGTCGTCGCGATCAGCAGCTGCCCGGGACGCACCCGCGGCACCGGGATCTCCTCGAGCAGCGTTTCTCCGGACCTGAGATTCTGCAAAATCTGTCTCATAGGCTCAGGTGGTTCGCGTGGGTGGTTCGCACTTTATGCACACCACCATCAGTAAGGTGCCGGCATAGCGTGTGTCAGAGAGCGCCTCGGGAAGTGCGGGCCCGTAGTAGCGCCACGCGCGCGGTTCGAAGGCACTGGCCGCGAGCAGGCGCGCGAACTGCTGCCGTGTGTAATCGTGGCGCGACAGTCCGAGGTAACCCGGCCACGGCTTGAGGCCACAGCGCGCCATGCTCGAGTAGGTGATTTTTTGCAGCAACCGCAGCAGTGCGCGCCGGTTGGGAATGGAAACCAGCAGGCGGCCCGCCGGGCGCAAGACGCGCGCCAGCTCCATGAGTACCTGCGCGGGTGCCGCGACATACTCGAGCACGCTCGAGCAGACGACCGCATCAAAGGTGGCCTCGCCAAAGGGCAGCGCCGCGATATCCTCAATCTTCAGAAAACGCAGCCTCGCGGCGCCCGGGTCGGTGGCGGCGGCGCGTTCGGCAACCTCGATCATGCGCGCCGCGCCGTCTACCGCAGTCACACGGCAGCCCTGCTGCGCCAGGCGGCGGGCGATGGTGCCGCTGCCGCAGCCGGCGTCCAGCCAATGCTCGCCGGTGTGAGCGCCACCGCCTGGCAGGCTCAGAATTGCATCGGCGCGCTTGCTGAAAGTGCGGCGGGCATATTTCTGTTCCCAGCGCTCGGCGAGCTCATCGTGAAACGCCACTGCCTGGTTGTGTTGCGTAGAGGTCATGAGCTGCTCACGATTGGCGCGACACTGCGGCTTCAGCGCCGCTCGCGCACGACGCGCGCCGGATTGCCGACGGCTACGGTCATTGCGGGAATGCTTCGGCTAACGACGCTGCCCGCCCCAATCACGGCGCCGGCGCCAATTCTGACCCCTGGCAGCACCGTGACATTTGCCCCCAGCCAAACATCGTTTTCGATCACCACCGCTGCATCCACCCGCGGCGCAGCGAAGATGCGACCGCCCCCCAGCGGCACGGCGTGATTGGAAGAGAAGATGCAACTGCGATAGCCGATCAGCACACGCTCGCCGATCTCAACGCCGCCTGCGCTGTCGATGAGCACATCGAGCGCCAGGTCGACGTCGTCCTTGAGCGTCAGTCCTCGGCCGGGCGTGATCCACACGCCGGGATAGAACACCACGCGCGCGCCGATCTTGGCGCCATTGAGCCGCAGAAATGCTGCCTTGAGTCGATTGCAGAGCGCATAGCGCGGCAGTGCAAACAGCGCTTGCCCCACTGCCTCAAAGGATACGACCACGAATGACTTCACCCGCGGCCATCTCGACAGCGTCTGCAGAACACTAGCGCCTTGCATACCGCTCCAGAATCTCAAGATACTGACGGAAGCGCTGTGCGGAGCTCGGGTAGCTCGCCAGCTGTTGATAGCCGCAGGTGACGATGTGCTCGCGACAGGCCGAATCAAGGCGCAGCTCATCAAGCCTGTCCGCCGCGGCATTGGGATCGCCGTAGCGAAAATACCGTGCACCGCTGCCACACAAAGAGTGCGCCCAGGGGAGGTCGCTGATGAGCAGCGGTTTCCCCATGGTCCATGATTCGGCAATGGTGTTACTGAAGCTCTCCAGCTGTGATGGAAGAATGACTGCGTCACAGGCGCGATACAGCTCGGCACAGCCCACCTGCGGCACGAGTCCGAAGTTATACAGACACTGGTCAACGTGAAGACTGGCGGCCAGCTCTTGCAATGCACGCCACTCAGGCCCGTCGTGCGGCAAGGTCACCACGAAGATGGTGTTGTCATGGCGCGAGCGCCGCCGCAGCACCTCGGCGATTCGCGGCAACAGCTCGAAGTTCTTGTTGGGGTTATAGACCGACAGCAACAGCACTCTGAAGCCATCGGGCAGCGCTCGGCAGCGTTGCGCGGTCTGTGGGTGGTGCGCGTGCTCGCCCACCAGCGAGCTGATGCTCGGCCGCACCACGTGCACATGCCGAGCATCGAGCCGCAAGTGATGCACCGCGCGGTCGGCCAGCTCCTCGGTTTCAAAGATGACGGCGTCCGCCTGGCGCACGCGGCGGCGGCGACCGAGATCAACCATCTCACGCACCGCCCGTTGCCTGGCGGGCAGTCGCTCCCAGAAATTGATTTCCGGGTAGCACAGATTGGAATATGCACAACCCACCACGCTGGTGATGTCGTGCGCGCCTGGCCATTGAGGACCAAACAACGTGTGCACTACCGCAGGCCTTATGGTTCTGAGAGCGCGACGGCAGCCGCTGAATTCAAACCACAGTCGCGCGCGCAATCCTGCCGGTACGATTTTTCGCAGCAGCACGTTGCCGCTGTGATCGAGCTGCGCGAACGGCGTGCCGGCCGTCGCAACCACATGCCATTGATGACTGCGACCCAGACTGCGTGCCTGCGCCAAAAAGTCCAGACCAACCTGCACGCCGCCGCCGGACTTGAGTGGCAACAAGTTGAGCACGAAGTTCATGTGCAACCTGCGAATCGCAGCAGCTGCTCAGCGTGTGAGGTGTCGACAAACGACTCATAAAGTGATTCGACATCGGCGCGCGCGCGGCTCCCCAACCGCTCACGGCACGCGGCATCGTCGAGCAACCGACGCAGGCAGGCGGCCAGGGCTTGCGGGTCGGAGGGCTGGCAATACAGGCAGTTGCTATCGTCCACCAGAAAGCCGTCAGTGCCCGGCATCTGGCAGGTCACGATCGGCAGCCCGAACATCATCGCTTCGTACAGAACGCGCGGAAAACCTTCCGCGAAGTACGACGGGAAGACGAACAGGTCACTGTCCCGGTAAACCTCTGTAAGCCTCGCGGGCGGCACGTGACCGAGTATCTCCACGGCTGCGCGGACCCCGAGTAGCTCCTGCAAATCGTCAAGGGCGCGCACCTCCGCCTCCACACCCCCGCCGGCGATCGTGAGCGTGACGTCGCGACCTTCGCCGCGCAAAAGCGCGAGCGCCCGCACGATGTCATAGATCCCCTTCGACTCTGCCAGTCGCCCCGCAAACAGCAGCCGCGTGGCCGCGCTGCGCGTACCGCGCCGGCAGGCATGAGTGTTGCAGGGCCGCAGCTCAGTGAGCGGCACTTCATTGACCACGTGGCTGCAGTAACGCGACAGGCGGCGACGGAAGGACTCGCCGGTCGCAATCATGAAAGTGGCGCCACGGAACACCCAGCGCCACCAGTAAGCCGTCTCGGCGCGCCCGCTGAGCCACGTGCCACGCACATAAAGTCCGTACGGTCGACCGAGCAGCCGCGCCCAGCAAGCCGCCAGCAGACCGCAATGGCCTGGGCAAAAGATGTACAGCAGATCGTAGCGGCACAGCACGAACGGCAGGGTGGCCGCGGCCCCGACATAGTTGATGAGTCGCGCCAGTCGCGAGCGGGAGTGATCGAACTGGTTCAAGCGGTGACTGGTCGCGTGTGCGCGCGGCACGCTACCCGCAAGGCTGGAGTTGTTACCACCGTCAACAAACGCGGCAATTCCCGCGAATGCGAAACGCTCGCGCACCGCGCGCAGCAATTCTGCCTCCGCCCATTCGATTCTCAGTAAATCCCCCTCGATTACCATCGAATGGTTGGGCACCACGAGCAATGAGCGCCGCGCGTTCATCGCGACACTGCTGAGCGGCGCAACAGCAGGTCTGCACGTGGCACCAACAGAGCGCAGGCCAACGCGGCGGCAAAAACGATCATCGGTCGAAACGCATGTGTCGTGCCGTCGACAATCATCTTCGCCAGCATGTACACCACGAACGGATAGGCCGCGAACAGCAGCGGCTTTACTGCACGCCGTTCACTCCACAGCGTGACCAGGCCGAACAGGGCACCGTACAGCAGCATGCCGGCGCCGACGCCGAACCGGCCGCAAGCGATGTAAAGCTCGCCAGGGAGCGAGGGGCTGAGCGCCGTATTCCAGCCGCGGTGCTGAGGATTCACCAGCAGGTCCATGAACACACCGGTGTAGATCCACGGTATGACGCCGCCAAAAAATTGCCGGTCGAGCGGCGCGATCCATGACATCAGGGCCGCGGGACCCAGCGTCTCGCCGTGCAGCTCGACGTAGCGAACCGCGATCATGGCGGTATCGAGCTGATCGATGTTCGCCGATACGACACCGGTGAGGTGCTTGCCGGCATTGTCCGCGAAGGCGCTGACAAAGCTGCCGCCATCGCGCATCACCAGACGGTTGCCACCGGTGCGATAGGCTTCGAGCAGAGCGGCGATGAGAACGATCGCCAGCGCACTGACCATGACCGTCCGCCAGCGCAATGGCCTGCGCAAGACGTGAAAGAATACCAGCCAACAAAACACCGGGCCGACGACGATATCGCGCCCCTGCAAGGGCACGAATAAGGCGGCGAGCAGCAGCGCAAGCGCCAGGCACAGCCACGGATGCCGGTGCATTGCCGCGACGGCCACCAGCCCGTACGCGACGAACAACAGGTGAGCACCCCAGAACCAGCCGCCATAGGCGCCCGACAGGATGTCGGCGCGCCCGGCGGTGTAGCTCAGCAGATGCGTCAGTCCGCCGGAACCGAGAACGAGTTTGACGTAGCAAAGCGAACCGAGTACCGCCATTGGCAGCGCCAACCCGAGGGCATAAAGGCGTTGGCGCGCGGCCCCCTGTGGCGACGCCTCGGGGGGTACTGCCCGTCGCAGCGCGCGCAATACCAAAAAATAACCGACGATGAACAGCGCGTAGCCGATGAGCGTGATGAGGGAAGTGATACCCATCAGCGCTCGTGAGTCCAAACCGAAGTAGGCGATGCGGAAGACACCGCGGTCATACAGCCATAGCGGCGCGTAGCAAAAGCTCGCCGCATATAGCAGGGAGGCCACCTTGGCCGGAATGAGCGTCTGTGCCGGTCGATGCAGCACCACGAAGCAAACGCAGCCGAGCGCCAACGTAAAGCTGCAAGTCATGAACAGCGGCGCGTCCGCGACAGCGTAGACCGTAAAAAATACGCCGGTGGCCGTGATCGCCGCAGCCAGCATCAGCCAGGGGGTGCGGGAGGTCTGCTCGATGGCAAACACAGCGCGGGCCTGGGGCGTGGCCTCAGGGGAGCGGCGAAATACGCGCGGCGTCGGCGCGGGCCCGAAGGTCTGCAGGGTTGCGTCGGCGCTCATGTCGGCCTCGCTGCGGCCTTGAGCGCCGCTTGCGCCACGCCGCGATCGAACAGCGCCGACTCGGCTTCCGAGGACATCCACGGTGCCGCCGCTGCGGCGACGCCGAAATCGCGCGCACGCTGCAGTGCGCTCTGCAGCTGATCGGCAGTCACTGCCGGCGGCAGGCGCCAGCCGACGGCGTACCCCTGATCGCCGTAGACCTGCTTCCACAGAGGCACTGCGTCGGCTTGATCGGTATGTAGATGCATGAGCAGATAGTCGACGCGGTCGAGATAAACTTCCGCGTTACCCTCGACCATGATGGCGCCGTCGATCCGTTGCAGCAGGGCGCGAATGCCACGCTGCCAGGCGTAGGGGTCGCCCGGCTCGTGTCCGTGATCGGCGGACCAGCAGATGGCGGGGTTCGCCGCCGCTAGCATATCGAGGTAGATACCCGTCGACGGCGCACCGTTCGAGTCGCTGAGCGATGCACGCGCGTGAGCAATGCGCTCCTGCCACAGCGACGAATACGGGCACGCGTACTGCAATGAACTCGCCGCGTTATAGGGCAGCGTGTCGTGCGTCTGCGTGCGCAGGGCGATCCGTGCGGCGTCGGCTGCGAAAGCGCCGAGGTTGCGGTCCCACAGCAGGCCATTGACGTACGGAAGGGCGATCGCGTTACGGCTTTGCAGCAACGCCAGAGTGCGCGCGAATTCCTGCGGCTCGCGCGGCGAGTAGTCAGGGTACATCTGATCGAACGGATAGCGGCGCCACTGGGTGAACCAGACTCCGACCGGCGCGGGTGTGACCGCCAGGACGCGCTGGAAATGCGCGCGCTCCGCGGCCATCGATGAGAGGGAAGCTACCGAGATGAAGTTGAGTGGCCGACTCGTGCGCTGTCTGCCGGTGACCCAGAACTGCCGTAGCGCCCATTGTCGATAGGCGGCGGCCGCGGCTTCCACGGTGGGTGCAATCTGCACCGTCTCGACGTCGGGGACGTCGCCGTAGAAATGAATGGTGAGCTGACTCCCGGGACGAATGCTCCAGTCGGCGATGCCAGCGTGCGCGTCCTTGGCGATGACCAGTAGCCCGCTACGCGCGTTGAAAAACGCCGCCATCTGCATGGCATGTTCGCGCGAGGGGTAACGGCGCTGCAGCGGCGCGTTCAGACGCGTGAGTTGACCGTGCTCGCGTGGCAGGAGTGCCGTGTCGTAGCCGGAGATGTCGAACTGGCGTGTCCCGCCGCCTGGCGCGGCGGCCACGGCAGGCAGCGCGCGCGCCAGCGCGAGCAGCGGCAAGCTGGCAAGTCCGCGCAGCACGCCTCGTCGTGTGCTACCGGGCACGCTCATCGGACATACACCCGGTAGCCGTGCGCGACCAGTGCCAGGGTTCCCAGGGACGCCAGCCCCGCAACCGCGAGCACCAACACATCGCTTTCGCGCCACGGCTGTAGCGCCACTACGGCGATTCCTGCCAGCAGCGCCGCAACCACCGCGGCGCGTGCTCCCGGATAGATGGCACGCAGCAGCTGCATCCCGGACAGCTTGGTGAGCGAACAGCACAGCCCCGCCATGAGCACCGCATCCACTGCAGAGGCGAGCACCACTCCCCAGGCAATTGCCGCCAATCCGTAGCGGCTCAGGGCGAGGGACAGAGCAATGACAGCAGCGGCGAACAGCCCCTGGCGCCAGGCGCGCCGGTAGGTGGCCCCCAGTGCACGCGCGGTCGGATCAGATACCTTGTGGATGAGCCGAAAGGGAATCGCCAGCGCCAGAATACGCATGGGCTCGACCACCGCCTGCCACTGCGATCCCAAGGCAACGTGCACGATCTCCTCGCCGAGCATCCAGATCAGCACGCTCAGCGGCAGGCTCAGCAGACAAATGGCGGTGACCGCCCGGCTATAGGCGGCCGAGGCGCGCGAGTGATCGTGTTGAATGCGGGCGAGCGCAGGAAAGATGACCTTGTCGAACAGCTGCCCGAGCTGTGCCGCGGGCATGGTCACCAGTTGATTGGCGCGCCCGTAATAGCCGATGGCCGCGACCCCTAAGCGCTCAGTCACCACGAAGCCATCCGCCTGGCTGGCGATGAAACTCGCGAGGCGCGACAAGGTCTGGCCGCCGCCAAAGTGCAGTAGCGGACGCAGCTCCGCGAAACTCGCCGGTGAGCGCGCGACCTGCGGCTTGCTCACGATGAGCATGACGGCGCGGATGGTCGCCTGGCTGAGATGCCCGATCACAATTGACCAGTACGAGAAGCCGAGCAACGCACAAACGATCGATACGCCGGTGTAACCGAATGCGAAACTGAGCGCGTCGGCGCGCGCCAGGAAGCGGAAATTCAGCTCGCGCTGCAGCAATGCCTCGTGCACCGCCGAGGCACCCATGATGATGAATACCGCGCTATAGGCGCGCAGTACCAGCTTGAGCTCTGCAACGTGCAGCAAGCCGGCAAGCAGCGGGCCGCCAGCCCACAGTGCCACGGCGATGATCGTCCCCACACAAACTGACACGAGATGGCAGGTGCCAATCGTCGCCGCGCTCAGCTGCGGGCGTTGCACCACATACGGCCCCGTGCCGAACTCGCCAAAGATCAGCGCCAGCTGCGTCACCAGGGCAGCTGCCGAAACCACGCCGAATTCGTACGGCGTCAGCTGCCGTGCCAGCACTACCAGTGCGACCACCTGGCAACCGACCTGCGCGGCGCTGCCGGACGCGGCCCAGAGCGCCGTGCGTTTGATGCTGTGAAAGGCGGGCATGGAGGCGTCCGACCGATGGCGCGGCTGACGTTGCAGGCGTCAGTAGCTGCGCCGTTCCGACTCTGTGGAAATGTTCAATACCGTGCCGAGTACGCGTACGCCGCCGAGCAGCTCCTTCATGCGGCTGACGTCTTCGCGACGAGTGCGACCCTCGCTCACCACCAGCAGCACGCAATCCAGCAGCGACGCCACCGTCAGGAAGTCATCCGCCAGCAGGACCGGCGGCAGATCGACGATTATCAGGCGGTCGCTGTAACGGCCCCGCAGCTCGGCCAGCAGTTCGGCGGTGCTTGCTCCGGCCAGCAGCTCGGAACTGCCGGGCAGCGCCCGCAGCGTTGGCAGCACCCGCAGCCGCTCGATGCCGTGGATTCGCACGAACAGCTCGGACAGCTCCGCGGCGGCTTCAAACCAGCTGTCGAGTCCGTGCTCCGCCCCCAGGCACAGCAGCTCCGCCACACCGGGCTTGCGCAGATCCAGATCCACCAGCAGGACAGTCTGGTTGGGCTCCGCGGCCAGGCTCAGCGCCAGGTTGACGGCGGTCAGGGTCTTGCCTTCACCGTCCACGGCACTGACCATGCCGATGGTCCGCAGTTTGTGCGCTCGGGTTTGCCGCAGAATCTGCGAGCGCAACATGCGATACGCATGCGCAGCGCTGCTGCTGTCGTCCGCCATGATGACCCGCCGGTCACGCAGCATTTCGCGGTCGAGCGGCGCCAGATGGGCGTGCGCCGCAGGAACCGGGCGCGCTGTCTCCGGCATTGCGTGGGCTGCCTCCGGCGCCTCGTGCGGGGCCGGCGCCGGGGTCGTCGTGGCGCGCTGCCAGTGTGCCAGGCCGAGGTTGCGGTAAATGCGTTCCATACGTTACATCCCGACGTGCCGCAGCGCCGTGAACCACAGGACGTCCAGCGGTGCGTAAAAAAAGTGTATGAGCACCACGATCGCCAGACAGCCTGCAGCAGTGCCCCAGAGCGCCAGCCGCCGCTGCCGCGCCGCGGCATGCAGTTCCGCCCGGGTGATGATGCGCGGCACTACGGCTAACGGCGGTGCCTCCAACAGCTCGCCCACGTCGCGCCGACCGCGAACGGTTGCGTCGGTGGATTCGAGTAGCGCGGCGACACCCGCGCTGAGGGCCAGACTCATAATGAGACCGAGCGCCAGGATCAGCCGCCGATTGGGACTCACCGGTTCCTCGGGCGGCAGCGGCGGTTCGATCAACGTGAAGCGTTCGCCCTTGCGATCAGCTTCCAGGTTCTGCCCGACTTGCGCCTCCATCTGCTTGGTGCGCACTTCCTGGTATTTCAGTCGAGCGGTCTCGTACTCGCTGGTCAGCTGGCTGTATTCCTTTTCCAGTGCCGGCGACGCCGCGAGTTCGTTCTGGTAACGGGCGATGCGCGCGCGCAGCTCGTGCATCTGACTGTCGATGGCCGTCAGATCACTCAAGGTGGCGGTCAACTGCGCCTTGAGCTGGATGTAGGCCGGATTGTCCGGTGGGCCGCCCAGCGCGGCTGCGGAAGTGTCTGGTCGCGTGGCCGCGGGCTGCGCGGTAAGCGCAGCCTGCAAAGTGGTCACCTGTTGCTGCAGTCGCTGCACGTCCGGGTGGTCAGGCGTGTATTTCTGGCGAGCCATACCCAGCTCGCCCTGCGCCGTCTCCAGCTGGCGCAACAGCTCGTTGGTCGCGGGTTGCTCGCCTTGTTGCGCTTCCAGGCCTGCAATCTCGCGCTTCAGGCGCTCGATATCCGGATAAAGCGGTGAATACAGCGCCTCATCGCTTGCGAGCTCGGTCTTGGCCACGCGCAGCCGATCCGCCGGGGTGAGGATGCGCTTGCCGTCGTCGCCCACCGCCTCGGAGTTCGGTTTGATCTCCGCGAGCTGCGCCTCGAGGTAGGCACGCTGCTGTTGCAGCGACATCAGCCGTACCTGTGTATCGGCCATTTCCTGGTGGGCACGGTCCATGAACTGCAGTTTCGAGGGAGTCAGCTCCGGCAGTTCCTCGTAGTGCTTTGACTTGAAATCCGCCAGCTTCGCTTCCAGATCCGCGACCTGCTTCTCGAGGCGGGCGCTCTCCTCGCGCATGAAGCTCGAGGCGTCCTGTGCCAGCTGGTTGCGCTCATTCAAATTCTCATTCAGGTACAGCGTTACGAGGTCGTTGGCCACCTTGACCGCGTAGTCCGGCGAGCGGTTCTGGTAGGACACGCTGAAGGCGATGGTCGCCTGCCGCGGCAGGCCGCTGCGCGGATCCACCACGTCAGCGCTGATCATCTTGAAGGCGACGTCCTTGCGCATGCGCTCGATGAGCTCTTCGCGGGAGTCGTACTTGCGCTCGTAAGGGTACAGGTCATGGCGACGAATGATGTCGAGCAGGTTTTGCGTCGTCATGACGCGCTGGTTGATCGTCTGCACCCGCTCATCGGCGTAGGAGTTGATCACCGAGCGAACCAGATCCTGTGGCACCTCCTGCTGCTCGATGAGGATGATGCCGGTCGACTGATAATAGGGCGGCAACAGCAGCGCGAGCAGCAGCGTGGTCAGTAAACCGGCCGCGAGCGTCACCAGCACCGCGCGCCGCCGGCGCTTGAGCGCTGCAAGCGCCTCGCGCAACTTCAGGCCCGATGTCTGTTCGGTGTCGGGCATCGTTGACCTCTAGCGCGAGGTGCTCAGGGGAACCGGCGTCCAGCGCGTGGTGAGCGCCGTGTGCCAGCCACGCGCCAGCTGATAGCTGATCGGTTCGTGAATCTCGGCCAGCCCGGCGGTGAAGCTCAGCACGACGTGCTCGGAGAGGTGCCAGTCAAATCCGCCGTCGCTGGAAATATAGCGCGGCACATCCTGGAACACGCCGCTGTACAGATCGGTGTTGTGGATGTCCTGCAGCGTAAAGGTGGCATACAGTCGCGGTGCCACGTTCTGCGCCACCGTCAGGTTGACCGCGTCGCGGCGCACCAGGTAGCCACGGCCGCTCGCCGTCAGCGTGCGGCTGTAGTCGAAGTCCCATTGGCGCAGCTCCGAGTTGTGGGTGGCGTGCAGCTCCCACACATAGCCGTACTGGGTGGAGTTCTGGGTGAAGTTCTGGGCGGAGTTCGACACAGTTGTTTGCGTGATACCCGCCGTCGCCGACAGCTTGGTTCGCGTCGAGAACTTGTGCGTCACGCCGAAGCGCACGCCGTTATCGTGAGCTTCGTAGCCGCTGATGGGCGCCTTCAACTGATCGGTCTGCACAGCGGCCGCGACCGAGGTGAGCGGCGAGAGCGTAAAGGTGTCGGTGAGCGAAACGACCGGATAGCGATAGCCGATCAGACCAACCAGCTCGCCGCCCGGATAGATCACGTCCGTGTAGGAACCCTGCAGATCCAGGTGCTGGCGTTCGGTAATGTCGTGTCCGAGCGTCACACTGATATTGCCGGTCTCGCGGTGCGTGCTGGTATCGATGATGCCGGTGTCGGACAGCTCGGTGGTGAGCGTGCTGACACGCTCATAGCTGCCCGTGAGGCTGATCGAGGAACGCTCGCCCAGTTGCGAGAAGGCGCCCTGCAGCGAGTCGTTGTCGGCGTTCAGCGCTGCATCGCTGGCAAAGCGCTGCAGTTCCAGGTGTGGGTGCAGGTCCATCTCGGTGTCGTCGGTCACGCGCTTCAAAGTGGTATCCAGGTCCAAAGTCGTTCCTTCGCTCGCCTGCGCACCGCTCGGGCTGAGCAGCAGGTTGCTGTTGTAGTCGACCAGCAGCCCCAGTTGCGGTTCGACCGACCATTGGGCGCCGTCGGCGCACGGGCAACCCGCACACGCTGCGAGTGCGGCGAGCGCCAGGTGTACAGGGGCGGATGACGCACGCCGACCCCCACACGTCATCTGCCGGCGCACCGCGGTGTCATGGGACCACCACCGTATCGCCGCTCTGCAGCAGGACGTCCTGGCCGAGGTCCTTGCCGCGCTCCACCTCTCCATAGCGGAAGTGGATCGCCTCCACGAGGCCATCATGCCGGCGCAGGATTACGATATCGTTGCTGGCCGCATATGGAGTCGTGCCGCCGGCGAGACTCAACGCCTGCATGACATCGAGCGGACTGCTGAACGGGAACTCCCCGGCGTGATTTACCTTGCCGATCACGTAGATGCGGTTGCCGCCGATGGTTTTGACGGCGACCGTGACGACCGGGCTCGGCAGGTAGCGCTTCAGCCGCTCGGTCAACGCCGCACGCACCGCATCTACCGTCATCCCCTTGGTATCCAGGTCGCCGGCGAGCGGAAAACTCAGGCCACTGTCCGGGCGGATCAGAACCTCGCGCTGCAGGTCCGGCTCTTTCCAGACTGACACGTCGATGATGTCGCCCGGCTGCAATATATAGCCCTGCAGATCAGCGGCGCTCGAGATGCGCCCGGCTGCCGCGGATGAGGCGTTGGCAGCATCCGCCGCCAGGCCCGATGCGCTGCACAGCGCCAGGCATAACGCGAGTGCGACCCTGGAGAAGGCCATTGTGTTGGTTCGGTGCATACGTCAACGCCCACTGGGCGCGCGCCGGGCGGCGCGCCTTCGTCGTTTTTCGTCAGACAATCGTCATACTAAGCGTCGGACGTGACGTTTTCGTTTCGAAGCGACCTGCGGCCGCGCATTGTTTCAGCGTGTCGCGGCGGTCAGGGACATACCGGCAGCCGGCTCGAGAGAACCGAGCACCCGGGCGAAGCCCAGCAGCATCAGCAATCCCATGCCCAGCATCCAGCCAGTGGCGGGCAGCGCCACGGTCCCGGCGGGCGTAAAGCTCACCGTCATGGAGTACAGCCCGAGGTCCAGAGGCCCGGTAGCGCTGCCGAAGACGTGAGCAAAGTAGGTACCCGGAGTGACCGCAAACGACTCGATGCTGGAGGTCTGCGTCGACCAGGACGACAGTACCTCGCTGGCGGAGCTCGCCATGAAGCTCAGCGACGACAGCGCCTGTGGCCAGGGAAGGTTGCTCAGCTCGACGGTGACGGTACCGGAGCTCGGGACACTGAATGAATCCACGCTCGAGTAGCTGCCGCTGACCAGACTCGTCTGCGAGACGAGCATGGTCTCCGCCCGCGCGCCTGGCGCTGCGGCCAGGCACAGCAACCCCACGGCTGCCACAGTGGTAACCCCGAGCCGTGACCGAATGGTCCATGTCGTGTTCATGTGTTCATCCCTCCGCAATCTTCTGGTGTTCCGTGTTCATGGCCAGCCGCAGGGGTTCCCGCCGCTCATCGTGGTCGACGGCGGGCTCGTTGCGGT
Source organism: uncultured Gammaproteobacteria bacterium (assembly GCA_963760225.1). Classification (GTDB taxonomy): domain Bacteria; phylum Pseudomonadota; class Gammaproteobacteria; order Steroidobacterales; family Steroidobacteraceae; genus 13-2-20CM-66-19. The sequence continues at coordinate 236,056 of CAVXCD010000001.1, forward strand.
ACAGATACTTTGCGTACAGGTAGCGGCGTAGTGACTCGCCGAGCTCGGCCGGCGTGCGGCCGCCCCGGCGCTCCGTCCGGTCGAGTTCGCTCAGCTTCAGGGCCGCGTACGGTTGCTGCGAGCCGGTCAGCGCCAGCAGAGCGATGTCGTCGCGATCGACGCGGCGCTCGCTTTCGACGGCGCCGTTGACGATGGCCTCGAGGCGCGCAGCATCGATCTCGAAGAACCGCAGCAGCTCGCTGCCCGATTCGACGAATACCGGCACCAGGTGTCGTCCGCTGATCTCCAGATCGTAGAGCGGCCCAAGGCGCGCCAGCGTGCTCTTCACCGCGAAGCGGATGATGTCGGAGTCCCTCACGCCGAGGCGGTTGGCCAGCTTCTTCACCTTGGCCACGTCCCCCTCGTTCATACGAACCGACACCGCCTGCTTACGACCTTCAACCACTTAGGGCCACTCCTGTATCTGAAATGTTATGCGGAACCGATCCGATCGTAGTCGCCAAGTGTTGCATTCCCTTTTCGCTTCGATGACGCTCACGCCGCCCTTTGTAGGGTGGCCAGGCGACAGAGGTGAGCGCTGCGGACGCAGGCGTACCGCCGCAAGCGGCACAGAAGGCCCTTTTTGGGGGGATGGTCTGGCGAGGCGGCAAGCGCCTCTGGGGCGCGATCAGCCGCGGGAGACGATGCGCAGGCTGATCGGCTCGGGCATGTCGGCGGGGGGTGCCTGCGACAGCCGGCTGATGCGTGACAGTGCCAACTCTATCGCCGAATCGCGCCCGCGGTCGCCGCTGCCCTGGACAATGTGCACCCGCTCGATGGAGCCATCGCCGCGGACCCACACCCGAACCACCACCGAGTACTCGCCGCGGCGCGCCTGCTTCTCGTTGTTAAGCTGTTCGAGAATCTCATTCTTCAGCAATCCCGCGTACCACACGTAGGCGCTACCGCCGCCGGCCAGCAGGTCCCGCCCGCCCTTGTTGCCCAGCAGCCCGAAAGCGTCGCCGCTCCCGGTTCCCTCGGCATCGAGGCCCAGTTGCTCACCGGGCGGGGGGTCGTGCGACTGTGTCGGATCGGGCTTCGGCTCGGGCTCGTGAACGTCCACCTTTTCCTCCGGCGGCGGCGGCGGCGGCGGCAGGTCCGGAGGGGGTGGCGGCGGCCGGATCAGGTGAATCTCCTGAATCAGCTTTTCCGGAGTGCCCGGTGCGCTGTTCAGAAAGTTACGCATCAGCGCAACCGTGCCCGCCCCGATCAGCGTGACGCCCACGCCGAGAACCACTGCAAGCAGACGACGCTTCTTGCGCTTGGCCACCGGCTGCAGCCCCTATTTGACGATCTTCTGGGTCACGAGCCCGAGCTGAGTGATCTCGAGTCGACCCAGCAGATCGAGGATGTCGACGACGTGCTGGTACGGAATGGACGCATCCGCCTTGATGATCACCGGCAGATTCGGGTTGGCGGCTTTGTACTGCCGCAGCATGTTCTCGAGTTCGGACATGCTCACCGGGAAGGTGTCCAGGTAAACGGTGCCGTCGGCACTGATGGTGATCGCCTTGGTCTTGTTCTCGGCGAGGCTCGGCTGTGCACTGGCCTTGGGCAGGTTGACCTTGATGCCCTGGACCGTCGCGGTCGTCATGATGATGAAGATAACCAGCAGCACGTACGCCAGATCCAGCAACGGCGTGATGTTGATCTGGTCGTAAATGTCGTTTTCGCCGCCAACCGGCCCTGACATGGAGCCTGCTCCTTAGGAGTACGTCTCAGCGACGCGGGCCACGAACTCGTCGGTGAATACACGCATGTCCGCGCTGATCTCCTTGATGCGGGTATTGAGATAGTTGTAGCCGAACAGACACGGGATCGCGACACCGAGTCCCGCGACCGTCGCCACCAGCGCGGCCGCCGTGCCTGGCGCGATAGCGTTGATGTTGACGTCCCCGGAAGCCGCAATCGCGGCGAACGTGATCATCACGCCGACGACTGTACCCAGCAGTCCCAGGAACGGGCCGCCCGAGATGGCCACGGTCAACCAGACCATCTGGCTGTTCAGACGCTGCACGAGGCGCGTCAGTGAGGCGTCGAGGCCGGCGCGAATCGCCTCGATCGACTGCGCTGACAGCGACCTCACACGGTCAGCTCCCGCAGCCTGACCCTCGAGGCGCTTCATCGTCTCGCGCATGCCGAAGTGGTACAGCGGCCAGAGCGTGGAGACACCGAACTCCCCACCCTCATCGAGCGCCCCCTCGTCATCCTCTACGCCACCGCCGAGTTTCCTCTCGAGCGCCGCCGGGTCGGCCGCGAGCTTATGAAACTCCGCCAGGAATCTGCGGTTGCCGGCGGCGACCTGCGTCAGGAACAGCCCCTTGAAGATCATGATGATTACGGCCATCACGAACATGATTGCCAGCACCATGATGATGACCCAGCCGTCGACCGTGACGTTGCGCAGCGTTGTCGCGAAGTAGGATTCCTTGCCCCCCTCTTTCTGCGTATCGCCGCCGTACACTACCAGCGGCGCCACCATGCCCTGGCTGCGTGCGGCGGCCTTGAGCCAATCGGCGCTGCGCGCGGAATTGGCCACCTCCAGCTCGTCGAGCTCGCCGGTGAAGTAATTACTCTTCGCCGCCGAACCGCCGATCGAGAGCACGCCGCCGATTTCCTGCACTTCGGTGTTGGCGTGGCCGGCGTCGACCCCATCGACGAACAGCGTCAGGCGACCGTCGCCGATGCGTATCGCCAGGTGGTGCCAGTCGCCGGTGGTCAGCTGCGTGGTTTGCGTGATGCTCACCGGTTGGCCGCCGCTGTTGTAACGGGCGAAGGCCTGCGTCCCCGAGATGCCGAGCAGCAACTCACGGTCCTGGTCCGCGAGCTGCGCAATATCCGCATCCGCCTGGGCGGCCGCGATGCGCACCCAGGCCGAAAGGGTAAAGCCCTTGCTGGGCGCCAGACGCATCGTCCCGTTGGCCGGTATCGACAGCGTCTGGGCACCTGCGAACTTGACTCCGGCGGCGATCAGCGACGCGGGAACGACTTCCGCGTCGAACGCACTCGGCTCGCTCTTGTAGCCGGTTGAGTCCTGCGGCGAGCCCTTAGCAGCGCCAAAATGGTAGACGAGCACCTGGCTGGCGTCGTAGGTACCGGCGGCATCGGCCGCGCTGACGGCGTTCTTGTTGCCGTAGTAGAGAAATATTTTGTCGGTGTTGGCGCCGCCGGTCAGATGCGGAACGCGCACCCACACCAGCGCGATCTGCGTCTGCGGATCGAACCGGTCGACGTGGAACTTCAAGGGCGTCTTGTCGTCCGCCGCAATGAAGCGAAAATCCGACCCGTCCGGTTTCGCGTCGTTGAAGTATTGAAAGTTGCCGAGGCTCAGCCGAATGAGCACGGGGACATCCGTCGGCGCGCCGGGAATGTCCGCCCCCTTGGGCGTGAGGTCGAAGTCGATCTCCTTGCGATAGGACCAATCGCCATTCCACCAGGCGCGCGCGTCACCGCCCCATCCGCTGCCCAGCAGGATGAGTCCCAGAAGCGACACAAGCCGAGCCCAGTTCGTCAAAACTCAGTCCCCTGTTTGAATTCTTGCGGCTCCCGCAGGCCTTGGTGTGCCAGTGACCGCGGCGCGGACATTGTAGCCGTGGGAAGAAGACTCGCCGATTACCAACGGGTGATTATTCGGAGATATATATGACGCTTTTGTTACCCGGTGCGTTTTCCCGCCGGCCCGCCAGTACGTTGGTATCAGCGCCCGGGGCCCGCTTCTGGCGCAGGTCCGGGGCTCGGCGCCGAGGCGGGTGCAGCGGCGGGCGTGGCGGGACCTGCTGGCTGCGCCGGCGCGCTGGCAGGATTTACCCGCTGGTCGTCCGCGCGCGCTTTGTAGTCGTCCACCAGGTTCTCGAGCTGCACCCGCTTGATTTTGGTGAACGGCTCGGCGCGCGCGGCGCCTGACCACGCCGATTCGTGCTCCCAGTGAGTCAGAACCTCATCATCGAGCTTATAGAGCGCCTGATTACGCTCGACGCACGTTTTGAGCTCCTGATCCCGCGTGGCGAGTACGCGCTTGGCGGTGGTGCTCTGCGATTCGGCTTCGCGAAGCGTCTGTAGCGTCTCGCGAAATTTGGCCACCAGCTCTTGCATCTTCGCCCGGGTGTCGCTCAGCTCCTGCTCGCCGCTGGCGCGCTGGCTGGAGCTCTGCGCCAGCGCAGCTGCTGTCGACCTGGCGCGCTGCTCCATCGCCTGCTGGGCGGTCTTCAGCTCATCGCGCTGCTTGCGCGTATCCTCGAGCTCCTTCTTGGTGCGCGTCAACTCGGCCTCCATGCTGGTGCGTTCGGCCGCGAGCTGCTGCAGCTGCTGTAACAGCTGCGCGTTCGCGCCGCCGCCGCTGCGGGCCGTCTGTGCCTGCGCTTCTGCTGCCACGAATGACATCACGACCAGCGCGCCCGCCATGCCGAGGAACCGAACGCTGCTCATCTGTGCGCCCTCCGGCTGATCAGAAGTGAGTATTCAAATCGAGCTGCCACACGTCGATGGTGAGCGGCGGTCCATCGATCGCGTCGGCAGCCATGTATTTCATGCGCATCCAGACACGCGGGTTGATTGAGAAATCGAACATCAGCGTGTAACCCTTGGTGTCGGTGCCGCCGAGGTGGAAATCCTCGTCGTTGAAGGCATCCAGCACCGCATCGCGCTGCAGGTAGCGGTAACCCACCGATGCGCGCCAGGTGCCAAAGGCGCTCATGGTGCTCGAGCCGAATCCGAGGTCGGCCCGATAGCCACGGGTTCGCGGCGCGACGTACTCGCCGGTGTTCGCCATTACTTGTGCGGTGTTGAACCCAACATTCTTGAGCGCTTCGAGCGTCACCAGCACCGAATAGCGCGGCAGCACACGAAAGTCCTCTACCCCGATCAGATCGACAATCCGGAAATTCGAGGCGAGCCCGTAAAGACCGGCGTTTGGATTGGTGGGGTCGTTGGCAATGTTGAACATCGTGTTGCCCTTCTGCACGAACGCCGGTGCCGTCCAGTCGAGCAAGGTGCTGTCCGGCGCGTTGCGCTGCCCGACGATGTGCAGGTAATCGTAGTAAGCGGCGGCGAAGCGAAAACGTGAGTCATCTTCGGTGTTGAAGTCCAGACCGAGCTGCCCGCCCAGCAGCCATTTCTGCTGATTGGTCGGATCCGAATTGAACGGCGAGAACGAGGTCAGCGGCAGAGCCGCCAGCGTCGCGAACAGATCATGACGGTGCTCGTTGTCGGAGGAGAAGTTCAGGTGATAGTTGCTGACGAGTCCTTCGAAGGTGAGATCGTTGTACCAGACCATATCCGTGCCGAGCCACGGATTGGCAAACCGCCCGGCGGTGCCGGTGAATATCTGGCTGCCGCTGGAGGATTGGCCGGTCCAGCTGATGAACCCCTGGTCCACGGTGACCGTGTAGCCCGCACCATAGGTGCCGAGCGTCTGGTTGGTGGTCGCAATGACTTCGCCGGTGCTACCGGTCGCCAGCCGCAGCGAGGCGCTCCAGCCATCGCCCAGATCAGTATCGAAACCGAACCGCAAGCGAAGTCGCAGGCGATTCTGATCCTCGGTCGTGTTCAGAAACGCCAACTGACCGGCCTGCGCTATGCCGCCGGCGCTGTTGACCTCGTTGAAGTCGAGGTAGGTGTTCGTCGGGTTGTTGTTCGCGAAATCATCGCCCTCGCCGCGCACGCGTATATCCCCGCTCCAGCGCATGCGCTGCACCCACTCCGGCAACGCCGAGAATAAACTGCCCTTGGAGCCGACCTCGTCCATCACCTGCTTCTTTATGTCGGGGCCAAGCTCCTGGACCACCTCTTTGCTGATCTGATCCTTTACGATCTGCGGGACGTACGGCACGCGCACCGCGCCGGCTTCCTGCTTCTCCTGCTGCTGTGCGGCGGCCATGTCCGCCGCTGCCTTCTCCTGCGCCGCCTTCACCATCGCATCCGCCTGCTCACGGGTCAGCACGCCCTTCTGCACCAGCGACTGCAGCAGATTGATTACGGTGTTGCGCAGCTCATTCAGGCGCTGCTCCTCGGTGGGGGCGGCGGGTGGGGCGTCAGAGGGCGCTGGCGGGGTTTGGGGTGACGTGGCAGGCGCTGGCTGGGCTGCGATCTGGCCCGCTGGGAGCCAGAGGGTCGATGCGACGGCCAGTACGGCGCCCAGCGGGCGGGACTTTTCAATCATCACGCAGTTCCTCGCTCTTCGATGGCGCGCGAATTTCTCGCGCAGCGGTGCTCAGCGCCTGCAAAAGGACGCAGCGGCGACTCATCGAGCGGGACCCCTGAGCAGTTATCCAAATTTGGCGGGCGACGCGGGCTGAGCTTCAGATACCAGGGCTCACGACCATGTTGATGCCGACGTCGCAGCCCTTGATTCTATGGACCAAGCGCGCCGCTGACCGAAGCCGATTGTTTCGTCTATATGTGACAGCTTTGTTGCGGCGGCATCGGCGGCTGCGAAATATTTCTCGAGCGGAATTTGCAGATGCGCGCCCGCGGGATTTTGCCCCGCGCGCCTGTGTCAGATATCTGCAACCTCGACCATGCATCATTTGCTGCGCATCGGGATCGCGTCACACGCACCGGCACCAGACGATACCGATGAAGCGCGTAACATTCAGTGCACGTCATGCGGTGGCTTGGGGGCTCGGCGCTCTCATGGTTGCGCAGCTGCTCGCGTGGGGCAGATCGTGGCAGGAACTTCGCGCTCTGAGCCCCGCCGTTGCGGCAGCGTCCATACGTCATGGCCGGGTACCCATGAGTGCTTCGACACTCGCAACTCGGATCATCGGCGCGCATCTGTTTGGAGCAGCAGCGCGCGCGCCCGCGGATGCTGACGAGGCCACCGCAAACGATAACCGCTACAACCTCAAGGGCATTGTCGCCATCGGCTCATCGGGAGAAGGATTCGCCATCATCGCGGGCGCGAATGGCCGCTCAAAGCTCTATCAGACCGGCCAGTCACTCGCGGCGCGAGTCGTGCTGCGACGGGTCACCTCACAGTACGTGGTGCTGCTCAACAACTCGAAACTGGAGCGGCTCGCACTGCCGCGGGCATCGCTCGCCACGCTGTTGGTGGCCGCCGTGCGTCGCCGGACCGCAGCACCGAGCCGCGGGGAATCGATAGTCAGCCTGAGCGACGATACGCGCGCGACTCTCGAGACGTTCAGCTTGAACGTAATCGCGGATGCGGCCGGCGGCATTGGCGGACTCTCCGGGCAAGGTTCGCCGAGCTGGCACCGCTCCGGGCTCCTGCCGAGCGACGTGATCGTTGCCATCGACGGGACGCCGGTCGGGGAAGTGCTCAACACTCCGCTCGGCATCGATCACGCCTCCATGGCCGCCGCGACCACGCTCACCGTGCTGCGCGATGGGGCTCAAATGGACATCGAAGCGGTACCCGAGCCCGCCCACATGGTTCGCCGGCCCCGACCGAAGTCCTAAAACCGCAGGCTCAGCCGGCGCTCGGTGTCGTCTTCGCCGGCGCTGCGTCCTTGCCGGTAGGGGGTTTTGCGGGTGGCGCCGGGTCAGCATCGCAGTGTGCCGGCAGCATGTGCCAGGCTCCGTGCTCGCATTGAAATTGATGGTGGGCCGTACAGGTGATGCCGCCTTCGGCATAGTGCTTGCGGTTGTGTCCACAGCCGGCCGCAGCGTCGAGCGATGCGAGCAGCCCGAATAGGACCAGGCAGAATCGGCCTGAAACCTGAGTACTCATCGGCGATACTTCTCCATGACGACGCGCCACAGCGACTGCCATTTATCTCATCGACCCGTGTCAGGCGAGTGACAGCGCGCTGCAGGCCTCCGAGGCGCCTGCTCAATGCGCGGCCTGGCGCTTCAGACACTCCTGGTCGTTCGGCTTGCACACTTCCTCGCCGAAGCCCTCGACGAAAATATCAAGCCAGCCGAGGGTGGTGTCGGCGACCGGTGAGGTGCTGGTGCCCTGATTCTGGGCCGCCTGCGCGCTTTCCGTCGCTGCCTGAGTCGCGCTGGCGCCGACCGCGCTGACACCGGCGAGACTCGCGCCGAGACCGCCGGCCTCCACCGGCACGCCGATCGAGACGCCACTCACCTTGATGTTGCTCGCGCCGAGCACGGCCGTGGCGGCGATGGTGAGATTGCCGGCGACGATGCCGGCATCGTTTGCATTGACGACGCCGTTGGGCGCAAACAGACCCACGTCACCCGGCGGAACTCCGGGGGACGTGGCGAGCGTCTGGATGCCGGAACCGGTGAGTGCTGCCGGGAAGACGACGGTCGGCACACCATTGACGTAGGTGATCGTGGGCGGCGGGGCGGAAATCGCCGTCTTGGCCCCGCGTCCCGCGTCGATGTTGCCGTCCGTCGACCAGATGAGGATGTTGCCGCCGTCGGCCGCAAAAACTCGTGACTCGTTCACCTCGAAATCGCCGTAGGCGTAAGCGTTCACATCGCCGGTCGACTGGGCCACTACGCCGAGCTCGGAGGCCGGCTTACTGACGCCGAATGAGGCCGGCGGCGTCGCCAGCCCGACGTTGACCAGGCCCCCCGGAGCGAGCAGATCGATGTTGCCGCCGGCGAGGGTATAGACGCGGCTGAAATACAGATCGATGTCGCCCGCATAGGGGCTGGTCTTGCCGCCCGCCAGGCTGGCGACACTGTCCGGGAATAGCGCTTCGATGGCGTCGTAGCCGCGCGTGAAATTGCCATGCAGGGATCCCGGGCCGGCCGCGGCGGTGCCGGAGGCGAGCAGCTCGGCGAAGAAGATCGACTGGATCAGAGGCGCCTGCTCGACCGTCGGCAGGAGCTTAAAGGCACTGAGCGCCTGCGCAGCCGTCAGTGCATCACCGAGGAAGGGCTGCATGTAGGAAACGAGCTCACTCGTGTAGAGGTCGGAGTCGACCAGATAGTCATTGATGAACGTGGCATAACTCTGGCTACCCAGGGCGCCAACGCCGGCCTCGACGCTGATCGATGCGCCGATCGCCGCCAACCCTGGATTGACGATGTTGCCTCGCGAGGTCACTCCGTCGGAGGTGCCGAGATTGATGTCCCGGCCCGCGATGAGCTCGAGCGTTCCCGGGCCATCGACGTTGACATAGGTCGGAGTGGTGTTGAGCTGACCCTGTGCGTTGCGCGTCAGCGGATAAGTGATATCGCGCCCGGCTGCGATCGCCGACACATCGGTGGACTCGAGATTGGTGAAGTCTGCGACCAGATTCTGCACGTCCTGACCTGCCACGATCTGCGCGGGCGCTGCGAACGTGAGCTGCGAGGCCTCTACGCTGTCGATGGAAACATCGCCGGTCAATGAAACGATACGCGAAATGGTCGAGTCCGGCGTGGCGCCGGTAAGATGAACTGGAACGGCCGCATTCTGGATGATGTCGAACGCGGAAATGATCGACGCCAGCTGGTCGGAAACGTACTGGTAGCTGCCCTGGGGGCTGGCCACCGTCGGCAGCAGGGTTGGATCTGAATTCGACTCGATCAGCTCGAAGCCGGTGACGCTCAGGGGAGAGCCGAGCGCGACGCCATCGTGGGCCAGCAGATTCACGCTGCCGTTGGCTTCCGGATAGAGCGTCAGGGTATTGTCGATCGTCAGGTCGCCGCGCAACGAATCCACGGAAAGGGTTCCGGGGTAGATGCGCAACGACGACACGCCGTTGTTATCCCAAGCGTTGGTTACGCGCGTATCGTAGGCGAGGGTGGTGTAGTTGGCGATCACGGCACTGGTGTTGCTCGTGTCGTTGACCAGCTCTGCTGTGCCCGTGGTGGTCTGCAGTGTCACTGCCGAGTCCGCGCCGTAAGTCGAGAAGTAGGAATAGTTGTTACCGCGGGCGGCGGCCTGAGCGACCCCCTGGGGCAGGAGCGTCGGATTGGCGACGCCGGCGAGCGTTGCTCCGGCGCGAGCGGCGAGTGTCGCCGTGGCGTTGCCGAGCAGGATCATCGGATAGAGGCCGGGGGAGCCGGGATTGAGCGCCGCGAAAGTGGGACTCTGTGTGATCTGATTGCCCGCCACCACCACCGCCGTCCCCGACCCGTCGTAGAGGCTGCCGCCGGCAAAGTTGTTACCGGCGCGCACGAGGATATTGCCCTCATTGAGGATCTGAACGTCGTTTCCGGCAAGGTCGGTGCTACCCACCTGACGGCCGATGGTCGGCACGCTGACCGACAGATCCGTGATGTCCTGACCGGCAGTGACCGTGACGTTTCCACCTCCGAGTGCAGCAACGCCCTGCTCGAAGTCGGCGAAATTCACGGTCCACGCGGTTGAAGTGGGCCGCGGCAGCGCATCCGTACCGACCCGCCACAGCCAGTTGGTGACCAGATCGGCGCTCAGAGCCCCCACCACATCCTGCCCGGCGCTGATGGTGATATCGCCCCCCTCGGTCGGGTAGAGCAGCCCCTCGAGCTGTCCGCGATCGGCATAGGTGATGCCATTGGCGGCGATGCCCGCGGTATAGATGACCGAATCGCTGTTGGTGAGGGTGACGTCGCCGGCTGCTGCAATATCGATGCTGCCGGTACCGGTGCGGATCATGGTCATGGCCGGGTTCAAGCCACCGCCGATTCCGGCGGCGACCAGCAGCGATCCGCTGCCATAGGTGGCCACCGGAAGTGTGCCACTCGAGAACTCATACGACGGCTGCACCGCCATCGGATTGCTCGAGCTCAGGTCCGCTCCGGCCACCAGCCGATAGGACCAGGAAGGCCCGGTCGAGGTGAGTATGTACGCCGCAGCGCCGGTGGTGCCGGTGAAGCCATCACTCAGCGAGCCGTCAAAGATCAGATCCCCGGCGGAGCGCAGCGTCAGCACGCCCGCCGCGCCGCCGAAGCGCCAGGCACTCAGGTCCCAATCTGTCGTGAGCGTGAGCGACTGGTTCGAGTCGATCTCGATACCTGGCACGATCTGCGGCGCCGGACCCTTGACGGTGCCGAGTGCCTGCAGCAAAGCGGGCGCGCTCGCCATGAAATTCGCGGCCCCGGCGTACAGCGGATTGGACATGTCGGGCGCCACGTCGGCAGCACCGAGGATGCCGGTGGTGTAGGTGTAGGTCTGAAATCCCTCGATGGTCACCGAGCGTAATCCCTGCAGATTGCCGGCGAGCACCAGGCCTTGCGAACCCGGGGCTGCCGAGAGCAGTGTCGCGAGCGTGGTCTGGGGTGCGCGGATCCACAGTCCGCCGTCGGCCACTGACTGCACGGCCACGGCGGGGTTGTAGGCCTCGAGAGTCGCCCCGGAGCCGACCAGCACGTCGCCCTGCTCGCTGGCCAGCTCGATCTGGCCGTTCATCTGGCTACTCGTCTGCGGACGCGCATCGAGCGTCCCGTTGACGATCACGTCGTTGGAAGCGGACAGCGTGATCGCGCCGCCCGAAGCACTGCCACTGGTGATGGTTCCCTCGACGTCAACGTTGCCCTGATCAGCCGTCAGCGACACCGAGCGGCCCGTGATGGCGTTCGCCGCGCCCGTCGGCACGAGCAGGTCTCCCGGCCCCCGCAGGCGCAGGTTCCAGTCCCCGGTGAAGCCGCCGGCGATCAGAGCGGCCTCGAGCGCCGGCACGCTGCCGAGGGATTGAGCATCGACTGAGACGTCGGCGTTACTGCCGCGCAGCTGACCGGTGAGATTCGCCGTACCGTTGGCCGCCTGCACCGAAAGCGCACCCGCGTTCGCCACCGACTGGTCCAGCGCCGAGACGTTGATCACTGAGCCGGGCGCGGCCGTGACCGAGCCGTACTGACTCTGCAGGCTCAGTGTTCCGGCCGGTGAAGGTACGGTGAGCCCGTCGAACACCGTGTTGACGGCACTCAGATCGATGTTGGTGCTGCTGCCGAGCGTGACATCGCCCGTGGCCCCGGTGGCCACGAGACTCAAGGTCCCTGCGTGCAGCTGAGCGCTGCCGTCAAACGCTATGGACTGGGCGGTGATCGCAATCGCCGCACCGAGTGGATCCTCGCTGGGTGCCGTAATCGGCCCCGCTTTGGGCGTCGGGCTGTAGGTGAACGCACCGCTCACGCTCACCTGCCGCTCGGCCGCCGACTCTGCGCTGAGGAGCGTCGCCTGCAGATTGAGGTTGCCCTCGACGGACAAGGTGCCGGTCCCCGAAATATCCATCAGACCCTGGCTGGCTATCGACACTGCCGTGAATCCGGAGAGGTCAAGCGAACCGGCCTGCAGTGCCACCGTGCCACCCTCGAGGGCGAGCGTGCCGGTGCCTGTGCCGGTGCCGGCAAGCGCCGAGGCACTGGCCGACCCCAAGACGGTCAACGCGTCGCTCGCCGACACCTGCACCGCGCTTTGCCCGAATCCGCGCAGCGCTCCGCTGCTCAGGGTCACGTTCGCACCGGACAGGCTGGCTCCGTCATAGAAATCGATCGAGCTGCGACTGGCGAGTGTCAGGCCGGCGAGCGCCAGACCGTCGAGCAGGCTCGACGGCAGGACGATTCCGCCAGTCCCCGCGAGCACGTTGCCGAGACTGATTTGGCTGCCGGAGATCGACAGCGATCCACCGGCCAGCTGCAGCGTCCCGCTGAAATCGGCGCTGGCACTCGCATCGAGACCGACCGATCCGCCAGGCGCATGGATGACCGACCCCGGCAGGAGCGCGAGCACACCCTCCACGCCGACGCTACCGGTGCGCGTGATGACAGGATTGCCACTAGCGGCGACCCGCAGCAGCACGCCGTCGCCTGACACGAATAACGCCGCGTCCGAACCGGCCAGGCTGCCGCTCGCCCCGACGGTTGCACCACTGTCGACGGTCACCGAGTCCGTCGCCGTCAGCAGCAGCTCAGGTGCGCTGACCGTCGCCCCGCTCGCCACTTCCACCGTCGTGGCCTCGGTGGCGATCGTAAGTCCGTTGCTGGCCTCGGTGCGCAGCCCTCCCAGCAGGATCGACTCGGCACCGAGCTCACTCAGCGAGTCCGCGCTGATGTCGAGCACGCCGGGCTCGGAACTTGGCGCGCTGTCAGGGTTGATGACGCGAATGGCGCTGCTGGAAATGTCGACCTCGGCGCCACGACCGCCGCTCGCCGGCGCCGCTTGCAGAGTGCCGTTCAGCACCAGCTCAGTGGTCGCGATCAAGGCCAGGTAGCCCGCATCCTGCGGCAGTCGCTGCGCGGGTACGCCCGCCGTGCTCGCCTGGCTGGTGAAGAAGGTGTTGGCGCTCGTCAGGGTGTATTGCGCCAGATTCTGCACCAGGGTCCCGGGCTCGATATCAAAGCCGGAGGTGCGCGAGGCGCCGAGCGTCGTGCCCGCGTAATCCATGTATCCGGACACGATGACAGAGCCGTCAGTCTGGGCCAGGGACTGTCCCGGGGTCAGGTCCTGATAGCCTGCGACGGGGGTGACATAGTAGGCGCCCGGCAACAACGCATAACGCGCCGGCAGTACCGCATACGTGCCCGCGGGAATGCCTCCGCCTGCGGCAAGATAGACGCTCTCACCCGGAAAGACCCCCGAGCCGCTCGAGTAATACGGATCATAAGGGGCGAACTGCAGGTTCGAGGTGGGCAGAATCGCGAACGAGCTGGATCCGGCGAGCACGTCCACGGTGCCGGTCGGCCCGGGGATGAATTCCGCTGCCATGAGGTCGCCGCCGCCCTTGACGTCGATGATCGCGCCCTTGGCGACATTCACCGACGAGCCGGTGAGTGAGATGGACTGCGACGGTAATGGGATGCCATCTGTTCCATAGACCAGTCCGCCGCTACCCATCGGATACACCCAGTCGAAACCCCCCTGCGTCTGCCCGAAAGGAATGACCTGACCGTCGGTGCTGGTGGAAGTGGTGCTGCCGGCGGCGAGCGTGATGCTGCTCGCGCTCATGACGATGCCGCCAAGCGGCGCGCGCACGGTACCCGCCTGGATGATAGCGGGCGCGCTGAACGTCAGTGAGCCGCCGGCCGACAGCAGTGGCGTAGCGGCCGTGCCGGCCGTCGGCTGGATGTTGATATTGCCGGCGCCGCCGGCTGCCGCGGTGAACGCAAACGCCGTCAAGGTGGAAGGATAAACCTGCTGCGCGATCAGGTTGAGCGAGCCGGATACCGTGAGCGACCCCGGCAGCTGCGGATCAAACGGAGCCCCGGGTCCCACCTGGGCCTCGACGCCGTTGGCGCGGATGTCTCCGCTGGAGTCAAGCGTGAGGCTGTTAAAACCACCGAAAGCAGAGTTGCCGATGAGATCGATCATCTGCGCATTCACCTGCAGCGACCCGGTACCGGAACCTGTGGTGCCCAGGACTGCCTGGGTATTGACGGTCGACTGACCGAGCGACACGTAAGGCGCTCGCAGGACGGTCTGCCCCCCGGTCGAGGCAAAGCCCGCCGCGTCGAGCGTGAGCGAGCGAGCCGGATTCAGCGTGAGGTTGCCGTTGAACTGAATGGTCCCCGCAACAATCGGCGAGTCGACCACAGAACCGTCGAAGCTGGTCGCCTTGAGGTTGACGGCGTCGAACCCTGCCGCGCTGAGCGCGGCGGTGGACAGCAGCGCCTCACCGTCATAGGTGGAAGGCAGGTCGTAGCCGGCCGCGATCACTACCGGGGCTTGCGTGGCGGCGATCTCGATGACGCGCGAATTAAAGGGATAGGGGGGCTCGGTGTCGGCGAAGTCCGTATTGCCGTAGCGCTCGTTGCCGTCGAGCACCAGCGAGAAGCTGCCGTTGGGCACCGTGCTGGGGCTGCCGGAGACAGCGCTCATCGCGCCACTCAGTAGCACCGCTTCCGCCGCCTGGATGTTGACACTGCCGCCGGCCGAGGCGACCAGGGTTGGCACGAAGCGCGCGACGCCGGCGCTGTTGACCTGCTGGATATCGAGTGTGCCGCTGGTACCGGAGACATCAATCAGCGATCCGGGCAGCGTCTCGATCGCACCGCGCAAGGCCGTGAGCGTGACCGAGCCGCCGGGCAGGACACTGCCCACGCTGTAGCCCAGGTCATTGGTGACGGCCTGCTCCACCCCGCTCACGTTCACCACCGCATGCGGGCCGAGCCACAGCTGGTGCCCCGCGATGAAGTTCGGTTCGACGAGTCCCGCCGTCACGGTCATCGATACGCTGCCCCCGGGCGCGGAGATCAGGCCGTCATCGAGGACTCGAGTGTTGCTGGTGAGCGCGACGCTCGCTAGCGGATCGAGCACGATCGCAGTACCGTTGTCGAGCGATAGACCGGGCGTCGCGGCGAAGGTCGCCGGCTCCACGTCATCGCCGAGGGGCGGCACGTACTGCGCGGAGAACGAGAGATTGACCGGTTGGCGTTGAATGGCGGGGAGTATGCCGATCGGTGCAATGGCCGATAGCGTGGCTGCCGACGGCAACAGTGTGTTGGTAAGAAGCAGATTGTCCTGCTCCGGCCGAAGCTGCGTGTCCGTCGCCAGCTCGAGACCGCCGAAGTTCCCGCTCAGCGAGTAGGCGCTGAATCCGCCCGTCGTGAAGAAGGCCGGAGCGAGCGTCACAGTCCCGTCGGTGGTGCCGTCCGCCGACAGCGCCGCACACGCGATCTTGCTCGTGATGCAGAAGGCACCTGCCGAAAGTGACAGGCTGCCGCCCTCATTGACCCCGTAGCCGCGCAGCGTTGCGCCGAGCGACAGCTGCGTCGCCGTAGCAAGATCCGGGGCGCTGGTATTGATCGAGAGGCTGCCCGCCGCACCCGCCGCGAGCAGGCCGCTCACCTGCAGCTGCGCGCCACCGGAGACATCAATGAGCGCGCCGGCTGCGAGCGCAACATTGCCGTCGCGTGCGGCCAGTGCGACGTCGCCGCCGTTCACGGCGAGCGGCGCGGTCGCCGGAGGCGGCGTCACCACCGGGTTGTCGTTGACCCAGGCCCCCGCCACGTTGAGAACGGCGGTGGGTGCAAGGGTGATATTGGCCGAACCCGTCATATTGGTCACGGTTGGCGCCGTCTGCAGACTGATCGAGGCGCCGGAGCCGGCGATGGTGCCGGCGATGTCGATGTCAGAGGCGAACGCGCTGAAGTTGCCCCCGACAGGCAGTCGCAAGTCGACGCCCGCCGGAACGGTGATGGTGCCGTTCGCTTCGAGCTCGAGCCGACCGGCGCCGTTGGCGCCGATGAGTGCCGGATTGAGCATTGTGTCGGTGAGGCTCGCCGGCCACGGATCGGTCAGGGGGTTGAAGGCGGTGCCGTTGGCATTGCGCAAGGTCGACAGTACCGGACCTGGCGCGAAGTCGATCGACGAGAGAATCAGATCGGGAGCGACGAAAGGATCCGGCAGCGTCAGGGCGGGACCCAGGTTGAGCGCAGCCGGCAAGGGCAACTGATCGTACGGGCGCTCGAGCGTACCCGCCGGGAGTGCGGTGGGCGGATTGCGCTGGTATGGGCCCACCTGCACGTTCGCCAGCAGCGAACCGTCGAAGATCACGTTCGGCGCATTGACGGACAGCGAGCCGGCGTCAGCCCCCTGGACATAGCCGGGTTGGTATTGCCCCTGGCCATTGCCGTAAATCCCGCTGTAGGTGGTGGTGACACCCCAGCGCGCATCGGTGAACGACACCGTGGTGGTGTTTGCAACCCCCGTGTAGAGGATATTCGGGCTGGCATTGGTAATGCTGTAGATCTGGCCATTGGCGCCGATCAGCGAGGAGACATCGAGAAATCCGGCCTGATAGTCGCTGGCACCACCGGAGACGTTGATCCTGGCTCCGGCACCGACGATGACGTCCCCGGAGGACTGCAGTGTGACGCTGCCGCCGGTTTCATTGCGCTGCAGAATGCCGCGCTCAATGGTGGCCGCGTCGGCGGAAAGATCCGCGAGCGGCGTGCCTACCCACGACGTGCCGTCGGGCAGCGTGCCGTACTGGCGAATATCCACGTTGACGGTCTGGCCGCGCAGGGCTCCGTTGCGCTGCAGCGGGTCATCGGCGAGCTCGCTGCCGCGCAGCTGTACCTGCAGTACGTTCGCTGACATCGGCAGAGTAGCCGTCGCGCCGGAGGCATCGAGGCTCGCGCCGCTGGCGATGTAGATGCGTGCGCCGTCGGATGTGGAGCTGCTCGGCGCCGGCGCGACATCCGTCGAGCCCTGCACCGGTGCGGAGGAGCCGGTGACGGTGATCGAGCCGGAGGTGGCCGTCACGCTCGCACCGCCGGCAACATCGACATCGTACCCCTGAAGGTCGACGGCAGACTTCTGCTGCACGGTCGCATCGACCGCCTGGCTGGTGTCGGAGGTATCGAGCCCCGCCTGCGTGACGCTGTTGGCTCCGAGCGTCAGCGTGCCGCCCTGGGCCCGATCGGCCGCGATCAACAGAATCGTACCGTTGGCGTCGACCGAGGTGTTCGCCGAGACCAGCCCGTCCTGATTTACCGCGAGCCCCAGCAGCGTGATGTTGCCATGTTGCGCGATGATCTGGCCGATCAGCTTGCTCGGATCGGTGACCGTGGCATTGGACGCCGCACCGTTGGTCACCGTTCCGCCGGAATCGACCGCGACCACGAGCCCGCGGACAGTCGGGTCGGGACTCGTGGCCAGGTACACTGCCTGGCCGGCGGCGAGGATCGTCTGGCCGTTGGGCGTCGTGATCGTCCCCTGGTTGGTGATTTGCGGCGCGAACAGGAATATCTGCCCGCCGGTCGAGTTGAGCGTTGCACCTTGCGCAACGCTGATCGGCCCGCTCGGTAGGTTATTGCCCGAGGCGTCCGTGAACGGCACGAACGAGGGCGAGGTTGGATCGCCGACGACCGTCTGGGCGATGCCGTTGGCGATTGCGTTCGAGGTGATGTTCAGGCTCGAGGCCACGAGCCCGGCGGTGTTCACCTGTGCGCCGGCACCGAACATGATGCCGTTCTGATTGATCAGATAGATCCGTCCGTTCGCATTCAACTCACCCGAGATCTGGCTCGGGTTCGCCTGGAAGATCTCGTTGATCGCCACCGCCGCAGCGTTCGGTTGCTGGAAGTTGACGCTCGCGCCCTTGCCGATGTTGAAACTCTGCCAATTGAGAACGGCGTTCTCGCTGGTCTGGTTGACGTTGAGTTTGCTGCCTGTGGCGGTCGCCGTTGCCGCGCCGGCGCTCACCCAGTTGGGCGGGCCATTTACACCGCAACTGCCGGAGGCGATGCACGGCACGGGCAGGTTGCCGCCGAATGAGGGTAAGGCGAAGCCCGCTGCCAGCGTGTAGAGCGCCACGCCGACGAACCAGGCAAGCTTGCTGCCACGCACGCGGCGCAGCTGCCTCGGTGCATCGTCGCGCTGCCACTGCGGTGCGTCCATGATGGCTCCTCAGAAGCCGTAGTGCGCCTGGAACTCGAGGCGCGAATGTCCCTTCACCACGGTCGACACGCTTTTCAGCGGATCCGCCCACTCGAGCATGCCATCGAAGCCGCGCAGCAGGATGAAGCGCACGCCGGCCCCCACGCTCTCGAGATCGTAGGTCGACTGCTGAGCGGGAAGCGGATCGATGATCCAGCCGTAGCCGCGGTCATAGAAGACGTAAGCCCCGATATGATTGTTCGCCGGATTGCGACCGAAGTTCCAGGTGGGCGTGCGCAACTCGATCTGCGCCGAGCCGCCGCTGTCGGCAAGCTCGAGCGACTCGAGATAGCCACGTACGCTGTCGATGCCACCCAGGCCGAGTTGCTCGTTGCTGATCAAAGGATCGTCTACCAGCTGCAAGCCCAGGCGAACGTCGATCGAGGTGCCGAACGGCAAGCTCTGACGGCGCTCAACCTGGCCCTTGAGATACAGATAATCGGCCTGGGCGTCGTAGCGCTTGTAGTCGAACTGGTTGCTATCGTTAGGCAGTCCGCGGATGCCGAAATCCACGCCGACGTTCACGGACGTATCCTGCTGCTGCGTGTGCTCGTTCAACGAGTACACCAGCGACCAATTGATGTAGCGGATCGGGGTCTTGTCGGGCGGCGCGCCGACCACGTTGACGGTCTGTGAGAAGTCCTTGAAGTCGGCCCCGAAATTTAGGTTCTGCCAGAACGTCGCGTTGCTCGCGAACGGATGAATGAGGTGCACCCCGTAGACCTGCCCGACCCCCAGCAGGTTGAGGGCGCCGACCGCGGCGACGTTACTGTTGGTATCGACCGCATAGACGGCCAGCAGGTCGTGTTCGAACGGCAGCGGCGCGACGTAGGTGAGCGAGTAGACCTTTTCATCCGCGGGGTGCTGCGGCGCGACCTGGTATTCGAAAGCGACATTCTGGAAGTCCTGGAAGAGATTTCCATACGACAGATCGAGGATCGATCGCAGCTGGCTGGTATCGGGTGTATAGCGATTATTGAGCGTCAAGCCGCCGTGCAACGGCAGGCTGTCGTTCACCTGCAGCTCCAGATCCACCGTTCCCGGTGTGCGACCGGCCTTCAGGACCGGTGTCACCGTACGGTCGGCGTTCTCTGCATTGACCGCCGCAAGCTCGGCCTGCAGCGCCGGCAGCCGCGGTACCTCCCCTGGCTTTGCGGCCGGTAGCTCCGCGAGGATGCGTCGCCCGCTGAAATAGCGCACGCCGCTCACCCGCACCCGATCGAGCCGACCTTCGGTGGCCCGCAGCCGCACGACACCCGGTCCGATGTCCTGTTCGGGAATGTCGACGAACACGGTGCCGTAGCCCGCATCGTGATACGCCTTCTCGAGGGCCGCGCGCGCTGCCTGCACATCCTCGATCGTCTTGTGAGGGCCTTCGAAGGGATACACGGCTCGCTCGATGGTGGTCACGGGCAGGACTGAATTCCCGAGCACGCGAAATTCGATGACGTCGAAGAACTCCTGTTTCTTGTTTTCATCGTCGTGAGCCGGCGGGGAGGCGGGTGGCGGATCAGCGCTCAGGGCAGCAGGCGAAACGGCAAGCAAACTGGCTGCAACCGCGAAACTGTACGCCGTACGCCGCGCGGCGTGTCTGCACCCCCGACCCATTCAGACCCCGCGTTCAGCAGAAAAGGACGGCGCCGCCGCTGCAGCGCCGTCCTCGTTATCGCACCAAACTACGGGATCGTAGCCGGATGCAGCCGCCTGACTTCAGCCCGTCGGATCAGACTGATAGGCACCGTTACAGTTGTTGGTTGCTTCGCTCGGATACGTCTTCGACACCGGGCTGTTTGGTCCCTGACCTGCCACGGCAATCGCCCGGATCGCCGCCGGCCACGCCGGAGCACTCGGGCCCGTCGCATCACTCGAACCATAGAGCACGCTATTGGGCGTCGTAATGATTCCGGTATCCGCCGCACCACCCGAAGTGTCCGCCGAGGCCGCGGCATTCTGGCTCGCCGCATTGAGGCCGGCCAGCCCGTTCACATCGCTCAGGTTGGTGTTTATGGTGGTGAAGATCGTCAAGTGGTTGCCGGGGCCGCCATTCAGCCCTATGGAGGTCGTCGTGTAGTTGAATGAGTCCTCGGTCAGCCAGTCGTAGGATCCCAGCTGAATGTTCCAGATGGTCGGCGCAATTCCGTTGACCGCTACATAGCGCCAGGCGTTGCTGCCCGGGACCTGGTCGGTGCTGACCACCCCGATGCGATAGTTCACCGTGTCGCCGGTGGCGAGCGGCGCCTCCACGCAGCTCAACACGTCACCGGTGCCGGCGCCGGCGAACACGAATTCGGTGTTGTCCGCTGCAGCCCACTTCACGCCATTCGCCGCAGTCGAGGAGACATCGGGCAAGGCGACCGTACCGACACCATTGCCCTTCGAGCAGCCGGAACCGAACAGGTAGATGTTGGTCGCGAATTCCGTGCCGGAAGTATTACCGCGACGGCAAATGTGTATCGTGGAGTCCGTCGTATCCACCTGAACGGTCTTCTGCGTCGTCGGGTTAAACACGTACAGATCCGCCAGCGAAGTCATCTGTCCGGACTCGATGGCACGCAGCTGCGCCGGCGACAGCGACGGCACATTGGCGAGCAACTCGCTGCCGGAGACCAGTCCTTCGGCCGTCTGCAGCGCATTGCGCAGCGCCGTGCTCACAATTGACGCAAACGGTACTTCGACCGCATGGCTCGCCGTAAGTGCGTTGGCATTCGCCGAAGTGACGCCGCCGGTTCCAATCCAGGTCTGCGGGTCTTCGTCGGAAATACCGGCATTCGGCTGGATGCTTTGGCTCTCCGCCAGCGTGCAGGCGTACGTGTTGTACGCCATGAACGGCTTCTTGGCTGCGGTGTTGACCGCTGCACCGCAGGTGGCAGTCAGACTGGACGGGGTGGAGAGGTCGGGGAAGCTTAAGTCCGGTGGCGAGATCTGCTCGGCAACGTTGTGGATGCCCGTGGCCGAACCACCCTGAGTCTGCTTCACGATAGCAATGTTGGTGCCGGAAACGGCGCCGAACACCGGTCCCGCCGTGCCGGTAATGATGTACCCGGTGGCCGTGGTGTAGATGTCCATGCTGCCAGCTGTGAAGGGCGCGTTCGCATCGGTGGCTGGATCCAGTTCTGACCAGGCCTTGATGGCGTTGTCGGTTGCGGTCGAGCCGCTGACGTAGATGATATTCCCGGCAGTCAGGCCATTGACCTGCGTGGGCGTCAGGGCCCACGCCCCGCTCACCGGCAGCGCCGCCGCGGCGGCGCCGCACAGTGCCCATCTGATGGCAGTTCTAAGCGAATGATTCATTGACACGATCTCCTGAAAAAATTAGAGAGTTCCTTGTGACGGCGCGCGTTCAGGCGGCCAGTCCGCTGACCTCACCCGGCTCGTCCTTGCGGCGACGCGCGAGCACACCCAGGCTCGCGAGCCCTGACAGCAGCAGCCACACACCCGCGGGCAGCGGAACCGTACCCGGGACGGTGTAGGTCAGCGTGTCGCTGGTGAGATTGATCGAGAACAGTCCTGGCAACACTACCGGCGTCTGGACCAGGCTGGTCGTGCCTTTGTTGCTCACCAGCTCGTACATTTTGAGGGAGTTGCTGGTGCTCGAAGCCACGTTAGTGCCGGTAGCAAACGTGTTGAGCTGCGCGTTGTAGGTGCCATTGAGATAGTTCGCGTCGGTGGTGGTGGTCGTATACGAAGGATTCGTGCTGCCAAAATTCGTCAGGAAGTTGTTATCGTTGTTGGTCGCAGTTGACAGAGCACCACTCTGCAGCGCCGCGATCGTCGCAAGCGAGACGCTGGGATCGAACGTCGTCGCCAGCGTAAAACTCCCCGCCTTGGCAATCGAGCCGGTGATGTTCGCCGCAGTAACATCAAACACCAGACCACCGGCCAGTGCGGCTGCGCCAGCCGAGGAGCTGAGGTCGCCCGACAGGCCGGTCAGCGTCCAGGACGTCGATGACCCGGGCGCGGTGGGTAGCGAGGCGAGATTGCTGTAGTTGATGCCGAGGTTGAAAGCATAGGAGAACGGCGTGCCGTCGTTCTCGGAGAACAGCCCGAGCATGACCGTCCCGTTGCCGGTCGTCGGCAGACTTATTTGTGCAAAGGCACCGGTGGCAGCGAGTGCCAGCGCCGCACCGACAGCCACCTTCGTAAGATGCTTCATCGAAAGATCTCCCCTATGGATTTGGTAAACGGGTCAGCAGACCGCGATGCGTCTCACATTCCCAGACGTTCGCAACCATAGGGATCGGGTATGACAGGCGGGTGAAGCGCGGATGAAGCTGAAACCAACAGTTCTGGCGCGTGAATGACAACTGTCATACACACGACCAACGCGCGTCGAGCGCGCCTGAGCTGCGCCCGAGGCGGCAGCGCCAGATCAATTGCCGGGGTGCGCCTCGGCGGCCGGATGTGTCTCGGTGGCGGGCTGCGCGCTTTCCGCCGGGGAGCTCTCGCTCGGTCCCGACTCCTTGTCGAGCAGCTGCACGAACTTCGTGGCCGAGGGCAATCCGGCGGCGCGCAAGCCGCTGTGGAAGATGATGGTCGGGGTCGTTTGAATATGCAGTTTCTCGCCGAGCGCCGCGAGTTGCTCGATCGGATCGTCGCCACATTCGCTCGCCGCAGGTGCCTGATGCCGGCGCATCCATTGGATCCAGGCCGCCTCGCGATCGGCAGCGCACCAGATCTGATGCGCGCGCGCGGTCGCCCCGGGGTGCACCTCTTCGAGCGGGTACAGGAAGGTGTACACCGTGAGGTCGTCGAGTTTGGCGAGCTCCGTCTCGAGCTGCTGGCAATACGGACACTGCGGATCGGCGAACACCGCAATCTGACGTGCACCGCTGCCGCGCGTTGACTTGATGGCGAGTGACAAGGGCAGTGAGGCGAAATCGACCTGGTTGAAGGTGCTCCAGTGCTCCTGGCTCAGATTGCGCCGGGTGCGCGTCTCGAGCAGCTGTCCCATCAGCACGTACTCCGCGCTGGCATCGGTGTAGCTGATGCCGTCGGGCGACAGGACCTCATAGATCCCGGGAAGCTGTGTGCCATGCAGCTCGAGCACGACCAGGGTCGGCACGCGCTGCTGCAGCGCGGTGCGGACCTTCTCGGCGAGCGCTGCCGGAACTTCGGACGGCGCCTGCGCGGGCGCAGCGGCAACCGCGGGATCCTCTTTGGCCCCTGCGCCTTGCACAGCCAGCCACAGCAGCGACGCCCACACCCACCGCAAGGTGCTGCGGCTCATGGCTCAGCCTCCGGCCCGTGCCGGCGCAAACGAGGCCAACGCGAGCCGCGCGTCGGCGATACCGCGGAAATTGGCGCCGGTTGCAAGCGCGGCCTCGAGATTGGCGCGCGCCTTGGCCGTCGCTCCGGCTTTCAGCTGAACCATCGCCAGGTGATACAGCGTGGCAGCGGAATGGGGCGCGCCCTGCGCGGCGCGCTCGAGCGGGGCGAGCGCCTGGTCGGTCTCGCCGCGCTTATATCGAACCCAGCCGTACGCGTCGAGCAGTGCAGGATCATCGGCGACAGCGAACGCGGCGGTGAGATCGCGCGCGCGGTCGAGGCTCTGTCGATCGGTGCGGTGATCGACCAGCAGCAGTGCCAGATTGCCCGCCGCCCGCAGCTGTGCCGGAGAATGCGCATAGAGCGCCTCGCAGCGCGCGATCGCATCGTCCACTCGGCCCTGTCGCTCGTAGAGCCCGGCGAGCTCGTAGGTCAGGTTCGGCTCGAAGGCTACCGCCCTGAGACCGGCCTCATAGGCACCCATGGCACCCGAGGGATCTCCGCTCAGTAACCGCGCGACGGCGAGGTTGTGGTAGGGCAGTCCCCAGGCGGGTGTCGTCTTGATGAGCGTGGTGAGCGTCTCGATCGCCTCGGGGTACGCCTTGGCGGCGATCAGGGTCTCGGCCAGCAGGTTTTGCCGCAGCGGATTGTGCGGGTCGGCCGCGATGGTCGCCCGCACCCGCGTCACAGCATTGCCGCGCTCGTCCAGCGCCACATCGACCTTCGTCAGCGCCGCGAGCGGCTCGATACTGAGGGGCTGAAGTTTGAGCGCCTGCTCGTAGTCCCTGACGCTCTCGGCAAGCTGCCCCGAAGCCTGGGCGATCTGGCCGGCGAGCAGCGGTACCGCGACCGAGCCTGGCGTGAGAGTGTCGAGGTCTGCGAGCGCCTTGCGAGCGGCAGTGAGGTCGCCGGAGGCGAGCTCGGCGCGCACCAGCGCGGCGCGTAGCGAGGCGTCCGAAGGTGCGGCACGGACACCGTCTTCGAGCAACTTCACCGCTGCGGCGGCGCGTCCCGTTGACCCCAGAAGCTGCGCGAGATCGATGCGAGTGCCGGTGTCGCCCGCGGCCGCCTCGAGCGCGGCGCGCAGCTGTTCCTCCGCAAGCCCGGGCTGCCCGTTGTCGACGAACGCAGCGGCGATCATACGGCGCACCGCGATGGCGTTCGGCTGGTCGCGCAACACGGCGCGCAGATCGGTGATGGCGGCGGCCGGCTGCTTGCGCTCGAGCGCGATCTTGGCGCGCAGCAGCAGTGCCTCGTTGTCGCCGGGGTTGCTTTTTAAAACGACGTCGAGCAGCTTCTGCGCGGCGTCGTACTGACCCTGCATGACCTGGATTGCGGCAATCCGATCACGCGCGGTGATGCCGCTCGGCCCGGTCACGTCGCGTTTGACGACCTCGGCGAAAGTCGCCGCTGCCTGCGGCACGGCTCCGCTGCGCAGTTGCAGTTCCCCGAGTGCGATCCTCAGGGCGTAGTTGTCCGGTTGCTGAGCGATGAAGTCACGCAGCGTCTTCTCGCCCGCCGCGGGCGAGCGCTCCGCGGCGAGGAAGTCGACCAGCACCAGCTTTGGTTGAGCGCTCTGCGGCGCGGTCTTGACCGCCTCCTCGAGGACGTGCTGGGCTTCATCGAGTCGATGACTCTTGACGAGAAGCGCGGCCAGCTGGTAGCGAGCGCGCAGCTGCTGCGGCCGCAGCTCAATGATCCTGCGCCACTGCTCTTCAGCTTTTTCGGGCTGGCCAGCCGACATATAGAGGCTGACCAGAACCTCACGCGAGTCGACTGCCGCCGGGATCCGCTGCAGCGCGTCGCGCACCAGCGCAATGGCCTGCTCGTTCTCGCCCGCCTGCCGCTCGAGCCCGGCGAGCAGCCCCACGGCAGCCTCGTTGGTGGGCGCGAGCTGCACCGCGCGCTCGGCGTCCTGGCGCGCACCTGTGGCGTTGTTCAAGCGCGCGCGGGCCGCGCCACGCACGATCAGCAGCTGCGGCTCGTCGGGGTGCTTGGCGAGCCCCGGCTCGACGATGCTCACGGCACGCTCCGCTGCCCCACCGAACACCAGCAGGCGGCCCAGATCAGCACGCGCCTGCACGTTGTCGGGCAGCGCGTCGACGACCGATTGATACAGGCCGGCGGCTTCGCGGATCCTGCCAAGCTTCTCCTCTGCCTGACCGGCCTTCAGACGGGCGATGGCGTTGGTGGGCTGGATCTGCATCGCATTGCGGAATTCAACACTCGCCTTGCTAAAGTCGCCTCGAGAAAAGTAGCTCTCGCCGCGCTGCATGTGAGAGGCGAAACGCGACTGCGCGCCGCCGCAACCCCCCGTCAGGACCATGGCGGCAAGCAAGATGCTGCAAGCGGCAGCACGGCCGTCGGCGAACATCAGTGATCCTTCTGATTAGTGCACGTTCGAGGAGGGCGCAAGGGTAGGCAGGCTGCGTGACGCTCGCATGACAGGCAGCGCGCGCCACAGCGTCAACCCGAACAGCAACGCGAGCAGCTCGACTTCAATCGCCCCGCCGCCACCGCCGGAGGGTGGGGCGAGGGTGACGGTGACCGACTTATGCGCGCTGCCCCCGGCACCCGTGCAGGTAAGTGTGAAGGTAGCCGTGGCGCTGATCGTCGGGGAGGTCGCGCTTCCGTTGGCCGGCTCCTTGCCAGACCAGCCGCCGCTGGCGACGCACGAGGTGGCATTCTGGCTGGTCCATACCAGTGTGACAGTGCCTCCCGAGCCGACGCTCGTGGCACTGCTCTGCAGGCTCACGGTCGGAGCCGCTGGCGCGCTCGCCACGCTTATCGCGTAGGTGCCCGCCTGGTCGGAACTGGTCGGATCGGGCTGCGCGACGAAGTTGATGAAGTAGCTACCACTCGTGGCGGCGAAGGAAAAGGTTCCACCGCCGTATATCGAGCCTACCTGAGAGGATCCCTGCGTGACGATGACGGCGAGACTTTGGAAGGGTGCCGGGAATCCCAAGTCGCTCACCGCGACCTGGTAGGTTCCGGCATCGGCAATGCTGATCTGGCTGCCCGCGAACAGCTGACCGACCCCCTGGGTCGCTTCAATGGCAGGGGTGCCGCCGGCCTTTGGAGTCAGCTCGATTCCGAACAGACCGCCCGCGGCGCCCTGCTGCGCAAACACCAGCACCGAAACCGGTGCGGCCGCCAGCGTTACGCTTTGACTGCCCACCGCATTGAGCGGGCTCGCCAGCAGCGCGCCGTTCTGTACGGCCGCGGCGCTGATGGTGCTGAATGAAGCCGGAAAGGCGAAGTCAGCCAGATCCAAAAGGTAGGCGCCGGCGGTCGGCACTTGCGCGGTATCGAAGCTGTAGGCCGTGACCGCGCCTCCGGAGGCACTCACGGCACGGGCGATACTCACCGCGGCGGCGCCGCTGGCCGGCTGCAACGTCAACGTATAGCTGCCCGTGCCGGAAGCCGCGGGCAGGCCGAGCGCAAATACCTGATAGGTATTCGCGGTGGCGGGGAACGGGCTGCTGCCGGCTGCGTTGAGTTGCGCCGCGGCTTGCCCATTCAGCGTCACTACCGTCCCAAGCTGGGATAGTGGGCTGGGATACGCCAGATCTGCGATCGTCAGGGTGTAGTTCCCGGCCGTCAGCACCGGGCTTGCCAGCAGCGCGACTGCTCCGACCGGTGTGGTACGAGCAAACACGGCCGTACCGCCCGCGGCCGGGCTGACGTTGACACCGTACAACCCCGCGTTCGGGCTGCCGCTCGCCTGGCCGACGGCAAAAATGTCGTAAGTCACCCCCGACTGCAGGGTGACGGAGTTGCTACCCGCTGCCGGCAGCGTCGTGACCAGCGCGCCGCCTTGTATGGTAACCGCCAGGGTGAGGATACCCAGGCTCTGAGGAAACTGCAGGTCAGACAATGTGACCAGATAGCTTCCGCTCGTCTGCACCGCGAAGCTGCCCTGCAGAACGCCTTCATTGTTGGGGATGGCTCCCGGCGGCAGGGCGAGCGTGTCGGAGTAGCTTTCAATGACGTTGTTGTTCGAGTCGGCGACGGTGATACCGATCGGACCGGACCCCGGCACGGTGCCAGGGTTACCAACCACGTGGATGGTGTAGGTACCCTGTGTGGCGCTGAAGCTGGTGCTTCCCGGTGCTGACAGAGGCGTGCCGACAATCGTGCCGCCGCTCGTGATCGCAAGTTTCGCCGCCGCCAAGGGCGCCGGAGGGGTCAGCAGCGCACCCAGATCCGTCAGGGTGATCTGATAGGTGCCCGCAACGCTGATGGCGAAAGTGTGTTCGACGGGCACGGCGCGGTCGGCGGCCGCCACCGTATGCGCTTGATTGAATATCGTTTGCGCATAGGCGTTGCCGCACAGCAATGCGCAAACCATGAACGCCACAGCGGCCGTCTTCCATAACCTCAGCAGCATGGGAACCGTATCCCCGGTTGTTCTACGTCTGAGAGCACACGGCGAAGGCAATCTAGACCGCGCGCGTGACGAGTGCATGACACCGACCGCGGTACCAGGGGGGCGCCGCGCCGCCGCAAGCCGCGGGTCAGAGACTGAAACTGATCAGGGCGCGGCCCGCGATCACGGCCAGCGTGAGTCCGAGAAACATGCGTGGAATCAGATGTTTCAGATGGATGGTAAGCAGCATTTCTACGACATAGAGGAGAATTACCGCCTTGGCGATGCCGCCGGGAAGGTCCGCCGGCAGCGCAATCGAGCCCGGCAGATTGGGCAGAACCAGCGCGATGAAAATGACGATGAGATCGAGCGTCGTGAGCTCGAAGCGCCCCGTCTGCGACAGCCAGAATCGCACCAGTGCGGCGGCGGCGGTGATACCGACGGTGATCCACGAGAGCTCACTGAGCAACAGCGGCTTATGCGGCATGGTCTGATCGAGGTAGACCAGCAGCACGACGCTGACGTACGCGGCCGCTCGCTCGAACCAGCGCAGCGAGCGCTCGGCCTTCCAGGTGCTCAACAGCGCCAGCACGACCAGCATCGCAAGACACATCAGACCCAGATCGATGCTGATGAGCCGGCTCGAGGCCAACACCGCCGTCGCATAGATCGCAAGACAGGCGGTCATAACCGCCAGAGCGAAGCCGCAAATCCTCGCCCCCGGCAACAAACCATTGACGTAGCTGCGAATACCACTCGCGCCGCTCGACTGGGCGATGCGCCACCCGCCGCGGTGCGCCCGGTGCAGCAGGCCGAGCACGGCCGCCGCGAAGGCGCAGAACGCCAGCACGACGTTCAGGTCCGAGTTAAAGCGCATGAAGTATGCGCACAGCACCAGGGCGACCTGCAGCACATACACCAGCAGCACCGCTTCGCGGTGGGCAAAGCCCAGCGCCAGCAGCCGGTGGTGCAGGTGATTGGCGTCCGCGGAAAACGGCGACCGCCCGGCGCGGATGCGGGTCAGCATGACAGTCAGGGTATCCAGGATCGGCAGCCCGAGCAGCAGCAGCGGCAGCGCCGCACTTAACGTGCAGGTCTCGCCCTGAGTGGCCAGTAGCGCCAAAGCTCCCACGCTGAACCCCAGCATCTGACTGCCGCTGTCACCCATGAAGATGCGGGCCGGGTGGGTGTTGAACCGCAGGAAACCGAGCACCGCTCCGGCTTCAATGAGGGCGATCGCGGTGACCGCGACGTTACCGCTCATCGCCGCAAACAGCCCGATGGCGCACAGGCACAACAGCACCATGCCGCCCGCCAGCCCGTCCAGGCCATCGGCAAGGTTGACGGCGTTGGTGATGCCGAGCAGGAAGAAGAAAGTAATCAGGCTCGAAACTGGCCCGGGCAGATCGCTGAACGTGCCGATCGCGAGTGGCCCGACATGAATGCCGCCGATCTTCATGCACAGGCCCACCGCGATGACCTGTCCGGCAAGTTTCGTCCGATAGCCGAGCGTGAAGCGGTCGTCCCACAGGCCGAACAACAGCAGCACCACAAGTCCCAGCAGCAGCCCGCGAACGCTCGCCGTCAGCGGCACCGTCAGCAGTACCGGCACGAGCAACCCGGCGGTCATCGCCAGTCCACCTACCCGGGGCACCGGTGCCGAGTGCACCTTGCGCGGGCCGGGGCGGTCGGTGAGGCCAATGACCGGCGCCCAGCGGGCCAGCGGAGGAATCAATGCCGCAGTAATCGACAATGCAACGACGAATCCAAGGAACAGCTGCACGGCGACTCCACTGTGTTCCAGAAGAGTAGCGTTGGGTTGCGACAAACTGGTGAAAGCCGGATCCTTCGCGGCTCAACCCGGCGCGCCGGCACATGCCGCCCTGGAGGTGCGCGGCGAGGGCTCTTTGTGCTCCTGGCAAAACCGCGCCAGCTGACGCACGGCCGCGCGGTATTCCTGGTCGAGCCAGGAAAACTCCAGCCAGAATTCCCGCTGTGCGACGTAGGTGGCGGCATGCCGGCTGGCGACGAAGATGCGCAGCGCGGCGTTGCGCGTCGTGGCGAGCGAATGAACGCTCGCTTGTAACGTGCTGAGCTCTTCCAGAGCGCGGCGCGACAGGAATCTTAAGGTTTTGACTGGCGGGGTTAGCTCGCGCACGTACGCAGGGTTTCTATCTCGGCGGTCGCGCGGTCCAGCTCGGCGATCACCTCGCAGTAGCGCTGCCACGCCTCGCGCAGTTCCTCGACCTCGCGCGGCGTCAACCGCTCGAGGCTGCGCTGGGCGCTCTCGTGCTCCGACTGCGCGCGCTTGTGCCGGCCTTCGAGGCGCTCGAGACGGTCCCAAAACCCTGGATCGAGCCATTCGGCTCGCTGACGTTCCGACGCACTCATTGACCTGCCCTCGGCGCGTTTGTATTCGGAGCGAGCGGCCACACTAGCGTGCGAGTGCTACAGGGACGTTGCAGCGCGCAAGAATTATTTACTGCAGGTTATTTTACTTCGCCGGCTTCACCGGCCGCCGCCAGTTCTCGAGCGTCACCTGGCGCGCCCGTGCCACGGTGAGCTTGCCGCCGGGCACCGAGTGCGTGACGGTGGAGCCGGCAGCGATGGTCGCGCCGGCGCCGACCGTGATCGGGGCGACCAGCACACTGTTAGAACCGGTGTGAACATCGTCGCCTATGTGCGTGCCGTGCTTGGCGGCGCCGTCGTAGTTGGCGACGATGGTGCCGGCGCCGATGTTGACCCGGCTGCCGACCTCGGCGTCGCCGACGTAAGCGAGGTGGTTCGCCTTCGAGCCTTCCCCGAGCTGCGCGTTCTTCACCTCGACGAAGTTGCCGATGTGCACGCTGTCGGCGAGCCGCGCTGCCGGCCGCAGCCGCGCGAACGGCCCGATGCTGCAATTCGGTCCGATGTGCGCGCCGTCTATGACGCAGTGCGCAAACACCTGCGTGTCTGCGCCGATCTCGCTGTCGCGGATCACGCAGCCCGCGCCGATGCGCACGCGGTCGCCGAGCCGCACGTGGCCTTCGAAGATCACGTTGACGTCGATGCAGACATCGCTGCCGTAGCCGAGCGCGCCGCGCACGTCGATGCGCGCGGGATCCGCGAGCGTCACGCCGCCCTCCAGCAGCTCGCGCGCGCGCTGCGCGCGGCACAGGCGCTCGAGCTCGGCGAGCTGCGCCTTGTCGTTGACGCCCTGAACCTCGCCGGCATCGGCCGCGAGAATTGCCCGTACCGCCACCTTGTCCCTCACCGCCAGGGCGATGACGTCGGTGAGGTAGTACTCGCGCTGCGCATTGTTGGTCCGCAGGCGCCCGAGCCAGCCGCGCAGCAGCCGCGCCGGGCACACCAGCACCCCGGTGTTGCATTCATGGATCGCGAGCTGCCGCTGCGTGGCGTCCTTCTCTTCGACGACGCGCTGCACGAGACCGGATGCCGCCCGCACGATGCGGCCGTAGCCTTCGGGGTCTGCGAGCTTCGCGGTCAGCAGCACCAGTTGCTTCGCTCCTGCGAGCGACAACAGCTTCTCGAGCGTCGCGCGGCTGATGAGCGGCACGTCGCCGTACAGCACCAGCACCAGGTGGGTGTCGGGAATCTGCGGCATCACCTGCAGCAGCGCGTGCCCGGTGCCGAGGCGCACGGGCTGCAGCGTCCAGGAAACCGCCTCGCCTGCGAGCGCCGCGCGCACCGCATCCCCGCCGTGGCCGTAGACGACGTGCACCGCGGCCGGCTCGAGCGAGCGCGCCGTATCGATGACATGCTTCAAGAGCGGCCGGCCGGCGAGCGGCTGCAGCACCTTCGGCAGCGCCGACTTCATGCGCTTGCCTTCGCCGGCGGCGAGAATCACGACTGTCAGGGGGGCGCGCTGGCGCTGCGCGTGTTTCATCGCCATGCCGCGCCGCGGGTTCGCCCGCCCGCCCCCGGCCGCGCCGCGCGCTGGCCGGCGGGCGCTGCGTCGCGCTGTGGAATCGCCCCTAGGCATGCGCGTGCATTGTACTCAGCGCCGCACCGTGTAGGCGTGGCTGTCGGCGGCCGGCTTGCCCGCCGGCAGCTCCGCGAGCTTCTTCCTGATCAGCGGGCCGATGTAGAGTTGCGGATTGGAATGGGTCTCGTGCTCGGTGTCCTCGCGCTTGGCGATCAACCCCGCGGCCTTGTGAAACGCCTCCTCGAGCGAGGCGCTGCCGGGCAGCGCATCCTTGAGAAACGCCTCGCCGAACCAGGTGAGCTCGCGATCGCTCTCGCAGCCGAAGGAGCTGTGCTCGGCATCGGCCGCGGTGACGACCGCAGTGGTGTCGTTCTTCAGCGCATCGACGAACACCCCGGCGTAGCAGGCCGACACCACCACGATGCGCCAGCGGATGCCGGACTTGTCGAGCGCCTCGCGCAGGTCGGTCGGCGCCAGCTGCGCGAGCGGCAGCGAGCCGTTCTCGACCTCGAGCCCGTCCTCCGAGCCGTGCGAGGTGAGGAACAGCACCAGCACGTCACTCTGCGGGCTCATGCGCGCGGCGAGGCTCTTGAGCGTCTGCGACAGTCCGGTAACGCTCGCCAGCGGGTAGGAATCGCGATCGTCGACGTCGTTGATGAGGAGCACGGTACGATCGAGCGAACCGAAGCGTGCGCCGAACACCTCGCTGGCAAACTGCGCTTCGCGGCGGAAGATGCCCTGGTCGCCATCGCCGGCGAAGCCGACGAAATACGCCGCGGGTTTGCCGGGCTCGGTCGGCGCGACGCGCGCCACCGCCGCGGCAATGCGCGCCGGCTGGTCGTAGAAGAGCGCTTCGGCGTCGTCCGCGTCGTCGTCCTGCTGCGACTGCGCCGTCTGGTCGACCACCCACAGCCGCGTGTCGAGGTTGAGCAGCTGCAACGCCCAGGGGGAGGCGATGAGCAGCAGCAGCGCGAGAGTGGCGGGGGCAACGCGCACCGCGCCGTAGGCAGCGCCCAGTGCACGCAGGCTGAGGCAGGCCAGATAGATGAGCGCCAGCACGCTCAGCGCTAGCACGTGCCGCCTCACCAGCGCGAGGTCCTGCGCCAGCCACAACAGCGTGAGTACCAGCGGTGAGGCCGCGAGCACCGGTACGAGGAGTGCGCGCGTGTCGGCGGCGCGGCTGTGCGAGCGCGCAATGAGCGCGCACGCCACGAGGCCGAGCAGGAGGTAACAGGCCCAGCCGAAAAGTCCGTCGAGCGCCAGCGGCGCGTGCCTTGCGGCGTGCAGGAAATCCAGCAGCACCCACACTGCAAGATTCAGAACGAGGAGCGCCGCGAGCTGGTCGAAGCTGACCGAGAACTGCGCGGGCGTCAGGCGCCGCAGCGCCAGCAACTGCACCCCGGCGCGCAGGTTGCGCGCCAGGGCTGCGACGAACCCGCGCGGCTCAGGCAGCGGCGCCGCGGGCACGGGATCGGCGGAAATGGCGTAAGGGTCCAGCCGCCTCAACCCCGCGGTTTTTTCAGCCGCTCGAGCAGGCGCAGGATCGCCTCCGCGCGTGCGAGGTCTGCCTGGGCCTGGGCGATGGTTACCGGTGTGCCGCTCCGGTCACGCAGCGCCTCCTGCGCGCGCTGCCTGGCAGCGAGCGCCGCGGCCTCGTCGAGATCCTTGGCGCGCAGCGCCGTGTCGGCGAGCACCGTCACCTTGTGAGGCTGCACCTCGAGCGCGCCACCGCCGACGAAGAAGTGATGGTCCTCGCCGTCGGGCATGCGCACGCGCACCTCGCCGGGTTTCAGCAGGGTGAGGAGCGGCGCATGCCGCGGCGCGATGCCGAGCTCGCCCTCGGTGCCGGAGGCGAACACCATGGCGGCGGCGCCGGAGAACAGCTCCCCTTCCGCGCTCACGATGTCGACATGGATGGTGTGGGCTTCGGCCATCTGATTGCCTACTGCAGCGTCTTCGCCTTGGCGACCGCCTCCTCGATCGCGCCGACCATGTAGAAGGCCTGCTCGGGCAGTGAGTCGAACTCGCCGCTGATGATGCCCTTGAAGCCGCGGATCGTCTCCTTCAGCGGCACGATCTTGCCGTCCTGGCCGGTGAATACCTTGGCGACGTTGAAGGGCTGCGACAGGAAGCGCTGCACCTTGCGTGCGCGGTACACGGTGAGCTTGTCCTCCTCCGACAGCTCGTCCATGCCTAGGATCGCGATGATGTCCTGCAGCTCCTTGTAGCGCTGCAGCACCGCCTGCACACCGCGCGCGGTGTTGTAGTGCTCCTCGCCCACCACCAGCGGGTCGAGCTGCCGGCTGGTGGAGTCGAGCGGATCGACCGCCGGATAGATGCCGAGCGAGGCGATCTGGCGCGACAGCACCACGGTGGCATCGAGGTGCGCAAAGGTCGTCGCCGGCGACGGATCGGTGAGATCGTCCGCGGGCACGTAGACGGCCTGGATGGAGGTGATCGAGCCCTTCTTGGTCGAGGTGATGCGCTCCTGCAGCACGCCCATCTCCTCGGCGAGCGTCGGCTGGTAGCCCACCGCGGAGGGCATGCGTCCGAGCAGCGCCGAGACTTCGGTGCCGGCGAGCGTGTAGCGGTAAATGTTGTCGATGAAGAACAGCACGTCGCGGCCCTTGCCGCCAGAGTCCGGCCGGGTCTCGTCGCGGAAGTATTCCGCCATGGTGAGCCCGGTGAGCGCCACGCGCAGGCGGTTGCCGGGCGGCTCGTTCATCTGTCCGTACACCATCGCCACCTTGGAGTTCGACAGATCGTTCTTGTCGATGACCGAGGACTCGATCATCTCGTGATAGAAGTCGTTGCCCTCGCGCGTGCGCTCGCCGACGCCGGCGAACACCGACAGTCCGCTGTACTGCTTGGCGATGTTGTTGATGAGCTCGAGCATGTTGACGGTCTTGCCGACGCCGGCGCCGCCGAACAGCCCGACTTTGCCGCCCTTGGCGAACGGCACCAGCAGGTCAATGACCTTGATGCCCGTCACCAGCAGGTCCTGGCCGCCCGCCTGCTCGGCGAACGAGGGCGGCGGCCGGTGGATCGGCAGATATTCCGTGGCTTTCACCGGTCCCTGGTTGTCCTGCGGATGGCCCAGCACATCCATGATACGCCCGAGGGTCCCCTTGCCCACCGGCACCGTGATCGGAGCGCCGGTCGATTGCACGGCGAGCCCGCGCCGCAGGCCCTCGGAGGCGCCCATGGCGATGGTGCGCACCACGCCGTCGCCGAGCTGTTGCTGCACCTCGAGTGTCAGGTCGACGTCCTTGAGCTTGAGCGCCTCGTAGATCTTCGGGATCGACTCGCGCGGAAACTCGACGTCGATGACCGCGCCGATGATCTGGGTGATGTGTCCCTCGCTGGGCGTACTCATAGTGTTCTCAATTCCTCAAACCGCGGCGGCCCCGCCCACGATCTCCGAGAGCTCCTTGGTGATCGCGGCCTGGCGGGCCTTGTTGTAGACGAGTTGCAATTCGCTGATCAGCTTGCCGGCGTTGTCGGTGGCCGCCTTCATGGCCACCATGCGCGCCGCCTGCTCGCAGGCGACGCTCTCGACCGCGCCGCGAAACACCTGCGACTCGATGTAGCGCATCAGCAGCACATCGAGGATCGCGGCGGCGTCCGGCTCGTAGATGTAGTCCCAGTGCTCCTGCAGCTCTTCCGTGTCGAGCGCCTCGATCGGCAGCAGCTGCGTCACCGCGGGCTTTTGCGTCATGGTGTTGACGAAGTGCGCGTTCACCAGGTAGAGCCGATCGAGCTTGCCTTCGCGGTACGCATCCAGCATCACCTTGACCGCGCCGATCAGGTCCTTGACGTGCGGCCGGTCACCGAGGTGAGTGGCGCTGGCGGCGATCGGCACGTTGAGGCGCTTGAAGAAGGTGACTCCCTTGGTGCCGATCAGGCACAGCGTCATCTCGGCGCCCTTGCCCTGCCATTCGCGCAGCAGCGCCAGCGTCTCCTTGAAGACGTTGGCGTTGAGTCCCCCGGCGAGCCCGCGATCGGTGGAGATCACGATCACGCCGACCGCGCGCGGCTCACGCGTGGCGAGGAACGGATGGCGGTAGTCGGGATTCGCTTCCGTGAGGTGCCCGATGACATTGCGCATCTTCTGCGCGTAGGGGCGGGCGAGCCGCATGCGCTCCTGCGCGCGGCGGATCTTGCTCGTGGCCACCATCTGCATGGCCCTGGTGATCTTCTGCGTGTTCTTGACGCTGGCGATCTTCGAGCGGATTTCCTTGGTGCCGGGCATTACGTCAATTTCCTGGGGTGCCCTAGTAGCTGCCGGTGGCGGCGAAGTCCTCGATGACCTTCTTGAGCGCCGCCTCGTTCTCCTTGGTGAGCTTCGGCTGCGCGTTGATGGTATCGAGCGTCGGGCGGTAGTTGCTGTGCGCGAACGCCTGCAGCGCCGCCTCGAACGCCACGATCTTCTTCAGCTCCACCTTGTCCATGTAGCCGTTGTTGACCGCGTAGATCGACAGCGCCATCTCCGCCACCGACATCGGTGCGAACTGCTTCTGCTTCATCACCTCGGTGACGCGCTGACCGCGCTCGAGCTGGCGGCGGGTCGACTCGTCGAGATCGGAGGCGAACTGCGCGAACGCGGCAAGCTCGCGGTATTGCGCGAGCGCCAGGCGGATGCCGCCGCCGAGTTTCTTGATGATGTCGGTCTGCGCGGCGCCGCCGACGCGCGACACCGAGATGCCGGCGTTCATGGCAGGACGGATGCCGGCGTTGAACAGATCGCTCTCGAGGAAGATCTGCCCGTCGGTGATCGAGATGACGTTGGTGGGCACGAACGCGGTCACGTCCCCCGCCTGGGTCTCGATGATCGGCAGCCCGGTGAGCGAGCCGGTCTTGCCCTTCACCCGCCCCTCGCTCACCTTCTCCACGTACTCCGCGTTGACACGGGCGCTACGCTCGAGCAGACGCGAGTGCAGGTAAAACACGTCCCCGGGGAACGCCTCGCGGCCGGGCGGACGGCGCAGCAGCAGCGAGATCTGCCGGTAGGCGACCGCCTGCTTGGAGAGGTCGTCATAGATAATGAGTGCATCCTCGCCGTTGTCCATGAAGTACTCGCCCATGGTGCAGCCCGAGTAGGCGGAGATGTACTGCATGGCGGGCGGAATCGAAGCCGAGGCCGCGACTACCACGGTGTGTGCCATGGCCTCGTGCTCCTCGAGCTTGCGCACCACGTTGGCGATGGTGGACTGCTTCTGGCCGATGGCGACGTAGATGCACTTAATGCCCGAGGACTTCTGGTTGATGATGGTGTCGATGGCGAGCGCGGTCTTGCCGGTCTGGCGGTCGCCGATGATGAGCTCGCGCTGCCCGCGGCCGATCGGCACCATCGAGTCGATCGCCTTGTAGCCGGTCTGCACCGGCTGGCTGACGGATTGTCGGTAGATGACCCCGGGCGCGACCCGCTCGATCGGTGAGGTACGCGCGGCCTTCACCGGGCCCTTGCCATCGAGCGGTGTGCCGAGCGCATCCACCACGCGCCCCAGGAGCTCCGGCCCCACCGGCACCTCGAGGATGCGGTTGGTGGTCTTGACCGTGTCGCCTTCGCTCAGGTGCTTGTACTCGCCGAGCACCACTGAGCCGACCGAATCCTGCTCGAGGTTCAGCGCCAATCCAAAGGTGTTGCCGGGGAACTCGAGCATCTCGCCGTAACGCGCATCGGCGAGCCCGTGGATGCGCACGATGCCGTCGGTGACCGACACGATGGTGCCGACGTTGCGCGCCTCGGTGACGGACTTGAAGTTCTCGATCCGTTCCTTGATGAGTTCGCTGATCTCGGTTGCCTTGATGGCCATGTGCGTAGTTCCGTTGCGGTCAGGTGTCGTGGTGCGTGGCGTGGGCCGCCACTCTCATGCCGTCAGCTCATAAGCAATGCGCTCGAGGCGCGTGCGCAGCGAGCCGTCGATGACCAGGTCGCCGCTGCGCAACACCGCCCCGCCGATGAGCGTCGGATCGACCGCGCAGTGCATGCGGACCTTGCGCTTCAGGCGCTTCTCGAGGGCGGCCGCGAGCTTCTGTTGCCGCGCGCCATCGAGCGTCGCCGCCGAAGTCACGGTGACATCCGCGACGCCTTCGGCCGCGTCCTTGAACCTGTCGAACAGCGCGGCGATCTGCGGCAGGTAGGCGAGGCGACGGTTGCCGGCGAGCGTGCGCACGAAGTTCGAGCCGTGCGCGCCGAGCTTCGGCCCTGATATGTCGGTGACGAGCCGCGCCAGTTCCTCCGGCGTGACCAGCGGGTTGCCGAGCAGCGCCTCGACGCGCGGATCCTGCACGACCTGGGCCGCAACGCCTAAGCTCTGCGACCAGGCAGGGAGCTGCCCGCCGGCACGTGCCTCCTCGAAGGCGGCGCGCGCGTAGGGGCGGGCGATGGTGAGTCGGTCTGCCATGGGCTTAAGCTTCAGACCTGCTCGGCGAGCTTGTCGAGGAGGTCCGCGTGGGCGCGCGCGTCGATCTCGCGGCCGAGGAGCTTGGAGGCGGCGCTCACCGCGATGCCCGCCACTTCGCGCCGCAGGCCTTCCTTGGCGCGCTGGGTATCGAACTCGATCTGCTGGTGCGCGGCCGCCACGATGCGCGCGCCCTCGGTCTGCGCGGTGCCCTTGGCCTCCTCTACCAGCTCCAGAGCAGCGCGCTGCGCATGCTCGATGATCTGGCTGGCGCGCTCGCGCGCTTCACGCACGATGACATCCGCCTTGCTATGGGCTTCGATGAGTTCCTGCTGACCCTTCTCCGCCGCGGCGAGGCCCTGCGCGATGTGGCGCGAGCGCTGCTCCATATTGGCGAGAATGACGGGCCAGACCCACTTCATCACCGCGAAGACCAGCAGGGCGAACACGGCCATCTGCACGAACAGCGTGAGATTGATGTTCACGGTCTATGAGCTCCGAATCGGGCCGTGAGGTGCAGCTTCAGTGCGCGGCCTGCAGCGCGCTCACGAACGGGTTCGCGAACGTGAAGAACAGCGCGAAGCCGATGCCGATCATCGCCACCGCGTCGAGCAGTCCTGCGACCAGGAACATCTGCACGCGCAGCACCGGCAGTAGCTCGGGCTGGCGCGCCGAGCCCTCGATGAAGCGCCCACCGAGAATGCCGAAGCCGATGGCGGTGCCGAGCGCACCCATGCCGAAGATGATACCGACGGCCAGCACGGTCATGGCCTGGATGTGTGCAATGTTTTCCATTCAATTCTCCTCGAGACAAACCAGATGCAAAATCCGCGGACGCTTTCAGCCAAGCGTCAGTGATGCTCGCTCGCCATCGACAGATAGACGATCGTCAGCACCATGAAAATGAAGGCCTGCAGCGTGATGATCAACACGTGAAAGGCGGCCCACACGAAGCCGAGCGCCAGCTGCGCCACAACGCCGAGCTGGTGCCGACCCAGCCGCCGAACGTGGTGAGGCTCTCGAATCCGCGCGACAGCGTGAGCGCGGCGAGCAGCAGGAAGATCATCTCCCCGGCATACAGGTTGCCGTACAGGCGCAGCGCCAGCGACAGTGGGCGGGCGAGGAAGGTCACCGATTCCAGGATGAAGTTCACCGGCACCAGCAGTATCTGCAGGAAGATGTTCTTGGTGCGAAACGGTTGCAGCGTGAGCTCGCTGATGAAGCCCAGCACGCCCTTCATCTTCACGCTGTAGAAGATGATGAGAATGAAGACCGTGAGCGAGAGCGCGAAGGTGGCATTGAGGTCCGTGCTCGGCACGACCTTCAGGTGCTCCGCGCCCACGCTGCGCGCCACCCCGGCAGCAGGTCGACCGGCACGAGGTCCATGAAGTTGAACAGAAACACCCAGCAGAAGATGGTGAGCGCGAGCGGGGCGATCAGCCGGCTGGTGCCGTGGAAGGTGTCGCGCACCTGGTTATCGACGAACTCGACGATCGATCTCGATGAAGTTCTGCAGCTTGCCGGGCAGCCCCGCCGTGCCGGTGCGCGCCACCGTCCAGAACAACCCGAAGAACACCACGGCGAGCAGCACGGAGAAGAACACCGTGTCGTAGTTGATGACGTGGAAGTCGACGATCCCGTGCGGCTTACCGTTCGACAGGAAAGTCTGGTGATGCAGGATGTATTCGGTCGCGCCGCCGGTTTTCTCTGCCGCTGCCATCGTTGTCATCGATCCGCATCCAGCTTCTAGGCGCCGCTGCGCGCACCGCTCGTGGCGGGCAGCGCGCGCAGCAGCGCGATCCAGTACACCAGGAAGGTCGCGGCGAACGCGGCGAACATCGCCAGCGGCGCCACCCTCATCACCTTCAGCACGACCACGAACAGCACGACCACGACGGCGAGTTTGACCGCCTCACCGAGGTAGAACGCGCCCAGCGCGTGCGCCGGGCTTGCCGTTCTCCCGCCGAACACCAGGCCGGCCATCGCCAGGCTCCCCGCCGTGGCGATCGCACCGCCCGCCAGCGCCGACACCGCCGCCAGCCGACCGGCGAGCGCCCACGCGCACAGCGCGGCTATGACGGTCACCGCCGCTTGACCCAGCACGACGCCGAAGGCCAGCCGCCGTGCCCGGGGCAGATCGATCACCGACACCTTATATAAGGTCCCACTCGAGGGGCTCAAAGGAGCCGCAGCTCTTGCGCCTTGAGCGGACGCAAGTGGCTTAACATTACTTCGGCCGTTCAGTCACTTAGCTGCAACGGCGAAAAAGCCGCGGGATTATAGAGAGCGACCGGGCACTCGTCCACAAGGCGCCCCGGCGCGCCGGTACCAACCCTAGCGGATGTGGGCGAGGATCCCGTCGAGCTCGTCCAGGCTGTTGTAGCTCACCACCAGCTTGCCCCGGCCGGCCGTCCCCTGCTGGATGGCGACGCGGGCGCCGAGCTTCTCGGCCAGCTCCTGCTCGAGGCGCTCGACATTCGGGTCGCGCGCGGCGGCGCCATTGCCGCCACCGCCCGCCGGGGTCTGCAGCCGCCGCACGAGGCCTTCGGTCTCGCGCACGGAGAGGCCCTTCTTCACCACGAGCAGTGCGACCTCGCTCTGCTGGCGGCGATGGCTGAGTGCCAGCAGCGCCCGCGCATGTCCCATCTCGAGCGAGCGCTTCTCGAGCAGCTCGCACACCTCCGGGGCCAGCTCGAGCAGGCGCAGCAGGTTACTCACCGCGGCGCGCGAGCGTCCGACGGCATCCGCCGCCTGCTGGTGGGTGAGCTCGAACTCGCTCACCAGGCGCGCCAGTGCGCGCGCCTCCTCCAGCGGATTCAGGTTCTCGCGCTGGATGTTCTCGATCAGCGCGACTGCGATCGCCGCCTCGTCGGGAATGGCGCGGATCACCGCGGGAATCTCGCTCAAGCCCGCCATCTGCGCCGCGCGCCAGCGCCGCTCGCCGGCGATGATCTCGTAGCGCTGCGAGGCGCCGCTGCCGGGCGGCTCGAGCGGCCGCACGACGATCGGCTGCACCACTCCCTGGGCCTTGATCGAGTCGGCGAGCTCGGTGAGCGTCTCCGCCCTCATGTCGCTGCGCGGCTGGTAGCGCCCGCGCTGCAGCAAATCGAGCGGCAGCCGGGTGAGCTCCTCCCCGTGCGGCGTGCTCGCCAGCGGTGGTGGTGGCGCCGAGCGCGTGCCGAGCAGGTCCGCCAGCCCGCGACCGA
Organism: uncultured Gammaproteobacteria bacterium; assembly: GCA_963760225.1. GTDB lineage: Bacteria > Pseudomonadota > Gammaproteobacteria > Steroidobacterales > Steroidobacteraceae > 13-2-20CM-66-19. The sequence goes on from CAVXCD010000001.1 coordinate 277,481, forward strand.
GGGTGGGTTTTCTGTGCATCATCGTGAGGTGTCCTCGTGGACGTGCGCCGGGGCGCCGCTGCCTTCTGCCGCAGTGCCGTTGCCCGCGGCGGCGGCGCCGTTGCCGGATGAGCCATTGCCCGCCAGCCCTTGGTCCGCTTCGTGCGCGAGCGGCGCGGCGGGGGTCAGGGGTGCTGGCGGTGCGGATGCGGACGTCGCGGGCGAGGCGGCGGGCGCGCTCGCTTCCGTATCCGGCGTCGCGCGCACGATGCCGTTCTGCCCCTCCTCGCGCCGGATCATTTCGCCTGCGAGCGCCAGGTACGCGAGCGCACCGCGCGACTCGCGGTCGTGAAACAGCGCCGGCTTGCCGAACGAGGGTGCTTCGGCGAGACGGATGTTGCGCGGAATGACGGTGCGGAACACCTTGTCGGCAAAGTGCGCGACGAGCTGCGCGCTCACCTCGTTGGCGAGGTTGTTACGCGGATCGAACATGGTGCGCAGCACGCCCTCGATCGACAGGCCGGGATTGGCGGCGAGGCGGATCTGCTCCACCGTGGAGAGCAGCGCCGACAGTCCCTCGAGCGCGTAGTACTCGCACTGCATCGGGATGAGGACACTATCGGCCGCCACCAGCGCATTTACGGTGAGCATGTTGAGCGCCGGCGGGCAGTCGATGAGGATCACGTCGAAGTCGTTGCGCTTCGGCTGCAGCGCGTTGCGCAGCTTGATCTCGCGCCCGATCGGCAGTCCCAGCAGCCGCACCTCGGCGGAGGTGAGGTCCTGATTCGCCGGCAGCAGCGTGTAGCCGCCGAACTCGAGCGTGATGAGCGCCGCGGCGAGCTCCGCTTCCCCGAGCAGCACCTCGCAGCTGCTGAGGGTGAGCTGCCCCTTGTCGACGCCGCTGCCCATGGTGGCGTTGCCCTGGGGATCCAGGTCGATGAGCAGCACCCGCCGTCGCGTGGCGGCGAGCGATGCGGCAAGGTTGACCGCCGTGGTGGTCTTGCCGACGCCGCCCTTCTGGTTCGCGATGGCAATGACGCGGTTCATGGGGGACAGTGTACTGCACCGCCACGTCCGCGCCCGGTTGTCGCCAGCCGGCGCCGGAATTTCGCCCGTCAGGCCACCAGCTTGTGCGGCTCGGAAGCGATGCGCTCGCGTGCCATCTGGTCGGCCACCGCGTTCGTCGGGCGGTTCTCGCGCCGCGCACGCTCGAAGATCTCGGTGAGACGCCCGGGGATGGCCTCGATATCCGCGAGCACCTGCGCCTCGGTGCCGCCATAGTACTCGCGCGCGACGCTGATGATGCCGCCGGCATTGATAACGTAATCGGGCGCGTAAAGGATGCCGGCGTTCTGCAGCGCCACGCCGTCCTGGCCGTGCGCCAGCTGGTTGTTGGCCGCCCCCGCGACGATGCGGGCACGCAGCTGCGGGATCGACTGGGTATTGAGCACCCCGCCGAGCGCGCAGGGGCTGAGCACCTCGGCGTCCTGGGCGAGCAGCTCGTCTGCCGCCACGGCGCGCGCGCCGAACTCCTGGCACACCCGCTGCACCGCCGCCGGGCGCACGTCCGCCACCGTCAGCCGTACGCCTTCGGCGGCGAGCATCGCGCACAGGTGGTAGCCCACCCCGCCCACGCCCTGGACCGCGACGCTAAGGCCCTCGAGATCCCCTCGTCCCAGCCTGAACTTCACCGCCGCCCGGATGCCCAGAAACACCCCGCGTGCGGTCTTGGGCCCCGGGTCGCCCCCGGCAGCCCCGGGCGCCGCGCCCAGGCCCGCGACGTGGCGCGTCGCGTGCGCGACGTTCGCCATGTCGGCGGTGGTGGTGCCGACGTCCTCGGCCGTGACGTAGCGCCCGCCGAGGGAGTCGACGAAGCGGCCGAAGGCCTCGAACAGCTCCGGGGTCTTCGCCTTGCGCGATTCACCAATGATGACCGCCTTGCCGCCGCCGAAGGGCAGCCCGGCCAGCGCGTTCTTGTAGCTCATGCCGCGCGACAGGCGCAGCACGTCCGCAACCGCCTGCGCGGTGCTCTCGTAGGGCCACATGCGGCAGCCGCCGGCGGCGGGTCCGAGCACCGTCGAATGGATGGCGATGATCGCGCGCAGCCCGGTGGCGGCGTCGTGGCCGAAGACCACGTGCTCGTGGCCGTCGAACTCGGGCATGTCGAAGATTTCCATCGCGGCTTAAAGCTCCCATGCGCCGCGCGCGTCTCTGTCGGGCGCGCCACGGCCGTAACCGGGAGGGTACCCGCCCCGCCTTGCACGGATCGTCACAAAGATTGCCTTCCTCGGGTCATATGTGAAACATTTATCTCATATGAACACAATTTGTGAATTGAACCATGCAAGCTGATCTCAACCGTGCAGATCTGCGCATCCTCGACCTCCTGCAGGAGCACGGCGCGCTGTCAGCGGCCCAGGTGGCCGAACGGCTGAGCCTCACCGCCTCGACCTGCTGGCGGCGCGTCGCGCGCCTCGAGGAGAGCGGCGTCATCAAACGGCGCGTGGCGCTCGTCGATCGCGAGAAGGTCGGGCTCTCGGTGATGGTGTTCTCGCACGTGAAGGTCGCCGGTCACGGGCGCGATGCGCTGCTGCGCTTCGAGCAGGCGGTGCGCGCCCACCCGGAGATCCTCGAGTGCTACACGCTCATGGGCGAGACGGACTTCCTGCTGCGCATCGTGTGCCGGGACATCAAGGCGTACGAGGCCTTCTTCCTCGACCACCTGTCGCGCTTTCCGGGCGTGCAGTCGGTCAACTCCTCCATCGCGCTCGCGGTGATCAAGGAGACGACGGCGCTGCCCCTGCAGCCTTGACCACGCGGGGTGCGGGAATGACGAGCGGCTCGACGCCGCCGACCGGGGCGGGATCCAGTCCCGCGCAGGTCACGATCTGCTGCGTGTTGATGAACGGGGCCTTGGGCTCGCCGCGCACCGCACGACGGCGCGTCTTGCGCCACAGGTCGTAGAGCGTCAGCGCCCCGGTGAGGGTACCGAGTGTGCCGAAGTAGGCGCGCGGCCCGAATTCGGCCATCAGCCCGCCGGTGAGCACCGGCCCGAAGGCTGCCGCCATGCCGTTGATCAGGAGCAGCGCGCTGCTCGCCGCGACCATCTGCGCCGGCTCGAGCTTGTCGTTGACGTGCGAAACCGAGAGGGAATAGAGGGTGAGCGCCGCGCCACTGAAGAGCGCGGTGAGGACGAGAAAGAGTGCGCGCGGCAGCCCGGCGAACACCACCTGCGTGGCAGCGACCGCGGTCGCGAGCAGGCACACGCTCGCGATCACCGTGCGCCGGTCCATGCGATCGGACAGCCGGCCGACCGGGTACTGGGTGAGGACCGCCGCGAGGATGCTGACCGCCATGAACTCCGCCACGCCGCGCGTGCCGGAGCCCGAGAGGCGCGCATAGACCGGGCCCATCGAGAAGATGATGGACGAGATCATCCCCGACAGCGCCACAGCCACGACCCCTAAGGGCGAGTTGCGGTACAGGTCGCGGAAGCGCACCCGCTGCGGGACGGCGGGCTCAGGCAACTGCTGCGCGGAGGCGACGATCGGCACCATCGCCACCGAGATCAGCGCCGAGACCAGCATGAACAGCCCGGGCGACTGCGGGCTCCCGAGCACCAGCAGGAACTGCGCGCCGCCTAGGCCCACGTACAGCACCAGCATGTACACCGCGAGCAGTCCGCCGCGGTTGCTGCGGCTCGCGCGGTGGTTGAGCCAGCTTTCCGCCACCACGTAGATGCCGGCGAAGCACACCCCGGAGATGAAGCGCATCAGCGCCCAGGGCACCGGATGCACCCACGAGGCGTGGATCAGCACCGCGACGGAAGCGAGGGCGGCGAGCGTGGCGAAGACACGCACCGGGCCGACGCGCCGCAGCAGCTGCGGCGCAAGCCGCGTGCCGATGAGATAGCCGACGTAGTAGCACGACATGATCATGCCGGTGACCGGCGTCGGGAACTGCTCGAGCGTGGCGCGCAGCCCGAGGAGCGTGCTTTGCAGCCCGGCTCCGAGCATGAGGATGCCCATGCCGAGCAGCAGCGGCCAGGTGGCGAGAATCGGGTTCACGGGGCGGATCGTTGCGGGTTACGGCGCAGCGCGCAGACGGCGCACATGATAACCGCTGCGGCGTGACCTACGCCGCTTGAGGGGTGTGCCGCGCCTTCAGCGACGCTGCAGCACGATGAGGCAGCGCGCCGCGTCGAGGCCGGGGATGTGAAGCTCGCGCGAGCTCACCACGCGCCAGCCTGAGGGGAGCTCGGCGAGCTCGCGCTCCGGCCACTTGCCCTTCATGGCGAGCACCTGAGTCTCAGGGCCGCACAGCGGCGCGACGGTGTTGAGCATCTGCGGCAGCGGCGCGAGAGCTCGGGCCACCACCGTGTCGAACGGCGCCGCGGCCGGGAAGCTTTCCGCGCGCGCGTGCACGGCGCTGACGTTGGTGAGGCCGAGGAGCGCGGCGGCATGCTCCACGAAGCGGATCTTCTTGGCGGTGGAGTCGATGAGGGTGAAGCGCCGTTGCGGGTTGCACACGGCGAGTGGCAGACCCGGGAAGCCCGCGCCGGTGCCGACATCCGCGACCGTCACGCCGTGCAGGTCTGCACTCACCGCCAGGCTGTCGAGGAGGTGGTGCGTGAGCATGCCGGCGGGCGTGCGGATCGCCGTGAGGTTATAGCGACTGTTCCAGCTCGCGAGCTCGCCGATGAGTGTCAGCAGGCGGGCCGCATCGGCGGGGCTCAGCATCACCTTCAGGCTGGCGGCGTCCTGCACCAGGCGTTCGGCAGGGGTCAACGGCTCAGCTCCTTGCGCGGCGGGGGGTGCGATTGATCATACTTCGCACCTGACCAGGTGCGCTTCCGGCTATGCGACTGCTGCTCGTTGAAGATGACCCCATGATCGGTGAGGCGATCCGCGCGGGACTGAAGCGCGAGGGATTCGCCGTGGACTGGGTGCACGCCGCCGAGGCGGCCGCGCAGGTGCTGCGTACCGAGCCCTTCGACCTGCTGCTGCTCGACCTCGGACTGCCGCAGGCCGACGGGCTCACGCTCCTCAAGTCGCTGCGCGAGCGCGGCACCGCGCTGCCGGTGCTCATCATCACCGCGCGCGATGCGGTCTCCGACCGGGTGGCCGGGCTCGATGCGGGCGCTGACGACTACCTCATCAAGCCCTTCGATCTCGACGAGCTCGCGGCGCGCATCCGCGCGCTGCTGCGCCGCAAGTCCGGACGCAGCGCCGCGGGCATCGAGCACCTCGGCCTGCGGCTCGATCCGGCCGCGCACCGCGTGACGCGCGACGGGGTGGAGGTGGCGCTCTCGCCGCGCGAGTTCGCGCTGCTCGAGCTGCTGCTCGAGCGGCCCGGGACGATCCTGTCGCGCGCGCAGCTCGAGGAGCGCCTGTACGGCTGGGGCGAGGAGGTCGAGAGCAACGCCGTCGAGGTGCACATTCACGGCCTGCGCCGCAAGCTCGGCGCGCAGTTCATCCTCACCGTGCGCGGGGTCGGCTACCGCGTGAAGCCGGCGCCGTGAGATCGCTGCGCGCGCGGCTGCTCGGCTGGCTCGTGGGTGGGGTGCTGTTCGTCGGCGCCGGCGGCGGTTTGATCGTCTACCGCAACGCGCTCGCCCAGGCGGATGCGTTCTTCGATTATCACCTGCGCCAGACCGCGCTGCTGCTGCGCGACCAGCCGGTCGAGTACCAGCTCGGGGCGCAGCTGGTGCCGGCAGACGATGACTTCGTCGTGCAGGTGTGGTCGCTCAACGGCGTGCGCGTGTACCTGTCGCGCCCGCACGCCTCACTCCCCCAGACCACCACCCTCGGTTTCGCCACCGTCGCCACCCGCGAGGGCCGCTGGCGGGTGTTCGGCGTGCAGGCGGTGAGCAGCGTCATCCAGGTGGCGCAGCCGATGAGCGTGCGCGAGCAGCGTGCCGTGCAACTCGCGCTGCAGACGCTCAAGCCCTTCGCACTGCTGCTGCCGGGACTGCTGCTGTTGATCTGGTTCGCGGTCGGCCAGGCGCTCGAGCCGCTGCGCCGGCTCACCGCGCTCCTCAAGGCGCGCCAGGTCGACACGCTCGACCCGATCCCGGGCACGCCGCTCCCCGATGAGGTACAGCCGCTCGTCAGCGCGCTCAACGAGCTGCTGGCGCGGCTGCGCGCGGCGCGCGAGCACGAGCGCGCCTTCATGGCGGATGCCGCCCACGAGCTGCGCACGCCGCTCACCGCGCTGCACCTGCAGACCGCCATGCTGGCGCGCGCCTCCGATGAGGCGGAGCGCGGCGCGGCCCTGGGCACGCTGTCCGCGGGCGTGCAGCGCGCCATCCGCCTGGTGGAGCAGCTGCTGTCGTTCGCGCGGCAGGAGCCGCGCGCCGACCGGCCGCACGTGCCGGTGCGACTGGACGAGCTCGCGTGCGAGATCGTCGCGGAGCTCGTGCCGCTCGCGGACGCCGGCCGCATCGACCTCGGCGTGGCGGCGGCGCAGCCGGTGAGGATCGAGGGCGATCCGGACGCGCTGCGGACGCTGCTGCGCAATCTCATCGACAACGCGGTGCGCTACACGCCTGCGGGCGGGCGCGTGGACGTGACGGTCGAGGCAGTGCCCGCGGCAGATGCCGCCGGCGGCGCGCGCCTGAGCGTGAGCGACGACGGCCCCGGCATCGCACCCGCCGAGCGCGCGCGTGTCTTCGATCGTTTCTACCGGCGTGCGGGCACCGAGCCCCCCGGCAGTGGACTGGGACTTGCGATCGTGAAGGCGATCGCGGATGCGCACGGCGCCACGGTGCAGCTCGCCGACGGACCGTCGGGCAGCGGGCTCACGGTCAGCGTGTGGTTCCCGGCAGGGCGGGTGGCGATACCTGCGTCGATATCCTCGACATAGGCTCAGGCGCGCCTTACAGCCTGGGATTGGCGATCTTCGTCCCTGGCTCTTCGCGCTCGGCGATGTCCTCGGCGGCCTTGGGAGCCTCACCCGAACGGCCGGCGGCGCCCTGCTCGAGCAACCCGTCCGCCAGCAGTGCTTCGACCGGATGCCCGGTACGCGCCTCGATCCAGCGGAAGGCGGACTCGAGCGAGGTGGCGGCAAAAAGCCTGCGGCCTTCCGCGTTGCAGATGTCCCATGGCGCGAAAGTCATGCTGTCCGGCCGATAGCGAATGATGCGGACCGCGCCTGCGATCTCGACACGCCACTCCTGTGGCGAGATTTCCCTGACGGCGTAATCCATGACGCTTCCCCTTGGGTGACGCGCGCCCACCGAGCCTGACTTGCCGGGGTGGCCAATCCCCGCGCGACTACAGAGGGCATAGTGCATCACTCAGCGCGCACCGCGGTCTTCATTGAACATATGTGTGGCCCGAGGCCGAAAATCACTGCGCACTGCCAAAAGCGGCACGCACGGCGTTACCGCGCCGGTGATTTTTCCGCCAGCTTCTTCAGGAAGCTCGCCGCGGTCAGCAGGTAGGCGTCGCGGTTCGACTTCTTCCTGAAGCCGTGCCCCTCGTCCCTGGCGATGAGGTACCAGACCTCGCCGCCGTTCGAGCGCACCTGCCACACGATCTGGTCGGACTCGGACACCGGCACGCGCGGATCGTTGACCCCGGCGACCACCAGCAGCGGCTTGCGGATGCGCCCGGCGTTGGTGAGCGGGGAGATGCGATCGAGGAACACCCGCATCGCCTCGACGCGCTCATCGCCGTACTCCGAGCGGCGCAGGTCGCGCCGATAGGCCGAGGTGTTGCGCAGGAAGGTGACGAAGTTGCTGATGCCGACCAGGTCGATCGCGCCACGCAGCCGCTCGCCGTAGGTCACCAGCGAGGCGAGCGCCATGTAGCCGCCGTACGAGCCGCCCATCACCGCCACGCGGTCGCGGTCGAAGCCGGGCTGCGCGCCGATCCATACCAGGAGCGAGCCGATGTCGCGCACCGCATCCTCGCGCAGCACGCCATTGTCGAGCGCCATGAACGTCTTGCCGTAGCCCGAGGAGCCGCGCACGTTGGGGGCTACCACCGCGTAGCCCAGCTCGTTGACGAGAAACTGCACGAACGGGTCCCACTCCGGCCGGTACTGCGACTCGGGGCCGCCGTGGATATCGATCACCACCGGGCACGGCCCGGCCGCCTGGCGCGGCCGGTAGACATAGGCCGACAGCAGCCGCGCGTGTCCGGCGAGGCGGTCCCAGGTCGGATACCGCACCAGCTCCGGGTCCACGAGCGTGCCCGGATCGATGGGTCCGGCTTCGCTATGGGTCCAGCGGGTGAAGCTGCCCGCGTCGACGTCGTAGACATACACATCGCGCGGGGCGAGCGCGCCGTCGACCGACATCGCGAGCTTGTGCCCGCTCGGCTCGAAGCGCGGGTTGCCGATGCGCCCCTCCGGCAGCCCCGCGGGCTCGAGCGAATGGTGGCTGAGCGTGTCGAGGAGATGCAGCCGGCTGCGGCCGTCTTCGTTCAGGACATAGGCGATGTAGCGACCGTCGGCGCTGACGTCGAAGTCCTCGACGTCCCAGGGGACGTCGGCAGTGACCAGGCGGTTCTCATGGGTGACCGGGTCCTTGAACTTGAGCTGCGCGAACTCGCTGCCCTCGTCCGTGAGCACGTAGACGCCGCGCCCGCCCGGGGCGAATCGCGCGATGCGGATGCCGGCCTTCACCGGTTTCTCCTCGAGCGGGGTGAGGCTGCCGGTGGCGACGTCGGCGATGTATAGGTAGCTCTCGGTGATCGAGATATATTTCCACACCAGCAGCTTCGAGTCGTCGCTCGACCAGTCGAGCGGATACCAGGTATCGTCGCGGCCGCCGACCAGCAGCTGCGGCGCCGCGGCGGAGCTGACGTCGGCGACGTACACGTCGTAACTGGCTACGTCGCGCTCGTTGCCGTAGAAGGCGATGCGCTTGCCGTCGTGCGCCCACACCGCGCTGCCGTGGATGAAGTTGCCGTGGGTGAGCTCGCGCACGGCACCATTGGCGGACCGGTAGAGCACCTGCGCGTTCTCATCCCCGGCCTGATCCTTGAGGAACACCATTCCGGCGCCTACCTTGGCCGCGCGCGCCCATTCGATGGGATCGGGATAGAACGTGAGCTGCTCGCGCATGCCGAGCGGCGCGGCCACGCGGTGCACCTGCTCGCTCTCGCCGAAGCGTGTCAGGACCAGCAGGCTCCCGTCGGCCTGCCAGTCGAGAAAGGTCGCGCCGCGCGACTGCTCGTAGCGCTCGAGCGCCGCGGCGAGTGCCGGATCGGGCAGTGGAATGCCGTCGAAGACCAGGCTGCCGCGCTCGCGGTGCTGCGGGGCGATTCGTGCGGCGACCGCGCCGGGTGCGGTCCCGGTGGTCTGCGTGTCCGGCGGGGCGGAGCCTGTCTGCGGCTGTGTCGACGGCGCAGCGGCCTGTGGCTGCGCGGGCGGTGGCGAGCCCACGACCGGCGATTGCGCGAGGGGCGCCGGCAGGCTGGGTAATGGCGCCGGGGACGCCGGCCGCGCACCCGCAGCCGCGGCGGCGAGCAGCGTCAGTGCCAGCGCCGCGCCGGCGGCAAGTGCCCAAGATAACCCGTGATGCTCGCGCCGGCCCCTCATGCGTGGGCCGTAGCGTACAGGGTACGATGGCAATATGCGCAACCTGCGAACCGGCATGCACGCGAGGCCCGCGTTCCCTTGAAAGCGACGCTCTATCATCACCCCGATGGCGTCACCGCCGTCGATACCGAGTACCTCTATCCGGGCCACGCCGCCTCCCACGTGATCGTCGACCGCGGTCGCGCGGCGTTCGTCGATGTCGGCCCCAACTCGTCCGTCCCCTACCTGCTCGCGGCGCTCGATGAGCTCGGCATCGCCCGCGCCGCGGTCGACTACCTGCTGCTGACTCACGTGCACCTCGATCACGCCGGCGGGGCGGGCCTGCTGATGCGCGAGCTGCCCAATGCGCGCGCGCTGCTGCACCCGCGCGGCGCGCCGCACATGATCGATCCGACCAGACTCATCGCCGGCTCCCGGGCCGTGTACGGTGAGCGCTATGACGAGCTCTACGGCGAGCTGCTGCCGATCCCCGCGGAGCGCGTCACGGTGGTCGCCGACGGCGAGCGCGTGCAGCTCGGCGGCCGCACGCTCGAGCTGATCCACGTTCCGGGCCATGCGCTGCATCATTACGCGGTGGTCGACGCCGCGCACCGCAGCATCTTCTCCGGCGACACCTTCGGGATCTCCTACCGCGAGCTCGACACCGCGCAGGGCGCATTCATCATTCCGACGACGCCGCCGACGCAGTTCGACCCTGAGCAGCACCTCGCCTCCGTCGACCGCATGCTCGCCTATGAGCCGGCGAGCGTGTACCTCATGCACTTCAGCCGCGTCACCGACGTGGCGCGCCTGGGTGCGCTGCTCAAAGAGCAGATCCGCGAGCACGCGCGCATCGCGCGCGCACACGCCGGCGACTCCGACCCCGCACCCGGCATACACGCGAAGCTGCGCGCACTGTGGCTGAAGCTCGCGCGACAGCACGGCACGCCGCTGTCCGACGATGAGATCGAGCGCGTGCACGCCAATGACCTGACGCTCAACACCCAGGGGCTGATCGCCTGGCTGTCGCGCCATCCTTCCTAAAGGACCTGCCGTCATGAAAGACTTCAAGGCGTTTCGCATTCACTCCGACAACGGCCGCATCGTCGCGCGCTTCGAGACGCTCAAGCTCGATGACTTGGGAGCCGGCGAGGTGGTGATCCGCGTCAGCCACTCCGGCATCAACTACAAGGACGCGCTCGCCGCCACCGGCGCCGGCAGGATCCTGCGCCGCTATCCGCTCGTCGGCGGCATCGATCTGGCCGGCACGGTCGAATCCTCCAGCGATGCGCGCTTTCGCGCCGGCGAAGCCGTGCTGGTCACCGGCTGCGGACTGTCCGAGACGCACGATGGCGGCTACGCGCAAGTGGCGCGCGTGCCCGGCGACTGGGTGATCCCCATGCCGCCGGGTCTCGACGCCGCGAGCGCCATGGCGATCGGCACCGCCGGATTCACCGCCGCGCTCGCCATTCACCGCATGGAGCAGAACGGCCAGGAGCCCGCCGGCGGTCCGATCGCCGTCAGCGGCGCCTCCGGCGGGGTCGGCAGCATGGCCGTCGACATGCTGAGCGCGCGCGGCTACCGCGTGGTGGCGATCAGCGGCAAGGCCGCGGCCGCGCCGTACCTCAAGGAGCTCGGGGCGGGCGAGGTGCTCACGCGGCAGGATCTGGAGTTAGGCAAGCGCCCGCTCGAGAGCACGCGCTTCGGCGGCGCCATCGACAACCTGGGCGGCGAGATGCTCTCCTGGCTCACGCGCAGCGTCGATTTCTGGGGAAATATCGCCAGCATCGGCCTCGCCGCGGCGCCTGAGCTCAACACCACGGTGATGCCCTTCATCCTGCGCGGCGTGGCACTGCTCGGCATCAACTCCTCGGCCACGCGGCGCGACTGGCGGCTCACGGTCTGGAAGCGCATCGCCACCGATCTCAAGCCGCGGCATCTGGAGCGCATCGTCACGCGCACCATCGGCTTCGACGAGCTGCCGGGGGCGTTTCCCGCCTACATCGACGGCCGCGTCACCGGGCGCACGGTGGTGCGGATTGCGGAGAGCTCATGAGCGCCGGATCCTCACCGAGTGGCCAGGCCGTCAGCGCCGGGGCGCGCCTGCGGGCGGCGCTGCAGGCAGAACGTCCGCTGCAGGTGGTCGGCACGATCAACGCTTACGCGGCGCTGCTCGCGCAGCGCGCGGGCTTTCGGGCGCTGTACCTCTCGGGCGCCGGGGTCGCGAACGCCTCCTACGGGCTGCCGGACTTAGGGATCACCTCGCTCGATGACGTATGCGAGGACGTGCGGCGCATCAGCGGCGCGTGCGAGCTGCCGCTGCTGGTCGATGCCGATACCGGCTGGGGCGGGGCTTTCAACATCGCCCGCGCGGTGAGGGACCTCGCCCGCTCGGGCGCGGCCGGACTGCACCTCGAGGACCAGGTCGCAGCCAAGCGCTGTGGCCACCGCCCCGGCAAGGCGCTGGTGCCCGCCGCCGAGATGGTCGATCGCCTCAAGGCCGCGGTCGACGGCCGCAGCGATGAGAGCTTCGTCATCATGGCGCGCACCGATGCGCACGCGGTCGAGGGCCAGGCGGCTGCCCTCGAGCGTGCCGCGGCCTACGTCGAGGCGGGCGCCGACATGATCTTCGCCGAAGCGCTGCGCACCCTGGAGGAGTTCAAGGAGTTCACCGCCCGGGTCCGCGTGCCGGTGCTCGCCAACATCACCGAGTTCGGCCAGACGCCGCTGTTCACCACCGCGCAGCTTGCCAGTGCGGGCGTGCGGCTGGTGCTCTATCCGCTGTCCGCGTTCCGCGCCGCCGCGCGGGCCCAGACGGAAGTCTACGGCGCCATCCGCGCGCACGGCACGCAGCAGAGCGTGCTGCCGCTGATGCAGACCCGTGCCGAGCTCTACGAAGTGCTCGGCTACCACGCGTACGAGAGCAAGCTCGACGAGCTGTTCGGGAAGGAGCCGTCATGACGGAAGCGGAAGCTCCCAAGGCGAAGAAATCGGTCGCACTCTCCGGGGTGACCGCGGGCAACACCGCGCTGTGCTCGGTGGGGCGCACCGGCAACGACCTGCACTACCGCGGTTACGACATCCTGCATTTCGCCAACGTCTGCGAGTTCGAGGAAATCGCGTACCTGCTGATCCACGAGACCTTGCCGACGCGCGGCGAGCTCGCCGCCTACAAGGCGAAACTCAAGTCGCTGCGCGGCTTGCCGACAACCGTGCGCGGTGCGCTCGAGCTGCTGCCGGCGTCCAGCCACCCGATGGACGTGCTGCGTACCGCCGTCTCCGCCCTGGGCTGCACATTGCCGGAGAAGGAGGACCACGCTGCCGCCGGCGCGCGCGAGATCGCTGACCGCCTGGTGGCGTCCTTGGGCTCGATGCTCGTCTACTGGTACCACTTCAGCCACAGCAGCGAGCGCATCGAAGTCGAGACCGACGATGACTCGGTCGGCGGGCACTTCCTGCACCTGCTGCACCGCCGGCCACCGCGGCCCTCCTGGGTGCGCGCCATGCACACCTCGCTCATTCTCTATGCCGAGCACGAGTTCAACGCCTCGACCTTCGCCGCGCGCGTCATCGCCGGTACCGGCTCGGACCTGTACTCCTGCATCACCGGTGCGATCGGGGCGCTGCGCGGGCCGAAGCACGGCGGCGCCAACGAGTTCGCCGCCGAGATCCAGAGCCGCTATGAGACCCCCCAGGAGGCCGCCGACGACATCCGCGCGCGCCTGGCGCGGCACGAGGTGGTGATCGGCTTTGGCCACCCGGTGTACACCATCGCCGACCCGCGCAACGAGGTGATCAAGGAAGTGGCGCGCTCGCTGTCCAAGGAGGCCGGCGACATGAAGCGCTTCGAGATCGCGCAGAGCATCGAGACGGTGATGCACGAGAACAAGAACATGTTCGCGAACCTCGACTGGTACTCGGCGGTGTCCTATTCCATGATGGGCGTGCCGACGGAGATGTTCACGCCGCTGTTCGTCATCGCGCGCACCACCGGCTGGTCGGCGCACGTCATCGAGCAGCGCATCGACGGCAAGATCATCCGCCCGGCGGCCAACTACGTGGGTCCCGAGAACCGCGAGTTCGTCCCGATCGCGCAGCGCAAGTGATGTCCAACCACGACGTGAAGTCCGCCACCCGCCCCGCGCCCGACGCGCTGCTGCTCGCGATCGCCGATTACGCCCGCAACTTCACGGTGACCAGTACCACCGCCTACGAGACCGCGCGCTATTGCCTCATGGACACCCTCGCCTGCGGCTTCCAGGCGCTCAAGTACCCGGCCTGCCGCAAGCTCTTGGGTCCGGTGGTGCCGGGGGCGGTGATGACCGGCGGGGCGCGCGTGCCGGGCACCTCCTTCGAGCTCGACCCGGTGCAGGCGGCGTTCAACATCGGCGCGATGATCCGCTGGCTCGACTTCAACGACACCTGGCTCGCGGCCGAATGGGGCCATCCGTCCGACAACCTGGGCGGCATACTCGCGGTCGCCGACTACTGCGCACGCCGCGCGCTGATGTCGGGTACCGCGCCACCGGCGGTGCGCGACGTCCTCACCGCGATGATCAAGGCGCACGAGATCCAGGGCGTGCTGGCGCTCGAGAACAGCTTCAACCGCGTCGGCCTCGATCACGTGCTGCTGGTGCGCGTCGCCTCGACCGCCGTGGTGGCAAGTCTGCTGGGTGCGAGCGACGAGCAGATGGTGAATGCGGTCTCCAACGCCTGGATCGACGGCGGGGCGCTGCGCACCTACCGCCACGCACCCAACACCGGCTCGCGCAAGAGCTGGGCCGCCGGCGATGCCACCAGCCGCGCGGTGCGCCTCGCGCTCATCGCGCTCACCGGCGAGATGGGTTACCCGTCGGCGCTGTCGGCGAAGACCTGGGGTTTCTGCGACGTGCTGTTTCGCGGCAAGCCGCTCGTCGTGCCGCAGCCCTTCGGCAGCTATGTCATGGAGAACGTGCTGTTCAAGATTTCCTACCCGGCCGAGTTCCACGCGCAGACCGCGGTCGAGGCTGCGATGCGCCTGCACCCGAAGGTGCAGCAGCGCCTCGCGGCCATCGAGCGCATCGTCATCGAGACGCAGGAGCCGGGCGTGCGCATCATCGACAAGACCGGGCCGCTCGCCAACCCCGCCGACCGCGACCACTGCATCCAGTACATGGTGGCGATCCCGCTGATCTTCGGGCGCCTCACGGCGGCGGACTACGAGGACGACGTCGCCGGCGATCCGCGCATCGATGCGCTGCGTGCGAAGATGCAGGTGCGCGAGAACCCGACCTTCACCGAGGAGTATTACGCTGCGGACAAGCGCTACATCGGCAATGCGCTGCAGGTGTTCTTCACCGACGGCAGCGCCACCGAGCGCGTGCAGGTGGATTTCCCGATCGGCCACCGCCGCCGACGCGCCGAGGGTATGCCGGTGCTGGTGAAGAAGTTCGAAGCTTCCGTGGACGCGCACTTCGCCCCGAAGCAGGCTGAACGCATCAAGACATTGTTCGCCAAGCCGCAGCAGCTCGATGTCCTGCCGGTGAACGAGCTCGTGGCGGCGCTGGTGACCAACGGGTCGGCGGCGGCGTCATGACGCCCGCCGGCGGTCGCAGAGGCAGGACCCCGCGATGACGGAAGGCTGGCGACGCTGGGAAGGCGAGGTGGTCAACGCGGTCTTCCCGCTGCTGCGCTTTCTCAACGGCTCGGACCACAGCGCGGTATTCCTCACCGAATCCAAGACGCTGCGTCAGGCCGCGATCAAGATCATCCCGGCCGATCGGGCGGCCGCGGATACCCAGCTCTCGTACTGGAGGACCGCCAGCACCCTCTCTCACCCTCACCTGATCCGTCTTATGGAGGCGGATCGATGCCAGCTCGATAGCCGTGCGTATCTATTCGTCGTCATGGAATACGCGGATCAGACTCTCGCGCAGATCCTGCCGCATCGGGCCCTCACTACCGTCGAGGTGCGGGAGATGTTGCTTCCTACCCTCGACGTCCTGGCTCTGCTGCACCGCAAGTACCGGGTACAGGGCCGGCTGAGCCCGACGAACTTTCTGGTCGTCAACGATCAACTGAAGCTCGCGAGCGATAACATCCGTCCCTCCGGCGAGCCCGCTGCGAGCATCGTCAAGCCGTCCGTGTACGACGCTCCCGAAGCACAGAAGGGCAGGATTGCCCCGGCCGGCGACATCTGGGGTCTCGGCGTAACGCTCTTCGAGGCTCTCACCCAAAGCGCTCCGCTATGGGCTGACGAGCGACGCGAGACTCCCTCGCTGCCCGAGACTCTGCCCGCGCCATTCGCGGACATCATCAAGCGATGCCTGAGTTACGACGCGGCGGATCGTCCCACTGCTACCGAGCTCGAAGCCGAGCTCAAAGGCATAGCGCCGGCGGCCCGAGCGGTCGCTCCGCAGCCTGCCGCTCGCGAAGTGCCAGCCCGTGTCGCGGTCCCCGCCGTAGTGCCCGCCGTATTCCCCGCCGTAGTCCCCGCCGCAGTCGCGACCGCAGTCCCGGCCACGGTCCGGGCGATTCCTTCGCAGAAGTTGCCCGCACCGCGCTGGCTGGTGCTCGCTGCCGCGGCGGTCATCGTCGTAGTGCTGGCGCTTTGGATCGGCTTGCGCCGCTCCCCGAGTCCACCCGGGCCCGAACAGGCCGCGGCTTCCGCTGCGCCGGCAGCTGCCAGTGGAGCTGCCAGTGCAGCTGCTGCCCCGCCGGCAAGCCCACCTCCGACCACGGTGGCGTCCGTGCCCGCAGCCGCCTCGCAGGCGGTGGAGACGCCGCTGCCGACACCTTCCCCGGTCGCCGCTTCCAGACCACCCCCCGTACGCCCGGCCTCTGCGGCGCAAGCCTCTACGGGGGCCGCTGGCTCAGTGATCCATGAAGAGATACCCGAAGCCTCGCGCGGCGCGCTCGCGACGATTCACGGCCATGTCAGGGTTGCGGTGCGCGTGAGCGTCGGCGCTTCCGGCCAGGTCGTTGATGAGACGCTCGACGATCCCGGTCCCAGCCAGTACTTCGCCCGCGTGGCTACCGCCGCCGCCAGAAAGTGGACCTTCTCTCCGGCAGACGACGGCAGCACCCGCCAGTGGCTGTTGCACTTCGAGTTCGCACCCGACGGCGCCACGGCACACGCCACGGCGCGGCACTAGCTACCCGACCCGCACCGGGACGAACAAGCGCGTGTCGCCGCGCTGGATGAGAAGCGCGATGTGACCCTTCGACTTCTCCACCGCGCCGCGCAGCTCGTCCGCGTTGTCGACCGGCGCGCCGTTGGCGGCCAGCACGACGTCACCGGCCTGGATGCCGGCATCCGCGGCAGGGCCGCTGGCCCGCTCGACCACCAGTCCGTGGTGGGTGTTGGCCTGGCGCTGCTCCTCGGCGGTGAGCGGGCGCACGGCCAGTCCGAGCTTGCCGCCTTCGGCGTGCCCACCGACGTTGGCCGCGGTGCGCTGGTCCTCCATGGTGCCGAGCTTCACGCTGATCGTGCGCGTGTCGTGGTTGCGCCAGATCTCGAGGTCCACGCTGGTGCCCGGCGTGATGCCGGCGATCTGCACCGGCAGCTCGGTCGAGTCGCGCAGCAGCTGTCCGTTGAGCTTCAGGATCACATCCCCGGGCTCGATGCCGGCGCGCTCGGACGGACCGCCCTTCTCGACGCTCGACACCAGCGCCCCTTCCGGCTGCGGCAGGCCGAACGAATCGGCCAGGCCCTGGGTGACGTTCTGGATCACGACGCCGAGCTTGCCGCGCGTGACGTGGCCGGTGGTCTGCAGCTGCTGCCCGACCTGCATGGCGACGTCGATCGGGATCGAGAACGACACGCCCATGTAGCCGCCGCTGCGGCTGTAGATCTGCGAGTTGATGCCGACCACCTCACCGCGCATGTTGAACAGCGGGCCGCCGGAGTTGCCCGGGTTGATCGGCACGTCGGTCTGGATGAACGGCACGTAGCCCGAATCGAGCGTGCGCCCCTTGGCGCTGACGATACCCGCGGTCGCGCTGTTCTCGAAGCCGAACGGTGCGCCGATGGCGAGCACCCATTCGCCGACCTTGAGCTGCCGCGAATCGCCGAGCTTGACCGTCGGCAGATCCTTGGCGTTGATCTTGATGATGGCGACGTCCGACTTGGTGTCGACGCCGATCACCTTGGCGGTGTACTCGCGCCGGTCGGTCATGCGCACGGTGACTTCGCTCGCCCCGTTGACCACGTGCGCGTTGGTCATGATCACCCCGTCCGGACGGATGATGAATCCGGAGCCCTCACCGTGCATGGGACCGGGCTGCGGCATCTGGAAGGGATGCCCGCGGAAGAAGGGCGCAAACGGACTATTGGGACCGAACGGGCCGTTGGGGCCGAACGGGTTGTCGTTGGGAGCGCCGTTGCCGTTGCCGTTGCCGTTGTCGCCCTCGTCCGATTCCTCATCGCCCTGGTTGTAGGAGGTCGACTGCTTCTCGACGACGGCGATGTTGACCACGGCCGGGCCGTACTTCTGCACCATGGAGCTGAAGTCGGGCAGCACGGCGCCCGGATTCGCGGCGGCGGGCACCGGGGTCACGGGCACCGGCGCGGGCGCAGGCGCCGTCGCGGCCGCGGCGTGCGCGGCGCTCGCCAGATAGAGCGCGCCGCCGGGCACCGCGATGATCAGCGCGCCCACCATGGCGGCAATGAAAGGCTTCCTGATGAGACTCGGGAAATTCATGACAGATACTCCGTCGCAAGGTGTGCAGTGGATGTGGCGGTACGATAGAAGGGCACCCTTATGGGAGCCTTAAGGCGGAAAAAAGCCGCTGCGGGGGGCGTCCGGGGCTGTTTCCACCGCTCGGCGCCGGGGGGTCAGTGCCTCGTGGCCCCCGGGCCCCTGAAGGGCGTCACTGCGCCGAGAATCGGGTGTAGGGCCGTGATTCGGTCTGCAGCGAGGGCGAGAGGCTGCTGAAGTAGTCGGCGATCGCCCGGATGTCCTCGTCCTTAAGGCTCGCCGCAAAGCCCTTCATGATCGGGTTATTGCGGCCGCCCTTCTGGTACTCCTGCAGCGCCCGCACGAGGTAGTCATCGTGCTGGCCGGCGAGGGAGGGATAGATCGGCGCGATGGCGACCCCGTCCTGCCCGTGGCACGAGGTGCACACGCTGGCCGCCTGGGGCACGGTGCCCTGGGGTTTGCCGCTCGCGGTGAGCGGCTTGCCCGCGAAGTACGTGGCGATATCCGCGATGTCCTGGTCGGAGAGCGTCGAGGCCTGGTCGTGCATGGTCAGGTGCGAGCGATCGCTCGAGCGGTACTCGTGCAGTGCGGTCGCCAGGTAGTCCGCATTCTGCCCCTCGAGCTTGGGCACGCTGTACATCGGGTAGGCGTTCTTGTAGCCGACGATGCCGTGGCAGCCGAGGCAGGTGTAGGAGATTGACTTGCCGCGCTCGGGATTGCCCTGCGCAGGTGCGGCGGGAGCGGCCGGTGCGGGCGCCGCGGCTGCGGCCGCAGGTTCCGGAGGCTGCTGCGCGTGCAGCGCCACGGCGAGCGCGCCGGCGGCGATCGCGGCGATCGACACCGCCGCCTGCACGGCAGAACGCGCGCTCCCCATCACTGTCTCCCGCCGCCCAAAACGGCCCGAATCTTACGGACTCGCCCCGGCAAATGCCACACAATCGCCCTAGCGATGATCGCCCTCATTCAGCGCGTCAGCGAGGCGCAGGTGCGTGTCGATGGCGGGCTGGTCGGCGCCATCGATCGCGGCATGCTGGCGCTCATCGGCGTGCGCCGCGGTGACGAGGAGCCTTCCGTCGAGCGGCTCCTCGAGCGGCTGCTCGCCTACCGCATCTTTCCTGATGCCGACGGCCGCATGAACCTGTCGCTGCGCGAGATCGGCGGGGGGCTGCTGCTCGTGCCGCAGTTCACGCTCGCCGCGGACACCAAAAAAGGCACCCGTGCGGGCTTCAGCACGGCGGCCGAGCCGGTCGAGGCGGCGCGGCTGTTCGCGCAGCTCGTGAGTCGCGCGCAGGCCGCGTATGCCCCTGTTTCCGCAGGCGTATTTGGGGCCCACATGCAGGTGTCGCTGATCAATGACGGCCCGGTCACGTTCTGGCTGGAGACCCCCTGAGGGGCGAGCGTGAAGTGCGTCGGAGCTTGGGGCGAAGTTATGGGGTTGCCCGGGCTCATTTGACCTATCATCAGGGGCCTTACTTTCCGCGCACGCGGACTTGTGGAGCGGTGACCTATGGGTGGTTTAGGAATGCGCGAGCTGGTGGTCATCCTGCTCGTGGTGCTGGTGATATTCGGCGCCAAGAAGCTGCGGACCGTGGGCTCCGATCTCGGCCATGCGGTGCGCGGATTCAAGAAGGCCATGAGCGAGGGCGAGGACGAGCACAACGCCCCGCCGAAGCAGATCCGTTCCGAAGGGGCGGACGCGGAGTTCGCGGAAAGCTCAAAGAAGAGCGAGGCCAAGACCGACCGGAGCGCGTGATCTGTTCGAAGGCCGGTTCTCGGAAATTCTGATCATCTTCGTCCTGGCACTCATCGTGCTGGGACCGGAGAAACTGCCACGCGTCGTAGGCGAGCTCGGCCGCTGGGTCGGTCGGGCGCGCGCCATGGCGCGCCAGTTCCGCGAGCAGCTGGAAGAGGAAGTGCAGCTCGAGGAGGCACGCAAGGCGCAGCGCGCCGCGCCACCGCCCGCCGCCCCGCCGCCCGCCGCCCCGCCGGTCACCGAGCCACCGCCACACGAGCCGCCAGCCGCGCAGACCGCAGCGGACGCGCCGGCCGCCCACGCCTCTGCCGCCTCCAGCGCCAATGAGCGAGGAGCCTGAAGCCTTAGCCGAGGGCACGCTGATCTCGCATCTCCTGGAGCTGCGGGACCGGCTGCTGCGCTCGCTGGTGGCGGTCGGGCTCGCGTTCATGCCGTGCGTGTACTACTCGAACGACCTGTTCACTTTCATCTCGCGGCCGCTGCTCGCCAAGCTCCCGCAGGGCAGCAATCTCATCGCCACCGGCGTGATGTCGCCGTTCACCACGCCCTTCAAGCTGTCGTTCTTCGCCGCGCTCATGATCGCGATGCCCTACGTCATCTACCAGCTGTGGGCGTTCGTCGCGCCGGGCCTGTACCGCGGCGAGCGGCGCTTCGCGGTGCCGCTGCTGGTGTCCTCGATCCTGCTCTTCTATGTCGGCATCGGTTTCGCCTACTACTTCGTCTTCCCGGTGATGTTCGAGTTCTTCACGCACACCACGCCCAAGGGCGTGTCGATGATGACCGACATCAACAACTATCTGGATTTCGTGCTCACCATGTTCTTCTGCTTCGGCCTCGCCTTCGAGGTGCCGGTCGCGGTGGTGCTGCTGGTGGTGATGGGCCTGGTGCGCATCGAGAAGCTGCAAAAGAACCGCGGCTACGTGCTCATCGGCATCTTCATCCTCGCGGCATTGCTGACGCCGCCGGATGCTATCTCGCAGTGCTCGCTCGCGATCCCGATGTACTTCCTCTACGAGGGCGGCATCCTCATGGCGCGTATCCTGTCGCGCGGCAAGAGCGCCGCCGCCGCCGCCAACACTGGCGAGAGCGAGAGCTGATCATTGCGCCGCGGCGCGCACCTGCCGCACACTCGCGCAACTTTCGCCCGCGCACCGCAACAACAACGATGCCCATGAGCCAGGTCGCCGACGCCCTCGCCCCGCCTGCCCGCACCATCTTCGGCCAGCCGCGCGGGCTTGCCACCTTGTTTCTCACCGAGATGTGGGAGCGCTTCACCTACTACGGCATCCAGGCCATCCTCATCCTGTTCATGGTGGCCGCGGTATCCAGGGGCGGCCTCGGTCTGGATGACCGGACCTCGAGCTCGATCTTCGGCCTGTTCCTCGGCAGCACCTACCTGCTGGGACTCTTCGGCGGTTGGATCGCCGATCGTTTGCTCGGCGCACAGCGCGCCGTGATCAGCGGCGGGATACTCATCGCCGCCGGCAGCGCCCTGCTGGCGATCAGCAGCCAGGGGATCTTCTTCCTCGGTCTGCTGGTGAACGCCATGGGGGTCGGGCTGCTGAAGCCCAACGTCAGCGCGATCGTCGCGTCGCTGTACCCGGAAGGTGGCGCGCGGCGCGATGCGGGTTTCTCCATTTTCTACATGGGCATCAATATCGGCGCGGTGCTCGGCTCGGCCATCGTTCCCGTGTGCGCCGCGTACTTCGGCTGGCGGTTCGGATTCGCGCTGCCGGCGCTGTTCATGGCGCTCGGCGTGGTGCAGTTCCTGTGGACGCGTTCCTACCTCGGCACGGCAGGCCTGCAACCCGCGCACGAGCGGCGCGGCTCGTGGACTCCGGTCGTCATATTCCTCGCGGCAGTCGCCGCGATCGTGATCCTCGCCCTCACTCGCACCGTGAAGCTCGACGCCGCCGTGCTGGTCAGCGCCGCCTCCTGGGGTTACGGGCTGCTCGCGCTTTTGTATTTCGTGTACCTGCTGTTCTTCGCCGGACTCACCGCCGCGGAGCGCAAGCGCGCGTTCGTCATGGTGGCGCTGTTCATCGGCTCGGTCACCTTCTGGGTCGGCTACTTCCAGCAGGGCGGCTCCTTCAACCTGTTCGCCGAGCGCTATACCGACCGGCATATCCTCGGCTGGGACATGCCCGCCGGCGTGCTGCAGGCGGTGAATCCGTTCTTCGTGATCACGCTTGCCGGCGTGTTCGCGGCACTGTGGATCGCGCTCGGCAAGCGCGGCCGCGATCCGCTGGCATCAGCCAAGTTCGGCGTGGCGCTGATACTCCTGGGAGTGGGCTTCCTCGTCATGTACTTCGCGGCGCAGCACGTGCTGGCCGGCCAGCTGGTGCTGCCGACCTGGCTGGTGCTGACGTACTTCCTGCACACCTGCGGCGAGCTGTGTATCTCACCCGTAGGGTTGTCGTACATGAGCAAGCTCGCGCCGCCACGGTTCGTCGGGCAGGCGATGGGAGTCTGGTTCCTGTCGCTCGCGCTCGGCGGCAACCTCGCCGGTCAGCTCACCGGGCAGTACGACGCGAGTAACCTCGCATCGCTACCGGCGCTGTTCCTCAGGATCTTCTGGTACGGCCTCATCGCCGGCGTGTTGATGTTGCTGCTGACGCCGCTCGTCAGGCGCCTGATGGCAGGGGTGAGATAGGCCGCAGCTGCGTGCGGTCTACGGCGCGACCTGCGCCGCGGTCACGAAGTACGCAGTGTCGCCGAAGCACGAGCTCGGCAGCCACACGTGCTGCTCGTAGTGCAGCGCCATGCGCTTGCCCATGTTGGCGTTGAGTTTGGCCGCAACCGCGTCATCGTGCACCGTGAAGGCGAACTTCTCGGCGATGGTGCCCGGCAGCGTCACCAACGCCATCTCCCCCTCCCAGGTCTTGCACAGCCAACCCTTGCGGGAGAACTTCTGCACGAACCCGGCGCGCTCGCCCTCCGAGTACGACCAGTGCAGGGTGAGCCAGGCGAACCCCGCAAACCCGGCGACAACCACGATGAGCACGGCGAGCAGTATCTTCATGGCTCGCTAGCATAGCGCGCGCCCGGCGCGCACGGGGAGCGCGGCGCGGCTAAGATGCCCGCATGGAGCTGCAGCCGCTCGCCGGCCGTACCGTCGCGGTGCCCGAGACACGCGAGCTCGAGGTGTTTGCCGCCATGCTCGAGCGGCGCGGCGCAACGGTGCTGCGCTGCCCGCTGGTCGCCATCCGCGATGCGCCCGACCCCGCCCCGGTGCTCGCCTTCGCGCGCGCCTTAAGTGGGCGCGCCTTCGATGACCTGATCCTCACCACCGGCGAAGGGCTGCGGCGCATGCTCGGCTGCATCGATCGCCACGAGCCGTCGCTGCGCGGCCCGTTCGTGGAGGCGCTTGCCGAAGTACGCCGCATCACCCGCGGTCCGAAGCCGGCGCGCGCCCTGCGCGAGCTCGGCTTGAAGCCCGACATCGCCGCGCAAACCCCCACCACCGAAGGCATCATCGCCGCCCTGGCGCGTGTTGATCTCGAGGGTCGGCGCGTGGCGGTGCAGCTCTACGGCCGCGAGCCCAACGTCAGGCTCTGCGACTTCCTGCTCGCGGCGGGCGCCACGGTCGACACCGTCGCGCCGTACGTCTACGCGGATGCGACCGACGACGCCGCGGTGCACGAGCTGCTCGCGCGACTCGAGCGAGGCGAGGTGCACGCGATCGCCTTCACCAGCACGCCGCAGGTCGAGCGGCTGTTCGCCGTGGCGCCGCCGGCGGTGGTGAGCGCGGCGCTCGCGCGCACGCTGGTGGCGGCGGTGGGGCCGGTGGTGGCCGGCGCCCTCGCGCGCCACGGGGTGAGCGCGCAGCTGATGCCCGAAGAGTCCTTCTTCATGAAGCCGCTGACCACGGCACTGGAAGAGGCGCTGCGCGCGCACGCTTAAGGGCGCGCCTTGAGGCGCACCTGTATCGCCCTCCGGGCGATTCGGCTAGCCTTGCACCGCGGCAGTGCGCTTCCTGGGGGTCTGGCACTGCCATTCGCCGCGTGGAGAAGAACTAAATGAAAGCGGAATCGCGGGCCGAGCTGACGCTGCGCGGACTAGTGCTGGGGGTACTGATCACCCTGGTGTTCACCGCGGCCAACGTCTACTTCGGCCTCAAGGCGGGACTCACCTTCGCCACCTCGATACCGGCCGCCGTCATCTCGATGGCGGTGCTGCGCAGCTTCCGCGGCGCGACGATCCAGGAGAACAACGTCGTGCAGACGGTGGCGTCTGCGGCCGGCACGCTCTCCTCCATCATCTTCGTGCTGCCCGGCCTGATCATGATCGGCTGGTGGAGCGGCTTTCCCTACTGGGTGTCGTTCGCCATCTGCCTGTTCGGCGGCACGCTCGGCGTCATGTACTCGATTCCGCTGCGCCGCGCGCTGGTGACGCAGTCGGACCTGCCGTATCCGGAAGGCGTCGCCTGCGCCGAGGTGCTCAAAGTCGGCAGCGGCGAGCACGGTGCGGGCGTGGAGGAGACCGACGCGGGCCTGAGCGCGCTGCTGTGGGGCTCGGTGGTCTCGGGCGCGTTCTCGCTGGTGACGGCCACGCGGCTGTTCGCCAGCGACGTGGCGCGCAATTTCCGCGTCGGCGAGCGCGGCGTCTCCGGCTACGACTTCCTCCTGTCGTTCGCGCTGTTCGGCGTCGGGCACCTGGTGGGACTGTGGGTCGGGGTCGCGATGGGCGTGGGAGCGCTCATCGCCTGGGTGTGGGGCGTGCCGCACTTCTCGGCGCTCTCGCCCGATTCCGCCCACCTGACCGATGCGACGCTCAACGCCCTGGCGCACGACACCTGGAGTCACAAGGTGCGCTTCGTCGGCGCCGGCACGATCGGCGTGGCGGCGGTGTGGACGCTCGGCAAGCTGGCGAAGCCGGTGATCGCGGGGCTGCGCTCGGCGCTGGTCGCCTCGCGCACGCGCGCGCAGGGCCACGCGGCGCTGCTGCCGCGCACCGAGCAGGACATCCCGATCGGCGTGGTCGGCATAGTCTCGCTCCTGTGCCTGCTGCCCGTGGGCGTGCTGCTGGCGCAGTTCGTGACCGGCAGCGGACTGGGATCAGGGCTCGCCTGGCTGGTGATCTCGGGCGTGCTCTACATCGCGATCATGAGCGCGCTGGTGTCGGCGGTGTGCGGCTACATGGCGGGCCTCATCGGATCATCCAACAGCCCGCTGTCGGGCATCGGCATCCTCGCCGTCATCGGCTTCGCGCTGATCCTGGTGTTCGGCGTGCGCATTGGCCTCTCGGCGAATGCCGGGCCGGCGCTGGTCGCGTACGCGCTGCTCGTGACGGCGGTGGTGTTCGCCGCGGCTGCGATCGCCAACAACAACCTGCAGGATCTGAAAACCGGTCAGCTGGTGGATGCGACGCCGTGGAAGCAGCAGGTGGCACTCATCGTCGGCGTGGTGGCGGGCGCAGCGGTCATCCCACCGGTCCTCGACCTGTTGAATCGCGCCTACGGCTTCGCCGGCACCGCCGGCTCGCATCACGAGCATCCGCTGCCCGCCCCGCAGGCCGGCCTGATATCGGCGCTCGCCCAGGGCGTCATCCAGAACAACGTCGACTGGAGCCTGATCCAGATCGGCGGAGTGATCGGCGTATTCATCATCGCCGCGGATGCGCTGCTGCGGAAGCTCAGGCCCGGGGCGCATCTGTCGCCGCTCGCGGTGGGCTTAGGGATCTATCTGCCGACGCAGAGCACGCTGATGGTCGTGGTCGGCGCGGTCGCCGGCTGGATCTACGACCAGCGCGCGCAGCGCTGCGCGCGACCTGAGGCCACCAAGCAGCTCGGCGTACTGCTCGCTTCCGGCATGATCGTCGGCGAGGGACTGGTCGGCGTGTTGGTGGCGGCGCTGGTGGCGTTTTCCGGCAAGGATTTTCCGCTGTCCATCGTGAGCGACAGCTTCGCCGACACTCCGGCGGTGTGGCTCGGCGGCCTGGTGTTCGCGGTGGTGATCTACGCGCTGTACCGGCGCGTGGCGCGGGCGCTCCCTTAGAGCGCTGGCGGAAGGGGCGGAGCGGCTCTGAGGCTGACGCCCCACGCGGTGTGCAGCGTGAGTGCCGGCGCTCCGGCGCGAGTCAGCACCACGTCCGCCCCTGGCTCGATGCGGGAAAAATACGGCGCGGCGCGGCGCAGCCAGTCCGGACGGCTCGCGGGTGCGACGATCAGCGCCTCGCGTCCGACGAAATCGCGCGGCGCGGCGCTGAAGGCAAACTCCCGCGGATCCTGCGACAGGCACAACACCGGCACGGCCCCGCCGAGCGCGTAAGAAACCTTGCCGGCATCGATCCAGCTCACGGTGGCGATGACGAGCGTCGGCCGCTCGCGCCTCAAGCGCGCCACGGGCGGGGCAAGGGCGCGCCAGTCGAGCACATCGAGCGTCGGGTCGTTCGCGGCGAACGCCGGGAACAGGCGTTCCACCCAGCCGGTGCTCGCCTGGCTCACCACGAGCACGGCGAGCGCAACGAGGAGCACAGCGCTCCCCGTCGTGATCCGCTGCAGCAGCCGCGTTCTCTCAGGCTCGAGCGCCGCCAGTCGCTCACCGAGCAGCGGCAGCGTGAACAACCAGCCCACCGCTGCCCAGTGCGGCAGCACTTCGGTCCACGCGGCCGCGAGTGAGAACGCCGCGATCGGAGCGGCGGCCAGACAGGCGAGGAGCCACGAGTGCTCGTGATGAGGTCCCCGTCGCAGCGCGCGCAGCAGCGCGGCGAGCGCCGCGGCCGCGGTCCACGGCAAGAGATACAGGCATTGCGCGGCGAAATCCGCCGCGGCGCGAGCGAGGCTGAAATCGAGCCAGCGCGCGCGCCCCGCCTGGAAGGTGAACGACGCCCAGTGATGGGCGTGATTCCAGGCGAGCACCGGTGTGAAGAGGAGCGCCGCGGTGAGCACCGCGAGCCAGGGGTCGGCTCGCGCGAGCAGGCGCGGGCGGCAGCTCGCCAGATAGACCCCGAGGCCGAGCAGCACGAAGAGCGCGGTGTACTTGGACAGCAGCGCAAGGCCCAGCGCCGCGCCGCAGGCGAGCAGCAGAGCTCGCGCGCGCGGCGGCGCTGCGTCGGCGAGCACGGCGGTGGCGAAGCACTCGATCGCGAGCAGCGAAAAGAAAATGAGCGGTCCGTCGGGCACGACGCCGATGGCGCTGTTGAAGGTGAAGAGCGGCGCCAGGTTGAAGCTGAGCGCCGCCCACAGGCCGGCGCGCTCGCTGCAGAGAAGCGCGGTGAGCCGGTAGATGAGCCAGGTGGAGCCGGCGAAGAGCGCGATGTCGGGCAGGCGCAGCAGCAGCGGCTGCTCGCTGCCGCACAGTCGCGCCACCGCGGCGACGAGCCACACGTGCAACGGCGGGTGATCGAAGTAACTCAAGTCCAGGTGGCGGCTGATCGCCACCGTGTACGACTCGTCGACGGAAAGTCCGAGGACGCCGGCCAGCGCGAGGCGGGCGAGCCCCGTCCACACGATGAGCTGCAGCACCGCTCGCATCGTCACCGGCCTCACTCGCGAAGCCTCAGACGGTGCTGCAGCGCCGTGCGGCGTGGCGCCGGGCGCTCAGCGCCGCTGATAGCGCTCGAAGCCGCGGCGGCCGATGAGCGCGGACCCGATCCACCCGGTCAGCCAGACGATGATCCAGGTGAGCAGCGCCGCCGTGAAGCCGCCGCGCATGTGAAAGCCCGGCAGCATCCACGCCACCAGCGCCACCATGCCGGCGTTGAGCACGAGGAGAAACAGACCGAGGGTGAGAATGGTGATCGGCAATGTCAGGATGAACGCGATCGGGCGCACGATGGCGTTCACTACCCCGAGCAGGATCCCGGCGAGGATCAGCGTCTGCGGGGAATCGAACGACACGCCCGGCACCCACCGGCTCGCGAGCCACAGGCCAAAGGCCGCAAGCAGCGCGCGCAGCAGAAATCCGATCATGGAGGCGCTCCGCTTCTGGCTTGTTGTTCGACGAACACCTTGAGGCGACTCAGGGCCTGCTGCCAGCTGGTGCGCAGCCGCAGGTACTGAGTATCCCACTCCGTAGTCGCCGGCACACCCGAGCCGAGCAGGCGCACGATCGTGCCGCGGCCGGCGGGCTCGATGATGAAGTCATCAACCTGCACGGTGGTGGACGGTGGCAGCGTAGCGGAGGGCAGGTACATCAGCCGCAGCCGCCGCGGCGGCTCGAACACGTCGATGTGCGCCTCGAACTCGCTGACGCGGTCGACGCTCGCGCGGAACAGTCCGCCCTGGCGTGGCTTGATGGCGGCGTCCGGGGCGCACCAGCGGACGAGCTGTTCCTGGTCGGTGAGCGCCCGCCATACCAGCTCCGCGCCGGCCAGGATGTCGACGCGGTGGGCATAGCCGCGCTCCTTGTCGCTCATACGCGCATTGTGCCATTCTCGCCGCGAAAACTAACAGTCTGGGGTTTCATGGCTTACGCTCACCTCGTGATCGCGCTGGCGCTGGTGGAGTTCCTGGTGTTCGGCTTCGCGGTCGGCCAGGCGCGCAAGCGCTACAACCTGCCCGCCCCCGCCACCACCGGTCATGAGGTGTTCGAGCGCTACTTCCGCGTGCAGATGAATACGCTCGAGCAGCTGGTCATCTTCCTGCCGTCGATGCTGCTGTTCGCGCGCTACGTGAACCCCGACATCGCCGCAGCGCTCGGCGCGCTGTTCATCATCGGGCGGGCGGTTTATTTCCGCGGCTATGTGCGCGCGCCGGCGGGCCGCCACCTGGGCTTCATGCTGAGCGCGATCCCGAATGTCGCGCTCCTGGTCGGCGCCATCATCGGCACGATCCGCGCCATCGCGCAGCGCTGACGGGCGGCGCTCACGGCGCGCACCGCTTAAGTGGCGGCAGGGCGGCGCAGCGAGGCGGCGAGCGGCAACAGCGACAGGAAGATAATCAGAAGCGTCACCAGCCCGAAGTGCGTCTTCACCAGCGGGATGTTGCCGAACAGGTACCCGCCCCACACGAACAGCAGCACCCAGGCAAAGCCGCCCGCGAAGTTGTAGGCGAGAAAGCGCGCGTACGGCATGCGGCCGACGCCGGCGACGAACGGCGCGCAGGTACGGATGATCGGCATGAAGCGCGACAGCAGGATGGCCATGCCGCCGTGGCGGCGGAAGAACTCCTCGGTGCGCTCGAGGTATTCGACCTTAAGCCACCGGTAGCGGCCGCTGAAGGCCGGCGGCCCGATCGCGCGGCCGATGCTGTAATTGACGATGTTGCCGAGCACCGCGGCGGCGCCGAGCAGCACGCTCAACCACGGCGCGCTCAGCGTGCGGCTGCTGTCCACCGCTGCGAGCGCCCCGACCGCGAACAGCAGCGAGTCCCCCGGCAGGAACGGCGTCACCACCAGCCCGGTCTCGGCGAAGATCACCGCGAACAGGATCGGGTAGATCCAAAGATCGTAGCGGGCGAGCAGCTCGACCAGGTGGCGGTCGAGATGCAGCACGAGGTCGATGAGCCATGCGAGCATGGCGCGGCAGGATATCGGGAGCGCCGGCGGCGCGATACGGCAGGGCTGCTAGGGCACCAGCTGGTCTGCCACCAGCCGCGCACTGGCCTCCTGCCGGTGCACGCGGTGCTTGAGCGCATCGAGCGCCACGCGCACATCCGCATCGCGCGCGACGAGGGGCGCGGATCCCGAGGCCACCACCAGCTCCGCGGGCGCATCGCCCGTGCCTTCCTCGAGCACGTCGGGAATGATCCCTTTGCCCTGGATGGAGGCACCCGAGGGGGTGAAGTAGCGCGAGGTCGTGAGCTTCACCGCCCCGCCGTGAGTGAGCGGCATGACGGTCTGCACCGAGCCCTTGCCGTAGGTGCGCCGTCCGACCAGCAGCGCGCGGCCGTGGTCCTTCAGCGCACCGGCGACGATCTCGGAAGCGGACGCCGAGCCGCCGTTCACGAGCACCACGAGCGGGGCGCCACTGATCAGGTCGCCGGGAGTCGCGTCCATGCGAAAACGCGCCTCGGGGGTGCGGCCGTCGGCCGTCACGATGACACCCGAGTCGAGGAAGTCGTCCGCCACGGCCACGCCGGCCTCGAGCACGCCGCCGGGATTGTTTCTTAAATCGAGTACCAGACCACGAATTCCATGAGGATTGTCGCGTTTTAGACGCAAAACGGCCTGATTGACGTCCTGAGCGGTGGTCTCACTGAAGCTGGTGATCCGCAGATATCCGAACCCCGGCTCGAGCGTCTGCTGCGCGACGCTGTGCACTTCGACCTGCGCGCGGCGCAGGGCGTACTGCAGCACGCCGCGCGCGCCCTCGCGGCGCACGCTCAAGGTCACAAGACTCCCCGACGGGCCGCGCATGCGCGCGATCGCCCCGGCGAGATCCGCGCCGATGTCGACCCCGTCGATGCTCACCAGCTCATCGCCCGGGAGGAGCCCCGCCTGCTGTGCCGGCGAGCCCTCGATCGGCCGCAGGATCCTTACCACCCCGTCCTCGGCGGCGACCTCGATGCCGACACCGGGGTAGGAACCCATGGTGGAGAGGCGCACGTCGTCGAACTCCTCACTATCGAGATAGGCGGAGTGCGGGTCGAGCGCGGCGACCATGCCGCGTACCGCCTTCTCCATGAGCGCGTGATCGTCGACATCGTCCACGTAGTCGCGCTTGATGCGCTCGTAAACTTCCGCGAACAGGCTCGCCTCCTGCCAGGACAGCGCGCTGCGCGCCATGGATGCATCGGCGGCGGGCGATCTTTCCGCGGGCCGCTCGGCCATGACGCCGCGCGCCAGCGCGCCGCAGAACCCCAAGATGATGCCCGCCAGCAGCGCGAGCAGGGTGCGCGAGCGCCTGGACAAGTACCACGCGCCGCGCCGCGGCGCGTGTGGCTCCCCGCCCGCAGCACCGCCGCGCGTGGGCAGGCTCACTGCCCGCTCCCGGCGTACCAGGTCATGTCATCCGCGCTCGGCCCGCTGCCGGCCTGCGCATCGGCGCCGTCGGCCGGTGCGGACGGCAGCGGCAGCTCGGTGAGCAGATCCGCGAGCGGTATCGGCCTGCCGATCGCGAATCCCTGCCCGTAATCCACGCCGAGCTCGGCGATGCGCGCGCCGATGGCCTCGGTCTCGATGTACTCGGCGACCGTGATGATCGACATGCTGCGGGCGAGCTGCGCGATGGCGCGCACCATCGACTCGGCACGCGGATCCTTCAGCACATCGCGCACGAAGCTGCCGTCGATCTTGAGCATGCTGACCGGCAGCTGCCGCAGGCAGGAGAGCGACGACAGGCCGGTGCCGAAATCATCGAGCGCCACGCCGCACCCCAGCCGCCGCAGGCGCCGCATCAGCGCCTCGGCGCGCGTCAGGTTCGAGACCGTGGCGTTCTCGGTCAGCTCGAAGCAGAACAGCTCCGGGTCGAGCCCGCTCCCGGCGAGCGTCTCGATCAGCCAGTCGGCGAAGCTGTCGTCGGTGAGTGACTGGGCGGAGAAATTGATCGCGAAGCCGAGCGCCTTGCCCTTGAGCACCGCGGCGCGGGGCCGCAGCGCGTCGATGACGTGGCTGATCACCCAGCGGTCGATCACCGGCATCAGCTGGTAGCGCGTCGCCGCCGACATGAAGGTGTCCGGACCCACCATCTGGCCGGACTCGTCCGTCATGCGCAGCAGCAGCTCGTAGTGCGGGCGCGCACTCTCGGCGGCGGCGAGCGGCAGGATGAGCTGCGCGACGAGGTGCATCCTCCCCGAATCGATCGCCTCGCGCAGTTTGAGCGCAATGCCGATGTCGGCGTGGCGGCGCATGATGCTGACATCGCTCGCCTGGTAGACCTCGACACGGTTGCGGCCGCGGTCCTTGGCGGCCTTGCAGGCGCTCTCGGCGGGGGCGAGCGCGTGCGCGAGCTCGGTGGCGGTGGGATCGAGCGGCGCGACGCCGACACTGATCGACACCGGCACGCGCCCTTCCTCCTGGACGAGTGCGATGCGGCTGCTGCCTTCGCGCAGCGACTCGGCAAAGCGTTCGGCGTCATCGACCTGCGCCGGCAGCATGACCGCGAAGCGATCCCCGGAGATGCGCGCGCCGAAGGCTCCGGGGGGCAGGCGCTGGCGGATCAGCTCACCGAGCTGCGCCAGCAGGCCGTCGCCCACGTGCATGCCGGACTTCTCGTTGATCGCGTGCAGCTGGTCGACGTCGATATAGAGCGTGCTCCAGGGCTGCGTGGGCTTCATCTCCGCCACCAGCGTGCGCACGCGCCCCTCGAGCGCCGCACGGGTGTACAGGCCGCTCAATGCGTCGTAGCTGCTCTCGATGGCGCCGATCGCCTTGCGGGCGATGATCTCGGCGATGTGCGCATCGCGCGCGTTGAAGGCTTCCGCATTCGCATCGCGCAGCAGCGCCAGCACGCCGATGAAACGATTGGTGCGCGAGCGCAGCGAGCAGCACAGCACCCGGTGGGGGAAGCCGTCCGGGTTGATCGGAGACGTCGTCTCGTTGAGGATCAGCGGCTCGCGCTGACCCTGTGCCAGCGTCAGCAGCCGCCTGTGGGCGCGCATCAGGAACTGGGTGTCGGGCACGCCGCCGCCGCCGGCGCGCACCAGCGTCACGTTCTTCTCCGGCACCAGCAGCGCCCCGGTGGTGGCACGCAGGTGCTCGATGGTCTGTTGCAGGAGCTGCTGCAGCTCGTTCGCGCCGTCGGCGCCCGCCGCGGCCTCGGCCGCCCCCTGCGTGAGCAACAGGTTGAGATTCTTGTCGAGCCCGCCCACCGTCGCGGTGAGCTCCTCGATGGCGGCGTGCGAGATCAGGTCGCGCCGCAGGCACTCAATGGCCGGCGCCAGCAGCGAGTAGGCGAAGGAGAAATCGTGGTGGCGCTTGTCGCGCGCATCGTTCGGCCGGCACATCACCGCGAGCAGTACCAGCAGCTGCTGGGCGTCATCGCGCAGCGGGCACAGGTAGACGGGCTGGTGGTCGCCGAGCAGCCGCATCTGCCCGGCGCTGTCGGTGTTGGCGCGCGCCGCGAGCATCGCATCGTCCACGATGTTCATCAGGTCCGGCCCCGTCATCGGGTCGGTGGACCACATGAGTTCCCCGGCCGGGCCGAACATGGACACGCAGGAGGTTCGCGGCAGCAGCGAGCGCACCAGGCGCACGTAGGGATCGAAGCGCGCACCGGGCTGCCCGGGCACGAAATCGCTGTGCGGAACGGCACTCATGGCTGTGGTGGGCTCACGACCCCGGGGCGCTATCTGTTAAGTCGCTGCATACCATTGCGCGTCTGTGCGCCGCGGTCCTTGCGCAAGTTGGCGAATCTGCGTGGCGGGGGCGCAGCCTGCGGCCAAATGTTGACCGCAATCACACCGCCGGCCTGCCGGCCGCGCGGGCGCGGGGCGGTTCTTAGGGGTCGGGGGCCTTGAACCAGGGGCGCGGGTCGACCGGCCGGCCGGCCTTGCGGATCTCGAAATACAGCTCCGGACGCGGGCTGCCGCCGCTGTCGCCCGCCGCGGCGATGGTGTCGCCTGCCGCCACGTGCTCACCGACCGCCTTGAAGAGCTTGTCGTTGTGGCCATAGAGGCTCAGGTACCCGTCGCCGTGATCCACGATCGCGAGCAGCCCCAGGCCCGGCAGCCAGTCGGCGTAGATCACCCGGCCCTCGCACACCGCCCGCACCGGCGTGCCGCGCTCGGTGGCGACCAGCACCCCGTCCCAGCGCACCCCGCCCGCGCGCGCATCGCCGAAGCGCGCCACCAGCTGCCCGCTGACCGGCCAGGCGAGCTTGCCGCGCAGCCGCATGAAGGCGTCGTTCCCCTCGACCGGGAAGCGCTCCATCGCCGTGCGCAGCTCGTGCAGCAGTTTCTCGAGCGCGGCCTGCTGGCCCTTGAGGCGCTCGAGATTCTGCGCGCGCCCGCGCGACTGCACCTCGAGGTTGGCGAGCACCAGGCTGCGCCGCTCGCGCGCCTGCTCGAGCTCGGCGAGGTGCGCGCGCTGCTGCTTTTCCAGCTCCGCGAGCTTCTCGTCCTCGGCGGCCAGCTCGCTGTCGAGCTCGGCGAGGCGCTGCACGTCGTCCTCGATGAGGCGGATCTGCCCGGCACGTGCCCGGCCAAAGTAGCTGTAATAGACGAACATCCGTCCGGCGAGCGCCGGGTCCTGCTGGTTGAGGAGGAGCTTGAGCGGCTCCTGGCGGCCGATCAGGTAGGCGGCGCGCATTTGACCTGCGAGCGCGCCGCGGTTCTCATCGAGCTGCGCCTCGCGGGTGCGCTTCTCGCCGGCGAGCGCCGCGCGCCGCGCCGCATCCTCGGCGCGCTCGCGCCGCACGTCGCTCAGGGCATCGCGCGCCTGACCGACGGCGCCTTCCGCGCTGCGCAGCTCGCGCGTCAGACGGTCGCGCTCGACGGATTCCGTGCTCACCTCGTGCGTGATGCGCTCGATCTCGGTCTTGATCGCCTGCAGCTGCTCCTCGGTCTTGCGGGCATCCGCCTCCGGGTGCCCGGGCGGCGGGGCCGCCGCGGACGCGGCCCGGGCGAGAGCCACGAGCAGCACCGCCCCGAGCGCCACCCGAAGGCCACGGCAGCGGGGGGCTGCGCTCCTGACGGCCGTGCCGAGGCGCGGCGGGGCGCTATAATGCGCGCCCTTTTTCGCCCCGGGGCTTTGCGCCGTTCCCATGGATCGTGTCATCGAGTTCCTCAGCCACCACCCCTGGCTCGGAACCGCCACGGTGGTGGCGGTGGCCATGGTGCTTGTATACGAGATGCGCACGCTCTCGGAAAGCCGCCTGTCGGTCTCGCCCCAGGAGCTGATCCGGCTCATGAACCAGGGGGCGCTGCTGCTCGACCTGCGACCCGCGGAGCAGTATCAGGCCGGCCACCTCACCGGCGCGCGGCAGATGAACGGCGAGCAGATCCTCAAGGCCGCCGACACGCTGAAGAAGCATAAGGAAAAGGCGGTCGTGGTATACGACGACGGCGGCTCGCTCGGGGCCGCCGCGGTGCGCCAGCTCACCGCCCAGGGCTTCACGCGGGTTTTCGCGCTGCGCGGCGGACTGGCCGCGTGGCGTGCGGATAACCTGCCGGTCTCGCGCGCCTGATCCTTCAGGGTATGGCAGCAGCGGAGATCGTCATCTACGTGACCGACTGGTGCCCGTACTGCGCGCGCGCACGAGGCCTGCTCGAGGCCAAGGGCGTCGCCTTTCGGGAGATCGACGTGGACGCGGTGCCCGAGGCGCAGGCGGAAATGGTGGCGCGCAGCGGCAGGAGCAGTGTGCCGCAGATCTTCGTCGGCGAGGTGCACGTCGGCGGGTGCGACGAGCTGCTGGCGCTCGATGCGGTCGGAGGGCTGGATTCCTTATTGAATATCACGGGAGCTTCCTGACCATGGAGAACGAAACGCCCGGCGCACCGCCGGCTGGCGCGGCCACTGATGCGGGCCTGGTGCTCGCGCTGCAGAACGTGTACCTGAAAGACTGCTCGTACGAGTCGCCGAACGGCCCGCGCGTGGACGGTAACTGGAATCCGCAGATCAACCTCGACCTGCAGACCGGCTCGACCGCGCTCGGCCCCGACGTGCGTGAAGTCGTGCTCACCGTCACGGTCTCCGCCAAGCAGGGCGAGGCGACGGTCTTCCTGGTGGAAGTGAAGCAGGCGGGACTGTTCGTGATCCGCAACATCCCCGAGGCGGAGCTGAAGCGCGCCATCAGCACGGTGTGCCCCGGCATACTGTTCCCCTATGCGCGCTGCGCCATCTCGCAGCTGGTGAGCCAGGGGGGCTTTCCGCAGTTCCTGCTGCCGCCGGTGAACTTCGAAGCGCTGTACGCTTCGCAGATGCAGTCGCCGACCGTCACCAACTGATCGCAGCAGTATGACCGCACGCGCAAATGACGTGCCGGTCACCGTGCTGGGGGCGGGCTCCTGGGGCACGGCGCTCGCCGTGCAGTTCGCGCGCAGCGGCCGCAGCGTGCGGCTGTGGGGGCGCGACCGCGAGCGCCTCGCGACGCTGGCGGCGAGCCGCCGCAACGAGCGCTACCTGCCCGGCGTGTCCTTCCCCGATGCGCTCCGGATCGAGCCGCAACTGCCCGCCGCGGTCAGCGGCGCGCGTGACGTGCTGCTGGTGGTGCCGAGCCACGCGCTGCGTGCGCTGCTGAGCGAGCTGGCGCCGCACCTCTCGCCCACCATGCAAGTCGCCTGGGCGACCAAGGGCTTCGAGCAGGGGAGCCTCAAGCTGCCGCACCAGGTCGCGCGCGAGGTGCTCGGTCCCGGGCGGCGCATCGCGGTGCTGTCGGGCCCGACGTTCGCGCGCGAGGTCGGCGCCGGACTGCCGACCGCCATGACGGTCGCGTCCCCGGACGCACACTACGCGCAGTCCCTGGCGCGCGAGCTGTCGGGCGC
This sequence comes from uncultured Gammaproteobacteria bacterium, assembly GCA_963760225.1. Classification (GTDB taxonomy): domain Bacteria; phylum Pseudomonadota; class Gammaproteobacteria; order Steroidobacterales; family Steroidobacteraceae; genus 13-2-20CM-66-19. Next base: position 313,722 of record CAVXCD010000001.1, read on the forward strand.
CAACTTTCGCGCCTACAGCTCCGGCGACATCATGGGTGTGGAGATCGGCGGCGCGGTGAAGAACGCACTCGCGGTCGGCGCGGGGCTGTCCGACGGGCTCGGGTTCGGCGCCAACACCCGCGTCGCGCTCATCACGCGCGGACTGAAGGAGATGACGCGCTTAGGGGTAGCGCTCGGGGCGAGCGCCGAGACCTTCATGGGGCTGGCAGGACTTGGCGACCTGGTGCTCACCTGCACCGACGATCAGTCGCGCAACCGCCGCTTCGGGCTGCTGCTCGCCGCCGGCAGCACGCCGCCGCTCGCGCTGGCGGCGATCGGCCAGGCGGTGGAAGGTTACGCCGCGGCGGCCGCGATCCAGGCGGTCGCCGCCACGGCGCGCGTCGAGATGCCGCTGTGCGCCATGGTGTACCGGGTGCTGTACGAGGGGCTGCCGCCGGAGGATGCGGTGCGCTCTCTCATGAGCCGCCCGATCAAGGCGGAAGTCGAGTAGCGCCATGGCGCCAGGTGCGCGGGTACCCGGCGGTCACCGACGCCTCTGCTCCTCGACGCGCTGCGCGAGCCTTTTTGGCGCAGTGAGGCAGTAGCTCAGCTCGAGAAGATTGCCGACTTCCGTCCAGTTGATACGGCCCCGGTCGAGGCGCAGTCCGAACCAGCCGCGCGCCCCGATGTACGCCGGCAGGTAGAAGCGCTCGGGATCGCTGCCGACCCGGTCGACGTTCTCGCCCAGTTGTGATTTGCAGCACACCGAGATGATCCCATCGCCGTGGTGATTGTTGAGGAAGTAGGCAAAGACCTTCTGCCGCACGCGAAAATCCGCGTGATCACCGCGCACCGCGCGCACCGTCTCGGGCAGTGCCGCACACAGCTCGGTAATCTTCGTCAGCCGGAAATCTTCGTCACCGGTAGCAGCCATGACATCCTCGACTCGCGCGAGCGCCTGCCCGGCGGCGGCCGGGCGGTGCGCGCTATTTTGCGTAGTGCTGCGCGCCGCTGAAATGCAGCGACACGTAGGGCACATCTCCCACCACCCAGCTGTCGTGCGGCACCGCGGGGATGAAGAAGAGCTCGCCGGCGCGCAGCTCGATGACGCTGCCGTCGTCGAATGCGGCCGTGCCGGTGCCGGCGAGCACCATTCCCACGTGCGCCACCGTGCAACGCGACTGACCCAGCGCCTTGCCCACGTGCTCGGACCACTTCCACCCGGGCTGGTAGGTCGCGCGGCCGATGGTCATGCCGCCGATGTGCACCAGCTCGAACTTGCCGCGCTCGAGCCGGCGGGTTTCGTCCGGGGACTCGAAGCGCTTGAGAATAACACCCGTGTCCAGCATTGCCGCAGCACTCACCTCACGAAATGACCGGTTACCTGCCACGCTGCTCATCATGCGCCGGGTGAGGCGCGCACCGTCGCCGACACCTCGCAGCTCTTCGCGCCCGGCGGAGCCGAGCCGGCCAGGTCATAAGTGCGGCCGGGCTGCACATCGATGCTGAGCTCACCGGGAAGAAAACTGTCGCCCTCGCACATGACCGCGATGCGATGCTGACCCGGAGTGATCGTCACCCGCGTGCCCAGAGCTCCCTGGTGGGCCCAGAGTATCTCGCCGCCATCGACCTGCTTGATGAACACGTGCGCCCCGGCGGCAGTGTCGCCGATCAGCGTGGCGTTGCGCGCCGCCGCGGCGGGCGGGGGCTGCACAGCGCAACCGATCGCCATCGCACCGATCAGCGCCGGGAAGAGAGATCGCAGTGACATGATCCGCTCCTTATGAGGTCCCGACCCGCTTGCCATCAGCGACCGTCGGTGCAGTGGTTGCGGCCCACCGCGCCGCCGCTCTCAGGCAAAGCGCATCGAGACGATGAGTATCAGGTTCGCCGCAAACAACAGGTGAAAGCATACGTGCAGCAGGTTTGGCCGCGGATTGTCGCCACGCGCCGGCAGGATCTGCCGCGTGCCCGCATACATCTTCGCGTAGAGCTGCTTGCGGCGCTGGCTGCAGCCGAACAGGTACGGGAGGTACCACATGATCGCCGCCGCAAGCGCCGTAATGGCGCAATAGATCGCCCAGTAGTCGACCACTGCCTCCGGCTTGGGCTTTCGCCAGTAGTAGAGCGCCAGAGCGACCGCCGTGCCCGGGAAGACCGCATTCACCAGCGTGGCAAGGCGCAACTGCGCGCGGCCGACGACCGACTGGACCTGATGGCCGTGGGTCCACCCGGGGATCTCCAGCCAGTCGTGAAGGACAATGACTGCAAGTTGCACCGCGATGAGGACGGTAAACAGTGTTTCCATGCGGCCCAGGCGTGGAACGCTACGTCGGAAAAATCCGCCTGTGTATCTTACGCCGCGCTGGCGCCAAGCCAAAGCAGGCGCTGCTTGCGGCTTGCCCGCCACGGGCGATCACGCGCTGGCGGAGCGCGGGCTGCGCGGGCCTGTTGATGATGCGCTGCCGGAAACGGAGGCGTCGGGCGCGACTCGCGCGAGCCTTTGCATCCACGCGCGCCGTTGGTGCACGATCGCTTCCCTAAGTGCAGTCCGCAGGCCGACACCGGGAGACGAGGACATGATCAAGGTAAGCGTGATGTATCCCAATACACGGGGCGCGAGATTCAACCACGAGTACTACCGCGACAAGCACATGCCGCTGGTGAAGGCGCGCATGGGCGAGAAGTGCAAGCACTACACCGTCGACAAGGGTATTGCCGGCGGCACGCCGGATGCACCGGCGACCTATGTCGCCATGTGCCACCTGTTCTGCGATTCCGTGGAGAGCTTCCAGGCCGGTTTCGGCCCGCACGCCAAGGAGATCATGGCCGACATACCGAAGTACACCGACCTGTCGCCGGTGATTCAGATCAGCGAGGTCGTCGTCGGCTGAAAGCTCACTGCCTGGGTGCAGGCGAGTCCCCGTGCCAACGCGTGTCAGGCGGACGGTTTCGGAAAGTCCACCCGTCAATTCGCCAGAGCGTGCAGCTTGAGGACGGTTGCCCAGTTTCTCGTCGTGGCCGACTTGCCCACCTTGCCGAGCAGCGCTGCACCGGCCTTGCTTTCCAGGATGCCAGCGGCGCACAGCAGGTACGCGGCGTGCTTGCCCATGGCAAAGCGCTCGGGAGGCACCACGAGCGGCTCGAGGGCGGCAAGACCCGCCAGCGCTTTGCTGTCCTGAACGAACGCCACGAGCAAGCGCGGATGCTCATTCGCTGGACGCTTGATCGGATTCTCCGCGATGATGGCTGCCAGTTCGCCTGCCGACTTGACGATGACCGGCACTTCAACCTTGAGTTGAGTGCAGATCGCGGCGGCAATGTCGAGCGAATGCTTCGCGGGCGTGCCGCGCGGGGCACGGAAGACGGCGTTGCCGCTGTTGAGCAGCGTCGACACGCCCGTGTAGCCCAGCGCGCAGAGCAGAGCCCGCAGCTCGCCCATCGGTACACGCTTGCCTTTGCCAACATTGACGCCGCGCAGCAGGGCTACGAACGCAGGCACTGGTTCGCTCCAACGGCTGTCAGGCTGCGGCCCCGAAAAGCAGCAGCTCTTCGGCGCCGGTGGCGAGGCGAACTGTACGTTCAAGCGTGAATCCTAGCTTCTCGAGTAGCCTGCGCGAGGCGTCATTCTTCGGGGAAATGATAGCCACGATGCGGACCAGGCCGAACGCGCTCCTGCCGTAAGACATCACCGCTGCCGCCGATTCGTAGGCATAGCCGTTGCCCCAAAACGACGGCAGCAGCGCGAACCCGAGATCCACGTCATCCAGTGTTTCCCGCTTCAAGAAACCACACATGCCAATTGGCTCGTCTTTGTTCTTCAGGCAAACGAGGTACAGGCCAAATCCCAGACGTCCGTACATCTCGACCGGACCCGTCTCGATGTAATGCTCCGCATCAGCCACTGTCCGCACGCCTTTGTCCCCGATGTTCTCCAACCAGGACGGCTCATTCAGGAGTCGGAGAATGAACGGCGCATCGCTGACATCCAGCTGCCGCAGGATCAGCCGTTGCGTTTGCAGCACTGGCAATCGCCTCTGGCTCACCGCCCGCCCCGGCGATGGTTAGTCGGCGCCATTGACGGTCTCGGCATACCAGCGCCCTGTGGTGCTTCAGTCCCAACGATTGGCGTTCTTCGGGAACCCGGGACGCTGCACCCTGACGACGCAGAACCGCTGACCAGTGGGCGCCTGCATCACTATCCAGCGCTCCAGGCGATTTACCACCCTGGCGCCGAGTTTCTCCAGGCGAGCCACCTCGGCAGGAATGTCGTCGCTCTCGATGTCTATGTGGACGCGACTCTCGTGGTCGACGCGCTGGATCTGCACGATAGGCTCGTCGGGCGGGGTCTGCAGCATGCGGTAATTGCCGCGGCTGCCCGCGTGCTCCAGGTCCACCGCCCTACCGAGTGCCTCGCCCCAGAAGTGGGCAGCCTCGTCCACGTCGGACGTCTGGCAGTCGATCAGCACGGCGCAGAGACGGGAATGGTGCATAGCGGTTCCTCTGCGGTGCGGCCTTACCGGCACCGTCACTCGATAACCTCGAAGTGCCTGACGCGCCGATCATACTCAATCATCATCGCCGCGGCCTCGGCGGGCACTACTGCTGCTTCCGGGTCGGCACCCGCAAAGCCCGCAATGGCGTCCAATGAATCCCACTGCGTGACGACAAGGAATTCGACTCCAGCGCCGAGGCGGCGCGAGAGGATTGTGGCGCTGACGAAGCCAGGGAGTTTGCGCAGCGCAGGAAAGGTTTCAGTGCGAAGGTGCTGCAGGTAGTTCTGCGCCTGGGTTGCCTGGGCCAAACCGCGCCACTGCCTCGAAATCACGGTGACCTCCGATGCCAGGTGACTCGCGCCTCAGCGCAGCTCGCCTTCAAAATGCACCTTCGCGAGCCATAGCAGCGCGAACACGAAACACCCCACGCTGAGCCCGAGCACGATGACAATCGTCTGGCGAAGCCGAAACTCCCAGTCACGGTCGACGAGGTACGCGGAAACGGCTGCCATCAGGTAAACGTATCCGACGACCGTTAGAGGAAGCAGCGTCAAGGTAAAAACCGCGCCAAAGTTTCCGGCAATGCGCGGACGCAGCAGTGCGAACCAACAGATTTCTGCGACCAGCACCGCCCCGCCCCACAGGCGCCACCTTCGAAGTGCTGGAATATCAGGAGTAATGCGCATATAGAGATTTACCGGAGAGCTTGAGCGACGGTGCGCGGAGACGGCCACCGCCGGGCGTGACTGATTGTCATTCGACGCCTGCGACAATGCGCAAGTCCCGATCGACGGCGTTCCCAAGTACGCGCAGCGCCTGCTGATACCCAGGACTGTCATGCGCAGCAATCGCTTGCGCCACGCTATCAAACTCAATGAGGACGATGCGCTGATCAAGCCCATCTTCATAGACGCGCGCAGGCAGGCCACGCGCCAGGAAACGGCCGCCCGCGGCTTGAAGCGCCGGGCCAGCGAGCTTGGCGTACGCAGCGAGAGCGTCTTGATCATGTACCGAGCGGTACGCAGAAATCCAATATCCTTTAGCCATAGTTTTGATAAGTGTCCGTTTGAACGTTAACCGTATTGGAGGGGTGTCGCTCTCAACGAGACGGGGCAGAATTGATGCACACGCATCGGCCGGGAACGCAGGGCACTGATCTGCTTCTGCAATCTCCCCAATTGAGTACCTGACCCCCATCTGAATTCATGCGTGCCCTCCCTCGCCCGAGGGCTGTACCCGCAGCAGGCCGTCACTACAGTGGCTTGGTACGCCCCCCGGGACAGGTGTTCTTATGAAGTTCCTACTCGTTGACATAGGCATGGCGCTCGCGGCATCGCTGGGATACTGGACCGTTGCCGTTCTGGCACGGCTTCCGGCCGAGGTTGTGACGCTCGCGCGTGCGGTTAAGGTACGCCCGCATGCCGACCGAACGCACAAGCATGAGGCGCGAACGAACAGGCGTATGGGCGCGCCGCAGCCTCGCGTGACATACCTTGACATCTCCGGGGTCGATCCTCGTCGGCTCGTCAATCTGCGCTAGTGTTTGCGGGCCGCCACCGCTCCAGCGATGGTTAGTCCCTCGCTGCAACGCGGCATGCCTCGATATTTCCCAATAACCATTGCAGTCCGGCCAGGTGCTGATGGTCGTGGCTGCACAGATAGTGCACCAGGCTGCGAAGAGTAAGGGAGCGGCCCTCGAACTGCGCAGTGCGCGCGAGCTCCTGGGAAGACAGCTTTGAGATGAGCTCGATTGTCCTGGCACGAGCCAGCCGGAATGCAGTGAAGACTTCAGCGGCGTTGGCCGCGGCGTAGCAGCGCTCCCGGGCAAGGCTTTCACCGTCAAGCGTCATCAGTTTTGGGTTGGGCTCCTGCAACGTTCGGCGGAAGCGCACGTGGTATCCATCGACCTCGATGTCGCGTACGTGGCGGACCTGCTCGATGGGAGTGAAGGGTTCACTGGGAATGCCCTCCCAGGATGACGGGCGCCAATTCTTGAAGTCGGCTGGAACCTGTGCGTAGTAGGCCTCAAGCTGTCGAGGAAAATCACTGAGGGAAGCCAGGGTAATCGGATCCATCGTATCGATACCTTGAGGGCTGACGGTGACACGGCCCGCTCTAACGATTGCCAGACCTCGGCCTCACTTCAGTGGTATCCCCATGACCGTTTCGTCGTCCCTTTCCGTGAGCCAGAGTGAAAGACCCGGGCGTGTAATGCCCGCCGGCCGGTTCTCGCCCCTGCGATTTAAGTAGTGAAGCAGTTCTGCTCGAGCCTCGGCAATCGCGGCATCCAGCCCGGGCAATGTGGGATTCGCGACGGCCGAACCAAAATAGCTGACGATAAATCCGTCCGACGTCTCATACACAAGAGCGATGAGGGCGTCGTCGGCTTGGCTCGACGGTCGCAGGATTCTTGCCTCGGTTCGACAGGCCTCGAGGTTTCCGCAGAATTGAATATGGAAACCGTGTGTCATAGCAGCGCCCAAACGAAGGCAGCCACGCGATGGTCAGGGCGCTTTACCACTGGTGCCCGCATTGTCTCTACCAGGATGAACCGGGTACCCCACATTAGCGAACCCTGTCCAAAGACACGAGCAGCGAGTTAGTGCTGCCTTTCACAACTATTTCCCGCGAAGCATAGCCGTCGGCGGCAACAACCAGAGTGCCGTCAGGCGGAAGCGATTCGTAAGGAGCCAGTACGAAAATACGTGTCTTGCGCGTAGCAGGCACCAAGACGAATTGTCCGTCGGAGTTAGTCTGCGCAAACAAGCCTGGGTGGCCGTCCACCGAGATGGCAGCTCCCTGAATGGGCTTTTGCGAGGCGGCGTCAATTACCGTGCCCGACACAGAGGGCGAGACATACGTGGTTGTCTCGATGCAGCCGCTGAGCGAGATAAGAAACGGGAGAGCCACCGCGTACCGCCATGTGCTCATATGCGCTCTAACGGTGAAGGTGAGTCGCCGCGCGAAGGCTCATCCGGCGCCACGCGATCGCCTACCGCCCTTCCCGGCCCCCTGCAAGGATTGTTACGCGCCGCATCGCGCAGTGGATCAATCGAGCAACCTCCACGATACAGCGCCATCAAGATGTCGGATTCGCGCACCGACAAGTGCAGAAGGGGGGAAGTTCGCCGCGTTCACGGCCATTGTCCTGTTGCGCTGCCGACCTCGATACGTGTAGTGAGTAACGCAACCACATCGCTTGCACCGGTGGTAGTCGCGAATCCTCCGGTTCCACGAGTACTTCGAGAGACCATCCTTCGGAGCTTCAATGGTAACCGAAGTCGGCCGGTAGTACGCCCAGAGTGCACCGTAGCGACGGCAGATCGAGCAATTGCAGCTCATTACCGTGCGGGGCAGCTGCCGAACATGAAGCCGAATCGCACCACAGTGGCAGGTGGCGACAGGTACGGCGGTGCGGCGAGCCATGGTGCCTAACAGTGACGTCGAGGCGGCGCACGATCACGCCGGATTGGCGCCGCGGGCGCATACTTTCCTGCCGGGCCCGCGGCGCACGGCCACCCACGCATCACGGTCCGCTCCATCGATTGTCAGGCGCCATACGAGCCGAGTGCCACAAACTCGCCCTCGAGGCGACCGGCAGGCTGCCCATCGTACTCGAGGGCGCAGGAAACGGTGAGCCTCGCCCGACCCTTCCGCTTGAGCATCAGAACGAATGGGTCCCAGGCAGCCGGTGTCTGAATGAAAGATCGAGCCGTGAAGGAGCCCGCAATCGGAAGGTCGTAGGTCATGGTGCTGCGTTGAATGACCAGGCGGCGGGAGAGGCCCGCCCCCGCGAGGCGAGTGTGCAAGAGTGACCATCCCGCCAGGATTGCCACGGCCGAAGAGCTGCCACCAAAAACCGTGGCCTGGTGATTGACGTTAGGCGCCAACGGCGCACAGAGAGTTACGCCTTCGGCGTCAACGCTAAGGACTGAGATCTGCATCGCCTTCGACAAGGGGATGTGCTCGTGGAGGTACCGCTCAAGCTCCAGGGCGTTCACGATGACAGTGGTGGCGCCTAACGGTGAAGTTGAGTGGCCGCCCATTGGCGCCAGATTAGCGCCGCGGGCGCACGCTGTCTTGCAGCGCCCGCGGCGCACAACCGCTTACGCATCACGGCTCGCTCCAGCGATTGTCAGGCCGCAGAGAGCGCACTGATCGTAACGTAATACCCGTCCGGATCTCGCAGTGAGAACTCCGCAGTGCCAGTGTTCTGGTTCACGTGGGGCTCCTCCTCGAGTCGAGCGACGAGCGCGCGTGCCCTTGGCAGCGCCCTGGCGAAATCATCGACACGGAAAAACAACAGGAGGCCATTGCCAGGCTGCGCGCGATCGGGGCTCATCAAGGAGGGATGCTCATGGGCACCCCACCCGTGAAGGCAGAGCAACACCGTCCCATCCGAGTCGAGGAGTTGACCGAAGTAGTCATGGCCAGGAGTCGTCTGCGGCAGGCCAAGCAGCGATTGGTACCACCTGAAGCTGCGAGGCACATCGCCAACGCCAATGATCGTCCACGTGCGTCTCATGGGATATTCTCCCGCGGCCTGAGTTGAGGGGCCGGACACCAACCAGGCGTCGCGAGCCCACACTGTCTGGCGGCGCTGATCCGCGGGCGCATCAAGGCCCCCGGCAACGATTGTTGGACGACCTGGGGCGAGCGCTCATGTCTGAGAATTTCCAAAGGTTGCCCACCCGTCGCAGATGCCTCCATGAAGATTCAACAGCGCATTGAGCTCGGCCTTGACTGCCACCACACCTTCGTAAGTGGCCAACATCGACTTCGAGCAGTACACGCTCCAAGAGTCAGCGTTTTCGGAGATTGACGGATCGAACCCGCGAGCTGCAACAACGTCAGCGACGCGACGAGCCGTGCCCTCATCCGGCACTTCGACCGAGAAGTCGATGATCATTGGACGTGACATGTCCGCGCCGCTTTCCGCAACGTTGCGCAGTGCATCGCCATCAGCGTCGTTCGGGTAGGAGTTGGACATGTCGTCTAACGCTGCAGTTGAGGGATCGGAGAACCATGCCGAACAGGCGACGCGAGCGCATACGCACCCCAGGCGCCCGCAGCGCTACACTGTTCACGCATCACGGCCCCTCCAACGATTGTCAGGCGCGTTATCACATTCTGACAAAGTATGGGATAGCAATAAGCGCCAGTCCCAATACGACCAGCAGAATGGTGTTGGAGACGAAATACGGGAAGATCATTAGTGCAAGGCCGCAGGCGAATGGCACGACCGTCTTCTGCCGTTTGCCGTACACGAAAAAGCCTAACCCAATTGAGCCGAACAGCAACCCCCAAAGAAGAGATGAGGTGTCCAAAAAGCTCCTAACGGTGAGCTTGGGCGACCGCGTGCCACCCCTTACCCAGCGAGGCGAGCGCACAATCGTCCCGCGCTCGTGGCGCAATCTGACCCGGTGTCACGGTCGCTCCAAGCAGTTGTTAGATCGCACCCGTGTCGTCATCGACCACGGCATCGGCTTCGATCTCAACCAGCCAGTCCCGATCAATAAGGCCCGAGACCTCCACCACCGTGCACGCCGGCCGTATGCTCCGAAAATACTCGCCGTGAACACCGGCCACCACCGGCCAGTCCTCAATGCGAGTGAGCAGAATCCTTGTACGCACCACATGGCGCAGCGAGGCGCCCGCGTCTTCGAGGGCAGCTGCGATAATTTCGAGGCAGCGACGTGCCTGCGCAGCTGCGTCGCCCCGACCGACAGTGCTGCCGTCTGCTCCAATAGGTGCGGTACCCGCAACGGCTACGAGCGTGCCGGCGCGCACCGCCCGTGAAAAGCCAACTCTTGCCTCATAAGGGCTACCACTTGAGACGAGCTTGCGCATGGGTTACTCCCGCGGTGCAGTCTAACGGTGAGCTCGAGCGGCCGCGCGCAGGTGCACGCAGCGCGGCGTGTACCCACCGAAGTGTCACGGTCCACTCCAAAGATTCTTCGCAGGCAGCAGCAATTCCGAATTGGTGAGCAACATATAAGCCATGACCGCCACCATGATCACGCCCAAAACCACCACTGTGCGAACGAGCCTGCCCAGAAATCTGGATCGAGAGTTATCAGCACATCGCCAGAGAACTATAGTCTGCAAGACTCCCAGAGCAGCACCTACCAGCAGGTAAACGGTGTCCTCAACCGGGTTTTGTATGTCGATGAGCAACCCGATGAGGGAGTACACAATGGATATGCCCAGGCCGTAGACCCAGAAGGCGCGCGACAGCGAGACCTTGCCACTCAGCGCGTCAGCTAACCACCGATGCCGCACGGCTGCCTCCTAACGGTGAAGTTGAGGGGCCGGCACACTGCGCCCGACTCGCGCCGCAGGCGCACAAACTCTCCCGGCGCCTGTGCGGCGCCAATCAGACCCCGCCTCGCGGCCCCCTCCCACGATTGTCAGGCGCTCGTTCACGACCGCAAGCCAGCAATCACCGTCGTACCAACGTAGAACCCCAGCCCGACCAGCAGTATCGGGCCGAATCGGCGCCGACGCGCGGCAATATCGTATTCGCCGTCACCAAACTCTGGAGCGACAAGGCCAGCGAGTCCGATAGAAAGCATTACGAATCCAGCAAAGCATAGCCAAGCGAGAGGCCCGTGAAGGTGCACGCCGTTGCCGCTGGATTTCGATAGGGACACCAGCAGGTCGTCGCGCCACAAGCCCACGGCGCCGTACACCACGAGGTACACGGCCCCAATTATCCCTACAGCGCGAATCCACACTGACGGGGCTTTGCCATCGGTCCCGTCACTCATTGAATGTCCCTCAGCGGTGCCATCGCCCCCTCCGGGCGTGGGCGAAAGAACCGCGCGTGCCGTTCAAGGAGCGCCTAACGATGAGCTTGAGCGGTCGCGCGTACGTGCATCTACCCACGCCTCACGGCCCGCTCCAAGCGAGGGTTAGACCGCATCACCTTACCGCGGCCACGTTGAAGTGAGGATTCTCGATGATCCCGAAGCGATTGCCGAAGGGGTCCACCACCGCGGCAACCCTGATGCTGCCACCCACATCGGTGATGGGCTCCAATGGTGAAGCTCCCAGCCGAATCAAGCGTGAGTGAGCCGAGGCGATGTCTGCCACGCCCCAAAGTGGCTGAGGGCCCGCAGTGCCTGGCGTAGCATCAGGCAGCAGACCCAACTCAAAGCCGCCGATGGAAAAGCCCACATAGAACGGCTCATCGAAGTACGGAGCCACCCCAAGCATTTCTGTGTACCACCGCTTCGCTGCCGCAAGGTCCGGCACTGGGTAAATGGCTGTTCTTAAACCTAGGACCATACCCACCGCTCCTGACCCTGGAATGACGCAAGTCTCATAGGGCGTCGAACCGCGGTCTAACGGTGAAGTTGAAGGGCCGCGCGAGGTTGCTGAGCGCGTGCAGCGCGTAGAGAACGTTCACTGCCCAGCCGGTGGCTGCCAGAGCTCGACCTTGTTGCCTTCAGGGTCCATGACCCACCCAAACTTCCCGTACTCGGAGTCGTCTGACTTTTCAAGCACGTTGCAGCCCTCTTCGCGCAGTGCTTGAAGCAGCGCGGCCAAGTCCTCGACCCGATAGTTGACCATGAAGGTCGACTTGCTAGGAGCGAAGTGATTGCCGTCTGCTGCACCGATGGACCAGACCGTGGTTCCATTGGCCGGGTTTCCTGCGGCATCGGTCCAGGTGAAGGCTGTACCGCCCCAGTCCTGGACGTCAATCCCCAGGTGCTTCTTGTACCAAGCACACAGCGCCTTCGGATCCTTGGCCTTGAAGAAGATGCCGCCGATGCCCGTGACTCTCCGCATTTCGACCTCCGAAGTGGGCAAGGAACCGAGCGTAGCGCATCCGCCGTCTAGCTGTGAAGCTGAGCGGCCGCACGATGGCATCGGATCAGCGCCACGGGCTCGGTACCTTTATCTAGCGCCCGTGGCACAAAACCACCGGCGCATCACGGCCCCTGCAACGATTGTTATGGGGCACGGTCCGACGGGTGATGCACGCCGTCGCCGGTCGGTATCTGCCCGAGATCAAATGGGTTCACTCCTTCAAGGCAGCCTACGTTGTAACCGTACTCGTTGGGATTGGACCGGCGTTGATGATGCGTGTGGATGCCACACGTTGAGCAGAAGTAATGCTTGGCCGTCATCGTGTTGAACTGGTAGAGCTTTAAGACATCGTGCCCCATGACGATACGAAGACCCGATAGCGGTACAGAAGCAACGATAGTGCCTTTTCTGCGGCAAATTGAGCAGTCGCAGCGGCGCGGGTTGACAATTCCGTCGGGCAGGGACAACTCCAGTACTACGGCACCGCAGTGGCATGACGCTCGGTGCTTCTCCAGGATAACCGTTGAGCCAACGTGCTTAATCACGGCACTGAGCTCACCCATACCCCATAACGGTGGAGTTGAGAGGCCGCGTGGAAGCGCCCGATCAGCCGCGAGCCCATCACGGCTCGTTGCAACGATTGTTAGAAGGCAGCGGGGTAAGCATCCGAGCTAAAACCGACGCCGCCAAATCCGGTGCCAGTGCCAGGCAAGCAGTGCACACAAAATGGCCCCCAAATGAAGAAGATCAACTCCCTGCGCATCGTCGTCTGTGAGATCAGGTCGCCACGATAGTTCATCCATACCTTATGTGACCACAGCGCTCTACCAACCTGCACGGCCCCCACAATGAAGCCGAGCGCGAACGCCCATAGCAATCCACCAGCGATGCGTGCGAACCCGTGCCGTCGCTGCTCGAGCGGTTGGTCCTCGCGAACGCGCTTAGGTAACCCCATGCCTTCTAACGGTGAAGTTGAGGGGGCGGACGAGCACGCCGGATGAGCGCCCCGGGCGCACACTGTCCCCAGGCGCCCGCGGCGCCAAACCGCTCACGCCTCACGGCCTCTCTAGCGATTGTTGGATGCCGCATCAAGCCTCGACCAGATTCACAGCTGCGTTCCAAGCGATCACTGCCCCGGCATTGTCTCGAATACGGTGAGGCCCGCCGGCAGCGGGACCCAATCCGGTTTGTCACGCAGGAAAAGCGCGATCGTCGGATGAAACAGCGCGGGCTCATCGAGCGAGCCCGCGTAGATCGTATGATTGCTGTCCCTGCCGACGACTCCACCGAATACGAGCCCTCCGCACCTCGCGCAATGGTTGCGCACGGCGTCCCCGCCGCGTAACGACTTCGCGATCGAGTGTCTCGTTTCGCCACTGACGCGCACCGAATTCGCCGGAAAGAAGAGAAACGGGACGAAACCGGACCCCGAAGCTTTGCGGCAATCTCCGCAGAAGCAATAGCCTTGGGATTTGGGGTCGCCCCGCGCTTCATAGCGAACCGCGCCACAGAGGCACCCGCCGACATAAACCTTCATGTTACTCATGTCCCAAGGTTACCAAGTCAACCGCTGCACCAAAGGGCCCCTCCAGCAACAGGTTTGTCACGGAGCGCTCCAGCGATTGTTAGACAGCAGCATCAGAGAGCTAGTCATCTGAATCTCCCCAGCGCCACCGTGGAGGTGGGCCCTTTAGGTAGCAGATAAGAAACTGCAGGACGGTCAAACCTCCGACGTAAACCAGGTACATCCATATGCGGTCAGGCCGCAGGAAGAAGGGCGCCGGCCCCAGCATAGCGGCGATGAGCAGCGCCAAAACCACCCATCCGTGCCAACTGGTGGGCGGGCCCCAGCCCCAACCGTAGCGTTTCGCGGCGTACCAGTACTGAGGCTTGTCCGACATGCTGCTGTCTAACGGCGAAGTTGAGCGGTTCACTGGCCCCTCCAACGATTATAAGCGCACCCACCGCGATGCCAGGTCCCTATAGGGCGATGGGTCCCCCCATTTCCCTGATGCGCACAAGTTGAGCCGCAGGGAACTGCTCATGAACGATCTGCATGATGCGTCGCCGACGAAGGTGCGCAAAAATAACCCCATTTCGTGGAGGGTTTGCGCCCGTCATTGTCGAGCGTCACGGCGCATTGATACGAACTCGGCTGTAGCTGTAGATTTAGTTTTGCCGTCAGCGCGTCTGTTAGGTTGACGCAATCGCTCTCGGACGGCCGCTCATTAAACAACGCGTCGTAATAGATGCCCGGGAGCTCTACGCACCCGCCGAAGAGGCCTGCGCTTAAACCAATTGCCACTCGCAAACTATAGAGACACCAGAGAGCGCGAACCATGCGGGGGCGCCAGCGCAGGCGCATCCAGAGCGACAACTTACGCCTCACGGTCCGCTCCAAGCGATGGTTAGACGCCCGCACTCTCAGCGCTCGAGCTCAGCGAGCTTCTGTCTCAGGTAGGCCTCTGATGAGACTACGCGTCCGTCAGCGAACCTAATCTGGTAAGGAATTCCGGAGACTGATGAAACAGAGGCGCAGAGTCGGATGAAGTCCTCAGCTGTCACAACTCGAGACCCGGCGTTTCGAAGCTTCAGACGTAGGTGGTCCGCGGCGTGCTTCCCGTCATAGGCGGTGCCATTGCGTATGAATTGAGCGCCCTGCAACGTCTCAATCGAAGCTATTAGATACTCGATCTTCCGGCTCTCCACCGACATGGAATCGGCCGCGTGCGCAAGCACACCGATTGAGAGGATGAGCAGGCAGATGACAGCGCGCATAGGCTGATCCGGGCGTCTAACGGTGAAGTTGGGGGCCCGCGCGACGACACCTGATCAGAGCGCGGGCGCATCGTGACCACCCGCACCCGCGACGACGCTACAGTGCTTCACGGCTGCCTCCAACGATTGTTAGACGGACCGCCGCACATTGGCCGACATTCCGATCATCCACCCAAGAACAACCCCAAGCAGTGGAGACATTGCGCTCCCGAGGTAGACAGCACTCAGAGCGTCGAATCGTAAACGCAGTTGAAGCACCGATACGAACAGAGCGGCAAGCCAAGCGAGGAACCAGCCAGCGCACACAAGGGCGCATGCGCAGAAGGCCCAGTGAACAGCGAGTGCCAAGGCGCACACATCATGACCTCTAACGGCGAAGTTGAAGGGCCAGACGATCACGTCGATCAGGCGCCGCGGGCGCACACTGTTCCCAGGCGTTCGCCGCACCAAAGACAGCACGCATCACGGCCCCCTTGCAATGATCGTTAGCTGTCCAAGGACTATTGGAGCCAACCACGAGCGATGGCCTTTCTGCTCAAAAGGATCAGACCAATTGCGATAGCGAGTACAAGTCCCTGAAGGACGATAGCAGCTGGTCCTGCAAGGGTCGCACCGTGAGCCAAGATAAACAGCCCGTAGTCCTGCACAAAAATGCCGACCAATGAGACGATGAACAAGGGCAGTGCCCAACTCTTGGAAAGTAACAGGCCGATACAGCCCAACGCGCCTCCCAAAACCGCGAGTGCTGTGCTTGCGACGGCCCAGCCCGGACGAGCGTTGTACAGTGCTTGCTGAGCTTTAGACAGGTGTGCCACGTCCTCCGGTGAGAGACGGAGATCTGAGACGAAGGCAAAACAACCCAGCAGGTTCCACAGAAGCGCGACGACAGCGATAACCTTGAACCATTTAGGTGGACTGTTCATCGAATCTCCCAATTCGTTGAGTTGCTGATTTGGACAGCTAACGGTGAAGTTGAGGGGCCTCGTGCAGGCGCATGCCGCGCGACGCGACCGCAAGACAGCGAAGCGCGCTCGCGGCCCGCCACCACCCACGTGTCAGGGCCCGCTCCAGCGATTGTTAGACGCCAGCCACTGCAGTGCTGATCTCAATTCTGGCGACGGCGTTATCACCTCCACACCAATCAAGCGCCCGAAGTTATCCATTTCCAAGTAAGCATGGTGCGAGCCTGAGAGCGGAACTCTCCCACCAACCTTCTCGCCGATAGCGTTTCGTTCAACGACGTTTAATTCCCGAGGTGGCTCCAAGGCGATGAGGCCAGCGTCGGCATCGGTGTCGAAAGTGACGGCCCTGACCGTCGCGGCTTCCAACTCCACCGCGAGATCAGCGCGACCTGTTGCGCGCAGCTGCGAGGCCAGATCGGAGGCGAGTTCAGGGAGGAGGCTGGCGAAGGAGTGCTGCATGCTGGCGTCTAACGGTGAAGTTGAGGGGCCGCGCGCAGGCGCCCGACTGGAGCCGCGGGTGCACACTGTCTTCCGGCGCGGCGACACTACCGATCATCGCGACCACTCCAACGATTGTTAGGCGGCGTCATCCTGCTTATGCGGCTCAGACGCAGCGCCAGGCAGTTTACCGGTAGCCAGATACTCCAGCTCACCATCGCTGAGGCCCCCCAGCGTGTCCGCTGCTGCCCAGATGTGATGTGCGCGGCGCAGGAATTCCGCGGGAACCCGGACTTCGGCCGTCGGCGTTAATTGGAAACTCGGCGGTACGGGGAACACGAGCGCAGGGCAGTCGTGCAGCCTCAAATAGTGGGCCACCGGGGCCGCTGAGGCCTCATCCGGGCAGGCCAGGAAGCACTGCCAGTCTGGCATAGCGTCCACGAGACCAAGGGTAGACCAACTACTGCAAAGAAGCTCGCGAGGGCCTCAAAGACGACGCCTACCGGTGAAGTTGAGGTCTGACCAGCGCCACCAACACATCACGGCCGGCTCCAACGCAAGTTAGAGAACTCAGCAACCACTCAGAAGGACCACGTCAATCCAAGCGACAGAAGGTGCGGGGTTTCACCGGCGAAATTAAAGCGCTCGTATTCGGCACGGACCGCCCATGCGTCGAACTTGAACTGCACCCCTGCGCCTGCAGCGAAAGTGGTATTTGTTCGGTCCTGCTGAAACGGGGACGTCGAGCAGGGAACGTTGGGGGCACAAATGTTGTCGGGAATGCCGTTCGGCGCAAAGCCGCTGGCGGTGCTCTGAATACGAGCCACACCCGCCTTTGCAAACACATCGACGACGGGTATCGGCAGGTACAGAATCCCGAACGCCGATGCGCCCTGCATTGAAGCGCTGGCCGGATGACCGAAGAGGCTGCCGGTTGGGTTACCCAAGTCCAGATAAGACAGTTCAGCACCTAACAACGGGATTGGGTGTAGTCCGAGCATGACCTTAAATGCCGAATGTTTTTCATTGAATACATCTGACGCGGGGACCGCGACGTGAACGAAAGATGGATTCGGGATGAAGGGATTCGGGACGTTCGCGGCCACGTCGCCCTGTCCAATTGCGCCGCCGACGTAGAATCCGAGTGGATCAGCAGCCGCGGCTGAACCCGAAGCGCAGACCACCGACACCGCTAACCCAATCATGTGTCGGCAGAGCTGTCTCATGCAAGGTACGGCGGTACTGACAAAAGTCACGGAGGAGCTTGCCAGGTAGGCAAGCCGACGACTATCGAAAACGTCACTCTATGATGGCGATGGCGCCGCCATATGCCGGGGACCCGATAGCTTGCGGAGATCCGGCCGGTATCAGTTGGCCCGCACTGCCAAAGGTGAATGTCGACAGGTAGTCAGGGCCGTTGAGAGTCCTGGCTTCCGAGAGCAGATAAGCAAACTGGCCCGACGGGTCGATCAGAAGCTGGGTGGGGGAACCCGTAACCAGTAAGGGGGCAATGCTGGCGCTAGGCAAACCGGTCGCTGCATTGATTGAGAGGGTTTGGACGGCGTCGTCGTCGGGACTGAGATTAAAGTTATCCAGCACATGCAGATACTGGCCTGTGGAATCCAGCACGAGACCACCACCATTGCTGTCGAGGGACAGCGGAGATCCCTTTGGGGACGTCAGGGCGCCACTCGAACTGTCAATGCCGTATGTCACCAGGGTTGCAGCAGCCTGCTCGGGGGTTGTGGCTGCATTGTCGGCCAGGTACAGAGTCTGATCGTTTGGCCCGACGAGCAACGATCCCATCGGATCGCTGAAGGTCTTCGAGGGTCCCGCGCTAAGGCTTCCAGATGCCGGGTCGATTCGATAAGGCGTAACGAGCGTTGTCTGCGAAACCGCCCCTGCGGACCCCAGTTGGGTCGTGACGACGTTTATATACAGCAACGTGCCGTCGGCACTCGCGGTGAGCCCCACTCCGCCCCCGCTGGTCTCGGGAATTGGCGTGCCAACCAGCGTCAGCGCACCGGTGGTGGGATCGGCGGCATACTCGCTGACGGAGGGAACCACGGGACTCGCGGTGGGCGCCGCGGGTGCCCCACCCCAGACGAACAGGTAGCCGCTGGAGGCCATCACCATGCTAATTGGAGAGAAGCCCGTCGCAACGGGGGTCCCTACGGCTGATACCGTCCCGTAGTTCGAGTCGACGGCGAACACCGTTATCGTTGCATCCGTCCAATCGCCCGCATAAAGAAATTGGCCGTTAGGTGACCGGGCCAACTGCACCGAATCCGAGACCGAACCGACGTTAAGCGGCGTTCCAAACGGGACAAGTGTCCCGCTGCCCTGCGCGATTCCAAAGCTGAAAAGCTGCGTGCCCGTAACCGCCATGTTCGAGTTGGCCACGACGTACAGAAAACCGATTACGGCGCTACAGTTCACTTGTATCGCCGTAACATTCGCTGTACCCACGACGCCCGACCCAGTGCTCACCGCGCACAACTCGCGTGGCACATTGGGCTGAGTACTCACCGTTACCGTGTAACTCGTTCCGCTCGCCACCCCTTGCGGAAACACGAAGTTCCCGTCAGCTTCATCCGACAGGCTCTGACCGCCGTTGAGTGCGAGCACCAGTCCGTTGCCGGTCAGCCCACTGACCGTGCCGCCTATTTGGTACGCGGGGGTGCTGGGAGGGCTGCTCAAGGAAGAAGAGCTGCTCGGGCTAACTGCTGGGGGAGCTCCGCCGCTGGATGACCCGCCAGCGCAACCGGACACGGTCACAACGGCTGCGAGACACGTACAGATTGTTGCTGCGCGCATGGCCCCGCCTCCCGCGGATATCCTACGCCGCTGAGATTTTATGGATTGTATGCCGCGCGGAGTTCCCTCACTACCAGCGCCTCTGGGCGACATAACTGGGTTCTTCATCGCGCCGCGCGGAGCGTATGGTGCGTCGCAGCGAGCGGCGCGAGCCGCCTGCCGATAGCATACCCACATCGCCTCCAGCCGCAACTGGACGGCGGGGCGATGCTTGCCGCGCGAGCAGCTGACCCGGATCCGCCGCTCGCTCGATCTCCAGTGGAACTTCGTTCCCGGACACGGCACGCGTCACTGCGAGACTGAGGGGCATCACGGCCAGGAGCACCGCTAACGGTCGGTGCTCCCGCCCTTCACTGCTGCCGGAGGGCGCGTCGGGCGGTTTGTTGCCCGTCGTGAGGCGCGGAGAGATCGCGCCTGAAGTCAGTGGCGAAGGCTATCGGGAACCGTGCCGCCGTTAGCCACAAGTGCGTACCCATCCCATGGAAAAACAAGACACGTCACGAAGTCGACGTTGACAGCACGGGAGCTAGGGAATCCATGTAATCGCGCCAGCGGACAATCTTACGATCTTCAATGGTGACAATCGAACAGAAACGGTTGTCATAGGCTCTTCCGGTCGATGGGGCTGTTCCATGAACTTCGTACTCGAGAACGACCACGCGAGGATCTCGGGTCAAATGGACTACTAGCCCGTCAGCGCTATTCAGATGCATGCCGTAACTCTCCATCGCTGCCATGTACGCTGCTCGGCTCTCAAGGCGTTCGGGCCAGCCTGGAAAACGATAGAGAAACTCGAAGACCGCCTCGTCGGCAACGGCGTCCCAGAAATGGTCGCCATCGACAAGCCCGTCCAGCCCCTCCATGACAATGTTAAAGAAGGGGTCTAGGGCTTTGAACTTCTCATACTTCGATGTGTCCACGTCGCCTCTTCGATGTTGTTGAGTGCGGCCCAACGGCGAAGTTGAGGGGCTGCCCACCAGCGCCAACCAAGCGCCGCGGGCGCATGCTGTCTTCCCGCGCCTGCGGCGACACTACCGACTTTCACGGCCCCTCCGACGATTGTTAGACGGCTGGCAACACAGTCCGTACGAGATCGTGATCAAGACCGGACAGAACAATCGATTGTATACGCGGAACGAAACCGCACTTGAATAGGCGACGAGGGCGACATATCCCAAACGAGAAGCCAGGTTACATGCGAACGCCGCTGGGTGAAGCGTTTCGGGAGCGAGGTCGAATAGCGCTCGCAACTGTAATGCAAACAGGATACCGACAACCTCAAAGCCAAGTGCGTTCGTGAAAAACAACAGAGCGCGAAGTTCGGGGTTGACGATAAGCGCGAGCGCCGCAAGGATCAGAAGTGCCTGCACGACGCGGCTGAACGGACGTTTTGCTGGAGCGGTCATACGTGCGGCAGCCGTCTAACGGTGAAGCTGAGCGGCCGCGCGCAGGCGCATCCGGCGCGACGTGAGCGCAAAATAGCGCAGCGCGCTCGCGGCGCGCCCCCACAGATCCGTCACGGGCCGCTCCAGCGATTGTTAGAGCGCATGACACCAATCTCAATTGATCGCTGCAGCACGTCGCGGCATCAGGAATGCCAGCACGCCGGCGACAATCAACAGCGCCGGGACGTCTCCCCAGAGGTGCCCGACGTGCTCAGGGTATGCGATCGCTTGTACGGCCATGATTCCGCCGTGCACGACGCTCGACCAGACAGTAAACCAGATCAAGCTTCGATGAGCGAGCGGGTCTCGCGATGCCATGAGGAGAAATACTCCTAGGGTCGCATAGATCCCAAGAATCATTTGCAGATAGAGGGACTGTCCGGCGTCATGCCACGCCCAGCCCGCCGGCCACACGATCGTGAGCGGATACACGCCCAAGAGAAATATGAGACCGAACACAATTAAGGCAATACGCAGGAATTTCACGCGATCTGCAGTGTTCATACCTTAGCCCTCCCTTCCCCTTATTCGCCACCGTCCCAACAGACGGTCAGGCATAGCAAAGTGGCACTGCGTCGACTCATGCGCTCTAACGATGAAGTTGAGGGGCCGCGCAGAAGCGCCCGATGGCGCCCAGGGCGCACAATCTGTCAGCGCCCGAGGCGCTAAGCCGCAAGAGCATCACGGACCCCTCCAACGATTGTTAGGAGTCATGCGTGCAGTTCCGGGAGCGCCAGTGCTCGAATGTGCAACGCTCCGTGCAGGGCGACTTCCAGAGGAAGGCGTTACTTATGCCGTGACCAAGAACCACCGAGTCTTCAGCAGCAGCCGCGGACGCGACCAAGAGGGCGCCCAGGATTACCGCAGGCCTAACCATTGGCGTCTAACGATGAGCTTGAGCGGCCGCGCGCAGGCGCATCCAGCGCGACGCGAGCGCAAAATGGCGAAGCGCGCTCGTGGCGCGCCACCACCCACGCCTCACGGTCCGCTCCAAGCGAGGGTCAGGTGGCCCACTCAGCGACCCGGACGGGGTTACGCGCGCTTGCGCAGAAAGACGTGAGTCGCACGTTCGCCCGCCACATACTTGGCGCATTCATAGCCCAAAGCACTCATATCGATGTCGTTCAAGAGATGCTCTCCGGAACCAAGCAAGACGGGTCGGATGGCGAGATGCAGCTCGTCAATCAGGCCGGCGCGCAGAAACTGCCGAATGGTGGATACGCCACCACCCAAGCGGACGTCGCGACCGCCCGCTGCGGCAGTCGCCTGTTCCATAGCGGCATGAATGCCTTCGGTGACAAAGCGAAACTCCGTGCCTCCCGCCATCCTAAGCGGCGCCCGCGGGTGATGCGTCAGCACGAAGACGGGCGTGTGATATGGCGGCTCATCGCCCCACCACCCCTTCCAGCTCTCGTCCGGCCACGGGCCTCGGACAGGACCGAACATGTTGCGCCCAAGAATCCAAGCACCAATTCCGGCAAAGCCTTGCTCCGCGATTCCGTTATCGACTCCCGTCTCTCCATCATTAGAGCCGTGCATCCTCCGCCATACGTGCGTGTGGAAGAACCACTCCATCAATTCCGGGCCCCTGACGCCGAGCGGATTCTGGAGACATTGGTTGGGTCCAGCACCGTAACCGTCGATGGAAATCGCGAAGCTTTTGACACGGAGTTTCGACACTACATTCCTCGCTGCTTTGGTCAGTGGCAGGGCCCAGCGGTGGGCCACCTAACGGTGAAGTTGAGGGGCCGCACAGAAGCGCCAGATGGCGCCGAGGGCGCACAATCTCTCAGCGCCCGAGGCGCCAAGCAAGAAGCGCTTCACGGACCCCTCCAACGATTGTTAGGCAACCTCACAAACGAAGCCAATTGTCCCGAACCCAACGGTCCTCAATGATGAGACTGTAGAGACCTTTCCAAGAGCGCTGCCATCTCGCACCCTTGGCCGTTCCAAGGGCATTTGCTTCGATATAGGAGCGGGCAGCCTCAGCAGATAGCGGTGACTTGCAGTGTGGGCAGCGAGGCGATGCGTCTGCACGGAAGGTGCCGCCGCAGGAGCAGGCCTGGAGGAGTGCCTCCGCCTCGGGATTTATCGGTCCGTGGACCTTCAAATGGGCCTGGGGCGGCACGTTCTTGTAGTAGCCGTTAAGCGAAGCTTGGCACCCGCAGCGGTCGCAGTAAGCGTATGCGGAGTCGTTGAAGCCATTGTGAATGAGCCAGTACTGAAACGTCTGGCCACATGCGTCGCAGGTTCCGGTGGCGGTCGGTCTCACTGGAGGTTGCCTAACGGTGAAGTTGAGGGGGCGCACAGAAGCGCCCACCAAGCGCCGCGGGCGCACACTGTCTTCCCGCCCCCGCGGCGCCAATCAGACCACGCCTCACGGGTCCCTCCAACGATTGTTAGAGGTCATGCTGCCTCCGACGAAGTGCTACCTTACCGGCTTCCAATGCGGTCTCGTCAGGGTAGTGCACTGGGCCGGCAAAGCTCGTGTCTATCAATACTGAACCGCCCCGACTTCTCCGGAGACTCCGGTGTGTGAGTCACGCCGCCACGGCGTGAACCTCTTGACTACGATAGTACGCCCGCTCGAACTCCGCCGGCGGCACGTTGCCGATCGGCTCAAGGAGCCTGCGGTTATTGAACCAGTCGACCCATTCGAGCGTGGCGAACTCGACCGCATCGATGCTTCTCCATGGACCCCGTCGACGGATCACCTCGGTCTTGTACAACCCGATGATCGATTCCGCGAGGGCGTTGTCATACGAGTCCCCACGGCTGCCGACAGAGGCCTGGATGCCGCACTCGGCCAAACGCTCGCTGTAGCGGATCGACAGGTATTGAGTCCCTCGATCACTGTGATGGACCAGCCCATCGGTATCCGAGCGAGCATGCAGAGCCTGCTCGAGGGCATCGAGCACCAGATCCGTCTTGATCGAGCTCGAGACACGCCAGCCCACGATGCTGCGGGCAAAGACATCGATCACGAAGGCGACGAAGACAAAGCCCTGCCAGGTGGCGACGTAGGTGAAGTCCGCAACCCACAACTGGTTCGGCCGCTCAGCGGTGAACTGCCGGTCCACCAGGTCCGCAGGTCGTGCCGCCTTCTCGTCCGGGACCGTGGTCTTGAACGTGCGTCCGCGGATGGCTCCGCACAGGCCTATTTTTCGCATCAGCCGCTCGACCGTGCAGCGAGCCACAGGGATCTGCTCACGGTTGAGCTGGCGCCAGGCCTTGCGCGCGCCATACACACAGAAGTTCTCGCGCCACACCCGCCGGATCTCATCGCACAGCAGCGCATCGCGTCGATGACGTGCCGGAACACGCTCGGGATCGCGCTCGCGTGCCTTCAGCTCGTAGTACGTCGACGGGGCGATCGGCAACTCGGCGCAGATCGGCTCGACCCCATACTCGGCACGGTGGGCGTCGATGAACGCCACCATCACTTCGCCCGGCGGTCGAGCTCCGCCTGGGCGAAAAAAGCCGACGCCTTGCGCAAGATCTCGTTCGCCCGCTTGAGCTCGCGGTTCTCACGCTCGAGTTGCTTCAGCCGCTCACGCTCCGAGCTGTTCAACCCGGGGCGCGTGCCTGCATCGACCTGCGAGAGCGCCACCCAGCGCCTGAGCGTCTCCGCAGTACACCCGATCTTGGCCGAGATCGAAGCAATCGTTGCCCACTCGGACGGATACTCGTTGCGATGCTCCGAGACCATCCGCACCGCACGTTCCCTGACTTCTTGTGAATACCTGGTTGTTGTCGTTCCCATAACCCCATCCTCTCAAGTAATGGGGCCTCCGGGAAAGTCGGGGCGGTTCAATACCCCGTCATGTAGATGTGTCCACTGCTCCTGCGTGTCTGGGTGAAGAAAGACGCCGTCCTTGATGCAGGCTACGACTACGCCCTCGTGGTACACATCGATAGTGACCACGTCTCCGACATGAATAGGTTGACCGTCGTGGTAGCGCATGCATGACCTCTAACGGTGAAGTTGAGCGGCCGCGCGGTGCCGCATCCAGCGCGACGCGAGCGCAAAGTAGCGGAGCGCGCTCGCGGTGCGCCACCACCCACGTGTCACGGCCCCCTCCAACGATTGTTAGGAGTCACGGTGCAGCGTCCGTGTGCGTGGGAGCATGAGGAGTGGGACGCCTCACAAGCGTGAGTTCCCACACGAAGGGATTCCCGTGTCCGGCGTCCGTCCGCACAACGTCAACGTCACTCCTCTGCAGCCCGAATTTCCGTCCCCTTTCGCCTAACAACTCCCGAAGCACGCTCTGTTCATCCATAGGAGCGCCGTCTCGTTCCAGATAACAAAGGCAGCCGACCGAGTTGCAAAACACCCGCGAAATCGTAGGACGCAGATCAAATTTCTCGTGGACAATTGTGCGCAATTCTTTCTCCATCGATTGCGCCCAAAGATCATCTGAGGCGCGACGTTTCGATACGATCGCCAAGGCCAGTATCCGCTCCGGAGACTCCGCCGGCACTAGTGCATGCTGCACCCACTGACGAGCAAATCCAGCCTCTAACGGATCGTTAGACTGCGACGCTGGCATCGAGTGCGGTATCGGAGAGCCGCTTGTAAGGGACTCCCAGGCGATCCCGTGCACTGCAGCGACGCCACTTGGGGGCGCTTGCGCTGTGCTGGACGTTGACCCCGCAGCAATCCAGCAGACCAACAGCGACGTGCTTACTGCCGTCCGGCCCTTCGGGCCCCACACGACGTGAGTGCGCGAAGATGTAAGCATAGAACTCGACTTAATAGGCTTAATCAGCAAGCCGTTTGGCACAGCGCCAGAAGTGACCACCGACCTGATTCCGTGACTCCTAACGGTGAAGCTGAGGGGCCGGCCTACTAAGCCCGACTGGCGACGCAGGCGCACAATGTCTTCCCGCGCCTGCGCCGCCCAGGGTGATGCGCAACGCCGGCCCCCTCCAACGATTGTTAGGCGGCAACCTCAACGTAGTCCACGTGACTCGACGGCGGAGGAATCGGAGTGCCGTCTTGACGCATCCCTTCAAGGTGAAACTCAATGGCCTCGCGAATAGAGAGCTCAGCTTCTTCCACAGTCGCGCCTGTGGCCACGCAGCCGGGCAAATCCGGTACGTAAGCGGAGTAGTTTGTGCCGGCGTTTTCAATAACGATCGCGTATCGCATGGTCAGTTACCTTATTTCTTCAGGCCCGACTGTTTCAGAATACTGTTGAGCGTCCCTGGTGCCAAATCATCGCTAGGCTTACCTGGAACGGTCACGCGTCCGGCCTTCGTAGGGTGCTTGAACTGGCGATGGCTTCCGCGCGTAGCGACGAGATACCAGCCATCAGCCCTGGAGCATGCGCAGGATCTCACCAACTTTCATGCGCTGAGGGTACCACCCAGGTCAGGGGTCACGACGCGCTTCCCGTTGCCGCCTAACGGTGAAGTTGAGGGGCCGCCCAGAAGTGCCCCATGGCGCCGAGGGCGCACAATTTCTCAGCGCCCGAGGCGCCAAGCCGCAGGCGCATCACGGACCCCTCCAACGATTGTTAGGCCGCTGAATCGCCTGCATCGTGCGCTAGCTCTTTGAGCGTGCACAGCGTTAGGTACCCGCCGTAAAGCATAAATAGAACGAACGCATGAACCCCGAGCGCTATCCAGTCGCGTAGAACGAAGCTTACGAGGGTGTCCGCTGCGTAAGCTAACATGCCAACAACGTACCAGCGCATGCTGAACCGCCGTGCACGCAGTCCAACCACGACCATGAGCGCTACCGCTCCCAGGGCGAACGTCATCCGTACGGCTTGCCCAAGTGGGAGGAAGCCCTCCGGTAACTGGGTGACACCCAAGCCAAGAACGGTCCGATAGCCGAAGCCTAGCGCATCAGAGGTGCAGTTTATGAGCGAAAAGCCAGCCAGCCCCCAGAACCACCAAAGGGAGCGGCGCACAGCAACTTTGGCGTTCGCAATGGATACCGGCTTACCGGTCAGAGTGACCAACTTGCGTTTCGGAGGCGGGGCGGGTGTGCGCGTCATGAAGAGCCCATGATGAAGCGGCCTAACGGTGAAGTTGAGGGGCCGCACGCAGGCGCCGGCCAAGCGCCGCAAGCGCCTGCTGTCTTCCTCCGCCCCCGGCGCGCAACCACCAGCCGTTCACGGACCCCTCCAACGTTTGTTAGGCGTCGTCATTTAACCGCCAGAGCTACGGCAGCCTGCAACAGCTGACCTGCCCTCTGAATCACTGGGCCAGCCATGGCTTCCCGTTGCATCGTCGCCATGGGCCCTTCGCCGAAGTACAGCCCATCCGAGACCAGGAACGTAAGACGCACCTGTCCTGCTTTCGGAGGAGGCCGGCGCGACTCGTGCCAAGGCCCTATCCGCGCTACCACGGGCTCTGATGCGGCAAAGAGGCTTTGCACGTGCGGCTGGAGCGAAGGGAGGCACTCAAAAAATGCGAGTTTGCTCGTGTGGTTGATGTAGCGCACCCCACCATCGGAGTACGCAGCCAACGTGTCCAACCCACCTGCCATGGGCATCTCGACAATTACGCCGAGCAAGCGCTTTGCCGGAACCACTTGACCGAGGGCACGAAGCTTCGTGTAAGCCAAGAACCGAGTTCGCCCCTCCTGGGTGAAATCGTCAGCCAAGGCAACGAGCGCTGGAACGTTCGGCGGGTCTGACGAAAGTACAACCTGCCAAGGCGCTGGTGCCCTTCCGCCCGTTGGCCCGTAGGCGATCGGGTCGTCGCAGAAGAGCATGTTGTAAATGTCATTTGCAGCGCTCTCTGAGTACGGTGTGTACGGCGGCTTGGCCCCTCCGCGTCCGGCGGCTGCTGAGCCCAATCCCAGGGCGGCGAAAAACTTGCGCAGCATCAGACGCCTAACGGTGAAGTTGAGGGGCCGCACGACCACGCCGGACAGGCGACGCGGGCGCACAATCTCTCTCAGCGCCCGCGGCGCCAAACAAACCACGCCTCACGGACCCCTCCAACGATTGTTAGGCGGCACCATCACCGGAGCCTCGATCCTTGCGCACCGTCCAGTAAATCGCACCACCCACGGCGCCGAGTATGAGACCCAGAGGTCCAGTAATGAAAATACCCAGCAGTGGGCCTTGATTGGCGCCTGGCGTAAGTAGGATCGGACCGAAAAAGCCCGCTGAGAAGGCGATTGCGCCTGTTATTAGCGACCCAAGGGCTACCGACCGGCCTAAACCCGGATGCGACGACGCAGCGTGCGTCCAGACAAAACATGCTGCCCCAATAGCTACCACTGCCGCTACCAGCCGGGAAGTTCCCGGAGAAAGATGCCCATAGAAGAGCAACGCGCCAGCAACCCGAAACACGAAGTACGTCACCAGCGCGCTAACTACGGTTACCACGAGGCGTGTCGAAGTGCGCATGGTGCTGCCGCCTAACGGTGAAGTTGAGGGGCCGGCCTACTAAGCCCGACTGGCGACGCAGGCGCACAATGTCTTCCCGCGCCTGCGCCGCCCAGGGTGATGCGCAACGCCGGCCCCCTCCAACGATTGTTAGAACGCATGCGTGACCTCACGCAAAAGACTAATCAACCCACGAACCTCCGGTCCTGCGTCACTGCCCCAAAAGCGAACTTCCGCGCTCGTAGGAGGAGAGGTCAAAGCGATTCTCACATCAGTGCCGTCTATTACCGGGTCGCCTTGTGGCTCGCCAATGGAGCGAATTGCCGATAGTGCATGCGCGTATATCTGCTGAGCCAATGCAGGAGAGATGGGTTGCTCAAACACGACCTTGCGCTGGGGCGGGGGTGGCCAAGTGGGGTTTTCGACGCGAAGAATGAGCTTCTGGGTCAGGTAGACGCACGGCGTATTTGTGGTCGGCCCGAAGGCGACGCAGATTTTCAAACTCCAGGACCCCTGAGGTAAAGCGACCGCCGTCGGCTCCCCCGCGAGGGCAGCTCCAAACGGGCCGAGAGCTAAAAACGCGCCGAGCGTGACGAGGACCCGCATGCGTTCTAACGATGAGCTTGAGCGGCCGCGGCACGGCGCCACGCGCGCGTTGGACGCGATTCATCTGTCTGACGCGCGAAGCGCGCTCCCACCACACCCCTCACGGCCCGCTCCAAGCGAGGGTTAGAAGTCACCCAACCAGCGCGACTGTGCGCGTGCGGCCCGAGTGCTGCAAGCAGAGGTGACATAGTCACCGAGTTAAGCGCGCCCCCGAGCCCACAAGCGAAGCCAATTCGCGCCTGGCGAGCATCGCCACAGGCGCGACTGCTGCCTGATCGCAGTCGCTTGGGCGCGCGCCCCGACTTCCAACGAAGTCGCCAGTGGCCGCACGCGCATCCTGCAGCGCCAAACGAAGACGCCTGCAGGACAAGTGAGTCAGCTACCGCTCGCATATCGCAGAGTTAAGCGAAGGCATTGCGGATTCTTCGCGATGCCCAATTCCCGCAGGTGACTTCTAACGGTGAAGTTGAGGGGCCGCACAGAAGCGCCGGCCCAGGCGCCGCGGGCGCACACTTTCTCAGCGCCCGCGGCGCCAACCCAGCAAGCGCATCACGGACCCCTCCAACGATTGTTAGAGCGCATCGCAGAATCGCCTCCACGTCCTGGCCCGATTCTGCAGGCGAACCGACTCATCTCAAGCGCCTTCGAGCAGAGGTCGCACGAAACTCCGCTCGTATCGCAGGTTACACCGCTTATCGTCCCGGAGTGGCGATCAGCACAAGACGCGCCTCCCAAGGTCGCATTAAAGCCGACTGCGGTATTGCTCGTACTCTGCAAGATAGGCAAGCTGAAGACTGAGCGAAGCGTATCCTCAAGACGTTCTCGCTCGATCCGAGCGGAAAGAAATACCCGTGATGCTCACGCCGTGCCGACTGACCTCGAGGTATCCATGTGCCGCCGACGTCTCAGAAGGCGTCCGACCAACTTCGCGCCGCATGACACAGTCGACGAGCACAGGTCGAATGAGCTTACGGCCTGCCACCTCCGAGCGACGCAGCCAATGCGCGGACTACCACCTAGAAGGCGCCAGCAGAGTAATCTCACGGCGCTGAAGCTTGCGAATACGTATACATGCGCTTCTAACAATACCTAGATGACCTAAGCGTCGCGTTGTAACACGGCACTTCCGTCGCGTAAGTCGCCCGGCACCTCGCCAGCATCTGCATTGCGCGATCCTCAGCCTCGCCGCACGCGACACTCTTCAGGACTGCGCCCCGTCCCGGCCGTTCCACGCCTGCGCAGCCTCGAGCTGCGTCTGGCCCTGCGGGCCGTTGCAGCCGCACTTGAGACACTCGGCATGGTAGGACGGGTCCGGATCATCTTCCGCACTCCATCGCTCGACGACCAGCTGGTCGGCGCCGCTGGCGCAGAACGGGCAAGGCTGCGGCTCGGGCGAGTCCTCGATCGGCTGGCCGTCCATGTCGCTGAAGTGATCCGCATTGAAAGGGCTCATGGCTGTGCCTCCCCGCAGGCACCTGGTGCAATGTCAACGGTAATCACTGCAGGCGCCCGCTTCGGTCCGACGGTTTACGGGCTTGCGTCTGTCGGCCGCGTCGGCGCGCCCGGCTGCGCGGGCGGCGGCCTGCGAATGATGCTGGTCGCCATGGTGACCACGGAGGCGAGGTCGGAGAGATGGCCGGGCACGACGAGCGTCGTGCTCTCTTTGGCCATCTTGCCGAACTGGCGCACGTACTCTTCGCCGATGCGCAGCTGCATCGCTTCGATCCCACCGCGTTCGCTGAGCGCGCCGCCGACGCGGCGCAGGCCCTCGGCGGTGGCGGTCGCGACCGCAAGAATCGCCGCCGCCTGGCCGTCCGCCTCGTTGATCTGCTGCTGCTTGTTGGCCTCGGACGCCTTGATGACGCGCTGCTTGTCGCCTTCCGCCTGGTTGATCTTCGCGTCGCGCTCGCCCTCGGAGGTCAGCACCACAGCGCGCTTCTCACGCTCGGCGCGCATCTGCTTCTCCATCGCCGACAGCACGTCCTTGGGCGGGGTGATGTTCTTGATCTCGTAGCGCATCACCTTCACGCCCCACGCCACCGAGGCCTTGTCGAGCTCCGCGACCACGTTGGCGTTGATGATGCCGCGCGCCTCGAAGGTCCGGTCGAGCTCGATCTTGCCGATCTCGCTGCGCAGCGTGGTCTGCGCGAGCTGCGCGATCGCGAAGCCGTAGTTGGTGATGCCGTAGGAGGCGAGGTGCGGATCCAGCACCTGCATGTACAGGACCGCGTCGACCCCCACCTGGACGTTGTCACGCGTGATGCAGATCTGCTCGGGCACGTCGAGCGCCTGCTCTTTGAGGCTGTGCCGGTAGGCAACGCGCTCGACAAAAGGGATGAGGATGTGGAAGCCGGCCTGGATCGTGCGGCTGTACTTGCCGAGGTTCTCGATGACATAGGCGCTCTGCTGCGGCACGACGGTCGCGGTGCGCCACACCACGATCACGGCGATTACGGCCAGCGCGATGAAGACGTAGGAGGTGTACATGGTGTGTCCCGCGGCGGTTGGCTTAGACGTCGGGTCGTACGAGGAGCGTGAGATCACGCACGCTGGTGATGCGCGCGCGGGTGCCGGAGGCCATCGGCGTGTCGCTGTCGTTGCGCACCGTCCAGAAGGTGCCGCCGTACTCCGCCTGGCAGCTCTCGCCGGCCGCCAGCGGGGCGCCCAGCGTGATCACTCCACCGACAGGTCCGCTTTTGACCGCGGGCGACGCGCCGTGGAACCTGCGGTAGATGCGGCTGCGAAACGTCATCATCGAGACGATCGCCAGCACCGCGAACAGCGCCCACTGCACCCACTCGGCGGGCGCGGTGATCAGTGTCGCGAGGCCGACGAGGATCGCCGCGCTGCCGACGAACACCAGGTAGAACTGCGCGTTGACGAAAGTCAGTTCCGCGCCGAGAAGGATCGCGCCGGCGATTATCCAGCCCCACCAGCTCATCTGGGCGCCTCACGGTTGTTGGTGGACGCGCGCCACCGGCCCGGTGCAAATTATATACGAAGGTGCGGTCCGCGCCGCCCGCGGCGGCGACCGCAGGTGCAAGAAATGCGGCAAACGCGCGCCATTTGCCGCTTCCCTCCCGGGCGAACCTCTGCTGTCATCGCCGCACGAGGTGTGCGCCGTGCCGACCTTCCGCAAGCTCCCTGAACGGGCGGCAAGAGCACCCGGACTGCTCGCCGTGGCGCGCGAACGCATGCGCACGCGTCACCTCGCGCTGCGCACCGAGCAGGCATACCTGCAGTGGATGCGCCGGTACGTCGCATTCCACCAGCGCCGCCACCCGCGCGAGCTCGGCGCGCCGCACGTCGAGCAATTCCTGACCTTCCTGGCGGTGCGCCGCAAGGTGAGCTCCGCCACGCAGAACCAGGCGCTGCAGGCGCTGCTGTTCCTCTACCGCCAGGTGCTCGGCATCGAGCTGCCGTGGCTCGAGAACATCACGCGCGCCTCGAGCGCCAAGCGGCTGCCGGTGGTGCTGACGCGTGCAGAAGTGGCGGCGCTGCTGGTGCAGCTGCAGGGCACGCCGTGGCTGGTGGCGAGTCTCCTCTACGGCAGCGGGCTGCGCCTCATGGAAGTGCTGCGGCTGCGGGTCAAGGATCTCGCGCTCGAGCGCGGCGAGCTCATCGTGCGCGAAGCCAAGGGCGGCAAGGATCGCATCACCATGCTGCCCGGCGCGCTCGATCTCGCCGTGCGTGCGCACCTCGCGCGGCTGCGCGCCTGGTACCAGGACGAGCGGCGGCGGCAGCAGCCGGGCGTGTCGCTGCCGCGCTCGCTCGGGCGCAAGTTTCCGCGCGCCGGCACGCAGTGGGGCTGGCAGTACCTGTTCCCCGCGGCCACGCTGTGCCGCGATCCCTACACGGGGCTGCCCGTGCGGCACCACCTGCACGAGAAGGCCATTCAGCGCGCCGTCGCGGCGGCGGTGCACAAGGCGCACCTGACACAGCCGGCGAGCTGCCACACGCTGCGCCACTGCTTCGCCACGCACCTGCTTGAAGACGGCTACGACATCCGCACGGTGCAGGAGCTGCTCGGCCACGCGGACCTGAAGACCACGATGATCTATACCCACGTCATGGCGAAGGGCGCGAACGGCGTACGCAGCCCGCTCGACCGGCAGGGCGCCGCGGCGCCGGCGCCGCGCCCGGGCGACTCAGCGCCGCCGCAGCGCGGTGGCCCCTGAGAAGCCGTTCTGCCGCCACGCTTCGTACACGACCAGCGCCACCGCGTTGGCAAGGTTCAGGCTGCGGTTGTGCGGGCGCATCGGGATGGTGAGCTGTCGCGCGCGCGGCACCAGCGCGAGCACCGCCGGCGGCAGGCCGCGCGTCTCGGGGCCGAAGAGCAGCGCATCCCCGGCGCGAAACCTGGCCGCGCTGTAGGTGCGCGTCGCGCCCGTCTCGATGCTGAACAGCCGCGCGCCGGCGAGCGCGGCGCGGCATTCCGCGAGGGTCGCATGCACGCGCAGCTCGGCGAGCTCGCCGTAATCCAGGCCGGCGCGGCGCACCGCCTTGCGCGTGAGCTCGAAGCCGAGCGGCCGCACCAGGTGCAGCGTGCTGCCGCAATTGGCCGCCAGGCGCATGACGTTGCCGGTGTTAGGCGGGATCTGCGGCTGAAAAAGCACAATGTGGAACATGGCTGATGCGATAATGCTCTCGTATGGCGACGGTCACACCACAAGCCCCGGCGCGCGCCGGGCTGGCGGCGCCGGCCGCAAGCCCGCTGCACCTGAAATTCTGCGGCCTGGACTTCGCCTCGCCGATCGTGCTGCTCTCGGGCTGCGTCGGCTTCGGCGAGGAGTACACGCGCATCGAGGGATTCTCCAACCGCGATGCCGGCGCCATCGTTCTCAAGGGCACCACCGCCAGGCCGCGGCTCGGCAATCCGCCGCACCGGGTGTTCGAGACGCCCGGCGGCATGCTGAACGCCATCGGGCTGCAGAACCCGGGTGTGGACGCGGTGGTGCGCGACATCCTGCCGCACCTCGACTTCAGCGAAACGCGCTTCATCGCCAACGTCTGCGGCTCGACCATCGAGGAATACGTCGAGGTCACGCGGCGCTTCGATGCCTCGCCGATCGACGCCATCGAGATCAACATCTCCTGCCCCAACGTCAAGGAAGGCGGGGTCGCCTTCGGCAACTATCCGGACATGTCGGCGCAGGTGGTGGCCGCCTGCCGGCGCGTGACGCGCAAACCCCTCATCACCAAGCTGTCGCCGAACCAGACGGACATCCGCGAGAACGCGCGCCGCTGCATCGAGGCGGGTACCGACGCGCTCGCGGTGATCAACACCATCATGGGCATGGCGATCGACGTCGCCGCGCGCCGCCCGGTGATCGGCAACGTGCAGGGCGGGCTGTCGGGGCCGGCGATCCGCCCGATCGCGCTCCTGAAGGTGCACCAGGTCTACGAGGTCGCAGCACCGCACCGCATCCCGATCATCGGCCAGGGCGGCATCGTCAGCGCCAACGACGCGCTGGAGTTCCTGCTCGCCGGCGCCAGTGCGGTCGGGATCGGCACGGCGCTCTTCTACGAGCCGCTGGTTTGCAAGACGATTAACGAGGGGATCAGCGCCTACCTGCGCGCGCAGGGTGTGGCGAGCGTGAGCGAGCTCGTCGGCACGTTGCGCACGGCGCAGGACGTGGCGGACTGCGCGGTCTCGGGCTAGATGACGACGCGCAGCTCCTGGGCCCTGCCCGCTGCGCTCGCCATCGCGCTGAGCCTCGCAGTCGTGGCGGGCAGCGCGAGCGCGGACGATCCCGCCGAGGCTTCCGGACGCGCCGTGCAGCTGCGGCTCGAGTCGGACGAGCAGGCCCAGGGGAGGCCCGATGCACCGCTTACCCTGGTGGAATTCACTGACTACCAGTGTCCGTACTGCCGGCGCTTCGAGGCGCAGACCTGGCCGCTCATCAAGCGCGACTGGGTGGATACCGGCAGGCTGCGCTTCATCGTGCGCGACCTGCCGCTCGAGTTTCATTCCGCCGCGCGGCCGGCCGCCGAAGCGGTGCACTGTGCCGCCGAGCAGGGCCGCTTCTGGCCCATGCACGATGCGCTGCTCGCGGAGCACGCGGACCTGACCCCGGCCGGGCTGACGCGCGCGGCCCGCTCGCTCGGCGTCGACCCGGCGCGCTTTGCCGCCTGCACCACCGCGCATCGCTACGATGCCGCGATCGCGCACAACGCCGCCGCAGCGCAGGCGCTCGGGCTGCACGGCACACCGGCGTTCGTCATCGGACGGGTGCGCGACGGGGTGCTGCAGGGGTGGGTGCTGCTCGGTGCGCAGCCCTACGAGGACTTCGACGCCGCGCTGCACGAGGTGCTCGCGGCAAAGTGAGCGCGCGCTGCGCGCCGCGCACTGCTGAGGCGGCTTGCCGCTACCGGAGTGAGGCCGCGCGCTACAGCAGCCGCTGCTGTCCGCTCGCATCCGCGGCGGGCGCGGCCGGCCGGTGCAGCCGCACGGCGCGCGGGGCGACCGCGGAGAAACTTATTTCCATGGCGCGGAAGCGCTCGAGGATGCGCAGGTTGATGCTCTGCTGCGCATCCGCATAGCTCTGGTAGTCGGCGCGCGTGACGTAGTACACGGTCTCGAACTGCAGCGCCGCAGCCGTGCAGCGCAGCAGGTGGCAGCGGTCGAAGCGCGTGTCGGGGGTCGCCTCGATGATCTCGCGCAGGGTGCGCGGCACGGCGGCGAGCGTCGCCACCGGCGTGTCGTAGTGCACGTCGAGCACGAACAGCGCGCGCCGCTCCTGCAGGCGGCCGAAGTTGCGCACCCGCACCTTCACCAGATCGCCGTTGGCGATGATGATCTGCTCGCCATTGATGCTGCGCAGCCGGGTGCTCCTCACGCCGATGTGCTCGACCGTCCCCTGACAGTCGTCGACGCTCAGCGCATCGCCGATGCCGAAGGGCTTGTCGAGCGCAATGGAGAGCGATGCCAAGAGGTCGGCGAGCACCGTCTGCACGGCGAGCGCCAGTGCGATGCCGCCGATGCCAATGCCCGCGAGCAGCGGCTTGATCTCGACCCCGAGGTTGTCGAGCGCGAGCAGCACCGCCACCCCCCACACGAGGAGCCCGGCGACGAACAGGATCACCTCCATCGAGCTCTTGAGCAGGGTATCGGGACCTTTGGAGCGCTGCCGCCGCGCGTCGATGGCGTAGCGCACGGTCGTCATGGCCCACAGCGCCGCCTGCATCCAGAAGAGCAGCACCAGCGCGACGCTCAGCGCGCGCTCGAAGCGCGGCGGGAAGGTGAGGTCGCGCGAGGCCAGCCACACCGCGACGCCGAGCAGGAATATCCGGCTGGTGCGCTCCACCAGCAGGCCCGCGAGCTCGATGGCCTGTATCTGCGGTAGGTGGTGCCGCGAGAGGCGCCGGCGCTGCGCGCTGATGAAGCCCTTGGCGACCGGCAGCAGCGTGAACGTGACCGCGAACACGAGCAGTGCGAACGCCCACGCGCCGAGCTCGTTGCCGAGGAAAGACATCTGCCACAAGGCGCGCCAGTCCGACATCCGCTAAGGCTCCCGTGCGCTTCCCCGCTGGATGCGCTTGACCCGCGCGAACCTTACCGCCTTCGCGGCGGGGCGACTATTCGTCCTGGCCGGGACCGCCGTTCATGCCGTGCTCCTTGAGCTTGCGGGTGAGGGTATTGCGACCCCAGCCCAGCAGCTTCGCCGCCTCCTGGCGGTGGCCCTGGGTGCGCTTGAGCGCCGCGCGGATCAGCACGCGCTCGAACTGCGGCTGCGCCGTGTCGAGCAGCGGCGGACTGCCGCTGAGCAGGTGCCGCTCGGCCCAGCCGCCGAGCACCACGGCCCAGTCGGCCTCGCGACGGGTAGCGACGTGGCCGGCGAGCTCCGCCGGCAGGTCGGCGAGGTGCACCTCGCTTCCCGGGGCGAGCACCGAAAGCCGCCGGCACAGGTTCACCAGCTCGCGCACGTTGCCCGGCCACTCGTGCGCGGCGAGCCGCTCGAGCGCCTCCGGGGAGAGCGCTTTCGGCTCGACGCCGAGCTCCTGCGCGGCGAGGCGCATGTAGTGGCCCAGCAGGTCCGGGATGTCCTCCGGCCGGGCGCGCAGCGGCGGCAGCTCGATGCGGATCACGTTCAGGCGGTGATACAGGTCCTCGCGGAACAGTCCCCGGGCGACGCGCTCCTGGAGGTTCTGGTGGGTGGCGGCAATCACGCGCACGTCGACGTGGATCGGCGTCTGGCCGCCGACGCGGTAGAACTCGCCCTCCGCCAGCACCCGCAGCAGCCGCGTCTGCAGCGGCATCGACATGTCGCCGATCTCGTCCAGGAACAGCGTGCCGCCGTCGGCCTGCTCGAAGCGCCCGCGCCTGAGCGCATCCGCCCCGGTGAAGGCGCCGCGCTCGTGGCCGAACAGCTCCGACTCGAGCAGGTCCTGGGGGATCGCCGCGGTGTTGAGCGCGATGAAGGTGCGCGCGGCGCGCGGGCTGTGCTGGTGCAGGGCGCGCGCCACCAGCTCCTTGCCGGTGCCGGATTCCCCGGTGATCAGCACCGTCACCGAGGAGCGCGCCAGCCGCCCGATGGCGCGAAACACCTGCTGCATGGCCGGCGCGCGCCCCAGCAGCTCCGGGATGCGCGGCGTCCCCGCCTCGCCGTTGCCGCCGCCGAGCGAGCCGCTCGCCGCCCGGCGCACCAGCGCCACCGCCTGGTCGATGTCGAACGGCTTGGGCAGGTACTCGAACGCCCCGCCCTCGTAGGCCGACACCGCGCTGCCCAGGTCCGAGTGCGCGGTCATCACGATCACCGGCAGCGCCGGGCGCGCATCGCGGATGCGCCGCAACAGCTCCAGTCCCGAGGCGCCCGGCATGCGGATATCGGTGATGAGCACGTCGGGGGTGTCGCGCCGCAGCGCATCGAGCGCCGGCTCCGCGGCCTCGAAGGCGCGCGCCGACATGCCGTCGTTGCGCAGCGCGCGCTCGAGCACCCAGCGGATGGAAGCGTCGTCATCGACCAGCCAGACTCGTAGTGCATTCATGTCTCTTCTCCCAGGGGTAACAGCAGCGTAAACACGGTGCGCCCCACTTCACTGTCGAATTCGATGATGCCGCCGTTGCGCGTCACCAGGTCCTGGGCCACGGCGAGCCCGAGTCCGCTGCCGTTGGCGCGTCCGGTGACCAGCGGATAGAAGATCGAGGAGCGCAGCTGCGGCGGCACGCCCGGGCCGTTGTCCTCCACCTGCACGCTCGCCACCAGCCGATGCATCGCCGAGCCGATACTGACGTGCGAGCGCGCGCGGGTACGCAGCACGATGCGCCCGCGGTCACCCTGCGCCTGCAGCGCGTTGCGCGCCACGTTGAGCAGCGCCTGGATGAGCTGGTTGCGATCGAGCATGGCGTTCGGCAGGCTCGGGTCGTAGTCGCGCTCGATCAGCAGCGTCACCGGCGCCTCGGCGCGCAGCAGGTGATAGACGTGCTCGCAGATCTCGTGGATGTTGAGCACCGTCTTGCTCGGGGCGCGGCTCGGACCTGACATGGAGTCGACCAGCGCGGTGAGCCGGTCGGCCTCGCCGATGATCACCTGGGTGTATTCCTTGAGCGCCGCGCCGGGCAGCTCGCGCTCGAGCAGCTGCGCCGCGCCGCGCAGCCCGCCTAAGGGGTTTTTGATCTCGTGGGCGAGCTGGCGGACCATCAGGCGGCTGCCGTCGAGGCGCGCCAGCAGGTCGTTCTCGCGCGTGATGCGCTGGCGCTGCGTGGTATCGGCGAGCTCGAGCAGCAGGTGCCGCCCGGTGAGCCCGTCAAGCGGAGTGAGGGTCACGTCGAGCGTGCGCGCTTCGCGCGGCGCCGCCGCCGGGCGCACCAGCAGCTCGCGGTCGGCGATCCCCTCGCCGCTCATCAGCACGCGGCGCAGGATGCCGCCGAGCGCTTCGGGCGCGTGCAGCAGATCGGTGAACGGACGGCCGCGCGCCGTCTTCAGGCTGAAGGCGAGCAGGTCCTGCGCGGCGACGTTGGCGTACATCGGGCACAGCTGCGCATCCAGCATGACGATGCCGGTGGCGAGCGCGTCGAGCAGGTCGGCCGGATCGAAATGCGCGAGCGCTGAGGGCGCGCTGTGCTCAACCGCGACCACGGCGCCTCCGGCGCGCGCCGGCGCGTGTCAGTGCGGACGGATCGGGGTGTTGGGGTTGAGCAGCGAGGGCTGATGGATGCTGAAGGTCACGGCGGGCGTCTGGCACAGAATCGTCTCGTCGACGTCGCGCACCTGCGCCTGCAGCGTGTGCGTGCCGCGATCGACCGGCGAGAGTGTGAACTGTGCGCCGGTCGGCTTGCCCTCGTTGATCGGCTGGCCGTCGAGGCTCACGAAGATCTGGTCGCCGGGCTTGAGCGCCGGGTCGGTCTGCACGGAGATGGTGAGCGCATCGAGGTTCATGAACTCCTGCTGGTCGGTCGGCCGCACCACGGCGCATCCCTGGTAGGGGCCGCCGGTACGCTGCGCCGCCGGCGGCGGCACATTGCCGGCGGACGGCGCGACGCCGAGCGAGGAATGCGGGAAGGTCTGCGCGTCCTTCACCTGCAGTTTCTCGGCGTTGGCATGCGGCTGGTCGCTGTAGTGCACGACACCGTTCTCGTCGACCCACTTGTAGACGGTCGTGGCGAGGGCCAGCGAGCACAGCAGCGGCATTAAGGTAAACGCGAGCTTGCGCATACCAATGCAGCATAGCGCCGCGGACGCTCGGCGACAAAAGCGGGCCGCGGCGCATGGCGCGCGCCGCTGCCCGCAGCCTCGGCCCCGCCGCACGTGCAAGCGCTCGAGGCGCCTGGGGCGCCGCGGCGTGCACTGCGAGGCTTGGCCGGTACATGGCGATCAGCAGCTGTAGTACAGCTCCAGCTCCACGGGGTGGGTGGACATGCGAAAGCGCGTGATCTCCTGCATCTTCAGTCCCATGTACGCATCGATGACGTCGTTGGTGAACACTCCGCCGCGCGTCAGGAACTCGCGATCCTTGTCGAGATGCTCGAGCGCCATGTCGAGCGCGTGGCACACGGTCGGGATGTGCGAGGCCTCCTCGGGCTCGAGGTCGTAGAGATCCTTGTCGGCCGGATCGCCGGGATGGATCTTGTTCTGGATGCCGTCGAGCCCGGCGAGCATCATCGCCGCGAAGGCGAAGTAGGGATTGGCGCTCGAGTCCGGGAAGCGCACCTCGATGCGCCGCGCCTTGGGATTGGACACCCACGGGATGCGGATCGAGGCGGAGCGGTTGCGCGCCGAGTAGGCGAGCATCACCGGAGCTTCGAAGCCGGGCACCAGGCGCTTGTAGCTGTTGGTGCCGGCGTTGGTGAAGGCGTTGAGCGCCTTGGCGTGGCGGATGACGCCGCCGATGTAGTAGAGCGCCAGATCCGACAGCCCGCCGTACTTGTCGCCGGCGAACAGCGCGCGGCCTTCCTTCTGCAGCGACTGGTGCACGTGCATGCCGCTGCCGTTGTCGCCGACCAGCGGCTTGGGCATGAAGGTCGCGGTCTTGCCGTAGCCGTGGGCCACGTTGTGCACCGCGTACTTGAGGATCTGCACCTGGTCGGCCTTGATGACCAGCGTGCCCGCGCCGATGCCGATCTCGGACTGTCCGGCGGTCGCCACCTCGTGGTGGTGCACTTCGACCTTCAGTCCCATCTCCTCACACGCCAGACACATCGCCGAGCGGATGTCCTGGAACGCATCCACCGGCGGCACCGGGAAGTAGCCGCCCTTGATGCCGGGGCGGTGGCCCTTGTTGCCGTCGGCGTATTCCTTGGGAGAGTTCCAGGCGCCCTGCACCGAGTCGATGGCGTAGAAGCTGCCGTGCATCTCGTTGCCGTAGCGCACGCTGTCGAAGATGAAGAACTCGTTCTCCGGTCCGAACAGCGCGCTGTCGGCGATGCCGGTGGATTTGAGATAGGCTTCGGCGCGCTTGGCGAGCGAGCGCGGATCGCGCTCGTAGCCCTGCATGGTCGTCGGCTCGATCACGTCGCAGCGCAGATTGACCGTGGTCTCCTCGAAGAACGGATCGATGACGGCCGTGCCCGGTTCAGGCATCAGGATCATGTCCGACTCGTTGATGCCCTTCCATCCGGCGATCGAGGAGCCGTCGAACATCTTGCCGTCGCGGAACAGGTCCTCATCGACCAGCCGCGCCGGGATCGTCACGTGCTGCTCTTTGCCGCGCGTATCCGTGAAGCGCAGGTCCGCGAACTTCACCTGCTTTTCTTTTATGAGTTTCAGTACGTCACTGGGTGTCATGTCGCCTCCGGAAAAGGGTAGAGATCGCCACTAAGCTCGCAGGTCCCAAATGCTGCGAAGTCGGCGAAGTGGCCTGACGTTGCAGGGCCCGTGCCAAGGTTGGCGGCACGAAGAATCAAGCGCTTAGGGTCATACGGCCGAGGCTCTGCACCATTAGAGTGCATTGGGGGCTCATTATTGCACTGTTTCTGTGCGAAAAGTCAGGCGGTGCGCCGCTTATGTCCGGCGCAGCTTCGCGCAGCGCGCGCTTTTGGTGCGCCGGCGACGAGCGCCCGCAGGATCCGGGAGGCTTCCAAAGCGCCGTATACTCGCGCGCTCTTTGGGGTCGGAAAGAACTCTCATGAAACTCGGCCGCGCGCCGCGCACCTTCCAGGAGCTGATCTTCGCGCTGCAGAGCTACTGGTCGGAGGCCGGGTGCGTCGTGCTCGAGCCCTACGACATGGAGGTCGGCGCCGGCACGTTCCACACCGCCACGTTCCTCGCGGCCGTGGGGCCTGAGCCGTGGCGCGCGGCCTACCTGCAGCCCTCGCGTCGCCCCGCCGACGGCCGCTACGGCGACAACCCGTTCCGTCTGCAGCACTACTACCAGTTCCAGGTGACGCTCAAACCCTCGCCGCTGCCGATCCTCGAGCTGTACCTCGGGAGTCTCGCCGCCTTAGGCGTGGACCCGCTCGTCCATGACGTGCGCTTCGTCGAGGACAACTGGGAGTCCCCGACGCTCGGCGCCTGGGGCCTGGGGTGGGAGGTATGGCTGAACGGCATGGAGGTCACGCAGTTCACCTACTTCCAGCAGGTCGGCGGCCTCGACTGCCGCCCGGTGACCGGCGAGATCACCTACGGGCTCGAGCGGCTCGCGATGTATCTGCAGGGCGTGGAAAGCATTTACGACATTCTCTGGAGCGACACGCCCGACGGCCCCATCACCTACGGCGACCTGTTCCGCCAGAACGAGGTCGAGCAGTCGGCGTACAACTTCGAGCAGGCCGACGTGTCGGTGCTGCTGCGGCACTTCGAGGACCACGAGCAGGCCTGCCAGCGCCTGCTCGAGGCGAAGCTCGCACTGCCCGCCTACGAGCAGGTGCTGAAGGCCTCGCACAACTTCAACCTGCTCGATGCGCGCCGCGCCATCTCGGTCACCGAGCGGCAGCGCTACCTGTTGCGGGTGCGCACGCTCGCCAGCGCCGTGGCGCGCGCGTATCTGGCGAGCCGCGAGGCGCTCGGCTTCCCGTTGCTGAAAGCGCGCGCGCCGGCCGGCGCGCGCGGGCCGCAGAGCAACGCATGAGCACCGGCGCACGCGACTTCCTCGTCGAGATCGGCACCGAGGAACTGCCGCCGAAGGCGCTGCAGCCGCTCGCGCAGGCCCTCGTCGCGGGCCTCACCGCCGGCCTTGCCAGGGCGCAGCTGTCGCACGGCGAGGTCTCAGGGTTCGCCACTCCGCGGCGCCTCGCCGTTCTGGTGCGGCGCCTCGCCGCGCGCTCTCCCGAGCAGCACCTGAAGCGCCGCGGTCCGCCGCTGAGCGCCGCCTTCGATGCGAGCGGCGCCCCGACGCGCGCCGCACTCGCCTTCGCCCAAAGCTGCGGCACCCCCGTGGAGGCGCTCGAGCGCATCACGGAAGACAAGGGCACCTTCCTGTATTTCACCGGAACGCGCGCGGGCGAGGAGGCCGTGCGGCGGCTGCCGGCACTGGTGCAGACGGCGCTCGATGAGCTGCCGATCCCGCGCCGCATGCGCTGGGGAGAGGGCGAGGCGCTGTTCGTGCGCCCGGTACACTGGGTGGTGATGCTCTTCGGCAAGGACGTCGTGCCCGCGACGCTGCTCGGCGTGGCGGCCGGGCGCCACACGCGCGGCCACCGCTTCCATGCACCGAAGCCGCTCGCGCTCAGCACTCCTGCCGCCTACGAGCGCACGCTGCGCGAGCGCGGCTACGTGCTCGCAGACTTTGCCCTGCGGCGCGAGCGCATCCGCACCGCGGTCGATGCGGCGGCCGAGGGCGTCAAGGGGCGCGCACTGATCGGCGCGGCACTGCTCGATGAGGTGACCGCGCTCAC
Organism: uncultured Gammaproteobacteria bacterium; assembly: GCA_963760225.1. Lineage (GTDB taxonomy): Bacteria > Pseudomonadota > Gammaproteobacteria > Steroidobacterales > Steroidobacteraceae > 13-2-20CM-66-19. The sequence continues at coordinate 356,679 of CAVXCD010000001.1, forward strand.
CGAGTGGCCGGTGGCGCTCGCCGGGTTCTTCGAGGAGCGTTTCCTGTCGCTGCCGCGCGAGGTGCTGATCTCCACGCTCGAGACCCACCAGCGCTACTTCCCGGTGGAGGGTGCGACCGGCGGGCTGCTGCCCGCGTTCATCACCGTCGCCAACATCGAGAGCCGCGAACCGGACAAGGTGCGCGCCGGCAACGAGCGCGTGGTGCGCCCGCGCCTCGCCGATGCGGCCTTCTTCTGGGAGCAGGACCGGCAGCAGCCGCTCGTCGCGCGCCGCCCCGGCCTCGATGCGGTGACCTTCCAGGCGCGACTCGGCTCTCTCGGCGACAAGACGCGCCGCGTTGCGGGGCTCGCCGCCGGGATCGCGCCGGCTGCCGGCGCGGCCCTCGAAGCCACCGAGCGCGCAGCGCTCCTCGCCAAGTGCGATCTGCTCACCGCCATGGTCGGCGAGTTCCCCGAGCTGCAGGGGATCATGGGAGCCTATTACGCGCTCGCCGACGGCGAGCCGCACGAGGTTGCCACCGCCATCCGCGAGCACTACCTGCCGCGCTCGGCAGGTGATGCGCTGCCGGCGAGCGCGGCGGGCATCACGCTCGCGATCGCCGACAAGCTCGATACGCTCGCCGGGATCTTCGCGATCGGCGGCAAGCCGAGCGGCGCCAAGGATCCGTTCGGCCTGCGCCGCGCCGGGCTCGGCGTGCAGCGCATCCTGATCGAGAAGGGACTCGACCTCGACCTGCCGGCGCACATCGCGCGCGCGCTCGGCGCGGTGCGCGCCGACATCGAGCGCCTCGGCACGCGCGCGGCACCGCCCGCGGCCGGCGCCGCCGACCCGGCGGCGCTCGCCGGGGAAATCTACGACTTCCTGATGGAGCGGCTGCGCGCCTACTACCTGGAGGGCGGCGCCGCGGCGAGCGCGGCACGCCCGGCCGTGACTGCGGAGATGTTCGACGCGGTGCTCGCCGCGCGCCCGGCCTCGCCGCTCGATTTCGATGCGCGCCTCAAGGCGCTCAGCATGTTCCTCGCGCTTCCCGAGGCCGGCAGCCTCACCGCCGCGAACAAACGCATCAGCAACATCCTGCGCAAAGCCAACACCACCCCGGGGGCCGAGGTCGACGTGCGCCAGCTGCGCGAGGACGCCGAGGTGCGCCTCTTCGATGCCATGCGCGCGCTGCGCGATGCGGTCTCCGCCGCCACCGCGCAGCGCGAGTACGCTGGCGCCCTGGGCAGGCTCGCGCAGCTGCGGCCCGCGGTCGATGCGTTCTTCGACCAGGTGATGGTCATGGACGAGGACCTCGCGCTGCGCGCCAATCGCCTGAGCCTGCTCGCCCAGCTGCAGGGTTTGTTCGCAGGGGTCGCGGACCTGTCGCGACTGCCGGGTTGAGCGAGCGCGCGGCAGCGGTGGAGTCGAGCCGGCGCGGGCCGCTGCTGCAGCTCGCCGGCTCGCTGTTCTTCACCGGCTTCCTGTTCCTGTGGACCTTCCTCTACGCGATCTTCTTCGTGCTCGCGTGCCTGATGCTGCCCTTCCCGCGCCGTTTCGCGCTGGCGCGCGCCTACGCGGTGAGCGTGCTGGCGGTGCTGCGCTGGAGCTGCGGCCTCGCCTACCGCATCGAGGGTGAGCCGCTGCCGCAAGGCTGTCACGTCGCGTTGTGGAAGCACTCCTCCTCGTGGGAGACGATCGCGATGATGGTGGTCTTCCCCCGCCAGGTGTGGGTGCTCAAGCGCGAGCTGCTGTGGATCCCGGCGGTGGGTCTGGGGCTGCGGCAGCTGCATGCCATCGCGATCGATCGCCAGGCCGGACACTCCGCCGTCGCGCAGGTGCTCGAGCAGGGCAAGGAGCGCCTGGCGGAAGGTGACTGGATCATTATCTTTCCCGAAGGCACGCGCATGCCCGCCGGCGAGACGCGCCGCTATGGCGTGAGCGGTACGCTGCTGGCGATCGAGACCGATCGGTTCATCGTCCCGGTCGCGCACAACGCCGGACGCTACTGGCCGCGGCGCGGGTTGCTGAAGAAACCGGGCGTGGTGCGCGTCGTGATCGGCCCGGCGGTGCGCGCGGCGGGGCGCGAGGTGCGCGAGCTGAACGAGGAGGTCCAGGGCTGGATCGAGACGACGGTGCGCGAACTTTTCTGAGTGCGGCCGTGCTCGCGCGGGCGTGCGATGATCCTGCGCTTTCGTTCCTGCAGGTGCCGACATGACAAGCCCACCGGCCGCACTCGCCTCGCTCGTTGTCGCGCTCGCACTGGCGCTCGCAGCGCTCAGCCCTCCCGCCGCGGCGCAGGCGCCCAGGAGTTTTCTCGGCGTGGGTCTTAAGGATCTGCCCGGCACGGCCGGCGCCCAGGTGGGCGTCATCGCCGCGGGTAGCCCCGCGGCGCAGACCGGTGTGCAGGTCGGGGACATCATCGTGGCCGTTGGCGGGCGCTCGGCCGCGAATACCGCGGCGGTGGTGAGCGCGCTCGCGGCGCTCGCGCCGGGACAGCGCGCCGAGCTGTCGGTGCTGCGCGCCGGGCGGCCGCTGCAGCTGCACGCGCTCATGGGCGCAGCGCCCGCGGCTCAGCCGGCGGCCGAGGCAGCGCCGCCTGGCACGCCCGCTTCAGCGGTGTCGACTGCGCCGCTCAAAGTCTCCGGCTACACGACGTTCAGCGATCCTGCGGAGCACGCCTTCACCGTGCAGGTGCCCTCCGGCTGGCACACCGTGGGCGCGCTCACCCGGCGCGGCGCGCTCGAGATCAGCCCGTTCGTGCGGGCGTTGTCGCCCGATCGCATGACGTATCTGATGGTGGGCGAGCCCACGCTCCTCTCGTACACGCCGCCCAATGCGACCACGCGGCGCCTTGGCTGGCGCGAGGGCTCGCTGCACGACGCCGGCCTGGGCGGAGTCACCATGCTGCTGCACTACATCGCGGGTGCACAGTTCGCGCAGCTCTACGGGCAGACAGCGCTTTCCGGACTTTGCCCGCAGCTGCGTTTCCAAGCCGCGCAGGAGCGCAACGACTTCGTCGTCGCGGCGGACCAGCTGATCCCGACCGTGATTCCTTCAGCCTCCACCGGCGGGGAGGCCACTTTCAATTGCCGCCATGGCGGGCAGCCGATGCAGGTGCGCGTCGATGCAGTGACCCGCACCACGCGCGACAACGTGCTGTGGAACGTGATTTTTCTGCGTGCGCTGATCGCCCCAAGCGCTCAGGCGGATGCGGCCTTCGAGGTGCTCAAGCACATGACGCTCACCTTCAAGTACGACCCTGCCTGGGTACAGCAGCAGAACCAGATGAGCCAGGAGGCCGCCGCGGCGATCAATCAGCGGGCGCAGGCTTCGCTGCGCGCGCAGCAGGGGATCATCGCCAGCCTCAACGCCACCGATGAGAACTTCTCCGCGATGGACGACATCGTCTCGGGCTACAGCAACTACCGCGATGAGCGCACCGGCAACGTCTACAAACTGAGCAACACCGATCCGGGCAAGTGGGTGGACGACAGCAGCGGACGCATCGTATCCACGCCCGACGACAATCCGCCACCCTGGGCAGCGGGCTACAGCCGCCTGACGCGCGTGCCCTGAGCCAGATGATTGACTCTCTGTCGAGTCAATGAGCTGATCACAACGCGGTTTTAGTGCGAAAAGACTAGATATCGAGGTTGGTCACCGACAGCGCGTTCTTCTCGATGAATTCGCGGCGCGGCTCGACCTGATCGCCCATGAGCGTCGTGAAGATGTCGTCCGCTGCGACCGCATCATCGATCTTCACCTGCAGCAGCCGCCGCGTTTCCGGGTTGATGGTGGTCTCCCAGAGCTGCTCCGGATTCATCTCGCCGAGGCCCTTGTAGCGCTGGATGGTCTGGCCCTTCTTCGCCTGCTCGAACAGCCAGCGCATCGCCTCCTTGAACGAGCCGATCTCGGCGCGCTCGTTGCCGCGGTTGACGTGGGCGCCCTCGCCGATCAGCCCGGCGAGGGTGCGCGCCAGATCCGCGATCCGCTGGTACTCGGCGGACTCGAAGAACTCGCGCGGCAGGTACTTCGAGCTCGGCGTGCCGTGCTCGGTCTTGTGCACGATGATGCGCGCCGCGTGCCCGTCGCTCGCGCCGCGCGTCTCGACGCGGTAGGTGCGGGTGCCGTCGGCGAGCGCATTGAGCCGCTCGTTGAGGTCCTGCGCCCACCCCTTCAGCCACTCGGCGCGATCGAAGTTCGCCGGCGACACCTCGGGCATGTAGATGAGCTGCTCCAGCAGCCGATCGTCGTAGCGGCGCGACCAGCGTGTGATGATCGCCTGCACCTCCATGTACTTGCGCGCCAGCAGTTCCAGGCTCGTGCCCGACAGCGGCGGCGCGCCGTCATTGACGTGCAGCGCCGCGCCCTCGAGTGCGTCGTTGAGCAGCAGCTGCGACAGGCCCGCCTCGTCCTTGACGTAGGTCTCCTGCCGGCCGCGCTTGATCTTGTAGAGCGGCGGCTGCGCGATGTAGATGTGGCCGCGCTCGATGAGCTCGGGAATCTGCCGGTAGAAGAAGGTGAGCAGCAGCGTGCGGATGTGACTGCCGTCGACGTCGGCATCGCACAACAGCACCACGCGGTGGTAGCGCAGCTTGGCGATGTCGAAATCATCCTTGCCGATGCCGCAGCCGAGCGCGGTGATGAGCGTGCCGACTTCCGCCGAGGACAGCATCTTGTCGAAGCGCGCCTTCTCGACGTTGAGGATCTTGCCCTTGAGCGGCAGGATCGCCTGCGTGCGCCGGTCGCGTCCCTGCTTGGCGGAGCCGCCGGCGGAGTCGCCCTCGACGATGAAGATCTCCGAGAGCGCCGGATCCTTCTCCTGACAGTCAGCGAGTTTGCCCGGCAGTCCGGCAATATCGAGCGCACCCTTGCGGCGGGTCATCTCGCGCGCCTTGCGCGCCGCTTCGCGCGCGCGTGCCGCCTCGACCATCTTCGCCACGATCTGGCGCGCCTCCTGCGGATGCTCCAGCAGGAATTCCTGCAGCTTGGTGCCCACCGCGTTCTCGACGATGCCCTTCACCTCGGAGGACACCAGCTTGTCCTTGGTCTGCGAGGAGAACTTCGGATCGGGCAGCTTCACCGACAGGATCGCGGTGAGTCCCTCGCGCGCATCGTCGCCGGTCATGGGGATGCGGTCCTTCTTGCCCGACAGCTCCTTCTCGACGTAATCGTTCAACGTGCGCGTCAGCGCACTGCGAAAGCCGGCGAGATGCGTGCCGCCGTCCTTCTGCGGGATGTTGTTGGTGTAGCAGAACATGCTCTCGAGATACGAGTCGTTCCACTGCATCGCCACTTCGACCGACACCGGCCCGTCCTGCGAGCGAAACCACACCACCGTCTCGTGGATCGGCGTGCGCGTGCGGTTGAGGTATTTGACGAACGCCTTGAGTCCTCCGGCGTGCGCGAACACGTCGGATTTATTTTCGCGCTCGTCGATCAGCTCGATGCGCACGCCGGAATTGAGGAACGACAGCTCGCGCAGCCGCTTGGCGAGGATCTCGTAGTTGAACTGGATGTTGGTGAAGATCGTCGAGCTCGGCCTGAAGCGGATGATCGTGCCGCGATCGTGCGTCTCGCCGACCACTGCCAGCGGCGCCACCGGCTCGCCCAGGTGATATTCCTGGCGATGGAGCTTGCCGTCGCGCGAGATCATGAGCAGCAGGTAGTCCGACAGCGCGTTCACCACCGACACCCCGACCCCGTGCAGGCCACCGGAGACCTTGTACGAGAGGTCGTCGAACTTACCGCCCGAGTGCAGCACGGTCATGATGACCTCGGCCGCCGAGCGCCCCTCCTCGGGGTGGATATCCACAGGAATTCCGCGGCCGTTGTCCGAGACGGTCACCGATTCGTCCGCGTGAATCGTGACGATAATGCGATCGCAGTGGCCGGCTAAGCTCTCGTCGATCGAGTTGTCGACGACCTCGAAAACCATGTGGTGAAGACCGGTCCCGTCATCCGTGTCGCCGATGTACATTCCGGGGCGTTTCCGCACCGCATCAAGACCCTTTAAGACTTTGATTTTACTGGAATCGTAGACGTCGTCTGCGGACATGAAGAGGCTCGGTTTTGTGACGCGACATTATACCGGTTGCACCCTCCCCTGTACCACGCGGAACTCCCGCTCCGGCGCACCGAAAAGTCGGGATTCCGGGTGCAGCGAAGTCACCACGAGCTGACATCGAAGACGCATGACCTGGGAGATGAATCGCTGCAGATACTCACCGTCGAGCTCGGCGGCCGGATCATCCAGGAGCAGCGTCGGATGAATCTGCGTGAGCTCCTTGAGGAGCCGCAGCTGGGCCACCGTCATGGCCACCGCAACGAGTTTCTGCTGCCCGCGCGAGAGCGCCTCGCGCGCCGCGCGTCCGTGCAGCCGCAGTGTAATGTCCGCGCGGTGAGGACCGGAGTGCGTGACGGCCCGCGCCCGATCGCGCGCGCGCGAGCTCTCGAGCGCCTCGGCGAGCGTGTGCTCCTGGGTCCATCCCCGCTGGTAGCCGAGCTCCACCGGCACGCCGGCGAGCGCCGCGAGCTCCTCGCGCCAGTAGGGCTGCAACCGTCCGACGAGCTCCTCGCGGGAGTGCGAGATGGACTCGCCGAGGCGGGCGAGCTCGGGTTCCCACAGCTGCGGATCGGCGCCGGATCTCAGCGCCGCATTGCGCTGCTTCAGCGCCCGCGTGTACCGAAGCCACGTGTCGATGAACTGAGGTTCCACGTGGAACACGGACCAGTCGAGCCAGCGACGCCGCCGGTAACCACCCTCCTCGACAAGCCGGTGCACTCCCGGATCGATCACCTGCACGGCAAACGCCCGTGAGAGCTCTGCCAGGGACTCGGCACTGCGCCCGCCGATACGGGCCGTTGTCGCCGTGCGGGTCACCTCGAAGCCGATGGTCTCCGGGACGCCGTCCTCCCGGCACGTTCTCCCAATGACTCTTAAAAGATCCTGTCCATAGCGAATAAGGCGCTCATTGCTCCTTGTGCGAAACGATCGACCGCGCCCGAGCATAAAGGCGGCCTCGAGGATTGATGTCTTGCCCGATCCGTTGGGGCCGCAGATGAGCGCCAGTCCGGGCGGGATATCGAGTGTCGCCTGCTCGATGCAGCGGACGTTGGCAATCGTGAGCTGACTGAGGCTCATGCTCTGAAGAACGTGCGGCAGGCGCGCAGGCGAGACTTCGGGTCGTGCGGAGCAAGGCCCGCCACCATCGCGATTCCACCCCCCCGCGCCTGGTCGACCCGCATCACCTGTGACCAGCGCATGGTCGCCGACTGGTTTGCCATTTCCCGCCCCGCCCAAAAGTTGCGGCGCCATTCTGCCTGACTGCGCGGCGGTTTCGCGGAAGGTGTTGCTGCGTTGGCAGTCGCCCGAGCGCCCAGAGCAGCGCGAACTCAGGGGTGCTTTTGGCCCCCGGTGAAGCAGCCTGGTGTGGCAGCGGCGATGGCCATCGGCGACCCGAGGGACCGGTGGGATGCTGTGCCCGGTGAGCCTCGGCGAGGAGCGCTTGCGAGCAACCCTGGCGTGTGTTCCACGTGGAACCGACTTCTCGGGGTGAGGCGGTGTTCCACGTGGAACCCACTCCTCGGGGTGGAAGCGATGTTCCACGTGGAACGATCCTGAAGTCTGACGATCCTGTAGCCGACCGCCATGTTCCACGTGGAACCGCTCTCCCGGTTGGAGACCGGCGCTCCACATAGGACCTCGGGACGCGGAAGCGTTCCACGTGGAACACCTGAAGCGACCCGCAGCGATGACGCGACGGCTCCTGTGAGCGAGCCAGGCAGGATCGAGCGCACCTCAGTCGCCGTCGCCACCGCGCGCGTCCAATTGCTGGCCGACGGTCAGCGCAACGCCGGTGAACACACGGTGGATCCACAGGACGTCTGTGGGCACCGCGCGAGTGTCAGCGCCAGCGCCCCCCGCGATGCACACGCTCACCGAGACCTCTCCACCTCACCCTTGCAGGCGCGTCGACATTTTCCAGTCAGCGCACGGGGCGTCGCCATTGGTTGGCGACGGGGCGACTTTCGCGCGGCGCGACCGCTCGAGCAGGATCTTGGTGTTTGCTTAAATCGCCTTACGCAGCGGCAGCTGCTCTTCCGCGGGCCGTGCAACGCAGGTCATGCAGGCGCGGCGAAGCGCCGGGGGAAAATGTCCGGCGGGGAAAATCCCGGCGGTCGAGGGTGAGCGGACTACAGCCGCATCGGCATGACGACGTAGCGCGTATGCGTCGTGCCCGGCGCGTGGATCAGGCAGCTGCTGTTGGAATCTGTGAGCCCGATCTCGACCTTGTCGCCCTCAATGGCGCCCAGCGCGTCGAGCAGGTAATTCACGTTGAAGCCGATCTCGACTTCCTCGCCTTTGTAGGAAACCTCGACCTGGTCCTCGGCTTCCTCCTGCTCCGGGTTGTGCGCCTGGAGCGTCAGCAGATCGGGGCGTGCCGTGAGGCGGATGCCGCGGTATTTCTCGTTGGAAAGGATCGCCGTGCGCTGCAACGCCTGGCGCAGCGTCTCGCGATCCGCTTCGACGCGGCGCGGCGGACTTGCGGGAATGACTCGCGAGTACTCCGGGAAACGACCATCGATCAGCTTCGAAGTGAAGCGAATGTCGCCGATCTTGGCCCGAACGTGATTTGTGCCAACGGCCAGCTCGATCTCTCCCTCGGTGCCGAGGATCCTCTGCAGCTCCAGTACCCCCTTACGCGGCACGATCACCTGGTGGGTCGAGCGGGCCTGGCCGCTCGCCAGCTCCATCTCGGCGAGCGCCAGGCGATGACCGTCGGTGGCCACGGCGCGCAGCGCCTTGCCGTCGGTCTCGAGCAGCAGCCCGTTCAGGTAATAGCGCACATCCTGCTGCGCCATCGAGAAATGTGTCTTGTCGATCAGGCGGCGGAACTCTCCCTGCGCGAGGTTGAGGGTCTGCTGCGCGTTGATCTCCTCGACCACCGGAAACTCCGCCGCCGGCAGGCTCGAGAGCGTGAAGCGGCTGCGCCCGGCGCGCACCGAGACGCGCTCCCCGTCGGTGCTCAAGGTCACACTCGCCTTGTCCGGCAGGGAGCGGAAAATATCGAGCAGCTTGCGGCCCGGCACGGTGATGTCCCCGGGCTGCTGCACGCTCGCCGTGCTGGTCGCCACGAGTTCCACTTCGAGATCGGTACCCGTGACGTTCAGGTGATTGTCGCGTGCTGCGAGTAGCACGTTCGCGAGCACCGGCATGGTCTGCCGGCGCTCCACGACACCGATGACACTTTGCAGTGGAGCGAGCAGGTCTTCGCGCGTGGCGGTGAGCTTCATGGAGTTCGACTCTCTTCCGGAGACATCTGTATCAGACAGAAGATTCTCTTATTGTTAAGACTATAGAGCGTGATGGTAACGGGTATAAGAAAACTTTCCATGCGCTATCAGGCAGCTGCAGCGCTTTTGCTCGGGCACAAAGCCGCGAACGAGTTGACCAACTGCTGTGTGCCGCTTGTGGATAACTTTATCCACAGCTTCGTGCACAGCAAATGCGCGTCACTACACACATCAACCCGCCAGGGTTCTCAACAGGTTTGAGTAGTCTTCCTTGATGCGCTGCTCGCTGTCGCGCAGGCTCTTGATGCGCTTGCAGGCGTGCAGCACGGTGGTGTGATCGCGCCCGCCGAAAGCATCGCCGATCTCCGGCAGGCTGTGGCTGGTGAGCTCCTTGGCGAGCGCCATCGCCACCTGCCGCGGCCGCGCCACCGAGCGGCTGCGCCGCTTGGACAGCAGGTCCGCCATGCGCACCTTGTAGTAATCCGCGACGGTCTTCTGGATGTTGTCGATGGTGACCAGTTTCGCCTGCAGCGACAGCAGATCCTTGAGCGCTTCCTTGGTGAATTCCAGTGTGATCACGTGCCCGGTGAAGCGCGAGTTGGCGATCACCCGGCGCAGCGCGCCCTCGAGCTCGCGCACGTTGGAGCGGATGCGCTTGGCGATGAAGAATGCCACTTCCTCCGGCAGGAGGACGCCGACGGCCTGCGCCTTGGTCATGAGGATCGCCACGCAGGTCTCGAGCTCCGGCGGCTCGATCGCCACGGTGAGTCCCCAGCCGAAGCGCGATTTGAGCCGCTCCTCCAGGCCCTCGACCTCCTTCGGGTAACGGTCGCAGGTGAGGATCACCTGGTGCTGCCCTTCGAGCAGCTCGTTGAAAGTGTGGAAGAACTCCTCCTGCGAGCGCTCCTTGCCGGCAAAAAACTGGATGTCGTCGATCAGCAGTGCATCGAGCGAGCGGTAGGCGGTCTTGAACTCGTTCATCGAGTTGTGCTGCAGCGCGCGCACCATGTCGCCGACGAAGCGCTCGGAGTGCACGTAGGCGATGCGCGCCTCGGCGTCGCGCTGCTTGATGTGGTGCGCGATGGCGTGCATCAGGTGCGTCTTGCCGAGGCCGACACCGCCGTACAGGAACAGCGGGTTATAGGCGCTGCCGGGATTCTCCGCGACCTGCACCGCCGCCGCCTTGGCCAGCTGGTTGCTCTTGCCCTCGACGAACGAGGCGAAGGTGAAATCCGCGTTGAGCCGCGCACCGACCACCAGGCCTTCCGCGCGCCGCGGCGGCAGCGCCGCGGCCGGCGCACCGCGCAGCGGCGTGCTGCGCGAGCCGACCTCGACGGTCACGATGGGCGTATCGCCGGTGCTCTCATCGCGCAGCAGCTCGCCGATGCGCGGCAGCAGGTTGGCATTGATCCAGTCGACCACGAAGCGGTTAGGGGCGAGCAGCTTCAGCGCGCCGTTGCCCTCCATGGCCTGCAGCGGCCGCACCCAGGTGTTGAACTGCTGCTCCGGAAGCTCCGCCTCCAACGCGCCCATGCAGCGAGTCCAAAGCGACGCTTCCACGCGCGTTGCCTCCGCGACGTTTCTTGTGAACGTTAAGGAATGGGGCCGCGCAGTCTATACCGATCGCGCCGCGCGCTGAAGCCGCCACGCGCGTGCGCTTCGCGTGCGCTTTGTATTGACACCTTGATGCTCAACGGCTTAGCCTTGCCGCCCTTTTTTTGACAGCAGCACATTGCCCACGGAGCCGACGCGATGAAGCGGACCTACCAGCCGAGCAAGGTGCGTCGCAAGCGCACTCACGGGTTCCGTGCGCGCATGGCCACCAAGGGCGGCCGCAGAGTGCTGGCGCGCCGGCGCGCCAAGGGCCGGCGCAAGCTGATACCCTAGCGCCGTACTGATGCGCTTGCGCCCGAGAGCGGCGCAGCGTCATCGCAGCAACCCTTAAATTTCGCGCGATGCCTGGGCGGCTCACACTGCCGGCGCGACTTCGCCTGCGGCGCAAGCGCGATTTCGATGCCGCCTACGCGCGCGGACGGCGCATGAGTGACGGATTTTTCGCAGTGACGGCGAGTTCGAACCAAGCGGGCGCCCCGCGCCTGGGACTGGCGGTGGCGGTGCGCGCGGCCGGTGGCGCGGTCGGCCGCAACCGCCTGCGCCGCATCATCCGCGAGTCCTTCCGCTTGCATCAGCGCGAGCTGCCGGCGGTGGATCTGGTGGTGAGTGCGCGGTCGGCGGCCCGCGGCGCGAGCGGCCCGGCGCTGCGCGCCAGCCTCGAGGCGCTGTGGAGAAAAGTAGGCGAACAATGCGCCACGTCGCAGTCTTCCTGATCCGCCTCTACCAATGGACCGTGAGCCCGCTTCTCGGGCCGCGCTGCCGCTTCTACCCGAGCTGCTCGCACTACGCGCTCGAGGCTGTGCAGCGCTTTGGCGTACTGCGCGGCGGCTTCCTGGCGCTGCGGCGGTTGCTGCGCTGTCACCCCTGGCAGCCCGGCGGCTTCGATCCGGTGCCGCAGCGCTGCGTTTCGCTGCTGCGCGCCCCGCATGCCCATGAAGAATAATCTGCGCCTGTACCTGTGGGGCGCGCTCGCGCTGCTGCTGTTCTACGACTACCAGACCTGGATGCGCGACTACGCGCCGCCGCCCGCGCTCAACTCGTCCGCTGAGCAGCACGGCGTCGCGGGCGCGCCGGCGAGTGATCTCGGTAATCGCATCCCGCAGCTGCCGTCCGCAGGCACGGCGGCAGGTGGGGCCGCCGCCACCGCGTCGCCGAGCGCCACCGCGTCGCCGAGCGCCACCGCCGGCGCTGCCCCAGCCGCCGCGGATGCGACCACGGCCGCGCCGGGCGCCGCCGCCCTCGCGGCCCCCGCAGCCGCGGCGCCCGCCGTGCACGTGCGCACCGACGTGCTCGACGTCGACATCAGCACCCAGGGCGGCACCCTCGAGCGGGCGGACCTGCTCGCCTACCCGAGAGTGAAGGGCGAGGTGACGCCGGTGCGCCTGGAGGATCACGACGATCCGCAGTCGCTCTACCTGCTGCAGTCGGGACTCACCGGCCCGGCGCCCGGGGAATACCCGACGCACATCGCGACCTACACCAGCGAGCGCAGCGACTACGTGCTCGACGGTGCCAGTGAGCTCCGGGTGCCGCTGCGCTGGAGCGCGGATGGCATCACGGTCACCAAGACGTTCGTGTTCCGGCGCGGGCGCTACAACATCGGCCTCGACTACCAGGTGGAGAACCACGGCAGCACGCCGTGGAGCGCGCACCCCTACGTGCAGATCCTGCGCAACGACCCGCCCACCAAGCGCTCGTACTTCAACGTCACGAGCTACGCGTTCCACGGCCCGGCGCTCTGGGACGGCACCAAGTACCGCAAGCTCAGCACCACCGATGCGCAGGACAGCCATCTGTCGCTCGACGTGCGCGACGGCTGGGTGGCGGCGCTGCAGCATCATTTCGTCACCGCCCTGGTGCCGCCGCCCGGCGCGCCGTGGCACTTCGGCCTGGAGGTCGCGGGCGACCAGTACCTCTTGTCCGTGGAAGGTCCTGCGCAGAGCGTGCCGGCCGGCGGCAGCGCGCAGTTCGATGCGACGCTGTTCGTGGGGCCGAAGCTGCAGGCGCAGCTGGAGCAAACCGCGCACGATCTCGGGCGCGTCGCCGACTACGGCCGCCTGACGGTGCTGGCGATGCCGCTGTTCTGGTTGCTCGCGAAGGTGTACGCGCTCACCGGCAACTGGGGGGTGTCCATCATCCTGGTGACGTTTCTCCTGAAGCTGCTGTTCTACCCGCTGTCGGAGGCAAGTGGCCGCTCCATGGCCAAGATGAAAGCGCTGCAGCCGCGCATCAAGAACCTGCAGGAGACCTACGCCGACGATCGCGAGAAGCTCGGCCGCGCCATGATGGAGCTGTACAAGCGCGAGAAGATCAACCCGCTCGCGAGCTGCCTGCCGGTCGTCATCCAGATCCCGGTGTTCCTCGCCTTCTACTGGGTGCTGCTCGAGAGCGTGGAGATGCGCCAGGCGCCGTTCGCGTTGTGGATCCACGACCTGTCGGCGCGCGATCCGCTGTTCATCCTGCCGATCATCATGGCGGGCGCGATGTTCGTGCAGTACAAGTTGAATCCCGCGCCGCCCGACCCGGTGCAGGCCAAGGTGTTCATGATCATGCCGCTGGTCATGTCGGCCACCTTCGCGTTCTTCCCGGCGGGACTGGTGCTCTACTGGGTGACCAACACCATCCTGTCGATCGCGCAGCAGTGGAACATCAACCGCCGCATCGGCGCGCTCGGCGCAAACAAGTCCTGACGGCGCGCTCTCCGGCGGTGCGCCCTCCGGCGGCGCGTCCGCGCGACGTGCGCGCGCTTCAGGTGGCCGGGCACTCGTCGCGGTACGAGCCCGGCAGCTCCTCGGGCGGTGCGTCCGGCGGCGGAAAGGTTGCGCGGAACGTGAAGGCCGCAGCCGTCGGTCCGCGGCTGCGCAGGCTCTCGAGCCGCTCGACGGCCTCGGCGATCGGTGGCCGGTGGCCGCGCGGCACCCACCACAGCACCAGGTACGCCTGCGTCATGCGCTCGAACCACTCGCGCCGGCGGCGCATGATCTCGGCGTGCGCGGAAGAGTAGACGTAGCGGCGCAGCGACTCCACGTCCTGCCACACCGACATGTTGAGCAGCAGGTTCTCGTTGTCGAACGGGCGCAGCGCGGTGGCATCACCGGCCTCGGTCTGCAGCCGCCACACGAACCCGGGTGCGGCGTCGGCGAGTGCGTTGATGCGCGCCAGGTTTGCCGCGAATTGCGCCATCAGCGGCGAATCCATCGGCCCCCTGATGATGCCGACGTTGAGTTGTGCGAGCTCGTAAGCGGACATGGCGCCTCCCGCCGCGGATGGCGCAGCATACCCAAGGCTGCGCGTGACGCGACAGCGCGTGCGGCGTTAGCCTTGTTCCCACGGCGGCCTGCGGCTGCCGACTCATGACGCACATCGACACCATCGTGGCCGCTGCCACGCCGCCCGGCCGCGGCGGCGTCGGCATCGTGCGCATCTCCGGCCCGAAGGCCCCGGAGCTCGGCGCCATCATGCTCGGGGAGCTGCCCGCGGCGCGCCGCGCGACGCTGGCGCGCTTCCTTGATGCGCAGGGCGAAGCGCTCGATGCCGGCCTGGCGCTGTTCTTTCCGGCGCCGCACTCCTACACCGGCGAGCACGTGCTGGAGCTGCACGGTCACGGCGGCCCGCTGGTGCTCGAAGCGCTCATCGCACGCGCGCTCGAGCTCGGCGCGCGGCGCGCCGCGCCCGGGGAGTTCACGCAGCGCGCCTTCCTCAACGACAAGCTCGATCTCACCCAGGCGGAAGCGGTGGCGGACCTGATCGATGCGGGCTCGCAGCAGGCGCTGCGCGCGGCCCTGCGCTCGCTGCAGGGGGAGTTCTCCGCCATGGTGCACGGGCTCACCGAAGGGGTGACCGAGCTGCGCAGCTACGTCGAGGCGGCGATCGATTTTCCGGAGGAAGAGATCGACTTCCTCGCCGACCGCGAGCTCGCCGTGCGCTTTGCGACGCTGCGCGAGCATTTCGCGGCCGTTGAGGACAGCGCGCGCTTAGGACGGCTGCTGCACGAGGGCATGACGGTGGTGATCGCCGGACCGCCGAACGCCGGCAAGTCGAGCCTGCTGAACCGCCTCGCCGGCTACGATGCCGCGATCGTCACACCGATCGCCGGCACCACGCGCGACGTGCTGCGCGAGCGCATCCATCTCGATGGCATGCCGCTGCACGTGCTGGACACCGCGGGGCTGCGCGCGGGCGGCGATGCGGTCGAGGCGGAGGGGGTGCGGCGCGCCTACGCCGAGATGCAGCGCGCCGACCGCGTGCTGTTCGTGATCGATGCCGCCGCCGACCCGAGCGGCGCGGCTTACCGGCAGGAGCTCAGCGCCCTGCCGGCGCAGGTGCCCGTCACGCTGCTGTTCAACAAGTGCGATCTCGTCCCGGGACTTGGCCTCAGCGCTGCCGGCGGCGTGCCGCCACGCCTTGCGCTGTCGGCGCTCACCGGGGCGGGACTGCCGCAGCTGCGCGCGCACCTCAAGAGCTGCATGGGATACCAGGGCGATGCCGGCGGGGCCGTCAGCGCGCGCCGCCGCCACCTCGAGGCGCTCGGGCGCGCCCGCGAGTGCGTCGAGGAGGCCGCGCGGCAGCTCACCGAGCGGCGTGCCGGGGAGCTGGTGGCCGAGGAGCTGCGCGCTGCGCAGCAACACTTAAGCGAGATCACCGGGGAGTTCACCAGTGAGGATCTGCTGGCGCGCATCTTCGCGGGGTTCTGCATAGGCAAGTAGCGCGGCGCAGCAATGCGAATCAGGCTCAGGCACTTAACATAGTTCCCGTTGCCTTCATCCTCTTACAACAACTCCGCGCTAACATCACGAGGTCCGCAAGGGAGGACACCATGAGAACCACGAAAACACAGGGCATGTTCAATCACCTGGGACTGGCCGGCGCATTCGCAGGCCTGGCGCTTGCTGCCACGGCGCTCGCCGATGATGCCGGGCAATGGGATCACAAGCCGATGGAGCTCAGCAGCAGCACGTTCACCGACGGCGGCGTGCTGCCGATCAGCATGATTTTTGAATCGGCCACCACGTCCGGCACCAACGCCTGCTCGGTTGATGGCAGCACCGGAGGCAACACCTCGCCGCAGCTTTCCTGGCGGCATGCGCCGCCAGCTACCAGGACGTTTGCGGTGGTCATGTATGACACCACCGCGGCGTTCACTCACTGGGGCATATACAACATAGCGCGCGACACCCGCGAATTGCCGACCAACGCCGGCACTCCGACCAGCACCTACGGGCAGCAGATCGAGGACGATTTTTACCTGGGCACTAACGGCTACAACGGACCCTGTCCGCCTGCGGAACTGCCGTACGTCCATCACTATGTGTTTACGGTTTATGCGCTCGATAAGGCCCTGGAGCTGCCGAGCTCGACGAACTTTCCTGCCGCCGCCGAGACTATCTATCAGGCGCTGATCAGAGCCGGTCAGGAAGGCCACATCCTCGCGAGCGCGAGTATTACGGGCTTGTATTCGATAGTTCCAGGAACGGACTAGACGACCTGCGGCGCACCACGCTCAGCGCCCGGTACCGGCGAGCCCGAGGTCCTTGCTGTAGACGACGTTCATGACGTTGTCGTACCAGCCCTGGACCTCGGGCTTGACGAGGTGCTTGTTCACGTAGAAGTAGATCGGCAGCAGCGGGTGATCGTTGAGCATCACGCGCTCGGCTTCCTCCAGCAGCGCGCTGCGCGCCAGCGGATCCTGCTGCAGCGCCGCGCTGCGCAGCAGCGCATCGTACCTCGGGCTGCTGTAGTGCGGCAGGTTCACGCCGAAATCGCTCTTCAGGTACTGGGCGAAGGTGTAGGCATCGTTGTAGTCGCCCACCCAGCTCGAGCGGAACATCTGCACGTCGCCGCGATCGATGTCCTGCAGCAGTGATTTGAACTCCACCTGCGTGAGCTGCACGTCGACGCCGAGCGCCTCCTTCCACATCGAGGCGATGGCGAGTGCCAGCTTGGTGTGCACCTCGCCGGCGTTGTAGCGCAGCTCGAAGGCGAGCGGCTTGTCGCGCGAGTAGCCGGCCGCCCGGTAGAGCTGCTGCGCCTCGGCGATGCGCGCGCTCATCGGCAGCTCGCGGTAGTCGAACGACTGCGAGGTATAGCCGTCGATCCCCGGCGGTACCCAGCCGTAGGCGGGCAGCTCACCGACGCGCAGCACCAGCTGCGCGAGCTTCTCGCGGTCGATCACCAGCGACAGCGCGCGGCGCAGCCCTAAGCTGTCCTTGAAGGGCGCGCGGCGCAGGTTGAAACCGTAGTAATAGGTGCTGAGCTGCGGCGACACGTGCAGCTGATCGCGCAGGTGCTCGCGGATCCAGTCGTACTGGCCGCGCGGCACGACGAAGGTGATCTGCAGCTCGCCGCCGCGGTAGCGGGCGAGCTCGGCATTCTCGTCGGGGATCAAGAGGTACTTGACCCCGTCGAGGCGCATCGCCGCCGCGTTCCAGTAGTAGCGGTTGCGCAGCGCCAGCACGTACGCACCCTGCACCCACTCCTTGAGCACGAAGGCGCCGTTCGACACCATCACGCCGGGCCGCGCGTAGCCGTCCGGGTGGCTGCGCAGCGTCGGGCGGTGCACCGGGCAGGTGCTCGGGTGCGACAGCAGCGTCGGCAGGTACGGCGCAGGCGTCGCAAGCGTGATCACCACGGTCGAGTCGTCGGGGGCGGCGACGCCTAGCGTCTGCGGGGGCTTGCGGCCGGCGACGATGTCGTCCGCATTGGCGACCACGTCGATGTACTGCGCATAGCCGGATCCGGTCGCCGGATCCACCAGCCGCTGCAGGCCCGCCACGAAGTCCTGCGCGACCACGCGCTCGCCGTTCGACCAGCGCGCATCCGCACGCAGGTCGAAGGTGTAGGTGAGGCCGTCGCCGCTCACGCTCCACTGCGCCGCGACCCCGGGCGCAACGGCGGCGTGCGCGTCGAGCGTGGTGAGTCCCTCGCACAGGTCGCGCACGATGCTCTGCGCCTCGAAGCCGCGCACCTTCTGTGGATCGAGCGAGTCGGGGTCGGGGCCGCCGCCGCGCACCAGGATCGCCTGCCCCGCGGGTGGGGCGTGGGAGCCGCACGCCGCGAGCAGCAGCGCCGCCACCGCCGTCAGCGCTGCCCATCCCGCCGCGGCGCGGCGCGGCCTGGTGCGCGCCGTGGATTCCCGGTGGGAGCTCATGCCTGCGGCCGGTGGCGCGCGGCGTTCATCTGGCGGCGCAGCGACTCGGCCGCCGTGCGGCAGGCCTGCGCGAAGTCTGTGCCGGAGGAGGCGTAGAGCAGGGCGCGCGAGGAGCTGACGATGAGTCCGGTGCCGGCGCGCGTCTGCCCCTGCTGCACCACCTGCGCCGCATCGCCTCCCTGGGCGCCGACCCCCGGGACCAGCAGCGGCATGTCGCCGACCAGCGCGCGCACCTCGGCGAGCTCGCGCGGGTAGGTCGCTCCGACCACCAGCGCACAGTTGCCGCGCCCGTTCCAGCGCTCCGCGGCGAGCTGCGCCACCACCTGGTAGAGCTTGCGGCCGTCGACCATCAGGTCCTGCACCTCGCCGGCGCCGGGATTGGAGGTGCGGCACAGGATGATCACGCCCTTGTCGGCGTGGCGCAGGAAGGGCTCGAGCGCATCACCGCCGAGATAGGGATTCACCGTCACCGCATCCGCCGCGTAGCGCTCGAAGGCCTCGATGGCGTAGCGCTCGGCGGTGTTGCCGACGTCGCCGCGCTTGGCATCGAGGATCACCGCCACCTCCGGGCGGGTGCGGTGGATGTACTCGATGGTGCGCTCGAGCTGGTCCTCCGCCTCGTAGGCGGCGTAGTGCGCGAACTGCGGCTTGTAGGCGCACACCAGGTCGGCCGTCGCATCGATGATGGCGCGGTTGAACTGGAAGATCGGCGAGGCCTCGGCCGCGATCTGGC
This sequence comes from uncultured Gammaproteobacteria bacterium, assembly GCA_963760225.1. GTDB lineage: Bacteria > Pseudomonadota > Gammaproteobacteria > Steroidobacterales > Steroidobacteraceae > 13-2-20CM-66-19. The sequence goes on from CAVXCD010000001.1 coordinate 375,450, forward strand.
GCGGGAAGCGCTCGATCTCGGGGTCCAGCCCGATGCACAGCAGCGAGTCGCTCTTTTCCCAGGCCTTGCCGAGCCTGGCCATGAAGCCGCTCATGCGACCTTGGGCGCGCCCGCCGCGCGCTTCTTCAGGTGCACCAGCAGGATCGACACCGCCGCCGGCGTTACCCCGGGGATGCGCGCCGCCTGCCCGAGGGTGGCCGGGCGCACTGCCGTGAGCTGCTGGCGCACCTCGTGTGAAAGACCGTGGATCCGCGCGTAGTCGAGCGTCGGCGGGAGCGCGGTCTCCTCGTGGCGCCGCGCGCGTTCGATCTCCTCCTGCTGGCGCTCTATGTAGCCGGCATAGCGGGCGTGGGCCTCGATCTGCGTGCGCACCTGCGCGGCAATGCGCTCGTCCGCCAGGTCCGCCCGCTCGAGCCAGGCGGGCGGGCCGGCGATCTCGAGCAGCGACTCGTAGCTGACTTCCGGTCGTCGCAGCAGTTCGAAGGCGGTCGCATCGCGGCTGAGCGGGGCGTGCAGCACGCGCTGCGCCCATGCGGCAGGCACCGCGGCAGCCTTCAGGCGCAACGCCTTGAGGCGTGTGAGCTCGAGTGCGGCCGCAGCCTGCTTGGCCTCGAAGAGCTGCCCAGCGCTCCTCGTCCACCAGCCCGAGCTCCCGGCCGGCAGGGGTGAGGCGCAGGTCCGCGTTGTCCTCGCGCAGGATCAGCCGATGCTCGGCGCGGCTGGTGAACATGCGATAGGGCTCGCGCGTGCCGCGCGTGACCAGATCATCGATCAGCACTCCGAGGTAGGCCTCGCTGCGCTTCGGTGTCCAGGGCGGAGCGTCCCGCACGCGCCGCGCCGCATTGATGCCGGCGATGAGCCCCTGCGCGGCGGCCTCCTCGTAGCCGGTCGTGCCGTTGATCTGGCCGGCGAAGTACAGGCCCTCGAGGCAGCGCGTCTCGAGCGAGGGCGACAGATCGCGCGGATCGAAGAAGTCGTACTCGATGGCGTAGCCCGGGCGCGTCAGGTGCGCGCGCTCGAAGCCCGTGATGGAGTGCACCAGCTCGCACTGCACATCGTAGGGGAGGCTGGTGGAGATGCCGTTCGGGTAGACCTCGTGGGTCGTGAGCCCCTCGGGCTCGACGAACACCTGGTGGGAGGTCTTGTCGGCGAAGCGCACCACCTTGTCCTCGACCGAGGGGCAGTAGCGCGGGCCGACGCCTTCGATCGCGCCGGTGAACATCGGCGAGCGATCGGTGGCCGCGCGAATGATGTCGTGGGTACGCTCATTTGTACCAGTAATGAAACAATTTATCTGTCTTGGATGCTCACTGATTCTTCCAAGGAACGAAAACACGGGGCACGGCTCATCACCCGGCTGGGCGGTCATCGCGGACCAGTCGAGCGTGCGGCCGTCGAGCCGCGGCGGCGTACCGGTCTTGAGCCGTGCCACGGTGAGCGGCAGCTCGCGCAGGCGGGCCGCGAGGCGGTTGGAAGGAGCATCTCCGGCGCGGCCGCCGGCGTAGTGATCGAGGCCCACGTGGATGCGGCCGCCGAGGAAGGTACCGACCGTGAGCACCACCGCCGGCGCCTCGAAGCGGATGCCGGTGACGGTCACCACACCCTGCACCCGGCCGCCGCTCACGATGAGGTCGGCGACTTCCTGCTGGAAGAGGGCAAGGTTGGGCGCGTTCTCCAGCCGCCGGCGGATGGCCTGGCGGTAGAGCTGCCGGTCCGCCTGGGCGCGCGTCGCCCGCACCGCCGGGCCCTTGCTGGCGTTCAGGGTGCGGAACTGGATGCCCGCCTCGTCGGTGGCGCGCGCCATGGCGCCCCCGAGCGCATCGATCTCGCGCACCAGGTGTCCCTTGCCGATGCCGCCGATCGCGGGATTGCAGCTCATTGCCCCGAGCGTCTCGAGGCTCTGCGTGAGCAGCAGCGTGCGCGCACCGCTGCGCGCCGCGGCGAGCGCGGCCTCCGTGCCGGCATGGCCGCCGCCGACGACGATGACGTCGTAGCCGTTCGCAGGGAGCTCGGGGTCGTTCACGGCCATGGCGAAGAAGGGTAGCGCGCGGGACGCGTATTGTAGGGTGTCGCAGCGCACGAACAAGGCGCGGTTTGCCTTATGCTCCGCGGCCAATGTCTGCCGCCCTGAAGAAGCCGCGCGTGCCAGCGGGAGTCGCTGCGTGCGCTTCGGGCCTGCTCGCCGTGGCGCTCGGCGCGCTCGCGGCACACGCCGCCGCGTCCGGGCCGCCTGCCGCCGCCGGCGCTCCTGCCGCGCCACTGCACTTTCACGCCTGCGAACTCGAGCACCCGCTGCGCCTGACGGTGCTCGCGGCCGAGTGCGCGGTGCTGTCCGTGCCGGAGAATCCGCACGCGCCGGGCGGACGGCACATCGGCCTGTCCGTCGTGCGCGTGCCGGCCATCAGCCGCCGCAAGGCGCCGGACCCGCTGTTCGTGCTCGCCGGCGGTCCCGGGCAGGCGGCGGGCAGCTTCTACGCCGCCACCGCCGGCGCCTTCGCTCGCATCCTGCGCGAGCGCGACATCGTGCTCGTCGACCAGCGCGGCACGGGCGGCTCCAACCGTCTCGACTGCGCGGACGAGGCGCACGATCCGCACGAGTCGGCTTCGCCGCAAGTGATTGCCGCGAGCACCCGCGCCTGCCTCGCCAGCCTCGCCGGCCGCGCGGATGTCGCCTGGTACACCACGAGCCTCGCGGTTGCGGACCTGGAGAGCGTACGCGCCGCGCTCGGTGCCCCGCGCATCGATCTCTACGGCGCCTCCTACGGCACGCGCGTCGCGCAGCAGTACCTGCGTCGTTATCCGCAGCACACCCGCGCGCTGATCCTCGACGGGGTCGTGCCGGTCGGCCGCGCCGTCGGCGCCGATACGGCGCTGGTGGCGGAAGCGGCGCTGCTCGACATCCTCGCGCGCTGCGCCAGGGATGCGCCCTGCCGCGCCGCGTTCGGCGACCCTGCGCAGGACTACCGCGCGGTGCGTGCCGCGCTCGGCGGCCGCGCGCTGCCGGTGAAGCTGTTGGATCCTGCGACCGGCGCGGCCACGCAGCGCGAATTCGGCGCAGAGGGGCTCGCGAGCGTGCTGCGCCTTTCCACCTATGCGAGCGAATACGCCGCGCTCCTGCCGCTCATGCTGCACGCCGCCGCGGCGCGCGCCGACTACGCGCCGCTCGCCGCGCAGCAGCTGCTGTTCGAGCGCGCCTTCGCGGGCGAGCTCGCCTCCGGCATGCACAACAGCGTGGTATGCGCCGAGGACGTGCCGTTCTTCGACGAGGCGAGCCTCGACCGCGCGCATCTGGCGGCGACCTACCTCGGTACGCTGCAGCTCGAAGGCCTTCAGAGCGTGTGCCGCATCTGGCCGCACGGGCCGGTCGATGCGGATCTGCACGCTCCGCTCACAAGCGACGTGCCGGCGCTGCTGCTGTCCGGGAGTGATGACCCGGTAACTCCGCCCGCCTGGGGTGCCGAAGCGCTGCGCTCCTTTCCCGCCGGCGTCGGCGTCGTTCTCCAAGGGTTCGGTCATGGGCAGCTCACCGCCCCGTGCGTCGACCGGCTGATGGCGCAGTTCCTGGCGCGCGCCGCCGCGCACGGGCTGGACGCTGGCTGCACGCGTCTCGCCCGCCCGATGCCCTTCTTCACCTCGCTCAACGGACCGCCGCCATGATCGAGGCGCTTAGCCTGAGCAAGCGCTTCGGCGCCGTCGAGGCGGTGCGCGAGGTGAGCCTCGCCGCCGCCGACGGGCGCATCACCGGGCTGTTAGGGCCGAACGGCGCCGGCAAGTCCACCACGCTGCGCATGCTCTACACGGTGCTGCGGCCCAACGCCGGGGACGCGCTCATCGACGGCTGCAGTGTGGTGCGCGATCCGCTCGGCGCCGCCGCGCGGCTCGGCGTACTGCCGCACGGCGGCGGCATCTACCCGAACCTCACCGCGCGCGAGAACGTGTTGTATTTCGCCGCGCTCCACGGCCTGCCGCGCGCTAGAGCCCGCGCGCGCACCGCCGAGCTGGTGCGGCTCCTCGAGATGGAGGAGTTCGCCGACCGCCGCGCCCGCGGCTTCTCGCAGGGGCAGCGCGTCAAGACCGCGCTGGCGCGTGCGCTGGTCCACCGGCCGCGCAACCTGGTGCTGGACGAGCCGACCAACGGGCTCGATGTGATGGCGGTGCGCGCCCTGCGCTCGCTGCTGCGTCAGCTGCGCGATGAGGGGCACTGCGTCCTGCTCTCGAGCCACGTGATGCAGGAGGTGAGTGCGCTGTGTGATGAGGTGGTGGTGATCGCCGCCGGCGCGGTGCGCGCCAGCGGCACTCCGGAAGTGATCCGTGCGCGCACCGGTACGGCGAGCCTCGAGGAGGCCTTCGTGCATCTGATCGGCGAGCCGTAGCAGCACTGCACCATGCGCGCCATCCTCGTCGTCTTCGCCAAGGAGTTTCGCGAGAACCTGCGCGAGCGGCGCACGCTGTTCACCGCGCTGCTGCTCGGGCCGTTGCTCGCGCCGCTGTTGTTCGCCGGCGCACTGTCGCTGCAGCTGCAGCGCGGCGCGGAGGAGGGCGAGCGGCCGCTCGCGCTCGCGGTGGCGCACGCCGAGCGCGCCCCGAACCTGCTCGCGTTCCTGCGCCAGTACGGCGTCGCGGTCACGCCGGTCGACTACGAGGCGACGCAGGCGCGCGCGGCCGTGCAGGCGCGGATCCAGCCACGGGTGCTGCTGGTGAGAGCGGACTTCGCCACCCGGCTGGCCGCGGGCGAGCCGGCGCCGCTCGAGCTGTACGCCGACTCTTCGGACATTACCGCCGCGGGCGACGGGGAGCGGCTGCGCAGCCTGCTCGCTCAGTACGCGGGGCTGCTGGCGCGGCTGCGCATCGCGGCGCGCGGCATCGATCCGCTCACCCTCTCGCCGCTCGCGGTGCAGGACATCGACGTCTCGACGCCGGCGACGCGCTCGGTGCTGCTGCTCGGCACGTTGAGCTACCTGGTGCTGCTCACCATGCTGATGGGCGGCATGTACCTGGCGATCGACACCACGGCGGGCGAGCGCGAGCGCGGCTCGCTCGAGCCGCTGCTCACCGTGCCGGTGCGCCGCGAGCAGCTGATCTACGGCAAGATCCTCGCCACCTGCGCCTACATGGCGCTCTCGCTCACCCTCACCGTGAGCGCCTTCGCCGTCACGCTGCGCTTCGCCGGGCTCGAGCGATTCGGCATGAGCGTGAACTTCGGCCCGAAGGTAGCGCTCGCCGTGATCCTGTGCTGCCTGCCGCTGGTGCCGCTCGGCGCCGCGCTCATGACGATCGTCGCCGCCTACACCCGCAGCTACCGCGAGGCGCAGACCTGGCTGGGACTGGTGCTGCTGGTGCCGACGCTGCCGCTCGCCTTCGCCGGACTCATGGGCCTCAAGGCGCACCTCGCGCTGATGGCAGTGCCATCGCTCAGCCAGCACTTCCTCATCACCAGCCTGCTGCGCGCCGAGCCGCTGCCGGCAGCGTTCGTCGCCATGTCGGTCGGGGGTACGCTCGTGCTCGGCGCGCTGCTCATTGCGGCGGCCGGGCGGCTCTACCGGCGCGAGGCGCTGCTCGGCTGAAGCAGTGCGCGCAGCCGCGCGACGTTCACGTCCGCGAACTGCCGCGCCTCGACCTCGAAACGGTTGTTCCAGTAGCCGCGCCGCAGGCACTCGGCGAGGTAGCGCGGCACGGTGAGCGAGCCTTCCTGCCACTGGTGGATGACGTGGCAGTACTCGTGCAGCATCAGCCAGGGGTCGGCGAAGAACTCCGCGGCGCTGCCGCGCAGGTAGATGCGCCGCCGCCGCGTGGTGGCCACCGCACGCCCGTGCAGCCGGGTGAACCAGGAGTGCTCGATGATCCTGACGTGGGCCACCGGCGCGGCGAACAGCTGCTCGAGCGCCTGTCTGTGGGCTGCGGGCAGCGCGGCTTCCCGGCCCGTCATGGCGCGCGGCTCGTCAGCCGGGTGTGTGTGTATGCACCCAGCCCATGCTCGGACGGAAGCGCAGCGTGCGCGTCGGCCCGCTGGCGACGTCCTCGGGCAGCAGCGCGACCCCGGCATCCTTCAGGTAGTGCTTCACCAGCGTCATCACCGTCTCGCAGGCCGGCCCCGCGTGTGGCTCGTGCGCCAGGTGCACCACGATGCGTGCCTGCAGGTGGCGCGCGGCGGGCGCCGACGCCCGCAGCGACTCGAGGCAGCGGTCGAGCAGCAGCAGCTCGGTGGCGAGCGTGGTGTCGGTGACGTCCACGGGGCGGGAGCTGCGCACGATGCAGCGCAGGTGCAGCAGCGCGCCGGCTTCCTCGCTGGCGTCGTAGATGCACACCGCGATCGCCGACTGCAGCTGCGTCACCAGCAGCGCTTCGCCCGAGCTGACCTCGAAGCGATCGGGCGCCACGTGAATTTCCCGGCCGTCCATCCATGTTGTATACCCGGCGCTGCACGCACTGGCGCGCTCTGTCTGGCCAAACTATGAACTGACGCACGCGGCGCGCGTAGAATATGCGAATGCGTTCCGCGGCGTCGCCGGCATGAAACAGCTTTGCGCGTTCCTCGTGTGCGCGGCATGCGGCACGGCCTTCGCCCAGCAGCCGCCGCTACAGCCACCACCGCTACCGCCGCCGCTGTCGTCGATTCGCGTCACCGGCGATGCGCAGGTCAGCGCCCGGCCCGATCGCGTGCAGGTCGAGATCGGCGTCAGCACGCGCGCCGCCAGCTCCCAGGAGGCCGCGGCGCAGAACGCCCGCCAGGTGGACGCGGTGCTGGATGCGGTGCGCAAGGCGACCCCGGCGGCGGTATTGAAGACCATCAGCTACTCGCTCAATCCCAATTACGACTACCACGTGAGCGGCGGCGAGCCGACCATCAACGGCTACAGCGCCGCGAACGTGGTGCAGGTGACGCTCGATGACCTGGACAGAATCGGCAGCGTGATCGACGCCGCCGCGCGCGCCGGCGCCAACCACGTGCAGGGCATCCACTTCACGCTGCGCGACCAGGACGCGCTGCGCGCGCAGGCGCTGCGCGAGGCGGCGACCCGGGCGCGTGCCCAGGCGGAGGTGCTGGCGGGGGCCCTCGGGCTCAAGGTGCTGCGGGTGCTCGCCGTCGAGGAGAACAGCCCGCGGCTCAACCCGCTCTACAGCCACCCGGTGGCGCGCGCGGCCGGCCTGTCGGCGAGTGCCGCCCCGACCCCGGTGGAGGCGGGCGCCCTCGAGGTGACTGCCGACGTCACGCTTACCGTGGAAGTCGGGCCCGCCGCGCGCTAGCCTTGAACACTGCGGGAGGGATGAACCATGACCATCGTGCGCCAGCTGCTCGATCGCAAGGGCCGGGCGATCTTTAGCGTCGCTCCCGGGTCGCCGGTGCTGGACGCGATCCGCGCCATGGCCGAGCACCAGGTCGGCGCGCTGCTCGTCATGCAGGATGAGACGCTCGCCGGCATCGTCTCGGAGCGCGATTACGCCCGCAAGGTCATTCTGCTCGGACGCTCCTCGGCCGACACGCCGGTGCGCGACATCATGACGAGCGCGGTGATCACGGTGCAGCCGGACACCACGATCGACAAGTGCATGCAGCTCATGACCGACCGCCACGTGCGCCATCTGCCGGTCGTCGACGGCGGCCGCGTGGTCGGCATGGTGTCGATCGGCGACCTGGTCAAGGCGGTGATCGCCGAGCAGCGCCAGCAGATCGAGCAGCTCGAGAGCTACATCCACAGCTAAAGCGCCACGCCATCGACGCTTTGCGCGCAACACTGCTGCTGCGCTTCGCTCCCTGCGGTTGCGCGATCCTGCTCGCGGCCTGCACCTCGCTCCCCGGGCGGGACCTGCCGCGCACTCCAACGCCGCCGGTGACCCAGCCGCCCAACCCGGCGCTGCTGCAGCCTTTCGCGGCGGGCGCCGCCAGCCACCCGGCGCAGTCGGGCTTTCGCCTCTTCCCGGTGGGAGTCGACGGCCTGCTGCTGCGCCTCGAGCTCATCGCGCAGGCGCACGCCTCGATCGACCTGCAGTACTACATCTTCCATGGCGATGAATCGGGCCGCCTGATCACCGAGGCGCTGAGCAAGGCGGCCGCGCGCGGGGTGCGTGTGCGCATCCTGGTCGATGACGGTGAGACCAGCGCCGGCGACGAGCAGCTGTTCGCGCTCGCCGGGCAGCCGAACGTCGCCATCCGTGTGTTCAATCCGTTTCGCTATCGCGGGCACAGCGTGCTGCTGCGCGGGGTCGAGTTCGCCGTCAGCCACGGCCGGCTCGACTACCGCATGCACAACAAGCTGTTCGTCGCCGACGGGGCGATCGCGCTCATCGGCGGACGCAACATCGGCGACCAGTATTTCCAGTTGGACCCGCAGTCGCAGTTCGCGGACGAGGACGTGTTCGCCAGCGGGCCGGTGGTTGCGGCCCTCAGCGCGACCTTCGAGCAGTACTGGGACAGCCGGCTGGCGATTCCGGCGCAGGCGCTGCTCACCACCCGCCGCGAGGCGGCGGCCGAGGTCGCCCTGCGCCGGACGCTGCCGCAGAAGGCCGCCAGCGCCGGCTTCAACTACCAGCAACAGCTCGCCGCGGGCGAGCCGCTGGCGGGCGTGCTGGCGGGCAGCTCGGCGCTTTCCTGGGCCGCCAGCGAGGTGGCCTGCGACCCCCCGGACAAGGGTGTGAAGATTGCCGCGGGCGAGCGGGTGGGCGGGTTGCTGTTCGCGCCGGTGGAGCGCGAGATCCGTGCGACCCGCTCCGAGCTCATCATGGTGACGCCGTATCTGGTACCGACGCGCGCTGAGCTCAAACTGCTCGAAGAGCGCCGTGCACAGCAGCGCCGCGTGCGCATACTCACCACCTCGCTCGAGGCCAACACCGGCCCGCTGGCGCAGGCGGGCTACATGCACTACCGCGTGCCGCTGCTGAAGGCTGGGGTGGAGCTGTTCGAGCTGCGCGCCCGCCCGGAAAGCCGGCGCGGCAGCGGGGAGTCCCAGCGCCTGACGCGCAGCGGCAACTACAGCCTGCACGCGAAGCTCTTGGTGTTCGATCGCGGCGCAGTGTTCGTCGGCTCGATGAACTACGACCAGCGCTCGCGCCGCCTCAACACCGAGATCGGCCTGATCATCCATAGTGCGGAGCTCGCCGCCGAGACCGCGCGGCGCTTCGACGCCATGACGCAGCCGCAGAACGCCTACGCCGTGACCCTCGAGGCAGCCGGCGGCGGCAGGCCGCGGCTCACCTGGACGATGCAGTCGGACGGCCGGGCGGTCAGCACCCACACCGAGCCGGCGCGCAGCCCATGGCAGCGCCTGGAGGTGCAGGTGCTGTCGCTGCTGCAGATCGATCGGGAGCTGTGAGCGCGCGCTGAGCGCGCTACTTGCGCCAGTACGCCGGCCGGAACAGCACCAGCACGCTGAAGATCTCCAGTCTGCCGAGCAGCATCGCCGCGCTGCAGATCCAGGTCTGCAGCGGCGTGAGCGCATGCAGGTTGTGCACCCCGCCCGGCGGCCCGAAGCCGTGCGCGGTGTTGTTGATCGAGGCCACCACCGCAGCGAAGGCGGCGTCGAACTCCATGCCGGTGAGCAGCAGCGCGAAGGTGAGCAGCGCCCCCGTCATGAAGTACAGGAAGATGAACGCCAGCACCGCGCGGCCCACGCTGTCGGCGATCGGCCGCCCGCCGATGCGCAGCGGCACGACCGCCGCCGGGTGGATCAGCAGCTTCATCTCGCGCCCCGCCTGGCGCGCCAGCAGCAGCGTGCGGAACATCTTGATGCCGCCGCCGGTCGAGCCGGTGCTGCAGAGGATGCACGACAGGAACAGCATCCAGTAGGGCGCGAACACCGGCCAGCGCTGGTAGTCCTGGGTGGTGAGCCCGCTGGTGGTCGCCTGCGAGATGACGTTGAAGGCGGAATGCCGCAGCGCCTGCGCGAAACGCGGGTAGACGCCGTGCGAGTCGAGCAGCAGCGCGATCCCGGCCACCGACAGCGTCAGCACCACGAAGATCGCGCGCGCCTCCGGGTCCTGGCGGTAGGCGGCGAGCGACAGCCGCCGCAGCGCGCTGAAGTGACGCGCGAAGTTGAGCGCGGCGATCACCATCAACACCATCAGCACCGCCTCGATCGCCGCCGAGTTGAACCAGGCGATGCTCGTGTCGTGGGTGGAGAAGCCGCCGAGCCCGACCGCCGAGAACGCGTGGCACACCGCATCGAACCACGACATACCCGCGATCCTAAGCGCCACGATGCCCGCCGCGGTCAACAGCGCATACACCAGCCACAGCTGTTTCGCGGTCTCGGTGATGCGCGGCGCGAGGCGCTCCTCCTTGACCGTGCCGGGCGCCTGGCCCTTGTAGAGCTGCATGCCGCCGACGCCGAGCAGCGGCAGCACCGCGAGCGCCATGACGATGATGGAGAGGCCGCCGAACCACTCGAGCGCGTGCCGCCACAGGTTCACCGACGGCGGCAGGGCGTCGAGGCCCACCAGCACCGTCGAGCCGGTGGTGGTGAGACCCGACATGGCCTCGAAGAACGCCGCGGTGAAGCTCAAGTTGGGCAGCGCGAAGAGCAACGGCAGTGCCGCAGCCGCCGACAGCAGCAGCCAGCCGAGCGTCACCAGCAGGAAACCGTCGCGCGGCTTGAGCTCGCGGCGAAAGCGCCAGGTCGCCGCGGCGAGCGCCAGACCGACCCCGGCGGTGATTGCGGCGGCGGTGAGGAACTGCACCAGCAGGCCGTCGCCAAACAGCAGCGAGCACCCGACCGGCAGCAGGTAGGCGAGCGCGAAGGTCGCGAGCAGCAGCCCCAGCACGTGCGCGACGGCGAGCACGCGGTAAGCCCTAGCGCGCTACCCGCGTGAACAGCCGCTCGACCGCCTCGAGGTGGCGCCGGTCGGCCAGGAACAGGATGACGTGATCGTCGGCGAGGATGCGCGTGTCGTGATGCGCCATGATCACCTCATCGCCGCGCACCACCGCGCCGATCGAGACGCCCTCGGGCAGCGCGATCTCGGCCACGGTACGGCCGACGATGCGTGAGCTGCGCTCGTCGCCGTGCACCACCGCCTCGAGCGCCTCGGCGGCGCCGCGCCGCAGCGCGTGCACGCGCACCACGTCGCCGCGGCGCACGTGCGCGAGCAGCGAGCCGATGGTGATGGTCTGCGGCGAGATGGCGACGTCGATGCTGCCCGACTCCACCAGCTCGGTGTATGCGGGGCGGTTGATGAGCGCCATCACCTTGCGGGCGCCGAGGCGCTTGGCGAGCATCGCCGCCAGGATGTTGGTTTCCTCCGAGTTGCTGAGCGCGGCGAACACGTCGGTGCTGTCGATGTTCTCCTCGATGAGCAGCTGCTCGTCGGCCGCATCACCGTGCAGCACGATGGCCTTCTCCAGCAGCTCCGACACCGCGCGCGCGCGGCGCGCATCGCGCTCGATCACCTTCACCTGGTTGTGCAGCTCGAGCTTCTTCGCCAGGCGGAAGCCGATGTTGCCGCCGCCGGCGATCACGATGCGCCGCGCCTCGCTCTCGCCGTGGCGCAGCTCCGCCATGACGCGGCGGATGTCGTCGCGCGCGGCGAGAAAGAACACCTCGTCGCCCTCGGCGAGCAGCGTGTCGCCCTCAGGCGCGACGCAGCGGCCGTCGCGGAAGATCGCCACCACGCGCACCTCGACCTTCGGCAGGTGGCGTGCGAGCTCGCGCAGGCTCTGGCCCACCAGCAGGCCGTCGCGCCGCGCGCGCACGCCCACCAGCCGCACGCGGCCGTCGGCGAAGTCGAGCACCTGCAGCGTGCCGGGATAGTGGATGAGGCGCTCGACGTACTCGGTCACCAGCTGCTCGGGGCTGATGAACACGTCGACCGACAGGCCGTCGCCGCCGAACAGCGCCGCGCGGCTGGTGTACTCGGCGGCGCGGATGCGGGCGATCTTGGTGGGGGTGCGGAACAGCGTGAACGCCACCTCGCAGGCCATCATGTTGACTTCGTCGCTGGAGGTGAGCGCGACCAGCACGTCCGCTTCGGCCGCTCCGGCGGACTCGAGCACGTTCGGGTAGGCGGCGTTGCCGGCGACAGTGCGCACGTCGAGCCGGTCCTGCAGCTCGCGCAGCACCTCCTCGTTCACGTCCACCACCGTGACCTCGTTGGCTTCCTCGCGCGACAGGTGCTGGGCGGCGGTGCGCCCGACCTGGCCGGCGCCGAGGATCAGGATCTTCACGGCTTGGCCCCGGCAAAACGGCCGCAGGCCAGTTTTTCCAATGAACTACAGCGGCTCGAGGTTGGCATACTGCACCATCAGCCACTTGGTTCCCTGGCGCTCGAAGCTCACCTGTACGCGCGCGTGCGCGCCCGCGCCCTCGACGTTCAGCACCACGCCTTCGCCGAACTTGCCGTGGCGCACGCGCGCACCGAGGCGCACGCCGCCCACCGCCGGCTCCTCGGGCCGGAAGCGCCCCACCGCCAGCGGGCGCGACACCTGCACCTTCGGGCGCACCTCCTCGATGAGCTCTTCGGGAATCTCGCGCACGAAGCGCGACACCTGCCCGTAGCTGTCCACGCCGTGCAGCCGGCGCTGCTCGGCGTAGCTCAGGTATAGGCGGCGCATGGCGCGCGTCATGCCGACGTAGCACAGCCGCCGCTCCTCCTCGAGGCCGTCGAGGTCGGCGAGCGAGCGCTGGTGCGGAAACAGTCCTTCCTCCATACCGGCGAGGAACACCACCGGGAACTCGAGCCCCTTGGCGCTGTGCAGCGTCATCATCTGCACGCAGTCCTCCCACGCCGCCGCCTGGCCTTCGCCGGATTCGAGCGCGGCGTGCGCCAGGAACGCTTCCAGCGGCGCAAGCTCCGATCCTTCCGGCGTGAAGCCGCGCGCCGCGCTCACCAGCTCATCGAGGTTCTCGACGCGCGCCTCGCCCCGGTCGGCCTTCTCGCGGCGGTAGTGCTCGATGAGCCCGCTCGCTTTGAGCACCTGGTCGACCTGCTCGTGCAGCGCGAGCGACGCGGTCGCCGCGGCGAGGCGCTCGATGAGCGCCATGAAGCCCGCGAGCGCCGCAGCGGCGCGCGCGCCGAGCGTCTCGGCGGTGCTCGCCGCAGCCCCCGCCTGCCACAGCGAGCCGCCGGCGGCGCGGGCCTGTGCGCGCAGCAGCTCCAGGCTCTTCGCGCCGATGCCGCGCGCCGGCAGGTTGACCACGCGCTCGAAGGAGGCGTCGTCCTGGCGGTTGGCGATCAGGCGCAGGTACGCGAGCGCGTCCTTGATCTCCGCGCGCTCGAAGAAGCGCAGTCCGCCGTACACGCGGTACGGCATGCGCATCGACAGGAACGCTTCCTCGAAGACGCGCGACTGCGCGTTCGAGCGATACAGGATCGCGACCTCGCGCCGCAGCCCGCCCTGGGCGACGTGCTCGCGGATGCGGTGCGTCACGAACTCCGCCTCGTCGCGCTCGTTGAAGGCGTCGTACAGGCGGATCGGCTCACCGCGCGCCCCGGCGGTCCACAACTTCTTGCCCAGGCGCCCGGCGTTGTGGGCGATGAGTCCGTTGGCCGCCTCCAGGATGGTGGCGGTGGAGCGGTAGTTCTGCTCGAGGCGGAACAACGCGCCGCGCGGGTAATCGCGGCGGAACTGCTGCAGGTTCTCGGCGCGCGCGCCCCTCAAGCGGTACATGGCCTGGTCGTCGTCCCCCACCACGAACGGCTGCGCCACGGCGCGCGCGCCACCGTCCGCCGCCGCCTCGGCCGGCTGCGGCGGGGCGAGCAGCCGCATCCACGCGTACTGGATGGCGTTGGTGTCCTGGAACTCATCCACCAGCACGTGCTGGAAGCGCCGCTGGTAGTGCGAGAGCAGTGCGGCGTTGTCGCGCCACAATTCGTAGGCGCGCAGCAGCAGCTCGGCGAAATCCACCACCCCGGAGCGCGCGCACGCTTCCTCGTACGCCGCGTACAGCCGGATGAGCTGGCTGCGGGTCGGGTCGTCGCCGTCCTTGAGGTGCTTGGGCCGGCGGCCCTCATCCTTGCTGGAGTTGATGAACCACTGCACCTCGCGCGGCACCCAGCGCGCCTCGTCGAGCTCGGCCGCCTTGATGACCTTTTTGATGAGGCGCTGCTGGTCCTCGGAGTCGAGGATCTGAAAGCCCTGCGCGAGCTGCGCCTCGCGCCAGTGCAGGCGCAGCAGGCGGTGCGCGATGCCGTGGAAGGTGCCGATCCACAGCGCGCCGGGCGGCACGCCGAGCAGCTGCTCGACGCGCCCGCGCATCTCGCCGGCCGCCTTGTTGGTGAAGGTCACGGCGAGTATGCCGTGCGGGGAGGCGCCGAGCGCCTCGATCACCCAGGCGATGCGGTGCGTCAGCACGCGCGTCTTGCCGCTGCCGGCGCCGGCGAGCACCAGCACCGGACCGAGCGGCGCGGTGACCGCGGCGCGCTGCGCGTCGTTCAGCGGATCGAGGACGGGCGACAGATCCATGGGGGGCGCATTCTACGGGAACGCCCCGGCCTTCAGGCGCCGGCGGCAGCGTTCTTCTGCGCGAAGCGCACCAGCGCCACCACGAAGCTCAGCAGCACCGGACCGAGCACCAGTCCGAGGATACCGAACGCGGCGACACCGCCGATGGCGCCGACGAAAATCGCCAGCGTCGACACCGGCGCATGATGCGCGGTCAGCAGCGGCCGCAGCACGTTCTCCACGATCCACATGCCCGCGGTCCAGCAGGCGAGGAAGATCGCCGCACCCCAGCGCCCGCTCGAGGCGAGATAGATCACCGCGGGGATCAGCACCATGGCGGCCCCGGCCGGGAGGAACGCGGCGATGATGGCGATCACGCCGAACACCACCGGCGAGGGCAGCGACACCAGCGCGAACCCGACGCCGACGATGACACCCTGCACGAGCGCGGTCACCGTCGAGCCGAACACCACCGCGCGCGTTACGTCGCCGAGGTAGCGCAGCAGCTGCGCGCGGCGCTCGGACTCCACCGGGATCAGGCGCGTCGCGCCATCGATCATCGCGCGCCCGTCCTGCAGGAAGAAGAACAGCATGAACAGCATCATGAAGAACCCGACCACCGTGCCGAAGACGCCGAGCGCCACATTGCCGCCGGTGGCGGCGGCGCTCTTCAGCAGCGATTGCGCGCTCTCGGTCATCCAGCCTTGCACCTGCGCGACCGTCACCGCCGTGTTGTCGCGCACCCAGGCCACCGCGCCGCTGATGTAGTGATACTGCTCCAGGCGGTTCAGCAGATCCTCGTAGGAGAAGGAGGCGCCGCGCAGGTAGGCGATCAGTCGCCCCACCTGTCCGGCGAACGCCACGCCGACGATCGACAGCGGCGCGAGCACCAGGAACGGTGTGAGCGTGGTGAGGATGCCGGCCGACAAGGCGTTGCGGCCCCTGAGGCGGCGCGCGAGCCGCTCGTGCAGCGGATAGAGAATGAAGGCGAGCACCGCGGCCCAGCCGATGACGCTGCGCAGCGGCATGAGCAGCGCGTACAGCCCGTAGGCGAGGATCGCGCTGAGCGTGATCATGAAGCAGCGGCGGTAGAAGGTGGAGTACATGGGGCGGCAAGCGTAGCCGGAAGCGCGCGGCGACGCGACCCGCTGCACGCCGCAAGCTTGCCGTGCGCGCTGAGCCGCGGGCTGGTCCGCCTGCCTTAGCTTCAGGGCGGGTTCGCGAAGCGCGCGGTGAACGAGGGGTCCGTCAGGCTGTTGAGAAAGGCGATCAGCTCCGCCTGCTCGGGCGCGCTCAACGGCGCGCGCGGCAGGCGTGGGTCGCGCGCCGGGGCCGCTGCGGCGGCGGTGCGCGCCGCGACTCGTGCGTAGTGGCCGAGCACCTCGGAGAGCGTCGCGAAGCGCCCGTCGTGCATGTAGGGGGCGCTGAGCGCGACGTTGCGCAGCGTCGGCACGCGCACCGGCTGCTCGCTCGTGCCGTTGCTCGCGAAGCTCGCCTTGCCGGTGGCGCCGTGCGCATCGCGCCAGTTGCCCGCGAAATTGAACCCGGAGTGGCAGGACGCGCAGCCGACGCGCGCTGAGAAGAACAGCGCCATGCCGCGCTTGGCCTGTGCCGACAGCGCCGTGTGCTCGCCGCCGAACACGTAGCGATCGAAGGGCGAGCCGCCGGAGATCAGCGTGCGCTCGAAGGCGGCGATCGCCTTGACGATGTGATCGAGGCTCACTGCGGCACCAGTGGCCGTGCCCGCCTCGCCGGGAAAAGCAGCCGCGAACGCCGCGGCGTACTGCGGATCCGCCGCCAGCTGTGCGCACAGCGCACCCTCGCGCCCCAGCACCCCGAGCTCGACCGGATGCGTGTTGAAGAGCGGCACGCGCATCTGCGCTTCCAGCGAGCGCAGCCGCGGGGTCGTCCAGCCGAAGCTGAGGTTATAGGCGACGTTCACCAGCGCCATGGCGTTGTGGGTGAGCTTCACGCCGGTCGCGCCGAGCGCCACCGGGCGGCCGTCGGAGAAGGCGCGCGCCGGATCGTGGCAGCTGGCGCAGCTGTACTGGCCGGTCACCGCCAGGCGCGGCTCGAAGAACAGGCGCCGCCCGAGGGCAACCTTCGCCACCGACATGGGGTTGTCCGCAGGGACCGAAGGTGTCGGGAAGCCGCGCGGCAGCTGCCAGCTCCAGCCGGGTGCATCCTGGGCGAGCGTGGCGGGTGCACCGGGTGCGCCGCAGGGCCAGCCCGCCAGTGCCGCCACCAGCAGCGCGGCGTGGCGCCGCGCGATCACCGCTAGCGCCAGGCGGCGGCGGTACCCGCGCGCGTCAGCGCCGCGGTCTGCCCGGCGATCTGCGTGCGCTCCTGGATCCACTTGTCGAAATCATCGAGGCTCGTGGCTTGTGCCTGCGGCGCATCCGCAGCGCTCGCCCCCACCGTGCTCGCGCCTGCCGTGCTCGCCCCCGCCGTGCCGGCGCCGGCACCGCCGGTACGCTGTGCCGCGACCCAGCCCTTCATGGCCGTGAGGAGCTTGGCGGCGAGCGCGCGGTTGCCCGCATACAGGTCGAGATAAGCCTGCTGGGCGTCGGGAATACGGCTAAGACCTAAGTACGCCTCACCGCGATACTCGAGCGCATCCGCATAACCCGGCTTGAGCTCGAGCGCTTTCGCGTAGGCGGCGAGTGCCTCGTCGTAGTTGCCGAGCTTGCGATGGGTGTAGCCGAGGTAGTTCCAGGCCTCGGCCAGCGTCGCATCGAGCCCGACGGCCTCGCGGAACTTCGCGTTGGCGGAGGCGTATGCGTCATGCGCCTCGCGTGCGGCCTTGTCCTTGCGGCCGGCGTCGGTCGCAGCGTCCGCGGCCGCCTGCGCCTTGTCGGCCTTCTTCGCGTCGCGCACGCCGTCGTTGTACGCCGTCTGCGCCTTCTGCTGCGGCGTATCGACGCGCGGCATGCTGGGCATGGAGGGCCGGCTCATCATGCCGCCGTTCGCCCACGCCACGGGCGCGAGTCCGACCAGCAGGCAGCCGCAGAGCATGGGCAGGGTTCGCATAAGGGGCTCCTCTTTACCGCTATGCTGCAACGAGGCCGCGCCGGACGGCAACCGCGCGGGCCCGCCGGCGCAGCGCCGCGGCGTTCCCGCAGGTCATTCCTTCGCCGGCGGCGCCGAGGACCAGTGGGCGTCGCGGAAGGTCCACTCGCCCGCGTGCCGCTCGGCGACGGCGCTGAAGTAGCCGCGATCAGTGTGGGCCTGCCCCTGCGGATTCACCTGCACTTCGCTGTAGGAGCTCGCCACCACCGCGTAGTGCGCGGTCAGGGGGTCGATGCGCAGATCCTCCCCCCAGGTGAGCTCGATCCGCTGGATCATCGCAGGAAGCGCCGCAATGGCGCGGCCGGCTGTGGCGCTGTCGGCAAACTGCAGCTGCCCGTTGACCGCCATGAAGAAAGACGGCGTGTCGGAGAAGTGCCTCCGCCAGGCGGTCGGGCCGTGGGCGGTGACGTCCTGCGCCACCGCGAGCACGAACCGGCGCACGCTGGCCGCGACCGCAGCGCGCGCTTGCGGTGTCAGCGCCTGCCCGTCGGCGGCGCTCGGTCCGCCCCAGCTGAGGGCGGTGAGCACGCCGAGCGCAGCGAGTGCGGTGAGCGTCACGAGGGGCGTACGTCGTCTCACCGTTACCACCGGTTACGCAGCTCGCGCAGCTTCACGAACACCGTTTCCGCGTCCGGCCGCTCGTCGAGGTCGGGGAACACCGCGCGCAGCCGCGCCAGCAGTTGCGGGTTCTGCAGCCGGAAGAAGCTGTTGACACGCTTCTCCTGCCCGAGCGTCGTGACCACGGCTTGCGCCGGCTCATGGCGGCGCGCCGCCTCGAGCAGCGCCGGTGCGTCGGGGTTGTCCGGCTCGCGGTCGAGGGTGAACTCGAGGTTGCGGGCGAGGTACTCGTGGCCCGGGTAGACGCGCGTCGCGTCGGGGAGCCGGGCGAGCTGCGTGGCGAAGGTGCGGTAAAGCGCATGCGGCTCGCCGCCGTTGTAGCAGTTGCCCGCGCCCGCGTTGAACAGCGTATCGCCGCAGAACAGCGCCGGCTGCTCGGTATGCGACAGCAGGCACACGTGCGTCATGGTGTGACCGGGCGTGTCGAGGCACTCGAGCTCGACGCTGCGGCCGACGCGGATCACGTCGCCGGCGGTGAGTCCGACGTCCACCCCGCCGATGCGCGCGGCCGCCCCGGCGTGCGCCAGCACGCGCGCCTGCGTGGCGTCTTTGAGCCCGGCGTTGCCGCCGGTATGGTCGTGGTGCTCATGGGTGTTGAGTATCTGCGTGATCTGCCAGCCGCGGCGGCGCGCCGCGTCGAGGCACAGCCGCCACTCGAGCGGATCGACGGCGAGCGCCTCGCCGCTTTGCGGACAGGCGAGCAGATAGTGGAAATTGCGCAGCGAATTTCCCGACCAGATGCGCTCGATCAACATAACGACGTGGCCCGCCTGGGATTTTCCCGCAACGTACCCCTAAACGGCGGCACGCGCCATAATGACTCCATGAGTCATACGTTTCTGTTTCAGCCCGCGGTGTGGACGGCGGCGGGAACGTTCTGGCGCGCCGACGGCGAGGCGCTGGAGGCGGTGGGACGCACCGAGATTGCGCATCGCCCCGAGTGCTGGCTGCTGTCGGGGACGCTCAAGGTGCTGGGCGCGCCGCCGGCGGAGTTCAAGCATGCCTACTGGATCGAGCCGCCGGCGCCGGGCGGCGGCAGCCTCAAGTGGACGTTCGAGAACGAGATGTTCGGCAAGCTCGAGGGACGCTTCGCCGTCATCGGCCCTTCCATCCTCTCGGTGTACGGCTGCGAGACTTCCGGCTACCACGGCGCGGAGCACTTAGGTCAGCTGGACGATGACACCTACCGCTCGACCGGCATGCTGCTGCTGAAGGACAAGATCGCCTATTCCTGGCAGATGCTGCTCAAGCGCGCGGCCGCCGGCATGGCGTGACTCACCCGGCGGCCGGCGTCACGCGAACCGCTCACGGCGCCGTGGCGCGCAGCCCCGGCAGGTAATGATCCACGAGCAATGCGGCGAACAGCCACATGAGATAGGTCACCGAGAAGCGGAACACGCGCATCGGCAGCTCCTCGCGCGCACTGATCTTGAGCGCCAGCGCGTGGTAGAGGAAGCGCGCGTTCAGCACCAGCGCGACCGCCAGGTACAGAAGACCGCTCATGCCGGTGAGGAACGGCATGAGCGTCACCACGGTGAGCAGCACGGTGTACAAAAGCACCTGCAGGCGCGTGTAGGCGAGCCCGTGCGTCACCGGCAGCATCGGGATGCCGGCCTTGGCGTACTCGTCGCGGCGCGCGATCGCCAGCGCCCAGAAATGCGGCGGGGTCCACACGAAGATGATGAGGAACAGCAGCAGCGCGTTCGGATCGACGCTGTTGGTGACCGCCGCCCACCCCAGCACCGGCGGCGCGGCGCCCGCTGCCCCGCCGATGACGATGTTCTGCGAGGTCGCGCGCTTCAGCCACACGGTGTAGATCACCGCGTAGCCGATCAGCGAGGCGAAGGTGAGCGCCGCGGTGAGCAGGTTCACCAGGAACGCGAGCAGCGCCATGGCGGTGACGCCGAGCAGCGCCGCGAAGGCGAGCGCGCGGCGCTCGCTCAGCGCGCCGCTCGGCAGCGGCCGGCCGCGGGTGCGCGCCATCTGCTCATCGATGCGGCGGTCGAGCACGTGATTTAGCGTGGCGGCGCACGCCGCCGCGAGCGCGATCCCGGCATTGCCCCACAGCAGCGCATCGAGCGGCGGCATGCCCGGGCTCGCCAGCAGCGTGCCGACGATCGCCGTGAAGGTGATGAGCGCCACCACCTTCGGCTTGGTGAGCTCCAGGTAGCGGCGCCACAGCGCGGGCGCGTGGGGGGCGAGCGTCGTCATCGGGCACTCAGTGATCGCAGCAGCGCGAGGGTGGCGAGCAGCAGCAGCGCAGCCCCGGCAGTGTGCAGCGTGGCGAGCCACAGTGGAAAGCCCTTGAGCACCAGCGACACGCCGATGGCGAGCTGCAGCGCGAGCGCCGCCAGCAGCGCCCACGCCCACGGGCGCGCAGCGGCGAAACCGCGCCGGCGCAGCAGCACGTACAGCGCGGCGAGGGTGAGCATGATGGCGGCGAGCAGCGCGCTCAGGCGATGCGCCAGATCGATGGCGACGCGCGAGGGGTTGTCGAGCACCCCGCCTTCGTAGTCGATGTTGAGTCCGTGCCACAGTGCGAAGGCGTGGCGGAAGTCAGCGTGCGGCCACCAGACGCCCTGGCAGGTGGGCAAGTCCGGGCAGGCGATGGCGGCATAGTTGCTGCTGGTCCAGCCGCCGAGCGCGATCTGCAGCAGCAGCGCGCCAAATCCGAGCAGTGCGAGCAGGCGGGCGTGCGCCAGCGGCGAGCCGCCGCCGCCGCTGATGACGCGGCTCGCGCTGTGCAGCGCAGTGCTGCCCCAGGAGCCACGTGGCAGCGACAGCGTCAGCCACCACAAGAGCGCCAGCGTCGTCATGCCGAACAGCAGGTGCGCCGTGACGATGAGCGGTTTCAGCTGCCAGGTGACGGTCAGCATGCCGAGCAGCGCCTGCACCAGCACGGTGGCGAACAGCGCGAGCACCACCGACACGCTCACCACGCGCGCGCGCCGCGCGGCGAGCGCGAGCACCGTGATGAGCGCGATGATCGCGGCGAGCGTACCGGCTGCGTAGCGGTGGATCATCTCGCGCCAGGCCTTGCCGGCATCGAGCGCCCGGCCGGGATACGCCGGCAGCGCCGCGGCGCTCTGCTCGGCACCCAGCGGCGAGAGGTGACCGTAGCAGCCCGGCCAATCCGGGCAGCCGAGCCCGGCGGCAGTGAGGCGCACGTAGGCGCCGAGCACCACCACGGCGAAGCACAGCAGCAGCCCTGCCAGGCACAGGCGGCGTATCCAGCGGGCAACGGACATGGTCAGCCGATCTGCGACAGCCTCAGGAGGTTCTTCAGGTCGAGGAGCAACCCGCGAGGATTCTGCCGGGCATCGTAGCTCATCATGAGGTTGCCGAGCGGATCGACGAGGAACAGCGTGTGCTCGCGCGCCGCGCGCGGAAAGGCGCCGAGCAGCCCCTGCGCGGCAGGGGTCGCCGCGTCGAGCACCGTGAGGCCGGGGTGCTCGCGGCCGAGGAACTCGCGGTCGCAGCACGCGGCGGTGGCGAGGAACACCCGGCTGACGCGCGTCATGTCGGTGCCGAGCGCCAGGCGCGTCTGGCGCATGACCCAAAGCGTCGCGCGGCAGTCGGCGTCGCACTCCCCGGCGCCGATGTAGACCAGCGACCAGTGCCCCTGCCAGGCGTCCGGCACAAAGACCTGCGGCAGCACCACGGGCGGAGTGATCAGCAGGCCATGGTTCACGTGCCGCGCCGGGCGCCAGGGGCTGCCGTAGTAGGTGATGAACGCGAGCAGCAGCGGCAGGAAGAACAGCGCCGCCAGCAGCGCCAGCGTGCGCAGGTTGCGCATGCGCAGCCGCGCGCGCCCACGCTCGTCGCGCTGGTATCGGCGCTCACTTGGGTGTGCTCTACCACTAGCGTGTGCTCCACCACGCGCCGGCTCGCCATGCCCCAGTAGATGAGCGCGAGCAGCGCGAAGCACCACCACTGGATCGCGTAGGCGAAATGCCGCAGCGGCGACAAGCCCGGCGCCTGCCAGTCGCGCAGGTAGCCTGCAGGGGCACCGGGGTCGAGCAGCAGGATGCGCGGGCTCAACGCCGTGCCGAGCGCGGCGGCGAGTTGCGCCATGTCCGGGAAGCTGGTGACCTTGGGCCAGCGCGCTCCCGGCTCGGGGGCGGCGCGGCCGCTCTGAAGCCCCGGGCTCGGCAGCATGGCGAGGCGCCCGCTGAGCGTGACGGGGCTCGCGGCGGGGAGGCTCACGTCCGGCAGCTGCGCGCGCGAGCCGGTAAAGGCCACCCAGCCGCGATCGACGAGCAGGGCGGGCTTATCCGCGCGTGCCAGCGGCGTCAGCACCTCGTAGCCGGGACGCCCCTGGTAGCTGCGGTTGTCGAGCAGGAACTGGTGCGCGCCGTCGAGCTCGCCGCTGACGCTCACGCGCTGGAACAGCGGCAGCGCATCCGGCGGGGTCGCGCCCAGGAGCAGCGTGCGCTCGGCGCCGCGGGCGAAGCGCGCCCCTTCCGCGCTGCGCAGCACGCCCTTGTGCCATTGCCACACGCCGAGCCGCACGCACACCGCGGCGGCGAGCAGTGCCAGCAGCGTGACCCCGGCGGTGGGTGCGAAGCGGCGCCGCCCGCTCAATCGCGGCGCCCCGATGCGCGATTGCTCCACGGCGCGTGCGCGCTACACTGACCCGGCATGCAACATCTCCTCTGGCTCGCGGTGCTGGTGTGTCTCATCGCGATCGTCGCAAGCCTCGGCTCGGCGCTGTTCCATCTGTCGCGCGGTACGGTGGAGGATTCGCGCAAGCTGGCGCGCGCCCTCACGGTGCGCATCGCCCTGTCGATACTGCTGTTCGCGCTGTTGATGCTGGCCTGGTACTTCGGACTCATCACGCCTCACCAGCTGCAGGCCGCCCCGTAGGCAGCCGTGAAGCTGCCAGCGCTGCGCCGCGCGCAGCGCGCGCGGTGAGTGCTACAGCCAGTAGACGAAGATAAACAGGCCGAGCCACACCACGTCGACGAAGTGCCAGTACCAGGCGACCGCCTCGAAGGCGAAGTGCCGCTCGGGGGTGAAGTGCCCGCGCAGCACGCGCAGCCAGATCACGGTGAGCATGATTGCGCCGATCGTCACGTGCAGCCCGTGGAAGCCGGTCAGCATGAAGAAGGTGGAGCCGTAGATGCCGGTCGACAGGCGCAGGCCCATGTCGCGGTAGGCTTCGCCGTACTCGTGGGCCTGCAGCCCGACGAAGGTGAATCCCAGCAGGAAGGTGAGCGCCAGGAACAGCGTCAGGCGGCCGCGGTGGCCGGCGCGCAGCGCGTGGTGTGCGATGGTCACGGTGAGGCCGCTGGTGAGCAGGATCGCGGTGTTGATCGCCGGGATCGGCACCGCCGGCATGGGGCTGAAGGTGCCATTGGCGAGTCCGCCGACGTGCGCCGGGCCGTTGGTCGGCCAGACCGCCTCGAATTGCGGCCAGAGGATGAAGTTGCTGAACACCTTCACGCCCTGTCCGCCGAGCCACGGCACCGACAGCACGCGCGCATAGAACAGCGCGCCGAAGAAGGCCGCGAAGAACATCACCTCGGAGAAGATGAACCACATCATCCCCATGCGGAAGCTGCGGTCGACCTGCAGATTGAAGGTGCCGCGCTGGTTCTCGCCGATGACCAGCGAAAACCAGCCGAAGAACAGGTACGCGAGCAGCACCGCTCCGGGCACGAACGACCACGGCCCCGCCCAGTCGTTCAGGTAGGCGATCGCGCCCGCCATGAGGCAGAACAGCGCGATCGAGCCGCGGATCGGCCACGGGCTGTTCTGCGGGATGTAGTAGGGGTTGTCTGCGCTCGCGTGCGCTTCGCTATGGGATGCGTCGGCCATGTTGCTCTTTCGAAGCCTCAGGAACCGGCGCGCTGCGGGCGGAATCCCGTGACGCGCGCCGACTCGTCGTAGAAGGTGTAAGCCAGGGTGATCAGGTCGATGTGGCTCGGCAGTGCCGGATCGATGATGAAGCGCACCGGCATGTCACGCGCTTCGTTGACATTGAAATGCTGCGGCGAGAAGCAGAAGCACTCGGTCTTGTGGAAGTAGGCGGCAACCTCGGACGGCGCGATGTTGGGCACCGCCTGCGCCACGGTGTCGCGTCCGGTGAGGTTGTGCGCGTAGAAGCTGGCGGTGAACAGCTGTCCGGGGTGCACCTCGACGGTGCGCACCACCGGGCGGAACTCGAAGGTGCCGGAGCTCGCCACGTCGGCGAGGAACTGCACGGTCACGGTACGGTTGAGGTCCGGGTGCTCGATCGCCTGCACGCGCTGCAGCAGCTTGGTCTGATCGCCGTAGCCGGTCACCGAGCACAGCACGTTATACAGCGGCACCAGCGCGAAACCGAAGCCGAAGCTGCCGGCGGCGATCGCCAGCAGCTTCCAGGTCATATTGCGATTCTCGCGCCTGAGGTCGCTCATCGGGAGCCGCGCACCAGCATCATGACGATGAACCCGAGATAGAAGGCGAGCGCCACCGAGGCCCACAGCAGCGCGCTGCGCCGCACGCGCCGCCGCCGCCCGCCGTCATCTTCCGCGACCATCACGCTGGCCATCAGTGCTCAGCGCCGCGGGCAACCACCGCCTCCGAGGGCGGGGTGCTCCAGGAGTGAAACGGCGGTGGCGACGGCAGCTCCCACTCCAGGCCGTGCGCGCCCTCCCAGGCGCGATTGCCGACCGGCGCACCCGCGCGCACGCACTTCCAGATGATGTACGGGAACAGCAGCTGCGACAGCCCGAAACCGAAGCCGCCGATGGAGGACACCATGTTCCAGTCGGTGAACTGCACGGCGTAGTCGGGGATGCGCCGCGGCATGCCGGCAAGTCCCAGGAAGTGCTGCGGGAAGAACAGCACGTTGACGAAGATGGTCGACAGCCAGAAGTGCCAGGTGGCGAGCTTCTGGTCGTACATGTGGCCGGTCCATTTGGGCAGCCAGTAGTAGACCCCCGCCATGATGCCGAAGATGCTGCCCGGCACCAGCACGTAGTGGAAATGCGCCACCACGAAGTAGGTGTCCTGGTACTGGTAGTCGGCCGGCACGATCGCCAGCATCAGCCCGGAGAAGCCGCCGATGCTGAACAGAAACAGGAACGCCAGTGCGAACAGCATCGGCGGTTCGAACGACAGCGAGCCCTTCCACATGGTGGCGGTCCAGTTGAACACCTTCACCCCGGTCGGCACCGCGATCAGCATGGTCGAGAGCATGAAGAACAGCTGCGCGGCGAGCGGCATGCCGACGGTGAACATGTGGTGCGCCCACACGATGAATGACAGGAAGGCGATCGAGGCGATCGCGTACACCATGGCCTCGTAGCCGAACAGGGGCTTCCTCGAGAAGGTGGGGATGATCTCGGAGATGATGCCGAAGGCCGGCAGGATCAGGATGTAGACCTCCGGGTGACCGAAGAACCAGAAGATGTGCTGGAACATCACCGGGTCGCCGCCGCCCGCGGCGGTGAAGAAGGTGGTGCCGAAGAAGTGATCGGTGAGCAGCATGGTGACCGCGCCGGCCAGCACCGGCATCACCGCGATCAGGAGGTACGCGGTGATCAGCCAGCTCCACACGAACAGCGGCATGCGCAGCAGCGTCATGCCCGGCGCGCGCATGTTCATGATCGTGACGATGACGTTGATCGCGCCGAGGATGGAGGAGGCGCCCATCAGGTGGATGGAGAACACCAACATCGGAAACGACGCTCCGGTCTGCAGCACCAGCGGCGGGTACATGGTCCAGCCGCCCGCCGGCGCCCCGCCCGGCACGAAGAACGAGGACAGCAGCAGCGTGAAGGCGAAGGGGAGGATCCAGAAGCTCAGGTTGTTGAGGCGCGGCAGCGCCATGTCGGGCGCGCCGACCTGCATCGGGATCATCCAGTTCGCCAGTCCCACCCACGCCGGCATGATCGCGCCGAAGATCATGATGAGGGCGTGCATGGTGGTGAAGGAGTTGAACAGCTGCGGATCGAAGAACTGCAGCCCGGGGTGGAACAGCTCGAGCCTTATGAGCATCGCCAGGAAGCCACCGACGAAGAACATGGTGCACGCGAAGATCAGGTACATCGTGCCGATGTCCTTGTGATTGGTCGCGTACACCCAGCGCCGCCAGCCGTGCGGCTTGTGGTCGTGGTCGTCGTGCGCGGCGTGTGTCAGGGATTCGGCCATGGCGGTTCTCGCATCTGCTGCGGGTGGCGGGTCTAACCTTAAGAGGCGTGGGTGCCGGCGGGCGGCGCGGGCGCCGCGGCTCCGGTGGCAGGTGCTGCGGCGGGCGGTGCCGCGGCCTGCTTCTGCTCGGCGGCTTTCGCCTTGAGCCAGGCGGCGAAATCCGCCTTGGAGCGCGCATCCACCACGATCGGCATGAAGCCGTGGTCGCGGCCGCACAGCTCCGCGCACTGGCCGCGATACAGCCCGGGCTTGTCGGCGTCGATCCGGAACCACGCCTCGTTGACGAAGCCGGGAATGGCGTCCTTCTTCACGCCGAAGTCCGGCACCCACCAGGAATGGATGACGTCCGCCCCGGTGATCAGCAGGCGCACCTTGGTGTCGACCGGCACCACGAACGGCTGATCGACGTTCAGCAGGTAGTGCGGCACGGTGTTGGGATCGAGCGGCGAGAGCAGCTCGCGCGCCGCGTTACTGCGGCGGTCGAGGTGCGAGAAGTACATGACGCCGTCGTCCAGGTAGTCGTACTGCCAGCCCCACTGGAAGCCGGTCACCTTGATGGTGAGATCGGTCTTGCTGGTGTCCTCGATCTCCACCAGCGTGCGCGCCGCCGGCACCGCCATGGCGATGAGGATGATCACCGGCACGACGGTCCAGGCGAATTCCACCTTGGTGTTGTGCACCAGGGTGACGTCGGCCACCGCGCCCTGGGATTTGCGGAATTTCACCAGCGACCAGATCATCGCCCCGAACACCACCACGCCGATCGCCACGCACACCCAGAAGATGGTCATGTGCAGGTCGTAGATCTTGCGGCTGATGTCGGTGACGCCGCGGGTCATGTTGAGCTGACTCCAGCCCGAGCCGGGCTCCTCCCCGGCGCGCGCGGCGAGCGGTGCGCCGGCGGCGGCCAGAGTTGCGGCGTAGGAAGCGAGCTTTGCGCGCATCATCATTCGAACCTTACAGCGCCGCACGCGAACCCCGCGGCGGGCAACACCCGTGGAAAGCAAACCCCAAGCGCACCGCCCGCTCAACGCCAGGCGGGCGACTCGTTGACCCGGCCGATGACGCGCTGCAATCGCAGTGCCAGGCCGCACCGTTCCTCCTCCGTGAGGAAGCTGCCCAGCTCGCACTGGCGGCCGGACGACTCGATGGTGAGCCGGCTCGGGTGCAGGCGTGCTGCAGGGCGGCGCAGTTTAACCTGCGCCCAGTGCCGCGGGAACACGACGCACTCGCAGCGGCTGCGTGCGCGCGATTCGACGCTGATCTGCGCCTCGGTGACCGTGATCGTCTGGCGGTGGAAGCGCCGCTCGAGCGAGCTGGTGAGCGCCCACGCCAGCAGCGCCATCTCCAGTCCCGCGAACGGCAGCACCGGCCAGAACCCCTTGTAGGCAAGTACCCCGGCGGTCCCGATGGGCACGACGCACACGGCGGCAAAGAACAGCCGCGCGCCGCGCCCGGTGAGCGAGCAGTTGGGACAGATCTCGATGCGCAGCGGTTCAGGTTCCACGCGCGCACGATGGTAGCGTGCGAGCGCGCTAATTCAAGCCGCCTCAGGTGCTTATCAGCCGCTGCATGAGCCGCGCCAGCGCCTCCTCGAGCACCAGCGAACGCACCGCGGCCGGCGCGTGCGGGACGACCGCGAGCGCCGGCTCGCCGAGCAGGCGCTCGAGCGTGCCGAGATTCTCCGCGACGGCGCGCATCTCCGGATCGACGGCGCTCGCCACCCAGCCGGCAAAGCCCACCCCGCGCGCCGCGATGCTCTCGCGGGTGAGCCGCGCGTGGTTCAGGCAGCCGAGCTTGAGGCCCACCACCAGGAGCGCCGGCAACCCGAGCGCGACCGCCAGGTCCTCCATGCTCTCGTGGTCGCTGATCGGAGCGAGCCACCCCCCTGCCCCCTCGACGACGATCCAGTCGGCGGCGGCCGTGAGTCGCCGGTAATGTTCGACGATTAGGCCGATATCAATCCTGATCTTGCTGGCTTCTGCGGCGATATGTGGTGAAATTGGCGGTTCGAAGCAATACGGGTTCACGTCCGCATAGGCGGCCAGGGTTCGGGAGGCTGCCATGAGGTCGAGGGCATCCTCGTTGCGCAGCCCCGCGGGCATGCGCAGGGCCCCGGAGGCGATCGGCTTCATTACCGTGACCGTGGCACGGCGTGCCAGCAGCGCCCGCACCAGCGCACAGGCGACGACGGTCTTTCCCACGCCCGTGTCCGTGCCGGTGACGAAGAGTCCGTGGACGCTCACCGGCGACCCCGGCGGATCGATCCGGGCGCGATGTGCGCGATGCCGGAGTGCGCGGGCACGGCGTGGCGTCCGGCCGCGCCCCAGCTCGCCCCGTAGATCACCTCCCAGGTGGCGGGCAGTCCCGAGGCACGGCGCTCGCGCTCGTACGCCGCCGCCACGCGTGCGAGGCGCGCGCGGCCGGCGAGGTTGCGCGGCCGGCCGGCGGTGACGTTGTGTGCTCCGATCGCTTTCAGATCGCGCATCAGCGCCAGCACGTCCGGGTAGGCGAGCTCGAGCCGGTCGACGTCGAGCACCGGCTCGGTGAGCCCGGCACGCAGCAGCGCATCGCCGACCTCCTGCACTTCGGGAAAGTGATTGACGTGATTGTAGCCGTCGGCCGCGGCCCAGGCGCTGCGCAGCTCGTGCAGCGTCGCGAGCCCGAGGGTGCTGAAGCCGAAGAAGCCGCCCGGTTGCAGCACGCGGCGCACCTCGGCGAGCGCGGCGTCGAGCGGCTGGCACCACTGCAGCATCAGGCTGCTGAAGACCAGGTCGACGCTGCGGTCCCTGAGCGGCAGCCGCAGCGCATCGGCGCACACGCGCGCGAAGCGCCGCCACGGCCGCAGATGCCGCCGGGCCTCGCGCAGCATGGCGTCCGCAATATCGAGCGCCACCACCTGCGCGCGCGGGTAGCGGCGCTTCAGCTCGCGCGTCACGCGCCCGGTGCCGGCACCGAGGTCGAGCACCACGCGCGGCGCGAAGCGAAAGTCGCCGAGGCGCGCGAGCAGCTCGTCCGCCACCTGCACCTGCAGCCGCGCGGCGGCCTCGTAGCTGGCGCTGGCACGCGCGAACGAGGCGCGCACGCGCGCGCGGTCGAGCTGGAAGGCGGCATCCGGCGCGCTCACGCGAGAAAGCCCTGCAGGTGGTGCAGGAACTGCACCGGGTGCGACAGGAACGGCGCGTGCGCCGCGCCTGCGATCTCGACGTAGCGCGCCTGCGGCAGCGCCCGCGCCAGCTTGCGCGAGGCGACCGCGCGGATGACGCGGTCGCGTTGCCCGGCCATCACCAGGGCCGGCACGCGCACCAGCGGCAGCGCCGCGCGCAGGTCCCCCTCGCGCAGCCGCGCGAGCCCCGCGGCGAGCGCCTCGGGACAGGCTTCACCGTGCGCGCGCAGTGCCGCGCGCAGCTTCGCCAGCACGCGCACCGCGGTGCCCGGCCGGCAGCCGCGCGTCTGCAGCAGCAGGAAGTCCTGCACGGCGCGCTCGCCCTCGGCGTGCAGGCGGTGCACCAGGCGCGCCAGCAGCGGCCGCGGCGTGCCGCAGCGCCAGCTGGGTGAAGCGAGGAACTTCGGCGTCGTGGCGATGAGCGCCAGGCGCTCGATCGCCGCCGGCAGCGCCGCGGCGAGATCGAGCGCGAGCTGACCGCCGAGCGACCAGCCGAGCAGCGCGTAGCGCTCGGTGAGCGGGGCGAGCGTCTCGTGCACGCGCCACGCCTGCGCCGCCGGGGTGGCGGCCTGCGCGTCCCAGCTGCTCGCGCCGTGTCCCGGCAGGTCGACGGCGATGACGCGAAACTGCGGCGCCAGCGCGCGCACCAGGCCGTCCCACACGCGCAGGTTCATGCTCCAGCCGTGCAGCAGCACCAGGTCGCGGCCGCACCCCTCGCCGTGCACCTCGTAGTACAGCGCGCTCACGCCGCCGACTCCGCCGCGGCTCGGGTGCACGCCTCGCCCAGGGCGTCGATCAGCGCGTCGACCTGCGCTTCGCTGTGCGCGGCCGACAGCGTCACGCGCAGCCGCGCGCTGCCGGCGGGCACGGTGGGCGGGCGGATCGCGACCACCCACAGCCCCCCCGCCTGCAGCTGCCGCTGCGCGCTGAGCGCCGCCGCGGCGCTGCCGAGCATCACCGGCTGGATGGGCGTGGTGGACGCGGCGAGCGGCACGCCGGCGGCGAGCGCGCCGGCGCGAAAGCGCGCGGTGAGCGCGTGCACCCGCTCGCGCCGCCAGCCTTCCGCCTGCGCGAGCCGCAGCGCCGCGCGCGTGGCCGCCGCCACTCCCTGGGGCAGCGCGGTGGTGTAGATGTACGGGCGCGCCTTCTGCACCAGCAGCTCGATGAGCGCGGCATCCGCGGCGACGAAGGCGCCGAAGGAGCCGAACGCCTTGCCGAGCGTGCCGATGAGCACCGGCGCCGCCTCGCTATCCAGGCCAAAGTGCTCGAGCACGCCGCGGCCGCTCGCGCCCAGCACGCCCAGGCCGTGCGCATCGTCCACCACCAGCCAGGCCCGCGCGGCCTGCGCGGCCGCGGCCAGCGCCGGCAGCGGCGCCAGGTCGCCGTCCATGCTGAACACCCCGTCGGTGGCGATGACGCTGGTGGCCTCGGGGTCCTGCGCCAGCAGCCGCTCGGCGGACGCGGCGTCCGCGTGCCCGTAGCGCTTGAGCGTCGCCCCGGCGAGGCGCGCGCCGTCGATGAGCGAGGCGTGGCACAGACGATCGAGCAGCACGCGCTCGTTGCGGTCGGCGAGCGAGGCGAGCACCGCGAGATTCGCCATGTAGCCGGTGGAGAACAGCAGCGCCCGCTCGCGCTGCGTGAAGGCGGCCAGCTCCTCCTCGAGGCGCGCATGCTCGCTGCCGTGGCCGCTCACCAGGTGCGAGGCGCCGCTGCCCGCGCCATAGCGCGCGGCGCATTCGCCCTGGGCGGCGGCGGGCAGCGGGTGGCGTGCGAGACCTAAGTAATCGTTGCTGCTGAAGTCGATGAGCTCGCGGCCGCCGGCGATCAGCGAGCGGCCGCCGTGCGTGCCGGGGCCCTCGATCGTGGTGCGGCTGCGCCGCAGCTGCCCCGCGGCGAGCTGCGCCAGCGCCGCCTCAAGCGCCGCGCTGTTCCGTTTCATGGCCCGCCGGCTTCAGCCCGAGCCGCGCCAGCAGTCCGCGGTCGCGCGCCACGTCGGGGTTGCCGGTGGTCAGGAGCCTCTCGCCGTAGAAGATGGAGTTGGCGCCGGCGAGGAAGCACAGCGCCTGCAGCTCATCGCTCATCGCCTCGCGGCCGGCCGACAGGCGCACCTGCGCGCGCGGCATCAGCACGCGCGCCACCGCGCAGGTGCGCACGAAGTCGAACGGATCGACGTCGGGGGCATCCGCGAGCGGCGTGCCCGGTACGCGCACCAGGCGGTTGATCGGCACGCTCTCCGGGTGGGCCGGCAGGTTGGCGAGCGTGCGCAGCAGCTCGGCGCGGTCGGCGACCGATTCGCCCATGCCGACGATGCCGCCGCAGCAGACCTTCAGTCCCGCCGCGCGCACCGCCGCCAGCGTGTCGAGCCGCTCCTGGTAGGTGCGCGTGGTGATGATCTCGCCGTAGAACTGCGCCGAGGTGTCGAGGTTGTGGTTGTAGTAGTCGAGGCCGGCGTCCTTAAGCGTCACGGCCTGCTCGGCGGTGAGCATGCCGAGGGTCGCGCAGCTCTCCAGTCCCAGCGCGCACACCGCCTGCACCATCTGCGCGATCACCGCCAGATCCTTGGCCTTGGGGGCGCGGTAGGCCGCGCCCATGCAGAAGCGCGTCGCGCCCGCCGCCTTGGCGCGCGCGGCGTGCTCGCGCACCGCCGCCACCTCCATGAGCGCCTCGCGCGACAGCCCGGTGTCGTAGCGCGCGCTCTGCGGGCAGTAGGCGCAGTCCTCGGGGCACGCGCCGGTCTTGATCGACAGCAGCGTGCTCATCTGCACCGTGTTGGCGGCGTGGTGGGCGCGGTGCACGCGCTGCGCGCGCAGCATCAGGTCCATGAACGGCAGCGCGAACAGTGCCCGCACCTCGTCCGCCGACCAGTCATGGCGGATGGGCTGCGCGCCCTCGTCCTCATCGCCGTGTGTCAGCGGCTCATGCATGGTTTGCAGCCTCCCTGGGCGCCAGGCGCCGCCCGCGAACATGCCCGAGGGCTGCCGGCACTGTCAACGCACCGGCTGTGTTTGAGTCGACAATTGGTCAATTCATGATCAGTTGTACCGCGAGCGCGGCGCCGACCGCGAGCGCGCCGAGCACCGCGACCAGCACCGCCGCGGCGGCGCAGTCCTTGACGATGCGGATCGCGGCACTGTCGTGCGGGTGCAGCGCGTCGGCGAGCTGCTCGATGGCGGTGTTGAGCAGCTCGGCGCTGAGCACCGCGGCGCAGGCCGACAGCAGCAGCGCCCACCACAGCGGCGCGGGCCGCAGCGCGATGAGCGCCAGCAGCACCGCGACGGCCGCCGCCGCCTGCACCCTGAGGCTGGTCCCGCGGCTCAGGCCGTGGGCGAGGCCGCGCAGCGCGAAGCCGAGCCGCAGCAGCAGCGGGCGGTTCTTGTGGGCGCTCACGCCGGCGCGGGCGAGCTCATCGGACATAGACGTACTGCAGCAGCAGTCCGGTGAACACCGCGAGTCCCACGTACTGGTTGTTGAGGAAGGCGCGCAGGCAGCCGGCCGGGTCGCGCCTGCGGATCAGCCACTGCTGCCAGGCGAACAGCACCGCGGTGGCCAGCACCCCGCCGCGGTACCACACGCCGTAGTGCATGCTGCGCCCGACGAGCAGCAGCGCATAGAGCATCATGAGCTGCATCACCCCGATCAGCAGCTTGTCCATGTCGGCGAACAGTATGGCGCTCGACTTGACGCCGATCTTCAGGTCGTCCTCGCGATCGATCATGGCGTAGATGGTGTCGTACATCGCCGCCCAGATGACCGCGGCGATGTACAGCACCCAGGCGACGCGCGGCAGCGCGCCGGTCTGCGCGGCGAACGCCATCGGCACGCTCCAGCCGCCGAAGGAGATGCCGAGATACAGCTGCGGCAGCGGGAAGACGCGCTTGACGAACGGGTAGGAGACGGTCAGCAGCGCGCCGATGCAGGCGAGCTTCACGGTGAGCGCATCGAGGCGCGTCACCAGGTAGAGCGCCACCGCGACCAGCAGCGCGAACAGCACCAGCGCTTCCTGAGGCGACACGCGCCGCGCGGCCAGCGGGCGGTCGCGGGTACGGCGCACGTACGGGTCGATGTCGCGGTCGGCGAAGTCGTTGATGACGCAGCCCGCGGCGCGCATCACGACGACGCCGAGCACGAACACGATCAGCACCCGCGGCGTCGGCCGGCCGGCGCCGGCGATCCACAGCGCCCACAGCGCCGGCCACAACAGCAGCCAGGTGCCCACCGGGCGGTCGAGCCGCATGAGACGGGCGTAGTCGGTAGCCCGCCGCGACAGGCGCTGCAGCAGCGGGGCGTCGGCGTATTCCGGCGGCTCGAGTTCGGGGGAGACTGCGGCCATCGGGTGCGTATCATACGCGCCCGCCGCGCAGCGCCCTGGAGCGCGGCTCAGTGCGCGCTGTCGGGCAGCGTCGCCGCCGCTGCGCGCGCACCGTCCCGCCCGCTCACGCTGCTGTCCCGAGCAGCGCCTGCACCTCCGCGGCCGCCGGCATGGCGGCGAAGGCGCCGTGGCGCGTGGTCGCGAGCGCACCGCACGCCGCCGCGTAGCGCAGCGCCTGCTCGAGCTGGCGCGGCGGCGTGAGCCACTCGCGCAGCGTGTCACGGCGCACACCCGCTGCGATCAGCGCCTGCAGCCAGCCGCCAACGAAGGCATCACCGGCCGCCGTGGTGTCCACCGCGCTCACCGCGAAGGTGCGCAGCGTGCCGCCGGTAGTGCCGCCGCCGGCAGCGCCGCGCGCCAGCCAGCGAAACGGCGCGGCGCCCGCCGTGACCACCACCAGCTGCACCTGCGCGGCGAACAGCCGCGCGAGCGCCGCCTGCGCCCCGCCGCTGCTGCGCGCGAGAAAGTCGAGCTCCGCCTCGTCGAGCTTCACCAGGTCCGCTTCCACGAGCAGCTGCCACACGCGCGGCGCCGGATCGACAGCGGCGCCCCACAGCGAGAGCCGCAGGTTTACGTCCACGCTGATGAGAGCGCCCGCGGCGCGCGCCGCGCGCACCCCGGCGAGTGTCGCCGCCGCGATCGGGGCCTCGGTGAGACTGTTGGAGCAGACGTGCAGCACCGCCGCCTCCGCGAAGGCGCGCGGCGCAAAGTCCTCGGCGCGAAATAACAGGTCCGCCGCCGGCGGGCGGTAGAAGCTGAAGCTGCGCTCGCCGTGCGCATCGAGCGCCACGAAGGCGAGCGCGGTCTTCGCCTGGCTGGTGCGGCGCGTGCACGAGATATCGACACCGGCACGCTGCAGCTCACCCGCGAGCAGCTCGCCGAACAGGTCCTCGCCCAGCATGCCGACGAAGCGCGCGGCGCCGCCGAGCCGCGCCACGGCGACCGCGACGTTGGCGGGGGCGCCGCCGGCGTAGGCGGTGAAGGTGGGCGGCGCGGCGGGACTGGCGGGCGCTCGCGCCAGCAGGTCGACGAGCGCCTCGCCGAAGCACACGACCGTGGCGGGCGCCACCGCGCTCACGAGGTGGCGGTCACCGCCTGCGCGAGCGGCGCGACCGGCCGCGAGCCGTGCAGCGCGTACCAGGCGATGTACGCGTAGCACAGCACCGGCAGTAAGAACGCCCGCTGCACGCCGAAGTGATCGGCGAGCACGCCCTGCAGGTAGGGGATGAGCGCGCCGCCGACGATCGCCATCACCAGCAGGCTCGAGCCGCGGCTGGTCATGGGACCGAGTCCCTCGATGCCGAGCGTGAAAATGGTGGGGAACATGATGGAGTTGAACAGCCCGATGGCGATGATGCTCCACATGGCGAGGTGGCCGCTGCTGCTGATGGTGGTCGCGAGCAGCGCGAGCACCGCCAGCGCGAACAGGCACAGCAGCCGCCGCGGGTCGATCAGCCGCAGCAGCAGCGAGCCGACAAAGCGGCCGACCATGGCGCCACCCCAGTAGAGGGCGACGTAGCGCGTGGCCTCGGCGGGGGCGATGTCGCCGATACGCGGGTCGGAGATGTAGCTGATGAGGAAGCTGCCGATCGCGACCTCCCCGCCGACGTAGACGAAGATCGCGAGCGCGCCCAGGCGCACGTGGCGGTACCTGAGCACCTCGGCGAAGCGGTGCGGGTGCGGGTCGGCCTGTTCGGTGGCCTCGCTATGCGCCGGCAGATGGAACATCCACACGAAGCCGGCCAGCAGCAACAGCGCCACCGCGATGGCGAGGTACGGGCTCTGCACCGAGTGCGCCTGCGCGATGCGGTAGGCCTCCTGCTGCGCGGGCGGCAGCTGCGCGAGCGCATCGGGCCCGAGCACCGCCACCGCGAGGATCACTGGCCCGATGAGCCACGGCGCCAGCGTCGTACCGAGGGAGTTGAGTGCCTGCGCGAGGGTGAGGCGGGCCGAGGCGCGGCGCGGATCCCCGAGCAGGCTGATGTAGGGGTTGGCTGCGACCTGCAGCAGCGTGATGCCGCTCGCCAGCACGAACAGCGCCACGAGAAACAGCAGGTAGGAGGGTACGCCGGCCGCCGGGTAGAAGAGCAGCGCGCCGCCGGCCGCTACCAGCAGACCAATGATGATGCCCTGCTTGTAGCCGGCGTGCGCCACCACGCGCCCGGCCGGGATCGACATGATGAAGTAGGTGCCGAAGAAGGTGAACTGGATCAGCATCGTCTGGGCGTAGTTCATGGCGAACACGGCCTTCAGATGCGGGATCAGCACGTCGTTGAGGCAGGTGAGCGCGCCCCAGGTGAAGAAGATGATCGACAGCACGGCGATGGCCGCCGGGGTGGACAGCGTGCGCCCGTTCATGCTGCTGCAACTCTCTTTCAGGCGGCTTCAGCGCCGGTGCGCGCCGGTGCGGTGGCGCGGTTGCGGCACAATAGCCGATCTTGGGCGGCGTCAGAAATTCGCGAAGGGTCGCCCGCGGCGCGGCGGACGAACACCCTTAGCCGTCTCAGCCTCAGGTGAGCGGAACGAACAGGCGGTGCCAGCGCGGCATGAAGTAATGCTCTGGATCGAATGAGACCACGACGCGGGTGGCGCGACCGACGATGGCGCGCCGCGGCACGAACCCGATGTAACGGGAGTCGGCGCTGTTATCACGGTTGTCGCCGAGCATGAAGTACCTGCCCTCGGGCACCGTGACGGGCCCGAAGATCCGCTGCGAGGTGCGCGCCGGAAGGATCAGGATCTCGTGGGCGATCCCGGCCAGTTCCTCGCTCAGCACGGCCGGTCGCTGCGCCGCCGTTTTCGCCAGCAGCTGCCTTATATGAGTGAGATCTCCGCGACGATACCTGGCCGGCTGTCCGTTGACGATGAGCTTCTCGCCGTCGAGCTCGAGCGTATCGCCGGGAACGGCGGCCACGCGTTTGACCAGAGATTGGCCGCTGGCCGGGGAGTCGAACACGACGATGTCACCGCGCGCCGGATCGGCACCGCCGCTGATGTGAATGAGGGTGAACGGGATGCGCAGCCCGAACACGTGCTTGTCGACGAGTACGCGATCCCCCTCGAGAATGGTCGGGTTCATCGAGCCGGTGGGCACGGTCACCCAGTCGGCCCAGGCGGACCTGAAGGCGAACATCAGCACCAGGAAGAGCGCGAGGCCGCGATACTCGCGCCACAGGCGCCTCTTTTTCTCGTTGGTTGACATAGCAGACCTGCCCACTAACCGCATTCGACCGCCCGACCGGCAGACCAGTTCCCAGCGCTGACCGCGTGGGGCGTTTCAGCCCACCCGCCCATAGCGCTCGTCCGCGCCGATCCAGCGCGCGGCGAGCGCGGCCACCTGCGCGGGCGCGCGCAGCAACAGCTGCTCGGCGCACTGCTGCACCCGCGGCAGCAGATCCGCATCGCGCATCAGATCGGCGACCCGCAGCTGCGCAAGTCCGGTCTGGCGCGTGCCGAGCAGCTCGCCGGGGCCGCGCAGCTCCAGATCCCGGCGCGCGATCTCGAAGCCGTCGCTGCTGGCGCGGATCACCTTGAGGCGCTCGCGCGCCAGCGGCGCGAGCGGCGCGCGGTACAGCAGCACGCAGGTGCTGGCGGCGCTGCCGCGGCCGACCCGCCCGCGCAGCTGGTGCAGCTGCGCGAGTCCCATGCGCTCGGCATTCTCGATCACCATCAGCGTGGCGTTGGGCACGTCCACGCCGACCTCGATCACGGTGGTGGCGACCAGCAGCTGCAGCTTGCCGGCCTTGAAGGCGAGCATCGCCGCATCGCGCGCGGCGGCGGGCATCCTGCCGTGCACCAGCCCGACGCGCACGCCCGGCAGCGCGGCGGTGAGGCGCGCGGCGGTATCCTCCGCGGCCTGCGCGCGCAGCTCGTCCGACTCGTCGATGAGCGGGCAGACCCAGTACGCCTGCCGCCCGGCGCGGCACGCCTCGACGATGCGCGCCACCACCTCGCTGCGGCGCTCTTCGGGCACCACCACGGTCGTCACCGGCGTGCGGCCCGGCGGCAGCTCGTCGATCACCGAGATGTCGAGATCGGCGTACGCGGTCATCGCCAGGGTGCGCGGGATGGGGGTGGCGGTCATGATGAGCTGGTGCGGCAGGCGGCCGCCGTGGCGGCCTTTCTCGGCAAGCTTGAGGCGCTGCTGCACGCCGAAGCGGTGCTGCTCGTCGACGATGACCAGCGCGAGCCCCGCGAACTCGATGCCTTCCTGGAAAAGCGCCTGGGTGCCCACGACCACGCGCACCTCGCCGGCGGCGATCGCCGCGAGCGCGCTGCGGCGCGTGCGCGCCGGCACGCTGCCGGACAGCAGCGCCACCGTCTCGCCGAGCGGGGCGAACCACGTCTGGAAGTTGCGCCAGTGCTGCTCGGCCAGCAGCTCGGTGGGCGCCATGAGCGCGGCCTGCAGGCCGCTGCCGGCCGCCGCCGCCGCCGCCGCGGCGGCCACCACCGTCTTGCCGCAGCCGACATCCCCCTGCAGCAGGCGGACCATCGGCACGCGGCCGGCGAGATCGCGCCGCGCTTCCTCCAGCGCGCGCGCCTGTGCGCGCGTCAGCGCGAAGGGCAGCGACTCGAGGAAACGCAGCGCGAGGCCGCTCGCATCGGCCAGCGGCGGCGCGGGATCGGTCTGCAGCGCCCGCCGCCGCAGCTTCAGCGCCAGGTGATGCGCCAGCAGCTCCTCGAAGGCGAGGCGCCGCTGTGCGGGGTGCCGTCCGCTCGCCAGCTCCGCGAGCCGCGCCGCGCGTGGCGGCGCGTGCACGTAGGCGAGCGCCTGCGACAGCGACGGCAATCCGGCCGGCAGCCCCACCGACGGCGGCAGCAGGTCGGGCAGTTGCGCGCCGTTCGCCTCGGACAGCGCCGCGCGAACCAGGGCGCGCAGCCGCCCCTGCGGTACGCCCTCGGTGGCCGGATAGACGGGCGTGAGGGTGTCTTCGAGCACGGCCGCCTCGCCCTCGAGGCGGCGGTATTCCGGGTGCACCATCTCGAGGCCGAGCGGCCCGCGCCGCACTTCACCAAAGCAGCGCAGCCGCGTGCCGCGCGCGAGCTGCTGCTGCTGGCTGGTGGAAAAATAGAAGAAGCGCAGCGTCAGCAGGCCGGTGCCGTCGGAGAGGCGCGTCAGCAGCTGGCGCCGCCCGCGGTACGCGATCTCGGTGAGCTGGATCTCCCCTTCGATCGCCGCGCGCGTGCCGGCGCTGAGCGTGCCGATCCGCTGCAGGCGCGTGCGGTCCTCGTAGCGCAGCGGCAGCAGGAACAGCAGGTCCGCCACGTGCGTCACGCCGAGCTTCGCCAGCCGCGCGGCCAGTGCCGCGCCCACCCCGCGCAGCGCCGTCACCGGCCGCCCGGCCGCGCCGCCCGGCGGCGTTGCGCGGGCGCCCGCGGGGCTCGCCACCCGGCCAGCCTCAGCGGCTCCCGATGCGGCGGCGCGCCGCGGCCCCCTCAGCCGAGATGCAGGATGCACTCGATCTCCACCTGCGCGCCGCGCGGCAGTTGCGCGACGCCGATCGTGGAGCGCGCCGGGTAGGGCTTGGCGCAGTACAGCGCCATGACCTCGTTGACCTTGGCGAAGTTGGCGAGATCGATGAGAAAGATGGTGAATTTCACCGCCTGCGCGAGCGAGCCGCCGGCGGCCTCGGCGACCGCCTTGAGGTTCTCGAACACGCGCCGTACCTGCGCCTCGAAGTCTGCGCTCACCAGCTGCATGGTGGCCGGATCGAACGGCACCTGGCCGGAGAGATAGACGGTATCCCCGGCGCGCACCGCTTGCGAGTAGGTACCGATCGCCTGCGGCGCGCGCTCGGTATGAATGGTCTGTGAGCTCATCCGCTTGCCTCCTCCTGAAGAATTTGTCTCAGCGCTCACCATCGTCGTCGCCCTGCTGGGACTCGCCGTCGCCATCACCGTCGGCGTCCGCGTCGGCCTCGGCGTCGCTGCCCGGGGCGTGCGTATGGCGCGCGTGCGCGGCGAGGGTGCGCGTCACGCGCGTCACGTCCGCCATGCGGCGGATGATGCGCACCAGGTGCGCCAGATGCCGCCGGTCGCGCACCCGCAGCTCGAAGGTCAGCACCGCGGTGTCGCTGTCCTGCTCGTCGATGGAGACGTGATCGATGTTGGTTTCGGCGCTGGCGATCGCCGCCGCCACCGCTGCCAGCACGCCGGTGCGGTTGACCACGTACACGCGGATCTCGGTGGCGAACAGCCGGTCGGGCGCGGTCTGCCAGCTGACCGGCAGCCAGTTCTCCGGATGCTTGCGATAGTCCTCGACGTTGACGCAGTTCTCGCGGTGGATCACCACGCCGCGGCCGGCGGACAGGAAGGCGAAGATCGGATCGTAGGGGACCGGGAAGCAGCAGCGCGCGTAGGTGACCAGCAGCCCCTCGGTGCCGGCGATCGCCAGCGGCGCAAGTCCGGCGGGCCCGCTGGCGGTGGGCCCGGCGGGCAGCAGCCGCCGCGCGACCAGCGGCGCCAGGCGCTCGCCGAGCCCGATCTTCTCGTAGAGCTCGTCCAGATCCTTCATGCCGAGCTCGCCGAGCGCGGCGCGGCGCACCTCCTCGGAGACGTCCTCGAACGACAGCGAGAATTCCCCGAGCGCCTGCGCGAGCAACTTCGCGCCGAGCGCGATCGCCTCGGTGCGCCGCAGGCTCTTCAGGTAGTGGCGGATGGCGCTGCGCGCCTTGGCGGTGACCACGAAGTTGACCCACGAGGGATTGGGGGTCGCGCCCTTGGCGGTGATGATCTCGACCGTCTGGCCGTTGCGCAGCACGGTGCGCAGCGGTATCAGGCGCCGGTCGACCTTGGCCGCCACGCAGCGGTTGCCGACGTCGGTGTGCACGGCATAGGCGAAGTCCACCACCGTGGCGGCGGAGGGCAGGCGCAGGATCTGCCCCTTGGGCGTGAACACGTAGACCTTGTCGGGGAACAGGTCGACCTTGACGCTCTCGAGGAACTCTTCCGAGCTGCCCGCCTCCTGCAGCGACACCAGGCCCGAGAGCCATTCGCGCGTGCGCTCCTGCTGGGTGGAGTCGGTGGCGCCGCCGGTCTTGTACTTCCAATGCGCGGCGATGCCGGCCTCGGCCACGCGGTGCATGTCGGTGGTGCGGATCTGCACCTCGATGGGCACACCGTTCGGACCGAACAGCGTGGTGTGCAGCGACTGGTAGCCGTTGACGCGCGGGATGGCGATGTAGTCCTTGAAGCGCCCGGGCATGGGTTTGAACACCGAGTGCACCGCGCCGAGCGCGCGGTAGCAGATATCGGGGCCGTCGACCACAATGCGGATGCCGTAGACGTCGACGATCTCGTTGAGGATGGCGCGCTTGCGGCGCATCTTGCGGTACACGCTGTAGAGGTGCTTCTCGCGCGTTTCGACGTGCGCGGGAATGCCGCTCTTCAACAGCGCCGCGTTCAGCTGCTGCTCGATCTTCTTGAGGAACTCCTTCTGGTTGCCGCGCGTGCGGCGCAGCGCGCGCTCCAGCACGTGGTAGCGGCGCGGATAGAGCGCCTTGAAGCCGAGGTCCTCGAGCTCGAGCTTCATATTGTAGAGCCCGAGCCGCTCGGCAATCGGCGCGTAGATCTCCAGCGTTTCGCGTGCGATCGCGCGGCGGCGCGCCGGCGCCATCGCCTCGATGGTGCGCATGTTGTGGGTGCGGTCGGCGAGCTTCACCAGGATGACGCGCAGGTCGCGCACCATGGCGAGCAGCATCTTGCGGAAGGACTCCGCCTGCGCCTCCTCGCGGCTCTTGAACTTGATCTGGTCGAGCTTGGTGACGCCGTCGACGATCTCGGCCACGTCGGCGCCGAAGCGTGCCGCGAGCTGATCCTTCGGGGTCGGGGTGTCCTCGATGACGTCGTGCAGGATCGCCGCCACGATGGTGTCGGCGTCGAGGCGCAGGTCGGCGAGGATGGCGGCGGCGGCGACCGGGTGGGCGATGAACGGCTCGCCCGACAGGCGCTTCTGCCCCTGGTGGACCGAGGTGCCGAACTCGGCAGCCTCACGGATGCGGCCCACCTGGTCGGCCGGCAGGTAATCGCCGACCGCGCCCAGCAGCTCCTTCAACCCCGGTGTGCGTCTTCCGCCGGGCAGCAATCCCAGGAGCGAAGACGCATAGTCCATGGGGGCTGTCTAAGCCGTCAGTCTCCGAGACCGAACTGCGGCGCGCGGAAGCTGGACTGGTTGTCGGCTTCGGCCGCCAGCGGCTCGGGCGCGGGCTCGGGCTCGCGCAGCATTTCCGCGGTCACGTTGCCGGCGGCGATCTCGCGCAGCGCCAGCACGGTCGGCTTGTCGTTCTCGAGCGGCAGCGTCGCCTCGGCGCCGTTCGCCAGGCGGCGCGCGCGCTGCGCGGCGAGCAGCACCAGCTGGAAGAGGTTATCGACGTTCTGCAGGCAGTCTTCTACGGTAATACGGGCCATGGGGTCGCTTAAGAGTTAAAGGGCACCGGAAGAGTGGTGCACGGCCTTTAACTATAAGCGAAAACCCGCGGCCCGGCACGCCGCGCGCACCCCTGCGGCCGCGGCCTCTAGGCGGGTCTGCGCCGCCGGCTCAGGCAGGTGGCCGTAAGCCCGAGGATCAGCAGCGCAGCGCTGGTGGGCTCCGGCACGCCGTGGGTGCCACCGCCACCACCGTTCGGGGAGGTAACCCCGCCGCAGCTCGGCGGCGTGAAGGTCGGTGCCAGCGGGCACCCACCCCAGGAGTTGGCGATGCTGCCGTACAACAGTGCGACCGAGTTGATCTTGCCGCCCGCATAGCCGACCAGGCTGCCATCGGACGGCGTCACGTCCAGCGTCATGTTCATCAACCAGTTGCTGCTGCAGTCGGTGCTGGCGCACAGCTCGACGATGAACAGATGTGTGCCGCTGCCGCCGCTCGCGGTCTCGAAGCCGGTCAGGTCGAGGGTGGGAACCGTGATGCCGGTGGCGGGCGAGCCGAAGATCAGACTGCCTCCCACGAAGGCACCGGTCGCGGTGTTGATGTCGAGCGTGCCGCTGAACGTATCGGTGCCGGTGGGCGGCCCGTTGTGATCGGCGGTGATCTCCACCTCACCGCTGACGTTGAACACGGTATCGCCCGCCACGGCGAGCGAGCACGTTGCGGCGGCGGCGAGTGCGGTGAGCGTGCAGAGAATTTTCATGGGCTTGCCCGTCCCTTTGGCAGGTCTTGTTTGCGCTCACTATTTGCGCTCACTACGTACTCCTCCCAGAACTTGGCGTCAATTATGACTGGTACGTCAATGGCTGGTGCGTCGCAATATATTAAAGCGGAGCCGCGGCAGTTCGACGCCCACGGTTTTGAGCTCAGCGGCGCGGGGGTTGCGGCGGCGGCGGTGCATTCGTCTCGACGAAGCCTGCGGCCTTCATTCGCTCCATCGTCTGCGCGTGTGCGGGGCCGAGCAACGTCTCCGTCTCCTCATCAGGCGCATGGCGCAGCTGGTGCAGCTCGGCGCGGGTGACGGTGGGAGGGAAGTCGGCGAACTCGTCGACGACGTTGGTCATCTGGGCGCCCTGCATCCACTGCCTCTCGAGCGCCGCCTGGATCCGCTCGATCTCGCTGCTGACCTGCGCTGGACTCAGGTGCGAGGGGTCGGCGTCGGTGAGGTTGTAGCGTTGCGCCTCCACCAGCGTGAGGGCCGCCTGATAGCCGTTTTCCCATTCCCGGTTGAGCGCGTTGTACAGGTCGTTGTACTCCTCGATCTCCTCGCGCGGCATCAGCGCGATCACCCCGCTCTCGCGGGCGGCATCCCACACCGCGGTCGAGAAGGCGAGCTCACTGACGTTCCAGAGCAGAACCCCGGGCAGTTTCTCCTGCGCCGTGCCGGGGTGCCGTTGCAGATACTGGAATACCAGCAGGTTGTTTTGCAGCTCGGCCACGGTCCTGTGCCAGGCGCGGGTCTGGGCCGCGAACGTGCGGCGATTCTCGGCGCGCTCCTGCAGCAGCGCGCGGCGGGTCTCCGCGACCTGATGGCGATGATGCAGGTACTCCACCGTCTGCTGCAGGCTGATGGCCAGGCCCAGGCCGATGAAGACAATGACGATGTGGATGAAGAAATCCCGCCAACCGGAAATGGTCGCGTGAACCGGATGTACGTCGAGCATGGGTGCGGGGCGCTCCTGCGAGTGCGGGGCGGGTTGATCGGCGTGAGGCTTACGGTCTGGCGCGGCCGCGGGCGCTGCAGCCGGGCTGTTGATCGCTCCAGGAAGCGGCGGCTCAGGGGGCGCGCTCTCGGTCATGGGCTCAAGAATCTTTCTAAGGTGCGGCCAACAGGTCTGCGACCAGCGGCGCGAGCCCCGGGCGGTCGCTGCGCAGCCCCTCGCCGTGGCCGGCGATGATGCGCTCGAGCTCGGCCACCGCCTGCTCGAAGTCGTCGTTCACCACCACATAGTCGAACTCGCCGTAGTGCGACATGTCGGCCGCGGCATCGGCCAGGCGTCGCGCGATGACCTCGGCGGAATCGGTGGCGCGGCGCGCCAGGCGCTGGGCGAGCGCGTCGCGCGCCGGCGGCAGCACGAACACGCTCACGCACTGCGGCATGGCCGAGCGCACCTGCCGCGCACCCTGCCAGTCGATCTCCAGCAGCACGTCGTGACCGGCTGCAAGCTGCTGCTCCACGTAGGCGCGCGAGGTGCCGTAGAAGTTG
The DNA here is from genome assembly GCA_963760225.1 of uncultured Gammaproteobacteria bacterium. Classification (GTDB taxonomy): domain Bacteria; phylum Pseudomonadota; class Gammaproteobacteria; order Steroidobacterales; family Steroidobacteraceae; genus 13-2-20CM-66-19. Next base: position 419,810 of record CAVXCD010000001.1, read on the forward strand.
TCGAACACGCGCGCGTGCTCGAGGAACTCTCCCTGCGCGACCAGCCGTTCGAACTCGGGCGCGCTCACGAAGTGGTACTCGCGCCCCTCCGCTTCGGTGGGGCGGCGCTTGCGCGTGGTGTGCGACACCGACAGCCGCAGGTCCGGCCGGCGCACGAGCAGCGCCTTCACCAGCGAGGTCTTGCCGGCGCCCGAGGGCGCGGAGATGACGATCAGCCTGCCGCGCTTCATGGGGCGCGAATATAGCCCGACGTCCCGAGCATCGCGACGATCGCGCGCAGCGCCTGGCCGCGGTGGCTCGCGGCGTTCTTCGCCGCGGCGGGCAGCTGCGCTGCGGTACTCGGCTCGCCTTCGGGGACGAACACCGGGTCGTAGCCAAAGCCGCCGTGCCCGCGTGGTGCCTGGGCGATGTGCCCGCGCCAGCTGCCGCGGGCCACGAGCGGGGCGGGATCCGCGCCGTCGCGCACGAACACGATGACGCACTGGTAGCACGCCTGGCGCTGTCCGGGCGGCACGGCCTGCAGCTCGGTGAGCAGGCGCTGCAGGTTCTGCGCATCGCTGGCGCCTTCGCCCGCGAAGCGCGCCGAGCGCACGCCGGGGCGGCCGCCGAGCGCTGCGACCTCCAGGCCCGAGTCATCGGCGATCGCCGGCAACCGTGCGCGCCCCGACGCGTGGCGCGCCTTGAGCAGGGCGTTCTCCAGGAAGGTGGCGCCGGTCTCGGGCGGGGACTCGATGCCGAGCTCGGCCTGCGGGATGAGCTCGAGTGACAGCGGGGCGAGCAGCGCGCTCAGCTCGCGCAGCTTCCCGGGGTTGCCGCTGGCGAGGACCGTGCGCCTCACGGCGCCGCGAGCGTCTGCGCCTGCAGCGCGAACAGCTCGCCGATGCCGGCGGCGGCGAGGTTCAGCAGCGCATCGAGCTCGTGGCGGCGGAACGCGTGTCCCTCCGCGGTGCCCTGCACCTCGACGAAGCCGCCGCCGTTGTTCATCACGACGTTCATGTCGGTCTCGGCCTGCGAATCCTCGGCGTAATCGAGGTCGAGCACCGCCGCGCCGCCGACGATGCCCACCGAGATCGCCGCCACCTGCCCGTGCAGCGGGCTGGCGGCGATCAGGCGCCGCCGCACCAGCTGCTCGCACGCCTGCGACAGCGCCACGAAGCCGCCGGTGATGGCGGCGGTGCGCGTGCCGCCGTCGGCCTGCAGCACGTCGCAGTCGAGCGTGATGGTGCGCTCGCCGAGGGCCTTGAGATCCGCGACCGCGCGCAGCGAGCGGCCGATGAGGCGCTGGATCTCGAGCGTGCGCCCGCTCTGGCGCCCGCGCGTGGCCTCGCGCGCGGAGCGCGTGTGCGTGGCGCGCGGCAGCATGCCGTACTCGGCGGTGATCCAGCCCTGGCCCTTGCCGCGCAGGAACTGCGGCACGCCCTCCTCCACGCTCGCGGTACACAGCACCTGGGTATCACCGCAGGCGATCAGCACCGCGCCCTCGGCGTGCTTGGCGTGCCGCCGCTCGAAGCTCACGCGCCGCATCTGGTCGGGGGCGCGTCCGGAGGGTCTGCCCACGCGCGCTACTCGCCCAGCCAGCGCAGCGCCGCCGCCGAGGTGTTGTCGCTGCCGCTGCCGGCGCGCTGCACCGCGCGCTCACCGAGGGCGAGCAGCTTCTCGCGCAGCGGCCCCGGCGCGCCGAGCTCGGCCGCGATCTCGCTATCCTTCAGTCCGCCCCACAAACCGTCGGTGCACACCAGCAGCACGTCGTTGGGCTGCAGCGGGCGGCGCCGCGTCAGCGACATGTCCGGCAGCACCGGGTCGCCGCCAAGACAGCATTCGACGAAGTTGCGCATCGGGTGCGTGTGCGCCTGCTCGGCGTTGATCAGCCCTTCGCGCAGCAGCAGCTCGACGTGGCTGTGATCGCGGCTGCGCGTCAGCAGCTGCGCGCCGCGCACGTGGTAGAGGCGGCTGTCGCCGACGTGCGCCCACCAGCTGGCGCGCTGCTGCACCAGGCACACCGCGCAGGTGGCGCGCGGCCGCTGCTCGAGCGCCAACTGCGCGCCGAGCTTCACCACTTCCTCGTGCGCGCGCCCGAGGGTGAGGTGCAGGAAGCCGAGCGGATCGAACAGCGGCTGCGGCGAGTGCCAGAACGCTTCCACGATCACCTGCTGGGTCACCTGTGCGGCGCGCGCGCCGTGGGCGTGACCGCCCATACCGTCGACCACCACCAGCAGCGCCGCGTGCTCGGCGACCGCCGTGGTGACGCGATCCTGGTTCTCCTCGCGCCCGCCGAGCAGGCTGATGTCCGCATATTCGACCCGCAAGAACCGCACCCAGCCTCTGTTAGACTTGTCGGCGGCTTTATATCACCTGTGACGAGCGCCAGCATGATCGCCAGCATGACCGGTTTCGCGCGTCGCGAGAGCAGCGGCTCGTGGGGCACGCTGGTATGCGAGCTGCGCAGCGTGAACCACCGCTTCCTCGAGGCAGGCTTCCGCCTGCCGGACGAGCTGCGCAGCGCGGAAGGCGAGCTGCGCGCGCGCCTAGCGCAGCAGCTGCGCCGCGGCAAGGTCGACTGCACCTTGAGCTACCGCCGCCCGCAGGGCGCGGGCGGTGCGCTGGAGATCGACAGCGAGGCGCTCGAGCGGTTGCGGGCGGCCGTGCACGTGCTGGCGCGCGCACTGCCCGCGGGCGCGAGCGTCAACCTGCTCGACGTGCTGCGCTGGCCCGGCGTGTTGCGTGAGGACGGAGGTTCCGGTGAGCAGCTGCTCGGCGCCGCACTGGCGCTGTTCGAAGCGACGCTCGAGGACCTGGCAGCCGCTCGCCGCCGCGAGGGGGCGCGGCTGCGCGAGCTGCTCGAGCAGCGCTGCACCGCTCTCGATGAGCTGATCGCCGACGTGAGCGCGCGGCTTCCCGAAGTGCACGCGCGCGTGCGCGCGCGGCTCGCCGAGCGCGTCGCCGAGCTCGCCGTGCAGGTCGATCCCGAGCGGCTCGAGCAGGAGCTGGCACTGCTGCTGCAGCGGCTCGACGTCGACGAGGAGATCGAGCGCCTGCGCAGCCACGTGATCGAAGTGCGGCGCGTGATCGGCGCCAACGAGCCCGCCGGGCGCCGGCTCGACTTCCTCATGCAGGAGCTCAATCGCGAGGCGAACACGCTCTCGTCGAAGTCGCAGGACATCGAGACGACGCGCAGCGCGGTCGACCTGAAGGTCGTGATCGAGCAGATGCGCGAGCAGGTGCAGAATGCGGAGTAGGCGGGCGGGGACTTGAGCGGCGAATCGGGCAGCGCCGCGGGCGCCGCCGCCGCGGGGCCGGCAGTCTTTCTCAGCTACGCCTCGGAGGATGCCGCTGCGGCGCAGCGGCTGTGCGACGCGCTGCGCGCCGCCGGCATCGAAATCTGGTTTGACAAGAGCGAGCTGCGCGGCGGGGATGCCTGGGACACGGCGATCCGCCGCCAGATCAAGGGCTGCGCGCTCTTCATCCCGATCATCTCGACGAACGCGCACGCGCGCACCGAAGGCTACTTCCGCTTCGAATGGAAGCTGGCGGTCGACCGCTCGCACCTGATGGCGCCCGACAAGCCGTTCCTCCTGCCGGTGGCGATCGATGACACGCCGCAGTCGGATGAGCGCATCCCGGACCGCTTCCGCGAGCTGCAGTGGACGCGACTGCCGGGAGGTGAGACCCCGCCCGCCTTCGTCGAGCGGGTTATGCGGTTGCTGTTCCCGGGAGCGGCGCGCGCAGCAGACGACGCTGCGGTGCGCGGCGTCGGCGGCGCACCGTCGGGCAATGCGCTGTCGTCCGCTGGCCGCAGCGCGAGCGATGCCGCCGCCCCAACCGGCGCGCGCAGCACGCTGCGGGCACTCATCTGGGCGGTGGCGCTCATCGTGGTGGTCGCGATCGTCATGTACTACGCCTCGCAGTGGTCGGCGTCCCATGGCATGGCCCAACCCTCCGCCGGCGCTGCAGCGCCGCCGGTCGCCGCACCGGGCAAGTCGGTGGCGGTGCTGCCCTTCACGGACCTGAGCGAGAAGCACGACCAGGAGTACTTCTCGGACGGTCTCGCCGAGGAGCTGATCGACACGCTCACCCGGGTGCCGAACCTGCGGGTGCCGGCACGCACCTCCTCATTCTCCTTCAAGGGCAAGTCGGCAACCGTGAGCGAGATCGGCCGCGCGCTCGGCGTCACCCACATCCTCGAAGGCAGCGTGCGCAAGTCCGGTGACCGCTTGCGCATCACTGCGCAGCTGGTGCGTACCGACAACGGCTTTCACCTCTGGTCGCAGACCTACGACCGCGACGCCCGTGACATCTTCGCGGTGCAGGACGACATCGCACGCGCGGTATCCGAGCAGCTGCAGAGCACGCTGATGGGCACCCAGGCGGCCGCGCCGCAGCAGTCGACGAGCCCGGAGGCCTACACGCTCTATCTGCAGGCGCGACACCTCGTGACCAACGACACACGCCAGGATCTCGTTCAGGCGGAGACGCTCTACCGCCAGACGCTCAAGCTGGATCCCAACTACGCCCCAGCCTGGGTGGGACTTGCGCTCTGTCTTGGCCGCCAGGTCGCGCAGGGGTTCGCAGGCGCTTCCCCGCAGTGGTACGTCAGCCAGCACGCCGAGATCGTCGCCGCCGCCAACCGCGCGGTCGCCCTGAATCCCAATCTGCCGGATGCCTACGTGGCAGCGGCCACCACCTACATCCAGTACGATCTCAACTGGTCGGCGGCCGCCGACGCGCTCGCCAAGGCGCGCGCCCTGGACCCGAACAATGTCGACATGCTGGCCCTCTACGGCCACCTCACCGCGGCTACCGGGCAGCCGAGTGAGGCGGCCACATACTTCCGGCGCGCGATGGAGGGCGATCCGCTGAACCTCCTGCACCGCAAGTACCTGGGCCGCGCGTTGCACTATGCGGGCCGCGCGGCGGAATCGGCCGAGGTGCTGCGGCGGGCGATCGCGCTCGATGGGCACTTCCCGGGGCTGCACTACGAGCTCGGGCGCGCGCTGCTCGTATCGAAGGATGCCGCGGGGGCGAGTGCGGCCTTCGAGGCGGAGCCTGCAGAGACCTCGGGCTGGCGAGTGCTCGGCCTGCCGCTCGGCTACCACGCAACCGGCGACACCACGCGGGCGAAGGCGGCGCTCGCCGATCTCCTGGCGCAGTCGCAGGGATCTGAATTCCAGGCGGCCGAGGCGGTGGCCTTCTTTGGCGATCGCGACGGCGCTTTGCAGTGGCTCGAGAAGGCGCGCGTCAACCACGACCCGGGGGTCGTGTGGGTGCGCCACGATGCGCTGCTCGCATCGATCGCCGGCGATCCGCGCTTCGCGGCCTACCTGAAACGCCTCGGCCAGCCTGCGGATTAGCCGTCATGCCCGCCCTCGACACCCCGCCGCTCGCGCTGTACGTGCATTTCCCGTGGTGCGTGCGCAAGTGCCCGTACTGCGACTTCAATTCCTACGCGCTGGCCGGGGAGCTGGCGGCGGAGCCGTATGTGCAGCGCCTCGCGCGCGATCTCGAGGCGCAGGCGCACGAAGTCAGCGGGCGCGAAGTCATCAGCGTGTTCCTCGGCGGGGGCACGCCAAGCCTGTTTCCGCCGGAAGCGATCGCTCGGGTGCTGCAGGCGGCGCGCCGCCATCTCGTGTTCGCCGTCGATGCCGAGGTGACGCTCGAGGCCAACCCCGGCGCGATCGAGCGCGGCGCCTTTCGCGAGTACCGCGCTGCCGGTATCACGCGCGTGTCGCTCGGTGCGCAGAGCTTCGATGCACAGGCGCTGAGGGCTCTCGGCCGCATCCATTCGCCCGATGAGACGCGCCGCGCCGCCGCGGAGCTGCACGCCGCCGGCCTCGCCAACTTCAATCTCGACCTGATGTACGCCCTGCCGGGGCAGGACCTCGCCGGCGCGCTCGCGGACGTGCGGCAGGCGCTTGAGCTGGCCCCCGCGCACCTGTCGCATTACCAGCTGACGCTCGAGCCGGGCACGGTGTTCGCCGCGCATCCGCCGCCGCTGCCGCAGGAGGATGCGGCCGCGGCGATGCACGCGCAGTGCACGCAGCTGCTGGCCGGCGCGGGGTTTGCCCGCTACGAGGTGTCGGCGTATGCGCGCGCGGGCGCCCGCTGCCGCCACAACCTCAACTACTGGAACTTCGGCGATTACCTCGGAGTCGGGGCCGGCGCGCACGGCAAGCTCACCCGCTCGCACCGCGCGGACATCGTGCGCACCACGCAGCTGCGCGAGCCGCGCCGTTATCTTGCGGCCGCCGACGCGGTGCTGGCACGGCGCAGCATCCCGCTGCACGAGCGGCCGTTCGAATTCATGCTGAATGCGCTGCGCCTCACGCACGGCTTCGACCGCGCGAGCTTCTGCGCGCGCACTGGCCTGCCGTGGGAGAGCGTCGCCGCGGTGCTCGAGCGGCAGCGCCAGCGCGGCCTGCTCGAGGCGAGCGCGGCGGGCTATCGTCCGAGCCCGCAGGGGCTGCTGTTCCTCAACGACCTGCTGCTCGAATTTCTGCCCGAAACGCCGAAGAATTCTGGGCTTTCCGCGTTGTCAATGGCAGCGCTGGAGGTTTCCACGGACACGTGAAGAACCTTTATTCACAGGTCGGTGCCGCCGCGCCCAAGAATGAGTCAATTACACGCAAAAGCGGTCAAGCCGCTGGACATCATGCCCGTAAGTCATTGATGAAACAGGTAGAAATCGCCTGATCATTATTTGACCAAGGTAACAATTATGCAATGTCGCTGCGAAATCGAAGCGATGCGGTGAGGTGAGTCCACAGACTTGTCCACAGCTTCTGTGGATAAGGAGCCGCGCTCGCAGGGCGCTTCGGGGCGTGCGGTTTTACACGGTGCTTGAGGCCGCGAGGGCCTGCCGCTAAACTCCCGCGCCCTTTAAGTCGCACCGCCGCTGCCCCATCAATGGGGCAGCCACCTCCTGAAGCCTTCGGAAGTCCGCCATGAAAGCCGCGATCCACCCCGAGTACAAAGAGATCACCGTGAGCTGCACCTGCGGCAACACGTTTCGGACGAGCTCGACGCTCGGTCATGATCTGCAGGTCGAGGTGTGCTCGAACTGCCATCCTTTTTATACCGGCAAACAGAAGATCGTCGATACCGCCGGGCGCGTCGACAAGTTCCGCCGCAAGTACGGCGGCGGCGCCACCACCGCGGGCACCAAGTAGGCCCCACCGACAAGGCGAAGATCGAGGATCGCGTGCCGCATGGCAGCGCGCGGTGCAGGCGCAGCCGCGCACGCTACCGGCGAGTAGGTACGGTCGGTCCCGCGCCTTGATTCGGCGCACGGACCATGTAAACCTCTTTCGCTCGTGCGCCGCGAGTGGATGACGGCGCCTACCTCCTGTGTCGAGTGGAAACGCGCACCGCGCAAATGACGGACACGACCGGCAAAACCGCCAGGACCTTCGAGCTGACCGATCCGGCGAGCGGACGGCGCACGCAGCTGCCGGTGCGCACCGGCACCATCGGGCCGGCGGCGCTCGACATCGCCTCGCTCCACAAGGACCTCGACGTTTTCACCTACGACCCCGGTTTCGGCATGACCGCCGCGACCGAGAGTCGCATCACCTACATCGACGGCGATGCCGGGGTGCTGCTGTACCGCGGCTACCCCATCGAGCAGCTCGCGCACAAGAGCTCGTTCATGGAGGTGGCGTATCTGCTGCTGATCGGGGAGTTGCCGACCGCGAAGCAGCTCGCCGAGTTCAGCGGCAGCATCCGTTACCACACGATGCTCAACGAGACGCTGCTGCGTTTCTTCAACGGCTTTCACCACAACGCCCACCCGATGGCGATGGTGTCGGCGGTGGTGGCCTCGATGTCGGCGTTCTACCACGACACGATGGACATCCATAACCCGCGCCACCGCGAGATTTTCGCGCACCGCATCATCGCCAAGCTTCCCACCATGGCGGCGGCGGCCCACAAGTACTCGCTCGGCCAGCCGTTCATCTATCCGCGCAACGACCTCGACTACGCCGCCAACGTGCTGCACATGCTGTTCGCCGTGCCGTGCGAGTCGTACCAGCTCGACCCGGTGGCCTCCGAGGCGCTCGACCTGCTGTTCATCCTGCACGCCGACCACGAGCAGAACGCCAGCACCTCAACCGTGCGCCTCGCCGGCAGCACCGGCGCCAATCCCTATGCCGCCATTTCCGCCGGCGTGTCCGCGCTGTGGGGGCCGGCGCACGGCGGCGCCAACGAGGCGGTGCTGGCGATGCTCGAGCAGATCGGCAACACCGACAACATCCCCAAGTACCTGGCGATGGCCAAGGACAAGTCGAGCCACTTCCGCCTGATGGGCTTCGGTCACCGCGTCTACAAGAACTTCGATCCGCGCGCCCAGATCATCCGCGCCATGTGCCACAAGGTGCTCAAGCAGCTCGGGCGCACCGACAGCCCGCTGTTCGAGCTGGCGCTGCGCCTGGAGGAGATCGCGCTCAAGGACGAATACTTCATCGAGCGCAAGCTCTATCCGAACGTCGACTTCTACTCGGGTGTCATCTACAGCGCCATCGGCATCCCGCGCTCGATGTTCACGGTGATGTTCGCGATCGCGCGCACCGTGGGCTGGGTGGCGCACTGGCAGGAGATGATCTCCGATCCCGGCATGCGCATCGGCCGTCCGCGGCAGCTGTACACCGGGCCGCAGCGGCGCGATTACCTCGAGGTGAAACGGCGCACCTGAAACGGGCCGCCTGCAGCGGCGCTCGCGGCGCCGGACCTCAGGGCTGCTGCAGCAGCGCCTCGACCTCGATGGTGTTGGCGCGCCGCATCGGCCGCCCGTCCACCGGACTCACCGGCGCCTGGCGGATGCCGTCGGTGGGGAACACCGTCGCCTCGATGGGCTGCTCCTCCATCTCAAAGCGCACGCCGGGAAAGGCGCGCACCTGCTCGGCGTTGAAGCGCACGCGCTTCTCGGTTACCTCGTGCGCCAGCCCGTCGTCGAGCAGTTTGAGGGTGACCGCCTCGGCGGGCTCGGCGAACAGGTGCAGCTGCACCTGCGAGTGCAGCGTGGTGGTGCCCGAGAGCACCGCTCCCACCAGCCGCGGGGAGAATTCGCGCAGGTAGCGCATCGCCGACAGTGCCGCGCGCCGCTGCGCGTGCAGCGCGCTCTGGTGCGACTCGCCGCCGAACAGCCGCTGGTACTCGGCGAGCGCGCTCTCGATCTCGCTGTTCTTCGGCAGCAGCGCCGCGCCGTCCACCACGCCGAAGCGCTCGGCGGCCTTGCGCTTGGCGATGAGGAAGTCGCGGATGCCGTGCTCGGCCATGATGCGCGCGGCTTCCTGCGCCAGCGCCCGCCGCAGCTGTTCCCCGCGCGTCGGATGTCGCTTCATCCGCCTCGCCCCTAGAAGATCGGCTCGCCGTTGGCCTGAACCTCCGGGCCCTGCACCATGGTGCCGGCCTGCTCGGCCGCGGGCAGGTGACTCACCATGAACATCTCCGGGATACCGTCCGGGTTCTCGGCGCTCACGAGCGTGCCGGTGTCCGGCGAGATGCGCAAGGTGACCAGCCCCTCGGGCATCGCCCGGGGTTGCTCGGGCACTCCCTTGAGCGCCTCGCCCATGAACTGGATCCAGATCGGCAGCGCGGTGTGCGCGCCTTCCTCGGCCTCGCCGAGCGGCCGCTCCTGGTCGAAGCCTACCCACACCGTGGCGACCAGATTCCTGGTGAAGCCGTTGAACCAGGTGTCCTTGGCCTCGTTGGTGGTGCCGGTCTTGCCGGCGATGTCGCTGCGGTTGAGGCTGCGCGCGCGCACCCCGGTACCGCGCTTGATCACGTCGGCCATCATGTCGTCCATGAGGTAGGCGTTCTGCGCACTGATGATGCGCGGCGCGACCTCGGCGGGCGGCAGCGGCGCCGGCTCGCCATGGGTGGCGTCGTTGCGCGCGGCGGCCGCCGGCGCCGGGTCGGACACGCGCACGGCCTGCGCGTTGGCATCCGCTGGGGCGGGCTGCTCGCACTGCGGGCACACCCGGCGTGGCGCGGCGCTCCAGACGACCTTGCCGGCGGCGTCCTCGATGCGATCGATGAAGAAGGGCGTGACGCGAAAGCCGCCGTTGGCGAACACCGCGTAGCCGGCGGCGAGGTCGAGCGGCGTCACCTCGAGCGTGCCGAGGGCCAGTGTCAGGTCGTGCGGCATGGTCTTCGGGTCGAAGCCGAAGTGGCTGATGTAGTCGATCGCGGTGGGGATGCCGATCGCCTTGAGCACGCGGATCGACACCAGGTTGCGCGAGTGCACCAGCGCCTCGCGCAGCCGCGTCGGGCCGCCGAACTGGCGCTCGTTGTTCTCCGGCCGCCACGAGTCCTCGATGCCGGTGCCTTCGAGCACAATCGGCGCATCGAGCAGCTCGGTCGCGGGGGTGAGCCCGTTCTCGAGCGCCGCCGAGTACAGGAAGGGCTTGAAGCCCGATCCCGGCAGGCGCCGCGCCTGGGTGACGCGGTTGTACTTGTTGGTGAAGTAATCGAAGCCGCCGACCAGCGCCACGATGCTGCCGTCGTTGGGATCGAGCGCGACCAGCGCGGCCTGCGCTTCCGGGATCTGGCCGAGCTGCGCGTGCCCGGCGTTGTCGGCGACCACGTACACCACATCGCCACGGCTCAGGACCTGGCTGGCCGCGTGCGGCGCGGGGCCGACGCTGTCGTTGTGCAGCTCGCGACGCGCCCACGACAGGCCGTCCCAGTCGATCTCCACCGCGCCGAGGGACTTGACGTAGGCGCGCGCGCTCTTGTCGGCCACCGCGGTGATTACCGCGGGCGAGAGGTTGCCGATCGGGGCGTACTCATCCACCAGCCCGGCGTAGTCCGGCTCGCCGTGCGCGGGCAGATCCACGTGCCCGGCCGGGCCGCGCCAGCCGTGGCGGCGGTCGTACTCGATGAGCCCGACGCGCACCGCGCGGTTGCCGGCCGCCTGCAGTCGCCCGTCGATGGTGGTGTAGACCTTGTAGCCGGCGGTCTCGGCGCTCGGCCCGAAGCGCTGACGCAGCTCGAGGCGCGCCATCTCCGCGACGTACGGCGCCTCCACGTCGTAGAGCGGCGCGTGCGCGCGTGCCTGCATCGGCTCCTTGTTGGCGGCTTCCGCGGTGGCGGCGTCTATGTAGCCGAGTTCGCGCATGCGCCGCAGTACGTAGGCGCGGCGCATGGTGGCGAGTTGGGGGTTGACGATCGGGTTGTAGCTCGAGGGCGCCTTGGGTACGCCGGCAATGGTGGCCGCTTCGGCGACGTCGAGCTTGTCGAGCGGCTTGCCGAAGAACGCTTCGGCGGCCGCCGCCACGCCGTAGGCGCGCTGGCCGAAGAAAATGACGTTGAGGTACAGCCCGAAGATCTCCTGTTTGGTGAACTCGTGCTCCATGCGATAGGTGACGAAGGTCTCCTGCAGCTTGCGGCGCGCGGTCTTGTCGAGCGTGAGGAACATGTTGCGCGCCGCCTGCATGGTGATGGTGCTGGCGCCCTGGGTCTTGTGGCCGGAGATCAGATCGATGCCCACCGCGCGCACCACGCCGAAGTAATCGATACCGTGGTGCTCGAAGAAGCGCTCGTCTTCGGCGGCGAGGAAGGCGTGCTTGACGAGCTCGGGGATCTGGTCGTAGCTCGCCGGGATGCGCCGCTGCTCACCGATCTGGGCAATGAGCGCGCCGCTGCGGGTATAGACGCGCAGCGGCACCTGCAGTTCGACGTTGCGCATCGATTCGATCGACGGCAGCGTCGGCACCAGGTACACGTAGCTGCAGGCGAGCGCGTAGGCGCCCAGAAGTGTGACCAACATCACACTGCCGGCGCAGATGGCGAGCAAGCGAAAGTAATTCCATTTCACAAAGAACTCCGTTGCTTGCGCTCCCTGCGACGGCTATGCATAGTACGCGCCGATTCTGAAGGCAAACTCACCGAAAGGTGGGGACGCAAAGCCTCCGGTCTACGGGACGTACGTGCCTATGACAGCGGGGTTGCCGGTTCGAACGTTAGCGCACTCCGAACTTCCGCGGCCATGCTGGGAAGGTGTGGGGAGGCGATCTCGGACCGACCGATCCGGCGCCACCGCCTGGCCATCCCACCGCGAAGCTTTCCACGTCCCCATGCAGGACGCTTGGACAGGACGCACGCGAATTGGTTGATCATGGGCGCGTTGCAGCGAACCCGTGACGGCTTCGGCACTCCGTATGGCCCGCCCTGTGCGAGCATACGGTTCCGTGAGCCGCCTCACGTTCAATTTAACTTTGCGCTGATATATAGTGTCTCCGATTTTGATATAGGGCGGTCATTTTCAGGCGTAATGTCCTGAAAAGGAAAAGAAAATGTTCCTTCTGCAACGCAAATACCGCCCACTCCTGGGACTTGACATAACCACCTCGTCGGTGAAGCTCATCGAGCTCGCCATGGGCGGTGGGACGTATCGTGTCGAGGCCTATGCGGCGGAGCCCACCCCCCAGAACGCGATCAACGAGAAGGCGATCGTGGACGCCGACGCGGTCGGCGAGGCCATCCGTCGCGCCGTCAAGCGCGCCGGCGCCAAGAGCGGCGAGGTCGCGGTGGCGATCTCCGGGGACGCGGCGATCACCAAGGTGATCCAGATGCCGCGCTCGCTGCGCACCTCCGATCTTGAGGCGCAGGTCGAGATGCAGGCCGACCAGTACATCCCCTTCCCGATGGACGAAGTCAGCTACGATTTCGAGGTGCTTGGGCCCAACGACAAGGATCCCGACAGCAACGATGTGCTGCTGGTCGCTACGCGCACCGAGAACGTCGAGCAGCGCCAGGCGGCGGTCAAGGCGGCCGGACTGTCGGCGCGGATCGTCGACGTCGAAGCTTTCGCGCTCGAGAACGCCTGCAAGCTCATGACCCATCAGATGCCCGACGGTGGTATCGACCGCACCATCGCAGTGGTCGACTTCGGCGCGAGCAGCACTACCTTCAGCGTGCTGCGCAATCTGAAAGTGGTGTACACGCGCGATTTCGCCTTCGGCGGGCAGCAGCTCACCGAGGAGATCATGCGCACCTACGGGCTGGCGATGGAGGAGGCGGGTCGCGCCAAGAAGGAAGGTGGCCTGCCCGGCAACTATCAGTCCGAGGTGCTCGACCCGTTCATCGATGACATGACGCAGCAGGTGAGCCGCTCGCTGCAGTTCTATCTCGCCTCCGGTTCGGGTCGCGAGCAGCCGGAGAAGATCCTGGTGTGCGGCGGCTGCGCCAACATCCCCGGGGTGGCGGAAGTGATCTCCAGCCGCGTCGGTATCGCCGCCGAGAAGGGTGACCCGCTCGGCCAGATGAAGCTGTCCTCGCGCGCCAAGGCGCAGGCAGTGCAGCGCGACGCTACCGCGCTGCTGACGGCCTGTGGTCTCGCACTGCGGAGTTTCGACTGACATGCCGCGCATAAACCTCCTTCCCCACCGCGAAAGCCGGCGCCGCGAGCGCAAGCTGAAGTTCTTCGTGGCGCTTGCGGCCGCGGCAGGTGCCGGCGTGGTCGCCGCGTTTGCCGCTTATCTGATGTACGGCTCGATGATCGAGGGGCAGCAGCACCGTAACGATCGGCTGCGCGCCGAGATCAAGACGCTCGACAAGCAGATCGAGGAGATCAACGACCTCGAGAGCGCCAAGCAGAAATTCATCGCGCGCATGGAGATCATCGAGAAGCTGCAGCGCTCGCGCCCCGAGATCGTGCACGTGTTCGACGAGATCGTGCATGCGCTGCCCGAGGGCGTGTACCTCACCTCGGTGCAGCAGAACGGCAGCAAGCTCAAGTTCGAGGGCGTCGCCCAGTCGAGCACGCGTGTGTCCTCTTTCATGCGCAACATCGACGGCTCGCAGTGGCTGCGCAATCCGGAGCTCGAGGTCGTCGAGACCGCCAAGTCCGGCGCCGGTTCGAGCTTCACGCTGTCCGCCGACCAGGTGACGACGTCCTCCGACGACAACGCGCCGCGCGCCGGCGCCAAGATCCGCAAGGCGAGCCTCAGCGGTCCGGGGGTGCGGCAATGAACCTGCTCGAAGAGCTGCGCTCACTCGATCCGCGCGACCCGGGCCGCTGGCCGCTGCCGGTGCTCGCCGGCGCGGTGGCGCTGGCGTTCCTCGCGGTAGCGCTGGTCGGCATGTACCTGCTGGTGTGGAACGAGCAGCGCCCGGAGCTGCAGCGTCGCCAGGACGAGGAGCAGCAGCTGCGCCAGCAGTTCCGCGACAAGCATGCCAAGGCGGTCAACCTCGACATCTACAAGCAGCAGCTCAAGGACATCGAGCGCTCCTTCGGCGCATTGCTGCGGCAGCTGCCCGGTAAGACCGAAGTGCCGAACCTGCTGGTGGACATCTCGCAGACCGGCCTCGCCGCCGGTCTGCAGGAGAAACTGTTCCAGCCTCAGCCCGAAGTGAAGAAGGATTTCTACGCGGAGCTGCCCATCAAGATCCGTCTCACCGGCAGCTATCACCAGTTCGGCGAGTTCGTCAGCGGCATCGCGGCGCTGCCGCGCATCGTCACGCTGCACGACATCGACATCAAACCAGACAACAAGGACGCGTACGACCAGTTGTCGCTTCAGCTGACTGCCAAGACATACCGCTACCTCGACGAAGAAGAGGTGGCCGCCGCGGAAGCGAACAAGAAGAAAGAAACTACTGTTGCTCACCGCCCGGGTACGACCTGAACCATGAACGCTGCGCTGCCCCAAGTCATGAACCAACCCATCTACCGTCGGCCGGGACTGCTGCTGCTGTGCGTGGCGCTCGTCGGTGGCTGCGTCGGCCTGAGCGCCTGCTCGAGTGCGGATGACGAGCTGGTGCGCTTCATCGAGGACACCAAGAAGGAGCCGGGCGGGCGCGTCGAGCCGCTGCCCGAGATCAAGCCGTACGAGACCTACGTTTACGCGGCGGGCGATCTGCGCTCGCCGTTCCAGCCGAGCAGCCCCGGCTCGGGCGCGGGACTGGCCGGCGTGCGGCCGGACCAGAAGCGCAACCGCGAGTTCCTCGAGCAATACTCGCTCGACACGCTGAAGATGGTCGGCACGCTGCGCCTCGGCGGGCAGATGTTCGGCCTGGTAGAGACCAAGGACGGGCTGGTGCATCGCGTGACCACCGGCAATCACCTGGGGCAGGCGGAAGGCAAGATCACCGAAATCACGCCCTCGAAAATCAGTCTCGTCGAAATCGTTCCGGACAGCCTTGGCGGGTACATGGAGCGTCCCGCCGCGCTCGGTCTGAACGAATAGGGTCCAGCAGGGAGTTTCACCAAATGCATGCGTCCAGCCTGATGAACCGTCTCCTCGGCAGCGCCGCCTGGCTGCTGCTCGCCGGAGTACTTGGCTTAGCTCCCATAGCGCCGGCGCGCGCCGCGGATCAACCCGCGCTGCAAGCCATCGACGTGCAGCCCCTGCCGAACCAGCAGCTGCAGCTCACCCTGCGGCTGTCGGGACCGGCCCCGCAGCCGCTGACGTTCACCATCGACAATCCGGCGCGCATTTCGCTCGACCTGCCGAACACCACGCTGGCGCTGCCTTCGCGGCGCATCGACGTGCACGCTTCCGGGCTCGATACCATCCTTGCGGCCGAGACCAAGGACCGCACCCGCGTGGTGCTGAACCTCGACAAGCTGGTGCCCTACGACACGCACGTCGACGGCAGCAACGTGGTGCTGACTCTCGGCACGGCACACGCCGCGGCCAGCGCCGCGGCCCCGGCCGCGCAGAGCGTGGCCGCTGCCGGCGGCGGGAGCGGCCTGCGCGAGCTGCGCTCCATCGACTTCCGCCGCAGCGCCGACGGCGCGGGGCGCGTGATCGTCAAGCTCTCCGATCCGCACATCCGTATCAACCTGCATCAGGTCGGCAACCAGATCGTCGTCGAATTCGCCGACGCCGGCGTGCCGGCGAACCTGGCGCGCCGCTACGACGCCACCGATTACGGCACCCCGGTCACCGGCTTCGACGTCACCCGCGCCGGCAACGGCACGCGCATCGAGATCAACGGCAGCGGCGACTTCGACCAGCTCGCTTACCAGTCGGACGATCAGTACGTGGTCGAGGTGGCGCCGCGCCGCAAGGCGGCGAACGCCCCCGACGAGAAGCCGGTCTACACCGGCGAGCGCCTCACGCTCAACTTCCAGGACATCGAGACGCGCGCGGTGCTGCAGCTGCTGGCGGATGCCAGCGGCCAGAACATCGTGGTGAGCGACTCGGTGACCGGCAACGTCACGCTGCGCCTGCAGAACGTGCCCTGGGACCAGGCGCTCGACATCGTGCTGCGCACCAAGGGACTGGACAAGCGCAAGCAGGACAACGTCATCATCGTCGCGCCGCAGGCGGAGCTCGCCGCGCGTGAGAAGGCGGAGCTCGCCGCCCACAAGGACGTGCAGGAGCTCGCGCCGCTGCGCTCCGAGTACCTGCAGGTGAACTACGCCAAGGCCGCCGACATGGCCGCCCTCATCAAGGGGCAGACCAACTCGTTGCTCTCGCCCCGCGGCAGCGTCGCGGTCGACGCGCGCACCAACACGCTGTTACTGCAGGACACCGCCGACCGGCTGAGCGACATCCGCCGCCTGGTGGCGACGCTCGACATTCCGGTGCGCCAGGTGCTCATCGAGTCGCGCATCGTCATCGTCAACAACGACTTCGAGCGGCAGATCGGCTCGGTGTTCGGCTGGACCAACGTGCAGCGCAACGGTCAGAACGGCCTGGTGACCACCACCGGCAATGCCGCCGGCACCGACCAGATCATCGGCTCGGCGCTTACCAGCGGCACAGGTGCCGGCTCGGTCTACCCGCCGATCTCAACGCCGACGGGCTCGAGCGCTGCCAACCGCTACAACGTGAACCTGCCGGTGGGCTCGCCGGCCGGCTCCTGGGCACTCGGCATTCTCGGCAACAACTTCATCGTCGACCTCGAGCTGTCGGCCGCGCAGGCGGAGACGCAGGCGAACATCATTGCCACGCCGCGCGTCATCACCGCCAACCAGAAGCAGGCGATGATCAAGCAGGGTATCGAGATCCCGTACCAGCAGTCCGCCTCCAGCGGCGCCACCACCATCCAGTTCAAGGATGCGGTGCTGTCGCTCCAGGTGACGCCGCAGATCACCCCCGACAACCGTATCATCCTCGACCTCGATGTCCGGGACGACGCCGTCGGCACGGTGGTGGTCGCTTCGGGCGGCGTGAATGTGCCGTCGATCGACACCCGTGAGATCACCACCCAGGTGCTGGTGAACGATGGCCAGACGGTGGTGCTCGGCGGCATCCTGCAGACCACCCAGCGCGAGGACGACACCAAGGTGCCGTATCTGGGCGACATCCCGATCCTCGGACACCTGTTCAAGACCACTGACCACACCGACGACAAGGACGAGCTCATGATCTTCATCACGCCGAAGATCGTGCGCGAGGGCGTCAACGTCTACGACTGAAGCCGCGCCTCCATAAGCGAAGGACGATTGCGCGGCCGCCTACTGGCGGCCGCGTGCTTTTGAGTATCCTTAAGGGGCGTGCTCGGCAGAACCAGCGTATTTCTCATCGGCCCGATGGGCTCGGGCAAGACCGCCGTCGGGCGGCAGCTGGCGCGTGCGCTGCAGCTGCCCTTCCACGACAGTGACGCCGAGATCGAGCGCCGCACCGGGGTCGACATCCCGTACATCTTCGAGAAGGAGGGCGAGGCGGGGTTCCGGCAGCGCGAACGCGAGGCGATCGCGGCGCTCACGGCGCTCGAGGGGATCGTGCTCGCCACCGGCGGCGGGGCGGTGCTGCTGCCGGAGAACCGCCGGCACCTGGCCGAACGCGGGCGCGTGGTGTACCTGCAGACCTCGGTGGCGCAGCAGGCCGACCGCGTGCGCCACGGCCGTAACCGACCATTGCTCGCATCCGGGGATGCGGGTGTGCGCCTCGGGGAGCTCATGGACGTGCGCGCGCCGCTGTACGCGGAAATCGCCGATATCATCGTCTCGACCGACGCACGCCGCGTGAGCAACGTGGCCGAGCAGGTGCTGCGCGCGCTCGCCGCGGCGGCCGGGCAGCGCTGAGCGCGGCGCGCTGCCGGGGCTAACGTATACTGCCCGCCAGCGCGGCGGGCATCAGCTTCGCCCGCGACGCACCACGTGGAACTGCTCAACGTCGAACTCGGCACTCGCAGCTACCCGATCCTCATCGAGGCGGGATTGCTCGGTCGCCCGCACCTGTTCCGGCAGCACCTGCCGGCACAGGACGTGCTCGTCGTCAGCAACACCACCGTGGCACCGCTGTACCTGCCGGCACTGCGCGCCAGCTTAGGCTCCCGCCGCGTGGTCGAGGTCATTCTTCCCGACGGCGAGGCGCACAAGACTCTCGCCAACAGCGCGCGGGTCATCGACGTGCTGGTCGCCAACCGCTTCGGTCGCGACTGCGCGCTGCTCGCGCTCGGCGGCGGCGTGGTGGGTGATCTGGCCGGGTTTGCGGCGGCCTGCTACCAGCGCGGCGTCGCGTTCGTGCAGGTGCCCACCACGCTGCTCGCGCAGGTCGACTCTGCGGTTGGCGGCAAGACCGGCGTCAACCATCCTGGCGGCAAGAACCTCATCGGCGCCTTCCACCAGCCGACCCTCGTGGTGAGCGATACGCGCACGCTCGCCACGCTGCCGCCGCGGGAACTGCGCGCCGGGCTTGCCGAGGTCATCAAGTACGCGCTCATCTGCGATGCCGCGCTGTTCGACTGGCTGGAGGCGCATCTCGACGCGCTGCTCGCCGGTGAGCCTGGTGCTCTGGCCCACGTCATCAAGCGCTCGTGCGAGATCAAGGCGGCGATCGTCGGGCGCGACGAGCGCGAGCACGGCGAGCGGGCGCTGCTCAATCTCGGCCACAGCTTCGGCCATGCGGCCGAGTCCGCCACGGCCTACCGCCAATGGCTGCACGGCGAGGCGGTCGCTGCCGGGCTGGTGATGGCGGCAGCCATGTCGGTCGAGTGCGGGTTGCTCGACGCGGCAGCGAGTCTGCGGGTGCAACGCCTCGTCGAGCGTGCCGGCCTGCCCACGCGCATCGCCGCCGTGTCCCCACAGGCGGCGCTCGAGCACATGCGCATCGACAAGAAGGTGCTCGGTGGGCGGCTGCGACTCATATTACTGCGGCGGATCGGCGAGGCACTGGTGAGCGCGGACTACCCGCCCGCGGCACTCACTCACACGCTCGCCGGGCACTTCGGGTGAGGCATTGAACGACGTTGCGGCCGCCGGCCCGGCTCTCGCGCCTTATGCGGCGCACGACGCCGACTCGCGGGGGCGCCGCTATCCTGAGCCGCCACCGCAGTTGCGCAGCGAGTTCCAGCGCGACCGCGACCGTATCATCCATTCGAACGCCTTCCGCCGGCTGGTCTACAAGACCCAGGTGTTCGTCAATCACGAAGGCGACCTGTACCGCACCCGCATCACCCATTCGATCGAGGTGGCGCAGATTGCGCGCTCTGTGGCGCTCGCGCTGCGGCTCAACGAGGCGCTGACCGAGGCGATCTGTCTCGCCCACGACCTCGGCCACACGCCGTTCGGCCACGCCGGGCAGGACGCGCTCAACGAGTGCATGCGCGACTACGGCGGCTTCGAGCACAACCTGCAGTCGCTGCGCGTGGTCGACGAGCTCGAGGACCGCTATGCGGGCTTCCGCGGCCTGAACCTCACCTTCGAGTGCCGCGAGGGCATTCTCAAGCACTGCTCGGTGCGCAACGCCCGCGAGCTGGGAGAGCTCGGCGAGCGCTTCATCAAGCGGCGCCAGCCGGGTCTCGAGGCGCAGATCTCCAACCTGGCCGACGAGATCGCCTACAACAACCACGACGTGGACGATGGCATCCGCGCGCAGCTGCTCGACCTCGGCGCGCTGCGCGAGGTACGCATGTTCCGGCGCCAGTACGAGACGGTAACGGCGCTGTACCCAGAGCTGAGCGAGCGGCGGCTGGTGCACGAGATCATCCGCCGCATGATCAACCACATCGTCGTGGATCTGATACACACCACCCAGGAGCACCTCGCGCAGGTCAAACCGCGCTCGATCGACGAGGTGCGTGCACACACCAAGCCGCTCGCGGTGCTGAGCGACGCCTGCCGCGAAGAGCACCTGGAACTCAAGGAGTTCCTGCGCGAGCACGTGTACCGGCACTACAAGGTGCTGCGCATGACCTCCAAGGCGCGCCGCGTGCTGCGGCAGCTGTTCGATGCGTTCTTCGAAGACGTGAATCTCATGCCCCCGGAGCATCGCGACCTGGCACTCACGGGTGAAGGCGCTCACGGCGCAACGGGCCGGGCACGCGCGGTGGCGGACTACATTGCCGGCATGACCGATCGCTACGCGATTCTCGAGCACCAGCGACTGTTTGAGCCGGGGGAGAGGACGTGAGGCAGCAACGAAACTCCTGTGAAGTTAGCGTTACTTAGGTCGCTGTCGAGCGTTAAGCCACTGGTCTTTCTTGATCCTGAAAAGGAGTGCTGTGTTCATTGGCCAATGTCCGAAGACTTCTGATTCCGGGGTCATACCTAACTTCGTTAAGACACGTAAGCTTGCTCTGTTTTCGGGATACACAGTAGCTACAATTGATCCGATTCCGAGCGCGCTGAATGCCGCATCCATCGAAGCAGCTGCAGCCTCGGTCGCATATCCGAGGTTCCAACACTCCCGTTTTAGAGCGAACGCAATTTCGACTTCGGGGGTGTGCGCAAGAGGGCGTACGCCGCAATATCCATGGCAATCACCGCTACCACGCGAGACGACCGCTAGGGTTCCCCACCCTCGGGCTGCAAAGGCATCACGCATGATGCGGACGGACTCTGCTGCGATCTCTCCACTTCTGACGTCACCAATGTACCTGGTTGCTTCAGGATCCGCTAACAGCTGCGCGATGCTGTGAATGTCGGTCTCTCGGAATGGTCGCAATTCAAGGCGGGCCGTCAGAATCGGTACCGCGAAAGCATGCTTGGGCTTGACTGTGAGCACCTGTATGTTCGAGGGAACGACATCCATTACCGGTGACCTTCCAATCGTCCGATGTTGGTACCACTAGGCCTCGGTGATCTCGGCTCGCCGGTGTAGCCGTAACAATGCATCGCAACCTCACGGACCGGCCCTGACTCGTCTGGCCTAGTGTGATCCTCAAGCCAATTGTCTAGTCCTTCCAAGAACGCCTCGGCCCGCTCGCGAGCCACGGCACGCCACAGACCTACCCATTTTTCCGGTAGGAAAAATACGCGCGCATCTCGGTCAATGTCGCGCGATCGCGGATTGGATGTATCCGCGTTTCGTAGAGAGATTCTCAGGTACTGCGGAACCAGGGCTGCGGTCCGCTCCATGGCGAATGCGCGGGGCCCGCGGAGAACAACCTGACGACCCATTGATAGTACAAACAGGTTCCCCTTGCGCTGACTCACAATTCCATTCGTTTCCATCCACCGTAGCGCTTCGCTGACTCTCTCGCGAGGGAAGCGCCTTCCGATCAACCGTCTGAGTTCGGCGCTACTCAATGCACGTGGTTCTCCACTTTTTCGATCGATGTACGCGGTCTGTCGATGCCAGTCGTGGACAACTCCGGCAATCTCTACCAAATTTTCGTGTCCCCGCTTGATGACCTTTGCGGCTTTACTACGTTGCAGGCGCCTTCCAGTGCCGAGCCTACGAGCTTCTTTTCTGAGCTCTGAGGCGATACTTTTTCTAGCTAAGCCCGCTGCGAGAAGAAACGCTATTGTCTCACTCAATAGGATATCTAAAGCCGGCCGCGAAAGAAGCCGGTTCGCCTGCTGACGCCGAGTCCTTGCCGATCGACTACTAGCGGCGTTTTTTTGAGAGTCGGATTTTTGTTGCGCCGTCGTCATTACCCACATCTCTCGGCGCGGGTTCTTCGAAGGTAAACCCACAGAGTCCAACACGCACCCTTGGATCTGATGTGATCCCATCGCGCCTCCATCGGGCACTATTCAGTTCGTCGGTCATCCAAGCAAACATTGAGTCCAAGCGATCTCGCAACATCTTGCGAATAAGAGGTAAGTCTTCTACTGCGATCTCCGAGCTTTGAGCACTACGCCACTTATGGTATGTGTCGGTGTGCGTCATATCCCGAAAGAGCGAACGCATCGCATCATGAATGCGCTGACCGAATACTCCGCGAGTCATACGTTTTGAAATGCCCTTTGAGACTTGCGTGCTTTTCCACCGCAACTGTCCATTGGCGAGGGTTTCGACACAGTCGACCCTTATGAGCTCATCGATTATGAGCCGGGGCCACACGCCCGGTGCATAGCGCTTGATAAGACTCCAAATACTTCGACCCTTGAAGCCTGGATCCCCGATATCCAAGTCACGGGGCTGACCTCGTTCGGTGTACTCGGGGTCCGATAGCCAACCTTCTATCACCCGACTCATTGAGTCCCGTCGCGAACTGAAGCTTGCCTCGCCTTGGGCTGCTCTTAAGAGTTCGGCCACCGTGTGCCGATCAATGCCCGTCTTAATCGAGATCCGGGAAACATTTGGTCGCTTGCCTCCTGTTTTCTGCGTCTTGGCAGCCGCGTGCACACATACAGCCCTTAAGAGTGCTTCCGCTTCCGGACTCGTAATGCCGTGTTCAATTAGCAGCGGTGCGATCCCCTCAAAGGCGGCGTATGCCACCTTAAGTGCCGCCGATTTCGGAGACTCCCCTGCTCGCCCCATCAGTTATTTCAGCTTTGGCGAAGGTGCCTGGTGCGATTTTCTTCGCCATTATTTGGCTTGTTTTTAGCAATTTCCATCGCTGCACTGTACGACAGGTGCTTGCAACCTGCCAAACCTGGCGACCGAATTTCTTGCACTAGAACAGCAATTTCCGGTCGGTCGATGTCATATCCCGAACAATGTCCATGCCGGATAAATTGGATAAAAATCACCAACTTGATGCGAGCCAAACCTACTCCATGAGTTCGCCTCGAAATCTCTCCAGATCGCGGTGGTGGCGTGCGCGCGGTATCCAACTTGTAGTTCAGGGAGCACACAAACGGCGGATGTACGCCTCTGTTCGCCGCGAAACATCATTTGAAACAGCGGCTTAGCCTCAGGCAGGGCTGTTTGTATTTAGGCCCGGCTAAATGCTGCAGTGCAATTAGCACGGCCCATTGGTCAGAACCCTTTTTGCAACAGCCACTTGTCATAACTTGCTGGTCAGGGGATCATTATGTGACATGGGTCTCGATAACCAGAATAAGGCCTTCGACGCGGAACTCGATCAATCGCCCCTTCCTAGGGCGATCGAGGTTTTGCTTGAGCCCATTGCACGAATGTTGGTTCGTCAAGGCATTGGCGGTAACAGCGCGGTTGAGATCGTTAAGCGCGCGTATGTTCGCGCGACGATCAACGTATTGCAGGAACGTAAACAGCCTATCACTCCCGCCCGATTGAAGATTTTTACCGGCTTTCCGGCGCGGGAAGTTGAGCGCATCCAGGCGCAGTTGGAGTCTGCAGCTCCGGTAGCGCCGAGCAGCTTCGATCAAGTCACGAAGCTGCTCACCACTTGGCATCTGGATGATCGTTACAGCTTGCAGTTTGGGGGTACTCCGCGGGAGCTGAAGGTTAATGCCGCGCGTGATGAATTCACGTTCGCGAGCTTGGCGGAGGAATGTGCGCCCACGATCAATGCTAGCGAGTTGCTAAAAGAGCTCGTTGCGTTAGGCGCCGTACAGCTTTCGGAAGACACCAGACGGGTGCGTCCGGTTGCTCGTGCATACCTGCCAGAACCACTGTCCCGCGCTGCAACTGAGCGTCTCGGCCGTATGGTTAGGAATTTCACCGAGACTCTCGATCACAACTTCCAGACATACGAACCAGAGGCTCGTCGTGTGGATCGGCACGTCAGCGCCGATTTCGCGATCAGCTCAGATGCGGAGAACGAGTTTCGCCTGAAAGCCCGCAAGGAAGGTCAAGCGCTGTTGGAATCTCTCGATAGCTGGCTTCAGCAGCAGGAGCCCGCCGTTGAGAATGGTAAACGGGTAGGGCTTGTTGTTTTCCAGTATGTGGAGAACGCCGGAAACGAAGTTGCGGCAGCGAGCAACGAAGAAGTTGCCGCCGCTCGGGGGAATTCGACGCCGAGCGATCCGCAAGTGGTCGGGCCTTACTTCATGGGAAGTGTGGACAAACCGACCCAAGAAACGCCGCCAGAGAAACCAGACGATTCAGATGACGATGTAATTGATGTTTTGAACTACCGGGGACCGAAAAAATGAACGCGCAGTATCGTGCCATCAACGCCAGATCACTTTCCGTAGTCGTCGCTGTTTTCAGTGTTGCGAGTTTCGCGACGGTATGGGCGAACCCTAGCGGAATAGGTGGCAGCGGCACGTCGACCAGCGGTATCGGCGGCAGCGGCACATCGACCAGCGGTATCGGCGGCAGCGGCACATCGACCAGCGGTATCGGCGGCAGCGGCACATCGACCAGCGGTATCGGCGGCAGCGGCACATCGACCAGCGGTATCGGCGGCAGCGGCACGTCGACCAGTGGTATCGGCGGCAGTGGCACGAAGACCAGCGGTATCGGTGGCAGCGGCACGTCGACCAGCGGTATCGGTGGCAGCGGCACGTCGACCAGCGGTATCGGCGGCAGCGGCACGTCGACCAGCGGTATCGGTGGCAGCGGCACGTCGACCAGCGGTATCGGTGGCAGCGGCACGTCGACCAGCGGAATCGGCGGCAGCGGCACGTCGACCAGCGGTATCGGCGGCAGCGGCACGTCGACCAGCGGTATCGGCGGCAGTGGCACGAAGACCAGCGGTATCGGCGGCAGTGGCACGAAGACCAGCGGTATCGGCGGCAGCGGCACATCGACCAGCGGAATCGGTGGCAGCGGCACGTCGACCAGCGGAATCGGTGGCAGCGGCACGTCGCCATCTCGAGCGCGCCTTTCCGGCATCGGCGGTAGCGGCACCTCGCTATCTGGAGTGAGCGTGCGACGCGTGTCGATGGGTGCTCATCGCTAACTGCGCGCTGACTGGTTAGGCAGTCGCCCTCCGGGAAGGGCGACTACTTAGTGAGGCGAGCGGCCGGACAGAGCTAACTCGTCTCTTAAGCTTCGTCTCAATATCTTCCCCACATTCGTCTTCGGGAGTTCGTTCCTGAAGTAGACATGCTTGGGGACTTTGTACCCGGCCAGCGACTTGCGGCACCAGTCCATGATCTGTCGCTCGGTGAGAGTTGGATCCTTGCGCACGACGAATAGCGCGACGACCTCACCCGAGTGCTCATCGGGCTGCGCCACTGCCGCAGCTTCCAGGATCCCCGGACAGCCGGCGGCAGCCGCCTCGACCTCGTTCGGATATACGTTAAACCCCGACACCAGGATCATGTCCTTCTTGCGGTCCTCGATGTACACGTAGCCGCGCAGATCCATGCGTCCGACGTCGCCGGTTCGCAGCCAGTCCCCGGGTAGCATGACTTTGGCGGTCTCCTCGGGTCGATTCCAGTAGCCCTTCATCACCTGTGGCCCGCGCACGCAGATTTCGCCGATCTGCCCGAGCGGCAGATCATTGCCGGCGTCGTCCTTGATCGCGATCTCGGTGGACGGGATCGGCAGGCCGATCGAGCCGTTGAACGGCTCGTTGTTGGGATTGATGCAGGCAGCAGGCGACGTCTCGGTGAGACCCCAGGCCTGCGTGAGCACGTTGCCGGTGGCTTCTTTCCAGCGCTCGGCGACCGTCGCCTGTACCGCCATGCCGCCGCCGAGAGTCACCTTGAGATTACTGAAATCGATCTGAGCGAAGCCCGGTGCGTGCAGCATGGCGTTGAACAGCGTGTTGACGCCGCTGATGAAATTGGGCGGATAGCGTTTGATTTCCGCGATGAGCGACGGCAGGTCGCGCGGGTTGATGATGAGCACGTTCTTCCAGCCGAGGCGCGCGAACAGCATGCAGTTCGCTGACAGCGCGAATATGTGATACAGCGGGATCGCGGTAATCAGCACCCCGGCTCTGTCGTGAAACAACTTGCCGAGCCACGCCTCCGCCTGCAGCACGTTGGTGCTCACGTTGCCGTGCGACAGCATCGCGCCCTTGGCGACACCGGTGGTGCCCCCGGTGTACTGCAGGAACGCCAGATCTTCCGCACCGACCTCCACCGGCGCCAGCGGCAGCTTGTGCCCCTCCCTCAGCGCGCTGGTGAACGGCAGCGCACCGGCTATGTGCCACGCCGGCACCCGCTTGTGCACGTGACGCACGACGAAGTTGACGACGTATGACTTTGGAAACTTCAGCAGGTCGCCGACTGCGGTCACCAGCACGCGCTTGACGCTGGTGCGCCCCAGCACCTGCTGTACCACGTGCGC
Organism: uncultured Gammaproteobacteria bacterium; assembly: GCA_963760225.1. GTDB lineage: Bacteria > Pseudomonadota > Gammaproteobacteria > Steroidobacterales > Steroidobacteraceae > 13-2-20CM-66-19. The sequence goes on from CAVXCD010000001.1 coordinate 446,047, forward strand.
GAAATTCTCCAGCACCAGGATCGCCGTGGCGCCCGAGTCGCTGAGCTGGTGCTCGAGCTCCGGCGCGGTGTACAGCGGGTTGGTGTTGACCACGACGAGCCCGGCGCGCAGCGCGCCGAACATCGCCACCGGGTACTGCAGCGTGTTCGGCAGCATGATGGCGATGCGATCGCCCTTGCGTAAGCCGGCGTGCTGCAGCCAGGCGGCGAACGCCCGGGTGAGCTCGTCGAGGCGCCCGAAGGTGAGCTCGGCACCCATCTGCACGAACGCCACCCGCTCGGGATAGCGCGCGCACGCCTGCTCCAGCAGCTCCTTCAGGGAACGCAGCTGCGACGGATCGACCTCCGCTGGCACCTGCGGCGGATAAGACTTGAGCCAGATTCTGTCCATCACGATCCCCCGAGCGTGCGTATTACTTCTTCAGCAGCGGCAACAGCTGCGGCCAGATCGTCTCCAGCACCGGCGGCTCGCCGCGGGCGTTGGGGTGTACGCCATCCTGTTGCATCCGCTGCGGATCCAGTGCCACGTTCTGCAGCATGAACGGCACGAGCGGCACATGATATTGACTTGCGACGTCGGGGAACACGCGGGCGAATCCGTCCGTGTAGCGCGGCCCGTAGTTGGGCGGGATACGCATGCCGACCAGCAGCACCTGCGCCCCGGCCGCCTGCGCCAGTTGCACCATCGCGGCGAGGTTGGCGCGCAGCTCCTCGAGCGGCAGGCCGCGCAGCCCGTCGTTTCCGCCGAGCTCCAGCAGCACGATGCCCGGCTGGTGCAGCTGCAACGCACGGGGCAGCCGCTCGCGGCCGCCGCTGCTGGTCTCGCCGCTCACGCTGGCGTTGACGATCTGGTACCCGTAACCTTGTGCCTTAAGTCGCTGCGTGAGCAGTGCGACCCAACCCTGTTCCGGCGGGATTCCATAGGCGGCGCTCAGGCTGTCGCCGAACACAAGGATCGTACGCGCGGAGGCCACCGCGCTCTGGAGCGCGATGACTGACAACCCGATGCCCAGCGCCCAGGCGCCGCTGACCCGCAGCCACGTTCTCAAGGCTGAAAACCTCTGCAAGCAGGTTAGCAGTCCCGAAGGACTGCTGACCATCGTCGATGACGTTTCGCTCACGATTGCCGCCGGTGAATCGGTCGCGGTCAGCGGACCTTCGGGCGCGGGCAAGTCGACGCTGCTGGCGCTGCTCGCCGGGCTCGACGTGCCCAGCCGCGGGCGCGTGCTGCTCGATGGCCAGGATCTCACGCAACTCGACGAGGACGGGCGCGCACGCCTGCGCGCGCAGCGGGTCGGCTTCGTGTTCCAGTCCTTTCACCTGATCCCGGCACTCACGGCGCTCGAGAACGTGATGCTGCCGCTGGAGTTGGCCGGCCGCGCGGACGCCCGGCGTAGCGCCGCGGCGACGCTCGCCGGCGTCGGACTGCGCGAGCGCACCGGGCACTATCCGCGGCAGCTTTCCGGCGGGGAGCAGCAGCGCGTGGCGATCGCCCGCGCGTTCGTGACGCGGCCGGCGGTGCTGTTTGCCGACGAGCCGACCGGCAACCTCGACACGGTCACCGGCGCGCGCGTCGGCCAGCTGCTGTTCGAGCTCAATGCCAATGCGCACACCACGCTGGTTCTCGTCACGCACGACCGCGAGCTGGCGGCGCGCTGTGCGCGCGTGGTGCGCATGGAGGCGGGGCGCGTGCTATGAGGCTGCTACGGCTGGCGCTGCGTATGCTGCTGCGCGAGTGGCGCTCCGGCGAGCTCGGGGTGCTGCTGCTGGCGCTCACCATCGCGGTCGCGGCGCTCACCGGGGTCGGTTTCCTGGTGAGCCGCATCAGCGCGGCGGTGGCGCTGCAGGCGAGCAGCGTGCTGGCGGCGGACCTGCGGCTCGGCTCGCCACAACCGCTCGGTGATCAATACTTCGCCGAGGCCGCGCGGCGCGGTCTGCGCAGTGCGCGCAGCACGCACCTGCTGTCGGTGGTGTTCAACGGCGATGTCAGCCAGCTCACCAACGTCGCGGCGGTGACTGCCGGCTACCCGTTGCGCGGCCGCGTGCTGGTGGCGGACGAGCCGTTCGCCGCCGGCCGGCCCGCCGCGGATATTCCGGCGCCCGGCGAGGTGTGGCCGGATTCGAAGCTGCTCGCCGCTATCGGCGCGCACCTCGGCATGCAGCTGTCGATCGGTACGGCGAATTTGCGCGTCGCGCGCGTGCTGATCTCGCGCCCCGACCAGGGCGGTACCTTCGCGGAGCTGGCCCCCGCCCTCATCATGAATGCGGCCGACCTGCCCGCCACGGGCCTCATCCAACCCGGCAGCCGCGTCAGCTACTTCGGCCTGTTCGCAGGTGAGCGCGCGCGCATCGAGGCCTTCGCGGCATGGCTCGGGGCGCACAAGCGCCCCGCCGAACGCCTGCGTGACGTCACCGATGCGAGTCCCCAGGTGCGCAGCGCCGTCGATCGCGCCGGGCGCTTCCTGAGTCTTGCGAGCCTGGTGAGCGTGCTGCTGTGCGCGATTGCGGTGGCGATGGCGGCGCGGCGCTACGTGTACCGCCACCTGGACACGATGGCGTTGCTCAAGACCCTCGGCGCCTCGCGCGCCTTCACGCTCGCGCTGGCGGTGCTGCAGCTGCTGGCGCTCGCGCTGTTGGCGGCGGCCGGTGGCGCGCTGCTCGGCTTCATCGCCCAGGAATGGCTGCTGCGCACCATCCGCGGGTTGCTCGCGGTCACTGAGCTGCCGCCGGCGAGCCCGCTGCCGCTCGCCATCGGCCTGGTGACCGCCGTGGCGGTGCTGGCCGGCTTTGCGCTGCCGCCGCTGCTGCAGCTGTCGCGCGTGCCGGCGCTGCGCGTCCTGCGGCGCGACGTCGGGCCGCCGCCCCTGCTGGTGCTGCTGGCATTCGGGCCGGCGGTGACGGTGGTGCTGCTGCTCATCTACTGGGTGGTGCCGGAGCGGCGGATATTCCCGTATCTCATCGCCGGGCTGGCGCTGTTCGTGCTGGCGCTGATGCTCGCCGGGCTGCTGCTGGTGGCGCTCGCCGGGCGGCTGCGCGGGCGCGTCGGGGTGGCGTGGCGCTTCGGCGTGGCGAACCTCAGCCGGCGCCGCGCCGAGAGCGTCGTGCAGCTGGTCGCTTTCGGCAGCGGCATCATGGTGCTGCTGCTGCTGTCGATCCTGCGTGGCGACCTGGACAGCGACTGGCGCCGCACGCTGCCCGCCGATCTTCCCAACTACTTCTTCGTCAACATTCCGCCGGCGGCGCGCGCGGATTTCGTGCAGTTCCTCGCGGCACACGGCGCGCGCACTTCGCGCGTGCTGCCGATGATCCGCGGCCGGCTGACCGCCATCAACGGCCGCGCCGTCGACAGCGGCCGCGACGCCCGCCGTGGCGAGGAGAGCTTCGCCACGCGCGAGCAGAATCTCACCTGGGCGGACGAGCTTGGGCCCGACAACCGCATCATCGCCGGGCGCTGGTGGACCCATGCGGACTTCGGCAAGCCGCTGGTGTCGCTATCCAGCGAGATTCAGGAATCGCTCGGGGTGAAGATCGGTGACCACCTGACTTTCGACATCGCCGGCGAGACGCGGGAGGTCACGGTCGCCTCCATCCGCAAGGTGAAATGGGACACCTTCCAGCCGAACTTCTTCATCGTGTTCGCGCCGGGCGTGCTGGAAGGCACCGCCGGCACCTACATGACCAGCGCCTACTTCACGCCGGGCGCGGCGCGCTCGCTCGCCGCGCTGGCGCACCGCTTTCCCAGCGTGTCGATCTTCGACGTCGAGGAGCTGCTCGCGCAGGTGCGCGCGGTGCTCGACAAGGCGGCACTGGCCGTGCAGAGCGTGTTCGCGTTCACGCTGTTTGCGGGCCTCACGGTGCTGCTGGCGGCGGTGCAGTCGAGCCGCGACGAGCGCCGCTACGAGAGCGCGATGCTGCGCACGCTCGGGGCGAGCCGCGGCACCGTGGTGCAGGGCGTGCTGGCGGAGTTCGTGACGCTCGGTGGTCTGTCGGGAGTGATCGCCGCGGCCGGCGCCTCGGCGGCGGCCTACTTCCTCACCACCCACTGGCTCGAGCTGCGCTACACGTTCGAGTGGCTGCCGTGCCTCGAGGGAGTGACCGGCGGCGCGCTGCTGGTGGGCGCGGGCGGCTGGCTCGCCACCCGCAGCGTCGTCAACCAGCCGCCGCTCACTTCGCTGCGCGCGTAATGCGCCGCGCCGCGGCGCCGCTAGGTGATGACGAGCTCCATCGACTGGATGAAGTAGCCGAGCAGCGTGACGCCGTCCCCGCTCACGGCGAAGGTAAAGGTCTCCGTGCCCGAGCCGTGCTCGAATTCGGTGTGTTGCACGAGCATCATGCTGGTGTGCAGGTTGAAACTGTTCACCGACCAGCTGTTGGTCGTGGTGTGCAGCGCGCGGCGATCACCACGACTGCGCGGCAGTGGGCCGCCGCGAGCCACTCGTTGCCGTGCTGACTCATGCCGAGCGCGCTTTAGCGCGCGATGCCGATCGTGACCCACGAATCCGGCTGCGGATCGCCGCGCCAGTCGAGGCCTTCGAGGGTCAGCTGGTAGTTGCCGGGCCCGAGCGCGGAGCTGTTGAGCGCCAGGCGCAGGTGCCCGTTGGAATCCTTGGCGAGGTTGCCGATGATCGCCACGCGGCCCTGGTCGATGCGATCGATGGTGACGCGGAAAGCGTGGTAGGGAGAGCGCGATTCGTCGATCCTCAGGTCCGCCAGCTGCACGGCGCCGGCGCCGCCGATGACGATGGCCGGCGAGTTGGATGCGCCATCGCGGCTCGGCAGCAGGCGGATCTCGCGCGTGCTGGTGGCCGGGTCGAGCGCGCGCTCGGCCGCCTGCTTCTGCAGCGCGGCGATGCGGTGGTTCTTGGCGGCACTGCCGGACGCGACGATGATGAGCGCCACGACGAGCAGCGCAACGCCGCCGGCGAGCGCCAGTGTGAACTGCGGTTTCTGCCACGCCGGCCGCGCATTTTCCTGCCACGGCTCAGGCTTGCCGCTCGCCTCGAGCAGGCGCAGGCCCGCGTTGACTCGCTCGGGCAGCCCGATCTCATCGAGCAGCTGCGGATGGTCGTGGCAGAAGCGCTCGAAGTCGGTGGCGCCCTTCAGCGGCAGGCGTCCCGACAGGTAGCGCTCGACGACCTGGTTGCGTGCGATGAAATCGCGGTCCATCGGCGCGCCGACCGAAGCCGGTGCCGCCGTGGCCGGCGCGCTCGCGCCTGCAGTTGCCGGCGCAGGCGTTGGGGCCTTGGGCGTCGCCGCCGCCCGCGTGTTACCGGTGGCGGCCGGCGCGGCTGTCGCACGCGTCGGGGCCGGGGAGCTCGCGCCGGCAGGCGCCGCGCTCGCGGCAGCCGTGGTCGGTGTGGCGTTGGCGCGCGCTTGCGCCCAGCTGGCAAGGTTCGAGGCCGCTGCGGGCTTGGTCATCGCGGAAGCGGTCGCCGGGGCGGCCTTGTTGGTGGCAACGCCGGCCGGACGCGCGAGCGGCAGCACCGCCGGTTTCGGCTTGCTGGCGGCACTCGCGGCCGCGAGCTTGGTGGCCGCCGTGCTGAGCGATGCGGTCTTGGCGATGGGTACGCGCGAGGCGGTGCGCTCGGCGGCGGCTGCGGGCGTCGCGCTGCGTGCCGCTTGGGGCGCTGCCGTGGATTTTGCCGCCGGCGCGACCGACGCGGCTGCCGGCGCTGCAGCGGCGGGCGCCGCCGGGGGCGTCGTCAGCATGTCATCGACGATCGGGTCCTCGAGGACCAGCTCGAGCGGCTCGGACGCCTTCGCGGTGGCGACGGCGCTCGCCTGGACCGCCGATGGCTGCTGTCCCGGGGCGAGAAACATCTCCGGATCGACGAAGTTGAGGCCTGTCTGCTCCGGGTCCCTGGCGGCGGGGGCGGAGGGCTTCGCCGACGCAGCGGCGGCAGCGGCCGTCAGCACCGGCGGCTCGCGCGGCGTCGCTGCATTATCCAGCGGCTCTTCGACCGGCAGATCGGGGAGCAGCTCAAGCGGGGGGCGAGACGCGGCTTCCATATGGAGACATATCTAAGCAGCGTCGCAACGCGGCGGCGTCGCGACGGCTCACAGATCGAGACGGGGTCTTTGACTTCGTGACGCGCATCACAGTTGCCGCACGTCCCGGCCGGGGCGCGAACTGCATCACGTCCGCTGACCGGTGGAGCCGCTGAGGAAATACTCCACCTTGTCGCGATAGGTGCGCGAGAGCTTGAGCTCGTGGCCGCCCTCGAGGGTGAGGAAATACTCACCGTTCATGTGCGCGCGCAGGCTCTTCACCAGGCGCAGGTTGACGATGGTCGAGCGGTGCACGCGCTGGAACAGCTTCGGGTCGAGGATCTCCTCGAGCTCCTTCATGGTGCCGCGCAGGATGTGGGTATTGCCGCCGGCGTGGATGCACATGTAATCCCCGGCCGCGTCGATCCACTGGATCGACGCCACCGTCAGCCGCACGGTCTCGCGCCCCTGGCGGATCGGCAGCACCTCCGGCCGCTGCCCGCCGATCGCCTTGCGACCCTGCGCGAGCAGCTCATCGAGCGCCAGCTGCCCGCAGCCGGTGATCTCGGCGATGATCTGCATGAGGCGGTCGCGCTGCGCGGCGGCGCTCCTGGCGCGCACGTGCTCGCGCACGCGCTGCAGTGCGGCGGCGAAGCGCGCCTCGTCGATGGGCTTCAGCAGGTAGTCGATGGCGCGCGCTTCGAACGCCTGGATGGCGTACTGGTCGTAGGCGGTGACGAACACCACCAGCGGCAGCGATTCCTGCGGCACATGCGCGAGCACCTCGAAGCCGGACATCTCCGGCATCTGGATGTCGAGGAATACCAGGTCGGGCTTGTACTGCTGCATGGCCGCGAGCGCCTCGCGCCCGTTGGCGCATTGCGCCAGGATCTCGAAGTCCGCTTCGTCGCGCAGGCGGATCTCGATGCCGCGGCGCGACAGCACCTCGTCATCGACGATAAGCGTGCGGATCTTCACGCGTGCACCCCGCCGGAAACGCGCGACGCTGGGGCCGGCTGGGCCGCCGCGGCTTCGCCGCCGGCCGCGGCGGTCTCGAGCGGCAGTGCCATGTCCACGCGCAGCCCGGGATGCGAATTCAACACCGCGAAGCGGCAGTTCTCGCCGTACAGCACCGCGAGGCGCTCGCGCGTGTTGGCGAGGCCGACGCCGCGGCGCTCGCCCGGCACCGCGGCTTCGCGCAGACCCGGGCCGTCGTCGATCACGGACAGCTCCAGCAACCCCTCGCGGGTGCGGCCCTCGATGCGCACCAGGCCGCCCTGCTCGCGCGCCGACACCGCGTGCTTCAGCGAGTTCTCGAGCAGCGGCTGCAGCAGCAGGCTCGGCACCAGGGCATCGAGCGCCGCCTCCTCGACGGCGTACTCGAGGCGCAGACGCTCGCCGAAGCGCAGCCTTTCGGTACCCAGGTACAGGTTGAGGGCCTCGATCTCCTGGCGCAGCGTGACCTTCTTCATCGGGTCCTGGTCGAGGGTGTAGCGCAGGAACTCTGACAACCGCGTCACCGCGTGGTTCGCCTTGCGGTTCTGGTTGTCGAGGATCAGCGTGGAGATGGCGTTGAGCGTGTTGAACAGGAAATGCGGATTGAGCTGGTAGCGCAGCATCTTCAGCTGCGCCTGCTGCGCCAGGGCGATCGCTTTGAGCATCGCCTGCTCCTGCTGGCGCTGCGTCTCGTAGTACTTGATGCCGAAGTACAGCACGCTCCAGCACACCATCAGGTAGGTGGTGGACACCGTGCCGGCGAACAGCTCGAACGGCGTTTGTGCCTGCCAGTCGGGCTCAACAAACGCCTTGTACGAGAGGTTGATGGTGACGCGCAGCGCGAGCCCGGTGACGTAGCAGGTCGCGAGCACGCCCAGGACCTGCTCGGCTGGCGGGCGGCTCCACAGGCGGCGGTAGATCCAGCGCATCGGTGCCGACAGCACGAAGCCTGCTATCACCGCGACCGCGAACATCGGGGCGTAGCCCGAGGGCCTCTCGTACACCAGCGCGCCGAGGTACTGCGTCACGCCGTACGCGGCCCAACCCGCAGCGTGCAGGCTCCAGAACAGCACGTTGCGGCTGGAACGTAATTGCTCGAGGGTTGGCAGTTTCATGAGCGGCAGTACCCATTCAAGCTTAGGGCATCCGCCGGCGCGCCGGCGCCCCCGCAGCGCGCCGCCGGCTCGGTTCGTCGCATGCAGGCGTGCCGCGCAGGTCCTGCCGGGAGGACGCCCGCGCGACTTTCAAGCCGTTGAATTTTAAGGGGTCAGCTCGGCCGCAGGAGCGCAGTGAGACCGGTCGGATCCGGAGAGCCGGCGAGTGACTCGAGCGACTGCGCACCGGCAAGCGCGGCTCCCTGTGCGAAGTCGCAGCCGATCGCGGTGAGCCACTGCAGGGCGGCCTGCGAGTCGACCTTCTTCGCCGCGCAGTGGATGCCGAGTACCTTGGCCGCCTGCACCGTGGCGACCACCATCGCCTGCGAGAGCTTGTCCTTCAGCGCCGAGGAGGTGAGTCGCGCGTTGAGCTTCACCACGCGCACCGCCTTGGAGCGCAGCAGCGGCAGCACCAGCGCGTCGAAGGAGAAGTCATCGATCAGCACCCATGCGCCGATCTTCTCGCACTGGTTGATGAAGCGCTCGACCTGCGCGCGCCGTTGCGTGCACAGCGCCTCGGTAATCTCGAAGCCGAGCGTATCGGCAGCGATGCCGTGGGAGTTGAGCGCGGCGGCGAGCTTCTGCGCGAAGCGCTCGTCTTCCAGCGTCGCGATCGAGAGATTGACGGTGAAGCTCGTGGGTTGCGAGTTCCAGGCGGCACGATGCGCGGCGAGCCAGGCCATCAGGCGCTGCAGGACCAGCGCATCGAGCGCCGCCGGATCGCGGGCGCCTGCCGACATGCGCGCGATCACCTGGAAGCGTCGGGTCTGCCCGCCGGCGCGCAGCTTGGCGAAGGGCAGCAGTTCCAGCAGCAGGTTGGCATCGCTGGCCGCGGCCGGGGACATCGCCGCCGCGGCTGGCGTGGCCACGCTCGGGGCAGGCGTCTTCTCTTCAGGCGCGGCGGGCGGCGCCGCGGGTGCAGCGCCGCGCCGCGCCGTTGGCGGTGCGGCCTTCGGGGCGGGTTTGGCGGGGGCTGCAACGGGTGCCGGAGCGGCCACCGGGGCGGGCTCCGGCCGCAGCGGCAGCGCGGGTGCCTCCGCGGTGATGGCGCTGTCGGCAAGCTCGACGGCCTCGCTGGCGCTGGCTGCGGGAGCCGGCCGCGCGGGTGTGGGCGCAGGCGCCGCGGCGGTGCTCGCCGCGGCGGGGACCCGTTCGTCGATCATGGGTATGTCGGCGAAATCCAGACTCGCCATGTCGGAGGCGCTCGCGCCATTGGGCGCGGCGCCGCCGGCGCGCGCGCGCGCTGCCGGCATCTCGTTCGGCAGCAGGTCGAACTCGAGGATGTCGTTTACCTCGACGGGGCTGATCGGTTTCGCCGCGGCGGCGGCGGCGGCAGCAGCCGGCGGTTCGTCCAGCAGCTCGAGGGGTGCGGCCGCCGCTGCGGCGGTGCGCAGCGCGGCGGGCTTCAGCAGCACCGCGAGCCGCAGCATGATCGCGCGCACTGGCGTTGCGGCCATGCGCTCGAGGGTATCGTCGCCGAGCGCCTTGCCGTCGGCGAGGATCATGGCGATCCCAACCAGGTCCGCGGTCGGCGTGCGCACCGGCAGGAACATCGCCAGGCGGCCGTCGTCGAGGGCCAGCTCGTGGCAGGGAAGCGAAGTGTCGGTGGACAGCACCTCGAGCGCGTCGACCACCAGCCCGTGCTCATCGGGACCCAGCGCCCCTTCGGAGAGCCACAGCACGTTAGCCTGGTGATCGCACAGCGACACCGAGTGCAGGCGGCGCGTCGGCAGAACGTCGCGCAGCTTCTGGCCGAGCGCTTCGACGGTGAGCGCACCGATATCGGTGCCAATGTCTGTCGCGGCAGTCTTTTGCGCAGAGGGACGCGCGGCCGTGGCTTTGTGTAGCAAGAAGGTTCCCCGTCCTCAGGGATACGGCAGGTTCATCTCCCGCCTACGGTACACAGCGTGGCAGCACGTCCCCTCGCGCGCCGTGACCTCCCTCGCGTTCTGTTCGCAAAAGGAGACAGGTCTCCGGCGCCATTTGTCATATGCTCGCCCCGCGCGACTACTGATCCCGTCCCGCGGCGAGGAAGTCGCGCTTGCCGAGATCCACGCCGTTGTGGCGCAGGATGTTGTAGGCGGTCGTCACGTGGAAGAACACGTTGGGGATCGCAAAGCGCTGCAGGAATTCGACGCCGCTCTTGAACTCGAGCGTGCGCTCACGGCCGGGCACCTTGATCGGGCGCTCGTCCGCTCCCTCGAGCGCACTCGCCGGCACGCTCTTCAGCACATCGATGGTGCGCGCGATGCGCGTGCGCAGCTCCTCGAGCGTGCTCTCGTTGTCCTCGAAGCGCACCGGCTCCTGTGCCGCCAGCCGCGCGAGCGCGTTCTTGGCGATGTCGCAGGCGATCTGCACCTGCTTGGTGAGCGGCAGCATGTCCGGCGCGAGGCGCGCGCCGAGCAGCACTGCCGGGTCGATCTTGCGCTGCGTGGCGTTGTTGCCGGCTTTCTCCAGGATCCAGGAGAGATTGCTCAGCGCGTGGCTGAAGAGCTCGACCGAGAATGCGTGTACGGAGATCTTCATGGGCTTGTCCTTGGCGTGACAGGTGGGGCGCAGATTCTAGTCCCAGAGGGTCTGGCGCGCCTGCCTCTCCGGTGAAACAATATCCACTCTCTAATGGGATATTGAGGCCGTCATGAACCTGATCTGGACGCCCGCTCAGCTCGCCATGCTCGCCAAGGTCGTGGATCTCAATGGGTTCTCGGCGGCCGCCCGGGCGCTCGGCGTGCCCAAGGCCGCGGTCAGCCGCGCGGTCGCCGACCTCGAGCGCACGCTCGGCGTGCGCGTGCTCGAGCGCACCACGCGGCGCATCGCGCTCACCTCCGCGGGCCGGCTGCTGTATCCGCACGCGCGCCGCGTGGGCGAGGAGGCCGACGCGGCACGCAGCGCCATCGCGCAGCTGCAGTCCCCGCAGGGCAGGCCGCTGCGCGTGGTGGCTGATCCCACCTACGGCCGCGTGCTGCTCTCGCCGCTCGTGCCGCGCTTCCTCGAAGCCTTCGGGCATGTGCCCCTCGAGGTGGCGCTCGACGCGGAAGCACTGGCGGCTGCGGCCTGGGACGTGGCGATCGCGACGCGGCTGCCGTCCGAGGGCACCACGCTGCGGCGCCTGCTCGGCGCACCGCCGGCGCTGCTGTGTGCCACGCCCGCCTACCTGCAGCAGCGCGGCACTCCGCTGCGCCCGGACGAGCTGCGCACGCACGAGCTGCTGACGCCCGATGCAGCGCAGCTGCCGGAATTTCGCCTGCAGCTGGCGCGCGGAGCGCAGCGCGCCGAGGTGCCGCTCACTCCGAAGCTCGCCGTGGATGATCCGGCGGTGCTGCACGCGGCGACCGCCGCCGGGCTAGGCATCGGTCTGCTGCCGGAGTTCCTGTGCCGGCAGGGACTGGCAACCGGGCGGCTGAAGGCGGTGCTGCCCGAATGGGCGGTGCCGCCGGCTGCGGCGCTGTACGCGCTCTATCCGGCCGCGCTCGAGTCCGACCCGCGCGTGCAGCAGTTCGTCGACTTTCTCGCCGCCAACATCGTGCCGGCGCTGGCGCTGCCGTCAGCCGGGCGCGCCGCCGCGAGCGCGCCAGCCCGCGAGGCGAGCGCGCACTGACAGCGCGCGGCGCGCTCAGCTACGCTAGTTCGCCTTAGAGGGATCGTCCATGTACCGTGCCCCCGTACGTGAAATGCGTTTCGTGCTCGAAGAGCTGCTCGGTGCCGGGCGTCTCGCCGCCAGCCCCGAGCTCGCCGACTACTCCGACGAGCTGGCGCAGGCGGTACTCGAGGAAGCCGCGCGCTTCGCCGAGAACGTGCTCGACCCGCTGAACCGTCCGGGCGACGTCAACGGAGCGCGCTGGACCCCGGAAGGTGTGGTCACCGCGCCCGGCTTTCGCGAGGCTTACCAGCAGTTCGTCGCCGGCGGCTGGCTGGCGCTCGGCGCGCAGCCGGAGTTCGGCGGCCAGCGCGCCCCGCGGGTGCTGGCGAGCGCGGTGGGCGAGTTCTGGGGCTCCGCCAATCTCGCCTTCAAGCTCGGCCCGATGCTGACGTACGGCGCCGCGCATGCGCTGGACCTGTGCGGCTCGGCGCAACAGAAGGCGCTGTTTCTGCCGAAGATGGTGCGCGGCGAGTGGACCGGCACGATGGTGCTCACCGAGTCGCAGGCCGGCTCGGATCTCGGCCAGGTGCGCACCCGCGCGGTGCCCGAGGGCGATCACTACCGCCTGTTCGGCCAGAAGATCTTCATCACCTGGGGCGATCACGATCTCACCTCCAACACCATCCACATGGTGCTCGGGCGCATCGAGGGAGCGCCGAGCGGGGTCAAGGGCATCTCGCTGTTCGTCGTGCCGAAGGTGCTGGTGAACGCCGACGGCTCGCTCGGGGCGCGCAACGAGGTGCGCTGCCTGTCGATCGAGCACAAGCTCGGCATTCATGCGAGTCCGACCTGCGTGCTCGCCTTCGGCGAGCAGCGCGGCGCGTACGCCTGGCTCGTGGGCGAGCCGGGCCGCGGCCTCGAATACATGTTCATCATGATGAACAGCGCGCGCCTGTCGGTGGGCAGCGAGGGCTACGCGGTGGGCGAGCGCGCCTGGCAGCGCGCGGCGCAGTGGGCGCGCACCCGCGTGCAGGGCAGGCCGCCGGGAGTCGGCGGCGCTGCGCCCATCATCAATCACCCCGACGTCAAGCGCATGCTGCTGATGATGAAGTCGCAGACCGAAGCCGCGCGCGCGCTGACGCTCTACGGCGCGCTGCAGTTCGACCTGGCGCAGTACGGGCCCGAGAGCGGGCGGCGCGCCGCGCAGGCGCGCGGCGAGCTGCTGACACCGATCGTCAAGGGCTGGTGCACCGAGATCGGCAACGAAGTCGCGTCCATCGGCGTGCAGGTGCACGGCGGCATGGGTTACATCGAGGAGACCGGTGCGGCGCAGTACATGCGCGACGTGCGCATCACCACCATCTACGAGGGGACGACCGGCATCCAGTCGAACGATCTCATCGGCCGCAAGCTCGCCCGTGACCGCGGCGTCGCCATGGCAGCGCTGCTCGATGACATGGAGCGCGAGCTCGCCGGGCTCGGGTCGGCCGATGCGGCCGTGGCAGGGACCGCGGCGGCGGCGCTCGCTGCGGTGCGGCTGCTGCGCCAGTCGACGCAGGCGCTGCTCGGCACGCTCGCTACGCGCCTCGAGGCCGGCATGGCGGTGTCGGTGCCTTATCTGAAGCTGTGTGGCTACGTCGCCGGCGGCTGGCTGCTCGCCAAGTCCGCGGCGCTGGCGGCGGCCAGGAGCAGCGGCGCGGAGCGCGAGTTCTACAGCGCCAAGATCCGCACCGCGGCGTTTTACGCCGCGCAGGTGCTGCCGAACGCGCTGGCGCTCGCGCGCATCGTCGAGGCAGGGGGCGCGAGCGTCGCCGACACCGACGCCGCGCTGCTGTGAGTCGCACGGCGCATGAAGCGGCGCACGCTGCTCGCCGCAGGAGTCGGCCTGATGGCGGCCGCCGGCTGGTCTGCGCCCGTGGCGGCTGACGCTGCCGCCGGGCTCATCCGGCGCCGGATTCCGGCGAGCGGCGAGGAGCTGCCGCTGATCGGACTCGGCACCTCAGGTCCCTTCGAAGTGGCTGCGGATCCGTCCGCGCGCGCACCCCTGCAGCAGGTGCTCGAGAGGTTCTTCGCCGCCGGCGCGCGACTCATCGACACCTCGCCGATGTACACCACTGCCGAGGGGGTGCTCGGCGAGCTGCTGACGGACGAGATGCACGCGCGCGCGTTTCTCGCCACCAAGGTGTGGACGCGCAGCGAGCGAGCGGGCATCGAGCAGATGAGCCGCTCGGCGCAGCTGCTGAAGACAGCGCGGCTCGATCTCATCCAGGTGCACAACCTGCTCGATCTGGACACGCAGCTCAGGACACTGTACGCATGGAAGGCGGCCGGCCGCGTGCGCTACGTGGGCGTGACCCACTACACGGTGAGCGCCCACGCCGACCTCGCGCGGGTGCTCGCGAGTGAGAAGCTCGATTTCGTGCAGTTCAACTATTCGCCGCTGACGCGCGCCGCCGAGAAGCGCCTGCTGCCGCTCGCCGCGGAGCGCGGCGTCGCGGTGCTGATCAACCGGCCGTTCGAGGACGGCGCGCTGTTTCAGGCGGTGCGCGGCAAGGCGCTGCCCGCTTGGGCGGCCGAGGTGGATGCCACCAGCTTCGGCCAGCTCGCGCTCAAATTCATCGCCTCGCACCCGGCGGTGACCTGCATCATTCCGGCGACCGGCAAGCTCGAGCACCTTGAGGACAATCTGGCCGGCGGCCGCGGCCGGCTGCCCGATGCGCGCCAGCGCGAGGCGATCGCCCAGCTGTTCGCCTGACGCTGCCGCGGCCGGGACGAAACGCGCGGCTATTGCCGCCCGCGCAGGCCGCGGCGTGCACGGCGCGCCGCGCGCGGCACTCGCAGCGGGAAGCGCGGCGGCTCGTTCAGGTTCTCGAGAAACACCCGGCGCTCCTCCGGTGTCAGTGCGGCCCAGTTCACCTTGTGCGCGTGGCTCGCCCGCAGCCGCCGGTCGCTCACCTGGGTGCGGGCGCGGCTGGTGCTGCGCCACTCGCGCGGCAGCCGGGTGGTCGCGCCGTGGCGCAGCAGGTCGACCACCGCGGCGGCGACCAGCGGGTCGCGCGTCAGCTCGCTGTGCGCGGTGCGGGCGTAGGCGCTCGTCGCGCCGGGCAGCTGCGCGCTTGCCAGCGGCACGGTGCCGTCGCCGTGGCGCGTGAGCGTATAGAGGAAGTCATCGCCGCGGCGCCTCACCGCGGTCACGGTCTCCTGGCCGACGCCGGCGATGACCGTGAAGCGAGCATCGGCGGGCGCCAGCAGCGCATGCGCCGCGCGCGCCGCGCGCAGCAGCGCGGCGCGCGGCTGCGGTCCGCCGCGCGGCCAGGCGTTTGCCGCGAACAGGTCGAGGCGTCCGGCGCACGCTCCCCAGGGCAGCAGGTCGTACAGGCTCGGAAAAGTGCTGAAGGTCTCGCTGGCGAGCTGCTCCGCCGACGCCTGCAGCGCCAGGCGCGCGACCTTGCGCACCACGGCGTACGTGCCGCGCAGTGCCTGCACCGCTGCGAACGAGCCGCTGTTCGGCGCGCCGAGCAGCACCACCCGCTCGACGTGCTGCGTGCCCGGCAGGGCGAGCGCGGCGCGGCTCACCAGTCCCCCCATGCTGTGCGCCACCAGCGCCACGCGCGTCGGGGCCAGGGCGCGCAGTCGCGCCGCGAGTGCGCTGCCGGAAGTCGCCACCGGCAGCCGCCAGTCGTAGTCGTGGAACTGCACCGCGAAGCCCTGCGTGCGCAGGAACAGCTTGAGCCGCAGGTACGAGAACAACACCACGCCGAGCGGCACGATGGGCGCGCCGGGCACCGCGAGCGCTGCGAGCCGCCCGAGCTGGATGTCGAGCGGATCGAGCCACACGATGTCCGGGGGCAGCGGCGGCGGGCGGCGCAGTCCGAGCTGCGAGCCCATGATGCCCGGCACGATGATGACGTGCAGCGCGCGCGCCGCGACCGGCACCGCGTGCGCCCGCCGCGCGAGGCGCGCCAGCACGCGGTACTCGGCGGCGCCGAAGTAGGCGCGCAGTTCGCGTTGTTGCATGCCGCTGGCGAGCGCCGCTTCAATCTCGCTGTCGCTCCAGGCGAAGCGATCGTAAGGCGTGATGTGATCACGCGGGGAATCGTTGGAGATCGCGCTACTCCTCGCCGAGCGGCCGCACGCGCGCAATGACTTCGACGCTGCCGCCGCCCTCGAGCAGCAGCACCAGCGGCACCTCATCGTCGGGCGCCAGGGTGCGGTTCAGCATCTGCAGCATGATGTGCAGTCCGCCCGGAGCGAGCCGCACCGTCTCGCCGGCGCCGACGCGCAACCGCTCGTGCGGCCGCATGGTGGATTTGCCGCCGATGAGTGCGGTCTCGTGAATCATGGCCATGCCGGCTGCCGGCGAGCGCACGCCCACCACCACCACCGGCTGTGTGCCGGCGTTGTGCAGCGTCAGGTAGGCGGCGGCCACGTCGCTGCCGGGGACGGCGCGGATCCACGCCTCTTGGGCGCTGAGCGCGCCGGCCTGGGCGTGCGCGGCGGCGCCGAGCGTCACGAGGCAGGCGGCAAGGAGTGCGGCGGTCGATCGCATGGGGTCCTCGCGGGCGCGCAGGAATGCGCGGTAATTATGCCAGACTAGCCGCGCATGCCGGACCACACCCGCCGCTCGGAGCTCACCGCCCTGCTGGCGCTGCTGGCCGGCGCGCTCGCGATCGGCAGCTCGGGCATCTTTGTGCGCCTGTCGGAGACCGGGCCGACGGCGACCGCTTTCTGGCGCGGCTGTCTCGCGCTGCCACCGCTCGCGCTGTGGGCGCTGCTCGAGCGGCGCGCCACGCGCGCCGCCGGCCGCGCACCCGCCAGCCTGCGCGATCCGCAGTTCTTCTGGGCCGGGGTGTTCTTCGCCGGAGATCTGGCGCTGTGGCACTCCTCGCTGCTGCTCACCTCGATCGCCGCCTCGACGCTCGAGGCGAACTGCGCGCCGATCCTGGTCACGCTGTTCGCGTGGGGCTGGTGGGGCGAGAAGCCGCGGCTCGGGTTTCTGCTGGCGCTGGCCGCCGCTTTCGCCGGCATGCTGCTGATACTCGCCCCCAAGCTCGGTGGCGGCGGGCACGCGCTGCTCGGGGACGCACTCGGCCTGGGCACCGCGTGCTTCTACGCGGCGTACATCCTGTCGGTGTCGCGGCTGCGCGTACGCCACGGCACCGGCATCGTCATGTTCACCACGACGCTGGTGTTCAGCGTGCTGCTCCTGCCGCTGGCGCTGACCCAGAAGTTCCTGCCCGACAGCGCGCACGGCTGGTGGCTGCTCGTCGGCTGCGCGCTCTCGGCGCAGGTGCTCGGCCAGAGCCTGATCGCCTATGCGCTTGCCCAGCTGCCGGCAACCTTCGGCGCGGTGGGCCTGTACGCGCAGGTGCTCGCCGCGGCCGCCTACGCCTGGTGGCTGCTGCACGAGCGCCTGGCGCCGCTGCAGATCGCCGGCGGCGTGGTGGTGCTCGCGGCTATCGCGCTCGCGCGCCGCGCACGCACGGCGGCAGCGCCCGCGGGGGCGACGCCCGCAGGGGCGGCCGACGCGCGCTAAGCACAGCGCGCATCGATCCAGTCGAGTGCTGCGCGCCACAACGAGTCGCGATGACGTTCGGCGAAGAAGCCGTGATGGCCGATGCGGCGTACGCCGAGCTGCCGCGGCTGGCTGCAGCGCCGCTCGATCGGCGCGTTGGGGTAGCTCGCCAGCAGCGCCTCGATGGCCGCAGGCGTCGCGATCGGGTCGTCGCTGAAGCCCCAGGCGAGCAGCGGGGTGCGCACCGCGGCGAATTCCGCGTCGTGCAGGTCCGCGTCGAGCTGCGAGCCGAACGGCGCGGGGTCGAGGCACCAGCGCCGCCACTGCAGGAACACCCCGCGCGGCAGCGAGTCGCCCGTCCACAGCACGCCGCGCGGCACGTAGCCGTGCCGCGCGAGCATCAGCGGCCCGTAGACCTTCCAGAACAACAGCGCCTGGTAGCAAAACGGCACGCGCTGGCGCCGCCAGTAGCCGGTCGAGGTCGCGATCATCACGTGCGCGCGCGCACGCCCCTGGTTGTGCATGCAGCCGAGCAGCTGTCCACCGACGCTGTGCCCGAGCGTTGCCAGCGGCAGACCGCGCGCGTGCGTCGCGAGCGCGTCGAGCGCCGCCGGCATGTCGAGCCGCCCCCAGTCGCTCATGCGCGCCGCATCGGCCGCGAGCGGCGCGGCCGCCGAGGCGCCGATGCCGCGATAGTCGTATACCAGCGTGTGGTAACCGCGTGCGGCGCAATAGGCGGCGAACTTGAGGTAGAACTCGCGCCTGAATCCGGTCGCGCCGTTCACCAGCAGCGCCCCGCGCGGGCTCCGAGCCGCGAGCAGCAGCCCGGCGAGCAAGCGTCCGTCGCACGCCGCGAAGCTCACCGGCTGCGGCGGCGCCGCGGTCGCGGCCGCGGCCGGCGCGCTCACTGCGCGTGTTCCGCGATCAGCGTGCCGAGCGCCTCGATGGCCGCGCGCCGCGCGCTGCTCTTGCGCCACACGGCGCCCACGTGGCGCACCGGGGCAGGCTTGGCGAACGGGCGCAGCGCCACGCCGCGGGCGGCGCGGTAGGCGCCGCGGCCGGCCAGCTCCGGCAGCAGTGTGACGCCGGCGCCCGTGGCTACCATCTGCCGCAGCGTCTCGAGGCTCGTGGCGCGAAAATCCTGCTGCTCGCGCACCCCGACGCGGCTGCACACCTCCAGCGCCTGATCGCGCAGGCAGTGACCGTCCTCGAGCAGCAGCAGGGTCTCGCCCTTGAGGTCCGCCACGCGCACCGTGGCGTGCGCGGCGAGCGGGTGGCGCTCGGGGAGGGCCACCAGGAAGGCTTCGCGGTACAGCTCGCGCGCCTCGAGTCCGCTGAGCTCGACTGGCAGCGCGAGGATGCCGAGGTCGAGTTCCCCGGCGCGCAGCTTCTCGAGCATCGCGGCGGTCTGGTACTCGTAGAGCTGCAGTTGCAGACGCGGCAGGGTGCGGCGGATCAGCGGCGCGATGCGCGGCAGCAGGTACGGCCCGATGGTCGGCAGCAGCGCGACGCGCAGCCGCCCGCCGAGCGGATCGCGCTGCGTGCGCGCCAGGGTCACCACCTCGTCGCTCGCCTCGATGATGCGCCGCGCGCGCGCCACGATCTCTTCCCCGGCGGGGGTGAGCGACACATTGTGGGGCGCGCGCTCGATCAGCTGCACGCCGAGCGACTGCTCCAGTTTCTTCAGCTGCGCCGACAGCGTCGGCTGGCTGACGAAGCAGCGCGCCGCGGCGCGGCCGAAGTGGCGCAGGTCCGCCACCGCCACGAGATAGCGCAGGTCCTTGAGCTTGAGCTCCATGTGATTAGATATATGGCGTCTATCGGAAAGATCAAATCAATCGATTGGAATGATAGCAGCGGCGCCCCCATCATGCCTGCATCCCGCGCCCAGGGCCGCCCCCGGGGGCCTTCAGGCGCACGAGCCTTTAAGAGGAGTAGAGAGCATGTCGACCGTTGGTCAGCGTTTTCCGCAGTTCGCGCTCACGGGCGTCGTCTCCAGCGACACCGCCAGTGCGTTCCAGTCCTTCACTCACGAGAGCTTCCCCGGCAAGTGGCAGGTGGTGTTCTTCTGGCCCAAGGACTTTACCTTCGTGTGCCCCACCGAGATCGCCGCGTTCGGCCGCCTGGACAAGGAGTTCCGTGCGCGCGATGCGCAGCTGCTCGGGGTGAGCATCGACAGCGAGTACGTGCACCTCGCCTGGCGGCGCGACAAGCAGGAGCTGCGCAGCCTGCCGTTCCCGATGCTCGCGGACGTGAAGCGCGAGCTCGCCGGCGCGCTCGGCATCCTCGACCCTGAGGCCGGTGTCGCGCAGCGTGCCACCTTCATCGTCGATCCGCAGGGCGTGATCCGCTTCGTGTACGTCACCGACCTGAATGTCGGTCGCAGCCCCGAAGAGGTGCTGCGCGTGCTCGACGCACTGCAGACCGACGAGCTGTGCCCGTGCAACTGGCAAAAGGGCGATGAGACCCTGAAGGCGGCCTGACATGACAACCCTCGAGAGCATTCGCGACTCGCTGCCCGGCTACGCGCGCGACCTGCAGTTGAACCTCGGCACGGTACTCACCGCCGCCGGCGCGCCCGGGCTGACGGAGCGGCAGATCTGGGCGGTGGCGCTCGCCGCGGCGAGCGCCTCGCCCAACGCCGCCTTCAGCCGCGACCTGCAGACCCTCGCCGTGCAGCACCTGGACGCCGCGCACGTGACCGCGGCGCACGCCGCCGCGGCGGTGATGGCTATGAACAACGTCTACTACCGCTTCCTGCACCTGGTGGAGGACGAGGAGTATGCGAAGCTGCCGGCGCGGCTGCGCATGAACGTCATCGGCACACCCGGCATCGCCAAGGCGGATTTCGAGCTGCTGGCGCTGGCGGTGTCGGCGATCAACGGTTGCGGCACCTGCGTGGCCTCGCATGAGCGGCAGCTGCGCCAGCACGGGCTGACGCGCGAGGCGGTGCAGAGCGCGGTGCGCATCGCCGCCACGGTGCACGCGGTGGCGCGCGTGTTGGAAAGCGCCGCCGGCGAGCGGCGCGAGCGCGCTGCCGCCTGACCCGCGCCGGGGCGCTGGGCGGCGGCCCCCGCGAACCTCGCCGCACCGGCCAGGCGGCCGCGCGCGCTGCGCGGTACGCGCCGGAGGGCGTATAGTCGCCTCCCCCTGGATCGCGATGTCAGTGCACTGATGCCGGATTCGACTCCTATCAAGGTTGCGCTCGCCGCCTTGGCACAGCACCTGGCGGCGCGGCGCGCCGCGATCCTCGCCGCCTGGCAGCACTCGGTCGAACTCGACCCCGAGCTCACCACCTCGGGCGGCCTGTCGCGCGCGCAGTTCAACGATCACATTCCGCAGGTGCTCGAGGCGTTCGAGTGGCGGCTGCAGGCCGTGCATCCGCTCGAGAAGCAGATCGCGTTCGAGCAGCAGAAGCAGGGTGCCGAGGAGCACGGGCTGCATCGCTGGCAGCAGGGCTACCACCAGCGCGAGACCATTCGCGAATGGGCGCACCTGCACTACTGCGCGCTCTGCGAGCTGGAGGACTACGCCCAGGCCCACCCCGAGCTCGACGCCGAGGTGATGTCGATCGCGCGCCGCGCGCTGGTGCGGTTGTGCGGCGAGGGGGTTTGCGCCAGCGCCGCGAGCTACGAGCGGCTGCAGCAGACGGAAGCCGCCAGCCGCGTGCGTGAGCTCGAGGGGGCGTTGCGGCAGGTACAGGCGCTCGAGCGGCAGCGCGCCGAGACCTGGCGCGAGGCGGCGCACGATCTGCGCGGCACGGTCGGCGTGATCAGCAACGCCGCCTCGCTGCTCGCGGCCGACGGTGCTGAGGCGAGTCGCAGCAGCACCTCGCAGCTGCTGCAGCGCTCGGTGGAGTCGCTGCGCGCGCTGTTGAGCGACCTCATCGACCTCGGCAGGCTCGAGGCGGGCCAGGAACAGCGGCACACGGCGCCGTTCGATGCCGCGGCGCTGCTGCGCGAATACTGCGAGAACCTGCGGCCGCTCGCGACGCAGCGCAACCTGTTCCTCAAGGCGGAGGGGCCGCAGACCCTCGCCGTCGAGGGCGACGCGGTCAAGGTGCAGCGTATCGCCCAGAACCTGCTTCTCAACGCGCTCGGGGTCACCGAGCGCGGCGGCGTGCGGGTGCAGTGGGCTGCGCGCACGGTGTCCGGCGTTCACCAGTGGCTGCTGTGCGTGCTCGACACCGGGCCGGGCTTTCAGCACGACTCGCCGGCGGCCCCGCTCGAGCGCGCGCTGCAACACGCCACCGCCGAGGCGCACGAGGCGGAAGATCGCGGCAGCGCGCCGTCTGCGCCGCCTGCGCCGACGCTGCGGTCGCAGTCGTCGGTCGCTGCCCGCAACGCTGGCGGCGAAGGCATTGGGCTGTCGATCGTGAAGCGGCTGTGCGAGCTGCTCGATGCGAGCCTCGAGCTCGAGACCGCACCGGGCGAGGGCACTACCTTCCGTGTGGTGTTTCCCTGCGAATATCCCCAGGACCGCGGGCGTTAGCGGCGCGCGGCCGCGGCGCTGCGGCAAAGTCTGCGCCCCGGATCGCGGCGCGGCGCACAGCAAGTGTTGGTGTTATGCTCGCGCGCGGAAAGCGCGCAGCGCGACGAGAGATCGCGCCAGCGGTGTGCCTCGCAGGACCAGGGACGGACCGTGAACGGGCAGCAGCCGAAACAACATGCGGTGCGGCGGAATACTCCCGTCGTGCTGATCGTCGAGGATCATTTCCTGACACGCTGCACGGCGGCCGTGTACCTGCGCGAAGCGGGCTACAGCGTCATCGAGGCAGCGACAGCTGGCGAGGCGATCAGCGCGCTGGGCTCCGGCACGCGTGTCGACCTGGTGTTCTCCGATGTCTACATGCCGGGCGGCCTCGACGGCCACGGCCTGGCACGCTGGCTGGCGCAGCATCAGCCGGCGGTTCCGGTGCTGTTGACGTCCGCGGCTCCACAGGACGCGGCACTCCTCGCCGCGGGCAGCGCGCGCTTTCTCACCAAGCCCTATCTGCTGACGGAGGTCGAGCGGCTCATCGCAGGGTTGCTCACCACCGCGATGCTGTAACGGGCTGATCGCGCCTGCGCTTCAGCGCAGCGTGCCGTGCGCGGACGAGAGCCATGATCGTGTCATGATGCGCGCCCGAGCATCGTGGCGGCGGACAGCGCTTGTCGATCATCAGACTCATCGCCCTGGGGGCGCTCGCGGCGCTCGCGGCCGGCACGGCCGCGGCGGCGCCGGCCGCGGCCCGCGCCGTCACGGACGACCTCGGCCGAACGGTGCAGGTGCGTGCCCCACCGCTGCGGATCGTGAGCCTTGCTCCGGGCGCGACGGAGATGCTGTTCGCCGCCGGTGCGGGCGACCAGGTGATCGCCACCGTCGAGTATTCCGACGAGCCCGCGGCGGCGCGCGCGGTGCCCCGCATCGGCGACGCGGCGACGATCGACATGGAGCGCGTGGTCGCCCTCGAGCCCGACGTGGTGATCGCCTGGCCCGCCGGTGGTAATCCCGCGCAGCGCGCCAAGATCGCCTCCCTCGGCATACCTCTCTATCAGCAGCAGGTCGTGCGCCTCGCCGGGCTGCCGGACGCGCTGCGGCGGCTCGGCGTGCTGGCCGGCACGCAGGCGGTGGCCGAGGGTGCCGCGCAGGGCCTCGAGCGGCGCCTCGCCGCCCTCGGGCGCACTTACGGCGGCGGCGCGGGCGGCGCGGGCCGGCGTCCCACGGTGCTGTTGCAGGTCTGGAACCGCCCGGTCTATACGATCGGCGGCAGACATCTCATGAGCGATGCGCTGGCGCTGTGCGGCGCGCGCAACGTGTTCGCGGATCTGCCCGAGCCCGCGCCGCTGGTCGACACCGAAGCGATCATCGCGCGCAATCCCGACATCATCCTCGCCGTCGCGCCGCCGGGGGAAAGTGCCGCCTGGGTGGCCGACTGGCAGCGCTTCGGCAGCCTCGCCGCGGTGCGCGGCGGCCGCGTCGTGGGTTTCGAGGATGAGGGACTCAGCCGCCTGGGTCCGAGCGTCATCGACGCCACCGAGCAGCTGTGCCGCACGATCGCGCGCCTCAGTCGCGGAAGTTAGTGAACTGCAGCGCCACTTCGAGCTTCGCGCCCTTGAGCAGCGCGATGGCCGCCTGCAGCTCGTCGCGCTGCTTGCCGCTGATGCGCACCTTGTCGCCCATGAGGCCCGCCTGCACCTTGAGCTTGGAGTCCTTGACCAGGCGCGCGATCTTCTTGCCGGTGTCCGCGTCGATGCCGTGCCGCAGCACCACCTCCTGGTGCGCGGCCGAGAGCGTCGTCTGCGGCTCCTTCACCTCGAGGCATACCAGGTCGACGCCGCGCTTGGCGAGCCGCAGCTTGAGTATCTCCAGCATCTGCTTGAGCTGAAAGTCCACCTGCGCGCGCAGCGTGACGGTGAACTCGTTGAGCTCGAAGCTCGCGCCGGTGTCCTTGAAATCGAAGCGCTGCGACAGCTCGCGGCCCGCCTGGTCGACGGCGTTGGCCACCTCGTGGGCGTTGAGTTCCGAAACGGCATCGAACGAAGGCATAGGTCACTTCCGGCCGCGCACGCGCGGCGATTTGCTGCGCGGCGCGCTGCGCCGCTGCGGGGCGGCGCGCGTGGCCGCCTCGAGCGCGCGGCGATGGCCGCGGGCCAGCTCCATGAAGCGCGGCGTCAGCCCGACGTCCTCGTACAGCGGGTCGCCCTGCTCGTCGGTGGAGATGACGCGCTTGCCCGCCACGTACGGCATCACCGCCGCCACCTCGTTGAGCGCCACGGCGAGCAGCTCGCTGATCAGCTGCTCGGTGCTGCGCCCGGGAAACAGGTCGGCGAGCGCCGCCAGGCGGGCGGCGGCATCCACCGGCAGGCGCACCGCGTAGCTCTGGGCCGCGCGCGGCACGGCCGCGCCTTCGCGCCAGCTCTCCAGCAGTTCTTTGAAGCTCACCAGCCACTCCTGCAGCGCGCCGCGGGGGCGCATTCTAGCGGAAAGCGCGTAGCATCGACGGTAAGGCCAAGGAGGATGTCATGTTCGATCACGTCGGCTTGAAGGTTAAGGATCTGGACGCGAGCGTGCGCTTCTACGGCAGCGCGCTCAGCCCGCTCGGCTACGAGGTCATCTCGCAGGATGAGTCGACCGCCGCCTTTGGTGCCGGCGGCAGTTACTCGCTGTGGCTCTACGCCGATGCGAAGCTGGCGCATTCCCTGGTGCACCTGGCGTTCATCGCGCCCAGCCGTGCCGCCGTCGACGGGTTCTACCGCGACGGACTCAAGGCGCGCGGCCGCGACAACGGCGCGCCGGGCGTGCGTCAGGACTATAGCCCGAGTTATTACGCGGCGTTCCTGTTCGATCCGGACGGCAACAACGTCGAGGCGGTGTGCCTGAAATGAGCCGCCGGCGGCCTGGGCGCTGAGCGGCCAGGCGGTCGCGCCGGCGCACGGCTTGACCTCGTGAACGCGCCCCGGCGATACTCGCTGCAGCATGTCCGGGCATACTGTCAGCGCATCGCGTTCGTGGTGGTGGCGCACTTCATAACGGAGTGGGCTGACGGTCGGCTGTTGATTTAAAGATTCCTGTTACTCAACCGCAAACCCATCTCCGGATGACCCCGGGATGGGTTTTTTGTTGCCTTGAAGTTTCGGAGCGTAGCCAGTTGCAGTCCGCTTTCGACATTACCGGCGATCTCGACACCCCGGTGTCGGCGTTCATGAAGCTCGCTGCCTTCGGGCCGCGCTTCCTGCTGGAGAGCGTCGAGGGCGGCGAGCGCCTGGCACGCTACTCGTTCATCGGCTTCGGCGAGGGACTGGAAGTGCGTCTCGATGCCGCCGGGTTCCTGATCGACGGGCAGCGGCACGCGCCGCCGGCGAACGCCGCCGAGCTGCTCGCGCAGCTGCGCGCCGCGCTCGCCGCCGCGCCGCGGCCGCAGCCGGACATTCCCGGCGTGCCGCTCGCCGGCGGCCTGGTCGGCTTTGCCGCCTACGATGTGGTGCGCCACTTCGAGCGCCTCACGGCGCGCAGCGCCGGCGACGCGGGCGTGCCGGCGCTGCACTACGTCGCGCCGCGCTCCATGCTGGTGTTCGATCACCTGACACGCGGCATCGCGCTGCTGCATGCCGGCTCGGAAAGTGAGCGGCGCGCGCTGCGCGCCGAAGTAGTGCGGGCCTTGCGCGGCGCGCTGCCGGAAGTGCGCCGCGCCGGCAGCTACGCGCCGCCGCGCGCCGCCTTCGCGCGCGCCGACTACCTCGCAGGCGTACGGCGTGTGCAGGAGTACATCGCCGCGGGCGACGTCTACCAGCTGGTGCTCGCCAGCCGCTTCGCCGGCCGCCACCAGCTCGACCCCTTCCAGGCGTACCGCGCGCTGCGGCTCATCAACCCCTCGCCTTACATGTATTACTGCGCGCTCGGCGACGTGACGGTCGTCGGCTCCTCGCCCGAGGCGCTGGTGAAGCTGAGCGCCGGCCACGCGCAGCTGCGTCCCATCGCCGGCACCCGGCCGCGCGGCGCGGATGCCGCCGCCGACGGCGCGCGCGCGGTGGAGCTGCTCGCCGATCCCAAGGAGAACGCCGAGCACGTGATGCTGGTGGACCTGGCACGCAACGACCTCGGGCGCGTGGCGCGCGCCGGCAGCGTGCGCGTCGACCCGTACCGCTGCATCGAGCGCTACAGCCACGTCATGCACATCGTGAGCGGCGTGCACGGCGAGCTCGCCGACGGACGCGACGCCTTCGACCTGTTCGCCGCGGCGTTCCCCGCCGGCACCCTGGTCGGCGCGCCCAAGGTGCGCGCCATGCAGATCATCGACGAGCTCGAGCCGGTGAGCCGTGGCTTGTACGGCGGCACCGTCGGCTACTTCGGTGCGCGCGGCGACATGGATCACGCCATCACCATCCGCACGCTGGTGTTCAGCGGCGATGAGTACAGCTACCAGGCCGGCGCCGGCATCGTCGCCGACAGCGTGCCGCAAACCGAGCACGAGGAAGTGCTGGCCAAGAGCGCGGCGATGGCGCGCGCGCTGGAGCTCGCCGGGGAGGGCCTGTGAAGCCGCAGTTGCTGCTCATCGACAACTACGACTCCTTCACCTACAACCTGGTGCAGGCCTTCCTGGTGCTGGGCGCGGAAGTCCAGGTCTACCGCAACGACGCGCTCACCCCGCAGCAGGCGCGCCAGCTGGCGCCCTCGCACCTGTGCATCTCGCCGGGGCCGGGTACGCCGTACGATGCCGGCGTGTCCATGGACATGATCCGCGCATTCGCCGGCCACATCCCGGTGCTCGGCGTGTGCCTCGGCCACCAGTCGATCGTCGAGGTGTTCGGCGGCCGCGTGGTGCGCGCCGCGCGCCTGATGCACGGCAAGACCTCGCAGCTGCACCATGACGGCGGCACGCTGTTCGCAGGCCTGCCGCAGCCGTGTGAAGTGGGCCGCTATCACTCGCTGATCGCCGCCCCGGAGAGCCTGCCGCCGCAGCTGCAGGTGAGCGCGCAAACCGCGGAAGGGGAGATCATGGCGGTGCGCCACCGCGCCTTCACCGTCGAGGGCGTGCAGTTCCACCCGGAGAGCATCCTGACCCCGCAGGGGCCGCAGCTGCTCGGCAACTTCCTGCAATACACCGGTGGCGAGCGGGCCGCTGCGGGAGCGCGCGATGTCAGCGCCGCGTGAGCTGCTCGCGCAGCTGCTCGAGCGGCGCGACCTGTCGCAGGCACAGGCCGAATCGCTGCTGGCAACACTCACCGACGCGGCGACCCCGCCGGCACTGGCCGGGGCACTGCTCGCCGCGCTCGCCGCCAAGGGCGTGGTGGCCGATGAGCTGCGGGGTCTGGCGCAGGCGATGCGCCGCGTGGCGCTGCCCAGCGGACTGCCGTCGCTGCGCGCGATCGACATCGTCGGCACCGGCGGCGATCTTTCCGGCAGCTACAACATCTCCACCGGCACGGCGCTGCTCACCGCCGCCTGCGGCGTGCCGGTGGTGAAGCACGGCAACCGCTCGGTCTCCAGCCGCTGCGGCAGCGCCGACGTGCTGCAGGCGCTCGGGCTCGACGTGCCGCTCGATCCGCCGGCGGCCGCCGCCTGCCTCGCCGCCACCGGGTTCACCTACCTGTTCGCGCCGCACTATCACCCGGCCACCGCGCGCGTCGCGCCGATCCGCGCGGCGCTCGGCGTACGCACGGTGTTCAATATCCTGGGTCCGCTGGTGAACCCGGCGCAGCCGCCCCTGCACCTGGTCGGCGCCTTCAGCCTCGAGGTCGCGCGCCTCATGGCCGACACCTTCAGCGGACTGCCGATCGAGCGCACCTTCGTGATTCACGGCGCACACGGCTGGGACGAGCCGACGCCGCTTGGTCCCTTCACGGTGTTCGACGTGCGCCCGGGGCGCGTGGACGTGGCGGTGCGCACGCCGGCCGATTACGGGCTGCGCCTGTGCACCGCCGGCGAGCTGGCCGGTGCGGACGCGGCGCACAACGCGCGCGCGCTGCGCGCGGTGCTCGCAGGCGAGGATCGCGGCGCGCACCGCGACTGCCTGCTGCTCGGCACCGCGCTCGCTCTCGAGGTCGCAGGCGTGGTGCACGAGCCGCTCGAGGGGATGGCGCGCGCCGCCGCGGCCATCGACGACGGAGCCGCGCGCCGCGTGCTCGCGGGGCTCGCAGCCGTGCGCCCGCGCGCGGCGCAGGCAGGTGACGCTTGAGCGGTGAGTTTCTCGCGGAAATGGCCGCGGCCAGCCGCGCACGCGTGCGCGCTGCGCGCGCCCAGCTCGACGACAGCGCGCTCGCGCAGATCTGCCGGCAGCTGCCCGCGCCGCCGGCGTTGCGCCGCGACCCGCGCGGCTTCGATCTCATCGCAGAGCTGAAACTGCGCTCGCCGGCCGCCGGGCGCCTCGCCACCGCCGATGTGGACGTGCCGCGGCAGGTGACGGCCTATGCGCGCGCCGGAGCGGCCGCCGTCTCGGTGCTCACCGAGCCCGAGCGTTTCGACGGCTCGCTCGCGCACCTGGCGGCCGCGGCGCGCGCGCTCGCGCCGCTCGCGGTGCCCGCGCTGCGCAAGGACTTCCTGGTCGACCCTTACCAGGTGCTCGAGGCGCGTGCCGCCGGCGCCGGCGGCGTGCTGGTGATCCTGCGCATGCTGACGCGCGAGGAGCTCGCCTCCCTGCTGGCGTGCGCGCAGGCCCACGGCCTGTTCGTGCTGCTCGAGGCGTTCGATGCGCCCGACATCGCGCTCATGCACGAGGTGGTCGCGAGCCACGCGGCACCCGCGAGCCTGCTGGCGGGGGTCAACTGCCGTGATCTCGCGACCCTCGAGGTGCGCCCGCAGCGCCTCCTCGAGCTCGCGCCGCTGCTGCCGGCGCAGCTGGCGCACGTCGCCGAAAGCGGCGTGGCCACCGCGGCGGACGCGCACGCGGTGGCCGCGGCCGGTTACCAGCTCATCCTCGTGGGCGGCGCGCTGATGCGCGCGGCGGATCCGCTCACCCTCGCCGGCTCGCTGCTGGCGGCGGGACGCGCCGTGCTTGGGAAGGCTTGAGATGTGGATCAAGATCTGCGGCCTGACGACGGCGGCGGCGGTGGACGCGGCGCTCGCCGCAGGCGCCGATGCGCTCGGCTTCGTATTCGCCGCCTCGCCGCGGCAGCTGACGCCGCAGGCCGCGGTCGCGCTGGCGCGCGCGGCGCGCGGGCGCGCGCGCTGCGTGGCGGTGATGCGCCACCCGTCCCAGGGCGAGCTCGATGAGGTGCTGAGCGTATTTCGCCCCGACCTGCTGCAGAGCGATGCGGCGGATTTCACCGCGCTGCGCCTGCCGCCCTCACTCGGGCGGCTGCCGGTGCTGCGCCAGGCGCAAGCCGCCGCCGCGGCGCTGCCGCAGCGCGTGCTGTTCGAAGGTCCCGCGAGCGGCAGCGGCACGACGAGCGACTGGCAGGCGGCGCACGCGCTCGCGCGCCGCACCGAAGTGATCCTCGCCGGCGGCCTGCACGCGGGCAACGTCGCCGCCGCGATCGCCGCGGTCGCGCCGTTCGGCGTCGACGTATCGAGCGGCGTCGAGGAACGTCCCGGGATGAAGAGTATCGAGCGCATCGCCGCCTTCGTCAGCGCGGTGCGTGCAGCGGCCGCTGCGGCGGCCGCTGCGAGCGCTGCATCTGCCACTGGAGGTTTGCCATGAGCGTCGAATCTTCCGCCGCCGCGGGCCTGCTCGCGGATCTCGTGGCGGGTCGCTTCCCCGATGCACGCGGGCGCTACGGCCCCTTCGGCGGGCGCTACGTGCCGGAGACGCTGATCCCGGCGCTCGAGCGGCTCGAGCGCGGCGTGCGCGAGCACCTGCACGCGCGCGACTTCCAGGCGGAGCTCACCGGGCAGCTGACCAGCTGGGTCGGCCGCCCCACGCCACTCACCTTCGCCGCGCGCCTGTCCGCGCGCTGGGGCGCGGACGTGTGGATCAAGCGCGAGGATCTGGCACACACCGGCGCGCACAAGATCAACAACGCCATTGGACAGGCGCTGCTCGCACGGCGCCTCGGCGCACGGCGCGTCGTCGCCGAGACCGGCGCCGGGCAGCACGGCGTCGCCAGCGCCGCGGCGTGTGCGCGGCTCGGACTCCCCTGCACCGTGTACATGGGGGAGATCGACATGCAGCGGCAGGCGCCCAACGTCGGGCGCATGCGGCTGCTCGGCGCCACGGTGGTGCCGGTGACGGGCGGCGACCGCACGCTGCGGGCCGCGATCGACGAGGCGCTGCGCGACTGGGTGTCGGACCCGGTCGACACTTATTATCTCCTCGGCTCAGCGGTCGGCCCGCATCCGTATCCGTACCTGGTGCGCGAGCTGCAGGCGGTGATCGGCCGCGAGGCGCGCGCGCAGCTGCTCGCCGCCATCGGGCGGCTGCCGGATGCGCTCATTGCCTGCGTGGGCGGTGGCTCGAATTCCATCGGCGCGTTCCACGCCTTCATTGCCGACGCCGGTGTCGAGATCATCGGGGTCGAGGCCGGCGGGCGCGGCGCCGGGCTCGGCGACAACGCCGCGACGCTGGCCTTCGGCCGTCCGGGCGTGCTGCACGGTACCTATTCCATGCTGCTGCAGAACGAGGACGGACAGATACAGGAGACGCACTCGGTATCGGCCGGCCTCGACTATCCGGGAGTCGGACCCGAGCACGCGCTGCTCGCCGCC
The DNA here is from genome assembly GCA_963760225.1 of uncultured Gammaproteobacteria bacterium. Classification (GTDB taxonomy): domain Bacteria; phylum Pseudomonadota; class Gammaproteobacteria; order Steroidobacterales; family Steroidobacteraceae; genus 13-2-20CM-66-19. The sequence continues at coordinate 476,401 of CAVXCD010000001.1, forward strand.
TGCGGTCGCGTGCACTACCAGACGGCGAGTGACGCGGAAGCGCTCGCCGGGGTCAGGCAGTTGAGCGAGTGCGAGGGCATCCTGCCGGCGCTCGAGAGCGCGCATGCCCTCGCCGGCGCCGAGCGCTGGGCGCGCGCGCATCCCAAGCGCACCATCCTCGTGTGTCTCTCGGGCCGCGGCGACAAGGACATGTCGACGCTGCAGCAGACGCTGCTCGCGGACGGACCGCCGTGAGTCCGCGCGAGCGCATCAGCAGCGCGATCCGCGCGGCCGCCGCGCGCGGCGAGCCGGCGCTGGTCGCCTATCTCACCGCGGGCTTCCCCACTCGGGAGCGTTTCCGCGAGCAGCTGCGCTCGCTCGCCGCCGTCGCCGACGTGATCGAGGTCGGCGTGCCGTTCACCGACCCGATGGCCGACGGCGTCACCATCCAGCGCGCGAGCCTCGCGGCCCTTGCACAGGGCGTGAGCCTCAGGTGGATACTCGCCGAGCTCGAGACGCTGCGCGGCCTGCGCACCCCGCTCCTTCTCATGAGCTACCTGAATCCGCTGCTCGCCTTCGGCGTGCGGGCGCTGGCGGATGCCGCCGCGCAGGCCGGGGTCGCGGGCTTCATCGTGCCCGACCTGCCGCTGGATGAGAGCAGCGAATTGCGCGCCGCACTCGGTGCACGCGAGCTGGCGCTCGTGCAGATGGTGACCCCGGTGACCGAGCCCGCGCGCCTCACGGCGCTGTGCGCTGCCAGCGAGGGCTTCGTGTACGCCGTCACCATGACCGGTACCACCGGGCGCAACGTCGCGGTGCCCGATGAGGTGATCGCTTATCTCGACCGGGTGCGCGCATGCGCGCAGCTTCCGGTGTGCGCCGGCTTTGGCATCCGCACTCGCGCCCAGGTGGCGCGTCTCGCCGGGCACGTCGACGGGGTGGTGATCGGCTCGGCGCTGGTGGAACTGCTCGAGCGCGGCGAGGATCCTGGCGCGTGGCTCGCGGCGCTGCGCGGAGTGACGGCATGAAGACGCTCACCATCGCCACGCGCTTCTGCGGACCGACGGCCTCCGCCAACGGCGGCTACTTCGCCGGGATGGTGGCGACGCTCGCCGCGCGCACGCTGAGCGTGCGGCTCAAGGTGCCGCCGCCGCTCGACACCGAGTTCAGCGTCGCGGAAACGGCCGACGGCGCGCTGCAGGTGTGCCGCGGTACCCAGGTCATCGGCGAGGCGCGTCCCGCGCAGCTCGCGCTCGATGCGCCGGGGGCGCCCGAGTACCTGCAAGCCGTGGAAGCCTCGCGCCACTACGCCGGCTTCCGCTACCACCGCTTTCCCAGCTGCTTCGTGTGTGGCACGCAGCGCCTGCGCGGCGATGGCCTGCGTATCTTCGCCGGTCCGATCGCCGCGCGCGACTTGGTGGCGGCGCCCTGGGTGCCCGATACCTCGCTGGACGCCGGCGACGGCAAGGTGCGCGCGGAATTCATGTCGGCGGCGCTCGATTGCCCGGGCTATTACGCGGTGGCGCCCGACGATCGCATGCTGCTGCTCGCGGAGTTCACCGCGCACGTCGACCGGCGGGTGCACATCGGCGAATCCTGCACGGTGGTGGGCTGGCGCATCAGCGGCAGCGGGCGCAAACACGAAGCCGGCACCGCGCTGTTCGACGGCAAGGGCGAGCTGTGCGGCCGGGCGCGCGCGCTGTGGATCGAGCCGCGCGCGGCGGCCGCGCCGGCGGCGTCAGGTAGTCCCGCAGGTGACTGAGCCATCTCACGCCGTATTTCTCAGTTACGCCTCAGAGGATGCGCAGGCTGCCCAGAGGGTTTGCGAGGCGCTGCGCGCTGCCGGAATCGAAGTCTGGTTGGATCAGAGTGAGCTGCGCGGCGGGGATTTGTGGGACCAAAAGATCCGTCGCGAGATCCACGACTGCGCTTTGTTCCTGCCAATCATTTCCCGGCACACACAGGAGCGGCTCGAAGGGTATTTTCGGCGCGAATGGAAGCTCGCCATCGAGCGTACGCACGACATGGCGGAGCAAAAACCCTTCCTTGTGCCGATCGTCGTCGACAGCACCGGTGACAGAGACGCGATAGTCCCGGACCTCTTCCGGGCGGTGCAGTGGACGCGCCTGCCGGCAGGCGAGACGCCCACCGCCTTCATCGAGCGCGTCAAGCGTCTGTTGTCGCCCGAGGCATCGACGCCGATCCGAGCGTCCGCGCCATCTCAGGCTGGGTCCGGCGGAACCAACCGGACCTCAGTGCGGGCCGGCTGGGCGCTGACGAGGGGGTTGCCGGTGGCGCTCGCTGTGTTGATCCTGGCGGCGGGAGCGTATTTCGCCATCGACAGGGGCTGGTTCTGGAAGCCTGCGGCGTCGTCCCCGAGCGTTGCAGCCAGCGTCGCCGCTTTCAGCCCTCCCGCGCACTCAGTTGCGGTGCTGCCGTTCATCAACATGAGCGGGGACAAGGAGCAGGAGTACTTCTCTGAGGGCCTTACCGAAGAGCTCCTCAATTCCCTGGCTGAGGTAAACGGGCTGCAGGTCGCAGCCCGGACGTCGGCTTTCTCCTTCCAGGGAAAGGACATTGACCTTGGCACGATCGCCCACAAGCTCAACGTCGGGGCCGTCCTCGAAGGCAGCGTACGCCGTTCCGGCCATACGGTGCGCATCACTGCGCAGCTCATCAACGCCGTCACGGGCTTTCACCTGTGGTCGAAGACCTATGACCGCGACTTAGGCGATGTGCTGCAGCTGCAGACCGAGATCGCCACGGCCGTCGCCGAGGCGCTCAAGGTCACGCTGCTCGGCGATGTTTCTACAAAAATCGAACTCGGCGGTACGCGCAATCCCGCCGCCTTCGATGCGTACCTGCGCGGCCTAAAGCTGGCCCGCATAGCGGCTGCCACGACACCGATGGAGTGCCAAGCTCCTGTCGCTGCATTCAGCGAGGCAATAACGCTCGACTCCAATTTCGCCTTAGCGTACGCCAACCGCGCACTTATCACGTCGGAATGCACGGGCAACAGTCGCGGCTGGCTGCAGCAGCAGGGGGCCGGACGTGCGGACGCCGAGCGTGCCATCGCGCTGGCTCCCAGCCTGGCGGATGGATACGTTGCCTTGAGTCGGATCGAGCAGGGATCGCTGAAGTTGGCAGCGGCTGATCAGGCGTGCGTTCGCGCCCTCGCCTTAGGTCCAGGCAACGTTTGGGTTCTGTATGATTGCAGCCTTCTGGCCGCTTTTCTGGGACACGCCGACACCGCGATCGTCGATGCGCGGCACGGCGTCGCGCTCGACCCGCTCAATCCCTTGAGCCATCGCGCGCTGGGTGACACGCTGCGATATGCACGCCGCTACGAGGGGGCGATCGCGGCCTATCAGGCCGCGATCTCCGCGGACCCCGAACACTCGGCCGAAACCTACGCGCTGCGCGGCCTGTCCTATTATTTGGCTGGCAATCTCTCTTCGGCCCAATCCTCGTGCGAGGTGACACCAGAGTCATTCCGCAATCGGGTGTGTCGGGCGCTGGTCTATGACAGGCTCGGTCGTCATGCGGACGCCGCGGCGGTACTAGCCAAGATCATGCAAGACGGCGGTGATGCAGCCGCGTATCAGTACGCCGAAATTTTCGCTCAATGGAGCGACCGCAAAGCCGCTTTGGACTGGCTGGAGAAGGCCATGCGGCTGCACGATCCGGGATTGGTGTACACGAAAGTCGATCCACTACTGGATCCCTTGCGCAAGGAGCCGCGCTTTCAGGCGGTGATGCAGGAATTACAGTTTCCGCAGTGAGCGACGCCGCGCGCCGGGTGCTCGCGGGGCTCGCCGCGGTGCGCTCAGCCGCGTACCAGCCGCATCATGTTTTCCGCGTAGCGCGCCCCGGCCACCGCACCGGCGGGAAACACCGCCTCGATCGCCGCGAGGTCGTTGCTGCCCAAGGTGACCTCGAGCGCGCCCAGGTTCTCCTCGAGGTTGGCGATGCGGCGCGTGCCCGGAATCGGCACGATGTGTTCCCACTGCGCCAGCACCCAGGCGAGCGCCAGCTGCGCCGGTGTGCAACCCTTCTCCCGCGCCAGCTCCTTCACCTTGTCGACCAGCGCCAGGTTGCGGGCGAAGTTCTCGCCCTGGAAGCGCGGCACGTCGCGGCGGTAGTCATCGGGCCCGAAGTCGGCGGGCGTGCGGATGGCGCCGGTGAGAAAGCCACGCCCGAGCGGGCTGTAGGGCACCAGCGCGATGTCGAGCCGCCGGCACGCGTCCAGCACGCCGTTCTCCGGGTCGCGCGTCCACAGCGAGTATTCGCTCTGCAGCGCGGTGATGCGGTGCACGCGCTGCGCGCGCTCGAGCGTCTGCGGAGCAACTTCCGACAGCCCGAGGTAGCGCACCTTGCCCGCGCGCACCAGCTCTCCCATCGCGCCCACCGTCTCCTCGATCGGCACCTGGCGATCGACGCGGTGCAGGTAGTACAGGTCGATCTGCTCGACCTGCAGGCGCTTCAGGCTCGCGTCGCAAGCCGCGCGCACGTGCGCCGGACTGCCGTCGATCGCGCGTGCCGCGGGGTCGGTCGCATCGCGCACGAAGCCGAATTTGGTGGCGAGGAACGCCTGGCCGCGCCGGCCCTTGAGCGCGCGCCCAACCAGCTCCTCGTTGGTGTAGGGGCCGTAGGCATCCGCGGTGTCGAGGAAGCTGACGCCGCGGTCGAGCGCATGCTGCAGCGTCGCGATCGATTCGGCGTCGCTGTGCGCTCCGTAGAACTCGCTCATGCCCATGCAGCCGAGACCGAGCGCCGAAACCGTGGGGCCGTTGCGGCCGAGCCTGCGCGTCTGCATAGGTCGATTCTCCTCAAAAAGTGCTGCCCGGGAGCGCGCATTGTGCACCGCTGCTGCGGCGCCCGGGCATATGCAATTGGAGAGAGAGTGCGGCGCTTAGGTTCCGACCGGCAGCAGGTGCGCGCTGCGCCAGCCGCCGAAGCGGTAATACAGCAGCGCCAGGATGCAGGAGAGGAGCGAGGACAGCGGGAAGCTCCACCACACCGCGTCCACCTGGTAGCGCTCGAGGAACAGCTGCGCCAGCGGATAGCGCACCAGCAGCAGCGAGACGGTGAGAACCACCAGCGGGGCGATGACCGCGCCGGTGGCGCGCACCACGCCGAACAGCGCCACCGTGACGCCGAAGAAGATGAACGAGGGCGTGACGATACGGTTCATGTGGCTGGCGACGCTCAGCGCGGTCGAGGCGGCCGGCAGGAATAGTCCGAAGATATGCCGGTCGAGCAGCTCGATGGCGAGCACGATCGAGCCGGTGAGGATCACGCTGAACAGCACGCCGACGCGGGCGATGCGCGTCACCCGATCCCACTTGCGGGCGCCGACGTTCTGCGCCGTCATGGCCGACACCGCCATGCCGACGGCGAACGCCGGCATCTGGATGTAGTTCCAGATCTGCAGCGCCGCGCCGAACGCCGCGGTGGTATCGACGCCGAAGCGGTTGACGAGCGTGATCATGAGCACCCCGCTCAGGGACATCACCAGCATCTGCGCGCTCATCGGGATGCCCTTCCTCACCAGCGTCGCCGCCACCGCCCAGTCGATCTTGAGGAGCTTCAGCTCCTCGCGGTGCAGGCACAGCACGTGGTGCCGCCGGTAGAGGTGGCGGATAAGAGCCGCAAGACTCACCGCCTGCGCGATGAAGGTCGCGAGCGCCGAGCCGGCGATGCCCAAGCGCGGCGCCGGACCCAGGCCGAAGATGAATACCGGGTTGAGCGCGATGTCGATGCCGACCGACAGCAGCATGAAATAGAACGGCGTCTTCGAATCCCCGGCGCCGCGCAGCACCGCCATGACGAACGCATACAGGTAGAGGAACGGCAGCGCCAGGAAGATGACGCGCATGTAGGCGACGGCGAGCTCGAGCGAGTCGGGCGGGGTGCTCATGGCGATCAACAGCGGTCGGCACAGGACGAGTCCCGCGATCGCCATCGCCACCGAGATGGCGGCGAAGAACGTGGCGCTGGTGCCGACCACGCGCTTGGTCTCGGCCATGTTGTTGGCGCCGATGCACTGGCCGATGAGAATGGTGGCGGCGAGCGCCACGCCGAAGGCCGCGCCGATCAGCAGGAACATCACCGTGTTGGCATTGGAGGTCGCGGTGAGCGCCGCCTCACCCAGGCCGCGGCCCACCCAGATCGAGTTCACCGAGCCGTTGAGCGACTGCAGTACGTTGGCGAACAGGATGGGCAGCGCGAACCGGAACAGTCCGGTGCCGATCGGGCCTTCCGTGAGCGCGCGCTGCACCGCTTCAGCGCCACAGGCCGTAGGTGATCTTCACCAGCGCGATGGCGAGCAGCGTCCACCCGACCCACGCAGGGCTGCGCCCCACCGCGAGCCACACCAGCGCGCCGCTGAGCACTGCCGCCCCAAGGATCAGCGCATCGTGGCGGCGCGCGGTGCGGCGCGGCGGCGCGGCGTCCGCGGCCGGCGCTTGCGCCGCCGCCGGCGCAGCCGCCAGGTCCTGGCTGCGGCGCATCCACGCCAGCAGCAGCGCCGGCAGGCTGCGCGCCGCGTCCAGCAGCTGCGGCGCGTGCGCGCGCAGCTCCTTCACCAGCGTGCGCAGGCTGCTGCGCTCGCGCATCCACTCGCGAAGGATGGGCGTCGCGGTCTTCCACACGTCCAGCTCCGGGTACAGCTCGCGCCCCAGGCCCTCGACGTTGAGCAACGTCTTCTGCAGCAGGATGAGCTGCGGCTGGATCTGCACGTCGAAGCGCCGCGCGATCTCGAACAGCCGCAGCAGGATCGCGCCAAAGGAGATGTCCTTCAGCGGCCGGTCGAAGATCGGCTCGCAAACCGTGCGCACCGCGGACTCCATCTCGTCGAGGCGCGTGCCGGCGGGCACCCAGCCGGACTCGAGGTGCAGCTGCGCCACGCGCCGGTAGTCACGCTCGAACACCGCGAGGAAGTTCTCGGCGAGGTAATGCTGGTCGCGCGGGTCGAGCGTGCCGACGATGCCGAAGTCCACCGCCGCGTAGCGCGGCCGGCGCGGCTCGTCGATCAGCACGAAGATGTTGCCCGGGTGCATGTCGGCGTGGAAGAAATTGTGGCGGAACACCTGGGTGAAGAAGATGCGCACGCCGTTCTCGGCGAGCTGCGCGATGTCGGTACCGGCCGCCTTGAGGCGCGCCAGGTCGCTGATCGGCACGCCGTGGATGCGCTCCATCACCATGACGTCGCTGCGGCAGTAGTCGAAGTACACCTCCGGCACATACAGCAGCTCGCTGCCGGCGAAGTTGCGCTTCAGCTGCGAGGCGTTGGCCGCTTCGCGCATCAGGTCCAGCTCGTCGAGGATGGTCTTCTGGTACTCGTCGACCAGCTCGCGCGGCCGCAGCCGCCGCGCCTCGCGCGCGTAGCGCTGCGCGAGCGCAGCCAGCGCGTGCAGCACCTCCAGGTCGCGCTGGATCACCGCGTGCATCCCCGGCCGCAGCACCTTGACCACCACCTCCTGACCGGCGGGCAGCCGCGCGGCGTGCACCTGCGCGATCGAGGCTGCCGCCAGCGGCGTCTCGTCGAACTCGGCAAAAACCTGCGCGAGCGGCCGGCCGTAGGAGTGCTCGATGAGCGCACGCGCCGTGGCACCGGGGAACGGCGGCACGCGGTCCTGCAGTTTCGCCAGCTCGTCGGCAATGTCGGCCGGCAGCAGGTCGCGTCGCGTCGACACCGCCTGGCCGAACTTGACGAACACCGGGCCGAGCTCCTGCAGCGCGAGCCGCAGCCGCTGCCCGCGCGCCGCGCTGCGCCGCCGCTCGAACCACACGCCCGGGGAGAGATAGAACAGGAAGCGCAACGGCCGGTACAGGTGCGTGGCGCGCACGTAGTCGTCGAGGCCGTGCCTGAGCAGCACGCGCTGGATCTCGAGCAGCCGCACGAGCACGCGCAGCTTCACGGCGCGGCGTTCGTCACGGTTGAGCGCGGCGGCGCGCGAGCAGCTCGAGGCGCGCCTGCAGCCGGTCGACGCCCTCGCGCAGCGCGTCGACGCCGCGCAGGAACTGCTCGCCCTCGTTGCGCGGCACCAGGTCGCGGCGTTCGTGCGCCAGGTATTCGGCGAGGTTGGCGAGGGTGGTGTGCGCCGCGCGGCGCGCCCAGCGTCCGCCGCCGCGCGCCAGGGTGCCGAGGCGGTGCGCCGCCACGTCGCCCGTGAGCAGCGACAGCTCCTCCTCCACGTCAGGAGTGAGCAGCGCGGCGAGCTCGCGGAATTTCTGCGCGAGCTCCGCATCGCCGCTGATGGTGACCTCGCCCCGTTGCAGCACCGCCTGCGCCTGTTCACCGCCGAGCGCGGCAAGTCCGAGCGGGCCGCCCTCGATGCTGGCATCCGCACCGAGCGCATCGCTGGTCACCGCGAGCGTCAGCCCGTCGCTCGCCACCCGCAGCCGCACGATGTCGCGCACCACGATGGCGACGCTCTTGCCGGCGAGCTGCGCGCACAGCTGCCGCGCGCGCGGCGAGCGTGGCAGGCCGCGGTTGAGCAGCTGCCCGAGGGTCGCCGTCAGCACTTGTAGCCGCGGTGCACGGCGACGATGCCGCCGGACAGCAGGTGGTAGCGGCAGCCTTCGAGCCCGGCTGCCTGCAGCATGCCGAGCAGCGTGTCGGCGTCCGGGTGCATGCGGATCGATTCGGCGAGGTAGCGGTAGCTCGCCTCGTCGTGCGCCACCACGCGCCCGAGCCACGGCAGCACGCGAAACGAGTAGGCGTCGTACAGGCGCTTCAGCGCCGGCGCCCGCGGCTGCGAGAACTCGAGCACCAGCAGCTGCCCGCCGGGCTTGAGCGCGCGGCGCATGGCGCCGAGCGCGGCCGTCTTGTCGGTGACGTTGCGCAGCCCGAAGCCGATGGTGATGCAGTCGAAGCTGCCGTCCGCGAACGGCAGCCGCTCGGCGTTCGCCTGCACGGTCGCGACGTTGCCGGTGCAGCCCGCATCGATGAGCCGGTCGCGGCCGCGCGCCACCATCGCCGCGTTGATGTCGCTCAACACCACCAGTCCGCGCTCACCGACCTGGCGGGCGAGACCGACGGCCAGATCGCCGCTGCCGCCGGCGACATCGAGCGCCCGCTGCCCGGGGCGCAGGTTCGCCAGGCCGAGCGTGAAGCGCTTCCACAGCCGGTGCGCGCCCGCCGACATCAGGTCGTTCATCAGGTCGTAGTTGTCCGCGACCGAGTCGAACACCGCGCGCACGCGGCGCGCCTTGTCCGTACGCGCCACGCGCTGGAAACCGAAATCCGTGGAGTGCTCGTCGGCCATGTCGCGAACGGCGGGAGGAGGTGAGACGCATTCTAGTCGATCGCACTCGTCGCGCTCGCGCACCGCGGCGTGGAAGTTTTTCCCCGGGGAATACGCCCGAGCGGTTGCTTTTTCCGCGCAGCGGTGCGCAAAATCGGCGCGCTACAGGGGGTCTTGGCGTGCGCAGCGGGCCGGGCAGCGATGCCCGGCCCGCTCATCGTTTGGGATCGTGAGAGGCGGCGGCGCGCTGCGCCTGGCTCTTGCGCTCGAGATACCGCGCCCACTTCTCCTGGCGCTCGCGACCGAGCTCGTGCAGGTACTTCCAGGTGTAAAGGCCCGTGTCGTGCCCGTCGTCGAACACCAGCTTCACCGCGTACTGCCCGACCGGCTCGACGCCCACGATGCCGACGTTCTCCTTGCCGAGCACCAGCACTTCCTGGCCCGGGCCGTGACCCTTCACTTCCGCGGACGGGGAGTACACGCGCAGGTACTCGAACGGCAGCTCGAAGCGGCTGCCGTCGCTGAAGCTCACCTCCAGCAGGCGGGATGCGCGGCGCAGCCGCAACTGTGTGGCGAGGGTCTCCGACATGATGCGCGCACCAGTATAGGGGCCTTCCCGCGGGGGCTGGACGCGAGCGTTGCTGCGTTGCACCATAGACGGTCAGGGCCCCTCGCGGGGCCGCAAAAAAGCTTCGATCAGGACGATGAACCTGCAGCAAACGGCCTCTATACTCGCGGTCCTTCATGGCACGACCGAGGGCTCGAGGCACGCGGCCAAGAGCACTGAATGGAACCAACCGATACCTCGCATCCGGACTACTACCATCGAGTTGTGGATTGCCAGTGGGCCTGCCCCGCCCACACCGATGTCCCTGAATACATCCGCCTGATCGCTCAGGGCCGCTTCACCGACGCCTACATGGTGAACCGGGAATCGAACGTGTTTCCGGGCATCCTCGGGCGCGTCTGCGACCGCCCCTGCGAGCCGGCCTGCCGCCGCGGCCGCCTCGAGCAGAAGCCGGTCGCGATCTGCCGCCTGAAGCGCGTCGCGGCCGATCAGCGCGACGACGTGAGCGCACGGCTGCCGAAGATCCCGCGCATCAAGAACGGCAAGCGCATCGCCTGCATCGGTGCGGGCTGCGCCTCGCTCACGGTGGCGAACGACCTCATGCCGCTCGGCTACGAGGTCACTATCTTCGAGCAGTACGGCGAGCCCGGCGGCCTGATGCGCACCAATATCCCCTCGTTCCGCCTGCCGCACACCGTGCTGAACGAGGAGATCGCCATGATCACCGGCATGGGGGTGGATCTGCGCCTCAACACCCGCGTGGACAGCATGCGCGCGCTGCTCGCGAGCGGCTTCGATGCGGTGTTCGTCGGCTCGGGCGCCCCGAAGGGCAGGGAGCTCAACCTCCCTGGACGGCAGGCGGGCGCTGCCAACATCCACATCGGCATCGCCTGGCTAGAGTCGGTGGCCTTCGGGCACATCGACAAGGTCGGCAAGCGCGTGCTGATCATCGGCGTCGGCAACACCGCCATGGACTGCTGCCGCACCAGCCTCAGGCTCGGCGCCGAGAGCGTCAAGGTGATGGCGCGCAAGCCGCGCGGCTTCTTCAAGGCTTCGGCGTGGGAGCTGGAGGACGCCGAGGAAGAGAGCGTCGAGATCGTGGTGAACCGCGCACCGCGGGCCTTCGTGATCGAGAACGGTCGGCTCACCGGCATGCAGTTCGAGCTGATGGAGTATGAGCTCGACGCCGCCGGCAACATCACCGCCGAGCGCGTCACCGGCGAGGAGTTCCTGCCGGCGGACGACGTGATCCTCGCCATCGGCCAGGAGAACGCCTTTCCCTGGATCGAGCGCGATCTCGGCATCGAGTTCGACAAGTGGGACGTGCCGCTGGTCGACAAGGCCACTTTCCAGTCGACGCTGCCGCAGGTGTTCTTCGGCGGCGACGCCGCGTTCGGGCCGAAGAACATCATCTGGGCGGTCGAGCACGGCCACCAGGCGGCGATCTCCATTCACCGCTACACCGCCGGCGAGGCGGTGAGCGAGCGGCTGTCCCCCGGGATGAACCTGCAGAGCCGCAAGATGGGCATGCACGAGTGGTCGTACGCCAACGACTACACCCCGGTGGAGCGGCGGCTGATGCCGCACGTGTCGCTCAAGGAACGCTTCAAGAAGCTCAACATCGAGGTCGAGCTCGGCTTCAGCGCCGAGCAGACCGCGCAGGAGGTGCAGCGCTGCCTCAACTGCGACGTGCAGACGGTGTTCACCGCGAAGCTGTGCATCGAATGCGACGCCTGCCTCGACATCTGCCCGGTGGACTGCCTCACCATCACCCACAACGGCGCGGAAGGCGAGCTGCGCACGCGCCTCAAGGCGCCCGCCAAGAACCTGGCGCAGCCGCTGTACGTCTCGGCCGGACTGCCGCAGACCGGGCGCGTGATGGTCAAGGACGAGGACCTGTGCGTGCACTGCGGGCTGTGCGCCGAGCGCTGCCCGACCGCCGCCTGGGACATGCAGAAGTCCGAGCTGCACTGGCCGCACGCCGGCGACGAGGCTGCCAGCCTCGAGGCGCAGCAACCCAAGATTGCCTGAACGACCGGAAAGCTCGCCAGCCTTATGCCGCAACCTCCTGCTCAGCGCGTCAACGACTTCACCATCAAGATCGCCACGGTGAACGGCACCGGCTCGGCGAGCGCCAACACGCTGCTCATGAAGTCCATCTTCCGCAGCGGCATACCGGTGATGGGTAAGAACTACTTTCCTTCCAACATCCAGGGCCTGCCGACCTGGTACGAGATCCGCGTCGCGCGCGCCGGCTACGTCGCCCGCTCCGGGCGCATCGACATCATGGTCGCCATGAACGCCGAGACCTACGCGCGCGATGTCAGGGAAGTCGCCCCGGGCGGCTACCTGGTGTACGACTCGACCTGGCCGCGCCCGGCGCTGCTCAAGCGCGAGGACATCACCGTGCTCGGCGTGCCGCTGGCGCGCCTGTGCAACGAGAACTTCAACGGCGTGCGCACCCGCATCCTCATGAAGAACATCTGCTACGCCGGGGTGCTGGCGGCGCTGCTCGATCTGGACCTGGCGCACATCCGTGCGCTGCTGGCCGAGACTTACGCGAAGAAGCCGCAGCTGGTCGAGAGCAACATGCAGGCCATCCAGCTCGGCTACGACTACGCACGCGCGACTTTCCCCTGTCCGTTGCCGCTGCACGTAGCGCCGCTGGCGCAGACTGCCGGCACTATCATGATCGACGGCAATACCGCCGCCGCCCTGGGGTGCGTGTTCGCCGGCGCCACGGTGGCGGCCTGGTACCCGATCACGCCCTCCACCTCGCTGATGGACGCCTTCAAGATGTTCTGCGACCGCATGCGCGTCGACAAGCCGAGCGGGCGCAGGAATTTCGCGTTCATCCAGGCCGAGGACGAGCTCGCGGCCATCGGCATGGTGATCGGCGCGATGTGGAACGGCGCGCGCGCCTTCACCGCCACCTCCGGCCCCGGCATCTCGCTCATGAACGAGTTCTTGGGTCTCGCCTACTACGCCGAGGTGCCGGCGGTGATCTTCGACATCCAGCGCGTCGGCCCCTCCACCGGCATGCCGACGCGCACGCAACAGTGCGACATCCTCGAGTGCGCCTATGCCTCGCACGGCGACACCCGCCACGTGTGCCTGTATCCAGCCAATCCCGAAGAGTGCTTCTACATGGCGGTGCAGGCGTTTGACCTGGCCGAGCGGCTGCAGACCCCGGTACTGGTGCTCTCCGACATCGACATCGGCATGAACGACTGGATGTGCCGCGATCTGAAGTGGGACGACAGCTACCGCCCCGATCGCGGCAAGATGCTCGACCTGGAGGAGATCCTCAAGCTCGAGAAGTTCTACCGCTTCGTCGACAAGGACGGCGACGGCATCACCTACCGCACGCTGCCTGGCGTACACCCCAAGGCGGCGTACTTCACGCGCGGCTCCGGGCACACGCAGTTCGGCACCTACACCGAGGACTCCGCCGAGTACCAGCTGGTGCTCGATCGGCTGCTGAAGAAATGGGCGACGGCGAAGAAGCTGGTGCCGCGCGCCATCATCGACGCCACCGCCGGCTCGAGCGTCGGCATCGTGTCCGTCGGCAGCTGCGACGGCGCCATCCACGAGGCGATCGACCTGCTCAAGGGGCACGGCGTCGGCATCGACTACATGCGGGTGCGCGCCTTCCCTTTCAGCGAGGACGTGGAGAAGTTCCTGGCGGCGCACAAGCTGCTGTTCGTGGTGGAGCAGAACCGCGATGCGCAGTTGCGCGCGCTGCTCACCCTCGAGACCGCGGTCGAGAAGTCGAAGCTGCGCTCGCTGCTGCACTACGACGGCCTGCCGATCTCCTCGCGGTTCATCGTCGAGGGAGTGCTGGCGGAGCTGCAGCCACGCGGTGCGGCGCAGCCTAAGGGGGCCGCCCATGGCTGACGCTGTCGCGCTGCCTGCTGCGTGCGGTTGCCGCCCGGGCGCGCTGCGCCGGAGGACTGCATGACTTTCCTTGCCAAACCCAAAGTTGCCCATCCCTCGCTGCCGAAGAACGCCCTCGGGTTCACGCGGCGCGATTACGAGGGGGCGCTCTCGACCCTGTGTGCCGGCTGCGGCCACGACTCGATCACCGCTGCGATCGTGGAGGCGAGCTGGGGGCTCGCCATCGAGCCGCAGAACATGGTGAAGCTCTCCGGCATCGGCTGCTCGTCCAAGACCACCGCCTACTTCGTGAGCGGCGGCCACGGCTTCAACTCGGTCCATGGGCGCATGCCCTCGATCGCCATGGGGGCCAACGCCGCCAACCGCAGGCTGACCTATATCGGCGTCTCCGGCGACGGCGACACGCTCTCCATCGGGCTCGGGCAGTTCTGCCACGCCATCCGCCGCAACCTCAACATGCTGTACATCATCGAGAACAACGGCGTGTACGGCCTCACCAAGGGGCAGTTCTCGGCCTCGGCGGACATCGGCACCAAGGCGAAGAAAGGCGAGACCAACTTCCAGCCGCCGATCGACCCGGTGCTGCTGGCCATGACGCTCGGCGCCTCGTTCGTCGCGCGCAGCTTCTCCGGCGACAAGCAGCAGCTGGTGCCGCTCATCCAGGCGGGCCTGAAGCACGAGGGCTTCGCGCTCATCGACGTGCTCTCCCCGTGCGTCACGTTCAACGACCACGAAGGCTCCACCAAGAGCTACGCCTACACGCGCGAGCACTACGAGCCGGCGGTGCACGCGGACTTCGTGCCGCTCGAGCGCGAGATCATCGCCGACTATAAGGAAGGCGAAACGCTGCCGGTGATGATGCACGACGGCAGCCGCATCGTGCTGCGCAAGCTCGATTCCGCCTACGATCCGACCAACCGCACCGGCGCCTGGACGCAGATCCAGGAGCGCATGAAGGCCGGGGAGTACCTGACCGGACTGTTGTTCGTGGAACCCTCGCAGAGCGAGTTCCACGCGGTGAACGCCACCCCCGATGCCCCGCTCAACAGCATTCCCTATGAGGCGCTGTCGCCCGGCTCGCAGGGGCTGGAGAAGGTGCTGGCGCGCTATCGCTGAAGGCGGCTGCGGCTGCGGCTGCGGTGACGGCGCTACGGCGACGGCCGTGAGCCGGGAGCGCCGTTCCTGTTCGGCGTCATAGTTGCGCTTTCGCGCAAGTATTTCGGACCAGCCGCGCGCCTTGCGGCACGTGTAACTCCCCGGTTGAGCTGGAATTTTCTGGCCGCTGAGCCACTATCTCCTCGATTCAATACTTGCGTGTTTGCGCAACTATTCGCCGAGCGCCCCCCTCATCGCGCCCTCGCGGACGCACGCGCCTCAGCGCACCGTTGAGCCGAGTGCGTAGCGCACCGCCAGTTGCAGCTGCGTCTCAGTCAGCAGCGGAGGACCGCCGAAAAACTCCTCCCGGCTGGAGGAACTGCTCACCACCTGCAGCCACTCGAGGCTGAAGCGCCAGTGCGCATCGGCATTGAAGATGTATGCCGCAGTCCAGGCATGCCCGCTCTGCGCGCCGTAGCCGTCTGCGCCGAGGGAGTCGACGGTGAACCTGTCGTAGCGCGCACTGAACGTGTGGCGTCCGAAGCGCTTCGACAAGAGCGCATATTCTGCACGGAACGGCCAGCTGGAAAGACCCCCCGGCACACCGTCCGAACCGGTGGTGGTCTCACCATCGAGCCACTGCGCGATGACGGTCCAGCCGTGATCGCCCTCGACGCGCACTCCGGCGCTGTTGAAGCGCGTGTTCTGCGAGTAGTTGGCGTCCGAGCCGTCATCGAGCTCGGGATTGGCGCGGTTGTCGTAGCGCAGCGCACGCAACACCACGCGATCCAGGTAGCGCACTTCGATCCCGCCATAGACGCCCTCGCGATGATCGAACTGCAGGAACGGTTCTGCGCCCTCCAGGGGAGCATCGCCTGGTTGCCCGACACGGCCGAACAGCGGGGTCTGCCGCTCGGTGAGCGAGAAGCCATTGTTCGCGAGCACAACTCCGGCGCCCTGGTTCCAGCCGAACACCCCGCCGGTGACTCCCAGGTCGAAGGCGTGACCGCTGCGCGTGCCGAGCCAGTCGAGCGTTCCTTCCAGTCCGACGGTGCGTACCTCGACGGCCAGCCAGCTGTTGATGGCCGAGTAGGACAGCGTGTAGGGGGACTCCCAGCCGGAGGCGCGGTTCTCGAGCGAGATGGGCGGATAGAAGCCGCCCGCCTTCAGGCGAAAACGGTAGCCCGCGCGCGGATAGGGGCGGAACAGCAGGTAGGCCTCGGTCAGGCCCACGGGGCTTCGGTCCTTGTCATCGAACATCGAGGCGTCGAGGTGGGCGCTCCACACCTCGCCGAGCGACTGGGTGAGTGCGAAGCGGGCGCGTCCCAGTTGCACACCGGATTCGTCCTGTCCGAAGCGCACCGTGCCGAGGCCTCCCTGCATGAAGGAGGGATTCGCATCCGAGCTCACCAGCCGTCCGTCGAGGCTCACCTCCCAGTCGGTGCTGGCGCGGCCGATGTCAGCGAGCGCGAGCGCGAGCAGCGCGAATGTGAGGGCAGCCGCAGGCCGGGCGCGGTCAGGGGCAACTTTGCGCAGGCACACCATGAGCAGGCGCCTCAGTAATCCCAGGAGTGCGGACGATCCGTCAGCTCGGCGGGCTGCAGCGGCTTCGACAGGCTCAGTGTCAGCTCGGCGCGCTCGCCCTCGGCGACCGTGACCTCTCGCTGCAGGTTCGCATCGTTCTCGCGCAGGCGCGGGTGCCAGAGCGCCACGCGGTAGCGACCGTGCGGCAGCTCGGTCGTCCAGGCACCGGAAGCGTCGGTGCGGCCGTACCAGGGCGCATCCGTCACCACCAGATACGCGAGCATGAAGTCGTGGATGTTGCAGCCGAGCGTGACCACGCCGGGCTGGTCGAAGTGCACCGGCGGATAGGGCTTGCCGCGGTACAGCGGCAGCTGGAAGCGCTTGGTCGGAGAGAACGAATAGATCTGGTGGCTGACGGAGTCGCTGTTGGGAAACTCCACCGTCGAGCCGACCGGGATGATCAGCAGGTCGGGCGCGAACGCACGGTCGACCTGGTCGACCACCGCGCGCAGCGGCGCCGCATGGTGCACCTGGCCATCGAGCGGCTCCACCGTCACCACCGCGCCCGGCAGCGCATGACCATCAGCGGTGCGCACGTTGATGAGGAGGGTCGCCGCAACGGCGACCCCGGCGCCGGCCAGCTGGCCGGCGCACACGAGCGTAGCGAGCACGGCAAACCGTGCCGCGGCTGATGTGAAACGGCGGCTTCGTGCCGGAGGTCTCATTCCCGCACTCGAATCCTCGCGCGAGCCCGGTCGGGCTCCTAAGCTGTTGCGACATATTCGGGCGCTTTCATGGGTAGTTTCCGCAAACGACTTCTCGTGCTGATCATCGGTCTGGTGATCGCCACCCAAACTGTGACGCTTGCCGCAGTCCTCGTGAGCACCCGCCGCACCGTCGAGGCGCGCGCCGCGCTCGAGCTGCGTTCGGGAGGCACGCTGGCCGAGCACCTGATCGACTTTCGCGCCGTGCAGCTGGCGAACGGCGTCGGCGTGCTGGCGGCGGATTTCGGCTTCCGCGAGGCGGTGGCGAGCGGGCACGTGCCCACCATCCTTTCGGCCGCCAGGAACAATGCACAGCGCATTGGTGCCGACGTGATGCTGGTGCTCGACACACACGGCCGCGTACTGGCGTCCACCGTTCCCGCCGACAGCGCCGCGGCTGCACTGCCGGACCTGCTCGAGGAGGGCGCCGGCGCGCGCGACGAGCCGAACTTTCGGGTATTCGGGGCGCACGCCTACCAGTTGTTCATCGCCCCGGTACGCACCCCGGAGACGATCGCCTGGGTCGCGATGGGCTTCGTGGTCGATGATTCCCTCGCTAAACGCATTCGCGATCTGGTCGGCTCGCAGGTCGCCATCGTCACGCACGGTGCCGGTGGTCTGACACGCGTCGCCGCAACGCCTGAAGCGGCGGCGGCCGGCAGCGCTGCGCTGCTGACCGTCCCGGAGGCCAGCGACACTCCTCACATCACGCACCTGGCGGCGTCCGACTACCTGAGCTTCGCGCGGCGCCTGCCGGGGCGCGGCGATTCGGTGGACGTGATCCTGCTGAAGCCGCTGCCGGAGGTGCTGGCGCCTTACCTCGAACTGCGCAAGGCGATGCTCGAGATCGACGGAGTCGCACTGCTGGTTGCGGCCGTGGTCGGCGCGTTACTCGGCCGCAGCGCCAGCCGCCCAATCGGCGAGCTCATGCGCGCCGCGCAGCGCATCGACCGCGGACAGTACGAGACAGCGGTGAGCGTCGCCGGCGGCGATGAGTTCAAGCGCCTGGCGGCGACCTTCAACACCATGCAAAGCAACATCGCGGCCCGCGAGGCGGTCATCACCTACCACGCCTACCACGATCCGCTGACGCAGTTACCGAACCGCGCGGCCGTGAAGCGTGCGCTCGAGAACCTGGTAAGCGACGTCGGCGCAGGGGGCAGCGCGGCGCTGCTGCTCATCGACATCTCGAACCTGCGCGACATCAACGCCTCGCTCGGACTGCAGGTCGGCGACGAAGTGCTGCGCGAAGCCGCCCGCCGCCTGCAGCAGGCGGTGGCCGCTGAGCACACGCTGGCACGCCTCGGCGAGACGCAATTCCTGGTGCTGGTGCCCGGCTGCACGGCCGAGCGTGCGCTGCTGTACGCCGAGCAGCTCGCCGCGGTGATCCGCAGTGGCTTCCACCTGGCGGGTGTGAGCCTGGATCTGCGCCTGGCGTGCGCGGTGTGCCTGTTCCCGGATCACGGGGCCAGCAGCGATGAGCTGTTGCAGCGGGTGCAGGTCGCACTCGAGGACGCCGATGAGACGCGCGCGCGCGTGGCCCTGTACCGTCCCGGCCAGGATGCGCAGCATCGTCGTCGCCTCGCCCTGATCACCGATCTGCGCCGCGCCATCGATCAGGATCAGCTGAGTCTGGTGTATCAGCCGAAGGTTGAGATGGCGAGCCGCTCGGTCAGGAGCCTCGAAGCCCTGGTGCGCTGGCAGCACCCCCAGCTCGGCGCCGTTTCCCCGGGGGAGTTCGTGCCGCTGGCCGAGCGCACCGGCGGCTCGCGCGCGCTCACCAACTGGGTGCTGGCCGCTGCCATACGCCAGATGGGCGAGTGGCGCGGCCTCGGCCTGGAACTGGAACTGGCGGTGAACCTCTCGGCACCCGATATTCTCGACCCGGACCTGTGCGAGGAGATCCTGAAGCTACTGCGGCAATACCGCGTGGAATCCACGTCTCTGCTGCTGGAGATCACCGAGAGCGCGGTCATGCAGGATCCGCACACCGCGGCGCGCAACATGCAGCTGCTGCGTATCGCCGGCGTACGCTTCGCCATCGATGACTTCGGCACCGGGCACTCCTCGCTGTCGCAGCTGAGGGTGCTGCCGGTGGACGAGCTGAAGATCGACCGCTCATTTCTCTCGCCCGCCGGCACCGACGTGGTCATCGTCACCTCCACCATCGAGCTCGGCCACAGCATGGGGCTGAAGGTGGTCGGCGAGGGGGTCGAGGAAGCGGCCACCTGGAACCTGCTGCGGGGCCTGGGCTGCGACTTCGCGCAGGGCTACCTGATCAGCCGCCCGCTGCCCACGGCGGACGTTCCCGCCTTCGTGCGACAGGCGAATCAGCTGCTGCCGGCCTCCGACTCGACCCTGTTGCAGATCCGCGCACTCGAACAGCTCGCCGGGCGCTCGCGCTCCGGCCGCTAGCGTCGCGGGGCGCGCCGCGCGCACTCGTTACTGCGTTGTCTCGAGCAGCGCGTCGACGCGCTGGCGGTACTGGCGTAGCAGCTCCGCGGCAAAATCGGCGAACACCCTGATCTTCGGCGAGTCGCGCAGCGCGCGGCGGCACACCACCGAAATGGGCGCACCCGGGGCCGACCACTCGCGCAGTATGACCTCGAGCTTGCCCGCGGCGAGCGCCTCGGCCACCACCAGGTCCATGCTCTGCACGATGCCGGCGCCGCGGTTGGCAGCGAGGATCTGCGCTTCGACGGAGTTGAACGCCACGTTGAACGGCAGCTGCAGCTGCCGGCGCTGCGTACCGCGCTGGAACTGCCAGCGCTGCGGCCGGCGGCTGCCGGCGCCGAGATGGCCGACCAGCCGGTGGCGGCGCAGCTCCTCGGGCTCCGTCGGCACGCCGTGGGCGCGCAGGTACTCGGGCGCCGCGCAGGTCAGCAGCCGCGTCGTCACCACGCGCCGCGCGATCAGATGCGGCTCGCGCACCGTCCCGACCCGTACCACCAGGTCGATCTCTTCGGCGATCAGATCGACGATGCGGTCGTTGAACTGCACTTCCAGTTGCAGCTCCGGGTAGCGCGCCGTGAATTGCGGCAGCGCGGGGATCAGCAGCGCACGGCCGAACACCACCGGCACGTCGATGCGCAACCGCCCCTGGATCGACAAGCGCGTGCGCCGCAGCGCCTCGTCAGCGGCATCGAGCTCGGCCAGCACCCGCTGACAGCGCGCCAGGTACTCCGCGCCGTCGCTGGTGAGTCCCACCCGACGCGTGGTGCGATGGAACAGCTGGCAGCGCAGGTGCTTCTCGAGCTCCGCCACGTGGGTGCTCACCACCGCGCGCGACAGGCCGAGCGCATCCGCTGCCCGGGTGAAGGAGTGCAGGTCCGCCACGCGGACGAAGCTGCGCATGCAGATGAGCTGGTCCACTGATCTCTATTGTAAGGAGTTCTCGAACAATAAATTCGTGATTAGCTTATTTTTCGCGGCGAGCGCCGCGCCTACAGTCGCAGCTGCCGGCCGTCGCCGCCGGCGCGCCGCAATGACTGGAGGGCCGACATGTTCATCTTCGCGCGGCCGTTGCGTGCGGTGGCCGCCGGGCTTGCCGTGGCGCTGCTGATCGTGTACGCGGATCGCTGCTGCAGCAACCCGCGGCTTGTGCTGCGCCCGCCGCCTGCGGTATCTTGCGCGCCGGTTCGTGACCGTTCCCTTTCCTGCCGCCTGCCGCCCGCTTCTTTAATTGCGAGTTGGCTTCCGAGTCTGAAAAGCCGAATCGTTCTCGACCAGGTGGCAGTGTGTGCGCCCGCGAATCAACCGATCTTCGGTATGCACTCCTGCTAGTACTTTTTGATTCAGGAGTTTGATTGCATGACGAAGATCTATGTTGGCAACCTGCCGTTTTCCGCCACTGACGCCGAGGTCCGTGAGCTGTTCGCACAGCACGGCACCGTCGAGTCGGTGAGCATCATCACCGATCGCGATACCGGCCGCCCGCGCGGCTTCGGGTTCGTCGAAATGTCACGCGCCGATGCCTCGCGCGCCATCCAGAACCTCAATGGCAAGGAGCTGGGCGGACGCCCGCTGCGCGTCAACGAGGCCCAGGAGCGCACCGGTGGCGGCGGCGGCAACCGCGGCGGCGGCGCGCCGAAGCGCTGGTAAGCTGCAAGGCTGTCAGGGCCGGCCGCCAGTGCCTGCTTGAGGCATCGGCGGCCGGCCTTTTTCATTGGCTGAAGGGAGTCGATTCTCATGGGTAAAGGCGATCCTAGAACACGCCGCGGCAAGATCTACCAGGGCTCCTTCGGCAAGTCGCGCGCCAAGGACCCGGCGAAGAAAAAGAAGAAGGCCGCGCGCCGCGCGCGGCGCTAACTGAAGGGCGGCGCCCCGGGCGGCCGCGCCTTGAGCTTGCGCTCGTGCAGCTCGGCGAGCAGCTCGAGCGCGGATTTGTCGTTGCGCGGCAGCGTCGCGCTGCTCGTGCCGCGCGGCGCGACGCGCTCGCCCCAGCGCACCAGATGCGCGCAGTAGCTCAAGCCCCCGCCGAACCCGGGCAACAGCAGCCACGCGCCGGGTCGCACCCGGCCTTCCTCGAGGGCTTCGCACAGCGCCACCGCCACGGTGGCGGCCGACATGTTGCCGTAGCGGTGAATGTTGAGATACACGCGCGCCGGCGGCACCTGGGCGCGCCGCGCCACCGCCTCGATGATGCGCAGGTTCGCCTGGTGCGGCACCAGCAGGTCGATGTCGGTGGCGGTCAGTCCGCGGCGTTGCAGGACGTTCTCGCAGGCCGCGCTCATGCCCTGCACCGCGCGCTTGAAGATCTCCTGGCCGGCGAACTGCCAGCGGGTCACCCCGTACAGCACGCCGCGATTGGCGTAGCGACCGCCCATGCCCTCGACGCGCAGCGTCTCGCGCGCCTCGGCGTAGCAGCCGAGCTTCTCGGCGAGCAGCCCCTCCTCGCGCCCGCTCGCTTCCAGCACCGCCGCCGCCGCGCCGTCGCCGAACAGCACCGCGACGTCGCGGTCGCTCCAGTCCATGAACGGCGAGATGAGCTCGGCGCCGATCACCAGCGCATTGCGTACCACGCCGGTGCGGATCAGCGCGGTGGCGCTCGACAGGCCGTAGAGAAAGCTGGTGCAGGCGGTGTTGATGTCGAAGGCGGCCGCCTGCTGCGCGCCGATGCGCAGCTGGATGGCGGAGGCCATGTTGGGCACCTGATCCTCGTGGCTGCAGGTGCCGAATACGATGAGCTCGACGTCTGCGCCGGCAAGTCCGGCGGCCGCCAGCGCGCGCGCCGCGGCTACCCACGCGAGCTCCTCCAGTCCGACGTGCGAGATGCGTCGCTCGCGGATGCCGGTGCGGCTCACGATCCACTCATCGCTGGTATCGAGGATCGTGGACAGGTCGTGGTTGCTGAGCACCGCCGGCGGCAGGCACTTGCCCCAGCCGGTAATCGCCGCGTAGGTGACTGGGGCGTTGGCGCTCATGACGGCCCGGCAAGGATAGCAGTCGGCGTGCGCGCATCCGGCGCGTAATCGAACGAGTCGAAGTACAGCCGCTCGGCCGGCAGGCCGTGGCGCACAAAGCTGGCGCGGATCGCCTCGATCATCGCCGGCGGACCTGCGGCGTACACCTCGAAGCCTGCCAGCTGCGGATGATCGGCGAGCACCGCCGCGTGCACCAGCCCGACCCGGCGGTGGGTGGCTTCGGCGGCGTTCGCCTCGGAGAGCACCGCGGTGAATTTCAGCTGCGGGTAGCGGCTCAGCCACTCGAGTACCAGGGCCTCCTCGTACAGGTCGCGCTCGTGGCGCGCTCCCCAGTAGAAGTGGATGTCGCGGCCGCTGCCGCTCTCGAGCACGTGGCGCAACATCGACTTCAGCGGCGCAAAACCGGTGCCGCCGGCGATCATCAGCACCGGCAGCGCTCCGGGGCGGTAGCTGAACTGACCGATGGGCCCCTCGATGCGCAGCAGCGATCCGACCGCCAGCGCCCCGCCGGCGCCGAACAGGCGCTCGGTGAATCCTCCGCCGCTGACGCGCCGCACGTGCAGCTCGATCAACTCGCTGTCGTGCGGCGGGCTGGCGATGGAGAAGCTGCGCCGCCGCCCGCCCTCGAGCAGGATGTCGAGGTACTGCCCGGGCTGATAGCGCAGCCGCTCGACCGCCGGCAGGCGCAGCAGCACCTGCATCACGTCCGCCGCCAGCGGCGTCAGGCGCTCGATCCGGCACGGCAGCGTCTTGATCTCCACGTCCGCGACGCTGGCGATGAGCCGCGCCTGCACCGTGAGATCCGACTGCGCGCGTGCCTGGCACAGCAGCACGTAACCGTCACGTTCCTCCTGCGCGCTCAAGCCGAGCGGCCGCCCGCCGCAGTAGCGGATTTCCCCGGCGAGCAGCCGCGCCCGGCACGAGCCGCAGTGGCCGGACTTGCAGCTGTGCGGCAGGTTGAGTCCTGCCGCTAGCGCCGCGTCCAGCACGCTGTGGGCGGCCGCCACGCGCAAGGTGCGCGCGTGCGGCTCGATGCGCACGCTGTGTTCGTCCTGGTTCAAAGCCGCCATGTCTGCTCTAGACTAGACGCCCGCGGCGCTCAGGGCCACCGCGCTAAAAGCGCGCGCGCCGCGTTTTCCGCTATGCTTCGCCCTCGATGCGCATCGCCTTCACGAAGATGCACGGGGTCGGCAACGACTTCGTTGTGTTCGATGCGCCCGCCGACCAGTCGCTGCTCGAGCCCGCGCGGCTGCGCGCGCTCGCCGACCGCCGCACCGGCATCGGCTTCGACCAGGCACTCGTCCTCATGCCCGCCCGGCGGCCCGACGCGGCGGTGTTCTACCGGGTTTTCAACTGCGACGGCGACGAGGTCGAGCAGTGCGGCAACGGCGCCCGCTGTATCGCCGCGCTGCTGCACGCCCGCGGCCACACGCGCCACGGCGCAGTGCTGCTCGACAGCCCGGCCGGACCGATCGCGGCGCGCATCGGGGCAGGCGGTGAGGTGTCGGTCGACATGGGGGTGCCGGACTTCGATCCGCGCGCGCTGCCCTTCGAGGCTGCGGGCGAGGCCGACTCCTACACCCTCGAGGTGGCCGGCCGCAGCCTCGAGATCGGCGCCGTGTCCCTCGGCAACCCGCACGCGGTGCTCGCCGTGGCGGACGTGGCGGGCGCGCCGGTCGAGCAGCTCGGGCCCGCCATCGAGCGCCACCCGCGCTTTCCGCGGCGGGTGAACGCCGGCTTCCTCCAGATCGTCGCGCCCGATGCGGTGCGGCTGCGCGTCTACGAGCGCGGCGCGGGCGAGACGCGCAGCTGCGGCACCGGCGCCTGCGCGGCGGTCGCCATCGGCCGGCGGCGCGGACTGCTCGGTCCAGAGGTGCGCGTGACCGTACACGGCGGCGAGTTGCGCGTAAACTGGCAGGGGCCGGGAGAGCACATCTGGCTGTCCGGGCCTGCGGCAGTCTCCTTCGAAGGTCAGGTCGAGGTGTAGAACGCTATGACGACAAGAGAGGCGCGTGGTCTTGCGGCAGTCGACAGCGAGGAGGAAAGCATCGCCGGCTACCTGCAGCGCAATCCCGAGTTCTTCGAGCGCCACCAGGCGGTGCTGGCGCGGCTGAAGCTGCCGCACGCGCGCGGCGGCTCGGCCATCTCGCTGGTCGAGCGGCAGATCGAGGTGCTGCGCGAGAAGCTCGCCGGCCTCGAGGGCAAGCTGGCGGAGCTGGTGCGCGTGGCGCGCGCCAACGACGCCATCGCCGAGCGGCTGCACCGCTTCACGCGACGGCTGCTGCGCAGCGTGCCGCGCGGCGAGATGCTGGCTCGCATCGAGAGCGGGCTGCGCGAGGACTTCGATGCCTTCCACGCCGCGCTGGTGCTGGTTGGCGCAGCGCCCGATCCGTCCGCGCCGCGCTTCGTGCGTGCGGTTGCGGCGGATGACCCGAATCTCAAGTCCTTCGAATCGCTGTTCGCCAGCGGTAAGCCGCGCTGCGGCCAGGCGCGCGATTCGCAGCGCGAGTTCCTCTTCGGCCCGGAAGGTCTGGAGATGGGATCGGTGGCGCTGGTGCCGCTCGGCGAGAAGGGAGCACTCGGCCTGCTGGCGCTCGGCTCGGCTGATCGCGATCGCTTTCACCCCGGCATGAGCACCGAGTTCCTGGCGCGCCTCGCGGAGCTGATCGGCGACTCGCTGGCGGAGGCCGGCGACTGACCCCCGCGGCGCTCGAGTGGCTGGCGCGCTTCCGCCGCTACCTGAGCGCCGAGCGGCGCCTGTCGGCGCACACCGATGAGAGCTACGCGCGCGACCTCACCGCGCTGGTGAAGTTCTGCGAGCGAGCGCGGCTGCGCGACTGGGGTGCGCTCGACAGTCAGCACGTGCGCGCCTTCGCCGCGCACGCGCACGCCGCGGGCCTCGGGGCGCGCAGCATCCAGCGGCGCCTGTCGGCGGTGCGCAGCTTCTACAACTTCCTGCTGCGCGAGCGCGCCGCCGCCGTCGCCGCCGGTGGGCGTGAGCGCAGCGGCGTGCGCGGCAATCCGGCCCAGGACGTGCGCGCGCCCAAGGCGCCGCGCCGGCTGCCGCGTACCCTCGATGCCGACCAGATGGCGCGCCTGCTGGCGATCCCGCCGGCGGCTGCTGAGCCGCTCACCGCGCGCGATCGCGCCATCATGGAGCTGCTGTATTCCTCGGGGTTGCGGCTGGCCGAGCTGACCGGCCTCGAGCTCGGCAGCCTCGACCTCAGGGACAAGGTAGTGCGGGTGCTCGGCAAGGGGCGCAAGGCGCGCATCGTGCCGGTCGGCCGCCAGGCAGTGCAGGCGCTGCGCGCCTGGCTCGCCGAGCGGCCGACGCTGGCGCGGCGCGAGGAGAGCGCGCTGTTCGTCGGTCGCAACGGCCGCCGGCTCGGTGCGCGGGCGGTGCAGGTGCGCATCGCCGGGTGGGCGCGACGCCAGGGGCTCAACGTGCCGGTGCACCCGCACCTGTTCCGGCACTCCTTCGCCTCGCACCTGCTCGAATCGAGCGGCGAGCTGCGCGGTGTGCAGGAGCTGCTCGGCCACGCCGACATCTCCACCACCCAGATCTACACCCACCTTGACTTCCAGCACCTAGCCCGCATCTACGACGCTACCCATCCACGGGCGCGCCGCAAGGCCTGATTCGAGCGGCGGCCATGCCCGCACCTGAGGCCGAGGCTTTAGCGCATCCCATGACTGATAGCTCACACTTCAATCCCCACGGCACGACCATCCTCGGCGTGCGCCGCGACGGCGCCATCGCGCTCGGCGGCGACGGCCAGGTGACCCTCGGCAGCACCGTCATGAAGGGCAATGCCCGCAAGGTGCGTCGCCTCGCCAGCGACAAGGTGCTGGCCGGCTTTGCCGGCGGCACCGCGGACGCCTTCACGCTGTTCGAGCGTTTCGAGGGCAAGCTCGAGAAGTACGGCAACCTCACGCGCGCCGCGATCGAGCTGGCCAAGGACTGGCGCTCGGACCGTTACCTGCGGCGGCTCGAGGCGCTGCTGCTGGTCGGCGACCCCGAAAAGCTGTTCGTGATCTCCGGCAACGGCGATGTCATCGAGCCGGACTACGACGTCGCCGCCATCGGCTCCGGCGGCCAGTACGCCCTCGCCGCGGCGCGCGCGCTGCTGGAGAGCTCCTCGCTCGACGCCCGCAGCATCACCGAGCGGGCGCTCAACATCGCCGCCGACATCTGCATCTATACCAATCGCAACGTGGTCATCGAAGAGCTGCACGCCGCGCGGCGCGCCGGAGCCTGATCGCCATGTCATCGCTCACTCCGCGGCAGATCGTTCAGGAGCTCGACAAGCACATCATCGGCCAGGACGCGGCCAAGCGCGCCGTGGCCATCGCGCTGCGCAACCGCTGGCGACGCATGCAGGTGCAGGAGCCGCTGCGCCAGGAGATCACGCCCAAGAACATTCTCATGATCGGTCCCACCGGCGTCGGCAAGACCGAGATCGCGCGGCGCCTCGCCAGGCTCGCGAACGCGCCGTTCGTCAAGGTCGAGGCGACCAAGTTCACCGAGGTCGGCTACGTCGGCCGCGACGTCGAGTCGATCGTCAAGGAGCTCGCCGACGTTGCGGTGAAGATGACCCGCGAGCAGGAGATGACCAAGGTGCGCGAGCGTGCGCTCGATGCCGCCGAGGAGCGCGTGCTCGATACGCTGCTGCCGAAACCGCGCATGATGGGCTTCTCCACCGACGAGCCGGCCACCGCCCGCGACGGCGAGACCCGTCAGAAATTCCGCAAGATGCTGCGCGAGCACGAGCTCGACGACCGCGAGATCGAGGTCGAGCTGCGCGCCATGCCGGCCGGCGTGGAGATCATGGCGCCGCCGGGCATGGAGGAGATGCAGCAGCAGCTGCAGTCCATGTTCCAGAACTTAAGCGGCAACCGCACCCGGACCCGCAAGGTGAAGGTGCGCGAGGCGCTGCAGCTGCTCACCGACGAGGAGGCCGGCAAGCTCATCAACGAGGACGAGCTGAAGATCCGCGCGCTCGCCAACGCCGAGCAGAACGGCATCGTGTTCATCGACGAGATCGACAAGGTGACGCGGCGCCAGGAGACCATCGGCGCCGACGTGTCGCGCGAGGGCGTGCAGCGCGACCTGCTGCCGCTGGTGGAGGGCTCGACCGTCGCCACCAAGTACGGCCCGGTGAAGACCGATCACGTGCTGTTCATCGCCTCCGGCGCCTTCAGCATGTCCAAGCCCTCCGACCTGATTCCGGAGCTGCAGGGGCGGCTGCCGATCCGCGTCGAGCTCGATTCGCTCAAGGTGGGTGACTTCGTGCGCATCCTCACCGAGCCCGATGCGTCGCTCACCACGCAGTACCAGGCGCTGATGGCGACCGAAGGCGTGCAGGTGGAGTTCGCTGCCGAGGGCGTGCGCCGCATCGCCGAGATCGCCTTCCAGGTCAACGAGCGCACCGAGAACATCGGTGCGCGGCGCCTGCACACGGTGATGGAGCGGCTGCTCGAAACGGTCTCCTACGAGAACGGCGCGGCGCACGTGGTCGTCGATGCGCAGTACGTCGACGATCACCTGGGCGCACTGGTCAAGGACGAGGACCTGAGCCGCTACATCCTGTAGCGGCCGTAGGCTCCCACGAACTGTCGGCTAAGGCGTACTAGAACTTGTAGCCGATATCGAGACCTGCGGTGATCGGCCGATTGACCAGATAGCGTACGAAGGCATCCATCTGCAGGTCGATCTGCGGCTGCGGGTCGAGCACCGTGCGCTCGTTCGTGATGTTGTTCACGTACGCCGTCGCGGTCCACTTACTGCCCGCCACTCCGAAGCGCAGGTTGGCCAGAAAATACGACGGCAGATGGATCAGATACGTGTTGATATTCAGGACCGTGATCGTCTCGCCGTACGGTGCATCCGTGCGGGTGCCGACGTAGTCTCCCTCGAGTGACCCGACCAGCGACAGATCACCGGTCAGCGGGTGCTTCCAGCGCAGAGTCGCCGACGCCGTGAACTTCGGTATGTCGGGGACGTTGTACCCTTCCGGGTATCCGGTGATGTTGCTGTTCGCGTCGAAGGTAGCATCCGTGTAGCCGGCGTTCAGCCCCAGGGTCCACTCGCGGCTCAGCAGCGCCTGCAGCTCCGCCTCCAGGCCCTTGATTGTCGCATCCGCACCGTTGGCGGTGATGCCGAATCCCGCCAGGTTGGTCGCGATCTGCGGGTCGGTCCAGCGCTCGTAGTAAGCCGAGACGTTCACGGTCAGCCGATGGTCGAGGAATGCGGATTTCTCGCCGATCTCGTAGTTCCACACCGAGTCCGAGCCGAAGGTGGCGGGCGCCTGCAACAGTACGAAGCCCGGCCCGGGGGCCACGTTGGGACTGCAGTTCGTGATGAGCAGGACTTTCGCCTGCAAACCGCACTCGTTGCCCGCCAGCACAGAGTTAACCCCGGGTCCGGGCGTAGCCACCGGAATCGGCTGGTTCACGCCACCGAGGCGAAAGCCCTTGCCGGCCGTGGCATAGACCAGGACGTCCTTGTCGATCTTGTAGCTCAGATCGAACTTCGGATCGGTGCCGCTCGCGCTGTTTGATGCGGCGGTGTTGTACGGCACGGCGTTTCCCACGCCGCCGTACACGGTGAACACGCCGAATTCCTGGTTCGTCTGAGCGAGGCTGTAGTGATAGTGGCGCAGACCCACCGTGCCGGTGAGGTCCGGGAGGAATTCCCAGGAGAGCTGGCCGAACTGCGCGTTTTGCACGATGGTCTGCGGCTGGTAGTCCACGTACAGGTTGGGGCCGCCGAATATCGGCGTCGCCTGCGGCGCGATGGCCCACTCGTCCCACTCGGAATACAGGTCCTGGTAGAAGTAACCGACGAGCCACTGCAAGGGACCCGTGCCGGTCGAAGTCAAGCGCAGCTCCTCGCTGTACTGGCGGGTGAAGTCTTTCTCGGTCACGGACGGTCCATTGGGCGCAGGACCCGACGGGCCGATGCCGAGCGGTTCTGTCGCGCAGCCGGCCGGCCCGCAACCGAAATCGTATTGCGGAAAGCCGAAGGGGGCGGCGTTCTCCTCAGTGCTGTCCGACGACACCAGCGTGTTGCGGTTCCAGTCCGCCGTGGCCGAGGTGATCTGGAACCCGAAGGGGGTCTGGTATTCGATCTTCAGGCTGCCGAGCGTGAATCGGTCGCGCTGCGGCTCGGCCGAGTCGTAGATCTCCCAGTGAGCCTCGGTGCTCGGCACGGTCGGGTGGGTCGGATTGCCGTTCACATCGACGGCATCCGGGGCACCCTGCTGGGTCAATTGCCACATCACCATCGGCGTGATCGACAGGCTGTCAACGGGCTGCCACAACAGCGAGGCACGCGCCGAGGAGATCGTCGTGGTGTTTGCGCCGTCGACCTCCTCCTGCAGCGGCGCGGTGTAGAAATTCGCCGGCCGCGTCACGAACGGAAAGGTTCCCGCGTCCGGTACAACCGCCCCGTCCTGGATGACGAGGCGTTTGATCCAACCGCTGTCAGTGAGCTGCGATCCCACGATACGTAGCGCGGCGGTATCGCCGATCGGCAGGTTCACCATGCCGTTGAGCTTCTCGTTGATGCTGCCGCCGGAGCCCGTGTAAGACACGTCGGTCTCACCCGATGCTGCGAAGGTGCCGAGCTGCGGAGCGTTGGGCACCAGCTTGACGGTGCCGCCCATCGAGCTCGAGCCGTAGAGGGTGCCCTGCGGACCACGCAACACCTCGACTCTGTTGAGATCGTAGAGAGTCGGGTCGATTTCCTCCTTACCGAGCTGCGCCGAGGCCGGTGACGACAGCGGCGTTTCGTCGAGGTAGAAGCCGACCTGCGAGGTGTTGCCGCCGGCGGAGTTCAGGCCGCGCATCTCGAATTCCGTCTGCCCGGGACCGGAGGTGCGCATGGAGATGCCGGGTACGGACTGGGCGAGGGAGTTGAAGTCCACGATGCCACGGTCGGCGATCTCTTCCGACGACACCGCCGTGATGCTCGCGCCAGTGT
Organism: uncultured Gammaproteobacteria bacterium; assembly: GCA_963760225.1. Classification (GTDB taxonomy): domain Bacteria; phylum Pseudomonadota; class Gammaproteobacteria; order Steroidobacterales; family Steroidobacteraceae; genus 13-2-20CM-66-19. Next base: position 506,886 of record CAVXCD010000001.1, read on the forward strand.
CCTGAACGGTGGAGGTGCGCTTTTCAGCCGTGATGGTCACCTCGGCGAGCTGATCTACCGAGTCGCTGCTGCTGCTCGTGGCGTCGGCGGCATATGCGCCGTCGACGAGCGCCAGCCCCAGTGCCAGCGCGATCGCCGGCGCGATCATTCTTGCTGTTCTCGAGATCATGGTGTCGCTCCCCTTTGCGGTGATTGTTGCCTGCATGAGCACCGCCCACCGGCACCGTGGTGTTATTACGTTATTATATAGGCAGATGCAAGTCGCAGAACGTCGGGCGCGGTTGTTGCGAATGCGCCATACCCGACCCTGTGGCAGCGCTTGTATCCGCGCGACAGCTTGCGACAACTCGACATGGACGCGAGCGATCAGATCCTGAACCGCTCCTTGAGCTCCCCCGCCATCCTGCGGCTCACCGGCAGCGGCGTCTCGCAGCCGCGCAGGTACATGAAGTACTGGCCGTCGGCGTTGCGCTCGATGCGCTCGAGGTAGCGCACCGCGACCAGCGTGTTGCGGTGAATGCGCACGAACGCCTGCCCGAACTCGCCCTCGAGCAGCCGCAGCGAGTCCTCGATGAGGTCCTCGCCCTTCACGTGGCGCACGGTGGTGTATTTCTGGTCGGCGAGGAAGTACTGCACCTCCTCGAGCGGAATGAGCCGTAGCCCCTCGCGGCGGCGCGCGGCGATGTGGCTGCGGCGTGCCTCCCCCGCGGCTAGCTTCTGCAACTGCGCACGCGTCAGCCGCCCGGCGCGCGTCAGCGCCGCGGCGAGCTGTTCGCTGCGCACCGGCTTCATCAGGTAGCCGACCGCGTGCGTCTCGAAGGCCTCGACCGCGTACTGATCGAAGGCGGTGGTGAAGATCACCGCCGGCGGCTCCTCCAGTACGTTGAGATGACGCGCGGCCTCGAGGCCGTCCATGCCGGGCATGCGCACGTCGAGCAGCACCACGTCCGGGGCGAGCTCGCCGGTCCGCGTGAGCGCCTCCTGGCCGCTCGCCGCCTCGCCCACCACCTCGACGTCCTCGATCTCCGCCAGCAGGCTCACCAGCCGCTCGCGTGCCGGCGGCTCGTCGTCGACCACCAGCACCTTCAGGCGCCGCGGCGCGCTCATGGGCTCATGCGGTCGCCGCGCGCTCGTGCACCGGCTTCTCCAGCAGCGGGAAGCGCAGCGTCACGATGTACTCCCCATCGAACCGCCCGGACTTCATCAGCGCGCGCTCGCCGTACATGAGGGACAGCCGCTCGCGGATGTTGGCGAGCGCCAGGCGGTTGCCTTCGCTCTCCCCCGGGCTGGGGTCGAGCGGGTTGCGTACCACGATGGTCACCAGTCCCCCGGCGACCTCGCCGGTGATGGTCACGGTGCCGCCGGTGGCGCGCGGCTCGATGCCGTGGTAGATGGCGTTCTCGAGCAGCGGCTGGATGACCAGGCTTGGCACCAGCGCGTTGGCGGGCAGCGCATCGGTCTTCCACTCGACCTGCAGGCGCTCCCCTAAGCGCAGCTGCTCCATGCGCTGGTAGGTACGCGCCACCTCCAGCTCCTCGGCGAGCGTGATGGTGTCGCGCTTGTCGCTGAGCGTGGCACGGAACAGGTCGGCGAGATCCTGCACCGCGCCTTCCGCGCGCCGCGGGTTGCTGCGCGTCAGCGCGGCGATGGTGTTCATGCTGTTGAACAGGAAGTGCGGGCGGATGCGCGCCTGCAGCGCGTGCACGCGCGCCGCGGCGCGCAGCTCGACGCTGCGGCGCCACTGGTGCGCCACGTAGAAGTAGCGCAGCGCCAGGCCCGACACCACCAGCCCGATGAAGACGTTGCGCACCACGAAGCTGCGCGGCTCGGGCGGAAACAGCAGTGCGCCGCTCGATTCGAGCACCACGCGCGTGCGGCCGATCAGGTACACGCACAGCGACACCGCGGCCACCACCGCGGTGATGAGCGCCAGCGCTGCGGCCGAGCCCGCCGTCACGGTGAGCCGTGCCAGCCGCGCGCGCAGCGCGCACAACAGCGCCGCGCCGGCCAGCCCGATCCACAGCAGGAACAGCGAGGTGCGCGCCAGGTCGGTCCAGAAATCGACCGCGGGGTTCTGCCGTGAGACCGTGAGCACGCAGGCCGTCAGCTCGACGATCAGCACTACCGCGAGCGTGGCGCGCGAGGTGCACAGGTCCGGCAGGTAGAACGCGCTGCCGTACCCGGGCTCGTTCTTCATGTCGGGCCGCGTGGCGGTACACTCATGATGTTGGTGCGCTCGAACAGCTCGGCCTTGAGACGGTAGGTCGCGGAGATATCCTCGTCGCCGTAGCCGCGGGCGACGAGCTCGGCGTACTCGCCCAGCATGCGCTCGACCACCGGCAGCGCCACGCCAAAGCGCGCCGCCATGTCGTGGCAGATCCCCAGGTCCTTGGCGTGCAGCCGTACGCGAAAGCCGGCCGGGTAGGCGCCGCGCGCCATGTTGGGAGCGCGGTGCACGAAGTACCAGGAGGAGCCGGCGCCCTTGCCGAGGGTGTCGATCAGCTTGTCGAGCGGCAGGCCCTGCGCGTGCGCGAACGCCATCGCCTCGGCGACCGCCTCGATGATGCCGGCGCACATGATCTGGTTGGTGGCCTTGGCGGCCTGGCCGCTGCCGGTGGGGCCGAAATGCGCGATGGTGCGGCCGAGTGCCTTGAGGATCGGCTGCGCGCGCTCGAAAGCTGACAAACCACCCCCTACCATGATGGCGAGCGTCGCATCGCGGGCGCCCTCGACGCCGCCGCTCACCGGGCAATCGAGAAAGTCGACGCGGTGCGGAGCCAGCAGCTCCGCCGCCTGCCGCGCAGTGTCGGCGCCCACGGTCGAGCAGTCGAGCACCAGCGCGCCTTGCTTCAGCGCGGGCGCCATGGCGCGGGTGACGTTGAGCACGTCGGCATCGGCGGAGACGCACGACACCACCGCATCGCACGCCGCGGCGAGCTCGGGCAGCGTGGCGGGGGCCGGGACCTTCAGCTCGGAGGCGAGCGCGGTTGCCTTGGCGGCGCTGCGGTTCCACACGCCGGCGAGCAGACCCGCGCGGTGCAGGTTGCGCGCCATATGCGTGCCCATGGCGCCGAGCCCGACAAAGCCTGTGCGCATCGTTTTCGGTCCAAGGCAGTGCGGCGCTCATCGCCGCGGCGCCACTATAGGACTTTTTTCCGCCAGACGCCGCCGCGCGGGCGGGCCGGCGGGCAGCGCCTGCTAGCGCGTGGTCGCGGCCGCCGGGTTGACCTTCGGCTCGGGGATCGGCTGCGGCTCAGGAATCGGCTGCGGCTCTGGGATCGGCGCGTTCGGATCGAACTGCGGCACGCTGCCGCAGGCATCCTGCGTGGCTTTGCGCAGCTGCTCGCGCCAGGCATCGGCTTCCTCGTCCGACATGTAAGTACGCTCGCCGCCCTTGTCTTCCTTGTACACGCGCCGCGAGGTGATCGCCCGCATGTACATGTCCTTGGCGGACTTGCAGCGCGCCTCGCGGCTCTTCGCCACGTCCTGCTGCACGGCGCGGGCGTTGTCCTGGTCGGAGAGCTGCGTGGAGATGTTGTTGCTCGCGGCTGTCAGGCCTTTCTGGTCCGCGGCGTGCGCCGGGGCATCCGAGCCGGCCGGACGCGACCGCACGGTCTTGATGACCTCCGAGCCCGGGACCCACTGGTCGCTGTAGTGCGGCTCGCCGTGCTCGTCGACCCAGCGGTAGACATCGGCACGCGCGCAGGAGAGTGCACAGGTGAAGGTCAGGGCAGCGAGAACGACAGATCGCAACATAAGGGCCTCCGCGCGAGGCAGTATGGCTGCTCCCGCGGGAGCGACCTTTGAAGTCCGTCACACAACCCCGCAGGGCGGGGCGCGCCAGACCCACACCATACAAAGAAGAGGCCCCGGTCCGCTACCCACCCGGCCGGGGCCCCCAAAAACTGCGCCCGTCTGCGCCGCTCGCTACAGGTCGTAGGCCCGCTCGCCGTGGGAGGTGATGTCCAGTCCCTCGCGCTCGTCCTCCTCCGGCACGCGCAGGCCGACGAGCTGCTTCACGACGTAGAAGCCGATGAACGCCACCGTCGCCGTCCACGCCGCCACCAGGCACACCGCCTGCAGCTGGATGCGAAACTGCGTCCACACACCCGGGTAGGTGACCGCGCCGGTCACCCAGTCAGTGGAGCCCGGGCCGCCGAGGAAGGGCGCGTTGAAAATGCCGGTCATGAGCGCGCCGAAGATGCCGCCCACCGCGTGCACGCCGAACACGTCGAGCGAATCATCGGCGCGGATCAGCTTCTTGAGTCCCGTGACGCCCCACAGGCACATCACGCCCGCACCGAGCCCGATCGCGAAGGCGCCCGGAATCCCGACGTTGCCCGCCGCGGGCGTGATGGCGACGAGCCCGGCCACCGCGCCCGAGGCGGCCCCTAGCATCGAGGGCTTACCCTTGACCAGCCACTCGACGAATATCCACGACAGCACCGCGCAGGCGGTGGCGAGGTAGGTGTTGAGGAAGGCGAGCGCGGCGCTGCCGTTCGCCTCGAGCGCCGAGCCGGCGTTGAAGCCGAACCAGCCGAACCACAGCAGTGAGGCGCCGATCATGGTCATGGTGAGGCTGTGCGGCGCCATCGGCTCGCGGCCGAAACCGATGCGCTTGCCGAGCACGATGGCGCCCACGAGTCCTGCGACCCCGGCGTTGATGTGCACCACCGTGCCGCCGGCGAAGTCGAGCGCCCCCCATTGCCAGATGAGCCCCGCATGCTCGTTCGCCGCGTTCGCCTGGGCGGCGGAGCCGTAGGCGTCCGGCCCCGCCCAGTACCACACCATGTGCGCCACCGGGCAGTAGCCGAAGGTGAACCAGATGACCAGGAACAGCAGCACCGCGGAGAAGCGCATGCGCTCGACCAGCGAGCCGAGGATCAGGCAGCAGGTGATCGCGGCGAAGGTCGCCTGGAACCCCACGTACACCAGCTCGTAGAGCGAGGTGTGCTTGCTGAAGGTCGAGGCGAGCGAGTAGGCGCCGGTCTGCGGATCGAAGGTGCCCGCGAGAAACAGGCGGCTCAGCCCGCCGATGACGGCATTACCCTGCGTGAAGGCGAGCGAGTAGCCGTACACGCACCACAGCACGGTGATGAGCGAGAAGCCGACGAACACCTGCATCAGCACCGAGAGCATGTTCTTGCTGCGCACCAGGCCGCCATAGAAGAGCGCGAGTGCCGGCACGGACATGAGCAGCACCAGCGCGGTGGCGGTGAGCATCCAGGCGGTATCGCCCTTGGCGGGCTGCGCGACCTCGGCGGCGTGCGCCAGCACGGGCGCGAGCGCCAGCAGCGTCACGAGCGTCATCCCGAGGCGCGGCGCGGTGCGGACAGTGTTGGGCATGTTGTCTCCGTCTGCTGGAGTCTTTTTCATATCGTTCGCGCCACAAACACGCACTCGCACTTTCGGGCCCGGCGCGGGTAAGCTTGGGAAGTGCGCACAAAGGGTGCAGATTCCGTGCCATCGGCGAGTTGAGCGCGGTTTCCGCAGGTTAGGGCTCGCACGTGGGTCCCGGCCGCACCATCCTGGAGCGAGTGCGCTGACCGCTGCCTCATTACGGGGCGTAGGACGCAAGGCAACCACTATGGATTCGTTTCGCATCGATGAGATCGCACGCCGCCTGCTCGAGCGCGTGCCGCCGGCGCTACGCAGCGTGCAGGCCGACCTTGAGAGCAACTTCCGCGCCGTGCTGCGCGAGCGGCTGAGCAAGCTCGACCTCGTCAACCGCGACGAATTCGACGCCCAGGCGCGCGTACTCGAGCGCACGCGCGCCAGGCTCGAGGCGCTCGAGGCGCGCCTCGCGGCGCTGGAGGCCGGCACCCCCGCCGCCCCGCCGGGCGGCGCTGCCTCAGGCTGAAGCGGCGGCCGCCGCGCGCGCCAAACACGTGGCCGTGGCCCGTGTCGCCTGCCGGGCGCAGGTGGGGCTCGGCGCACCGCTGGTGCAGGTGGAGGTGAGTCTCGCCAGCGGGCTGCCGACTTTCTGCATCGTGGGCCTGCCGGCCACCGTGGTGAAGGAGAGCAAGGAGCGCGTGCGCGCAGCGCTGGTGAATTCGCGCTTCGAGTTCCCTGCCGGCCGCATCACCGTCAGCCTCGCGCCGGCCGAGCTGCCGAAGGAAGGCGGCCGCTTCGACCTGCCGATCGCACTCGGGATCCTGCTCGCCTCCGGACAGCTGCGCGCCTCGGGCGGCACCCGCAGCCCGACGCCGGAGTTCTACGGCGAGCTCGGCCTCACCGGGGAGCTGAAGCCGGTGCACGGGCTGCTGCTCGCGGCGGCACACGCGCAGCGTCACGGCAATGAGCTCATCGTGCCGCGCGGCAATGCGGCCGAAGCGTGCGTGGCCGCGCCCGCGCAGGTGCGCGCCGCGGCGCACCTGCTCGAGGTGTGTGCGCACGTCAGCGGCTCGGCGCCCCTGCCGCCATGCTGCGGCGGATCACCACCCGGCGCGGCCGCCGGCCCGGGCGCTCGCCGCGCCGCTGCCGCGGATCTCGCCGAGGTGCGTGGTCAGTGGCAGGCCAAGCGCGCACTCGTGATCGCCGCGGCCGGGGAACACAGCCTGCTGCTCGTCGGGCCGCCGGGCTGCGGTAAGAGCATGCTGGCGCGCCGCCTGCCCGGCCTGCTGCCGCCGCTGACGGCGGACGAGGCGCTCGAGGTGGCGGCGGTCGCCGCCGCCAGCACCGCGGGCTTTCGCCCCGGGCAACTTGGCGAGCGCCCCTTCCGCGCGCCGCATCATGGCGCCTCGGCGGCGGCGCTGATCGGTGGCGGGGCGCGCGCGCGGCCCGGCGAGATCAGCCTCGCGCACCACGGCGTGTTGTTTCTCGACGAGCTGCCGGAGTTCAGCCGCACGGTGCTGGAGGCGCTGCGCGAACCGCTGGAGACGGGCGTGGTCGCGGTGTCGCGCGCGGCGCTGCAGGCTGAGTACCCGGCCGCCTTCCTGCTCATCGCCGCCATGAATCCGTGTCCGTGCGGAGAGCGCGGCGAAGCGAGCGGGCTTTGCCGCTGCACGCCTGCGCAGCTGCGGCATTACCGCAACCGCATCTCCGGACCGTTGCTCGACCGGCTCGATCTGCACGTCGAGCTGGCGCGCGTGCCGGCACACGAGTTCGCCACGGCCGCACGCGGTGAGAGCAGCGCCCAGGTGGCGGCGCGCGTGGCACGGGCGCGCGCGCTGCAGCTGGTGCGACAGGGAACCTGCAACGCCCGCCTCGACGAGGGAGGCGTGCAGCACTGGTGCGCGCCCGATGAACGGGCGGCACGGCTGCTCGATGAGGCGATGCAGCGTCTGCGGTTGTCGGGACGGGCACGCGCGCGGGTGCTCAAGGTGGCGCGCACCATCGCGGACCTCGAGGAGGCAGCGACGCCGGGGGTCGTGCACGTGGCGCAGGCGCTGGCGCTGCGCTGCCCGGATCGGGCTACTGCGCCATCTGCACCATGTGATCGACGGCCTGCTTGACAAGGTCGTCGGGCAGGTCGGTGCGGCCGCCCTTGGGCGGCATGACACCCGTCTTGCCCTGGAAGCCGTTGAGCGCGTGCTGGTAGAGCACCGCCTTGCCCTCGGCGATGCGCGGCCCCCAGGCGGCCTTGTCGCCCGCCTTCGGCGCACCGGCGATCCCCTGACCGTGACAGGCGCTGCACACCTGCTCGAACAGCTCGGTGCCGTTCTTCGGCAGCGCCGCGGCGGGCGTGGCCGAGCCGGCGGCCGAGGTAGCTTCGGTCTTGATCGCGAGCGCGGAGTTGTCCTGGCCGGCTACCGCTTCCTGGCTGAGCGGCTGCAGCCGCGCCGCTACGGCCCGGGAATAGTCGATCTCGCCGAGCACCTGCCTGTCCTGGGTGTAGCTCGCCACGGTGCGCGCCAGCGCAAACAGCAGGATCGCGATCGTCGCCAGCAGACCGATCACCAGGCTGAATACGTTGAAGAAGTGGGTGTCCTGCTTGCTCATGGAGTGCGTCGGTCGAACGGGGTCGGGCGAACCTGCAATTGGCCGCGAAGTATAGCCGTTGACCCGGGAGCCTCACACATAGACGCTCTCAGCAGGCAACGCGTATCATCGCCGGCCCCGCGCGCCCGTAGCTCAGTTGGATAGAGTGGCAGCCTCCGAAGCTGCAGGTCGCTGGTTCGAATCCAGTCGGGCGCGCCATCTCAGTGACCGTGCTCGGCGGTGGCCAGGTCGTTGATCAGCTCGATGAGCCGCGTCTCGCTGCCCGCCGCGCCGAGGTCGGTGGTGTACTTGCCGTTGACCACGATGAGCGGCACGTCGTGCACCTGGTAGCGCTGGGTGATCTCTTCGGCGCGCTGCAGGTTCGCATTGACCCCGAACGAGTTGTAGGCCTTGGCGAACTCGTCCGCGCTGACGCCGTTTTGCACCGCGAACTGCAGCTGCATCTGATAAGTCTGCGGGTCGTTGTCGCCGAACAGGGGCGGCTGGCGGGTCTCGAGATCGTGGTGGAGGGTGTCGAACGCCTTCTCCACCAGGTCCTGCCGCCCGAGCGCATCGAGGGTGTAATAGAGCCGCGCGTGCGCGCGATGGATCGGCTGCCAGATGACCGGCACGCGCACGAACTGCACGTAGGCCGGCTTGGTGTTGAGCCAGCTGCGCAGATAGGGCTCGAGCGCGTAGCAGTGCGGGCAGGCAAGCCAGAATACCTCCAGCACCTCCACCTTGCCGGACGAGACACTGGTGGGCTGCGCCGGCACCACCGGATCGTAATTGACTCCCGGCTGCCACTTGCCGGCAGGCAGCTGAGCGGAGGGCGGCAACGCCGCGAGGCGCTCGAGCGATGCGTCGCTCTGCGGCTGGTGCTCGCCTTCCGCATCGCCCGACTCCTGCGAGGCGGTGGCCTGCTCGGTCTCGCTCGGCGCAGGCATGGCGCCGGCCGCAGGCGCTCCCGCTGCCGGCGCTTCGGGCTGCGCGGCGGCGTGGCGGCGCTGGCGGCGCTGGCGGCGGGCGCGGGTGCAGGGGATTGGCGCGCGCAGCCGGCCAGGGCGAGCAGCGCCGCCAGAGCGAGCATTCGAGTCATGGACTTCCTTGGATCAGCGCATACCCTGCAGGTAGGAAGCGAGGTCGCGCATCTGCTCCGGCGAGAGTCGCTTCGCGATGGTGAACATCATCACGCCGTTGCGGCTCGCGGTGGCTGGATCGGGGCCGCTGTAGCGCGTCCCGTTCGCGTAGTCGTTCAGCTGCTTCACCAGGTACACCGACTGCTGTGCCCGCAGTGCCGGATAGCCGGCCGCGAGATTGCCGCGACCCACCGGGCCGTGGCAGGCGACGCAGCCAGGCACCTGGTGCGCATGATCACCCCGCAGGTACAGCGCCTCACCCGCTTTCCAGTAGGAGGGGTCGGCCTCGAGTCCCTGGGGCGTCTGCCCCTCGTAGTAGACGGCCAGGTCGTCGATGTCCTGGTCGGTGAGTGTCGCGGCGAGCGGCTTCATCACCGGGTTGTTGCGTACCCCGGCGCGGAACAGCCGCAGCTGCTCCGCGATGTACACCGCGCTCTGCCCAGCCAGCCGCGGCCACTCGGGATTCACGCTGTTGCCGTTCGGACCGTGACAGGCGGTGCATACCGCGGACTTCGTGGCGCCATCGGCAGCCTTGCCCTTGTCAAAGGGAAAGTCGGCGGTGGCGGACGGGGCGCTCGCACCCGCCGCCGGTGCGCCACTCGCGGGCGCGCCCGGGGCCGGGGACGGCGCCGCGGTCTGCGCCGGTGCGCTGGTCGGCGAGGCTGCGGGTGTTTGCGAGGGTACGGGCGATGAGGCCAGCGCTGCGAGCACAGTGAGCGCCGTGGTGGCGCCGGCCATGAAGTTCACGCGCTGCGACATCGTTCTCTTTCGGTCTGTGCGCTGATACGAGGGCGCAGAATTGTACACTACGGCCGTGGCGAAGCTCCGTTACTCCTTGAAAACATGAGCCGCTTTAGCGATGCGCGCTTCCTGGTGAGTGCGGCGGCGGCCGCGCAGTTCCCCGCGGATCTTGGCATCGAGGTGGCCTTCGCCGGCCGCTCCAACGCCGGCAAGTCGAGCGCCATCAACGCGATCACGCAGCGCCACGCGCTGGCGCGTATCAGCAAGACTCCCGGGCGTACGCGGCTGGTGAATTTCTTCGAGCTGATGCCCAGCCGGCGCCTGGTCGATCTGCCCGGCTACGGTTACGCACAGGTCCCTGCCGCCGAGCGCAGCGCCTGGGTGCCGCTGCTCGAGGCGCTGCGCGAGCGCGTCTCGCTCACCGGCCTGTTCATGATCGTGGACGCGCGCCGCGGTCTTGGCGACGGAGACGAGGGCCTGCTCAGCTGGGCGCAGCCCGCCCTTGCCGTCCATGTGCTGCTTGCCAAGGCCGACAAGCTCAATCGCAGCGAAGCGTCCGCAGCGTTGCGGGCAGCGTCGGCGCAGCTGTCGGGCCGGGCGACAGCGCAGCTCTTCTCCGCCGTGCAAGGCACCGGGGTGCGCGAGGCGCAGGACATGCTGCTCGCGTGGCTGAAGCCCCAGGAGCGCGAATAAAAAAGCCCCGGCGGTTTCGTTAGAAGCCGCCGGGGCCAGACTAACCCGGCACAGGTCTCATGAACCGGGTTTACCCGCTCAGGGAGGGAAGCGGGGAGTGCTATGCACTCAAAAAGTTGGACGATCCGAGCTCCCGGGAGTTCCGGGGAGACTAAGAAAAAATATCTTTTTAAATCATAAGTTTGGTCAGCAAGCTGTATCGTATCCGCCACAACTGCGCGCCGCAAATCCGCTGCGCACCCAGGCCCCAGGCAAAGCTCGTTCCCTGGTCCGAGATCGCGAAGAAATTACTGGGCGGGAGCTGACCGGCGCTGCTCTGGTTGGCGTTGACCGTCCAGCGCGCGGCCCCCGCCTTGGCGAACAGGTCGAAATAGGGAACGGGCAGCGGCAGAAAGCCGACCGCGTACCCGGCCCACGCTTTGGCTCTGCATCCCGTTGTTGCTGTCGGCCGTCTGGGCCATGGCCGTGCCGGCAAACAGCAGCAGCGGGGCCACCGCCGCGCCGGCGCCGCCGCGGTTGTGTTTACAACAGGCTGAGGATCACGCTGAGCGATAGCACGTTGGCGCCGGCCGTGTTGGGAATGTGGAAGCCTTCGTACTCGAGCCGTCCGCCGATGTTGCCGACGTGCACCTGCGCACCGACGCCCCAGGCGAACTCGGTGCCGTTGTCGGAAAGCGAGAAGAGGCTGCTGGACGGCGCGGTGCTGCTGCCGCTCGAGCTCCAGCGCTGCAGGCCCAGCTTGCCGAACACGTCGAGGTAGGGCACGGGGATCGGCGCGAAGCCGACCGCGTAGGCGCCGAACGCCTTGTATTGCAGGTGCGTGTTGATGTCGAGGTATTGGGTCGTCTGGCTGCCCAGATCGATGTAGTCCGCTTCGACGGCGAACAGGCTGATCGGCCGAAATCCCGCCAGCACCTTCCACGAAGTGGCATCGAAGTCGGAGTTGGTGGCGGCCACATCGCTCAGCTTGTCCCTGACGATACCGGCGCCGAGATAGAACAGTCCGTTGTCGTCGGCCTGCGCGACACCCGCGCCGAGAAGCAGAGCGACCGTGAGCAGCAATCTTCGCATGGCTTTAGGGCTCCCAACGCATATGAAACGCCTTCCGTTGACGCGCGCGCCAGCTTAGTGCGCCTCGTCCCAGTTTGCACCCACGCCGACGTCCACGCGCAGTGGCACGCTCAGCGAGGCGGCGCTCACCATGTGTTCGCGCACCGCCGCGCTCACGGCATCGACCGCGTCCGCGTCCACCTCGAATACCAGCTCGTCGTGCACCTGCATGATGAGGCGCGCGGCGCTGCGCTCGCTGCGGCACCAGGCGTCGACCGTGATCATGGCGCGCTTGATGATGTCGGCGGCCGTGCCCTGCATGGGCGCGTTGATGGCGCTGCGCTCGGCGTACTGGCGCAGCTGCGGGTTGCCCGAGCGGATGTCGGGCAGGTACAGCCGCCGGCCGTACACCGTCTCGACGTAGCCGCTCTCGCGCGCCTGGGCGCGGGTGGCGTCCATGAAGCGCCTGACGCCCGGGTAGCGCTGGAAGTAGCGCTCGACGTACTGCGCCGCCGCGCCGCGCTCGATGCCGAGATTGCGCGCCAGGCCGAAGGCCGACATGCCGTACATCAGGCCGAAGTTGATGACCTTGGCGGTGCGGCGATGTTCGGCCGTGACCGCCTCCAGTTCCACGCCGAACACCTCGGCGGCGGTCGCCTGGTGCACGTCGCGCTCCGCGGCGAAAGCGGCGCGCAGACTCTCATCGCCGGACAGGTGCGCCATGATGCGCAGCTCGATCTGCGAGTAGTCCGCGGCGATCAGCACTTTGCCCGGGGCGGCGATGAACGCCTGACGGATACGGCGTCCCTCGGGACGGCGCACCGGGATGTTCTGCAGGTTGGGATCCAGCGAGGAGAGCCGGCCAGTGGCGGCCACCGCCTGCGCGTAGTTGGTGTGAATGCGCCCGGTGCGCTCGTTCACCAGCTCCGGCAGCTTGTCGGTATAGGTCGACTTGAGTTTCGCGAGCGCCCGGTACTCGAGAACAATGCGCGGCAGCGCGTAGCCCTCGGCGAGCTCCTCCAGCACATCCTCGGCGGTGGACGGCTGCCCGGTCGGCGTGCGCCGGCGCACCGGCAGCTGCAGCCGCTCGAACAGGATCTGCTGCAGCTGTTTCGGTGAGTCGATGTTGAACTCGTGGCCGGCCTCGCGATGCGCCTGCAGCAGCAGCTCCTGCAGCTGGCGCGCGAACTCGCGACTCTGGGTGCGCAGCCGTTCGCGATCGACCAGCACGCCGTGCCGCTCCATCGCCAGCAGCACCGGCAGCAGCGGCTGCTCGCACGCGAGGTAGAGCCGCTCGAGCGGTGGCACGCCCTGCAGCTGCGGCCACAGCGCGCCGTGCAGCCGCAGCGTCATGTCGGCGTCTTCGGCTGCGTACTCGGCCGCCTTCTCCACCGTCACCTGGTCGAAGCCGATCTGCCGTGCACCGCGGCCGGTGACGTCTTCGTAGGCAATGGTGGCAAGACCGAGGTAGCGCTGCGCGTCGCTGCCGAGGTCGTGGTTGGTGGCGACGCTGTTCCACACGTAGGACTCGAGCATGCTGTCGAAGCGCATGCCGGCGAACGCGATGCCGGCATTGGCCAGCACGTGCGCATCGTACTTGAGATTGTGGCCGACCTTGCCGATGGCGGCGTCCTCGAGCAGCGGCCGCAGTGCCGCCAGCACCTGCTCGCGATCGAGCTGCGGCGGGGCACCGGGATAGACGTGCTTGAGCGGCACGTAGGCCGCCTCGCCCGGCTCGAGGCTGAAGGACACGCCGACGATCTCGGCGCGCATGTAGTCGAGGCCGGTGGTTTCGGTATCGAAGGCGAACAGCGGCGCGGCGCGCAGCCGCGCCAGCCAGCGCTCGAGCTCTTCCCAGTTGGTGATCAGCGTGTAGCGGCGCTCGATGGCGGGGGGAACGTCGCCGACCTGCAGCGCCGCGGCGTCAGGCGCCGCCGCGCCGGCTGGAGCTTGCGCGGCATTCGCGGCGCGCTCGCTGGCCGCGCCGTCGCCTGCCGCGGGCACGCCTGCGGCCGTCGTTTCGCCGCCTTCGAGCTGACGCAGCAGCCCGCGCAGCTCGTACCTGCCGTACAGGTCGCGCAGTGCCGCGGTGTCCGGTGCCCGCGGTGTCAGCTCCTCGAGCGACAGCGGCAGCACCAGGTCGGTGCGGATGGTTGCCAGGCGCCGCGACAGCTCGAGTGTGGCGAGTCCCTCGCGCAGGTTCTCGCCCACCTTGCCCGGCACTTCCGCGATGCGGCCGATGAGCTCGTCGAGGCCGCCGTACTGCTGCAGCAGCTTCGCACCGGTCTTCGGTCCCACCTTGTTGATACCGGGGATGTTGTCGCTGCTGTCGCCGATGAGCGCGAGGTAGTCGATGATCTGCTCGGGGAAGACGTCGAACTTCGCCTTGACGGCGTCGCGGTCGAGCACCGTGTTGGTCATGGTGTTGATGAGCGTGATCGATGCGTCGACCAGCTGCGCCATGTCCTTGTCGCCGGTGGAGATGAGCACCGACTGCCCGGCGCTGGCTGCGCGCCGCGCCAGCGTGCCGATCACGTCGTCCGCCTCCACGCCCGGCACGCGCAGCAGCGGCAGGCCGAGCGCGCCGATCATCTGCAGCAGCGGCCCGACCTGGGCCCGCAGGTCGTCGGGCATCCCGGGACGCTGCGCCTTGTACTCGGCAAACAGCTCGTCGCGGAAGGTTCTACCCGGCGCATCGAACACCACCGCGATGCGCGCTGGCTGGTAGTCCTTGAGGAACTTCAGCAGCATGTTGAGCACGCCGAGGATCGCCCCGGTCGGCTCGCCGCGCGAGTTGGACAGCGGCGGCAGGGCATGAAACGCCCTGTAGACATAAGAGGAGCCGTCAACGAGAACCAGGTCCGGATTACGGGTCATGGAGCGTGAAATCCCGGCGGGGCCGCGAGTATAACGGACATAAGCGCAGCCGCTGCCGGTGCGTACGGTCAACCACAGCAGTGGCGCTGCGCTATAGCACTGCAGTCTTCACCGATGCTTCGTCTATGAACTCGACGCTCAGCGCCGTCATCGCCGCCAATCGCTTCGGACTCGGGGCCCGCCCCGGCGATCTCGTCGCCATCGGTGCCGACGGCCGCGGCTGGCTCACCGCGCAGCTCGGTGGCGCGCCGCCGCGGCTCGCCGACGCCGGGCTGCGCTCCTCGGTCGACATCCTCGCCGACGCACTGAACCTGCGGCGCGAGATCCAGCAGGCGCGCAAGAGCGCCGTCGCTGACGATGCGCAGAATGCCGTGCAGCAGCGGCTGCCGCAGTTTCTCAAGCCCATCTACGTTTCCGAAGCGACCGCGCGGCTGGCCGCCGCGGTGGCGAGCGAGCGGCCGTTCCTCGAGCGGCTGACGCAGTTCTGGACCAATCACTTCGCGGTCTCGGTCGACAAGCAGTTTCTCGGCGGCGTCGCCGGCAGCTTCGAGCGCGAGGCCATCCGGCCGCACGTGCTCGGCAACTTCAACGACCTGCTGCTGGCGGTCGAGACGCACCCGGCGATGCTGCTGTATCTGGACAACTTCCAGTCCGTCGGTCCGCACTCGCCAGCCGCGCAACAGCTCGGGCGCCGCGATGCGCAGCGCAAGATCGGCATCAACGAGAATCTGGCGCGCGAGATCCTCGAGCTGCATACGCTCGGGGTCGGCGGCGGCTATACGCAGACCGACGTCACGACGTTCGCCGAGGTCATCACCGGCTGGTCGATCGGCGGCGACGGCGGGCGCTTCGCGGACGCCGAGCCCGGGCGTTTCGTGTTCCGTGCCGAGGTGCACGAGCCGGGCGAGAAAGTAGTGCTCGGCCGCCGTTATGCCGACGACGGCTTCCGCCAGGGCGAGGCGGTGCTGCACGATCTCGCACACCAGCGCGTCACCGCGCACCACATCGCCACCAAACTCACACGCCATTTCATCGCCGACGAGCCGCCGCACGCCGCCGTGGAGCGCGTCGCCGACGCCTTCATGCACAGCGGCGGCGACCTTCCCACGGTCTACCGCGCGCTGCTGGCGGCTCCCGAAGCCTGGACGGCACCGCTCGCGAAATACAAGACCCCGACCGACTACATCATCTCCAGCTACCGCGGGCTCGGGGTGCCGGTCGAGGCCGGGCACGGGCCGCTCGCACCGTTCGAGCTGCTCGGACAGAGAACCTGGCAGCCGGGATCCCCGGCGGGCTGGCCGGATCGCAGCGCCGACTGGGACGGTGCCTCCGCGCTGATGAAGCGCATCCAGTGGGCGGAAGCGCTCGGCGAGCGCCTCGGCAGCCGCCGCGACGCGCAGCAGCTGGCGCCCGAACTGCTCGGCGCGAACCTCGGCGACGCCACGCGCACCGCGGTGGCACGCGCGGCGAGCGCCGCGCAGGGCATCACGCTGCTGCTCGCCGCGCCCGAATTCATGCGGCGCTGAGCAGCGAAAGGAAACACCATGCGCATGCCACGACGGCAATTCTTGAACCTCGGTGCGCTGGCCGCCGGCGGCGCGCTGCTCACCACGCGCCTCGCTTTCGCGCACGCGAGCGAGCGCCAGGCGCGCTTCGTGCTGGTCATCATGCGCGGTGCGCTCGATGGGCTCGCCGCTGTGCCGCCCTACGGGGATCGCGACTATGCGCAGTTGCGGCGCGAGTTTGCGCTGCACGCGCCGGGTGAGCGCGGCGGCGCCCTGCCGCTCGACGGCTTCTTCGGGCTGCACCCCGCGCTCAACTTCATGCAGCAGTGCTACGCGGCGCGCGAACTCACGGTGCTGCATGCGCTCGCCAGCCCCTACCGCGAGCGCTCGCACTTCGACGGCCAGGACGTGCTCGAGAACGGCTCGCCGCGCCCACACGCGCTCGCCACCGGCTGGCTCAATCGTGCGCTCGCCGCTGCGCCCACGCCGCGGCAGCGCGAGGCGGGCGTGGCGCTCGGCCAGAACGTGCCGCTCGTGATGCGCGGGCCGGCTGCGGTCACCTCATGGTCGCCGTCGAAGCTCGGCGCGCTCGATGACGACACGCTCGCACGCATTACCGATCTCTACGCAGGTGATCCGCTGCTCGCGACGCGCCTGGCCGACGCGCTGGCCGCGAACGCCATGGTGGACGGCGGCGGGGAATCCGCCATGGAGCCGGCGCAGGCCGCGGCGGCACCGGCAGGCGTGGCCCCGGCGGGCGTGGCAGCGGTCGCTGCGGCGCCGGCCAACAACGCGCGCTACACGGAGATCGTGCACGCGGCCGGCGGTTTTCTGCGCCAGCCCGACGGACCGAAGGTCGCGGTGTTCGACACGACCGGCTGGGACACCCATGCCAATGAAGGCGGCGCCGAGGGCCAGCTCGCAGGCAGACTCGGAGCGCTCGACAAGGCCCTGGCGACGCTGCGGCAGGAGCTCGGCACGGCGTGGAGCGACACCGCGGTGCTGCTGGTCACCGAGTTCGGCCGCACCGCGGCCATCAACGGTACGCGCGGCACCGACCACGGCACGGCCACGGTGGCCTTTCTCGTCGGCGGCGCCGTGGCGGGCGGGCGCGTCATCGCCGACTGGCCGGGCCTGTCGACGGGGGCGCTCTATCAGGGACGCGACCTCGCTGCGACGCTCGACCTGCGCTCGGTGCTCAAGGGATTGCTGACCGAGCACCTGTCGGTGCCGGCCGGGGCGCTCGACACCGTCTTCCCCGACAGCGCCGCGGCCAAGCCGCTGCGCGGACTGCTGCGCGCCTGAGCGCTACTGCGGACTCGGCGAGTCGTCCGGATCCGGTTTCTTCGTCTGGTCGGGTGTTTGCGCCGGCGGCGCCGCAGTAGTGCCTGACGCCGCGGCCGGCGTTGTCGCGGCCGGCGTTGTCGCGGGCGCTGTTGTCGCGGGCGGCGCCGGCTGCGCCGGCGCGGTGACGACCGCGGCGTTCTTGTCCGGCAGGTAGAGCGGCCCCTTCTGGCCGCAGCCGCTGAGCAGTGCCGCGAGCCCCGCGGCCGCACCGAACGCGGCCCACGCGCACCACGGCCGCAAGTCCGCGCAGCGCGCAGCTGTGCCGCCGGGACTCATACGTACATCGCGCGCTTGTCGTTCAGCGACAGCCAGCCGCGGATGACGCGGTAGGCGATCCAGATACCCAGCGCGAAGTGACCCGCGATGAACAGCGGAAAGCCGATCAGCACCAGCATGAGCGGCACCGACACCGCCCATATCACGACGCTCCACAGCACCGCGTACCAGAAGGTGCGGATCTGCCAGCGGAAGTGCGACTCGAGATAGGTGCCGTGGGTCGCCGCGCGACGCGCGTAGTTCATGATCACGGCGATGATCGACGGCAGCCCCCAGATGAAGCTGCCGACGATGGTGTGGAAAGTCGTGACGCCGATGAGCACCGACAGCGCGTGCAGCCCATAGATCACGTGGGTGTAGCTGACGAGCGACTGGTCCACGTGCGGACTTTCCGCGCTCAGCGGGTTGGGGGTCGACATCTTACCTCCGCTCGACGATGGCCATGGTGAGCCGCGATACGCACACCAGCCGCTCGCTCTCGTCGCGAATCTCAATGTGCCAGACGTGGCTGCGGGCGCCCAGGTGGAAAGGGCGGGCGGTCGCGGTGACCGTGCCCGAGGACATGCCGCGCAGGTGGTTGGCGTTGATTTCCTGGCCGACGCACAGGTAGCGCTCAGGATCGACGCACAGGATCGAGGCGACGCTGCCGACGGTCTCGGCGAGCGCCACGGACGCGCCGCCGTGCAGCAGGCCGAAGGGCTGGTGCGTGCGCTCGTTGACCGGCATGGTCGCGCGCAGGAAGTCCGGTCCGATCTCCGTGAAGCGCATGCCGAGAAACCCGGGCATGCTCCTGCTGCCCCGCTCGGTGAGTTCCTCGGGAGTCGCAACGGCGCGCCAGATGCTCATCGGCGCTAGTCTAGCGGTTTGCGCGGTGGCAATCTTCCTCCGCGCCACAGCTGAAATCGTCCGACCCGGAGCCGCCGCCATGACCGAGTTCGTTTTTCCGCCGGCCGCGTTGCCCAGCGTCGCCGTGGCGGGCAGCGCGCAGCGCTTTCCCGTGCACCGCATCTACTGCGTCGGCCTCAACTACGCCGCGCACATCAAGGAGACCGGCGCGGATCCGACGGCGCCGCCGGTGTTCTTCATGAAGCCGGCCGACGCCGTGGTCGCCGACGGCGCGGCGATCCCTTATCCGCCGGGCACCGCCAACTTCCACTACGAGATCGAGCTGGTGGTGGCACTCGGCAGCGGCGGCAGCGAGCTCGCACCCGCACAGGCCCGCAGCCACGTGTTCGGCTACGCCGCCGGCAACGATCTGACACGACGCGACCTGCAGAGCGCGGCGCGCAAACGCGGCCAGCCATGGGATACCTCCAAGGGCTTCGATTTCTCCGCTCCGGTCGGCGCGATCCGCCCGGCGAGTCACGGCCACCCCGAGCGCGGGCGTATCTGGCTCAAGGTGAACGGTGAGACGCGCCAGGATGCGGATATCAGCGATCTGGTGTGGGACGTGCCGCACATCATCGCCTCGCTCTCGCAGCTGTACACGCTGCAGGCGGGGGATCTCATCTTCACCGGCACGCCCTCGGGCGTCGGACCACTGCGGCCCGGCGACCGCCTCGAAGGCGGCATCGAGGGACTGGCCGTGCTGCACAACACCATCAGCGCGGCGGAGCCTGGCTAAGTGAAACTCTACGGTTACTTCCGCAGCTCCGCGACCTATCGCGCCCGCATCGCGCTCAACATCAAGGGCATCCCCTGGGAGACGGCGTTCGTCGACCTGCGCGCGCCCACCAGCGCGCAGCACGCGCCGCAGTTTCGTGCGCTGAACCCGCACGGCCTGATCCCGGTACTCGAGGACGGCGCGCATACGCTCACCCAGTCGCTCGCCATCATCGAGTACCTGGAGGAGACGCATCCCGAGCCGCCGCTGCTGCCGCGCGCGCCGGCCGAGCGCGCCGAAGTGCGCGCGCTGGCACTGGCCGTCGCCTGCGACATTCATCCGCTCAACAACCTGCGGGTGCTCGATTACCTGCGCGCGCGGCTTGCGGCGGACGATGCGGCGGTGAACGCCTGGTATGCGCACTGGATCGCGCTCGGCTTCAGCGCGCTCGAGAAGGACGCGCAGCGTCTCAGCGGCGACGGCCGGCATCTGTACGGCACCACGGTGACGCTCGCCGACGTGTGTCTGGTGCCGCAGATGGCGAACGCCCACCGCTTCAAGTGCGACGTCGCGCCCTATCCCACGCTGCGCGGCATCTGCGCGCACCTCGAGGCGTTGCCGGCGTTTGCGCGCGCGGCGCCGCAGGCACAGCCGGACGCGCAGTAGCCGCGTGCGGATCAGCTGTCCGGCCGCCGCAGGAAGTTGACGTAACCGGCGAGAAACAGCCGCAGCTGCTCCTCGATCAGGCCGTCCTTCAGATTGCCGAGCTCGTCGAACACTATCGCGGCGCGCGCCACCGCCACGCGGCCCCCGGTCCACAACTGCGTACCGAGCGTACGCATGACCGGCAGCCACGCCGCCTGGCTGAGCACCGTGCCGAAGGCGCCCGGGGAGGCGCCGATGATGGCGAAGCGCCGCCCGCCGAACACCCGCTTGATGTCGGAGGCGGGCCGTGACAGCCAGTCGATCACGTTCTTGAACACCCCCGGGATGCCGTTGTTGTATTCGGGAGTGACCAGCAGCACGCCGTCTGCGGCCACCACCGCGTCCTTCAAAGCGCTGACCGCCGCGGGGATCCCCTGCGCCTCGATGTCGCCGTCGTAGAGCGGGATGCCGCGGATGCTGGCGATCTCGAGCGCCGCGTCCGGCGGCATGAGCGGCACGGCGGCGCGCAGCAGCGCGCTGTTGTACGAGCCGCGGCGCAGGCTCCCCGAGATTCCCAGAACCTTCGTCATTGCGTGCCTCGCGGCCTATTTCTTCAGCCGCGCGGCGATGCGCCGGTACGCCTCGCGGAACGGAATTCCTTCGGCGACCGCCAGGCGGTTGGCTTCCTCCGCGGCGTGGATCGCCGGGTCGAGCCGGATGTTGCCGGGCTGGAACTGCAGTGCGCCGATCGCCGGCGCGACGATGGCGAGCGTCGCCAGTCCCAGGTCGATGCCGCGGAACAGCGGGAACTTCAGCAGCTGCAGGTCG
Organism: uncultured Gammaproteobacteria bacterium; assembly: GCA_963760225.1. GTDB lineage: Bacteria > Pseudomonadota > Gammaproteobacteria > Steroidobacterales > Steroidobacteraceae > 13-2-20CM-66-19. The sequence goes on from CAVXCD010000001.1 coordinate 527,510, forward strand.
CGCTGGTAGCCGGACGGCAGCTTCGCGCACACCGCCAGTGCTTCCAGCAGGCACGCCTGCGCCGTGGCCGAGCGCGCGCGCACCAGCTCGAACACGTCGGGATTGCGCTTGTGCGGCATGATGGACGAGCCGGTGGTGAAGGCGTCCGGCAGCACCACGAACGAGAATTCCTGGGTGGCGAACAGCAGCACGTCGGCGGCGAGGCGCGACAGGTCCTGCAGCAACAGCGTGATCTCGAACAGCAGCTGCGCCTCGGCCTTGCCGCGCGACAGCTGCACCGCCGTTACCGGTTGCTGCACGCGCGCGAAGCCGAGGCTCGCGGCCGTCGCCTCGCGGTCGATCGGCACCCCGGGAGTGCCGTAGCCGGCCGCCGAGCCGAGCGGACTCTGGTCGGCGCGCCGCAGCACTGCCGTAACTCCCGCGGCGTCGTCGCGGATCTCCGCCGCGAACCCGCCGGCCCACAGCGCCACCGAGCTCGGCATGGCCTGCTGCATGTGCGTATAGCCGGGCAGCGCGGTGTGCGCCTCGCGCTGCGCCAGCTGCTCGAGCGCCTCGGCCGCCGCGAGCGCCGCGTCGCGCAGCTCGCCGATCGCATCCTTCAGGTACAGCCGGATCGCGGCCAGCACCTGGTCGTTGCGCGAGCGGCCGAGGTGAATGCGCTCACCGGCCGCGCCGATGCGTGCCGTGAGGTGCCGCTCGAGCGCGGTGTGACAGTCCTCGTCGGCGAGCTCGACATGCCAGGCGCCGCGCGCGTGCTCGGCGGCGAGCGCGCTCAAGGCCGCGCGGATCGCGGCGAGATCGTCCGCCGCCAGCAGCCCCTGCGCGTGCAGCATCGCGACATGCGCCAGCGAGGCGCGCACGTCGTACGCCACCAGCCGCTCATCGAGCGCGTGGTCTTCGCCGGCGCTGTAGCGCAGCACCCGCTCATCGAGCGGCGCGCCCTTGTCCCACAGGCGGCTCACGGCGTGCTCTGCTCCGCGGCCGACAGCGCATTCACGTCCGCGACGATCAGCGTGCCGGTGCCCTCGTTGGTGAATACCTCGCCGAGGATGCCTTCCGGGGAGCGATAGGAGACCACGTGCACACGACGCACGCCGCCGCGGATCGCATCCTCGATGGCCTGCGCCTTCGGCAGCATGCCGTCGGCGATGCGCCCCTGCGCGCGCAGGCGCGCCAGTCCCTGCAGGTCCGTATAGGAGATGAGCGAGCCGGGGTCGTCGACGCTGCCGAGGATCCCCGGGGCACCGGTGCACAGGATGAGCTTCTCCGCGCCGAGCGCAGCGCCGAGCGCCGCCGCCACGGTGTCGGCGTTGATGTTCAGCAGCGTGCCCGCGGCGTCCGCCGACAGCGGGCTGACCACCGGCATCAGTCCGTTGTCGAGCAGCTTTTTGATCACGCCGGGGTCGATCGCGTCGATATCGCCGACCAGGCCGAAATCGACCAGCTCGCCGCCGGCGCCCACCGCCACCGGGGCGCGCTTGTGCGCGCGTACCAGTCCCGCATCGACGCCGCTGATGCCGACCGCCTCGATGTCGAGGCCGCGGCAGATCGCCAGCACGCGCGTGTTGATCAGCCCGTTGAGCACCATGGCGGTGACCTCGATGAACTTCTCATCGGTGATGCGCCGTCCCTCCACCAGCCGCGTCGGCACGCCGAGCGCCGCCGCAACTTCCGTGAGCTGCGGACCGCCGCCGTGCACCAGCACCACGCGCACGCCGAAGTAGTGCAGGATCGCGATCTGCTCCACCAGCACCCGCGTCGCCTCGGCGTCCGCGAACACTCCGCCGCCGACCTTCACTACGAAGGTCTTGCCCTTGTACATGCGGATGTAGGGCGCCGCGCTCTTCAGCGCGCGGATGGCGAGGGTCTGTTCGCCGCGGTGCATGATCATGTGAGTTACGCCCCTCCTGGGCCGTCAGCTTCTGAGCATTTGGTGGAGCACGGCCATCTGCGCCGGCAGGCGGTTGTAGGCTTCGCGCTGCACGATGCTGCGCGCGCTGTCGAGCACCTCGTCGGCGATGGCGCTGTTGCGTCGCACCGGCAGGCAGTGCATGACGCGGCAGGCGGGGGCGCTCGCGAACCAGTCGTTGCGCACGCACCAGTCGGTCAGCGCGCCGCGGCGCGCGCGGTCGGCGGCCGCATCCCCGTAACGCTCGGTGGCGCCCCATTCCTTGACGTAGAGCACCTCCGCACCGGCGAGCGCCTCGGCGCGCTCGCTGCTCTCGCGCACCGAGCCGCCACTCGCCGCCGCCGCGCGCCGCGCACGCTCCATGATGGGCGGCGGCAGCGCGAAGCCTTCCGGGCGCAGCACGATCACCTCCATGCCGCGCAGTGCCGCCATGTGCAGCGCCGCCGCCGGCACCGCCAGCGGCAGCGCGCGCGGATGCCAGGCCCAGCTGAGCACGAAGCGCGCGCCGCGCGGCACCGCCAGATCATCCAGCGTCTTCCAGTCGGCGAGCGCCTGGCAGGGATGGTTGACCGCGGACTCGAGGTTCACCAGCGGCTTGTCGGTGAGGCCGGCCATGGCGGCGAAGTTGGTCTCGGCGAGATCGGCGGCCAGATCGCGTCCTTCGGCAAAGGCGCGGATGCCGAGCGCGTCGCAATAGGAGGCGAGCACCGGGATGGCCTCGCGCACGTGCTCGGCGGCGCCGCCGTCCATGACCACGCCGCTGCGCGTCTCGAGCTGCCAGCTGCCCTGGCCGGGATTGATGACGAACGAGCTGCCGCCGAGGCGCGCCATGGCGGCCTGACACGAGGCCAGCGTGCGCAGCGAGGGGTTGAAGAACAGCAGGCCGAGGATCTTGCCGCTGAGTGCGTGCGGCTCGGGCTGTTTCTCCAGCCGCCGCGCCAGCTCGAGCAGCGACAGCACCTCCTCGCGGGAGAAGTCGGCGAGGTCGAGGAAGCGCTTCACGGCGGCAGGTCCCGCAGCGCATCGTGCAGCATGTCGACGTGCTGTTCCTCGAGGATGAACGGCGGCAGCAGCCGCAGGATATGCGGGTCGCTGGAGGTGCCGGTGAGGATGCAGCACTCGAGCAGCTCCGCCTGGATTTCTCTGGCCGGTCGCGTGGTGCGCAAGCCCACCAGCAGGCCCGCACCCTGGTAGCCGGTGACCGGGCCCAGCACGCAGGTGCGGCGGATATATGCGCCCATACGTCGCACGCGCTCGAGGAGCCGCTCTTCCTTTATGGCCGCGAGCACCGCGCTGATCGCCGCGCATGCCATCGGTCCGCCGCCGAAGGTGGTGCCGAGGGATTCGGGCTTGAGCGAGGCGGCAACCAGCGGCGACAGCATCAGCGCGGCACAGGGGAAGCCGTTGCCGAGCGCCTTGGCGGTGGTGAGCATGTCCGGGCGCACTTCGTAGAAGTTGGCCGCGAACGGCTCCCCGGTGCGGCCGACGCCGCACTGCACCTCATCGAATATCAACAGCGCGCCCACCTCGTCACAGCGCGCCCGCAACGCCGCCAGGAACGGCGCACCGAGATCGACCGCGCCGGCCAGTCCCTGCACCGGCTCGACGATCACGGCCGCGGTGTCCCGGGTGACCTGGGCGGCGATGGCGCCGCTGTCGCCCCGCGGGATGAAGCTCACGTCGAAGGGTGTGCGGGGAAAGCCGTACCATTTGGCCTGCGCGCCCCAGGTCACGGCGCCGGCTGCGGCGGTGCGTCCGTGAAAGCCGCCCTCGATGGCCGCGACGTGCGCGCGGCCGGTCATGCGCAGCGCCAGCCTGAGCGCGTTCTCGTTCGCCTCGGCGCCGCTGTTGACGAAGAACACGCTGGCGAAGGGCAGCTTCGAGAAGCGTACCAGGCGCCGCGCGGCGCTCGCGCGCACGCGCATCGCCACGGCGTTGCTCTGGAACTGACAGCCTTCCGCCTGGCGGGCGAGAGCTGCGGTCCAGGCGGGATGGTTGTAGCCCAGGGCCGCGACCGCATGTCCGCCGTACAGATCGAGCACCCGCTCGCCGCGGCTGCTGGTGAGCCAGACGCCCTGCGCCGAGGCGACCTCCAGCGGGTACTGCGAAAACACCGGAGCCAGGAAATCGTGGGCGCGCACCGCCGCCCGCAGGCCGGTGTCCGAGGTGGTTGCCGCCGATTTCTTCTTCGCCATCGCGCGCGCCCTTCTATGTCCAGCCGGGAGCGGGCGCGGTGAGGCCGCAGCTCTCCGGCAGGTCGAACATGCGGTTCATCCACTGCACGGCGCCGCCGGCCGCACCCTTGGTGAGATTGTCGATGGCGCACAGCACCGCCAGCGTGCGCCCGCGCACCACCGCGGAGAGGTGCGCGTAGTTGCTGGCGACGACATCCTTGACGCGCGGCATCTCGCTCGCGACGCGCACGAACGGCGCATCGGCATAGAACGCCTGCAGCACGGTCAGCAGCTCCTCGGTGTCGAGCGGGCGCTGCAGCGGCGCCTGCAGCGTCACGTGTATGCCGCGGGCGAACGGGCCCGAGAGCGGCACGAACGCGAACTGCGCCTCGACTCCCGACGCCGCCAGCGCGCAGGCGGCGACCTCGGGCACGTGGCGGTGCGCGAGCGCACCGTAGCTGTAGACGTCGGCGTGGCGCAGCGGATGGTGCGTGCCCTCGACGGGCTTGCGTCCGGAGCCGGTGCTGCCGGTGATGCCGCTGACGAACAGCGTAGGAGTGACGAGGCCTTTGGCGAGCAGCGGCACGCTCGCCAGCAGGATCGCGGTGGCAAAGCAACCCGGGTGGGCAACGTGCGGCGTGCCGAGCTGCGGCAGCTGCTCGGGCAGCGCGCAGGTGAATTGCGCCAGGCGCGCAGGAGCTGCGTGCGGGTGCAGGTAAACGGACGCATAGGCCTCGCGGCTCGCGTAACGGAAGTCTGCCGAGATGTCCACCACGCGCGGCGCGCAGCCGGCAGCTTCCGCGGCGCTGAGCAGCCGGTCGAGGAGCGCGGCGGCGACGCCGTGCGGGGCGGCCGAGAACAGCGCCGCGCTGCGCGTTTCGCACAGCACTTTTCGCACCTCGGCCTCGGAGCTGAAGCGCTCCTTGGGATAGGCGCTCGCCAGGTGCGGGAAGGCGGCGGCGAGCGGCTCACCCGACTGGCTCTCGGACATCACCGCCGCGAGCGTGAACTGCGGATGCCCCGCGAGCAGCCGCAGCAGCTCGCCGGCGACGTAGCCGGTGCCGCCGAGCACGACCGCGGGGATGGCCGCGCTCATCCGGCCGCCTGGGCCGGCGCGGCCGCCGGGCGGGCGGCGATGCCGAGCGCCTCGAGCACGCAATCGCCGAGCGCCGCACCATGGCTGAGCGCGTTGCAGGCCGCAACGCCCATCTGCGTTCTGATGATCTCCACGCCCACCTGGTTGTCGGTCGCAGGTCCGGTCACGACGCACGGCTCGATGTGGAAGCGCTCGCGCAGCAGCTTCACCCCGCCCCAGGCGGCGACCGGGTCGTTGGCCGACAGCACCACCGCGCTGAGTGCCGCGCGGATGTCCGGGCACTCGAGGATGGCATCGACACCGTAGGTGCCGAGGATGCCGTCGCCGAGCTCGAACACCACCACGTCCGGCTTGCCGGCGGCCAGCTCGCTCAGCATGGTGCGCGTGAGCGCCGGGCCGTTGGCGCGCGTGGTGGTGACCACGCCGAGGTCGGTGAAGATCGCGCTGCGGCGCGCGCCGGCGTCCTCCATGGCGAGGATGTCACGGCGCAGCGACACGCCGGTGGCCTTGAAGGCGTCCACCGTCAGGCCGCGGTGGCGCATGCGGGCGATCACCGCGCAGGCCGCCGCCGTCTTGCCGGCCTCCATGCAGGTGCCGGCGAGCGCCACCACCGGCACCCCGCGGGTATCGAGCGCGGCGTTGGCATCGAGCGCCTTGTGGCCGACGCGCGCCGGCACGCCGATGCGCTCGCCGAGATAGGGGAAGTTGAGCGCCACGCCGAGCACGCGGCAGTCGAACGGCTTGCCCTTGTCCGGGTTGATGGAATCGCACACGCCGAGCACGCCGCCGATGTTGAGCATCTGGATGACATCCCCGGGCTGCAGCGCCTCGGGCACGTGCCCGGAGTAACCGAACAGCGCGTGGCGATGGCCGAGGGCGCCGGCGACCACGTCGCCCTTGCCGAGCTTCGCCATGCGGCCGCTGGTCAGCTCGAGGGTGTTGTAGGTCGACTTGTTGTTGAGCACCTCGACCACCACCACCACGCCTTCCTGGGCGGGGATGTCGGCGGCGATGCGCACCTCGTGCGAGAGACTGCACGCCTGAGTCACGGAGGCGAGCTTGTCGACCACCACGCTGCGCATGTTGCTCACCATCACTGCGGCTCCGGCGTGCCGGCGGCGGCGGCGCGCTCGCCGGCGCGCGCGTGGAACACCCCCGGCAGCGCGACCAGGCGCGAGAAGCCGAGCGCATCCGCCGGTGACCATTCCCCGGCCGACTCGCCGTACACGCCGCGCGAGGCCGCCATGAGCGAGAACGGCGAGTCGACGCCCGCGACGAACACACTGCCGGTCTGCAGCACGAGGTTCACCGTGCCGGTGACGCGCCGCTGTGAGGAGATGAGCAGCGCCTCGATGTCGCGGCACACCGGATCGAGCAGCTGGCCCTCATGCACCAGGTCGCCGTAGGGTTGCGCCACCAGGTCCTTGATGCGCTGCTGGCGAGCGGTCAGCACCAGCTTCTCGAGCTCGCGATGCGCGCTGAGCAGCACCTCGGCCGCCGGTGCCTCGAAGGCGACGCGTCCCTTGGTGCCGATGATGGTGTCGCCCAGGTGGATGCCGCGGCCGATGCCGAACGGCGCGGCGAGCGACTCGAGGGATTCGATGATCGTCACCGCGGAAGCCGCGGCGCCGTCGAGCGCCACCGGCCGGCCCTGCTGGAAGGCGAGCACGTGTCGCTGCGGCTTGCGCGGTTCGGCAAAGGCGCCGCGCGTCAGCAGCCAGGCTTCCTCGGGAATGCTGCCCGCAGAGGTGAGCGTCTCGCGGCCGCCGATGGTGACGCCCCACAGTCCACGGTTGATCGAATACTGCGCGCCGCTCGGCGGCACCGGCAGGCCGCGCTCGCGCAGGTAGGCGAGCTCCTCGTCACGCTTGAAGGCGCGGTCGCGCACCGGTGCCAGCACCTTCAGGTCGGGGGCGAGGGTGCGCAGCGCCACCTCGAAGCGCACCTGGTCGTTGCCGGCCGCGGTGCAGCCGTGCGCGACCGTGTCGCAGCCGAGCTCGCGCGCCAGACGCGCGATGGTCTGCGCCTGCATGACGCGCTCGGCGCCGACGCACAGCGGGTAGAGCTGGCCGCGGCGCACGTTGCCCATGATGAGAAAGCGCAGCACCTGCTCGAAGTAGGCGTCGCGTGCGTCCACCTGGTGGTGCGCCAGTGCGCCAAGCGCGCGCGAGCGCTCGGCGAGCGCGGCGGCGGCGGACGCATCGATGCCGCCGGTGTCCACGGTGACGGTGATCACCGGGCGGCCCTGCTCCGCGCGGATCCACGGCACGAGGAACGACGTGTCGAGGCCGCCGGAGTAGGCGAGCACGATCGGCGTGCCCGCAGGGGTTGCGCTCGCGGCCATGGCCTAGAGGCCGAACAGCGCGCCGAGGCGCGCCACCAGCGCATCCTGCGCACGCTGGTTGGCGGTGGCGATGAAGATGGTGTCGTCACCGGAGATTGTGCCGGCGACTTCCGGCCACTCGGCCTTGTCGATGGCGACCGCGACGCTTTGCGCAGCGCCGATGGTGGTGCGCAGCACGGTGATGGCGGGCCCGGCGCGCCGCAGCGCCCGCACGAACTGCGTGAGCGTGCCGAAGTCGCCGTTGGCGCGCGTCACCTCGTCCGGCGGCAGCACGTAGCGGCCGCTGGCCTTGAGCACACCGAGGTCGCGCAGGTCGCGGCTGATCGAGGACTGCGTCGCCTCGTGGCCGGCGCGCTTCAGCAGCCGCACCAGGTCCTGCTGCTTGCCCACCAGGCCCTCGCGCAGGATGCGCACGATCGCTTCGCGCCGCTCCAGCTGTTGCGTGTCGTTCAGCACGCGGGCACTTCTATCCGCATAAACATGCGCATAGTGTGCATTTTAATGCACAAGCAGTCAAGGGCACCGCAGCGCGGACCGCGCCCGGTCGCGCGCTTACTTTTCGATCGTGTACACCAGGTCGGCGCCGCGCGCGGTACCCATTTCGCTGCGGATCGTCCAGTGATCGCCGAGCGTGTAGCGCATCTTGAAGACGTTCAGCTGCTCGGTGAGGCTCACTCCGTAACTCACGTACAGGCGCGGTGACAGATAGCGGCCGATCACAAACGAGGTCTCGTTGGCGATCGGGTCGGTCTCGAGGCTCACGTCGGGCAGCCCCACGTTCTTACCGAGCTCCGCGGCGAGCAGCGCCGCCCCCTGGCCGATGGCCGCGTTGCCGCTGTTCTGCGCCGACTGCAGTGAGCCGCCGGCGAGGATCAGCGACACGATCTGCGCCTGCGGCAGCGGCGGATCGGAGAAGAACGACATGTGCGGCTGCAGCAGCGTGCCGCGCACGTTGACCCCGGCGGTCACGTCGGGGAATTGTTTCTGGGCGCGTACGTCGATGCCGGGGTCGTCGATCGCGCCGCCGGTGAAGATCAGCTGCCCGCGCTGGATGTCGAGCTTGCGGGCGTAGGCGGTGTAGGTGCCCTCGGCCACCGACAGCGTGCCGTTACCGCGGGTGATGGCCTCATAGCCGCTGCGGATGGTGACGTTGCCGGTGAGGCGCGCGGTGAGCCCCATGGCGTCGACGTTGACGTGATCGCCCAGCACCAGCGTGATGGTGCTGACCACCTCGAAGCGCTCGGCGGGGTTTTCCGGCTCGGCGCCGACGATCACCTCGTCCGCGGATGCGCGCACCGCGTTGGTGATGTCCTTGGGCTGGATCTTCGCGTACGGCACCGTCACCTTGCCGCTCACCTCGATCCTGTGGCCGTCGACCGCGAAGTCCAGATCCGGCGAGGCGTCGATCTGCGCTTCCGGCACGTTGGCGACGCGCAGGTTGGTGCCCTGCAGGTGAAACTTGCCGTACGGCAGCAGCCGGCGCCATTCGAGATGCCCGCTGGCCGACACCGCGCCGGCGCCGGCGTGCGCGCTGCCGGTGAAGTCGATGCCGCTGTCGCCGATGCGCGCCTGCAGGCCGATCTCGCGCAGACTCAGGTTCACCTGGTAGAGGTCGATCTCGCCGTTGGTCACCTTGACCACGCCGCTCAAGGTCGGTGCGCCGAGCGTGCCGGTGGCGCTGAGGTCGACGCCCAGCCCCCCTGCGGCGCGATCGATGTCCGGTACATACAGCGAGACGATGCCGAGCTCCGCGGTATGCGCATGCAGCTCGGCAGTGAGCGGCATGTCCTGCCACGCCGCGGCGCTGCGCTGGATGTGCAGCTGCCCGTGGATCGTACCGACGCCGGTGTCGCCGATATCGGCCTGGGCGCTGATCAGCGCAGGGGTGGCGACCGCGGTGATCGTGCCCGAGCCGAAGCGGGTGTGCTCGATCTTGTGATTGGCGACCTTGTGGTCGATCTGCGCATCGGTGAGCTGCGCCCGCAGCGTCCCCTGCACGACCGTGTTCGCGCCCCCCGAGAAGCGCGCCAGCGCTGTGACCGTGCCGAGATATTCGACCGCGGGAGTCATGCCCGTGGTGAGCGTGTTGAGCGGCATCTGGTTGGCCATCAGGGTGCCCGACCAGGCCGCGGGCGCCCAATCCCCGTCGGCGCAGATGCTGCCCGGCGTGCCGACCACGCACAGCCACTCGACGCGCGCGTGCGTGGGGGACAGGGTCAGCTCGACGGGGCGCTCGAGTGTCAGGTTCAGTTGCCCGCCGCCGGCGATGTTGAGCGTACCCAGGCGGCCGTTGAAGAGGCCGTGCTGGTAGGCGCCGCTCGCCTGGGCGCGCACCGTGAGCCCGGTCATGCTCGCCGCGGCGTGCAGCTGGTAAGCGGCGGGCGGCCCGCTCAGGGTCAGCGCGAGGCTGTCCACGGTGCGGCCGCCATAGCTCAGCTGGCGCAGCCGCACATCGACCTTCGACTCCTGCGCGGCGGAGCCGGGATTGAAGTTGATGTCCGCATCGAGCGCGCCGACCTTCACCCCCTGGTACTCGAAGCCGCTGCCGTGAGCGACCGCCATGACCACCGGGTCCGCGAGCGTGCCGTGCAGCGAGCCGGAGGTCTTCAGCTCGCCGCGCGCGCCGGGAGCGAGCAGGCTCAGGTCGTGCGTGGCCACGGCGAAGCGCACATCCACCTGCTGGTCCACCCGCCCGTCGAGCGCGAGGCTCGCCGTGCCGAGCCCAACGCGCACGTTGCTGAAGCTCCAGGCCGCACCCGAGTGCGTCACGGTGCCCGAGCCGCTCGCGGCCACCCCGCGCAGCTTGCCGCTCAGGTTGCTGAAGCCGACGCTCAGCTCGCCGCGGGGCGAAAAGCCGCGGCCGTCAGCCGTGAAAGCGAAGCCGATGCTGCCCGGCAGATCCTCGCGCAGCGCGCCCGGGTTGATGCCGGTGACGCGGCCGGCGAGCGTCCAGGTCTCGAGCGGGGACCACACCACGTGGCCGGTGACGCTGGCGTGCCCGCCGTACAGGTCGAGCTCGGCGGGATCGAAGCTGAAGCTGTTCTTGTCCAGCGTGCCACTGAGCTCGACGGGCATCACCGGCAGCTGCGCCGCCTGTCCGCTGCCGCGCAGGTGCACCGCGTAGGGCAGCACGCCGGTAAGGGTGAAGGAGCCTGCCGTGCTTTTCACCGCGACGTCGCGCCCGGTGAGCGGCCAGCGAAAGTCATTCCAGCTGCCGCTCAGGTCGAGCCGCGGTCCGTGGTCGACGATGGCGATCGTGCCGGAGCCGCTGGCGCGCGCTCCGGAGGAGCGGTGACGCACCTGCATCTGGCGCGCGGTGAGCACGTGCGCCGCGTAGCTGCCGGCGAACTGCACGTCGAACATCCCGGCGGCGAGACCTGCGGGGTTGAGCGGCCCGTGTGCCTGAAAGCCGTGCTCATCACCCGTCCCGCTCAGCGTGCCGCTGATGTGCCCGAGCGGACTGCCGATACCGAAGGCCTGGAGGTCGAAGTCCTGCACCGCGGCGTCCGCGACCCAGTGCCACCGGCCAGTGAGGTCGAGCGCCTTGCCGCCGATGGCGGCGCGGAACGGGCTCAGCGTATGGCCGCTGATGATGAGCGCATCGAGGTTACCGTGCGCGCCACCGTTGAGGATCCACTGCGGTTGCCCCGCGGGACTCCAGTCGAGGCGGCCGTCGGCCTGTATGCCGAGCGGATCCTGGGCGCGCAGCTCGCCGATGGCGCTGACGTGCGCGCCCTCGAGCTGCCCGTCGGCCTGGAAGAAACGGATGTAGGCGTGCCGTATGACGGCCGCACCCTGCAGGTCCGTCACCTCGAGGTGGAAGCCGTTGAACACGGTGAGCGTGGCGCTGCTGACGTGCCCGCTGTCCACGGTGATATTCAGCCAGCGCGGCAGGAAGGTCGGCGGCCCGGGCGTCGAGGGGGTGGTGCGGCGTTTCACCTCGATGAGCGCGCTGCGCACCGAGCCGCGGCTGACGTGGATGCTCTGCAGCAACAGCGGCCGCAGCGCCACGCGTCCCTCGATGCCCTCGAAGGTGAGGTGCACCAGGCGGTGGTCGATCTCCACGCGCTCGACCTGCAGCCCGCGGGCGACCGTGCCGCTCACCCCGCTGATCACCAGCCGTACCGGGCCGAGCTGCTGCGGCAGGTGGCGCACCACGAACTGCAGCCCGGCGGTGGTGAACAGCGCCGACCACAGCAGCACCGCCGGTGCGACCAGCGTCGTGATGACGAACAGGCAGGCGAGGACGAGCAGGGCGCGGCGCATGGCGGTCGCGGCTACAGCTTCGGCGAGAAGTTGATGTGCAGGCGCGGGCCGGCATTCGTCGACAGCGGCTGCGCGATGTCGATGCCGAGCGTCATGACCGGCAGGCGTACGCGCAGGCCGACGCCCACCGAGTACTGGATGAACGGCGTGCACACTGGCGAGCCCATGACCGGTGCCGGCAGGCACCCCGGGCTCTTGAAGCCGTTGAGCGCATTGCCGTAGTCGACGAAGGTGGCGATGCCGAAGTTACGCGGCAGGTCGCGGATCACCTCTACCGTGCCGGTAAACACGTCCTTACCGCCGGTCTTGATGTAACCGGCAAGGGCGCCTTGAGCACACTGGGTGGTGCCCTTGATGTAGTTGAATTGCCCCTGCGTGTTCGTCGTGCATACCGCCTCGAGCGGCGACAGCTCGTTGTAGGCGAAGCCGCGCACGCTGTTGTCGCCGCCGGCGAAGAAGCGGTAGTAGGCCGGCAGATCAGAGAAGTTCTTCACCAGGGTCGCGCCTACCTCGTCGCGCAGCAGCAGGTGCCACTTCGAGCCCATGTGGAACACGCGCTCGGCCTGCATGTGCAGCTGCACGAAGTTGGCATCCGAGCCGAGCGCGGAGTCCGAGCCCTTCAGCTCGGCGAAGAACGGGCGCACGAACTGCGGCTCGCCGAGGAAGCCCTGGGGCACGGAGGCCAGGTCGATCTCCGGCACGAGCAGCCGGTCGGTCACCGAGCCGTTGAGGTCGTCGCTGGTGGTGCGCACCGCGTTCGCCTGCGTCACCCACTGCCACGGGCCGCGCACCATCGTGAAGCTCGGTCCGGCCGTCTGCGTGATGGCGGTCACGTCGGCGAGGGTCTGCTGCTCGATGGCGGCGTTCAGGGAGATGTTCTCGAGCGCCGGGTCGCCGACGGGCATGCGGTAGTGGCTCTGCACGTAGTACTTCGTCACCTGCGCCGCCTGCACTTCCACGCTGAAGCTGTGCCCGAGAGTATTGAGGTGCCGGTCCTCGAAGCCGAGCGTGCCGCGTACGCCGGTGTCGGTGGCGTAGCCGGCGCCGAACGAGTAGCGATGGCGGCGGCTGGCGTCGGCGTGGATCTTCACCGGTACGATGCGCGCCTGGCGGTCCGGCTCCTGCGGCTGCACCTCGAGGTTGGCGAAATACTGCGAATCATCGAGCGCGAACTGGGTGCGCAGCACCTGCGTCAGGTCGTAGTAATCGCCCTGGTGGTAACGCAGGTAACGGCGCACCAGGCTGTCGCGGATGACGTGCTGCTCGATGCTGGTGGCGCCGAAGCGATAGCGCTCGCCGGTCTCCATCTCGAGCGCGATGTCGGCGGTGTGGTTGGCCGGATCGACCAGCATCTCGTTGCGGGTCAGCTTGGCATCGAGATAGCCGTAGGTGGCGGCGGTGCGTTGCAGGTCGCTCTTGATGGCTTCGTAGAGCGCGTGGTTCAGCCGATCGCCGGGGTGCAGCGGCAGGCGCTTGAGGATGCGCGTGAACAGCGGATCCTTCTCCCCGGGTCCGCTGACACGTACCTCGATCTTGCGCACCCGCACCGGCTCGCCGGGGGTGATGTCGATGACCACTCGCCAGTCGCCGCGGCCACGGTCGGTAACGGCCGAGTCCACCTTCGGCTCGTAGTAGCCGTACGGGCGCAGCGCCTCCTGCACCTCGCGCTCGACGCGGTTGTGCAGCCGTTCCACGATATCGGCGTTCAGCTCGGCGCCGCCCTTGCGGTAGCGCTCGAAACTCAGGTAAGCGAGCACGTTGGTGCGCAGCTGCTCATCGACGCCGCGCACCTCCACGTTGACCCCGGCGGCGTACGCTGGCGGGACCGCCGGCAGCGCGGCGAGCAGGCACACCGCCAGCCACGGAGCCCGCCAGTGGCGTCGACGAGCCCGCGACAGGAGTTTGCGCTGCGCCATCTCTTTTGAATTCTAGAGCCTTAAGGCCGCAGCCGCCTGCCGCCCCTGCAATGAGAGTGGGCGCGTGCCGTGCAGGTTCCGCGGTGCCTCACGCCCAGCTGCCCGCGTTCAGCGTGAATTCAGTCTCCCCGGACGGCTCGCCGCCGGCATCGAAGCGCCGCTCGGCGATGTACAGCGCGCCGCTGTGCTGCAGCAGCACCACGCTCGAGCAGCGCGTGCCGTAGACGGGATGATGCACGAAGGGCGCCGACAGCGCGCGCGCCCACTCCGGCGGCAGTCCGCCCGTGTCCTGCGAGCTCAGGTGATCCGCCGCCGGGGTGCGGTCGGCGAGCAGCGCGAATAGCGCCGCGGACGGTTGCGGCGGGGAGGCGCGCAGCCACGCCTCGAAGCCGGCCCGCACCCGCTGCAGCTTCGGCCACGGCGTGTCGAGCAGCTCGTTCGACAGGCCGTACACGCCCGGCGGCAACTCGCGTGCGAAGCCCGCGGCGCGGTTCGATCCGTACCACATCGAGCTCTCATCCGCGAGCAGCAGGTTGAAGCCGGAATAGTGCTCCCCATCGGTGGCCAGCGCGGCGAGGAAATCCGCCGCGCTGCCGGCGCTGCCGCCGTGCGCCCCGAGGTAGCGCGGAATCAGCTCGCCGCGCGAGGGCGCGTGGGGCTTCGGTCGCTGCAGCTCGCGGAAGTTGGTGACCACGCCGAAGCGGCGCGCCCGATCCAGGCCGAGCCAGGTGCCCCCGGCGCGCAGGTCACGTCCGGCGAGGATCTCGCCCGGCGGCAGCCAGGGCGCGAGCGGCGCCGCCGGCCGCTCGTGGTATTCGTCGCGGTTGGCGGCCACCACCAGGCGGTAGCGCGGATGGGTCTGCCAGGCGAGCACCAGCAGACACATGCGGCTAAACGCTGCCTTTCAGCCAGCTCTCGATGAGGCGCCAGGAGATCGACTGCGTGGGTGGCGCGAGCGCCTCGCCCGAGCGCAGCTGCTCGCGCGTAAACCAGCGCGCGTCTTCGAGCTCCCCGCCGACGTGCACCGGGCTGCCGGCGGCGGCGCGCGCGCGAAAGCCGAGCATCACCGAGGACGGGAACGGCCAGGGCTGCGAGGAGTGGTAGCGCACCGCGCTCACGCTGACGCCGGTCTCCTCCGCGACCTCGCGCACCACGGCATCCTCGAGGCTCTCGCCCGGTTCGACGAAGCCGGCGATGGTGGAGTAGCGCCGCGGCGGCCAGCCGGGCTGACGCCCGAGCAACGCGCGCTCGCCGTCGCTCACCAGCACGATGATGGCCGGATCGAGGCGCGGAAAGAACTCCTGCCCGCACGCCGGGTTGCTGCAGCTCATGCAGTGCCCGGCGTGGGTGGGGCGCGTCGCGGCGCCGCATGCGCCGCAGTGGCGCGCACGGGCGCGCCAGATGGCGAGTGCGCGTGCATAGGCGAGCAGCCCCGCCTCGGCGGCGCCCAGCACCGGGGTGAGCGGCCGCAGCTCCTCGAGCCGCGTGCCCTCCGGTACGGCGGGCGGCGCGTCCGCCGGCAGATCGACCAGCACGCAGCGGGCGCCGTCGTACCAGCCGAGCAGCACCAGCTGCGCGGGCGCCGCCGCGCAGACCAGCGGCGCGTCGTTGGCGAGGAAGGCCACGTGCGGCTCGGGCTGCCCGCGCAGCAGCTGCCGCGTACCCTGGCCGATGAGGTAACGGGTCGCCGGATCGGCGCGGGCTGCGCCGATCCAGTCGGGATCCTCGCGCTCCTCGGCGCGCCGCTCGATGTAAGGCCCGGAGAAAAAGTTAGGCCGCTCGTGATCCATCCACGCCTGTCCGCTCCCCGCGCGGGTGCGGGCGCCGGATTCTACTGGGGCCCCCGCGAAATTGCGCATCTTGTCCAACGCGCTGCGCCATTGGTCGCGGCAGGCGCAATTTTGCGGGGTGGTTTACTGGGGCCCCCGCGAAATTGCGCATCTTGTCCAACGCGCTGCGCCATTGGTCGCGGCAGGCGCAATTTTGCGAGGGGGCGGCCCCGGCAACGGTCGGTGGCGCCCCCGGCCGCCGCGGCCGGCACCACGCCGCGAGGCGGACTCGCCCACCACCGGTTTGACCCTGCGTATGTGCGCGCGCCGGGTGCAGCATGTGACGTGAATCTCATTCCCGCGAATGAGCGCTGCGCTATGTCGGCTAGCGCACCGTCGTCCGCGCGGGGAGCCAGTTTGATCAAAAGCTGGCAAGCAACATGCAGGGCCGCCTCCTTTGATTGAGCTCACTCGGCGGCATGCGCCCCGCCGCACCTCCGCGCGATCGATCAACCACGCCGATGGAGAAATGCTCCAGCCGCAGGTGATGGGTCGGTGGTTGGTCTATCGCAGGTTACTGCTGTGTCTGACAGGCGTCATGGCCTGGCACGCAGCGGCGGCGGCAGACGTGACGGACATGAGCCTCGAGCAGCTGCTGCAGATCAACGTCGTCGGAGCCTCCAAATACGAGCAGAAGCAATCCGAAATTGGCGCCGCCGTCCGCGTCATCACCCGCCAGGAGATCAGGGCCTTCGGCTGGCGAACTCTCGATCAGGCCCTGGCCAGTCTGCCTGGCGTCTACGTCACCTACGACCGGCAATTCACTTATCTCGGCGTAAGAGGCTTTGGCCTGCCGGGGGACTACAACACCCGCGTGCTGGTTACGATCGACGGAAATCGCGTCAATGACCCGATCTTTGACTCAGGACCGTCCGGTCGGGAGCTGCCACTCGACCTGGACCTGATCGAGCGCATTGAGTTCATCCCCGGACCGGGTGGCGCGGTATACGGCCAGAACGCCATGTTTGCCGTCGTCAATATCGTCACGCGCACGGGCGCGGAAATGAATGGCGCAGAAGCTGCGGCCGGCTATCAGGAGCCGCAGTCACTCATCGAGGGGCGCGCCAGCTGGGGCGGCCGTCTCGACAACGGTGTCGATGTGCTGATGTCCGTGAGTGACATGAACGCCCGGGGTCAGAACCTCTTTTTCGACTACGGCGCCTCCGGAAAATCGGGAATTGCCTGGGGACTTGATGGTGATCGCACCCAGCAATTCTTCGGCAGCATTGCACGCGGACCCTGGTCGTTCGAGGTCGTCTACGGTTATGAGCACAAGGACGATCCGACCGCGGCCTACCTGTCGGATCCGCTCGTGCCCGGTCAGTCCCAGGAGACCGGTTACGCGCTCACGCAGCTGCAGTATCAGGATAAATTTGCCGGCGACACGCTGCATGCAACCGTACGCCTGTTCACAGGCAACGATATCTCGAATGAGCACCTGAGCTTCGGCGGCACCATGTATACCTATCCTTCCACGCCGGATCTGATAGGGATCGAAGCACGCGTCGTGTCGACCGCGCTGAGCGCTCATACTTTGATGCTGGGGGTGGAGGCACAGGATAACTACAACACTGACCAGTCGCAGATCGTTCCTGCGCAGCCTGCCCTGGATGTCTACGTCCCCGGCTCGGGCTATCGAGCCGGCGTCTATGGCCAGGATGAATGGCACATTTCGAACGCGCTCGCAGCGACGCTCGGACTCAGGGTCGATACCAACGAGAAAACCGGAACGGCCCTGAGCCCGCGCCTGGCGCTCATCTGGCAGGCCACCCCCGAGACCACGGCCAAGGCGCTCTATGGTGTTGCGCATCGCGCCCCCAACTCCTTCGAAGACCTGGCCTCATTTGAGCCGGATGCGCCCTCTCTGCGGCTCAGCGATGAGACCATCGACACACTCGAATTCGACGTGGACCACCGGGTCGGCCGCGATCTGACGCTGCGCGCCTCGCTCTATCAATGGACCCTCCACGACCTCATCCTGGAGAACGACCTTACGGAGGAGTACCAAAACACTCAGCCGGTCGATACGCGTGGCATCGAGCTCTCGACGGACAAGACGTGGGATTCGGGTGCACGCCTGCGCGACAGCGTGTCGATCCAACATGCCGATTACCGCAGCGGCGGCGAGGTACCCAACTCGCCCGAGATACTCGGCAAGCTCAATTTCTCGAGCCCCCTGCCGGTCGACGGTGTGCGTTTAGGCTACGAGCTGCGCTATGACAGCTCGCGCTTGACCCTGAATGGCACGCCCCTGGGAGGCTACGCCCTGTCAAACCTGTTTCTGAGCACGGAGTCGCTGGCTAAGGGACTCGAGGTATCCCTGGGCGTCGGCAATCTGTTCGACAAGCACTACGCCCAACCCGCCTCTGCCAACCACTGGCAGGACTCACTGGAGCAGGACGGCCGCAGCGTCCGTATCGACCTTCACTACGCGCGCTGAACCGTGTCACTGCAACCGCTGTGCGCTAAAAGCCGGGCCGGCACGATGAGGTCCCGGCGCAAGCTTTTGCTGGCGTACATTGTCACGCTGCTATTGGCTGTTCCGGCAACTGCCGATTCCTTTACGCTGGATCAATTGCTCGACATGCCCCTCGAGCAGCTGCTGCAACTGACGATCACCTCGAGGCACGCCCCGCCGCTGTCCGCCCGCTGGCCACCGCCGCCGAACGGACCGCGCACCGTGGAGCATCGCGATGCCGCGTAGCACCCGCATGGCGGCCTGGTGCCTGGGCCTGGCGCTCCTGGCGTTCGCACCGGCAGCGGTAAGCGATGACCTGCCCGAATATCGCCTCAAGGCGGCATTCCTCTACAACTTCGCCCTGTTCACCGAGTGGCCGGCGGACATAGGCGCAACGCTGAACTTGTGCGTGTACGGTCGGGATCCGTTCGGTGAGGAAATAGATGCGCTGCAGGGCAAACCCGTCGGCGCTCGTCGCATCGTGGTGCGCCGCATTACCACTATCGAGGGACTGAGCGTTTGTCAGGTCGTGTTTATCGTCAATCCGTTGGGCGACGGCATCGCGCGCGTGCTGTCCGCGCTGCACGGGGCCACCGTGCTGACCGTTGCCGACGCGCCGGGTGCCGCCAGGCAGGGCGTCGCTCTCAACATGAATGTGGTGAGCAACAAGATCACCTTCGAAGCCAACCTCACGGCGGTCCGGGCGGCCAATCTCACCCTTAGCTCGAAGCTGTTGAGCCTGGCGACCGAGGTGCTGCCATGAGCGCACGTGAGCCGCTACCACAGAGCGTCACGATCGGTGCGCGTCTGCGCCGCACCAATCGGATTACTCTGTGTGCGGCGATCGCGATTGTCGCGGCGATCATCATTGCCAGCAGCTTCACGCAGGGGCTCTTCAGCCTGGCCAACACCACGCGGGTCCAGGCCAAGATGCTGGCCGACAGCGCCGCCGCCGCTCTGATGTTTCAGGATGAGACCGCGGCGCAGGAGCTGCTGCAGACGCTGCACTATGCGCCGAACGTCCAGGTCGCCGCCTTGTACACGCTACAGCGGCACTTGTTCGCTTCCTACCGTAGTGAAGCACAGGTGCCCGTACCTGCGGCGCTTGAGGCGCCATCCGCCAGCGTCTCGACTACCTTGACGCACATCGACATTTTGCAGCCGGTGCTGTTGCAGGGCGCACGCCGCGGAACTTTGTATCTGCGTATTGACGTTGCAGCACTCTACCGGCAGCTCGCCTCGCAGCTGCTCGTCACGCTGTTTGCGGTCGGCATTGCGCTGCTGGTCAGCAGTCTGATGCTGCGACGGCTGAATCTGTCAGTACTGCGGCCCCTGGCGAAATTGACCGAGTTGACGGAGCGGGTATCGGGCTCAGCCGATTTCCGCGTGCGGGCGGCCTCCAGCGACATCGCAGAATTGGACGCACTCGCCCGCGGCTTCAACGGCATGCTCGAAAACATCGAGGAGCGCGATGCCCACCTGGCGGCCCAGCGCGATCATCTCGAGGATCAGGTCGCCGAGCGCACCGCCGATCTGCAGCATGCCAAGGAGACTGCCGAGGCTGCGAGTCGGGTGAAGAGCGAGTTTCTGGCAACCATGAGCCATGAGATTCGCACCCCGTTGAATGGCGTGCTCGGGATGAATGAGCTGCTGCTGGCCAGCGATCTCACCCCCAGGCAGCGAGAATGGGGCGTCGCGGTGCAGACCTCCGGCGAGCATCTGCTGGGCGTCATCAACGACATTCTTGATTTCTCCAAGATCGAGTCCGGGAACATGGCGCTTGAGTCCGTCGCCTTCAGCCTCGTCGATCTGGTCGAGGAGACGCTCGCAATGTTTGCCCACTCGGCCGAAAAGAAAGGCCTGGAACTGGCGGCGCAGTTCACGCCGCTTGACTCCGCGCTGCCCGGGGTGCGTGGCGACCCGCTGCGTCTGCGCCAGGTGCTGGCGAATCTGATTGGCAATGCGATCAAGTTCACCGACCACGGCGAAGTCGTGGTGCGCCTGCAGTTGGAGAGTCAGACCGACACTGACGTCGCTCTGAGCCTGACCGTGGAGGACACCGGCATCGGGATTGCAGCGGAAACGCTCGATAGAATATTCGAGCACTTCTTGCAGGCCGATGGTTCGACCACCCGCCGCTACGGCGGTACTGGTCTTGGTCTGGCTATTTCCCGCCGCCTGCTGACTTTAATGGGCGGCACGATTTGCGTGGAGAGCTCCCCGGGCAAGGGCTCACGATTTATCGTCAGCCTGCATCTGCCGAAAGCAACAGCCCCGCCGCGGGAACGCCTGGAGCTGTCGGGCCTCGAGGGCGCACGCGTGCTGGTCGTGGATGACAACCAGACCAACCGGGAGATCCTGCAGCAGCGACTCGAAGGCTGGCAGATGCGTGTGACGTGTGCAGGCGGCGGCGAGGAAGCCCTGGAACTGATGACGCAGGCAGCCCGCGCGGCTTCCTCCTTTGCGCTCACCATCCTCGACATGCACATGCCCGGGATGGATGGACTGCAACTGGCCAGCGCGATCCAGCGACGGCCTGAGCTGGCCGATACCGCGCTGGTGATGCTGACGTCCACTGCCTCCAACCTGACCGGCGCGCAGCGGCAGGCGTCCGGCATCCGGCGTTTCCTCAGCAAGCCAATTCGGCGCGCCGACCTGCTGCGCGTCCTCAGCAGCATCCTGGCGCCCGCTGCGCCACGCATCGATGCATCCACTGCCGTGCCGCTGGACAGCGGAGCAATACAGCCAAGGGTGCTGGTGGTCGAGGACAATCCGACCAATCAGCAGGTTGTTAACGCGGTGTTGAGGAGCCTCGGCGTGCAAGTCACTCTCGCCAGCAACGGACAAGAGGCGGTCGAGCTGGTGAAGAATTGCGACTTTGACCTGGTGCTGATGGACTGCCAGATGCCGGTGATGGACGGATTCCAGGCCACCGCAGCCATCCGCCGACTGCCATTCGGGCGCGGTGAGCGGCTGCCGATCGCCGCCGTCACCGCTAACGCACTGCAGGGTGATAAACAGAGGTGCCTCGAAGCGGGCATGAACGATTTTCTGCCCAAACCATTCAAGATGGCGCAACTACAGGCGCTGCTCGCCCGCTGGCTGCCGCGCGCGGGCGAGGCGCGCAGTACCAATACCGCAGTCGCCGCCGCCGACGCTCGGGATGCTTCAGTCGTGCCGGCGTCCGACGTCATTGATCTGGAGGCGTTGCAGACTGTTCGTGAACTCGATCCTGCCGGCGGCATGGATCTCGTCAAGACAATCCTGCGCATCTTCATTGACTCTGCGGGCGAATCTGTGACGCGTATCGAGAACGCGATTCTGGCGCACGACGCCGGGCAGTTGGCCGCCGCGGCTCACGCTTTGAAATCGAGTACCGCCAACGTCGGTGCCAAAGCTCTGTCGGAGTTCTATCGGCGGCTGGAGCAGCTCGGGCGCGAGGGACGGCTCACAGATGCACGCGAGCTCCTGATACAGGTCAGACCCGAACATCAACGTGCCGTCGCCCGCATGAATGAGATTCTCCAGGAGGCAGCGTGACGACAGCGAGCAAGACGATCTTGATCGTCGATGATGATCTCACGACGATTACCTTGATGCGCGCCGCCTTGCAAAAAGCCGGCTTCGCTGTCAGCACGGCGGTCGACGGTACGGATGGCTTGCGGCAGTTCCGCGACAAGCCGAGTGACATGGTTATGCTCGATGTGGACATGCCGGGCTTGAGCGGCTACGACGTCTGTGCGGCACTGCGTCTCGAGGCGGGTGCGCTGCTACCAATCGTCATGGTCACCGGAAGCGACGATTTCCGCTCCGTCGACGCGGCCTACGACGCGGGGGCCACCGACTTCATAGCCAAGCCGATCAATTGGACGCTGCTGGGTCATCGCGTACGGTACCTGCTGCGCGCCTATCAGGCGGTGCTGGATCTGAGAACCGCCGAGGCACGCAATACCGCACTGTTGACCGCCCTCCCTGATCTGCTGTTCGAGCTCGACATTGAGGGACGCTACGTTCAGTACCATGCGCCGCACTCGGAATTGCTGCCCATGCCGGCCGAGAATTTTATTGGCAAGACCGTAGAGGAAGTACTCTCACCAGAAGCAGCGCGTGTATGCCGCTCCGCGCTACAGGAAGCGTACGAAACCGGTCTGTCGATGGGCAAGCAGCTCGAGTTGCGTCGGCCAGGTGGAACGGTCTGGGTCGAGCTCTCCGTGTCCAGGCCCGCCGATCCAGGTCACACGCCGCACTTCATTGTCCTCGCCCGCGACGTCACGGAGCGTCGGGCAGCCGCCGATCAGATTCGCCGGCTGGCGTATTACGATCAGCTGACGGGTCTGCCGAACCGCGAGCATTTTCGCAGCCGGGTGGCGAGTGCACTGGAGGATGCCCGAACGCATAAGCGCCAGTCGGCGTTGCTGTGCATCGATCTCGACAAATTCAAACGCATCAACGATACGCTCGGCCACAGTGTCGGCGACGATTTACTGCGCATGACGGCATTGCGCCTGCGCGAGGCGGTGCGCAGCGGCGACCATATCGGCCGGGCGATACCCCCGGGTAGCGGCGATGGAGATCTTTCCAGGGCGGGCGGCGACGAGTTCATGTTCCTGATGCCGCTTATCGATGCTGCAGACGAGGCCGGGATTGTCGCCACCCGTATTTTGTCGGCGATCATTCAACCCATCCTGCTCGCACGGCACCAGGTCATAGTGACCCCCAGCATCGGCATTGCCATCTATCCTGCCGATGGCGAGAATTTCGAAACGCTATTCAAAAGCGCCGACCTCGCGATGTATTTTGCCAAACGTCAGGGTCCGGGCACATTCACTTTCTTCAAACCTTCCATGAATTCGAATGCTTTGAAGCGTCTGACCATGGAGGGCAAGCTGTCCGGCGCCATCGCCGGCAACGAATTCTCGCTGCGATTCCAACCGCAGTTCGACCTGAGTACCGGGTTGATCGTCGGTATGGAGGCGCTGCTTCGCTGGGCCAACGTGGAACTCGGGCAGGTACCACCTTTGGATTTCATTCCAGTCGCAGAAGAGACTGGCCTGATCCTGCCCATTGGCGAGTGGGTTCTGCGCGCCGCATGTACGCAGGCCAAAGCGTGGCTCGATGAGGGCTTTTCGGCCCTGCGCATTGCCGTGAACGTGTCCGGACTGCAGCTGGCCCAGCAGGGTTTCCCGGGGCTCGTTGCGGCAGTGCTGCGCGACACGGGCTTGCCGGCCGTTGCGCTGGAGCTGGAGATTACTGAGAGCGTGATCATGACGAATGAGGACTGGACGAGGCAGGTGCTCGGGGAGCTCAAGGCGATCGGGGTCCAGATCTCCATCGATGATTTCGGCACCGGCTATTCGAGTCTCGGTCGGCTCAGGGATTTTCCAATCGATCGACTGAAGATCGATGGTTCATTTATCCGGCGGGTTCAGAATAGCGGCGAAGACCGGGTAATTGCGGCGACGATAATTGCGATGGCAAAGACGCTCAAGCTGGAGGTCGTGGCGGAAGGCGTGGAGGACCTCGCACAGCTGCTGTTCTTGCAGGAAGAACGCTGCACGTTAGCGCAGGGATTTTTCCTGAGTCAGCCGCTGACCGCCGCGGAATCAGGACAGCTGCTGCGTCGCCTCGCCCGCGATTTCCATGGAAGCCGCACCGAGCGTCTGAAGCAACTGCACGCCTGAAATCGGTCGTTGGCATCAGCAGCGCGACTGAGGCGCTGCCGCGCAGTGATGGCAGCGCGCGGCGCGCACCGGGAAGCGCTCGGTCACCATGAGTGCGCCGCAGTCGCTGCAGGGCCCGAGACGCAGCTGATCGCCACGCGCCAGCGCGGTGGCGAGGAACACGGCGTGCTCGAAGGAGATCTGCGCCGCCGGCAGCAGCAGCCGGAACACCTCGAACGCCTGGCACAGCAGCTCACCGCGCGTCAGACCCGGGAGCGCGGCGTCCGCCGCGGCCGCGCTGGCTGGCGGCGCCGGCGCCGCGGCCGGCACCACGCCGAGTAGCGACAGCACGCTGGCGAGCACGGCCGTCTCCTCCTGCAGCCGCAGCGAGCGGGTGAAATAGGCGATCTGGTGCGGCGACTTGCCGCGGTGGCGCGGCAGGTAACGTCGCGCCTGGCTCAGGTACGAGCGATACAGCTTGCGGATACGGTCGTCCGACAGTCCGGTCCAGACGCGGATCGTCTGCGTGCGCGCCTCGTGGCGCAGAAAGCGCAGTGCCAGCTCCATGCGTTCGCGCTCGCGGCTGTAACGATCGTCGGAGATGCGCATGGGCGGCTTCCTCGGGACGGGTTGCGCCATTTTGGTAAAAATTCACCAAAACACAACCGGAGAATTTGGTTAAAAATCACCAAATTTACCGATGGCTTCCGCCGCGCGCTCGGCTACGATAGTCATGCGCCAAGCGGCGGGGAGGACGGCGCCATGCTGTTGCAGTGCGAGAGCGAGGGCCGCGGTGACGGAGCGACGACCGGCTGGCTGCGCGCCGGGACGCTCGAGTCCCTCGTCGAGCTCAACGAGCTGTGCCTCGGGCTGATCGCTGAGCAGGCTGCGGCGCACGGTGCCACCGGCAGCGCGCTGCTGCGCCAGGTGGGGGAGCTGTGGAGCGGGCTCGATGCGCCCGCGCGGCGCCGCGCGGCGACGTGCCCGTATCTGTTGCTGGACGCCGGCTTTGGCGACACCGCGCGCTGGCGGGCGGCGGCCGCGCCGCGGGTGGGCGATGCCGCTGGCAGCTACGCCGCCTTCTTCACCGTGCCGGCGGCCGCCGAGCTGGCGCAGTTGGTGTTCACCTACGCCTGGCACCTCGCCCGCTCGCAGGCGACGGCGGCGCGCCTGCTGCTCGGCATGCCGCCGGGAAGCGCGCTGGCGATCGGCCGCTGCACGCTGCGGCAGATCCACACCCTCGCCGCAGGCCACCCCCAATGGCTCACGCCGCGCTGGCCGGCGCGCGTGGCGGTGTGGCGCGAGCTGCTGCTGGCGGCGGCCGCCGGTGAGACGCTGGCGCTCGAGCGCATCCGGCTGCGTGGCTTGACGCTGCTCGCCGGCGAGGCGCGTCGCGCCGCGGCGTGAAGCTTTTGGCCGCTTTTGCGTGCTGCCGGTCCGTTGCGCCTCTGGCGCGACTGCCGCGAGCTGCGCGAAGATGCCCGCCCCACCGTTCGTGAGGTCGACATGAAGCAGGCGCTGCTCGTCATCGACGTACAGGAATCCTTTCGTCACCGCCCCTACTTCAGCGCGCAGGGGCTGCCGGGCTTTCTCGCCAACGTGCAGGCGCTGATCGATCGCTGCCAGGCGCGCGCGGTGCCCGTCGTGCAGGTGTTCCACCGCGAGCTGCCGGACGATGCCGCCAACCCGTTCGCGGCTGCCTCGGGCCTGGTGCGGGCGATGCCCGAGCTGTCGCTGCAGCCGGCGGTGATGGTGTACAAGCAGGTGCACTCCGCCATGTTCGGCCAAAGCGCCGACGGCACGACGCTCGAGGACTGGCTGCGCCAGCGCGGTATCGGCGAGCTGCTGATCACCGGCATTCGCACCGAGCAGTGCTGCGAGACCACCACGCGACACGCCTCGGACCTCGGCTTCAGGGTGCGTTACGTGACCGACGCAACGCTGACCTTTCCCATGCGCACGCGCGCCGGCCGCGAAGTGTCCGCGGCGGAGATCCAGGAACGCACCGAGCTGGTGCTGGACGGCCGTTTCGCGCAGATCGTCTCAACCGCAGCCGCGCTCGCCTGAAGCGACGCGGCGGCCGGGCGCGCCGCGCGCGCGACGACGGGCGCGTCGCTTGCTACGGGCCGCTTTCCTTGGCGACCAGGAACTTGACGAGCTCGATGAGCTGATCGTTGCTGGTGAGCGAGTCGCGCTTCACGCGGTACTTGCCGTTCACGATGATGGTGGGAGTCTGGTCCACCTGCATGGCGAGGATCTGCGCATCCGCCGCGCGCATCTTGCTGTCGACGCCGAAGGAGTTGGCCATGGCGAGAAACTGCTGCGGGCTGACGCTGGCGACGCGCGCGTACAGGCGCGCGGCGTCGGCGATCGAGGGTTGCGGGTCCTTCAGTTTGGCGGTGCCCGGCACGGTGGTGCCCAGCTCGCCGGTCTTCCACACCGCATCGTACATGGCCTGGTGCGTGCGCTCGGCCACGCCCAGCAACTGCGCGGCGAAATAGGCCCGCTGGAACATCGGCCAGTCCTCCGCCGGGTTGAAGGCCGCGGGCAGGAACACCAGCTGCGCGTTCGGCGGCAGGGCGCGGCGCAGCTGCGCCATCACCGGCTGAAAGACGTTGCAGGCCGGACAGCCGTAGGAGAACACCTCCATGACCTCGATCTTGCCGGCCGGCACCGTGGTCTGTTGCGCCGGTGTCAGCCGCACGTAGTTGGTGCCCTCGCTCCAGGTGGCGGCGCGAGCGCCCGCGGGCAGCAGCGTGACCAGGACGGCGAGCAGCGAAGCAGCGAGGCGAGTCATGCAGGTCTCCACCGGATGATGATGAGTGAGATGGATGATGATGAGTGAGCTGCGCGCGTTGCGGCGCGCTAGTAGATGGCGATCTCGCGCCGCCCGGCCGCATCGCGCGCGCCGCGGAACATGCCCTCGCTGCTGAAGTCCATCACCACGGCGCCGTCGCGGTCGACGGCGATCAGGCCGCCATCGCCCCCCAGGCCCTTGAGGATCACGTGCAGCATCTCGTGCAGCGCCTGCGGCAGCGTCAGGCCGCGGTACTCGACCGCCGCGCATACGTGGTAGGCGGCCACGGCGCGGATGAAATACTCCCCGTGACCCGTGGCCGAGACCGCGCACACGCCGTTCTTCGCGTAGGTGCCGGCGCCGATGATGGGCGAATCACCGACGCGCCCGGGTCGCTTGTTGGTCATGCCGCCGGTAGAAGTGGCGGCAGCGAGATTGCCGTGCGTATCGCGCGCCACCGCGCCCACCGTACCCTGCGGGGCGGGCGGCACCAGATCCGAGACGCGCTGGCCGCGCTGCTCGGCCTCGAGCTGCTCGAGCCGTTCGGCAGTGCGGAAATAACTGTTGGGCACCAGCACGAACTGCTCCTCCAGCGCAAACTCCTCGGCGCCCGGGCCGACCAGCAACACGTGGCGCGACTTCTCCATCACCCGC
Source organism: uncultured Gammaproteobacteria bacterium (assembly GCA_963760225.1). Classification (GTDB taxonomy): domain Bacteria; phylum Pseudomonadota; class Gammaproteobacteria; order Steroidobacterales; family Steroidobacteraceae; genus 13-2-20CM-66-19. The sequence continues at coordinate 554,613 of CAVXCD010000001.1, forward strand.
CGCGCCAGCTCGATGGGATTTCTCACGTGGCGCACCGAGGCTACCGCCCCGGCGCGCATCTGCCGCCCGTCCATGATAGCCGCGTCGAGCTCGGCGGCACCGTCGCGGGTGAGCGCCGCGCCGCGGCCCGCATTGAAGCTGGGGTCGTCTTCCAGCGTGCGCACTGCCGTGGTGACCGCGTCCAGGGCGCTGCCCCCGTGGGCGAGCACCGCGTAGCCGCCCTCGAGCGCGGCCTCCAGACCCGTCCGGTACGCGTGCTCGCGCTCGACCGAAAGAGTCGCGCGCGGCACGGCGCCCGCGCCACCGTGGATGGCGATGGCGTACCCCGGGCGTGCCTGGCTCAAGGCTGCTCGCCCTGGTACATGCCGACCTCGCGCCGCCCGCGCGAGTCGCACACACCGCGAAACATGCCGGGAGTGTTGAATTGCATCGCGACGTGGCCGGCGCGGTCGAGCGCAATGATCCCGCCCTGACCGCCGCTGCGCTGCAGCTTGCGCATGACCTCCTCGACCGCCGCGGCCAGCGTCTGGCGGCGGTACTCGAGCAGCGCGCACACGTCGTGCGCCACCACTGCGCGGATGTAGTACTCGCCCTGGCCGGTACCGGACACCGCGCAGGACTCGTTGTTGGCGAAGGTCCCCGCACCGATGAGCGGCGAGTCGCCCACCCGGCCGTGCATCTTGTTGGTGAGACCGCCGGTGGAGGTGGCGGCGGCGAGATTGCCGGCGCGATCCAGCGCCACCGCGCCGACAGTGCCCATGCTGCCCGCTGCGGCTGTGTCATTGCGGGTCGCGGGCGTAGCTGCCGAGCGCCCCTGCTCGGCGCGCCGCTCCTCCTCCAGCTCGCGCTCGCGTGCGGTGGTCCGGAAGTAGCTGCGCGGCACCAGCACCACGCCCTGCTCGAGCGCGAACTCCTCGGCGCCGTCGGCCACCAGCAGTACGTGCGGGCTCTTCTCCATGACCAGCCGCGCCAGCTCGATGGGGTTCTTCACGTGGCGTACGCCGGCCACCGCGCCGGCGTGCGGGCCGTTGCCGTCCATGATGGCCGCGTCGAGCTCGGCGTCGCCCTCGTGATTGAGCACCGCGCCGCGCCCGGCGTTGAACTGCGGATCATCCTCCATGGTGCGCACCGCCGCTGTCACCGCATCGAGACTGCTGCCACCGCGCTCCAGCACCGCGTAGCCGGCATCGAGCGCTGCACTGAGGCCTGAGCGGTAGCCGGCCTCCTTCTCGGGCGTCATCTTCTCCCGCTCGATGACGCCCGCACCGCCGTGGATCACGAGCACGAGCGGCCGCGGGTCGGCCGCCGCCGCCCGGGCCAGGAGCGCCGCGGCCACGACGGCCAGCAGCACGAACACTCTCGCACGCCGCATGATTGCCCTGCATCCCCTTACGTTATGATCGTCAATCCGCTTGCTGCGCAGTGCGCACCTGGTCTGCGGAAGCTCCGGTACCTTATCGACGAATGATATTAGAGTGAAAGCCGCGACGTCGCAGCGGATCCGCAGCATTCTGGTCGCCAACCGCGGCGAGATCGCCATTCGCGTCATGCGCGCGGCGAGCGAGCTCGGGCTGCGCACCGTGGCGGTGTACTCGCAGGAAGACCGCTTTTCGCTGCACCGGACCAAGGCCGACGAGTCCTACCTGGTCGGTGACGGCAAGGGGCCGGTGGAAGCGTACCTCGACATCGCTGACATCCTGCGCGTGGCACACGAGGCGGATGTCGACGCGATCCATCCAGGTTACGGCTTTCTCGCCGAGAACCCCGAATTCGCCCGCGCCTGCCTGGCCGCCGGCGTGAGGTTCGTCGGCCCCGCTGCCGAGAGCATGGCGCTGCTCGGCAACAAGGTGAGCGCGCGGCAGCTCGCGGAACGCGCCGGCGTGGCGGTGATGCCGGCGACTGCCGCGCTGCCGGCGGACCCCGCCGAGTGCGCGCGCCTCGCCGCGGCGCTCGGCTACCCGGCGATGCTCAAGGCGAGCTGGGGGGGCGGCGGGCGCGGCATGCGCGTGGTGGAGAGCGCGGCGCAGCTCAGCGAAGCGCTGCCGCTCGCGCGGCGCGAGGCGCACGCCGCCTTCGGCAACGACGAGGTGTACCTGGAGAAGCTGGTACGCCGCGCGCGGCACGTCGAGGTGCAGATCCTGGGTGACTCGTTCGGCAACCTCGTGCACCTGTTCGAGCGCGACTGCACCGTGCAGCGGCGCAACCAGAAGGTGGTGGAGCGTGCCCCGGCGGTGTTCCTCTCCGCGGCGCAGCGCGCGCAGCTGTATGCCGCGGCGCTCGCCATCGGTCGCGCGGCGCACTACTGCAACGCCGGCACGGTCGAGTTCCTGCAGGACGCCGACAGCGGGCGCTGCTATTTCATCGAGGTCAATCCGCGCATCCAGGTGGAGCACACGGTCACCGAGTGTGCCACCGGTATCGACCTGGTGAAGGCGCAGATCCGCATCGCCGACGGCGCGCGCCTCGGCACCCCCGAGAGCGGCGTGCCGCCGCAGCAGGAGATCCGCCTCACCGCCCACGCGCTGCAGTGCCGGATCACCACCGAGGACCCGGAGAACAGCTTCATCCCGGACTACGGCCGCATCTCCGCCTACCGCAGCCCGGCGGGCTTCGGCATCCGCCTGGATGCCGGCACCGCCTATACCGGCGCGATCATCACCCGCTCGTACGACTCGCTGCTGGTCAAGGTGACCGCCTGGTCGCCGAGCGCGCAGGAGACCATCGCACGCATGCACCGCGCGCTGGCGGAGTTTCGCATCCGCGGCGTGGTGACCAACCTGCGCTTCCTCGACCAGCTCATCACACATGCGCGCTTCGCGGGCGGCGACTACACCACGCGCTTCATCGACGACACACCGGAGTTGTTGCGCTCACCCGCCAAGCGCGATCGCGCCACGCGCATCCTCTCCTACATCGGCACGACCATCGTCAACGGCAACGCGCAGGTGCGCGGCAGGCCGCGGCCGCCGCAGCCCGCGCGGGTGTTGCTGCCCGCGGTGGCGCTGCCGCCGCCCGCGCCCGGCACGCGGCAGAAGCTCGCCGAGCTCGGGCCGCAGGCCTTCGCGCAGTGGATGGTCAACGAGCCACGCGTGCTGTGCACCGATACCACCATGCGCGACGCGCACCAGTCGCTGATCGCCACGCGGCTGCGCACGCTCGACATGGTGGCGATCGCGCCGTACTACGCCGCGCTCCTGCCTGCACTGTTCTCGCTCGAGTGCTGGGGCGGGGCGACCTTCGACGTCGCGCTGCGCTTCCTGCGCGAGGACCCGTGGGAGCGCCTGGCGCGCCTGCGCGAGCGCGTGCCGAACCTGCTGCTGCAGATGCTGCTGCGCGGCGCCAACGCGGTCGGCTACACCAACTATCCCGACAACGTGGTGCGCTTTTTCGTGGCAAACGCCGCCGCCGCCGGCATCGACGTGTTCCGTATCTTCGACTCGCTGAACTGGGTCGAGAACATGCGCGTGGCCATCGACGCAGTGCTCGAGTCCGGCAAGCTGTGCGAGGCCTCGATCTGCTGCAGCGGCAACCTGAGCGATCCGCGCGAGAGCAAGTACACGCTCGGCTACTACCTGAAGCTGGCGCGCGAGCTCGAGCGCGCCGGCACGCACGTGCTCGGGGTCAAGGACATGGCGGGGCTGCTGCGGCCGCGCGCCGCGTACACGCTGGTGAAGGCGCTGAAGGAGGAGACCGGGCTGCCGGTGCACTTCCACACCCACGACACCAGCGGCATCGGTGCGGCCAGCGTACTGGCGGCGGTCGATGCCGGCGCGGACGCGGTCGACGGCGCCATGGATGCCATGAGCGGTCTTACCTCACAGCCGAACCTCGGCTCGCTGGTCGAAGCGCTGCGCTACGGGCCGCGCGACAGCGGCATCGACCCCGACCGGCTGCGGCTCATCTCCGCCTACTGGGAGCAGGTGCGCCGGCAGTACGCGGCCTTCGAGAGCGACTTCCGCGCCGGCACCTCCGAGGTCTACGTGCACGCCATGCCCGGCGGGCAGTACACCAACCTGCGCGAGCAGGCGCACGCCCTCGGTATCGACGAGACGCGCTGGCCTGAGGTCGCCCGCACCTACGCCGCGGTGAACGACATGTTCGGCGACGTGATCAAGGTGACGCCGACCTCCAAGGCGGTGGGCGATATGGCGCTGCTGATGGTCACGGCGAACCTGTCCCGCGCGCAGGTGCTCGACCCCGCCAGCAAGATCGCCTTCCCGGAATCGGTGGTGCAGTTCTTCCGCGGCGAGCTGGGTCAGCCCTACGGCGGCTTCCCGCCGGAGCTGCAGCGCAAGGTGTTGAACGGTGCGCAGCCGCTCACCGGGCGCCCCGGCGCGGCGCTACCGCCGGTCGACCTCGAGGCCGAGCGCGAGCGCATCCGGCAGCGGCTGCCGCGGCCGGTGACCGACGCCGATCTCGCCTCGCACCTCATGTATCCGCGCGTCTGGGCGGATTACGCCCGCGAGCGGCTGCAGTACGGGGATCCGGCCATCCTGCCGACCGGGGTGTTCTTCTACGGCATGCAGCCGGGCGAGGAGATCAGCGTCGACCTCGAGCGCGGCAAGACGCTCATCGTGCGCTACATCGCGGTGAGCGAGCCGCACGAGGACGGCGCGCGCACGGTGTTCTTCGAGCTCAACGGCCAGCCGCGCTCAGTGCGCGTGCCGGACAAGAGCCTGGTGGCGCAGCGCCCGCCCCCGCGCAAGATCGAGCCGGGCAATCCGCGCCACGTCGGCGCGCCGATGCCGGGGTTGGTCGCGAGCGTGACGACGAGCGCCGGTGCGCAGGTCGCGCGCGGTGATCTGCTGCTGACGCTCGAGGCGATGAAGATGGAGACCGCGGTGCGCGCGGAAGCTGCAGGGGAAGTGGCCGAAGTGCTGGTGCGGCCGGGCCAGGCGGTGGAGGCAAAGGACCTGCTGGTGCTGCTGCGCTAGAACGTGTCCTTCAACGCGATGGCCGGGTCGGCGAGCCTGGCCGGATCCGGCCGCGCGTGCGCGGCGATGAGCTTGCGCGCCGCCATCTGGTCCTTCGGCGCGTTGATGCTGTCGATGGCGATCAGCTCGCCGTCGCGCAGGTAGCAGGCGCTGAAGCTGCGCGCCGCCGGCGCGCCGCGCAGGATCACGGTGTCGTAGCCGTGGGCGACGCCCACGATGATCAGCTTCAGATCGAACTGGTCCGACCAGAACCAGGGCACCTTGTCGTGCGGCGTCGGTGTGCCGAGCAGGTTCAACGCCACGGTCGTGCCCTGCTCGAAGGCGTTGTCGACGGACTCCAGGCGCAGGTGTCGCCCGTACTGGCGGTTGAGGTGGCTCGCGCAGTCGCCGGCGGCGTAAATGCCCTCCGCGGAGGTGCGGCAATGCGCGTCCGTGACCACGCCGTTCTCGCACTCGAGCCCGGCCTCACGCGCCAGCTCGTCGGCCGGCACGACGCCCACGCCGACGAGCACCAGCTCCGCCGGATACTCCTCTCCGTGCTCGGTCAGCACCGCGCGTACCCGGCCCGAGCGCGGGTCGCCGTGCAGCGCCCGTACGGTCTCATTGCAGCGGATGCGCACGCCAGCGCGCGCATGTTCCGCCTCGTAGAAGGCGGAAACCTGCGGACAGGTCACACGACTCATGACCCGCGAGGTCATCTCCAGCACCGTCACGTCGAGGCCGAGCTCGCGCATGGTCGCCGCCACCTCGAGCCCGATGTAACCGCCGCCGATGATGACGAGGCGCCGACCGGCAGCGCACTCAGCATGGATGCGGTCCGCATCCTCGATGGTGCGCAGGCAGTGCACGCCCGCAAGGTCGGCGCCCGGGATGGGCAACCGCCGCGGACGGCTGCCGGTGGCGAGCACCAGGGCATCGAACGGCAGAGAGAGCCCGTCGTCCAGGCGCACGTGCCGCTCGCGCGGGGCGATGGCGCTGATGCGACGGCCGAGGTGCGCCTGCACCCGGTGCTCGGCGAAGTAGTGCGCGGGACGGATGAGCAGACGCTCGCGCTCGAGGCCCCCGCCCAGGTACTTCTTCGACAGCGGGGGACGCTGATAGGGGAGCCAGGGCTCTTCCCCGACCAGTGCCAGTTGCCCGCCGAAGCCCCGCCGCCGCAGTGTATCGATGGTCTGCACCGCAGCCTGTCCGGCCCCCGCGATCACGATCTGCTGGTACATTGTGGGAAAGGATAGCCCATGGCCCCCGCTGCCGTTGCCGCACCAGCGCGGAGCATGGAGTGCCGGCGGACGCCCCGGACTGGTGCACGGCAGAGGACCGGTGCCTCCGCGGCGGGCAACGGCCCGCGGTTAGCCGAGGTTCCACGGCGTGGCATGAAAACTGCAAAATCGTTCGCGCCGCAGAATACAAAGGCAGCGCAGTGCCGGAGAATCCACTCATGAAACTGGTCACAGCCATCATCAAGCCGTTCAAGCTCGACGACGTGCGCGCGGCGCTGTCGGATATCGGCGTCTCGGGCATGACGGTGACCGAGGTCAAGGGCTTCGGACGGCAGCGCGGGCACACCGAGCTGTATCGCGGTGCGGAATACGTCGTCGACTTCGTGCCCAAGACACGCATCGAGGTGGCGGTGCGCGGCGACCTCGTCGATCAGGTCATCGAGGCGATCATGAAGGCCGCCAAGACCGGCAAGGTGGGCGACGGCAAGATCTTCATCACCGACATCGAGCGCGTGATCCGCATCCGCACCGGCGAGACCGACGACGCCGCGCTCTAGCTGACCCACGGGCAATGGGCAGCGCGCCGCCGGGGGCGATATGCTTGGCGCCATGCCCGCCGCCATCCGCTTCAACACCAACGGTGGACCGGAGGTCCTGTACCTCGAGGATCTGCCGGTCGGCAAGCCCGGTCCGCAGGAAGTGCAGCTGCGGCACACCGCGATCGGCGTCAATTACATCGACGTCTACGACCGTACCGGTCTGTACCCGGTGACGCTGCCGAGCGGCCTCGGGCGCGAGGCCGCCGGCGTCATCACCGCACTCGGACGCGGGGTACGCGGCTTTCGCGTCGGCGAGCGCGTGGCGTACGTCCATCCCTCGCCCGGCGCCTACAGCGAGGTGCGCAACGTGCCGGCCGAGCGGCTGGTGAAGGTGCCGCGCGGCGTCTCGGACGAGCAGGCCGCGGCGCTCATGCTGAAAGGACTCACTGCGCACTTCCTCATCCGCCGCACCTTCAGGGTGAAGCGTGGTGACACGCTGCTGGTGCACGCCGCCGCCGGCGGCGTCGGGCTGATCCTGTGCCAGTGGGCGCGCTCGCTCGGCGCCGTCGTGATCGGGGTCGTCGGCAGCGAGGCGAAAGCCGAGCTCGCCCGGCGCCACGGCTGCCGGCACGTGCTCATCTCGGGGCGCGATGAGCTGGTGACGCGCGTGAAGGCGCTCACCCGCGGCGCCGGCGTCGCAGTGGTGTACGACGCGGTTGGCAAGGACACCTTCATGGAGTCGCTCGACTGCCTGAAGCGCTTAGGGATGATGGTGACCTTCGGCAACGCCTCCGGGCCGCCGCCCGCGATCAGTCCGTTCGAGCTCACCAAGCGCGGCTCGCTGTTCCTCACCCGTCCGACACTCTTCAACTACATCGGCACGCGTGAGGAGCTCACGGCGGCCGCGCGCGAGCTGTTTGCCGCGGTGCGCACCAGGAAGGTCCGGGTGGTCATCGGCCAGAAGTACCCGCTCAGCCGCGCCGCCGATGCGCACCGCGATCTCGAGGGGCGGCGCACCACCGGCTCGACGGTGCTGGTGCCCTGATCAGCTAGCGCAGGAAGGCCTCGAGCAGTGCCACACGCTCGGGGCGATCGGGCATGAAGGCGATGTGCACCGCGGCTCCGCGCGCGCACTGGTTGAGCAGCCATTCGTTCGCGCACCAGGCAATGCCTTCGCGCCGCTGGCCACTGGGCAGCTGAAAGCTGAGGAAGACGTCGGCAGTACCGCTGCCCGGCCACCCGGGCCAGCTCATGGTGTTGCGTTTGCGCACGAACACGACCTGCGCCGTCGCCAGCAGGCCGTTTCTGAACAGGCGCCGCGCGCGCATGACCTCGCGAAACTGCGGGACGTACATCGGTGACAGGATGAGCAGGAAGAACAGCGGGAACAGCACCAAGGGAATCAACGGCGGCGCCGCGTTATTGCTGGCGCCGCGCACTGCGTTTACGGCGGGGTCGGACCCGAGGTAGCGAACCGGGATGCTCTCGCCCAAACCGACGGAGTAATAGGGCGACTGCTCACACAGCTGCGCGCTGCCGCGGTAGTGGCGACCCTCGGCGCTGGAAAACTCATACACGACACGGCGCGCCCGCGAGCCGCCGCAAGTGCTGTCGGAAACGGAGAGGATGTGCGCTTCGGCCTCCCGGCTCGGCCCGAACTGCAGGCGCATCATCGGGTCGGATCTGATGATGGTGAGCGGCATCGACGCGAACAGCGCCAGGAACACCAGTATCAGCAGCAGCGCCCGGCCGGGCAGCGCCGCGCCCAGTCGCATTCCCGGCAGCAGCGCCGTGCGTGGTGGCTGCGGTGGCAGGGCCGCTAATTCGTCTTCGAACATCGCGCTGCGGGCACGCCAGATGTCAGGCGCTGGCCGTCGCCGGTTTCGCCCGCAGCGGCCGCGCGCTGCGGCTGATGCCGAGCGCGCCGCTGCGCACCACCTCCACGAGCTCGGCGCGCTGACCCAGATCGCTGACAAACGCGTTGATCTCCGCCTCGCTCGCGGTGAGCTCGACGATGAATCCCTCGACCGCAGGGTCGAGCACGCGGCCGCCGCTGCGCACCACCTGGCCGCGCACGGTGTCGGTGTCCCCCGGCGCGACCCGCAGCTTGAGCAGCACCAGCTCGCGCTCGAGGTGCTCGCCGCGCGTCATGTCGAGCACGTTGACTACGTCGATGAGCTTGTTGAGCTGGTTGACGATCTGCTGGATGACCGCATCGGAGCCCTTGGTCACGAGTGTCAGGCGCGACACCGTCGGGTCGTGCGTGGGGGCGACCGAGAGGGACTCGATGTTGTAGCCGCGGGTGGAGAACAGGCCCGCCACGCGGCTGAGCGCGCCGGCCTCGTTCTGCAGCAGGATGGCGATGATATGACGCATGAAAAATCGGCAGCTGAATGAGCGCGCACGCTCCCCGCGTGCCAGGGCAGATTAAAGGATCGGGCCGAAGTTTCCACCTACGAACCCAAGCTGCTAGGCTCATTGATCCCTTTGTCGAACAGCGTCAATGAGCGACCCAGGAGTCCAACGTCCGCTGGGGCACCCCCTCGCCGGCCAGCACATGAGCGGCGCCCGCATGATCATGCAGGTGCTCGCCGACGAGGGTGTGACGGCGATATTCGGCTACAGCGGCGGGGCGATCCTGCCGACTTACGACGCGGTATTCCTTTATAACGAGCAGGCGGCGAAGGCGCAGCAGCCGCAGATCCCGCTCATCGTCCCGGCGAACGAGCAGGGAGCCGGCTTCATGGCCGCCGGCTACGCACGCGCCAGCGGCAAGGTAGGGGTGTGCCTGGTCACGTCCGGGCCCGGCGCTACGAACACTGTTACACCAGTGCGCGATTGCCAGGCGGATTCGATACCTATTGTCGTGATTTCCGGCCAAGTCTCGCGTGCTGCGATCGGTACCGACGCCTTCCAGGAGGCCCCCGTGCCCACGATGATGGGCGCGGTGGCCAAGCATATTTTCCTCGTCACCGATCCCGAGCAGCTCGAGGTCACCGTACGTACCGCCTTCGAGATCGCGCGCACCGGCCGCCCCGGGCCGGTGGTGGTGGATATCCCTAAGGACGTACAGAACTGGGAAGGCCCGTTCCGCGGCGAGGGACTGCTGCCCATTCCCGGCTTCCGCCGTCGCACCCGCGAGCTCGAGCAGTCGAGCATCGAAAGTGCGGCGGCGGCGCGCTTCTTCGGCATGCTGGGCGAGTCCTCGCGGCCGCTGATCTACGCGGGCGGCGGGGTAATCAATGGCAACGCCGCGCCGGCGCTCGCCGAATTCGCCACGACCTTCGGCATTCCGGTGGTGACGACGCTCATGGGCATCGGCTCGCTCGACACCACCCACCCGTTGTCATTGCGCATGCTCGGGATGCACGGCGCGGCCTTTGCCAACTACGCGGTGGAAGATTGCGACTTTCTCATCGCGGTCGGTGCGCGCTTCGATGACCGCGTGGCGGGCGTGCCGGACAAGTTCGCCAGGAACGCCACGCGCATCGCCCACCTCGACGTCGATCGTGCCGAGGTCAACAAGGTCAAGCGCGTGCACTGGAGTCACCTCGGCCGGCTCGCCGCGGCGCTGCAGGCGCTCACGGCGCACGGCCGCGAGCAGCCATTCCGCCGCGACTTCGCTGCCTGGCTCGCCGAGCTCGCCGAGCTCAAGCGCGTCTACGCGATGAACTACGACCGGGCGAGCCCGCTCATCCAGCCGTACTACGTCATCGAGGAGATCAACCGCCACACGCGCGGCACGGCCATCATCACCACCGGGGTCGGGCAGCACCAGATGTGGGCCGCGCAGTACTGCGACTTCGCGACGCCGCGCCTGTGGCTCACCTCCGGCAGCATGGGCACCATGGGCTTCGGCCTGCCGGCAGCGGTCGGCGCGCAGATCGCGCAACCGCAGCGCCTGGTGATCGACATCGACGGCGATTCGAGCATCAGGATGAACATCGGCGAGCTCGAGACGGTGACGACCTACGACCTGCCGGTGAAAGTGGTGGTGCTCAACAACTTCGGCGACGGCATGGTGAAGCAGTGGCAGAAGCTGTTCTTCAAGGGCCGCCTGTCGGCGAGCGACCGCTCGCTGCACAAGAAGGATTTCGTCAAGGCGGCCCAGGCCGACGGCTTTCGCTACGCGGTGCGCCTCGAGCGCAAGCAGGACGTACCGCGGGTGGTGGCCGAGTTCCTCGCCTTCGCAGGACCTGCCTTCCTTGAAGTGATGATCGACCCGGACGCCGGCGTCTATCCGATGGTCGGTCCGGGGCAGGGCTACGACGAGATGATCACTGGCGACTTCATCCCCTCGCGGCGCAAGGTGGACATCAGGGCGCCGGGAGCGTCGGAGATGTTCTAGCAGCTGCGCCACCGCAAAGCAGCTGCAGGCGCGAATCTCATTTACGCACGAGGACAGCGATGAAGTACCTGCATACCATGGTGCGCGTCACCGATATCGACGCCTCGCTGAAGTTCTACTGCGACGCGCTCGGGCTCAAGGAGCTCTCGCGCCGCGACTATCCGCAGGGGCGCTTCACGCTGGTGTTTCTCGCCGCTCCGGGCGACGAGTCCGCGCAGGTGGAGCTCACCCACAACTGGGACCCGCAAGGCTACGGCCCCGGCCGCAACTTCGGCCACCTGGCGTACGAGGTGGAGGACATCTACGCCGCCTGCCGGCGCCTCACCGAGCACGGCGTCACCATCCTGCGGCCGCCGCGCGACGGCCACATGGCCTTCGTGCGCTCACCGGACAACATCTCGATCGAGCTGCTGCAGCGGGGCGCGGCGCTGGCGCCGGCGGAACCGTGGAAGTCGATGCCCAACACCGGCAGCTGGTGAGGACGGCCGGTGGCTGAGGTCCGCGGGCGATGAAATTCTTTCCGAGCCTGCTGATCGCGGCGGTTTTCGCCACGCTGACCTTCGCCGTGTGGGCGTACCTCAACCGGCCGACGCGCGAGCCGCCGTGGCCGGCGGTCATCCAGGGTTTCGCCTTCTCGCCGTTTCGCGCCAACGAGGACCCGACGCAGGGACAGATGCCGACCGACGCGCAGATCGACTCGGATCTCGCGCTGCTCGAGGGGCACGTCAACGCGGTGCGCACCTACAGCGTCGAGAAGACGCTCGCCGACATCCCGGAGCTCGCCGACCGGCACGGCCTGAACGTCGCGCTCGGCGCCTGGCTCGATAACCACCACGACAAGAACGAAGAGCAGCTGCAGACCGTCATCGACCTTGCCAACACGCACCAGAACGTGGTGCGGGTCATCATCGGCAACGAGGTGCTGCTGCGCGGCGACCTGCCGCTCGCCGACCTCGAGGGCTATCTCGATCGCGCGCGCGCGGCGATCGGGCCGCCGGTGGGCACCGCCGAGACCTGGGACGTGTGGCTGGCGTATCCGGAGCTGGCGCAGCACGTGGATTTCATCGGCGTGCATCTGCTGCCTTACTGGGAGGGCGTGCCGGTCGATCAGGCAGTGGACTATGCGCTCACGCAGTTCAAGCGCCTGCAGCGGGCTTTTCCCCGCAAACCCATCGTGATCGCCGAGATCGGCTGGCCGAGCCGCGGCCGCACGCGGGAATCGGCGGTGGCCTCGGACGCCAACGAGGCGCTGTTCCTGCGCCGCTTCCTGTACCGCGCGCATCAGCAACAGATCGTCTACTACGTGATGGAGGCCTTCGACCAGCCGTGGAAGGCCTACATGGAAGGGGCGGTGGGCTCGTACTGGGGCGTGTACGACGTCAACCGCCATCCGAAGTTCGCGTTCACCGCGCCCATCGTGCGCGTGCCCGAGTGGCACATCCTCGCGGCCATCTCGGTGGCCGTATCGCTGCTGCTGCTCGGACTGCTGTACCTCAACAGCGCTGCGCTGCGTAACCGCGGGCGCAGCTTCCTCGCGCTGGTGGTGTACGCCGCCGCCACCATCGCAGTGTGGGTCATCTACGATTTCACGCAGCAATACATGACGGTCGCGAGCGTCATCGCCGGCGTGCTGCTGATGCTCGGCATGCTCGGCGTGCTGCTGATGCTGCTCGCCGAGGCGCACGAGTGGGCCGAGGCCCACTGGGTCGAGTACCGCCGCCGTCTCGGTGCGCCGCAGCTGGCCCACACGGCGCACCCGCCCAGGGTGTCGATCCACGTGCCGGCCTACAATGAGCCCCCGGGCATGCTGATCGAGACGCTCGATGCGCTGGCGCGGCTCGACTACCCGGACTTCGAGGTCCTGGTCATCGACAACAACACGCGCGACGAAGCGGTATGGCGGCCGGTCGAGGCGCACTGCGCCGCGCTCGGCGCGCGCTTCCGCTTCTTCCACGTCGCGCCGCTCGCCGGTTTCAAGGCGGGCGCGCTCAACTACGCGCTGGCGCGCACCGCGGCGGATGCGCGGATCGTCGCCGTCATCGACAGCGACTACGTGGTCGATGCGCGCTGGCTGCGCGACCTGACGCCGGCGTTCGAGGACCAGCGCGTCGCCATTGTGCAGGCGCCGCAGGACTACCGCGACGCCGACCAGAGTGCCTTCAAGGCGATGTGCTACGCGGAGTACCGTGGCTTCTTCCACATCGGCATGATCACCCGCAACGAGCGCAACGCCATCATCCAACACGGCACCATGACCATGGTGCGCCGCGAGCAGCTGGCGCGTTGCCGCTGGGCCGAGTGGTGCATCACCGAGGACGCCGAGCTCGGGCTGCGTATCTTCGAGGCGGGCTTCGACGCCACCTACGTGCCGGTAAGTTACGGCCGTGGCCTCATGCCCGATACCTTCATCGACTTCAAGAAGCAGCGTTTCCGCTGGGCCTACGGGGCGATGCAGATCCTCAAGGCGCACGCCCGCAACCTGTTCCTCGAAGGCGGTCCGCTGTCGGCCGGGCAGCGCTACCACTTCATCGCCGGCTGGCTACCGTGGGTGGCCGACGGCTCGAACCTGCTGTTCAACCTCGCCGCTCTCAGCTGGTCGGTCGCGATGGTGTGGGCGCCGATCGAGCCGCCGCTGGTGATGTATTCGGTGCTGCCGCTGTCGCTGTTTACCTTCAAGCTCGCCAAGCTGGTGCATCTGTACCGGGTGCGCGTCGGCGCAAACGTGCGCCAGACGCTCGCCGCCGCCATCGCCGGGCTGGCGCTGACCCACACCATCGGCAAGGCCGCGGTGAAGGGCCTGGTCACCCGCAGCGAGCCGTTCTTCCGCACGCCCAAGCAGGGCAGCACCTCGGGACTGCTGCGCGCGCTGGCGGCGGCGCGCGAGGAGACGCTGATGATGATCGGCCTGATGCTCGCGGCCTGGGCGGTCGGGCACCTCGTGCCCACCGAGGGACCAGAGCGCTTCGCCTGGGGTCCGGACCGCATCGCCTGGATCGTCGTGCTGCTGGTCCAGTCGGTGCCGTACGCATCCTCGCTCATCGTGTCGCTGATAAGCGCGTTCCCGCTGCCGGCGCGCCTGCTCGGCACCGGCTACCGGCCCATGGCCGGCGGCGGCCGGCAGCCGGAAGTCGACCCGGCGAGCTGACTCAAGGCTCACGCACCGTGCAGGGCAGGTCGCGCGCCATCGGCCTCATGATCGCGGCAGTCGCGGTGTTCTCGGTGATGGACGCGCTGCTGAAGCTGCTGTCGGCTCACTATCCGCCGCTCGAAGTGGCAGTGCTGCGCGGCGGCGCGTCGCTGCCGTTCATCCTGCTGCCGGTGCTGATCACCGGGCGCTGGCGCGATCTGCGTCCGCACCGCTTAGCGATGCACCTGCTGCGCGGTGCGCTCGCGGTGGTGGTACTCGGCGGGTTCATCTACGCAGTGCGCGCGCTGTCGCTCGCCAACGCCTACGCCGTGTTCCTGTCGGCGCCGCTGCTGGTCACCGCGCTCGCAGTGCCGTTGCTGAAGGAGCACGCCGACGCTCGCAACTGGCTCGCCATTCTCGTCGGGCTGGTCGGCGTGTTGATCATCCTCAGGCCGAGCGTCGCCGGGCTGGTGAGCATCGGCGCGCTGGCAGCGTTCGTCTCCGCCTGCGCCTACGCGCTGAGCGGCATCGCCGTGCGGGTGCTTACCCGCACCGACAGCACGGTGAGCGTGGTGTTCTGGACCTTCGGTTTCCTCACCGTGTTCTCCGGGCTGCTCGCCGCACCGGGCTGGGTGCCGCTCGAGCACGCGCACCTGCGCTGGCTGCTGCTGCTCGGACTGCTGGCCGCGGTCGCGCAGTACCTGATGACGGAAGCGTTCCGTTCCGCGCCGGCCTCGGTGGTCTCGCCCTTCGAGTACACCGCGCTGCCCTGGGGCATCGCCATCGACCGCCTGGTGTGGCACGTGCTGCCGTCGGCGCGGGTGCTGTGCGGCGGCGGCATCGTCATCGCGAGCGGGCTGTATCTGCTGTGGCACCAGCGTGCGCGGGCACCGGCGGGAGCGACGCAACGAGCATGACAGGCGATGGCGGAGAAGGGCAGAATGTTGCGCCCCTCGCCGACTGTGGAAGATGTCGCTCGCAAACAAGAGGAAGACGCGCCATGAGCAACGCCGAAGTCCTGGGACGATTTGTCTGGCACGAGCTGCTGACGACCGACACGGCCGCCGCGGCCGCGTTCTACCCCAAGGTCGTGCCGTGGCGGACGGCCCCTTCCAACATGCCCGGCTACACCATCTGGATGGCCGGTCAGGCCCAGATCGGCGGCTTGATGGCGCATACCGGCGAGGGCGGCGCCGGCACTCCGGCGCACTGGCTGGTTTATATCGGTACGCCAGGGGTCGATGCCACCTGCGCGCGGGCACAGGGCCTGGGCGCGAAGGTGGTGAAGGCACCGGCCGACATCCCCAATGTCGGGCGGTTCGCCGTGCTGACCGATCCGCAGGGGGCTGCGTTCGCGGTGTTCACCCCCGGTGCAGGACCGCCGCCGGCGGCGAGCGCGGGCGCGGGCGGTTTCTCCTGGCACGAGCTGTCGACCACCGACGTGGCGGCAGCGCTGCGCTTCTACGGCGAGCTGTTCGGCTGGCGCAAGGGCCCCGGACATGACATGGGCACCGGCATGGGGGTCTACCAGCTCTTCGAGCACGGCGGACGGCAGGTGGGCGGCATGCACGCGGTGCAGGGTCCGAGCACTCCCCCCGCCTGGTTGAGCTACGTTCAGGTCGCGGACGCCGATCGCACCGTGGCAGCCGCGAAGGCCGCCGGCGGACGCCTGCTGCACGGTCCGATGGAGGTGCCGGGCGGTTCGCGGATTGCACTCTTCATGGACCCGCAGGGCGGGGCCTTTGCCGTGCAGCAGATGGCACGCGTCGCCGCGCAACCAAAGGCCGCAGCGCCGGCGAAACCGGCCGTGCCACCGAAGCCGGCCGCGCCGCCGAAGCCGGCGCCCGCGGCCAAACCGGCCACGGCCGCGAAACCCGCTCCGAAGCCGGCGAAGCGCGCGACCAAGGTGCGCACCAAGAAGCCCGCGAAGAGCGCGAAGAAGAAAGCGGCGAAGAAATCCGTTCGCAAGCCGGCCAAGCGCAAGAGCGCGCGCAAGGCCACCCGCAGGGTCGCGCGTCGCTCGCCGCGTGGGTCGTCGGCGCGCGCCCGCGCGCGCAGCCGCAGGCGCTGACAGCTTCACTCCCCGCGGCCGTCGGGCCGCGGGGAATGACAGCACCAAAGGCTTACTTGGCGGCGGCGTCTTCCGCCTGGCGCTGATCCGCAGCCTGCTTGGCCGCCGCGTCCAGCTGCTGCTTGAGGCGATCCTCGGTCTGCTTCGCGGCGGCGGCCTGTTGTGCGGCCGATTGCGCCCCGGCGGCCGCCGTGGCTCCGGTGTCCACGAGCCCGCAGCCCGCGGGCAGGATCAGCAGCACCAGCAGCGGCCAGGGAAGTGTCATGTCGGACGAAATCTACGCGCTTTGCGTCGTGGCGCAACCGTGCCGGCGCTCGTGGCACTATGGCGCCATGCCCAGGGCCGGCCAGACCCGCGTTCTCCCCGCAGCGGCGGTGCGGGTACGGCGCGGCTACTTCGAGTATCGCTACGGGCAGCTGCACGTGCACAACGCGATGCCGCCGGGCGGGGGATTCGAGGAAGGCCTGCCGCTGCTGTGCGTACATGACTTCACCGGCTCCGGCCGCGTCTTTGCGCCCTTTGCCGCGCTCGCCGCTCACGACCGCTCGGTGTACGCACCCGACCTGCCCGGCTTCGGCGAGTCGGATGCTCCCGCCGGGCGGATCGCCATTGCCGACTATGCGGCAGCGCTCGGCGACTTCCTGGAAGGCCTGCGCCTGCGGCAAGTGGCGGTGCTCGGCCTGCGCAGCGGAACCCTGGTCGCCACCGAGCTCGCGATCGCCCGTCCCGCGCAGGTGAGCCGCGTGATCCTGGTGTCGGTGCCGCTGCTGACGGAGGCGGAACGAGCCGGCGGCGTCGGTGCGCCGAGCGCGGACGACGCCGCGCGCGCGCCGGAGCAGCACCGCGCCACGCAAGCCGCTGCGCAGTATCCGCTGCACGAACGCCTGGCGAAGCTGACACAGCGCGTGCTGGTGCTGCGCCCGCGCGATGAGCTGTGGGAGGCGACCGGGCGGGTGCGCAATGCTCTGCCCGCGGCACGCCTCACCGAGCTCGACGCGACTGCAGCTGAGCTGTTCGCTGCCGCACCGCACCGCATCGCCGAAACGATGCGTGAGTTCCTGCAGGTTTGACAGGGAGGGTTTCGCGATTCCTCGCACACATTTATCCGGATCGCTGCGGCGGCGCCGTCACGCGGCGCTACACTTTTCCCCAATGACAGCCGAGTACACCCGATGAGCCTGCGTCCGATGTCGCCGCCGCCTGTGTCTTCTCACGCTGCGCCCGATCTGGACAGCACCGCGGAGCTGCCGATACTCGACCCGGCGGCGTTCGAGGCGGCCTCCGCCGAGACGGCGCAGGGGCGTTCCGACACCTGGATCATGCCGCCGGAGGCGCGCGCCGCATTCACCCCGATGCCCGGTGCCGCCGCGGATGGCGCCGCCGCGCAGCCGCCCGAGCTGCCGGTGTTGCTCGCCGAGCGCGACGCCCGGCTCGCTGAGCTCGAGCAGCAGCTGTCTGCCGCACGCGCCGCGCTCGCGGCCGCGCAGCCCGCCGGGGCCGCAGCCGCCGACAGCGCCGCGGCGCAGGCCGCCGCGGCGCACCACGACGCGCTGCTCGAGGAGGCGCAGGCCGCGCGCATTGCCGCCGAGCAACGCGCCGCCGCCAGCATCGAGCAGCTGGGTGAGGCGCACCAGCAGCTGCGCGCCGCGCACGAGCGCGCGCAGCAGCTGCAGAACCGCCTCGACGAGCAGGAGAGTGCCAGCCGCGCCCGCCAGGAGCAGCAGCTCGAGCAGCACGAGGCGCTCAACGCAAGCACGCGCGCACAGGCCGCAGCGCTGATGGCGGAGCTGCACGCGCAGCGCGCGCGCGCGGCGAGCTATTTCGAATCCCTGCAGAACCTCGAGGCGCGCCGCCAGATGGTGGAGATGCAGGCGACGGACCTGTACGCCGCCGCCGGGCAACGCGCCGCGGAGGTCGAGCGCATGACGCGCGAGCTGACCGCCCGCGACACGCAGCTGCGCGAGCGCGAGACTGCCCTGGCGCAGCACGTCGCGGACGTTGCGCGCCTCGAGCAGCAGGTCGGCACGCTGAGCGCAGCGCTCGCACAGCGCGAGACACAGCTGCAGGAAGCGCGGCACGAAGCACAGGGCCTGCAGGTGAGCATTGCGCGTCTGCAGGGCGAGGTCACCGAGGGCGCGGAGCGGCTGCGCACACTCGAGGCTGCCACCGCCGCCCACGAGGAAGTCGGGGCGCAGCAGCAACAGGAGCTGCAGCAGCTGCGGGCCGCGCACGCCGAGCTCGATACGGCGCTCGCCGCGGAGCGCAGCGAAACTGCGCAGGCACTCGCGTCCACGCGTGCGCAGGCGAGCACGGCCGGCGAGCGCGCCGCGGCGCTCGAGGCCGAGCTGCCGCCGCTGCGTGAGCACGCCGCACAGCTCGAGAGCACGCTCGGCGCGGAGCGCGCCCGCAACACGCAGCTGGAAAGCGAGCTCAGCACCGTACGCACGGAGATGGAGGACTGGGGTGGGGTATTGCTCACGGCGCAGCAGGAGCGCGGCGGCTACCAGGCGAACCTCGCCGCTGCCGAGTCGCGCGCGCGGCAGTTCGAGCAGGAGGCGGCCGAACACCGCGAGGCGGCGCAGGCACTGCGCAGCGAATGCGACGCGCTCGGCGCCCGCGTGCGCGAGCTCGAGGGACATCTGTCCGCCGCCGAGGACAGCGTGCATCGACTCGAGTCCGAAGCGCGCACGCACGGCGAGCACAAGCGCGATGCAGGTGCGGACGTGCGCCATGGCGCGACCGACAGCGGCCTCGACCGGGAACTGCGCGAGGCCGCGCGCCAGGCAACCGAAGTCGGCGCCGGCGCGCCGCCGGAGCCACCCCCGGACGGCCTCGCGCGGCTGCTGATCCACAGCGACGGCGACCGCGAGATCGTGCACGTGCTCGGCCGCAAGACCAGCATCGGCCGCACGCCCGACAACGACCTGCAGATCGACGCCAAGTACGTCAGCCGCCACCATGCGGTGATCCTCGTCAGTCCGGAGCACGCGCTCATCGAGGATCTCAACAGCACCAACGGGGTGCTGGTGAACGGGCGACGCATCACCCGCCACACGCTCAAGGACGGTGACCAGATCGCCCTCGGCCGCAGCGTGTACCGCTTCGCCGTGCGCAAGAGTTCCGACAAGCGCTGACAGCCAACGCAGGTGGCGAGCCCCTACATCGAGAGAATCCTCAAGGCGCGCGTCTACGACGTCGCCATCGAGTCGCCGCTCGAGGAGGCGGTACGCCTGTCGCGCCGACTCGATAACCACGTGCTGCTCAAGCGCGAGGATCTGCAGCCGGTGTTCTCGTTCAAAGTGCGCGGCGCCTACAACCGCATCGCCAGCCTCGGCGAGGCGAGCGCGCGGCGCGGGGTGGTGTGCGCCTCGGCCGGCAACCATGCGCAGGGCGTGGCGCTCGCCGCTCAACGGCGCGGCATCGCGGCGCTGGTCGTCATGCCCGAGACCACGCCCGCCATCAAGGTACAGGCGGTGGCCGGCCTCGGCGCCGAGGTGCTGATGCATGGCGACGACTACGACAGCGCGTTCGAGCGGGCGGTGAAGCTGGCGCGCGAGCGCAACCTGGTGTTCGTGCACCCCTTCGACGACCCCGACGTGATCGCCGGCCAGGGCACCATTGCGGTCGAGATCCTGCGCCAGACCGGCGCCGAGCTCGACGCGATCTTCGTGCCGGTCGGCGGCGGCGGACTGCTGGCCGGCATCGCGGTATACGTGAAGTACCTGTA
The DNA here is from genome assembly GCA_963760225.1 of uncultured Gammaproteobacteria bacterium. GTDB lineage: Bacteria > Pseudomonadota > Gammaproteobacteria > Steroidobacterales > Steroidobacteraceae > 13-2-20CM-66-19. Next base: position 574,579 of record CAVXCD010000001.1, read on the forward strand.
CCCGGGCGTGAAGGTGATCGGCGTCGAGCCTGAGGACGCCGCCGGCATGCACGACTCGCTGCGCGCCGGGCGGCGCGTCACCCTCGAGCGCGTCGGCATCTTCGCCGACGGCGTGGCGGTGCGGCGCGTGGGCGAGGAGACCTTCGCGCTGTGCCGCGGGCTGGTGGACGAGATGGTGCTGCTCAGCACCGACGAGATCTGCGCCGCGATCCAGGACGTGTTCGAGGACACCCGCTCGATCGTCGAGCCGGCCGGCGCACTGGCGGTCGCGGGCCTGAAGAAATACGTCGCGCGCACCGGCTGGCGCGGCAAGCGCCTGGTGGCCATCAACAGCGGCGCCAACATGAACTTCGACCGCCTGCGCCACGTCGCCGAGCGTGCCGACCTCGGCGGGCAGCGCGAGGCGCTGCTCGCGGTGGTCATCCCCGAGCAGCCGGGCAGCTTCCTGCACTTCTGCGAGGTGCTCGGCCGGCGCAGCGTCACCGAGTTCAACTACCGCTACGCCGGCCCCGGCAGCGCGCAGATCTTTGCCGGGCTCGCGCTCAGCGACGGCCACGCGGAGAAGGAGGCGGCGCTGCAGGCGCTGCGCACGGCGGGTTACACCGTCACCGACATGAGCGCGGACGAGATGGCCAAGCTGCACGTGCGCTACATGGTCGGCGGTCACGCCCCCGGAATTGCCGACGAGGTGCTGTACCGCTTCGAGTTCCCGGAGCGACCCGGGGCGCTGCTGAAGTTCCTGCAGGCGATCGGCGTGCGCTGGAACATCACGCTGTTCCACTACCGCAACCACGGCTCGGACTACGGCCGCGTGCTCGCCGGCATCCAGGTGCCGCCGGCCGAGCGGGCGGACTTTCTGCGCCACCTGAACGAGCTGCACTACGGCTACGTCGAGGAGACGGCCAACCCTGCCTACCGCATGTTTCTCAGCGCCTGAAGGCGCGCGAAGCCTGCGGCGCCGGCGCAGCCGCGCCGCGCTGCCTCACCCGCCCGGCTGGCGGCTCTCGAGCTGCCACTCGCGCCAGATCGCGAGCAGCACGGCAAGAATCACCGGGCCGACGAACAGGCCGACCAGCCCGAAGGCAGCGAGTCCGCCGAGCACGCCGAACATCACCACCAGGAACGGGATGCGTGCCTCGCGGCTGATGAGGAACGGGCGCACGATGTGATCGGTCCAGCCCATGACGAGCGCGCCCCAGATCAACAGCCCGACCGCCGCTACCGTGCTGCTTTTCAGGAACAGCCACAGCACCACCCCACCCCAGATGGCCGGGGCGGCGAACGGGATCAGGCCGCACACCGTGGTGAGCGAGGCCAGGAACACCGGCGCGCCGGCGCCCGCGAGCCAGTAGCCCAGCCCCACCAGCACGCCCTGCACCACCGCCGCCAGCACCAGCCCGTAAACCACCGCCTTCACGGTCTGCTCGATGGCGAGCAGGTAGTGATGCACCCGCGGGCCGAGCACCTGCTCCAGCGCGCGCGCCACCTGTGCGGCGATGCGCTCGCCGCCGAGATAGAGGAAGAACAGGCTCACCACCGACAGCAGCAGCTTCACGGCATTGCGCCCGATGCCGCCGATCAGGTGCGCGATCTGGTCGAAGGAGTGGTCGGTGATCTTGCGCAGCTCGAGCCCGAGAGCGTTCGGATCCTGGGCGACGCGCGCGCTCAGATCGCGCAGCTGATCGCCGATCCACGGCAGCCTCAGCAGCGCCGGCGGCAGCTGCACGCCGCCGGCGAGCAGCGCCTGCGTCGCGTGATAGGCGTGGATCACCTCGATGCGCAGCACCACCGCGAGCCACACCAGCGGTGCGATCACCGCCACGCTCACCGCCACCGTCATCAGCACGGCGGCGACGACCACGCGTCCGCGACAGCGGGCGCGCACCCACAGGTGCCCGGGCCAGGTGACGAAGGCGAGGATCCCGGCCCACACCAGCGGCACGATGAACGGATCCATGACACGAAAGCCGAGCAGCACCAGTCCCGCCAGCAACGCCAGGGTGATCAGCCGCCGCAACCAGGTCGCGGACACCAGATCCTCCAGCGGGGGCCCCGGGGTGCTCATTGGAGACCGGCCGCGTCCGAGGCGAACATGGTCAGCGCCAGCAGCATGCAGGTGGCCAGCGTGAGTTGGCGGCGCAGTGCCAGGTAGGCCGGCGGCAGCTGCGCGTGCAGCACCCGGTGCTCGTACAGCCACCAGCCGCCGTGCCCGACGACGAGCAGCGCAAGGCCGCGCTCGCCAGTCAACACCAGCGCGGCCGCCGCGATCAGCGCCGGCAGCGCGCTGCTGCCGCGCGCGCGCTCCCGTGGCAGTCCCCCGGCGAGCGCCAGCCCCAGGTGCAGCGCACCGACGCCCGCCAGCAGCACCGCCCCCCAGGCGAGCGCGATGCGCTGCGCCAGCTCGCGCAGAGCGTAGGAGGGCAGCAGGCCGACGCCCGCCAGGCACAACAGCAGTGGTGCAACCGCCAGGTAGCCAGCCCACTCCGTCATGCTGCCCGCGCCGGCGGCGCTGTCGTTGGCAGTTCCCACCGTCTGATCATGCCACGGGGCACACCCTGCCGGCGGCCCTTGACGGCGCAACCCCGCGGCAGGCAGGCTTCGCGCGGCGTGAGGTGTCCGTTCCAACGCATGCGGTCGAAGGCTGTGACCGCGTGCGCCGGGAACGGTTAAACGGGAAGTCCGGTGCGGATTCGTCCAAAGCCGGCGCTGCCCCCGCAACGGTAATCGAGATCGGGCGGATCACATAGCCACTGCACCTTAAGAGGGGTGCGGGAAGGCGATCCGCCTGGAGTGCCAGTCACTCCAGCTCGAGAGCCCGGAGACCGGCCTCGCGTGACTTCCGATGGGCGTCGCGGCGGGCGATGCTGGTTGGGCGGCGAGCGTACGCGTTCCGCCGCGCGTCCAGCTTCTGCAAATGCCACGGGCCCACGGGCACGGGTGTGTGCATTTTCAGGAGCTGAATCCATGTCAACAGGTCTCAACACGCGCCGCGCGTCCGCGCGCGTCGCACCGTCGCTGTCCCTGCCTCCCACGTTTCTCCTGCCGCTCGTCCTGGCAGCCCTGCCGGGGCTGTGCCCGGCGGCCGAAGCGGATGAGCTGCAGACCATCGTGATCACCGCCACGCGTATTCCCACGCCGGTGCTGCAGGTGGCCAGCAGCATCACGGTCGTGACCGCGGCGGACATCGAGGCGCGCCAGGAGCGCACCTTCGCCGATGTGCTCAAGGACATTCCGGGGCTCAACGTCGTGCAGACCGGCGGACCGGGCGGGGAGACGTCGGTGTTCATGCGCGGCACCAACTCCAACCACACCAAGGTGTTCATCGACGGCATCGACGTCAGCGACCCGAGCAACGCGACCGGAGCGTTCGATTTCGGTCAGCTGCTGACGCAGGACATCGAGCGCGTCGAGGTGCTGCGCGGCCCGCAGAGCGGCCTGTACGGCTCGGATGCGATCGGCGGGGTGATCAACATCATCACCAAGAGCGGCAACGGACCGGCGCAGTTCACCGGGCTGGCCGAGGGCGGCACTTTCGACACCTTCAACCAGGGCGGCACGCTGAGCGGCTCGCAGGACGACTTCCACTACAGCGCCAGCGTGGCGCATTTTCACGCCGGCTCCGTCCCGGTGACGCCGCTCGATCTGCTGTTGCCCGGGGAGGCCCGCAACGACGACTACGACGACAATCTCACGCTCACCACCAAACTCGGCTACGACGTCACGCCGGATTTCGACCTGGGCCTCGCGGCGCGCTATACCGACATCCACTTGCGCGACACCGGCGAGGACTACCTCGAGGTCTTCCCGTACAGCGGCTACCCGGCGCCCGAGCAGACTACCGCCGACACGGTCGAGTACGCCACGCGCCTCACCGCGCAGCTGAAGTCCTTCGACGGGGTTCTCGAGCAGACCCTCGGGCTCGCCTACACGCACGATCGCACCGACACCGTGGAGCCGCAGACCCCGCCCGCTCTGAACACTGGCGAGCGGCGCAAGGCCGACTGGCAGGGGGACGTCAAGCTCGCTCCCACCGAGACGCTGGTGCTCGGCGCCGAGTACGAGCGCGACGAGATCGATCAGCCGATCACCGCCGACGTGCACATCGGCTCCGCCTACGGCGAGCTGCAGTCGCAGATCGGCGATCACTGGTTCTCCGCGCTCAACGTCCGCAACGACGACAACAGCCGTTTCGGCGACAAGACGACCTGGCGCTTCGCCCCCGAGTGGGTGGTCACGCAAACCGATACCAGGCTGCACGCGTCCGTCGGCACGGGCTTCAAGGCGCCGACACTCTCGGAGTTGTACCAGAGCTTCCCGGCGTTCTTCTTCTTCGCCAATCCCAACCTCAAGCCCGAGAGCAGCACCGGCTGGGACGCCGGCATCGAGCAGGCACTGGTGCACGACGTGCTGCGCGTGGGCGTGACATACTACGACAACCGCATCCGCGACCTCATTACCACCGACCTCACCGGTACCACCTGGGCCAACGTCGGGCGCGCGACCACCGACGGCATCGAGAGCTTCATCGCTTACCAGCCGCTGAAGGAGCTCACGCTGCGGGTCGATTACACCTACACGCAAGCCGAGGACGACGTGCTCGAGCAGCCGCTGCTGCGCCGCCCCAAGCACCGCGGCAGCTTCGTGGCGACCTGGCAGGCGACCCGCGCGTGGCAGTGGAACCTCGACGTGCTCGCCGTGGGCAACTGGGTCGACGTCAGCCGCGACGGTCTGACTTCGGGCCTCAACGCACCGGGCTATACGACGGTGAACCTCGCCACCAGCTACGACCTCACGCCGCGTGTGGCGCTGTTCGCGCGCGTCGACAACCTGCTCGACCGGCACTACGAGAATCCCCTCGGCTTTCTGCAGCCGAGCATCGGCGTTTACGCTGGTCTCAAAGTGAGGTTGTGAGCACCGCCCAGGGGAGAACTGTCAGCTGCAAGAGCGAGAGTGATACTCTAACGCTCGATGAGCGATCCGAGTGAGACTCCGGCGCCCGGCGCCGCGCCCACCGAGGACGAGCGCACCTGGGGGATGCTCGCGCATCTTTCCGCGCTCGCCGGGCTGGTGATGCCGTTGCTCGGCATCGTTCTCGGCCCGCTCATCGTGTGGCTCGCGCGGCGCGACCAGTCCGCGTTCGTCGCCGCCCACGCCAAGGAAGCGCTCAACTTCAACATCTCGGTGCTGCTCGCCGCGGTGGTGTGCGCGCTGCTGATGCTGGTGTTCATCGGCGTGCTGCTCGGCACGGCGCTGTTCATCGCCTGGCTCGTCCTGACGCTGATCGCCGCCATCAAGGCGAGCGAGGGCGAGCTGTACAGGTATCCGTTCTCGCTGCGACTGGTGAAGTAGACGCACCCTGCCGGGCCGGCCGTGCGCTGGTCCTCTCGCGCTGTAAATCCCTTGTTTTGAAGGCTTTACGCCTGCACTGTACGGGCGTACAGTATTCCCATGCGCCGCACGATCATGGGCCGGCATGTCTACACCGGCCGCGGAGTTCTTTCGAACCCACCCGGACGCTTCGACAGGCAGCAGCTCGAGGCGGTCGACGACGGCTGGTACCAGGACGAGGTCCCCGACAGCATCGAGACCAGCCTCGAGCCCGACCACGCGCGCGAGGTCATCAGCAGCAATGATTCACCCGACATTCCATTCGAACGCTCGATCAATCCGTACAGAGGTTGCGCTCATGCGTGTCCTTACTGCCAGTCTCCTGAGACACCCGTTCTCATGGCTGATGGGCGTACGCGTCCGCTTTCCGAATTGCGGGTAGGCGATGAGATCTACGGCACGCGCCGCTTCGGGTCGTGTCGGCGCTACGTGAAATCCCGCGTGCTCGCGCACTGGAGTGTCATCAAGCCGGCGTTTCGCACGACGTTAGGGGACGGCACAAGGCTCGTCAGCAGCGGGGATCATCGTTTTCTCAGCGATCGCGGCTGGAAGTTCGTGACCGGGACACAGCACGGAAGATCCCGCAGACCGCACCTCACAACCTTGAACAAGCTCATGGGGACCGGTGCATTTGCGCAGGCGGTGGTGCAGGACGAGGATTATCGCCGCGGTTATCTCTGCGGGATGATCCGCGGCGACGCTCATCTGGGAATCCACGACGCTCGTCGCGGGGATGGCAGCCCTACCAGACTCCACCAGTTCCGTCTTGCCGTGTGCGATCAGCAAGCTCTGGTTAGGACCCGCGACTATCTGCTCGACTTCGAGATAGCGACCTGCGGATTCCTGTTTCAGGCCGCAGCGGGAGAAAGGCGGGGCCTGCATGCGATAAGGGCCGGATCCCTTCTGAGCGTTCAATCGATTTACCGCCTGATCGCCTGGTCGCCGTGTCCCACGAAAGAGTGGTCGGCGGGCTTTCTCGCCGGAATATTCGACGCCGAGGGAAGCTTCAGTCAGTCCGTGCTCCGCATTTCCAACACCGACGCAGTAATAATTGACTGGATTTGCAGGTGTCTGCGCGTCTTTGGTTTCAACTTTGTCGTGGAACATGCCCACCACGAGGGCCGGAAACCCATCGACGTCGTCAGATTGACCGGTGGCCTGCGCGAGCACCTGCGCTTCTTCCACACGGTCAGCCCCGCGATCACCCGCAAGCTCGACATCGCCGGCCAGGCGGTCAAGAGCAACGCGCGTCTGGGCGTCGTCAGCATCGAGCCGCTGCAGACGATGCGGCTCTACGACATCACGACGGAAACCGGGGACTTCATCGCCAACGGCGTCATCAGCCACAACTGCTACGCCCGTCCCAGTCATGCTTACCTGGGCCTGTCACCGGGACTCGATTTCGAAACGCGGCTGTTCTACAAGGCGGACGCCGCGACGGTGCTCGAGGCCCAGCTCGCACGTCCCGGCTACGAGTGCAAGCCGATCATGCTCGGCGCCAACACCGACCCCTACCAGCCGGTCGAGCGGCGCATGCGTGTCACCCGCTCGATCCTCGAGGTACTGACACGCACCCGTCACCCGGTCACCGTCATCACCAAGAGCGCGCTGGTATTGCGCGACCTCGATCTGCTCGCGGAGCTGGCACGGCAGCAGCTGACGAGCGTCGCGGTCAGCATCACCACGCAGGACGTCGAGCTCAAACGGGTGATGGAGCCGCGTGCTGCATCGCCACAGGCGCGGTTGCGCACGCTGGCGGCGCTGCACGCCGCCGGCGTGCCCTGCGGTGTATTGGTGGCCCCGGTCATTCCCTCCCTCACGGACCACGAGCTCGAGGGCATTCTGGAGGCCGCCGCGCACGCCGGTGCGGGCTGGGCCGGTTACGTGCTGCTGCGCCTGCCCTATGAGATCAAGGATCTCTTCACCGAATGGCTCGCGCAGCATTACCCCCAGCGCGCGGGGCATATTATGTCGCTGATTCGCGATATGCGCGGCGGCCGCGACAACGATCCGCGCTTTGGCACGCGCATGCGCGGCACGGGTCCTTACGCCGAGCTGCTGCGCAGGCGATTCCAGGTGGCCTGCCGGCGGCTCAATCTCAACTCCGGCGGGCGCGGCACGCTCGATACGACCTTATTCCGGCCGCCCGAACCGCCCGGCGCACAGCTGCGCTTCAGCCTGTAGCGCACCGGCCGCGCCCGGCGGCGGTGGCCGGGAACCCTGGTTGCGGCCCGGCGGTCAGATTCAGGCAGGCGATGGCATACTTCGGTTGAACAAGTTTCACGCGTGATCTGCGCCGCGCGACAACACTGGCCGAGTGCCTTGAACGAAACCGCGACAGCGAATCCCCCGCGGCCACTGAAGAGCCGCTACGTGCTGCACGAACGGCTGGGCAGCGGCGGGCAGGGCGAGGTTTGGCGCGCGCACGATCCGCAGCGCGGCGTCGACGTCGCGCTGAAAATCCTGCGCCCCGGGGCCGGTCGCAGTGACGCGGCGTGGGGCGCGCTACTGCACGAATACCAGAGCGCGAGCCGGCTCGATCATCCGTTGATCATCAGGGTGTTTGAACCGGAGCGCGACGAGGCCACCCTGCTGATGCCGATGGAGCTGGCCACGGGCGGTGATCTGCGCCGTCTGCGCGGCGCCGGTTATCTCGCCGTGGTGCCGGTGCTGCTGGAGGTCGCACAGGCGCTCGAGCATGCGCACCAGCGCGGCGTCATCCACCGTGACCTGAAGCCCGGTAACGTGCTCTTCGATGCGCGCGGGCGCGTGAAGCTTGCTGACTTCGGCGTCTCGAGCAGCGCACCGGATCCTGGCACGGATGCCATGATCCGCGGACTGTCGCCGTTCACCGCGAGTCCCGAGCAGCTGCGCGGTGAGCCGCCGGCGCCCAGCGATGACATCTACGGCCTCGGGGCGCTGGCGTACGAGCTGCTGTCATCCCACCCGCCGCACTACCCCAACTTCGATGCGCGGCGCGTGCAGCAGGAGCCGGTGCCGCCGCTGGTGCCGGTGCAGCAGATTCCGCCACAGCTCAATGCGCTCATCATGCGCATGCTGGCCAAGGATCCCCGGCAGCGTCCGGCCTCGATGCTCGAGATCATCGACGCGCTCGAAGCCACGCTCAACGACACGCTGACATTCGACCACGAGGACGATGCCGCCGCCGGCTCGCCGTCATTGCCGCCGACGCCCGCGCACTACCTGGACGAGTTGTCCGTGACGCTGCCGCCGGGCGTGCGGCCCGGGGCCGCTCGGGCGCCCGCAGCCTCGCGCGCGCCGGCAGCGAAGGCCGCGCCGGCAGCGAAGCCCGCGCCGGCGGCAAAGCCCGCGCCGGCGGCAAAGCCGGCACCGGCGGCAAAGCCCGCACCGCCAGCACGGCCCGCACCGGCAGCAAAACCCGCACCGGCGTCGGCGATGCCGCCAGCCCCCGCCCCACGTGCGCCGCCGGCTGCGGTGCCGCCGGTAGCCGCGACTCGTGCACCCGCGGTCGTTTCGCCGCCCGCTGCCACGCCCGCACCGGCCGCTGCGGGTGCATCCGCCGTGTCAGCACCGCTCGTCGTGCCTGCGCCGGCAGATGCCGTCGCGCCCCGCCCCGCAGCGGCGCTGACGTCCCGTACGCCGGGGCTGCTCGACGAGCGGGCGCTGCAAGACCTGCAGCTCACGCCCGTTCGGGTGCAGCGCTTGGCGCCGATGCGCAGCGTCGTTCCACAGGTGCTCGCGGTGTGCGCGTTACTTGCCGCGCTGCTGATCGCGGCATTCCTCTTGCTGCCGCAGCGCTTCGGCGGGCGGGGGATGGCGCCGTTACTCGGCCGCGCGCTGACCGGCGCGTCCGTCCCTTCCGCTGCGCCCGCCGCCGCAGCGTCTGCGCCGAGCGCTGCGACTGCGCGGCCGGACGCGCTGCCCCCCGCCGCGCCTGCCGCGCCCGCCGCGAGCGCCGCGCAGCCGCCCGGCGATGACGGTTACGCGGCGGCTGCCGGTCGGGGGTTTGCGGCTCTCGGTGCCGGCCGGCTCGATGAGGCGCGGACGGCCTTCGAGACGGCGCGCAGCATCCGCCCTGCCGGCGGGGAAGCGCTGGAGGGATTGCGGCGCGTCGCCATGGAGAGCGCCGCACACCGGTTCGCGGCAGCGCGCGCGCAGGCTACCGACTTCGAGGCGCAGGAGCGCTGGGAGGATGCACTGGCGGTCTACGCGTCGGTGCTGCGGCAGGCCCCGGCGGCCGCTTTCGCGCAAGAGGGCAGCGCGCGCGCCACCGAGCGCCTGCAGCTTGCCGACTCGCTGCAGGCGCTCATCGATCACCCGGCAGCCCTGGCGTCGGCGCGCGCGCGGGCGCAGGCGGCGGAGCTGCTGCAGGCTGCCGAAGACCAGTCCTCGCCCGGTCCGGTGCTGCGCGAGCAGATCGCGCGCGTCACCGCGCTGCTGCCCGGGGCCGACAGGCCGGTGCACCTGGCGCTGGTGTCGGACAGCCTGACGCAGGTGTCGATTCAGAATGTCGGCACGTTCGGCAGCTTCGCGCGTCGCGACGTCGACCTCAAACCCGGGCACTACACGGTGATCGGCACGCGCGAGGGTTACCGCGACGTGCGGCTCGACGTGAGCATCGCTCCGGGACAGGACGTTCAGACGGTAAGCATCAGCTGCAACGAGCCGATCTGACCGACCCATGAGCGATGACGTTCTGGTCATCGGTGCCGGCCCGACCGGGCTGGTGCTGGCGCTGTGGCTGACGAAGCTCGGCGTTCGCGTCCGTATCCTCGACAAGACCGCCGGGCCCGGAACCACCTCGCGCGCGCTCGCCGTGCAGGCGCGCACGCTCGAGCTGTACCGTCAGCTCGACCTCGCCGACGCCGTGGTGGCGCGTGGCCACCGCGTCCCGGCGGTGAACCTGTGGGCAAGGGGTGAGCGCGCCGCGCGCCTCGGCTTCGAGGCGATCGGCGCGGGCCTGACACCGTACTCGTTCATGGAGATCTTTCCCCAGGACGAGCACGAGCGGCTGCTGATCGAGCGACTCGCCGCGTGCGGGGTGCAAGTCGAACGCTGCAGCGAGCTGCTCGGCTTCCGCGAGGAGACGGAGCGGGTGTGCGCCCGCGTGCGCACCGCCCAGGGAGATGAGGTGCAGCTCAGCGCGCGCTACATCGCCGGCTGCGACGGTGCGCACTCGCTGGTACGCGAAACCATCGGCGCCGGCTTCCCCGGGGGGACGTACCGGCAGGTGTTCTACGTCGCGGACATCGAAGGGGCGGGCGCCCCGGTCGACGGCGAGCTGCACGTGGATCTCGATGAGGCGGATTTCCTCGCGGTATTCCCGCTGGCCGGCACCGGCCGGGCGCGGCTGGTCGGCACGGTGCGCGATGAGCGCGCCGATCGTGCCGACACGCTCGGCTTTGAGGACGTGAGCGGGCGGGCGATCGAGCATCTCGGGCTCGAGGTGCGCAGGGTCAACTGGTTCTCCACCTACCACGTGCATCATCGGGTCGCCGGCTCGTTCGCCCGCGGGCGCGCCTTCGTGCTCGGCGACGCGGCGCACGTCCACAGTCCGCTCGGCGGCCAGGGCATGAATACCGGCATCGGCGATGCGATCAACCTTGCCTGGAAGCTCGCGGCGGTGCTCGGCGGGCGCGCCGGCGCGGCGCTGCTCGACAGCTATGAGACGGAGCGCATGAGCTTCGCGCGCCGCCTGGTCGCCACCACCGACCGCGCCTTCAGTTTCGTCACCGCGGATGGTCCGCTCGCGGACCTGGTGCGCACCCGCGTGGCGCCCACGGTGCTGTCCACGGTGGCGCGGCTCGAGGTGGTGCGCAACTTCCTGTTCCGCACCGTCGCGCAGCTCATGCTCAACTACCGCGGCACGGCCCTGAGCGAGGGGGTGGCCGGGGCGGTCCACGGCGGCGACCGCCTGCCCTGGGTCGGTCCCGGCGCCCTCGACAACCATGAGCCGCTGCGCTCGATCGGCTGGCAGGCGCACGTGTACGGCGACGCCGCCGGGGAGCTGCGCGCTGCCTGCAGCGCGCGGCCGCTGCCGCTGCACATCTTCCCCTGGAGCGAGGCCCAGGCCGCCGCGGGACTGGAGCGCGACGCACTGTACCTGCTGCGACCCGACACCTACGTCGCGCTGGCGGCGCCGGCGCCGGCAGCGCAGCTGCTGGAGCGCTATTTCCAGGCCCGCGGTCTGCGCTAAGCTGCGCTTCGCTTAAAACAACATCGATCGCGGCCGAAGGGGCGCTGCAGCAGCGATGGCGGAGGAAAGCAGGATCGTGCTTCTGGCCGGCGCGAGTGGCCTCACGGGCGGTTATGCGCTCGAGGCGCTGCTCGCCGCGCCGGACGTGAGCCGGGTGGTGGGCGTGTCGCGACGCCCGCTGGGGCGCGAGCACCCGCGTCTCGCCAACCGCATCGTGCCGTTCGAGCGCCTGGAGGCGCAGCTGCTGGGTACCAGCTGCGACGCGGCGCTGTGCTGCCTCGGCACCACGCTGCGCAAGGCCGGCTCACAGCAGGCGTTTCGCGCGGTCGACGTCGACTGCGTGCTGGCCTTCGCGCGCGCCGCGCGCGCCGGCGGCGCGCGCCGCTTCGTGGTGATATCGAGCGTGGGCGCACAGCGCGCCGCGCGCAATTTCTACCTGCGCACCAAGGCGGAGATGGAAGCCGGGGTGGAGGCACTGGGATTTGAGTCGCTCGACATCCTGCAGCCGTCGCTGCTGCTGAGCTGGCGCAGCGAGATGCGGCCGCTCGAGCTGCTGGCTACCGCGTGCATGCCGCTGCTGAACCCGCTGCTGCGCGGCAACTACCTGCCGTATCGCGCCATTGCCGCGCGCACCGTGGGCGCGGCGATGGTCGGCGCCTTGCGCTCGGGGCGCCGCGGCGTGCAGCGCTATGACTACGAGGGCATCACCGCGCTCGCGCGCCTGGGGCCGACGCGCGGCCGCAACGCATCGCCCGCGAAGGCGCCCGCCGGCGCGAAGTAGCGCGGCAGCGGCGTCCTCCATGCGCGCCACGCCCGTCTGCGCTGCGCTGCTCGCCGTCGGCGCGGCGCTGCTGCTGGGCGGCTGCGCCCCGCTGCGTGCACCGGCAGCGGCGAACGCGCCGAACGGCGCGGCGATCGTCGCGGTGGCGAATACGCTGGTCGGCACGCGCTACCAGTTCGGCGGCGCGGACGCGGCGGGTTTCGATTGCAGCGGCCTTGCGCTGTACGCCTACGAGCGCGTCGGCATCGCCATCCCGCGCACCGCGGCCGCGCAGCAGCGCGCGGCGCGCGCGGTACCGGCCGCGCAGCTCGCGCCGGGTGATCTGGTTTTTTTTCACGTCCGCGCGCGCGCCGTCGATCACGTCGGCATCTATTCCGGCGGCGGCCGTTTCATTCACGCGCCGCGCGCGGGACACGCGGTGGAATATGCCGATCTGTATAGGGGTTTCTACGCACGGCGCTTCGTCAGCGCCGGCCGCTTCTGGTGAACGCGCCGCTCGGCGTGAGACATAAGTGGTCGCGTGCGCGCGCTGTCGCCGATGAGTGACACCACTTGAGAGTCCGGACACATTTTCGGACTTGACTGCGATCCGCGACGATTTGACACTGGGCGTCTGTGAAAAGGGCAAACCCGTCGAAAGACGGGGACGCAAAGCCACCGGTCTAAAGGAACGGGTTCCTATGACGGCGGGGCTGCCGCATCGCGCGCCGGCGCGAGCGTTGGCACTTCCCTCCCCGTCACGCGAATCCGCACAGGTCCTGTCCGACCCGTGGCGCTGATGATTTCGTACTTCGGGGACTTCGGGGAAGTTATGACAGCCACGCCCAATTTCGCTTCCAGCGCAGCTGCGGAAGCCGGGGCGGCGCCCGCGACCAGCGCGGCGCCGTTTGTTCTCAATCTGTGTTCATCGTCGACGCCGATGGCGCTCGCGCAGACTGATCTGCCCGAGCTCAAGCGTTTCACGTTCTTCGTCAGCCGGCGCTTCGAGGAGGGCCGCGAGCGCTTCCGGCTGCACATGGGCTACTTCGCCACGCTTGCCGAAGCCGAGGAGTGGCTCAACCTGGTCCGCGAGATCTATCCGGGTGCCTGGGCCGGTGAGGCGCCGGGGCGCAAGCTGCGTGAACGCGCCGCCGCGGCCGCCGCAGACCAGGCGCGGCACGCCGCCGGCCCGCAGGCGCAGGCGCAGGCGCTGGTGCCGCCGCCGCGTCCGGCCTCGCCCGCTCCCGCTCCCGCACCGCCACCGCCGCCGGCTGCCTTGCGTGTGCCGGTAGTGCACGCCGCTCCGCCATTCGCGCAGGTTGCACCACGCGCCGTCGCTGCAGCACTGGTGCAGCCTGCCAGGCGTCCGGCCAAACCGGCAGCGGCGGCGCCTGCCGCGCCGCCCGTGGCGTACCCGGCACCGCGCACCGCCGCTGCGCCGCGCGGCGTGCCGGCCGCGGCCGCGCAGGTGGCGCCGCGCGCCGCCACGCCTGCTGCCGCGCGACCCGCTCCGGCCCGCCCGCCGCAGGCCGCCGCCGCGCCCGCCGTGGCGCCGCCCGCTGGGCCAGCCGCCCGCGGGGGACGTGGACAGGTAAAGCAGGTATTCGAAGATTCCAACGTGCGCGAGGTGCTCAGGGCGCTCGGCGACGCCAGCGCTACCGGCGAGACGCGCCAGATGCGGGTGCCCCCGCCGCGGCCCGAGATCACCGCCGAGCACGCCGCTCTTAGCGACACGCAGGTGCTGAAGCTCCTCGAGGTGCGCCGCTCCGCGGACAGCGAGGCGCTGCCGGCGGAGAGCACCGATGGCGGCGCGATCCCGCTGCTCAAGCCCGACGACACCGGCACGCGCCGCGCGCTCAAGGAGGCCGTGGCCAGCAATGCACCGGTATTCTTCGCGGTACAGCTGCAGTGGTCGGTACAGCCCGCCGAGCTCGACAAGGTGCCGCCGCTCGCGATCTTCAGTGCCTACACGCTCTACACCGTCGAGGGCAGCCGCGATGGCCGCAAGTGGTACGGGCTGCGGCTCGGATTCTTCAGCGATGCGATCTCCGCCAAGCAGGTGGCGCACTACGTGCGCTCGGAGTTCGCCTCGGTGGCGGTCGTGCCGGTGAGTCCGCAGGAGAAGGCGCGCGCCACCGACCAGGAGATGGCGGCGACGCTCGCAGCGCCGATACTGGCGCGCACCGACCAGGAGGAATTCAAGCTCATCGACGAGAACCCCGCGGCGCACGTGCCGGTCGTCCCGGCGGCGCCCAAGGCGGCGGCGAAACCCACCGCCGCACGCGCGCCGCTGCGCGCAGCCGCGGAAGCGGGCAAGGGACGCGCCCGCGGCGGCGGCAAGGTCGGCGCCCGTGATCGTCGCGGGCCGCACTCGCTCGAGGAGACGCTCGAGATCCTCGGTGCCGGCGAGCTGTCGATCGACAGCGGCAACGGCGAGACTCTGAACGACTCCGGCGTGCGTCACCTGCATGTCGAGGTGCAGAAGAACTCGCCGTTCTCCAAGCTCCTCGAGCGCCTCAGCGAGCGGCTGAAGAGGCCTTAGCCGGCGCGGCGGCGTCTGCGCCGCCCGCGAACTCCGCCAGCATCCAGCGGCGGTAGGCATCCAGGTTCGGCTCACGGCCGAGGAAACCGCTCACCAGCTGCGCCGCCGGCCGCGTCGCTCCCGGCGCGAGCACCGTGCGCCGGTAGCGCATGCCCGCCGGGCCACCGAGCAGGTCGTGGCTGTCGAACTGCGCGAAGAAATCGAGCGCGATCACCTTGTCGAGCACGTAGGTGTAGTAATTCGAGCTATAGCCGTTCAGGTGCGTGAAGCTCGCCCACAGGTGATCACCCGGCACGAAGGCGAAATTGTTGTAGCGCTCGAAGGCGCGCTGGTAGGCGGCATCGAAGTCGAGTGTCGCCGGCGGCAGTGTGTGGAAATCCAGTGAGATCGCCGCGTACATCAGCTGCAGCTGCTGGCCGCTGGCGCGGCCATAGGTATCGGCGTGGTTCATGCGCTCGTACAGCTCGCGCGGCAGCACCGCGCCGGTCTGGTAGTGGCGCGCGAAGGTCGCGAGCACCTCGTAGTCGTGGAAGAACTCCTCGAGCATCTGCGACGGCGCCTCGATGAAGTCGCCCTCGACGTTGAAGGCGCCCTCGCCGGCGTAGGGCTGCTGGCCGCCGATGACGTGGTGCATGAGGTGTCCGAACTCGTGCAGGAAGATCACCACGTCGCCGTATTGCATGAGCCCGGGGTCGGCAGCGACGCCGCCCGTGAAGTTGCACACCAGCGTGCCTTCCGGAAGCTGTCCCGGCAGCACGCCCGCCGACAGCGGCTGCGTCGAGAACCACTTGTCCTTGCCCTCGCGCGGGTGCATGTCGAGGTAGATGCGGCCGAGCTTGCGGTCGCCGTCATAGACGTCATAGGTGGTGACCGACGGGTGCCAGGTGCGCACGCCGGGCACCGCGCGGATGTCGACGTGAAACAGCCGCGCCGCGGTGGCGATCACGCCGCGCTCCACCGCGGCGTAGGGGAAGTAGGGACGCACGCTCTGCGAGTCGAAGCTGAACCTGGCGCGCCGGTACTGCTCGCGCCAGTAGCTCGCGTCGGCGGCGCTGATGTTCTGCAGCGCTGCATCGCGCGTGCGCGCGAAGGCGAGCAGCGCCGCATCCTCGCGCTTCGCCGCATCACGCGAGGCCTCGTCCACGCTGGCGAGGAAATCGTGCAGTTTCGCCGGTGAGCCCATCATCTGGTCGGCCATGGCGAAATCCGCCCAGGTGGCGTACCCGAGCAGCTGCGCCAGATCCGCCCGCGCCTGCAGCAGCCCGCGCAGCGTCTCGCCGTTTGCCGGGTAGGCGACCGATTGCGAGGCGAGGAACAGCCTGTGCCGCAGCTCGCCGTTGTCGGCGAACCGGCGCGCCGGCCAGGCGTCGGGCGGGTCGGTGGTGATCTTCACCTGACCCTGCGCATCGGGCGGGTGCGCCGCGAGGTAATCGGGCGGCAGCCCGGCGAGCTGTTGCTTGTCGACCACCACGGTGCGCACGTCATCGTGCACGGCGCGCTCGAACTTCAGCCCGAGCTCGGTGATCTTGTCCTGCAGCGCCTTGATCTGCGCGCGCGTGGCCTCGTCCCTGTCGACGCCGGCCAGGCGGTACTCGAGCAGGGTGTGCTCGAGGTAATGGCGCGTCGCGGCATCGCGCGGAGCGGGCAGGGCGGCGAGCGCGCGGTACACCGGCTGGTTGAGCGACAGCGCGGTGAGCGCGGCGTTTGCCGTCTGGGTGAGCTGTTGCGCCTTGTCGCGCAGCGCACTGGTCGCGCCCACGCCGTACAGCACGCTCGACTGCGCCGTGGCGAAAGTGAGCTCGTTGACGGCGTCGTCGTAGGGGCGCAGCGTGTTGGCCACGGTGCGCGCGCCCTTGAGCGCGAGCAGCCGTGCCACGGCCGTATCGGCGCGCTGCATGTGATAGTAGACCCAGGCATCGAGGGCGGCCGGATCGTCGCCGCCCGCCCAGGCGTGCAGCGCATCGGCGACCGGCGGCGGCGCGGCGGGCAGCGCCGTCGTGCCGGCGCCGAGCAGGACTAACCCCAGGGCTAGGACGCGTCCGTAGCGCGGTCGCGAAAGCATGCCTGACTCCTTACAACATGTTGCGCGTGCGCTGGCACGGGCTGCGGCGGTGGCCGGCAGATTCTAGCCGCAAGCCTGGCCCGTATTGCGGCCGCCCGCCGCCGGCGCGCCATGACGCTCGGTCGGTGCGGTGAGCCGCAGCCGCGCGGCCTCACGCCAGCGCGAGCAGACCGATCTGCACGAAGCGCTCGGCGAGCGACAGGCGGATGTCATCGCCTACCTCGCCGGGGATCTCGCGCACCCTGAAGCGCGGGGTGTTCACCATGTATTCGATGCAGGCTTGCGCGCCGCGGTGCACGTACACGTGGCCCCCCGGATAACTGACGTCAATGCGCCCGGGGCTGGCGGTGAGGTGACAGAAGGCGAGCTCGCCCTGCAGCAGTTCGGTGTCCAGGTCGATCGCCGGCGGCGCCGCCGGCATCGGCAGCGCGGCGAGCGCGGCAATGACGCGCGCTGAGCGCCACTGCAGCGCACTGGCGAGGAAGCCGGGAGTGCGGCAGGCGGTCGCCAGGTTGCCGGCCGCCTCCACCACCGGCGCCGTGAACCGCTCGAGTCCCGGGCCGCGCAGCTGGAACCCGAGCCGCCCGCCGACGGTCAGGCGCCAGCCGCGGTCGAGATCGGAGAGATGATCGAGAGCGGCGATCACCGCCTCGCGCAGTGTCAGCGGCGTGAAGCCGATGGACACGTGCAGCGAGCCGCTGTCCGAATCGACGCTGTGGTAGGTGCCACGCGGCAGGTACATCAGATCGCCGGGGCGCACGTCGAGCGACTCGTGCGGGCCGAGGTCGGGGGCTCCCTCGGGAATGCTCTTCCAGGTGTTGTTGAGCTCGGAAGGCTTGCTCGACACGTACCAGCGCTTGGTGCCGCGCAGCTGCGCGACCAGCAGGTCATGGTCGTCGAAGTGCACCGGAGCGCGCATGCCGCCGCGGCTCCAGAAGGCGGACACGGTCACCGGCTGGTGCAGCAACACCTCGAGGGCGCGCGCCAGCAGGTCGAGCGGGCGCGACAGCGGCCGCAGCTCCGGAAAGCGCACCGAGTAATTGCGTGCGTGCAGCTCGGCGATGCGCTGCTGGAAATCCGCGCTGCCGGTGACGCCCTCGAGGCTCGGGGCGGGCGCCGCCGGGTTGGCGGAGTGAAAGGTCAGCTTCCCCGCCAGGTGCCAGGCGCCGAGCAGTACGCTCTCCGGGTCAGCACCCAGCAGCCCGGTGCGCTCGCTGCCCGCGCCGCCTTCCACCTTGCGAAAGCCGCCGCTGAGCGTGCGGTCGAAGAACTCGTCGAGTGTCAGCGGGCGCAGGAACTGCTCGAGCCGGCGTTGGGCCTCGTGGAACAACATGCGATCGTGACCTCGCTAGCGCTTGCCAAACAGCCGCTCGAGCTCGGTGCGCGCGCGGTCGACTGCGACGGTGTCGGGCGGAGTGTAGGCCGCCGGACGCGGCTTGAAGTGATCGCAGAAGTTGGCGTGCGTCTTGTCGCTCACCTCCTCGGCGGTCGGCTCGCGGCAGTGCTTGGCGACCCGCGTGTCGTAATCCACGCACATGCGGCACACGTGCAGCTCGGCGTGGCAGCCGGGGCACTCTTCGAGACGGCGCAGCGGCAGGGTCAGCTCGGCGAGCGCCGCGCCGCATTTCCAGCAGACCAGATCGTGGGCCATTCCCCTTGAGCCTACTACTGCCGCGCGGGCGGCGCGCTGCCGGCGCTGGGGGCGGCGCTGGGGGCGGCGTGCGCCACGCGGCTCAGGCGGTAGGAGGCGAACGTCGCCCAGCCGCCGTCCTTGTCCTGCGACTCGAGCAGCAGCGAGCCGCTGTTGCCATCGGCGGCGAGCACCAGCGTGTCGCGGAACGCGCCTTCCGCATAGAGAAAGGTGAATACCAGCGTCTGCCCGCTGCGCTTGCCGCTGCCCACTACCCGGGCACCGGCCGCGCCGAACTGGTCCAGCCAGTGCACGACGTAGTCGTCGGCCTTGGCATCGTGACCGAAATACACCCGCGCCTGGTAGCCGGGCGCCGGACCCAGGTCGTGCAGCGACAGGCATAGCCAGCCCTGGCGCAGCAGCCAGCGGCCGCTGCCGTGGTACTGCACCGGCTTGCCGCGCACGGTGCCGGTGAGGGTCCACTCGCCGGCGAGTTGCGCGAGAAAGGGATCGGCCGGCGTGGCGGCGGCAGTGGCGGCCGGCGCCGTGGCCGCGGCCACGGTGAGCGCCAGCGCGTACAGCAGCGATCCTGAGTTCAGCGACATGCGTGCGCTCCCTGGGGAAGGTCAGTTGGGCCGCTCGGCGCGCGTGCGTTCGCGCAGGAACCCCTCGAGCACGCGGCCGGTGTGCGAGTGCCGGCGCCGCCGCACGATGTCGCGCGGCGCGCCCTGGGCGACGATGCGGCCGCCGGCGGGGCCCGCCTCCGGCCCCAGGTCGATGATCCAGTCGGCTTCCGCCATGATGTCGAGGTTGTGCTCGACCAGCACCGCGCTGTTGCCCGCGTCCACCAGGCGGTGCAGGACGTGCAGCAGCTTCTCGACGTCCGCCATGTGCAGGCCGACCGTCGGCTCATCGAGCACGTAGAGCGTGCGCCGCGGTTTGTGGCGCAGCAGCCGCGCATCCTCGCGCACCTTGGACAGCTCGGTGACCAGCTTGATGCGCTGCGCCTCCCCTCCCGAGAGGGTCGGGCTCGGCTGCCCGAGCGTCAGGTAGCCGAGTCCCACGTCCTGCAGCAGCTTGAGCGCATGGTGTACGCGCACGTGCGCAGCGAAGAACTCCACCGCCTCATCGACGTTCATGGCGAGCACGTCGCCAATATTGCGCTCGCGCCACAACACCGCCAGGGTCTCGGCATTGAAACGCCGCCCGCCGCACACGTCGCACAACACCTTGACGTCCGGCAGGAAGCTCATCTCGATGGTCCTGATCCCCTGGCCGTCGCACGCCTCGCAGCGCCCGCCGGCGGTATTGAAGGAGAAGCGGCTGGCGGCGTAGCCGCGCATGCGTGCCTCGCTGGTGCCGGCGTAGATGCGGCGGATCTCGTCCCAGAAGCCGATGTAGGTGGCCGGACAGGAGCGCGGCGTCTTGCCGATCGGGGTCTGGTCGACCTCGAGCACGCGGTCGAGGTGCTCGAGGCCGCGCAGCGCCGCGCAGCCGAGCAGCTTGCCGGCGGGGCGCCGCCGCGCGCGCCCGTTGCCGTTGCCGGGCGTGATCAGCCGCCGCAGGTTGGCATAGAGCACGTCACGCGCCACGGTGGACTTGCCCGACCCGGACACCCCGGTGATGACCACCAGCCGCCCGAGGGGGATGTGCACGTCGCTGCCGCGGATGTTGTGCAGCGTCACGCGCTCGAGCGTGAGGCGCGGCGTGGCCGCGTTCACCGGGCGATGCGGCTGTGCCGGGTGCAGCAGCGGCTCACGCAGGAAGCGCCCGGTGGTGGAGCGCGGGTTGGCGGTCAGCTCCGCCACCGTGCCGGCGCCCACCAGCTCGCCGCCGCGCGCCCCGGCCTCGGGACCGAGGTCGAGCACGTGGTCGGCGCGGCGGATGGTGTCCTCGTCGTGCTCGACCACCACCAGCGTGTTGCGGTGGGCGGCGAGCTCGGTAAGTGCATCGAGCAGGATCGCGTTGTCGCGCGGATGCAGCCCGATGGTGGGCTCGTCCAGCACGTAGCACACGCCCTGCAGGTTCGAGCCGAGCTGCGCGGCGAGGCGGATGCGCTGCGCCTCGCCGCCCGAGAGCGTGGGCGCGGCGCGGTCGAGCTCGAGGTAGCCCAGACCGACGCGCTCGAGGAACTTCAGGCGCGCGCGAACTTCCGCGATCAGGTCACGGGCGATCTGGCGCTCGCGCGAGGCCAGTCGCAGCCGCGCGAAGAACTGCGCGCTGCTGCTCACCGCTGCGGCGGCCAGCGCGGCGATCGAGCGCTCGCGAAAGCGCACGTTGAGCGCGACGGCGTTGAGGCGCTGCCCGTGGCACGCGGGGCAGGCGACCGGCGTGTGCGCGTACCACTCGTTCCACCACAGCTCCTCGCCGCTCTGCTCGGCGTCGAACCCGGCCATCTCCACGCCGGTGCCGTAGCAGCTCTCGCACCAGCCGTGGCGCGAGTTGAAGGAGAACAGCCGCGGGTCGAGCTCGGCGAAACTCCTGCCGCAGGAGGGGCAGGCGCGCCGCGTGGAGAACACGGTCACGCGCGTCGCCCGCGCCGGCAGCACGTGTACCAGCCCCTTGCCGAAGTCGAGCGCGCGCGCCAGCGCCTGGCGCAGCGCCTCCTCGCTCTTCACCGCGACGTCGACCTCGGCCACCGGCAGCTCGATGGTGTGCTCGCGGAAGCGCGACAGGCGCGGCCACGGCGCGGTCGGCAGCAGCTCGCCGTCGACCCGCAGGGTGCGAAAGCCCTTCTTCGCCGCCCACTTCGCCAGGTCGGTGTAGTAGCCCTTGCGCGCCACCACCAGCGGCGCGAGCAGCGTGAGCTTGTGGCCGCGGTAAACGCGCAGCAGCCGCGCGGCAACCGAGGCGGCGCTCTGCGGCTCGATGGCGACATCGCAGTCCGGGCAGTACTGCGTGCCGAGCTTGACGTACAACAGGCGCAGGAAGTGATAGATCTCCGTGAGCGTTGCTACCGTGCTCTTGCGCCCGCCGCGGCTGGTGCGCTGCTCGATGGCGACCGTGGGCGGAATGCCGTAGATCGCGTCGACATCCGGGCGCGTCGCCGGTTGCACGAACTGCCGGGCGTAGGCATTCAGCGACTCGAGATAGCGGCGCTGGCCCTCGTTGAAGAGAATATCGAAGGCGAGCGTCGATTTGCCGGAGCCGGAGACGCCGGTGATCACCGTGAAACGGTCGCGCGGGATGCGCACGTCGATGTTCTTCAGGTTGTGCTCGCGCGCCTTGTGGATCACCACCGCGTTCACTTCGCGGCCGTTGAGGGCCGCGTAGTGCGGCGGTGGCTCGGCGACCGCGGCCGGCGGCGCAGGCGCGGCGCTCAGCGCCGCGGCGTACGCCGCGAGCGCCTGGCCGGTGAATGAGCCCGGATGAGCGCGCACCTGCGCGGGGCTGCCGGCGCAGACGATCTCGCCGCCGCGCTCACCACCCTCCGGTCCCAGGTCGATGATCCAGTCCGCCGCGCGGATCACGTCGAGGTTGTGCTCGATGACCAGCAGCGAATGGCCCGCGACCAGCAGCTTGCGGAACGCACGCAGCAGCTTGGCGACGTCCTCGAAGTGCAGCCCGGTGGTCGGCTCATCGAACAGGAACAGCTTACCGCGGTGCGTGGTGCTCGAGGGCACCGCAGCCGCGTCCGCCAGGTGCCCGGCGAGCTTCAGGCGCTGCGCCTCGCCGCCCGAGAGCGTCGGCACCGGCTGGCCGAGCTTGACGTATTCGAGCCCGACGTCCGCGAGCGGCGTGAGCCGCTGCGCCACCTCGGGGACGTCGGCGAAGAACGCGCGCGCCTCGGTCACCGTCAGATCGAGCACGTCGGCGATGCTGCAGCGGCGACCGTCGGCGCCCTCGCGGCGGATCTCGAGCACCTCCTCGCGATAGCGGCGGCCCTTGCAGTCGGGGCAGCGCAGGTACACGTCCGAGAGAAACTGCATCTCCACGTGCTCGAAGCCGTTGCCGCTGCAGCTCGGGCAGCGGCCGTTACCCGAGTTGAAGCTGAAGGTCCCGGCGGTGTACTTGCGTTCCTGCGCGGCGGGCTCGGCGGCGAACAGCGCGCGGATGGCATCGAAGGCGCCGACGTAGCTGGCGGGGTTCGAGCGCGTCGTGCGGCCGATCGGGCTCTGATCGACCATCACCACGTCGTCGATCAGCTCGGCGCCGGAGAGTCCCTGGAAGCGGCCCGGTGCCTCGGTCGGCTTGCCGCGGTACTTGAGCAGCGCCGGATACAGCACGTCCTCGACCAGTGTCGACTTGCCCGAGCCCGACACTCCGGTCACGCACACCAGGCGCTTGAGCGGTATGCGTACGTCGATGTTCCTGAGGTTGTGCTCGGCGGCGCCCTTGAGCTCGAGCCAGCGATTGGAGCGCGCCTCGGCGACGACCTCGCCCGGCGCCTCGGCGACCCCGGCGCGGGCGCCATCATCGGCGGGCACGACGCTGCGGCGGCCGTCGAGGTACTGCCCGGTGAGCGAGGTGCTGGCACGCAGCTCAGCCGGGGTGCCGAAGAAGACGATCTCGCCGCCGCGCTCGCCTGCGCCGGGACCCAGATCGAGGATGCGGTCGGCTTCCAGCATGATCTGCGGGTCGTGCTCGACCACCAGCAGCGAGTTGCCGGCATCGCGCAGGCGCTTCATCACGCCGATGACGCGCTGCATGTCGCGTGGGTGCAGCCCGATCGACGGCTCGTCCAGCACGAACAGCGTGTTGACGAGCGAGGTGCCGAGCGCGGTGGTGAGGTTGATCCGCTGCACCTCACCGCCCGAGAGGGTGCGCGACTGGCGGTCGAGCGTGAGATAGCCGAGGCCCACCTCGACCAGGTAGCGAAAGCGCGCACGCACTTCGGCGAGCAGCAGCTCGGTGGCCTCGTCGAGTGGCGGCGGCAGCGCGAGCTTCTGGAAGAACTCGTAGCTGCGCTCGACGGGCAGCAGCATCAGGTCGTGGATCGACAGCCCGGGCAGCGCAGCCAGCGTCGCGGCGCTCCACTCGACACCGCGCGGCAGGAAGCGCGGCGCGTCGCCGAGAGTTGCGGAGGCGAGCTCCCGGCTGCCGACCCGCCACAGCAGCCCCGGCGTCTTCAGGCGCGCGCCGTCGCAGGCGGCACAGGGCGTGTAGGCGCGGTAGCGCGACAGCAGCACGCGCACGTGCATCTTGTAGGCGCGCGTCTCGAGCCAGGCGAAGAAGCGCTTCACCCCGTACCAGACCTTGCGCGACCAGGCGCCCTCGCCCTCGATGACCCAGCGGCGCGCCTCGGCGCTCAGCTCGCGCCACGGCGTCTCGAGCGGGATGCCGCGCAGCTTCGCGAATTTCTCCAGGTCCTGCTGACACTCGTTGTAGGACTTCGTCTGCCACGGCTTGATGGCGCCGCCGCGCAGCGAGCGCGTTTCGTCGGGGATCACCAGCCCGTAGTCGATACCGATGGTGCGGCCGAAGCCGCGGCAGGTGTCGCAGGCGCCGAGCGGTGAGTTAAAGGAGAACGCGCTCGGGGTGGGCTCCTGGTACTTGAGGTCGCACTCGGCGCAGTGCAGGCCGCTCGAATAGCGCCACGTGGCCAGCGGCTGCGGCGGATCGCTGCCGTCGAGCACCTGCGCGTCGAGGCGGCCGCGGCCGACGCGCAGCGCTGCTTCCAGCGACTCGAGCACCCGGCCGCGCTCGGCCCCGCCAAGACGCAGCCGGTCCTGCACCACCTGCAGTGTGACGGCGGGTGGGGCGGCGCTCTTGCGGCCGCGCTTGCGCGCCGCGGTGGCGGCCGGCGCCGCCGACGCGCTTCCTGGCGCGGGCACCGTGCCGGCGGGGGGCTCGAAGAAGCGCGTGTAGCCTTGCCGTTCCAGCAGCTCGCGGACCTCGGCGACGCCGAAGTTGGGCGGCACCGGCACCGGAAAGGTGAGCACGAGCCGCGGATCGCCCGCCGCCGCGGCGCGCGCGGCGAGGTCCTGGTAGATGCTCTCGGCGGTGTCGCGCCGCACCGGCTGTCCGCAGCGCTGGCAGTACAGCGTCGCGGCGCGCGCGAACAGCAGCTTCAGGTGGTCGTTGAGCTCCGTCATCGTGCCCACGGTCGAGCGCGAGGTGCGTACCGGGTTGGTCTGGTCGATGGCGATGGCCGGGGGGATGCCGCTGATCGATTCGACCTGCGGCTTGTCCATGCGGTCGAGAAACTGCCGCGCGTACGGCGAGAAGGTCTCGACGTAGCGGCGCTGCCCTTCCGCGTAGAGCGTGTCGAACACCAGCGATGACTTGCCCGACCCGGACACCCCCGTCACCACGATCAGCTCGTTGAGCGGCAGGTCGAGATCGAGATTCTTCAGGTTGTTCTGGCGCGCGCCACGCACGCAGATGGCGTCGCGGGAGGCGTCGGTCATTCCGTCACCGTCGGCGGTCTCAAAGGAGGAGGGCGCTTGGGAGGCTCAGCGCGGGCTTGCGGGATTGTAAAGGATCCAGCGGTGCAGTGCGTCAAGCACCGGACATGGGGGCGCCCCGCGGCGACTGCAATCCTTAAGTTGTTGCCTGCGGTTAGGCCCGGTTCTGCAATCCAGTACTCCCTGCCCCGGTCTCCTGTATAACGAGCCGCCTGCGCGGATCGTTTGTCGTGCTCGCGCGACACGCTGCGGTCGCGCCGCCCGGCGTTACAATCGGCGGCGCTCAACGTCCTGACTGAAGGAGAACGACGAATGAATTCTAGAATACTGTCCGGTGTTGCTCTGGCCGCGGCCGCTGCGGTCATGTTCTCGGCGGCGGGGGCCACCACCGCTCGCGCCGATGAAGGCAAAGTGAAGTGCGAAGGCGTGAACTCGTGCAAGGGACACTCCGCCTGCAAGAGCGCCAACAACGCCTGCAAGGGTCAGAACTCCTGTAAGGGCAAGGGCTTTATGGAGATGACCCAGGCGCAGTGCGATGCCGCGAAGGCGAAGATGGCCAAGTAATGGCTCGCGGGCCGGGTGCCGCATCACGGTACCCGGCCCGCCTTTATCCATGCTGACTTATCCCCCGCTCGGCTTCGGCCTGGGGCTGCGGGTCGATCACTACGAGGCGATTCTCGCCGGGCACCCGCCGGTCGACTGGTTCGAGGTGCTCACCGAGAACTACCTGGTGCCGGGCGGCAAGCCGCTGCACTACCTGATGCGCATCCGCGAGCGCTTCCCGGTGGCGATGCACGGCGTGTCGCTGTCGATCGGCAGCACCGCGCCGCTGGACTGCGAGTACCTGCGCCAGCTGAAGGCGCTGGCCGAGCGCGTGCAGCCGGCCTGGATCTCCGATCACCTGTGCTGGACCGGGGTGGCCGGCCGCAACACCCATGACCTGCTGCCGCTGCCCTACACCGAGGAGGCGCTCGACAATGTCGTGGAGCGCGTGCGCACCGTGCAGGACTTCCTCGGGCGGCGCATCCTGCTGGAGAACGTCTCCAGCTACGTGGCGTTCCGGGACTCGCGCATGAGCGAGTGGCAGTTCCTGGGCGAGATCGCGCAACGCGCCGACTGCCTGATCCTGCTCGATGTCAACAACATCTACGTGAGCGCGGTGAACCACGAGTACGACCCGCTCGAGTACCTGCAGGCGGTGCCGGCAGCGCGCGTGCAGCAGATCCACCTCGCCGGGCACGAGAATAACGGCGACTACCTGGTGGACACCCACGACGCCGAAGTGCCCGACCCGGTATGGCAGCTGTATACGGCCGCGCTGCGCCGCTGCGGACCGGTGTCCACCATGATCGAGCGCGACGACCATATCCCGCCGCTCGCCGAGCTCGTTGCCGAGCTCGATGTGGCCCGCGCGCTCGCCGCGCGCACGCTCAGCGCCGCGGGCGCCGCCGCCGCATGAGCGCGCTGGCGCGCGTGCAGGGAGATTTCCAGGACTACCTGCTGCGCGGGGAGCGCGCCATCGAGACGCACGTGGTCGGCACCGCGCGCGTGCCGGTGGCGACGCGCTTAGGGGTCTACGGCAACGCCTACCGCAGCCGCCTTGCCGAGGCGCTCGCCAGCAACTTCCCGGCGCTGGCGGGCCTGCTGGCGGACGATTTCGACATGCTCGCCGCCGGCTACGTGCAATCACACGACTCGCGGTACTCCTCCATCCGCTACTACGGCAGCGACCTGCCGCAGTTTCTCGCCTCGCACGCCGACTATGCCGCCGTACCGGTGCTCGCGGAGCTGGCGCGCTGGGAGTGGGCGATGGCCGAGACCTTCGATGCGGCCGATGCCGCGCCGCTTGGCCACGCAGCGCTCGCACGGTTCTCTCCCGGGCAGTGGGCGCAGCTGCGCTTTCGCTTCCACCCGAGCGTGCGGCGGCTCGACCTGTCGTGGAACGTGCCGCAGCTGTGGCAGGCGCTGAGCGCCGCGAGCGAGCGGCCCGCGGCAGACCTGAGTGCCGCGCCGGTCGCCTGGCTGCTGTGGCGCGAGCAGCTCGCGACCTACTTCCGCTCGCTGCCGTCGGGCGAGGCCGCGGTGCTCGACGGTGCGCTGCGCGGCTGGCCGTTCGGCGAGCTGTGCGAGTCGCTGTGCGCCGAGCTCGGCGCAAGTGCGGCGCCGGCGCGCGCCGCCGAACTGCTCTCCAGCTGGGTCGCGGCCGGACTGATCGTCGGCGTTGACTGACGCACCGGCGCCACGGCGGTGTGTGCCCACTGGCGTACAATCGCGCGCGTCTTCCCCGGGTGAGGTGGCTCATGTCGCTGCCGGTGCACGGCAACGTACTGCAGATGATCGGCAACACGCCGCTCATGGCGGTGCGCCGCCTGGACACCGGGCCGTGCGAGCTGTTCCTCAAGCTCGAGAACCAGAATCCCGGCGGCTCGATCAAGGATCGCGTCGGCTTGTACCTGATCCAGGCGGCCGAGCGCAGCGGCCGGCTCAAGCCCGGCGGTACGCTGATCGAGGCGACGGCCGGTAACACCGGTCTGGGTCTGGCGCTGGTGGCGGCGCAGAAGGGCTATCGGCTGCTGCTCGTCATTCCCGACAAGATGAGCCAGGAGAAGATCTTCCACCTGCGGGCCATGGGCGCCGAGGTGATGCTGACGCGCTCGGACGTCAGCAAGGGACACCCCGAGTACTACCGCGACCTCGCCGAGCGACTGGCGGGCGAGATGCCGGACTCGTATTTCGTCAACCAGTTCGGCAACCCGGCCAATGCCCAGGCACACGAGCAAACCACCGCGCCCGAGATCTGGGAGCAGATGGGGCACGAGCTGCACACCGTGGTGTGCGGCGCCGGCACCGGCGGCACGCTGGCCGGAATCACCCACTGCTTCGCGCGCACCGCCCCGCACGTGGACATGGTGCTGGCCGACCCGGTGGGCTCCGGGCTGGCGCACTTCGCCACCACCGGACGGCTGCCGGAGAAGATGACGCCATGGCTGGTCGAAGGCATCGGCGGGGATTCCGTGCCGCCGGTTGCGGATTTCTCGCGCGTCAGCGCCACCTACAGCATCGCGGACGCGGAGGCTTTCCGTACCTGCCGCGAGCTGCTGGCCCGCGAAGGCATCATCGCCGGCACCTCCACCGGGACGCTGCTGGCGGCGGCGCTGCGCTACTGCCGCGAGCAGCGCACGCCTAAGCGCGTGGTGAGCTTCGTCTGTGACAGCGGCAACAAGTACCTCTCGAAGGTCTACAACGACTACTGGATGCTCGACCAGGGATTCCTCGAACGCGAGCACCGCGGCGATCTGCGCGACCTCATCGCCCGGCCGCACGCCGAGCACGCGGCGGTGACGGTGAACTCCACCGAGAGCGTGATGGCTGCCTACCGGCGCATGAAGCTCTACGACGTCTCGCAGCTGCCGGTGATGCAGGACGGGCGCATCGTCGGCATCGTCGACGAAGAGGACATCCTGGTCGAGGTGGTCGGCAACCCCGAGCACTTCAACCAGCCGGTGACGCGCGCCATGGCGAGCCACCTGGTGACCGTGCCGGTCGACGCGCCGGTCGCGCAGCTGATGGAGATCTTCAAGCGCGGGATGGTGGCGATCGTCATGCACGGCAGCGAGTTCCAGGGACTCATTACGCGCATCGATCTGCTCAACTGGCTCAGGCGGCGGTTGTAATCGCTTACTCCCGCGGCGAAAGTTCTCCCTATGAGTAAAGAAGAATCCGCACAGCGCTTTGCTACGCGTGTGATCCACGGCGGGCAGCACCCCGACCCGCTCACCGGTGCGGTGATGCCGCCGATCTACGCCACCACCACCTACGTGCAGTCGAGTCCCGGCGTGCACCGGGGCTACGACTACTCGCGCACGCGCAATCCGACGCGCGACGCGCTGCAGGCGGCGCTCGCCGACCTCGAGGGCGGTGCAGCGGCGTTCGCTTTCGCCTCCGGCATGGCCGCGACGGCGACGCTGCTCGAGCTGCTCGATGCCGGCTCGCACATCATCGCCATGCATGACCTGTACGGCGGCAGCTACCGATTGCTCGAGAACGTGCGCAAGCGCTCCGCCGGACACAGCGTGTCGTTCGTCGACCTGTCGAAGAGCACAGCGCTCGCGGCGGCGATCCGCCCGGACACGCGCCTGTTATGGGTGGAGACCCCGACCAACCCGCTGCTGAAGCTGGTGGACCTGGAGGCGGCGGCGCGCGTGGCGCACCAGCACGGCCTGCTCGCCTGCTGTGATAACACCTTCGCCACGCCCTTCATCCAGCGGCCGCTCGAGCACGGCTTCGACGTGGTGGTGCATTCCACCACCAAGTACCTGAACGGGCACTCGGACGCCCTGGGCGGTGCGGCCATCGTGCGCGCCGGCTCCGATGTCGCCGCGCGCCTCGCGTACCTGCAGAACGCCGTGGGCGCCGTGCCGGGCCCGTTCGATGCGTTCCTCACGCTGCGCGGCATCAAGACACTGGCGCTGCGCATGGAGCGCCACTGCGCCAACGCGCTCGCGGTCGCGCAGTTCCTCGAGAAGCATCCGCAGGTGGAGCGCGTGTTCTATCCGGGACTGCCCAGCCACCCGCAGCATCAGCTCGCGCGGCGGCAGATGCAGGGCGGCTACGGCGGCATCGTCACCGCGGTGCTGCGCGGCGGGCTCGAGCCTGCGCGCCGCGCGCTCGAGCGCTGCCGGCTGTTCGCGCTTGCCGAGAGCCTCGGCGGTGTCGAGAGCCTCATCGAGCATCCGGCACTCATGACGCACGCGTCGCTGCCGGCCGCGATGCGCGAGTCGCTCGGCATCAGCGACGGGCTGATACGTATTTCGGTCGGCGTCGAAGACGTCGAAGACCTGATCGCGGACCTGCGCCAGGCGCTCGGCACGATGTAACAGCCGGCCGATGCTGCAACGATGGCTGCAGGAGGCGCTGGCACTGCATCGGGCCGGGCGGCTTGCCGAGGCCGAGCCGCTTTATCTGCAGTCCCTCGCGGCGGACAAGGATTGTTACCCCGCCCTGCAACTGATGGGCCTGCTGCGACTGCATCAGGGTCGCGCCGCCGAGGCGCTGCCCTACCTCGAGCGCGCGCTCACGCTGCAACCCGCCGCGCCGGAATTGCTCGCCAACTACGGCATCGCGCTGCAGGGCGTAGGCCGCTACCGCGAAGCGCTCGCGGCGCTCGAGACCGTGGTGCAGCTCAGTCCCAACGACAGCCGCGCCTGGAGCGACCGCGGCGCGCTGCTCAGCAAGGCTCAGCGCAACGCGGAAGCGCTCGTCGATCTGGATCGCGCCGTCGCGCTCGATCCCGACAATGCGGATGCCTGGAACAATCGCGGCCTGGTGCTGCTGGCGCTGAGCCGGCCGGAGGAAGCGCTGGCCAGCCATGACCGGGTGCTCGAGCTGCAGCCGGCTAATGTGGCGGCGCGCAACGATCGCGGACTGGCGCTGAAGGCGCTGGGAATGGCGGGCGAGGCGCTGCTCGAATTCGAGCGGGTGCTGCGAGCGAAGCCCGACCATGCCGGGGCGCTGGTCAACCGCGCCAGCGTGCTGCGGACGATGGGCGAGGTGGACCAGGCGCTGCAGAGCTATGACCACGCGCTGCGGATCCAGCCCGACATGCCGGAAGCGCTCGCCAGCCGCGCCAGTTGCCGGTGGACGCGCAACAGCGACGTGGCAGGCGCGATCGCCGACCTGGAACGGCTGGTGGCGATCAGGCCCGACTATCCGTATGCGCGTGGCGATCTGTTGCATCTGAAGATGCACGCCGGCGATTGGCGCGATCTGGCGCGCGAGCGCGCCGCGTTGGATGAGGGTGTGCGCGCGGGCAGACGCGTGGTCGAGCCCTACGTCTATCAGGGGCTGTGCTCCTCGCCCGCTGATCTGCTGGCCGCAGCCACGATCTACGCGCTGGACAGGTATCCGCCGCTGCCCGTGCCGCGCCGCCGCCGCCGCCGCGAGGGGAAAATCCGCCTCGGCTATCTGTGCGGCGAGTTCCGCGCCCAGGCCACCATGTATCTGGCGGCCGGCCTGTTCGAGCATCACGACCGCAGCCGCTTCGCGGTGACCGGCTTCGACAACAGCCGCGAGGACGGCAGTGCGATGCGCCGGCGGGTGATGGCCGCCTTCGACCGATTCCTGCCCATCCAGATGCTTTCGGATCGCGAGGCCGCGCGCCAGATCGCCGCCGAAGAGATCGACATACTGGTCAATCTCAACGGCTATTTCGGGGCTCTGCGCATGGGCGTGTTCGCTCATCGGCCTGCGCCGCTGCAGGTCAATTATCTGGGGTTTCCCGGTAGCCTGGGGGCGGACTACATCGACTACATCCTGGCCGATGCCGAGGTGATCCCGGCGGGCGCGGAGCAGTTCTATCGCGAGAAAGTGGTGCGGCTGGCGGGCTGTTATCAGATCAATGACAACACGCGCGCCCGGCCCGCGCCCGCTGCCCGGGCGGCGCATGGCCTCAAGGAGACGGATTTTGTCTTCTGCCACTTCAACGCTTCCTACAAGATCACGCCCGAGATGTTCGCGCTGTGGCTGAGGCTGCTGCAGAGCGTGCCCGCGAGCGTGCTCTGGCTGCTCGAGAGCAACACGCTGTGCGCGGCTAACCTGCGCGCGGCAAGCGCACAGGCCGGGGTCGATCCCGCCCGCCTGGTGTTCGCTCCGCCGATGGAGAATGCGGCGCATGTCTCGCGCCTGGCGCTGGGCGATCTGCTCCTGGATTCGCTGCCTTACAACGCCCATACCACGGCCAGCGACGCGCTGTGGGCAGGGCTGCCGCTCATCACCTGCCGGGGTCAGGCGTTCGCCGGACGTGTCGCGGCCAGCCTGTTGCGCGCCGCAGGCCTTGCCGAGCTGATCACGGACAGTCTGCAGGAGTATGAGTCGCTGGCGCTCAGGCTCGCGAGCGACCGTGCGCTGCTGCAGTCCTGTCGCGATCGTCTCACTCGCGACCCGGCGCGGCTTGGCTTGTTCGATACCGTGGGCACCACCCGTCGGATCGAAGCGGCCTATGAGGAGATGATGGCGCGCTGGGAGAAGGACCTGTCGCCCGCGGGCTTCGACGTAGCGGCATAGAATCAGCGCGCACGGCCAGCCAGCGGCATCAGGGACTGATGCCCGCCTGGCTGGTGAGATATACCGCGTAGGTACCGAGCCAGTGGCCGCCCTCGTAGTGCTCGCCGGTGACCGCAGGCAGCGCTGCGTCGGCGTGCGCCCGGGCCGCGGCGAGCAGTGCGGGTATGCGCGGATCGTGCGGCGGCAGGCCGTGCGCGATGCCCTCGAGCATCCACGCGCGGCTCAGGTTCAGTCCGTCGATGTGCGCAAGCTTCGGGTCCGAACGGTCGGTCACAACTCCCGGTGACAGCCACGGCGCCGCGGCGGCCTTCACGCTGTGCGGGATCTGCGGCAGGAAGCCGGACAGCCAGCGCGCGAACTCCGCCGGCGGCAGCACGCGCCGCATGAAGTCCGCCTCCGCCAGGCATGGCGAGAGGAAGTCTTCGCCCGAGGGCTCGTAGGCGAGCGGGCAGGCGCGATCGGCCCGGTAGAAGCGCTGTGCCGCATCGCTGAGCAGCGTGCGCAGACGCGTGTCGCCGGTGACCTGGGTCCAGTCCCAGATCAGGCCGAAGGAGAAGGCGGTCTGGTCGTGCTCGCCGATGCGGATCGGATAGTGCAGCTTCGGCAGCCAGCTCTCGAGGCGTGCGACCGCCTCGGTTTCCAGCGGGACGAGCGTCGCGGACCAGCGCCGCGCGTCCGCATCGTCCCAGCGCCGCAGCTCCGCCGCCAGCTGCAACAGCCACGCGAGGCCGTAGGGACGCTCGAACGAGGCGCGGCCGGCGGCGTGCAGGTAGGCAGTCTCGCCGCTGATGTTGTTGCGCGTGAGCGAGTGCGCGATGGCGGCGCGCGCAGGCTGCGCGAACGGCGCATCCGGATACAGCCGCAGCAGCCGCACCAGCAGCCAGTGGCCGTGCACGTCCGAATGCCAGTCGAGGCAGCCGTAGAAGGCGGGCGTGAGCTCGTGCGGCGCACGCACGTCGGCCGCGCTGTTCAGCGTGTGGCTGATGTGATTGGGATACTCCTGGTGCAGGCATTTCAGGGCGAGCGCGGCGAAGCGCGCAGCGGCCGCCGCATCGAGCGGGTTCGCGGCGGCGCTGGCGGTGACCGACTGCGGCGCCGCCGGCGCGGCGACCACAGCCGCCGCGAGGCACGCCAGCACGGTGCCGGCGGCTGCGATGCGATGTCTCATGGGTGCATGTTACGCTCACAGGCGTGACCGAGCCGCTTCCCCTGGTGCTGGTCCCGGGACTTTTCGCCTCGGCGCGGCTGTACGCGCCGCAGCTGCCGCAGCTGTGGCGCTTCGGTCCCGTGACGATCGCCGATCACACCCGCGATGACAGCGTGGCCGCGATCGCGCGGCGCATTCTGGCGGACGCGCCGCGCGTGTTCGCGCTCGCCGGCTTGTCGATGGGCGGCTACATCTGCTTCGAGATCCTGCGCCAGGCAGCCGCACGCGTCGCGCGGCTGGCACTGCTCGACACCAGCGCCGCCCCCGACAGCCCCGAGCAGAGTGCGGCGCGTCGCGCGCAGATGGCGCTGGTTTCGCAGGGCCGTGTTGCCGAGGTTCGCGACGCGCTGTTTGCGCGCCTGGTGCATCGCGAGCGCCGCGAAGACGCGGCGCTGCGCGCCGTGTTGGATCTCATGGTGCAGGAGGTGGGCACCGCGGCGTACCTGCGCCAGCAAAGCGCCAACATCGGCCGCCCCGATTCACGCCCGCTGCTCGCCGGCATCCGCTGTCCGACGCTGGTGCTGGTCGGCGACAGCGACGAGGTAACCCCGCCCGAGCGAGCCGCCGAGATGGCGCACACCATTGCCGGGGCGCGGCTGGTCACCGTGCCGCGCTGCGGACACCTGTCCACGCTCGAGCGGCCCGATGAAGTGACGCAGGCCCTCGTCGCATGGCTACAGACCTGAAAGCGCCGGCCGTGGAGCCGGTGACGCAGCGCGCGCTGCTGTACGCCCACCCGGACGCCGCCGGCGAATCGGTGTGGAGCGTCAGTGCGCAAGTGCAGCTCACCGCCGGCGCGACGCTCGCCTGCCACTACACGCTGCACGCCGACATGTCGCGCGTACGTCTGCCCGGCGCGGGCGTCGGGCACCGCGTCGACGGGCTGTGGAACCATACCTGCTTCGAGGCCTTCGTCGCGGTGGACGGCGCGCCGGGTTACTTCGAGTTCAACTTCTCGCCGGCGCTCGACTGGGCGGCCTATCACTTCGAGTACTACCGCGCCGGCATGACCGCGGCGGTGCTCGCGCGCGCGCCGGGGCTGCAGGTGCGCCGCAGCGGCGGGCAGCTCGACCTCACGGCCACCCTGCACCTGGCGGGAACGGCGCCGCTCGCGCATGCACGCGTGCTGCGCCTGGCGCTCGCCGCGGTGGTCGAGGAGGACGACGGCCGGCTCTCCTACTGGGCGTTGCAGCACGCACCCGGCAACCCGGATTTCCATCATCCGGAGGGCTTTACCCTCGAGCTGCGCGCCGCATGAAACTCGGCATCGAGTGCCTGCTGGAAGAGCCGGCGCTGCGCCAGGCACTCGCCGGGCGACGCGTGGCGCTGCTCGCGCACCCGGCCTCCGTCACGCGTGATCTCACGCACTCGCTCGACGCGCTGGCGACGCTGCCGGGGCTGCAGCTTACGGCGGCGTTCGGACCGCAGCACGGCCTGCGCGGCGACAAGCAGGACAACATGGTCGAGTCGCCCGACTACGTCGACCCGGTGCATCGCATCCCGGTGTTCAGTCTCTACGGCCCGCTGCGCCGCCCGTCCGCGGCCATGATGGATGCGTTCGACGTGCTGCTGGTGGACCTGCAGGACCTCGGCTGCCGTATCTACACCTTCACCACCACGCTGCGTTACGTACTCGAGGAGGCGGCGAAGCATCGCAAGGCGGTGTGGGTGCTCGATCGGCCGAACCCCGTCGGCCGACCGGTGGAGGGACTGACGCTCGAGCCCGGCTGGGAGAGCTTCGTCGGGGCGGCCTCGCTGCCCATGCGTTACGGCCTCACCATGGGCGAGCTCGCGCACTGGTTCGTCGCGACGCTCAAGCTCGACGTGGATTGCCAGGTGGTGCCGATGCAAGGTTGGCAGCCGCAGGCCGCACCGGGGTACGGCTGGCCGCTCGATGAGCGTACCTGGGTGAACCCGAGTCCCAATGCGCCGAACCTGTGGATGGCGCGCTGCTACGCCGGCACGGTGATGCTCGAGGGCACGACGCTCTCGGAAGGGCGCGGCACGACGCGGCCGCTCGAGGTACTCGGCGCGCCGGACCTGGACGTTGTGGCGCTGCTGAACGAGATGCAGGCGCTCGCACCGGCGTGGCTGCGCGGCTGCCGGTTGCGCCCGTGCTGGTTCGAGCCGACCTTCCACAAGCACGTCGGCCGCCTGTGCGCCGG
Source organism: uncultured Gammaproteobacteria bacterium (assembly GCA_963760225.1). Taxonomy (GTDB): domain Bacteria; phylum Pseudomonadota; class Gammaproteobacteria; order Steroidobacterales; family Steroidobacteraceae; genus 13-2-20CM-66-19. The sequence goes on from CAVXCD010000001.1 coordinate 609,920, forward strand.
CGTGCAGATCCACGTCGCGCAAGGCGGCTACTACGATCACGAGGCGTTTCGGCCGTGGCGGCTGGTGGCACTCGCGTTCAAGGCGCTGCGGCGGCTGCGCCCGGACTACCCGCTGTGGCGCGATTTCCCCTACGAGTACGAGCAGGGGCGGCTGGCGATCGACGTCATCAACGGCGGCGAGGTGCTGCGCCGCTGGGTCGACGATCCGCACGGCATGCCGGCGGACCTCGAGCGGCTCGCGGGCGCGGACGAGGCCGACTGGCAGGGGGAGCGGCAGGGGACGCTGTTGTACTAGCTCGAACCTGAGCGTTCAAGCGTCCTCCAGGTCCCGCTTGAGCCGGGTCAGCAACGTGATCGCCTCGGCAGCGTAACCCGAGATCCAGCGGTCATAGATGTCCTTGAACGGCGCAACATTCAGATAATTCCACCGCTGGCGCCCCGCGCGACGGACAATGACGAGTCCAGCGCGTTCCAGTACGCCGATGTGCTGCATGACAGTGCAGCGATCCAGCGCACCTGCGAAACGCTCGCACAGCTCCCCCGTGGTACGCGGGGCCTTCTTCAGAAGGTCGAGGATCCGCCGCCGCCGCCCATCCGCCAGAGCCCTGAAGACCAGATCATCCGTATCGCTTGACATGTTATATTATTATAACATAATAGCGACAGTCGGCAAGCGAAGGGCAGTGACATGGAACCCAAATTCCAGGTGCAATTGAAGATCCGCAAACCGGTGGCCGAAGTCTTTGCGGCGGTCGTCGAGCCGCAGAAGTTGACGGGTTACTTCATTCAGACATCAAGTGGCCCGTTGACCGAGGGCGCGACGGTGACGTGGAAGTTCGCCGAAGCGCCCGAGCCCTGCGAGGTGACGGTGCGCAAGCTCGCCAAGAACGAGACGATCGTCCTGGAGTGGGCGGGGGGTCGCAGCTACAACACGCGCGTCGAAATGGAATTCAAGCCGCTCGATGCCATGAGCACGCTGGTGCTGATACGCGAGTCGGGCTGGCGAAGCGACGACACGAGCACCGAGCTTTCCTACGGGAACGCGGGCGGCTGGATGCACATGCTGTGCAGTCTCAAGGCCTTCCTCGAATACAACATCAACCTTCGTGCCGGCGGGGTGCGGTAGCAGTGGCGGGGCGTGCCCGCAGCCTCACGAGGCGTCGCTTTTGCCGCTGCAACTGACGTACGGTGGCGGCTCACCGGCGACGATCGGGCAGAGTTTGATCGGCCGCAGCCGGTCGAATTCCTTCTTCCAGTAGCCGACATCCAGCGTCGGCGGCTGGTGCGAGTCCGCTCCGTGCCGCGCCCACTGCAGCGCGTAGTAGTCGGCGCTTCCCTTGACCGCGAGGATGATCGCCGATTCGCTATAGGATTGTGCGCCCGCCTGCACATGGCCACAGCTGGCGACCACTGCGAAGCCCTCGAAGGCATTGATGCTCTCGGGACCCAGATCGACGCTGGCGAAGCTGTCGGGGCAGTGGCGTCTGAAGCCTGCGGCCAGGGTCGCCGCGAACCCACGTGGTGTGGCACCGGGGTTGGCAGCCAGGTCCTTGGTTGCGGTGAGCGTGATCATTTGCGTCCAATGATCCACGCTCTCGCCCTGCGGCACGTACTCGCGGCTGTAGAAGATGCCTGTGGCTTTCTCGTAGGCCGCCTTGGCGCCGCTGAATTCCGGCGGCAGCGAGAACGCGAACAGCTGGTGAAACCCCGGGCTGATCGAGGTGTCCGCGGGCACCGCGCCGGCCAGCGCAGCGCCAGCCAGAGCCAACATGATGAGTTGAGCGGGACTGATACGCATCCTTGGTCTCCTCCTGCATGCGTTATACATGCTCGAACGGCTTGAAGCTGCTCTACACGATGCGTTTCAGCTGCGCTGCGCTACCGCGCTCAGGTCCGGCAGCAGAAACGTGCGGCGCGCCAGGTCGCTCGCCAGGCGCTCGGGAGAATACCAGCGCAGCAGCGCGCCCTTGTCGAGCAGCTGCGGGTGGGCAGCCAGGAACGTGGCAAAGTCGGGGGGCTCGGCGGCACCTTCCAGGCGCTCGGCGATCAGCGACAGAAACGCGATGGTCAGCGTCTGGTTGAACGCCTGCGGCCTGCCCGCGCGCGAGCTCATGAGCCGCAACGCCTGCGAATAGCGCTGCGCCGTCATCGCGAAGTCATGCCGCCGCAGCATCTCGAACGCCATGCGCACGTGCTCGCGGTGCGGGAAGCTGGTGGCATCCAGCTCGCCGCGTGCAAACGCGGCAAGCTCCGGGCAGTCAGGCAACATCATCGCTCGCCTCGCGCAGCCGATGCGAATCGCGCGCCGTCAGCTCGAGCCCGTATACCGCCTTCAGCGCCCGGATCTTCTTCAGCGTGGCGGCCGAGAACGGCGTCTTGTCCTCGAAGGCGTGCAGTACGATGCCCTCGAGCAGGTCGCCGAGCGACAGGTCGAGTTCGGTCGCCAGCGCCTTCAGCACCTTCAGCAGCCGGCTCTCCAGGCGCACCCCGGTCTGCGTTCGCGTGATCGGCTTCATGGAGATCAAGGTACCTTGGTACCAAGGTAACATCAAGCCGCGGTTCCGCCGGGCACCATCGCGTCTCGCCTGGTGCGACCGTCGCCCCCGGCAATGCGGGCCCTTCAGGCCTCGTAAACGGGCATAGCGCGCGCCTGCCGCTCGCGGCCGTGACCGGACCGTGCGGCTTCTGTTCTAATCTGCGCCCCCATGCAGACCGCGCCCGACATCACCGGCTACCGCAGGCACTGGGCCGCGCGCTTCGGCACGGCCCCGTTCCTGCCCATGTCGCGCGCGGAAATGGACGCGCTCGGCTGGGACAGCTGCGACGTCATCGTCGTGACAGGCGACGCCTACGTCGATCATCCGAGCTTCGGCATGGCGATCATCGGCCGCGTGCTCGAAGCGCAGGGCTTCAGGGTCGGCATCATCGCGCAGCCCGATTGGCACAGCGCGGCAGCCTTCACGGCGCTCGGCCGCCCCAACCTGTTCTTCGGCATCACTGCCGGCAACATGGATTCGATGGTCAACCGCTACACCGCGGACCGGCGCATCCGCAGCGACGATGCGTACACGCCGGGAGGCGCCGGCGGGCAGCGGCCCGACCGCTCGGTGATCGTGTACGCGCAGCGTGCGCGCGAGGCGTTCCGCGACGTGCCCATCGTGATCGGCGGCATCGAGGCCTCGCTGCGGCGCATCGCGCACTTCGACTACTGGTCGGAGAAGGTGCGCCGCTCGGTGCTGCTCGATGCCAAGGCGGACCTGCTCGTCTTCGGCAACGGCGAGCGGCAGATCTGCGAGCTGGCCCACCGCCTGGCGGCCGGCGAGGCGATCGGCGACATCACCGACCTGCGCGGCACGGCGTTCGCGCGCAAGGGCGTGCCCTCAGGATGGATCGAGATCGATTCCACTCATCTGGATGCTCCCGGACCGCTGAATGCGCCGATCGATCCGTACGCGTTCGCCGCAGCGGCCGCGCCGGCGGTTGCTGGTGCGACCGCATCATCGGGCGCTGCGCCGCCGGCCGACCCGTCCGCCGCGACGGCGCCGTGCGCGACCGCGGCCGGCGCCGCTGGGCGATCTGCGTCCGCCGAGACCGTGGTGCGCTTCGTGCGCCGCGTGAAGAATGCCGACCGCGAGCGCAGCGTGATCCGCATGCCCTCCTGCGAGGCGGTGGCGGCGGACGCGGTGTTGTACGCGCACGCCTCGCGCATCCTGCACCTGGAGTCGAACCCCGGCAACGCGCGCGCGCTGGTGCAGCGCCACGGCGACACGGACGTATGGCTCAATCCGCCGCCTATTCCGCTCACCACCGCGGAGATGGACTGGGTGTACGAGCGCGCTTACCGCCGCGCTCCGCACCCGTACTACGGCGCGGCCGTGATCCCCGCCTACAAGATGATCCGCTTCTCGGTGTCGATCCAGCGCGGCTGCTTCGGCGGCTGCACCTTCTGTTCGATCACCGAGCACGAGGGCCGCATCATCCAGAGCCGCTCGGAGGAATCAGTGCTGCGCGAGATCGGCCAGGTGCGCGATGAGGTGCCGGGGTTCACCGGCGTCATCTCCGATCTCGGCGGGCCCACGGCCAACATGTACCGCCTCGCCTGCAAGAGTCGCGAGATCGAGAGCGCCTGTCGCCGCCCCTCGTGCGTCTATCCCGGCATCTGTCCCAACCTCGACACCGACCATGCGCCGCTCATCCGCCTCTACCGCCGGGCGCGTGCGCTGCCGGGCATCCGCAAGGTACTGGTCGCCTCCGGCGTGCGCTACGACCTCGCTATCGAGTCGCCCGAGTACGTCAAGGAGCTCGCACAACACCACACCGGCGGCTATCTCAAGGTCGCGCCCGAGGCGCTGGCCGAGGGCCCGCTGTCGAAGATGATGAAGCCCGGGGTGGCGGCCTACGACCGCTTCAAGCAGCTCTTCGAGCGCTACTCGAAGGAGGCGGGCAAGGAGCAGTACCTCATTCCCTACTTCATCGCGGCGCACCCGGGAACGTCCGACCAGGACATGCTGGAGCTGGCGCTATGGCTGAAGCGCCAGGGTCTGCGTGCCGACCAGGTGCAGGCCTTCCTGCCCGGACCGATGGCGACCGCGACCGCCATGTACCACTCGGGCAGGAATCCGCTGAAGCGCATCACCCGCGTGAGCGAAGAGGTGCTGATCCCAAAGGGCCTGAAGGTGCGCCGGCTGCACAAGGCCTTGCTGCGTTACCACGATGCCAACAACTGGCCGCTGCTGCGCGAGGCGTTGCGACGCATGGGCCGCGCGGATCTGATCGGCAGCGGCCGCCACCAGCTGGTGCCGGCATACCAGCCCGCCGGCACCGGCGGCCAGCCCGAGGGACGGCGCACGGCGGCCACGCCGTTTCGCACCCAGCACACCGGCCTGCCGCGCACCCCGCGCGCGCCGCATCCCGGGCGCAGCACGCGCCGCGGCCGGGCGCCGCACTCCTGAGAGTCCCCCGCAGCCGAAATCCCTTACACTATACCCCCTGGGGTATTTGCCCCGCGGGACTCCGCGCGCATGACCGGTTTTGTCACGTTGCTGCAACAGGGCAATTCCTGGCTGTTCGTGCCGAGTGCCGTGCTGCTGGGGGCACTGCACGGCCTCGAGCCGGGGCACTCCAAGACCATGATGGCCGCGTTCATCGTCGCCATCCGCGGCACGCTGACGCAGGCGGTACTGCTCGGGCTGTCGGCGACCGCATCGCACACCGCGATCGTCTGGGCGATCGCGCTCGGCGGGCTGTATTTCGGCACGCACTGGAACACCGAGACCACCGAGCCGTATTTCCAGGTGGTCTCGGCCGCGATGATCATCGCGGTGGCGATATGGATGCTGTGGCGCACCTGGCGCCACCGCGGCTTCGCGCTCCCTGAGGGGCACGCTTACCCGCACCCGCACGATCATGACCATGGCCACGATCACGCGCACACTCACGACGAGCAGCACCGCATCGACACCGGACACGGCGTGGTGCGGCTGCAGATCTGCGAGGACGACGTGCCGCCGCGATTTCGCCTGCATTCCGCGAGCGGCAGCGGCTGGCCGGCGGACGAGGTGCACCTCGAGACCGAGCGCGCCGACGGGCAGCGCCAGAGCTTCACGTTCCGCCGCCACGGCGGCTACCTGGAGTCGGTGCAGGAGATTCCCGAGCCGCACGAGTTCGTCGCGCGCCTGCGCCTGGGTCAGGCCGGGCACAGCCACGACTACGACGTGGAGTTCGTCGAGACGCCGCACCGGCACGCGATCGCGGCCTACGCGCCGCTCGACCTGACCGCACCCGGCTACCAGGATCCGCACGAGCTGGCGCACGCCAACGACATCCGCCGCCGCTTCGCGCACCGCCAGGTCACCACCTCGCAGATCGTCGTCTTCGGGCTGACCGGAGGGCTGATTCCCTGCCCGGCCTCGATCACCGTGCTGCTGCTGTGCCTGCAGTTGAAAAAGGTAGCGCTCGGCGCCGCGCTGGTGCTGTGCTTCAGCGTTGGACTCGCAATCACCATGGTCGCCTCGGGCGCGGTTGCGGCGCTCGGTGTGCGCCATGCGGCACGTCACTTCAGCGGCTTCGGCGAGCTGGCGCGCAAGGCGCCGTACGTCTCGGGCACGCTGATACTGCTGGTGGGGCTGTACGTGGGCTTCCTGGGGCTGCGTGCCCTGGCGTAGCGGGCAACACCGGGGCGCTCGCGGCGGCGCGATTGCGGATGCGGGCGGCGCGAGAGTAGGGTGGCTGTCATGAGAAGGTCTTGCCGCCGCCTGTCGTCCGGCACGTTTCTCGCGCTCGCTGTGGCGCTGGCGGCGTCGGCCGCACACGCTGCCGCGCAGACGCCAGGCGGCACCGCCTCAGCCGAGCCGCCCGGCACCGCCACGGTTCTCGAGATCGACGGCGCGATAGGACCGGCGACTGCCCGCTACGTGGTACGCGGGCTCGAGGCAGCCCGGCAAACCGGCAGCCGCGTGGTGGTGCTGCAGCTCGACACTCCCGGCGGGCTCGACAGCGCCATGCGCGACATCATCCGCGCGATCCTCGCGTCCCCGGTACCGGTGGTGAGCTACGTCAGCCCGCCGGGAGCGCGCGCGGCGAGCGCCGGGACCTATATCCTCTACGCGAGTCACATCGCGGCGATGGCGCCTGCGACCAACCTCGGGGCGGCCACTCCGGTCTCCATCGGCGGGGAGCCGCAGCCTGAGCCCGCGCCGGTGCCGATGCCGGGCGCGACACCCGACAAGGACGGCTCGGCCGGCAGCGGCAGCGGTTCCGCCAGGAGCCCGCCGGGCGGCGGCGCGCCCGCGGTCGGCGCGCCGCCCGTGCCGGGCAGCGCCATGGAGCGCAAGGTGGTCAACGACGCCGTCGCCTACATCCGCGGACTGGCCGAGCTGCGCGGGCGCAACGCCGACTGGGCCGAGCAGGCGGTGCGCGCGGCGGCGAGCCTGTCGGCCACGGCGGCGCTGCAGCAGAAGGTGATCGATGTCATCGCAGCGGACATCCCCGACCTGCTCGCGCGCATCGACGGGCGCGAGGTGCGCATCGCTGATCGCAGCGTGCCGCTCGCCACGCGTGATCTGACGCTCACTCACCTGCAGCCGGACTGGCGCACGCAGCTACTGGCGGTGATCACCAATCCCACCGTCGCCTACGGCCTGATGGTGATCGGCATCTGGGGGCTGCTGCTGGAGGGGTACAATCCGGGCGCGGTGCTGCCCGGCGTCGTCGGCTCGATCTGCCTGCTGGTAGCGCTGTTCGCGTTCCAGATCCTGTCGGTGAACTATGCCGGACTTGCGCTGGTGGCGGTGGGCACGTCCATGATCGTCGCGGAGTTCTTCTTTCCGACCTACGGCTCGCTCGGCGTCGGCGGGCTGATCGCCTTCGTGGTCGGCTCGCTCATTCTCTTCGACACCGACGTACCGGGCCTGAACGTCGGCCGGCCGCTGATCGCCGCCTTCGCCACCGTCGGGGCCCTGATGATCGGCGGCATCGTGTACCTCGCCACGCGCGACATGCGTCGGCCGGTGGCCACCGGGACCGAAGGCATGCTCGGCGCCGGCGCTGAAGTGGTTGCGGACTTCACCGGCAGGGGCCGGGTGCGCTACGGCGGGGAGCTGTGGAACGCCCGCAGCAACGCGCCGCTGCACGCCGGCGATGTGGCGCGCATCGTCAAGGTGGAAGGTCTAACATTGTGGGTCGAACCGCAGTGACCTGACGCAGGTACCCGGAGAGCTGCATGATGTTCATAGTTGCCATCGTCATTCTCTTCGCCATACTGATCTTCAGCGCACTCAACGTGCTGAATGAGTATGAGCGTGCGGTGGTATTCACCGTCGGACGCTTCAAGGGCATCAAGGGCCCGGGCCTGGTGCTGATCTTTCCGATCGTGCAGAAAATGCGCCGCGTGGACCTGCGCGTCATCGTGCTCAACGTGCCGAAGCAGGACGTCATCACCCGCGACAACGTCTCGGTGAAGGTGAACGCGGTGGTCTACTTCCGCATCGTCGACCCCGGCAAGGCCATCATCCAGGTGGCGAACGCCTTCGACGCCACCAGCCAGGTCGCGCAGACCACGCTGCGCTCGGTGGTCGGCCAGCACGAGATGGACGATCTGCTCGCACAGCGCGACAAGCTCAACGTCGACCTGCAGCGCATCCTCGATCAGGCCACCGAGACCTGGGGGATCAAGGTGTCGACGGTGGAGATCAAGGACGTTGACCTCGATGAGACCATGATCCGCGCGATGGCGAAGCAGGCCGAGGCCGAGCGCACGCGGCGCGCCAAGATCATCCACGCCGAGGGCGAGGCGCAGGCGGCGCAGCAGCTGGTCCAGGCCGCAACGGCGCTCGCCAAGGAGCCGGCCGCCCTGCAGCTGCGCTACCTGCAGACGCTCGCCGATATTGCTCATGAGAAGACGCAGATCGTGGTCTTCCCGCTGCCCATCGATCTGATCAAGCCGTTCCTCGGCCACGGTGAATAGCAGCCGCGCGCTCGGCGCGGCGGGTGTGCTACTGGCGCTCGCCACGCTGTGCGGCGCGTTCGGCGCGCATGCGCTGCGCGCGCACCTCGCGTCCGAGCGGCTGCAGCTGTGGGACACCGCCGTGCGCTATCATTTCTTCCACGCGCTCGGCCTGCTCGGCGTGGGCCTGGCGCTGCGCACGCTGGACGATGGCGCGCTGCGCCTCGCCGCCGTGCTGCTGCTCGCCGGCGTGGTGTTGTTCTCGGGCAGCCTGTACGCGCTCGCCCTCGGTGCGCCGCGCGCGCTCGGGATGCTGACACCGGTGGGCGGGCTCGCCTGGATCGCCGCCTGGCTGCTATTCGCATGGGCAGCGTGGCGACACGCCTGAACGGAAAGGGACACCGATGAACTTCAAGCCGAACATGCCGAACGGAAACGTCCGCTACCTTGCCGTGCTCACCGTCGCCGCGGCCGGCGCACTCGCGGTCGCGGCGACCGATGCTGCCGGGCAGGCGGCAGGCGGCGCCGCACCTGCGGCGCATGCGCAGATCGGCGCGTTCGGCCTCGATCTGTCGGGCGGTGATCCCAGCGTGAAGCCCGGCGATGACTTCGAGCGTTACGCCAACGGCCACTGGGACGACACCACGCAGATCCCCGCAGATCGCGCTTCCTGGGGCTCGTTCCCCATGCTGCGCGAGCGCTCGCTGCAGCAGGTGCGCGAGATCCTGGACGGCCTGCCGGCGGAGGCTCCGAGGGGCAGCAACTCTCAGAAGCTTCGCGACTTCTATCTCGCGTACCTCGATACCGAGGCGATCGAGAAGCTCGGGCTCGCGCCCGCGCAGCCGGTGCTGGATGAGATCGCCGCCGCGCGCAGCGGCGAGGACATCGCGCGCCTCATGGGCCGTGCGGAACTGCGGCTCACCGCGCCGCTCGAGTTCGACATGCTCCCGGACGACAAGGATCCCGACCGCTACATGGTGACGATCCGCCAAGGCGGCCTGGGGATGCCCGACCGCGACTACTACCTGAAGGATGAACCCGTCTATCAGGAGCTGCGTGCCAAGTACGCCGCGCACATCGAGCGGCTGCTCAAACTAGCCGGCGACGCGGATGCAGCACAGGAAGCGCGTTCGATCCTCGAGCTGGAGACGCAGATCGCCACTGCCCACTGGCCGCGCGCCAAGCGCCGCGAGCGCGATCTCACCTACAACCCGCACACGCGCGAGGAGCTGCCGGTGTTCGCTCCGGGCCTGCCATGGCCGGCGCTGCTCGCCGGGGCCGGGCTCGCGGAGCAGCCGCGCTTCGTGGTGCGCGAGTCGGACGCGGTGCAGGCGCTCAGTGCGCTGTTCGCCAAGGTGCCGCTGCAACGCTGGCAGGTCTATCTCAGATACCACTACCTGGCGGGCAACGCCGACGTACTGCCGCGGGCCTTCGACGACGAGGTGTTCGACTTCTATGGCCGCGCGTTGCACGGCACGCAGGAGCAGCAGCCGCGTTGGAAGCGTGCCGTGGCCGCTGTGAACGACGGGCTCGGGGAGGCGGCGGGCGAGCTGTACGTGCAGCGCTACTTCCCGCCCTCCTCGAAGCGCCAGATGCTGGTGCTGGTCGAGAACCTGCGCGCCTCCTACCGCGAGCGCATCGCCCGGCTGCCGTGGATGACCCCGGTGACGCGCAAGGTGGCCCTCGAGAAGCTCGCCGCCTTTCATCCCAAGATCGGCTACCCCGACAAGTGGCGCGACTATGCGGCGCTCGAGGTGCGCAGTGGGGACGCCTTCGGCAACGTGGCGCGCGCGGCGGCGTTCGACTGGCAGCGCCAGCTCAAGCGCCTCGGCGGCCCGACCGACCGCGGCGAGTGGGACATGACGCCGCAGACCATCAACGCCTACTACTATTCGACCTTCAACGAGGTGGTGTTCCCCGCCGCGATTCTGCAGCCGCCATTCTTCGACCCGTACGCCGATCCGGCGGTCAACTACGGCGGCATCGGCGGCATCATCGGCCACGAGATGGGTCACGGCTTCGACGACCAGGGCTCGAAGTCCGATGCGCGCGGGGTGCTGCACACCTGGTGGCAGCCGCAGGACACCAGCGCGTTCCACCAGCGCGTCGACGCCCTCGCCGCGCAGTACGACAGCTACACGGTGCTGCCGGGACTCAACATCAACGGCCGCCTGACTCTCGGCGAGAACATCGGCGATCTCGGCGGTGTGGGGGTCGCCAACGCCGCCTATCACCGCTCATTGCACGGCGCCAGGCCGCCGGTGCTCGCCGGTCTCAGCGGCGATCAGCGCTTCTTCCTGTCGTGGGCACAGGTATGGCGCACCAAGCAGCGCGACGAGGATCTGCGCTCGCAGGTCACCAGCAATCCGCACAGTCCGGCGAAGTACCGCGTCAACGGCGTGGTGCGCAACGTCGACGCCTGGTACCGGGCATTCAACGTGCAACCGGGTGACAAGCTCTACCTGCCGCCGGCGGAGCGCGTGCACATCTGGTGAAGTCCGGGCTGCCGATCGATGCGGCGCTGCCGGCACTCAGCGCGGCGCTCGGGCGGCAGCGTGCCGCGGTGCTGCAGGCGCCGCCCGGCACGGGCAAGAGCACGGTCGTGCCACTCGCCCTGCTCAGCGCCGACTGGGCGGCCGGCAAGCGGCTGCTGATGCTCGAGCCGCGCCGCCTGGCCGCGCGCGCGATCGCGACGCGCATGGCGGATACCTTGGGCGAAGAGGTCGGCGACACGGTCGGCTATCGCATGCGCCTCGACACGCGCGTCTCGCGCGCGACGCGCCTGGAGGTGATCACCGAGGGGGTGCTGACGCGGCTGCTGCAGGAGGACCCGGCGCTCGAGGGCGTGGCGGCGGTCATCTTCGACGAGTTCCACGAGCGCAGCCTGCAGGCGGACCTTGGGCTCGCGCTGTGTCTCGATGCGCGCGCCACGCTGATCCCGCAGCTGCGGCTGCTGGTCATGTCGGCGACGCTCGAGAGCGCGGCGATCGCACGGCTCATCGGCCGCGAGGAAGCCGCGCCGGTCATCCGCGCCGGCGAGGCGATGTTCGAAGTCGAGGTGCGCTACGCCGGCAGCGGCCCGGCGCCGCTGCCGGTGGAGCCGGGCGCCGCACGGCGCGGCGCCACCCCCGAGCAGCTGTGCGCGCGGCTCGCGGCGCGCGCGCTGCACGAGCAGCCGGGCGACCTGCTGGTATTTCTGCCCGGCGCCGCCGAGATCCGGCGCGTGCAGGCGCTGCTCGCCGCGGCCCCGGAAGCGCGCGCGGCGGCACTGCTGCCGCTCTATGGCGACCTGCCGCCGCAGCAGCAGGACGCGGCGCTCGCCGCTGCCGCGTCGGGCCAGCGCAAGGTGGTGCTCGCCACCAACATCGCCGAGACCAGCCTCACCATCGCGGGGGTGCGCGTAGTGGTCGACTCGGGGCTGATGCGCCGCGCGCGCTTCGATCCGCTCACCGGCATGAGTCGCCTGGAGACACAGCGCATCTCGCGTGCGTCCGCGGAGCAGCGCCGCGGCCGCGCCGGCCGCACGGCGCCCGGGGTCTGCTACCGCGCCTGGAGCGAGGGTGCGCACGCCGCGCTCGCGGCCTTCACCCCCGCGGAGATCCTCGAAGCGGATCTCGCGCCGCTCGCTCTCGAGCTCGCCAACTGGGGCACACGCGATGCCGCGCAGCTGCGTTGGCTCGAGGCGCCACCGCCGGCGATGCTGGCGAGTGCCCGCGACCTGCTGCTGCGCCTCGGCGCGCTCGAGCCCAACGGCCGCATCAGCGCTCACGGACGCGACATGGCGCCTCTGCCGGTGCACCCGCGGCTGGCGCACATGCTGCTGCGCGCCGGCGCGCTCGACGCCGTGGCGCTGGCGGCCGACCTCGCCGCGCTGCTCTCGGAGCGTGACCTGCTGCGGGGCGGGGGGCTGCGCGATGCGGACATCCGCACGCGCCTCGACATCCTGCGCGGTGCGGACGCTGCCGCAGCGGTCGACGGCGGCGCCCGGCAGCGCGCCCGCCGCAACGCGCGCGAGCTCGCGCGGCAGCTGCAGCGCGGGGCGGCCGCCAAGTCGGCGCGGCGCGCGACGCCGTCCGCTACCGCCTCCGTCGGATTGCTGCTCGCCTTCGCCTACCCGGATCGCATCGGCTTGCGCCGCGCCGGCGAGGCCGGCCGCTATACGCTCGCCAACGGCCGCGGCGCGCTGTTCGCCGAACCGCAGTCGCTGGCGGCCCAGGAGCTGATCGTGGCGGTGGATCTGGATGATCGCGATCGCGATGCGCGCATTCTGCTGGCGGCCCCGCTCGGACGCGCCGAGCTCATGGAGCATTTCGCCGCGCAGCTGTGCCGGCGCGAGCGCATCGCCTGGGATTCGCGCGAACAGGCAGTGCGTGCGCGGCGTACCGTGGAGCTCGGTGCGTTGATACTCGAAGACAAGCCGCTCGCGGCGGTGCCCGCCGACGGCGCGCGCGCCGCGATGCTCGCCGGCGTTCGTGAGCTCGGCATCGGCGCGCTTGCCTGGGATAAGGATGCGCGCGATCTGCAGGCCCGCATTGCCTTCGTCCGCTTGCAGCTCGCCCCGCCGGAGGCGGCCGGCTGGCCGGACGTGTCGGATGCCGCGCTGCTGCAAACGCTCGAGCACTGGCTCGCGCCGTGGCTCGAGGGGGTGACGCGCCGCGACCACCTGGCGCGCGTGCCGCTCACCGCGGCGCTGCAGGCGCTGCTGGGGGGCGAGCAGCGGCGGCGACTGGCCGAGTGGGCGCCCGCGCAGCTGAGCCTCCCGGGCGGGACGCGCGTGCGCGTCGACTACCTCGACGCGAGCGCCCCGCTGGTGGCGGTGCGCCTGCAGGAGGTGTTCGGGCTCGCCGCGACGCCGCGCCTCGGCGCCCGCCAGGTGCCGGTGACGTTGCGGCTGCTGTCGCCGGCGCAGCGCCCGGTACAGGTGACGCGCGACCTGGCGAGTTTCTGGCGCGGCTCGTACGCCGAAGTGCGCAAGCAGCTGCGCGGCCGCTACCCGAAGCACCACTGGCCGGAGGATCCGCTCAGTGCGCTGCCGCGGCGCGCTACCCGCCGCCGCTGATGGCGCGGGCCGCGCGCCGCGCCCGATCGGTTATATTGCCGCGATGATTTCCGCACGTGCCGCGCTCCAGGCCCTGCGCGAGGGCAACCGCCGTTTCACCAGCGAGTCGGGTGTGCGGACCGGCGCCTCCACGGCGCGCCGCCGTGCGCTGCTCGCCGCCCAGGAGCCGTTCGCCATCATCCTCGGTTGCTCGGACGCACGCGTGCCGGCGGAGATCGTGTTCGATCAGGGGCTCGGCGACCTGTTCGTCATTCGCGTCGCCGGTAACATCGTCGCTCCCTCGCAGGTCGGCAGCGTGGAGTTTGCCGCGGAGGCCTTCAGCACGCGCCTGGTGGTGGTGCTGGGACACTCGCGCTGCGGCGCCATCCAGGCGACGCTGCAGCAGCTGGTGCGCCCCTCGCGCGAGCAGTCCCGCAACCTGAGCTCCATCGTCAACCGCATCCGCCCGGCGGTGGAGGGCCTGCTGGAGCGATCGCCCGGCGCCGACCCGGCGCTGCTCGAGCAGCAGGCGGTGCGCGCCAATATCCGCATGTCGGCGGACCACCTGCGCCACGGATCGGAGGTACTCGAAGAGCTCATCCACAGCGACGGACTGCTGGTGGTCGGCGCCGAGTACTCGCTCGACAGCGGCGTGGTGGACTTCTTCGACGGCGTGCCGCCGGCCGACTGAGCGCGGTGCCGCGGCGCGCGGCTAATCCGCGGCGCGCGGCTAATCTGCGGCGCGCGCCAGCGCTGCTGCGGCCGGCTGAGCCGCGCCGCGCAAGCGCCGCTGCAGCCAGTGATCGAGCGAAACGACGCCCGGCCCCGCGATGGCGAGCCACAGGAACAGCGCCAGGTATTCGGTTTCGTCGAAGCCGAGCAGCGTCTCGAGCGAATCGACGTCGGCCCACTTGGCGGAGCGGATGGCGACGATCATGGTGACGCCGAGTGCGCCGGCGGAGATGCGCGTCAGCAGGCCGAGCAGCAGCAACAGCCCGCCGCAGAACTCCACGCCCGAGGTGAACGGTGCCAGCAGGTGCGGAGCCGGGATGCCCCAGCCGACGAAATTGTCGGTCACCGCCGCGAGGTTGTTGAGCTTGCCCCAGCCGCTCCACAGGAACACCCAGCCCACGACGATGCGCGCGAACAGCGGCGCGAGCCAGCCGAGGTGGTCGGCGACGCGCCGGGGCCAGTCGATCAGCCAGCGAATCAGGAAGTTCACGGATGCTCCTGTAGGGGTCTCAAATAACCGTTGGCCGAGAAGACCGGGCGCCTCGGCGCGATATTGCCAGGGAACAGCTGCGTGCATGCCATAATCGCATGCCTGCGGCACCGCAGCGTCCATGCGCAATTCCCCGCCTGAATCCCCGGTCTCCTCTATCACCGAGCCGCTGTCGGCGGCGGACCCGCAGGCGCCGCTTACGCAGCTGTTCGAGTCGCTGCGCCCGGACCTGCTGCGCTTTGCGCACTGGCTGGCGCGCGATCGCTCGATCGCGGAGGACGTCGTGCAGGAGTCACTGCTGCGCGCCTGGCGGTCGCGGGATGCGCTCAAGGACGCGGCCGCCGCGCGCCCCTGGCTGCTCACCATCGTACGTCGCGAGCACGCGCGGCTCTACGAGCGCAAGCGCCTGGAGCTGGTGCCGCTCGAGGAGGTCGTGGACAGCCACGCCGGGGCGCGCGTGGCCGAGCCCGACGACGATCTGTTTACGCTGCGCCATGCAATCATGAGACTACCGCTCGATTATCGTGAGCCGCTGCTGCTGCAGGTCATCGGCGGCTTTTCCACCGAGGAGATCGCGCGCGAGCTCTCCCTGTCCTCCACCGCGGTGCTGACCCGGCTGTTCCGCGCCCGCAACAAGCTGCGCGCGCTGTGCGGCGTGACGCCGGTGCCGGACGTCGGCGGCGACGGGGCCGCCCCGTGACCTGCGAGGAAGCGCGCCTGCTGATCGGCGCCGAGCCGGGCGCGAGCACGCCGGCGCTCGAGGAGCACCTGCAGGGCTGCCCGGAGTGCGCACGCCTGCGCACGGAAATGCGTGCGCTCGATGAGCAGCTGCGGCGGGCGCTGGCGCAGCCGCCGCACTCTGGCCGCAGCCGCCGGCCGGCCCCCGCCCTGCGGCAGTGGGCGCTGGCGGCGAGCGTCCTGCTCGCGATCCTGGCCGCGGGCGCCCTGTGGCTGCTGCGCCCGAGCGATACGCTGGCGCGCGACGTCGTGACGCACGTGCAGGGCGAGCCGCAGAGCTGGCTGGCGACGCAGCACGTCGATGCGCAGGGCATCGCCGTGGCGCTGCGCGGCGCGGGTGTCGAGCTCGACCTCGCTTCCGACAAGATCATGTACGCGCAGAGCTGCTGGTTCCGCGGGCACTACGTGCCGCACCTGGTGGTCGAGACCGTGCACGGACCTGTGACCGTGCTCATCCTGCGCCACGAGCACGTCGACGGCCGTCGCAGCTTCGACGAGCGCGGCATGAGCGGGGTGATCGTACCGGCCGGCACCGGCAGCATCGCGGTGCTGGAACGTGGCGGCGGCAACAGCGGCAACCTCGAGCAGCTCGCGCAGCAGATGCAGCAGAACGTGCACTGGCTGCCGGACGGGCACTGAAGCTGCAACGATGGGCGGGATCAACCGACGCGATCTGTTCATGGCTGCCGGCAGCCTGTTCGCCGCGCTGCTGGCGCGCCGCGCGGCGCGCGCGGCGGCGGCCAGCATCCCGCCGGCGCCGGTGGCGCGCGTCGAGGTGGTCAAGGACACCTATTTCGGCGAGACGCTCTCCGATCCGTACCGCTGGATGGAGAACGACCAGGATCCCGCCTGGCTGCCGTTCCTGCAGGGACAGAATGCGCACGCGCGCGCCGTGCTCGACACCATTCCGCATCGCGACCGGCTGCTGACGCGCATCGGGCAGCTCTCCGGGGACGCGGCGCTGACACGCGTCGCGGTGCGCGCGGGCGGCAGGCTGTTCTTCGAGCAGCGCCCGGTGGGCGCCGACAATTTCAAGCTGTTCGTGCGCGAGAACGGCGCCACGCGCGTGCTCATCGACCCGACGCGGCTCAGCGATACCCACGGGCACATGTCGCTCGACTGGTGGGAGCCGTCGCCGAACGGCGCGCACCTCGTCTACGGGCTGTCGAAGGACGGCAGCGAGGACTCGGTGCTGCATGTGCTGAACGTCACCGACGGCGCCGACCTGCCCGAGCGCATCGCCAACACCGAGAGCGCCCAGCCGGCGTGGCTCGATGACGGCAGCGGCTTCTTCTATAACCAGCTGACCGGGGCGGTCGATACGCCCGAGCGCTACCTCGACAGCCGCGCGCGCTTTCACCTGCTCGGCTCCGACCCGGCCCAAGACCCGATCATCATGCAGCGCGGGCGCGATGCGAGCGTCTCGTACGAGCGCATCCAGCTGCCGCTGGTGCAGACATTTCTCGGCTCGGATTACGCGCTGCTGACCTTGGCCGACGTGCGCTCGGAGTTCCGCGTGTTCATTGCGCCGGTGGCCGCGGCCGCGGCGAACCAGGCGCGCTGGGTGGCGGTGGCGGACTTCGACGACGAGATCACCGACGTCGTAATCGACAGCGACACGCTGCTCATGCTGGCGAACAAGGGCCATCCGCGCGGTCGCATCCTCGCCACGCCGGTGAGCGCCCCCGCGGTTGCCGGCGCGACCGAGCTGGTTGCCGAGGGGCCGCTGGTGATCCAGCAGCTGCAGCGCGCCATGGACGGGCTGTACCTGGAGATGCTGGACGGCGGCATCAGCGCGCTCGCACGAGTGACCAGCGACGGCAAGGTGACCAACATCCCGTTGCCCTTCGAGGGGACCCTGCACGCCCTGTCCACTAATCCGACGGAAGCTGGGGCGCTGTTTTCCTTCACCGGCTGGCTCACTGCGGGCGACATCTGGTCGGTCGACGCCCAGGGCGCGGTCGCGGCCACCGGCCTGACTCCCAGCCCGCCGATCGACGTCAGCGGCTACGAGTCGCACCGCCTGTACGCCACCGCGCGCGACGGCACGCGCATTCCCTACAGCATCATTCACCGCAAAGGCCTGAAACGCGACGGCCGCTCCCCGGCGTGGATCAGCGCCTACGGTTCCTACGGCATCGTGGGTTATTCGCCGAGCTTCGCCGGGCGCACGCTGGCGCTGATCGATGCGGGCTGCATCGTCGGTTACGCGAGCGTGCGCGGCGGTGGCGAGTACGGGCGCGACTGGCACAAGGCCGGTCAGCTGATGAACAAGCCCAACACCTGGCGTGACCTCATCGACGTGTGCGAAGACCTGATTGCGAAGAAGTACACCGCCCGCGGGCGGCTGGCGATCGGTGGACGCTCCGCGGGCGGCATCACCGTCGGGCGCGCCATGACCGAGCGCCCCGAGCTGTTCGCCGCGGTCATCGACGGCGTCGGCTGGTCGAACCCGCTGCGCTACGTGGCCGAGCCGAACGGCTACGGCGAGGAGCCCGAATGGGGCGCGATCTCCGCCGAGGCTGGCTACCGCGCATTGAAGCTCATCGACAGCTACCAGGCGGTGAGGAACGGTGTCGCGTATCCGGCGGTGCTGCTGACCACCGGCGTGACCGATCCGCGCGTCGGACCGTTCCACGTGGCGAAGATGACCGCGCGGCTGCAGGCGGCGACGAGCTCGAAGAAGCCCATCCTGCTGCGGGTGGATTTCGATGCCGGCCATGGCATCGGCTCGACCCGCGCCCAGCAGGACCGCGAGGCCGCCGATACCTACGCGTTTCTGCTGTGGCAGACCGGCGTCAAGGAGTATCAGCCCGGCTAGTGCGCGCTGGCCGTCGCCGCCGCCGCCGCGAGTGGCAGCACCAGGCGGCTCGGATGCTGCGCGTCGTGGAAGATGCGGATGTGAGCCACGCGTGCGTCGGCCGGGTTCTCATAGCCGATGCGCCCGCCGGTGTTGTAGTTCTTCTGGAAGTTCGGCGAGTTGAGCGGTGCCAGCAGCAGGCGCAGCCGCGCGCCCGCCGGTATGCGCCACGCGAGCCACTTGAACTCGAACGGGATCTCCACCGTCTCCCCCGGCTCGAGCAGCTCCTGGCGGAACGGTCCATCGCGAAAGCGCGCGCGGCGCACGTCCTCGCCGAGCTGCACCGCGGAACCGTCCGGCTTCACCAGCATGAGCTGAGCCCACAGGTCGAAGTCAGGGGTATCGGCCGCGCACGCCAGCAGCAGCCGCACCTGCCCGGCAATCTCCGTGTCACGCTCGAAGGGATCGGAGTGGAACACCAGCACGCGCTTCTGCAGCGCGCGGAACTGGCTGGTCAGTCCCTCGCGCGGCAGGTACTGCGCCACCTCGAGCTCAGGCAGCTCGCGCGGATCGCTCACCAGCAGCGCCGCGGGCTCCTCGCCCGGCGGGGTGCGCACCAGGCCACCGGAATGGAACACATCCCGCGGCGTGCCGCCGGGCTCGGCCAGGTGCAGCACCAGCTCTGTGCCCGAGGAGGCGGCCGGCAGCGAGGGCGCATAGCGCCACTCGTCCGCGCCCGGCATGAAGTACGCGACCTTGTCGCGCAAGAACGCCGGCCGCGGGCCGCGCCCGAGCGCGAAGTCGTACCACGCGGCATGCAGCTCCTTCATGTCGATGACCGCGGCGTCGGGGATGGTGAGGCCGGCGATCTCTTTCGCCGGGACCTGCGTGCCGCCATGATCCCAGGGACCGATCACCAGATAGTGTTGTGCCGCGGCCGCAGCCGGCGCGAAAGCCAGGTGGCGCCGGTAGTAGCGCAGCGCACCGGGCTGGTCGTCGTCGAAGAAGCCGGTCGCCGTCAGTACCGGAAAGTTCATGGCGGCGTAGTCGGCCGGGCGCGGCTCGGCGGCCAGATTGAAGGCCTCGTCGCCGACGTGATCGAGCCACATCTTCATCATCGGCACGTGGCGGCCGTGAGCATCGCTCATCCACCAGTCGTCGTCGGCGATCCCGAGCGCCGCACCGAGCTCGGCGAACGGCGCACTCGCGGCATACTGCTCGAGCATCCTGCCGGCCCAATATTCCGGGTTGCCGATGAAGCCGGGATTGAGCGCACGGCCCGAGGTGTAGCCGAGGATCACCGCGGTCCACGCCTGCGGAATGCCGTTGCTGTTGGGGATATCCCAGCCCGGATAGATGGCCACGTAAGGCGCGATGGCGCGCAGGTGCGGCGGGTGCTGCGCGGCGGTGTGCCACTGCGTCATACCGACGAACGATCCGCCGTACATGACCACCTGGCCGTTGCTCCACGGCTGGCGCGCGATCCATTCGACCAGATCGTGGCCGTCGCGGCCGACGGTGAGTCCCAGGCTGTCCTCCTTCACCCCGCCCGAGCGTCCGCGGCCGCGCGTGTAGACCTGCACGAACACGTAGCCGCGCTGCGCGAAGTAGCTGGGCTCGCCGCGGCGACTGCCGTCGATGTCGTACTGCGTCAGGGTGAGGATCGCCGGGGCCGCGCCTTTGAGCTGCGCCGGTCGTGTGATCCACGCTTCCAGCTGCACGCCGTCGCGCATCGCAATCATGCGGCTGAGCTCGATGCGGTAGGGCGGACCGATCTGCGCCGCCGGCGCGCCGGCGCACGACAGCGCGAGCTGCGCAGCCACCGCCAACGCCGGCCACGCGGCTGCGCAACGCCAGGCGAGGCGCATCAGTGCGGACTCGGCTGCGGTGTCGCCGGGGCGATCGCCGTCGCCCCCGGCTTTTCCTGGAATACCGGCAAGCCCAGGTAGGTGAAATAGATCCGTCCCTGGCTGCGCGCGATGTAGACGCGGTGCGCCAGCAGGAAGTCCGTGCCGATGATCAGGTCCGGCTCATTGATTCCGGACTGCCTGATGTAGGAGCCCACCTGCACTTCGCGCTGGGCGCCGAACACGTCGGCGATGAGCAGGTGCGGGTGGTGGAAGGTCTCCTGGCCGATGGTGAGCGACTCGAAGCGGGCTGTGGAAATCGTGACCGGCGCCGGCCCCACGCCGTGGGCTGTCCCGGCGCTCTCGGCATCCGCCGCGGGGCCCATGCCGGGCCTGCGCGCAACCCCGGCCATGACCGTCGAGCGCGCGGCACCGGTGTCAAACAGTGCGACCACGTCGTGTCCGTTGAGTTGCGCGTGCGCTTCCAGCCAGCGTGTATCAGCCGGCGCCGGACTCAGGGGCACCATGAAGTACGCCGCCGTCCAATAGACGACCTGGTCGCCGCTGCAGCCCTGCGGCTGGAAGAGCCGCACGCGCCCCGCCGCGAGATCGAACTCGACGTCCATGTGGGAAAGAAAGTCCTCACCCAGGATGCCCGCGATGCCGTCCGAGTCCATGCGGCTGCTGTCCGTGGGTGCGGTCGCGATGAACCGCAGATCATGTACCACGTAGCCGGCAAGAGCGAACTCGTGCACGTTGACCAGCTCGGAATCGATCCGGCCGCCCGCGCCCACCAGCGTGCCGCCCGACACAGCGAACCGCTTCAGACCGAACGCGGCCACCGCGGAGTGCCACAGCACACTGCTGTACGCGCCGGTGTCCACGATCAGCCGCGCCGGGTGTCCGTCGAGCGATACGGGGGCCACCGGCACGCCCTGCACGCTCACGGGGATCTCTCCGATCTTCACCAGCTTGCAGGCCGCGTCGACGCACGGAGCCGCGGCGGCCAGCACGAGAAGCGCAGCGCGAAGTGGTGCGCGTGTCATGCGCACATCCTACCGCCATTGCCGCGGCGGTGAGCACGCCGCGCCACTGCGCTCGGGCGTGCCCGCTATACTGCCGCCACCTCGAGCCGGCCGCGGCGGCTGACTGAAAACTGCTAAGGCTTGCGCCCCCATGAATAGCTCTCGCGTGATGTCACTCATGACCTGCGGCATCCTGTGCGCACTCGCGCCCGCTGCGGGCAGCGCCGGCACGGGCGCCGCCGCCGGCACGCCCGCCGCGGCCACCGGCGCAGCGAAACCCGCCACGGCGGCCTCCCGTGAGCCGGTCATCCACGGGGAGAAATTCGTCAAGCGCGCGCTCATCGATCAGCAGCAGGGCGGCATGACGGCCGGCTGGTTGTTCGCGCCGCAGAAGTGGCAGGTGAGCTCGACGATCACCTGGCACTATGACTGGTTCGACAATCCGGTCACCATTTCCTGCGCGGTAGAAAATCCGGCCAACGCGGAAGCCTTCTACTGCTTTCCGCAGGTGGTGCTGGAGTGGATCGACGTGCCGGCGCAGCTGCAGCAGTACAACAAGCATCCGGCCCAGCCCGGGTCACCGACCGGTAGCGGCGCCATCAGTCTGCAACCGCGGCAGCCGCTCGACACGCTGGCACTGTTCATCAAGCGATTACGCGGCAACGAGCCCAACGTGCATCCGATCGGCAAGAAGAACCTGCCCGACCTGGCCAAGGCACTGGGCGTTGCGGACCTGCCCCATCAACAGGGCGTGGGGATCAAGATCGGTTACGATCTCGACGGCAAGCCGGTGGAGGAGGCGTTCTTCGCCGTCTACTACCTGAACTCCGGTCACGGTGAAGGTCAGGCGGCGGTGCTCACGCAGACCAACTGGGGACTGGCCAAGCTGCACAGCTTCCGTGCCCCCGCCGGGCAGCTCGACAAACGCATGCCGGTATTCGCCGCGATCGAGAAATCCTTCCAGCCGAACCCTGACTGGGCGCGGCGCGTGCAGATCATCCGCAGCAAGCTGCAGGAAGCGGTCGAGCAGAAGATCAAGCAGGGCTACGCGCAGATCGCAGCTGCTCACCAGGTCATGGAACAGGTGATGGCCAACGAGGCCGCCTTCGACAAGCAGATTGATCAGTTCGACGCTTCGCTGCGCGCCAATCCGGGCGCTGGCGCCGGCGGTGCCGCCGGGCGCAGCGTCTGGGACAAGTTCGACGACAACATCCGCGGCGTCGACACCACCGACGATCCGTTCTGGGGCCAGTCGCAGCACTCCAACCTCGAGCAGTACCACTGGACGGATGGCTACGGCAACTACGCCAATACCAACGACTCCAACTACAACCCGAGCGCGGACAGCCCGGGCAACTGGCAGCTCATGCAGGAGTCGAAGTAGCGGCGCGCGCGGCCGCTGTCAGCCACGCGCCGGAATGGTCAGGCCGCGCGCCACGGCCGGACGGGCGACGAACGCCGCGAGCGCGCGTGTGACGTGCGCGAATTCCTCGATCGCCACCAGCTTGCCGGCGTCGTAGTAGCCGACCAGGTTGCGCACCCACGGGAAGATGGCGATGTCGGCGATCGTGTAGCTGTCGCCCATCATCCAGGCGCGTCCCTCCAGCCGCCCGTTGAGCACCGCCAGCAGCCGCCGCGCCTCGGCGACGTAGCGATCGCGCGGGCGCTTGTCCTCGAAGTCCTTGCCGGCGAATCTGTGAAAGAAGCCGACCTGGCCGAACATCGGTCCGATGCCGCCCACCTGGAACATCAGCCACTGCAGCGTCTCGTAGCGCGCCGCCGCCTCGCGCGGCAGCAGCTGCCCGGTCTTCTCCGCCAGGTAGACCAGGATGGCGCCGGATTCGAACAGCGGCAGCGGCCGGCCGTCCGGTCCGTCGGGATCGAGGATGGCGGGAATCTTCCCGTAGGGATTGAGCGAGCGAAATTCGGGCGTGGCCTGGTCCTGGCGGTCGAAGTCCACCAGGTGCGGCTCGTACGCGAGCCCCGTCTCCTCCAGCATGATCGATGCCTTGACGCCGTTGGGGGTCGCCAGGGAGTACAGCTGCACACGCTCGGGGTGGCGGGCGGGCCAGCGGCGGGTCACCGGAAACTGCTGAAGATTGCCCACGTGCGCTCCTGCGACGATCGACCCAACGCGCAGCAGAATACACCCGCCGGCAGCCGTGCCCTGCTCAGTGCGCCATAAGTCTTTGAAATGATTGCCATGGCTCGCCTGGACACACGAGATGTTGTGTGCCCCGGCCGGCCGTGGGACACAACATATGGTGTGACCATCGGGCCAATCGTCGTATGCTTGGCGGCATCCGCATGAGGATCGGGGGAGTTCATGCCGCAGGACGAAATGCTCGCGCTGCTGACCCGGGCACGCGCGGTACTGGATCGCTACCTGTTCGATGTCGACCGCGAAACCATGCGCGACGACGTAGCGGAAGTGTGCATGGCGATCGACGATGCGCTGCCGGACGAGGGGCGTGTACCCGTGAAGCGGGCGGCGCTCGAGCGCTCCGCCGCCTGAAGCCAACTGGGCCCGGTAGGATTCGAACCTACGACCAAGGGATTCACTTGCCCCGGCGTTTCCCCCGGGAGTGGACTATCTCTTCACCCGCGCACGCGTGACGTGCGGGAGGGTGCGGGATGCTCAACGCCTGTTATCAAGGGCACTCGAGCCCTCAGGTAGTCTCTGCACCTTCCGCCGGTGTACCGGCGGCTCGGCTCAGGGTTGCCATGGAAGCGAGACCGTCCGAAGGTTTCCCTGAATTCATCCCGTCCACTTCGCGCGTTTCCACGCGAAGGCACCATTTTGATGAGTCCCCTGCACTAACCGCTGTGCTACAGGCCCAAACGGGCTGGGATTGTAGCTCAGAAGCGCAGCAGCGAGCGGTGAGGCGGACACTGCGGCGGCGCGAGCGCGGCGCCGTCAGCGTGCGGCAGCGGCGATTGCGCAACCTGCCGCGTGTGCGCGGACTGCGGGCCGGGAACCGGCTCGGGACGCTTGTTGTGGCAGCCGCCGAGCGCGAGCGCTGCTCCGGTGACTGCGGCCGTGACCAGGAGCGACCTCATGGCATTGCCCTCTTGCCATCGCCGTGCGCAACGTTAGCATGGCGCTCCCGCCGGACACACGCCGTTTCCCGACGGGTCAGTCGTCCAAGGAGAGACCTCGACATGAAGCTCTACTATTTCCCCGCCGCATGCTCGCAGGCCGCCAACATCTCCCTGCGCGAGGCGGGACTGAAGTTCGAGCTGGTGAAGGTGGACCGCCACACCAGGAAGGCCTCCGATGGACTCGATCTCAACGAGTTGAATCCCAAGGGCTACGTGCCCGTCCTGACGCTCGACAGCGGCGAGGTGTTGACCGAGAACGTCGCCGTGCTGCTGTACATCGCCGACCGCAATCCGGCGGCGCGGCTCGCACCGCCCGCGGGCACGCTCGAGCGCTACCGGCTGATCGAATCCCTGAGCTTCATCAACTCGGAGCTGCACAGGACTTTCACGCCTATGTTTCGCGCCGACGCGCCCGAGGAGGCCAAGCAATACGCCCGCAAGAACCTCATGGCACGTCTGGACTACACGCAGGGCGCGCTCGGCAATCGCAGCTTCTTGGTCGGTGACGCGTTCACCGTCGCCGATGCCTACCTGTTCACGGTGCTCGGCTGGGGCAGCTACGTGAAGCTCGACATCGGCCAGTGGCCGCCGCTGCAGCGTTATGCGGAGACGATCGGCAAGCGGCCGCACGTCATCGAGGCGCTCAAGGCGGAAGGGCTGGTCAAATAGCCAGCGCGTGGCTCCCGCCGGTTTGCTGTTACCATCTTCAATAGCTCCCAGGTTCGCAAGAGGACGCAATGGCTACCAAACTCAGTAAGCAGCTGAAGCGCGAGATCGACGTGGACGGCAAGCCCTACATGGTCACGCTTTCGCCTGAGGGCTTGAAGCTCACCGAGAAAGGCAAGCGGCTGGGGCGCGAGCACAGCTGGAAGTCGCTCCTGGGAATGGAAGCGGGCGCCGCCGCCGCGCCGGGCCCCTCGTTCGGCGAACTGACCTAAGGCGCCGCGCGGTCGAGAGATGCCAGAGGAGAGCCTGCGCGAACTGCTGGTTCGCGTGCGCGAGCGTCTCGGCGCCAGCGGTGCGCTCGATCACGAGGCGCGGCAGCTGCTCGGCACGGTGATGCACGATATCGAGCGCTCGCTCGCTGGGCACGACACGGGGGTGACTGACGCCGCCGGCGCTGCCGCGGGGCATGCGCCGCGCCTCGAGTCGCTGGCGGTGAAGTTCGAGGCCGGGCACCCGGCGCTCGCCGAAGCGCTGCGCGAGCTCATCGACGCGCTGGCCAGGGCGGGAATCTAGTCCGTCGTAGACGTCTTGCGGGCGCGGCGTCGAGTCTCAGTCATCCATCAGGAAGCTGCGCAGCTGCTCGCTGCGGCTCGGGTGGCGCAGCTTGCGCAGCGCCTTGGCCTCGATCTGGCGGATGCGCTCGCGCGTCACGTCGAACTGCTTGCCGACCTCTTCCAGCGTGTGGTCGGTGTTCATGTCGATGCCGAAGCGCATGCGCAGCACCTTGGCCTCGCGCGGGGTGAGCTGCGCCAGCACCGCATGGGTGGTCTCGCGCAGCGACTCCATGGTGGCCTGATCGATGGGCGAGGCCACGGAGGTGTCCTCGATGAAGTCGCCGAGGTGTGAATCCTCGTCGTCGCCGATGGGCGTCTCCATGGAGATCGGCTCCTTGGCGATCTTCAGCACCTTGCGCACCTTGTCCTCGGGCATCTCCATGCGCACCGCCAGCTCCTCGGGCGTTGGCTCGCGGCCCATCTCCTGCAGCATCTGCCGCGAGATGCGGTTCAGCTTGTTGATGGTCTCGATCATGTGCACCGGGATGCGGATGGTGCGCGCCTGGTCGGCGATCGAGCGCGTGATCGCCTGGCGGATCCACCAGGTCGCGTAGGTCGAGAATTTGTAGCCGCGGCGGTATTCGAACTTGTCGACCGCCTTCATCAGGCCGATGTTGCCTTCCTGGATGAGGTCGAGGAACTGCAGGCCGCGGTTGGTGTACTTCTTGGCGATGGAGATCACCAGACGCAGGTTGGCCTCGACCATCTCCTTCTTCGCGCGCCGTGCCTTGGCCTCGCCGATCGACACCTCGCGGTTCACGTCCTTGATGTCGTTGATGCTGAGGTGATAGACCCCCTCGAGCTGCTCGAGCTTCTTCTGGCGCCGCTCGATCTCGTCCTTGAACTTCGCCAGCGGCGCGGAGTACTTCTTGCCGGCCTTGACGTGCTTGCCCAGCCAGCGCGCGTTGGTCTCGTTCTTGGGGAAGGAGGCGATGAAATCCTTGCGCGGCATGCCGGCATCGCGCACCGCGATGACCATGATCTCCTTCTCGAGCTGGCGTACCTCGGCGACGTGCGTGCGCAGGTTGAGGATCAGCGCGTCGAACATGCGCGGCGAGAGCCGCAGCTCCATGAACTCGTCCGCCAGGCGCTTGCGCTGGCGCAGCGTCTTCGGCTCCTTGGCGCCGAGCTTGGCAATCGAAGCGAGCACCTGCGAGTGCAGCTTGGCGATCGAGGCGAAGCGCGTGGCCGCCTCGATCGGGTCGGGGCCGGTATCGACCGCTTCCTCCTCGCTGTCGCCTTCCTCCTCGGCTTCCTCGTCCTCGTCGGGCTTTTCCACGGCCGCGACCACTTCCACCTTGGTGGGATTCTGCGGCTGGGCGATGACGTCCGGGGCGTTCGGGTCGATGAAGCCGACGATCAGGTCGACGAGCCGCGCCTGCCCGGCTTTCACCGGTTCGTAGGCCCGCAGCAGGAAGTCGTGAGTAGGCGGGTACATGGCGAGCGCGCTGCGTACCGCGTCGAGGCCTTCCTCGATGCGCTTGGCGATGCGGATCTCGCCCTCGCGCGTCAGCAGCTCGACCGTGCCCATCTCGCGCATGTACATGCGCACCGGGTCGGTGGTGCGGCCGAGCTCGGCATCGAGAGCTGCGAGCGCGGCGGCCGCTTCCTCGATCGCCTCTTCGTCGGCGGGCGCGGACGGTTCGCTGGCGAGCAACGATTCGGTATCCGGTGCCTTCTCGTACACCGGGATGCCCATATCGTTGATGGTGTTGACGATGTCCTCGATCTGCTCGGGATCGACGATCTCGGAGGGCAGGTGATCGTTCACCTGCGCATAGGTGAGATAGCCCTGCTCCTTGCCGCGCGCGATCAGCAGCTTCAGCTGCGACTGGCGGTCCTCCGGCATCGCCGGTACGCGCCGCTCGATGCCGAGCGGTCGCTTGTCGGCGTTGAGCTTGCCGCCGCCGGCGCGGGCATCGGCCGGGCGTGCGCCGTCGCCGCCCTTGCCGGGCGCCTGCGGTGCGCGTGCCGCCGGCAGCGCCACCTTGCGTGCGACCGCGCCAGTGTGCTTGCCGCGCTCCTTGTCACGCAGGTTCGCCACCGCGGCGACCGCCTTCTCGGCGGCGGCTGATTTCGGGCGGCTGGGCGGGGCTGCGGGGCGTTTCTTGTGCGGAGTCTGTGGCTTGTGCTTGCGTGTCATGTGTGGGAGCGCAGGGTCGGAACGCGGGGAGTGGCCTTCATCCCTCTATGTGCTGCCGGGGTGGGGACGGCTCAAGGGGCAAAGGCAAAGCCCGCGAGTTTATTTCACCAACGTGAAATCACCAAGTCGATTTAACCTCCGCGCGCCTCGGGAGCGCTCAGCTTGCTTATAAGCCCCTGAAATTCCTCAATTTCACTGGCAGAAAGGTCGCCGGCACGGCTCTTGGCCTCGAGGGCTTCCAGACGCCCCCTGGCGGCCTGGTCGGCGAGCTTCACGAGGGCCGCCCGCAGCTCGCCGGCGGCGGCGGGGGCTGCCGTTATGACCTCCTCACGCTCGAGGAGTTTCTGCAGCGCTTCGGCACCCTCGCGGCCCTCCCAGCGCTGGATGACCTGGGCCGGGATCTGCGCCGGGTGCTCGCGCAGATTGTCGAGCAGCTCGCACAGCAGCCCCACTCCGGCCTCGTCGCTCGCAGCGAGGCCGGCGCGCTCGGCGGGCGTCACCTCGGTGGCGATGGCGGGGTAATGCAGCAGCCGCACGATCGCCTGGCGCACCAGAGTGCCGCGGCCGCCGCCGCCGGCCGCGCGGCGCGGCGCAGGACGCTTAGCTCCCGGCGGCGCCGGCGCAGGCGCTGCGCCGCCCGGTGGCGCCGCGCTCCATAACTCCTCGAGCCGCGCGGCGCTCAGGCCGACAACCTGCGCGAGCCGCTCGAGCAGCAGCTCGCGGTAGACGCCCGCCGGGACCTTGGCAAACAGCGGCCGCGCGTTGGCAGCAAAACGCGCGCGCCCGTCGGCAGAGCTGAGCTCGCTCTGCTCGGACAGCTCGCGCACCAGGTACTCCGACAGCGGCACGGCGCCCGATACACGCTGCTCGAAAGCCTCGCGCCCCTCGGCCGCGACCAGCGTGTCCGGATCGTGGCCCTGCGGCAGGAACAGGAAGCGGATCTCGCGTCCCTCGCGGGCCTCGGGCAGCGCCTGCTGCAGCGCGCGCCAGGCCGCTGCGCGTCCGGCGCGATCGCCGTCGAATGCAAACACCACCGCCGCGCTCAGGCGAAACAGTCGCTTCAAGTGCTCGGCGGTGGTGGCGGTGCCGAGCGTCGCGACGGCGTAGTCGATGCCCGCCTGGTGCAGCCGCACGGTGTCCATGTAGCCTTCGACGACGATGAGGCGCGTGAGGTTGGCACGCGCGCGCCGCACCTCGTACAGGCCGTACAGCTCGCGCCCCTTGTGGAACAGCACCGTCTCGGGCGAGTTGAGGTATTTCGGCTCGCCGGCGTCGATGATGCGCCCGCCGAAGGCGATCACGCGGCCGCGCGCGTCGCGGATCGGGAACATGATGCGGTCGCGGAAGCGATCGTAGTGACGCTCGCCGTCGCGCACCGCGCCGCGCTCGCGTTCGACGATCAGCCCCGCCTCGGCGAGCAGCTTGCAGCTGCTGTCGTGCGCGCCGAAGCGCCGCAGCAGCTCGTTCCAGGAATCGCTGGCATAGCCGACGCCGAAGCGCTCGAGCGTCTCGGGCGTCAGTCCACGCCCGGCCAGGTAATCGCGCGCCCGGGTGCTGCGCGCCAGGTTCTGCGCGTAGAAGCGCGCCACGCTCGCCGTCAGCTCGTACAGCGGCTCATCGGCGCGGCGCGCGCCGGCCTCGAGGCCGCCCTCGTGCGGCACGCTGAGGCCAAGCCGGGTGGCCAGCTCCTCGACCGCCTCGGGGAAGGCCAGGTGGTCATGATCCATGAGAAAGCCGAGCACGGTGCCGTGCTTGCCGCAGCCGAAGCAGTGGTAGAACTGCTTGTCAGGGCTCACCCAGAAGGAGGGAGTCTTTTCGTTGTGGAACGGGCAGCAGGCTTTGTACTCGCGGCCCGCCTTCTTCAGCGGCACGCGCGCGCCGATGACCTCCACGATGTCCGCGCGGGCGATGAGCTCGTCAATGAAGTGCTGGGGGATGCGTCCCACGTGCCGCGCCCCTTCGAAGAACGAAGCAACCCAAAAGAACGACTCAGCCGAGTTTCTGCTTGACCCGAGCGCTCACGGCGCCCATGTCGGCACGGCCCTGCGCCTGCGGCTTCACCACCGCCATGACCTTGCCCATGTCCTTCACCGAAGCCGCACCGGTGGCGGCGATGGCCGCGGCGATCAGCGCATCGATGTCCGCCTCGCTCATCTGCGCCGGCAGATAGCCCTGCAGCAACGCGATCTCGGCATTCTCCTTGGCGACCAGGTCGGCGCGGCCGCCGCTGGCGAACTGCACCACCGCCTCGCGCCGCTGCTTGATCATCTTCTCGAGCACGTTGAGTACCTGGGTGTCGTCGAGGCTGATGCGCTCGTCGACCTCGCGCTGCTTGATGCCGGCGAGCGCCATGCGGATCGTTGCGAGCCGCTCTTTCTCTCCGGCTCGCATCGCCGTCTTCATGTCTTCGGTGATGCGTTCCTTGAGCGCCATGCGCGCGCGCTCCCTAGCGGGAGCTGCGCATCCCGTCGCGGGAGACGCGCTTCATGTGGCGCTTGATGGCCGCGGCCTTCTTGCGCTTGCGCTCCTGCGTGGGTTTTTCGTAGAACTCGCGCCGCCGCAGCTCGGTGAGAATGCCGGCCTTCTCGCAGGCGCGCTTGAAACGCCGCAGGGCGGCATCGAAGTACTCATTCTCACGAACACGCACGCTCGGCATCGAATCCCTCTAAGTGGTTAATCGCAATGGAAATCCCCCGGCCGGACCGCGTGGACGCTGCCCTGTCGGGGGCGGGGGATTCTAAAGGAGCCCCCCGGCAAAGGCAAAAAGGCCTGACTGCGCCACCAGCAAAACCCGCAGCCGGGCGCCGCCGTCACATACAATTTTTCCATGCGGATACTGGCCCTCGAATCCTCCTGCGATGAAAGCGCCGCCGCGGTGCTGGACGAGCGCGCCGGGCTGCTGTCGCACGAGCTGTACAGCCAGGTCGAGCTGCACCGCGCCTGGGGCGGGGTGGTACCGGAGCTCGCCTCGCGCGATCACGTGCGCCGCCTGCTGCCGCTGGTGCGGGTAGCGCTCGAGCGTGCCGCTACCGCCCCGCGGCAGCTCGCCGGCGTCGCCTACACCGCCGGTCCCGGGCTGATCGGCGCGCTGCTCACCGGCGCGGCTCTCGGCCGCAGCCTCGCCTACGCGTGGGGAGTGCCGGCGATCGGCGTTCATCATCTCGAGGGGCACCTGCTGGCCCCGCTGCTCGAGAGCGAGCCGCCGCCTTTTCCGCACATCGCGCTGCTGGTGTCCGGGGGACACACGCTGCTGGTGGAGGTCGCCGCCGTCGGCGCTTATCGCATCCTCGGCGCCACCCGCGACGATGCCGCAGGCGAGGCCTTCGACAAGTCGGCGAAGCTCCTCGGGCTGCCCTACCCGGGCGGTCCGCAGCTCGCCGAGCTCGCCGTACACGGCCGGCCGGGCGTGTTCACCTTCCCGCGCCCGATGCTCGATCGCCCGGGACTGGAGTTCAGCTTCTCGGGACTGAAGACCGCGGTGCTGCACGCGCTGCGCGGCCGCGTGCTCAGCGAGCAGCTGCGCGCGGACGTGGCGCACGCGGTGCAGGAGGCGATCGTCGCCACCCTCACCGCCAAGGCGCTGCGGGCGCTCGACTACAGCGGGCTGACGACGCTGGTGGTCACCGGCGGGGTGAGCGCCAACCGCATGCTGCGCGCGCGCCTCACCGCCGCCGCAGGCAGCCGTGGCGCGCGCGTGTACTATCCGCGCATCGAGTTCTCCACCGACAACGCGGCGATGATTGCCGTGGCCGGGCTGAAGCGCCTGCAGGCGGGCCAGCACGAGCCCCTCGCGATCTGTGCGCGCGCACAATGGCCGCTCACCGCGCTGCCGGCGATGCCGACGTGAACGACACCACCGACAAGGGCGACCGGATCTTCCTGCGCGGTCTCACCAGCGAGTGCATCATCGGCTTCATCGACTGGGAGCGGCGCGTGCGCCAGACGGTGGTGCTCGACATCGAGATGCCGGTCGATTGCCGCCGTGCTTCGCTCAGCGACGAGGTGGCCGACACGCTCGACTACAAGCAGGTGGCCAAGCGCGTGCTGGCCTTCATCGCGGCTTCCGAATACCAGCTGGTGGAGACGCTCGCGCACCGCGTGGCGCTGCTCATCCTGGAGGAGTTCGGCGTCGCCTGGGTGCGCATTTCGCTCAACAAGCCCGGTGCGATCCGCAATTCCCGCGACGTGGGCGTGACGCTCGAGCGCACGCGCGCCGACCTGCCGCCAGCGGGCGCCAGCCGGACCTGACGCCGGTGCCGCAGGTCTACGTCGCCGCTGGCAGCAACGTCGCGCCCGAGAAGAGCCTGGCGCGCGCGGTCGCGGCGCTCGCGCACGAGTTTCCCGGCGCCGCGTTCTCCGCCTGGTATCGCAACCGCGCCGTGGGTTTCGCCGGGGACGACTTCATCAACCTGGTCGCGGGCTTTGCCACCCAGCTGCCGGTGGGCGCGGTGCTCGCCAGGCTGCACGCCATCGAGAGCGCCTGCGGCCGGCCGCGCGGCGCGCCGCGCTGGGCGCCGCGCGCGATGGACCTCGACGTGCTGTTGTACGGGGACCTGGTGTGCGATGAGCCGGGATTGCAGCTGCCGCGGCCGGACCTGCTGCGGCGTGCCTACATGCTCGGACCGCTGGCACAGCTCGCCCCGCACGCGCTGCATCCCACCAGCCATCTGAGCATCGGCGAGCTGTGGCGCCGCTTCGACCAGTCCGCCCATCCGCTCGTGCCCGTGCCGGCCTGGCGCGAGGCGGCGGGCGAGGGCGGTGCGAGCGAAGTGCGTTAGCCGCCTAAGATGTCACCAGCCGATACTGCGACCGCCGTCCACCGCCAGCACCTGCCCGGTGACGTACGGCGCCTCGGTGGCGAAGAACAGGCAGGCGCGCGCCACATCCTCGGCCGAGCCCGGGCGCCGCAGAGCGGTGCGTTGCATGATCTTCGCCTGCAGCGCCGGGTCGATGCCGTCCTCGGGCCACATCACCGGTCCGGGCGCCACGGCGTTGACGCGCACCTGCGGGGCGAGCTCGCGCGCCAGCGCGCGCGTGAGCATGATGACGCCCGCCTTGGCGATGCTGTACACCGGGTAGCGGCGCAGCGGCTTGAAGCCGTGGATGTCGGCGAGGTTGATGATGAGGCCGCGCGCAGTGTGCAGCAGCGGAGCGGCCGCCTGTGCGAGAAACAGCGGCGCCTTGAGGTTGGTGCCGATGAGATCGTTCCAGTCCATCTCGCTGATGTCGCCCATGGGTGTGGGGTAGAACGTCGAGGCGTTGTTCACCAGGATGTCGAGGCCGCCGAATCCGTCGGCGGCCGCGCGCACCAGTGCCGCCAGCTGCGCGCTGTCGAGCAGGTCGCCTTCGATGAGCCGCACGGAGGCCGCGCGCCGCGCATTGAGCTCCTGCGCCAGCGCCGCGGCATCGTCGGCGGAGCTGCGGTAGTGCAACACCACGTTCGCACCGGCGCGATGCAGCTGCCGCGCGATCGCAGCCCCCACGCGCCGCGCACCGCCGGTAATGAGCACGGTCTTGTTGGTGAGGGAGGCGGCGGCCGTGCTCGCCGGTTCGTCGGGCGGAGTGTCGTGCGCCATGGGCCCCGATTATGACGGCATCGCCGCTGCACTCAATGCTGCCGGCGCTCTCCCCCGGGGAACGGGCCCACAGCGATCGCCTGGCCGCGCACATCCGCGCCGCGATCGCGGCTGCGGGCGGCTGGCTGTCGTTCGAGCGCTTCATGGAGCTGGCGCTCTACGCGCCCGGGCTCGGTTATTACAGCGCCGGCAGCGCCAAGCTCGGCGCGGCTGGGGATTTCGTCACCGCCCCGGAAGTTTCCGACCTGTTCGGGCGCTGTCTGGCGCGCCAGTGCGCCGCGGTGCTGCGCCTCACCGGCGGACAGATCCTCGAGCTCGGTGCCGGCACCGGCCGCATGGCCGCGGCACTGCTCACCGAGCTTGCCGCGCAGGGCGTGCTGCCCGAGCGCTACGCGATCCTCGAGGTGAGCGCCGACCTCGCCGCGCGGCAGCGGGCGCACCTCGCGCGCCTGCCGCCGGAGCTGCGCGAGCGGGTGGTGTGGCTCGAGCGGCTGCCGCAGCAGCCGCTCGCGGGCGTGATGCTCGCCAACGAGGTGGCCGACGCGCTTCCCTGCCGGCGCTTCGTGCGTCAGTCTGAAGGGGTCGGCGAGCTCGGGGTCGTGGCGCTCGAGGCGCGCGGCGAGCTGCTGTTCCGCGAGGAGCTGCGGGCAGCCCCAGCCGCACTCGCGCGCGCCTGCACGGACATCGAGTCGTCCCTGGAGGCGCCGCTGCCGCCAGGCTACACCTCGGAAGTGTGCCTGGCGCTCGCGCCGTGGATCGCGACACTCGGCGAGTGCCTCGGCCGCGGGCTGCTGCTGATCAGCGACTACGGGCTGCCGCGGCGGCATTACTACCACCGGCAACGCACAACTGGCACGCTGCGCTGTCATTTCCGCCAGCGCGCGCACGACGATCCGTACGTGAACGTCGGCCTGCAGGACATCACCGCGTGGGTGGACTTCACGCGCGTGGCGGAGGCAGCCCTGTGCGTGGGGCTCGGCGTGGCCGGCTTCGCGACGCAGGCCGCCTGCCTCGCCGCGCTCGGGCTGGAAGCCATGGTGGCGGGAGCCGCGGACGAGGTGCAGCGCGCGCGGCTTGCCGGTGAGGCACGCCGGCTGATCCTGCCGGAGGAGATGGGCGAGGCCTTCAAGATGATGGCGCTGACGCGTGCACTCGATGAGCCGCTGGCGGCTTTTACGCTGCAGGACCTGCGGCACCTGCTGTGAGGGCAGCTGCCGTGCCGCGAACGAACCGAAGATGAAAGGATGGATGGGGCATGCCGCTACTGAAAATCATCGTTCTCGCCATCGTGCAGGGGCTGACCGAGCTGCTGCCGGTGTCGAGCTCCGCGCACGTGGTGGTCGCTGAGAAGCTCCTCGGCCTGGACCCCTCGTCCCCTCCCATGACGCTGCTGCTGGTCATGCTGCACACCGGCACGATGGTCGCGGTGATCGCGTACTTCTGGCCGCAGTGGCGCCGCGACTGGTTCGCGAGCGCGGCCGCCTTCAGGCGCTTCGCCGCGCTCGTCGTGATCGCGACCGCGTGCACGGCGGTGATCGGCCAGGGGCTGTTCATGCTGCTCGCAAGGACCGTGTTGCGCGGCCAGCCCCATGCCGAGATCGAGGATCTGTTCGGACGACTCGATTTCATCGCCCCGGCCCTCGCAGCTACCGGAGTGCTGATCCTCGTGTCCGCAATCTTCGGCGGCCGCCGCTCCGCGGCGCCGCCGTCGGCGGCGAACGACCTGAGC
Source organism: uncultured Gammaproteobacteria bacterium (assembly GCA_963760225.1). Taxonomy (GTDB): domain Bacteria; phylum Pseudomonadota; class Gammaproteobacteria; order Steroidobacterales; family Steroidobacteraceae; genus 13-2-20CM-66-19. Next base: position 644,863 of record CAVXCD010000001.1, read on the forward strand.
GCCGCCCGCGCCGGCGTCATCGGCGCAGTGCAGGGGCTGTGCCTGCCGTTCCGCGGCTTGTCGCGTTCGGGGGCCACGATCTCCACCGGGATGCTGCTCGGCGTCGCCCGGGTGCGCGCCGAATCCTTCAGCTTCGCGCTCGCCGTGGTGCTCACTCCGGCCGCGATGGCGCGCGAGGCGCTGCGCCTGGTGCACGCGGTGCACGCGGGGGGCGGCGGCGGGCTCGGTGCGGCAGCGCTCGGCAGTGTGCTCGGCGCGGCGGTGGCCTTTGTCGCGGGCCTGCTGGCATTGCGGTGGTTGAGCCGCTGGCTGGAGGGTGGGCGCTGGTACCTGTTCGGCATCTACTGCCTGGTCGCGGCGGCGGCGGTGCTGTGGCTGCACCGCGCCGGCTACTGAGCGGCTGCCTTGAGCGTGCCGAGGACCTCGAGCCGCCGCCGCCGCAGCGCCTCACCGATGGCCGCGCCGGCGAGCCCGCGGCGCTCGTCCTCGGCGAGCGTCACCGCGGCGGCCGCGGCCAGCGCGGTGCGCAGGTAGTCGGCCTGCGGATAGGGCTCGTGTTCGCGTCCGGTGCGCCCACGCGCGTCCGCCTGGCACGCGCGCAGCACTTCCTCGAAGCGCTGCGGACGACGTAGCGCATCGCAGCTCTCGAGCAGCTCGAGCACCGTGGCGGGCTTGAGTTCGAGCGCCCGGTGCACGCGGGTGTGCTCGCGCGCGGTGAGCACCGCGAGCTCGCGGTGGCCGCCCGGCACCTTCAACCGCGTGCACAGCGCCTCGATCAGCGCGATCCCGGCGGCTTCGTGCCCATGGTGACTCGGCCAGCGCTCGGGCGGCGTGAGTGCCTTGCCGAGATCATGCGTGAGCGCGGCGAAGCGCACCGCGTTGGAGCCGCCGGCCTGCGCGGCTGAGCGCAGCGCCAGCAGCGCGTGCACTCCGGTGTCGATCTCCGGATGCCAGCGCGGCGGCTGCGGCACGCCGAACAGCGCCGCGATCTCCGGGAAGACCACCGCGAGTGCGCCGCACTCGCGCAGCGTCTCGAAGAACACCTGTGGATCGGCCTCGCCGAGCGCGCGCTCGGTTTCCTGCCACACCCGCTCGGGCACCAGCGCGCCGACCTCGCCTGCCGCGGTCATGCGGCGCATCAGCTCGAGCGTCTCGGCGGCGACCTGAAACCCCAGGGCGCTGAAACGCGCCGCGAACCGCGCCACGCGCAGGATGCGCACCGGGTCCTCGACGAATGCCGCCGATACGTGGCGCAGCCGCCGCGCGGCGAGGTCCGCCTGGCCGCCGAACGGGTCGATCAGCTCGCCGCCCTCACTCTCGGCCATGGCGTTGACGGTGAGATCGCGGCGCTGCAGGTCCTGCTCGAGCGTCACGTCGGGGGAAAACTGCGTGGTGAAACCGCGGTAACCGGGCGCCACCTTGCGCTCCAGACGCGCCAGCGCGTACTCCTCGTGCGTCTCGGGGTGCAGGAACACCGGGAATTCGCGGCCCACGCTGCGGAATCCGGCGCGCTCGAGCTCCTGCGGCTCGCTGCCCACCACCACCCAGTCGCGCTCACGCACCGGCAGTCCGAGCAGCCGGTCCCGAACGGCGCCGCCGACCAAGTAGACTCGCATGATGGGCATGTTAACCGAGACGCCGGCGTGCAGCGCGCTGCCCAGCGGTGTTGGCCAGGGCGTCTCGCGGCTGTGGCGCGGCATGCGCCCCGCGCTGCTCGGCGCCGCATGCCTGCTGCTCGCCGGCTGCGGCACCACCTACCTGCTGCAGGCGGCGAGCGGGGAATGGCACGTGCTGCACGCGCGTGTGCCGATCGACACGCTGCTCGCCGATCCGCACACCTCGCCCGAGTTGCGCGCGCATCTCACGCAGGTGCGCGCGGCGCGAGCGTTCGCCTCGCAGCAGCTCGGCCTGCCGGACAACACCAGCTACCGCAGCTACGCCGACATCGGCCGGCCGTACGTGGTGTGGAACGTGGTCGCCACGCCGGAGTTCTCAGTGCACCCGCGGCACTGGTGCTTCCCGGTGGCCGGCTGCGTGGCCTACCGCGGCTACTTCCACGAGCGGCGCGCGCGCGAGTTCGCCGCAGACCTCGCGCTGCGCGGCGCCGACGTGGCGGTGGAAGGGGTGCCGGCTTACTCCACGCTCGGCAGGTTCGCCGACCCGGTGCTCTCGAGCATGCTGCCGTACGGCGACGACGAGCTCGCGGCCACCATCTTCCACGAGCTGGCGCACCAGCTGCTGTACGTGCGCGACGACAGCGAATTCAACGAGGCGTTCGCCGTCACCGTCGAGGCTGCGGGCCTCGAGCGCTGGCTCGCAACCCAGGGCCAGAGCGCGCGCATGCAGGCGTTTCACGCCGACCAGCAGCACGAGCAGGAGTTCGTCGAACTGCTGGCGCGCACCCGGGCGCGCCTCGCCGTGCTGTACGCCTCCGGCGTGGCCGCGCCGCAGATGCGCGCCCGCAAGGCGGCGATCTTCGCCGTGCTGGCGGCCGACATGCGCGCGCTCGAGCAGCACGACGGCGAGCACTACGCGCTGTTCGACGAGTGGATCGAGGCGGGGCTCAACAACGCGCGCCTGGCCGCGGTGGCCACCTATTACGACTGCGTGCCGGGTTTGACGCAGCTGCTCGCGGCGCAGGGCGGGGATCTGCAGCGTTTCTACGCGGCGGTGCGCGAACTGGCGAAGCTGCCGCGTGCGGCGCGCCACGCACGCCTGTGCGGCACGGCGGCCGAGCCGCAGGAGGATTGAGCGGCGCGCGTGCTAGGCGAGCGCGCCGACGCTGTGCGGTGCCAGATACGCCGGCAGCACTGCCAGCATCGGGCGCGGCGCGATGCCGAGCGCCGCGCAGCCGTCTTCGCGGCAGATGCTGTCGCGGGTCAGCGAGCGGAAATTGTCGAGCGAGAACGGCTTGCCGGGCAGCAACCCCATCAGCACGCCCTGCACGCGCGCCAGCGCATCCGGCAGTGCCAGCAGGTGGCAGGGAAGTGCGGCCACGCGTGCGGTGAGGCGCACGATCTCCTCCAGCGTCAGCACCTGCGGACCGCACAGCTCGTAGGTCGCGCCGGCAGCGGCGGGCCGCTGCAGGGCGCGCACGCACGCCTCCGCCACGTCGAACACGCTCACCGGCGCGAAGCGTGCGCCGGCACGCGCCAGCGGCAACCATCCGCCGCTCAGGCGCAGCAGCTGCGCAAAGCGGTTGGTGAGCGAGTCATCCGGGCCGAAGATCACTGAGGGCCGCAGGATGGTCACCGCCGGGTGCGCGCTGCCCCCCTGCGGCGCGGCGCGCAGCAGCGCCTCGGCCGCACCCTTGGAGCGCAGGTAGCGGCTCGGGCCGTGCGGGTCGGCGCCGAGCGCGCTCACGTGCAGCAGGCGGCGCACGCCGGCGGCGCGCGCGGCGGCCAGCACGCGCGCGGTGAGCTGCACGTGCACCGCTTCGAAGCTCGCGCGACCGCTGCTGTTCAGGATGCCGATGAGATTGACGACCGCGTCGCAGTCGGCGAACAGCTGACTCAGGATCTGCGGTTCGTGCACGTTGGCGACCCGCAGCTCGGCCGTTGCCAGCACCCGCAGCCGCTCGACGCGGCCGAGGTTGCGGGTCGGCACGCGCACCCAGTGCCCGGCGTGCACCAGCCGGGTCACCAGCTCGGTGCCGACGAAGCCGCTGCCGCCGAGCACGCACAGGTTCATGTCGAGCTTCCCGCCGCCGCGCTGCCTTAGCGCAGCGGGATCAGCAGCACGGTGTTGCCGCGCCGCACTTCCAGCACCAGCACCGCGGCGCCCCTGGCGCGCTCGCGCAGCTCGCGCAAACTGCTGACGCGCCCGCGGTTGGCGCCGACGATCACGTCATCGGGCCGCAGCCCGGCCTGCGCCGCGGCGCTGCCCGGCTCAACGCTGCGCACCAGAGCGCCACCGGCATCGGGCGCATCGGCGAGCGCGGTACCCTCGAAGCTCTTATGGATGCTCGCCGGTCCGCCGGCGAGCTCGGTGGTCGTGTCGGCGATCACGGCGGTCACGCGCACCGGCTTGCCGTCGCGCACCAGGCCGATGTCGACCTTGTCGCCGACGCGCAGCAGGCCGATGGTGTTGCGCAGCTCGCTGTTGGATTTCACCGGCTGGCCGTTCACCGAGGTGATGACGTCGCCGGTGCGGATGCCGGCCCGCTCGGCGGGCGAGCCTTCCACCACCTGCGACACCAGTGCGCCGACCGCGCTCGGCAGTCCGAGCGAGTGAGCGATGTCCGGCGTCACGGTGTACATGCTCACCCCGAGCTGCCCGCGCTTGACGGTGCCGTACTTGATGAGCTGCTCCATGACGCTGTGCGCCATGTTGACCGGGATGGCGAAGCCGATGCCGATGTTGCCGCCGCTGCGCGACAGGATCGCGGTGTTGATGCCGATCAGCTCACCGCGCAGGTTGACCAGCGCGCCGCCGGAATTGCCGGGATTGATCGAGGCGTCGGTCTGGATGAAGTCCTCGTAGCCGTCGGGATTGATCCCCGAGCGCGACAGGCCGCTGATGATCCCGGAGGTGACGGTATGCTGCAGGCCGAAGGGGTTGCCGATCGCCACCGCGAAGTCGCCCACCTCGACCCTGGACGAGTCGCCGAGCGCGATCTGCGCCAGGCCGTCGGCCTTCACCTTGAGCACCGCGACGTCGGATGGCGTGTCGGCGCCGACGATCTCCGCCTTCAGATCGCGGCCGTCCTGCAACGTCACGGTGATCTCGCTGGCGTTCTCGACCACGTGCGCGTTGGTGACGATGTAGCCGTTGCGGGCGTCGAAGATGACCCCGGAGCCGGCGCTCTGGAACGGCCGCTCGCGCGGGCCGGTATCGGGCGGCACGTCGAAGAAGCGGCGGAAGAACGGGTCATCGAGCAGCGGGTTCTGCGCGCCGCGCTCGCGAATGGTGCCGCGCGTGGCGACGTTCACCACCGCCGGCGAGACCTTCTTGATCATCGGCGCGAGCGTCGGCAGCGGCGTGTCGCCGACCGCCGGTGGCATGGCCGCCGGCAGCGGCGCGGCGGCGAGCGCCACCGTCAGCCACAGCGCGACGAGATTGCGGTGCATGACGCGGGGAATTCTAGCCCGAAGCGCCCCGCGCCACCTGGGAACGCTGGCAAGCAGGCGGACCGGCAGTACCTGGCACAGGCGCTGCCGGTCCGACCGGGTTACCCGCGTGAGGCTCTCAGGCAGCCTCGACGGAAATGCGCCGCGGCTGCTCCTGCGGACGCTTCGGAATGCTGACTTCGAGCACCCCGTTGACGAGCGTCGCCTGAATGGCCTCGGCGTCGGCGCTCTCAGGAAGCGTGAAGCGGCGCAGGAACGAGCCGCTGGCGCGCTCGACGCGCTCGTAGCCGTCCTTCGCTGACTTCTGCTCCGAGCGGCGCTCGCCCTTGATGCTCAGCACGCCCTTGTCGGCGGTGACGTCGATGTCCTTGCGCTCGACGCCCGGCAGATCGGCGGCCACCACGAAGCGCTGATCTTCCTCGTGAATGTCGACGTGCGGGATCCAGCTGACAGTGGCGCTGTCAGCGCTCTCGGTGAGGGCGCGATCGAACTGCCGCTGCAGGCGGCCGACGAGCGCCCACGGCTGGTAACTGACGATGGTCATGAAGGCTCTCCTGTTGGAAACGAAACGGCGCATGGCGCGCGTATGGCACCGGATGTGCGGCTCGCGCGCGGCGGTTTCAAGAGCGCCCGTGGAGCGCGCAGCGCACCCGCCGCTGGCTGGCGTGTGCCAGGGAGAAGGCGCTTGGCCGGCGCGTGGTTGCTGCCGTTTCAGTTTGTGAAGGCGGCAGTCCGTCTCCATGTAAAGGCGGTACCGCGGTGCGTGCTTCTGTGGGCAGCCTGTGCAGAACCTGTGCCTGCCCTGAGCACAATATATGGGGGCGGGCGCCCGGGTGCCCCGCCGGCGCAGTTCATCAAAAAATATGGTCGAAACTACGGCCAATAATCGTGTAAGTTTTTGTTATTGTTATTAAAAAATGACGTTACAAAATACGGTCAGGAATCTTGACGCGTCCGGACGCGCTCATTAGGCTTTTGACCCCGACACAAGATCTTGTGTTCGCGCAAAGCGAATAGGGTCACGCGATCGGGGGGGAGATTTCAGGGACCTGGCTGTCGCAACGACAGCGGGTACTGGTCGGGCTCGCGGGGCTCATCGGGCTCCAACAAGTGCTTTGGCTGGGTTTTCCCTGCAATCCGTCGGACAAGGCGTAAAGAACATTCGGAGCGCCGCGGATTACATGAACACTGTCGTAAAGATCGATCCGAAGGACATCGACGCGATTCCTTTCCAGGAGGCATCGCTCGACATCTGGGACAAGAAGTATCGCCTCACCGCAAAGGACGGCACGCCCATCGACAGGTCGATGGACGATACCTACAAGCGCGTGGCGCGCGCGCTCGCGCAGGTCGAGTCCGAGGACGAGCGCGAGCACTGGAACGAGCGCTTCCTGTGGGCACTGCGCCGCGGCGCTATTCCCGCCGGCCGCGTGACCTCCAACGCCGGTGCGCTCGAGCACAAGCCCGCCACCTCCACCATCAACTGCACGGTGTCGGGCACGATCCACGATTCGATGGACGACATCCTCAAGAAGGTCCACGAGGCGGGACTCACGCTCAAGGCGGGCTGCGGCATCGGCTACGAGCACTCGACGCTGCGCCCGCGCGGCGCCTACGTATCGGGTGCCGGCGCCTACACCTCAGGTCCCCTGTCGTTCATGGATATCTTCGACAAGATGTGCTTCACGGTCTCGTCCGCCGGTGGCCGCCGCGGCGCGCAGATGGGCACGTTCGACGTCGGCCATCCGGATGTCATGGAGTTCATCCGTGCCAAGCGCGAGAGCGGGCGGCTGCGCCAGTTCAACCTGTCGCTGCTGATCACCGACGAGTTCATGCAGGCAGTGCGTGAGGACCGCGAGTGGAAGCTCGGCTTTCCGCTGTCGCTGCGCGAGTACCAGACGGATCAGCCCGACCTGCACGATGCGGCGAAATTCGTCTGGCGCGAGTGGCCGGTGCACGACGGCTACGTCGTCAACGACGAGGGACTGGTCGCCTGCAAGGTCTATAAGAAGGTGCCGGCGCGGCGCGTGTGGGACGTGATCATGACGTCCACCTACGACTTCGCCGAGCCCGGCTTCATTCTCATCGACCGCGTCAATGAAATGAACAACAACTGGTGGTGCGAAAATATCCGTGCTACCAACCCGTGCGGCGAACAGCCGTTGCCGCCGTACGGCTCGTGCCTGCTCGGCTCGGTGAACCTGACGCGCTTCGTCAAGCAGCCGTTCACCGACTTCGCGGAATTCGACTGGAGCGAATACCGCGAGGTGGTCAAGGTGTTTACCCGCATGCTCGACAACGTGGTCGAGGTGAACGGCCTGCCGCTCGAGCGCCAGCGCGAGGAGATCCTGCGCAAGCGTCGCCACGGCATGGGATTCCTCGGCCTCGGCAGCACCCTGGCGCTGCTGCGCATGAAGTACGGCTCGGTGCAGGCGGTGCAGTTCACCGAGGACGTGACGCGCGAGATGGCGGTGGCGGGCTGGGAGGCGGCGCTCGAGCTGGCGCGCGAGAAGGGCCCGGCGCCGATCATGAACGAGGAGTTCACCGTCACCAGGGAGATGCTGCGCAAGCGCCCGGAGATGGCGCGCGACGGCTGGCGGCCGGGCTCGAAGATCGCCGGGCGGCTGCTGCACGCCCGCTACAGCCGCTACATGCAGCGCATCGCCAAGGTCGCGCCGCAACTGGTACACGAGCTCGCCGAGACCGGGGCGCGCTTCACGCATCACACCTCGATCGCGCCCACCGGCACGATCTCACTGTCGCTCGCCAACAATGCCTCCAACGGCATCGAGCCGTCGTTCGCGCATCACTATTTCCGCAACGTCATACGGGAGGGCAAGAAGTCCAAGGAGAAGATCGACGTCTATTCATTCGAGTTGCTGGCGTACCGCGAGCTGGTCAACCCGAAGGCCAAACCCGGAGCCACTAACGATGATGAAAGACTGCCGGACTACTTCATCGCCTCGGACGATGTCACTCCCAAGGAGCATGTCGAGGTGCAGGCTGCGGCCCAGAAGTGGGTCGATTCATCGATTTCTAAGACGGCGAACGTGCCTACGGATTTCCCCTACGAGAAATTCAAGGACATCTATCTGTACGCACATGAGCAGGGCCTGAAGGGCTGCACCACCTTCCGTTTCAACGCGGAAGCGTTCCAGGGCGTGCTGGTGAAGGAGCAGGACCTGAAGAACACCCTTTACAAGTTCACGCTCGAGGACGGCACGGTGATCGAGGCGCGTGGCGATGAGGAGATCGATTACGACGGAGAGATCCACACCGCCGCAAATCTTCACGACGCCATCAAGGACGGGTACTACGGCCGCTTCTGAAGACTTGCGCAGCGGCCACGGCAATTCCAGGAAATCGCACATGACCATCAAGATCGACAAACGCATCGTCAAATACCAGGTGCACAAGCCCGAGGAGCGGGCGGCGGACAAGTCGCCGCCCGCCGCGGTGACCAAAGCCGGCATGGCGGCCGCCGCGCCGGGTGCGGACGGCGAGCTGGTGCGCGACAAGAACGGGCGCACCGCCAAGGTCATCCGCATGCACGAGAAGGTCGAGCGGCCGGAAGTGCTGATCGGCTCGACCTACAAGATCAAGACACCGATCTCCGATCACGCGATGTATGTGACCATCAACGACATCGTGCTGAACGAGGGCACCGAGTACGAGCAGCGCCGGCCGTTCGAGGTCTTCATCAACTCGAAGAACCTCGATCACTTCCAGTGGATCGTGGCGCTGACGCGCATCATCTCCGCGGTGTTCCGCAAGGGCGGCGACGTCACCTTCCTGGTGGACGAACTGAAGGCGGTGTTCGATCCGCGCGGCGGCTACTGGCAGCCGGGCGGCAAGTTCATGCCCTCGATCATCGCCGAGCTCGGCTACGTGATCGAGAAACACCTGCAGACCATCGGGCTGATACGCAAGACCCAGCTCGACGTGCACCAGCAGAAAATGGTGGATGCCAAGCGCGCCGAGTTCGAGGCGCGTGCCAAGCAGGCCGACGCCTTCGCCAAGAGCCACTTCCCGGAAGGTGCGCAGCTGTGCGGCCGCTGCAGCACCGCCGCCGTGGTCATGATGGATGGCTGCATGACGTGCCTCAACTGCGGCGATTCGAAGTGCGGCTGAGTGCGAGCGGCGCGCTGTTCGCCACTGTTATTGCGACGACCAACTCCAACTGACAGATCGAGTCCCTTTGCGAGGCAGCCGACCGGCTGCCTCGCCTGTTTTTCGCGTCCGCGGCTGGTGGCAACGCTGCGCCACACGGCGGCGGCGCGCTCGCCCCAGCCGTCCTCACTCGAGCGCCGACTGCAGCTCGAGACTGCGCGGCGCCGCGAGCCCGCCGAAGCGGCGGTCGATCTCCAGCAGCAGCTTGCGGGCCGCGTCCCGGCTGCCGGCCGCGCGCAGCGACTCCACCCTGGCGAGTGCCGCGGCGAGCTCGCGCTCGACGTCCGCCCGGCAGGATGCGAGCCGTGCCGTCACGGGCGCGAGCGGGGTCTGCAGCTCGTGCAGGGCGCCGGCGAGAGCGGCGGCGCCCGCGACCTCGTGTGCCGCTCCCGGCGTCACCTGCGCGTCGACGTTGAATACGCACCAGCGGCGCAGCGACTGCATGCTGTCCGCGTCCATGGCCAGATGCGTAGCGTCGTGCTGGCCGCTGAGGTATACCAGGCGCGTCGATTCCTGGAATCGCTGCAGCAGTTCCCGGGACGGCAGCGGCGGCACCAGCGTGCCGAGCGGATCGCTGCCGGCATTGAGCAGCACGCCGTGAAAGACGTCCGGATAGCCGAGCGCGACGCGCAGCGCGATGCGCGAGCCGCCGGAGAAGCCGCCGACGTATACCCGCGCCGGGTCCACGTGGTAGCGCTGCATGACGTTGAAGGCGGCCAGCAGCGCCAGCGGCTCACGCCGCCCCATGACATTCTCATCGTTGCCCGAGCGCGCCGCGCTCACATAGACGACCCCGTAGCGTTCGAGCACCGGCGCCCAGCCGTTCGGCAGCCGCGCATCCTGCCACGGGGGGATGAACACCAGCACAGCGTAGCCGCTGGGTGGCACCTGCCCGGGCACGTACAGCACGAACCGCTCGGCGGCGAGATCGACCGACTGCTCCACCAGGCGTTCGGCCGAGCGGGCCAGCTCCGCCTGCACCTGCGCGGCGGCCAGCGGGCTGAGCAGGCGGCGCACCAGCTCGGCGCTCGAAGAGAACGGCGCGTAGTCGCTGAACACGACGTCCGTTTGCAGACCGCTGCCGGCTGCGGCGCAGACACTGACCATCGCCAGCCAGGCTGCTGCCGCAAGCCGGCGCACGGTTGTAGTGCGCGCAGCGGGCATGGACCTAAGTCTGCCATCTGCCGGGAAGATCCGGGCACCACGCAAGTCCGCGCGCCCCGCACGCGGGCAAAAAAAACCCCGCTGGAGGCGGGGTTGTCGGTCGCTTGCTTGTGTGTGGAGGAGTGTCGTTCTCGTTGTTATTCGGTCAGGCGCGGTAGCTGACGAGCCGTGAGGCTACCTTCCGCATCCGCGCTTCTTCGGTTATTCCCGTGGCGTTGGTTTCTTCCCTAGGCCTTTGCCGTCTATGGGTAATGAGTGAGCAACACTCGTGCCAAACGTTGCGCACCCTGGGTGCAACCCGCGTGCAGCGCTTTGCGAGGTGTCCAACTGTGACGCAGTGCACGTTGCGGACACCGCGAAGGGCATAACGCGGTGCCGCGCGCTACGGTCTCCCGGATGCGCGTCGGTGCATCCGACACGTGAGTGTCAAGATACCCGACACATCCGGGGGTCAGCAGCCAGGCGGCGGACCGGGTGGCGACGTTGCAAGCCCTTGAAGTTAAATCGGATAGATTGGAACAGGCAGGATCAGAGGGGTGTAAATGAACTCGACACGGGCGCGAGCTTTGCGGGCGGTGGGGGCCGGGTGCGCGGTGCGGGTGGTCTTGAGCCTGCTCGCCGTGTGCGCCTTCGCCTCGCTCGCGCAGGCGCAGTCCGGTGAGCCCATGCCCCGGCCACCGCAGCTCGAGCGCGACGTGCAGTTCTGGATCCGCGTCTATTCGCAGATCGACACCAACGCCGGCTTCCTGCACGACCAGTACAACCTCGCCGTGGTGTACGACACGCTGCACTTCGCGCCCAACTCTCCTCCCGCCGAGCGGCAGCGCCAGGTGGATGAGGCGCGCAACCGTTACGCGGCGGCGTTGCGCCGCATCGCCGCCGCGGGCGACGAGCCGCTGTCCGCGGACGATCAGCGCATCAGGGAGCTGTGGGGAGCCGAAGGCACCCCGGCGCGTCTGCGTGACGCGATCGAGGACATCCGCTTTCAGCTCGGCCAGGCCGATCGCTTCCGCGGCGGACTGATCCGCTCGGGCGCCTGGGAGACGCACATCGCCGAGACACTCGCCAACCTCGGCCTGCCGGCGGAGCTGGCGGTGCTGCCGCACGTGGAGTCCTCGTTCAACCCACGCGCCTACTCCAAGGTGGGCGCCGCCGGCCTGTGGCAGTTCATGCGCTCGACCGGCCGGCGCTACATGCGCATCGACGGCGCGGTGGACGACCGTCTCGATCCGTTCCGCTCCACCGAGGCCGCCGCGCAGCTGCTCGCCTACAACTACCGGGTACTCGGCACTTGGCCGCTGGCGCTCACCGCCTACAACCACGGCACCGCCGGCGTGCGCCACGCCAAGGAGACGCTCGCCACGGACGACATCGTGCGCATCGTGCGCAGCTACACCAGTCGCACCTTCGGCTTCGCCTCGCGCAACTTCTACGTCTCTTTTCTCGCCGCGCTCGAGATCGACAGGAATCCGGAGAAGTATTTCGGCTCCCTGCAGAAGGACGGCGAAGCACGCTTCCAGGAGCTCGAGGTGCCCGGCTATGTGTCGATCGCATCGCTCGAGCACGCGCTGAAGGTCGACGGTGGGCAGCTGCGCACGCTCAACCCGGCACTGCTGCCGTCGGTATGGAGCGGCGCGCAACGCGTGCCGAAGGCGTACCGGCTGCGCCTGCCGCTCGAGGGCGGTCCGTGGACGCCGCAGCTGCTGGCACAGCGCCTGACGCCGGCGGACCTGTTTGCCGGACAGCGCGGGCCGCGGCGTTACCGCGTGCAGGCCGGCGATACGCTCGCCGCGCTCGCCGAGCGCTACGGCGTGCCCATCGAGACGCTGGCGCGCATGAACCGGGTGCGCACCAGTGCGCCGCTTAGTCCGGGGCGCGTCATCAATCTGCCGGAGGCGACGCCGGCGGTCACGGTCGCGGCCGCTGCCGCGCCCACCCCGTCACCCCCGGCCGCCGCAGCGCCGCCCGCCGCCACCGCCGCGTCCGCGGCCATCGTCGCCGCGCTCGCGCCGCCCTCCCCGGGGGGTGCGGTGCCGGCCGATGTTGCCGAGCGCGAGAGCGCCGAGGACGCCGCGGTGGCCGCCGCTGCGGCCGCGGGCGACAAGCCCCACGCCGCCGCCGCCGCTCCGCAACCGGTATCGGCAGCGCAGGCCGAGGAGCTCGGGCCGGCGCTCGGTCCGGCCGCGGACAGCGAGCAGAACGCCGATCCGACCGACTACAGCGTGGCGCGCGACGGCACCATTCGCGTCGCGGCGGTGGAGACGCTCGGCCACTATGCCGACTGGCTCGGCCTGACCTCGGCGCGGCTGCGCGAGATCAACCACCTGCGTTACCGCACCCCGGTGCGCATCGGGCAGCGCATCCGGCTCGACTTCTCCGAGGTGACGCCCGAAGTGTTCGAGACGCTGCGCCACGAGTACCACCGCGAGCTGCAGGCGGCGTATTTCGCCGCGCACCGCATCGTCGGCAGCGACGTCTACATCGCGCGCCCGGGTGATTCCGGCTGGACGCTCACGCAACACAGCGCGCAGCTGCCCTTGTGGCTGCTGCAGCAGTACAACCCCGACCTCGATCTCGCCGAGCTGCGTCCCGGCACGCAGATCGTGATGCCGCGCGTGGAGGAGGTCGGCGCCGGCGGCTGAGGCAGCGGCAGCCTCACCGCGCGCGCCTCGCGCCCGTGTGCTTTGGCTCACCGCGTGCGCGCTGTGACGGAGATACCTGCCGCTGTCACGGCCCTGTGCCTATAATCCCGCCGACATGCGTTCCATGCCTCGCAACACCATCAATTTCATGAGCTTAGCCGCGCTCCTGCTGCTCGCCGGCGCGGGGCTCGTGGCCCACGCCGACGGGCTGGCCGAGTCGCGCCCGGTGATGCTGAACCAGGACAGCATCGCCAGCCTGCCGATGGTCGATCGCGTCGTGGTGCGCAAGGGCGCCCGGCAGCTGCTGCTGATGCACGGCGGCAACGTGGTGCGCTCGTATCACATCCAGCTCGGGCTCAGCCCCGTCGGCCAGAAGGAGCGCTCGGGCGACTTCCGCACTCCCGAGGGCAGCTACCGCCTCGAGCGCCGCAATCCGCGCAGCGACTACTTCCTGTCGATCAAGGTGTCCTACCCGAACGCCGTCGACCTCAAGCGCGCGCGCGCCCGCCACTGGGACACCGGCGGCTCGATCATGATCCACGGCCTGCCGAATCTGCTCAAGCACGACCCCGAGTTTTACGCCACGCACGACTGGACCGACGGCTGCATCGCGGTGTCCAACGCCGATATGGTCGAGATCTGGATGCTCGCCTCCGACGACGTGCCGATCGACATCGTCCCTTAAAGCGAGTGAGCAGCGAGTTTTCAGAGTTCGTCGACGCGCGCGTCGGTCCGCGCGGCAGTCTCGAGAACCTTTCACAGGGCGAGATCGACAAGCTGCTCGACAGCGGGCAGGGGGGGCTGTACCCGCTGTTCCGCCGCTGCGCGCTGGCGGTGCTCAATTCCGGGGCGCCCACCGACAACTCCAAGGAAATCTTCGACCGCTACCGCGACTTCGACATCCGCATCGTGCGCCACCCTTACGGGGTGAAGCTCGAGATGCAGAACGCGCCGGCGGCCGCCTTCGTCGACGGGCAGATGATCCGCGGCATCAAGGAGCACCTGTTCGCGGTGCTGCGCGACGTGGTGTACATCTCCAACGAGATCCTGGAGAGCGGGCGCTTCGATCTCAACGATTCCGCTTCCATCACCAACGCGGTCTTCCACGTGCTGCGCAATGCGCGCCTGCTCGACTACAAGTCGCGCCCGAACCTGGTGGTGTGCTGGGGCGGGCATTCGATCGACGCCCACGAGTACCAGTACAGCAAGAACGTGGGCTACGAGCTCGGGCTGCGCGGGCTCGACGTGTGCACCGGCTGCGGACCGGGCGCCATGAAAGGGCCGATGAAGGGTGCCGCGGTCGGCCATGCCAAGCAGCGCATCGAGCACGGCCGCTACCTCGGCATCACCGAGCCGGGCATCATCGCCGCCGAGCCGCCCAACCCGATCGTGACCCAGCTGGCGATCCTGCCGGACATCGAGAAGCGTCTCGAGGCGTTCGTACGGCTGGCGCACGGCATCGTGGTATTTCCGGGAGGCGCCGGCACCGCCGAGGAGATCCTCTACCTCGCCGGCATCCTGCTCGACCCGCACAACGCCGAGCAGCCGTTCCCCATTGTGCTCACCGGCCCCAGGGAAAGCGCGGCGTACTTCGAGCACATCCGGCTGTTTCTCGCCGGGACGCTCGGCAGCGAGGCGAGCCGGCGGCTGACGCTGATCGTCGACGATCCGCCCGAGGTCGCGCGGCGCATGGTGCGCGGCATGGAGGCGGTGCGCGAGTTCCGCCGCCAGCGCAGCGATTCCTACAACTTCAACTGGCTGCTGTCGATCCGCCGCGAGTTCCAGCAGACCTTCGAGGTCACGCACGCCGCCATGCGGGCACTCGATCTGGGACGCGCGCAGCCCGCACATCAGCTCGCCGCCAACCTGCGGCGTGCCTTCTCCGGCATCGTCACCGGCAACGTCAAGGAGTACGGCATCCAGGCGATCGAGCGCGAAGGTCCGTACGAGCTCAGCGGCGATCCGGCGATCATGCGGCTGCTCGATGAGCTGCTCGCCGAGTTCGTCGCGCAGCGGCGCATGCGCCTGCCGGGCAGCGTCTACCGGCCGGTGTACCGCCTGGTCGCCTGAGGCGCCCGCTGCGCCCTTACATAACGCTGCGCGCCGCGAAGCGCGCCGCACACTTCGGAGCAGCGGCACGAGAGCTGCGTCCCAGCGTAGCGGTGCAGCGACATGCCTGTGAACCAGTTCCTGCGGTGTGCGTTGCTAACCTCGTAACCTCAGTGACAATCTTCAGGAGCTTCTCATGAGCTCAAGCGACAGGGGGCGAGGCGAGGCACCCGGCACGCCACGCGAGCCGGCAGCCGGCACTCCGACGGGTGGCGCCGACGCGTACGCCAACTGGCTGGATCGCATGCAGCGCGCGCGTGCCCGCCAGGCCGCGATCACCCGCAACCTCTACACCTGGTCGAACTACAAGAACTGGGCTGATCAGGTGCGCGACTCCTGGGCGGCCAGCGACGCGGCGCAGGCCGCCGCGCACCCCAAGGTCAAGAAATAGCCTGAAAATGTAGCGCCTGGCCGCACGGCTTCGGCGCGCTTCGATCCCCGCAGCTTCCTTCAGGCGATGGCGACCACCGCCGCCGCCGGCACCGACGCATCTTCCGCCGTCTGGCCTGACGCCGCCGTCTGCCCGGTCAGCGGCGGCGCGGGCGGCACGTCCGCGGGGGAGGGGCCGCCAGGGGCCGGCGCCGCCTGCGGCGGCGGCTGCGGGGCGCCCGGCGCGCCGCGCGGGCGCGCCAGCCACTGCACCAGCGGCAGCCACTGCTCGACGTCGGCGTGCGCCACATAGCTCTTCATCTCGTGCACCCCGATGCCGAGCTCGGCGGCGCGCACGTAGTTCTGCGAGTCGCGGATCGTGGCCACGATCGGGATCTGCAGCGTGTGCAGGAAGCGGATGAGCGACTGGTAGATCAGCGTGTTGCGGCGGATGCGATTGGCGATTACGCCGATGCGGTCGTCGTCGCGGCGGATCTTGGCGACCAGCAGCAGGTCGCGGATGCAGCGCGAGCAGGTATTGATGTCGATGTCGGAAGGCAGCACCGGCACGATCACCTTGTCGGCGTCCTTGGTCATCTCGGGCAGCTGGTGCGCCTCGAGCGCCGCGGGCGTGTCGACGATGATGTGCGAGGTGCGCTCGGGCACCCGCAGTTGGAAAGCGCGCGTGGTGCGGGTGTCCTTCTCGAAGGCGGCGATGACGTGCACGTGCGCCTGCGTCGGCTTGCGCTTCCTCACCCAGCGCAGCGAGGAACCCTGCGGATCGAAGTCTATGAGAACCGGGGTGTGTCCCTGCGCCGCCAGGTAGCTCGCCAGGTTGATCGCGATGGTCGTCTTGCCGGACCCGCCCTTGGGGTTCAGGACGACGATACGCTGCATGATGACCTTGTTCTGTAATATCGCAGTGGTGACGCGCTTCGCACTCAAGCCTACGCACGCCCCCGCCCGCCTGCAAGCTGTGAGCGCGCGCACGCCGCAGCCGCGGGCGCTTCCGTAGAGTCGCTCGCGCCATGGAAGAGTTCTTTCTGCATCTTTGGGACGATCTCGACGACCTCGCCGGCATCTGCCGGTATGCCGTCGCGGCGACCGCCGCCGAAGTGCTCGCCGCGGCGCCGCTGGTTACCGCGGCCGCCGGGGCGCTGCTGGCCGGCGGAGCCGCGCTGCTGCTGGTGCGGCAAGCGCTGCTGAACGCCTTCGCCTGACGCTCGCGGCAGGGCGCTGACGCCCGCCGCGCTTGAAAAATCCCGCGCCGCTCCCAAGATCGCTCGTCTGCGCGCCCTCACCGCGTGCTTTCGGGAGCTCTATGGCATCGGTAACACCTGACGCTTCCCCCAGCCCCGGCCCGGACGCCGCCGCGCCCGAGCCCGCCGGCGGCACCGCACGGCAGACGCACGGCTTTCAGGCCGAGGTGCGTGAGCTGCTGCAGCTCATGATCCACTCCCTGTACAGTCACCGCGACATCTTCCTGCGCGAGCTGATCTCCAACGCCTCCGATGCCTGCGACCGGCTGCGCTTCGCGGCCATCGCCGACGGCGCGCTGCTCGCGCCCGACCCGCAGCTCGGCATCCGCGTCGATGCGGACACCGCCGCGGGCACCATCACCATCACCGACAACGGCATCGGCATGACGCGCGCCGAGGCCATCGCCAACCTCGGCACCATCGCGCGCTCGGGCACCGCGGAATTCTTCCGCTCGCTGTCCGGCGATGAGCAGAAGGCGTCGCAGCTCATCGGCCAGTTCGGCGTTGGCTTCTACTCGGCGTTCATCGTCGCCGAGCGTGTCGCGGTGCGCTCGCGCAAGGCGGGCGCGCCCGCCGAAGCCGGCGTGCACTGGGAGTCCGGCGCCGACGGCGAGTTCACCGTGGAGACGGTAACGCTGCCGCAGCGCGGCACCAGCGTCACGCTGCACCTCAAGGCGGACGCGCGCGAGTTCGCCGATGCGCTGCGGCTGCGCGAGCTGATTCGCCGCTACTCCGACCACATCGGCTTCCCGGTGCGCATGCGCAAGGAGGGCGAGGCTTCGCTCGAGGACGAGGTCGTCAACCAGGCGAAGGCGCTGTGGACGCTGCCGCGCACCGAGATCTCCGCAGATGAATACCGGCAGTTCTACCAGTACGTGGCACACGATTTCACCGACCCGCTCGCCTGGAGCCACAACAAGGTGGAAGGCAAGCGCGAGTACATCAGCCTGCTGTACGTGCCGGGCCGCGCACCCTTCGATCTGTGGCAGCGCGAGGCGGCACGCGGACTGAAGCTGTATGTGCGGCGCGTGTTCATCATGGACGATGCCGAGCAGTTCCTGCCGCTGTACCTGCGCTTCATCAAGGGCGTGGTGGACTCGAGCGATCTGCCGCTGAACGTCTCGCGCGAGATCCTGCAGCAGGATCCGGAGGTCGAGGCGATCCGCAGCGGGCTCACCCGGCGGGTGCTCGACATGCTGGCGCGGCTCGCCAGGGACGAGCGGGAGAAGTACGCCACCTTCTGGAAGGAGTTCGGCGCAGTGCTGAAGGAGGGCATCGCCCAGGACGCGGCCAACCAGGCGGCGATCCTGCCGCTGCTGCGCTTTGCGTCGACGCACGAGCCCGGCGATACCCCCAGCGTCAGTCTCGCCGACTACCTCGCGCGCCTGAAGCCGGGCCAGGAGCGCATCTACTACGTCATTGCCGAGAGCCTGGCCGCGGCGCGCAGCAGTCCGGCCATCGAGCGGCTGCGCGAGCTCGGCCTGGAAGTGCTGCTGCTCGCCGAGCGCATCGACGAGTGGGTGATGGGCTATGTCGAGAGTTTCGAGGGCAAGCGCTTCAAGGACGTGACGCGCGGCGACCTGGAGCTCGGCGGGCTGGCCAGCGATGCCGACCGCCGGCAGCGCGAGGCCGAGCTCAAGGAAAGCAAGGGGCTGCTGAAGCGCATCAAGGACGCCCTCGGCGAGCGGGTGACCGAGGTGCGCGTCAGCGAGCGGCTGCGGGAATCTCCAGCCTGCCTGGTGCGCGGCGAGCACGATCTCACCGAGCAGATGCGGCGCATGCTCGCCGCTGCCGGCCAGCAGCCGCCCGCGGCGCGCCCGCTGCTCGAGGTGAACGTCGTGCATCCCCTGGTGAAGTATCTCGAGGGCCTCACCGATAGCGCGCAGTTCACCGAGCTCGCGCAGTTGATGTACGACCAGGCGGCGCTCGCCGAGGGCGAGCCCTTGGGTAACGCGCCCGAGTACGTGCAGCGCCTCAACCGCCTGCTGGTGCGCCTGGCGGCGCCGCCGGCGGTGGCGTGATCCGCGCCGAGCGGGCCACGCTCGCCGCCCCGGCCGGGGGTCTCGAGACGCTCATCGAGACGCCGACCGCCGTGGCGGGGGAGCCACAGGGGCTGCGCGCCTTCGGCGTGGTGTGTCATCCGCATCCGCTCTACGGCGGCACGCTCGATAACAAGGTGGTGTGGGCGCTGGCGCGCGCGTTCCAGCAGTGCGGCGCAGCCACAATCCGCTTCAACTTCCGCGGCGTGGGCGCCAGCGGCGGCAGCTACGACGAGGGGCGCGGCGAGACCGACGACACGCTCGCGGTCATCGCGCACGGACGGCAGCGCTGGCCGCAGGCGGCGCTGTGGCTCGCAGGCTTCTCCTTCGGGGGAGTGGTGGCGGTACAGGCCGCCGCAAGGGTGCAGCCCGCCTGCCTGGTCACGGTGGCGCCGGGCATCACGCGCATCGCGGTCGATCCGGCCGCAGTACCGGCGTGTCCGTGGCTCATCGTGCAGGGTGGTGCCGACGACGTCGTGCCGCCGGACGTGGTCATCGCCTGGGCGCGCACGCTCACGCCGGCGCCGCAGCTCACGGTGCTGCCGGAAGCCGGGCACTTCCTCCACGGCCACATCAACGAGCTGCGCGACACGGTGCTCGCCTTCATGGCGAGGCTGCCCCGATAAACAAAAGGCCCGGCTCAGGTGAGTGCCTGGCCGGGCCTTGGTCCGCGGACGCGGAAAAATGTCGCTCCTTACGAGTTGACCATCCCCTTCAAGCTCTTCAGGGGCATGACGCGTACCTTCTTGCTCGCCGGCTTGGCCTTGAACATCATCTTCTCGCCGGTGAACGGGTTGATGCCTTCGCGGGCCTTGGTCGCGGGCCGCTTGACGACTTTCATCTTCAACAGGCCGGGCATGGTGAACAGGCCGTTGCCGCGCAGGCTCTTCTTGATCACGCCGCCGAGCGAATCGAAGACGCTGCCGACCTGCTTGCGGGAAAGTCCCGTGTCCTTGGAGATGTGTGTCAGAACCTCCGACTTCGTCGGTGCGCCACCCTTTTTCGCCATTTTGCGGTACTCCTCGAGGATTTAGTGTTGCGAATCGCAGCCGCGGCAGCGGCTGCGCAATGAGAATCGGCGCGGAAAATAGCACATGCGCGCACTTTGGCAAGCGCTTTTTTGAAATTCGCTGTTGCGAAAATGGCTTTTTTCACAGGGTTTTCGCAGCACGATGGTCGCAGCGGCGCCGCAGCTGAGCACGTGCGGCAGCGCGGGCGCGACGCCGCGCGGCGCGCGCAATGTTGCGATTCTCGTTGCGAAGTCAGCGCTAAGCGTGTGTTCCGCCAGCGCAAGGCGCGTGCCACACGCGCACCGCCGCAGCTGCACGGCGCACCGCCGGCGAGGCTCTTCAGGGCATCAGGATCAGCAGCGCCTGGATGAGGATGATCGCCCACAACGGCGACAGGTCGAGCCCGGCGATCGCCGGGATGACCCGGCGGATCGGCCGCAACACCGGCTCACACAGCGTGGTGAGCAGCGACTGCAGCGGGGAGTAGCCGCCGGGGGCGATGAGCGACAGCAGCGCGTACAGGAAGATCGCGATCAGGTAGGTGCGCAGCAGCGTGCGCGCGATCTCGATCAGCACCTGGCGGATCCACAGCTCCGGGGGCGGCAGGCCCACCCCGTGCAGCGCGAAGATGCAGCCCACCTCCACCGTCGCGATCAGCAGCACCGCGACCACCGAGGCGGTGTCGACCTTGCCGATCGGCGGCAGCACGCGCCGCAGCGGCAGGATGAGGGGGTTGGTGAGCTTCACCACCGCCTGGCACAGCGGGTTTCTGAAGTCGGCGCGCGTCCATTGCAGTAACAGCCGCGCCAGCACGACGAACAGCGCCAGCGACAGCAGCGTGTCGACGATGAAGATGATGGCGCTCATGCGAGCGGTAGATCCGCGCCTGCGGGGGAGCTGGTGCCGCTTGCCAGCTCACGGCAGCGCTGCGTTGCGGCAGTAAGAGCGCTGCGGACGCTGCCGCGCAGGTCCGCCCGCTCGAGCGCCTCGAGGGCCGCCTGGGTGGTGCCGCCCGGGGAAGTGACCTGCTCGCGCAGCCGTGCCAGGTCGGCGTCGGCCGACTGCAGCATCAGTCCCGACCCGCGCAGTGTCGCGGTCGCGAGCCGTCGCGCGGTGGCCGCCTCGAGGCCGAGCTGCTCACCGGCCTCGGCCATGAGCTCGGCGAGCAGAAAGAAATACGCCGGACCGCTGCCCGACAGCGCCGTCACCACGTCGAGCGCCTCCTCTGCGCCCACCCACGCCACCTCGCCCACCGTGCTCATCACCTGCGCGGCGAGCGTGCGCTGGTCCGGCGTGATCGCGGCGGGCGCGTACAGTCCGCTCGCGCCGGCGCCGATCAGCGCCGGACGGTTGGGCATGGCGCGCATCACGGCTACGCCCGGGCACCACGACTGCAGCGTGGCGATGCGCAGCCCCGCGACCACGGAGATCACCAGCGGCTGGGCGCGCAGCAAGGCGCCCGCCACACCTGCCAGCAGCGCGCGCGCCTCCTGCGGCTTCACCGCCACGACCACGACCGAGGCGCCGGCGACGGCCGCGTGCGCGTCGGCCGCCGCGCTGATACCCAGCTCGCGCACCAGCGCGGCGCGCGCCGCTGGCAGCGTTTCGGCGACGCTCAGGTGCTCGGCGCGCGTGCCCGCGCGCAGCAGTCCGCCGAGCAGCGCCCGCCCGATGTTGCCGGCTCCGAGGATGCACACCTGGCTGTTGGTCATAGCGATGTGCGAATTGTACCTACTCGGGTCGCGGCCCAAAGAGTGCCGTGCCGATGCGCACCAGGGTCGCGCCCTCGAGGATGGCCGCTTCGAAATCGCCGCTCATGCCCATCGACAGGGTATCGAGCCGGTGGCCGGCGGCGTTGAGCTCGTCCCTGAGCTGGCGCACCCTGGCAAACCACGCGCGCTGGCGCGCCATCTCGGTCTCTTCCGGCGGGATGCACATCAGGCCGCGCAGCGCGAGGCGCGGCAGCCGCGCCACGGCGGCTGCCAGCGCCGGCACCGCGGCCGGAGGCGCGCCGCCCTTGCTCGCTTCCCCGGCCACGTTCACCTGCAGGCATACGTTCAGCGGCGGCGCATGCGGCGGGCGCTGTGCCGCGAGCCGCTCGGCGACCTTGAGGCGGTCGAGCGTCTGCACCCAGGCGAAATGCTCCGCAATGGGGCGCGTCTTGTTCGTCTGCACGCGGCCGATGAAGTGCCAGGTGAGGCGCCGCTCCTGCAATGCGGCAATCTTCGCCAGCCCCTCCTGCAGGTAGCTCTCGCCGAACTGCTCCAGGCCGCAATCGGCGGCCGCGGCGAGCAATTCCGCCGGCTGCCCCTTGCCGACCGCGAGGAGTGTGACCGAGTGCGCACTCCGCCCGGCCGCGGCGGCGGCCCGGGCCAGCCGTTCGCGCACCGCGCTGAGTGCGGCGGACAAATTCTGCGGACCCATTAACATATTGGACGTGTGACCCCTCCGCTATACTGCCGCCGCACTCGCGCCGCAGGCATGCACGTCGCTTCTTCCTGCCGCGGCGAGCGCGATCCAGGGAGCATCCATGGCCGTCGATATCGCGCAACTCCTGGCATTCGCCGTCAAGAACAATGCCTCGGACCTGCATCTCTCCTCGGGCGTACCGCCCATGATCCGTGTCGACGGCGACATGAAACGCATCAACATGCCGCCGCTGTCGCACAAGGAAGTGCACTCCATGGTGTACGACATCATGAACGACAAGCAGCGCAAGGCCTACGAGGAGTTCTTCGAGACCGACTTCTCCTTCGAAATCCCGAAGCTGGCGCGCTTCCGCGTCAACGCCTTCAACCAGAACCGCGGCGCGGGCGCGGTGTTCCGCAACATCCCGTCAGCCATCCTGTCGCTCGATGAGCTGAGCGCGCCCAAGATCTTCCGCGACCTGTGCATGCTGCCGCGCGGCCTGGTGCTGGTGACCGGCCCCACCGGCTCGGGCAAGTCGACCACGCTGGCCGGCATGGTCAACCACTGCAACGACAACCGCCCCGACCATATCATCACCATCGAGGACCCGATCGAGTTCGTGCACGACTCCAAGCGCTGTCTCGTCAACCAGCGCGAGGTGCACCGCGACACCCTCGGCTTCAGCGAGGCGCTGCGCTCGGCGCTGCGCGAGGACCCGGACGTGATCCTGGTGGGCGAAATGCGCGACCTCGAGACCATCCGCCTGGCGCTCACCGCCGCCGAGACCGGCCACCTGGTGTTCGGCACGCTGCACACCTCCTCGGCCGCCAAGACCATCGACCGCATCGTCGACGTGTTCCCCGGCGACGAGAAGGACATGGTGCGCTCGATGCTGTCGGAGTCGCTGCGTGCGGTCATCTCGCAGACCCTGATGAAGAAGAACAGCGGCGGCCGCATCGCGGCACACGAGATCATGATCGGCACCCCGGCGATCCGTAACCTCATCCGCGAAGGCAAGATTGCGCAGATGTACTCCTCGATTCAGACCGGCGGCGCGCAGGGCATGCAGACGCTCGATCAGTGCCTCACCGAGCTCGTCGCCAAGGGCGTCGTCAGCAAGGAAGAGGCGCGTTACAAGGCGCAGAACAAGGACGCGCTGTAAGGCGCTCCTCAGGAAGGCAACAACATGGACCGCGATCAAGCCATCAAGCTGATGCAGGACCTGCTGCGGCGGGTGACCGAGAAGAAGGCCTCCGACCTGTTCATCACCGCCGGCTTTCCGCCGGCGATCAAGATCGACGGCGAGATCCGCCCGCAGTCCGAGCGCGCGCTCACCCCCGAGCAGTCATCGACGCTGGTGCGCGCCATCATGAACGACCGCCAGACCAAGGAATTCGACGCCACCAAGGAGTGCAACTTCGCGATCGCGCCGCCGGGCATCGGGCGCTTCCGCGTCAGCGCCTTCGTGCAGCAGGCGGCCATCGGCTGCGTCATCCGCCTGATCAATGCCAAGATCCCGACCTTCGAGGAGCTCGAGCTGGCGCCGGTGCTCAAGGAAGTGGTGCTTTCCAAGCGCGGCCTGGTGATCATCGTCGGCGGTACCGGCTCGGGCAAGTCCACCACGCTGGCGGCGATGGTCGGCTACCGCAACGAGAAGACCCGCGGCCACATCGTCACCATCGAGGATCCGGTCGAGTACGTGCACACCCACAAGGGCTGCGTCATCACCCACCGTGAAGTGGGGGTCGACACCGACTCGTGGCAGGCGGCGCTGAAGAACACGCTGCGCCAGGCGCCCGACGTGATCCTGATCGGCGAAATCCGCGACCGCGAGACCATGGAGTACGGCATCCAGTTCTCCGAGACCGGCCACCTGGTGCTCGCCACGCTACACGCCAACAGCGCCAACCAGGCGCTCGACCGCATCATCAACTTCTTCCCCGACGAGCGGCGCGACCAGCTGCTCATGGACCTGTCGCTGAATATCCGCGCGCTGATATCGCAGCGCCTCATCCCGCGCGAATCGGGCGCCGGGCGTATTGCCGCCATGGAGATCATGCTCAACTCGCCGCTGATCCAGGACCTGATCTTCAAGGGAGAGGTGGCCAAGATCAAGGAAGTGATGTCGCGCTCGACGCGCCTTGGCATGAAGACCTTCGACCAGGCGCTGTTCGAGCTGTACGAGACCGGTGTCATCTCCTACGAGGACGCGCTACGCAACGCCGACTCGAAGAACGAGCTGCGGCTGCGCATCAAGCTCGACAGCAAGCGTGAGCAGAAGAGCGTCGACGACGGTGGCGCGCTCAAGATCGTCGAGGAAGAGCAGGGCCGCAGCCTGTGAAGGTGGCCAAGGACGTGCCGGCGCCGGCGCGCGAGGACCTCGAGATCACCGGGCCGAACCCCGCCATCACCGAGGTGGTGAACGCCGTGGCCGGCGGCCGCCACCCGACGCTCAACACCAAGCCGTTGTTCAAGCTGATGGTGGAGCGCAAGGCGTCCGACCTGTTCTTCACTTCCAACGCCCCCATCAAGATCAAGATCGAAGGCCAGATCCTGTCGGTGAACAAGCAGGTGCTGACCCCGGAGACGGTGCGCCAGACGGCGTACGCGCTGATGACGTCGGCGCAGCGCGAGCACTTCGTCAACGAATGGGAGCTGGATTTCGCGGTCTCCGAGCCCGGGCTGGGGCGCTTCCGCGTCAACGTCTTCATGCAGCGCAGCTACCCGGCCATGGTGATGCGCTACATCACCGCCGACATGCCGCGCCTCGATTCGCTCGGGCTGCCGGAGGTGGTGAGCGAGCTGACGCTGCTCAAGCGCGGCCTGGTGCTGATGGTCGGCGCGACCGGCTCGGGCAAGTCGACCACGCTCGCGGCGATGCTCAACTTCCGCAACGAGAACTCCTCCGACCACATCGTCACCATCGAGGATCCGATCGAGTTCCTGCACACCAACAAGCGCTCGATCGTCAACCAGCGCGAGGTGGGGCTCGACACCAAGAGCTACGCACGCGCGCTGCGCGGTGTGGTGCGCGCCGCGCCCGACGTGATCCTGATCGGCGAGATCCGCGATCGGGACGGCATGGAGGCCGCCATCAGCCTCTCCGGCACCGGCCACCTGGTGCTGGCGACGCTGCACGCCAACAACTGCGCCGAGTCGCTCGACCGCATCATCAACATGTTCCCGCGCGAGCAGCACAACCAGATCTTCCTCGATCTGTCGCAGTACCTGCGCGCCATCATGGCGCAGCGCCTGGTGATGGGTAAGGACGGCCGGCGCGTCGCTGCGGTGGAGATCATGATCAACACCCCGCACATCGGCACGCTCATCAAGAAGGGCGACGTGATGTCGATCAAGGAAGCGATCAACGCCAGCGGCGACAAGAGCATCCAGAGCTTCGACGTCGCGCTGCACCAGCTCTACAAGCAGGGGCGCATCTCGCTGGAGGAGGCACTCGCCAACGCCGACTCGCGCGCCAACCTCGAGGCGAAGATCAACTTCGGCTAACGCCCGCAACGGGCCCGCGGCAATGCCAGGCCGGCCTGCCTTGCTGCGCGCGCGGCGCGCGGCGCGCGGCGCGCTTGACAGGGCATCGTGCCGGTCCGATATTTTCCTGCGATGATCACCATCTCCGCTTTTCGCTGGGTGCCACCCTTCGCCCAGGGCCAGGTGCGCGACCTGCGCGTGCGCTGGGCGCTCGAGGAAGCGGGGCTGCCGTACCGAACGCGTTTGCTGGCGCAGGGCGACCAGGACCAGCCCGAATACCGCGCGCTGCAGCCCTTCGGCCAGGTGCCGATCTTCGAGGAGAATGGTCGGGTGCTGTTCGAAAGCGGCGCGATCATCCTGCACATCGGCGAGCGCAGTGAAGCGCTGCTGCCGCAGGATCCCGCCGGACGTGCCGGCGCGACGCAGTGGCTGATCGCCGCGCTCAACTCGATCGAGCCGCACGTCATGAACGTCGCGGTGCTCGGTTTGTTCTATGCCGACCAGGAGTGGGCGAAACTGCGCCGCCCCGGGGCGGTCGACTTTGCGCGTCATCGCCTCAACTGCCTGGCGGGGGCGCTGGGCGACAAGCCCTATCTTGATGGCGGGCGCTTCACGGCGGGCGACCTGATGATGACTACCGTGCTGCGTATCCTTCCGGAGCTCGTCGAGGATCAGCGTCTGGCGGCTTACGTCGAGCGCTGCACTGCCCGCCCGGCCTTCAAACGCGCACTGGATGCGCAGCTGAGCGACTTCAGGGCGGCCGCGTAGAGCTTAAGCGGATCTCTCCGGGGCGAGCACGCTGGTTCGAGCCCCCTTTAATGAGCGACCGAACCGCCGGTGATGGCCTTGATCTCGGCGACGTACTGCTGAGTCGCCTTGTCGAGCGTGGCGCTGCTCTGCTGCTCGAGGTAGGCATGCAGTTGCAGCGCCGCATTCAGACTGCTCGCCATTGCCTGGTGGCCGGCCGGCGTGCGGGAAAGCTCGACGATCTTCCTCAGATCCTCATCGCTCAGGCCCGCCGCGAGACCCTGCGTCCATACCGCCGTGGCCGGCGCGACCTCGGGCGTCGCCCGCGAGGCGATGGCAAAGCGGTCGGTGGCCGCGTCTAATCTTTCCCGCTGCTGCGCATTCATGCGCGCCAGCGGTTCCGCAAACTCACTCTTGATGCGCTCAATGCTGCGGTGCGCCGCAGCGAGAGACTCGGTGTGCGCACGATCGATCGCGCCCTCCACGTCGGCGGCGCTCGCCAGCTCGTCCAGGCACTGCTGACGCGTCGGCGGTGCGGCATGCATGCTGGCGCACGAGGCGGTCAGTGCCGCGAGCGCGAGCCACGTGAGTACGCCCGATCTCACCGCGAAGAAAGCTCTCATTCGATCTCCCTTTTCTCAAGTCCGATTGCCGCGGCGTCCCGCGTTGCCGCTCGCACAGCGCTGCGCGGCACAGCGCTGCAGCGCCGCGGCTGTCGCACGCGGCAGCGCGGCCGTCAGCCGCAGTGCCTTGCGGCGCAGCCCGTCGCTCGAGCGAAACCCCACCAACACGTCCGGATCGATCCCGCCGACCTCGTTGGAACCGTCCGCCCGCAGCCGGGCGCAGTCCGGCAGCTCCAGAATAGCGCCGCTGTGGGTGAGGGTCGTGGGCGTGCCGCCGTTGGTGTGCCCGCACCCGGCGCCGAGCGTCGGCGCGCCGAGGATCACGGCGGCCCGGTTGTCCTGCAGGACGGCCGCGAATTCCTCCGCGGCCGACGCGGTGTCGCCATCCACGAGCACGATGAGCGGCCCCTGCCACACCTGCGCGGTGAACTCATACTCGGCGGGCGTGAACAGGCTCGCTCCCCAGGGTTTCTCGCGCAGTGCCGCCGCATCGGCCTCACCGAGGAGCCCGGTGGCATAGCCAGCCGTTGCCAGCCACTCGCACTCGAGGCGCCGGCCTGACCAGAGGGGCTCGGAGGGGCAGGGCGTGTCCGCCGCGGTGCGGGCGCGCTCGGCCTCGCTCAGCCATCCAAGCAGGCGTGCCCGGTCTTCGTCGCTGGCGCTCGCGGCGGCAGCCTGCAGTTGCTGTGCGAGTGTGTCCCAGTAGCTGCGCCAGTGCTCGCCGCGCACGAAGCCGCGACGTTCCGAGCGCAGCTTGAGCGGGCTCACCATGCGCGCCGCGGCTTCCGCCCACTCCGAGCCGCCACCGTTGCCGGTCAGATCGATGAGCAGCACGCTCGCACCGAGCTTGCGCAGCATGCGGATGCGGCTCTCCAGATCGCGCGACAGGATGGTGTACGCGGCGCTCTCCACTTTGTCGGCACAGGCGTCATCGCAGTCAGCCTCGGGTGCGAGCGCCACAACCTGCAGGGCGGACGCGCACACCTCGGGAGAGGTCTGCGGGCCGAACAGGGCAATGCGCAGGATCGCGACCTTGCGAGCCGCCACCTGGACGAGACCTGCCGGAAACTCCGACCCGACCCCGCGCGCCAGCGGCTGGTAGCCCGCAAGGTGCGGCCCGAGTGCGCCTGCGGCCTTCGCGGGGTCATAGCCGAGCCGCTCGCACAGAGTGCGCGTGTCCGCGCCAGCAGCAACGGCCGGCGCCCGGGGCCAGCGCACGCCGACATGTCCGTCGCCGAAGCTGCGCGCCAGACGCTCGATCGCTGCTCGGGCTTCCGCCTCGCTCGTCGCCTGTTCGAGACGCCGCTGCGCGCGCGCAAAAAGATCGCTCAGATCGACCCCGCGCTCGGACACCTGCCAGGCAAGGTTCGCGTACCTGGTCGCAACCGCGGTGCGGATCTGAGCCAGGTCCTCGAGCCAGGGCTGTGAATCGAAGCGCGCCGGCGGCGGCGCAGGGGGCGCTGCTGCGAATACCGCAGGCAACGCCGCGAGCAGCGTGCCACCGAGGGCGAGTGCGGCCCTAGAACACCGTGTACGCATCGAACACCGGCCCGTCGACGCACACGCGCTTCATCGCCGCTCCTGCCGCGGTGCGCACCTCGACGGTGCAGCCGGCGCAGCCGCCCACGGCGCACGCCATGAACTCCTCCAGCGACACCTGGCAGGGCACGCCGAAGCGTCGTGCCAGAGCGGCGCACGCCTTGAGCATCGGCGTCGGGCCGCAGGCGAATATCTCCACCGCGCCGAGCTCGGTGTGCGTCAGTGAGGCGAGCCACACTTCCGCCAGCTCGGTGACGAAGCCCGGGAAGCACCCGGGAAAATCCGCGCCGCTCGCCAGTCGGCTCGGCACGCCCCATTGCTCGAGCAGCGGCATGCAGGCGATGCTGCCGACGGGCATCCCGGGCACGATGAGCGTGGAGGGACGCTCGCGGAACGGGAATGGCACTTCCGATCCCATGAGCACCAGCGGCTTCCAGTGCGTTTGCTGCGAGGCGGCCAGCCGCTCGGCCAGGAACACCATCGGCGGGATCCCCACCCCGCCGCCCAGCAACAGCGTGCGCGGACGCTCGGGGTTCGGGCTGAAGGGCCGGCCGATCGGCCCGAGCAGGCTCATTTCCTCGCCCTTGCGCCGCGCCGCGAGCGCCGCCAGCCCCGGGCCCACGACCTTGTAGAGCAGCTCGATCCAGCCGGCGGTGGCGTCGGCACGCATGATCGACAGCGGGCGGCGCATGGGGATGGTGGCATCGCAGCTGAGGTGCACGAAGCTGCCGGGAGCGGCGTGCGCCGCACACTTCGGCGCCGCGAGTCGCAGCACGAACTGCGCGGCGTCATGGGCGAGGTGCGACAGCACCCGCGCCTGCTCGAGGAAGATGGTGCCGCGCGTCGCGGGGCTCATCGGCGCCCGCCGCGCTCCGCGCTCAGCACCTGCTCGAGCACCGCCATGCGCACGGCGACGCCGTTGCGCACCTGGTCGCGGATCACCGACTGCGGGCCGTCGGCGACGTCCGAAGCGATCTCGATGCCGCGGTTCATCGGCTGCGGGTGCATGACGATGGCATCCGCACGCGCCAGCGCGAGCCGCTCGCGCGTCAGCCCCCAGGCGGCGAAATACCGCGGGCCCTCGGGCAGGTCGACCTCGGTCATGCGCTCCTTCTGGATGCGCAGCATCATGACGACGTCGGCGCCTGCGAGCGCGTCCTCGAGGCGTGTATAGCGCGTGCAGCCGGTGAATTCCTGCCTGGGCGGCATCAGCGCCGCCGGGGCCGCGATGCGCAGCTCGCCGACCCCGAGCGTGCCGAACGCATGCCAGGCCGAGCGCGCCACGCGCGAGTGGCGGATGTCGCCGACGATCGCCACGGTGAGACCCGCGAAGCGCCGCTTGTGCTGGTACACCGTGAGCGCATCGAGCAATCCCTGCGTGGGGTGCGACAGGTGCGCTTCCCCGGCCGACAGCACGCTCACGTGCGGTGCCACGTGCCCGGCTACCAGCGCCGGCACGCCGGCCTCCGCGTCGCGGATCACGAACGCGTCCACGTGCAGCGACTGCAGCGTGTAGACCGTGTCGAGCATGCTCTCGCCCTTGGCGCGCGAGGACAGCTGCACTTCGAGGTTGACGACCTGGGCTCCCAGGCGCTTGGCGGCGAGCTCGAAGCTCACGCGCGTGCGCGTCGAGGGCTCAGTGAACAGGTTCGCCACCGTGGCCCACTCGAGCGTGCGGCTCATGGGCGGCACGGCCCCGAGCGGGCGCACGAAAGTCTGCGCGCGCTCGAGCAGCCGCTCCAGTTCCGCCCGCGGCAACGTGGCCAGCGTCAGCAGGTGACGCAGCGAACCGTCGGCTCGGTGCTGCTCGGTCATGGCGTCAATCTGCCTCCCCTGCGAACCAGCGGCCCAGGATCACCGCCGCGGCGGCGCTGTCGATGTGCTCCCTGAGCACGCGCCGCCGCCGCGCGCCGCTCGCGCGGCGTGCCTTGAGCTCGGCGGCCGCCTCGAGGGACGAGTAGCGCTCATCGATCAGGTGAACGGGCAGCGCGAAGCGGCGTTCGAGCTCGGCCGCGAAGCGGCGCGCAGCCGCATGGAGCGCGCCCTCGCTGCCGTCGGCATTATACGGGGCGCCCACCACCAGCACGGCGGGGGCGAGCGCACGCACCTGGTGCGCAATGCGCTGCCAGTCGGGACCGCCGCGGCCGACGGCGGCGGCGGGCAGGGGGGCGGCGGTGCGCGTCAGCGTGTCACCGCTCGCGATGCCAATACGTTTCAGTCCGAAATCGAAGGCAAGGACAACTTCAGCCCGCGTCATGCCCTGGAGGACGGATCGCCGTCAGGCATGGCCGGCCTCGGGGCTCAAGCGCTCGACGTCCACGCCCAGCAGGCGCCACGCGCCCGTCCAGCGCTCCTCGAACGGCAGCTCGAACACCACACGCGGGTCGACCGGCATGGCGGCCCAGGCGTTGTCCTTCATCTCGCGCTCGAGCTGCCCGGACTCCCAGCCCGCGTAGCCGAGGGCGATGAAGGCGTCCGACGGACCCTCGCCGCGCGCCATGGCGGCGAGCACGTCGCGCGAGGTGGTCACCTGGATGGTGTCGGAGACCTTATGGGTGTGGTCCCACTGTCCGCCGGGGCGATGCAGCACGAAGCCGCGGTCGGTGTGCACCGGTCCGCCGCGCAGTACCGGCTGCGAGGCGATGTCTGCGCTGGTCGGCTCGAGCTTCATCTGCGAGAGCACGTCCGAGAGCTTCATCGGCAGCGGCTTGTTGAGGACGATGCCGAGCGCCCCCTTGTCGGTGTGCTCACAGATGATCGCCACGGTCTGCGCGAAGTTCGGGTCGGCGAGCCGCGGCATGGCGATCAGCAGGTGATTGGTCAGGCTGCCGCCGCCGGCATCGCTGAGCGCCGGCCCGGACTCCTCGCCCGGGACGTCGCTCCCGCTCACGGAGCTGTGCTTGGCGGCCATGACACAAGTATGGGCATCGGGGCGGTGAGTCTCAAGGAACGCTTGATACCTTGCCGGTGGCGAGGTGCCCGCCGACGAACTGCCATTCGTAGGCAAAGCGCAACACGTGGTACTGCGCGGACAACTCGGGTGGAAACGGGTCGAAGGGACTGGCGAGTTTGAGTATCTCGAGCGCGGCCTGGTCGAGCTCCGCGTTGCCGCTCGAGCGGCTGATCACCGCCCGATCCAGCACACCGTCCGCGCCGATCCCGACTTCGACGACCGGGCTCGCGGCTGAAGCCGCGACCCGCGCCACGGTCGGGTAGTTGAGCGTGCCGATGCGCTCGACCTTGCGGCGCCAGGCGTCGAGGTAAGGTGCGAGCGTGGCGGCGCGCGTGTCGGGCGTGACCCATAGCTCCTCGCGCTTGGGTCCCTTGAGCGTTGCCGGTCCGGCCTCGTCCTCGGGTCCGGGCTGTGCGACGGGGGGCTGATCGAGGAGCAGCGGGCGGCTACGCTGCGCAGCGCTACTGCCTTCTTCCCCCAGATAGCGCACCTGCGTGTTCCAGGCGGTGGTGGTCAGCACGCGCTCGTCGGGGCTTCCGGCGGCATCCCCGGCGTCCGCGAGCGAGTCGCCGTCCGGGGTCCCGGCGTGGTGCGCTACCGGTACGGCGGTGGCGCGATTGCGCGGCGCCACTGACTGCTGCGTGTTGCCCGAGCCCACCTGCGTGCGCTGTGCCAGGTAGGTGGCGCTGTCATTGCGGTCGGACTCGGGCAGCTCGTCCGAGACCAGCAGCACCTCCAGTCCCGGCGCGCTGCCCTTGTCGCCGGCGGAGGCGTTGAAGGTGAGGCCGAGGATGATCAGCCCGTGCAGCAGCCCGGCCAGGAACAGCATGGTGAGCAGGCGGTCCCAGACCGGGGCCCGCCCTTCCCGCAGCATCAGTGCCCGCCGTGCCATCAGCCAACCACCGCTGCGCTAGGCGCGCGGGCGCGCCGCGAGGCGCCGCTCGATGGCGTCCATCAGCAGCTCGCCGATGTGTATGCCGAACTGCTTGTCGAGCTCTCTGATGCCGGTGGGGCTCGTGACGTTGATCTCGGTCACGAAGCCGCCGATCACGTCGAGTCCGACGAACAGCATGCCCTGCTGCGCGAGCGGCGGCCCGATCTGGCCGGCGAGCCAGCGGTCGCGCTCGTTGAGCGGCCGCCCGATGCCGCGGGCGCCGGCGGCGAGGTTGCCGCGGTGGTCCTCCGCGGACGGCATGCGGGCCAGGGCATAGGGGACCGGTTCGCCCTCGATCAGCAGCACGCGCGCGTCGCCCGATTCGGCGATCTGCGGCAGGTAGCGCTGCGCGATGGCGAAGTGGCTGCCGTAGTCGGTGAGCGTCTCGAACACCACGCGCGCGTTGCGGTCGGCCTTCTCCAGCACGAAGATCGAGCGCCCGCCCATGCCGTCCAGCGGCTTGACCACGATCTTGCCGTGCTCGCGCAGGAAGCCGCCCATCTCCGCCATGTCGCGCGTGATGAGGGTCGGGGCGCAGCACTGCGGAAACCAGGCCGTGTAGGCCTTCTCGTTGATGTCACGCAGGCCCTGCGGCCGGTTGACGACCAGCACGCCTTCGAGCTCGGCGCGCTCGAGGATATAGGTGCTGTAGATGTACTCGGTGTCGAACGGCGGGTCCTTGCGCATCAGCAGGCAGTCGAGCACTCGCAGCGGCGCGGTGACCGCGGGCCCGAGCGTGTACCAGTCGGCCGGGTTGGCCCGCACGGTGAGCGCCCGCATGTGCCCCTCGGCCACGCCGTCGCGCAGCAGCAGGTCGCGCTGCTCGAGGTATACCAGCTCGAAGCCGCGCTCCTGCGCGGCGAGCAACATCGCCAGCGTCGAGTCCTTCGCGTAGGTGATGGCGCCGATGGGATCCATCACCACGCCCAGTCGCCTCGGGGTGCTCATCCGGGGCGATTATGCTCGCCGGCGACGCCAATATGTCTGCCCGCGCGCCGCGCCGCGGCGGACGCTCGCCACCAGCTTCGAAAAACGTGACGTGCATGGCATAGCAGGGGGTGTACCGATATGTTAAAACCCGCGCTGCGCTTGCCCATTGGGCAGGGGCCGCGTGACATTCGCGCCGGTCCTTTTGCCCGCCGTTGGCGCTTCGGCGGGAGGGCCCGCTGCCGCTTACCTGCGAGGAAGGAGTCTGTCGACCGTGACCGGCAACACTAAGCTCCAGGGTCTGAAGGTCCTCGTCATCGATGACAGCAAGACCATCCGCCGCACCGCCGAGACGCTGCTCGCCAAGGAGGGCTGCGAGGTGTTCACGGCGATCGACGGCTTCGATGCGCTCGCCAAGATTGCCGATCATCAGCCCGACATCGTGTTCGTCGACATCATGATGCCACGCCTCGACGGTTACCAGACCTGCTCGCTCATCAAGCACAACAAGGTGTTCCGCTCCATCCCGGTCATCATGCTGTCTTCCAAGGACGGGCTGTTCGATCGCGCGCGCGGGCGCATCGTCGGCTCCGAGCATTACCTGACGAAGCCCTTCACCAAGGACGAGCTGCTGTCGGCGATCGAGACCCATATCGCGAGGTGATGGTTCATGGCGCTGATCCTCATCGTTGACGACTCACCGACCGAGCTGCACGTCATGCAGAAGGCGCTCGAGAAGCACGGCTTTCGCACCGCGGCGGCCGCCGACGGCGCGGAAGGGGTGCGCCTGGCGCGTGAGATGGCGCCGGACCTGATCTTCATGGACATCGTCATGCCCGGCATGAACGGTTATCAGGCGACGCGCGCGCTCGCCAATGACCCGCGCACGCGCACCATTCCCATCATCATGGTGACTTCCAAGGGCCAGGAGACCGATCGCATCTGGGGGCTGCGTCAGGGTGCGATCGACTACATGGTGAAGCCAGTGTCCCCGGATCAACTGGTCGCCAAGGCCCAGGCGACCCTGTCGGCGTAGAGTCGCTGCCGCGTGCCGAACACGCTGCGCACCCGGATAACATGAGCGAGTCAGTCGAAGTACCCCTCAAGTCGCTGCGGGACCGCCCCTTCGAGCTGCTTGCCGAGCTCGAGCGGCGCGGTCGTGCCGTCTCGGCGCAGGCCAGCCAGGAGGCGCAGGACGGACGCGAATGGGTCGGCGTCGCGCTGCGCATGGCGGGGGACCTGTACCTGGTGGCGCGCGAGGAGACGCGCGAAGTGCTCGGCGTGCCCGCCGCCACCACCCGCGTGCCCGGCGCCAAGTCCTGGATCAGGGGACTCGCCAACGTGCGCGGGCAGCTGCTGCCGGTCATCGACCTGCGGCACTTCCTCGGCAGCGGCATCACACCGATCACGCGCAACACCCGCGTGCTGGTGGTGAACCACCGCGAGATCCCGGCGGGGCTGCTGGTGGATGAGGTGCTCGGCTTTCGTCGCTTCGGCGAGGCGGAGTTCTCCGGTGATGCGCCGCCCACCGTGGCGCGCTGCGAGCGTTACCTGGCCGGCTCCTTCCGCCGTGCGCAGGAGCAGTGGCCGGTCCTTTCGCTGCGCTCGGTGCTCGAAAGTCCCGCGTTCGCGGAGGCGGCGGCATGAACGAGCGCGCCTACGCCCGCATGCCCGGGACGGTCGCCGCGATGCTGGCGCTCGCCGTGCTGCTGTTGCTCGGCACCGGGACCACATTCTGGCTGGCGCAGTCGCGCGGCAGCGGCCCGGCACCCGTCGCCACCCTCTACGACCTGGCGCTCGATGCCCCGGCCGCCGCCGCCGGCGATGCGCAGGCGCTGGCAAGCTTCGAGCGCGGCAAGAAGGCGCTCGAGCAGAGCGCGGCGCGCGATGCCGGCGCACCCTATGCGAGCGATGCGCGCTTCACGCGCCTGATGGCCAACGCCGCCACGGTGCTGCGCGCGCGCGCGACGCCCGGCGATGCGGCGAGCGCTGCCGCGGCGCAAGGCGCCGCCAGCGCCATCGCCACGGACGCGCGCGCGCTGGCGCAGGCTGCCGCCTCTGGCGGCACCAGCGCGGTGAGCACGTTGCCTGCCTGGCTGCCGCTCGCGCTGCTCGCCGTCGGGGTGCTGCTGCTGCTGGGCGCGCTGGTCACGGCACTGCTGATGCGTGCCGGGGTGGCGCGGCAGCGCCGCGCCGCCGACACGCAGCGCAAGGAGAGCGACCGCAACCAGCAGGCGATCCTGCGCCTGCTCGATGAGCTGTCGAGCCTGGCCGACGGGGATCTCACCGTGCAGGCCACCGTCACCGAGGACATCACCGGTGCGATCGCCGACTCCATCAACTACGCGGTCGACGCGCTGCGCGGGCTCGTCACCACCATCAACGGCTCCGCCATCCAGCTCGACTCCGCCACGCGGCAGACGCAGGCGCTGTCGCAGCACCTGGCGAAGGCCTCCGGCGCACAATCCAAGCAGATCGCCTCCGCCACCGAGTCCGCCGCCAGCATGGCGGGCTCCGTCGAAGAGGTGTCGGGTAACGCCGAGCGCGCCTCCGACGTCGCGCGCCACTCGGTGGAAGTGGCGCACAAGGGCGGCGATGCGGTGCGGCGCACCATCGACGGCATGAACACCATCCGCGAGACCATCCAGGAGACCTCCAAGCGCATCAAGCGCCTCGGCGAGAGCTCACAGGAAATCGGCAACATCGTCGAGCTGATCAACGACATCGCCGAGCAGACCAACATCCTGGCGCTCAACGCCTCGATCCAGTCCTCCATGGCCGGCGAAGCCGGGCGCGGCTTCGCGGTGGTGGCGGACGAGGTGCAGCGCCTCGCCGAGCGCGCGGCGAACGCCACCAAGCAGATCGAGGTGCTGGTGCGCACCATCCAGACCGATACCAACGAGGCGGTGGTATCGATGGAGCGCAGCACCACCGACGTGGTCGGCGGCGCGCTGCTCGCCGAGAATGCCGGTGCCGCGCTGGAAGAGATCGAGCAGGTGTCCAACCAGATCGCGAGCCTGGTGCAGAACATCTCCGGGAGCGCGCGCCAGCAGACCAGCGCCGCGCAGAACATCGCCCGCAACATGCAGGTACTCAAGGAGATCAGCGCCCAGACTGCCGAATCGACCCAGGCCACCTCCAGCGCCATCGCCAAGCTCGCCGAGCTGTCCGCCGGGCTGCGCAAGTCCGCCGCGGGATTCCGTCTGCCGGGCAGCAGCGGCGAGCGCGCCGGCACCAGCGGCAGCGTGCGCCGCCTCGAGGACACCACGCTCACCACCGCCAAAGTGCGGCAGATATCGGCCCTCGGCGGCTCGTGAGCTCCCAGGAACCAGCACTGCATGCCTGAAGTCGCATCCCAGACCTTCGACCTCGTCGGCCGCGAGATCAACACCACGCTCGCCGGGGCGCGCGGCGCCCTCGAGAGCTACCTCGAGCAGCCCGACAACGCGGCACTGCTCGAGCGCTGTGCGCAGGACCTGCACCAGGTGCAGGGCGTGCTGCGGGTGATGGAGATCTACGGCGCGGCGCTGCTCGCCGAGGAGATGGAGCACGTCGCGCAGTACCTGCTGGCGACCCATAGCGAGCGCAAGAGCCAGGCGGAGAGCCTCGATGCGCTGATGCGCGCGATGGTGCAGCTGCCCTCGTATCTGGAGCGCGTGCTCGCCGGCGGTCGCGACCTGGCGCTGGTGCTGCTGCCGCTGCTGAACGACCTGCGCGCGGTGCGCGGCAACTCGCTGCTGTCGGAAGGCACGCTGTTGCTGCTGAACCTGAAGTCCGACAAGCAGGCGCAGCCGATTGCCGTCACCGACGGTGAGCTGCCGCTCACCGTCGAGCAGTGGGCGCGGCGCCTGCGTGCCCGCTACCAGCTCGGGCTCATCGGCTGGATCCGCGGCGAGCGCCTCGAGCACAATCTCGGCATCCTCGCCGGCGTCGCCCACAAGCTCGAGCAGATCGCCACGCGTCAGCCGGTGTTCCAGCTGTGGTGGGTGACCGGCGCGGTGATCGAGGCGCTGCAGGAGAGCGGCCTGCAGAGCGGGCAGTCGGTGAAGCGCCTGCTCGGCCTCGGCGACCGCGAGATGCGCAGACTCTACGAGCAGGGCGAGGCACGCTACGCGCAGACCCCGCCGGTGGAGCTGCTGAACAACATGCTCTACTACATCGGCCGCGCCGAGTCAGCCGGCCCGCGCGTCAGTGCGGTGCGCGCCTCGTTCCGCCTCGCCGAGCTGCTGCCGGTGGATGAGAGCATCGAGCAGGAGCGCGAGAATCTTTCCGCCCCTTCGGTCAAGCTCATGCAGACCGTGGCCGCGGCGATCCGCGAGGATCTCTCCAAGGTCAAGGACGTGCTGGACATCTTCGTGCGCCGTGGCGCCGGGCAGCCGCAGGAGCTCGCCTCCCAGGTCGAGATGCTGCGCAAGATCGGCGACACCTTAGGCGTGCTGGGTCTCGGTGAGCTGCGCGCCCAGGTGCAGACCGAGACCGAGCGTCTCGGCAGGATCGTGAGCGGCGTGCTCAAGGCCGACGAGGCAACGCTGGTGGAGATCGCCGCGACGCTGATCGGTGTCGAGGACCGGCTCGATGACAGCCTGGTCGGCATGATCCTGCCGCCCAAGGACGACCAGCTCGAGCGACCCGCCGACGACAGCGAGTTCCAGCAGGTGCAGGCCGCGGTGCTGCGCGAATGCATCGTCAATCTCGCGCGCATCAAGGAAGCGGTCACGCAGAGCGTCGGCGGCACGCTCGATGCGTCCGGGCTCGACAGCTGGCAGGACCTGATGCGCGGCATGAAGGCCGGGCTGCTGCTGCTCGGCAAGGCGCGCGCCGTGGAGATCATCGAGGGCATCACCACGCAGCTGAAGCGCGTCATGCAGCCCGGCGTGCACGTGCTGCCGCCGGGCTTCGTCGACCGCCTCGCCGATGCGATCGTGAGCGTCGAGTACTACATGGAGACGCTGCAGGCCGGGCGCTCCGACCCGTGGTACATGCTCGACAACGCCCAGTCCTGCGTCACCGCGCTCGAGCAGCAGGAGACGCCCGCGCCGCCGACGGTGCCGCCACTCGAGCCCGAGGCCTATGCGCGTACCGTGCAGATCCCGAGCATCGCGGCTGGCGCGGCCGCGGCGCGCCCGGACCTGAAAGCGGTCGACGCCGCGGCGCCGACGCTCGCGGCTTCCCCCGCATCGCGCGGCGCGCCGCAGATCGAGCCCGCGGACCCGGAGCTGCTGGCACTGTTCATCGAAGAAGCCCAGGAAGAGCTCGCCAAGATCCAGGCCGGCTTCCCGGTGTGGGACCAGAACCCGCTCGAGCACAATGCGCTGGTCACGGTGCGTCGCTCCTTCCACACCCTCAAGGGCAGCGGCCGCATGGTCGGCGCACGCGAGCTCGGTGAGTTCGCCTGGTCGATCGAGAATCTGCTGAATCGTCTGCTCGACAACACCCTGACACGCTCGGCCGCGATCCTCGAGACGCTGCGCGAGGCGGTGCGAGCGCTCCCCGAACTGGTCGCGCAGCTCGCCACAGGTGCGGAGGTGAGGGCCGACGTGCATGGCATTGCCGCGCGCGCCCATGCGCTCGCCGCCAGCCGCCCGGCACCGCCGGTGCGCAGCGTGGAAGCTGCCGATGAGGACGGCGTCGTCTCCGCCGGCGGCACCACCGTCATCTCGACCCGCACCGGCGTGCAGGCGGCACCGGCAGCCGCGACGTCCGCGCCCGAGGCGCCGGCGGCGCGCGCCGCAGCCTCTCCCATGCCTGCCGCGCCCGCCACAGCGCCCGCTGCCGCGCCTGCCGCCGCCGCGCCCAGGGCGGCGCTGGCGGATGACACGCTGCGCGACATCTACGCCCGCGAGACGGCCGCCCACGTGGCGACGGTGCGGGCGTATCTGGCACGCGAACGGCGGCTGCCCGAGCCGCACGCCCTGCCGGAAGAGGTTTACCGCGCCTGCCACACACTCTCGGGCAGCTCGAAGATGGCGCAGGCGCGCCACGGCATCCGTCTCGCCGAGCCGATCGATCACTGGCTGCGCCGCGTCTTCGGCAGCAGCGTGGGACTTTCCAGTGAGGAGCTGACGCTGCTCGAGGACTGCATGGTGGCGATGGAGGCCGTGGCGACGCACCTCGATGAGTCCACCGGCTTCTTCGTGAATCACTGGCAGCTGCTCGAGCGCATCGAGCGCGCGGAACGCAGCCTCGACCAGCGCATCGCCGCCGCCGCCGCACACGCGGAGCCCTCCGCGCCCGCTCCGGAGGCCGCCGTCGCCGCCGCAGAGGCGGGCGAGGCGCCCGATTTCGATCCGGAGGTCGCGGCGATTTTCACCGACGAGGCGACCGAGCTCATCGACGCATCCGAGCAGGCCCTCGCCGACTGGCGCTCGCAACCGGCGAGCGCCGACTGTCGCCTCGCACTCAAGCGGCCCCTGCATACCCTCAAGGGTGGCGCGCGCATGGCCGGCATCACCCCCATGGGGGACTTGAGCCACGAGCTCGAGTCGCTCGTCATGCTGGTCGACACCGGCAAGCTCACCGCGGAGGAGACGCTGTTCGACGCGATCCAGGCGAGCCTCGATGAGCTCGCGCGCATGCGCGAGCAGGTCGCCACCGGTCAGCGCGTGGTGCCCGCGCGCGCGGGGATCGCGCGTCTGCAGGAGCTCGCGCGAGCGGGCGGTGCACCGGCGAGCCCGGCGGCGGTACCCGCACGCGCCGTGCCGCCCGCGCCGCCACCGCCAGCTGCCACGCCGCCTGCAGCGGCGGTGCCGTCGCTGGCCGCGCCAGTCCGGGAACCGCCCGAACCGACAGCGCCTGAACCGACAGCGCCCGAACCGACAGCGCCCGCGACTCTCACTGCAGCAGCGCTGCTACCGCCTCCGGCCACGCCGGCGCCGGCGCTCGTGGCGGCGCCCGTCGCCGCGGCGTGGCCCGCCCGCGAGAGCTTCGGCGCGCCCGAAACGGACGTCGACACCGCGCTCGCCCGCCTCAACGCCGAGCTGCGCATGGCGAGCGAGATCGAGCTTGCTTCGCAGCCGGCGGCGGCACCCACGAGCAGCGCCGCTGCCGCGCCGGCCGCGACCGCGCCGGGTGCGGCTGCTCCCGCTGCGGCTGCGCCCGCTGCGGCGGCTGCGCCGTCGGCCGAGGGCGTGATCGGCGCCGCAGTCGTCACGGCGCCTTCCCCGTTCGCCCGGGTGCGCGCGCCGGAGCCGCACGCGGAGGAAGGCCTCGCCGCGGCGCAACCAGTGCCGCCGGGACGCGAGCCGGTGATGCCCGGCGAGCGCCAGGAGATGGCGCGCGTCGACGCGGATCTGCTCGATCAGCTCCTCAACATCTCCGGTGAAGCGAGCATTGCGCGCGCCCGCCTCGAGCAGCAGCTCGGCTCGTTCGATTTCAACCTCGGCGAGCTGTCGCGCACCGTGACGCGTCTCAAGGAGCAGCTGCGCAGTCTCGAGATCGAGACCGAGGCGCAGATTCTGCACAAGCACGAGGACGAGGGCTCGCACCGCAGCGAGTTCGACCCGCTCGAGCTCGATCGCTATTCCTCCATCCAGCAGTACTCGCGTGCGCTCGCCGAGACGGCCAACGACGTGGCGAGCATCCAGCAGCTGCTCGAGAATCTCGCCCGCGACACGCAGAACCTGCTGCAGCAGCAGGCGCGTACCATCACCGAGCTGCAGAACGGCCTGATGCGCACGCGCATGGTGCCCTTCCAGCGCCACGTGCAGCGCCTGGCGCGCATCGTCCGCCAGGCCGCGGCCGAGACCGGCAAGCGCGCCGAGCTCACGGTGGAGGGCGCCGCCGGCGAGCTCGACCGCCAGGTACTCGAGCGTATGCTGCCGCCGTTCGAGCACATGCTGCGCAACGCCGTGGTGCACGGCATCGAGAAGCCCGAGGAGCGCATCAAGCGCGGCAAGCCCGATACCGGGCACATCCTCCTCGAGCTGCACCGCGAGGGCGCCGAGGTCATGGTGCGCCTCACCGACGACGGCGGCGG
Organism: uncultured Gammaproteobacteria bacterium; assembly: GCA_963760225.1. Taxonomy (GTDB): domain Bacteria; phylum Pseudomonadota; class Gammaproteobacteria; order Steroidobacterales; family Steroidobacteraceae; genus 13-2-20CM-66-19. Next base: position 686,287 of record CAVXCD010000001.1, read on the forward strand.
CATGAACCTCAAGGCGATCCGTGACAAGGCGCTCACGCTCGGCCTCATTGCCCCCGGACAGACCCTGAGCGACGAGGATGCGATGCAGCTGATCCTCGAGCCGGGATTCTCCACCGCCGGGGCGATCACCCAGCAGGCCGGCCGCGGCGTCGGCATGGACGTGGTCGCCACCGAGATCAAGCGCCTCGGCGGTGCGCTGCACATGGAGACCAAGGCGGGCGAGGGCACGGTATTCACCATCCGCCTGCCGCTCACGCTGGCCATCAGCCACGCGCTGGTGGTGCGCACCGACGAGGAGTACTACGCACTGCCGCTGCCGACCGTCGAGGGCGTGCTGCGCCTGTCGAAGTCGGAAGTTATGTCGCACCTGGGGCGCGACGCCGCGGCGTTCGACTACGGCGGCCAGAAATACCGCTTCCAGCACCTGGCGACCTTCGTCGGACTCACCCCCTCCGAGCTGCCCTCGCAGGACGTCACCATCCCGGTGGTGCTGGTGCGCGCCGGCGAGCACTCCACCGGGCTCGTCACCGACGAGCTGGTCGGCAGCCGCGAGATCGTGGTGAAGTCGGTCGGCCCGCAGATCTCGGGCATCCGCGGCATCTCCGGCGCCACCATCCTCGGCGACGGCCGCATCGTCATCATCCTCGACATCGGCGCGCTGGTGCGCGCCGAATGGCGCGCGCGGGCGCTGCCCGCCGCGCCGCCCAAGGAGCGCGGTGACCGGCGCACCTTTGCACTGGTGGTGGACGACTCGATCACCGTGCGCCGCGTGACGCAGCGGCTGCTCGAGCGCAACGGCATGCGCGTGCTGACCGCGCGCGACGGCATGGACGCGGTGACGCTGCTGCAGGACAACGTCCCCGACGTGATCCTGCTCGACATCGAGATGCCGCGCATGGACGGCTACGAGGTCGCCGCGCACGTGCGCAATGACGCGCGCCTGAAGGACGTGCCGATCATCATGGTGACCTCGCGCGTCGGCGAGAAGCACCGCGCGCGCGCCATCGAGCTCGGCGTCGATGACTATCTCGGCAAGCCCTACCAGGAGGCGCAGCTGCTCGACGCGATCGCGCCGCTGGTGGAACGGCGCCGCGCACGCACCAAGGCCTACGGGAGCTGACGCTCATGGCCGAGCGCGTCGCGGAGATCTACAGCCTGCTGGTGCCGCTGGTCGACGGCCGGCTCATCATCCCGCGCGCCTGCGTCGCCGAAGTGATCGGCTTTCAGATGCCCTCGGAGATGACCGGGGCGCCGCCGTGGTACGTCGGCACCGTGCCCTGGAACGGCAAGGCCGTGCCGCTCATCTCCTTCGAAGGCGCCTGCGGGCAGATGATCCCGCCGGCGAGCGGCCGCACGCGCATCGTCATCCTGCACGCCCTCGGCACGCGCGTCGAGGGAGGCCACTTCGCGTTGATCTCGCAGGGCTTCCCGCAGCTGGTACGCGTCAGCTCCGACGTCGTGCGTCCGGACAACTCACGGGTCTTCGCCGACCGCATGCCGGTCATCTGTCAGGTGCGTATGGTCAACGAGACGCCGCTGGTGCCCGACCTCGAGCGCCTCGAAGAGATGATCGCCGAAGAGACCAGCATCGGCGCCTAGCGCCCGGCAGCGGCTAACGGCGCAGGCGGCGCCGCACGGCGGCGACTCGCAGTATCCCAAGCGCGAGCAGCGCGCCGAGCGCGACCAGATCGAGCGCGCCGCCGCCGCTGTGCGGCGGGATCGGGGGTTTGGCGGTGACCATCACCTCCGCCGTCGAGCTCACCATGCCGATTGCTCCGGTGCACTGCAGCGTGAAGTCGTAAGTCCCGGCCTTGGATTCGGTGATCTGCTGCTGGCCACCGCCGGCGGCGACGTTTCCTTTCCAGCCGTCGCTGCCGCTGCCGCCCGAGGCGGTGCAGGCGGTCGCGCTCTGCGCGGTCCAGGCGACCGTGAACGTCGCGCCGGTCGCCGCCGTGGCGATGGCCAGCACGTCGGCGCTCACCGGGAAGGGCGTCAGCGGGAGCAGCAGGTAAGCGCCCGTCAGCCCGGTGCGGCTGTCGACCCCGGTGGCTGCGATCCAGCCGCTGTCGTTGATGGCGTTGGCCGCGGTGAGGGTGACGAACGGCTTATTGGGATCGGCGGCATTGATCAGCGTGTTGAGGTTGGTGAGTGAACCGTTGGCGAGGAAGAAGGGCGCACTCGTAGCCGCGGCACTCGCCAGCGTGGAGCCGACGACCTGTCCGGCATTGTTGACGTTCAGTGCGGACATGACGCTGCTCACCGGAACCGCCGTCAGCGGCTGTGTCGCGCCGTTCACGTAGAGGAAGGCGGCAAAGCCCGCCGACACGGCCTGCCACCCCACGACCTGCCCGGCATTGTTGATGGCGGACGGCACCGCTGGCTGCATCGAGGTCGCCGTCGTGAGCGCGGGGATCATGGTCACGGCGGTGCTCGCATCGTCATAGACGAAGCCGGCCGTGGTGCCGAACCCGGCGACCTGTCCGTAGTCGTTCACCGCGTTCGCGGAACCTCCCGACGGACCGACCGGTTGCGGCGCGCCGTCCACGTACACCGCCGCGAACGCCGCGACGGCGCTCTGCTGATTCGAGCAGCCGCCGACGATGAGACCCGCGGTGTTAATGCCCGTGGCGGTGCAGTTGGTATAGCCGGAAGAACCGAGCAGCGCGCTGAGTGTGCCGTTGCTGTAGGTGAAGCCGAACGACCACAGCTGATTGAGCGGGGCCGTGAACGTGCCGACGATCTCCCCGCCCGCATTGATCGACTGTCCGCTGGCCGCGCCGATCACCGCGAGCCCCGGGTAGGTGAGCGTGCCGAGGTCGCTCAGCACGCCCTGGCTGAAGAGAAAAACGTGTGCCGGCTGCCCGGCGAAGCCGATCGAGCCGGTGACCTGGCCGCTCGCGTTGATGGCGCCGGCCGTGAGGCTCGCCGCCCCGGCGGGGATGGGAATGTCGGTAAGAGAGTAGCTCGGCAGCGGGGGCGCGAGCGCGAGGGCCGACACACACCAGCCCATTGCGGCCAGGAAGCCGGCGCTGCGCAGTCCGGGACGACGCATCCATATCTCCTTGGGCTGACGTGCCAGGACAAAAGCCCGATGATCGCCCGGATAGTATGCGACCCCCGTCGGGCGGACGCTAAATGTCCCCGAATTCGCGCTGCAGCAGCGTGAGCGCGGCAATGGCGGCGGTCTCCGTGCGCAGCACGCGCGGGCCTAAGCGCACCGCGAGAAAGCCGGCGGCGGCGGCCGCGGCCTGTTCTTCCGCGCTGAGCCCGCCCTCGGGGCCGATCAACACGGTCAGCGCGTTCACCGGACCCTCGAGGTCGCCGACGCGCCGCTCGGCTGCCGGCGAGAGCAGCAAGCGCAGCTGACCGGCGGGCGCGGGTGCCGGGGCCGCCGCGGAGCCGCCGAGCAGCTCGCGCAGCGCGCAAGGCGCGCCGATCTCCGGCAGGCGATTGCGCCCGCACTGCTCGCAGGCGCCGATGGCGATGGCGCGCCAGTGACGGCGCTTACGCTCGGCCTGCTGCGCATCGAGCCGCACCACGCTGCGCTCGGTGAGCAGCGGCTGCAGGCGCGCGACGCCGAGCTCGGTCGCCTTCTGCACCACGAGATCCATGCGCTCGCCGCGTGAGATGCCCTGCGCGAGCGTGACGGCGAGGGGCGATTCGCGCTCCGTGGGGTGGTGCTCGCCGACGGCGACGGTGACCGCGGCGCCGCCCTGCTCGATGCGCGCGCTGTATTCCCCGCCGCGGCCGTCGAACAGCGTGAGCGCCTCGCCGCTGCGCAGCCGCAGCACCCGCGTGACGTGGCTCGCGGCGCTGCCGCTGAGCGTGACAAGCGCACCGCTCGCGAGCGGCGTGTCGACATGCACGCGCGTCAGTCGCATGTGGCGCGCTCGATACCCTCGCGGGCCACGTTCACCATCAGGTCGATCTCCCCGGTGGTGACCACGTAAGGGGGCATGAAGTAGACGACGGTGCCGATCGGCCGCAGCAGCACGCCGCGCTCGAGCGCGTGGCGGTAGATGGTGAGTCCGCGGCGCTCCTGCCAGGGATAGGGAGCGCGCGTCGCCTTGTCGGCAGCCAGCTCGATGGCGAGGATCATGCCGCGCTGGCGCACCTCCGCGACGTGCGGATGATCGGCGAGCTCACGCGCGCGGCTGCCCAGGTGCGCGGCCAGCGCCAGGTTGCGCTCGAGGGTGCGGTCCTCACGGAAAATGGCGAGGCTGGCGAGCGCCGCCGCGCAGGCCAGCGGGTTGCCGGTGAAGCTGTGTGAATGCAGGAACGCGTTGAGCTTCACATACTCGTCGTAGAACGCCTGGTACACCGTCTCGGTCGTCAGCACCGCCGACAGCGGCAGGTAGCCGCCGGTCAGTCCCTTGGACAGGCACATGAAGTCCGGACGGATGCCCGCCTGCTCGCAGGCGAACAGCGTACCGGTGCGCCCGAAGCCCACCGCGATCTCGTCCGCGATCAGGTGCACCTCGTGGCGGTCGCAGGCCGCGCGCAGCAACGCCAGGTACACCGGGTCGTACATGCGCATGCCGGCCGCGCACTGCACCAGCGGCTCGACGATCACCGCGCAGCTCTCGTGCGCGTGCGCGGCGAGCGCGGCCTCCATGTCGGCGAAGCGCCGCCGCGAATACTGCTCGCAGCTCTCGCCCGCGGCCCGCTGGTAGCAGTCCGGCGAGGGCACGGTGATGACGTCCATGAGCAGCGGGCGGTAGATCTCCTTGTAGAGCTCGACGTTGCCCACGGCGAGCGCGCCGAGCGTCTCGCCGTGATAGCTGTTGGCGAGCGTGATGAAGCGGCGCTTGGCGCTGCGGCCGCTGTTGCGCCAGTAGTGAAAGCTCATCTTCAGCGCGACTTCGACCGCGGCGGAGCCGTTGTCGGCATAGAAGCAGCGCGTAAGCCCCGCAGGGGCGAGCGCGGTGAGGGCCTCGGAGAGCGCGATCACCGGCTCGTGCGTGAAGCCGGCGAGGATCACCTGCTCGAGCCGCTCGAGCTGCGCGGCGACCGCGGCGTTGATGCGCGGATTGGCGTGGCCGAACAGGTTCACCCACCAGGAGCTGATCGCATCCAGGTAACGCTTGCCGTCGTAGTCCTCGAGCCACGCGCCGCTGGCTCGCCGTATGGGGATCATGGGCAGCTGCTCGTGATCCTTCATCTGCGTGCACGGATGCCACACGTGGGCGAGGTCGCGTGCGACGTAAGCGGAGTTGGCGGAAGTTGCGGCGTTCATGGCGGGATTGTGGCATGGCAGCGTAATGACACGCATGCCCCGTCATTTGACGCAATGCGCGCGCAGTGATGAAGTGCGGTGCGGCGCGCGCCGCGCGGACACTCCCATGACAATGCTCGTCGGCATCGTGATCCTGGTCATTCTGCTCAGCGGCCTGCGCATCGCACAGGAGTACCAGCGTGGGGTGGTATTTCGCCTTGGCCGCTACCTGGCGCTGCGCGGGCCGGGACTCTACTGGATCATGCCGCTCGGCATCGAGCGCACGGTGACGATCGACATTCGCACGCGCACCGTCTCTGCCGAACGGCAGGAGACCATCACGCGCGACAGCGTCACGGTGAAGGTCAACGCGGTGCTGTGGTATCGCATCACCGACGCCGCCAGGTCGGTGATCGCAGTGACGGATGCGCCCGCCGCGGTCTACCAGCTGGCGCTCACCAGCCTGCGCAACATCATCGGGCAGCACGATCTGGACGAGGTGCTGCAGGAGCGCGACAAGATTAACGGCCTGCTGCGCGAGAGCACCGCAGCGGCGACCGTGCCCTGGGGGATCGAGATGGAGCGCTTCGAGATGAAGGACGTGGAGCTGCCGGAGGCGATGCAGCAGGTGATGGCGATGCAGGCCGAGGCGATCCGCGAGAAGCGTGCGCGCATCATCAAGGCCGAAGCGGAGCTGGAGGCATCACGCAAGCTCGGGGACGCCGCCGAGCAGATGGCCAACAATCCCGTGGCGGTCGAGCTGCGGCGCATGCAGATGGTCACGGAAGTCGGTGCGGAGAACAACAGCACCACGGTGCTGATGATCCCGTCGGATTTCGTGACGTTGGCCAAGAGCCTGAGCGAATACCTGCGCGAGCACGCGCTGCGCAATCGCGACGCCGCCCGCTGAAGCTCGTGAGCAGCGGGGTTCCCGAGCGCGCTTCGAAGGCATTGCGGATCGATGCCGCCACCGGCCTGTTGGCGGCCGCCCGCCAGGTGCTGTCGCCGCACTACGACGAGCGTCCCGCCGGCATGCTGCCGGAGCTGCTGGTGGTGCACGGCATCAGCCTGCCGCCGGGCGAGTTCGGCGGTCCGTGGATCGACCGGCTGTTCACCGGCACGCTGCCGGCGGACGCGCATCCGTCCTTTGCGGAGCGCGTGGGCCTCAAGGTCTCGGCGCACGCACTCATCCGGCGCGATGGCGCGATCGTGCAGTACGCGCCGTTTGGTGCGCGCGCCTGGCACGCGGGCGCATCCGAGTACCGCGGCCGCCCGGCGTGCAACGACTTCTCGATCGGCGTGGAGCTCGAAGGCACCGACGATGTGCCATACACCGCTGCGCAGTACGACGCGCTCGCCACGCTCGCCGCGGCGCTACTCGCGACTTACCCGTCGATGTCGGCCGCCGCGATCGCCGGCCACAGCGATGTCGCGCCGGGACGCAAGAGCGATCCGGGACCATCGTTCGAATGGCCGCGCTTTCGCCAACTGCTCGAGCAGCGAACGCGTGGCGAGTGACGGTGCGGCGCGCGCGCCAGGCGGCGCTTAGCTACGATTTGCCGCGCTCGTGGCGCCAGAGCACCTCGGTGCCGCGCTCGTGCCGCGCCAGCACGCGCGCCAGCACGAACAACAGGTCCGAGAGGCGATTGAGGTACTTGGGCACCTCGGCATTGACGCTCTCGGCTTTGGCGAGCGTCCACGCGCGCCGCTCGGCGCGCCGCGCGATGGTGCGGGCGAGATGGCAGGCCGCCGCCGCGGGGCCGCCACCGGGAAGAATGAATTCCTTCAGCGCCGGCAGCGACTCGTTGAACTCATCGAGCGTCTTCTCCAGCCAGGTCACCTGCGCGGCGGCGATCATCTGGTGCCCCGGGATGCACAGCTCGCCGCCCAGGTCGAACAGCTCGTGCTGGATCCGGGTGAGGCAGCTGGCCACGCTCTCGGGCAGCGCCGCAACCGCCAGCAGCACGCCGATGGCGCTGTTGAGCTCGTCCACCGTGCCGTAGGCCTCCACGCGCGCGCTGTCCTTCGCCACGCGGCTGCCGTCGCCGAGACCGGTGGTGCCATCATCGCCGGTGCGCGTATAGATCCTGCTCAGCCGGTTACCCATGGCCGTATCCTAGCCAAAGTCGGCCGCCGGCGCGGCAGCGGCTAGGAAAGGCGCCCGACCGGCAGCAGTTCCGGCAGCTTGGTCCGACCGAGCGGCGTCAGCGCGAAGGCTCGCGGCTGGATGTGGCGCAGCGCGGCCGGCAGATCGAGCTCGAGCGTCATTTCCTGCGCGAGGCCCAGCTCGACCAGCTTCGACCACAGGGCATCGTTGGCCGTGTCCTTGATCGTGGCGATCTGGCTGTCGGGCGTCTCCAGGGTCGCCACCAGCACCGAGTGCTCTGCGGGGGACAGGTGCTGCAGCAGCTGCACCAGCTCCTGGGTGTCGATCGCATGGGTATTCACGGCTGTGCCCCTCCCGTGGTGTGTGGGTCGCAAAAAATAGGGTTCGACCGGGGGAGCCCCGATTGGTTCACTACGCCGCGTGTGCCCCTCAGGCGCTGACGAACACGCGCCGCCCGTCCTGGCCGAGCTCGATCATCGGCGCCAGGTACAGCTCGCTCAAGGACGCGGCGGTGAGTGTCGTGCCGACTTCACCCAGCGTCCAGCGACCATCGCCGAACAGCAGCAGCGCGCGATCGGCGAAGCGCGCCGCGAGCGTCGGATCGTGCAGCGTGGTGACGACGGTGCGGCCCGCGTCGGCGAGCTCGCGGAAGATGCCGAGCACTGCGAGCTGGTGGTGGGGATCGAGGTGATTGGTCGGCTCATCGAGCAGGAAGATCGCCGGCTGCTGCACCAGCAGGGCCGCCACGGCCACGCGGCGCTGCTCGCCGCCGGAGAGCGTGTCGGTGCGGCGCGCAGCGAACTCGCCGAGGCCCACGCGCTCGAGCGCGTCGCGCGCCAGGCGCTCGTCCGCGGCGCTTTCCCATTGCCACAGGGCGAGGTGCGGGTGGCGCCCGATCAGCACGGTCTCGAGCGCGCTGCTCACGAAACCCTCCTCGAGATCCTGAGGCAGCAGTCCGAGTCTGAGCGCTAGCGCGCGGCGCCGCAGCGCGCCGAGCGGCGTGCCGTCGAGCGACACTGTGCCGCAGGCCGGCGCGCGCAGTCCCGCGAGCGTGTGCAGCGTCAGCGTCTTGCCCGAGCCATTGCGTCCGAGGACCGCCACCACCTCGCCGGGTGCGAACTGCGCCGACAACTCGCGCAGCAGCTGGCGCGCGCCGGCGTGAACGCTCAGCGCGCAAGCGGCGAGTCCGCGCGCGGCCGCGCCGTTACCGCTGCCCGTCAGTGTCGCCACCGGATCTCCAGTGCGGTCTCCGGCCCGACCACCACGCTCTTCAGGCTGCGCGGCATCTCCCATTCCTGCGGCGTGAGCGCGCGCCGCCCGGCCATGATCTCGGCGCGCTGCTGCGGGAACAGCGGCCGCTGGTCGCGATCGCCGTAGCCGCTGGGGAACAGCGGCGCGCCGCTGGCGAAGTCGTACTTGTCGCTCGCGCCCACCGTGTGCAGCAGCTCGTGCGCGATCACGATGTTATTGCGGCCGTTCATGGTGCGATCCGCAAACGCATGCACGATGCCGACCAGGCCCTTTTGCAGTCCGTGCGAATCGGGCACGGTCTGCAGAGTCGCCGGATCATGAAACAGGACGAACATGCGGATGCGCGGCGGCGCGCGCCCGGGAGCGGCGGTGGCCGTCGCCGCAAACCAGCGCAGCTTCAGGCTCCACCAGGCGCCGCCCAAGTGACCTGCGCCCGGCTCGAGCAACGGCGGCAGCTGCGCGCCTTGCGGGTAGAGCTCGATGTGCACCGGCTGCGCGAGCGAGAGCCCGTAGCGCTCACCCTCGCGGGAGAAGAACTCTTCGATGTCGGCGAAGTCCTGCACGCTCAAGGCCTCGACGTAGCGCTGCGCCTGGGCGGTGCCGTCGCCGTTGTACGGATAGATGCCGACCCACAGCGTTCTCTGCCAGCTCTGGGTCTCGATCCTGTCCAGCCAGGTGCGCAGCGCCACGGCGAGCAGCACCAGCAGCAGCAGCAGGATGCGCACGTTGCGCCACAGGTGCGATTTTTGCGCGGCGGGACGGGGGCCGGCCATGCGGCGCTGCGCAGTCACTCAGGGTTGCAGGCGAGTCGCCGACCACGGACCGGGCACGAACGTACCGCCCGCGCCCTTCCTCAGCCTGCGCCTCCACAGGGCGCGATCGTGAACCCGCGCCGCGCCCTGCACCCACAACTCGACGCTCTCCGCCCACAGGCGGTACCCGCCCCAGTGCGGCGGGCGTGGGATGGCGATCTGCAGCGCGTCATCCGCCCCCGGGGAGCCCGGCGTCGGGGCGCCGAAGCGGCGTGCCGCCGCCTTCACCGAGGCGAGCAGCTGCGCGCGCGAGGCGAGTGGTGCGCTCTGGGCGCTCGCCCACGCGCCGATACGGCTCTGCCAGGCGCGCTCGGCGAAGTAGCGATCGCTGTCGGCGGCAGGCGCCCGCGTCACCGGGCCCTCGATGCGCACCTGGCGCTGCAGCGCGTCCCAGTGCATGACCGCCGCGGCACGCGGATTGGCCTGCAGCTGCCGCCCCTTGGCGGACAGATAGTTGGTGTAGAACAAAACGAAGCCGGGCGGGGAGACGATGTCCTTGCACAGCACCACGCGGGCGCTCGGGCGGCCGGCGCGGCTGCTGGTGGCGAGCACCATGGCGTTCGCGTTCGGCTGGCGACGCGCCGCCCATGCCTCCTGCAGCCAGCGGCTCACGACGGCGAGCGGATCGGTGGGCAGGGGCTCGGGCAGGACCTCATTGTGCGCGGCCATGCGATGATGTTAGAGGGTTTGGCGGCTGCGTGTCGCGCGGGCGGTGCACCGTTCCCCTTGCACCCCCCGCTGCGCCCCGATAGAAAGGACGGGAGACTTCCAAAGGCACCCTGCCCATGAGTGACAACCCGACGCTGGAGGATCTGCGCCAGCGAGTGAACGACCTCGACCGCCAGCTGATTGCGCTGGTCGCCGAGCGCAAGGCCGTGAGCGAGGAGGTCGCGCGCGTCAAGCGCGCCACGGGCAAGCCGACGCGCGATTACGAGCGCGAGCGCGAGGTCATCATGGGGGTGCGCGCCATGGCTGCCGAACGTGGCGTGTCGGGGGAGCTCGCCGAGCAACTGCTGCGGCTGCTGATCCGCTCCTCACTCACCACCCAGGAGCAGGCGAGCGTGGTCGCGCGCGGTGCCGGCACCGGGCGGCGTGCGCTCGTCATCGGTGGCGCCGGCAAGATGGGCGGCTGGTTCGTGAGCTTTCTCGCCTCGCAGGGCTTCGCCGTCGAGGTGGCCGATCCCGCGGCCGCTCCCGCCGGCGTGGCGCGCGTCGCTGACTGGCGCAGCATCGATCTCAAGCACGACTTCATCGTGCTGGCGACGCCGCTCGGCACCACCGATGCGATCCTGCGCGACCTGGCGCTGCGCCGGCCCGCGGGGGTGATCTTCGATGTCGGCTCACTCAAGTCGCCGCTGCGCGCGGGACTCTTGGCGCTCAAGTCGCACGGTTGCAAGGTGACCTCGGTGCACCCGATGTTCGGTCCGGACACGGAGCTGCTGTCCGGGCGGCACGTGGTGTTCGTGGATCTGGGCAACGCCGCAGCGCTCGCCGCGGTGCGCGAGCTGTTCGCGCCCACCATGGCCGAGCAGGTCGTCATGAGCCTCGATGATCACGACCGGCTGATCGCCTACGTGCTCGGTCTTTCGCACGCGCTCAACATCGCGTTCTTCACCGCACTCGCCGACAGCGGTGAAGCGGCCCCGAAACTGGCGCGCATCTCGAGCACCACCTTCGATGCGCAGCTCGATGTCGCCAGCCGCGTCGCCCAGGAGAGTCCCGACCTGTATTATGAAATACAGAGCCTCAACGACTACGGCGCCGAGTCGCTGGAAGCCCTCTCCCAGGCCGTCGAGCGGCTGCGCGCCGCAGTCCTGTCCCAGGACCATGAGGCCTTCGTTGCTTTGATGCGCCGCGGGCGCGATTATCTGGAGGACCGGCGCACCGTCACGGAGCGCCGCGCCTGAAGGACCAGGAGTTGGCCATGCGGCAGCCGGAGAGCGGGTCGCCGGAGAACGACGCAGTATTCTCGCGGGCGATCGAGCTGGAGCAGGAGAACAGCCTGCTGAAGGCGCGCCTCGCCGCGCTCACGGTGGAAGTCGGCCGCAACGACTCACTGCTGCGCAAGACCCAGGAACGCGAGCTCGAGCTGCTGCGCGCCGGCTCTCTCAGCCAGCTGTTCGATCTGCTCATCCAGGGACTGCGCAGCTCCTACCAGCTCGACGAAGTGGCGCTGATCGTCAACGACCCGCACCATGAGATCCGCCACCTGCTCTCCGGCGGCGGCACGGGCCAGCCCGTCAACGAGCCGCCCGGGGTGTGCTTCGTGGATGCGCTGGTGACCGTCGCGCCGCAGCTCGTCAATCTCGAGCGTCCCTGGCTCGGCCCTTACCGCAAAGCAGACCACGAGCTGCTGGTGCCGGGACTGGCACCGACCGGGAGCCTCGCGCTCGTGCCGCTGCGCCGCGAGCAGCTCGATGGCGTGCTGGTATTCTCCAGCAGCGACCCGTTCCGCTTCACCCCCGAGCTGGCGAGCGATTTCCTGGCGCATCTGGGGCTGGTCGCGGCGATCTGCGTCGAGAACGCGGTGAATCGCGCGCGGCTGCTGCGCAGCGGCCTCACCGACTTCCTCACCGGCTTTCACAACCGCCGCTACCTGCACGCCCGACTGCGCGAGGAGCTCGCCTATGCCCAGCGCTCGCGGCAGTCGATCGCCTGTCTGATGATCGACGTCGATCACTTCAAGCGCATCAACGACCAGTACGGCCACCTCGCCGGCGATGCGGTGCTGCGCGAAGTGGCGCAGCGCATCGACGCCGAGATGCGCATCAGCGATACCAGCGCACGCTTCGGTGGCGACGAGTTCGCCATGGTGCTGGCGCACGCCGCGATCGATGACGGCGAGAAGGTCGGCGCACGCGTGCTGCAGGCGGTGCGCAACCGGCCAATCCCCATCAAGCCGGGAGTCAGCGAGACCGTGACGCTGTCGATCGGCGTGGCCGCCGCAAACCCCGGCCCCGGCCAGCGCGACTACAAGGTGCTCGCCGAGCGGCTGATCGCGGAAGCCGATGCCGCGCTCTATCGCGCCAAGAGCGCCGGCCGCAACCGCATGGCCACCTCGCCGAACGTGATCGCCTAGCTTTCACGGGGGTGAGCCAGCGGCTGTTGTTTTGCCGGCGTGCGCCGTACAGTTCACGCAGCTAACCCCCGCAGGAGCTGCGCGTCATGGGCTCAATGATCGCCGCGAGCGCTTTCTTTCTCTTCATTCACTTCGGCGTTTCCGGAACGCGGCTGCGCGATGCGCTGGTGGCGCGTCTGGGTGAAGGAGCCTATCGCGGCCTGTTCTCGCTCGCCTCCATCGCCGGTCTTGTCTGGATGGTTCGTGCCTATGACCGCGCCCCGACGATCGCGACCTGGGGTCAGCTCCTCGGCCTGCGTCCGCTGGTCTTCGTGGTGACGTTCGTCGGCGTGCTGTTGGCGGTGATCGGGCTGGCATCGCCCAGCCCGACGAGCGTCGGTATGGAGGGCAAGCTCGCGCAAGGGGCGGCGGCGGTGCACGGCATCACGCGAATCACCCGCCATCCATTCCTCTGGGGTGTGGCGTTGTGGGCGCTGGCACACCTGATCGTGAACGGCGATCTCGCCTCCGGCATCCTCTTCGGGACGCTGGCGCTGCTGGCGCTGTTCGGCGGTGCGTCGATCGACGCCAAGCGCCGCCGCCTGTTCGGCGAGCAGTGGCGCACCTTTGCACAGCTCACCTCGAACGTGCCGTTCGCCGCCATCGCTTCCGGGAGGAACCAGCTCGCGCCCGCGCTCAAGGAAATCGGCTGGCTGCGGCCGCTGATTGCCATCGCGATCTACCTCTGGCTCTTCTGGCTGCACGGCAAGCTGATCGCACCGCTCACCTGAGTTCGGTGTAGGGGCAACCGGCTAGCGGCTGCGAGCGCGCAGCAGCATCACGAACAACGGTGCGCCGACCAGCGCCATGATCGCCCCCACCGGCAGCTGCCGCGGCGCGGCGATCGTGCGCGCCACGAGATCCGCGCCGGTGAGCAGCATGCCGCCGGCGAGCGCCGCGGCGGGCGCTACGATCCGGTGGTCGCTGGTGCGGAACGACAGGCGCACCGCGTGCGGGGTGATGAGGCCGACGAAGCCGACGGTGCCGGCGCTCACTACTGCGAGCGCGGTGAGCGTGGCGCAGGCGATGAACAGCACCGTCCGCCAGGCATCGAGCGCCAGCCCGACGGTGCGGGCACGCAGCTCCCCGGCCGCCAGCACGTTGAGCGGGCGGGCCACCGCCACGGCGACGGCGACCGCGAGCAGCGCCGCGCCGGCACTGATCCAGGGATTCACCGCCCATTCCAGATCGCCGGCCAGCCAGAACACCATGCCGCGCACGCGCGAGGTGTCCGCCAGCGCCAGCAGCACGCTCACCAGTGCGCCGCAGGCGCTGGCCAGCACCACTCCGGTCAGGAGCAGCCGCGGCGTGCCGCCGCCGCGGGCGAGAAGGTATACGAGTGCCACCGCGGCGAGGGCACCTGCGACTGCCGCCGACTGCACGATGAGTGCGGCGGCGCCGGCGATCATGGCCAGCAGCGCCCCGACGGCGGCGCCCCCCGACACGCCGAGCACGTAGGGGTCGGCGAGGGGGTTGCGGAACAGCGCCTGCAGCAGCACGCCGGCGAGCGCGAGCAGACTGCCGACGCCGAAGGCGGCCAGCACGCGCGGCAGCCGCACCGCGACCAACACGTTGCGTGTGGCCTCGTCGCCTCCCCCGCCGAGCGCCGCGAGCGCCTGCGACAGGCCTATACCTGAGCTGCCGATGAGCAGCGCTGCCGTGAACACCACCCCCGCCAGCAGCAGCAGTATCGCCAGGCCCCGCAGCGAGGCGCCCGATGCAACTATCGACCCTGTCATGGGCCAAGCCTCATCGAATTTGTTGGAAAACGCCATCCCAGCCCTTCGCGTGCATGGCTCACGGCGGGGGTGGCTGCCTTGTGGCAGACTTTCAAACCGCGTGAGCGACCTGATCGACGCGGAAGGTTTCCGAGCCAACGTGGGCATCCTGCTGATGCTCCGCGAGCAGGTTTTCCTCGGCCGGCGCCGGGGCGGGCGCGGCTGGCAGTTCCCGCAGGGCGGAGTGCGCGCCGGCGAGGCACTCGAGCAGGCGCTGTACCGCGAGCTCGAGGAAGAGATCGGCGTCAACCAGGTCGACGTCACGCTCGTCGGGCAGACCGAGCGCTGGCTGCGCTACCGCCTGCCGGCGCGTTATGTGCGACGCAACCAGCAGCCGGTGTGCATCGGCCAGAAGCAGCGCTGGTTCCTGCTGCGGCTGCAGAAGGAAGATGTCATTTTCGACTTCCGGCGCACCAGCGCGCCCGAGTTCGATCAGTGGCGCTGGTCGCCATACTGGGAGCCGGTGAAGGAAGTCATCTACTTCAAGCGCGCCGTCTATGCCCGGGCGCTCACCGAGCTCGCCGGGCTGGCCTTCCCGCGCGGCAAGCAGCCGCCGTTGCCCGAGTGGTGGGATCGGGTCACCGCGCGTCAGCAGCGCGAAGCGATCGCGCGCACGGACTAGAACGCTGTTGCGCTTCCTCACAGCCATCCTGGCCCGCAGCGACGCAGCGCCGCGCGTGGTGCGCCCGCGCGCGCCGCTGGTGCTCAGGACGGTGCGCGGCGCCGCGCTACTCATCGGAGTGTTTGCGTTGTATGTCGTGTACGAGCTCGGCCGCTACAATGCCGGCTACGACCGCCAGGCGGTCGCCCAGCAGCGCACCGAGCTCGAGGTGCAGATCGAGCACCTGGAGAGAGCCGATCGCGAGCTGCGCACCAAGCTTGCGGAAGCGGATACCATCACCGCCGGGCGCGCGCACGAGCAGGCGGAAGAGGCGCGCGCCATCGGCGAGCTGCAGGCGCAGGTGGCGCGGCAGTCGCAGGAGCTTGCCTTCTATCGCGGCGTCGTGGCGCAGAACGCCGCGAGCATCGGCGTGAAGATCGAGCAGCTGCACATCACCGCCGGCGCCAAGCCCGGGACCTTCCAGGTGCACCTGTCGCTGGTACGCGCGGGACGGCCGGACGCGCTGGCCTCCGGCACCGTGCACTTCACGCTCCTCGGCAGCAGCGCCCAGGGTGCCAGATCCTTGGACCTCGCCGCCCTCACCGCCGGCCGCCAGCACGAGTTGCGTTACGATCTGCGCTACCTCGAGAGCCTTGACCAGGAGCTCGCCGTACCCGCAGCCTTCCGGCCCGAGCAGCTCGACGTCGAGCTGCAGTCGAGCCGCCGCGACATCGCGCCGCTCTCGCAGACCTTCCTGTGGACGGTAGAGCCCTCACCTTAGATTTTCACGCATCACAACTCCTCAAGAGCCCCAACGCATGTTCACACGCGATTCCCGGCAGACCGCCATCGACACGCTGATCGGCAAGTCCGCTCGCCTCGAGGGGGATCTCGCCTTCGAGGGCGGCCTGCACGTCGACGGCCATATCGTCGGCTCGGTGCGCTCGCTCGGGCAGAAGGAATCGACCCTGTCGGTGAGCGCCGGCGGCTCGATCGAGGGCGCGGTGCAGGTGCCGAACGTGATGCTCGAAGGCACGGTCACAGGCGATATCCACGCCAGCGGCCGCGTCGTGCTCGGGGCCAGCGCGCGCGTACAGGGGAACGTGTACTACGGGGTCATTGAAATGACCCTCGGCGCCCAGATCATGGGGAAGCTGGTGCGGCTTGCGCCCGAGGCGCCGGCTTAGCGCCGCAACGCCCTGAAACGGGGTGTCCCGCTGCCTGAGCAAGCGCGCAGCGTGCAGGATGTGAAGCGGCGCTTTGACCTGGCCGGCAGTGCCTTCTAGACTCCCCTATAGGTATGGAAACGATGACTACGACCGAAGCGCTGCAGGATGCCCCTGCGCTCAAGTTCACCGATGCTGCCGCCCGCAAGGTCGGCGACCTCATCCGCGGCGAGGGCAACCCGAAGCTCATGCTGCGCGTGTTCGTGCAGGGCGGGGGCTGCTCGGGGCTGCAGTACGGCTTCGAGTTCGATGAGCAGCTGCAGGACGGCGACACCTGCGTCGAGAACCTCGGCGTCAAGCTGCTCGTCGACCCGATGAGCGTGCAGTACCTCACCGGCGCGGAGATCGACTACCGCGAGGGTCTCGACGGCGCGCAGTTCGTGATCCGCAACCCGAACGCCGCCACCACTTGCGGCTGCGGCTCCTCTTTCGCGGCTGCCTGAAGCCGCGGCAGTACGCGTGGCTACGGCTGCCAGCCTCCGACCTGCAGAAACCCGTTCTTCTCCCCGTAATGCCCCGCGTCCCGTGCCGCAAGTGCTGGCGGCGGTGGACTTGGGAAGCAACAGCTTCCACATGGTGGTCGCGCGCTATTCGCACGGCCAGCTGACCATCATCGATCGCCTGCGCGAGATGGTGCGCCTCGCCGCCGGCGTTGCGGAGAACGGCCGCATCGACAAGGACGTGGCGGCACGCGCGCTCGCCTGTCTGCAGCGCTTCGGCCAGCGCCTGCGCGACATGCACGCCGACAGCGTGCGCGTGGTGGGCACCAATGCGCTGCGGCTGGCGCACAAGAAGCAGGCGTTCCTCGAGCGCGCCCGCGAGGCGCTCGGTCACCCGATCGAAATCATCGCCGGCATGGAAGAGGCGCGCCTCATCTATGCCGGGGTGGCGCACAACATGCCGAACGAGCCGGGCAAGCGCCTGGTGGTCGACATCGGCGGCGGCAGCACCGAGCTGATCATCGGCGAGGGGTTGAATCCTCTCGAGCTCGAGAGTCTGCAGATGGGCTGCGTGTCCTCCAGCGAGCGCTTCTTCCGCGACGGCAAGATCTCCGCCAAGCGCTTCGAGCGCGCCCGCCTCGCCGCGCGCATGGAGCTCGAGCCGGTGCAGGCCGCCTTCCGCCGCCGCGGCTGGGATACCAGCGCCGGCAGCTCCGGCACGGTGCGTGCGATCGGCGAGGCCATCCGCGCGCTCGACCCCACTGTGCCCAACATCACGCCCGAGGGCATCAACCGCGCCATCGAGTACTGCATCGACGCCGGTCACACGCGTGAGCTCAGTCTCGAGCCGATCACCGAGGACCGCCGCCCGGTGTTCCCCGGAGGTCTGGCGATCCTCGCGGAGATCTTCGCCGTGCTCGAGATCAAGGAGATGCGCATCGCCGAAGGAGCGATGCGCGAGGGGCTGCTGTACGACATGCTCGGGCGCTTCCACCGCGAGGATGCGCGCGAGCGCACCGTGCGTGCCATGCAGCAGCGCTACCACGTCGATCTGGAGCAGGCCGAGCGCGTCGAGGCGACCGCGCGCAACTTCCTCGAGCAGACGCGCGACACCTGGAAGCTCGAGGAGCCGCTCGCGCACCTGGCGCTGAAGTGGGCCGCGCGGCTGCACGAGATCGGGCTCGACGTCTCGCACAGCGGCTATCACCGCCACGGTGCATACCTGCTGGAGAACGCCGACATGCCCGGGTTCCCGCGCGAGGAGCAGCGGCTGCTCGCGCGCGTGGTCGGCGCGCATCGCCGCAAGCTGACCGTCGATGGGCTGGAGGAGCTGGTGCCGCCCTGGGACAGGAGCGCGCTTTACCTGATCGTGCTGCTGCGGCTGGCGGTGCTGTTGCACCGTGGCCGCAGTGCCACCGCGCTGCCGCAGATCGATCTGGCGGCGACGCCGCGCTCGCTCGAGGTGCGCTTCCCGGCGCGCTGGCTCAAGGATCATCCGCTCACCTCCGCCGACCTGCAGCTGGAAGTGGATTACCTGCGCGTCAGTGGTGCGTTCCGGCTGCGCGTGTTCAGCAGCGGCCGCTGAGTAATTACACCGTAGCGGGGCCTGCGGCGTACTTGGCGAGCAGCTCCGCCTGTGCGTTGCACGCCCGCGCCTTGCCGCGCGCGAAGCGCTGGTAAGTACCTCCGGGCTTGAGCTCCCAGGCCTGACAGTTGTCCTTCAGGCACAACTCCAGGTCGCGCAGGATGCGCTCGAGGTGATCGGGCCGGCGCACGGGGAAGGCGACCTCGACGCGGCGGAAGAAATTGCGCTCCATCCAGTCGGCGCTGGCGCACAGCATGTCGGGGCTGCCGCCGTTCTCGAAGTAGAACACCCGCGAGTGCTCGAGGAAGCGCCCGACGATCGAGCGCACGGCGATGTTCTCCGACACCCCCGGCACCCCGGGCCGCAGCGCGCATACCCCGCGGACGATGAGCTCGACCCTCACCCCGGCGCACGAGGCGCGGTACAGCGCCTCGATGGCCTGCGGGTCGACCAGCGCGTTCATCTTGGCGATGATGCGCGCCGGACGCCCGGCGCGCGCATGCTCGGCCTCGCGCGCGATCTTGCCGAGGACCATCTCGTGCATGCCGAACGGCGACTGCACCAGGCGGTTGAGCTGCGGGGTCTGGGTGAGGCTGGTGAGCTGCAGGAACAGTTCGTGCACGTCGTGCCCGATGTCGTCGTCGCAGCTGAGCAGCCCGTAGTCGGTGTACTGGCGCGCGGTGCGCGGATGGTAGTTGCCGGTGCCGAGGTGGCAGTAGCGGCGGATGCCGCCGGCCTCGCGCCGCACGATGAGCGTGAGCTTCGCGTGCGTTTTGTAGCCCACCACCCCGTACATGACGTGGGCGCCGGCTTCCTGCAGACGGTTCGACAGCTCGATGTTCGCTTCCTCGTCGAAGCGCGCGCGCAGCTCGACGATGACGGTCACGTCCTTGCCGGCATTGGCCGCGGCCACCAGCGCATCCACCAGCGGGGAGTCGTGCCCGGCCCGGTACAGCGTCATCTTGATCGCCAGCACCTGCGGGTCGGCGGCCGCCTGGCGCAGGAAATCCATCACCGGGGCGAAGCTCTGGTAGGGATGGTGCAGCAGCACGTCCTTCTGGCGGATGCAGGCGAACAGATCCGTGGTGCCGACGAGGCGCTTGGGCGTCCCGGGCGTGAAGATCGGGTACTTGAGGTCCGGCCGCTGCACGATGTCGTACACGGCCGAGAGGCGGTTGAGGTTCACCGGCCCGGCGACGGCATAGGTGTCCAGGCCGTTAGAGGCGAACTGCGCCTGCAGGAACCTCACCATGTCCTCGGGGCAGTCGTTCGAGGTCTCGAGCCGCACCGCCGCGCCGTAACGGCGGTGCGCGAGCTCGCCCTCGAGCGCGCGGCGCAGGTCGTCGATCTCCTCGTCGTCGACGAACAGGTCGCTGTTGCGCGTGACTCGGAACTGGTAGCAGCCCATCACCCGGATGCCGGTGAACAGCTTCGGCACGAAGGTCTGCACGATGGTCGAGAGCAGCACGCAGCCGCGGCTTGCGCCCGCCCCCGGCAGCGGCACCACCCGTGGCAGCGAGCGCGGCGCCTGCACGATGGCGAGCTCGCTGTCGCGGTTGAAGGCGTCCTTGCCTGACAGGCGCACGATGAAGTTCAGGCTCTTGTTCTGGATGCGCGGGAAGGGGCGTGCGGGGTCGAGGCCCAGTGGCGAGAGCACCGGCTCGATCTCGCGCTCGAAATACTGCTCGAGCCACTCGGTCGCCTGCGGGCTCCACTCCGAGCGCCCGAGCAGCGGCACTCCTTCGGCGGCGAGCGCCGGCAGCAGCAGCTCGTTCAGGCAGCGGTACTGGTCGGCGACCAGCCGCGTGGTGCGCTCGTGTATCGCGGTGAGCTGCTCGGGTATCGACATGCCGTCGGCGGCGATCTGGCCGCCGCCGAGCTCCTGCAGCTGCTTGAGGCCGGCGACGCGGATCTCGAAGAACTCATCGAGGTTGCTGCAGGAGATACACAGGAACCGCAACCGCTCGAGCAGCGGCACCGATTCGTCGAAGGCCTGGTCGAGCACCCGCTGGTTGAACTCGAGGAACGACAGCTCGCGGTTGATGTACTGCTGCGGTGCCTTGAGGTCTGGCGCGTCCATCGGCTTGTCTACCCGCTTCGCCGCACTGCGGCAATTCACAAGGCCGTCAAGGATACCAGCGCCGCGCGACGCTGCCGTGAAGAAGGGTTAAACGAGCCTCAGCGCGAGACCAGCAGCTCGCTCATGGGCGGATCGAGGCTCGCCACGAGCGTTGTCGCGTGGCTGAGGAAGTCGGCCCGCCAGCGCGCATCGATCGGCGGGGCGCCCGGCAGGGCCACGGTCTGCGGGTCCTTGAACACCCCGTTGACGCGGTACTCGTAGTGCAGGTGCGGCCCGGTCGCCAGCCCGGTCATGCCGACGTAGGCGATCACGGTGCCCTGCGTCACGTGCGCGCCGACGCGCGTGTCGTGGGCAAAGCGCGACAGGTGTCCGTAGACGGTGACGATGCTGCTCGAGTGCTCGATCTCCACGAGGTTGCCGTAGCCACCCATCCAGCCGGCGAAGCGGATGCGGCCATCGCCTGCGGCGTGCACCGGAGTGCCGATGGGCGCGGCATAGTCGATGCCCTGGTGGGCACGGATGCGGTTCAGAATCGGGTGCATGCGCGCGGAGTTGAAGCGCGAGCTGATGCGGGTGAACTCCACCGGGGCGCGCAGAAATTCCTTGTGCAGGCTGCGTCCGTCGGGGGTGTAGTAGTACGTGCCGCCCTCCGGATCGGTGTAGCGCACCGCGCGAAACGCGCGTCCCTGGTTCACGAACTCCGCCGCCTCGATCGGGCCGTCCTTCACGTAGGCGCCTTCGCGCCAGATCTCGTCGTAGGTCACCACGAAGGTGTCGCCGGGGCGCACGTTGAGCACGAAATCGATGTCCCAGCCAAAGATGTCGGCGAGCGCCACCGCCGTCGGATCGTGGCCGCCGGCGGCCTCTACCGCCTCGAACAGCGAGCTGTCGATCCTGCCGCGCACCGTGCGCCGGCGCGTTTCGAGCGCGTTCTGTAGCACGTCGGCTTTGAGCGCATTCCCATCGCGCGAGACCTTGAGCGTCTGGCTGTCGTTCAGACG
>CAVXCD010000001.1:712500-1024831 GCA_963760225.1 uncultured Gammaproteobacteria bacterium
CGATAGTGAACCAGTACCGTGAGGGAAAGGCGAAAAGAACCCCGGAGAGGGGAGTGAAATAGAACCTGAAACCGTATGCGTACAAGCAGTCGGAGCCTCCGCAAGGGGGTGACGGCGTACCTTTTGTATAATGGGTCAGCGAGTTATTTTCAGTGGCGAGGCTAACCGCATAGGGGAGCCGTAGGGAAACCGAGTCTTAAACGGGCGTCACAGTCGCTGGGAATAGACCCGAAGCCAGTCGATCTATCCATGACCAGGATGAAGACCAGGTAACACTGGTTGGAGGTCCGAACGAACCACTGTTGCAATAGTGCGTCGATGAGTTGTGGATAGGAGTGAAAGGCTAATCAAGGCTGGCGATAGCTGGTTCTCCCCGAAAGCTATTTAGGTAGTGCCTCGAGTGAACACTCAGGGGGGTAGAGCACTGTTTGGAGAAGGGGGCCATCACGGCCTACCAACTCCATGCAAACTCCGAATACCCTGAAGTGATACTCGGGAGACACACGGCGGGTGCTAACGTCCGTCGTGAAAAGGGCAACAACCCAGACCATCAGCTAAGGTCCCTAAGTTTCGGCTAAGTGGTAAACGATGTGAGAAGGCACAGACAGCCAGGAGGTTGGCTTAGAAGCAGCCATCCTTTAAAGAAAGCGTAATAGCTCACTGGTCTAGTCGGCTCGCGCGGAAGATTTAACGGGGCTAAGCCGAATACCGAAGCTATGGGTGTGAGTGACCTTCGGGTCGTTCACGCGGTAGGGGAGCGTTCTCTAAGCCTGCGAAGGTGTGCTGCGAGGCATGCTGGAGGTATGAGAAGTGCGAATGCTGACATGAGTAACGTTAAAGCGGGTGAAAAACCCGCTCGCCGAAAACCCAAGGTTTCCTGAGCTACGTTAATCGGCTGAGGGTGAGTCGGTTCCTAAGGCGAGACCGAAAGGTGTAGTCGATGGAAAGCAGGTTAACATTCCTGCACCGATTCCAACTGCGATGGGGTGACGGAGAAGGCTAGATCAGCGGCAGCAGTGCCGTTCAAGGCCGTAGGTGGATCTTCCTGGAAAATCCGGAGGGTCATTCAACACCGAGAACTGAGTACGAGGAGACTTCGGTCTCCGAAGTGATCGACGCCACGCTTCCGGGAAAAGCCTCTAAGCTTCAGGTTGGAATTGACCGTACCGTAAACCGACACTGGTGGGTGAGGAGATAATCTCCTAAGGCGCTTGAGAGAACTCGGGTTAAGGAACTCTGCAAGTTGATACCGTAACTTCGGGAGAAGGTATGCCTCCTGTTGTGAGTGGATTTACTCCACAAGCAATGAGAGGTCACAGGTAATCGGGGGCTGCGACTGTTTACCAAAAACACAGGACTCTGCTAACACGTAAGTGGATGTATAGGGTCTGACGCCTGCCCGGTGCCGGAAGGTTAATTGATGGGGTCAGCCGCAAGGCGAAGCTCCTGATCGAAGCCCCGGTAAACGGCGGCCGTAACTATAGAAGTGAAAGCAACCTCGAGAAGCAGAGTGTCCAGGACCAAATGTTGTAGTTACGTAAATAAACCTGGCTATATGCTGGAAACTCCGTGAATCCTCCAGTACTCGCCGTTGCAAACGGCAGTGACAAACTGCGAGGTGCGGACAATCAGCAGGAAAGGCCGATCGAACGATCGGAATCCTCAGAGACTATACGCCGGGCTCTTCGTACGAAGAGATGAGATAGTCCGAACTGCATGGCGACATGCAGAAGTAATGTGCAATGCATTACTTCATCAACGCGGCAGATATGCGTGTTGATGTAACAGTAAGAACGGTCCTAAGGTAGCGAAATTCCTTGTCGGGTAAGTAACATTGCCCGGGACGGTGGCAACACTGTTCCATTTAACCGGCTCAAATCGGTGGAACCCTCACGACGTTTCATGCAGGGACGTCACGGGCAATACCGAGGGTAAGATTCGAAGCGATTCGAATCCCCGTAACGACTCAAGGGTTGAGAGCCCTTGGATGAGATCGAAAGATCCCATAACACGCCGGCCCTGATCCTTATCGATGGATTTGAATTCCTACATCTCGGGTTTCGCAGACGGCGAAGGCTGTTTTTGCGTTTCGTTCCAACCGAGCGATCGTCATCGCTTCCGTTGGGAGGTTCGGCCGAGTTTCTCGGTCAGCCAGAACGCGGAGAGAGCTGAACTGCTCTACGTGATCCAGGATAAATGGGGATGCGGATTCATCCGACCGGATCGGTCTGACAAGACGCTTAAGTTCGAAGTGAGAAACGTGGGAAATCTGGTGGCGCGAGTGCTGCCGCATTTCAGAGCGTATCCACTGATGTCTTCCAAGCAAGCCGACTTCGAAAGATTCGCAAGAATCTGCGAACTGGTAAGCAAGGGTGAACATCTGAAATTAGAGGGTTTTGAGCAGATCGTTCGGCTGGCGATGGAGATGAATCCATCGGGTAAGCGAAAGTACTTTGGCAGCGAGATACTCAGCTCGCTCCGATCAGGTGAACGTATAGTCTGTGCCACGGGAAACCGTGGAAGTACATGAAGTTCCGACCTGCACGAATGGCGTAACGCTGGCCCCACTGTCTCGACCCGAGACTCAGTGAAGTTGAAATCGCTGTGAAGATGCGGCGTAGCTGCGGAAAGACGGAAAGACCCCGTGAACCTTTACTACAGCTTTACACTGAACTTTGACCTTGTCTGTGTAGGATAGGTGGGAGCCTTTGAAGCAGGGGCGCTAGCTCTTGTGGAGGCAACGTTGAAATACCACCCTGATAATGTCGGAGTTCTAACCTTGGTCCGTTATCCGGACCGGGGACACTGTATGGTGGGTAGTTTGACTGGGGCGGTCTCCTCCTAAAGAGTAACGGAGGAGTGCAAAGGTACCCTCAGCGCGGTCGGTCATCGCGCATTAGAGTGCAATGGCATAAGGGTGCTTGACTGCGAGACTGACAAGTCGAGCAGGTGCGAAAGCAGGTCATAGTGATCCGGTGGTTCTGTATGGAAGGGCCATCGCTCAACGGATAAAAGGTACTCCGGGGATAACAGGCTTATTCCTCCCAAGAGTCCACATCGACGGAGGAGTTTGGCACCTCGATGTCGGCTCATCACATCCTGGGGCTGTAGCAGGTCCCAAGGGTTCGGCTGTTCGCCGATTAAAGTGGTACGCGAGCTGGGTTCAAAACGTAGACAACACTGCGTTGCCAGGAAGTAATTCCTGGAAAAATTTACTGGCTCATATCGGTGAAACCCTCCTGAAGTTGCAAACTGACTTCAAAGGGCAATACCGAGGGAAGGCTGGTTACGATGTCCTCTACAACCCTTGCGGTTGATTGGTTGTAGGGACGCGATCGGACGATTGGTCGTCAGATCAAGTCGGCGCCATGCCCCTGTAGAGACTGATCCATTATGGAGAGAGTCGCTGGGACCAACAGCGGCTAAGACGCCAGTCCCCTCTTAAGCAAGTGGAGGGTGAAGGTATAGTCCATGCCACTAGAAATAGTGGAATTACATGCGTGAGACAGTTTGGTCCCTATCTTCCGTAGCCGTTGGAGATTTGAGGGTGAGCTGTCCTTAGTACGAGAGGACCGGGATGGACGCACCTCTGGTGTTCCGGTTGTCACGCCAGTGGCACTGCCGGGTAGCTATGTGCGGACGGGATAACCGCTGAAAGCATCTAAGCGGGAAGCCCCCCCCAAGATTAGATCTCCCTGGGAGCTCGACTCCCCTGAAGGGCCCACGAAGACTACGTGGTTGATAGGCTGGGTGTGTACGGCCAGTAATGGCTTCAGCTAACCAGTACTAATTGCCCGTGAGGCTTGACCATATAACCTCAAGTGGTCTGACCACGAGAGGACTTGATGCCGATGGAGCGATCCATCGTGAACGCGACAGGCGTCGAAACAGAAACTTCACCGGATTGGAGGCGTGTGAAGCCGGACCACGAGGTCCGGCTTCATAAACCTCGAACAGTTTGCCTGGCGGCCATAGCGAGTGGGAACCACCCGACCCCATTCCGAACTCGGAAGTGAAAACGCTCTGCGCCGATGGTAGTGTGCCTCTCAGGCATGCCAGAGTAGGTCACCGCCAGGCTTCAAAACGAAACCCCCTGGGGTCGCACGACCCCAGGGGTTTTTTATTGCGCCTGCGAACTACCGCTCGCCGGGCGCGCGCGCTCACAGCTCGCGATAGATGCTGTCGGAGGTGATCGTGCGCATCTTCTCGAGGCTCGCCAGCCAGCTCGAGAATTCCTTGTCGGCGTCCTGCTTCACCTGCGCCTCGGCCATCGCCTGGAAACTCGGATACTCGATGGTCACCACCAGCTCGCCGGTGTCCGTGCCGGCATAGGTGGCGCGATACGCGTGGATCTGCACCGCCACGCCGAGCCGCTTGGACATCGTCCGTGCCTTGTCGAGCTCGCGCAGGTAGTTCGTGACGTTGTCGGTCTTGACGACGATCACGCGCAGGCAGGCGCCGCTCGCCGCCGTGGCGGTGCCCGCCGTCGCCAGCGCGAGCAGGGCGGCGGCGAGGATCGAGGTGATGATCTTGGACATGGTCTATTGCCTCCCCCTGAAAAGCCTTGGAACAAAAGCCTCTGAACCTCGAGGCCGCCGGATCTAAAACCAATTCGCCGCATGTCGCAACCTTGCGTCATCCTGCGGCGCAGCACTGCGTGCGGCGGCCCTGTGCGAGCGCGGTTTCGTTCTGGTTACAGGCGCATGAAAACGCTGTCACGCTGCCGAGCTTGCGCTCCCGGGCCTGCGGGCCGAGACTACCAGCGTACGGTCGGAGGATCGCTGAAGAAAAACCCTGGGGAAGGGGCATGCTGCTCCATGCGTATAAACACGCGCGGTTCATGGAAGAGTCCGAGTCGCGTGTGGAGATGTCCGCTTATCTGCACTCGCCGGTTGACGACGTCGTAAGCCGCATGCGCGAGCGGCCCGACGCTTACCGCCGCTGGGAGATCGAGCACGATCGCCTGATGCACGGCGTCTCGGATCAGCCGCACTTCGACAGCCAGGTGAGCGCGCTGCGCTCGACCGCCTTCACTCTGGTGCACCGCCGCGCGCTCTTCGAGTACGTGCGCCACCGTCAGGTGACCGGAGCAAAACGTCACCGGCTGCTCGCGCTTTTCTACGGCTGCCGCGATTACACCAACGCCGTGCTCGCCGAGCACGGCAACTACGCGCGCTGCAGCTCGAGCTACGTGTGCACCCAATATCTGGGCGAAGCGCTCATGCACGACGCGGCCTTCAGCGAGCCGCTGCAGCTATACGAGCAGTGGTATGGCGAGTACTTCCGCGTCTACTGCGATGCGGAACTGGTTGAGACAGAAGTGGAGCAGCGCGAGCAGGAGCCCGCCGCGGCGCTGCGTCCGCTGCTCAAGCACCGCCTGAGCGAGGCGCGGGCGGCGATTCTCGCGCTGCCGCCGTTGCTCGAGGAGGATTGGCGCGAAGTGAAAATCCGCAAACCCAACGGCGACACCCAGCGCATGCGCGCGCTGTTTGGCAGCCACTAGGCGGTTCGCGGCAGCTTCACCAGCCGATGCCGTAATCCTGGCCGTAATTGCTCGAGCCGCCCCAGAGCGTGCCGTGGGCGCGATCGATGAAAATTGCATTCAACGGGCCCGAGGTACGCTCCTCGAACTCGAGCTGGTAACCCATCCGCGTGAGCTCGTCGCGCACCCAGGGCGGTGTGATTGTGCTGAGCGTGAGGCGCCCGGGGAAGGACTGGTGGTCGGCGAAGGAGTCGCGCATCTGATAGCTCGTGATGTTGGCGGCCTCGGTCGCTTGTTGCACCGTCATGCCGAACTCGACCACGTTGAGGAAGAACTGCAGCAGGTTCTGATCCTGGGTATCTCCGCCCTGCACCGAGAAGACCAGGTACGGCTTGCCGTCCTTAAGCGCCAGCGAGGGGGTCAAGGTTGCGCGCGGACGCTTGCCGGGCTCGAGCACGTTGTAGGGATTCTCGCGCGGATCGAGCACGAAGCTCTGCATGCGCTGACTGAGACCGATGCCGGTATCGCCCGCGATGACCGCCGGCGTCCAGCCACCGCTTGGCGTCACCGACACCGCCCAGCCTTTCTCGTCTGCAGTCTCGACGCTCGTGGTCCCTAAACGGAAGGTGCGGTCGAACTCGGCCATCGTGATCGGCGGCTGCTGCGCCACGTGGCTGTGCCAGGCTTCGAGATACTTGAGATAAGGGTTCTGGCCGCCCTGATACGGGTATGGGTCGCCGGGCCGGATGTCCGGGTCGTTCTTGTCCGGCTGGATGAGCTTGGCGCGCTCGCGCGCGTACTCCTTGGACAGCAGCCCGGCAATCGGCGGCGCCGGCGAGTAGCTCGGGTCGCCGTAATAGAAGTCGCGATCGGCGTAGGCGAGGTTCATCGCCTGATAGAGCGTATGGATGTAGCGGGCGCTGTTGTAGCCCATGGGCTTCAGGTCGAAGTTCTCGAGGATGTTCAGCGCCTGCAGCATCACCGGACCCTGTACCCAGGTCGTGAGCTTGTAGACCTCGATCCCCTTGTAGCTGATGTGCACCGGCTCTTCGATCTTCACCTTCCAGTTAGCGAGATCCTCCAGCGTGAACAGACCGCCCTGCTCACGTACCGAGTGCACGAGGTCGTGCGCAATGTCTCCCTTGTAAAAGCGGTCGTAGGCGGCGTAGATCGCAGCTTTCCGGTCCAGGCCGGATTTCAACGCCTTGCGCTCGGCCTCCACCAGCTTGCGCAGCGTGCGAGCCAGGTCCGGCTGGCGGAAGATCTCGCCCGGCTCAGGTGCCTCGTGCGCCGCACCGAGGTGCGGCAGCATCACTCGCTTCGAGTCCGGCCACTGCTTGAGGAGATCCTTGTAGTGCTCGATGGTGTTGGCGAGCGCCGCATCGATCGGAAAGCCGTCCGCCATCTCGATCGCAGGCTCGAGCACTTGCGCCAGGCTCATCGTCCCGTACTCGGCGAGCATGGTCATGAGTCCACCGGGAGTGCCCGGCGTGACGGCGGCGAGCGGTCCGTATTCGGGCGGATAGCGCATGCCGAGCTTGTGGAAGTACTCTGGGGTCGCACCCGTCGGCGCGACCCCGAGACCGTTGATGCCGATCACCTTGCCGGTGTTGGGGTTGTAGATCAGCGCCTGCGTCTCCCCGCCCCAGGAAAGCGTAGTCCACGCCGTCGAGGTCGCGGCAATCATGGCGCAGGCGGCGTCCACCGCATTGCCGCCGCGCTCGAAGACCTTCGCCCCCGCACTCGCTGCGATCGGCTTGCCGGTAATTGCCATCCAGTGCAGGCCGTAGAGCGGGGGCTTCTGGGTGCGGCCCAGGGCTTGCGGTCCGCCGAAGATCACGCTGGCACTGACCATGGCGGCCACTGCCGTGCGCGTCAATCCCGTAATGCCGCCACCGGGGTTCTTCGGGGTGTTGTCCGCTGCCATGTGCGCCTCGTGACTCGTGAGGAGCGAGGAGCATATGGCAGACCGCGCCACGGCGCACGCGGCACATGCCCGCGCCGATTCCGACTGGAGCGCTTTGGTCCGATCCGTGCGTCGATCAGCGCAGCGGCGAGCGCTCGACCGACCCAGGCCCCGTGCTGCGCCGGTTCCGCTTCGACGCAACGCTGCCCGGCATCATGTTCGGGGAGAACGCCGTCATCGCGGCGGGCGTCGGCGCGCAGCTCGGGTGCGGCATGAGGTCGCGTGGCGTGCGACCCGGGCGTCAGCGATTTCCTGATGGCGTGTTAAGTCATGCGGCGCGGACCTCAAACTGTGCGCAGCGCACGACACGCTGCCAGCCCCTTCCGACACACTGCAGAAGATTGACGCGGGGCAAAGTGTGAACCAGTTGACATTTGTGCTCGGGGCGCTCGCCGGGCTGCTCTGCGCGGCGACGGCCGCTGTGGCGCTGCTGTGGCGGCCGCAGCGACGCGCAGCGCCGTCCGATGCCGCCGCGCGCGCCGCACCGAGCCCGATGGCGGTGTTCGCGCACTGGCCGACGACTGCTCTCATTCTCGACCCCGCGACCAACGGCATCGTCGCCGCGAACCCGGCCGCGCTCAAGAGCCTCGGCTACACCCAGGACGAGGTCTGCAGGCTCCCCTTCACCGATCTCTTTACGTCCGAATCCGTCGGCGCCGCGCGGCTGTTGCAGACGCTGCAGCAGGCGACGACGCGCGAGCCCCTCGCGATGTACCAGCACTGCAAGGACGGCTCGCAGCGCAGCGTCGAAGCCACCTGCTACCACGTCATGCTGGGCGAGCGACAGGTGCTCGCGGTCGCGGTGCACGACGTGACCGTGCGGCGCAAGGTCGAGACGCAGCTGCTGGAGAAGCACCAGCACCTGGATCACCTCGCCAACCACGACCCGCTCACCGGGTTGCCGAACCGGTTGTTCCTGGCGGCTCACCTCCCCGATGCCATCGAGGAGGCGAAGAACAGCGGCGCGGTGCTCGCAGTGCTGTTCCTCGATCTCGATCGCTTCAAGCACGTCAACGACTCGCGCGGCCACGAGACCGGCGACAAGCTCCTGAAGACGGTGGCGCAGCGCATCCGCTCGACCATACGCGCCGAGGACCTGGTGGTGCGCATGGGCGGAGACGAGTTCGTCGTGGTCATGAAGGGCGTGAAGGACACCGCGCAGGTGAGCGATGCCGCCGAGCGCATCAACCAGGCGCTCGGAGCGCCGATGGTGGTCGACGGGCGCACGCTGGTGACCACCGTGTCGATCGGCGTCGCCCTCTACCCCCATGACGGTATCGACATGGGCGAGCTGCTGCGCCACTCCGATACCGCGATGTACCAGGCGAAGGATCGCGGCCGCAACAACTTCCAGCGGTTCTCTCCAGGTATGGACCGGCGTCTCAAGGAGCGCATCGCCATCGAGTCCTCGCTGCGCACCGCGCTGCAGAGCCACCAGCTCGACGTGCACTACCAGCCGATCGTCGAGATCGAGACACAGCGGGTGGTGGCGCTCGAGGCGCTGCTGCGCTGGAAGCATCCCAACCACGGCTACGTGCGTCCCGAGCGGTTCGTGACCATCGCGGAAGAGGCCGGCCTCATCGTGCCGATCGGCGATTTTGTGCTGCAGCGGGCGATCGAGGACATGGCGCGCTGGCGGCAGGCGCAAGGCAAGCTGGTGCCGGTCGCCATCAACGTGTCCGCCGTGCAGCTGCAGCGCTCGAACCTGGCCGACTCCATCTCGCGCCTCACCAAGGAGTACGGGCTCGAGCCGGCGATGCTGCAGATCGAGCTCACCGAGAGCGCGGTGTTCGAGCGACGCGAAGCGCGCTCACGCGAGGCGAACCAGGATGCGGTTGCCAGACTGCGCGAGCTCGGCGTGCACATCGCCATCGACGACTTCGGCACCGGCTACTCGAGTCTGTCCTACTTGAAGCGCTGGCGCGTTGACACGCTGAAGATCGACCGCAGCTTCGTACGCGATCTGGTAACCGACATGAGCGACCTGGCGATCGTCAGCGCCATCATCGCCATGGCCACCCACCTGCACATCGAGGTGGTCGCCGAAGGCATCGAGGGCTGGCCGCAGCTCGAGAAGCTGCGCCAGCTCGGCTGCCGCTATGCGCAGGGGTACCTGTTCGCGCGCCCGGCCTCCGCGGAAGCATGCCTGCGCTACCTTTCCGACCAGCCCCTCGATCTCACCCAGCGCCTGCCCGTTCTCGATCGGCTCGAGGCCACCGGCAGCGGCGAGCACGTTGCGCTGCGTGCCTAGCGCGGTCCGTCCGGCACGCTGATCCGGCGCCTGGCGGCGCCAAGCGGCGGACGTGCGAGAATGGGCCATGTCGGCCACTCCGCACGTGCCAGCCCGCGCAGGACGGCCGCGCCAGCAATGCGCGGACGCCGTGCTCATGGTGCAGCCGGGTTCCTTCGGCTTCAACGAAGAGACGGCCGCCACCAACACCTTTCAGCAGCGGCAGGCCGTACCCGATCCGAACGCCGCGCCAGCGGCGCGCGCGGAGTTCGGGCAGCTGGTGCGGGCGCTGCGCAGCGAGGGAGTCAGCGTCTGCGTGGTGGAGGATTCGGTCCACCCTGCGAAGCCCGATGCGGTGTTCCCCAACAACTGGGTGAGCTTTCACGAGGACGGCACGCTGGTGCTCTACCCGCTGCACAGCGCCAGCCGCCGCGCCGAGCGACGGCAGGACGTGGTCGATGCGGCAGTAGCCGAGCTCGGCTTCAAGGTCTCGCACCTGCTCGATCTCACCCATTACGAGAGCGCCGGACAGTTTCTCGAGGGCACCGGCAGCCTCGTGCTCGATCATCTGCAGCGCGTCGCTTATGCCTGCCTCTCGCCGCGCACCCACGCGCAGGTGCTCACCGACTGGGCGCGCGGCCTTGACTACGAGGTGGTGAGCTTCAGCGCCGCTGACCGCCACGGCGTCCCGCTCTATCACACCAACGTCCTGATGTGCATCGGCGAGCGCCTGGCCGTCGTCGGCAGCGAGACGATCGTCCCCGCCGATCGGGGCCGCGTTGTGGACAGACTCAGGGCGAGCGGCCGGGAGATACTCGAGATCGGCCACGACGCGATCGAGCGCTTTGCAGGCAACATGCTCGAGCTCGGCACCTGGGACGAGGCGCTCGGGGACTCGCGCGTGCTCCTGATGTCTGAGTCGGCGCGCCGCGCGCTGACTCCCGGGCAGTTCGCGCAGCTCTCCGGCTGCACCGATACCGTGCTTGCGGTGCCGATCCCCACCATCGAGACGCTGGGCGGTGGCAGCGTACGCTGCATGCTGGCCGAGGTGTTCCGCACTGCATGATCGCGCTGCTCATCAAGGGGGCACTGTCGTACCTGCTGGGCTCGCTGGTCGGCAGCCTGGTGCTGCGGCGCTACACCGGGGTCGACATCCGCTCGCTCGGCAGCGGCAACGCGGGCGCCACCAATGCGCTGCGTACGCTCGGCAGGAAAGTCGCGCTGCTGGTGCTCGTCATCGACATCGTCAAGGGTTCGATTGCGACTGCGCTCATTGCGCGCTGGTCCCCGCCCGGCATGGTCGCCGCGCCGCAGCTCTCGGGATGGAGTGTCACGGTGTGCGGGCTGGCGGTGATCCTGGGACATGTTTATCCCGTCTGGTACGGCTTGCGTGGCGGCAAGGGACTCGCCACGCTTCTCGGGGCGGTGGCCGGAATCAACGCCTGGCTGCTGCTGCCGATGTTGCTTACCTGGCTGGCCGCGGTGATTCTCTTCGGGTTCGTGGGGCTCGCCTCGGTGCTCGGCACGATCGCGCTCGCGGTGACGCTGGTTCTCACGGATGCCGCGCCGCCTTTGCTCGCCTTCGGGATCCTCGCCGCATTCCTCGTCATCTTCACCCACCGCGGCAACATCGCGCGCATGCGCGCGGGCACGGAGCCCCGCGCCACGCGGCTGTGGCTCCTCGGAGCCCGCCGCGGAGCCAGCTGATGACGCACGTCGCGAAAGCTGCGCCGGCAGCCCGCCGCGGCCGGAGCGGCGCGACGACCCTGATCGCGCAGCTGTTCGCGCTGCTGGCCGACGGCAAGTTTCATTCGGGAGAGGAACTGGCGCGCTCGCTCGGCGTGACCCGCAGCGCCGTCTGGAAGGCGGCCGGCGAGCTGCGCGAGCGCGGCGCGACGCTGCATGCCGTGCGCAACCGCGGTTACCGCATCCCGCAGCGGAGCGACCCACTCGATGCGGCGAAGATCCGCGAACGCCTGGCCCGCGAAGTGCGCGAGCGCGTGGTGAGCATCGAGAACACCTGGTCAATCGCTTCCACCAACTCGGCGCTGCTGCAGCGCGCGAACCCGAGCAGCGGGCACAGCGAGGTGCTGCTGGCCGAATACCAGAGCGCCGGCCGCGGCCGTCGCGGGCGCGCCTGGCTCGCGCCGCCCGGCGGTGCCGTGTGCCTGTCGCTCAGCTGGACGTTTCGCGAGGCGCCGCGCGATCTGGGGTCGCTCGGGCTGGTCATCGGCGTGTGCGCGCTGCGCGCACTGCACGAGCATGGACTTGCGGGCGCAAGCCTCAAGTGGCCCAACGATGTTCTCATCGGCGAGAAGAAGCTCGGCGGCGTCCTGATCGAGCTGCGCGCCGAATCGGCCGGCCCCGCGTGCGTCGTGATCGGTATCGGCCTCAACGTGTGTCTGGGAGCGGCGTTACTGCAGAGGATCGCCGAGAGCGGCACGGCGGCCACCGACCTGGCGAGCGTCGGCATCAGCGCCTCGCGCAACGCGGTTGCCGCCAGCCTCATCAGTGCCTGCATCCACGGACTTATCGAGTTCGAGCGCGAGGGCCTGAAGCCGTTCATCGAGGCATGGCGCACGGCGGATGCGTTGCGCGGGCGCCCGGTGAACGTCAGCGCCGCGGCCGGCAATACCCGCGGTATCGCACGCGGCATCGACATGCACGGCGCGCTCGTCGTCGAGACTCCGCAGGGGGTACGCCGCTTCATCTCGGGCGACGTCACGGTGAGGGCCTGATGGCACTGCTGCTGGTCGACATCGGTAACACGCGCATCAAATGGGCGCGACTTTCCGGCGACCGCCTGGGAAGGAGCCGCGCGGCGGTGCACGCCGCCTGGAGCGCGGACGACTACGCCCGGCGCCTGTTTGGCGCCTCGCGCCCCGAGCGCGTGCTGGTCTCGAGCGTCGCCGCCCCGGCCGTGAACCGCTCGCTCGCCCGGGCGGCACGGCGCGCCCGCGTCCCGATGCACTTCGTCAAGGTTGCGCGGCGGGCGGGCGGGGTGGCTGTTGGGTACACGGACCCCTGGCGCCTGGGTGTCGATCGTTTCCTGGGAGCCATCGGGGCGCACCGGCTCTTCCGCGGCATCGCCGTGTGCGTCGTGGCGGTGGGCACCGCCATGACCATCGATCTGGTCGGGGGCGACGGGCGTCATCGCGGCGGGGTGATCGTGCCGGCACCGCAGCTCATGGTCGATGCGCTGCTCGAGCGCACCAGCGGCATCCGTCGTCGCACGCACGGCGGCACAGCGGGCGCTTCCGGGCTCTTCGGCCGCTCGACCCGCGCCGCGATCATCCAGGGCTCCCGCTATGCCGCAGCAAGCCTCATCGACCGTGCGGTTCAGGAGGCGCGCGCGCTCGTCGGACGCCGACCGCTGGTGGTGCTCACCGGCGGGGAAGCGCCGGCCCTGCGGGGATTGCTGCAGAGCCCCTGCGTCGCTGTGCCGGACCTCGTGCTGCGGGGTCTTGCGATCCTCGCCGCTGAACCTGAGCCGGGTCGCCGTCGTTGAACTAGAATCCGCTACGTGCGCACCGCTTTCTTTGCGCTGCTGTTCGTCAACCTCGCGTACTTTGCGTGGGCGCACTGGGTGGACGTACCGCCGCCTGCGCCGGTGAACGAGGCGGTAGCCCGGCTGCCGAAACTGAAGCTGGCCGAAGAGCTGCCGCCTTCACAACAGCGGCAAGCCGCCGCGCCCGAGAAGATGGCGCTGACATCGAGCGCCTGTTTCTCCGTCGGACCGTTCGGCGATCTCGACAACAGTGCCCAGGCTGCGACGCTGCTCAAGGCGAAGGGCTTCGATCCGAAACAACGCGCCGAGCAAGGACAGATGTCGGACGGTTACTGGGTGTACGTCGGCGGGTTGCAGAGCCAGTCGGACACCGATCATGCGCTCGTTACGCTGGAGCGCGGCGGGATCAAGGATGCGCTGGTGATGCCGGAGACCCCCGATGCGGGCCGCCGTCTGTCACTGGGACTTTACAGCGAGCGCGCGCGCGCGGAGCGCCGCGCTGAGAGCGTGCGCCAGACGGGGCTCAAGGCCGAGGTGGCCGAGCGGAGGATCCCGGGCACTCTCTACTGGGTAGACCTGGCGCCGCTGCCGGGCATGAGCACCATTCCGATTCAGGATCTGTTCGCGGAAGGGGTGAGCTCGCGCATTTCGGTGCAGCCGTGCCCGGCCGCAGTGCCTGCGGCCGCGGAACCTGCGGCCACAGCACCCGCTGCTGCTACCGCTACCGCCGGCGCTGCGCCTGCGGCACGCGAGCCGGCAACGGCGGCCAGCAACTCCACAGCGCACGGCGGGACACCCAAGCTGCCCTGACGGGTAGCGGGCCGGTAGAATCGCCCACTGCTTATCGATGCCGGCTTAGCTCAGTGGTAGAGCAGCGGTTTTGTAAACCGTTGGTCGGGAGTTCAAATCTCTCAGCCGGCATTCTTAATCTTGGGTCCATTCCGGACACATGGGTAACGAACAGGGCTTTCCTTACGCGGCGTGGACAACGCGTCAGGGTTGTCACAATCACGGCGAATCGGTCGGTATCCTGTATTCTAAATAAAGACCGACCGGGTGATTGGGGGGCCCAAGCATGACGCGTCAGCGGCTGCGCATCTTTGTGTCCTCACCGGGCGACGTGATGGCGGCGCGCGAAGTGACCGCGCAGGTTGCCGAGAAGCTGGCGCACGAATATGCACGCTTCTGCACCATCGAGCCGTATCTGTGGGAATACGAGCCGATGCTGGCCTCCGGGCATTTCCAGGACTCGATCGACCCCCCGAGCCGCTTCGATGTAGTGATCCTCATCCTCGAATCCCGCCTGGGCACCCCGCTCCCCGAGCGAACCGCGGTGCGCGAGTACCGCGGAATGGACGGCCGCACGCCCGTGACCGGCACCGAGTGGGAATTCGAAGAGGCGTTGGTCGCCGCCCGGGCCCACGGCTCGCCGGACATCCTCGTCTACCGCAGCAGCAAGATGGCTGCAGTGGACACGTGGGACGCGCAGCGCCGGCAGGCGGTGCTGCGGGAGCTCGAGGCGCTCGACGGTTTCTGGTCGCGACACTTCGCCCATCAGGGAACGTTCCGTGGCGGCTACGCCAAATTCAACAGCCTGGATGAGTTCTCCGGCAAGCTCGAGCACGACTTGCGCGCTTGCGTGCAGCGGCGCATCGACAAGCTGCGGCCCGAGGAGCGCACCCAGCACGGCGTGCGGCTGTGGCCGCAGGCCCCTTTTCGCGGGCTCGAGTCATATCAGTTCGAGCACGCTCCGATCTTCTTTGGACGGGAGGAAGCGGTCGGCGCGGCGCTGCTGCGCCTGCTGACCAATGGCCAGGCGGGCCGTCCATTTCTGCTGGTACTGGGAGCCAGCGGTTCCGGTAAGTCGTCGCTGGTGAAGGCCGGCGTGTTGCCGAGATTGATGGTGCCCCAGCGGGTGTCGGGGGTCGCCTTCCTCCGACGCGTCGTCTTTCACCCAGGGGATGCGCAGGCCGGGGAGGATCTCTTCGATGCCCTGGCGCGGCGCCTGACTGCCGGCGACGGTGACAGCATCGGGCTGCCCGAGCTGCTGGGCAGCTCGATGTCCGTTCAGGACCTCGGCCGGCACCTGCGCGAGAGCGCGGCCCACCCCGACATGCCCTTTGCCATGGTGCTGGACCAGCTGGCAGCGGTCGCGCGTGAACAAGGGCGGATGCTGCGCTACGAGCAGGCGCGGCTGGTGCTGGAGGTCGATCAGCTCGAGGAATTGTTCACCTCCGAGCGCGTGCTGCCCGAGGAGCGCCGGCAGTTCGTGCAGCTCCTGGCGGCGCTGGTGCGCTCGGGACTGGTATGGGTTATTGCCACCTTGCGGGCCGACTTTTGGCACCGGACGGCCGAGACACCCGAGCTCGTGCAACTGGCCGACGGCCAGGGGCGGGTCGACGTGCTGCCGCCGACGTCCGCCGAGCTCAGCCAGATGATCCGGGGTCCGGCCGAGGCCGCCGCCATCCATTTCGAGCTGCATCCCGTCAGCGGCATTCCGCTGAACGACGCGATTGCCGAAGCCGCAGCCGGGGAGCCCGGCGCGCTGCCGCTGCTGTCTTACCTGCTCGATCAGCTCTACCGCAGAGACATCGAAGAAGCCGGCGGCGACACACTCACTTACGCCAGCTACAACGCTCTCGGGGGCTTGAAGGGTGCTATTGCCACGCGTGCTGATGCGGTGATCGCCGCCCAGCCGCCGCAGGTGCAGGCGGCGCTTCGCCAGGTGTTGTTTGCGCTGGTGCAGATGAGTGCCACCGAGGGGGCTGTCGAGCACGCCGTCGCACGCCGCGCCCCGCTGCTTG
The DNA here is from genome assembly GCA_963760225.1 of uncultured Gammaproteobacteria bacterium. Taxonomy (GTDB): domain Bacteria; phylum Pseudomonadota; class Gammaproteobacteria; order Steroidobacterales; family Steroidobacteraceae; genus 13-2-20CM-66-19. The sequence continues at coordinate 728,491 of CAVXCD010000001.1, forward strand.
ATTTTCCCGAGGGCTCGGCTAAGCAGCAGTTGATTCGGGCCCTGCTCGACCCTGCCGCTCGACTGGTGGTGGCCGACGCGACGGGTGCCAAATCGGCCACCGTGCGGCTCGCGCACGAAGCGCTGATCAACGAATGGCAGGCCGCGCGCGACTACGTCGCTGCGAATGCCGAGGCTCTGAAGGTCCGCCGCAGGCTCGAGGAACGCTATGCTCGCTGGCGCTCACTGGCGGGGGAAGCCACGGGCGCGCGGCTCGGGCGCACCGTGTTCCGGCGCGAGCCGGGATTGCTGACCGATCTGGACCTTACCGATGGCAAGCGCCTGCTGCGGGACTATCGTGATGAGCTGACGCCCGAGTTGGTCGGGTATGTCGATCGCTCGGCCGTTCATGATCGGCGGCGCCGCCGGCGCGCGCTGCACGTGGCATCGGCCGCCGCGGCGGTCCTCGGCGTCCTGGCGATCGGTGCTATTTACGAGGCAAGGCGCGCATCAGTGCAAGAGGCACGGGCCGAAGTCGAAGCCCGGTCTGCCGAGGAGACCTCGCGCTTCCTCGTGGATCTGTTCGGGATAGCGGACCCGAGCGAGGCGCGGGGCAACAAGGTGACCGCGCGCGAGATGCTGGACAAAGGCTCGGAGCGCCTCATGACGCAGCTTGCGAACCAGCCGACCATCCAGGCGCGACTGCTCGACACGATCGGCACCGCCTACATGGGCCTTGGCCTCTACGACCAGGCTCGGCCACTGCTCGATAATGCGCTCACCCTGCGGCGTGGGATCCCCGAGCAGAGCGGCCCGCTGCTGATGATCGAGTCTCTGAACCACGTTGCAGAACTGCAGGCGCATCGGGCCGACTTTCCCGCCGCGGAGCGCAGCTATCGCGAAGCGATCCGCCTGTCGGCAGGCGAAAAAAAGGGCGATCTCGCCGTCTTGCGCGTGGTAAGTCTCCATGAGCTGGGTGCGGTGTTGGCGCAGGAAGGCCGCTATCCCGATGCTGACCACAGCCTGCGTGACGCGCTCGCGCTCGGGCATCGCCTGGGACTCGATAAAAGCGATGAAGTCGCGCACACCCTGCAGGATCTCGCGCTGGTCGTTGAGGAAAGTGGCGACATCGACAAGGCGATCCCGCTGATGCAGCAGTCGGTTGCCATATACCGCGCGCGGCACGCCACCGATCCATACCCCGCCTTCGCCGAGGCCATCAACAATCTCGGCTACCTCGAGGAGCAGAAGGGTGATACCCGGGCGGCGAAAGCGCTGTTCCTCGAGGCACTGGCAATGAAGCAGCGCTTATTTGGCGAGAAGCACCCTGAGGTCGCTGCTGCATTGGCGAATCTCGCGATCGTGGCGAACGACGAAGGCGACCTGGCGCGCGCCGAGGAGCTCGACCGCCAGGCACTCGCCATGCGACGCGAGCTCCAGGGGCAGGTGCACCCCGACGTGGCCGACACCCTGAACAACCTCGCGTTCGTGCAGGCGGACCGCGGGGATCTCAAGGGCGCCGTGAACAGTGAGCGCGAGTCACTCGAGATCTATCGCAAGCTCTTCCCCGGCGATCATCCGGAGGTCGCGCGCATCGCCAACCGGCTGGGTTTCTTTCTCACGCAGGAAGGAGCCTACGCGGAAGCCGAGAAGGAGCTCACGGATGCGCTGCAGATGCGCCAGCGCTTGCTCGGGCCCGACCATCCCGACGTGGCGAGCAGCCTCGCGCATCTGGCGATTCTTCAGGTGGCTGCGCACGACTACGCCGCGGCGCTAGCCTCCGCCGAGCACGCGGCGCGAATCTATCGCGCGACCTCGAGCGCCGACTGGAAGATCGCCATAGCGGACAGTGTCGCGGGCGGTGCACTCACCGGTCTCGGGCGCCTGGACGAGGCCGGTAAGCGCCTCGAGCAGGGGCTCACCGTGCTGCGCACCAAGGACAGCGCGGCGCCGGCGACTTACCTGCAGATCGCGGAAGGCTACTCACGCGAGCTGCAACGGCAACACGCTCATCCGCAACGAACGGTCGCCCAATCGAAAGCGGCCTCGTAGCATCCAGGTCATACTCGGCTGATAGTCTTGACATAATGGCGCGGTCGGCCGCGCCCGGTGCTTGGAAAGCGCTTCGTTGTACGTGCCTGCTGCAGAGGGTTGCCCCCGCATCGCAACTCCGTAGTACTCTCTCGCTCATCGAAGCGCTCGGACGCCTTACATAAAAATCCCGCGTTTCGCGGGACTGAAAAATTCAGGGGATTCCGTTATGACGCCCTGCCGATATACATTCGTTGCGGCCCTCGCCGTGGCTGGCTGGTGCAACGCAGCCACCACCACGGGTCCCACCAACACGTACACGTGCACGGAGCTCGACATCCCGGGAGGGACGTATACCCAGCTCTGGCGCCTGAACAACCAGGGCTACATCGCCGGCAACACTCAAAACGGCCCGTATATTTACAACCCCAACACGGCCACCTGGACGCCGCTGCCGGCGCCGCCGGCTTCATCCGGATTCGTAGTGACCGACCTCGCGGTGTTCGACATCAACGATCAGGGCACGATCGTAGGTGCGGCGTCTGATCCCAACGTCAACAACGGAACGGAACAGGGATTCGTCCTCGGGTCGATCAATAATCCGTCGAGCTACTCGTTCTACAGCTATGTGGATCCGGCTAACTCGACCAACAACAACACCGAGTTTCGCGGCGTCAGCAACAATGGCCTGATAACCGGTTGGGCCCTGAACTACGTCAACCTGACAGCCGGTGCCTTCATCTACAACCCGACCGCCGCGCCGATCGGGAGCATAAAGCCCGGCTTCAACACTTTCGACCCGATCTTATCGGACGGATCCACGTCGCTCTTCACGCAGCTCGCAGGCATCAATGCCTCCGGCCTCACTGCAGGGTCCGGGGCTTCTAACACCATTCCCGAGGAAGGTCTGTTCGTCGGTCCCAACTCGCTGTCATTCGTGCAGGTGCCGAATCAGACCTTCTCTTTGGAGCTGCGTGGCATCAATGATGGCGATCCCTTCAGCGCCGCCAACTGCGATAATGCCTCCTGTGTGCGCGCCTCGGGCTTTGGTTATGTTCCCCAGAGCGGCGCCAGCGTGGCCTTTTATCTCGACTACGACCCGCAGACCGGCTACGTTCAGGCTCCGCAGGTCATCAGCTGCAGCGCGCAGATTCCCGCCAGTGCCAACACGCTCATCGCCGAGGGAATCAATAACTCCGATACGATCGCTGCCAACTATTCCGATGCCGCCGGCAACTCACACGGAGTCATTGCCTACGCGGCGACCACCGCGCCGGCGGCGAGCTGCAGCGCGAGCGAGGGGGGCTGCAATCTCTCGAACGGCGCGATTCCCCATTCGGTCGTCGGCGGCCCGAACCCGCTGCCGGGTACGGTCACGGAAAATAGCTGCAAAGTGCCGCAGGATCCGCGCATCGTGCAGTACGGCACGTGCACGGGTCACACGCTGCCGGTCTCGCAGGTGTGTCCCGGTTTCGGCAATACCGTGATCCCGGACACCATGTGTGGTGGTGCAGGGCCGAGCGGATCTGCCTTCGAGCTGGTCGACACGGTGGCCGAAGGGGTGGATGCGCTGTCCGGCATTTACGTGGAAAGCGAGGCGTTTGCCAACGTGGCCCTCGGTGGCAAACCGCCGGCCTGTCCGGCGACGGTGGTGGGCTGGGCACCGCGCTCCGCCTCCAGCGTCGAAGGCACGGTGCCCGAAGGCAACGACATGCTCGAGCTCACCAGCGGCTGCGGCAGCTCGAAGACCGGCAGCCGAGGTCTGTCCATTTACGCCATCGGCCTCACACTCAACACCGATGCACTGCCGGGAGGCACGCAGCGCGAGAAGCTGAAGGCATTCACCGGTACGAAGTACGCGAACCTGTACCAGAGCATCGCCGCCGGCAATATGGTGGGCTCCGAGCGCTTCAGGGTGAACCTATGCGTCGCGGTCAGCGAGGTGTTGTTCGCGACGGACAATCTGTGCCCTGCGGCGAAGGCCGTCGTCCAGTGCGACGCGCAGGTCGCCAAGGACGTGGCGCAGTTCAGCGGCTCGCCGACCGATCCGAACGTGTGGGGGGATATCCGCGGGCGGCTCGCGAACCTCTATCTCACGATCAATACGCGGTTGCTGGGTAATCCGCCGAACACCTCGTGGCCGCCGACGAACCTGCCCGCCTGTCGCTAGGAGGAGTGGGGCGATTCGCCCTGGGCGCGGCGGCACGCCACTGCTACTGCAAACCCCCGCGCAGGGCTGTGATTCGCTGCGTGTTGAAGCCGAGCCAGTGCATCCGTCCGGCGTAGCGGGCGTGCTCGACCTTCAGGCAGCGATCCATGACGACGGCCAGGCCGCCATCCGCCGCGATGCGAGCGCCTTCCTCGTTGATCACCGTGAATTGACACCACAGGCACTTCGCGCCGATGGCCACGGCGTCCCTCGCGATCTCGGGCAGCGCCGACGGCGCGCGAAACACGTCGACGATATCGACGGGCACCGGTATATCGCGAAGGCTGGCGAAGCTGCGCTCGCCGAGGATTTGCGGCTCGCGCGGGTTCACGGGAATTACGCGGTAGCCGTGGCGCTGGAGGTAGAAGCCGACGAAATGACTGGGGCGCAGCGGGTTACCGGATAAGCCAACGATCGCAACGGTTTTGGCCTCCAGGAGCACGCGCTGGATGGTGAGCGGATCCTGGTAGCGGGCAAGGACGAACGTCATGGCGGGCGCTCCACGGATCCCGATGTGCGGGCGCGTGCGAAGCCCTGCTCGAGGTCCCAAATGAGATCGTCGGCATCCTCGATGCCGACGGAGAGTCGGATCGTCCCCGGGCCGACGCCGGCCGCCCTGAGCTCCTCCTCGTTGAGCTGCCGGTGCGTCGTGCTCGCCGGATGAATGACGAGGCTCTTCGCATCACCGACGTTCGCCAGGTGCGACCACAGCGTGAGGCCGCGTATGAACTCCTCTCCCGCCTCGCGGCCGCCGCGGACATCGAACGAGAACACTGAGCCCGCGCCACGCGGCAGGTACTTCTCCGCAAGTGAATGGTGCGGACTCGTGCGCAGGCCGGGATACCTCACGTTCGATGCGAGCTCGTGCGACTCGAGGTAGTTCGCGATCGTGATGGCGTTCTCGACGTGACGCGTCATCCGCAAGGAGAGCGTCTCGAGGCCCTGCAGGAACAGGAACGCATTGAAGGGGCTCAGGCAACCGCCGAGATCTCGTAACGTCTCGGCGCGCAGCTTCATCAGGTAGCCGTACGTACCGAAGGTCTCGTGGAACTGCAGCCCGTGGTATGCCGGTGATGGCTCGGCAATTACCGGGAAGCGCCCGTTTGACCAGTTGAACCCGCCTGAATCCACGACCACGCCGCCGATGCTGGTGCCGTGACCGCCGATGTATTTGGTCGCCGAGTGCAGCACGATGTCGGCACCCCACTCGAAAGGACGGCACAGATAAGGTGTCGCGAACGTATTGTCGACGAGCAGCGGCAGCCCGTGCTCGTGCGCGACCGCTGCGATAGCCTCGATATCGAGCACGTTCCCGCCGGGGTTGCCGATCGTTTCCCCGAAGAAAGCCTTGGTGTTGCCGCGAACCGCGGCCTTCCAGGCGCCGAGATCGTCCGGATCGACCCAGCTCAGTTCCACACTCATCTTGCGCAGCACGTGCTTGAACTGATTCACCGTACCGCCGTACAGCGCCGCCGACGAGACGACATGGTCGCCCGGTGTGAGGAGCGTGAAGAGCGCCGCCGCCTGGGCCGCCAGTCCGCTGGCGAACGCTACCGCGCCGCAGCCACCCTCGAGACTCGCGACACGCTCTTCGAATACCGCGAGCGTCGGGTTCATGATCCTCGTGTAGGTGTTGCCGTACTCCTGGAGATTGAAGTACGCCGCAGCCGCCGCCGGATCCTCGAAGACGTAACTCGTGGTCTGAAAAATGGGCACCGCACGTGCACCGGTATTCGGATCCGGACGTTGACCGGCGTGCAGCTGGCGGGTTTCGAACCCGAAGTGGCGTGACTGTTCCACGGACGCGGACCCCGGTGACTCGATGGAATACGAAATCATAGGCTTCTGTTGCGCCGCCGCCAATCGCACCAATCGCGAGCTTATATCCGTATAACGGTTAAGCTGCCGGGGGCGGCGGTCGGGCGCTTGTACCCCCGCCGGGCCAGGCGTACTGTCATTTCCTGCACAGCGTGCGAGGGCTGTACACAAGACCTTCCACATCGTCGAGGAGACACAAAAATGAGTCGGGAGAGTATCAACAACGGCGTCAACATCGACGCGCTGCTGGCCGCACGGGAAGCGTTGAAGGGCGCGCCCGAGGCCGCAGAGTTCACCTGGCGTGCATCCTGCAAGTGGCGCAAGGGCACCCACGCCACCTCCACGGTCCAGGGATTCCACGGACTCGGGGACGAGCAGCGGCATAAGACCGAGTTCTCCTTCGAGACAGATCACCCGGAGGTTTTTGCCTCCGAGGACCACGGTGCGACCCCCGTCGAGCTGGTGCTCGTAGGTCTTGCGAGCTGCCTGACGGCGGGTGTGGCGACCGTAGCGCAGAACCGCGGCATCCAGCTGCGCTCGGTCGAGGCGAAGCTCGAGGGCAAGATGAATCTATACGGCATCCTCGGTATCGACAGCGACGTACGTAACGGCTACGACGCCATCAAGGTCACGTTCCATATCGACGCCGACGCCTCGAAGCAGGACATCGAGGCACTCGTCGCTCAGTCGCAAAAACGCTCGGCCGTATACGACATCGTGACAAATCCGACCAACGTGACGGTCGAGGTCGTCTAGCGGCAGCTCGCACCGGCGGCGGGGCTCGCCATCGAACACATCACGACGGTCGTGATCGGTGCCGGTCACGCCGGCCTGGCGATCAGCTACTTCCTCACCGAGCACTCGATCGACCATGTCGTCATCGAGCGGGGCGAGGTGGCGAACTCCTGGCGGCGCGAGCGCTGGGAGTCGCTGCGTCTGCTGACGCCAAACTGGCAGAGCCGGCTACCGGGCTCCCCCTATCACGGCAGCGATCCTGACGGCTTCATGACGATGCCCGAGGTGGTGGAGCGCATCTCGGGCTTTGCCGCGGCGATCTCGGCACCCGTGCGCACAGGCACGACCGTGAGGTCGGTAAGGCGCATTGATGGCGGTTATCAGGTGGCGACGGATCGTGGGGAAATCCGCACTCGTTGCGTGGTGCTCGCCAGCGGCGCTGCGAACACCCCGCACGTGCCCGAGGTGCGCCGGGCAGTGCCGCCGGGCATCGAATGCATCACGCCCTTCGACTATCACAATCCCGCGCAGCTGCCTCAGGGCGGGGTGCTCATCGTGGGTGCCTCGGCCACCGGCGTGCAGCTCGCTGATGAGATCCACCGCTCCGGGCGACCTGTGACGCTCTCGGTCGGGGAGCACGTGCGACTGCCGCGCACCTATCGTGGGCGCGACGTGCTGTGGTGGATGGAGACTTCGGGGGTCTGGAACCAGCGTTACGACGATATCGATGACCTCGAGCGTGCCCGCGGTCTGCCATCGCCGCAGCTCATCGGCACGCCCGAGCGCGCGACACTCGACCTCAACGTTCTGCGAGCCGCGGGAGTCGAGATCGTCGGCCGGCTGGCCGCTATCCGTGACGGGCGCGCGCTCTTCTCGGGAGGACTTCGCAATCAGTTCGCGCTGGCCGACCTCAAGATGCAGCGGCTGCTCGATACCTTCGACGACTGGGCGCGCAATGCCGCGCTCGACGTCGAGGTTGGTCTTCCGGAGCGTTTCGAGCCGACCCGTGCCCCCGCAGCGGCGCGGCTTGCGATCGACTTACTCCGCGGGGAGATCCGCTCGATCGTCTGGGCCACCGGATTTCGTCCGGACTATCGCTGGCTGGAGGTGCCGGTGCTCAATCGCAAGGGGCAGCTACGCCACGACGGTGGAGTCGTCATTGATGCCCCCGGCATGTACGCGATCGGGTTGCCGGTGTTACGGCGGCGAAAGTCGACGTTCATACTCGGTGCGGAGGATGACGCGCGCGATCTCGTCGGGCACCTCGCGCAATATCTCTGACATGAGAGAACAGCCGTGGCGTTCGCGATCAAAGCCGAAGTCAGTGATCTGCGGGCGAAGACGTTGGTGTTTACTGCGCAGAAGACGATGTATGGCGGCAAGCACATCGCCAAAGGCGACACGGTGTTCGTCTTCGCGAGCGAGAACCAGGGCGGCCAAGGTCTCATCGCGCGCGGCGTGGTCACTGCCAGCGAAGCGCTCGCGAAGAAGAGCGGCGTCCGCCGGCAAACGCCCCGCATGAGCATCGCCGTCAAACGCACCGCGCTCGCGAAGCGGCCCCTGGGGCGGAGGGCGCTTAAACGCTTTACCGACTGGAATGACGGTCAGGCGGAAACCGAGCTCAATTTCAAATTCTACCGTCAGGCAACCAACAAGATCGTCGGCATCTCGGATGAAGCCACGGCTTTTCTCGAGCGATTCTTCTAGGATCCTTGGCCAATGGCGCGACGGTGCTCATTCAGTGGTCGAAGCGCTTGGTGATCGTCAGCCGCGTCATGAAAGGCTCGAGCGGATGCAGGTGCACGTCGGCACGTCCCTCCGGGTAGCTGCCGACCTCGCTCTGCAGCCGGTCGACGTACCAGAACTCCGCCGCCGCCGCATGAGTGTTGAGCAGGTTGTAGAACCCGAGTGAAGTGCTCCAGCCCGATGGCAGGGCATAGTGAACGTCGAGGTTCAATGCTCCGAAGCCCTGGCCATTGACCTGCCCCAGCGCGGTCGGTGCGTTGGCGCAGGAGGTCGCGACTCTCGGGAAATCGTGTACCGCGGCCGAGTCGACACACGGTCCCGAGGAGAGCGGATAGTCGCCCAGATAGCGATAAGTGAGGCCGGCGCTCCACGGACCAAGATCGGTCAGATAAAACGCGAGCGCCCCGGTCGCGACCGGCGCGTCCGTGATGTAGGTGCCCAGATGACCGGTGCCATCGTCGAACGGATGGGTGAAGCGCGCGTGATTGCCTGAGTAGCTGGCGTACAGCTCCAGCCAGTGATTTAACTGGTAAGTGAGATTGAGCTCATAGCCGTAGCGGCGGCTCGGGGGTCCGGCGACGTCCTGGCCGACGTCCGGGTCGATGATGGTCTCGGACCGTTGCCGGAGATCATAGAGCGCCAGGGTGAAGGCGAAATTGGGCTGCGGCGTGGCGCGCACGCCCACCTCCTGTCCCTCCTGGCGCGCCAGCAGGGGCGTATGCGGAAGTCCCAGATCCACGCTCGTATCCTGATTGACGCCACGCAGATCCGCGCTGTGGAAGCTGCGCCCGGCCGACACGTAGAACTCGAGCTGCTCGCCTGGTGTGTAGATGAGACTTCCCTTGGGTTGCAGCAGCGACTGTTGCGCCGTACCGCCGTTGGTGTAGCCGGCCGTTTCGTGTAACGCCGCCAGATAGTCGACGTCGGTGCCGTGCTGGTAATCATCGCGGACCCCGAGGACGGTGCGCAGCGTTGCCGTCCAGCGGGTCACCGCCTGCACATAGAGCGCCCCGGCAAACAGGTATACCTGATCGTCGTCGGAATACGAGGGCGGATCGAAATCAGCCGACAGCGGTATCTGATCCTCGCTCGGCAGCCGGCCGACTCCGAGCAGATCGTAACGCACCAGCCCGCCGACCGAGACGCGATTGTCGAGCAGCCCCACAGGCAGCGGCAGCGTGTAATCGAACGTGCCGCCCGTGACGCGCCGATTCTCGAACTGATCTTCCTGATCCCCGTGCACGGCATCGACCAGAAAGTGCGTGAAATCATTGAACAGATGCAGTTGGTTATAGATGAAGTAGCTGCTCGCCGTCAGCTGCCCGGCACCGAGCGTGGCGCGGTAGTTGACCGAGAGGCTGGCCCGTTGCGCGTGGCCGCCGTCGGTGGGATTCAGCGTGCCGAATCGATTCGGCACCAGTCCCGCGGTAATCGCGCGCAGCGGAATGTCGGTGGTGTTGGTCCAAAGCTGGTGGTAGTACATGCCGGTCACGGAATAGCCGTTGTGCTCGTCGCCGTGCGCGTAGCGCAGTACCAGGTTCTCCTTGCGCGCATCATCGGGTGTCACGAACGGTCCGTCGTAGTGCTGCGCTTCCACGAACTCCAATAAGTGTCCGTCCCCCAGAGGTTGCGTGCCGGCGGCATAGACGCGCTGAAAACCTAGTGTTCCCAGGCTCGCCGCGAGCTGATCGGGGATGGTGTCGCGATAGTTGACGCGCAGCGAGCCGACCGCGCCGAAATCGCCGACGTCGGCGTAGTACGGCCCCTTGGTGTAGGTGATCTCGTCGGCCAGCTCGGGAACCATGAAGTTGAGGTCCGTGTATCCCTGACCATGCGCATGCGTCGGCTGGTTGATCGGCATGCCGTCGACATAGGTCTCCAGATCCGTGCCGTGATCCAGGTTGTAGCCGCGCAGCAGGTATTGATTGGCCTTACCCTCGCCGCTGTGCAAGGTCACGATCAGGCCCGGTACGGTTTCCAGCAGCTGGCCCGGACGGTACTGCGGCGTGAGCTGCAGCTCCTCATCGTCCACCAGTCCCTCGCTGGCAGTCGCAGCAGTTCCCAGGAGATTCAGCCGCTCGGCCGTGACCGTGACCTCTTGCAGCGGTGCCGCAGTCAGGTCGCTATCGCCCTCCATGGTAGAGGCCGTTTCCGCGGCGTCTGTACCTGGGTTGGCATCTGCGCCAAACGTGGGCTGCGGTAGGGTGGTGGCATAGCCGGCGCCGATCAAGAGCGCACAGGCAATGGTTCGGCGCGCGGACACTCTCACGATCAGCTCGCCCGCTCAGATCCGTCGGCAGATCTGCCCGTGCCTAACCCGCGGCGCGCTGGATCAACCATACGACCGCCAGGGCGGCGATCGCCGTGGATCCCCAGGGTAGCAGAGCGCGCTGATAGAGGCGCGTGGCGCGCAGCAGGTATGCCAGCGGCATAACGGCCAGAACCACGGCCAGCTGACCTGCTTCCACACCGAGGTTGAACGCCACCAGCGACACCAGCCGCGCGCCTTGCGGCAACCCCATTTCCGAGAGGACCGCGGCAAATCCAAAACCATGCAGCAGCCCGAAGGCAAAGGCGATGCGCCAGCGCGCCTCGGTCACCATGGGGAAGACGTTATTCAGCGCGCCGACGATGATCGACGCGGCGATGGCCGACTCGGTGAGCCGAGTGGGCAAGCGGATGATGTCGAAGGCGGCCAGCGACAGCGTAATGGAATGCGCGAGCGTAAACGCGGTCACGACCTTGAGGATGTTGAGAAATGCCGGCGCTGCGTGCGGTACCGCCTGCCAGCGATGCTGCCGTCGCCGCAGCACCGCGGGCAACAGCAGCGACAGCAGGAACAGCAGGTGATCAATCCCGCTCCAGATGTGCCAGATTCCAGCCTGTAGATACTCAATGAAGGCGGACCAGAGCGCGGGGTGCCGCAAATCAAAACTCTGCGCGCCGCGGGCGCCGCCGAGCACGGCTGTCTGTGTCACTTGCTGCGCACTCAAGGTCAGCAAGCCACGATGCGAGGGATCCTCTTCATCGAGCAGCCGGTAGTCGATGGTCAGCCGCCGCAAGGCGGTATGGCAGTCCGCTGTGAACGGCTGCCACAGATAGTTGCCATCGACTCGTTCGTTGATTTGCACGGCGCCGAATTGCAGTGCGCATTGACCCGCCGATCCTGTCAGGTGCAGGTGCTCACGCAGATACAGGACCAGAACGCTCTGGGCGGCGCGTACCTCGCCCCAGGTGACCTTGCCATCGTGATTGCTGTCGAGGCCGACGGCGATCTCGGCATCGCGCACGGCGAGCTCCAGCGTGCCATCGACCTGAGCTCGGTCGACCCGCATGCTCAGGAAGCTGTTGCTGGCCACGTGCGCCCGCACGCTCATCGCCGCGCCCAACAGCAGCGCTGCCAGAACGATGGTGGTCGTTTTCACGAATGAGTGTCCGTAGCGGCCGCCAGACGCACATCGCGAAGTCCCTGAGCGCTTGCGAACGCCAGGGCCGGCTGCGCCCGTTGCGGGGTGCCCGCGGCACGCGCGGCTTTGACCAGAATCAGTGCATCATCCGGCTCGCGCTGCACGGCCCAGTTGGCCAGCGCCGCGGCGAGCGCGTCCTGAGTGCGATTCTCCACTTCGAGCAGAAAGCGCGCCTGCTCACGTCGGTGCACGCTCTCACCGCGTTCGGCTTCGGCGGAAAAGGCGGCCTGCAGCAGCTCGCGGCTGCGCGCGAGCCCCGGGTCACCCAGCTGCTTCTGCGCGATCGCGAGGCGCAGCAGCAACGGCTCGATGCTCTCCTGCCCGTTGAGAAGCGTGAGCACTTCGGCGCTGCGGTGCTGGCGCAGCAGCAGATCCGCGTAGGCTGCCTTGACGTAGGAATCACCGGGACTGTGACTTAACGCCTCGCGAAACCAGCGCTCTGCGTCCGCGTCGCGGCCGAGGCGCACCGCCATTTCACCCAGCTCAGAGTCGCGCCACGTCCACTCCGCGTCCAGCATGCCCTGAGTCGACAAGCCCGCCAGCGTGGCGTAAGCGCTCTCGAGATGGCCCGCCAGGCTCTTAATGCTTTGCTCGCAGATCAGGCTGACGCCGGCATTCGCCCGGCGCGCGAACTGCGCGCAGGCGTCGGCGGCGGGCGCGTAGCGGCCGAGCACTCGCAGCACCGTGGCGCGCGTCAGCCACGCCTGGGCGTCGTCGGGTCGTGTCCGCAGCGCCTCATCGAGCTCGGCGAGAGCGGCATCGAAGGAATGACGGCTTTGCAGGATGGTGGCGTACAGTACCAACGCCTCGGGGTTTGGCGATGGCTGGCTGGTCCAGTGCCTCAACAGCGCCTCGGCGTAGCCCAAAAAACGCAGGTCGCCGGTAGCGCGCGCCTGGGAGATGTAGAACTGCGCCAGCGGCAGCGCCACGTCCACTCGCGCACCCGCCTGCTGGCGAACCTGCAGGCTCGTGTGGCTGATACCGGCTGACAGGTGAGCGAGCACGACATTGTCATCGGCTGGCAGATAGGGACGCGCTGTGACCGCTGGCACTGCAGAAATTGCCACCAGCGCCGCGCACACCAGCCGCCCTCGATGAACTCGAGGACGGCTGGTGCCATGTGCCGTCAGGCGCGGCACGATCGCCTCAGGTCCCGTTGATGCTGAACGGCTCGGTGGTATCACTGGTGTCGGTGAGAACCAGTGCGCCGTTGTTGACCGGATACGGGTCACCGGTCTCGGTAGGTTCTCGCGCCTGAACCAGCACCTGCGCGGTGTCCAGCGACTGCACAGCGCTCGCCGGCGCCGGCGCCGCAGCCGCCGCCCCGCCGCTGTCGCCGCCGCAGCCGCTCAGCGCCCCGCTAGCGGCTGCCACCATCCCGAAGATCACCATGCTGTGCTTCATGTTCGCCGTCCTTTAGTCATGGGCGCTCGTCGGCGAGCCGGCGAGCGGCGTGTTGACATACGGAAAGACCGTCAGGTAGTCCGCAGGGTTGGGCTCGACGCCGTCCGTGTAGTGCAGCTGGCGCGAGGCATCCGATGAGGGGTCCGGATCCGAGGCGCTGCCGTTGAAGGGTGAAAGCAGCACCCCCATCGCCACGCGCAGCTCGATGGTCACCACGTCATCGACGGGTCGCCGACCGTTGGGGAAGCCGCCCAGATCGCCTGCCAACACGCCGAGGTCGTTCTGCGAGGCCACGGCGGTCGGCGCTGTGCTGGTATTGAGGCGCAGCTCCTCAGCGGGGGTGACATTCGCCGGCTGATTCAGTCCCTTGATGCCGGTCAGGAACGCCGCCACCAGGTCCGTACGCGGATAGACGTTCGGAGCCCTGACGCCTTCCGCTCCAAACAGAACCTGCAGGAGCACCGGCAAGGAGGGATTGGTAACGTAGTCGGCGAACTGCCCATCGTTGCGCGGCTCGGAGGCGTTGAAGCGGTCCTTGTCGGGGAGACCGATCACGACCTCATTCACGAGCGGCATCCCGAGGCGCGACACTTGCGCCCACGCCCCGCCTTCGACCGTTGCGCCCGTGGGCTGCGCGACCGGCCCAACACTGGCAACGCTCTTACCGCTCTGGGGTTGCGGGTTCACCACGTGCGTCTGGCGGATGCTGGCGGTCGTCCAGCCACCGATCACCGGATCACTGCCCTTGGTGAGACAGGAAGCCGCTACCTCAAGTGCCAACGACGTTACGTTGTAGCCGGCCACCGAGTTCGGTGCGAGCTGCCGCGCGTTGACGCCGGACGGCGCCAGTTCCTGCACCGGGTACTTGATGTTGACCAGATCGAAGGTCTCGCCGAGATTCACCACGAACGGATCTTTGCGCTGCCCCACAAACAGCCGACCCGGCACACTGCATCCCGGGATGTTGATCGTATAAATGAAGTTGCTGGCATAGGCGGCGTAGTCCGGGATCGACTTCATGCCGATGTTGTCGAAGGGCTTGCTGAAGGTTGCACTGCCGGTCGCGGCATTGGTGATCGCGGCGGCCTGTCCTTTACGCCGATCGCCGCGTACCAACGTCACCGTATAGGACTCGACGACGTTCTGCGCGGCAGTGCTGGTGGCGCTCAAGGGCCCGATGTTGCTGAGTGGCACCGGGATCGACTTTCCTCCGGCCATCACGCTCAGACCGCTGTCAGCGACCTTGAAACGAAACTGAAACGTCAGATCCTCGACGCCGTCGCCGTCGTTGTCGACGTGTATCTCGTACAGGCCGTCCGGATCCATCGTGTAGTAGTTCGGACCACCCTGCGGGTCCTCAAACGGCTGATAGTTCGCGATCAGCGTGACGTATCCGGCTCGACCGGGCTCGTAGCTGTTGAACATGTAGAAGTCGGTGCCGTCGACCTTCGGGTGGGTCGTAATGAATGGTGCTTCCCGGTGGCTCGAGGCCTGGACGGGAACGGTGGCCGCCAGTGTCAAGGCGGCGGTACCGACCAGCAAGAACCCGTTCAACAGCGCAAAACGGGGTGCCCGCATCGTGTGTCTCATAAACCCTCCATCGGATTCCCTGGGGATAAAAAGGATTTCGTCCAGAGAGCACTACGGGCGTTGCCCGCCGACGGATGCACGCTGCAGAAAAAAAATATGCACACCCAGCAGGCACTGACACACGCGGGCACGTCGCTGTATCCTGCGCCGATCAGCTCTCGCTACATCCGCGCGGTCCACAGCAACGTAGAGGGGGTATGGAGCTATCGTGGTGACGGTGCCGGACGGCAGTGAACTTGACAGTCTGTTGCGGCGCTGCGCGCGCCGGGACGCTGCTGCCCTGCAGACCTTGTATGCACGCGTGGCACCGCAACTGCTAGGGATCCTGGTGCGCCTGCTGGGTACGCGCACCGCGGCCGAGGACGCCCTGCAGGATGCGTTCATCCGCATCTGGCAGCAGGCTGGGCAGTTCGATCGTAGCAAAGGTCGGGCGATGGCCTGGATGGTCGCCATCGCGCGCAATCGCGCCATCGACCTGCAGCGCGCCAGCCGCACCACCGTATTGCTTGATGCTGCGGAGCTGGCAGGGGCTGAACAATTGCAAGTCGACGGACCTGCAGACAATCTCGAATTCGGCGCGACCCACGATGCGCTGCACCGCTGCCTCGAGATCCTCAGCACCGCGCAGCGTCAGTGTCTGACGCTCGCTTACCAGCGCGGTCTCACACAAGAGCGAATTGCGCTGCTGATCGGTCAACCATTGGGAACGATCAAGAGCTGGATACGACGGGGCCTGGAAAGCCTCAAGGCTTGCATGGGATCATGAATTACGACCGCCCGGAACTGCTGGAGCGACTCGCCGCGGAATACGTTCTGGGTGTGCTGCGCCATCGTGCGCGCGCGCGTTTTGAACGACTTTGCGATGATTTTCCAGAGGCGCTCAGCGCGCGGCAGCGTTGGGAAGATCGTCTGCTGCCTTTGAGTCTAGCGCTGGCGCCGGTCACGCCTGGCGCGGATCGTTGGCCGCGGATTCAGCGCGCTGTCGATTCCATGAGCGATAGCGGTGCGGCACCGACCGCGCGTTCTGCCCTGAGGCGCTGGTGGCCGCTCGCGCTCGCCGCGAGCCTCATCGCAGCCGCGGTACTTATCGGTAAGCTGACCTTCCTGAGCGAGCCCGTCTGGCAGCCCATGGCGGTGCTCGCTCCGGCGAATGCCGCGCCACTGTGGCGTCTGGAGCGCAGCGCGGATGCGGCACGAATCAATATCCGTACACTCGGCCCGGTTACCCTGAAACGCACGCAGAGCTACGAGCTCTGGGTGCTGCCCAGCGGCGGCGGCAACCCTGTCTCCCTGGGTCTTTTGCCCCGACAGGGTAGCCTCGAGCGACATCTGACGCCGGCGCAGCGCACGCTACTGCTCGCGGCCCGACAGGTCGCAGTCAGCGTGGAGCCGGCCAGCGGCTCACCAACCGGCCTGCCGACCGGCCCCGTCATCATCGTCGCGCCGATTGCGCGTGCGACCTGACGGTGCGATGGCCTGACCAGGTGCGTTTACAGCGACTCCTGGTAAGTAGTCTGTTGCCTTTAGTCTAGCTTCGCCCGCACCGATACTTTGGCGGCAGACCTGGAATACCGGGTAACCGTTGGGATGATGGCGTGGAGCCGACGAGCTGCCAACGTCGAAAAGTCTCGTTCCAATTCGCGATAGTTATTGATCAAGGCGTCGCCAAATTCGGTGACGAGCATGCCCCCTCCGTCCTTGCCTCCTGTACAGGCCACCGTCACGGGCTCGCGGAACGATTGTTTCAGGCTGTCGACCAGCAGCCAGGCACGGCGGTAACTCATCCCGATGGTGCGTGCCCCTTGTGACAGCGAACCGGAATCTCGAATGGCTTCCAGAAGGCGGATTTTCCCAGGCCCCACGCAGGAATTCTTCGCGAAATCGATCCGGAATCGAACTACGGGAGCAGTCATAGGAATTCCTCCTCACCACATCATAGCGAAGGCGAGTCCATGTAGATCATCTTGCCGGCGCTCCCGTTTGCAAACATCCCTGTCCGCCAGCTCGCCCCAATCGGGACATTGGGCTTTACCAGCGTAGCTTTGCTATATACGATGGAATATAACGACTGTTAATAATAACGGTAACCGCCGGCGTCGGGAGAGGGATAACCGTGAAGAATTCAGTCCTGACCTGGGGGTGCGCCCTGGCAGCGCTTGCTGCAACTTTCGCTTTGAATCATGCGGCGCGTGCCGCCGACGTTCTAAACGCCGAACCGGCTGCTCCACCAGACCCGACAGGCTGCGCGAGTGTTCAGGAGTTTGTCGCCACCGATTGCCCGTTGACCTGGCACGGCATCACCCTGTACGGCGCGTATGACGTCGGCGTGGGCTGGGTCAGCCACGGTTTACCGGAAAACGGCTATAACTATGAAGGCGAATCGCTGGTCAACCGCAACGGCAATCAGTCTCGATTCCTCATCGCGCCGAACAACCTGCAGCAAACCGGCGTGGGCATCAAGGCCAGGGAAGAGTTTGTGCATGACTGGTTCGTTGTTTTCAACGCTTCGACCGGCATCAATCCGCAGTCCGGCCAGTTCGCCAACATGGCGGCCACCAACACCAGCAACGCCGGTCTCCCCAGGGGCAGCTACTCGTTCGTCGGCGACGGCGCGCGCGCGGGGCAAACCTTCAATGACGAGTTCTATGGCGGTGTATCCTCCGCGCAGTTGGGCACGCTGACCTTCGGTCGGCAGCGCGCTCTCGGTACCGATGCGATGCTCGCTTACGATCCGGCCGGCGGCGCCTATTCCTTTTCGTTCATCGGCTATAACGGCCTGATGGCCGGCGGCGGCGACACCCAGGACACTCGCTGGGACGATGCCATGAAGTATCGCGTCAGCTACGGCCCGCTCCATTTCGGCGCGATGTATAAATTCGTCGACGGTTCCGGCGGCTGCTACTCCGCCTCGGCAGGCTGGACTGCCGCCACCTGTACGCCGGAACAGCCGCATAATTCCGCCTACGGATTCGACCTCGGCGGAGACTACGGCAAGCTCTCCGCCGACGTCGTCTTACAGCGTTACAATCAGGCGATCAGCGTCCTCAACCCCTTGCTGGGGCCTGAGAGTCTGTCGGCGCCATATCAGTCGACGCTCAACAGCATCAATACCAACCCCATCAACGGCACCAACCTGATCGGAACGAGCAATACCGAATATGGCATCGTGACCGACAACACCGCCGTTATGGTCGCTGCCAAATATACCTGGGACCCGTTCAAGTTCTTTGGTGGCTACGAACACATCCGGCAGAATAACCCGTCGAATCCGCTGGGCGTTGGCGCCACGGCCCAGGGCGGCTATATCTTGAGCGGCGTCGAAGACAACAACCTTGATTCTACCAAGGTCGTGCAGGTCGCCTGGACAGGTGTGAAATACGCCTTCGACAGCAAGACCGCCATCACCTTGTCCTACTATCGTGAGTGGCAGAACGACTTCCGTATTCCGTCAACCTGCTCGCCCGCTGCCGGTTACCGCAGTTCCTGCGCCGGCACCCTCAGCGAGGTTTCGCTCTATGCGGATCATCACTTCACCAGGCGTTTCGACGTTTATGCCGGTATTGCGTATTCCGAGGTAAGCGGCGGTCTCGCCATCGCCATTCCTCACGGCCCCGGCGTCCCCTATTACTACGACAACAACCTGGCTCCGACAGTCGGTGGTCGTTTCACCTTCTGACCTCTTCGGCGGCGGCGCTCAGGGCAGTTCTCGGCGGATATCGAGTGGCTGGACTACCTGCAAGGCCGCAACTGATTCAGAATCACACGCGGCACGATGGGTTAGGGCATTCGGCTAGTCCTGGTGGCGCCGACGGACAGTAGGCGGCAAACGCCAGTCTGCGTACGTTGTTCGCGGCCGCTGCTGCTGCAAGCGGATTTCCTGGGCAATCAAAGTGATCGTTCGATACCTGGAATACATCGTTGCCCTCGCGCGCGAGCGGCACTTTGCGCGTGCGGCGACCGCCTGCCATGTAACCCAACCCACTCTGTCAGCGGGAATCAAGCAACTGGAAGAGAGTCTGGGGGTGCTCATCGTGGAGCGGCGCCAGCGCTTCGTCGGGTTCACACCCGAGGGCGAGCGCGTTCTCGCCTGGGCACAGCGAATTCTTGCCGACTATCGCGGCCTCGAGCAGGAACTGAATGAATCGCGCGAAGGGCTCATCGGGCAGTTGCGCATCGGCAGCATCCCCGTCGGGCTGCCTGCGCTCGGTTTGCTGACGGCGCAATTCGCCGCGCGCCATCCGCGGGCAAGATTCCAGATCAGCTCGCTGACCTCCAGGGAGATTCAGCGCGGACTCGATGACTTTGCGATCGACGTCGGAGTGACGTACCTGGATAACGATCCGCTGCCGAGAGTCAGGACAACGGAGCTGTACCGCGAACGGTACGTGCTGCTCACACATGACGGCGAGCATTTCGGCACCCGTGAAACGATGACCTGGGCGGAGGCGGCGCAGCTGCCGCTGTGCCTGCTCACACAATCGATGCAGAACCGCCGCATCCTTGACGACTATTTCCGGGCCGCCGGTGCGCAGGTGCAGCCGATGATTGAAACGGACTCGCTTGCCGCGCTCTGGTCGCAGGTGCGCTCCGGTACCTGGTCGACGGTCGTGCCGCATACGTTTCTGCTGCTCCTGGGGGAGCCCGTCGAGCTGACGGCCCTGCCGCTTGTCGATCCCATCGGATCACACGTTTTGGGCCTGGTCGCATCGTCCCGCGATCCTCTGACGCCGATGACGCGTGCGTTACTTGGCTTTGCGCAAGAGGTGGATCTGGTGCGCGACATAGAGCTGCGAATCGACAGGCACTGGCGGCGTGCGGCCCTGAGCGCGCCGGATGGTTAATTGACGACTTCGATCACCCGACTGAAGCATTCAATTTGATCGCTGCCGCGGCGATCTTCAGGCTGGCCTGGTCAGTCAGCCAGAGGAACTGCCGTGGCAAAGGTACTGTGCGTTCTATACGATGATCCGGTCGAGGGTTACCCGAAATCCTATGCGCGAGACGGGATTCCCAAAATCGATCGCTATCCAGGTGGACAAACGACGCCGACGCCGAAGGCGATAGATTTCACACCGGGGACTCTGCTGGGCAGCGTGACCGGCGAGCTTGGGCTGCGCAAATACCTCGAGAGCAACGGCCACACGCTCGTGGTCACCTCTGACAAGGACGGCCCCGGCAGCCGATTCGAGCGCGAGCTTCCGGATGCAGAGGTCGTCATTTCGCAGCCGTTCTGGCCCGCTTATCTGACCGCCGAGCGAGTTGCCAAGGCTAAGAAGCTCAGGCTCGCCATCACCGCGGGCATCGGCTCAGACCACGTTGACCTGCAAGCGGCGATGGACAGGGAGATCACCGTCGCTGAGGTGACTTACTCCAACAGCATCAGCGTCTCTGAGCACGTCGTGATGATGATTCTGGCGCTGGTGCGCAACTACATCCCGTCTTATCAGTGGGTGGTGAAGGGCGGCTGGAACATCGCCGACTGTGTTGAGCGCTCCTATGATGTGGAGGGCATGCACGTCGGCACGGTAGCCGCGGGTCGCATTGGTCTGGCGGTGCTGCGTCGGCTGAAACCCTTCGATGTCAAGCTGCACTACACCGACCGTCATCGCCTGCCTGAGAGTGTCGAGAAGGAGCTGGGGCTCACGTTCCACGCTGGGGTTGAGGATATGGTGAGGGTCTGCGATGTGGTCACCATCAACGCCCCGTTGCATCCGGAAACCGAGAATCTTTTCAACGCGAAGCTGCTGTCGAAGATGAAACGTGGCGCGTACCTCGTTAACACCGCCCGCGGGAAGATCTGCAACCGCGACGACGTGGCGGCTGCCCTCAGGTCAGGACAGCTGGCCGGATACGCCGGGGACGTGTGGTTCCCGCAACCACCGCCCAAGGACCATCCTTGGCGCTCCATGCCGCACCATGGAATGACTCCGCATATCTCGGGCACATCGCTCTCGGCGCAAGCACGCTACGCGGCGGGAACTCGCGAGATTCTGGAGTGCTGGTTCGATAAACGTCCGATCCGCGAAGAGTACCTCATCGTCGATCGCGGCAAGCTTGCCGGGGCCGGCGCCCACTCGTACAGCGCGGGTAATGCCACAGGCGGTTCGGAGGAGGCCGCCAGGTTCAAGACCTGACGTCGGACTGTCGAGGCGTACCTCTTCGTGCGCTACACGTCTTTGCGCGGGATGCTTGAGCGCCACTCGGTGCGGAAGATCGATCGCTCGCCCTCGTAGGCCTCGATCCAGGCGTTGAGGTCGAAGGTCGACACGCTGGAGGTCATGGTGGCGCCGGCATCAATCTTGACGCGCCAGTCACCTCGACCCACCTCGTAGCTCTGAAGCATCGCGGCGCTCGCTGAGTTCGGCTCGTTGGGTCTGACTCGATAGACTCTTTCGAAGACATGAGCCATCTCGAGGTCGATAGCATCGAGCCGAAATTTGCCGCGATCGCCAAACACGCCGCCATCGATGTAGAGCCGATGGGTCGCCTCACCGGTGAGCTCGTCCAGCGTCACGGAGCGCTCCAGTCGACCCTTGCGCATGCTGGTCATCGGCGAGGCAGTTGCGCACGCAGGCTCCGGATAGGGAGGCAATTGCGCATCGCTCGGCTGTGCAGACCTCACGGGCAGCAGCAGGCGTGACGCCCCGGTGAACATCGTGAGCGTCACTGGTTCCGGTGAGGGCCATACGATCGGCCAGTAGGCATTCGAGAGCGCGAGGCGGATGCGGTGGCCGGGCGGAAACGCATAGGCGGTGCCCGTCAGCTGCACTTCGACTTGATAGCGCTCACCCGCGGCGAGGGGCGCGGGTGACTCGCGGCTGTTACGGTGCGTGAGATTGAGGAACCCGCGCGCCACCAGCGTGGCGCTGCCGTCCGGTGCCACATCGATCAGGCGGGCGGCGATGAGCGCGTTGGGCCGGTCGGCAGCGACCTCGAGGCTGACGCGAGCGTTACCGAGGATCTCGATCGGCTCGCTGAGCGGTGGCAGATCGAACTCGAGCGACCCGAATGAGTCCAGTCGCTGATCGCCCGGCATGTCTCCGGCCACACCGAAGCTGCCCCAGTCCGCTGCGGCAAGCCCGGTGGACTGCGCCGAGGCGATCGTCAGCGCGCGCCCGGCGGCCGGCCGCTCGCCGAGCCCCGCGGCGTTGATGGCCAGCGTCCACGTACGCACGTTCGGGCTCGGCCACTCGCGCTCGGCGATCCATCGTCCGGGACGCTCGGCATAGGAGGGCCGGGGGCGAACGCTCTCCATCATGTAGAAGCGTAGCGGTGGTTCCTCCATGAGGCCGTTGTCCTTGCCCTTCAGCCACCGCTCCCACCACCGCAGCGCCTCCTGCAGGAACCCCACCGCCGGCTGCGGCGTTGCCTCGTGTGGATAAAGGTGCGCCCAGGGACCTACCGTCACCTTGTGCGGAGTGCGCAGCCGCGCGGCCAGACGAAACGGCGTATCGCGATACAGGTCCGCCCAGCCGCCCCAGCACCAGACCGGACAGGTGATCGCCTGGTAGTCGAAGCACACCGAGCCGTGCTTCCAGTACTCATCCAGCTTCTGGTGCTCGAGCCACAGTTGCGGCCAGAACCGCTCGGCCTCGAGCCGCTCGAGCCACATCGACCGCCAGCGGTCGCCGACGATCTCAGGATCCGGCGGGCGCGAATTGAAGACCTGCATGACGCAGCCCCACCAGAAGTTGTCGTTCAGCAGGCAGCCGCCGGAGTAATGCACGTCCTCGCCGAACCGGTCATCGGTTCCCATGACGGCGATGATGGCCTTGAGCGCCGGCGGTCTGCGTGCCGCCACCTGCAGCGCGTTGAAGGCGCCCCAGGACTTGCCCATCATGCCAACCTGTCCCGAGCACCAGGGCTGCCGGGAGATCCACTCGATCACCTCGAGGGCATCGTCCTGCTCCTGGACGAGGTATTCATCGTGCAGGATGCCGTCCGACTCCCCCGAGCCGCGCATGTCGACGCGCACGGCGACGTAGCCGTGGTTCGCGAACCACCCGTGGATGCTCTCGTCCCGCCGCCGCATGTAATCGCGTTTGCGGTAGGGGATGTACTCGAGGATCGCCGGCACCGGTGCTGTCGCAGCCGTATCGGGCAGCCACAGGCGCGCCGCCAGGCGACAGCCATCGGACATGGTGATCCAGGTGTTCTCGATCTCTCGCACGGTAGTGGGGCAAAGTGCGCGCGCTCGAGGCTAGTCTGCCACACTCGATCCGCGTGTTGCGCAACCGCGGGGGTTCCTCTATAAGTATCACGCACCGTCGGTGATCCTGTTCAAGCAATGGATCGCGCCATCCGGCACTAAGACGCGCCGCGACCGCCTCTCGTTCCGAGCCTTCTCTCGCTCGGCGTCGGGCAAAAAAAAGACCAGGGGATGCCAATGCAGAAAGACAACTCGCGAGGCTCGCAGCGCACCCGCATGACCGAACTCAAGTCCCGACTGCACCGGCCGGGCGCGCTCACTCCGATCGGCACGGCTGTGCTCCTGGCGCTCTACGGCTCGCCGCACCTCGCGCGCGCCCAGCAGGCCCCCGGGCCTTCCGACCAGCTCGCCGAAGTGACCGTGACCGCGACCCGTCGCCCGGAGACGCTGGAAGCGGTCCCCTACAGCATCTCCGTGGTCGGCGCGGATCAGCTCGAACGCACCGGCGTGACCGACATCGCCTCGCTCGCGGAACAGGTGCCGGGATTGAGCATGTACGACTATGGCGCGCGCCTCTCCGGCGCCACGGTGCCGATCATCCGCGGTATCAATGCCGACAGCGAGCCGCGCGGATTTCGCACCTTCGAGCAGGCGCCGGTGGGCACCTACATCGGCAATTCGCCCATCGACGGTTACTTCGATCTGCAGGACATCAAGCAGGTGGAAATCCTGCGCGGGCCGCAGGGGACGCTCTACGGCGCCGGTGCGCTCGGCGGAGCGCTGCGCATCATCCCGAATGCGCCGCAGCTCGATACCTGGGCCGGCAATGTCGAAGTGGGCGGAGCCAGGACCGAGCACTCGAGCGGCAACGGCTACAACTTGAACGGCATGTTCAACATCCCGGTCGGCGACGTGCTGGCGTTTCGCGCGTCCGCGAAGTACGTCTACGAGCCCGGCTTCGTCGATGCCTACGGGCTGTTCAAGGTGTCGAGCCCGGGTTATCTCGGCACGCCGCTGCCTGCGAACCCGGCCGATCCGGTGAGCAGTCCCGCGATCTATTCGGACCGGCCCGACTGGAACTGGCAGAAGACCTTCACCGGGCGCGCGGCCATGCTGTGGAAGCCGGTGGAGGCGTTCAGCGCCGAGCTCGCCTATCTTCACTCAAATGTTCAGGGCGATGGCGGCCCGCAGGTGAACATGACCTTCCCGGGCGGCATCTCGCCGCTCGATCCGGCGACCACGCTTCCGCCCGGCGGCCCCTATCGGGAGTTCACGCAGATCGACCAGCCGTTTTCGCGCGACACGGACCTCGCGAGCCTGGACCTCAGTTACGACGCTGGCTTTGCCACCGTATCCGCCACCAGCTCCTACTACACCACCTCCGCGGCCACCGTCGACGATCAGAGCTACAACCTCGCCGGAGTCGACGGCGGGGCGTTCCTGCCCTATTACGCGGGGATTCCCAGCAACCCGCGCTTCGTGTTCGCGCAGCAGTTCGCCGACACAGCGCATACCTTCACGCAGGAGATCCGACTCGTTTCAAAGACCGACCCCAAGAGCATCTTCGATTACGTGCTCGGTGCGTTCTACGAGAATCAGGGGCGCATTGGCAGCTGGCATATCGCCACTCCCGGCTCAGCGCAGCGCGCCATCCAGCAGGGCTGCAGCGCGCCCGTCTACTATGGCGCGCCCTTCCCCGATTGTCTTTTGACCGTCGGCCCGAACGATCTGACCTTCGTGCAGGTCGACACGCAGACCTTTACCGACAAGTCCGTGTTCGGCGAGCTGGCGTGGCATTTCGCATCGCACGGCCAGGTCACCTTCGGTGTACGGCACTTCGAGCAGCAGTTCACCGATGCACAGCTTTATCTCGACTACAGCTTCGCCACCAACCTTCCGCCGGTACCCCGCAGCGAGCCGGCCTCCAAGACCATCGGCAAGGTGAATCCCTCCTACGAGTACGCGAGCAACCAGTACGTGTATGCGATGTGGTCGCAGGGCTTTCGCCGCGGTGGCGCCAACGCGGTGCCGGAGACAGGCGTGTTCCAGGAGAGCCCGCTGCTGCGTACCTATGCGCCGGACACTACCAACAACTACGAGGCGGGAATCAAGGGACGTTTCGACAACGGGCTCACCTATACATTCTCGGTGTTCGACATCTACTGGAGCAAGCCGCAGATCTTCGCCAGTCTCCCCTCGGGCAACCTGGCCGTGTACAACGCCAACACCGCCCGCTCCACAGGGTTCGAGGTGCTATCGAGCGGGCCTTTGGGTGTGCCCGGGTTCGGCTATAACCTTAGCTTCTGTTACGCGGATGCGAAGCTGACCAGCGACTTCTCGCTGCCGGCGAACAATGGCGCCGGCGTCATCACGCCGGGGGAGCTCACGGGTGAGTCCGGCGAGCAGCTTCCCGGCAGCCCGAAGACCAGCGCGCAGGCGACACTCCTCTATGACGTGGCGTTGGCGCCGGAGTACGACCTGTCGGTGGCCTTGAGCGGCACGTACCACAGCGTCATCAAGTTCGCCCTGGCGCCGACGCTCGGATCCTCGACGGTGAGCCAGAGCAGCACCTACCAGGTCATGAACCTCTGGGCGTCAGTCAATCACCGCTCCTGGCGCCTGACCGGCTATGTGAGCAATCTCTTCGACAAGCAGGAGATCCTCGCGCCGCCGGCCCAGCCCAACCAGCTCGAGAATCTGACCAACGACGTGATCGTGAATCGTCCCCGCGAGATCGGGCTGCGCATCGCCTATGCCTTCGGAGGCCGCTGAAACGCCAGCGTCGTAAAAGGGGATGCCTCAAAGCGACGGTGCGATCAGCGCGCAGCGCCTCGAGCAGGTGCTGCGGCCCATCGCTGAGGCGAGCGGGCTGCCGAACGCCGCGTACACGAGCGCGGAGCATTTCCGCCACGAGCGCGATGCGGTGATCGGGCACACCTGGGCCGGTTGCGCGTTCACCGATACCATCCCCGACCGGCCGTTCGCGCAGCCGCTCGACTTCATGGGGTTGCCGCTGCTCATCACCCGCAACCGCGCCGGTGAGCTCAGCGTCTTTCACAACGTATGCAGCCACCGTGGCATGAAGCTGGTCGCCGAGCCGACCGAAGTAACGGGCCTCATCAGCTGCCGCTACCACTGCTGGTCCTATACCACCGATGGGGAGCTCAAGCGCACGCCGCACATCGGCGGCATCAATCAGCACACGCTCGCCGGCTTCGACACCTCGCAGCACGGGCTGAAAGCGGTTCGCAGCGCCGAGTTCGCAGGCGTGCTGTTCATCAACCTGAGCGGCGACGCCCCCGGGTTCGATGAGTTCATCGCGCCGCTGCGTGCGCGTGCCGGCGCGCTGCTCGGCGAGCGGGGCTGGATGCAGCTGCGCCCGGGGCGTACCGACTCGCATCTCACCCTCGAGGTGCGCGCCAACTGGAAGCTGGCGGTCGAGAACTACTGCGAGTCCTACCATCTGCCCTGGGTTCATCCCTCGCTCAACAGCTATTCCAGGCTCGAGGATCACCAGTGCTTCCTCGACCACGAGGATTTCTGCGGCCAGATCTCTCTCGCCTATCGCCTGAGCGATGTCGCCGGCACGAAACTGCCGCGCTTCGCCGACTGGCCGGCGGACCGCACCCATGTGGCCGAATACCCGGCGCTCTACCCGAACGTACTGCTCGGCGTGCATGCCGACCACGCGTTCGTGGTCCTCCTGACGCCGCTCGCCGCCGACCTCACGCGCGAGGAGCTGCGCATTTTCTACGTGGGTGAGGGCGCCACCGCCGACACGTACAGCGCCTGCCGCGCCGCGACGCTCGCCGCCTGGCGCGGAGTGTTCGCCGAGGACGTACTGGCGGTCGAGGGCATGCAGCAGGGCCGGGCATCGCCGGGTTACCAGGGCGGCGTCTTCTCACCCGTCATGGACCAGCCCACCCATCATTTCCATCGCTGGATGGCGGCGCGACTTCTCGGCAAGGCTTGGCGCAGCCGCTGATTCGATCGCGGGCATTCCTCGTCAGAGATGGACGAGGCCTACCCGACGCTTACCTGACGCCTGCCATGAGACGCTTGAGCAGCGGTGTCAGCAGGAGCATCGTCACACCTGCGAGCGTGCACCAGGCCACGATCTTGAGGAACAGTGCCGGCACCGATGCCACATGGCTCGCATCATAAGCCGATGCGACGAACTGGCCGGCGAGATCGTTGCCGAGCGAGAGCGACAGGAACCAGATCCCCATGACCTGGCCGGCAACCCGGGGCGCTGCGAGCTTGGTCATGGAGGAAAGTCCCACCGGTCCCAGGCACAGATCGCCGCACATCTGCACGCCGTAGGAGAGCACCAGCCACGTGGGCAGCACCTTCTGCCCGGCGAGCACATAGGTCGAGGCGAAGTACATCACCAGGAATCCCGCACCCATCAGCAGCAGCCCGAGTGCGAACTTGACCGAGGTCGAGGGGTCGCGGCCGCGCCGGTCGAGCGCGATCCACAGTGCACTGAATAGCGGCGCTAGCAGCAGGATGTACACCGAGCTCACGCTCTGGAAAACCCCGGCCGGGATCTGCCAGCCGAAGAAATCACGGTTCGTGTAGCGCTCGGCGAACAGCGTGAGCGAGGTCGCGGTCTGCTCCTGGGCCGCGTAGTACAGGGTGGCGGCGACGAACAGCGCGATGATCACGTACACGTGCCGGCGTTCCGTCCCCGACAAGCCGGCGAACAAAAGGAGATATACGAAGTAGGCCGCCGCAATCAGTCCGATGATCCAGGAGCTCGCCAGCGCCATCGCCTGCGCATCGATGCGGATTCTGCCGCTGACGGCGAGCGTCGCCACCACGATCAGCGCCGTCACAAACCCCACCAGCGGCAGCCAGTCCCGCAGCCCGGCCTGCGGGCTCGAGTGCGGTGCGGCGAGGTAGCGGCGTGTGAACAGAAACTGCACCAGCCCCAGCAGCATGCCGAGGGTCGGCAGCACGAAGCCCCAGTGCCAGCCGAAGCGCGCCGCGCAGATCGGCACCAGGAAAGCGCCCAGCAGCGCCCCCACGTTGATTCCCATGTAGAACAGGGAGAAGCCCGAATCGCGTCGCGCGCCGCCGCCGGGATAGAGTTGACCGACCAGCACGCTGACATTGGGTTTGAGCAGCCCGACGCCGAAGGCGATCGCCGTGAGGCCGAGAAAGAACACCGGCGTACTTCCGGAGGCCAGCATGGCATTGCCGAGGAGGATGAAGACGGCGCCGCCGATCACCGCCCGTTGAGCCCCGACCAGCCGGTCGGCTACCCATCCTCCGAGCAGCGATAGCAGGTAACACGAGGCCACGAACAGCCCGTAGATGGAGCTGGCCGCCTGGTCCTTGATGCCGAGACCGCCCTCAGATACCGCGGTCACCATGAAGAGCACCAGGATCGCGCGCATGCCGTAATGAGTGAAACGCTCCCACATTTCCGTCAGGAACAGCGTGGCGAGCCCGCGCGGATGACCAAACAGCGTCCTGACCGAGGGGTCTGCGCTTGCAGTATCGATGGCCGCGGAGGATGTCAGGGCGCTCATAGCGAGAGCTTACGGGCACGCAACGCACGGGCGCCAGAGCTGTGAGGAGCCTGCTCCTTCCGGTTATTCTCCGGACTTGGATATAACAGGTCTGAGGCAAGCTGTTCGGGTGGCGCGGCCTGCCCGGCGAAAAATGCCCAACGGGCTGGTTGCTCGTGAGAAAGTGAGCGGCGTCTGATGAGGACCGCCATCCCAGCACACCCCCAGGCTACGGGAGCTGAGCAATGATCAGGCTGACAGTCATCCCCCGCGAGGACACGAAGCTCTACAATCTCTTGAGTGCTAAGGAAGTGGCACTCCGCAAGAAGCACCAGGGCACGCTACATCGCGCCGGCACGCGCAGAGCGGGTACCGAAAGATGGAAGCACGTGGCTTACACCGGAAGGATTACGCTGCAGCGTTGCATCGGCGGTACCCTCGCGGCGGTGGTTGAGTCCAACGCACCTCGGGAAGAGTGGCAACTTCTGACATCTTTTGTAGGCTTTCTCGATCGCAATTTCCGCGAGCATATCGCCTCAATTACGATCTGCTACGAGAGGTAAGACGGCTAAGCTGTCTGCGGAACGTTCCTACTGCAGCACGATCCCCGGATACCAGCCGCTCTTGGCCAGAAGCGACTTCGGGTCGGTCATTTCTATGATTTCGCGCAGCGCCCGGCGCTTGTCGGCGGCATGCTGGTAGTAGGATTTGACGATGCGATATCCGACCCAGTAGCCGAGGTCGCCCTGCTTTTCCAGGGTTGAGTTGTCCAGCCATTTAGACAGATCGGTCTGGTCCTCATCGGCGACGAACGCGCTCTCGATTTCCTTTTCATGTCCCTGGGTCGCCGCCCTCAGGCTCGCGCTAGCGACCTCAGCGGGCTCGCCGGAAATCAACTCGGCGCCGAGTTCCGCGCCACCCTCGATGAGGGACCGCTCAAGTAAGGTGGGATGCTCGTCGTCATCGAGAGCCGGGAACTGCTGGACGTGGATATACTCGTGCGCAATCACGTGCACGAACCGCTCCTCGACATCCAGATTGTCCCACTTCACTGCGCACAACGCCTCGAGCCCGATCTGCAGTCCCGTGGCGGCGCTTCCAATGCCCACAGGTTTCCCCCGGCCGACGGCGATCGTCACGGGCGGGAAACGCGCTTGCGGATAGAGACGGCCTAATTTTCGCAGTGCGATCTGCACGCGCTGACGCACGCGCGGCAGCACGACCATGCACTGCCTGGCATCCGAGTAGATCTCCGGGTGCCTGGCCATGGTGTCGGCGATCCTCGTCCCGGTGACGTTTCGCGCCTTGGCGAGCTGGTGCAGTCCTTCCGAACCCGGATCGAGGTAGTCGTGCTGGAGCTGCTCGGCGGTCGGATGTCCGCCCGCAGCGTCGTAGACCTTATAGAAGCGCTCGACATCCTCGGTATGGATGATCAGGCCGGCCGCCGGGTCGGCGGCCGTTGCAGTCACGCTCCACGCCGTGCCCGAGATTGCCGCACAGGCCAGGGCGCCGATCACGACTGCTACGCCGATCCGTTTCATGTTCTCCCCCGGCGGGGCGCGCCCGCGACGCGATTCGATAGACGTATTGCGGATCAGCAGGGTAGCGGTGCATTAATCCCCCGCTATGTTGGCACAGCGTCTTGCGCACCGGGAGGCATGTGGTTTGGCCTGCCCGGGGCGCCACCAGATTGAGCGGATGGCGGCCGTCGTCCCGGCCGGCTTGGGCTGGCTGGCCTGAGGCTCGAATTCAGCTCACGGCGCCGCTACAACTTCCGGCTCGACCGACAAATAACGTTCGAGCTTGTCCAGCGAGCCGGACCAGCCCCGTTTGTGGCTATTGCGGGAATTCTCGGTCTGCAGCTGTTCGTGGGTGAAAGTGAGCTCGGTCCCGCTATCGATCGGCCGCAGGTCGATAGCGACGCGAGACACCTGCTCGCGCTCGTCAGGTTCACCTCCGACCGCCCATTGCCAGGTCATAACGAGGCGCCTGGAATCCACGACCTCGAGGCATTCGCCCCTGGCCTCATGCTCGGTTCCGTCCAGCATGCGAAACCGCACCCGGAAACGGCCCCCGACCCGTGCATCGATGTCGGCGAACAGAACGGGACCCTCGTCAGGCCCCCACCAGTGGGCAACGCCCTCTGGAGTGCTCAAGGCTGCGAATACGATCTCTGGTCGCGCCCCGATTCGGCGCACTAGCGTGACGCTGGTCATCGGCCCTTCCTGCGCGCTTTGGACTCTTCACTTTCGGCATACGCGGTAAGACGATCGAGGCGGCTGCTCCAGAAGCGTTCGTAGCGACGCAGCCAGTCCAGCGGGCTTCTCATGGGGTCAGGCCGCAGCCGTACCGTGACGGTACGCCCCTGCTTCCAGCGGGTGATGAGACCGGCATCCTCGAGAACATCCAGGTGCTTCATTACCCCCGGCAACGTTATCGCGAAGGGCTTCGCAAGTTCGCTTATCGATATGCCGTCTTCGCGTTCGAGCCGGTCGAGTATTGCCCGGCGGGTCTGATCGACCAAAGCCGCGAAGGTGCGATTGAGCTGGGGATCGTTAAACTTCACCATCTAGCGAAGAGTCTGGTGAACCATCCTGCGGATGTCAACCGGGAGCACCCGGGCGCTGCAGCCGATTCCGAGCGTTCCCAGAGGCACTTGACAGCACCTTGGCTGTGCTTTGATAGTATACCCAAGAGTGAAGTCTATGATGAATCAGAAAAATACCAGGGGTGTTCTCGCCGCGACCGTCCTTGCTGCATTGAGCTGGAGTGGGCCGGCCCGATCGCAAGCCGTCAAGACTCCCTATCCCGAGAGGGCCCCGACCGAGCAGTATCGCATCGCAAGCCGCGAGGACGAGATCGCACTGGCACGCAGTGCCGCGCCGCCGTCAATCTCCGCGGACGCCGAAGTGCTGGTACTCGGTAGCCACGGCTATGAGACGGCGGCGAAGGGCAAGAACGGCTTCGTCTGCTTCGTCGAACGCTCCTGGGCGGCCGGGCTCGACGATCCCGAGTTCTGGAATCCGAGGATACGCTCGCCAAACTGCTTCAACCCGCCAGCCGCCCGGACCGAGCTCCCGCAGTACCTCAAGCGCACGGAGTGGGTCCTGGCGGGCGCCACCAGGCAGCAGATCATCGAAAGAACCGGCGCCGCGGTCACCAGCCACAGTTTCAAGACCCCGGAGGCAGGCGCTTTTTCCTTCATGCTCTCGAAGGACGCCTACGTTAACGATGCCGCAGCGGGCCCGTGGCTTCCCCATGTCATGTTTTTCATCCCCCACGGCCAAGCCGACGACTGGGGCGCGAACAAGGAACGTTCACCCATCCTCGGGCAAGACGGCGGCGCCATGGAATCGACGGTCCTGTTCGTTCCTGTGCGCAACTGGTCCGACGGCTCACCTGCCCCACCGTCGCCGAAGAAACACGTTCACACGTGATGTGACTTTCTACCGGATGGCGACAGGCTCGTTGCCGGGGTCCTCGTTCCACTGATACTCGAGCGCCTCGGCGACGTGTCGCGCCGGCTCCTTGCCATAGCTGCGCGCACCGGTTCAAAGACGTCCAGCACCTCGAACCCGGGACAGCGCACGACGCCCACCACCTGATGAGCAGCCTGCGGCGGCCGGGCCTCCTCGGACGCCTTGTTCCTGCCAATCCCGTTTCCTACTGCCTTCGTGGTATTGCAGCAACGCATTTCCAAGGCAACGGGGCTGACCTCAATTTCCAGATACATCACCGCTAAGTGAACTATCATCCCCGGCAATCGGACTGTCAGCCCCGAGAGCGACCCGTCTTTGTGGCGGCAAAAGCACATTTACCTCTTGACAGAGAAACAGCTCCTCACGATAGTTCACCAGTAGGTAAAGTAACTAGAAGCGTCTCTTTGGCGAATTGCCTAAGGGCCATAAGGAAGCTTCCATCTTGCGACTGCTGGACCACATTGCGCAGTGCAACACCCCGTTCCTGGTACGCCAGAACTGTGGAGACGTATGGCGACTCACCGGCGCCGCCGATTTTTCCGCAGCCGTCGCGCGTTGCCCATTGCGCTACGTCCTCGCGGACGAGCTCGTCCGTGCCTGCGTTGAGCTTGCATACTCCGAAGGGGACGAGCTGTCCGGGTGCCTTGATCTTGTGCACCTGCCCGCGGAGCGCCTTTGGGTTGAGTGGAACGAGCCCGCGCGGCGTGAAGCGTTGGGGGGCGTGCTCCCGCAGTGCGTGCCGTCCCACGAGAGTCGCCTCGAGCGTTCGGGGGTTCTGATCTGCGCCGAGCGAGGCGGGCGCTCGGCGAGCCTGCGCACGTTCTTCTTGCCGAGCGTTGAGCCTCGCGAGCCCATGGTAGCGGCGTTGGAGACGCTGCTGGAACTAGACGGCGGCGGCGCAACGGGGCCGCCGGAGGCGGTTCTGCAGGGCGGCGCGGTCAGCGTTTGCGATCCGCAGAGCGAGGGCGTAAGCGCCTTGCTCCGATGCGCGCGCTTCCGCCTCGATTCTGCGTGGCAGCGCTACTACCAGAGCGTGCTGCCAGATCCCCTGGACCCCGTGCAGGGTGAGCCAGTGACCCGTCTGCTGATGTCGAGCGTTGCCTTTGACATTCCGATGCTGCTCGCCCTGTTCCTGCTCATGACGGTCCGCGCGGATTTGGTGCAAACGACCGTGAATCCGCAGCGTCTGAATCGCAAGCGCGCGAGGCTCGGGCGGCCGCCGTTGCTCGAGCATGTGGAGGTCTCGACCCCACTGCTGATGCAGGTCGCGTACCGAAATGCAGGACACCCGACCACAACGCGCAGCGGGCCGCGTTTTCACCATGTGCGCGGCCACATCGTGCGCCGCCTCAATACCGTGTATTGGCGCGGACCCCACTGGCGCGGTCACGTGCGCCTGGGACAGGTGCGCAGCCGTACCGTCGAGCTGCGGCTGCACTGACACCACACTTCTGGATAGGGGAGAAAACATGATAAAGAGTCGCAGCTTGCAACAGGCGGTGCGCTTCGCACTGGCTACGGCCACGGCCGCAGCCGGGGTCTCCGCGCTGCACGCCCAGGAAGCACCGGCGCCAGCCGCTGCCGCCGCACCCGTCGAGGAGGTGGTGGTCACCGGATCGCGCCTGTCGACGCCCAATGAGACCTCCATCAGTCCGATCACGACCGTATCCGCGGTCGATCTGCAGCAGACCGGACTGACGCGCGTCGAGGACGTGCTCAACAACCTGCCCATGGTGTTTGCGGGCATGAACTCCACGACCTCCAACGGCGCCGACGGCACCGCCAGCATCGACCTGCGCGGCCTCGGCAACCAGCGCACGCTGACCCTGGTGGACGGTCTGCGCCTGGGTCCGGGCTCGGCGCTCGGTGGACGCAACTACTCGGACATCAATCAGATCCCGGCAGCGCTCATCGAGCGCGTCGATGTGCTCACCGGCGGTGCGTCCGCGGTGTACGGCGCAGACGCGGTCGCGGGCGTGGTGAACTTCGTCCTCAACACGCATTTCGAGGGCGTGAGGATCGATGCGGGCTACCACTTCAACCAACACGACAACAAGGACCAGGACGGCGTAGGGCCGCTGGTCACTGCGGCCGGTGATCCGCTGCCGTCGGGCAATGTCAACACGGCCTTCGGCAAGAACGCCGCGATGCTCATGGGCTCGAACTTTGCGGACAACAAGGGCAACGCCACCGCGTACCTCACCTACGACAACCAGGGTGCGGCGCTGCAGAGCAAGTTCGACTACAGCGCCTGCTCGCTGGCCCCGGCAAGCGCGACGACACTGCAATGCGGTGGCTCGGGTACCTCCGCGCACGGTCACTTCTACGCTACGGGCAACACCGGGCCGCTCAATCACGTCAGCTTCATCAACCATACGGTCGACCCCAAGACCGGAGTATTCCGGCCGTTCAATTATTCGACCGACCTGTACAACTACGGACCGCTCAACTACTACCAGACGCCGAACACGCGCTGGACGGGCGGCGGGTTCATGAACTACGACGTGAACTCACACGTCAACGTGTACACCAGTATCATGTACATGAGGAACTCGTCCCAGGCGCAGATCGCACCCAGCGGTGACTTCTTCGAGCCGACGTTCATTGCGTGCGCGAACCCGTTGCTGAACGCGCAGGAAGTGGGCGTGCTGTGCAACGGGTCGACCCAGATAGGCGCACCCTCGGGTGCGAACACCGCCTCCCAGGGCGCTCCGTACGAGGTGTTCAACGGGACCAAGTACTACGGTCTCAACATGTACATCGGCAAGCGCAACGTCGAGGGTGGCAACCGCATCTCGGACTTCATCAACAACGCGGCACGCGAGGTGATCGGCGCCAAGGGTGACTTTGCGGACCCCCAGAATGCCTGGACGTACAACGTCTACGCCCAGCATGGCACAGTGGAAAGCACTAACGGTACCTTCAACTATCTCAGCAACCCGCTCATGGAGCAGGCACTGAACGTGCTGCCGTCGCCGACCGGACCGGTCTGCGGCGGACCCACCTCGACCACCGGTGGCCCGCTGGTGACCCAGGGCACCGGATTCGGTGCGAACCCGCAGTGCGTCCCGTGGAATCTGTGGAAGCCGAACGCGGTGACGGCACAACAGCTCGCGTTCCTGACGCTCCCGCTGCTCGACGAGGGTAGCGTGGAGGAGTACGTGGTGGACGGCTCGGTCACCGGTGACCTGGGCAAGTACGGCTTGAAGCTCCCCACGGCGGACTCAGGTCTGCAGGCCAACTTCGGCGCGGAGTGGCGCTCAGAGTACTCGAACTTCCTGCCGGACTACGAGGTGCAGCAGGGCAACGCCGGCGGCGGCGGCGGGCCAGTGCCGCCGATCGTCGGCGAATTCAACGTCAGGGAAGCGTTCACGGAAATGCGCCTGCCGCTCGCCCAGCACCAGCCGGGCGCGGAGGATCTGTCCGTCGAAGCCGGCTATCGCTACTCCAAGTACAGCGAAGGCTTTGACACCAACACCTACAAGCTGGGTCTCGAGTGGGCGCCGGCGCGTGACATCCGCGTGCGCGCCAGCTACCAGCGCGCCGTGCGTGCGCCGAACATCGGCGAGCTGTACACCCCGCAGACCGTAGGCCTGGACGGATCGGTCGATCCTTGTTCGGGTGCCCATCCCGCCGCCTCCCCGGCGGCCTGCGCGCTGTCGGGTGTGAAGCCCGGCCAGTACGGCAACATCGCGGGGGATCCTGCCAACCAGTACAACGGCCTGCTCGGCGGCAATCCGAACTTGAAGCCCGAAACCGCCGATACCTACACGGTGGGACTGGTGTTCCAGCCGCGGGTGGTACCGAACCTGACCGTGTCGGTCGACTACTTCGACATCAAGATCACCGACGTCATCGCGCCGGTCGGTGGCAACACCATCCTGCTCGACTGCCTCGCCGGACAGTTGAATTTCTGCTCGGACATACATCGCGACGCCAATGGCTCGCTGTGGCGCACCGAACAGGGGTACGTCATCGATACCTCCATCAACGAGGGTGCGCTCCTGACCAAGGGCATCGACCTCAAGGGCAGCTACCGGCTGCCCATGGCGACGCTCGGGTCGTTGTTGTTCTCGATCGAGGGCACGTACCTCAAGACCCTGCAGACCACGCCCGTACCGGGCGGTGGCAACTATGACTGCGTGGGGTACTTCGGCGATACCTGCGGTGCGGCGGACCCGAAATGGC
This sequence comes from uncultured Gammaproteobacteria bacterium, assembly GCA_963760225.1. Taxonomy (GTDB): domain Bacteria; phylum Pseudomonadota; class Gammaproteobacteria; order Steroidobacterales; family Steroidobacteraceae; genus 13-2-20CM-66-19. The sequence goes on from CAVXCD010000001.1 coordinate 764,801, forward strand.
GTCACGTGTTCAACGCGACCTGGTCGACGCCCTGGGATGGACTCGACCTGAACCTGCGGTGGCGTTACATCGGCGCGGACAAGTCCGAGCAGTTGAGCTCGAGCCCGTTCCTCGCCGGAACCCCGTACCTGGCGCTGTCGCAGATCCCAGCGTTCAGTTACATCGACCTGACGGGAACCTTCAACGTCTACAAGAACGTCAGACTCGAGCTGGGTGTCAACAACCTGTTCGACAAGGCCCCGCCGCTGGTCACCGGAGGCGACTGCTCCACCAGCAGCCCGGCCGGCGCGAACTGCAACGGCAACACCTTCCCGGGAGTCTACGACGCGATGGGGCGGTATCTGTTCGCCACCATCACGGCGCAGTTCTAAGGCGTTTACCGCAAGCGAGCAAAAGCCTGCACGGAACTGAACGGCTCCGTGCAGGCGTTGCTTGGCTTAGCTGTGGCGAACGGCGCTTACCACCAGAAGTGGTACCACGGCTTGCGCGCGTTTTGCTGATCCGTCGCCTTCTTGTTGTTATCGGCCGTATTGCTGGCGAGGGTTGAGGCGGTCAGCGAGTTGCCGACACGCTGCTGGCTGGCTCCGCCATCGGTGTGGACCGAGGCATTGCCGCCCGCAGTCGCGTTGCTGCCATAGTAGCCATCGCGGCGCAAGTCGTGATGGTCGGCACGCAGGTCCTGCCGGTCAGCGCGGATGTTGTTGGCATCCGTACTGATGGCACTACGGTCCTGGCCGATATCGCGACGATCCGTGCGGATGTCGCTGCGGTCCGTGCGGATGTTGTTCACATCCGTATGGATAGCGCTGCGGTCCTGCGCAATATCACCACGGTCAGTCCGGATGTTGCGCTGGTCCGTGCGGATGTTGCCCGCATCCGTGCCGATGGCACTGCGATCCTGGGCGATATCCTGGCGGTCGGTGCGCATGGTAGTGCGCGCCTGGTTGATGGCGCTTTGCTCATTCACCCCGGCGCGCTGCTCGGCATAGTCATGCCGCAGATCGCCCCGCTCGGTGCGCATGTTCGCCTGATCCTGGCTGATGTCCTGGCGGTCCGTACGGATATCGGCACGGTTCTGCGCTATGTTGCTCTGGTCAGCGCGCATGTTGGCCCGATCCTGGGCGATGTCGCGGTGATCCGTGCGGATGTCGGCGCGGTTCTGCCCGATATTGTGCTCATCGGCGCGCATGTCATGACGGATGCCGTTTTCGTTGCCCTGCATGTTGCGCTGATCCGCCGCCATGTTCGCGCGATCCTGGGCGATGCCCTGGCGCGCGGTGTGGATGTCGGTGCGCTCCTGCTGGATGGCAGCCTGCTCGTTTACGCCGTCACGCTGCTGCTGATAGTCCTGGCGCAGCTGGCGCCGATCGGCACGAATGTCGTCCCGATCCTGCGCGACGCTTTGCGCATCGGTACGCATCTGCGCGCGGTAGCGCTGGATGTTGCGCTGGTCGTTGGCAGGATTGGGACCGGCCTGCCCCTGTGCCGGCGCAGTGGTCTGCGCGCCGTTGGGGCCGGGCTGACCCACCGCCGGCGCAGTGGTCTGCGGTGCGCCTGGGCCCGCCTGGCCAACCGCCGGCGGATTTGCCTGCGGGGCGGCCTGCGGGGGCTGTTGTGGATTACCGGGGCCGGCGACGCCCGCGTTTTGCGTCTGCGCATTCTGCGTTTGCGCGTATGCGCCAGGCAGCGCCGCTCCGATGATGGATCCGACGGCAATTGCGATTAGCGTAGTGCGCTTCATGTAACCTCCTTCGTCACCTGACAATCGTGCGTATATGGGGATGGCCGAGGGCAAGCCTGGCCGCGCGGCGCAACGTCAGCGCCTACTGATTCGGACCGCCCACGGGCTGTGCAGCCGGCGGCGGCGCGGTCACCGGGCCCTGGGCCGGCGGGGGTGCGCCCTGCACCATCCGCTCGCTCGGTACGGGCGCTTCACCGTTCGCAGCGGGCGCGGAACCCGCGCTGTCAGTCGCCGGTCGTGAGCGCTGCGCGACGCGTTCCTGTTCCGCGAAATCCTTTACCAGGGCGAAGAACTGGTTGTAGAAATTCGGGTCGGTGATGGTGACGCGTCGTACCGTCCCCAGCACTTCCGCCGAGCCGGACGGCATGGTCAGGGTCGCAGGACCCACACCCATGCTCGTCGACTGCTTCATCTTCTGCAGCCGACTGTCTTCGCGCGTCGCCGTCACGAACACGATGCTCGTGCCGTTACGATTATCGGCGCAGCTCGTCTGCAGCCGCAGCGTCACGTTCAGCTTCGGCTGCGGTTGCTCATCACGCGAGCCGGTCAGCACGCCCGCGTCGTTCGGCCGGTCGAGCATGTAACCCTGACTGAGCAGCGCCCGTTTCACGCTCCAGCACACGGTATCCCCGGAGCCGGAGAATGTACGACTGAAGGGGGCGTCCGCGGTGAACTGCTGTGGCGGAGGCCGATGCGAGGCGCAGCCCGCGAGCAGCGCAACTGCGGCAGCAGCGAACGCGCGCTCGGCAGTCGTCGATTTGCGGTTGTGCATAGCAGTCTCCACCTTGGCCGTTACCCATTCGGTGCTGCCAGTATGACCGTGCGCACATGGGCGGCGGTTCCCCAGGACCGCGCATTGTCCGGTCCGGCGTTGTCCTAATCGACTGTGAGGCTAGGCTGACGTCGCCGATCGCTTACACGCTCGGGCCGCGCAGGCCGCCGGCACGGGCGCGACTCGAGCTGACCACTCAGTCGCAGTGCGTGTTGATCACCCACGACAGCCGCGCCGCACTGTCGCGACCGGCAGACAGGCTTAGACCACGTCGCGGCGGGCGAGGCGACGCCGCGGATCCTCGAACAGCCGCGCGGTGACCGCCCCAAAAACGACCCCGCCGATGTGGGCCAGATAGGCCACGCCTCCTGACTGCACGTTCGTCACCGCGCCGAAACTCAGCAGCTGTACGACAAACCAGAAGCCGATCAGCAGTGCGGCTGGAATGAACGTGATGCGGATGAACCAGCCAATTACCAACAAGGTGCGAATCCTGTCGCGTGGGTAGGTGATCAGAAATGCACCCATCACCGCGGCGATCGCGCCGCTCGCCCCCAGACAGGGAACCGTGGAACCGGGAGCGGCTGCGACCTGTGCCAGCATCGCGGCCACGCCCCCCGCGAGGTAGAACAGCGCGTAGCGCCACGGATTCATGGTGTCTTCGATCTCCGGGCCGAATGCCCAGAGGAACACCATGTTCCCCAGGATGTGCGACCAGCTCGCGTGCATGAACATGGAGGTGAGAATCGTGCTCCAGTGACGGCCGGCGACGATATCGGCCGGAACCAGCGACCAGCGGCTCACGAAGGCATCGCCACCGGTCAGCTCGAGAATGAAGACCAGCGCGTTGATCGCGATGATGAGCGCGGTGACGAAGGAGAACCCTTCCGGCCGTCGCGATTCATCTCTCAGCGGAATCATAATGTCGGTTGCGAAAACCGCGGTTTCATGATCTGGAGCCGCAGCTACCCCTGCGGTTGACAACGTTGCTGCGCGATTGCTTCCCGCAGGCAGGCCGGACACAGGCAGTCCCGTTCCGGCGCCGGGACCAGGGGCGGCAGCTCATCACACCAGCACCCACTGCCGCTCCCCGCTCCGCAGTGAAAGGCGGTAGCACACTTGGAGCAGTTCTTCTGCGTGAGGGGAGCGGGACTCGCGGCGGCTGTCATTCCCAAATCCTGACCATCATCCTCAAGACCGCTATCAGGGTACAGCGGGCCGGGCTTGCCGGTTAAAGCAACTGCTGCTCGCGCAACCACAGTACCGCGTCCTCGAACGCCTGGGTCCGAGGTCGCCAGCGATAACCCAGCTCGCGCACGGCTTTTTCGCTCGAAAAGAACATGCGTTTGCGCGCCATGCGTACCGCCTCCACTGTGACGCGAGTCGTGCCGCCGGTCAGCCGCGCCATTGCCTCGGCGGCGTAAGCGAGCGGCAGCACCGCGGCACCGGGCAAGCGGATGCGCGGCGGGCGGCGCCCGGTGATCCGGGCAATCTCCACGAGGATCTCGCGCAGCGTCATGTCATCCCCGCCGAGAATGTAGCGCTCGCCGTCCCGCCCGCGATGGAACGCAAGCAGATGACCCGCCGCGACGTCATCGACGTGTACGACGTTAAGTCCGGTGTCGAGATATGCGGGCATCCGGCCGGCGGCCGCGTCCAGCACCATCTGCCCCGTCGGCGTTGGCTTCACGTCTCCAGGGCCGATGGGCGTGGAAGGGTTGACGATGACCACCGATGCGCCCGCCAGGGCGGCATCGCGCGCCACCTGTTCCGCCAGAAACTTCGAGCGCTTGTAGTGGCCGATCATGTCGGCAAGCGCGACCGGGGTTTCCTCGCAGCCGGGCGATCCATCGGCGGGGATCCCGATCGTGGCGACGCTGCTCGTATAGACGACGCGCCCGACGCCGGCGCTGCGCGCCGCATTCAGGACGTTGCGCGTCCCTTCGACGTTGGTTCGATACAGCTCCTCGGGCCTGCGGGCTCCCAGGCGGTAGTCAGCCGCTACGTGAAACAGCGCCTCGCAACCGGCAACCGCGTGATCGAGGGAGCTGCGGTCGTTGAGCTCGCCGGCGACGGTCTCGATCTCGAGACCTTGCAGGTTGCGGCGATCTGAATTCTGTCGGACCAGTGCTTTGACCTGCCAGCCCTCCCGCAGCAGGGCTCTCGCGACCGCAGACCCCACGAAACCCGTTGCGCCGCTGAGCAGCGCCCTCACGAGAGATCCGCGCTCTGCGAGCCGCCCGTGTCTGGCCCGAGCACCAAGGCCTCGGGGGCCAGATGACCGGCACGCGCGACCGCCGCGAGCGAGCGGCTCGCCGCGATATAGCGCCGCGTCAGTCGAATCATGGGCATTACAGCCGCGGGCGCCAGGAGCATCTGGCCGAGCAGACGCCAAATACGCAGCTGCCGGCTGGCATCCGCCGCGTCCCTCACGGGAACCGGCAAGTCATCGCCGGCGCCGTCGACGATCACGCGCACAGCGATGAACGGCAAACCGTGAGCCAGGGCCACCTGTGCGACGGACAGACTCTCCATGTCGACTGCCGCGGCACCGGTTTCGCGAAACAGCGCGGCTTTAGCCGCGACGGACGCGATCGCTCGGGAGCTCGTCAGGAGTTTTCCGCCGCTCAGCGGCTGGTGGGCCACCAGTGCCGCGCACAGCTGCTCGCGCCAACGCCGCGCGGTGGTGACACCCGGTCCGTTGATTGCGGCGACCTCGCTCGGCAGGAAAATCCTGCCCGCGGCGAGTGCCGGATCCAGGCCGCCCGCCATTCCCCAGCTCACCAGAGCGGCTGCGCCGGCATCGACGAGGTTGCGCGCCCCCAGAGCAGCGGCCGCGCCGCCCATTCCGGCGATCGTCACAAGCGCGCCGTCGGCGCGGGTGGTGACTGAGGCGTGCAGCGTTGTTCGACCACCGAGATGACGCGCCTCGCCTTGCAGGGCACAGACGACGCCGACGACCTGCGTCGTCAATGAGTGCCTCCGGAGCGCGCGAGACTTCGATACGCCGCGAGTGCCCAGAGCGGGAAATAGGCGCTGTAGCCGTGGTACTTGAGATAGAACACCCGCGGGAAGCCAGGCGCCGTGAAGCCCGCGTCATTCCATAACCCGCGCGCGTTCTGGGTTCGCAGCAGGTAGTCGACACCGTGTCGCACGACCTCGGAGTGAGCTTGCCCGGCCGCCAGCAGTCCGAGAAGCGCCCAGGCGGTCTGGAACGAGGTACTCGCCGCGGGTTGCCGCTCGGCGGGTGCTGGCACATAACTATCGTTGCTCTCGCCCCAACCGCCGTCGGAATTCTGTCGTTCACACAGCCAGCGCACCGCGCGTCCCACCGCTGCGTCGTCGGAGCGGACGCGCGCCTGTGCCAGCGCTGCGAGCACCGACCACGTTCCGTAGATGTAGTTCGTGCCCCAGCGGCCGAACCACGAGCCGTCCGTCTCCTGCTCCGCGCGCAGAAAGGCGATTGCCCGCTCCAGAGCCTGCTTGTCCTGCGGACGTCCGACGACTGCCAGCGCGGCCACCACGCGCGCCGTGACATCACTCGTGGGCGGGTCCAACAGCGCGCCGTGATCGGCGAACGGGATGTGGTTGAGCCGGTAATGGACGTTGTCGACATCGAACGCGGCAAAGCCGCCATTGCGGCTTTGCATGCCGACCAGCCAGTTCAGCGCCCGCTCGACCGGTTCCGCGTATTTCGCGGCATCGCTCGCCCGGCGCATGGCCCAGACGATCACCGCCGTGTCGTCGAGATCGGGGTAGTAGCTGTTGGAGAACTGGAACGCCCAGCCGCCCCCGGGAAGCGCCGGTCGATTGACCTGCCAATCGCCGGGCTGCTCGCGCAGCTGTTGCGCTTGCAGCCACTGCAGCGCCCGATCGGCGGCGGCCGTCGCGGCGGTGGAACCCTCGTCCTGTAGCGCCAATGCCGCGAGCGCCGTGTCCCAGATCGGTGAAACGCACGGCTGGCAGTAGGCGCTCTCGGCACCGATGACGAGCAGCTTCTGCAGCGCTCGTTTGGCGGCGACCAGCCGCGGGTCCTCGCTCGCATAGCCGAGTACCGTCAGCACCTCGACCGCATTGACCATGGCGGGGAAAATGGCCCCGAGGCCGTCCTCGCCGTTCAGTCGTTCGAGTATCCAGGCCTCAGTGCGGCGCGTCGCGCGCCGGCGCACCGCCTTGGGAATCAGCGGATCGAGCCTGCGGGCGCAGCGATCGAGGAGCAGAAACGCGCGGGTGAGCAGATCGGCGCGGCCACCGCGGGTTTGAAAGTAGCGACGCTCTTGCTCCGGCGGCGTGGTGAACAGCTCGGCGATGTCGACGTTGTCTGGATTCTGCGCGCGCGGCCTGAGGGTGCACAGGATGAGCAGCGGCACCATGACGGTACGCGACCAGTACGACACCTTGTCCAGATGAAACGGAAACCAGCGCGGCAGAAGCATGATCTCGACGGGGATGTAGGGCACCGCCCGCCACGGAACCTGTCCGAACAGCGCCAGCGTGATGCGCGTGAAAACGTTGGCGCGCGCCGCGCCGCCGCGTTGGAGAAGCGCGGCCCGCGCGCGCCGCATGTGAGGCGCATCCGCGCCATCGCCCGCGAGCTTGAGAGCGAAGTAGGCTTTGACGGTGCAACTGATGTCCAGGTCACCGCCCAGGTACAGCGGCCAGCCGCCGTGCTCCGCCTGGCGCGTGCGCAGGTACGCTGCGATCTTGCTCTGGAGGGGTCGGTCAATTTCCCCGAGAAAGTGCTGCATCAGGATGAATTCCGCGGGGATCGTGCAATCCGCCTCGAGCTCGAACAGCCAGAAGCCCCGCGCGTTCTGTACACCCGCCACAGCGCCACACGCTGCGTCGATCGCAAGATCCAGCGACGAGCTGCGCACCAGCCTCGCGGCAGGCTTCGCGGCTCGCTCCTGCGCGGGCGTGCGCGCCTCGTCGAGGTCGGAGTCGGGACGGGGAGAAGGGTCATTCAATGGCCGGAACTCCCCTCATAGCGGCGCACGTCCAGCTGCTGCACCTGAGAAACATCGGGGCCGTAGTGGTCCGCCGGCGGCGCGTGGTTCGGGGTGAGGCGCTCGGGCAGGCGCGGTGCGGGAAGTGTCGCGCGCGGCAGCCCGGCCGCGGCAACGTCAAACAGACGCCGCAGCAGCCAGTCATTGCGTTGCGCGAAGTTGCTCGCCAGCAGAGTCATCGCAACCGCCCGTCGGGATACCTTCACTTGGGCGCCGCTGGTGAATCCCGGAGTGTGCTGGATTTTGCGCAGCGTCAGCACCGCCAGCCCGACTGCCAACAGGCAGAAGCGCCGGATGCCGGGCTCCTCGCGCGGTATCAGCAGCGTGAACGACAGCGCATTACGCAAATGAGCGTGCGCCACCGCCAGCAACTCGCGCATGCCGTGCTCGAAACCTGCGCCCGGATGCTCCCCACTTAGAGCTCCCAGGTCGACGCCGTGCTTGCAGAAGACCTCCTGCGGCAGCCAGCAGGCGCCGCGCTGGCGATCCTCCCAGACGTCCTTGAGAATATTGGTCATCTGCAGGCCTTGCGCGAATGACACCGCCAGTTCCTCCAATGCGACCCGCCGCAGGTTGATGGCCGGCGAGTAGGCACAGAACAACTCGGTCAGCATCTGACCCACGACACCGGCCACGTAATAGCAATAGTCATCGAGGTCGCGCATGCCCGGCAGCCCACGCAGGCTGGCAATCTGTTGAAACTGATGCATGCCGCCGCACATCGTTTCGACGCAACGCTGGATGGCGGTGCGCTGCCGCTCATGCAAGCCCGCAGTCACGCGCACGATGCGCTGCATGTTGCGGGCCAGATCGCGCTCACCGGCCAGTGTCTGCTCGGACAGCCGCGGCAGCAGATCCTTCGTCAGCAGCGCCGCTTCTTCCTGGCCACATAACACGGCGACGAATCGCTGCAGCAGGCCGAGTCTGGCAGCGGCCGAAGACGTGGTTCCGTCCTCGATCGTGTCGGCGATCCGACACAACAGATAGGCGTTGGTTACCGGAACGCGCAACCCCGGCGGCAATTGAGGAATCGTCAGCGCGAAGGTCCGCGACACATGCGGCAAAATCCGATCCTGATACTGCTCATCAGACACCATGGCATCCATTGGAACAGTGTCTCGCATGGCCTCGAGCATCGCAATCTTGGGTGCCCGCCGACCGCTGGCACGCGCCGCGGGGGTGCGTCAGATCAGTAGCTGCGCGCGAGCAGCCAGGCCGCCAGGCAGCGCAGCGGCGTCGCGCGCGCTCCAAAGGGCTCCAGGGCCTCGAGAGCCTGTGCGTGCAGCAACCGGACCCGCTGCTGGGATGCCTCGACGCCAATCACAGCCGGATGCGTCGGCTTGCCGCGCTGGCCGTCGGCGCCGGTCGCCTTGCCGAGCGTAGCCACGTCACCCAGCACGTCCAGAAGATCGTCCTGAATCTGGAATGCCAGACCAATCGGGCTGACAAACGCGGCCAGCGCATCGTAGCTGCGGCTGTCCAGCGAGGGCAGACAACTTGCAGCCATCAGCACGCTGGCGCGAATCAACGCGCCGGTCTTGCGGGCATGCATTTCTTCCACCTGCGCGATATCGAGCTGCTTGCCCTGCGCGGCAAGATCGATCGCCTGCCCACCGGCCATGCCGAAGGTGCCGCTCGCCTCTTCGAGCAACTTGATGACGCGCAAGCGGATGGCGGGTGATGCGGGTAGCGCCGGATCGCGGGCTAACACATGGAAGGCCAGCGACTGCAGGGCGTCGCCCACCAGCACGGCGGTCGCCTCGTCGTATGCCTTGTGACAGGTGGGTCGACCGCGGCGCAGATCATCGTTATCCATCGATGGCAGGTCATCGTGCACGAGCGAGTACACGTGCACGAACTCGATGGCACAGGCAACCGGCTCGACTTCCTCGTCGGCGACTCCGATCGTGCGCGCCGTGGCAAATACCAACGCCGGCCTGATCCGCTTGCCGCCGCCCAGCACGCTGTAGCGCATCGCCTGATGCAAACGCGTCGGCACCTCATCCGGATCAGGCAGCCGCGCCGCCAGCGCGAGCTCCATACGCGCCTGCCAGGATTTAAGTAACGCCGCAAACGCCTCGCGTTGAGCCGCTTCGTCCGACATCGGTCGCGGCGCCGCGAGTACCTCGTTCACCTGCGCGCCCGCAGGACCGCCTTGCGATCTCGTCATTGCAGGTCGGAAGGCCGCCGCACCCCGGACTCGCGTCGCGTTCGCGGCAGGTCGGGCACGGCTACCGCAGTCACACTGTGTCGTACCCGCTCGCGATAGGTGATGGGCAGGTCGGGTGCCATCGGCCCCGCGACACGCGGTCCCTGAATTGCCGTTTTCAAAGCCTTGAGCGGATGAGCGAACGTGTCATCGACGGCGGTACCCTCGAAGCCGCAGTGCGCCATGCAGTTATCACAGGCCGGGTTGCGGCCGACTCCATAGCGGTCCCAGTCGGTGTCCTCCATCAGGGAGCGGAAGCTGCTCGCGTAGCCTTCATCGGTGAGCAGATAGCACGGTCGCTGCCAGCCGAAGAGATTGTACGTGGGCGTGCTCCAGGGAGTGCACTGATACGCCTGGTTACCTGCGAGGAAGTCGAGGAACAGTCCCGAATGGTTGAAGGACCAACGGCGGGCGACGCCCGCGGAAGCGGACCGCTTAGCGCGCCCGCGCTTGAAGATTTCGCGGAATAGTTGCTTGCTCTGGTTGCGGGCCAGGAAGACATCCTGACGTGGTGCATGGTGATAACTGTAGCCAGGAGAGACGGTGATTCCTTCGATGCCCAGCGTCATCGCCTCATCGAAGAACTCAGCCACCTGGTCCGGGTCCTCGCCGCTGAACAGCGTGCAGTTGACGGTGACCCGAAATCCCTTGCTGCGCGCCAGCCGGATGGCGGCGACCGCCTTGTCGAACACGCCTTCCTGGCACACGGATTCATCGTGACGCTGCCGGTTCCCGTCGAGGTGAATCGAAAACGTCAGATACGGCGAAGGCTGATATTCGTCGATATGTTTCGACAGCAGGATCGCATTCGTGCACAGGTACACGAATTTCCGACGCGCCACGATTGCGGCGACGAGCTGCGGCATCTCCTTGTGGATCAGCGGCTCGCCGCCGGGGATGGACACCATCGGCGCGCCACATTCGTCCACCGCGCGCAACGCGTCGGCGACGCTCATGCGCTTCTGGAGTATCTCCTTCGGCTGGTCGATCTTGCCGCAACCTGCGCAGGCAAGGTTGCACTGGAACAGCGGTTCGAGCATCAGAACCAGCGGATAGCGCTTCACGCCGCGCAATTTGCGGCCGGCGATATACCGTCCTACCCGATACTGCTGCATAAGCGGTACGCCCAATGTCGACTCCTATCTCAGCGAGCGCAGTTCCGCGCGATGATCGCGCCAGATCCGCTCCCACTCCAACTTGAACCACGGGGTAAATTGTTCGCCGCCAGGTCCGGCCAGCTCTGCCTGCAACGCCTCGGGGCTGATCCAGCGCCACGCCACGATCTCATCCCGGTCGATCCTGACCGGGCCGTTGCAGCGTCCTATGTATACCGAGCACAGCTCGTGTTCGGCACCAGCCCCATTGAATTGAGCCTGGTACTGGAACCTGAACAGGAATTGCAACGGGCAGCTTAGTCCTAGTTCCTCATGCAGGCGACGATGGATCGCCGTCGCCAGAGTCTCAGAGCGGCGCGGATGGCTACAGCAACTGTTCGACCAGTAAAGCGGCCACAAGCGCTTCGACGCCGCGCGCTGCTGCAACAGCAGCTCGCCCTTGTCGTTGAAAATCAGCAGGGAGAAGGCGCGATGCAGCACACCCGCGCCCTGATGGCATGCCGTCTTGTTCAGGTAGCCGAGCTCACGGTCGGCGGCGTCCACCAGGATGAGGAATTCGGCATCGGCTGCGACTTCGCTCGCGGCGGTGCGACTGGGTGCAAACTGATCCATCATTGTCCCGCAATCGTAATGGGGCCGCAGGCATTGGGCACGTAAAATACACTCTGCATCAATACCTTGCACAAAATCTCACGTTTGATCAAGGATCTGCCGACAGGCCTTGACCAGGACACCCCGATCAGGGACTCAGGCAACCTTGCGCCGGCTCAGAATCCATAACGCCGCCGGCAATGCGGTGAAATCCGCCAATAACGCCAGCACGAAGGCCGATGCGGCAGCGATGCCGAACTGGCGCATCGGCGGCAGGTCGGAAAGTGCCAGCGCGAGAAAGCCGCTGACGTTGATGAGTGTCGCGACCACGATCGGGCGGCCGGCGATCAGGAATGCGTGCCGCAGGGCGCCTGCCATCGTGCCGCTCGAGCGGCCTTCCTGGAAATGATAGAAGAAGTGAATCTGGTCGTTCTCGGTCGCACCCAGGATCGTCGAGCCGATGAGGATCGTCGCGATATTTAGCGGGATGCCCGCCAGGCGCAGCAGCAGAAACGCGCACAGGATCGCGAACAGCGACGGGATCATCGTCATCAGCCGGGCGCTGGGACTGCGAAACAACACCAGGAAGGCGAGAAAGATGATACTGGCGGTGAGCGCGAAACTCTGCATCAGTGTGGGCAGCAGGCGCTGCGTGATTTCCGTAGCGAGGACCGCCTGCCCCACGACGCTGCCGTGCACTGCGCGCAGCGCAGGCTCCGCGGCCTGCGCCGCCGTCCATGCCTGCTCCACGAACGTGCGCATGGCGCCGATCGGGCCGAACAGCTTGGCGCGTCCGCGGATGGTGAGACGCACGTTGGCGAGCTGCGCCAGGTCGACGTAGGCGCGAGCCCCGGGCTCGGTCAGCAGGATCTGCTCCAGATCGGCGGCGAGCTTGGGCCACTCGGCAGCAGAGGTCGGCAGCCGATCGGAGCCGCTCGCGGCATAGCGTGCCCAGCGCAGTACCGACGTCGGACCGTCGACGGCGGTAATGCGTGGGTCGCTCTCGAGGCGCCGGGTCAGTTGCTCGAGCGCGCGCAGTAACTGCGGGTCCAGCGCCTCGCCGGGTGGCGTTTGCAGCCACAGCTCGACCGTGTCGAGGGCGTTGGTTTCTTCGAAGTAACGGGTATCCTCAGCGACGCGCGCGCCGGGATTGACATAAGTCAGCGCGTCAGTCTCGAGAGCCGGCGGGGCGAGCACGCCGGGAATGCCGAACAGCGCCGCCGCTCCGCACAGCATCAACACCACGGTGGCGCCGACCAGCGACCAGCGGTAGTGCTCGCTCGCCGGGAGCAGCGCGTCGACGAAGCCGGCAAACCGCTCGGCGAGCGCAGCGTTCTCCGGGAGCCTGGGCGTACGCAGCAGCGACTGCAGTGCCGGGAACAGCGTGAAGCATCCGCTCCACGCCACCAGCAGCCCGCACGCCGTCCACAGGCCCATGTCGTGCACCGGACGAATATCCGAGATCGCCAGCGCCCCGAAACCCACCGCGGTCGCGAACATCGAGGCGCTGCACGGCAGGAACTTGTTCGCCAGCGCACGCGCGTGGTGCTCGAGCAGTGTCGGGGAATCGTCCGGCTCGATATAGCGCGAGTGCACGTACACGAGCGTCGCGGTGGTCGTGACGAGCACCGTCAGCGGCACCAGGGTGGAGATCACCGTGTGCGTCCAGCCGAACAGGTCGGCGAGCCCCATGGCGACCGCGACCACGGCGCCGAGGGTGAGGACAAAGGCGGCGAGCGTACGCCAGGAGCGGTAGATGACCAGCACCAGCGCCATCAGGAAAATACCGAACAGCGGCATGAACCGCACCGTCGCGGCGCCCGTTTGTCGCTCGAGCCAGGCGTTGAGCCACGGTGACCCGACGCGCCGGACCTTGGTGAAGGTTCCGCCGGGGGTCTCGAGCGGCACAACCAGGGCATCGATCGCCTGCAGTGCCCGGTTGCGCTCGGCGGGCGATTTCACGCGCAGCTCGAGTGCAATGCCCAGATAGTGATCGCCGAGAAGTCCGGCACGCCGAAACAGCGGTGTCCCGGTCGCGAATGCGCGCACGCGCCCGGCGTCGAGCTGGCCGAGGTCCCCGGTGGCGACGGCGTGACGGTAGATGTCGAGGAAGCTGTGCGCCTCGACCTGCGGAATCCTCGCCAGCTCATGCTCGAGGCGGTCGGCGGCACGCAGTGCGGGAAGACTCAGGGGATCGGCGGTCTCGAGCATGAGGAGCGCCTGCTCGCCCTCGGGAAAGACGCGGTCAAAAGCGCGCGTGGCGAGCGCTACGGGGTCACTCGCAACGACCAGCCGCTCGATCGATGGATCGCTGGGTACCTGCAGGGTGCCGTAGATGCCGGCCGCCGTGAGCAGCACGAATGCGGCGACGATCCAGCGCCGCGCGCGCAGCACCCGCAGGAAGATCTGCACCACCTTGGGCGCGGCGGGAACACGCATGGCTTGACGAGCACACTCCTGTTGGCGGGCAGGCCCGCAGCGCCGGAGAATGATAGCCTGAAGCCATGAGTACACTGTTAGCAGCGCTTGCGACTTTGGTGTTCTGTGCTCCGGGATATCCCGGAGGAGCCGGGGACGCACAGCCGCTCCTCGATCAGTTCACCAACGCCGCGGTGGCGATCTCCGGCTGGCCGCCGCAAAGTCTGGTCTCCGTCTACGACCCGACGGAGGAGGGCGGGCTGGCGAAACTCAAGAGCGCCGATGCGGTGCTCGCCTTCGTGCCGTATCCGTTCTTCGTCGAGCACGCGGGTGAGCTGCAGCTGACGCCGCTGGTGCAGGCGGACGTGACGGACATCGGTCCGCAGCAGCGCTGGACGCTGATGGCAAAATCCGGTCGCGTCGCGGGACCGGCGTCGATGCAGGGGTTCACCATCCTCAGCGTTGCGGGCTACGCCCCGAACTTCGTGCGGCACGTTGCGCTCGAGGGCTGGGCACTGCCACCGGACGTCAGGATCGAGTCGACCGGACAGATACTGAGCGCCTTGCGCCGGGTTGCCGCCGGCGAACCGCTCGCCGTACTGCTCGATCAGAGCCAGGCAGCGGCCGTGGCCAGCCTGCCGTTCGCCGGCGATCTCAAGACGGTGACGCAGTCTGCCGAGCTGCCCGTCGCCCTGATTGCGGTGGTCGGCTCGCGCCTGCCCGCGGGACGTGCGCAGACCCTCAAGGCCGGGCTGCTGAAAATGGGGCAGGCACCCCAAGGCGCTGACTCGCTGGCGCCGCTGCGTCTGCGCGGTTTCGTGCAGCCGAGGCTTCCCGCCCACGCGGCAGCATCATGACCCGGCGTCTGTGGGGCGGACTGCTGCTGGTCGCAGTCTGCGCCTGCGCGACGCGTCCACCGGCTCCGCCAGCGCAGGGCGCGCACGCCGTCTTCGGTCGCCGCGCTGGTGGCAGCCATCGAGCAGGACGCACAGCGCAGCGAACGCGAGCCTGACACGAAGGTACGCGGCGAGCTGGCAGCCGACGCCGGCCGCGACGCACAGAGCTGCCTCGCGCTCGAGCCGCAGGGGGCGGCCTGTCTCTACGGTCGCGCCATCGCGCTCGGATTGAATGCCCGGGCGCACCCTGCGCACGCCGGCGAGCTGCTCGCCGACATGCTCGCGACTCTGACGCGCGCCGAATCCGCGGATCCTGATTACGACGAGGCGGGGCCCGCGCGCGTGCGGGCGCTGGTGCTGCTGCGGGCTCCCGGATGGCCGTTGGGGCCCGGCGACCCCGAGGCGGCACTGGCCGCGGCGCGGCGCGCCGTAGAGCTGCGACCGCGCTATCCGCCGAACCTGCTGGCGCTGGCGGAGGCGCTGGCAAAGTCGGGCGACCTGAGCGCTGCCCGGGATACCTATGCGCGCGCGCGCGATGCGGCGCTGGCGCAGCCGGCCACGGCCGATCGGGACGGATGGCTGCGCGAAGCCGACCAGGGGCTGCAACGCAGCGGATCGGGCAATCCCTGACCGCGGGCACCCACACGCCGCGCGCACATCCGGTGCAACATTAGCGTCCCACGGCGGGTCTACTCCAACAGCGGAGAAATGGTATGGACGCCTCCCACTTCGAGAGTGAAGTGAGCGGGTGAGTCTGGGAAGCAAGTGGACCCTCCGGGCCGACGGCATCAAAGTGCCAAAGGTGGAAGAGGTTCAGTCTTCACAGGCAACCGGAGGGTCCGAGATGAATCGTATCGTGGTGGGAGTGGATATCGCAAAGCGGGTGTTTCAGCTGCATTGGGTGGAGTCGGAGACGGGCGAGATTGTGACGTTGCAGCTTAAGCGGGAGAAGTTTTTGGAGCATTTTGCCAATCGTTCGAACTGCGTGATCGGCATGGAGGCTTGCGGGGGCTCGCAGCACTGGGCGCGCGAGCTCGGCAAGCTCGGTCACGAAGTGAAGCTTCTCTCAGCGCGCTGGGTCAAGCCTTTTGTTGGCGGCAATAAGAACGATGCGGCCGACGCACGAGCGATCTGGACAGCGGTGCAGCAGCCCGCGGTCAAGACCGTAGCGGTCAAGAGCGAGGCGCAACAGGCGGTGCTGGCGCTGCATCGCATGCGTCAGCAGCTGGTAAAGTCTCGCACGGCACAGCTCAATGGCGTACGCGGGCTTTTGGCCGAGTACGGCGAAGTGATGCCCCAGGGCAGAGCTGGGGTGATCCGACAGCTGCCAGCAGCTCTGGGGCGCTTGTCGCAGCGCTTGCCGGCGCTATTGATTGACACGCTGCGCGAGCAGTTTGCACGCATCCACAAGCTCGATGAGCAGATCCTGCAGATCGAGCAGCGTTTGCATCAGTGGCACCGAGAAGACACGGCCAGTCAGCGCATCGCCGCGATCCCTGGCGTCGGATTACTCACCGCCACAGCTGCGGTGGCCACGATGGGCGATGCCAAAGCATTCAAGTCAGGGCGCGAGTTCGCCGCCTGGCTGGGTCTGGTTCCCAGACAGCGCGGTACCGGTGGACGGGTGCGTCTGCTGGGCATTAGCAAGCGCGGGGATACGTATCTGCGCACACTTTTGATCCATGGCGCGCGGGCAGTGCTCACGCACAGCAAAGCCCCGTCTGAGTGGATCACGAATCTGGCGCAGCGCCGACCGAAGAATGTCGCAGTCGTGGCGCTGGCCAACAAGATGGCACGAACGATCTGGGCCTTATCCGCCCACGAGCGCGCGTACAGGCCAGGGTACGTGAGTCAGCCCGCATAGGCCGGTTCACGCCGTTGTGATCACATTTACATTTAAGGAGACGGCACGCTAAAGGTTGCGCAAGGTCAACAACGTGTGATGGCTGACAGGTCAGACCGTGACCCGCCAAACCTGCATGAGATTCCGGGCTTCGAGCCCACCGGAGAAATGAGGTGCGGGTCAGCGGAATCCATCAGGGCCAGCAGGCTTCGGCCTGCACAACAGGCCGGATATAAACCTGCAGCCTAATCTGCCGGTTATCACACCAAGAAGACTTTGCCATCGGGAGGCGTCCATATAAATCCTCATGGCGCCGGCATCGATCCCTGCTTCTCCCTCACCCGCTCCCTGGCGGGGATGCTTGACGACCAGCCTCGCGCTGCTGTGCCTGGGGGCGCTGCCGGCGCTCGCGTCCGCCGCGCCTGCCGCGCAGCCGGCTGCGAGCCACTGGGTGAAACTGCAGCACGCCGGCTGGGTCGCGCAGGGAGCACCCCGCCCCGAGCACCTGATCTACGTGATTGCGGATGCCAACTGTTCGTTCTGTCATGACCTGTGGCTATCGCTGCAGCCGCTGTACCCACACGGGCTGCAGGTGCGCTATGTGCTCGTCGGCATCATTGCCGATGACAGTCCCGGCAAGGCCGCTGCCATCATGGAGGCTCGCGATCCAGCGGCCGCTCTCGACCGCAACGAGCGCCAGTGGGCCCGGCTGGCCGATGACCTCGGAGGAGGAATCCCGCCCCTCAAGGCGCCGCGACCCGCCACACTGGCGGCCATCCATGCGAACGAGGAGCTCATGCATTCGCTGGGCGTGCCGGGCACGCCGGCGATCATCTATCGCAGCGCCGATCACGCCGTGCACGTCGTGCAGAGTGTCTCCGATCCTGGGAAACTCGCAGCACTGGTGAGCGCCGCTACCCCTGATTGAACTGCAGCCTCGCCGCGGAGACTCCATGCACAAAGTCGCGGTCATCGTCGGTAGCCTTTCCAGTAAATCGATCAATCGCAGCCTGGCCCGCGCGCTCACCGCGCTCGCAGCCGGCCAGCTCGACTGCACCGAGGTGGATCTGAGCGATCTGCCGATGCTGAACGGCGAATTCCAGAACGACCCGCCCCCGCCCGTCTGGCGCTTCAAGCGCGACATCGAGGCTGCCGACGCGGTGCTCATCGTCAGCCCGGAGCACAACCGCTCCCTTCCGGCGGTGCTCAAGAACGCGATCGATTGGGGTTCGCGCCCCTGGGGCAAGAACTCCTGGGCCGACAAGCCGGTCGCAATCATCGGCGCATCGCCCGGTCAGACCGGGACGGTCGCGATGCAACAGCACCTGCGCACGATTCTCTCGCCCGTGAGAGCCTTGGCTATGGGTCAGCCCGAGGCCTACATCCAACTCAAGCCCGGTCTCCTCGATGAGTCCTACCGCGTGACGGATGAGGGCCTGCAGAAGGTCCTGCAGGGCTTCCTCGACGCCCTGGTGCGCTGGATCGACAGGCTGCGAGCCCGGTAGCCGCCTCGGCGACTCATTGACACGCCGCTGGCGCGCGGCCTGCGCACACGGCCGGTGCGACTACTGCGCCTGCCGCGCCTGGAATCTGCGCGCCTTCATGCGGTTGCCGCAGACTTTCATGTCGCACCAGCGGCGCGTGTGATTCTTGCTGGTGTCGAGGAACAGCCAGCGGCACGTGTCCGCCCCGCAGGCGCGTACCCGTTCCATCGCGTGCGACAGCACGAGCTCGGAGGCCGACTGCGCCAGCGTCCATAGCGGCAGATCCGCCTGCCTGGCGAAGCGGCCCCACTGCCATGACACGAGCGCAGGCCCGGACGTATTCGCGGCGCTGCGCTGCCAGCGCAGTTCCCGGTGCCGGCTGGCATCCTGGAAGCGCCGCTCGAGGAGCAGCAGGTCGGCGCTGGCAGGCGGGCGCCCCGCCACGCCCGCATAAAGCACCGCGGCGAGAGCCTCGCGCAATTCCCGGGCCGCGCGTAACGCACGCGCGGCGGCCGCGGGACTTACCGACTTCGCCAGCGCGGCCGCGTGCCGGGCCTCGATGAGCTGCGACTGCGCGGCGAATCGCAGCAGCGCGCCGTAGTCGCGCAGCAGTTCCACCGGCCCGTCGGCAGCGAAACGGTTATCGAGTGTATTGACGAAGTCGAGCGCGGGATGGCCTCCGCAGCGGTTGAAGGCGGGCGGCGTGTCTGCCTCAGGGTCTGCAGTCATAACCATTGATTCTTATTTTACAGGTTACACAGGGATTGTCCACGGTTAGACTAACCCCTTATGAATGTTTCACAGGTTATGGCCGACGTCACCGGCCGCGCCGCTCCGGCCATCGGGCTGCGCGTCGTGCTGGCTTTTGCCGCCATCTATTTCCTGTGGGGCGGGACTTTTCTGGCCATCCGCATCGCGGTGCTCGAGGTTCCGCCGCTGTTCGCCAGCGGCGTGCGCTTTCTCATCGCGGGCGCGTTGCTCTATGTGTTCATGCGTCTGCGCGGACAGCCGAGCCCTGCGGCTGCGGAATGGGGTAGCAGCGCACTCATCGCCCTGTGCATGTTCGTGGCCACCTACGGCGCGCTCTTCTGGGCGGAGCAATACGTGCCCTCTGGCGTCACCTCGGTGATCGAGGCGAGCCTGCCGATCACCACGGCGACGTTCGAGGTTTTCGTATTCCGGCAGCAGGCGTTTCGCTGGCGCGTGGCGGCGGCAGTGGCGCTGGGATTCTGCGGTGTCGCGGCGCTGCTGATCCGCAGCGACCCGCAAACGCTTCCGCTATTACCCTGCCTGGCGATTCTGGCCGGCGGCGTCGCCTGGTCGCTCGGCGCGGTGCTTACGCGCTCCATGCCGCGCCCGCAGTCGGTGCCGCTCGCGGCCGGCGCGCAGATGATGCTCGGTGGCGCGGTACTGCTCGGCCTGTCCCAGGCCAGCGGCGAGCTGCAATCTCTTCCGCATGTCTCGCTGCGTGCCGGACTCGCACTGGCGTATCTCGTCATCGCCGGCTCGCTGCTCGGCTTCACCGCTTACGTATGGCTCCTCGCGCGCATGCCGGCGACGCGCGTGGCGAGCCACGCTTACGTGAATCCGCTGGTCGCGGTGGCGCTCGGCTACTTCCTGGCCGGGGAGGTGCTTACCGTGCGCACGATTCTGGCTGCGGCGCTGGTGGTTGCCAGTGTCTTTCTGATATTGACGGCACCGGACGCGCGCCGACGACGCTGGTCCTCATAACCTAAGGAGATCGAACCATGACAGTGCTGCGAGAGTGGCGGGCCGAAATTCGTCGCCCCCTGAAAGACGAGTACGTTCGCTACGTGACGGCGACCGGACTTGCGGCCTACCGGGGCACGCCGGGAAATCTCGGCGCCGCGGTGGCGGTGCGCGACCTCGACGGTGAGCGCGCCGAAGTCGTGACGCTCAGTTGGTGGACCGACACCGAGGCCATCAAGGCGTTCGCAGGTGCTGACATCGGACGGGCGCGTTACTTCCCTGAAGACGATCGCTTTCTCCTGACGCGGCCAGCGCACGTTTTCCACTACCAGGCCGTCCTTGCCGGCCCGGCGGGCGAGGCTCGCTGAGGCGCTGCGCCGGAGGTGCACGCATGAACTTCTATCAGATCAGTGTCGCCTTGCTGTGGACGACGGCGCTGCGTGCTTCCGGGCTTACCCAGGGGGGACTGCACCCAGCCTCTGGCGGCCGGCACGGCACCGCTGTGGCTGGCGTTCGCCTGCGGACCGGCAGCGCTGTTCCTGACCTGACCGCTCAATTCCGCCATCGAATGAGATAATTTCCCGCGCGGAGACAGTTAGCAGGTAGCTGTAGCGGGCGGATGGGTGTTTGGTACGGTGAACGGACTGGCGGGCGGGCTGCTGTGCTCTTGTGATGAACCCAGGTGGCGCGATGACGACGACCCAAGGCCGGCGTCACGGGACCGCGTGAGCGCCCGCTACACCGACAGGCAGCTCGTACTGCTTCCCCCGGGCCGGGAAAGCGCTGCCTGCGCAAGCTTTCGCAACCTCGCTGACATCAGGCTGGCGGCATCGTCAGACTGCGATGGAACGGCGCAGGGTATTGCGGCAGGCGAGGGTGTGCTGTTCGAGAGGCTCGGCACTGCGCTGTTTCGCGGCGACCCGGACCAGATGAGCGCACTGGCAGATGCCGGCCGCCGCCATGCCCTGTGGATGCAACGGGAGCGGGATTGGCGTGATTGCCGGCAACTCGCATTGCCGTGGTGTGCCGCTTGCCTGCCCGCAGACGCCTGGTCGGATACGGCTGAGGCAACCTGGGGGCTGCAGGCGACCGGTGTCCTGACATCCCGATATTCGGGCAGCGGAGTTCGCCTCGCGCTGCTCGATACCGGTCTTGACCTCGAGCATCCGGACTTCACCGGCCGCAGCGTCGTGGCGCGCTCATTCGTAACGGGACTTTCCGCCGCCGACGTCAACGGCCACGGGACCTTCTGTGCAGGGGTCGCCTGCGGCCCGCGGCAACCGCGCGAAGGGCCCCGCTATGGAGTCGCATTTGGTGCGGAGCTGTACGTCGCGCGCGTGCTGGATGACGACGCCGGGGGTACCGACGGCGATGTGCTCGCCGGCATCGATTGGGCGGTCCGCAACGGTTGCGCCGTCATCTCGATGTCGCTCGGCTGCCCGGTGGCGGTCGAAGACTCGTATGCGCAGCTCTACGAAGCGGTGGCCGCGCGCGCCCTGGCGGCGGGCAGCCTGTTGCTGGCGCCGGCAGGCAACGAGAGCCAGCGCCCCGACCTCATCGCTCCCGTGCAGCAGCCGGCCAATTGTCCGTCGATACTTGCGGTCGGCGCCATCGATCGGGACCTTGCCTTGGCCCCCTTCTCCAACGGCAACCGCTTCGGCAGCGGCGGCAATGTCGATCTCGTGGCGCCGGGCATTGCGATTCATTCTGCATCGTCCGGCATCGCTCCTTATCAGACCGGCAGCGGCACCAGCATGGCGACGCCATTCGTCGCCGGCATCGCCGCCCTGATGGCCGAGGCACGCCCGGCCGCCCGCGGAGTTGCGCTGCAGGATCTGTTGTTGCGCGCTTGCCTGGCACTGAGTGCTGCCGCGCGCGACGTCGGCGCCGGTCTGGTGCGGGCTCCCTGCTGAGCCCGCTGGAGGCAGGTTGTTGTTTCGAATAGGGAAGGCGAGGAGAAAGCAATTGGTGTTACGCGCCAACGTTGCGATTGCCATCGCCGATGAGGATCGCGATCGCATTTTTGAGGTCGCGGCCACGTGCCGTGCATTGGGGCTCGAGCACAAGTCGACGCTCACGGACATCGGTGTGCTGTTGGGATCGCTCGAGCTCGACAATCTGCTGAGAGTCCGGGCCGTCCCGGGTGTCGTGGCGGTCGAGATCGAACGGGATTCGCGCATCAAGGACGCGTTCGAGGAACGCTACCGGCGTCCAGAGCCGGGGATCAAGGCGAGGTAGCTGGTCCCGGCGCGCAGGTTGAAGCGGAACGTGTGGGCGCGCGCGGGCGCGGCGTTCTGCGGTTCCACACTCAGGACGTAACCGCCCGCGGCCAGCCGAGCGGCGTCGGCATAGCCATAGAGATAGCCGTCCGGTCGCGCTGCTATCCCCTCGAGGATGCCGATGGGCTGCGCCGCTCCGGCCGCCAGCAACGTGAGCCGGTATTTCCCGTCCGCTGCATGCATCGGCGGTGCCACGTGCAACTCGATCATGCCGCGTGCCGGCAGCTTGGGGATGGTCTGGTCGCCGCGCATGGCGACCAACCAGGGAGCTGCCTGATCGGCCCCTTATCCGCGGCTGCGCGTGTATCGAGTGCAGCAGTGAAGATGGGCGCGGTGCCTGTACGGGTCTGCATCCACAGCAACAGCGCGATCGCGGCGATTACCGCTGCGGCGAGAGCGACCAGCTGCACTCGCAGGCGGCTCGGACGGGAAGTACGCGCGGCAAAATAGCCCTGCGCACGCAGCTCCTGCATCCCGACGCGCAGTCGCAGCGACTGCTCGAACTCGCGCGCCAGCTCCGGATCGCGCACCAGGCGATCCTCGAAGTCACGAACCTCATCGTCGGGCAATCGTCCGACAAGGTAATCACGCAGGCGCTCGAACTCGCGCGCGACGTCGATCATAG
Source organism: uncultured Gammaproteobacteria bacterium (assembly GCA_963760225.1). Taxonomy (GTDB): domain Bacteria; phylum Pseudomonadota; class Gammaproteobacteria; order Steroidobacterales; family Steroidobacteraceae; genus 13-2-20CM-66-19. Next base: position 787,490 of record CAVXCD010000001.1, read on the forward strand.
GGCAGCTCCGCGCGCCAGCGCGTCAACCGCCCGGGCGACCGGTCCGGCGAACCCGAACCCTCCGGCGCACAGGCACAGGCTCACGACCAGGAACGTCAACAGGTCGGCCTTCCAGAAGCCGCGCTGCTCGAGCAGCTCACGAAAGCGAATGCGTGCCCGAAAGATCACGCGGTTGAAATGCTGGTCCGTCAGCTGCAGCTCGCGGCAGATGCGCTCTTTCCCCTCGTCGTTGAGGTAGAAGCGCACCAGCACCTCGCGATCGCGCGCGACCGGCATCTCCTCCAGCATGCGGCGGGCCGCTTGCGACCATTGCGGACGCCAGACGTGCTGCCAGTCCGGGTCGTCGTCGACTGCGGCGAGCTCGCCTAAACCTTCGGGACCGGACAGCGCGCTGCGGTCCCGGCGGCGGTGGTTGCGCAGGTGATTGAGAGCTACCCGGTACAGGTAGCCGCCCACGTTCTCGGGGTTCGCGATCTCGCCGCTGCGCAGCTTTTCCAGCGTCGTGACCGCGGCGTCCTGCAGGATGTCGGCCGCGAGTTCCGGGTCGCGCACGCGCCGCAGGATGAGCGCGCGCAGTCCCGGATAGGCGCGATAGACTTCCGCCAGGTGGGAAACAGGGTCCCAGACCGGAGCAGGGACGTCCGCTTTCGGGGGCAGTATGGCGATAGGTGCTGCCTGGTCATCAACACCGCTCATGAGGGGGAGTATAAGCCCCGTCAACCGATGCCGCAGCCGTCAAGCGCCTGCCAGTCGATTCTGCGACATGCCTTTGTCGCGACGTTGTTGATTTCATGGGCGATGCGCGCGGTCGCGACGACCGCCTCGTGCAGCGCAGTACTCGGGGCGCCGACCTTCGCCCAGGGTCCGGTGAGCACGCACGGCACCGATCCGGTGAAGGTCCGTTTGGACGTCGTGCCCGGACACCCCTACCTGGTGGAAGTCGAGGAGCGCGGCAACGACGTGCTGGTCGAGGTTGTCGACTCTGCCGAGAACGTCGTGGCGCGCGCCGATCATCCCGAGCGCCGTACGGGAACACGCCGCGCCCTCGTGACCGGGGCTGGGTCTGCGTCCGTCACCGTGCGCGTGACCGGCAAGGAGCTGCCAACGACCACCGGCACGGTCACGGTGCGCGCGTTCGACCTGGCGTCTGCCGGGGTTCGCAGCCCCGAGTGCGTCGGGGTCCTGAAGACACTGGCGGCCGCCGATGCAGCTTATGCGATCGGGGAGGAGATACTGCGCGGTCACGCGGCGCCTGCCGGCAGCAGTGCGCACGATGCCTTCGTACGGGCGGCGGATGCCTATGCGACGGCCGAGCGTGCACTGGTGGCGCCCGCGGATGCACAGCTGCGGGGGGAGACCGCACTGGCGCTGGCGGGCGTCCAATACTTCGACCTCCAGAGCTGGGCTGCGGCCGCGGACTGGGCGCAGCAGGCGGCGCAGCTGCTGGGAAAGAGCGATTCGTACCGTCGGGCACGAGCCGAGGCGCTGCAGGCCGACGCCTGGATCGAGATGGGCTCGGCGGCCCGCGCCGGGCAGACCGTGTCCGGACTCAAGGTCAGCTCGACCGACGTCCTCGCACGTGCACGTGCTGTTCTGCAACGACTCGGTCGCTTCCACCTCGAGCGCGGCGAGGTATACGACGCCGCACTTCAGTCCACGAGCATCATTCTGAGTTATCTCGATCAGGGATCGCTACCCGGAGTGCGTGGCGCGCTGCCAGTACCGCGAGTAGCCTGTTTGGATCGGTCGGCGAGACTGTGCGGCGCGCACAGGCCTGGCAGAACCAGGCCGTGTGCCTGTGGGGCCTGGGCCGTCTGCCGCAGGCGCAGCGTCTGCTCGAGCACGCGCGCGCCGACATCGGCCCGCAGCCTATCCGCGCTACTTCATCTCGCGTCGACTACCAATACGGCGCTCGGTCGACTATGCGCTCGGTCGCTTCGACGAGTCGTTGCGTCTTTACTCGATCGCCCTGCCGGTTCGCGCGCAGGAATCAGTCTCAAGCGCGACGAGGCATACTGCCTGTACGGGATCGGCTTGAATTATTACGCACTCGGCGATCCGAGCGAGGCGCAGCGACTGCTCGAGCGAACGCTCGAAATTCAATCCGTGGCTCTGGACGGGCGCGGGCGCATGGTGACTCTGCGGGCTCTGGCGACCGTCGAGGCCGAGCAGAGACAGCTGGACCAGCGCCATCGCTACGACCAGCGAGGCGCTCGCTCTGGCGGTCGCGCCGTACTTCCGTGGCGCTCATCCGGATCCAACAGGCGGTGCACATGGCCGCCGCCGGCCATCTGCCCGAGGCGAGGGCTCAGCTCGATGGGATTCTCTCAGCCCCCGCACTGCGATCCCTTGGTCAGGGGAAATGCACTGTTGCAACGCGCGGTGCTGCTGCGCGAGACGGGTGAGCCACGCGCGGCGTTGGTGGATCTCGCGGCCGCCCGCCCTGCGCTGCACATGCTCGGAAGCGTTGCCGACGAGTTTGCTGCGAATCTGGAGTTAGCGCGAACGCTGCGAACCCTCGGGCGGCCACATGAGGCGCTGGCCGCCGTCGCAACGGCGTTGCGACTATCCGACGCGATGCGCCTGCAGACCATCAATCCCGAGCTTCGCTCGCAGCTGCAGGCGCCGCTGCGTGCCGCTTACGATCTGAAGATCGAACTGCTGCGTGCCCGCTACGAGGCCGCGGCGGCCGCGGGGCACGAGGTCGAGGCGCAAGCTGTCGCGACGGAAGCATTCGCAGCGGCGGATGCGTCGCGGGCACATTCGCTGGCCGACATCGCGGCACAGGAGTACACCCCTGAGGTCCGGCGTGCTCTGGCGACGGAGCTTCGCCGGCGCGAGCAGCTTTATCGTGAGCTCGCCGCTCGCAGCGCGGCGCTCGATTCGCGACTCGATTACTCGGGTCCGAACGATGCGCGTGCCAGGCAACTGATGGCGGATATCGCTGAGCTCGAGCGCCAGGTGGATATGCTGAACACGCGCATCGCGGTACGCGCCGCGCCCGAGAGCTCGCCGGCCCACGTGGGCAGCCCACAGGTGAGTTTGCCGCCTATCCCTGCTGATACCGCACTGGTGGCGTACTGGCTCGGATCTGAATGCGCGATACGCCTGGGTTCTCCTGCCCCACGAGATCCACTGGGTCCGCCTGTCATCGCCGCAAGCCATCGCGGACAGGCCACCGCCTTCCACCATTCACTCGTGCGCCTGATCGATGTGAATCCTCGAGCAGCGCCTGCAAGGCGGGCGCGCTCTATACGAGAAGGTTGTCCGGCCGATTGCGTGCTGGCTGGTCGGCGTGCGCCAGTGGGTCATCATCCCCGACGGGGCTCTTGGTTACGTGCCGTTCGCAGCGCTGCGGGAGCAGGACCCGGGGCCCGGTGCCTTTGTCGTGTCGCATCACGACATCGCGCTGGCACCGGCCGCATGGATGCTGCGATTCCCACGGGGCTTACCCAGCATTGCCGCGAAGCGGCAGGCTGCTCCTCGTTGCCGACCCGGTCTACCAGCCCGACGATCCGCGCCTGAAGAGCCTGCCGCCAGCCTGCCGATGCGAGGGACCGCGGCCATTGATGGGCAGTACCGGGGCAGCCCGACTATCAGCGGCTGCAGTTCGCCGCCGAGGAGGCGGCCGGCGTCCTGGCGCAGTTCCCACCCACAGGAGGTCGATCAGTTAGTGGGTCTCCAGGCGACGCGTGCGCAGCTGCTGGCCCTCGATTTGTCCAGGTACCGCTTCATTCACATTGCCACTCACGGGCGCGTGGACGCGCGCGTCCCCGCAGTTATCGGCCCTGATGCTGGGGTCCTATGATGCCGACGGCAATTTCGTGGACGGTGCGGTCCGCGTGGCAGACCTGGCGCAGCAGCGCTTGAACGCCGAGCTGGCCGTATTCAGCGCTTGCGACACCGCGCTCGGCCGCGAGGTGCCGAGCGAGGGGCTGATCGGCATCAGCTCCACGGTGCTCGCCCGGGGCGCCCGGGCCGTGGTCGCATCCCTTTGGCCGGCTTCAGATGAGATAGGCGCCCGGCTCATGACAGATTTCTATCGACACCTGCTGCGCGAGTCCATGAGCGCGCCGGCAGCTCTGGGTGCGGCCATGAGAACGGTCGTATCCCGCGACGGATCCACGGACCCGTCGCTTTGGGCTGCGTTTCAGGTCTCCACGGTTGCGCTCGGTCCAGGCCTTCCGAGCCGCAACGCCGCGACAGCGGAGGTTGTAACGGGACACAAGGCCATGAGGGAGACGGCCGTGAACTACTGGGTAAATGCGCGAGTGAGGCTAAACGACAGCTGGGGGCCGGGAGCCGCCCACACACTGAAAACCCCCCTCGGGCAGCAACCAGAGTTCTGGTTGCGCCCGCGGTATCTGCGCGACCCGCAGGGAAACGCGCAACTGTCACATTTTACGGTGGACTTTCCCTCCGGCTTCCTCTCCGACGGGTGGCAGGGTACGAGCTTTGTGCCCATGGGAACCGACGCCGTGACAGGGATTTCCGGCCTGCCGCCGTGGGACCCGTCCCAGAGAGATACCTATAGAAAGATGATCGACGCGGCCACATCGCTCAGCAGCTCGAAGACCCTGCGCCTTGAGGGCGTTGTCTCCCATCTGGAGTCCGCAGGCGTCGGGTGCAACCAGGTGCGGCTGTACTACATCGCCAATGCGGTGCAGGGCCGTGTGCCGGATCTTGTCGTCGTAAAAACGGCGACACAGCGCTCCGTCCTGGGGACCGTCCACGCGCGTCAGGACGGCAGTGGTCATGGACCCCCGGGCTGAGTAGCGGCAAAGGAAATCGACCGTCATGGAAACCGTACGCTTGCGCAAGATCCAGCAGCCCTCGCAGGTGGAGCGGCTGCTGGATCTGTTGATCTCACGCGGCAGTTACCTGCCGAAGGACAGCTTTCAGATCCGTAACGCCGCCGAGCTTCCCGCGCAGCTGCAGGTGATCGTCATCCGGGCGAAGCAGGAGGGGCGGGTGTGGGCCTGCTGGGCCAGCGGTCTGGAGATGATCCTCTTTACCTGCGAGATGTCGCTGGCTCGCTCGCGCGAGCGCGGTTCACCGGTGCTGCTGGTGAATCACTACAACGAAATCGGCGAGCTCAAGGATTCCGGATCGTGGATTACCGGGCCGGACGGCAATTGGCAGCGCTGCGCTGACTGAGCCGGCTACTTCTTCGCCTGGACCTCGAACCGGTCCGGCTCGGTCCAGGCGCTTTCGCCGCCGCCCGCGGCATCGATGCGCACCATGGTTGCGCGCAGCGTGTCGCCCTGCAGCACGAAGCGGATGTAGTGAAAGTTCACTGCCGTCTTGAGCTTCGACAGCTCGCCGAACAGTCGAAATGCCGGCACCGGCTTCGCGCCGCCGCCGCCGCTGACGAGGTAGGTAACGCCCTTCCTGGCGTAGCGTTCGTAGTTGTGCTCGTGACTGCCGACAACTACGAACTTTTCGTGAAGCGATGGCGCGGTTTTTGACAGGTAGCGTGCTACCTCCTTCTCGTCCCGCACCGAGGGATAGAAAATGTCCCGGACCGGAGGGTAGTGCAGCACTACCAGTATGAATTTGACCTGCGGCCCGGCGCTGTCGATCTGCCGCTCGAACCAGCTCCGTTGCGCGCTACCGCTCTTGAGCGGCGAATCGGAATCCAGGATCAGCGCCAGGATGGCCGGACCGAGGCTCACGGAGTACCAGCGGAACGGCTTCTCCCCCGGCGGGGCAGCGTCGTTCCACCAGTTCGCGAGACACCGATCCACCTCGTCCTCGCAGCCCCTGAACTCGTGATTGCCGAGTGCGACAAACACCGGGATGTGCTTGTCGGTCCATTCCCGGGTCTCGGTCTTGTAAGTCTCGTAGTCGTCCTCGTTGGTGCCGGTATAGACGAGGTCGCCGCCGATGAGGATCGCCACCGGGTTTTCGCTGGCGATCCTGGCAACCAGGGCGCGTCGCACCGGCGCGTTGACGACGTCGGGGCGCTGGGTAAAGCGTGTGTCGCCGTAGATGATGAAAGTCATGGACGCTCCCGGCGCCGGTCCCGCCACTTCGAACCTCGGCGGCTGATCGGCGGAGGCCGAGGCTTGCCGCCACGGCACGATCGCCTGCAGTGGACCGAGGAGAGCGAGCGCCAACAGCACGCGGGGCACGTTCATCGCCGCCGATGGTAAGCGTGATGCATGACGGGCGGCCAGACCCGATGCAGCGCCCGCAAAATCAAGCAATTACGCCGCCACTACGCTGTGGTGGAGGGTGGATTTGCCAGGCGCTGCGGCGCCGCGCAATGATCGCCGGCAAAACGATATCCGACGGGGGTCACCATGCCGGTGCGTCTGGCCGCTGCCGGGCTGCTCGCAGTTTTCATGCTCGCCGGCTGCGGCCGTGCGGACGCCGCGGCGCAGGGCGTCCCTGCATCCGCCGCTGCCGGCATCAGCTGGACCAAATTCACCGACCCGGCTGAGAAAGCCTTTGCCGTCGAGGTCCCGCAGGGCTGGAGCATCCGCGGCGGCATGTTTCGCATGGGTTTCTCGGATGCGCGCGCCATGGTCGACATGACTTCCCCGGACGGGCGCATCAACGTGCGCCTGGGGGATGTGTCGGTGCCGAGCTACGTGCTGCCCGGGCCGTATCACGAGCGCGCGGGGGAGATCTACGATCTCGGTGCGCAGGCGCAGATGGTCGTGGCGCGCTATCACAGCGGACCCGAGTTTGCGACTTTGTATTCGCATGCGCGTTTTCACGAGCTGTGCCGCAACCCGCAGAGCGACCCCAACCCTTCCGGCCTGGCGCTGCCGGACTTCGTGCCGAGCCCGGTCCGTCCCGATCAGACATCCAGCGGCCAGATCACCTACCGCTGCGATGCCGCGCAGCGTGGCGCAGTGGGCGGTGCCGTCGCTTTCGCCTGGGCACGCACCTCTCTCTACCAGACGATCTGGGGCGTAACGCCCCTCGCGAGCTTCTTCGCCCCGGCCAGCGAGGTGCAGGTGGCGCGCGCCGTGCTGCTGCGGGGCGCGCAGACACTGCAGCTGAATCCCCAGTGGATCCAGTACCAGAAGCAGATGGATTCGCAGGGGCTCGAGTACCAGCGCGCGCGACAGCAGCAGCGCATGGCGGCGCTCAACCAGCAGGTGCAGCAGTTCGAGACGCAGATGCAGGCGATGCGCCAGCAGGTGAGTGCCTTCGAGCGCCACCAGGCGGCGCAGGCGGCGCAGGTCGCGGGCTTCAGCAACGTGCTGACCGGCGTGACGCCCACCATCGATCCCATGACCAGGCAGGCGCGCAGCGTGTGGACCGGACCTGCCGGGCGCTACTGGACCGACGGTGTGGGCGACGTCGTCAACTCCAACACCCAACCGAGCGGCTCCTGGCACGAGATCCAGCCCCTGCAATAAGCCAGCGCCCCCGCTGCAGCGGCGCACCCGGGAAAAGCGCGACGCAACATCGCCGCTGGCTGAACGTTGCATAAACGGCGGGATCTGCCGATAGCGACACGTTGACAGTCAACTCGGGCCGACTAAACTTCGCGGCGCGGCGCGGCGCGGCGCGGCGCGGCGCTGCTGCTGCCGATGACGGACCGCGGTACGCCGCTGCGGGTGATCATCCACTTCCAAGGAGTCAACATGAGGAAAGCTGTGCTTGCTGTCGCCACCGCCCTGTCGTTCGCAGGCGGTGTGGCCTGTGCCGACCCGGTGCACGACTGGCACGATCTCGACAAGGTTCACAACCACGTGCTGGAAGCGATCCACGAGATGGATCGCGCCCGGGCCGCGAATCACTACGACATGGCCGGCCACGGAGCGAAGGCCGAGGAACTGCTGCACCAGGCCGAGCGCGAGCTGCACGAGGCGGTCGAGGCCGCCAGGGCAGCCCACTAGCGGCGATGGGAGCCGGGCGGCGGCGGCGCTCTGCTTAGCGCCGCGCCGCCCGGAAGACCCGCGCGCGTTACTCCGCGTCCTTCAGCTCCACCCAGGTCGGGGCGTGATCGCTGGCCTTGTCCCAGCCACGCACCGCGCGATCCACGCCCGCGCCGCTCAGGCGCGGCGCCGCCGACGGGCTCAGCAGCAGGTGATCGATGCGCAGGCCCGCATCGCGCTGGTAGGCGTTGCGAAAGTAATCCCAGAACGTATAGATCTGCTCGTGCGGATGGAGCTTGCGCAGCGCATCCGTCCATCCCTGACTCATGAGGCGCGCGAACGCTGCGCGCGTCTCGACCCGGAAGAGCGCATCGTTCACCCAGCGCTCGGGCTTGTACACATCGCGCTCGGTTGGAATCACGTTGTAATCCCCGGCGAGCACCACCGGCGTGCCGCCGGCGATGAGGGCCGCGGCGTGCGTGATGAACCGCTCGAGCCATTGCAGCTTGTAGTCGAATTTCGGCCCCGGCGCCGGGTTGCCGTTCGGCAGGTACAGGCAGCCGATGGTGAGTCCGCGCACCGTCGCCTCGATGTAGCGGCTGTGCACGTCCTGCTGGTCTCCCGGCAGCGTGCGGCGGATCTCGCGCGGGTCGGCGCCGCGCGCCAGGATGGCCACCCCGTTCCAGCTCTTCTGTCCGTGCCAGATCACGCCGTAGCCCGCCTGGCGGATCTCCCCTTCGGGGAATCGCTCCGTGGGTATTTTCAATTCCTGCAGGCACACGACGTCGGGGTTGCTCTCGCCGAGCCAGCGCAGCAGGCTGTTGAGGCGCGCGCTGATGCCGTTGACGTTGTAAGTGACGATTCTCATGAAGGAGCGCGCCGCGCGCGCCGCCACAGCAGCGCGCAGTGGTTGGCCGCGGCGCGAGTCATTCTAAGCCGCCGGCACGGCGCTGGCGATGCTCAGGCGGCCGCAGTGTCTGCCTGCGGGCCGCTCTCCTCGAGCACCACCAGCGAGCGTCCCTGCAACGCATAGACCGCATCCGCCGGCGGCGGCGCGGGCGCGAACGCATCGCCGGCGGCGGTATCGAGCAGCGTGCGCCAGGACTTGCCGACGAGCATCTCCGCCAGGCGGAACGCGATCGTCTCGTGGTGCGCATTGAAGAGCAGCAGGAAGTTGCTGTCGCGGATGGCCTCGCCGCGCCGCCCGCGCCGCTCGATGGCCCCGCCCGCCAGGTACACACCGAGGCAGCGCGCGAAATCCTGCTGCCAGTCGCTCTCGGTCATCTCCCGTCCATCCGGACTCAGCCAGATGATCTCCTTGAGTCCATCGGCGGTGAGCGTATCGGCGGCCACGTAGCGGCGGCGGCTGAATACCGGATGCCGCCGCCTGAACTTGATCAGCCGCTCGACGAACTCCAGCAGATCCCGACGCCTGTCGTCCAGGTTCCAGTCGAACCAGGAGATCTCGTTGTCCTGGCAGTAGGCGTTGTTGTTGCCGCGCTGGGTGCGCCCGAGCTCATCCCCACCGAGCATCATCGGCACGCCCTGCGACAGGAGGAGCGAGGCGATGAGGTTGCGCTCCTGGCGCAGGCGCAGTGCGAGCACCTCGGCATCGTCGGTGCGGCCCTCGACACCGCAGTTCCACGAGCGGTTGTGGTCGTGGCCGTCGCGATTGTCCTCGCCGTTGGCTTCGTTGTGCTTGTCGTTGTAGCTGACCAGGTCCGCGAGCGTGAACCCGTCGTGCGCCGTGATGAAGTTGATACTGGCGTTGGGCTTGCGACCGCTCGCCTCGTACAGGTCGGCCGAGCCGGTGATGCGGCGCGCAAAGTCGCCGAGCAGTCCGCCGTCGCCTTTCCAGTAGCCGCGCAACGTATCGCGGTACTTGTCGTTCCACTCGTTCCAGCCGGGCGGGAAGTTGCCGACCTGGTAGCCGCCGCTGCCGATGTCCCAGGGCTCGGCGATGAGCTTGACCTGCGAGAGCACCGGGTCCTGGCCGATGGTGTCGAAGAACGAGCCCAGCCGGTCGACGTCGTGCAGCTCGCGGGCAAGGGCGGAGGCCAGATCGAAGCGAAAGCCGTCGACGTGCATCTCGAGCACCCAGTAACGCAGGCTGTCCATCAGCATCTGCAGCACGCGCGGGTGCTGCAGGTTGAGGGTGTTGCCGGTGCCAGTGAAGTCTACGTAGTAGCGCGGGTTGTCGGCGGACAACCGGTAGTAGGAGGCGTTGTCGATGCCGCGGAACGAAAGCGTCGGCCCGAGCTGATTGCCCTCGGCGGTGTGGTTGTAGACCACATCGAGCAGCACCTCGATGCCGGCCGAGTGCAGCACCTTCACCATCGTCTTGAACTCGCTGATGAAGCCGGTCGAGGAGTAGCGCAGTTCCGGCGCGAAGAAGCCCAGTGTGTTGTAGCCCCAGTAGTTGCGCAGGCCCCTATCGAGCAGGTGCCGGTCATCGACGAAGGCGTGCACCGGCATCAGCTCGATCGCGGTGATGCCCAGACGCATCAGGTGATCGACGATTGGGGCGCTGGCAAGACCCGCGTAGGTGCCGCGCAGGTGCGGCGGCACGTCGGGATGGCGGATCGACAAACCGCGCACGTGCGCCTCGTAGATGACCGTGTCGTGCCAGGGGATGCGCGGCGGGCGGTCGTCGCCCCAGGTGAACGCGGGATCCACCACGCGGCACTTGGGCGTGCCGGGGGCGCTGTCGCGCCGGTCGAACGACAGGTCGGCGCGCGGATTGCCGCTGCGATAGCCGAAATGCGCGTCGCTCCAGATCACAGGACCCAAGAGGTGCTTGGCGTAGGGCTCGATCAGCAGCTTGTGCGGATTGAAGCGGTGGCCGCGCTCCGGAGCGTAGGGCCCGTGCACGCGATAACCGTACAGAAGACCCGGGCGCGCCTCCGGCAGGTAGGCGTGCCAGCTCTCGTCGGTGCGCTCGCGCAGCTCGATACGCTGGATCTCGTGCCGGCCGGAAGGGTCGAACAGGCACAGCTCCACCCGGGTGGCATTGGCAGAGAACAACGAGAAATTGACGCCGGCGCCGTCCCAGGTGGCGCCGCGCGGGTAGGACTGCCCCGGCCACACCGCGCTGATCTGTTCTTCTGCCTTCACGGGCTGCACCTCCTTGGCGCAGCGTCGATACTAGGGTGAGGGCAGCTCGCTCTTCAACTTCCAACACGGGCAAGGGGCAGGCGCGCCAGCACGAAGCTCGCGGCGGCGGCGAGCAGCGAGCCGACGAGCACCGCGAACTTTGCCGCGGCCAGCGGCCCCGAATCCTCGAAGGCGAGATTCGCGATGAAGATGGACATGGTGAAGCCGATGCCGCCGAGAGAGCCCAGCATCAGAATGTGTCCCCAGCGCACCCCCTCGGGAAGCGTGCCGAGCCTCAGTTTCACCGCGAGGAGCGCGGCCAGCACGATGCCGAGCGGCTTGCCCAGCACCAGCCCCAGGACGATTCCCGCGCCGACCGCGAGCGAGGCGCCGCCGCTCAGGTCGAGTCCCTCGAGACTCACCCCCGCGTTGGCGAGCGCAAACAGCGGCATGATGCCGAAAGCGACGTACGGATGCAGCGCCGCCTCGACGCGCACCACTGGAGATTCGCCGCCAGCGCCGCCGGGCGCGTGGCGTCTGCGCCCGAAGCGCGCCGTCGCCGGTGTCAGCACTCCGAGCAGTACCCCGGCGAGCGTCGGATGCATGCCGGCGTGCAGCATGCCGTACCACACCACCGCTCCCGGAAGCAGGTAGGCGAGCGCCGGTTGCACGCTCAAGGTCTGCAGCAGCAGGATCAGCAGCACCCCTGAGGCCACGATGGCCAGACCCGCCAGCGCGATGCCGCTCGAGTAGAAGAAAGCGATCACCAGGATCGCCGCGATGTCATCGATGATCGCGAGCGTCAGCAGCAGCATGCGTAACGCCGGCGGCAGGCCGGTGCCGACCAGCGACAGTACGCCCACCGCGAAAGCGATGTCGGTGGCCGTCGGGATCGCCCAGCCGCGCCACGTTAGCGCGCTGTTGACCAGCAGGTAGAGCGCCGCCGGCACCACGATGCCGCCGAGCGCGGCGATGATGGGCAGCGTCGCAACCTTGTAGTCCGCCAGCGCCCCGTCGTGCATCTCGCGGCGGATCTCGAGGCCGACGACCAGAAAGAACACCGTCATCAGCCCGTCATTGACCCAGAAGTGCAGGTCGTGCACCGGCAGCAGCGGCGCCAGATCCAGGCCGAGTGTCAGGTGCCACAGCGCCTGGTACGCGCCAGCCCAGGGAGAATTCGCCCAGCCGAGCGCCACCGCGGCCGCGAGCAGCAGCAAACTTCCGCTCGCGGCCTCGACGCTGATGAAGCGCAGCGGCCACAGCAGCGGGTGTGGGGCGTGCGGGGCGCTCATGGAACTGCTTCAGACGCGCAATGTCAGCGCAGATTGCGCGAGCCGCGGGCCTACATCTGCGGCGCCCAGGAGCTGCACCACCCGGCAGCCTTGACGTCCTTGCCGGAGAAGAGCTGGCAGGGACCCTGCGAGCTGCCGGCGGTGCCCTGGTAGAGAGCGCAGTTGGCGCAGTTGTTGCCCGGCGAGGCGCCTTTGGCGTTGCGGGCATCTTCGACGTAGTGCACCGCCTTCGCCTCCGGGGCGCTCACTGACAGGAGCGGCGCGGCGGCGGCGAGCGCACTGCGCGCAGCGCCCGCGGCGACCGGGGCAAACACGGCACCGAGCGCCAGGCGCTGCAACAGCCGCCGGCGCGATACGGAGAACTCCTGGCTCATGGCTCGCTCGCCTTCATGATGCGCACCAGGGCGTCATCTTACAGCCGGGAAGCTGCCGGTGTACTGCGCTCGACTTTAGCCGGTGCCACCGGCGCAGCGCGTCAGCTCGAGGACTGGGCGAAGGTCTCCATCATGAGGCCGGTGCCGCCGCGCGAGACGTGCGCGACCACGGCCGTGCGCCGGTGGAGCTTGGTGATGGTGCCGAGGTTGATGGCGAACGACAGCACCACGTGCTGTCCCTTGCGCAAGCCGAGGTTGGTGGTCTCGATGAAGACGCCGGTGGCGCTGAGGTTCACCGCTTTGCACAGCTTGCGGCGGCCGCCGGGCACCGTGATGTAGACGATGGTGCGGGCGCGATGCCGTGTGTGCAGTCGGCGTTCCATGTGGCCTTCAGCGCTGTATTGTTCTCGTTCTGCCAAGCGTGACCATTATGCCTGTCCGGGCAGCGCCTGCCGCACGCACTGAACTTAATGCGCACATCCTAAGCCAGCTCAGCCCTGGCGCAGGAACGCGCCGATTTCGCCGCCGAACGTGGCGAGGTCCACGAGGAATGCGTCGTGGCCCTCGATACAGGAGAGCGGCGCGAAGCGCGTAGCAACACCGGCGCCGGCGAGCAGGTCGGCGACGGCCTGCTGCTCGGATACCGAGAACAGCAGATCGGTCTGCACACCGATCACCAGTGCCTGCTCGAGGTTGGCACGCCGGAACAGTGCGACCGGGTCGCCGTGCAGCGCAAGATCGAAGCGATCCATGGCGCGCGAGATGTACAGGTAGCAGTTGGCGTCGAACACGGTCACGAAGCGCTGCGCCAGGTTCTCGAGGTAGCCCTGCACCGCGAACTCCGAAGCGAAGGCAACGCGTTCCTGCATGTCGGCGCGGATCGGCTCGCGGCCGAAGCGCTGCTGCCACTCGGCCGCCGAGCGATACGTCACGGTGCCGAGCTTGCGCGCCAGGCGCTGCCCCGTAACCGGCGGACGCTCGGGGGGATAGGCGCCACCCGCCCAGGCGGGATCGCAGATGATGATCTCGCGCTGGATGGAGCGCAGTGCGATCGCAAAGGCGGCCGCCGCCGCGGTGCCCGAGATGCACACCAGGCGCCGCGCGGCGCCCGGAAAGAGTGCGGCGTATGCCAGCACCACCATGCCTCCGAGCGAGGGTCCCATGACGGTGTCGAGCCGCGTGATCCCTAAGCTGCGCGCGGTCTCGAATCCGGCGCGCGCGATGTCCTCGATGGAAAGGTCCGGGAAGCTCAGGCGGTAGGGGCGCTCGGTGGCCGGATCTATCGAGGCGGGGCCGGTCGAGCCGAAACAGCTGCCGAGCGAGTTGACGCAGATGACGAAGAAGCGCTCGGTGTCGATGGCGAGCTTCGGCCCCACCATCCCTTCCCACCAGCCGGGCGCAGGATCCTGCTCGGATGATGCGGCATGCGCCGGCGGGGACAGCCCGGTGAACAGCAGCAGCGCGTTGTCGCGCGCCGCGTTCAGCGTTCCCCAGGTCTCGTAGGCGACGCGCGCACCGTGCAGCGCTCCACCGCGCCAGATGGGAAAGGGGTCAGGCAACGCTGCGAATTGGCGCGCATCCATGGATCGCCGCGCGGCTCAAGGCTCCGGATCGCTGCCTTCGGCGATGCCCTCGAAGAGCACGGTCGACAGGTAGCGCTCGCCGGTGTCGGGAAGCATCGCGAGGAGCACCGCTCCCTGCTGCGCCTCGAGCGCCACCTTCAGGGCGGCGGCGAAGGTCGCGCCCGAGGAGATGCCGCAGAAGATGCCTTCGCTGCGCGCCAGGCTGCGCGCGCTCTCGACTGCCTCCGTGTCGGTCACCGGCACGATGCGATGCGCGACCTCGCGCTTCAGCACCTTCGGCACGAAGTCCGGCGTCCACCCCTGGATCTTGTGCGGCGCCCAGGGCTTGCCCGAGAGCATGGCGGCACCGGCTGGCTCGGAGGCGATGATCTGCACGTCCGGGCGCGCGAGCCGGATCACCTCGCCTGCGCCGGTGAGCGTACCGCCGGTTCCCCAGCCGGTGACGAAGTAATCGAGTCGCCGGCCGACGAAGTCCTGCACGATCTCCGGTCCCGTCGTGCTGCGGTGGTAGGCGGGGTTGGCCTCGTTCTCGAACTGCTGGGCGAGGAACCAGCCGTGCTTCTGCGCGAGCTCCGCGGCCTTCCTCACCATCCCGCTACCGCGCTCGGCGGCCGGGGTCAGGATCACCTTCGCGCCCAGCATACGCATCACCTTGCGCCGCTCGACCGAGAAGGTCTCCGTCATGATGGCGACGAACGGGTAACCCTTGGCGGCGCACACCATCGCGAGCGCGATGCCGGTGTTGCCGGAGGTGGCTTCCACCACCGTCTGGCCAGGTTTAAGGGTCCCGCGCCGCTCGGCGTCCTCGATGATGCCGATGGCCAGGCGATCCTTGACCGAGCCGAGCGGGTTGAAGAACTCGCACTTCACGTACATGGTGACGTGCTTGGGGGCGAGTCGCTGGATGCGCACGACGGGGGTCTTGCCGATCGTGCCCAGAATGCTGTCGTAGATCATGATGCCCTTTCTAGCTGCGGGTGCGAGCGTCGACAAGCGCTGCGCTGCGAGTCTCTTAGACCTTATCGTTATGGTCGCATGATCAGACTTCAGAAGCTCCTGGCCGGCGCGGGGCTGGGGTCGCGGCGCACGATCGAGGGGTGGATCCGTGAGGGCCGCGTCAGCGTCGCGGGGCGTACCGCGGCACTTGGCGATCGCGCCAGCCCGACAGACGACGTGCGCCTGGACGGCAGGAAGCTCGACCTTGGGCGTGCCGCCCCGCGCGGCCCGGAGCTACTCCTTTATAACAAGCCCCTTGGCGAGGTGACCACGCGCCGCGATCCGCAGGGGCGCCCCACGGTGTTCGAGCGGCTGCCGCCGCCCGGACACGGACGCTGGATCGCCGTCGGCCGTCTCGACGTGAATACTTCGGGGCTGCTGCTGCTCACCACCGATGGCGAGCTGGCGCACCGCCTCATGCACCCCTCGAGCGAGATCGAGCGCGAATACCTGGTGCGGGTGCGTGGACGGCCCGATTCCGCGACGCTGCGGCGCCTCCTCACGGGGGTGGAGCTCGAGGACGGGCTGGCGCGCTTCGATCGGATTGTCGCCGAGGGTGCTTCGTTTCGCGTGGTGCTGCACGAGGGGCGCAATCGCGAGGTGCGACGGCTGTGGGGCGCGGTCGGCCACGAGGTGAGTCGGCTGCTGCGCATCCGCTACGGGCCGATCGAGCTGCCGCGCAACCTGCGTCCGGGCACGAGCCGCAAGGCAGACGCCGCGCTTGGCGCGCGCCTGGCGGAAGGGGTGCTCGCGGCGGCCGATCCCAAGCCGCCGCGCTGACGGGCCGCTCGTCGGCTATGGCTGCCTCAAGGGGCCGGCGCACCGACTGCGGCCTCCCCGGCAGCCAGGTCCCGCGGGAAGCTAAGACCGGTGCCGGAGGGGCCCGCCGGGCGCCTCACCGCCCATCCGGGGGCATCCCCAAGCAAATACCGGGCCAAGGATGCATTGACACCCCGCGGGGGCGAAATCAGAATACGCGGCTCGGTTTTGCGGAGGGGTACCCAAGCGGCCAACGGGAGCAGACTGTAAATCTGCCGGCTTACGCCTTCGAAGGTTCGAATCCTTCCCCCTCCACCGCCTGGATGGGGATGAGCGGATCAGCGGAGCGCGGCCGGCAGATCAGCGCCATCAGCAGCGCGGGTAGCGCGGGTGTAGTTCAATGGTAGAACCTCAGCCTTCCAAGCTGATGACGTGGGTTCGATTCCCACTACCCGCTCCAGGTCTGTCCGGGAAGCCCATGTAGCTCAGTTGGTAGAGCACGTCCTTGGTAAGGACGAGGTCACCGGTTCAATCCCGGTCGTGGGCTCCAGTCGAGCCCGGAAAGTTGAGTTGAGTTGAATTGGGTTGTCGGAAATTCGGCGCCGCCGCGCAGCGTGCCGCGCCTTTCGAGGAAACTTCCATGTCCAAAGAGAAATTCGAGCGCAACAAGCCGCACGTGAACGTGGGGACGATTGGTCACGTTGACCATGGGAAGACGACGTTGACGGCGGCGCTGACGAAGGTGATGGCCGAGACGTACGGTGGGACGTTTGTGGCGTACGACCAGATTGACAAGGCACCGGAGGAGAAGGCGCGCGGGATCACGATATCGACGGCGCACGTGGAGTACCAGAGCAAGAACCGTCACTACGCGCACGTGGACTGTCCTGGGCATGCGGACTACGTGAAGAACATGATCACGGGAGCGGCGCAGATGGACGGGGCGATTTTGGTGGTATCGGCGGCGGACGGGCCGATGCCGCAGACGCGCGAGCACATTCTGCTGGCCCGCCAGGTGGGGGTGCCCTACATCGTGGTGTTCATGAACAAGGCGGACATGGTGGATGACAAGGAGCTGCTGGAGCTGGTGGAGATGGAGGTGCGGGAGCTTTTGACGGTGTACAAGTTTCCCGGCGAGAAGACTCCGATCATCATTGGTTCGGCGTTGAAGGCACTGGAGGGGGACAAGAGCGAGATTGGGGTGCCCTCGGTGGTGAGGCTGGTGGAGGAGATGGACAAGTACATCCCGATACCGAAGCGCGAGGTGGAGAAGCCGTTTTTGATGCCGGTGGAGGATGTGTTCTCGATTTCCGGTCGTGGCACGGTGGTGACGGGTCGCATCGAGCGCGGGATCATCAAGGTGAACGATGAGGTGGAGATCGTTGGGCTGAAGGCGACGGTAAAGACGATGTGCACCGGGGTGGAGATGTTCAGGAAGCTCCTGGATGAGGGGCAGGCGGGGGACAACGTTGGGGTGCTGCTGCGTGGGACGAAGCGCGAGGAAGTCGAGCGCGGACAGGTGCTGGCCAAGCCCGGCAGCATCACGCCGCACACGCACTTTGAGTGCGAGGTGTACGTGCTGACGAAGGAGGAGGGCGGACGGCACACGCCGTTCTTCAAGGGCTATCGGCCGCAGTTTTACTTTCGCACCACGGATGTGACGGGCACGATCGAGCTGCCGGCGGGGGTGGAGATGGTCATGCCCGGGGACAACATCAAGATGACGGTCGAGCTGATCAGCCCGATAGCGATGGAGGACGGGCTGCGCTTTGCGATCCGCGAGGGCGGCAGGACCGTCGGCGCCGGCGTCGTGACGAAGATCCTGAAGTGACCGACAGTGTGCGCAGCGGGCAAGACCCAGGGCATTTTGACGCGCACCACGCACTGATGCGTAGCGGGCCTCAAGGGCTTGCCTCGCGGGCAGACTCAACGGCTTGCCTCGCGGGCGAAAGTCACGTCTTTCGCCCGCCGTGTGTGCGCAGTGGTGAGGTAACTCCGCTGAAATCGCCGCAGGCGATTTCAGCCACATTGAACAGGCCAGTAGCTCAATTGGCAGAGCGGCGGTCTCCAAAACCGCAGGTTGGGGGTTCGATTCCCTCCTGGCCTGCCAGCGACTGACATGACGGACGACGTAAAGGCACAGGAACCCGGCACGGCCGACAAAGCGAAGCTCACCGTCGCGGTGCTGCTCGCGCTCGCCGGTGTCGTCGGCTACTACCTGCTGGCGAACCAGCCGGGCTGGCAGCGCTGGCTCGCGGTCGTCGCGGGCCTGGCGGCGGGCGCGGTGGTGGCGGCGTTCAGCTACTACGGGACGGAGTTCCGCCGCTTCGTCGAGCTGGCGCGCGTCGAGCTGCGCAAGATCGTCTGGCCGGCGCGTCAGGAGACGCTGCAGACGACGGTCGTGGTATTCGGCTTCGTCATCGTGGCGGGGGTGTTCTTCTGGGCGCTCGACCTGGTGCTCGCCTGGGCGACGAAGTTTCTTACCGGGCAGGGGAGTTGAACGTGGCCTTGAGATGGTACGTCGTGCACGCCTACTCGAATTTCGAGCATCGCGTCGCGGAGTCCCTGAAGGAGCGCATCCAGCGCGCCGGGCTCGCCGAGCGCTTCGGCGAGATCCTGGTGCCGACCGAAGAGGTCGTGGAGATGCGCGACGGGCAGAAGCGCAAGAGCGAGCGCAAGTTCTACCCCGGCTACGTGCTGGTGCAGATGGAGATGGACGAGGAGACCTGGCACCTGGTGCGCGACGTGCCCAAGGTGCTCGGTTTCATCGGCGGGACCCCGGAAAGGCCGGCCGCGATCACCGACAAGGAGGCGAACCAGATCCTGCGCCGCGTGGAAGAGGGCGTGGACAAGCCGCGCCCCAAGGTGCTGTTCGAGCCCGGCGAGGTGGTGCGCGTGGTGGACGGGCCGTTCAACGACTTCAACGGCGTGGTGGAGAGCGTGAACTACGAGAAGAACCGCCTGCACGTGGCGGTGCAGATTCTCGGGCGCTCGACCCCGGTCGAGCTGGATTTCTCTCAGGTCGAGAAGGCCTGAACGGACTGAATTGTGAACCAGGTGCGGCCCGCAATGGCCGCGTGTTTTGAACCGACATCCTTTTTAAGGGAGCCGACAGGCGCTGGAACCTTGAGGAGAGGTGAGTAATGGCCAAGAAAGTACAGGGCTACATCAAGCTGCAGGTGCCGGCAGGCTCTGCCAACCCGTCGCCGCCCATCGGGCCGGCGCTGGGCCAGCAGGGCGTGAACATCATGGAGTTCTGCAAGCAGTTCAATGCCCAGACCCAGAAGGTGGAGAAGGGCCTGCCCATTCCGGTGATCATCACGGTGTACACCGATCGCAGCTTCACCTTCGTGATGAAGACCCCGCCGGCCGCGGTGCTGATTCGCAAGGCGATCGGCATTGAAAAAGGCAGCGGCACACCCAATACCGCCAAGGTTGGAAAGATCTCGCGCCAGCAGCTCGAAGAGATCGCCCGGCTCAAGCAGCCCGACCTCACCGCCGCCGACCTCGATGCCGCGGTCCGCACCATCGCGGGCAGCGCGCGCAGCATGGGCGTCGACGTGGAGGGGGTGTAGCCATGGCACTCACTAAGCGCGGCAAGGCCTGGAAGGCGAAGCTCACCCCGGGTCGGCAGTATCCGGTGGAGGAGGCCATCCGCCTGGTGAAGGAATTCGCCACTGCGAAGTTCGCCGAAGCGGTGGATGCGGCGGTGAACCTCGGGATCGACGCCAGCAAGTCCGACCAGCAGGTGCGCGGCTCGACCGTGATGCCGCACGGCACGGGCAAGACGGTGCGCGTGGCGGTGTTCACCTCCGGCAAGAACCTGGAGGCGGCCAAGGCGGCCGGCGCGGACATCGTGGGACTCGAGGATCTGGCGGCGCAGGTCAAGGCGGGCGAGATCAATTTCGATCGCGTGATCGCCAGCCCCGATGCCATGCGCGTGGTCGGGCAGCTCGGCCAGATCCTGGGTCCGCGCGGGCTGATGCCGAACCCCAAGGTCGGTACGGTGACCCCGGACGTGGCCACCGCGGTGAAGAACGCCAAGTCCGGGCAGGTCACCTACCGGGTGGACAAGGCCGGGATCGTCCATTGCACGATCGGCAAGGCGAATTTCGAGGTGAATGCGCTGAAGGAGAACCTGCACGCGCTGATCGCGGACCTGCAGAAGGCCAAGCCCGCCTCCTCGAAGGGCGTGTATCTGAAGCGCGTCACGCTGTCCTCGACCATGGGGCCGGGCGTGATGGTGGATCAGGGAACTCTTTAGGTTTGATGAACTTCGGTGGCGCGCGGGCGCCAGCGAAGTTTCAATCCCGCGCGACAGCGCGTGGGAAGCAGGCCGGTGCGCTGATTGGCGCCGGCCATCATCGAAGACCGCAGGCGAGGGACGGGCGTGGGCCTCATTGGTCTGATGTCCGCGGCCCTCTTAATAGAACGGCCTGCGCAGATGGTGAACCGCTTGTCGCATCGAGGATGCCTCGAGGCGTGGAGGTCACCGTCGTGAGCGAAGTGATCTTCTCACGTAAGAGGAGAGATGAATGGCACTTAACCTGGAAGACAAGAAGGCGCTGGTAGCGGAAGTGGCCGACGTGGCGGCAAAAGCCCAGTCGGTCGTGGCCGCGGAGTACCGCGGGCTGACGGTTTCGCAGATGACCGAGCTGCGTGCCAAGGCGAGGAAGCAGGGTGTGTACATGCGTGTGGTCAAGAACACGCTGGCACGCAGGGCGCTCGCTGGCACGACGTTCGAAGCGGTGGGACCGAAGCTCAAGGGGCCTCTGGTGCTCGCTTTCTCGAAGGACGATCCGGGCGCGGCCGCGCGCGTGGTGAAGGACTTCGCGAAGCATCACGAGAAGCTCGTGGCGACGCTCGTGTCTCTCGGCGGGCAGGTATTGCCCGGTGCGGAGCTCGAGAAAGTGGCGAGTCTGCCGACTCGCGAGCAGGCGTTGTCGATTCTGCTTGGCGTGCTGAAGGCGCCGATTCAGAAGTTCGTGCGCACGCTCGCCGAGCCGCCGGCGAAGCTCGCACGCACCGTTGCCGCCATCCGCGACCAGAAACAGGCCGCTTAGCGCCTAAGCAAGTCTTAAGTCAACGTTTCAGGAGACTCAAAATGGCTGTCAACAAAGACGAAATCCTCGATGCAATCTCCAAGATGACGCTCATGGAAGTGGTGGAGCTGATCTCCGACATGGAGAAGAAGTTCGGCGTCACCGCCGCGGCCCCTGTGGCCGTCGCCGCCGCTGCCGGCGCGGGTGCGGCTGCCGCCGCGCCCGCCGAGGAGCAGACGGAGTTCACCGTCACCCTCAAGGAGTACCCGGCGGACAAGAAGGTGACCGTGATCAAGGTGATCCGCGAGATCACCGGGCTCGGTCTGAAGGAGGCCAAGGACCTCGTCGAGGGCGCACCCTCGACCGTCAAGGAGGCCGTGTCCAAGGCCGATGCCGAAACAATGAAGAAAAAGCTCGAGGACGCCGGCGCGAAGGTGGAGGTCAAGTAGACCTTTGCCGCTGCGCCCCCATTGCTGTTCCGCGGCGTGCGCCCCAGGCGCGCGCCGCGGAAACGGCGTGGGGTGATTTCGATTGACGTGACGACGCGCGTGGATTTTTTGCCGGCCGCCGCTGCCCTTGCGGCGCCGAACCTGAGGTGAACACTCGATGGCTTATTCCTTCACCGAGAAGAAGCGCATCCGCAAGAACTTCGGCAAGCAGGCGAGCATTCTCGACACGCCCTACCTGCTGGCCATTCAGCTCGACTCGTATCGCAAGTTCCTGCAGGTCGACAAGGCCGAGGATGCGCGCGATCCGATCGGCCTGCACGCCGCGTTCCGCAGCGTGTTCCCGATCTCGAGCTACAGCGGCAACGCTTCGCTCGAGTACGTGAGCTACCGGCTCGGCGAGCCGGTGTTCGACGTCAAGGAGTGTCAGTTGCGCGGGCTCACCTATGCGGCGCCGTTGCGCGTCAAGGTGCGCCTGATCGTGCTCGACAAGGAGGCCGCCGGCGCCAAGAAGCCGGTCAAGGACGTGCGCGAGCAGGAGGTCTACCTCGGCGAGCTGCCGCTGATGACCGACAACGGCACCTTCGTCATCAACGGTACCGAGCGCGTCATCGTCTCGCAGCTGCACCGCTCGCCGGGGGTGTTCTTCGATCACGACCGCGGCAAGACGCATTCCTCGGGGAAGCTGCTGTTCTCGGCGCGCATCATTCCCTATCGCGGCTCGTGGCTGGACTTCGAGTTCGATCCCAAGGACTGCGTGTTCGCCCGCATCGACCGCCGGCGCAAGCTGCCGGTCACCATCATCCTGCGCGCGCTCGGCATGAACGAGTCCGAGATCCTCGCGACCTTCTTCGACACCAACACCTTCTACATCAGCCGCGACGAGGTCGCGCTGCAGCTGGTGCCGCAGCGCCTGCGCGGTGAGACCGCGACCTTCGAGATCCGCATCGGCGACCAGGTGATCGTCGAGGAGGGCCGGCGCATCACCGCCCGTCACGTACGCCAGCTGGAAGACGCCAAGGTGACGCGCCTGCGGGTGCCGCGCGAGTACGTGTACGGCAAGGTGCTGGCGCACGACGTGGTCAACACCGACACCGGCGAGATCCTCGCCAAGGCGAACGAGGTGCTGACCGCGGCGTCAGTGGAGAAGCTGATCGAGGCCGGCATCATCCAGGTCAATACGCTGTACGTGAACGACCTCGACCGCGGCGCCTATATTTCCGACACGCTGCGCATCGATCCCACCAAGACGCGCCTCGAGGCGCTGGTGGAGATCTATCGCATGATGCGCCCCGGCGAGCCGCCCACCAAGGATGCGGCCGAGAACCTGTTCGCCAACCTGTTCTTCAACCCCGAGCGCTACGACCTGTCGGCGGTCGGGCGCATGAAGTTCAACCGCCGCGTCGGCCGCAAGGAGATCCTCGGCCCCGGCATTCTCTACGATCTGAAGTACGCGAGCACGCGCACCGACGAGCTGTCGAAGCGCCTGGTAGCGCAGTACGGGCAGATGTCGGACATCATCGACGTGCTGCAGGTGCTGATCGACATCCGCAACGGCAACGGCCAGGTGGACGACATCGATCACCTCGGCAACCGCCGCGTGCGCAGCGTCGGCGAGATGGCGGAGAACGCCTTCCGCGTCGGTCTGGTGCGCGTCGAGCGCGCCGTCAAGGAGCGCCTGACGATCGCCGAGACCGAGCCGCTGATGCCGCAGGAGATGATCAACGCCAAGCCGGTGGCGGCGGCGGTCAAGGAATTCTTCGGCTCCTCGCAGCTGTCGCAGTTCATGGACCAGAACAATCCGCTCTCCGAGGTCACCCACAAGCGCCGCGTCTCGGCTCTGGGGCCGGGCGGACTCACACGCGAGCGCGCCGGCTTCGAGGTGCGCGACGTGCACCCGACCCACTACGGCCGCGTGTGCCCGATCGAGACGCCGGAAGGTCCGAACATCGGCCTGATCAATTCGCTCTCGGTGTACGCGCGCACCAACAACTACGGCTTCCTCGAGACGCCGTACCGGCGCGTGGACAGCGGCCGCGTCACCGATCGCATCGACTACCTGTCGGCGATCGAGGAGGGCGAGTTCGCGATCGCGCAGGCGAACGCGGTGCTCGGTCCCAAGGGCGAGCTCACCGACGAGCTGGTGTCGTGCCGCTTCCAGAACGAGTTCACGCTGATGCCGCGCGAGCGCATCAACTACATGGACGTCTCGCCGAAGCAGATCGTGTCGGTGGCCGCCTCGCTGATTCCGTTCCTCGAGCACGACGACGCCAACCGCGCGCTCATGGGCTCGAACATGCAGCGCCAGGCGGTGCCGACACTGCGCTCGGAGACGCCGCTGGTGGGCACCGGCATGGAGCGCCCGGTGGCGATCGACTCGGGCGTCACGGTGGTGGCGCGCCGCGGCGGCGCGGTCGATTCCGTCGATGCCTCGCGCATCGTGGTGCGGGTGAACGACGACGAGACCACCGCCGGCGAGCCCGGGGTGGACATCTACAACCTCACCAAGTACACGCGCTCGAACCAGAACACCTGCATCAACCAGCGCCCGCTGGTGAACGCCGGTGACGTGATCGCGCGCGGCGACGTGCTGGCGGACGGTCCCTCGACGCACCTCGGCGAGCTGGCGCTGGGTCAGAACCTGCTGGTCGCGTTCATGCCGTGGAACGGCTACAACTTCGAGGACTCGATCCTGATCTCCGAGCGCGTGGTGGAGGAGGATCGCTTCACGACCATCCACATCGAGGAGCTCACCTGTGTCGCGCGCGACACCAAGCTCGGGCCGGAGGAAATCACCGCCGATATTCCCAACGTCGGCGATGCGGCGCTCGCCAAGCTCGACGAGGCGGGCATCGCCTTCATCGGCGCGGAAGTGAAGGCCGGCGACATCCTGGTCGGCAAGGTGACGCCCAAGGGCGAGACCCAGCTCACCCCGGAGGAGAAGCTGCTGCGCGCCATCTTCGGCGAGAAGGCTTCCGACGTTAAGGACACCGGGCTGCGCGTGCCGCCCGGCATGGACGGTACGGTGATCGACGTGCGCGTGTTCACGCGCGACGGCGTCGAGAAGGACAGCCGCGCGCTGTCCATCGAGAAGGCGGAGATCGAGCGGGTGCGCAAGGACTTTGCCGACCAGCAGCGCATCCTCGAGGACGACCTGTTCCAGCGGGTGCGCGACATGCTGCTCGGCCAGAGCGCCGCCGGCGGTCCGCACAAGCTCAAGAGCGGCACCAGGATCAGCGCGGAGTACCTCGAGGAGGTGCCGCGCGAGGAGTGGTTCGAGATCCGCCTCGAGGACGAGGAAGCCAACTCGCAGCTCGAGCAGGCCTCCGAGCGCCTCAAGCTGCAGCGCAAGGCGTTCGAGAAGCGCCTCGACGACAAGAAGGCCAAGATCACCGCCGGCGATGACCTCGCCCCGGGCGTGCTCAAGATGGTCAAGGTGTACCTCGCGGTGAAGCGTCGCGTGCAGCCCGGCGACAAGATGGCCGGCCGCCACGGCAACAAGGGCGTGATCTCGACCATCGTGCCGGTGGAGGACATGCCGTACCTGGAGGACGGCACCCCGGTGGACATCGTGCTGAATCCGCTCGGCGTGCCCTCGCGCATGAACGTCGGCCAGGTGCTCGAGACGCACCTGGGCTGGGCGGCCAAGGGCGTGGGACTGAAGATCGGACGCATGCTCGAGCAGCAGGCGGCCGCCGCGGAGCTGCGCGCCTTCGTCAAGCAGATCTACAACGAGACCGGCGGGCAGAAGGAGGACATCGACAGCCTGAACGATGCCGATCTCACTCAGCTGGCGAAGAACCTCACCAATGGCGTGCCGATGGCCACCCCGGTGTTCGACGGCGCCAGCGAGGAGGAGATCAAGCGCATGCTGAAGCTGGCGGACCTGCCGCTGCACGGCCAGACGTATCTGTACGACGGCCGCACCGGCGAGCGCTTCGAGCGACAGGTGACGGTCGGCTACATGTACATGCTGAAACTGAACCACCTGGTCGACGACAAGATGCACGCCCGCTCTACCGGGCCGTACAGCCTGGTCACGCAGCAGCCGCTCGGCGGCAAGGCGCAGTTCGGCGGCCAGCGCTTCGGTGAGATGGAAGTGTGGGCGCTGGAGGCTTACGGGGCTTCCTACACGCTGCAGGAAATGCTGACCGTGAAGTCCGATGACGTGAACGGCCGCACCAAGATGTACAAGAACATCGTCGACGGCAACCATCAGATGGATGCCGGCATGCCGGAGTCCTTCAACGTCCTGGTGAAGGAAATCCGCTCGCTGGGCATCAACATGGAACTGGAGCAGGACTAAATGAAAGACCTACTGAAGCTTTTCAAGCAGCACGCTCCGGTCGAGCACTTCGATTCGATCAAGATCGGGCTCGCCTCGCCGGAGATGATCCGCGCCTGGTCGTACGGCGAAGTCAAGAAGCCCGAGACCATCAACTACCGCACCTTCAAGCCGGAGCGTGATGGCCTGTTCTGCGCCAAGATCTTCGGTCCGGTGAAGGACTACGAGTGCCTGTGCGGCAAGTACAAGCGCCTCAAGCACCGCGGCGTGGTGTGCGAGAAGTGCGGCGTCGAGGTGACGCAATCAAAGGTGCGGCGCGAGCGCATGGGCCACATCGAGCTCGCCAGCCCCACCGCGCACATCTGGTTCCTGAAATCGCTGCCCTCGCGCATCGGTCTGATGCTCGACATGACGCTGCGCGAGATCGAGCGCGTACTGTACTTCGAGGCGTTCGTGGTCATCGACCCAGGTATGACGCCCATGCAGCGCGGCCAGCTGCTGACCGATGAGATGTACCTCGAGGCCATCGAGGAGCACGGCGATGAGTTCGACGCCCGCATGGGCGCGGAGGCCGTGTACGAGCTGATGCGCACCATCGATCTGAATGCGGAGATCGCCAAGGTGCGCGAGGAGATGGCCGGCACCTCCTCGGAGACCAAGCTGAAGCGGCTGTCGAAGCGCCTGAAACTCATCGAGTCGTTCGTCGAGTCGGGCAACAAGCCCGAGTGGATGGTGATGACGGTGTTGCCGGTGCTGCCGCCGGACCTCAGGCCTTTGGTGCCGCTCGATGGCGGGCGCTTCGCGACCTCGGACCTGAACGACCTGTATCGGCGCGTCATCAACCGCAACAACCGCCTGCGGCGGCTGCTCGAGCTCAACGCGCCCGACATCATCGTGCGCAACGAAAAGCGCATGCTGCAGGAGGCGGTGGATGCGCTGCTCGACAACGGTCGCCGCGGCCGCGCCATCACCGGCACCAACAAGCGTCCGCTGAAGTCGCTCGCCGACATGATCAAGGGCAAGCAGGGGCGCTTCCGCCAGAACCTGCTCGGCAAGCGCGTCGACTACTCCGGCCGCTCGGTCATCGTGGTCGGTCCGCAGCTGCGGCTGCACCAGTGCGGGCTGCCGAAGAAGATGGCCCTCGAGCTGTTCAAGCCGTTCATCTTCCAGAAGCTGCAGCTGCGCGGCGAGGCTTCCACCATCAAGGCCGCCAAGCGCCTGGTGGAGCGCGAGGGACCGGAGGTGTGGGACATCCTCGAGGAAGTGATCCGCGAGCATCCGGTGCTGCTCAACCGGGCGCCGACCCTGCACCGCCTGGGGATCCAGGCGTTCGAGCCGCTGCTGGTCGAGGGCAAGGCCATCCAGCTGCATCCGCTGGTGTGCACCGCTTTCAACGCCGACTTCGACGGCGACCAGATGGCCGTGCACGTGCCGCTGTCGCTCGAGGCGCAGCTCGAGGCGCGTGCCCTCATGATGTCGTCCAACAACATCCTGTCGCCGGCCAACGGCGACCCGATCATCGTGCCATCGCAGGACGTGGTGCTCGGGCTCTACTACATGACGCGCGAGCGCATCGGTGCCAAGGGCGAGGGCATGTTCTTCGCCGACGGCGCCGAGGTGCACCGCGCCTACGAGAGCCGCGGCGTGGATCTGCAGGCCAGGTGCAAGGTGCGGCTGAAGGAGTCGGTGCGCGGCGAGGGCGGTGTGCTCACCGAGCGCACGCGGGTCGTCGACACCACCGTCGGTCGGGCGCTGTTGTTCGAGATCCTGCCGAAGGGTCTGTCCTTCGATCTCATCAACCAGGACATGACCAAGAAGGCGATCTCCGCGACCATCAACGCCTGTTACCGCGCGCTCGGCTTGAAGGAGACGGTGGTATTCGCCGACCAGCTGATGTACACCGGCTTTCATTACGCGACGCGCGCCGGGGTCTCCTTCGGCATCGACGACATCGTCATCCCGGAGCAGAAGACCCGCATCGTCACCTCGGCCGACAATGAGGTGAAGGAGATCCAGGACCAGTACGCCTCGGGTCTGGTCACCAACGGCGAGCGCTACAACAAGGTGGTCGACATCTGGTCGCGCGCCAATGACCAGGTGGCGAAGGCCATGATGGAGAAGCTCGGCAGCGAGGAGGCGACCGACTCGCGCGGCGCGCGCCACAAGCAGAAGTCGTTCAACTCCATCTTCATGATGGCCGACTCCGGCGCCCGCGGCTCCGCGGCGCAGATCCGCCAGCTCGCCGGCATGCGCGGCCTGATGGCCAAGCCCGACGGCTCGATCATCGAGACGCCGATCACGGCGAACTTCCGCGAGGGCCTGAACGTCCTGCAGTACTTCATCTCCACGCACGGCGCCCGCAAGGGACTGGCCGACACGGCGCTGAAGACCGCCAACTCGGGCTACCTCACCCGCCGCCTGGTGGACGTGGCGCAGGACCTGGTGGTGACCGAGCCCGACTGCGGCACGGTCAACGGCCTCGCCATGGCGCCGCTGGTCGAAGGCGGTGACGTGGTCGAGGCGCTCGGCGAGCGCGTGCTCGGGCGAGTGCTGGCGGAGGACATCATCAAGCCGGGTGCCAGGGAAGTGCTGATCCCGACCGGCACGCTGCTCGATGAGAAGATGGTGCGCCTGCTCGAGACTGAGGGCATCGACCAGATCAAGGTCCGCTCACCCATCACCTGCCAGACGCGCTACGGGGTGTGCTCGCACTGCTACGGGCGCGATCTGGCGCGCGGCCGGCCGATCTCCATCGGCGAGGCGGTGGGCGTCATCGCCGCGCAGTCGATCGGCGAGCCGGGCACGCAGCTCACCATGCGCACCTTCCACATCGGCGGCGCCGCCTCGCGCGCAGCCGCAGCCACCAGCGTCGAGGTGCGCAACAAGGGCGTGATCCGCTTCCACCACATCAAGACGGTGCAGCACGAGAAGGGGCACCTGGTGGCGGTATCGCGCTCGGGCGAGATCGGCGTGGTCGATGACTTCGGCCGCGAGCGCGAGCGCTACAAGATCCCCTACGGCGCGATAATCAGCGTCAAGGAAGGCGCCACCGCGGCTGCCGGCCAGGTGGTGGCCACCTGGGATCCGCACACTCACCCGGTGGTGACCGAGGTCGCCGGCTTCGTGAAGTTCCAGGACTTCGTCGACGGCCTGACCGTCACCTCACAGGTGGACGAGGTCACCGGGCTCTCCAGCACGGTGGTGCTCGACACCAAGCAGCGCGGCGGCAAGGACGTGCGTGCCACCATCAAGCTGGTGAACGGCAAGGGCAAGGAGGTCACCTTCGCCAACACCGAGATCCCGGCCGTGTACACGCTGCCCCCGGGCGCGCTGGTGTCGCTCGAGGACGGCGCGCGCGTGTCGGTGGGCGATGTCATCGCCCGCATCCCGCAGGAGTCCTCCAAGACGCGCGACATCACCGGCGGTCTGCCGCGCGTCGCCGACCTGTTCGAGGCGCGCAAACCGAAGGACCCGGCGATCCTCGCCGAGAAATCCGGCACCGTGAGCTTCGGCAAGGAGACCAAGGGCAAGCGGCGCCTGATCATCACCACCGACGACGGCGAGAAGTACGAGGAGCTGATTCCGAAGTGGCGCCAGCTCAACGTCTTCGAAGGCGAGACGGTGGAGCGCGGCGAGGTGATCGCCGACGGCGAGCCCAACCCGCACGACATCCTGCGACTGCAGGGCGTCGAAGCGCTGGCGAATTACCTGGTGCGCGAGATCCAGGACGTCTACCGCCTGCAGGGCGTGAAGATCAACGACAAGCACATCGAGGTGATCATCCGCCAGATGCTGCGCAAGACCGAGGTGCAGGAGGCCGGCGAGACGGCGCTGCTGCGCGGTGAGCAGCTCGATCGCGCGCGGGCGCTCGACATCAACGACCGCGCGCAGACCGATGGCAAGAAGTCCGCGCGGCTGCAGCCGGTGCTGCTCGGCATCACCAAGGCCTCGCTCGCCACCGAGTCGTTCATCTCCGCGGCCTCCTTCCAGGAGACCACGCGCGTGCTGACCGAGGCGGCGGTGCGCGGACTGAAGGACGACCTGCGCGGACTGAAGGAGAACGTCATCGTCGGCCGGCTCATTCCGGCGGGCACCGGCTTCGCCGCGCATGCCTCGCGCCGCAGGAAGATGGAAGGCGCCGATCGCCGCAGCTTCATGGACGTGGGCGGCGGGCTGCCGGATGCGGAAGAGTCGAGCGTCGGCGAGGAGCCGGAGAGCGCGGCCAGCTGAAACCGGGCGAGGGTGCGGCGCTCCACCTGTGGAGCGCCGTGCCGCTCACCATCTCCCGCTTCAGCCCCGGCGACGGGCGAAATACGCCACGATCAGGCCGAACAGCAGCATGGCCGCCATGTTCATGATGAACTTGGTGGCGGAGAAGTGCGCGTGGTGCTTCCACGCCGACAGCGGCACGACGACGTAGTTCATCACCGCGAAGATCACCACGCCGTAGAGCAGGCCCCCGGCCAGCCAGCGCCGCCTCAGCACCGGCAGCAGCTGCGCGGCGGCGAGGTAGCTCGCCGCGATGAGGATGCCCATCAGCTCCTGCAGGACAAGCCCGAGGAGCGCGGTCGCGCTGCCGCCGGAATACGCCCGCTGTGCCAGCAACCCGCCGGCGATGGTGTGCAGTATGAACGGCACGCTGCGCGCGCTGATCAGGCAGGCCGCGCCGATGTCGATCGTCGCGGCGATCATCCCGCCGAGGAGGATCGCGGCGAGCGGGCGGTGTGTGCGGCTGCGCACGCTTTAGCCTCGCGCGACGGCTATTTCTGTTCCCAGATCTTCATCATGTCCGGCGAGCCCTGGGCGCGCACGTCGTTGTCGGTGAGGATGGCCTCGGTGGAGGCGATCAGCTCCTTGCGCGGGAACACCATGGCTTCGCTGGCGCGGTTGTCGAAGTCGAGCGTGACGTAATCGTCCTTCAGATCGCGCAGTAGCGCGACCAGGTGCGCCAGGCTGCGGATCTGCGTGCCGTTCAGGGACTTGATGATCGAGCCGCTCGGGTCCGAGTAGCCCTTCGACAGCGCGTGCGGAAACAGCGGCGCCGGGATCATCACCAGCTCCTCGCGGTCCGGGTCGGGCCGCTCGCCGAGCCGCGCGAACAGCGGGCTGCCGAGCACTGCCTGGCCGTGAGTGCGCACCAGCTGCAGTCCCTCGAGCGTCGCGCGTTCGAATACCAGCGGACCGAGAATGAAGTATGAGGGGTAGGCGCCACGCAGCGTGTCGATGAGCAGCGGCCGCTGCGGCGGCACGGGCATACGGATCTGCTGGCTCTTGCCGCTGCGCACGATGGTGAGCGGCACGCTGCCGTCGCGCGCGCTCTTCTGGATGAGATAGGCGAAGTTCACCCGCAGCCCGTCGCGGATGCCGACCATGCCCTCATCGTCGATCGGCGTGTCGGCGATGTGCGTGATCACGTCCCACTGTTTGAGCGGGTAGGAGGCGCTGTCCTGGTCCGGCCGGTGCACCACCATGCCGCGCACCGAGCTGTCGATCTTCAGGAAGCCGCGCAGCGCCGGGTTCTCGAGCGTCTGCAGCTCGTCGTACATCCCGGGCTTGCCGGCGTACGGGCCGCTGCCGACGCTCTTGAGAAACAGCTCCACCTCTTCGTTGGGGATGATGTAGCCGATGTTCTCGGCGTTCTGCAGGTGACTGAAGGCGAGGCCGATCATCTTGTTGCCGGCGATCGCCGGGCCGCCGCTGTTGCCGGGATTGATGGCCGCGTCGATCTGCACGCGCAACCCCGACACCGGGATGTTGTAGGGCACGAACTCGATGCGCGAGACGATGCCGCGCGTGATCGACAGCGTGGTGCCGCCAACCGGAAAGCCGTAGGCCAGCACCGGCTCCTTGACCTGCGGCAGCACGCTGGCGCGCGGCAGGGTCTGCCGGCCGTCGAAGAACGATTCGTCGTCGAGCTTGAGCACCGCCAGGTCGATGCCGAACCCGATGGCCTCGACGCTCGCCGACACCTTGTCGCCGGACTGGTTGGCCTGCACCTGCACCTGGCTGGCGTACAGCACCACGTGGGCGTTGGTGAGGATGCGCTTGCCCTCGATGATGACCCCCGAGCCGCTCACCTCGGTCGGTGAGGTCTTGCTCCAGGGGTGCGCCATGTCCGGGCGGCGCATGGTGGCGAACACTTTCACCACCGCGTTCTCCGCCTCGTGCGAGATCGCCGGGGTCGGCTCCGCGGTTTCCGCCGCACGCGCCGCGCTACTCGCAAGCGCCAGGGCGGCCAGACAGACGGGGAGCGTCGTGCGGAGGATGCTTGTCATGAGGACTCGTCCTGGGGGATTGAGGCGGCTCGAGGCTGCGGTGCGATTCTGCCACAGAAGCTTAGGACTTCTCCGTGACCTTGGCCGCAGCGCGGCTGGCGCCCGCACGCTTGGCCGCGCCCCTCCGGCAATTAGTTGACTCAGGCAACTGATTGCGCAACAGTCGTGCCGGCGGGAGCAGGGGACATACACGGAGTGCAGGGTGTTTTCCCGAGAGCAGATCGAGCAGGTACGGGCCTTCAATCGCGACTACACGCGCCGCCTGGGCTTGCTGTCGCGCGGGCTGCTCGACAGCCCCTGGTCGCTCACCCAGGTGCGCGTGCTGTACGAGATCGCGCACCGCCCGGACGTCACCGCCGCGGAGCTCGCGGACGCGCTGGCACTCGATCGTGGCTATCTCAGCCGCATCCTGCGCGGTTTCGCCGCCAAAAGGCTGCTGGCACGATCCGCCTCGAGCGCCGATGCGCGCCGGCAGCACCTGCGCCTGACGCCGCTCGGGCAGCGCGTGCTCGCGCCTCTCGAGCGGCGAGCGCAGCAACAGGTGCGCACGCTGCTGGCGCCGCTCGATAGCGCGCGCCGCGAGACGCTGCTCGCGGCCATGAGCAGCATCCGCCTGGCATTCGATCCGCAGACCTCGGCGAGCGAGCTCGTGCTGCGCGGCCACCGGCCCGGGGACATGGGATGGGTGGTGGAGCGGCACGGGGCGCTGTATGCCGCGGAGTACGGCTGGAATGGGGCGTTCGAGGCGCTGGTGGCCGGCATCACGGCCGAGTTCATCAGCAAGCTCGACCCCGCGCGCGAGCGCTGCTGGATCGCCGAAGCGCACGGGCGGCGCCTCGGCTGCGTGTTCCTGGTGGCCGGCGAGAGCGGCGCGGCGCGGCTGCGCCTGCTGCTGGTGGAGCCCGAGGCGCGGGGTCTGGGCCTCGGCCGGCGCCTGGTGAGGGAATGCGTCGGCTTTGCGCGTGCCACCGGGTACCGGCGGCTCGTTCTGTGGACCCACGCCAACCTCGCGGCGGCGCGCCACCTCTACCAGGAAGCGGGCTTCGAGCTCACCTCGAGCGAGCCGCGCCACAGCTTCGGGAAAGACGTGGTCGCGGAAACCTGGGAACTCGGGCTGCGCGGCTCGCGTTCCGCGACACGCCGCCGCCGGGACGCGCCAGAGCGATAGTCGCCCCGACTCAGGCTCCTGCTAAAGTGACGCGCCCCGAAAGAGCCCACAAAAGCCCACAAACTCTTCCTCTAGGAGACCTTCGTGGATCGATCAACGACTTTCGCAGGCGCGGCGCTCGTGGCGCTGGGCCTCGCCGCCACTGCCTACGCTGCCGGACGCGGCGGCCTGCCCGCCTACGTCACCGCCGCGGTCGCCGATACTTCGCGGCCTGCCACCGATACCGAGCGCGACGCCGCCCGCAAGCCGGCCGAGACGCTCGCCTTCGCGGGCGTGAAGCCCGGCGAGCAGGTCGTGGAGCTTGCACCGGGCAAGGGCTATTACACCCGGCTGCTGAGCGCGGTCGTTGGACAGAACGGCAAGGTGTACACCGTGTCCTCGCCGCCGAAGCCC
Organism: uncultured Gammaproteobacteria bacterium; assembly: GCA_963760225.1. Taxonomy (GTDB): domain Bacteria; phylum Pseudomonadota; class Gammaproteobacteria; order Steroidobacterales; family Steroidobacteraceae; genus 13-2-20CM-66-19. Next base: position 821,034 of record CAVXCD010000001.1, read on the forward strand.
GATGCGCCGCCGCCCCCGGTGCAGGCGATCGCCGCCGATCCGCATTACAGCAACGTGCACCCGACGTTCGGCAAGATCGCGGAGCTCAAGCTTCCGACGGACACCGACCTCGTGTGGACTACGCAGAACTATCACGACTTCCACAACATCCCCGACGTGCAGGTGTCGACCCTCAACAAGGCGGTGTTCGATGCGCTCAAGCCCGGCGGTATCTACTTCGTGCTGGATCACGCCGCCGAGGCCGGCTCCGGGACGCGCGATACCAACACTCTGCATCGTATCGACGAGGAGGCGGTCAAGTCCGAAGTGAAGGCCGCGGGCTTCGAGCTGGTCGGCGAGAGCAAGATCCTGCGCAACAAGGACGATCCGCACACCGCCAAGGTGTTCGAGGCCCCGATACAGGGCCACACGGATCAGTTCATCCTGAAGTTCCGCAAGCCGAAGGCCTAAAGCAGCTCGAGCGTGCGCACATCGGGCTGGCCGCCGTAGTATTTCCTGAGCGCCTCGCCGAACAGCTCTTCCTGCGGCGCGGCGCGCTCGAACAACGTCAGGCAGGAGCGCAACTTCAGCTCATCGGGGTAGCCGAAGATCTCGGCCGCACTGCGTCCCTCGAGCAGCAGCAGGCACCGCGTGCACTCGCGCAGCCGCGCGCCCAGTACGGGGTGATCCAGATAGGCACGCGCTTCCGCCAGCGAGGCGAGGCCGTAGTGTTGCGCACTCGGGCTGGAGCCGAGCCCCCGCAGCTGCGGGAAGACGAACCACATCCAGTGGCTGCGCTTGGCCCCGGCGCGCAGCTCGGCGCACACCGCCGCGTAGACGGCCTGCTGCGCCTCTACGAAACGCTCAAGATCGAAGCGCTCGTCCATGCGGGTGAGTGCACCTGAGGCGGGCGTGTGCAGTCATTTCCTGGCTCTGCGAAACACCATCACGAAACGGTCGGTCTTGCCCACCATCTCTCCTTTAAAAGTGATCATGTCCCGCGCATCGTCGGGCCGGCGCAGCACGTCGCTCGAGCGCACGAAGATGAAGCCGTGCTTCTCGAAATCGCGCCGCGCGAACTGCTCGTCGATGCGGTGCAGCCGGCCGGCGTCCGCGCTGCCGGTGCCGGGCTTGGCGGAGTGGTCCACCAGCAGCAGGATGCCGCCCGGTCGCACGACGCGCGCGATCTCGGTGAGCACCTGATCCGGATTGATCTTCGGCCACGGGCCGTTGTCCGGTTGCCAGTAGAGATCGTGGTACACCTTGATGAGCAGGATGGCATCGAGCGAGCGTGCCGGCAGCCCGAGATACTCGACCGTCACGGTGCGATGCTCGACATTCGGCAGCCGTCCGCCGACCAGGCGCCCCTGCCATTGGTTGTCGCTCCACTTGTCGTAGGCCTCGTTGTTCATCAGGTACACGTGGCCCCGCGGGCCGACGAGGTAGCTCAGCAGCTCGCTGTAGTAGCCCTCCGCGGCGAGGAAGTCGGCGACCTCCATCCCGGGACGGATGCCGGCGAGCCGCAGCACTTCCGCGGGGTGATCGATGGTGTCGCGCTGGATATCCCCGGCCGGCCGGCCGGCGTGCGACACCGCATCGCTGTAGCGGTCGGCCCAGGCGCTGTGCGCGGCGAGCGCAGTGATCGCGATGGCGGCGAAGATCGATGCGCTGCGTGCGCGCAAGCGGTCGGCGGACATAGCACTCCCTTCAGTGCGTTCAGCGGCCAGGCGCGAGTATGAACCGGCGCGCCACCTGCCGCGGCGCTCAGATGCGGCGGGGCAAACGGCGCGCGCGCCGTACGTGTCTCACCGCAGCGGCTTGTCCAGCAGCTGGTAGCCGGCGCGCGCGGCATAGCCATGGCGGCGGTAGAAGTCGCTGGCCAGCGCATTCGCGGCGCCCAGCTGTAATTGCAACCGTACGCAGCCGCGGCGCGCCAGCGCAGCTTCGGCCGTGGCGAGCAGCCGGGTTCCGGTGCCGCGCGAGCGCGCCTCGGGGAGCAGGTAGAACTCGTCGATCTCCCCCATGAGCCCCTGGTGCTCGATGCTCGTCAGCAACACCACCGCGAGATAGCCGAGCAGCATCCCCTGCTCGTCCGCCACGAAGATCGCGCCCCTGGCAGCGGTTGCCAGCAGCTCCTGCAGCACGATCTCCACGCGCAGCGCGGAGAAGTCGCCGATGCCCTCGAACTCCCAGTAACGGCGCACCAGCACCAGCAGCTGCGGCAGGTCGGCGAGGGTGGCCGGACGGATGTCCACCTGCGGATCACGCCGCAGCGAGTGCCACGGCGAGCTGCACCTGGTTGCGGCCGGAGCGCTTGGCGGCGTACTGGGCGCTGTCGGCGTGGGCGATGAGGTGCTGACCCCACACCCCGAGGGTGTCGCTCGCCGCCACCCCGATGCTGCAGGTGAGGCGCAAGGCTGCGCCGAATCCCTCGATACGCAGCTCGGAGACGCGCCGGCAGGCGCGCTCGGCGATCGGATGCGCGGCGGCGGCATCGGCACCGTAGAGAATCACGATGAACTCCTCGCCCCCGTAGCGGCCGATCACGTCCGACTGGCGCAGCTCCGCCTGGATGGGCGGGATGATGGCGGCGAGGCAGGTATCGCCGGCCGCATGACCGTAGGTGTCGTTGATCTGCTTGAAGTGATCCAGGTCGATGAACAGCACGGAGATCGGCAGCCCACGGCTCTTGGCGCGTACGCAGGCGGCATCGAGCCGCTCGATGAGCGAGCGGCGGTTCAGCACGCCGGTCAGCGGGTCGGTCTGGGCGCGCTGCTCGGCGGCCGTCAGCGCGGCCGACTGTGCCCGCAGGCGGTCCGAGGTGCCGAGCGCGATGAGCACCGCGGCGGCCACCATCGAGGGGGCCAGTCCGTAGTAGAGGAGTCCGCCGGCATCGTCCGCGCGCGCGTACAGCAGCCGCAGCGCCGTGAGGATCTGGAAGGTGCACAGCAGCGCCCAGGCGATCAGGAACCAGCCGGCGGCGCGATTGCCGCTGCGCCACGCAAGGTAGGAAACCAGCAGCGTGAATACCGCGCTGCCGAGGAACATGAGGTTGCCCGCCGCGGCCACCAGCGGTGAGAACCCCGGGATCACGCGCAGTACGTTCGCTGCGGCGAGCACGACGAAGGCCAGTGCGAGCGTGCCGAAGGCACGGTACACCCTGGGCGAAAACAGCCGCAGGTTCGCGAACTCGCGGACGAACAGCGCCGCGGCCGCCGCCGCGATCGCGACCGGCACGTTCCAGGCGTACGAGGACAGCGGCCGGGCCCAGGAGAGCACCGGCCAGTGAAAACCCTGGCCGGAGAAGTAGGCGAGGTACAGCGCCTGCAGCGAAAACAGCGTGCCGTAGAGCGGGTAGAGACGGTCGGTGAGCACGAAGCGCACCAGCAGCGTCGACAGCGACATGGCCATCAATGCGCCGAAGGCCAGCGCGATCATGCGCGCGTGGGCTGCAGCCGCCTCGAGCGTACGCGCGAGCGTCGCGGTCATGAAGTGCACGTCGGTCGTGGCGCGCCCGCTGCGCGCGACGCGTGCGTAGAGCGGCTGCCCGGGCGCAAGACCCGGCGGCAGCACGAAGACCGTGTCCTGCGCGCCGCCGAACTGCGGCACCACCGTCACGGGCTGCAGCGTCACGGCGCCGCCGTTACCGTGGGCGAACACCGTGACCGTCTGGTCCATCCCGGCGCGCGCCACCAGCACCGGGATGGGCGCATCGCCCGCCGGGCCCGTGCCGGGCAGCGCTGGCAGGCGGAACCACAGCGGTGCGGTACGCAAATGCGAGCCGCGCGCCTCGAAGGGCCCGAATTGCGCATCCAGCGCCCCGCCGCTCACTGCGGCGGCGGACGGGTCCCCGTCCGAGGCGGCCAGCACCTGCACCGTGAGCGGCGCGCCATTGCCGGGGGCGAGCTGGGCGATGGGAGGCAGCTCCGGGACCAGCGCTCCGTCCGCCGCCCGGGGCGTGTTCGGCAGCACGAGAGCCAGGCCCGCAAGGCAGCTGGCCAGCGCCCGATTACGCACAACTCCCCTGGGGCCGCCCCGCCTTAGAGGCACAGTGACTCCTCTTAATTAGAGGGGCTCGAGGGTGGGCCTGAGGGCTTCCCTTTTGCCCGGGGCGCATATCCTAATGGCCCCCGGCTGCAAATCAATTGCAGCGGGCGGTAAGGCGCGGCCCGGTGCGCCGGTTGACACCCCACGGGCCCGTACCTAGAATCGCCGGCCTTTGTCGGGACGGCCCTTAGCACATGCCGCCCCGGAAACAGCGACTTACGAGTACCGGGCTGCCTCACGAAGGCGGCCCGGTGTTTCTTGCGAGGGTCGCTTTAATCGTGCCAGGAGTCTAAGAGAACAATGGCGACCACCGGTCAGCTGATCCGGCAACCGCGCCGGACCAGGGCGGAAAAAACCAAGGTGCCGGCGCTCGGCGCCTCACCGCAGAAGCGCGGCGTCTGCACGCGCGTCTACACCACGACGCCGAAGAAGCCCAACTCGGCGCTGCGCAAGGTGTGCCGCGTGCGCCTCACCAATGGCTACGAGGTCACCAGCTACATCGGTGGTGAGGGCCACAATCTGCAGGAGCACTCGGTGGTGCTGATCCGCGGCGGCCGCGTGAAGGATCTGCCCGGGGTGCGCTACCACACGGTGCGTGGCACGCTCGATTGCGCCGGCGTCGGCGAGCGTCGCCAGAGCCGCTCGAAGTACGGCGCCAAGCGCCCGAAGAAATAAGAGGTAACGCATGTCGCGCCGCGCGCAAGCACCGGTCCGCACCATCCTCCCGGACCCGAAGTTCAACAACGAGATGCTGGCCAAGTTCATGAACGTGGTCATGAAGAACGGCAAGAAGTCCGCCGCCGAGCGCATCATCTACGGTGCGCTCGACCGCATCGCCGAGAAGACCGGCAAGCAGGGCGGTGAGGCGATCGAGGTGCTGTCGACCGCGCTCGACAACGTCAAGCCGGTGGTCGAAGTGAAGTCGCGTCGCGTCGGCGGCGCCACCTACCAGGTGCCGGTCGAGGTGCGCGCCACCCGCCGCCAGACACTGGCGATGCGCTGGGTGATCGAGGCCGCGCGCGATCGCAGCGAGAAGTCCATGGCGTTTCGCCTGGCGCACGAGCTGATGGACGCCTCCGAGAACCGCGGGGCCGCCGTCAGGAAGCGCGAGGACACGCACCGCATGGCGGAGGCCAACAAGGCCTTCGCGCATTATCGCTGGTAAGGCAAGCCAAGGACATTCACGTGGCACGCGCGACGCCCATCGAGCGCTATCGGAACATCGGCATCTCCGCGCACATCGACGCGGGGAAGACGACCACGACCGAGCGCATCCTTTTCTATACCGGCGTGTCGCACAAGATCGGCGAAGTTCACGACGGCGCCGCCGTCATGGATTACATGGAACAGGAGCAGGAGCGCGGCATCACCATCACCGCCGCGGCTACCACCTGCTTCTGGAAGGGGATGGAAAACAGCTTCCCCGAGCATCGCATCAACATTCTCGACACCCCCGGGCACGTCGACTTCACCATCGAGGTGGAGCGCAGCCTGCGGGTGCTCGACAGCGCGGTCGCGCTGTTCGACTCGGTCGCGGGCGTGCAGCCGCAGTCGGAGACGGTGTGGCGGCAGATGAACAAGTACGCCGTGCCGCGCATCTGCTTCGTCAACAAGATGGATCGCGCCGGCGCCAACTTCCTGCGCGTGGTCGAGATGATCCGCGCGCGCCTGCGCGCCAATCCGGTCGCGATCCAGCTGCCGATCGGCGCCGAGGAGGACTTCGAGGGCGTCGTCGACCTGATCCGCATGAAGGCCATCTACTGGGACATGGCGACCCAGGGGATGAAGTTCGAGTACCGCGACATCCCGGCCAGCCTGCAGGCGCAGGCCGAGGAGTACCGCGCCAAGATGATCGAGGCGGCTGCCGAGGCCAACGAGACGCTCACGCACAAGTACCTGGAGCACGAGCAGCTCAGCGACGTGGAGATCCGCCAGGGACTGCGCGAGCGCTCGATCAGGAACGAGATCGTGCTGGCGATGTGCGGTTCGGCCTTCAAGAACAAGGGCGTGCAGGCGCTGCTCGATGCGATCATCGAGTTCATGCCCGCGCCGGTCGACATGCCTCCCGTCAAGGGCATCGACGAGCGCGGCCAGCCGGACACCCGCACGGCGAGCGACGAGGAGCCGTTCGCCGCGCTCGCCTTCAAGATCCTGAACGACCCGTTCGTCGGCAACCTGACGTTCTTCCGCGTCTACTCCGGAGTGCTCAACTCCGGCGACACGGTGTTCGCGCCGACCAAGGGCAGGAAGGAGCGCATCGGGCGCCTGCTGCAGATGCACGCCAGCGATCGCACCGAGATCAAGGAAGTGCGCGCCGGTGATATCGCTGCGGCGGTGGGCCTGAAGGATGTCATCACCGGCGACACGCTGTGCGATCTCGACAAGGTCATCACGCTCGAGAAGATGGAATTCCCGGCGCCCGTCATCTCGGTGGCGGTGGAGCCGAAGACCAAGGCGGACCAGGAGAAGATGGGCCTCGCGCTGCAGCGCCTCGCCAAGGAGGACCCCTCGTTCCGAGTACACACCGACCAGGAGTCCTCGCAGACGATCATCTCGGGCATGGGCGAGCTGCACCTGGAAATCATCGTCGACCGCATGAGGCGCGAATTCAACGTCGATGCGAATGTCGGTAAGCCGCAGGTCGCCTACCGCGAGACCATCCGCGGCACGGTCGAGAGCGAGGGCAAGTTCATTCGCCAGTCGGGCGGGCGCGGCCAGTACGGTCACGTGTGGTTGAAGCTCGAGCCCAACGAGCAGGGCAAGGGCTACGAGTTCATCAACGGTGTGGTCGGCGGCGCCGTGCCGCGCGAGTACGTGCCGGCAGTCGACAAAGGCATCAAGGAAGCCGTTGAGACCGGCGTCATCGCCGGTTACCCGGTGGTGGACGTGAAGGTGACCCTGTTCGACGGCTCCTATCACGACGTCGACTCGAACGAGATGGCCTTCAAGATCGCCGGCTCGATGGGGTTCAAGGAAGGCTTCAAGCGCGCGAAGCCGGTGCTGCTCGAGCCCATCATGAAGGTGGAAGTGGTGACGCCGGAGGAGTACTCCGGGGACGTGATCGGCGACCTCAACCGCCGCCGCGGCCAGATTACCGGTATGGAGGAGTCGCCCGCGGGCAAGGCCATTACGGCCGACGTGCCGCTGTCGGAGATGTTCGGCTACGCGACCACCGTGCGCTCGATGAGCCAGGGGCGCGCCACCTTCACCATGGAGTTCGCCAAGTACGTCGAAGTGCCGCCGAACATCGCCGACGGGATCATCAAGAAGTAACGCAGCAGGATCAGGTTCGAGGAATACGCCATGTCCAAAGAGAAATTCGAGCGCAACAAGCCGCACGTGAACGTGGGGACGATTGGTCACGTTGACCATGGGAAGACGACGTTGACGGCGGCGCTGACGAAGGTGATGGCCGAGACGTACGGTGGGACGTTTGTGGCGTACGACCAGATTGACAAGGCACCGGAGGAGAAGGCGCGCGGGATCACGATATCGACGGCGCACGTGGAGTACCAGAGCAAGAACCGTCACTACGCGCACGTGGACTGTCCTGGGCATGCGGACTACGTGAAGAACATGATCACGGGAGCGGCGCAGATGGACGGGGCGATTTTGGTGGTATCGGCGGCGGACGGGCCGATGCCGCAGACGCGCGAGCACATTCTGCTGGCCCGCCAGGTGGGGGTGCCCTACATGGTGGTGTTCATGAACAAGGCGGACATGGTGGATGACAAGGAGCTGCTGGAGCTGGTGGAGATGGAGGTGCGGGAGCTTTTGACGGTGTACAAGTTTCCCGGCGAGAAGACTCCGATCATCATTGGTTCGGCGTTGAAGGCACTGGAGGGGGACAAGAGCGAGATTGGGGTGCCCTCGGTGGTGAGGCTGGTGGAGGAGATGGACAAGTACATCCCGATACCGAAGCGCGAGGTGGAGAAGCCGTTTTTGATGCCGGTGGAGGATGTGTTCTCGATTTCCGGTCGTGGCACGGTGGTGACGGGTCGCATCGAGCGCGGGATCATCAAGGTGAACGATGAGGTGGAGATTGTTGGGCTGAAGGCGACGGTAAAGACGGTGTGCACCGGGGTGGAGATGTTCAGGAAGCTCCTGGATGAGGGGCAGGCGGGGGACAACGTTGGGGTGCTGCTGCGTGGGACGAAGCGCGAGGAAGTCGAGCGCGGACAGGTGCTGGCCAAGCCCGGCAGCATCACGCCGCACACGCACTTTGAGTGCGAGGTGTACGTGCTGACGAAGGAGGAGGGCGGACGGCACACGCCGTTCTTCAAGGGCTATCGGCCGCAGTTTTACTTTCGCACCACGGATGTGACGGGCACGATCGAGCTGCCGGCGGGGGTGGAGATGGTCATGCCCGGGGACAACATCAAGATGACGATCGAGCTGATCAGCCCGATAGCCATGGAGGACGGGCTGCGCTTTGCGATCCGCGAGGGCGGCAAGACCGTCGGCGCCGGCGTCGTGACGAAGATCCTGAAGTAAGTAACCAAGGACTACCGCGATGGCCAATCAAAATATCCGCATCCGTCTGAAGGCGTTCGACCATCGCCTCATCGACAGCTCCGCCAAGGAGATCGTCGAGACCGCCAAGCGCACCGGCGCCACCGTCAAGGGCCCGGTGCCGCTGCCGACGAAGATGGAGCGCTTCACCCTGCTGGTCTCCCCGCACGCCGACAAGGACGCGCGCGACCAGTTCGAGCTGCGCACCCACAAGCGCCTCATGGACATCGTCAACCCGACCGACAAGACGGTGGACGCCCTCATGAAGCTCGAGCTTCCCGCGGGCGTCGACGTGCAGATCAAGCTGAACTGAGCCCAGGCGCTGACGGCGTCCGCCGGGCGCCTTAATCCGCGGTTGATCGAAGCGCCGGGCGCGCCTATACTGCGCGCCCTTTTCGGCCCCCCGGGAAACCCTGAGGCGGCCGGTCGCTCAAGCGGCATCGGGCGCGGTTGGAGCAGGCCTCTTTTGGGGCCTTTGAAGAGCTCCAAGACCACTCGAGACCAGCACGGCCTCACGGCTGTGCAAATCTCCTGTTGTCTCAATGACTTAGCCCACAGCCGATGGGCCAGGCGTCGTGCCCCCAAGGGGTCGGCGTGAGGATCGAGAGGATTTTGCAATGGGTATCGGGTTGGTCGGCCGCAAGGCCGGCATGACGCGCGTGTTCACCGACGCCGGGGAGACGGTCCCGGTAACCGTGATCGAGGTTCTGCCGAACCGGGTCACGCAGGTGAAGACGCAGGACAAGGACGGCTACCGTGCCGTGCAGGTGACCTACGGCACGCGCCGCCCGCAGCTTTATTCCAAGGCGGTGAACGGCCACTACGCGCGCGCCAACGTCGCCCCGGGGCGCGCATTGGTCGAGTTTCGCCTCGCCGCGGCCGACAAGACCGAGCTCACCGCCGGCAGCGAGCTGCGATGCGACCTCTTCAAGGAAGGCGAGAAGGTCGACGTGACCGGTACGACGATCGGCAAGGGCTTTGCCGGCACCATTAAGCGCCACAATTTCGCCGGCGGCATGGCCTCTCACGGCAACTCGCTGTCGCATCGCGCGCCGGGCTCCATCGGTCAGCGCCAGACACCCGGGCGCGTGTTCAAGGGACGGCGCATGTCCGGCCATATGGGCGCCGTGCGCCAGACCACCGAGAACCTGCGGGTGGTGCAGGTAGACCTCGAGAGAAACCTGCTGCTGATCCGCGGCGCGGTGCCCGGCGCCGAGGGCGGACAGGTGCTGGTGCGCGCCTCGCTCAAGGCGGCGCGCCGCGCGGCCCGCAAGACCACGGCGCCGCTGAAGCCCGGCTCCGGTCCGTCGAAGGATCCGGCCAAGGCGGGGAAGAAGTAACAGCCCATGAAGCTCAAGTCCGTGAACGGCGAGTCCACGCTGCAGGTGTCGGAAGCTGCCTTCGGCGGCAAGTTCAACGAGGCGCTCGTGCACCAGGTGCTGACGGCGTATCGCGCCGCCGGTCGTGCCGGCACCAAGGCGCAGAAATCCCGTGCCGAGGTGCGTGGCGGCGGCCGCAAGCCCTGGGCGCAGAAGGGCACCGGCCAGGCGCGCGCGGGCTCGAGCCGCTCGCCGATCTGGGTCGGCGGCGGCAGGACCTTCGCCGCCAAGCCGCGCGATTTCGCGCAGAAGGTGAACCGCAAGATGTATCGCGGCGCCATCCGCTCGATGCTCGCGGAGCTGGTGCGCACCGAGCGGCTGCTGGTGACCGACGGCATCGCGCTGCAGGAGCCGAAGACCAAGCTCCTCGCGAGCCAGCTCAAGGCCTGGTCGCTGCCCTCGGTGCTGATCGTGGTGGAGGCGACCGACCAGAAGCTCATCCTCGCCGCGCGCAACCTGCCGCACGTGGAAGTGATCGAGGTGCCGGCGTTGAATCCGGTGTCGCTCGCCGCCTACCAGAAGGTATTGATGACGGTCGGCGCGGTGAAGCTGATCGAGGAGCGCCTGCAATGAACCGCGAGCAGCTGATGAGCGTGCTGATCGCGCCGCATGTGACCGAGAAGTCCTCGCTCGCGATGCAGAACCACAACCAGTACACGTTCCGTGTGCGGCGCGATGCGACCAAGATCGACATCAGGAGAGCGGTCGAGCTGATGTTCGACGTCAAGGTGGCCGGTGTGCAGGTGGTGAACGAGCCGGGCAAGACGCGCCGCTTCGGCCGCACGCACCGGGCGTACCCAGGACTGGAAGAAGGCCTACGTGAGCCTGGCCGCCGGCCAGACCATCGACTACGAAACCCGCGCCAAGGCCTGACGGAACAACGCAGCATGGCTCTCATCAAGTACAAGCCGAGAACGCCGGGACAGCGCGCGGTGGTGAAGATCGACCGCTCGCACCTGCACAAGGGCGGCCCGCTGGAAGCGCTCACCGCGCACCAGAACAAGACCGGTGCGCGCAATCACTTCGGCCGCATCACCACGCGCCACCACGGCGGCGGCTCGCGGCAGAAATACCGCATCATCGACTTCAAGCGCGACAAGGACGGCATCGCCGGCATTGTCGAGCGGCTCGAGTACGACCCGAACCGCACCGGCCACATCGCGCTCGTCAAGTACCCGGACGGCGAGTGGCGCTACATCCTCGCGCCCAAGGGCGTCAAGCCCGGTGACGAGGTGCGCTCGGGCGCGGATGCGCCCATCAAGTCCGGCAACGCCATGTCGCTGCGCCACATACCGGTCGGCTCGATCATCCACAACGTGGAGATGAAACCGGGCCGCGGCGGACAGCTGGCGCGCAGCGCCGGCAGCTCCGTGTCCTTCACCGCGCGCGAAGGCATCTACGCTTACCTGCGACTGAAGTCCGGCGAGACGCGCAAGGTACACATCGACTGCCGCGCCACCATCGGCGAGGTCGGCAACGACGAGCACAACCTGCGCAGCTACGGCAAGGCGGGCGCCAAGCGCTGGAAGGGCATACGCCCGACCGTGCGCGGGCTCGCCATGAACCCGGTGGATCATCCGCACGGCGGCGGCGAGGGCAAGTCCGGCCAGGGCAACCCGCACCCGGTGTCGCCGTGGGGCCAGAACGCCAAGGGACTGAAGACCCGTCACAACAAGCGCACGGACAACATGATCGTCCAGCGCCGCAAGAACCGCATCCGTTAACGCGTGCCGCGCAGCGCCGCCTAAGAGAGCCTCATGCCACGTTCACTGAAAAAGGGCCCGTTCGTCGATCTGCACCTCGCGAAGAAGGTGCAGACGGCATCGGCCAAGAACGATCGCAAGCCGATCAAGACCTGGTCGCGCCGCTCGATGGTGGTGCCGGAAATGGTGGGACTGACGATTGCCGTGCACAACGGCCGCCAGCACATCCCGGTGCTGATCACCGAGAACATGGTCGGCCACAAGCTCGGCGAGTTCGCCCCGACGCGCACCTTCAAGGCGCACTCCGGGGACCGCAAGGTGGAGGCGGCGAGCGCCACCTGAGGGCGCGCCAGGACGTAATACGATGCAAGTGACTTCCAAACTGCGCTACGCGCGCATCTCTCCGCAGAAGTGCCGCCTGGTGGTGGACGTGGTGCGCGGTCAGAGCGTTGGCAGCGCGATCGCCACGCTCAAATTCATGCCGAAGAAGGGCGCGGAGCTGGTGCGCAAGCTGCTCGAGTCGGCGGTGGCCAACGCCGAGCACAACCACGGCGCGGACATCGATGAGCTCAAGATCGCGCTCATCCAGGTGGATGCAGCCCCGCAGCTCAAGCGCTTCGCCGCCCGCGCCAAGGGGCGCGGTGCGCGCATCATCAAGCGCAACAGCCACATCACCGTCGCAGTGAGCGACGGTAAGAAGGACTAAGGCATGGGTCAGAAGGTCAATCCGATCGGGATACGCCTCGGCATCACCCGCGACTGGACCAGCCGCTGGTATGCCGGCAAGAAGCAGTTCCCGCTGCACGTGCACACTGACTTCCGCGTGCGCGAGTTCCTCAAGGACAAGCTGAAGGAGGCCTCCGTCAGCCGCATCCAGATCGAGCGCGCGGCCAAGAAGGTGAACATCACCATCCAGACGGCCCGTCCCGGCATCGTCATCGGCAAGAAGGGTGAGGACATCGAGAAGCTGCGCCAGGAGACGGCGGCGCTGCTCGGCATGAACGTCAACGACGTGCGCCTCAACATCGCCGAGATCAGAAAGCCGGAGCTCGACGCGCAGCTGGTGGGCGACTCCATCGCGCAGCAGATCGAGAAGCGCGTGATGTTCCGCCGCGCCATGAAGCGTGCGGTGATGAGCACGATGCGCTCCGGTGCGCTCGGCGTGAAGGTGCGCGTGTCCGGGCGCCTCAACGGCTCGGAAATCGCGCGCACTGAGTGGTACCGCGAGGGCCGCATCCCGCTGCACACCTTCCGTGCCGACATCGACTACGGGCTGTCGGAGGCGCATACCACCTACGGCGTCATCGGCGTCAAGGTGTGGATCTTCAAGGGCGAGGTGTTCGACAAGAGCGATCTGGCGGAAGAAGCCGAGGCCGAGAGCACCGCCCCCGCCGCTGCGCCTGCCGCCCCAGTGGTCGCCGCTGCCGCCGCCGCCGTGCCGCCCGCCGCTGCGCCGGCCGCTGCCGGCGAGCCCACGGCACAGGCGTGAAGGCCTGACCCATGAGCATGCTGCAGCCCAAACGCACCAAGTACCGCAAGCAGTTCAAGGGCCGCAACGGTGGCCTTGCCACGCGCGGCGCCCACGTGTCCTTCGGCGAGTACGGACTGAAGGCCACCAGCCGCGCACGCATGACGGCCCGCGAGATCGAGGCGGCGCGCCGCGCCATGGCGCGCTATGTGAAGCGCGGCGGCCAGATCTGGATCCGCGTGTTCCCCGACGTGCCGATCACCAAGAAGCCGCTCGAGGTGCGCATGGGCTCGGGCAAGGGCAACGTGGAGTACTACGTGGCGCGCGTGCAGCCCGGCAAGGTGTTGTTCGAGATGGAAGGGGTCGACGAGGTGACGGCGCGCGAGGCGTTCCGTCTGGCGGGCTCCAAGCTGTCGGTATCCACTTCGTTCGTGAAACGGCAGGTGCGCTAGATGGAAGCCAAGGAGCTGCGCAGCCGCTCGCCAGCCGAGCTCGCCGACGAGCTGGTGAAACTGCGCAAGGAACAGTTCGCGCTGCGCATGCAGCGCGCCACCGGGCAGCAACCCAAGCCCGACCAGTTCGGCAAGGTGCGGCGCAATATCGCGCGCCTGAAGACCGTGCTGCGTGAGAAGCAGGCAGCCGGAGGTAATGACAAGTGAGTCCGAAAAAGACCAAGGCGCAGCCGGCGGGCGCGGCGCCGCAGCCGGCGGCAACCGAGAGCGCGGCGCCCGCGGCGGCGGTGCCTGGCGCTGTCGAAGCGCGTGGTGCGCGCACCCTCACCGGGCGCGTAGTGAGCAGCAAGATGCGCAAGACCATTGCGGTGGAGATCGAGCGGCTGGTGAAGCATCCGACTTACGGCAAGTTCATCCGCCGCACCACCAAGCTGCTGGCGCACGATGAGAGCGGCGCCTGCGGCGAGGGCGACCTCGTCACCATCACCATGTGCCGCCCCGTGTCGCGCCGCAAGTCGTGGCGGTTGCTCGAGGTCGTGCAGAAGGCCGCCGGGCGCTGACGGCGCTGCCACGGTCACGAGCGAAAGCAGGTTTGAATCATGATCCAGATGCGCACAATGCTGAATGCCGCCGACAACAGCGGCGCGCGCACGCTCATGTGCATCAAGGTGCTCGGCGGCACGCGTCGCCGCTATGCCAACGTGGGCGACGTCATCAAGGTGAGCGTCAAGGACGCCATCCCGCGCGGCAAGGTGAAGAAGGGCGAGGTCTACGATGCGGTGGTGGTGCGCACCAAGCGCGGGGTGCGGCGCGCGGACGGCTCGCTGATCCGCTTCGACGGCAACGCGGCGGTGCTGCTCACCAACAAGCTCGAGCCGATCGGCACGCGCATTTTCGGGCCGGTGACGCGCGAGCTGCGCAACCAGCAGTTCATGAAGATCATCTCGCTCGCTCCCGAGGTGCTTTGAGATGAGGAAGATCCGCAAAGGCGACCAGGTGATCGTGCTGTCGGGCCGCAACAAGGGCCGCCGCGGCGCGGTGCTGCAGGTGCTCGCCGACGGCCGCGTGCTCATCGAGAGCGTCAACATGGCGAAGAAGCACACCAAGCCCAACCCGCAGGCCGGCAAGCCGGGCGGCATCATCGAGAAGGAGATGCCGCTGCACGGGTCGAAGGTCGCGATCTGGAACCCGGCCGCGAAGAAGGCCGACCGCATCGGCGTCAAGGCGCTCGCCGACGGCAAGCGCGTGCGCTTCTTCAAGTCCAACGGAGAGATGCTCGATGTCTGAAGCAGCAGCAGGCAAAGAAGCCGGCGGCCAGACGGGCAAGGGCGGCCAGACGGGCAAGGGCGGCCAGACGGGCAAGGGCGGCAAGCAGCCGAAGGCGCCCAAGCAGGCTGCCGCCGCGCAGGCGGCCCCGCCGGCCGTGGTCGCGAAGCCCGCACGGCCCACCGGCCCGGCGCGGCTGCACCAGTTCTATCGCGAGACGGTGATTGCGAAGCTGCGCACTGAGCAGAAGATCGACAACGTCATGCAGGTGCCGCGCATCAGCAAGATCACGATCAACATGGGCGTCGGCGAAGCGGTCGCCGACAAGAAGGTGATGGATGCGGCGGTCGCCGATCTCACCCGCATCACCGGGCAGAAGCCGCTGATCACCAAGTCGCGCAAGGCCATCGCCTCCTTCAAGCTGCGCGCCGGACTCGCCGTGGGTGCCAAGGTGACGCTGCGCGGCCGGCGCATGTACGAGTTCCTCGACCGACTGATCAACATCGCGATGCCGCGCATCCGCGACTTCCGCGGCGTCTCGCCGCGCGCCTTCGACGGCCAGGGCAACTACTCGCTGGGCGTGAAGGAGCAGATCATCTTTCCCGAGATCCAGTACGACCAGGTCGACCAGCTGCGTGGCATGGACATCACCATCACCACCACGGCCCGGGACGACCGCATGGGGCGAGCACTGCTCGAGGCATTCAACTTCCCGTTCCGCAAGTAACCGGAAAATCTATACCTATATGGCGAAGACGAGCATGGTCGAGCGCGAGAAGCGTCGCGCGGGGATCGTGAAAAAGTACGCGGCGAAGCGCGCCAAGCTCAAGGAGCTGATCAGAAGCCCCAAGAGCTCGCCCGAGCAGCGTGTGGCGGCGCAGGCGCAGCTGCAGGCGCAGCCGCGCGACGCCAGTGCGTCGCGGCACCGCAACCGTTGCGCCATCACCGGGCGCTCGCGCGGGGTGTACCGCAAGTTCGGGCTATCGCGGGTGAAGATCCGCGAGGTCGCGAGCCGCGGTGAGATCCCGGGCCTCGCCAAGGCGAGCTGGTGAGGGGCGCCGCATGAGCATGACCGATCCGATCGCCGACCTGCTGACGCGCATCCGCAACGGCCAGACCGCGGGCAAGAGCGAGGTGCAGCTCGCCTCCTCGCGCCTGAAGACCGCCATCGTCAAGGTGCTGAAGGACGAGGGCTACATCAGTGACTTCCGCCTCGATGCCGAGGGCGGCAAGCCGCGGCTCACCATCGGGCTGAAGTACTTCGAGGGCCGTCCGGTGATCGACCGCCTGGAGCGCGTCAGCCGGCCGGGACTGCGCATTTACCGTGGCAAGGACGAGCTGCCGAAGGTCCTGGGGGGCATGGGCACGGTGATCGTGTCGACGCCCAAGGGCGTAATGACCGACCGCCAGGCGCGCGCCTCGGGGCAGGGTGGCGAGGTCCTGTGCATCGTCGCGTGAGTGACCGATAGAGAGCGTTATGTCGAGAATTGCCAAATCCCCGGTCGAGTTGCCTGCAGGCGTGACTGCGACCATCGCGCCTTCCGCGGTGACCATCAAGGGCGCCAAGGGCTCGCTCAGCCTGCCGCTTACCACGGGAGTATCCGTGGTGCAGAGCGACAAGCAGCTCGAGATCAGCTACGCCGATCCGGGACTGGCGCGCACGCGCGCCGGCGCCACGCGCGCGCACCTCGCCAACATGGTGCGCGGCGTCACCAAAGGCTACGAGAAGAAGCTCGAGCTGGTGGGCGTCGGCTTTCGCGCCCAGGTGCAGGGCAAGAGCCTGAACCTGACGCTCGGCTTCTCGCACCCGGTGAACGTGGCGATTCCGGAAGGCATCACCATCGAGACCCCGAGCCAGACGGAGATCGTGGTGAAGGGCATCGACCGGCAGAAGGTCGGCCAGACGGCCGCCGAGATCCGCGGCATTCGGCCGCCCGAGCCCTACAAGGGCAAGGGTGTGCGCTACGCGAATGAGCAGATCACCCTCAAGGAGGGCAAGAAGAAATGATCATCACCAAGAAGGCCCGCCGGCTGCGGCGCGCCCTCAAGAGCCGCGCCCACATCCGCGACCTCGCCGTGGCGCGTCTGAGCGTGCACCGCACGCCGCAGCACATCTACGCGCAGGTGACCGATGCGCTCGGCGCCAAGGTGATCGCCGCGGCCTCCACGGTGCAGAAAGAGGTGCGCGAAGGCCTGAAGACCACCGGCAACGTCGAGGCAGCCAAGGCGGTCGGCCGCGCCATCGCCACGCGCGCCAAGGCGGCGGGGGTGAGCAAGGTCGCCTTCGACCGCTCCGGCTTCCAGTTCCACGGGCGCGTCAAGGCGCTCGCGGATGCCGCCCGCGAAGCGGGCCTTGAGTTCTAGTCAGGACGGACAGATATGGCAAGACCAGAGAAGGGCCAGCCCGCAGACGAGTTCGTCGAGAAACTCGTGGCGGTGAACCGCACCGCCAAGGTCGTCAAGGGCGGCCGGCAGTTCGGCTTCACGGCGCTGACCGTGGTGGGCGATACCGCCGGGCGGGTGGGCTACGGCTTCGGCAAGGCGCGCGAGGTACCGGTGGCGATCTCCAAGGCGATGACCCAGGCGCGCAAGAACCTCATCAACGTCGCGCTGCGAAACGATTCACTGCATTACGCGGTCACAGGAACACACGGTGCCACGCGCGTGTACATGCAGCCGGCCTCCGACGGCACCGGGGTCATCGCCGGCGGCGGCATGCGCGCGGTGCTCGAGTGCGCCGGGGTGCGTAACGTGCTGGCGAAGAGCTACGGCTCGCGCAACCCGATCAATGTGGTGCGCGCGACCATGAACGCGCTGGCCAAGATCCGTTCGCCCGATGAGATCGCGGCGAAGCGCGGCAAGAGCGTGGAAGAGATCACGAGCTGAAACTGACATGGCGCAACCGCAACTGAAAGTGACGCTGCTGAGGAGCCTGCACGGGCAGCTGCAGAACATCGCGGCCTGCGCGCGCGGCCTCGGTCTGCGGCGCATCCGTCAGAGCGTGCGCGTTGCCGATACGCGCGAGAACCGCGGCATGATCGCCGCCGCCGTGCACCTGCTGCGCGTCGAGAAGGACGAGTGAGGCTATGCGACTGAACACACTCAAGCCCGCCCCCGGCTCCAGGCGCTTCGCTAAGCGCGTCGGCCGCGGCGCCTCCGCCGGCCAGGGCAAGACCTGCGGGCGCGGCACCAAGGGCCAGCGCGCGCGCAAGGGCGGCTACCACAAGGTCGGCTTCGAGGGCGGCCAGATGCCGCTGCAGCGGCGCATGCCCAAGGTCGGCTTTCGCTCCGATATGAAGCGCACGCGCGCCGAGGTGCGCCTCGCCGAGCTCGCCAAGGTGGACAGCGCGGTGGTGGACCTCGCCGCGCTCATTGCGGCGGGCGTGGTGCCTGCCGGGACCGAGCGCGCCAAGGTGGTGCTCGCCGGGGAGATCAAGAAGGCGGTGACGCTCAAGGGCATCGCGGTCACCAAGGGTGCGCGGGCGGCCATCGAGTCCGCCGGCGGCACGATCGAGGCGTAGAGGAAGCTTGCCAGGATCCACATGGCGAACACTACCGTAAGCAATCCCGCCGCCGCGTTCAGCGAAGCCGCCCGCTTCGGGGAGATTCGCGGCCGCCTGCTGTTCCTCATCGGCGCGCTGGTGGTGTACCGCATCGGTACCTTCATCCCGGTGCCGGGAATCAACCCGGCGGAAGTCGCGCGCTTCTTCGGCGACCGCTCCAATACCATTCTCGGCATCGTCAACATGTTCTCGGGCGGGGCGCTGTCGCGGCTGTCGATCTTCGCCATGGGCGTGATGCCCTACATTTCCGCCTCCATCATCATCCAGATGATGTCGATGGTGGTGCCGACGCTCATGGAGCTGCGCAAGGAGGGCGAGTCGGGGCGGCGCAAGATCACCCAGTACACCCGCTACGGCACCGTGGCGCTCGCCCTGGTGCAGTCGTTTGCCGCCGCCGGCGCCCTGGAGAAGGGCGGCCTGACGCTGGTACACGGCTGGCCGTTCCTGTTCACCGCCACCGTCACCATGACCACCGGCACGGTGTTCCTCATGTGGCTCGGCGAGCAGATCACCGAGCGCGGCATCGGCAACGGCATTTCCATGATCATCCTCTCGGGAATTGTCGCGGGACTCCCCGGGGCGGTGGGTAACACCGCCGAGGCGGTGAGCTCGGGCGAAATGCAGGGCCCGGTGGCGCTCGCCCTCATCATCCTGGTGATCGGCGTCACCTACTTCGTGGTATTCGTCGAGCGCGCGCAGCGGCGCATCCCGGTCGACTACGCCAAGCGCCAGGTGGGGCGGCGCATGTACGCCGGGCAGTCGAGCCACCTGCCTTTCAAGATCAACATGTCGGGCGTGATCCCGCCGATCTTCGCCTCCAGCCTGCTGCTGTTTCCGGCGACGCTCGCCAGCTTCGTCGGCACCGGCTCAGAGGGCTGGTTCGCGACCGCGGCGCAGAACGTCGCTGCGGCGTTGGGCTACGGCCAGCCGCTGCACCTGACGCTGTATGCGGTGCTGATCATCTTCTTCTGCTTCTTCTACACCGCGCTGGTGTTCAACGCGCGCGACACCGCGGACAACCTCAAGAAGTCCGGCGCCTTCGTGCGCGGCATCCGCCCCGGGCAGCAGACGGCGGAGTACATCGACCACGTGCTGACGCGCCTGACGCTGTGGGGAGCGCTGTACGTGACCGCGGTGTGCCTGATACCGGAGATCCTGATCTCCTGGCAGGGTGTGCCGTTTCGCTTCGGCGGCACCTCGCTGCTCATCGTGGTGGTGGTGGTGATGGACTTCATGTCGCAGCTGCACGCGCACACCATGTCGCATCACTATCCGGGACTTCTCAAGAAGGCGAACCTGCTCGGCTACGGCCGCAGCGGTTCGGGTGGCTAACATGAAGGTACGTCCGTCGGTCAAGAAGATCTGCAAGAACTGCAAGATCGTGCGCCGCCGCCGCGTGGTCTACGTCATCTGCACGGACCCGCGTCACAAGCAGCGCCAGGGTTGAGGAAAGCGATATGGCACGCATAGCTGGCATCAATATCCCGATGAACAAGCACGTGTGGGTCGGGCTCACGCACATCTACGGCGTGGGTCGCGCGCGCGCACACCTCGCCTGCGAGGCGGCCGGCGTCAACCCCACCACCAAGGTGAAGGACCTCACCGAGCCGGAGGTGAACGCCATCCGCTCGCAGATCGCGAAGTTCGCTGTCGAGGGCGACTTGCGGCGCGAGGTCTCGATGAACATCAAGCGGCTGATGGATCTGGGTTCCTGGCGCGGCATCCGCCACCGGCGCGGGCTGCCGGTACGCGGCCAGCGCACGCGCACCAATGCGCGCACCCGCAAAGGCCCGCGCAAGCAGGCGGTCAAGCTGAATGCACCTCCCGGAAAGGCATAACTGATGGCTGAGCAGAAAGAGCAGAAAGAGCCGAAACCGCAGAGCGCCGGCGCAGCGCCGGCCGCCGCGGCCGCGGCGGGCGCGGCGGCTGCGCCGAAGAAGCCGAAGAAGGCGCGCAAGAACGTGCTCGATGCGATCGCGCACGTGCACGCCTCCTTCAACAACACGATCATCACCATCACCGATCGCCAGGGCAACACGCTGTCCTGGGCGACCTCGGGTGGCTGCGGCTTTCGCGGCTCGCGCAAGAGCACGCCGTTCGCCGCGCAGGTGGCGGCGGAGAAGGCCGGCACCGCCGCGCAGGAGCACGGCGTGAAGAACGTCGAAGTGCGCGTCGGCGGCCCCGGCCCCGGACGCGAGTCCGCGGTGCGCGCGCTCAACAACTGCGGACTGAAGATCACCAGCATCTCGGATGTCACACCGATCCCGCATAACGGCTGCCGTCCGCCGAAGAAGCGCCGGGTCTAAAGGGGTACGAGGCAACTATGGCGCGTTACACCGGTCCGAAGTGCAAGCTCGCGCGCCGCGAGGGCACTGACCTGTTTCTGAAGAGCGGCGTGAAGCCGCTGGAAAACAAGTGCAAGTTCACGGTGCCGCCCGGTGGTATCAAGGGCGAGCGCCGTCAGCGCCTGTCCGACTACGGGTTGCAGCTGCGCGAGAAGCAGAAGCTGCGCCGCATGTACGGCGTGCTGGAGCGCCAGTTCAGCAACTACTACCACGAGGCCGCGCGCAAGGCCGGCGCCACCGGCGAGAACCTGCTGCGGCTGCTCGAGTGCCGCCTCGACAACGTGGTGTACCGCATGGGCTTCGCCTCGACGCGCGCCGAGGCGCGCCAGCTGGTGAGCCACAAGGCGATCACCGTCAACGAGAAGCCGGTCACCATCTCCTCCTACCAGGTGAAGGCGGGCGACGTGCTGCAGGTGCGCGAGAAGTCGCGCAAGCAGCTGCGCATCGCCAGCGCGCTCAACGTCGCGCAGCAGGTGGGCCTGCCCGAATGGGTCGAGGTCAGCGACAAGGAATTCCGCGGCGTCTTCAAGTCGGCGCCGGGTCGGGAGGACATCCTCCCCGACATCAACGAGAACCTGGTCGTGGAGCTGTATTCGAAGTGATCGCACCGGCTTGTAAAGGGCGCCCGGCGCCCCCATACACGCTGGTCCGCCCGTGTTCCCATGGCGCCGGCTGAGATGTCCGGCAAGGTGTAAGCAATGCAGGCTTCTGTAAGCGAATTTTTGCGGCCGCGCGTGGTGAAGGTGCAACCGGTGGCGCCGCGCCAGGCGCGCGTGGTGATCGAGCCGTTCGAGCGGGGCTTCGGCCATACGCTCGGCAACGCACTGCGCCGCGTGCTGCTCTCGTCGATGCCCGGCAGCGCCATCACCGAAGTGGAGATCGACGGGGTGCTGCACGAATACACCAGCATCGAGGGGGTGCAGGAGGACGTGGTCGACATCCTGCTGAACCTCAAGTCGGTGGCGCTGCGCATGCACTCGCGCGAGTCCGCGGAGCTGCGGCTGCACAAGAAGGGCCCCGGCCCGGTGACCGCCGGCGACATCCAGACCGATCACGACATCGAGGTGGTAAACCCCGAGCTCACCATCGCCAACCTCACCAAAGCGGGCGAGCTGTCGATGACGCTGCGCGTCGAGCGCGGCCGCGGCTATCGTCCGGCGGCCTCCAGGGTCGCCTTCGAGGAGCAGACGCGCCCGATCGGGCGGCTGCAGCTCGATGCTTCGTTCTCGCCGGTGCGGCGCGTGACCTACTCGGTGGATGCGGCGCGCGTCGAGCAGCGCACCGACCTCGACAAGCTGGTCATCGACATCGAGACCAACGGCACCATCGACGCGGAGGAAGCCATCCGTCGCGCCGGCAGCATCCTCAAGGACCAGCTGTCGGTGTTCGTCGATCTGCAGGGCGAGGAGGAAGCGGCGACCAAGGTCTCGGAGATGCAGTTCGATCCGATCCTGCTGCGTCCCGTGGATGAGCTCGAGCTCACCGTGCGCAGCGCCAACTGCCTCAAGGCCGAGAACATCCACTACATCGGCGACCTGGTGCAGCGCACCGAGGTGGAGCTGCTGCGCACCCCGAACCTCGGCAAGAAGTCGCTCACCGAGATCAAGGAAGTGCTGCAGAGCCACGGCCTCATGCTCGGCATGCGCCTCGATGGCTGGCCGCCGGCGGGCCTGAAGCACGACGAAGAGCGCGACGTGATCTGAAGGAACTGAGCGCATGCGTCACCATCTTTCCGGCCGCCAGCTCTCGCGCAACAGCGCACACCGTCACGCGCTGATGCGCAACATGTCGGTCGCGCTGCTGCGGCACGAGACGATTCGCACCACGCTGCCCAAGGCGAAGGAGCTGCGTCGCGTGGTTGAGCCGCTCATCACGCTCGCCAAGAAAGACGGCGACGCCAATCGCCGCCTGGCGTTCTCGAGGCTGCGCGACACCGCGGTGGTCGAGAAGCTGTTCGCTGATCTCGGTCCGCGCTTTCGCGCGCGGCCGGGTGGCTACACGCGCATCCTGCGCATGATGCCGCGCCCGGGTGATTCGGCTCCCATGGCACTGATGCAGCTCGTCGAGGGGCCCGCGCCGGTGGCGGTCGAGGAGCCCACCGAGACGAAGAAGAAGACGGCGCGGCGCACCAAGGCCAAGGTAGCCGAGAAGAGCGCGGCGAAACCGAAGGCGAAGGCCGAGGAGCGGGCCGAGCCGGCCGAGGCGCCGAAGAAGCGCACGCGCAGGAAGAAGGTCGCGGCCTGAAATTTGCGTCCGGTGCAAGCGCCGCCGGGCGCTGCGCCGCGTGAGTGACGAGGGGAGGCTAGCTCATGAGTTTTACTTCGGAATTCAAAGAGTTCGCGATGAAGGGGAGCGTCATCGACCTCGCCGTCGGTGTCGTGATCGGCGGCGCGTTCGGCAAGATCGTCGTCTCCCTGGTGGCCGATGTGGTCATGCCCGCGCTCTCCCCGCTCATCGGCAGCGTCAATTTCACCGACCTCGCGGTGCGCATCTCGACGGATGCGGCGGGCAAGCCGGTGCTGCTCAAGTACGGCTCGTTCCTGCAGACCGCCTTCGAGTTCATCGTCATCGCGCTGTGCATCTTCATCGTGATCAAGGGCATCAACCGCCTGAAGCGGCCGGCGCCCGCCGCACCCGCCCCACCCACGAAGACGGAAGCATTGTTGCAGGAAATCAGGGATCTGCTGGCAAAACGGTAGGTCTTTGTTTCACTGGGCGAACGCGTTGCGCGTGAGGTTCTCACACCCGTCACGCGTCACGGCGAGGTCGTCTTCGATGCGGATGCCACCGAAGCGCGCGAGCGCTTCGACTCTGGGCCAGTTGATGTGCCGTCCGCGGCCATCGCTGCGCGCCGCCTCCAGCAGCTGCCCGATGAAATAGATCCCCGGCTCCATCGTCACGACGAAGCCTTCCTCGAGCGTACGCGTCAGGCGCAGGTACGGATGTCCGTCGGGGCGCGGGATCTCGCCACCCGCCGGTGAGCGTAGGAAGCCGCCGACGTCGTGCACCTCGAGCCCGAGCAGGTGTCCGATGCCATGCGGCAGGAACACGCGCGTCACGCCGCTGGCCACGGCTTCCTCGGCGCTGCAGCGGATGAGGTCCGCCTCGCGCAGCAGCTCGCCGGTGAGGCGGTGCGCGAGCAGCTGCACTTCGCGCCAGTCGACTCCGGGGCGCACCGCAGCACATAGCGCCTGCTGCATGCGATCCATGCGGCCGATGAGCGCCTCGAACTCGGCATCTGCCGCGCAGTAGGTGCGCGTGATGTCGCAGGCGTAGCCGGCGAATTCGGCGCCGGCGTCGATGAGCAGCGAGAGCCGCTCGCGTGGGCGCTGCTTCTCCAGCACCTGGTAGTGCAGCACGGCGCCGCCGGCATTGAGCGCAATGATCGGATTGTAGGGAAGTTCCTGCTCGCGCAGCCCGCACGCCCCGATGAACGCCAGCTCGATCTCGAACTCGGAAAGTCCGGCGCGGAACGCGCTGAGCGCGGCGCGGTGTCCGAGCACTCCGAGGCGGCTCGCTTCGCGCAGGCACTCGAGCTCGTAGCTCGACTTCACGGCGCGCCCATAATCGAGCCGTTGCATCAGCGGCCGGGGGTTCACGGCGCCGACCCCCCAGGCGGCCAGCTCGACGAACGCGTCACCGATGTAGGCGGCTGCCGAGAGGTCGGCCGGCAGCAGGGCGCGTGCCGCGGCGCGGTCGGCGGCCGTGCGGATGTCGAAGTGGCGCACCCAGTAGCCTTGCGGCAGCTCAACGGGCTTGTACCAATAGTCCTGCGGGCGCTCGAGGATCAGCCGCGGGCGCGTTCCAGGCTCGAACCAGACGAAGCTTCCGGGCGCATCCGGAAGCGGCGCCCACACCTTGAAAGGAGCGTTCGCCACGAACGGATAGGTCCGGTCATCCTCGAAGACCGCCAGCGGGCTGCCGGCGTATACCAGCAGCCCCTTGAAGCCACACGCCGCCAGCGCGTGTGCACTGCGTTCGCACAGCGCTGCCACGTGCGCGGCGAAGGAGCGCTCGAGCCTAACCTGCAGTTCGCGTTGCGCTTGCGCTTCAGACATTCCAACCCCCTGACACTGTCGCCCTGAACAGACAAACGACGGTGGTGACCAATTTCCAATCGTACCGGGACTTCTATAGAATTTGGCCTCCGCGCATGCGGAACGACCCACCAGGGGTCGTCGTCTTACCCATACAACTCTTGCTTCTCTTCGGGGTACCGATCGATGAACACCAAACTTGCTCTTAGCGCAATCGTTGCCGCGCTGATGCTCACGGCCTGCGCGAAGCAGGAATCCGCAGGCTCTGATCAGGCTGCAGCTCCTCCTGCTCCGTCGGCTCCGGCCAGCGACTCCAGCCAGGCGGCACCGCCTGCCGCTGGTGCTGACCAGGCGGCTCCGGCTGCGGGGACCACGGGCTCTGGCGACGCTTCGTCTGCCCCGGGTGCGGCCGCTCCGGCCACGCCGCCGCCGGCTGACTCGAGCACGCCGCCGAAGCAGTAAGCTTTCGCGCTTACCGCTTTAAGGAACACGGCCTGGACGGTTCGCGCGGGCGAGCTGTCCAGGCCGCTTTCGTTGCGGGCATGTCATGGCAGTGCAAAGCGTCAGCGTGCGCGATGCGCGGGCCGCACCGGCGGACCGGCTGTGGATCCAGAGCGTCTATCGCGAGTATCTCGATGACCTCAATCCCGGCACGGGACTGTTTCCGCGGCTCGGTGAAGTCGGGCACCGTGAGCCGGACCTGATCGCGCACTGGTTCGGCGATCCGAATACCTATCCGCTCGTGATCGTAAAGGGCAGCGAGCCGGTCGGCTTTGCGCGCGTGGTGCGCTCGGTCGCCGGTGCGGCGCAGCCGCGCATCGACTACCGCATGGGCGAGTTCTTCGTGACGCGCGCGCGGCGGCGCCTCGGCGTCGGCCGCACGGCCGTGCAGCTGATCCTCAGCCGCTTCGCCGGACGCTGGGAGATCACCGAATATCTGCGCAACGCCGCGGCGGTGAGCTTCTGGCGCCGAGTGGTGGCCAGCTACACGCAGGGCAGCTACCAGGAGCGCATCGTCAACGGCGAAGTGCACCAGGTGTTCGATTCCGTGAAGCCGCGTCCGGCGTAGCCGGCGGCGTGCAGCCGCCGCACGCGGAAGATTGCCGTGCCAGCAGCCGCGCGCGCAGCCGTGCGCGCCACGGCGCACGCGCAACCCCGGGCAGCTTGCCGAGCGCATCGAGCGTGCGCAGCCGCAGGGCGACCGACATCAGGCGCCACGCGGCGAACAGCGCGCACGCGAGCACCAGCACGCCCGTGAGCCACTGCTGCAGCAGCACGCTCATCCGCTACCGCCGCCGAGCGCGAGTGCCACCCGGTAGGTGATGAACGCGCCCAGGTAGGCGAGCGCGAACAGGTACAGCGCCATGTACAGCGGGTAACGCCAGGAGTTGGTCTCGCGCTTGACGACCGCGAGCGTCGACAGGCACTGGGGCGCGAACACGTACCAGGCGAGCAGCGACAGGCCGGTGGCGACGCTCCAGCCGCGCGCGATCACCGGCTGCAGCGCGCCCGCCACGTCGCTCGCGCCGGACATCGCGTACACCGTGCCGAGCGCGCTCACCGCCACCTCGCGCGCGGCGAGCCCCGGAACCAGTGCAATCGAGATCTGCCAGTTGAAGCCGAGCGGCGCGAACAGGTACTCGAGTCCGCGGCCGAGCAGCCCCGCGATGCTGTACTGGATGGCGGGCCCGGTGGCACCCGGCGGCGGCGCCGGGAAGCTGGCGAGGAACCACAGCACCACGATCAGCGTCAGGATGATGGTGCCGACGCGCGTGAGGAAGATGCGCGTGCGCTCCCACAAGCCGAGCGCGAGGTTCGCCAGGTGCGGCAGGCGGTACTCCGGCAGCTCGAGCAGCAGCGGCCGGTAGTCCCCGCGCATCACCGTACGCTTGAGAACGAAGGCGACCGCCAGCGCGCTGGCGATTCCCGCCAGGTAGAGCGTGAACAGCACCAGCCCGCGCAGGTTGAACACGCCCACCGCGCGCGGCGGGATGAAGGCGCCGATCAGCAGCGCGTACACCGGCAACCGCGCCGAGCAGGTCATGAGGGGCGCGATCATGATGGTGGCCAGGCGGTCGCGCCGTGACGGAATGGTGCGCGTGGCCATGATTCCGGGAATGGCGCAGGCGAAGCTCGACAGCAGCGGAATGAAAGCGCGTCCCGACAGTCCGGCGCGTCCCATGAGGCGGTCGAGCATGTAGGCGGCACGCGGCAGGTAGCCGGAGTCCTCCAGTGCCAGGATGAACAGGAACAGGATGAGGATCTGCGGCAGAAACACCAGCACGCTGCCGGTGCCGGCGATCACGCCGTCGAGCAGCAGCCCGCGCAGCGGGCCCGGCGGCAGCACGCTGCTCAAGTGAGCGGCGAGCGACTGCACGCCGGTGTTGATGAGATTCTGCGGTGCGCGTGCCCAGCTGAATACCGCCTGGAACATGAGAAACAGCACGCTCGCGAGCAGCACGGGACCTGCGATCGGATGCAGCACCACCGCGTCGAGTCGCTCGAGCGCCGCCTGGCGCGGCGGCACGCGGTAGCCGCTCTCCGCGAGCACACGCCGCACTTCGCGCTGCGTGGCCTCGATGGCGGCGGCATCCGCCGGCGGCGGCGCGCTCGGCGTCCGGCGGTGGTGCGCCAGCGCCCGTGCGCTTGAGCCGTAGTTCTCGATGGCTTCGACGAGCGCACGCTCGCCGCCCGCCCGCACGGCCACCGTCGGCACCACCGGCACGCCCAGCGCACGTTCGAGTGCGGCGCGGTCGAGCTGATAGCCGCGCTGCGCGGCGACATCGCTCATGTTGAGCGCCACGATCATCGGTACGCCGAGGCGCTTGAGATCGAGTACCAGCCGCAGGTTGAGGCGCAGGTTGGTCGCATCGACCACGCACACCAGCAGGTCGGGTGCCGGCTCGACCGCGTGGCGCCCGAGCACCACATCGCGCGCGATGGCCTCATCGAGCGTCGCGGGCTCGAGACTGTAGGCGCCGGGCAGATCGACCACGCGGTAGGTGCGGCCGCTGCGCGGACCGCTGAGCCGGCCTTCCTTGCGCTCGACGGTGACGCCGGGGTAGTTGGCGACTTTCTGCCGGCTGCCGGTGAGACGATTGAAGAGTGCGGTCTTGCCGCAGTTCGGGACGCCGATGAGCGAGAGGCTGAGCTGCGGCGCGGCGACGGCCACCGCCGCGGGAGCGTTCATGGATGCTGCAGCTCGACCCGCTCGCCGGCGATGCTGCTCACGCTGTAGTGTGAGGCGGATCGGGAGTGCTGCAGTTGCACGCGCACGCTCTGTGCCTCGCGACGTCGCAACGCCAGCGTCGTGTGCCCCACGCGCACCACGAAGGGATCGCGCCCGGGGCGCGCCTCCGTCAGGATTTCGATGTGCTCGCCGGGCACGAAGCCCAGCTCGAGGAGCCGTCGCTCGAGCGCGGAGAGCGGCGTACCGGTCGCGCCGACTCCCACCACGCGACCGCGCGCACCGGGGGACAGTGCCGCAAGGCTCGTAAAGCCACCCTCAGTGGCGAGATCCGCCAGGGGGCCAGCCGGCGCAACGGCAGCTGCAGCGTTCATGCTCGCCAGTATGAATGAGAACGGTTCGCATTTGCAATCGTATTGCCGCGGGGGTAGGTGGCTTTCCTGCCGGATAGCGTTACTGCCAGAAATAATGTTTTAAATCAAAACATTAGCTGCTTTTTGGCAGCGTACCGGCCCGGTTGATCCTCTAGGCGCCCGCGCTTCCGGCCGCACGGGGTAGTGGGGCGCTCTCCAGCTCGGCAGCGTGCAGAAGGGTGTCGCGACGCACGAGCGGTGCGAGGTAGCGGCCCGTCCAGGAGGCGGTGTTCGCCGCGATGTCTTCCGGGGTGCCGGTGGCGATGATCTGCCCGCCGCCTTCGCCGCCTTCGGGCCCGAGATCGATCACCCAGTCGGCGGTCTTGATCACGTCGAGGTTGTGCTCGATCACCACGATGGTGTTGCCTTCGTCGCGCAGACGGTGCAGCACGTGCAGCAGCTGCTCCACGTCGTGAAAGTGCAGCCCGGTGGTGGGCTCATCGAGAATGTAGAGCGTGCGGCCGGTGGCGCGCTTGGCGAGCTCGCGCGCGAGCTTCACGCGCTGCGCCTCACCGCCCGAGAGCGTGGTCGCGTTCTGGCCGAGCCGCACGTACGACAGTCCGACGTCGGTGAGGGTCTGCAGCTTGCCCGCCGCCGCGGGCACGTTCTGGAAGAACCGTGCCGCCTCCTCGACCGTCATCTCGAGCACTTCGTGGATGTTCCTGCCGCGGTAGCGGATTTCGAGCGTCTCGCGGTTGTAGCGCTGTCCCTTGCACACATCGCACGGCACGTACACGTCCGGCAGGAAGTGCATCTCCACCCGCAGCACCCCGTCCCCCTGACACGCCTCGCACCGCCCGCCCTTGACGTTGAAGCTGAAGCGCCCGGCGTCGTAGCCGCGCGCGCGCGCCTCGGGCACTGCCGCGAACAGCTCGCGCAGCGGCGCAAACAGCCCGGTGTAGGTCGCGGGGTTGGAACGCGGGGTGCGCCCGATCGGGCTCTGGTCGATGTCGATGACGCGATCGATCTCGCCGAGCCCCTCGATGCGCTCGACCGGAGCAGCCTCGAGGCGCGTCCCCTGCAGGTGCGCGGCGGCGTGGCCGAACAGCGTGTCGATGATGAGCGTCGACTTGCCCGAGCCCGACACGCCGGTCACGCAGGTGAACAGCCCGAGCGGGATGTGCGCCGTCACCTGCGCCAGGTTGTTGCCGTGTGCGCCGATGATATGGATCTGGCGTGCGGGGTCGGGCCGCATGCGCAGGCCCGGCAGCGCGATGCGGCGTTTGCCGGCGAGATATTGCCCGGTGATCGACTCGGGGTTCGCCTCGATGTCGGCCGGGGTTCCCTGCGCGACCAGGTGGCCGCCGTGCGCGCCGGCACCGGGACCCAGGTCCACCACGTGGTCGGCCTCGCGGATCGCCTCCTCGTCGTGCTCGACCACAATCACCGTGTTGCCGAGGTCGCGCAGCTGCTTGAGCGTCGCGAGCAGCCGGCGGTTGTCGCGCTGATGCAGCCCGATCGAGGGCTCATCGAGGATGTACATGACGCCGGTCAGACCCGAACCGACCTGGCTGGCGAGACGAATGCGCTGCGATTCTCCGCCCGAGAGCGTCTCGGCGCTGCGATCGAGCGTCAGGTACTCGAGTCCCACATCGACGAGGAAGCGCAGCCGCTCGAGGACACCCTTGACGATGCGCACGGCGACTTCACCGCGCCAGCCCTCGAGGGTGAGGTGCGTGAAGAACTCGAGCGCACGGCCGATGGTCAGGTGCGCCACCTGCGGCAGGCTGTGGCCGGCGAGGAACACGAAGCGCGCCGCGCGGTTCAGCCGCGTGCCCTGGCACTCCGGGCACGGCCGCACGCCGAGGTAGCGTGCCAGCTCCTCGCGCACCATGGGCGACTGCGTCTCGCGGTAGCGCCGCGTCAGGTTGGGAATGATGCCCTCGAAGGGATGGCGCTTGCGCGAGCGGTGCCCGGCCGCTTCGCGGTAACTGAACTCGATGGCCTCCGTGCCGCTGCCGGACAGCAGCACGTGGCGCGCGTGCTCGGGCAGCTCGGTCCAGGGCGTCTCGATGTCGAAGCCGTAGTGCTTGGCGAGCGACTGGATCAGGTGAAAGTAATGCTCGTTGCGCCGGTCCCAGCCGCGCACTGCGCCGCCCGCGAGCGACAGGTGCGGGTGTACGACGACGCGCAGCGGATCGAAGAACTCCTGCACGCCGAGCCCGTCGCAGCTCGGGCACGCGCCGGTCGGATTGTTGAAGGAGAACAGCTTCGGCTCCAGCGGCGGCACGCTGTAGGCGCACACCGGGCAGGCGTGGCGGCTCGAGAACACCAGCGGCTCGCGCGCCGGCTCGTCGAGGAACACCAGGCGTGCCAGTCCACCGCTAAGGCGCAACGCGGTTTCGAAGGACTCCGCCAGGCGCTGCTGCGCGTCGGGCCGCACGCGCATGCGATCCACCACGGCCTCGATGGTGTGCCTCTTCTTCGGATCGAGCTTCGGCAGCGCCTCCATGTCGTGGATCCGCCCGTCGATGCGCACGCGCACGTAGCCCTGCGAGGCGAGGTCCTCGAGGATCTCCAGCTGCTCGCCCTTGCGGTCGCTCACGACCGGGGCGACGAGCGCCGCGGCCGTGCCCTCGGGCAGCCGCAGCACCTGGTCGACCATCTGGCTGACCGTCTGTGCAGTCAGCTCGATGCCATGATCAGGACAGCGCGGGATGCCGGCGCGCGCATACAGCAGGCGCAGGTAATCGTGGATCTCCGTCACCGTACCCACCGTCGAGCGCGGGTTGTGCGAGCTCGCTTTCTGCTCGATGGCGATCGCCGGCGAGAGCCCCTCGATGCTGTCGACATCGGGCTTGTCCATGGTGGACAGAAACTGCCGCGCGTAAGCGGACAGTGACTCCACGTAGCGGCGCTGACCTTCGGCGTAGAGCGTGTCGAAGGTGAGCGAGGACTTTCCCGAGCCGGACAGCCCGGTCACGACGATCAGCTGCTCGCGCGGCAGGTCGAGGCTGAGGTTCTTGAGATTGTGGGTGCGCGCACCGCGCACGCGGATGTACTGCATTGAACCCTCAATGGTACGCGCCCGAGGCGGTGCGACCTAAGGACCGGGGAGCTCGCACGGGAGGACGTCGCCTGGAGAATGTGGAGATGCGGCAGGCGGTTTTCACCCGCACCGGACCGGCAGGCACCTCGCACGCGTCGAGCCGCTGACCCTCTTGACTACTGTTAAACATATCGTTAGATATATCGGACAATACAGAAGGAGTTTGACTTAATGCACCGACACCACTTTCGCCATGGCTGCGGGCCTGAGCAGGGCGGCTACGGCGGTTACGAGATGGGCGGGCGGCACGGGCGCCGCTTCGGCTACTTCGCAGGCGGGTTCATGGGTGGCGGGGGGCTGGGCGGACGCGCTTTTCGCGCCGGCCGGCGCCTGGCTTCGGGCGATCTGCAGCTGGTGCTCCTGGCGCTGCTCGCCGAGCGGGCCAGCCACGGCTATGAGCTGATCAAGGCGCTCGAGGAGCGCTCGGGCGGCTTCTACAGCCCGAGTCCCGGCATGATTTATCCCGCACTCACCTGGCTCGAGGAGGTGGGTTACGCGAGCGTGGCGGCCGAGGGCGCCAAGAAGCTCTACAGCATCACCGAGGCGGGACGCGAGCACCTCAGGCAGAACCAGGACGCGGCTGCTGCCATGCTCGGGCAGCTCGAGTACATCGGCCGCAGAATGGGACGGGTGCGCGAGATTTTCGGCGGCTTCCACGAGGAAGACGAGGCGGCCGGCTCGCCGGAATACGGCCTGGCGCGCCACGAACTGCGCGCGGCGCTGCGCGAGAAGCGCGGTGCCGCGGCGGAAGAGCAGAGCCGCATCGCCGCAATACTGCGCAGCGCGGCCGCGCAGATCCGCGGCAAGAGCTGAAAGCGCACGGCGCGCAATATCACTGCGTCTGCGGCCGCAATTGCCGCTAGCCGGCGCCGCACGGCATCACTATGCTGTCCGTTCTCCATCGCTCGACTCGACCAAGGACATCAAGATGGCCCGCGGCGTCAACAAAGTGATTCTCATCGGCAACCTCGGCGCCGACCCCGAAACCCGCGCCATGCCCTCGGGCACCACGGTCGCCAACCTGCGCATTGCCACGAGCGAGAGCTGGCGCGACAAGCAGTCCGGCGAGCAGCAGGAACGCACCGAGTGGCATCGCGTCGCGCTGTTCGGCCGGCTGGCGGAAGTCGCCGGCGAGTACCTGCGTAAGGGCTCGCAGGTCTACATCGAGGGCAGCCTGCGCACGCGCAAGTGGCAGGACAAGCAGGGCAACGACCGCTACTCCACCGAGATCGTCGGCAACGATCTGCAGATGCTCGGCGGCCGTGGCGGCGGTGGCGGGAGCGAGGCGTCCCGCGGTGGCGGCGCGGCGGCCGGCGCGGCGGGCGGCGGCTCTCCGGCGTTGGCGGAAGAGTCCGCTGGCGGAGGCGCAGCGCGCAGCGAGGAATTCGACGACGACATTCCGTTCTAGCCGATGCGCCCTACGGGCTAGAGATTGCTCTTCAGGAAGCTGTCGAGCTCTTTCAGTACCTGCACCCGCGTTTCCGTGCGCGACAGCCAGTGGTCCTCACCCGAGAGCGTCGCCACCGTGACGCTCTTGCCAGCTGAGCTCAGTGCGTGCGCCATCCGCTCCGACTGGTCGTTCGGCACGACCGCATCGCCTGTTCCGTAGATGAGGAGTATCGGGATCGTGATCGTGGCGACGGAGTTGATCGGCGATCGGGTCCACAGAGACCGATCGGTCGGTGCGCCGATGCGCTCTTTCCACTGGGACTGCGAGGCAGACACGATGCGGCGGAACCCCAAGTCTGTTGGCGCTTCTGCTCGCATCAGTGCCGGGATATCGGAGACGCCGCTGATGCTGACCGCGCACTTGTAAAGCTTCGGCGTAAAAGCGGCGCCAGCCAGCGCCGCGTAGCCCCCATAGGAAGCTCCGACGATCCCGATGCGGTGCGGGTCTGCAATCCCCTGGTCAATCATGGCCTGAACACCGTCGGTGACGTCGTCCTGCATCAGGCCGCCCCACTGACGGTATCCCGCCTGCTCGAAGGCGTCCCCAAAGCCGGTCGAGCCGCGAAACTGCGGCTGCAGGACCGCGTAGCCGCGTGAGGCGATGAACTGCGCGAGCCAATCAAAATGCGGGTAGTCCCGCGCCTGGGGTCCCCCGTGCGGCAGCACCACGAGCGGCACGAGCCCTGCCGCCTTGCCGGGCGGCAGCGTGAGATAGGCCGGAATCGCCGTGCCGTCGCGGGCTTTGTAGGTGATCTCCTTGAGCTCTCCCAGCGGCACGCTGTTGAGCGCCGGATACTCTTCGGCGGCGATGTCCGCGCGATGCGCAGCCAGATCGACGAGGTAGTACACCGGCGGGCTCGAAGGCGTTTGTACGCGCGCGAGGGTCTTGGTGCCGTCCCTGCTCCAACCCGCGACGGTGATCTCGCGGCCGGGAAACGCGCGTTGCAGCACGTCGAAGCGATGCTGAGCCGCCGGGTCGAGCCAGTGCGTCCTGGTCTTCGAGCCACTCACGTAGACCGCGATGATCGCACCCGTGTCGGGATCGGTGTAGGTTTCGGTGATGTCCGCGTCGGGATCCTCCGCCAGGACCGTCGGTGGTGAGCCATCGAGCGGCACCGCCCACGCAGCCTTGTGCTTGCGCCCGTTCGTCGCGAGTAGCACCAGCGCGGAGTCGTCGGGGAGCAGGCCCGCCAACGTGGGCGGGTCGCGGTCGTCCCGGCGGAGGATTTCCCGGGCGTCATTTTGGCCGGACAGTGCGTATACGCGGTACGTGGTCGTTTTCCAGTCCCAGTCTGCACGTACGACCGCCGTGCCATTGCGGTCCACCAGCCATCCGGTCGTGTGATCGTTGCCACCCTTGATGATCTCGGCCTTCCCGGTGGCAGTGTCGACCTCGAGGAGGCAGTTCGCAGTGTCATGGCATGCAGCGTAACTTTCCATGATCACCGTTCGCGGTTTCGCGGTGCGGGCCGTGACGAGAATCGCGCGCGCGGTCGTCTTTGCCGACGCGCCTCGTGACGCACTGAGCGTCGGGAGTAACCGCCCATCCCCGCCGCCCACATCCTGGGCGACAGTGACGAAATACTCGCGCGAAGTCTCCGCCGCGACCTGGGACTCGACCGCCTGACTCACGACGATGAGCAGGGTCTGATTGTCGTTCCAGACGAGTTGCCGAAGCTTGCTGCGCTCGGGGACGGCGAGGACGCGCTGCGTCTTGCGCGCCGGCACGTCGAACATCACGACGCGCGGTCTGGACTCGCTGTGATCGACCCATGCGAGCCAGTGACCATCGGGGCTCAGGACGACATCGGTTTGAAAGGGCAGCCTGCCGAAGGCTTCCGGCGGAGGTGGTGCGGCGCTGACTGACTGCGCGCCGGCTGGCTGCGCTGCAGCCGGGTCGGCGCCGGCGGTCGTTGCAGCGGCAGCGCCCACGGCAAGGAGCCACGCGATCCACGTCGTCATAGGTTTCATAGCCCGCACCTTTCCCGATGGGCATCGGGCGTTCCGGTGTCTTGTTCTGGGGTGTCCCCGCTCGATGCAGTATGCGAGCCCCGCTCGCCCGTGCCAATCCGCACGCCGCTGCCGCCGCCGGGCTGCGGACACTCCGGGAGGGTTGCAAACTCATGAAGTTGTTGGAATTTTTTATATTCTGCCCGTGCCCGTGCGGCCCCCCTCCCGAGACCGTAAAATTCGCAGTCCGCTCATGCCGCGCCACTACTTCATCAAGACCTTCGGCTGCCAGATGAACGAGTACGACTCCGCCCGTATGGCGGACGTGCTCTCGGCCGGCTTGGATTTCACCGCCACCCAGGACCCGGCCCAAGCCGACGTGCTGCTGATGAACACCTGCTCGG
Organism: uncultured Gammaproteobacteria bacterium; assembly: GCA_963760225.1. GTDB lineage: Bacteria > Pseudomonadota > Gammaproteobacteria > Steroidobacterales > Steroidobacteraceae > 13-2-20CM-66-19. Next base: position 856,237 of record CAVXCD010000001.1, read on the forward strand.
TGCGCGAGAAGGCCCAGGAGAAGGTGTTCTCGCTGCTCGGGGAATGGCGCGCGCTCAAGACGCTCCGCCCGGAAGTGATCATCGGCGTAGGCGGCTGCGTGGCGAGCCAGGAAGGGGAGGCGATCACCGCGCGCGCCCCGTTCGTCGACCTGGTGTTCGGGCCGCAGACGCTGCACCGGCTGCCGCAGATGATCGCTGAACTGCGCCGCACCGGCCGTGCCGTGGTCGACGTGAGCTTTCCGGAGATCGAGAAGTTCGATCACCTGCCGCCCCCGCGTGCCGAGGGCGCGCGCGCCTACGTTTCCGTCATGGAGGGCTGCAGCAAGTACTGCAGCTTCTGCATCGTCCCCTACACCCGCGGCGAGGAAGTCAGCCGTTCCTTTGACTCGGTGCTCGCGGAAGTACGCCAGCTCGCCGCGCAGGGCGTGCGCGAGGTCACACTGCTCGGGCAGAACGTCAACGCCTACGCGGGCCCCATGGCCGATGGCGCCCGGGTCGATCTCGCCACGCTCATCCACCACGTGGCGCGCATTTCCGGCATCGAGCGCATCCGTTTCACCACCTCGCACCCGCTGGAATTCAACGACAGCCTGGTCGAGGCGTTCGCCAGCGTCGCCACACTGGCCGATCACCTGCACCTCGCGGTACAGAGCGGCTCGGATCGGGTGCTGTCGCTCATGAAGCGCGGCTACACCGCGCTCGAGTTCAAGGAAAAGGTGCGGCGCCTGCGCGCCGTGCGTCCCGACATCTCGATCTCCTCCGACTTCATCGTCGGTTTTCCGGGCGAGAGCGAGCGCGACTTCGAGGCGACGCTCGCGCTGGCGGCCGAGGTGGGATTCGACCAATCCTTCAGCTTCATCTACAGCCGCCGCCCCGGGACTCCGGCGGCCGCGTTGCCCGACGAGGTCGACCCGGCGGTGAAGCAGCAGCGCCTGGTGCGCCTGCAGCAGCAGCTCGATGCGCAGGCGCGCCGCATCAGCGAGCGCATGGTCGGCACGCGCCAGCGCGTGCTCATCGAGCGGCCGGCGAAGCGCGACAGCCGCGAGCTGGCCGGCCGCACGGCCAACAACCGCTGGGTGAACTTCGCCGGCCCGCGCGAGCTCATCGGCCGCTTCGCCGACGTGCTGGTCACCGCGGCGCGTCCGCACAGCCTGCGCGGCCGGCTGGCGCTGAGCGCTGGCGGCACGGCGCGCACTGCGCCCGCCGCGGCGCGCGCCGCGGCCGGCGGCTGAGCCCGTGGCAACTGCAGCGCCCGAGCGGCGGGAATTCGAGCTGGGTCCTTCCGACAACGCGCGCCTCGCCAATCTGTGCGGACCGCTCGACGAGAACCTGCGCCTGCTCGAGAGCCGGCTGGAGGTGCGCATTCACCGCCGCGGCGACACGTTCCGCGTCAGCGGCGCGCAGGCGGTGAGCGCCGAGGACCTGCTGCGCGAGCTGTTCGCGCTCACGCAGCACGAGGAGATCACGCCGGCGCGCGTACACCTCGCGCTGCGCGAGCGCGAGTCCGGGCCGCCGCCGGAGGACGGGCGCGAGCACGGCGTGCGCGTGCCGAGCGGCGGCATCCGCGCGCGCGGCGCCCACCAGCGCGACTATCTCGGGCACATCCGCACGCGCGACCTCACCTTCGGCATCGGTCCCGCCGGCACCGGCAAGACCTACCTGGCGGTGGCGTGCGCGGTGGAGGCGCTGCAGGCGGAGCGCGTGCGGCGGCTGATCCTGGTGCGTCCGGCGGTGGAGGCCGGCGAGCGCCTCGGCTTCCTGCCGGGAGACCTGACGCAGAAGGTCGATCCGTACCTGCGGCCGATGTACGACGCGCTCTACGAGATGATGGGGTTCGACCGCGTGGCGCGCTTCATCGAGCGCAACGTCATCGAGGTCGCGCCGCTCGCCTTCATGCGCGGCCGCTCGCTCAACGACTCCTTCATCATCCTCGATGAGGCGCAGAACACCACCATCGAGCAGATGAAGATGTTCCTCACGCGCATCGGCTTCGGCTCCAAGGCGGTGGTCACCGGCGACGTCACGCAGACTGACCTGCCGGCGGGCAAGCAGTCCGGGCTCGCGCACGTGGTCGACGTGCTGCGTGCGGTGGAGGGCGTCGCCTTCACGTTTTTCGACGCGCACGACGTGGTGCGCCATCCCCTGGTACAGCGCATCGTGCGCGCCTACGAATCACGCGGGGGCACGCCGTGAAGGCCGCGCGCCGCGCAGCTCGCGCGCCGCGCCCGGGCCACGCGCATCGGGCGCTGCGCGCCGCGGGCGCAGCATCAGCATTGCAGCTGACACTGCGCCGCCGCGTGCGCGGCTGGTCGCCGGGCCGCAGCGAGCTCATGCGCTGGGCGAGTGCGGCGCTCGGGCGCAGTGCCGCCGGACGCGAGCTCGGGGTGTGCACGGTGGGCGCGCCCGAGAGCGCGCGCCTCAATGCCCGCTTCCGCGGCCGCGATCACGCGACCAACGTGCTGTCCTTCCCGGCCACGCCGCTGCCGCCGCCGGCCGGCAGGCGTGCGCCGCTTGGCGAGCTGGTCATCTGCCCGCGCGTGCTGCGGCAGGAGGCGCGCGCGCAGGCCCGCTCGCTGCGGGCGCACTGGGCGCACCTGGTGGTGCACGGCGCGCTGCACCTGGCGGGTTACGACCACGAGCGCGCCGCCGACGCGCGCCGCATGGAGCGCCGCGAGATCGCGGTGCTGCAGCGGCTCGGCTTCGCCAATCCCTACCGGAGCTGAAGCGCACGCATGGCCAAGGATCTGAACACCACCGGCCGCTGGCTCAAGCGCCTCACGCACGGCGTCGCCGAGCCGCAGGACCGCCAGCAGCTGCTCACCATGCTGCGCGAGGTCAGCGAGCGTGGCCTGATCGACGCCGACGCGCTCACCATGCTCGAGGGCGTGCTGGAAGTGGGCGACCTGCAGGTGCGCGACATCATGGTGCCGCGCGCGCAGATGATATGCGTGCGGCGCGCGAGCGAAGCCGCACGCATCCTGCCGGTGGTGGTCGAGTCCGGCCACTCGCGCTTCCCGGTGATGGACGAGGACCGCGACGACATCGTCGGCATCCTGCTCGCCAAGGACCTGCTGCGGCTGACCACCGCGCAGGCGCGCGAGCGTTTCGACATCCGCGAGTACATGCGTCCGGCGGTGTTCGTGCCCGAGTCCAAGCGTCTCAACGTGCTGCTCAAGGAATTCCGCCGCAACCGCAATCACATGGCGATCGTCGTCGATGAGTACGGCGGGGTGTCGGGACTGTGCACCATCGAGGACGTGATCGAGCAGATCGTCGGCGAGATCGACGACGAGTTCGACGTCGAGGAGGATCACATCCGCCGCGACGCGGAACGGCAGTTCACGGTGCGCGGCGCGACGCGCATCGCGGAGTTCAACGAGTACTTCACTGCGCGGCTCTCCGAAGCGGAGGGCGTCGATACGGTCGCGGGGCTGCTGATGAAGCAGCTCGGGCGGCTGCCGCGCCGCGGTGAGAGCCTGAGCATCGACGGCTTCGAATTCCGCGTGCTGCGCGCCGACCGGCGGCGTGTCGATACGCTGCGCGTGGTGGCGCCCCACGACGTGCTGCCGCCGCCCGAAGAGCGCTCCGCGGGCGGCACCTCCTAGCTGTCATGCAGGCCGCCGCGGAAACCGCCGTCGCCGGCACGGCGCCCGTGCGCTACGCCCTGGCGGCGCCGCGCTCGATGCTGCTGCGCACGCTGCTGGCGTTGCTCGCCGGCGGGGTGCTTGCCGCGGCCTTCGCGCCGCTGAACCTGTGGCCGCTCGCGATCCTCGCGCCGGCGCTGCTCATGTGGCTGTGGCAGGACGCTGTGCCGCGCGCCGCCGCCCGGCTCGGCTTCTGGTTCAACTTCGCCACCTTCGCCGCCGGCACTTACTGGCTCTACATCAGCATCCACGGCTTCGGCGGCGCGCCGCTGTGGATCGCCTTCGGCCTGATGCTCGGGCTGGTAGGCATCATGGGGCTGTATCACGCGGCGCTCGGCTACGTGGTGGCGCGCTGGCTGCCCGCGCGCGGCGCGGTGCGCTGGCTGCTGGCGCTGCCCGCGGCGTGGCTGCTCATCGAGTGGTGGCGCGGCTGGTTCCTGTCCGGGTTCTCGTGGCTGTCGCTCGGGTACTCGCAGACGGACACCTGGCTGGCAGGTTACGCCCCGGTGGCGGGTGTCTATGGGGTGAGCGCGGTGGTGCTGTTGTGCGCCGGCGCCGTCACCGCGCTTGCGCTCGGCGAGCGGCGCACGCGACTGCTTGCCGTCATGGTGCTGATCCTCGCCACGGCCGGGGCGGCGGCGCTGCACGGGCGCTCCTGGACGCACGCGGCGGGTGCCGGCGTCAGCGTGGCGGTAGTGCAGGGGGCGATCCCCCAGGATGAGAAGTGGCTCGAGAGTAACCGCGGCACGACCCTCAGCCTCTACCAGTCGCTCACCGAGAAAGTGCTCGGCACGCAGCTCATCGTCTGGCCGGAGTCGGCGCCGGCGGATGTGGCCAACGACATCGTGCCCTACATCAACAATCTCTACCGCGAAGCACGCGCTCGCGATTCGGCGCTGGTGATCGGCGTGCTGCGCGCCGAAGGCGATCCCGCACAGCCGCGCGAGGCGCGCTACTACAATTCCGTGCTGGCACTCGCCGATCAGGTGAGCTGGTACGACAAGCATCACCTGGTGCCGTTCGCGGAGTTCTTCCCGGTGCCGCACTTCGTGCGCAACTGGCTGCGGCTGATGAATCTGCCGTACGCGGATTTCACCCCCGGCGCACTCGTGCAGCCGCCACTGCCCGCGGCCCACCTGCAGCTCGGCACGACGGTGTGCTACGAGGACGCCTACGGCAGCTCGATGCTCGCGGTGTTGCCGCGCGCCGACGCCCTGGTGAACGTGACCAACGATGCCTGGTTCGGTCATTCCAGCGCCCGCTACCAGCATTTCCAGATCGCCCGCATGCGCGCCCTCGAGGCCGGCCGCTACATGGTGCGCGCTGCCAATGATGGTATTTCGGCGATAATCGGGCCGCACGGCGAAGTCATCGCCCGTGCCCCGGAATTTACCCCGGTGGCGCTGGTCTCAAGTATTGTCCCCTTTACCGGCCTGTCTCCCTACGCCCATGTTGGAAACTGGCTGGTGGTGAGCCTCGCAGCGCTGGCGCTGGCGTACGGGGTGTGGGTGCGGAATGATAGCCAGCGGCGCCGCCGCGACTGATACGGGAAGTATCGCCATGAAAGCCTCGTTTGCCGCCTGCCGCGTTCCGCCCGCCGCGTGGGTCGCGGTGCTGTGTGTCGGCGTGCTGCCGGCGCTCGCGGCCTGCTCGCGTGGATTCTCCGCACAGTTTCCGAGCGGTGCGAGCGCCGCCGCTGCGGCGCAGGCTGGGGTGCCGGCGGCGGCAGCTCCGGCGCCGCAGGCGGCGGAGCCGCTGACGCACTCGCTGCCCGACTTCTCGCAGCTCGTCGACCGCTACGGAGCGGCGGTGGTCAACGTCGAAGTGGTGGAGAAGGCGCAGGCGGGCGGCGGCATCCAGGGGCTCTCGCCCAATGATCCGTTCTATGACTTCTTCCGCCGCTTCGGCATCCCGGCGCCCGACGGCGGTCAGCGTGAGCACCAGCCGCCGCTGCGCGGCGCAGGCTCGGGGTTCATCGTCAGCCCCGACGGCTACATCCTCACCAACACCCACGTGGTCGAGAACGCCGAGCAGGTGACCGTGCGCCTCACCGACCGGCGCGAATACGCCGCCAAGGTGATCGGCGCCGACGAGCGCACCGACGTGGCGGTCATCAAGATCAGTGCCAGCAACCTGCCGATCGTGAAGCTCGGTGATCCCGCGCACATCAAGCCAGGCCAGTGGGTGCTCGCCATCGGCTCACCGTTCGGCTTCGAGAACACCGCCACCGCCGGCATCATCAGCGCCACCTCGCGCGCGGTGCCCGGCGAGAACTATGTGCCGTTCATCCAGACGGACGTGCCGGTGAATCCTGGCAATTCCGGCGGCCCGCTGTTCAACATGGCCGGTGAAGTGATCGGCATCAACTCGCAGATCTTCAGCCGCACCGGCGGCTTCATGGGCGTCTCCTTCGCCATCCCGATCGACGTGGCGCGCAACGTCGAGGAGCAGCTCATCAGGACCGGGCACGTGGTGCGCGGCAGGATCGGCGTCACCATCCAGGACGTCAACGCCCAGCTCGCCGAGTCCTTCGGCCTCGACCGCCCGCGCGGCGCGCTGGTGTCCTCGGTGGAGAAGGACGGTCCGGCGGCGCACGCCGGCATCACCGCCGGCGACGTGATCCTCGCCGTCGGCGGCCATCCGATCGAGCGCTACGGCGAGCTGTCGAGCGCCGTCGCCGCCATGAAACCGGGCTCGGATGCGAGTCTTGCGGTGTGGCGCAACGGTCGCGAGCAGAATTTCAGCGTCAAGGTGGTCGAGCTGCGCGAGCAGCAGCAGACCATCGCCGGCCGCGGCAGCGGCCAGGGCGAGCACGAGGGCGGCGGACAGGCCGGCGCGCTCGGTCTCACCGTGCGGCCGCTCGCACCGCGCGAGAAGGAGCAGGCCGGTACGCAGGGGAGCCTGGTGGTGGAGCAGGTCACCGGTCCCGCGCAGGCGGCGGAGATCGAGCCCGGCGACATCATTCTCGGCATCAACGGCAAGCGCGTGCACACGGTGAAGGAGCTGCAGGATGCCGCCGGCAGCTCCGGCAAGGCCGTGGCGCTGCTCATTCAACGCGAGGACGCACAGATTTTCGTGCCGCTGCGCCTGCCCTAAAGAACAATGCAAGAGACCTACGACCCCGCGGCCGTCGAGCGCGCCGCGCAGCAGTATTGGCAAGAGCGCCGCGCCTTCGAGGTGCACGAGGACGGCGCGCGGCCGAAGTTCTATTGCCTGTCGATGCTGCCGTACCCGTCCGGCCGGCTGCACATGGGGCACGTGCGCAACTACACCATCGGCGACGTGCTGGCGCGCTACCTGCGCATGCGCGGCTACAACGTGCTGCAGCCGATGGGCTGGGACGCCTTCGGCCTGCCGGCCGAGAACGCCGCGATCAGCAACGGCGTGCCGCCGGCGCAGTGGACGCGGCAGAACATCGCGCACATGCGCGCGCAGCTCAAATCCCTCGGCTTCGCCATCGACTGGCGGCGCGAGCTGGCCACCTGCGACCCGCAGTTCTACCGCTGGAACCAGTGGCTGTTTCTGCGCATGCGCGCGCACGGCCTCGCCTACCGCCGCAGCGGCATCGTGAACTGGGACCCCGTCGACCAGACCGTGCTCGCCAACGAGCAGGTCATCGACGGCCGCGGCTGGCGCACCGGTGCCCCGGTGGAGAAGCGCGAGATCCCCATGTACTACCTGGCCATCACGCGCTATGCCGAGGAGCTGCTGCGCTCGCTCGATGAGCTGCCGGACTGGCCCGAGCGCGTGCGCTTGATGCAGTCCAACTGGATTGGCAGGAGCGAGGGCTGCGACATCGCCTTTCCCTACGCGGCCGATGCCGTCGCGGCGGTCGGCAGCGCCGGCGCGCTGCGCGTGTTCACCACGCGGGCCGACACGCTGTTCGGTGTGACCTTCATGGCGGTCGCGGCCGAGCACCCGGTGGCGCTGGCCGCCGCGCGGCACAACGGCGCGCTCGCCGCTTTCATCGAGGAATGCCGCCGCGGCAGCGTCACCGAGGCACAGGCGGCCACGCAGGAAAAGAAAGGCATGCCTACCGGATTGCACGTCGTGCACCCGTTCACCGGCGCACCGCTTGAGATCTGGGTCGCCAACTACGTGCTCATGGCGTACGGCGAGGGCGCGGTCATGGGGGTGCCGGCGCACGATGAGCGCGACTTCGAGTTTGCCCTGGCGCACGCACTGCCCGTGGTCACCGTGGTGCGTTCCGCCAGCGCTGTCTACGAAGAAGTGCATGCGCCGTGGCTGCCGGCCTACGCGGATCACGGCGTGACGGTCAACTCCGGTGAGTTCTCCGGCCTGACCTTCCAGGCTGCGGTGGACGCGATCGCCGCAGCGCTCGAGAAGCAGGGACTCGGCCGCAAGCGCGTGCAGTACCGCCTGCGCGACTGGGGCATCTCGCGGCAGCGTTACTGGGGCTGCCCGATCCCGATCATCCACTGCGGCGCCTGCGGCGAGGTGGCGGTGCCCGACGAGCAGCTGCCGGTGCTGCTGCCGGAGGACCTGGTGCCCGACGGCAGCGGTAATCCGCTGGCGAAGTCGCCGGCGTTCTACGAGTGCCGTTGCCCGCAGTGCCACGGGCCGGCGCGCCGCGAAACCGACACCATGGACACCTTCGTCGACTCGTCGTGGTACTTCATGCGCTATGCCTGCCCCGACGCGCCCACCATGGTGGACGAGCGCGTCGGCTACTGGCTTGCCGTTGACCAGTACATCGGCGGCATCGAGCACGCGATCCTGCACCTGCTGTATGCGCGCTTCTGGACCAAGGTGATGCGCGACCTCGGCATGGTCGCTTTCGACGAGCCGTTCACGCGGCTCCTCACCCAGGGGATGGTGCTCAACGACGTCTATTCGTACCAGGCCGAGGCAGGCCGCAAGCGCTACTTCAACCCGGCCGACGTCGACACCCGCCGCGGGCCCGACGGCGCGCCGCTGTACGAGGTGACGACCCCCGAGCTCGGCACGGTACCGGTGGTGCACGAGGGCCTGGGCAAGATGTCGAAGTCGACCGGCAACGGTGTCGACCCGCAAGGGCTGGTGGAGCGCTTCGGCGCCGATACCGCGCGGCTGTTCACCATGTTCGCATCCCCGCCCGAGCAGACGCTGGTGTGGTCCGACGAGGGCGTGCAGGGTGCCGCGCGCTTCATCCGCAAGCTGTGGAATGCGGTGTACGAGCACCTCGCCGCGGGCGCGGCGCCCGCGCTCGAGCCGCACACGCTCGACGGTGCGCAGCGCGAGCTGCGACGCCTGGCGCACCAGGCGCTCGCCAAGGCGACCGACGACATCGGCCGGCGACGCAATTTCAACACGGCCATCGCCGCCATCATGGAGCTGTTGAACTCCGTCGGCCGCTTCAGCGACGCGAGCGCGGCCGGCAGGGCGGTGCGCCAGGAAGCGCTCAGCATTGCGGTACGCGTGCTCGCACCGATCACCCCGCACGTGTGCCACGCGCTGTGGCAGGCGCTCGGACATTCCACGGCGCTGATCGACGAGCGCTGGCCGATTACTGACCCGGCGGCGCTCGAGCAGGACATGCAGTCCCTCGTCGTGCAGGTGAACGGCAAGCTGCGCGGCCACATCAGCGTGCCGGTGGCTGCGCCGGAGGAGGCGGTGCGCGCGGCGGCGCTCGAGGAGGAGCACGTGCGCAGATTCATCGCCGGCAAGCCGGTGCGGCGCGTGATCGTCGTGCCCGGCAAGCTCGTCAACGTGGTGGTATGAAGCAGCCCGGGATATTGCGCCTAGCCACAGCGGCAGCGCGTACAGCAGGCGCTGCGCGCGCTGCAGGCGCCGCGTGTGCGGCCGCGGCGGTGCTGCTCGCCGTGGCCTGCGGGTTCCACCTGCAGGGGCACACGCCGCTGCCGGGGCTGGTGAAGACCCCGTACCTCGAGGCGCCCGACCGGCAGAGCGATTTCGTACAGAGCCTGCTGCATGCGCTGCTGGCGAATGGCGCGCAACCCATGCAGGACAAGGCGCACGCCTCGGTGGTGGTCAGCATCCTGCGTGACAACGTCACACGACGCGTGCTGTCGGTATCGGCGCTCAACCAGCCGAACGAGTACGAGGTGACCTACACCGTGAGCTTCTCGGTCGCCGCGGGCGACAAGGAGCTGCTGCCCGCGCAGGAGCTGTCCGCCACGCGCACTTACAGTTTCGATGAGCGGCTGCTGCTCGCCAAGGGCCACGAGGAGGAAGTCCTGCGCGCGGACATGGCGCACGATCTCGCCGACATGGTCATGCGGCGGCTGTCGAGCCTGTAAGCACCTACGCCGTGCTGCTGCTGCACGCCATCGATCGCGCGGCGCTCGTGGCGCTCCTCGAGCGCCACGGCCTGGAGCTTGCCCTGCTGGCGCATGGCGAGGACATCCCCGGTTCCTACTGGGGTGAGAGCGAGGCGGGCCTGAAGGGCAATCGCCTGTATGCCCGCCCGGACACACCGGTGCATTCCGTGCTGCACGAAGCCGCTCACTTCATCTGCATGACGCCGCAGCGGCGCGCACGGCTCGATCGCGACGCGGGTGGCGATGATCTCGAGGAGTCGGCGGTGTGCTACCTGCAGGTGCTGCTCGCGGAGCAGCTCCCCGGGGTCGGCCGCACGCGCCTGTTCGCCGACATGGATGGCTGGGGCTACAGCTTTCGCCTCGGCAGCACGCGCGCCTGGTTCGAGGCGGATGCATGGGATGCGCACGCGTGGCTCGAGCGGCGCGGCGTCATCGGCACGCGCGGCGAGCTCACCGGGGTGTTAGCGGTGGCGCACGGCGAGGAGGATGAGGATCCCTAGGAGGATCACCAGTGCCAGCGCGGCGGCGAGCCACAGCCGTGCTGCACCTCGCAGCGGCAGTGCAGACAGCGGTATCTCGTCATCGAGCGCGACGAAACTCGGAAGCGCGCGGCGGTAAGCCCGCCACAGGAAGATCAACGGTACGATCACGAACACGCAGTAGGCGATGACTATCTCGGCTGCGGGCGCCAGCAGGTCACTCCAGCGCACGGCACGCCCCCACGCATCGCGCAGGCCCTGCAGCCAGCCTAACGTGGCGAACAACCCGAGCGTCTGGATCGACATCTGCGCGAACAGGAACATCTTGAGGAACGCCCTGATCCTGGCTTCCTCCGCGGTCGATCCGACCCGGTAGCCGCGGCTGCGACCCTTGAGGTTGAGGACGACCACGCGCTCGCCGGCCTGATCCCGGAAGGAAGCGTCGATCGCCCGGTCGATGAAGCCCATGTGGCACTCTCTGGCTTGCGAATGCAGTGCGGAAAGCGAGGTTATACCCACCCCGCGGCCGCGCGCGTGCCGACTGATTCGCAATGCCGCTCGAAACTCCGCCGCTTCGCCGCACGGCTGCCACGCTGTGGCGCGTGCCGGCGTCGCGCCCAGGCGCCGCGACTAGGAAATTGCCCCGCCGACACGTAGACTTCCCGGCCGGCGGCCTGCCGCCTGTTTTGTAAGCAAATATGCGCCGACTGTCGGTTATGTGGGTGCTGTCGCTGTTGCTGGTGTTTGCCCAGCTTGGCGCGGTGCTGCACGAGCTCGGCCACCTCAGCCACGGCGAGCGCCGCAGCGGCGTCACGCTGCACCTCGAGCAGCAGCCCGCCGAGAGCGCCGTGTGTCCGGGCTGCGAGGCGTTTGCACAGGTCGCCAACCCCGCGGGCGGCGCCTGCCACGTAAGCGCAGCCTGCCCGGCCGGGTTACTGCCGGTTGCCGAGCGCGGCTATGCGATCGTCGGCGCCGATCCGCCGGTCGCGCGCAGTCGCGGCCCCCCGCAAGTCTGAAAGGTCCTCGAGCGTACTGCAGCGCGCGAGCGAATCGCGTGCTGCCCGATCCTTTCAGTTCCTGCGGAGTCAAACTCAATGTTCCATTCCCGATCACGGGGCGCGAGGCTCAGCCTGGTCGCGCTCGCTGCATTCACCACTGCGACTGTGCTGGCGACGCCGGCGGCTCGTGCTGCGGATGCGCCGACGGCCGCCGCAGGTGACAGCACGAGCGCGGACGGCAACACCGCTGCGGCCCTCGACACGGCAGCAGCCACCGCCGGCACGGCCACCGCGGCCGCCGGCAGCGCGGCGAGCGGCGCCAGCTCCGACAGCAACCTGGCCACCGTCGTGGTCACGGCGCGGCGCCTCAACGAGGCGCGCGCCGAGATCCAGACGCAGACGGGTGCCTCGACCTACACGATCGACAGCAGCGCCATTGCCGCGACGCCCGGCGGCAACAACGTGCAGCTGAACCAGGTACTGCTGCAGGCGCCCGACGTCGTGCAGGACTCGTTCGGGCAGCTGCACGTGCGTGCCGACCATAACGACCTGCAGTACCGCCTGAACGGCATCATCCTGCCCGAGGGCATCAGCGTCTTCAGCCAGACCCTGAGTCCGCGGCTCATCTCCTCGCTCAGCCTGCTCACCGGCGCGCTGCCCGCGGAGTACGGTCTGCGCACCGCCGGCGTCATCGATCTCACCACCAACAGCGGCCTGCTGCAGCCGGGCGGCTACGCCTCGGTGTACGGCGGCAGCTTCGGCACCTTCCAGCCGTCGGCGGAGTACGGCGGCAGCTCCGGCAATTTCAGTTACTACCTGACCGGCGACTACAAGCAGGACAACCTCGGCATCGAGTCGCCCGACGGCAGCACCGATCCGCTCCACGACCACACCACCCAGGTGCACGCGTTCGCCTACTTCGAGAACATCATCGACCCGAGCGACCGCATGTCGCTGATCCTCGGCAGCTCGGACGATTCGTTCCAGATACCCAACCAGCGTGGGCTGCAGCCGACGCTGGGCCTTGCGGTCGATGTGCCGCCCGGGCTTAGTCCGACGTATCTCAGCAATTGTCTGGGAACCCAAGGTCCGACCACTTCGCTGTTTCTCAGCAACTGTCTGAACGAGACCCAGCACGAGGCGGCACAGTACGCGATCGTCAGCTGGCAGCACTCGGAAGGGCCGTTCAACTGGCAGAGCTCGCTGTCGGCGCGCTACACCACGCTGCACTTCGCGCCGGACTGGATGGGCGATCTGCTCTACAACGGCATCGCCCAGAACGCCTTCAAGGACGACACCGCGCTCGGCTGGCAGACCGACAGCTCCTACAAGCTCAACGCGGCGCACACGGTGCGTGCCGGGTTGTATTTTCAGCACGACAGCTCGACAAGCGACACTACCTCGCAGGTGTTGCCCATCAACGCCCTCGGCATACAGACCGGCAGCATTGCGCTGACCGTCCCCGACAACGGCAGGCAGTCGCAGGAGATCGAGAGCGCCTACCTGCAGGATGAGTGGCAGGTGCTGGCGCCGCTCACCATCAACTACGGGCTGCGCTTCGATCACTACAGCGCCTATTCCAGCGGCAGCCAGCTGAGCCCGCGTCTGAACTTCGTCTGGAAGCTCGACAGCGGCACGACGGTGCACGGCGGCTACTCGCGTTACTTCACACCACCGCCGTTCGAGCTGATCGGCACGGAGACCTTCACGAAATTCGCCGGCACCACTGCGCTGCCGCCCGGCTCGGTCACCCAGGACTCCCCGCCGATCGCCGAGCGTGCCAACTACTACGACTTCGGTGTGCAGCAGAAGCTCCTGAACGATACGCTCACGCTCGGCGCGGACAGTTTCTACGAGCAGGCGCAGCACCTCATCGACGAGGGACAGTTCGGCGCGCCGATCATCCTCACGCCCTTCAACTACCGCTACGGCCTGATCGGCGGCGTGGAGTTCACCGCCAACTACTCGGTGCACGACTTCTCCTTATACGGCAACACCTCGTTCCAGGCCGCGCATGGCAAGGACGTCGAGTCCTCGCAGTTCAACTTCAACCAGCCGCAGCTCGACTACATCATGGACAACTACATCCACCTCGACCACGAGGGACGCGTGGCGGCCTCCGGTGGTGTGTCCTACCTGTGGATGGGGACGCGCTTCAGCGCGGATATGCTGTTCGGCACCGGGCTGCGCGATGACCTGGTGCTGCCGAGCGGCTTCGTCATCCCGAACGGCGACCACACCCCGAGCTATGCCCAGTACAATCTCGGGCTTAGCCACGAGTTCCACCTCGCCAGCACCGGCCCGCTGACGGCGCGCTTCGACATCATCAATGTGGGCGACAAGGTCTACCAGATCCGCAGCGGCACGGGCATCGGCGTGTTCGCGCCGCAGTACGGAGCGCGGCGCGGATTCTTTGGTGGCCTGTCGTGGGAGTTCTGACCGGCCTGGCCCGCCGGGGGTAAACCCAGGGGTGCCTGCGCGCGGCAGCCCAATGATTGATAATGGCGACGCTCGCGGCGGGCCCGCGCCGCGGGCGACGGCTCACGGCTTGCTTACGCACGCGCACGAGGTCCATTGAAGCTCACCGGCGATTCCCTGCCCGCTCACCTCGCGCAGCGGCTGCTTCCTGCCTATCTCGTATCCGGTGACGAGCCGCTGCTCGCGGGCGAGGCGGCGGATGCCGTGCGCGCCGGCGCGCGCAGCGCCGGCTTCAGCGAGCGCGAGGTGCACTTCATCGAGCGCAGCGGCGACTGGGACGCGCTGCGCGCTTCGGCCGCCAACCTGTCGCTGTTCGGCGCACGGCGCGTGCTCGAGATCCGCCTCGCCACCGCCCGGCCCGGGGCGGCCGGTAACGCCGCACTGAGCGCACTGCTCGGCGACACAACTCCCGACCTGCTGCTGCTCATCCTCGCCCCGCGCCTCGACCGCGAGGCGCAGGGGGCGGAGTGGGTACGTGCGCTGGATCAGCACGGCGCCTGGGTACAGGTGTGGCCCGTCGACGCCGCGCGCCTCACCGCCTGGCTGCGCACCCGTTGCCGTGCCCTGGGCCTCGAGCCGAGCGAGGCGGCGCTCGAGCTGCTCGCGGCGCGCACCGAGGGCAACCTGCTCGCGGCGCACCAGGAGCTCAGCAGGCTCGCGCTGCTCGCCGACAGCCGCGCGGTCACGCCCGAGGCGGTGCGCGCCAGCGTCGCCGACAGCGCGCGCTTTGACGTGTTTCAGCTCGGCGACAGCGCGCTCGCCGGGGATGCGGCGCGCGCCCTGCGCATGCTCGGCGGACTGCGCGCCGAGGGGAGCGAAGCGACGCTGGTGCTGTGGGCGCTGGCCAGGACGCTGCGCGAGCTGTGGAGCCTGCGCGCGGGCGACGGCGCACCGGGTTGGCAGCGCCAGGCGGCCGCCCGCGCCCAGGGCGCACGGCGCGCCGCGCAGCTGCCGTATGCGGCGCTCGCCGCGCGCGCGAGCCGTGCCGACCGCGTGATCAAGGGACGCCTCGGCGGCGATGCGTGGGACGAGCTGACGCTGCTCACGGCCGAGCTGTGCGGCGTGCCGCCGCAGCCGGCGCCGCTGCTGCCGGCGCCGCGCGCCGCGTAACGCATGCAGCCGATCGGCGTCTTCGGCGGCACCTTCGACCCGATTCACTGCGGGCACCTGCGCACGGCCTTCGAGCTGTGGCAGGAGCTGCAGCTCGCCGAGGTGCGCTTCCTGCCGACCGGCACGCCGCCGCATCGCGATCAGCTCTACGCCAGCCCCGAGCTGCGGCTGAAGATGGTGCAGGCGGCGGTCGCCGACCAGCCGAGCTTCGTCGTCGATGATCGCGAGGTGCGCCGCAGCGGTGTGTCGTACTCGGTCGACACGCTGACGGATCTGCGGCGCGAGTATCCGCACACCCCGCTGTGCCTGCTGCTCGGCATGGATGCGTTCCTCGGCCTGCCGCACTGGCATCGCTGGCGCGAGCTGCTGACGCTGGCGCACATCGTGGTGGCTTACCGCCCCGGCTGGCGCGCACCGACCACCGGCCCGCTCGGGGAGGTGATGGTCGATCACGGCACCGGCGCCATTCGCACGCTGCACGAGGAACGCGCCGGCCGGGTGTACGTGCGCGCCGTGACCCAGCTCGAGATCTCCTCGACCGAGCTGCGCGCCCTGATCGTCGCCGGGCGCGATCCGCGCTACCTGGTTCCCGATCCGGTGCGGCAGATCATTCTCGAGACGAGATGCTATGCTGCGCGGGGCTGACCGGTACATCGCGCACGACAGGCCCTGCAGGAGAAACCGCTTAAGCACATGACAACCCGCACCCGACTGCGCTTGAGGGACGAGCGCGCCGCGCCATTGCACAGTGCCGTGATGGCCGCGCTCGATGACATAAAGGCCGTTAACGTAAGGGTGCTGGATGTGCGGGGGCTGACCGACATCGCCGATACCATGGTCATCGCCTCCGGCAACTCCGACCGCCATGTGCGCTCGATCGCCGAGCGCGTGGTGGAGAAGGCCAAGGCGGCCGGTTTCCGGCCGCTCGGCACCGAAGGGGCACGCGACGGCGAGTGGGTACTGGTCGACCTGCACGACATCGTGGTGCACGTCATGTTGCCGCGGGTACGCGAGTTCTATGGGCTCGAGAGCCTGTGGGACGGCGGTCCGGCCGTCTCCGTGGTCGCGGCGCCGGCGGCGTCACGCGGGTCCGCGCGGCGGCGTACGTCGCGCTAGGCACGTGCCGTGCGCCTGCGCGTGATTGCCGTAGGCACGCGCACGCCTGGGTGGGTTCGCAGCGCCTGTGATGACTACCTCGCGCGGCTGAGCGGCGCGCTTACCGCCTCGCTCACCGAGATCGAGCCGGGTCCGCGCCCCGCGGGCGCACCCGTGCAGCCGGCGATCGCCCTCGAGGGACGGCGGCTGCTGGCCGCGCTGCAGCCGGGCGAGCACGTGGTGGCGCTCGATGAGCGTGGCCGTGAGCTCAGCACGCGCGAGCTGGCCACCTGGCTGAGCACCCGGATGCGTGAAGGGCAGGATGTGGCATTCCTCATCGGCGGACCCGACGGCCTTGCTTCCGAGGTGCGCGCGCACAGCCACTTCACACTGTCGCTCTCGCGCCTCACGCTGCCGCACGCGCTGGTGCGGGTGCTGCTCAGCGAGCAGCTCTATCGCGCACACTGCATCCTTACGCATCACCCTTATCATCGCGACTGATGTCTGCCGAACCCGTGCCGCGCCCGCTGCTGTGTCTCGCGTCGCTGTCGCCGCGGCGCCGGCAGTTGCTGGAACAGATCGAGGTACCGCACGTGGTGAGCGCTGCGCGGATCGACGAGGCGGCCGCCCCGGGCGAGCGTGCCGCGGACTACGTGGTGCGCCTGGCGCGCGCCAAGGCGCTCGCCGTGCGCGCGCGCGGCGGCGAGCTGCCGGTGCTGGCGGCCGATACCACCGTGGTGATCGATGAGGTCATCTGCGGCAAGCCCGCCGACGAGACGGCGGCACTCGCGATCCTCGGCAGGCTCTCGGGGCGCACCCACCAGGTGCTCACCGCCGTGGCGCTAGCCTCCGCTGCCGGGATCGCGCACCGCTTGAGTGTGAGCGAGGTGCGTTTCCGCCATTTGAGTCGCAGCGAATGCCGCGCCTACTGGGCGAGCGGCGAGCCGCGGGACAAGGCGGGCGCCTACGCCGTGCAGGGGCGCGCCGCGGTATTCATCGAGCACCTCGCCGGCAGCTACTCCGGGGTCATGGGGCTGCCGCTGTTCGAAACTGCCGAGCTGCTGGCGGCCGCAGGGATCCTGAAGTCCTCCCCGTGAGCATCGAGATCCTGGTCAACGTCGCGCCTAGCGAAACGCGCGCCGCCATCCTCGACAACGGCGTGGTACAGGAGGTGTACATCGAGCGCACCAGCCGCCGCGGGCTGGTCAGCAATCTCTACAAGGGCCGCGTGTCGCGCGTGCTGCCCGGCATGCAGGCGGCGTTCGTGGAGATCGGGCTCGGGCGCACTGCGTTCCTGCATGCTGCCGACATTAGCCGCAGGCCTTCCGAGGACACGCAGCTCGGGGCGGCGCCGCTGAGTGAGTCGGTCGTAGAGGACATCCGGCGGCTGGTGAATTCCGGCGACGACATCCTGGTTCAGGTCATCAAGGATCCGATCGGCACCAAGGGCGCCCGTCTCACAACCTTCATCTCGCTGCCCTCGCGTTATCTGGTGTACATGCCGCGCGGCCTGGGCGTCGGCGTCTCGGCGCGCATCGAGGATGAGGTCGAGCGCGCGCGGCTGAAGGAGCTCGTCGGCGAGCTCACCGGCGGCAGCGGCGGCGGCTACATCGTGCGCACCGCGGCGCAGGGCGCATCGCTCGAGAGCCTGCGCGAGGACATGAGCTATCTGGCGAAGCTGTGGGAGCACGTGCAGGCGCGCGTCGCGCAGGCGCCGCCGGGCACGGTGGTGCACGAGGATCTGCCGCTCAGCCTGCGGGTGCTGCGCGATGAGCTGGCGCGCGGCGTGAGCCGCGTGCTGGTGGATTCGGCGCGCGAGCTGGCGCGCATGCAGGAGTTCGCCGCTGCCTTCCTGTCGCAGAGCCCGCCGCTGGTGGAGCTGTATGGCGGGCCGCGCCCGCTGTTCGACCTGAACGGCGTCGAGGAGGAGATCGTCAAGGCGCTCGATCGCAAGGTGCCGCTGAAGTCCGGCGGCCACCTGGTGATCGACCAGACCGAGGCGATGACCACCATCGATGTGAATACCGGTGCCTACGTCGGCCACCACAACCTCGAGGAGACGATTTTCCGCACCAACCTCGAGGCGGCGGTGAGCATTGCCCGGCAGCTGCGGCTGCGCAACCTCGGCGGCATCATCATCATCGATTTCATCGACATGCGCGATGAGCCCCACCGGCGCGCGGTGCTGGCCGCGCTCGAGCGCGCGCTCGGCGGCGACCGAGCGCAGACGCACATCGTCAGTCTTTCCCCGCTCGGCCTGGTGGAAATGACGCGCAAGCGTACCCGCGAGAGCCTGGAACACCTGCTGTGTGAACCGTGTCGAAGCTGCGAGGGGCGCGGATTCATGCGGACCGCGGAAACGGTCTGCCACGAGATATTTCGCGAAATTGTGCGACAGAGCCGACAGTTTGCCAGTCGCGAGCTGCTGATACTCGCGCATCAGGACGTCGTGGATCGCCTCCTCGATGAGGAGTCCGCCACCCTGGGCGAACTCGAGGCGCAGGTCGGCAGGCCGATCCGCCTGCAGGTCGAGGCCCTCTACGGCGTGGATCATTACGACGTCGTACTCGTGTAGGGCATGGACATCCGTGAACCGCAGCTGCGCATCGCGCTGGTCACGCTCGGCAGCGTGCTGCTGCTGCTGGTCACGGTGGTCCTCGCGTACCAGCTGGTCGCGGCGCGAGTGCCGCAACAGCGCGCCGCACTCGAGCAGCTGATCCGTCACGAAACCGGCCTCGAGGTGCGCTTCAGCGAGCTGAGCGTGCGCTGGGGCTGGCACGGCCCGGAAGCGGTATTCCACGACGTGGAGCTGGGCGAGCCCGGCGCGGGCAGTGCGCTGCTGCGCGCGCCGCGGCTGATCGTTGGGCTCGACGCGTGGCGCATCGCGCGCAGTGGCGAGCTCGCCGCGGTGCGCATCAGGCTGCTGGACCCCGACATCGATCTCGGTCGCAGCGGTGCCGACCGCGCTGCGGCAGCGGTACATGCACCGTTGCAGCACGCCGGCGCGCTCGACGCCGGGCGGCGGATTCTCGCGCGCTGGCGTGGCGACAGCATCGACATCGAGGACGGCACGCTACGCGTGCCGCGGCCGGCGGGCGACGGCACCGCGATCCTCGCCATTCGCTACGCGCAGCTGCGCCGCCTCCCCGGCGAGTGGAGCGCGGACGCACTTTTGCTGCCGCCCGGCAGCCAGGGCGGCAGCTTGCACATCAGCCTGAAGATGCACGGCGACCCGCAGCGGCCGGAAGCTGCCGCGGGCGCATTCGCCTTCGAGGGCCAGCGGCTCGACTTCGGCGCCTGGCATGGGCTGGCGCAGGGCCTGCGGCTCGAGCCCTACCTGCCACAGGCGGGCCGCGGCAGCCTCGAGCTGCACGCGGCGTTCGCGCACGGACGCGTACTGAACGCCGCCGGCAGCGTGGAGGCGCTGCAGCCCGCCTGGAGCACCCCGCAGGGCGTGCTCGCCTTCGAGCGGCTGCGCGCCGCCTGGCAGCTGACGCGGCGTGGCGAACTGTGGCACCTGCGTCTCATCGCGAGCGAGCCGGGTGCGCCGGCTGCGACGCCCGCCACTCTGGAGCTCGATGCCGGCGTCGACGCTGCCGAGCTGCGCGGGCGGTTGCAGCACGCCCCGCTGGCACCGCTCGCGGCGCTCGCGCACGAGCTCGCCCCGCAGGTGCCGCTGCCCGAGCTGGCGCTCGCCGGCGAAGTGCGTGAGGCGAGCTTCGACTGGAGCGCGCAACGGCCGCCCGGCAGGCGCCTGCGTGTTGCGGCCGAGGTGGCCGACCTCTCGCTCGGCAGCGCCGCGCGCGAGCTGACGCTCTCCGGTCTCACCGCGCACGTTGAGCTCGCCGACGGCAGTGCGCTGGCGGAGCTCGGGTCGCCGGCAGCGCGCCTGGTGCTCACCGGGCAGTCGCCCCTCGCGCTCGATCAGCTGCAGGTGCACGCGCGGCTGCGGCTCGCCGCGAGTGCGGGCGGCTGGCACCTGAGCGGCGAGGAGCTGCAGCTGCGGCGCGCCGCCCTGACCCTTGCCGGCAGCGGCACGCTCGAGGCGCAGCGGCCCGGAGCGCCGCTGACTGTCGATGCGCAGCTGGCGCTGCGCGACGCCGACGTGGCGCTGCTCGCCGGGCTTCTCGGAGCGCGCACGCGCGCCACACTCGGCCTGGCCGGACAGCTCACCGCCGGCACGATCGATAGTGCCGAGCTCAGCTGGCGCGGACCCTGGACGGGAGATTTTGCCGACCTCCCTGGCAGCCGATTCACCGCCACGGCGACGCTGCGCGATGCCGCGCTCGCATCCGCCGGCAACTGGCCCGACGTGCACGGCATCGACGCGCGCCTCGAGTGGCGCGACGCGCGCGCGCGCGCCCAGATCGACCGCGCCGTGAGCGGCAGCTTCCAGCTGAGCGCGGCGCACGCCGCCTGGGATGCCCGCGGGCTTTCGCCGCTGCGCTTCGCCGGCCGTCTCGCCGGCAACGCCGAGGAGGCGCTCGGGTGGATCCGCGATCATCCGCAGCTGGCGGCCTGGGCGCGCGGGATCGGCAGTATCGATCTGCGCGGTGCGACGCTCGTTGACCTGAATGTCGCGCTGGCGCCCGACGCCGGCAGCCGCCCGGGGCAGTTGCCGCACGTGCGCTTCGCGGCGCTCCTCGATGGCGATGAGCTGCGGCCGCTGACCGGCCTGCCGCCCCTGGCGGGGCTGCGCGGCACGCTGGCCTTCACCGACGGTCACCTGCAACGCTCGACACTCTCCGGGCAGTGGCTCGGCGGCCCGGTGAGTCTCGTGGTCGGGGAGCGGCGCGAGCATGGCTCGACGCAACTGGCGATTTCCGGCCGCGGGCTGGTCGCGGCGAGCGCGGCGCTCCAGGCAGCCGGCGGCAGCGTGCCGCACCCGCCGCTCGAAGGCAGCGCCGAGTGGAACGCGCTGCTCACCCTGGAGACCGGTATGGCGCTCGCCACTGCGGCGACTGACGCGGCGGTCGCACCCCCGCTGCGCTGGCAGCTGCGGGCGGATTCGACCCTCCTGGGGATTGCCAGCAGCCTGCCGGATCCGCTCGCCAAGAGCGCCGCTGGCACACTGCCGTTGCACGTCGAGCTGCAGGGCGCAGGCGTCGCCGGGCAGCTGCGCGTCGATCTGGGTGAGCGGCTGCACGCGCTGCTGGCACTCAGCCGCAGCGGCGACTCGTGGCGCATCGAGCGCGGTGCCGTACGCCTCGCACCCGGCACGGCCGGCGACGCGGCGGCTGGACCTGCGCCGCGCGCGCCGATCGCGGCGGCCGAGGCACCGGTCCTGCCGGCGCGAGCCGTGCTGAGCGTCGACGGGCGCGTCGGCCGCCTCGATCTGCCCGCGTGCCTCGCGCTGTGGCGCCAGGCGGCCGGCGATGCGGCGCTGCCGGACCTCGACGCGCACGTGTCCGCCGCGCAGCTGCTGGCCGGTACCCACACCTACGCCGGCGTGCGCGTGGCGGCCAGCGCCAGCCGCCTGGGCGGGGAGCTGCGGGTGGAGGCCCCGGGGCTGGCGCTCGCGACCAGCTGGCCCGCCGCGATCGACCGCGATCATCCGGCTACGGTGCACCTGGCCAGCTTCAACATTGCGCAGCCCGAGGACGTTGCGCTGGCGGCGGCTCTCGCCACGGCACTCGCCCCGGCCGCGCAGCTGGCGATCGACGACCTCCGCTGGCAGGGCCGCGCGCTCGGGGGCCTGACCGCGCGGCTGGTCGCGCAGGCCGACGTGCTGGAGGCAGGCGCGCTGCAGCTCAGCGGCGACGCTGTGCGGGTGAGCGGCGCCGCGCGCTGCCAGGCTGCCGCCTGCCGCCTGACTTTCAGCCTCGACAGCGCGGATGCGGCGGCCACGCTGGCTGCCTTCGGCCTGCGCCCGGATACCAGCGCCCGCCGGGCGCGCCTCGAGGGGGAGCTGCGCTGGTCGCCGCAGGCTGCGGCGCCCCTTGCAACGCTCGGCGGGCACCTCCATATGCGACTTGAGGATGGGCTCGCCCAGGCAGCGCGCGGCGCCGGCGGGCCGCCGTTCGCGCTGCTGTCCGTGCCGGCGCTGATCACCGGCATGAGCGCCAGCGCCGATCCCGGTGCAGATTCCGGGTTGCATTTTGTGGACCTGACCGCGGACTACGAGCTGCGCGATGGCCAGGCGTTCACGCGCGATCTGCATTTCGACGGCGACGCCGAGATCCTGGTGCGCGGCCGGGTGGGGCTGAGCAGCGGCGATTATGACCAGCAGGCCTGGATCCTGCACGGCGAGGACCGCCTGCCGGCCGCGGTGCGGCGGCTCGGGCCGACCCCGAGGATCGCAGCCGCCTGGCTATCGCTGCGCGAGCTTTTTGCAGGCAACCCCGCCGACCGCACGCGCACGGCGTTGCGTTTGCGGGGTACCTGGAACGACCCCATAGTGGCGCCTGCGGAGTGAGGTGCGAGATGAAGGTTGCGGCGATCCAGATGACCTCGGGCCCCGACGTGGCGGCGAATCTCGCACAGGCCGGCGCGCTGCTCGAGGACGCGGCGGCGCGCGGCGCGCGGCTGGCGGCGCTGCCGGAGAATTTCTCCTTCATGGGGCTGAAGGATTCCGACAAGCGTGCCGTCGCCGAGCGCGACGGCAGCGGTGCGGCGCAGGATTTTCTCGCCGCGGCCGCGTGCCGGCTGCGCCTGTGGATCGTGGGCGGCACGGTGCCGCTGGTGGCCGCAGGCGACGGCCGCGTCGCCGCCGCTTCGCTCGTGTACGACAGCGACGGCCGGCGCGTGGCGCGCTACGACAAGATTCACCTGTTCGACGTCGACATTCCGGGCCGCGCCGAGAGTTACCGCGAATCGGCGCACGTCGCGCCCGGGTCGCAGGCCACCGTGGTCGACACCCCGGTCGGCAGGCTGGGGCTGTCGGTATGCTATGACGTGCGCTTCCCGGAACTCTACCGACACCTGAGCGCCGCCGGTGCCCAGCTGCTCGCCGTGCCTTCCGCCTTCACCAGTCCCACGGGGCGTGCGCACTGGGAGACGCTGCTGCGCGCGCGCGCGATCGAGAACCTTTGTTACGTCGTCGCCCCCGCCCAGTCGGGCTTTCATCCGAGCGGCCGCGAGACCTACGGCGACAGCATGATCGTCGATTACTGGGGACGCGTGCTGCAGCGCGTGCCGCGCGGCCGCGGTTGCGCCGTCGCGGAAGTTGACCTGGCACGCCAGGCGGGCGTGCGTGAGACGTTCCCGGCGCTCGGACATCGTACTTTCAGCGTAAGCGCTTAGGGAGCTGACATGAGTGAGACCACGAGCGATCCGCTGACGCTGGCGCGCGACCTGATCCTGCGCCCGAGCGGGCTCGACGACGGCCGCCTCGATCGCGTGTTCGGCGAGGTGCTCGCCCACTCGGTGGACTACGCCGACCTGTATTTTCAGCTCACGCACCAGGAGTCCTGGTCGCTCGAGGACGGCATCGTCAAGGACGGCAGCGCCAGCATCGAGCAGGGCGTCGGGGTGCGGGCGCTCGCCGGTGAGAAGACCGGCTTCGCTTACTCCGATGAGATCGTGTTGCCGGCGCTCACCGAGGCTTCGCGCGCCGCGCGCGCCATCGCGCTGCAGGGCGGACCGCGCAGCGTGCGCGCCTGGCACGCGCAGACGGGGCATCAGCTGTACCTGCCGCAGGATCCGGCCGCGGCGCTCGCCACTCCCGAGAAAGTCGCCTGGCTCGAGCGCGTCGATCGCGAAGCGCGCCGCCTCGATCCGCGCGTGGTGCACGTCAGCGCCAGCGTGGTGGCAGTGCACGAGGTGGTGCTCATCGCCACCAGCGACGGGGAGCTCGCCGCGGACGTGCGCCCGCTGGTGCGCTTCAACGTCTCGGTGCTGGTGGAGCAGAACGGCCGGCGCGAGCAGGGCTATGCCGGCGCGGGCGGCCGCTACTCGCTCGCTGATCTGGTCGCCGGCGAACGACCGCTGGCGCTGGCGCGCGATGCGGTGCGCCAGGCATTGCTCAACCTCGAGGCGGTCCCGGCGCCGGCGGGCACCATGACGGTGGTGCTCGGCCCGGGCTGGCCGGGCATCCTGCTGCATGAGGCCATCGGTCACGGCCTCGAGGGCGACTTCAACCGCAAGGGCACCTCGGCGTTCGCCGGGCGCATCGGCGAGCGCGTGGCTGCGCCCGAGTGCACGGTGGTGGACGACGGCACGCTGTCGCGCCGCCGCGGCTCGCTCAACATCGACGACGAGGGCACGCCCACCCGCTGCACCACCCTCATCGAGAACGGCGTGCTGCGCGGCTACATGCAGGATCGCCTCAACGCGCGCCTCATGGGTGTGGCGCCGACCGGCAACGGCCGGCGCGAGTCGTTCGCGCACATGACGCTGCCGCGCATGACCAATACTTACATGCGCCCGGGACCGCACCCGCCCGCGGAGATCATCGCCTCCGTCGAGCGCGGCATCTACGCGGTCAACTTCGGCGGCGGGCAGGTGGACATCACCTCGGGCAAGTTCGTGTTCTCCGCGAGCGAGGCGTACGCCATCGAGAACGGTCGGATCACCACCCCGCTCAAGGGCGCCACGCTCATCGGCAACGGCCCGGACGTGCTGACGCGCGTCTCGATGGTCGGCAACGACCTGAAGCTCGACGACGGCGTCGGCACCTGCGGCAAGGATGGTCAGAGCGTTCCCGTGGGGGTCGGCCAGCCGACGCTGCGCATCGACGCACTCACCGTGGGCGGCACCGCCTGAGGCCACCTCGGCAGCGCATGGCGCGTCGCTGCCGGGCGACATAATGACGCAGGCTGCCGAAGCTGTGATCCTTCACACGTCGCAACCGGGCGCGACCTTTTACCGTGCAGGCCAGTCGTGAGCGCAAGCGTGAGGAACAAAGCGATGTTGATGGAAGAAGCCACTGCTGAGGTACCCCAGCTGCAACTGCCGGCCGACCTGTTGGCCGAGGTGACCCGGCGCAAACAGGGTGGGCAGACCGACTTCCATGTCGACGGCTGGAAGCCTTCGCTGTTGGAGCGCGTCGCCCGCATGTTGGGTCTGAACTGAGCGGCAAACTTTCCTGACGCACCGCACTGGCTGCACGGCAGCGTCAATTCCAACCGACAGTCCTGACGCGCCCGCCCCTGACGCGCTACGATGCACGTCATGGCGCGCCACATCCCGCACCTTTCCCGCCCCGTATACGAGGGCCTGCCCTGGGCTTACATAATGTTCGGCCTGGCGGCGCTCATCGCCAGCTACCTGCTGGCGGCCCGCGGCGCATTGAGCCTCGTGGTCGGGGTGCTGGGGCTTGCGTGGGTGCTCGGCGGGGTGGTGGTGTTGCTGCGCCGCCGCGACTACCGCGCGCTGCGCGCGCGCTACGCGGACCCGGACTCCCTGGGCAACGACGAGTCCTGAACCGCGGTTAGCACACCGCGCGGCGCGTCAGGCGTCAGCGCGCCTGCGCATCCTCAGCATCCTCGGCGTCCGCGTCATCCTCGTTGCCTGTCGGCAGCGCGCCGCCGTGGCCGGCGGCCTGTGCCGGGAACGCGGCCGTGGCGCCCGGCGCCGCCTCGGGCTGCACCCCGGGCTCGGTGTCGGTGAAGGCGCCGCGCGTGCGCGCGGCGCGCTCGTCCACGTAGATCAGCTCGTGCTTGCCGACCAGCACCACGTCGCCGTCGTTGAGGTAGTGGCGCCGCACACGGTTGGATTTCACGTAGATGCCGTTGGTGCTGTTGAGGTCCTCGATCACGCACGAGTTCGCGGTGGTGATCAGCTGGCAGTGATGGCGGCTGATGAAGCGGCTGTCGATCTGCACGTCGTTATCGGGGGTGCGGCCCACGATCAGCCGCCCGAGCCGCAGCGGCACTTCCTGCACGGTGCGCCCGTCGGTCGCCACCAGCAGGTGGCCGAGCGCGGTGGTCGCCTCGCGGTCGGCCGCCGCGCGCAGCAGCGGCGGCGCCTCGGACAGGCGCTGCTGATGCGCCCGCGCGCCGTACTCCAGCCACTGCAGCTCCTGCACCGCGCTGGCGATGTCGGCGCGCGTCACCACGCCGCGGTCGGCGGTGTAGGCGGACATCATCGCGGTGTCGCACAGCGTGTTGATGAGCCGCGGCACGCCGCCGCAGTAGCGGAAGATATCCGGGAAGGTGTCCGCGGCAAACAGTTCGCGGTCGCCGGCGCCGGCGACTTCCAGGCGATGCTGCACGTAGGCCTGCGTTTCCGCCTCCGAGAGCGTCTGCAGGTGAAAGCGCAGCCGCACGCGCTGCGTGAGCTGCTCGAGCTCGGGGGCATCGAGCTTCTGGTTGAGCTCGGGTTGCCCGGCAAGGATGATGCGCAGCACCTTCTCCTTGGTGGTCTCGACGCCGGAGAGCATGCGGATCTCTTCCAGGACGCGCATGGTCAGGTTCTGCGCTTCGTCGACGATCAGCAGCACCTTGCGCCCGGCCGAGTACTGCTCGATGAGGAAGTTATTGAGCGTGCTGATCAGCTCGGCCTTGCGCATCTTGAAGGGCGCGAAGCCGAACTGCACCAGCACCGCCTGCAGGAAATCGATGGCCGACACCTGCGTCTGGTTGATCTGGGCCACGACCACGTCCGCCGGCACTTCCTTGAGGAAGGATTCGATCAGGGTGGTCTTGCCCGAGCCGATCTCCCCGGTGATCACCACGAAGCCGTCGGTGAACCAGATGGTCGACTCCATGTACGCCTTGGCCCGGGCGTGTTGCTTCGACAGGTACAGGAATTGCGGATCCGGGCTTAGGCGGAACGGCAACTCCTTGAGTTTGAAGGGCTCCAGGTACATGGCTATGGCTCACGAGCGATGTTACGGGATGCGTACGCCCACGGCCAATTCATCCAGCAGGCGCTGCGCACGCGCGTCGCGCCGCGCCGCGGTCGGCTCGACGAGCGTGCAATGGCCGACTTTTCGCCCTACCCGCGGCTGCTTGCCGTAGTCGTGCAGGTGCACGCCCGGCACGGCCAGCAGCGCGGCGCGCGCGGGCAGGCGGCCGATGAGATTGATCATGGCGGAAAAGCCGCACGGCTGCGTTGCGCCGAGCGGCAGATCGAGGATAGCACGCAGGTGATTCTCGAACTGGCTGGTGACCGCGCCCTCGATGGTCCAGTGGCCGGAGTTATGCACGCGCGGCGCCATCTCGTTGGCGATCAGCCGACCACGCTGCACGAAGAACTCGATGGTGAGGATGCCAGTGTAATGGAAGTGCTGCAGCACCCGCCGCAGATAACCGGCGGCACGCCGCTGCCAGCTGGGTGGACCGAAGGGCGCGCGCGTCAGCCGCAGGACGCCCGCGCCGTGCACGTTGCCGCACAGCGGGTAGACGGCGATCTCGCCGCTCACGCTGCGCGCACCGATGATCGACACTTCGCAGTCGAACGGCACGAATTCCTCGTACAGCAGCGGCACCGCACCGAGCGTGCGCCACGCCTGTGCGGCCTGCGCCGCCGTGTGCACCACGGCCTGGCCCTTGCCGTCGTAACCGAGCCGGCGTGTTTTCAGCACCCCGGGCATGCCGACCGCGGCGATGGCGCGCGCCAGCGCGGCCGCCGAGCCGACCGCGCGCCAGCGCGTGGTGGGGATGCCGAGCCGCTCGAACAGGCGCTTCTCGGCGACCCGGTCCTGGCCGGTGGCGAGCGCCGCGACCGGCGGGCAGAGGCGCGCCCGGTGCTGCCGGGAGGCGGCCGCGAGGTGCGCCACCGACACGTTCTCCCAGTCGAAGGTGATCACCTCGCAGCGACGCGCCAGACGGGCGAGCAGCCGGCGGTCGGTGAACGCACCCTGCAGCAGCGGCGCGACCTGGCCGGCAGGCGCATCGCGTGCCGGGTCGAGGCACAGGAAATCCAGTCCCAGCGGGTAACCCGCCAAAGCGAGCATGCGGCCGAGCTGGCCGGCGCCCACGATGCCGACCGTCATGAGCGCGAAGGCGCGCGCGGATCAGGCTGGCCGAGCACGCCGGCCGTCTGCCGTTCGCGAAAGGCCTCGAGCGCGCTGGCAATGGCGGGGTGTTTGTTGGCGAGGATCGCCGCGGCGCACAACGCCGCGTTGGTGGCGCCGGCAGCGCCGATGGCGAAGGTCGCCACCGGTACGCCGGCCGGCATCTGCACGATGGACAGCAGCGAATCGAGACCGCCGAGCGACTTCGACTGCACCGGCACGCCGAGCACCGGCAGGATTGTCTTGGCGGCGGTCATGCCGGGCAGGTGCGCCGCACCACCGGCGCCCGCGATCAGCACTTCCAGGCCGCGCGCACGCGCGCCGGCGGCGTATTCGAACAGCAGGTCGGGCGTGCGGTGCGCGGACACCACGCGCACCTCGTAGGCGACCGCGAGTTTGTCCAACAGTTCCGCGGCCGCCTGCATCGTTTCCCAGTCGGACGCGGAGCCCATGATGATGCCGACCAGCGGTTTCACTGCGGTATTGTAGCGAACAATGCGCGCAGAGCGCGAAACAACTCGCGCGCCGCCGCCCCGCCGGCGCCGCGCTCGCGTTCGCTGCGCGCCGCCTGGATGCGCCGTGCCCATTCGGCCTCGTCGAGCTGTGGATGCCAGCGCTTGAGCTCCGCGAGCGCCGGCGCCCCTTGCGCGAGCAGACGCTCGCGCCAGTTTTCCAGGCGTTTGAAGCGCTCGCTCTCCTCGGCCGCCCGGGCGCTGTGCGCGTTGAGCGCCGCCTGCAGCGGCGCGAGATCCACCGCGCGCATCAGCTTGCCGATGTATTGCCGCTGGCGCGCCGCGGCCGCGCGGCTGGCGATGCTGCGCGCGGCGCGGATCGCCTCGGCGAGCGGCTCGGGCAGGGCGAGCGCGGCGAGCTGCGCCTCGGGGAGGCGCACCAGCTGCTCGCCGAGCTCCTGGGCTGCGTGCGCGGCGCGCTTGCGCGCGCTCTTGCTTGGGCGGTCCTCGCCCTCATCATCGTCGGGATCGTCGCTCACCGGGTCGCTCACCGTTACACTCTACGACACGCCACGCGAGCCAAGCTTAGCCGAACGATGAACGCACTTACCCCGCAACCCGACCTCTCCCGCAGTGAGCCGCCGGCGCAACTCGCCGAGGTCGCCGCGCTCGCCCTCGAGGAGGCGAATCGCCAGGGCGCCTCGCACTGCGAGGCGGACGCCTCGGTCAGCCAGGGCTTATCGGTGAGCGTGCGGCTGCGCGAGGTCGACACGGTCGAGTACCAGCGTGATCGCGGACTCGGAGTCACGGTGTATTTCGGCAAGCGCAAGGGAGCGGCGAGCACCGCGGACCTGCGGCACGCAGCCGTGCGCGAGACCGTCGCCAAGGCCTGCGCAATCGCCCGCTACACCGCCGAGGATCCGTTCGCGGGCCTGGTCGAGCCGGAGGCGCTGGCGCGCGACATCCCCGACCTGGATCTCGATCATCCCTGGGAGCTCACCCCGGAGCACGCCATCGAGCTGGCGCGCGAGTGCGAAGCGGCGGGCCTCGCGGTGGACCCGCGCGTCAGCAACTCCGAGGGCGCCGCCGTCAGCAGCCAGCGGCACAGCGGGGTATACGGCAACTCGCTCGGCTTTCTCGGCGGCTACTCCAGCACCAGCCATTCGCTCAGCTGTTCGCTGCTGGCGCAGCAGGACGAGGACATGCAGCGCGACTACTGGTACAGCATCGCGCGCGATGCCAGCGAGCTCG
This sequence comes from uncultured Gammaproteobacteria bacterium, assembly GCA_963760225.1. Taxonomy (GTDB): domain Bacteria; phylum Pseudomonadota; class Gammaproteobacteria; order Steroidobacterales; family Steroidobacteraceae; genus 13-2-20CM-66-19. Next base: position 885,924 of record CAVXCD010000001.1, read on the forward strand.
GCGACGCGACACTCATCGGGCGCACCGCCGGGCAGCGCGCGCTCGCGCGCCTCGGCGCGCGGCGCATCGCGACCCGCAAGGCGCCGGTGGCCTTCACCCCCGACGTGGCGCGCGGGCTGTTACGACATTTCATCGGCGCCATCAGCGGCACCAGCCAGTACCGCAAGTCCTCGTTCCTGCTGAATGCCGCAGGCGAGCAGGTCTTTCCGGACTTCCTCGACGTGCAGGAGCGGCCGCACATCATGAAGGGGCTCGCCAGCGCGCCGTTCGACCAGGAGGGAGCGGCGACGCACGAGCGCTCGCTGGTGAGCGCCGGCGTGCTCGGCGGTTACGTACTCGGCAGCTATTCCGCGCGGCGCCTCGGGCTCAAAACCACCGGCAACGCCGGCGGCGTCCACAATCTCATCGTCACCAGCCGCCAGGGCGGGCTCGCGCCCGCGGCGTTTCTCGCGCGCCTGCACACCGGGCTGCTGGTGACCGAGCTGATGGGGCACGGCGTCAACGGTGTGACCGGCGATTACTCGCGCGGCGCGAGCGGCTTCTGGGTGGAGAACGGTGTCATCGCCTACCCGGTGCACGAGATCACCATCGCCGGCAACCTCAAACCGATGTACCGCGACATCGTCGCGCTGGGCGACGATCTCGACGTGCGCGGCGGCATCCGTACCCCGTCGCTGCTGATCGGCGAGATGACCGTCGCGGGGGAGTAAGGCGGCGTGTTCAGCGCCCGGAGGTCTGGCGCGTCGTCAGGTGCAGCGCCGGGCGCGGCGCCTCGTCGACCAGGTCCCGCAGTGTGAGGTTGGCGCAGCGGCTGCGCCACGCTTCGTCCACGCTCTCCAGCAGGCGGTCCACCGGCGGGATCGGCAGGTGGCGCGGGGCGACGTGCCCGCTGCGCTGGTTGCGCGCGATGTCGAGGATCTGGTGTATGTCGATGCGCGAGATGTCGCGCGCCGGCACCAGCTCGTCGTAGTCCGTCACGATCAGCAGTCCCGCCCGCTCGAGCGTCGCCGCCATCTGCGCCACGGCGATACCGGGCAGCCCGAGCTCGTTGGCGAGGCCGTTCACGGTCCAGCGCCGCCCGCCGGCCACGTGCGAGCGTCCCACGAAGTACATGAGCTTGAGCGCCAGCTGCTCGAGCTCGACGCTCGACAGGCGCAACTGCTGCAAGCCGAGCCGCAGGTAGCTCGGGTTCTGCACGTAGAACGACAGCTGCGCGCCGGCGAGCAGGATCAGCCAGCCGAAGTAGGTCCACAGCAGCGCCGCCACCACGAAGGCGAAGCCCGCGTACACGATGGTGAGGCGCGTGGAATAGACCACCAGGGCGGTGAACATCTTGCCGATCGCCGCCCACAGCACCCCGCCGACGACCGCCCCGATGAGCGCGGCGCGCCACTGCACGCGCGTGTTGGGCACCAGCATGTAGAGCGCGGTGAAGAATGCGGTCACCATCGCGTAGGGCGCAAGACTGATACCCGTGCCGCGCAGGCGCTGCAGCAGCGGCAGGCGCACCATCTCCTGCACCGGCGCGCTGCCCAGGGCGGCGTGTGACACCCCGACGAACGCCACCAGCAGCACCGGACCTGCGATCAGCAGCGTGGTGTACTCGGCGATGCGGCGGGCGAAGCTGCGCGGCTGATCCACGTGCCAGAGGAAATTGAAGCTGTCCTCGACCTTCTTGATGGTGCCGACCAGCGTCCAGGCGAGCAGCGCCAGTCCCAGCGAGCCCACCACGCCGCTGCTCACGCGGTGCGCGAACTGCACGACGCGGCCGGTGAGTTCGGTCGCCGCGGCGCCGCCCACCGGACGGAAGAACTCGTAGACGATCGGCTCGATGTCGCGGTGGCCGCCGAAGATCCTGAGAATGGAAAGACTGAAGGCGAGCAGCGGGATCAGCGTCAGCAGTGTGGTGTACACCAGCCCCATGGCCCGCAGGTTGATCTCGCCGCGCGCCAGGTCGCGTACCACCGCGTACGGATAGCGCAGCAGACGCAGCGTCGCTCCCAGTACCCCGGGACGGTCCGATGCCGGGCCGAAGAAGCACCAGTCGAGGAACGTCCAGATGCGCGCCCACATGCGTTAAGGATACAGTGCGCAAGCGCCTACCGTGCGGTGTTGCATGTCGCCGAGCCAGGAATTCCCAGAGCGGATCGTGTGTCTCACGGAGGAGACCACCGAGACGCTGTACCTGCTGGGTGAGGACTGGCGCATCGTGGGTATCTCCGGCTTCACGGTCCGTCCGCCGCGGGCGCGGCGCGAGAAGCCCAAGGTCTCCGCGTTCATCAGCGCGCACACCGAGCGCATCCTCGCGCTGCAGCCGGACCTGGTGCTCGGCTTCTCGGACCTGCAGGCGGACATCGCCGCGACACTGGTGCGCGCCGGCATCGAGGTGCACGTGTTCAACCAGCGCAGCGTCGCCGGCATCCTGCGCATGATCCGCATGCTCGGCGGCATGATCGGCTGCGAGCAGCGCGCGGGCGCGCTGTCGCGCGAGCTCGAGGCGGGACTGGCGCAGCTGCAGGCGCAGGCCGCGCAGCTGCCGCGTCGCCCACGCGTCTACTTCGAGGAGTGGGATGATCCGCTGATCAGCGGCATCGGCTGGGTGTCGGAGCTCATCGCCGTGGCCGGCGGCGAGGATTGCTTCCCGGAGCTCGCGCGGGCGTCGCTCGGGCGCGATCGCATCATCGCCGATCCGCTCGAGGTGGTGCGGCGCGCGCCGGACATCGTGCTCGGCTCCTGGTGCGGCAAGAAGTTCCGGGCGGCGAAGGTCGCCGCCCGCCCGGGCTGGCAGGCCGTCCCCGCCGTGCGTGACAACTGCCTGTGGGAGATCAAGTCATCGCTCATCCTGCAGCCGGGGCCGGCGGCGCTCACCGACGGGGTGCGCGCCATGCACGCCGTCATCGCGCAGTGGGCGCAGCGCGCTTAGACTTCAGCGGATGCCGCGGCGCTCGCGGACCAGCTCCCAGGCCTCGATGATCTGCTGCGTGCGCTGCTTGGCGTGCGCCAGCATCGACTCGGGCAGGCCGTTGGCTTTGAGCTTGTCCGGGTGATGACGCTGCAGCTGGCGGCGGTAGGCCTTGGCCACCTCGGCATCGCTCGCGCCGGGGCTGCTCTCGAGCACCCGGTAGGCTTCCTGCAGCTCGCGGTCGCGCGCGGCCGCCGCGCCCGTCTGGAATTGCCCGTCCGGCCGCCCGGCACGAAACGCGCCGCGCTGGATGCGCAGCACCGCCTCGATGTGCGCGAACTCGAGTGCCGCGATGTCGAGCGTGCGCGCGATGTGCTGCAGCAGCGGGCGCACCGGGCCTTCGATGTTGTTGCCGGCGAGCGCTGCGCGCACCTGCAGCTCGAGGAACACGCGGGTGAGCTCCGGGCGCCCGCGGCAGGCAGTGGCGAGCGCCTCGAGCTGCGCGTCCAGATCGAAATCGCTGCTCTTGCCGGCGGTGAAACAGGCGATCGCCTCGCGTACCTGCGCAGGTGTCAGCCGCAGCTCGTCCATGATGCCGCGCGCGGCGGCGATCTCCAGCTCCGATACCCGTCCGTCGGCCTTGGCGAGACAGCCCATGACCTGGAAGGTCGCGCGGAAGAAACGCTCGCCGATCGCCGCCAGCTGTTCGGGCGTGGCGGGCGGCGCCGCGCTCTGCTCGTCGAACTGGTGACCGACGAGCACGCCGAGCGCAGCACCGAGCGGCCCGAGTACGAGCCCGCCGAGCAGCCCGCCCGCGACCTTGCCGATCCATTTCATGGCCATGATGGGTGTCGGCTATAGTACCTTGGCTCATGACGTCGCCGACCGTCTACCGCACCGCGCTGCGCGACCTCGCCCGCATCCACGAGGGGAAAGTACGCGACATCTACGCGGTCGACGACGACACGCTGCTCATCGTCACCAGCGACCGGCTGTCGGCTTTCGACGTGGTGCTGCCTGATCCGATCCCCGACAAGGGGCGCGTGCTGAATTCCATCTCCGGCTTCTGGTTCGCGCGCACCCAGCACCTCGTGCCGAACCATCTGACCGGCCGCGAAGTCGCCAGCGTGGTGCACAACGCGGACGAGCGCGCGCTGCTCGCAGGGCGCGCGGTGATCGTGCGGCGCCTCAAGGCGCTGCCGATCGAGGCGGTGGTGCGCGGCTATCTGGCCGGCTCCGGCTGGAAGGACTACCAGAAGTCGGGCGCAGTGTGCGGCATCGAGCTGCCGCGCGGCCTGCAGCTCGCCGCGCCGCTGCCGCAGCCGCTGTTCACCCCGGCGACCAAGGCGCCGAGCGGCCAGCACGACGAGAACATCCCCTACGCGGAGGTTGCCGCGCTGCTGGGCGCCGCGCTCGCCGCGCAGCTGCGCGAGCGGGCGCTGGCGCTCTACGCCTTTGCCGCCGAGCACGCCCGCAGCCGCGGCATCATCATCGCCGACACCAAGTTCGAGTTCGGTCTCGACGCGCGCGGCACGCTGACGCTGATCGACGAGGTACTGACCCCGGATTCGTCGCGCTTCTGGCCGGCCGACTCCTACCGCGTGGGCGAGAGTCCGCCGAGCTTCGACAAGCAATACGTACGCGACTACCTCGAGACGCTCGACTGGAACAAGCGCAGCCCCGGTCCGCACCTGCCGCCGGAGGTGATCGCACGCACCAGTGAGAAGTATCGCGAGGCGCTCGCCAGGCTGACGAGCTGAGCGCGCGCATGCGCGTGCGGCGCAGCCTGATCGCCGTGGGGTAAACTGTGGGCATGCTACCCGCCTGGATAGCCCCGTCGATTCTGTCGGCCGACTTCGCGCGCCTCGGCGCGGAGACCGATGCGGTGCTCGAGGCCGGTGCCGACCTCATTCACTTCGACGTGATGGATAATCACTACGTGCCGAACCTCACCATCGGCCCGATGGTGTGCGCGGCACTGCGCCGCCACGGCGTGCAGGCACCGATCGACGTGCACCTGATGGTGAGCCCGGTCGACCGCATCGTGCCGGATTTCGCCGCGGCCGGTGCCACCTACATCACGTTCCACCCCGAAGCCACCGAGCACGTCGACCGCACCATCGCGCTGATTCGTGAGCACGGCTGCCGGCCGGGCCTGGTGTTCAATCCCGCCACGCCGCTCGACTGGCTCGACTACACGCTCGAGCTCATCGACATGGTTCTCATCATGTCGGTGAACCCGGGCTTCGGCGGGCAGCAGTTCATCCCCACGAGCCTGCGCAAGCTGGCCGACGCGCGCGCGCGACTGCAGGCCTGCAGCCGCGAGGTGCGGCTCGAGGTGGATGGCGGTATCAAGGTGGACAACATCCGCGCCGCGGCGCAGGCCGGGGCTGACACCTTCGTGGCGGGATCGGCGATCTTCGGCAGCGGTGACTATGCGCAGACGATCCGCGAGATGCGCCGGCAGATCGGCGTGCCGGCCGCGCGGGCCGCACCGCGGGCGGGCAAGGCCGGCTGAAGCCTACTCGTCGTCGTCCTCGTCATCATCGTCGTCATCGTCGTCGACATCGACCGGGCTGCTGGTGCGGGCGGCAGCGCCGGCGGCGGGCTTGGCCGGCACGATGACCGGGCGGGTCTTCATCTTCGGACGGGCGTTGAACACCACGATGGTCTTGCCGGTGGCGCGCAGCAGCCCTTGCTCTTCCAGCACCTTCAGCACGCGCCCGGCCATCTCGCGCGAGCACCCCACCAGGCGCGACAGCTCCTGGCGGCTCACCTTGATCTGCATGCCCTCCGGGTGGGTCATGGCGTCCGGCTCGCCGCACAGGTCCATGATGGCGTGCGCCACGCGTCCGGTGACGTCGACGAAGGCGAGATCGCCGAGCTTGCGGTTGGTGCGATCGAGGCGCGTCGCGAGCTGCGTCGCCAGCTCGAACACCAGCCCCGGGCTCTCGGCGGCGATCTGGCGAAAGCGCGGATAGGTCATCTCGGCGAGCTCGCACTGGTTGCGGGTGCGTACCCAGGCGCTGCGCGTCGGCTGCTCGTAGAACAGGCCCATTTCGCCAAAGAACTGGCCGCGGTTGAGGTAGGCGAGCACCATCTCGTTGCCTTCCTCGTCCTCGATCATGACCTCCACCGAGCCGCTGATGATGTAGTAGAGGACGTCGGGCAGGTCACCGGCGTGGATGACGACGGTCTTCGAGGGCACGGCGCGGATGCGGCAATAGCTCAGGAAGCGGTTGATCGCCGGAATCTCGCTCAACGGCTTGATGTTTTCTTCCATACCGTGCTCCCCCGGGGAATTTTATCAAATCCAGTAGGCGGTGCCGGTCATGACACGCGCGGTGCGTCTCATCAGCGCGCGCACCACCGCCGGCAGGGCGCTGCCGCCTGCGGCCGCCGCCGCCGCACCGTGCGCAACCTCTTCCGCCCTCATGGTTTCAAGTATCGCACGGCTGCGCGTGTCGCTCGCCGGAAGTCTGCCGAGGTGCTCATCGAGGTGGCCCTCGACCTGGCGCTCGGTCTCGGCGACGAACCCGAGGCTGGCGCGGTCGCCCATGAGCGCCGTGGCCGCGCCGATCGCGAACGAGCCGGCGTACCACAGCGGATTGAGCAGGCTGGGGCGCGCGCCGAGCTCCGTCAGGCGCGTTTCACACCAGGCCAGATGATCGGATTCCGAGCGCGCCGCCGCCATCAGCATGTCGCGCGTGCCCGGTGAGCGGGCCATCAGCGCCTGTCCGTGGTAGAGCGCCTGTGCCGCCAGCTCGCCGGCGTGGTTGACGCGCATCAGGGCCGCGCTTGCCCGGCGCTCCGCCTCGCTCAGGGGCTCGCCGGCAGCGGCGCTGCCGGGGGTATCCCGGCTGGCGTGCGCGGGCGCGAACACGGATCGCAGCGCGCGGTCGACTGCGGCGATGAGAGCGTCGAGTGGGCGGCCGGACTCCATATTCTGGCCTTATTATAGGGGCCGGACCGGGCCGGGAAGTGCGTCCTTTGCATTGCCGCACCTGCTTGAGTACACTTCCCCGCCTTTTTTTGGCTCCCGACTCACCCTTATGAAGACCGTATTTGCCAAGCCCGGCACCGTCCGGGGCGATTGGTTCGTCGTCGACGCCAGCGACAAGACGCTCGGGCGCCTGGCCTCGCAGATCGCCCACCGGCTCAAGGGCAAGCACAAGGCTGACTACAGCCCGCACGTGGACATGGGTGATCACATCGTGGTGCTCAACGCGCAGAAGATCCGCGTTACCGGCCGCAAGCTCACCGACAAGATCTACTATCACCACACCGGCCACATCGGCGGCATCAAGTCGATCGCGCTGGAGAAGCTCCTCGCCGAGCATCCGGAGCGGGTGATCGAGTTCGCGGTGAAGGGCATGCTGCCGAAGAACCCGCTGGGACGGCGCATGTTCAGGAAGCTGCATGTGTTCGCCGGCGGTACCCATCCCCACCAAGCGCAGCAGCCCAAGCCGCTCGAGATCCAGTAGGACGCACATCCCATGGCAGCCCCCCAGCAGAGTCACTACGGCACCGGCCGCCGCAAGACGGCGACGGCCCGCGTCTACCTCAAGCCCGGCAGTGGGCGCATCACGGTGAACGAGCGCACGCTCGACCATTTCTTCGGCCGCGAGACCGGCCGGATGATCGTGCGTCAGCCGCTCGAGGCCGTGAAGCTCGTGAGCAAGTTCGACATCACCGTCAAGGTCAACGGCGGCGGGATCACCGGCCAGGCCGGTGCCATCCGCCACGGCATCACCCGCGCACTGCTCAAGTACGATGAGTCGCTGCGCAAGCCGCTGCGCGATGCCGGATTCGTCACGCGCGATGCGCGCGAGGTCGAGCGCAAGAAAGTCGGCCGCCGCAAGGCCCGCCGCGGGACGCAGTACTCGAAGCGTTAGCAGCGTGCACCTCGGCGTTCCGCCAGTTTTGGGGGATCGTCTAGCGGTAGGACAACGGACTCTGACTCCGTTTACCTAGGTTCGAATCCTAGTCCCCCAGCCAAAGTAAGAAGGCCCGTGCAACCACACGGGCCTTCTTCATTTCCAGGCCGGGCATCACGACGGGACTAGGATGAGAACCGTAGGTTCGACAACTGCGCGAGGCTTGGCGAGCGCAGTTGGACGACGGCTTCGCGCAGCGAAGCTGTCGGGCCCGCAGCCGGCAGGCAAGGGCCGAGGCGGCGCAGCCGCCGAGCAATCCTAGTCCCCCAGCCAAAGTAAGAAGGCCCGTGCAAACAGACGGGCCTTCTTCTTTGAGAACCGCCGCGTGTTGCCGCGCTCACCCCTCCAGATTGGCGGCGACGAAGTCCCAGTTCACCAGCGGCCAGAAGCTCTTGAGGTACGCCGCGCGGTCGTTGCGATGATCGATGTAATAGGCATGCTCCCAGACATCGCAGGTCAGCAGAGCGGTCTGTCCGTCGCGCGCCGGAGTATTGGCGTTCGAGGTGGTCACGATCTTGAGCGCGCCGCTGGCGTCGCTGATGAACCACGCCCAGCCGGAGCCGAAGACGTTGCTGGCCGCCTGCTCGAACTGCGACTGGAAGGACTCGAGTCCTCCCAGGCCATCGAGTGCGCGCGTCAGCTCCCGGCTCGGCTTGCGCTGCTGCGGCGACAGACACTGCCAGAAGAAATTGTGATTCCAGACCTGGGCGGCGTTGTTGAACACCGTGCCGCTGGACTCCGCCACCAGCTCCTCGAGCGAGGCATCCTCGAGGTCGGTTCCGCTGATCAGTGCATTCAGCTTGTCGACGTAGGCCTTGTGATGCTTGCCGTAGTGATAGTCGAGCGTCTCGCGTGACATGTGGGGCTCAAGCGCGTTCGCTGCATACGGAAGCGGGGGCAGAACAATCAGCGACCGGGTCGTTGCCATGGCTCATCCTCCTTGCGATGTAGCTTCCGACCGCGCGGCGCGCGGAAAGTGCCGCAGCGCAACAGCCGCAGGCCTGGCCTGGGCGCTGCGCCCATGCTGCCGGACAGCTCGGACGCAGCGCCCTGGCGACCCTCGTCAGCGGCTCAGCATGGCGGTGAACGGCGCCGCACCCTGCTGCTCGCGGTAGATCGAGGTGAGGAGTGGGTTGTCGACGCGGCGCACGGCGCCGGCGATTGCCGCCTGGCGGCAGCGCTGCCAGTCGCTTTGCTCCGCGAGGCCACGCCCGGGCTCGCCGCATACGAAGCGCGCGGCACGCGAGATGCGCCCGTAGAGCGCCATGGCGCCGTCGGAGGTGGACAGATCCACGTCGCGGTAGTGGATGGTCAGCTCGCGCGTGCCGTCCGCGCGATCGGCGGCGAACGCGGCGCCGGCGGCGAGCAGGCCCGCGACAGCGAGAGTGAGGCCCAGCAGCGGGCGTCGGCGAGTGAAATTACGGCAGTTCATTGCGCTCTCCGTTCAATGGCGATTCCTCTGCACACGGCACATTGGATGCAGCCGTCCGGCAAAAGGATTAAAAAGCCGCCCGAACGGGAGGGGGTCAGCGCGTCTCGACCCCCTGGGCCGTGCCGACGAGCAGCACGTCGGCCGGACGCAGCGCGAACAGGCCCACGGTGACGATGCCGGCGAGCTGGTTGAGCTCGCGCTCGAGCGCGGCGGGGTCGGTGATGGTCAATCCGTGGATATCGAGGATGTGATTGCCGTTGTCGGTCACGTAGCCCTCTCGCCAGACGGGACGCCCGCCGCGGGCGGCGAGCTCGCGGGCCACGAGGGTGCGCGCCATCGGAATCACCTCCAGCGGCAGGGGGAAGCGACCGAGGGTGTGCACCATCTTGGCGTCGTCGACGATGCAGATGAAGCGCCGCGCGGCTGCGGCGATGATTTTCTCGCGCGTCAGCGCCCCGCCGCCGCCCTTGATGAGGCAGCGCGCCGCTGTCGCCTCGTCGGCGCCGTCGATGTAGAGGTCCAGATCGGTGAGATCGTTGAGATCGGTGAGCTCGATGCCGGCGGCTCGCAGCCGGGCACTGCTGCTTGCCGAGCTGGAGACGGCCCGGCGCACCCTACCTGGGTCCTTGGCCAGCGCATCGATGAAGCAGTTCACGGTCGAGCCGGTACCGATGCCGAGCGTAGCGCCGCGCGCGACCTGCTCGAGAGCCGCAAGCGCCGCGCGGCGCTTCTTTGCATCCACCTCCGCCATCATTGCCGTCCCCCAGAAACGACTGTGCCCGCGAGAGCCGCGGGCACAGTACCTCGAATACGACTCGGCGGCCGCAAGCGGCCGCCGAGTTAAGGCCTATTTCTTCTTGGCAGCTTTCTTCTTGGCCTTCTTCTTTGCCTTCGCCATGTTGGCTCTCCAATTGACGGGTTAGTCCGGGGTCCGAGTATATACACGCGAATCGAAATTACAAGCGAGTGCGGTCGATGTGTGCTAGGCGAGCAGCGCGCGCGACGTGGTCGAGCGTGCGCGCGCGCACCGCGCCGCGCTTCACTCGAGCGAGAGAATGAACTTCCAGTGCGCCGCTTCCACCGGTGTGACCGACAGCCGATTGCCCGGTCGCAGCAGCACCATCCCCCGCAGCTCCTTGCCGGCGTGCGCGCGCAGCTCGGCGAGCGTGATGGTGCGCGCGAGGCGGCGCTTGAGCTGCACGTCCACCATGTACCAGCGCGGCTTGCGCGGATCGCTGCCGGCATCGTAGTGGTGATGCCTGCGATCGAAGGCGGTGGGGTCGGGGTAAGCCTCCTTCACCACCTGCATGATCGCGACGATTCCCGGTACCGCGCAGCTGGAATAGTAGAGAAAGGCCTGGTCGCCGCGGCGCATCTCGTCGCGCAGCAGGTTGCGCGCCTGGTAGTTGCGCACGCCATCCCAGCCGGTGGTACGGCGCGGCGCCGCCGCCAGATCCTCGACGCTGAAGCTCTCCGGCTCGGTCTTCAGAAGCCAGTGGTGCATTTGATGATCCCCTCCTCGGTCACGACCGCATCAAGCGGCACATCGTGCGCGGCCGCGCCGATGTTCTGCAGCTCCTGGAAGGCATACGCCAGCCCGATGAGGCGCGGACCCTGCCAGCTGCGGCGTACATGGCGGAACTGGAAGGCGCGATCGTAGAACCCGCCCCCGCTGCCGAGGCGCACGCCGTAGCGATCGAAGCCCACCAGCGGCAGGAACACCACGTCGAGCCAGCGTGCCGCGAGCGTGGCGCCGTCGGCAGGCTCGGCGATCCCCAGGCGGTTGCGCCGCCAGGGGCCGCGCATCTCCACGAAGCGCATGCCGCGCGAGGCGCGGCGCCGGTCGATGCGTGGCAGATAGATGCGGCAGCCGCGACCTGCGGCGATGGCTGTGAGCGGTGCGGCGTCGAGCTCCCAGGGGAGCGCGGCGTACAACGCGATGCGCCATTGACGCTGCAGCTGCACCGCGCGGGCGGCGTGGCGCGCGACGATCCGCGCGAGGCGCTCGCGCTCGCCGGCGGGCAGCGCGCGGCGCCGTGCATTGAGGCTCGCCCGCAGCTTGCTGCGGGCGGCACTCGCACAGGGATCAGGTAGCGCCACCCGCCGATGCCGGTGTGGACCGTTGCTCTCGAACCAGAGCAACAAGTGGGACAAGCTGCGGCAGGTAAGGCTTTCCGCTCCGAGGCGGACTTGCACAGCGCTGCACACAAGCCCTGAGTCCCGAGGGTGTTTCAATTAGGGTCCGAGGTAACCCGGCCCACTTGTCGAACACCGCAGGCGACGCGTGGAGCACTTTACACCAAATGCGGTGTGCTTAAAGCAGGGAGCGCGTCACAGCTCGAGCTGCTGCCCCTTTTCCAGCGCCGCCTCGACGCGCTCGCGCAGCGCGCGCATGCGCTGGCCGACGCCATTGTCGAGCTTGAACTCGCGATCGCGTCCTTTGAGGTACTCGTGCGCGAGGTTTAGCGCCGCCATGACGGCGATGCGCTCGAGCCCCACGACCTTGCCGTTGTCGCGGATCTCGCGCATGCGCGAATTCAGGAACTCCGCGGCATCGAGCAGCGCGGAACGCTCGTCGTAGGGGCAGGCGACGACATATTCCTTCTCCATGATGCGCACGCTGACGCGCGCCTGGTCCTGCGGCGCGGGCGTCACGCGCCGTGCTCCAGGGTCTTGAGACGGCCGATCATCGCCTCGACGCGCGTGCGCACCTGCTCGTTCTTGTGCATGAGTGCGGCGCGTTCGCCGGCCAGGGACTCGTGCCGCGCACGCAGCGCGCGGTTCTCGTCCTTGAGCTGCTGCAGTACCGTGAGCAGTTCCTCGATGCGCTTGGCGAGGCGGGCCAGTTCGAGATCGAGTTGTATTTTTGTATTGTCGCTCATGGCGGGGAACTATAGAGCGGCGCTCTTTGGGTGGTCAATTATAATGAGACGATTGACATGATTCAGCCGAACTACAGCCATATCCAGCAGCTGCTCGTCGCGCAGCACTCGCTCGCCGAGGCCGCCGAGGCGCACGGCACGCTGGCCGGCTGCCTGTGCGGCGCCAGCGCTTACCGCTACGAGGATTGGGTGGTGGAGATACTGCCCGAAGGTCACGCCGCTCCCGAGGCGCTCGCCACGCTGCGGGAGCTGTACGCGGTCACCGCCGCCGCGCTGCTGCAGCCCGACATGGAGTTCGAGCTGCTGCTGCCGGCGGATGCCGAGCCGATCGCGCTGCGTACCAGCGCGCTCGCGCAGTGGTGCCAGGGCTTTCTCTACGGCCTGGGCGCCGGCGCCATAACCGATGCCGGCAGCCTGCCCGGGGAGGTCGGCGAGATCGTGCGCGACTTCGTCGAGATCACGCGCGCCTCGGTCGATACCCGGCAGGACGCGGAAGCGAACGAGAGCGCGTACGCCGAGCTGGTGGAGTTCGTGCGCGTCGGCGTGCAGCTGCTGTTCGAAGAGCTGGCCGACGCACGCCGGCCGGCGGCGGCGCCCGCGCCGCTGCACTGAAGGCGCCGTGGCGAGAGACGAGTTCGCGCGCCGCCGCCGCCAGCTGATGCGGCTCATGGGGCGCGATTCGATCGCGGTGCTGCCTGCGGCGCCCGTCAGGCACCGCAACAACGACGTCGAATACGACTACCGCCAGGACAGCGATTTTCACTACCTCACCGGCTTTGGCGAGCCGGAAGCGGTCGCGGTGCTGGTGCCCGGGCGTGCGCAGGCCGAGTACATCCTGTTCGTGCGCGAGCGTGATCCGGCGCGCGAGTTCTGGGACGGGCGGCGCGCGGGACCTGCCGGCGCGGCGCGCGTTTACGGCGCGGACGACGCCTTTCCGATCGGTGACATCGACGAGATCCTGCCGGGCCTCATGGAGAACCGCGCGCGCGTCTTCTACACCATGGGTGTATACGCGGACTTCGACCAGCGGGTGGTGGGCTGGGTCAACGGCCTGCGTACCCAGGCGCGCAACGGCCGCCATCCGCCGCTCGAGTTCGTGGCGCTCGATCACGTGCTGCACGACATGCGCCTCTACAAGTCGGGCCACGAGCTGGAACTGCTGCGCACCGCGGCGCGCATCAGCGCGCAGGCACACCAGCGCGTGATGCGCTTCTGCCGCCCCGGGGCCACCGAGTACCAGGTGATGGCCGAGCTGCTGCACGAGTTCCGCCGCCACAATGCCGACACCGCCTACCCGCCGATCGTCGGCGGCGGCGCCAACAGCTGCATCCTGCACTACCGCGACAACGACCAGCCGCTCGCCAGCGGCGACCTGCTGCTGGTGGATGCGGGGTGCGAGTTCGAGTGCTATGCCTCGGACATCACCCGCACGCTGCCGGTGAACGGCCGCTTCACCCCGGAGCAGCGCGCCGTCTACGAAGTGGTGCTCGAGGCCAACCGCGCCGCGATTGCCTGCGTGCGCCCCGGCAACCACTGGAATGCGCCGCACGAGGCGGCGGTACGCGCGATCACCCAGGGACTGGTGAAGCTCGGGTTGCTCAAGGGCCGCGTACCCTCGCTCATCAAGAGCGGCGCGTACCGGCGCTTCTTCATGCACCGCACCGGGCACTGGCTCGGGCTCGACGTGCACGACGTCGGCGACTACAAGGTGGGCGACGAATGGCGTGTCCTCGAGCCGGGCATGGTGATGACCATCGAGCCGGGGATCTACCTGCCGGCGGCCGCGCGCGGTGTGCCCCGGCGTTTTCGCAACATCGGCATCCGTATCGAGGACGACGTGGTAGTGACCCGGCGCGGCGCCGAAGTGATCACGGCGCGCGCTCCCAAGGACCCCGACCAGATCGAAGCGCTCATGGCGCGCGGCTTCAGGTGAGCGCAGCGCACGCGCCCGATCCCGCCGTTGACACCGACGTCGCCATCGTCGGCGGCGGCATGGTGGGCGCCAGCCTCGCGGCCGCGCTCGCAGGCTGCGGCAGGCGGCTGCTGCTCATCGAGAGCGTGCCCTACGGCTCCGAGGCGCAACCGAGCTTCGACGAGCGCACCACGGCGCTCGGTAACGCCAGCCGGCGGATCTTCGAGGGACTCGGGGTTTGGCCGGCCATCGCGCCACAGGCCGCCGCCATCCGCACCATTCACGTGTCGGAGGAGGGGCGCTTCGGTTTTGCGCGCCTGGTCGCGGCCGAGCAAGGCGTTGAGGCATTCGGCTACGTCGCGGCCAACCGCACCATCGGTGCGGCGTTGTGGGCGCGCCTGCGCAGCATTCCCGAGCTGACCCTGCGCGTGCCGGCGCGCGTCGGCAACGCCGAAATCACGCCCGCCGGCGTGCGGCTGGAGATCGCGGACGCGGCCGGGCGGTGCGAGTACATCAGCGCACGCCTGGTGGTAGCCGCAGACGGCGCGCATTCGCAGGTGCGCGCGGCGGCCGGAATCGCCGCCACCATCGAGGACTACGGGCAGCTCGCGGTCGTCGCCAACGTCGCCGCCGATCGCCCCGCCGCGGGCGTCGCCTTCGAGCGCTTCACCGCGGCCGGACCGCTCGCCGTGCTGCCGCTGCCCGCGGGCAGTTTCGCGGTCATCTGGGCCTGCCTCCCCGAGCGGGCCGCGCAGCTCCTGGAGATGGACGAGAGCCACTACCTCGCCGAGCTGCAGGCCCACTTCGGCTGGCGGGCGGGACGCTTCGTGCGCGCAGCCCGTCTCGGCTCCTATCCGCTGCAGCTCACCCGTGCCGCCGCCGCGGCGGGGGTGCGCACCGTGCTGATCGGCAACGCCTCGCAGGCGCTGCACCCGGTCGCCGGACAGGGATTCAACCTCGGGCTGCGCGATGCCGCGATGCTGGCCGAAGCGATCGCCAACGATGGCGCTGATCCGGGCGACCCGCAGCTGCTCGCGCGCTTCAGCGCGTGGCGCGCTCAGGATCGCAGCGGCGTGGTGCGCTTCACCGATTCGCTGGTACGGCTGTTCGGCGATCCGCGCGCCGGCGTGGCACTGTTGCGCAACCTCGGCCTGCTGCTGTTCGACCTGGCGCCGCCCGCCAAGAGCGCGCTGGCGCGGGTCAGCACCGGCTTCGGCGGCCCTGCGCCGCGCCTCGCGCGCGGGCTCCCGGTGCGCCATGTTTGACGTCGCCATCGTGGGCGGCGGCCCGGTGGGGGCGTGCCTCGGGGCGCTGCTCGCCGGCGCACCGGGTGGCGCACGCACCCTGTCCGTGGCCCTGCTCGAGCCGCGCCTGCCGCAGGCCCTGCCGCCCGACGCGCCGCCGGATGCGCGCGTGGTTGCACTGTCGCGCGCCAGCGAGCGCGTACTACGGTGCGCCGGGGCGTGGCCGGCGCTCGCCGGCCCGCGCCTCTCGCCGTACGAGCGCATGCGCGTGTGGCACGAGAGTGTCGCGCCGGCGAGCGAAGCCGTGCTGGTGTTCGATGCGGCGGACGTCGGCGAGCCGAACCTCGGTTACATCGTCGAGAATCGGCTGCTGCAGGGCGCATTGCTCGGAGCCTTCACCGCGGCGGGCGGACATCTCGAGCCCGCCTCCCTGCTCGGGCTGCAATCGCAGGAGGACGCGGTGGAACTGCGCACCACGGCGGGCACGCTGGCGGCACGCCTGGTGGTCGGCGCGGACGGTGCGCAGTCGGCGCTGCGCGCGGCGGCGGGCCTCACCGCGCGGACGCATGCCTATCGGCAGACGGCGATCGTCGCCACGGTCGCGACCGCGCGTCCCCACGAGGCGACCGCGTGGCAGCGCTTCATGAAGCGCGGCACCCTTGCTTTCCTGCCGCTCGCCGACGGCACGAGCTCCATCGTCTGGTCCGCCGACGACGAGATTGCCGCGCAGCTCCTCGACGCGTCCGCCGCAGCCTTCGCCGTGCAGCTCGATCGTGCCTCGGATCTGGCGCTGGGGGCCACGCGGCTGGTGAGCGAACGCGCTTCGTTCCCGCTCAGCTCGCTCAGCGCACCGCGCTACGTCGCGCAGCGCCTGGCGCTCATCGGGGATGCCGCGCACGTCGTTCACCCGCTCGCCGGGCAGGGGGTGAACCTCGGGCTGCTCGATGCCGCCTGTCTCGCGCAGCTCGTGACGGACGCGGTGGCGCGGCGCGAGGATCCGGGCGCGCTCGCGGTGCTGCGCGCCTACGAGCGCTGGCGCAAGAGCGAGGCGGTACTCATGAGCACGGCGATCGATGCGTTCGATCGGTTCCTCGCCCACGGCGCTGGTCCGCTCGCCGCGCTTGCGCAGCGGGGACTGTCGCTGGTGAACCGCAGCCAGGAGCTGCGGCGCTTGTTCATTCGCAGGGCGCTGGGCACGAGCGGTGAGCTGCCGGACGCGGCGCGCGGTCCCTGAAGGCTGCTGCCGCCGCCCGCGGCGCTCGCGTCGCGAGAAAGACGCCCAGCGCCGCAATGACCAGACCGGCAACCTTGAACGCCGTCAGCTCATCGCCCAGCACGAAGTAGTCGATGACGGCCGTGGCCGGCGGCATCAGGAAGAACAGCGTCGCCACCTGGTTCACGGCACCGCGGCGCAGTAGCACGAACAGCAGCACGAAGGCGCCGAGCGAGTTGACTCCGATGACCCATCCGAGGCTGGCGAAGAACTCGCCGGAGGCGTCGAAGCGCAGGCCCTCATGGAAGGCAAACGGCAGCAGCGGCACGGCCGCGGCGAGGTGCTGTAGCGCCAGCCCACTGCGCGGATCGACGTTCGATGCGTGACGCTTCTGATACACCGTGCCGACGCTGAGTGCCAGCAGGCCGACCACGACCGCAAGGTAGGCGCCGGAGCCCGCACCGCCACCCGCGCCAATCCCTTCACCGACCGCCAGCGCGACTCCGCTCAAACCGAATGCGAAACCGAGCCACTGCAGCGGACGCACTACCTCGCCGAGGAACGCGCGCGAGAGCAGTGCGGTGACGATCGGCATCATGCCGACGATGAGCGCGATGAGACCGACGTTCACGCCGCGGGCGGCGGCCCAATACAGCGTGCTGAACTGCAGCCCGAGTGTCAGCGCCCCGACCAGGGCGCTGTGCACGGCCGCGCGCCCGCGCGGCCAGGCTGCTCCGCCCAGCCAGGCGAGTGCGGCAAAGATCAGCCCGGCGCCGGCGAAACGCAGCACGAGAAATGTGAACGGCCCGCTGTGATCGAGCGCGATCCGCGCCGCCGGATAACCGGTGCTCCACAGCGCTACGAAGGCGACGCCGAGAAGTCCCGCAGGGAGCCGCGCGGACGATGCGTCGCCCTGCGCCCTGGCGCCCGCTGCAACGAGAGTGCGTGCCATGGCGGCGAAGGATAGGCATGGCAGCGGCAGCGATAAACGGGGTAATATGCAAATGACTATTGACTGAATTGCAATAAACCCGTGGACCGTCTCGCGCAGCTCGGTGCCTTCGTCGAGGTGGCCCGCCGTCAGAGCTTCGCGCAGGCCGCGCTTGAGCTCGAACAGCATGTCTCGGCGGTGAGCCGCGCGGTCGCGGCGCTCGAGAACCGTCTCGGTGTGCGGCTGCTGCAGCGGACGACCCGCCGCGTGACGCTGAGCGATGCCGGCCGCGACTATTTCAAGCGTTGTGAGGCGCTCTTGGCCGAGCTCGACGGCGCCGACGCGGAGGTGCGTGAGCGCTCCGCCGCGCTGCGCGGCACGCTGCGCGTCAGCGCCGCAGCTGGCGCCGGCCAGAGCCTGATAGCGCCCCTGGTGCCGGAATTCCTCGCGGCGCATCCGGCGGTGAGGCTCGACCTGCAGCTGTCCAACCGCTACGTCGATCTGATCGAGGAGGGCTACGATCTCGCGCTGCGGGTCGGCACGCTGGCCGCCGACTCGCGCCTGGTGGTACGCCGCCTCGCATCCACGCGGCGCGTGCTGGTGGCGAGCCCGGCGTATCTGCGGCGCCATGCCGGCCCGCGCACTCCGCAGCAGTTGCTCGAGCACGCCTGCCTGGTGCTCGACATCGGCGCGCGGCCGCGGCGCTGGCAGCTGCAGCGAGGGCGCGCCGAGGCCGCCATTGATGTCGCAGGTCCGTTGCACTCGAACAATGCCTTCGTGCTGCTCACGGCGTGCCGGGAGGCAGCCGGCATCAGCCTGCTGCCGGCCTCGGTCGCCGGCGACGATGTGCGCGCCGGTGCGTTGCGCCAGGTGCTGCCCGGCTGGGAGAGCGCGGAGCAGGGCATCTACGCGGTGTATCCGAGCGCGCGCTTCATTCCCGCCAAGGTGCGCGCCTTCGTCGACTTCGTCGCGGCCCGGCTGCGCGGCTCGGGGGAGAGCTGAAGCCGGGTGCGAGCGCGCATATGGCACCTCTTTCTGCAGATAGTTGCGCCTGCACGCAACTATTGGGCCGGCTGGATTACAGTGCGGCTCGGTCAAAAGTCTCCGCAGATCAAGCGCTTCTCACCACGCGTCGTCCGAAAGTCCTCACGCAACACTTGCGTGCATGCGCAACTATCTCGCTTTGAACCATATATTCCGCGCGCTGGCCGACCCGACGCGTCGCTTCATCATCGAGCTGCTGTGCGAAAGGGACGCGGAGGTGACAGTCATTGCCGACCCGCTGCCGCTGTCGCTTGGACGGGTCACCCGGCAGATCCGCGCGCTCGAGCGCGCAGGCCTGATCCGCACGCACAAGACCGGCCGCGTGCGCACCTGCTGGCTCGAGCCCCAGACGTTTGCCCTGCTGGCCGGGTGGGTCGCCGAGCAGCGCAGCCGCTGCGAGCGACGCCAGCAGCGGCTCAGGTGAGCGGGATCAGGTCAATCTTCGCGGCGCACACGAAGTCGTTCTCCGACAGGCCGCGGATCGCGTGCGTCGTGTAGCTGACGCGGCAGTAGTTGTAACCGACCTCGAGATCGGGGTGGTGGTCCTCGATATTGGCCACATGGGCGAGCGCGTTCACGAAGCTCATGGTGCGGTAGAAGTCGCGGAAGCCGAACTCGCGGCGCAGGGCGCGACCTTCCGGCGTGAGCTGCCAGCCGCCGGCGAGCTGGCGCAGCAGCTGCTGCGCGGCGTCGCGGTCGAGCGGTGGCATGCCGCCTTCGCAGGGCTTGCATTTGCGCGTGGCGAGCTCGCTCATGGGCCTGACCTCTCAAGGGGCGCGTAGTGGCGCGCGACGTACCGTTCGACGAGGTCCTGGAACTCCTCGGCGATGCGCTCGCCCTTGAGCGTCACGGTCTTGGCGCCGTCCTCGTACACCGGTGCCACCGGCCGCTCGCCGGTGCCAGGCAGGCTGATGCCGATGTTGGCGTGCTTGCTCTCGCCCGGGCCGTTGACCACGCAGCCCATGACGGCGACCGTCATCTCCTCCACCCCGGCGTACTCGCGCCGCCACTGCGGCATGCGCGTGCGCAGGTGCGACTGGATGCGCGCGGCGAGCTCCTGGAAGTAGGTGCTGGTCGTGCGCCCGCATCCGGGGCAGGCCACCACCAGTGGCGTGAACGCGCGCAGTCCCATGGTCTGCAGGATCTCTTGCGCCACCACCACCTCCTGGGTGCGATCGCCATCGGGGTCGGGCGTGAGCGATGCGCGGATCGTGTCGCCGATGCCCTCCTGCAGCAGCACCGCCATGCCGGCGGTCGAGGCTACGATGCCTTTGGAGCCCATGCCCGCCTCGGTGAGCCCCAGGTGCAGCGGGTAGTCGCAGCGGGCGGCGAGATCGCGGTAGATGGCGATCAGGTCCTGCACACCGCTCACTTTCGCGGAGAGGATGATGCGCGCGTGCGCCAGGCCGAGCTCCTCGGCGCGCTGCGCGCTGCCGACGGCCGACAGCACCACCGCCCGGCGCATCACCTGCTGGGCGCTGAGCGGCTCGGCCAGCGCGGAGTTCTCGTCCATCAGCCGCGTGAGCAGATCCGCGTCCAGACTCCCCCAGTTCACCCCGATGCGCACCGGCTTGTCGTGCCGGCAGGCTACCTCGATCATCTCTGCGAACTGCGGGTCGCGCTTGCTGCCGCGGCCGACGTTGCCGGGGTTGATGCGGTACTTGGCGAGCGCGACGGCGCAGTCGGGGTGCTCGCGCAGCAGCTTGTGACCGTTGAAATGAAAGTCGCCAATCAGCGGCACGTGCACGCCGGCGCGCTCGAGCCGCTCGCGGATCGGCGCCACCGCGGCCGCCGCCTCGGCGGTGTTCACCGTGATACGCACCAGCTCGGAGCCGGCCGCGGCGAGCGCCCGTACCTGGCGCGTGGTCGCCTCGACGTCGGCGGTGTCGGTATTGGTCATCGACTGCACGACGATGGGCGCGCCGCCCCCGACCCTGACCGATCCGACGGATACCTGCACCGAATGACGGCGTGCGCTGCTCATGCATGTAACGGCAAGTGACTTAGGTGGCCCATTCTACAGTCGACGCGCTTGGGCGGCACCGCGGCGGACTGCTATGATGCGTCGCCCGCATCAGTCTGTCCGGAGAGAGTCCGGCACGAGCCGGAACGCCGAAGGCGCAATTTCCGCCCGGAAACGCTCAGGCACCAGAACGGCAGACGGCGGAAGACGCATTCTTCCGCGGGGCTTCTGGAGAGCGGCGGACCATCCGGTCCGCCCACCGAAGGGGAGCGGCGCATCCGGCGCCTGATCTCTCAGGTCACAGGACAGAAGGGCGGCAGACGCGCGCGTTCTTGGCGAAGCGCGCACCTGCCGCTCGCCCCGTTTTGGCCGACCGCGCGCGAAAGATGCCTGTGGGACGACAGACCCCGTTGTTCAAGCTGCACCAGGAGCTCAACGCCCGCATCGTCGATTTCGGTGGCTGGGACATGCCGGTGCAGTACAGCTCGCAGATCGGCGAGCACCATGCGGTGCGCCGCGCGGCCGGGGTGTTCGACGTCTCGCACATGTGCGTCGTCGACCTGCACGGCTCGCGGGTGCGCGAGTTCCTGCGGCAGCTGCTCGCCAACGACGTCGCACGGCTGCAGTCGCTCGGCAAGGCGCTCTACAGCTGCATGCTCAACGAGCAGGGCGGGGTGCGCGACGATCTCATCGCGTACTACCTCGGGGAGTCGTGGTACCGCCTGGTAGTGAACGCCGGGACGCGCGATCGCGATCTCGCCTGGATCACTGCCCAGGCACAGCCTTTCGCCGTGCAGGTGAGCGAGCGCTCGGATCTCGCCCTGCTCGCGATCCAGGGGCCTGAGGCGCGCGCCAAGGCGGCGCAGATCCTGCCGTCGGCGGCGGCGACCGAGGCGCTCGCGCTGCCCACGTTCGTCGGCCGCGAGCTCGGCCGCTGGTTCGTGGCGCGCACCGGCTACACCGGCGAGGACGGCTTCGAGATCATGATGCCGGCGGCCGATGCAGTGCCCGCCTGGCGCAGCCTCAACGCGCTCGGCGTCGCTTCCTGCGGGCTCGGTGCGCGCGACACGCTGCGACTGGAAGCCGGCATGAACCTCTACGGCAACGACATGGACGAGACTACGCATCCCTTCGAGTCCGGTCTCGGCTGGACCCTCGCCATGACCCCGCGCGAGCGCGGTTTCGTCGGCCGCGCAGCGCTCGAGGGCATCGAGCGCGCCGGCTCGCCGCGCAAGCTGGTCGGCCTGCTGCTCGAGGACCGCGGCGTGCTGCGCAGCCACCAGAAGGTCATCGTCCCGTCGGTGGGCGAGGGGGCGATCACCAGCGGCACCTTCTCCCCGACGCTCGAGCGCTCGATCGGACTCGCGCGCGTGCCGGCGGCAACCGCGGAGCGGGTGCAGGTCGATATCCGCGGCAAGCTGCTGAGCGCGCGCGTGGTGAAGCCGCCGTTCGTCCGTTTCGGCAAGTCCCTGGTCTCCTGAAGCGCAACCCACTGACAGTGAAGGATTGTCTCGATGAGCCAACTCCCAGCGGATCTCAAGTACACCAAGTCCCACGAATGGGTGCGCTCGCTCGCTGACGGCACCGTCGAGATCGGTATCACCGACCACGCCCAGCACGCGCTCGGCGACCTGGTGTTCGTGGAAGTGCCGCAGGCCGGGCGCAAGGTGCAGGCCGGTGAGGCGTGCGCGGTGGTCGAGTCGGTCAAGGCGGCCTCGGACGTGTACGCCCCGTTGAGCGGGGAGATCACCGGCGGCAACCCGAAGCTCGCCGCCGAGCCCGAGGCGGTCAACACCTCGCCGTACGGCGAGGGCTGGCTGATGCGGCTCAGGCCCGCGCCCGGCGCGCTCGCTGCCGCCGCCCTGATGCCGGCGGCGGAGTATCAGAAGGTGCTGGACGCGGAGGGCGGCTGAATGGCCTTCATTCCTCACACCGAGGCGGACGTCGCCGCGATGCTCGCGACCATCGGCGCCGCCCGCATCGAGGATCTGTTCGACGAGATTCCGCCGCGGTTGCGCATCCGCTCGCTCGCCGGCGTGCCCGAGGCGCTCAACGAGATGGAGGTCGGCCGCCTGATGAGCGAGCGCGCCGCCGCCGACGGCACCGCGCTCAGCTTCCTCGGTGCCGGTGCCTACGAGCACCACATCCCGGCGGCCGTGTGGGCCATCACCACCCGCGGGGAGTTCTACAGTGCCTACACGCCCTACCAGGCGGAGGCCAGCCAGGGGACGCTGCAGCTGATCTACGAGTTCCAGACCATGATGGCGCGACTCACCGCCATGGATGCGGCCAATGCCTCGATGTACGACGGCGCGTCCGCGATGGGGGAGGCCGCGCTCATGGCGGTGCGCGCCAACCGCAAGTCGAAGGCGGCGCGCATCCTGGTGCCCGCGAGCGTGCACCCGTACTACCGGCGCGTCGCGCACGCGCTGACCTGCAACCAGGGGCTGACCTTCGCCGAGCTGGCGTACGCACCGCAGGAGGGCACCACCAGCGCCGCGGCGCTCGCCCCCTTCGAAGGCGAGGACATCACTGCCCTCATCATCCAGCAGCCGAACTTCTTCGGCCGGCTCGAGGACGTGGATACGCTCACCGACTGGGCGCATGCGCGCGGCATCCTGGTGATCGCGGTCGTCAATCCCACCTCGCTGGCGCTGCTCAAGCCGCCGGGGGAGTGGGGTGCGCGCGGCGCTGACATCGCCGTCGGCGAGGGCCAGCCTCTGGGCGTACCGCTGTCCTGCGGCGGCCCTTACTTCGGCTTCATGACCACGCGCATGGAGCACGTGCGGCAGATGCCGGGTCGTATCGTCGGCCGCACGCTCGATACCGCGGGACGCCCGGGCTTCACGCTGACGCTGCAGGCGCGCGAGCAGCACATCCGCCGCGCCAAGGCGACCTCCAACATCTGCACCAACCAGGGACTGCTGGTGACGGCGGCCACGATCTATCTGTCCCTCATGGGGCCGCAGGGACTCGAGCGCACGGCGGCCGCCGCGCACGCGCGCACACGCGAACTGGTGGCCGCGCTCACGCGCGTGCCCGGAGTGCGGCCGGCGTTCACCGGAGCGTATTTTCACGAGGCGGTGCTGCAGCTCGACCGACCGGTGGCCGCGGTGCTCAGGGCGCTCGCCAGCCGCGGCATCCACGGCGGTCTGGATCTCGCTCCGTTCTATCCTGAGCTCGGCCCGGCGCTGCTGGTGTGCGCCACCGAGACCAAGAGCTCTGCCGATATCGAGCGCTACCGCGCCTCCTTGAGCGAGGCGCTGCAGGCGGCACGCGCCGCCTGAGGGCGCTGCGCCTTGCGCCCAATTCCACGAGGTGCTTTCGCATGCCCGTAGCCGACAAGGTCATCTTCGAGTACTCGCAGGCGGGTCGCGGCGCGAGCGATCAATGGCCGCACCATCCGGGCGCCGCGGCGCTCGCCGACCTGCCGGCGGCACAACGCCGCGCGCGTCCTCCGCAGCTGCCGGAAGTGAGCGAGCTCGAGGCGGTGCGTCACTTCACCCGGCTGTCGCAGCTGAACTTCTCCATCGACACGCACTTCTATCCGCTCGGCTCGTGCACGATGAAGTACAACCCCAGGGCCTGTAACCAGTACGCGATGCTGCCGCAGTTTCTCGCGCGCCATCCGCTCGCCCCGGAGACGCAGGGCCAGGGATTCCTCGCGTGCCTGTACGAGCTGCAGGAGATGCTCAAGGCGGTCACCGGCATGGAAGGCGTGGCTCTCTCGCCGATGGCCGGAGCGCAGGGCGAGTTCGCCGGGGTCGCCATGATCCGCGCTTACCACCGCGCGCGCGACGACGGCGCGCGCAACGAGATCATCGTGCCCGAGGCGGCGCATGGCACCAATCCGGCCACCGCCACCATGTGCGGCTGCGTGGTGCGCGAGATCCCGGTCGACAGCCACGGCGACGTCGAGCTCGCGGCGCTCGAGGCGGCGGTCGGGCCGAACACCGCCGGCATCATGCTCACCAATCCTTCCACGCTCGGCGTGTTCGAGCGTCACATCAGCGAGGTGGCGCGCATCGTTCACGAAGCGGGCGGCCTGCTCTACTACGACGGCGCCAATCTGAACGCCATCCTCGGCAAGGTGCGCCCCGGGGACATGGGCTTCGACGTCATACATATGAACCTGCACAAGACTTTCTCGACGCCGCACGGCGGCGGCGGCCCCGGAGCCGGCGCGGTCGGGGTGGCGGCGCGGCTGCTGCCGTTCCTGCCGATACCGCTGGTGGGCAAGGAGGGCGAGCGCTACCGCTGGCTCACCGAGGCCGACGTGCCGCAATCGATCGGCCGACTGTCGGCATTCATGGGCAATGCGGGCGTGCTGCTGCGCGCCTACATCTACATGCGCCTGCTCGGGCGGGAGGGCATGCAGCAGGTGGGCGAGTTCGCGACACTCAATGCCAACTACCTGCTGAAGCGGCTGCAGGCCGCGGGCTTCGACGCTGCCTATCCGCAGCGCCGCGCGAGCCACGAATTCATCATCACGCTCAAGCGCCAGGCGCGCGAGCTCAACGTGACCGCGATGGACTTCGCCAAGCGCCTGCTCGACTACGGCTTCCATGCCCCCACCACCTATTTTCCGCTGCTGGTGCCGGAATGCCTGCTGATCGAGCCCACCGAGACCGAGAGCCGCGAGGTGCTGGACGCCTTTGTGACGGCCCTGTCACGGATTCAGCAGGAGGCCGAGCAGGAACCCGGGCGCGTGACGAGCGCACCGCATACCATGCCGGTGCGCCGCCTCGATGATGTGCGGGCGGCCCGGCAACTGGACCTTACATGGAAGCCCACGGCACAGTCGTAGATCGTTACAAGCCACGCGGCATCACCCGCGTGCTGCGTGCCGTCGTCTCAAGCGTGAACGGGCTCGCGGGCGCGTTCCGCGAAGAGGCGGCATTCCGCCAGGAACTCGGCCTGGCGGCGCTCGTCATACCCTTGGGCCTGTGGCTCGGTCACAACGGCGTGGAACGTGCGCTGCTGATCGCGCCGATGCTGCTCATCCTCATCGTGGAACTGCTCAACAGCGCCATCGAAGCGACCGTCGACCGCATCGGACTCGAGCGCCATGTGCTCGCCGGGCTCGCCAAGGACATCGGCTCCGCCGCGGTGTTCGTGTCGTTCGCACTACTGATCCTGGTGTGGCTGCTGGTGCTGCTCGGGCGCTGACCGCGATGCTGCTGCGACATCTGCCGCCCGCGTGGCTGTGCCTGCTGCTGTGCTGTGCCGCCGTGTGCCACGCGGGCCCGATGACGCCCGCCCCCGCCCCCGGGGCGAGCTCGGCCCCGGCGAGCACCACCGCCGCCGTTCCCGCTGCCGCCGCGCCCGGCCCGGCATCACCACCGCCCGCGCCGGCGGACTCGCAGCCGACCCCGGCAGCCCAGCAGGCCGCCGCCGTCGAGGGCAATCCCGACTGGGCCGTGACGCTCGAGCGCATCGCCGGCAGCGTCGTCTCGATCGACGTCGACTCGACGCGCGCGTTCGATACGGAGTGGAACACCACCGCGCAGGCAACCGGCTTCGTGGTCGACGCCGAGCGCGGCCTGATCCTTACCAACCGCCACGTGGTGACGCCCGGACCGGTCATGGCGGAGGCCACCTTCCTCAACCGCGAGGAAGTGCAGCTCTACCCGCTCTATCGCGATCCGGTGCACGACTTCGGTTTCTACCGCTACGACCCCAAGAAGCTGCGCTTCATCAGGCCCAAGGCGCTGCCGCTGTATCCCGAGGGTGCGCAGATCGGCCGCGAGATCCGCGTGGTCGGCAACAATGCCGGTGAGCAGCTGTCGATTCTCGCCGGCACGCTCGCCCGGCTCGACCGCGACGCCCCCGATTACGGCATCACCAAGTACAACGACTTCAACACGTTTTACCTGCAGGCCGCCTCGGGCACCTCCGGCGGCTCCTCCGGCTCACCGGTGATCGACATCCGCGGACGCGTCGTGGGGCTCAACGCCGGCGGGGCCAACGGCGCCGCTTCGAGCTTCTATCTGCCGCTCGGGCGCGTGCGCCGCGCGCTCACGCTCATCGAGGAGGGCAAGCCGGTTACGCGCGGCACGCTGTACACGGTGTTCAACTACACACCGTACGATGAGCTCGAGCGGCTGGGGCTGGATGCGGCCACCGAGGCCACGGTCCGCAAGGACTTCCCGCGCTACACCGGCATGCTGGTCGTCACCGAGGTGCTGCCCGGTTCCCCGAGCGAGCAGGTGCTGCAGCCCGGAGACATCCTGCTGCGCGTCAATCATCACATCGTGGCGCAGTTCGAGCCGCTCGAGGAGGTGCTCGATGACTCGGTCGGCGGGGAAGTAGAGCTGGAGCTCGAACGCGGAGGCAAGTTCGTGTCCGCGAAGCTGCCGGTCGGCGACCTGCACGCCATCACCCCGAGCGCCTACGCGGATTTCGGCGATGCGGTGGTGAATACGCTCTCCTATCAACAGGCGCGGCACTTCAACGTGCCGGCTCGCGGCGTGTACGTCGCCAACCCCGGCTACGTGTTCGGCGCGGCCGCGATCACCCGCGGGGCGGTGATCATCGACCTCAACGGCAGGAAGACCGACACGCTGCAGGATTTCGAGGCCGGCATCGCGCAGCTCGGCGATGGCGATCACGCCACGGTGCGCTTCATCACCATCGACGATCCTAACAGCAGCGAGCTGCGCGCCATCCGCATGGACCGCCTGTGGTTCCCGGCGCGCCACTGCGATCGCGACGACGCCACCGGCGTGTGGGACTGCACGCCGCTGCCGGCAGGCACCGCACCGCAGCCGCCGGCGGTGAGCTCGACCGTATTCCCGCACTTCAGCGACCCGCGCATGGACGCGCTCGCTCCATCGCTCGTCATGGTGACGTTCGACATGCCGTACTCGGTATCGGGCATCATCGAGCGCAACTACCACGGCACCGGGCTGGTGGTGGATGCGCAGCGCGGCCTGGTGGTCGTGGACCGCAACACCGTGCCGGTGTCCCTCGGCGACGTCACCGTGACTTTCGCCGGCACCGTGCAGGTGCCGGGGCGTGTCGTCTACATCCATCCGCTGCATAACTACGCGGTCGTGGCCTACGATCCGCGCCTGATCGGCTCGACGCCGGTGAAGTCCGCGAAGCTGCTGCCCCGCGAGCTTGAGTCCGGCGAGTTGGTGTGGGTGGTGGGCCTGGGCGGCGACAGTCAGATGCACGCACGCAGCACCGCGATCGCCAGCATCGAGCCGGTGGCGCTGCCTCTGTCGCGCACCATGCGCTTCCGCGACAGCAATCTCGAGACCGTGCAGCTGGTGAATCCACCGACCGAGTTCGACGGCGTGCTCGCCGACAAGAGCGGTAAGGTGCTCGGCACCTGGTCGAGCTTCGCGTACGACAGCGGGCGCGAGCTCACCCAGGACACGCGCGGGGTACCCATCGACGTGGCGGCCGACATGATCGATCGGGTGCGCACCGGGCGAGCGCTGCATTCGCTGGAGGTGGAGCTCGGGGTACTGCCGCTCGCCAATGCCCGGCAGCTCGGGCTGTCGGAGGAGTGGGCGCAACGCCTGGCGCAGCACACGCCCACGCGGCGCGAGGCGCTGAGCGTGGTGCGCATGACGGGCGGCTCGGCGGCCGCCGAGCGGCTGAAGCAGGGCGACCTGCTGCTCGCTATCGACGGCGCGGTCGTCACGCGCTTCCGCGAGGTCGAGCGCGCCGCGGCGGACAAGGATCACGTGACGGTGACCGTGTGGCGCGGCCACGCCGCGCAGACCGTCGATGTCGCGACCGCGGAGCTGCCCGGCAGCGATATCGACCGGCTGGTCCAGTGGGCCGGCGCGTCGCTGCAGGCGCCGCATCGCGCCATGAGCGTGCAGCGCGGCATCGCGCCGGTCGGCGTGTACGTCGCCTATTTCGCCTACGGCTCGCCGGCGACGCGCTACGGCCTGTATCCCGGTCGCCGCATCGTCGAAGTCGACGGCGTTGCGACGCCCGACCTCGACACCTTCCTCAAGGTGGTGACCGGGCGGGCGGATCGCGCCTCGGTGCGGCTGAAGACGATTACCTGGAACAATGCGCCGGAAGTGATCACCCTGAAGCTCGACAAGCACTACTGGCCGGCCTACGAGCTGACGCGCACGGCTAACGGCTGGGTACGGCGCTCGCTGGAATAGGCGCTCGCTGGAATAATTGTCAAATGCGCACTGTCCGGCGCGCCCGCGTCGGCGCAGCGCGACAGCAGCTGATGCTTTCCCACCACACGCGGGAGCGGCCGTTGCCGGCTTGCTAGAATTCGCCTCCACTATGGTACGTGTTGTCAGAGCCACCCAGGTCGAGATCGAGACTGCCGTGCAGACGCTGCGCGACGGTGAGCTGGTCGCATTTCCCACCGAGACTGTCTACGGGCTCGGCGCCAATGCGCAGAATCCGGCCGCGGTGCGCAGGATCTTCGAGGTGAAAGGGCGACCCGCCAATCACCCGGTGATCGTGCATCTGGACAGCCCGCGCTTCCTGCATCGCTGGGTGCGCGAGGTGCCGCAGAGCGCGACGCGGCTCGCCGAAGTCTTCTGGCCGGGACCGCTCACCATGGTGATGCCGCGCGCGGCCAGCGTGCACGATGTGATCACCGGCGGCCAGGACACCATCGCCATCCGCGTCCCGGCGCACCCCATGGCGCAGCAGCTGCTCACCGCCTTCGGCGGCGGTATTGCCGCGCCCTCGGCCAACCGCTACGGGCGGCTGTCGCCGACCCGCGCCGAGCACGTGCGCGAGGAGTTCGGCGACGCGCTGCGCGTCATCCTCGACGGCGGGGAATGCCAGATCGGCCTGGAGTCGACCATCGTCGCGTTCGAGGGCGCGGAGGTACGGCTGCTGCGTCCGGGCGCGGTGACCGCGGCGCAGATCAAGAGCGTCGTCGGGGAACTGCTGGTCGGCGCGGATGCCGCCTCGCCGCGGGTGCCGGGGAGTCCGCCCACGCACTACGCGCCGAGTACGTCGCTCACCATCGTGCCGGCCGGAGAGATCGACGCGCAGGCGGACGCCGCCTCCACCGACGGGCGGCGCGTCGCCGTGCTGGCGCAGCGTCTGCCGCTGCGCGCCCACAAGTACGTGACCTGGATCAACGCGGGACGCCGCCCCGAGACCTTTGCGCGCGACCTCTATACGAACCTGCGTACCCTCGACAAGGCAGGTTGCCAGCGCATCCTGGTGCAGGCGGTGCCCGACGGCGAGCGCTGGGACGCCGTCCGCGACCGCCTGCGGCGCGCCGCGACCAGCATCGCGGAGAGCGACGACGGCAGCGGCACGATGGCCGTGCTGCCGTAACCACCAAGCGCCAAGTGCCTCGCCCGCGCTTCATCGATCCGTTTCAGCCTGCCGAAGTACGCCGCCTCGTCAGGGAGTTCGGCTCACCGCTGGTGATCCTCGACTGCGAGCGGGTGCGCGTGCAGTTTCGCAAGCTGAAGAAGGCCCTGCCGGGGGTCGATCTGCACTACGCACTGAAGCCCATGCCGCATGCGGCCGTGGTACAGACGGTGATCGCCGAGGGCGGCTGGCTGGATCTGGCCACCAGCGGGGAGGTCCAGCTGGCACAACGCCTGGGTGTCGCGCCCGAGCGCTGCATCCATACCCACCCGATCAAGCGCCCGCAGGACATCGCCAACGCGCTGCACTTCGGGCTGCGCACCTTCGTCGCCGACAACCCGGACGAGGTGCGCAAGTTCGCCCGCCTCGGCGCGCAGGTAGAGCTGCTGCTGCGGGTCTCGTTCCGCTCACCTGGCGCGGTGTGCGACCTGTCGCGCAAGTTCGGCTGTGACCCGGAGGACCTGCTGCCGCTGGCGCGCCTGGCGGGCGACCTGGGTGTGGCGGTGCGCGGGCTCTCCTTCCACGTCGGCTCGCAGGCCGCCAATTCCACCAGCCACGTCGAGGGGCTGCAGGCGTGCGCGCGGCTGCTCGCCGCGGCGCGGCGCGAGCGTCTCGGCGCCTGCGACACGCTCGATATCGGCGGTGGCTTTCCCATCGACTACGCGCAGCCGGTGCAGGACATCAGCCGCTTCTGCGCGCCGCTGCGCGCGGCCATTGCGCGGCTGCCGCGCCGCGTGCGCGTGATCGCCGAGCCCGGTCGCTACATCGTAGGTCCCTGTGCCATCGGCGTCGCTTCGGTGATGGGCCGCGCGCGGCGCGAGGGCCACTGGTGGTACTACCTCGATGATGGCCTGTACGGCTCCTACAGCGGCCAGCTGTTCGACCATGCGCGCTACCCGGTCGAGCCGCTGCGCAACGGCGCCGAGCGGCTGCCGTCGGTGCTGGCGGGGCCCACCTGCGACAGCATCGATGTGATCGCCGAGAACCTCATGCTGCCGCCGCTGCAGGCCGGCGACCTGGTGGTCGGGCGCGCCATGGGCGCCTATACCTGGGCGAGCGCCTCGGAGTTCAACTTCTATCCCAAGGCGACGGTGGTGGCCGTGAACCGCGTGCCGGGCGATCTCGGCACGGTCACGGCAGCGCTGCCGTAGCGGGCATGACGTCCCCGGCGCCGATCCGCAACGTGGTGTTCGACATCGGCTGGGTGCTGGTGCGGCTCAACTACCAGCCGCTGCTCGGCTTTCTCGCCGCGCACGGCGCGCCGGTGCACGACCGTGAGTCGGTCATGTCGCGCATCCCGCTCGCCGAGCACGAGACCGGGCGCTTGCCGGGCCGCGCGCTGCTCGAGTCTCTCGCGGCGCTGACGCGCGCGCCGGTGTCACTCGAGGACACGCTGGCGAAATGGCTGGACATGTTCGAGCTGGATGCGGCCATGGTCGATCTGGCGCACGCGCTCAGTGAGCGCTACCGCGTCTTCCTGCTGTCGAATATCGGTGATCTGCACTGGACACACCTGGCGCGCGAGTACCGCCTGCACGCCATCGGACATGGCGCCCTGCCATCCTACGTCGCCGGCATCATGAAGCCGCACGCGGGGATCTATCGCGAGGCCGAGCGGCGCTTCGCGCTCGCACCGGCCGCGACGGTGTTCATCGACGACCGCGCCGACAACGTCGCCGGCGCCACGGGGTGCGGCTGGCACGGTATCGTCCACGCGCACCACGGCGCGACCTGCGCCGGCCTGCGCGCTCTCGGGGTGAACTGCTGAAGGAGTCGTACATGCGGCCAGTCATCTCCACGATCCTGCTGTTGACCGGCTCAAACGTGTTCATGACCTTTGCCTGGTATGCGCACCTGAAGAATCTCGCGGCGCGTCCCTGGTACGTGGCGGCGCTGGTGAGCTGGGGCATCGCCTTCTTCGAGTACCTGCTGCAGGTACCCGGCAACCGCATCGGCTACACCGAGCTGTCGCTGCCGCAGCTGAAAATTCTGCAGGAAGTGATCACGCTCGCGGTGTTCGTGCCGTTCGCGCTGCTGTACATGCACAAGTCGCTGAAGCTCGATTACCTGTGGGCGGCGCTGTGCATCCTGGGTGCGGTATATTTCGTGTTCCGTTCGCCCAGCACCGCATGAAGAACGAGCCCGAAGCGGACAACCCGACCGCGATCCACGCCCAGGTGAGCGCCGCCCGCGCCGGCAGCGAGCCGCGGGTGATCGCGCGGCTGTTCTCCGGCTGGGCGCTGTTCGGCGAGCGGCAGTTCGTGCGCGGCTACCTGCTGCTGCTGCCGGATCCGGTGGTGCCGAACCTGAACGCGCTCGGGGCGCGCGAGCGCATCGCATTCCTCTCCGACATGACGCGCCTCGGTGACGCGCTGCTGAAGGTGACCGGCGCGTTGCGCATCAACTACGCCATCTTCGGCAACCAGGATCCGGCGCTGCACGCGCACGTCATCCCGCGCTACCTCGATGAGCCGGCGGCGCTGCGCACCGAGCAGCCCTGGGCCTACGACTGGGCGGCGGCGCCGCTGTTCGAGCGCGCCGCCTGCCAGGAGCTCGCCGACTCCCTGCTGCGCGAGCTCACCCGTCTCGGCGTCACCAAGCCGATGCGTTTCAGCCCCGGCGCCAACGCCGGCGGCTGAAGCGCGCACTGCGGCTACTTCGGCGGCGGCGGGCTGCCCGCGGGTGCCGGCATGGGCATCATGGGCGCGGGCGGCGTGCTGGCCGCTGGTGCCGGTGGCTTGATGCTCACCAGCTCCACGTCGAAGACCAGCATGGAGCCGGGCGGAATCGGCGCGCCCGGCGGCACGCGCGTGTCGTAGGCGAGCTGCGGGGGTATCCACAGCTGGTACTTCGCGCCCGGCTTCATGAGCTGCAGCGCCTCGGTCCAGCCGGGAATGACGCGCCCCACTCCGAGAGTTGCGGGCTGGCCGCGCTTGTAGCTGCTGTCGAACTCCGTGCCATCGAGCAGCGCGCCGCGATAGTTGACGACCACCTCGTCGCTCGGCTTGGGCGCCGCGCCGCTGCCGGCATTCTGCACCTTGTACTGCAGTCCGCTCGCGGTCGTGACGACGTCGGGTTTCTTGCCATTCGCGGCCAGGAATTTCGCCGCGGCGCGGTGGTTGCTGTCGACCAGCGTGTCGAACGCGCCGTGCAGCAGCGTGTTGAGGTTCTCGCGATCGCTGTCGCCCATCTTCACCTTGCCGCTGAGCGCATCACTCAACCCCTGCAGTACGCGCTCAGTGCTGATGTCGGTGGCACGCACGCCGCCGTTATGCAGCTGCGTACCCATGATCACCCCGAGGCTGTAGCTGGTGGCGCTCTTCGCGCCCGCCGCACCCGGGCTGCCGGCGGGCGTCTTGGCGGCGCCGGCGTCGGCGGGTGCCTGCTTCGCCGCGGTCGCGCCGGTGGCGGGAGCGGGTGCGCTGGAGGAGGGCGGCGGCGTCTGCGCGAGCAGCGTGCCCGCAAAGAGCGCGCCTGCGGCGGTGGCGGTGACGATGAGGAACGTGCGGCCGCGGCGCGGCGCTGGCAATGTCATGGATGGTCCTTGAACGCATGCGGGCCGTGCACGGCACGGCTTGGGAACCGCAGGGGCTGCGCAGTTTGGCTGATCGGCACCCGGGTTGCCAGCCGTGCTGCCTGCGTTGCGTCACGCCCGCGCTTGCGCGTCAGGCCGGCAGCCGGAACTCCCCACCGGCGGCGAGCGCCCGCTGGTAAGCGCTGCGCGCATGGATGCGCTCGAGAAATCCGCGCACCTTCGCACCCAGCGCCATGCCCGCTCTTGAGGCCGCGGCTTCCAGCGGAAAGCTCATCTGGATGTCGGCCGCCGTGAATTCCTCGCCCGCGAACCACGGGTAACTCGCCAGCTCGCTCTCCCACCACGCGATGTGAGTCTTGAGCTGCGGATCGATGAAGCCTGTCTGTACGCGAGCCGCCAGCGATCTGACGATCGGCCGCAGCAGCGCCGGAACCGGCCCGCGTGGCAGGCGCTGGAAGATCAGCTTCAGCAGCAGCGGCGGCATCGCCGAGCCTTCCGCGTAGTGCATCCAATAGACGTAGCGCAGCCGCGCCTCGCTGCCGGGCGCCGGGCGCAGCCGTCCGTCGCCGCGGGTGTCGAGCAGATACTCGATGATGGCGCCCGACTCGGCGATGGTGCGTGCACCGTCGGTGATCACCGGCGACTTGCCCAGCGGGTGCACGCGCCGCAGCTCCGGCGGTGCGAGCAGCGTGTGCGGATCGCGCTGGTATTTCACCAACTGGTACTCGCAACCGAGCTCTTCGAGCAGCCACAGCACCCGCTGCGAGCGCGAGTTGTTCAGGTGGTGGACGACGATCAGCGGCGGCTCCCGACGCTCAGCGCTCGGGGTCGGCCGGCACCGCAGCGCCTGCCAGACGCCCGAGCTCTTCGTCGCTGAACTGGCGCTGCGCCAGCGAATGCCGCGCCCGCAACAGCTGCGTCGCCTCGACATAGATCCGCGACGGCGCGGCCTGCCCGAGCACGCCGGCATCGGACATGACACGCACGGTCATGCCCTCGGCGGCGAGGATGCCGGCCAGCAACTGCGCGGTGGGCAGGTCCGGCAAGGTGGTGAGCAGGCGCCATTGTGAGCCGGGCATGGTGCGTTACAGTGTCGCGCCGTGCTCACCATCAGGCAACTGTCGCGCAGCTTCGCCGAGGGCGGCCGCGTGCATCGTGTGCTCGCCGGGGTGGAGGCGCGGGTCGGTGCCGGGGAGACGGTGGCCATCATGGGGCGCAGCGGCTCGGGCAAGTCGACGCTGCTCAACCTCATCAGCGGCATCGACCGCCCCGACAGCGGCAGCGTGCACGTCGACGGCCTGGAGGTGAGCGCGCTCGGCGAGCCCGCGCGCACGCTGTTTCGCCGCGCGCACGTCGGCTTCGTCTACCAGTTCTTCAACCTCATCCCGACGCTCGACGCGGCGGAGAACGTGCGCCTGGTGCTCGAGCTCAATGGTGTGCGCGGCGCGGCGGCGCGCGCCCGCAGCCTCGCCGCGCTCGCGGCCGTCGGTCTCGCCGCGCGTGCCACGAGCGCGGTCGAGGATCTCTCCGGGGGCGAACAGCAACGCGTCGCCATCGCGCGCGCGCTGGTGCACGAGCCGCGCCTGCTGCTGGCGGACGAGCCGACCGGCAACCTCGATGAGGAGACTGCGCGCGAGGTGCTGCCGCTGTTGCTGTCGCTGGCCCGCGCACGCGCGGCGACGCTGCTCATCGTGACCCACGATGCGGCCCTCGCGCAGCGGGCTGACCGGGTTCTGGAGCTGCGTGAGGGCCGGCTGCACGAGCGGCCCGCGCCGCGCAGCGAAAGCGCATGAGAACACTGCCCACGGCGAGCCTGCGACACCTGCTGCGGCACCCGGCGCAACTGGCACTGGCACTGGTGGGGCTCACGCTCGGCGTCGCCACCATCGTCGCTGTCGACGTCGCCACGGCGAGCGCGCGGCGGGCCTTCGAGCTGTCGCTGCAGGCCGTGAACGGCGCCGCGACCCACGAGATCAGCGGCGGCCCCGGCGGCATCGACGAGCAGCTGTACGTGGCGCTGCGCACGCGGCCGCCCGCAGCGGACGGCTCGGCGGTGCGGCTCGCCCCGGTGGTGCAGGGGTATGTCACGGTGGGCGAGCGCGTCATGCAGCTCGCCGGCATCGATCCGTTCGCGAGCGCCGCGCTCGCTGCGGGTAGCGCCGGCGGCGCGCCGGCGCTCGGGCTGCAGGAGGTTGCCGCGGCGCGCGCCTGGTTCACCCAGCCCGGCGCGGTGATCCTCGCTGCCTCGACCGCGCGCGAGCTCGGCATTGGGGCCGACGGCCGCTTCACGCTCAGCGTCGGCGGGGTGCCGCACGCGGCCGTAGTCATTACACGACTCACCGATGCGGGTCCTGGCTTCGCCGGGCTCATCCTCACCGATATCGCGCAGGCGCAGGAATGGCTCGGCACCTCTGCGCGGCTGTCGCGCATCGACCTGGCGGTGCCAGCCGATCCCGCGGGCACGGCGTTCCTCGCACACCTCGCAGCGACTCTGCCCCGCGAGCTCGCGCTGCACACCACGCGCGCCACGGCGCGTGAGACCTTCGCGATGACGGACGCCTTCACCACCAATCTGCGCGCCATGAGCCTGCTCGCGCTGCTGGTGGGTACGCTGCTGATCTACGGGGCGGTGAGCTTTGCCGTGCTGCAGCGTCGCCGCATCATCGGCGTGCTGCGGGCGCTCGGGGCCACGCGCGCCGAGGTGCTCGGCATCGTGCTCGGCGAAGCGGCGGTGCTCGGTGTCGCCGGCGCCGCCGGCGGAGTGCTGCTGGGGGTCGTGATCGCTCATGCGCTGGTCGGACTCGTCTCGCAGACCATCAACGATCTTTATTTCGTGGTCGCGGTGCAGGCGGTCACCGTGCCCTGGAGCACGCTGCTGCTGGCCGGCGGTGTCGGCTTGGGCACCGCGCTCGCCGCCGCGCTGTTGCCGGCGCTGGAAGTGGCCAGGAGCGTTCCGCAGCTCGGACTCAAGCGTGCGGTGCTCGAGCGGCGCGCGCAGCGCCTGGCGGGTCGCCTGGCGCTGCTCAGCGTGTTGCTCACCCTCGCCGCCGGCGCGACCATCCTCGCCTCGCAACGCAGCCTGCTCGCCGGGTTTGCGGCGCTCTTCATGCTGCTGCTGGGCGTCGCGGCGCTCACGCCGGGCGCACTGCGCTTCGCTGCCGTCGCGGCGGCGCGTGCTGCGGCATGGTTCAGCCCGGTGGCGCGCCTGGCCTGCGCCGACGTGGCCGCATCGCTCAGCCGTACCGGTGTCGCCATCGCCGCTCTCGGCATGGCGCTCACCGCGATGATCGGCGTCGCCATCATGGTGGAGAGCTTCCGCGAGTCGCTGCGCACCTGGCTGACGCAGACCATGCGCGCCGACGTTTACGTGAGCGCTCCGGGTGTCAGCGAGAGCCTGGAACGGCGGCTCGACCCGCAGGTGATGCGCACGCTGCTGGCGGTTCCGGGCGTCCGTGCGCACAGCGAGGGGCGACGCGTCACGGTGGACTCCCCGTCTGGACCTGTGGATGTGAACGCGGTCAGTCTCGCGCCGGCGAGCTACGCCGGCTTCAGGCTGACTGCCGGCGTCGCCGCGCAGGCCTGGCCGCAGTTTCGCTCCGGGGCGGTGCTGATCTCCGAGCCGCTCGCCTGGCGGCTGTCGCTCGCGCCCGGCAGCGAGCTCACGCTCACGACGCCCTCCGGGCCGCACGCCTTCACGGTGGCGGCCGTCTACCGCGAATACGGCAATGACCGCGGCGAGGTGTTGATCGATCTCGCGCACTACCGCACCTGGTGGCACGACGCCGCCGTGGCGGCGCTCGGGCTGTACCTGGCCCCGGGCGTCAGCGCGCCAGAGGCGGTGCGTGCGCTGCGGGCCGCCGCCGGCGGGCGCCAGGCGCTGCTCATCCGCTCCAACGCTGACATCCGCGCGCTGTCGATGGGTATTTTCGAGCGGACCTTTCTCATCACCCGGGTGCTGTACTGGCTGGCGGCGGGAGTCGCGGCCGTGGGGCTGGTGAGCGCGCTGCTCGCCTGGGAGCTCGAGCGGCTGGGCGAGCTGGCGCTGCTGCGCGCGCTCGGCCTGACCCCGGTGGCGGCGGCGCTGCTGGTGCTGGCGCAGACCGCGTTCATGGGGGTCGCGGCGTTTCTCGCGGCACTACCGGCAGGTCTGCTCACCGCGCTCACGCTCATCGACGTCATCAACCGCCGCGCCTTCGGCTGGCAGATCGATCTGCACCTCGAGGCGGCGCAGTTCGCTAACGCGCTGTGGCTCGCACTCGCCGCGGCGGCCGCCGCGGCGCTGTACCCGGCGTGGCGCAGTGCGCGCATGCCTCTGGTGGGCGGTCTGCGGGAAGAATGATGCCGCGACTGTCCGCCACCTTGAGCGCGTTCGCCGTGATGCTGCCTGTCGCCGTGGCGCTCGCCGCTCTTGCGGCGGCGGCGGGCGCCGCACCTGGCGCGCTGCCCGGAATTCTCCCCGGCGGCCCGGCTGCCGCCGGCTTTGCACAGGCGCTGCAGGTGCGGCCGTTCGTCTTTCCCCGCGACCACGGACCGCACGACGAGTTTCGCCAGGAGTGGTGGTACTGCACCGGCAACCTCGATGCCGCGGGCGGTGAGCGTTTCGGATTCGAGCTCACGTTCTTCCGCTTTGCGCTGCAGCCGGCGCAGGCCCCGAGCGGGGCCGCGGCCGGCGCCGCCGGGTCCGCCTGGCGCTCGCGCGAGATCTACATGGCGCACTTCGCGGTTACCGATGTTGCAGGCCGGCGCTTCCGCTTCGCGCAGAAGCTGTCGCGCGCGGCGCTGGGGCTCGCCGGCGCACGCGCCGCGCCGCTCGAGGTCTGGATCGACGACTGGACGCTCGCCGGCGATGCGACGGCCTGGCACCTGCACGCGGCGCAGCCCGGCTACCAGATCGAGCTCACCCTCGAGCCGCAGGGACCGCCGGTGTTGAATGGCGAGGCCGGGCTGTCGACCAAGGCCGACGAGCCCAACGCCGCAAGCTACTACTACTCGATTCCGCGCCTTCGGGTGAGCGGCCGCCTGAGCCGCGACGGACAGGCGCGCGACGTGCAGGGATTGGCGTGGGTCGATCATGAATGGGGCAGCGGCGGCCTGGGAGCCGGTGAGTCCGGCTGGGACTGGTTCTCGCTGCAGCTGGCCGACGGCAGCGCGCTCATGTTCTATGCGTTGCGCGACCGTGGCGGTGGGCGCGATCCGCACAGTGCCGGCACCTGGATCGGCCCGGACGGCGAGGTGCGCGCGCTACCCGGCAGCGCGGTCGGCATCGAGGTGAGCGGCGAATGGCGCAACGCCGAGGGCGCGCGCTACCCGGCCGGCTGGCGCATTCGCGTGCCGTGCCTGCAGCTTGACCTCACCGTGCGCCCGGTGCTCGCCGACCAGGAGCTGGCGACGACGCCGCGCTACTGGGAAGGGGCGGTGGACGCGCGCGGGCAGCGCGCCGGGCGCGAGCTCGCCGGCCGCGGCTATGTCGAGTTGGTCGGTTACGCTCGCGAACGCTGACCTGAGCGCGCCGCGCTGCGGAACGCCGACGCTGTGCTGCCACTGGCGCGGGGCGGTGAGTTGTCAGATGATGCCCGCCCCTGGCCCCCTTGACTTCGTAACGGAGAGACCCACATGCGACGCTCACCCGTGGCCGCTGCGGCCGCGCTCCTGTGCACGATCCCGGTCTTCGCCGCGCTGCCCGACGGCGCGCGCGCGCCCGACATCAACACGCAGGCAACGCTCGCCGGCAAAGAGTTTCAGTTCTCGCTCGGCGAGGCGCTGAAGAAGGGGCCGGTGGTGTTGTATTTCTATCCGGCGGCCTTCACCCCGGGCTGCACGGTCGAAGCGCACGAGTTCGCCGAGGCGACTGACAGGTTCCGCGAGCTCGGTGCCACCGTCATCGGCGTCTCGCACGACCCGATCGACAAGCTCGACAAGTTCTCGGTGAGCGAGTGCCGCAACAAGTTCGCCGTGGCCTCCGATGCCGACGGCAGCATCATGAAGGCGTACGACGCGGTGCTGCCCACCCACCCGGAATATGCCAACCGCACCTCCTATGTGATCGCGCCGACCGGAGTGATCATCTACTCCTACACCGCCATGAAACCCGACGAGCACGTGGAGAACACCATGGCGGCGGTGAAGAAGTGGCAGGACGAGCACAAGAAGAGCTGACGGCGGCCGTAGCGGCCCGCTCGCGTATTGCGGCAGGGAAGCGACCAGATTAAGTAACAACGGCGGCACTTTACTGTCCGTTCGGCTGCGGTGTTTGCCGACTAAAACGTTGGGGAAGCGCCGCGCCCGGGAGTAAACTCACCGCCACACGGTGTGGACCGTGAGGGAGACGCACATGCAAAGGAAGCTTTGGATTGCGGGTGCTGTGGCACTGGCGGCGCTGCCGGCCGCGAGCTTCGCGGGCACCACGCTGCTCAATGAGAATTTCGACGAGCTCACGCCGATGCTGACCGCAACGTCAGTGGGTCCATTTTCCGCCATCGACGGCACCAACGTGGACATCGTGGGCGGCGGCCTGTTTGGTTCGCTGTGCGTCGCACCGGAGTCGGGCAACTGCATCGACCTCGACGGCAGCAACGGCAACCCGCAGGGCATCCTGCGCTCCAACACCGCCTTTTCGCTGGTGCCGGGCGTCAATTACTACCTGAGCTTCGATCTGATCGGCTCGCAGCGCGGTAACACCACCTCGGCGACGGTGACGTTCGG
Organism: uncultured Gammaproteobacteria bacterium; assembly: GCA_963760225.1. Lineage (GTDB taxonomy): Bacteria > Pseudomonadota > Gammaproteobacteria > Steroidobacterales > Steroidobacteraceae > 13-2-20CM-66-19. Next base: position 925,945 of record CAVXCD010000001.1, read on the forward strand.
CTCCTACGACAAGGTGTTCACCCTCACCTCGGGCGACCTCGCGAGCGGGATCGTGTCGGATCAGCTGATCACGGTGAGCGCGCCAACCAGCGCCTATCTCACCTTCACCAGCAATACGCCCGGCAATGTCGGCACGCTGCTCGACAACGTGCTGCTCACCAGCTCTGCGCCTTCGACTGGTGTGCCTGAGCCCGCCACGCTCGGGCTGCTTGGACTCGGATTTGCCGGCCTCGGCTTAGCGCGGCGCAGGCGCACTGGCTAGCCTCACCGGCACTTGGCACTGCTGCAGGACGCCCGCGACCACGCGGGCGTTTTGTTTTCAGGCCAGGTCGGCGAGCAGCGCCGGCACGTGCCGCCGCAGCAGCAGGTTGCGCGCCTGCCACTGCTCGGCGGCGGGCAGATCGACCAGGAACGTCACCTCGCCCGCGGCGAACAGCGCGACGGGCACACCGTCGCGGTACAGCAGGCGGTTGCCGCTCAGCGAGGCCAGGCGCTGTCCCGGGGTGATGATGCCGAGGAGATTGAGAGGATCGGCGCCGGACAGCGACACGTAGTGCCCTTCCTGCGGTCTGCGCCGCGCCTCGCGCAGCAGCGTGATCGCCTCCGGCAGCGCGTACTGCTCGCCGCTGAAGCCCTCGACGAAGCGGCCGCCGCGCAGCTCACCGCGCGCCTCCAGACGGCGGCAGCACATCAGCAGGTCGCGCCACGGCGGCAGCCAGTCCGCTTCGCGCACCAGCAGCCGCCAGAAGAGCACGCCCCAGCGGCGCAGCAGCGTGCGCACCAGGTGCTCGATCGCCTCCTCGGGCGCGGCACCCGCGGACACCGCCCGGGCGATGCGTGACCAGCGGCCGGCCGCGTCCATGCCGAACAGCGCGAGGCGCCGGCGGCGGCGCCCGCCGAGCGCCGGCTTGCGGCGCTCGGCCGGCACGAGCAGCGCACGCAGTCCGGCGAAGCTGTCGGAGTTGACCCAGCCGAGCGCCACGAGCTCCGCGAGGGCATCCTCGGTCTGCGCAGGCAGCAGCCCGGTGGCGCCGACGATCTCATCGAAGAACGAGGCGCCGTAGGTGGTGAGGTGGTCGGCGACGCGCTGCGCCACGACCGACAGGTGCAGCGGCTCGGGCGCGCCCGTCAGCGAGGACCACAGCCGCAGGTTGCGCCGTGCCAGCAGCACGATGGGCGTCGCGCGCACGGGCGCGGCGCCGTGCTCGGCACGCTCGCGGCGCGGGGCGAGGCGCGTCCACACGAAGCGTCCCGCGAGACACTGTTCATCGAGCCAGGCCGGTTCGTACTCGCTGATGCGGCTCGGCAGGATCTCGGTCTCCCAGGCGCTCGCCGCGCCCTCGAATCCTTCCAGCTGTGCGAGGATCGCCGCCACCGCGTCCGGTCCTTCCATGCGCCCGGTGGGCGTGACGCGCTGCCACTCGAACAGGAAGCGCAGGAAGTCGCGCGCGGCGATCGGCTCAACTTCCGCGCGCAACCGCTTCACGGTGTAGCGGTGGATGCGAGCCAGCAGGCGCCGCTCGCACCATTCGTTCGCCGCGCCAGCCTGCGGCGTGAACGCGCCGCGCATGGCGAAGCCTTCCGCCTGCAGCGCAGCGAGCATCGCCTCGATGCGCGCCGGCGGCACGCCCAGTGCTGCGGCGAGCGCGGCCGCCGTGAGCGGGCCGCTGCCTTCGAGCCGACCGCGCACCACCTCCACCAGCGCGGCCTCGGCGGACAGCGCCTGGCTGTGCCCCGGCGGCGTCACAACCGCTGGCGTACAGCGCACGCCGGGGAACAGCGCCGTGAACAGCGGCAGCCGCTCCGCGCTCACCCACAGCGCGCAGCTGTGCTCGAGCTGGGTTACGCGCCGCGCGGCGGCCAGTTGCGCGAGCCACTCGCCCCAGCCACTGTGCACGGCCTCCTCGGCGGTGCAACAGGTGAGCCACAGCAGGGCGTCGTGCAGCTCGTCCGCGTTGCTCGCGTCCGGCCAGGCCTCCGCACGCACGCGCGCGATCGCCTCCGCGTCGAGCTTGCCGATGTCGGCGGCGCTTTGCGGATCGAGCCAGCGGCGACTCATCACGGCCTGGGTGCGCCGTTCCTCGAGCGGCGCGTCGTCGAGATAGGCGTACGGCCTTGCCGAGAGCACCTCGAGCGCGAGCGGCGAGGGCTCGGTCACGTCGCGCGCGATGACCTGGATACTGCCGGACTCCAGTGCGCGCAGCAGCAGCTCGAGCCCGTCGACGTCCATCGCATCCTCGAGGCAGTCGCGGATCGCCTGGCGCACCAGCGGGTGGTCGGGGATCTCGATCTCCCCGGGCAGATTTTCCGCGCAGGCCACCTGGTCGGGGAATATCGCCGTGAGCAGGTCCTCGGCCGCCATGCGCGCGAGCGGTGCCGGCACTTTCTTGCCGCCGCGAAAGCGCGGCAGCGCGAGCGCGATCGCGGCGCTCCAGCGCCAGCGCACCGGAAACATGGGCGCCGCGCACAACGCCTGCACCAGCAGCGGCCGCACGCTGTTGGCATGCAGGTAGCGGGCGACGTCGGCGAGCTCGAAGCTGTGCGCGGTGGTGAGCGACAACACGATGGTGTCCTCGGTCGCGGCCGCCTGCAGCTCGAAGTTGAACGAGCGACAGAAGCGCTTGCGCAGCGCGAGACCCCAGGCGCGGTTGATGCGGCTGCCGAACGGCGAGTGGATGACCAGCTGCATGCCGCCGGCCTCATCGAAGAAGCGCTCGAACACGATCGTCTGCTGCGTCGGCAACACCCCGAGCGCGGCGCGTGCCGCGGCCAGGTAAGTGGCCAGCTGCAGCGCGGCGGGAGCGGCGATGTCCGCCTGCATGAGCCAGGCGACGGCCGGCTCGATGCCGGCGTCGAGCCGCGCCGCGAGCTGCGTCCGCAGCCGCGAGACCTCCAGCGACAATTCCGCGGTGCGTCCGGGGGCCTCACCGATCCAGAACGGAATGGAGGGCGGCTCGCCGTGCGCGTCCTCCACGCGCAGTCGTCCCTGCTCGACGCGCAGGATGCGGTAGGAGACGTTGCCGAGCTGGAAGATGTCGCCCTGCAGGCTCTCGACGGCGAAGTCCTCGTTCACCGTGCCCACGAACTGCGCCTGCGGCTCGAGGATCACCTGGTAGTCGGCGCTGTCGGGGATGGTGCCGCCGGAGGTGATGGCGGTGAGCCGCGCACCGCGCCGCCCTTTGACGGTGCCGTTGACGCCGTCGTGGTGCAGCAGCGCACCGTGGCGTCCGCGGCGAGTGCTGAAGCCCGTCGCGAGCATCTGCACGATCTCGTCGAACTCGGCGCGCGTCAGCTCGCGGTACGGATAAGCTCCGCGCAACAGCGCGTACAGCCCGTCCATGTCCCACTCGCGCGCCGCCGCCTCGGCGACGATCTGCTGTGCGAGCACATCGAGGGGCTTGGCGGGCATGCGCAACCGGTCGAGCTCGCCGCGGCGCACCGCGAGCAGCAGCGCGGTGCATTCGACCAGGTCATCGCGCGACAGCGGGAACAGCCGGCCCTTAGGTCGGCCGCCGAGCGAGTGGCCGGAGCGCCCCACCCGCTGCAGGAATGCCGCGATCGAGCGTGGCGAGGCGAGCTGGCACACCAGGTCGACCTCGCCGATGTCGATACCGAGCTCGAGCGAGGCGGTGGCGACCAGCGCGCGCAGCTCACCGCGCTTCAGCCGTCCCTCCGCGGCCAGGCGTGACTCCTTAGCCATGCTGCCGTGGTGCGCGGTGACGTGCTGCGTGCCCACCCGCTCGGACAGGTGACGCGCCACGCGCTCCGCCTGGCGGCGGGTGTTGACGAACACCAGCGTGGTGCGATGCTCACCGACGAGCTCCGCGAGCCGATCGTAGACCTGCGTCCACACATCCCCGGACATCACAGCTTCCAGCGGCGCGGCCGGGATCTCCAGCTGCAGATCGCGCTCGCGCACGTGGCCGGCGTCGATGATGGTGCAGTCGGCGCCGCCGTCCGCGCCCAGGTTGCGCGCGCCGACCAGGAAGCGCGCCACCTCCTCGATGGGCTTCTGCGTGGCGGACAGACCGACGCGCGTCAGCTTCCTGCCGGCGAGCGCCTCGAGCCGCTCGAGCGTGAGCGCGAGGTGCACGCCGCGTTTGCTGCCGACCATGGCGTGGATCTCGTCGACGATCACGGTGCGCGTGGTCGCGAGCATGCGCCGCCCGGATTGTGAGCCCATGAGGATGTAGAGGGATTCGGGCGTCGTCACGACGATGTGCGGCGGCCGCCGCGCGCTCAGCGTGCGCTCGTGCTGCGGGGTGTCGCCGGTGCGCACGAAGGCGCGGATCTCGGTCGCGGGCAGTCCGAGCGTGCCCAGCTCGGCGCGGATGCCGGCGAGCGGAGCTTCGAGATTGCGGTGGATATCGTTGGAGAGTGCCTTGAGCGGGGAGACGTACACCACCCGCGTCTCATCGGGCAGGCCCGCGCCCTCCTGCCCTGAGCACACCAGCTCGTCGAGCGCGGCGAGAAAGGCGGCCAGTGTCTTGCCGGACCCGGTGGGGGCGGCGATCAGGACGTGCTGGCGGGCGGCGATCGCCGGCCAGGCCGCGCGCTGCACTTCGGTCGGCGCTGCGAAGGTACGGGCGAACCAGGCGGCTACGGCCGGATGGAAGGAGGCGGGCATGCATGAATTGAAGCACAACCGCGGCTTAGCGAGCAGTCGGCGGCGCGAGAATTCATACAACGTACAGCAGCGCCAACGGTAGTGTGCTGGATACGACGCAACCCATAGCGGCCGGCGCCGTCAAACGGGAGTAGAGTTAGGCCGTTCCTTGGGGTTGTCTGGAGGTAACTGCCCGATGTGGGACGACAATCAGGAGGACCTGGCGCGGCGCAAGGTCGTATGGCTGCTCGGCATCATCGCCGTGATCGCGGTCGGCCTGGGAGGGTGGTACTGGTACGCATCGCGCCAGCCGGCCGCCACGCCGGTGGCAGCCGCGCCAGCGCCGGCGCCCGCCGCCAGCAGCGAGCCGCAGATCGCCAACCCGATTCCCGCAGGGGAGAGCGCGGCACTGCCGCCCCTCAACGACAGCGATGCGGTGGTGCACGACTCGCTCGCCGGCGTCATCGGCCGTGGCCCGGTCGAGCAGTTTCTCGTGCCGCAGAACATCGTGCGGCACATCGTCGTGACGGTCGACAATCTGCCGCAGCACAAGGTGGCCGTGGATCTGCGTCCGGTGAAACCGACCTCCGGTCAGACTGTGACGGCCACCCAGGGCGACGTGATCATCCTCGCGGACGCCAATTTCGCGCGCTATGCGCCGCTGGTGCACGTGGTGCAGGCCACCGACGTCAAGTCGCTGGCTCTGGTCTACCAGCGTCTGTACCCGCTGTTCCAGCAGTCGTACGAGGATCTCGGTTATCCGGGCAAGTACTTCAACGACCGCCTCGTGCAGGTGATCGATCATCTGCTGCAGGCACCGGAAGTGGCCGGCCCGATCCGGCTGGTGCAGCCGAAAGTGATGTTCCAGTATGCGGATCCGAGTCTCGAGAACAGCTCGGCGGGACAGAAACTGCTGATCCGCATGGGAGCGGCGAACGAGCGCATCGTCAAGCAGAAGCTGCGCGAGTTCCGCGCCGAGATCGTCAACAAGAAATAACACTGCGTTTGAAGGGCTGCGAACATGGGCGACCTCACGGCGACTGAGGATGCAGGTCTCGGCAAGCCGCTCGCGCAGCTGCGCTCGGTGCTGATTGCGGGCGAGACGCTCGACGCCTGGGCCATCCAGCGACGGCTGTTCGCGCTCACTCACCGGCGGCAGCTGATCGCCGCCACCAGCGGGCGGCTCGTGGTGCTGATGCGCCGGCTGCTCGGCGGCTTCGACGTCGCCACCATCCGCTGGCAGGACCTGGAGGAGGTCACGCTGCGCGTCGGCATGCTGAGCGCGGATCTGGCGCTGCGCGCCGGCAAATCCACTGACCTCGCCTCGCTCGGTGCGCAGGGTGCGCAGGTCGTCGAGTTCCGCGGCCTGCGCCGCAACCAGGCGCAGGCGGTGTATCGCATCTGCCAGGGACAGGACCAGGCGTGGCGCGAGAAGCGCCGCGTGCGCGAGCTCGAGGAGCTGCGCGCCCGTTCCGGTGGCATCCAGGTGACCTCCGGCCCGATGACGCAGCCGGCTGGCAACGGCGACGCCGTACGGCGCCTGCAGGAGGCCAAGCAGCTGCTCGACGCCAGGCTGATCACCGACGCGGAGTACGAGGCGATCAAGGCGAAGATCGTCTCATCCTAGCCGCACTGCACCACTGGCTGACGACGGCTGGCTGTGGCCTGCGCCGCCGACTTTGTCGCCTATACACAAGTAATCCACAAGCAATCCACAGCACAGGTGTTATAGGCTTTTTGCATGGCCATCCGCTTTCGCCGCCGCCGCCCGGTCCAGAACGAAATTCTTGGGACCTACAGCTTCCCCAGCCGCACGGTGCAGGTGCTGCGGACCGAGGACGATCGCATCCTGTGGACCTGCGACTGCGACCGCTTCCGCCGCCAGGGCGAGCAGCGCGAGCCGTTGTGGTGCAAGCACATCGCCAAGGCCGCCGCGCGCCGCTCGCTCGAGCGCCTCACGCGCCGCGTGGCCATGCCGCGTGGCACGGAAGCGGAGAGCCTCACGCTTCGATCAGGCCGTGACGTATCGCGATCAGGGTGAGCTCGGCCTGGTTCTGCACACCGAGCTTCTGCTTGATGTTGTAGAGATGCGTACCGACGGTGGAGGCGGATAGCTTCAGATCGTCGGCGATGCGCTGCACCGTGGCGCCCCCGGCCAGGCGCACGAACACCTCGAACTCCCGCTCCGACAGCCGCTCGACCGAGGACTTGCCGGCGCCTTCCATCTCATCGAGCGCCAGCTTCTGCGCGAGCGCCGGATCGAGGTAACGCTGACCTGCGGCCACCGCGCTGACCGCTTCCAGCAGCGCCTCGGGGGCGCTGCGCTTGGACAGAAAGCCGCGCGCGCCTTCGCGCAGCGCGCGCCGCGCGTGCAGCGGATCATCGTGCGCGGAGAGCGCGAGAATGCGCGCCTGCGGATGGCGCGCGCGAATGCGCTTGAGCGCTTCCAGTCCACCCATGCCGGGCATGGCAAGGTCCATGACTACCACGTCCGGGGCGAGCTCGAGGTAGTGCTGCAGGGCGCCCTCGCCGGAGTCCGCTTCCCCTACCACGGTAATCTCGGCGTGGGCCTGCAACAGCAGGCGGAAACCGGTGCGCACCACGGCGTGGTCGTCGACCAGCAATACGCGGATCATGTGCCCGCCGCCAGCGGGATCTCCGCGGTCAGAGATACGCCGTGCGGCTCGCTGTTACGCACCTGGAAGGTTCCTCCGAGATGCTCCACGCGCTCGGCCAGGCCGCGCAGCCCGAAGTGGCCCGGCCGCGACCAGTTCTCGGGCAGACCCACACCGTCGTCGCTGACCGTGACGACCATGCGCGCGGCCGTGGAGCTGACCTCGATCATAACGCGCGTGGCGCGCGCGTGGCGCAGCGCATTGACCAGCCCTTCCTGCACCACGCGGTAGGCGGCGAGCGACACGCTGGCGCCAAGATCCGCGGGCAACGCGTGCCGCAGCGACAACTGCAGGGCGGGGTGGCGGCGCTGCCAGTCGCGCACCAGGCTCTCGAGCGACTCGGCGAGCCCGAGCGTATCGAGCGACAGCGGCGCGAGGCGCGGGATCAGCCCGTGCATGGCGTCGTAGAGCCGGCCCGCCTCCTCGCTGATCAGCCGCGCCGCCTCGCTCATGGGGGCCTGGGTCGACTGCGTGGCGATGGCCATGGCGAGACTGCGGATGGCGGTGACCGACTGGCCGAATTCGTCGTGCAGCTCGTGGGCGATCAGCCGCCGCTCCTCCTCGATGCTCTGTCCGACCAGCAGCGCCAGCTCGCGGCGCTCCTCGAGCCGCGTGCGCGCCTCGCGCGCCTCGCTCTCGGCCTGCAGCTTGTCTTCCACCGCCTGCGCCATGCGATTGAAGGCGGCACCGATCGCGTGCGCCTCCGCTCCGGGAAGCGCGGGCAGGCGGTAGGTGAGCTCGCCGCGCTGCAGCCGCTCGAGCCCCTCGACGATGACGGGAAACGGCGCGAGCGCGCGGTCCACCAGCCAGAAGGCGAGTGCGCCCAGCGCGATCAGCATGCCCGCGGCAAGGGAGAGCAGCCGCGTAAGGTCATCCCAGGCATCGAGGATGGCGCGCGAGGGCTGCGCCTCGATCACCACTTCCGCACCGTCACCCAGGGTGAAGGTCTGTCGCTGCGGCTGCGGCGCGAGCAGGTGCGCAAACCAGCCGGGCGCCTCGCGCCCGGCCTTGTACACCGGCGGCGGGGACTGATAGAGCAGCTTGCCGACCGGATCGCGCAGCGTGATCTCGTTGGCGCGCACGTGGTGCAGGCGCTGCAGCATCTGCTGCACCTCGGCCGTGCCTCCGGCCGCCGAATAGGTGAGGACCAGGCTGCCGATTACCTGGGTGGCCACCCGGTTGGCCGCCTCGATCTCCTCCCGGACCGAGGAGCGGGCGTCGCGCACCTCGTCCGCCACCAGCACCGCGAGGAAGATAGCCGTGACCCCGGTCAGCACCAGGTTGAGCCGCGTCCGTAGCTTCATGGAGGGGGCTTGGAGGTCCTCAAGAAAATCATGAGGCCACTTTCATGATGATCCGCTATCGCCGGCGGGCTGGCGGGGCAAGGATACAGGTGTTGCGGCTCGGGCCGCCCTTATTGACCAACCAGGAACATAGACTATGCGCTGGGAAAAGCCACAAGCTCGTGATTTCCGCTTCGGCATGGAAATCACGATGTACATCGCGAACCGCTGAAGACTGAACAGGGCTTCGGAGCCTGGCCGCCGGGCTCCGCTGCCCCGTTGGCTTGAAGATCCGAGTGCTGGGGTCGGCCGCCGGCGGCGGTTTCCCCCAGTGGAATTGCAACTGCCATAACTGCTCGGGCGTGCGCAACGGCACGCTGCGGGCGCTTCCCCGTACCCAATCCTCGATCGTCGTGCGCGGCAGTGACGCGCACGAGTGGGCGCTCGTCAACGCCTCACCCGACGTACTCGAGCAGCTGCGTGCCAATGCCGACCTGCAGCCGGCACGCGCGCCCCGCGACACCGGGATCGCCGCCATTGTGCTGGTGGACGGACAGATCGATCACACGACCGGCCTGTTCATGTTGCGCGAGTCCACCCGGCCGCTGCGGGTGTGGTGCACGGACCAGGCGTGTGCCGACCTGACGCACGGCAACCCGATCTTCGGCGTGCTGGCGCACTACTGCGGCGTCGAGCGGCGTGTGCTGCGGGCCGATGGCAGCGAGTTCACCGTCGATGGGGTGCCGGGAATCCTGTGGCGCGCGCTGGCCGTACCGAGCAAGCCCGCGCCCTTCTCGCCGCACCGCGAGGCGCCGGTCGCCGGCGACAACGTCGCGCTGGTGATCACCGCCGCCGGCAGCGGGCGCAGCTGCGTGTACGCTCCCGGGCTCGGCTCGATGGAGGAGAGCGTCTGGCAGGCGATGCGCGCGGCCGCCTGCGTGCTGGTCGATGGCACCTTCTGGCAGGATGAGGAAATGATTGCGCTCGGACTGTCGAGAAAACGCGCCCGCGACATCGGCCACCTGCCGCAGCAGGGCGCAGGCGGCATGCTCGCGTGGCTCGCGCAGCTTCCCGCGGGCACGCGCCGCATCCTGATCCACGTGAACAACACCAATCCCATTCTCGATGAGGACTCGCGCGAGCGCGCCGAGCTCACCCGCCGCGGCGTCGAGGTGGCTCACGACGGCATGGAGATCGAGCTGTGAGCGCGTCCGCCTGGACGCGTGAGGAATTCGAACAGCGGCTGCGCGAGCGCGGCCGCGCCTACCACATCCACCATCCGTTCAACGTCATGCTGAACACCGGCAAGGCGACGCCGGAGCAGATCCGCGGCTGGGTGGCCAATCGCTTCTACTACCAGATCAACATACCGGTGAAGGATGCCGCGATCCTCGCCAACTGCGACGAGCGCGCGGTGCGGCGCAACTGGGTGCAGCGCATCCTCGATCATGACGGTTACGGCGACGACCCCGGCGGCATCGAATCCTGGCTGCGCCTGGCGGAAGCGGTCGGACTGGAGCGCGCGGCAGTGGAGAGCCTCGGGCAGGTGCTGCCGGGGGTGCGCTTCGCGGTCGATGCGTACGTGAACTTCGCGCGCCGCGCTCCCTGGCCGGAAGGAGTGTGCGCATCCCTCACCGAGCTGTTTGCACCGGAGATCCACAAGCAGCGGCTGGCGAGCTGGCCGGAGCACTACCCGTGGATCGATCCGGCGGGCCTGCGCTACTTTCAGAGCCGCGTGAGCCTGGCGCGCCGCGACGTCGAGTTCGGGCTCGCCACGACCCTCGAGCGCTTCGCCACGCGCACCGCGCAGGAGCGCGCGCTCGGGATCCTGCAGTTCAAGCTCGATATCCTCTGGCAGATGAGCGATGCCATGGCGCTCGCCCTCGGGGAGACACGATGAGCGAGGTTGCGGTGAGTGCGCGGCCGGTCATCGCCAAGGGCCTGCGCCTGCAGTGGGAAGCGGCACAGGAGGCGCACGTGCTGCTCTATCCGGAGGGCATGGTGAAGCTGAACAGCAGCGCCGGGGCGATCCTCAGCCGCTGCGACGGCGTGCGCACCGTGGCGGACATCATCGCGGACCTGGAGCGCAGCTACGGCATGACGGGATTGGCGCAGGACGTGCAGGCGTTCGTAGTGCTGGCGCTGGAGAAACGCTGGCTGGAGCTTGTGGCATGAGCAGCACCCAACCACCCGCAGCCGGCGTGGGGCCGCCGCTGCAGACATCACCCGACACGGGTCTACGGGAGAAGACATCGCCAGGTGTTGGCCCACCGCTGAAGACATCACCTGGTGTGGGGCCGCCGCTGTGGCTCCTCCTCGAGTTGACCTACCGCTGCCCGCTGCACTGCGTGTTCTGCTACAACCCGACCGAATTTGCGCGCACCGGGGCGGAGCTCGGGACCAACGACTGGCTGCGCGTGCTGCGCGAGGCGCGCGCGCTCGGCGCGGTGCAGCTCGGGTTGTCGGGCGGTGAGCCGCTGGTGCGCGATGACCTGGAGACGATCGTCGCCGAAGCCCATACCCTCGGCTTCTACAGCAACCTCATCACTTCCGGCATCGGCATGACTGAGGCGCGCATCGGCGCGCTCAAGCGGGCCGGGCTCGACCATATCCAGCTCTCCTTCCAGGACAGCACGCGCGAGATGAACGATTTTCTGAGCAGCACGCGCACCTTCGAGCTGAAGTCGAAGGTCGCAGCGCTCATCCGCGCGCACGACTACCCGATGGTGCTCAACGTCGTGCTGCATCGCCTGAACATCGATCACGTGGGCGAAATCCTCGAGATGGCGGAGACCATGGGGGCGCAGTACGTCGAGCTCGCCAACACGCAGTACTACGGCTGGGCGTGGCTCAACCGCGCGCAGCTGCTGCCGAGCCGCGCACAGCTCGAGCGCGCGGAAAGCCTCACGCAGCGCTTCCGCGAGCGCGTCGCGGGAAAGATGCAGATCTATTTCGTGGTGCCCGACTACTTCGAGACGCGCCCCAAGCCGTGCATGAGCGGGCTGGGATCGGTGTTCCTCGCCGTGGCGCCCGACGGCACCGCCATGCCCTGTCACGCCGCGCGCATGCTGCCTGGACTCGAGCTGCCGAACGTGCGCAGCGCGGACGTGCGCAGCATCTGGTACGACTCCAGCGCGTTCAACCGCTTCCGCGGCGATGCGTGGATGAAGGAACCCTGCCGCAGCTGCCCCGAGAAGCACAAGGACTTCGGCGGCTGCCGCTGCCAGGCGTACCTCCTGACGGGGGATATGGACAACGCCGACCCGGTCTGCGACCTGTCGCCGCACCACCACCTGGTGACGGAAGCGGTGGCACGCGCCGCGGCCGGTGGTGCCGCCGGCGCGCTGCGCGAGCAGCCGCTGGTGTTTCGCGACCACCGCACCTCGATCCCGGTAGTGCCCGGCGCTGGCGGCCGGCCTTAGAGCGCGGCGCACCGCCATGGCCGTGCGCCGCGTACTGAGGATGGGCGAGCCACTATTGCGGCAGGTGGCCGCCGCGGTGACGCGCTTCGATGCGCAGCTTACCGCGCTGGTGGCCGACATGGACGACACCATGCGCGAGCTGAACGGCGCCGGCATCGCCGCCCCGCAGATCGGCGTGAGCGCCCGCGTGGTCATCTTCGAGCTCAAGGACAATCCACGCTATCCCCATCTCGCCCCGGTTCCGTATACGGTGCTCGTCAATCCGCTTGTCACGCCGCTCGGGGCCGAGGAGGATGAAGGTTGGGAGGGGTGCCTGTCGGTGCCCGGGTTGCGCGGCCTGGTGCCGCGCTTTCGCCGCTTGCGCTACCAGGGCTTCGACATGCAAGGTGCGCCCATCGACCGCACGGTGGAGGGTTTCCATGCCCGCGTGGTGCAACACGAAGTGGATCACCTGGACGGCATCCTGTTTCCGCAGCGCGTGCGCGACCTGCGCAACTTCGGCTTCGAGGACGCGCTCGCCGGCCAGCTCACACCCATGCCGGACTGAGCTGCCATGAAGGAGCGCGACATCAGCCAGCGCGCCGCCGGAACCTTCGACGTGAAGGTCACGCCGCAGAAGCCCGACACGCAGATCGCGCGCGCGGCCAACCTCGGCCGCCTCACCATCGACAAGCGCTTCCACGGCGACCTCGAAGGCATCAGCAAGGGTGAGATGCTGGCGACCCAAACCGAGGTGCCGGGCTCGGCGAGCTATGTCGCGCTCGAGCGCGTGACCGGCAAGCTCAACGGGCGCAGCGGCAGTTTCGTGCTGCAGCACAGCGCGACCATGACCCGGGGCACGCCGGTGTCATCGATCAGCGTCGTGCCTGACTCCGGCAGCGGGGAGCTGAAGGGCTTGAGCGGCAGGATGACCATCACGGTCGCCGGCGACGGCGGCCATTCCTACGACTTCGAATTCCGGCTCGAATCCTAGCGCGGTGGCGGCGGCTCGCCGCCGCCGCGCACGTCGCGCGTCATGCGTAGCGCCGACTCCACGCCCTGGTAGTAGCCGGCGATCTCGCCGATCTCGCGGTAGCCGAGCGAGCGGTAGAAGGCGCACGCGGCCTCGTTGCTGGCGCGCAGCTCCAGGCCGATGACGAACGTACCGGCGGTGAGCGCCGTCTCCTCGAGCCAGCGCACCAGGCGCCGCGCGACACCGCGCCGGCGGTGGGCGGGAGCGACTGCCAGCAGGTTCAGATGCGCGACGTCCTCGGCGTAACGCATGATGGCGAAGCCGGCGAGCTCGAGTCCGGCGCGTGCAGTGAGCACCACGCTGTCGGCATTGCGCACGTGCCAGGCGATGCGTGCGGCACCCCACGCCGGCCGCAGACCCGCCTCCACCAGCTGCCGCGACATCGCAGCCAGCTGCGCGGCGTCGGTGACGCGCGCCGGTGCGAGCCGATAGACATGCAGGCCGCCGAGCATAGCTTTGTGCGCGACTCGCACCTCGCCACCTGAAAACCTCCGCCAGCATCTCGCGCTCCCGGCAGCGGCGCAAGCGTGCTTTCAGGCGAGGGTGTGGAACACCTTTTGCACGTCCTCGTCCTGCTCGAGCCGGTCGATTACGGTGAGTGCCTCGGTCGCCTGGTTTTCCGGCAGCTCGGTGGGAACCGTGCAGATGTACTCGTGCTCGGCCGACAGCGGCGTCAGGCCGCGCGCCTCCAGCGCCCCCTGCAGGCGGCCGAAGTCGGCAAAGGCGCAGCGAATTACCAGCTGCGGTTCGCCCTTCTCGCCGCTGCTCTCACCCATCTCCTCGAGGCCGTGATCGATCAGGTACAGCTCGAGGTCGTCCTGGTCCAGCCCTTCCGGGCTCAGGCGGAACACGCCCATCTTGCGGAACAGGAAGCTGACGCTGCCACTGGTGGCGAGGTTGCCGCCGCCGTTGGTGATGATGTTGCGCACCGCCGCCACGGTGCGTGTCGGGTTGTCGGTCGCGGTCTCCACCAGCAGCGCCACGCCGTGGGGCGCGTAGCCTTCGTACAGCACCTGCTGGTAGTTGGCCGCGTCGCGGCCGGAGGCACGCTTGATGGCGGCCTCGATCTTGTCCTTCGGCATGTTGACTGCGCGCGCGTTCTGGATGGTTCGCCGCAGCGTCGGGTTGGAAGCCGGGTCGGAGCCGCCCGACTTCACCGCCATGGTGATGTCCTTGGCGATGCGCGCGAACTGCTTGGCCATGCGGTTCCAGCGCGCGAACATCGTGTGCTTGCGGACTTCGAAGATGCGCCCCATGCGGGGCATGGTGCCCGAACGGCAGGGGGGTGCGCCAGCGAGGCGCGTGACGGTGGGCGCTGAACGCCGCGTCGCCGTCAGTGGCGACGGCGCGGGATGTCTACGCGAGCTGCGCCTGCAGCAGGCGCATGCGGCGCAGCTGCAGCGAGAGGCTGCGCTCGATGTCGCGCAGACGGCTCTGCAGGTCAGCCTTTTTCTCGACCAGCCACTGCTCCTTGAGGCGCGCCCAGTCGGCGAGCGCCGCGAGGAAATTCTCGTACTCCTGCGCGAGGCGCGCCCGCAGCTGCTCGATGTGCGAGTGGCCGGGCAAGCCGGCGAGGCACAGCTGCACGCGCGTGAACTGCATGGCGAGCAGCGCGCGCTGGATCTGGAACGTCGGCGTGCGCTTCAGGCGGCGCGTAAGGCCGAGCGGCTGCAGCATGGCGATCAGCCACTTGGTGGGATCCCACTGCCACCAGCGCACGCCGTTGCGGTAATCGTGGGCGAACATGTGGTGGAAGTTGTGGTAGCCCTCGCCGTAGGTGAGCACGGCGATTACCGGGTTGTCGCGCGCGGTGTTGTCCTCGGTGTAAGGGCGGATGCCCCACATGTGGGCCAGCGAGTTGATGAAGAAGGTGATGTGGTGGCTCCACACCAGGCGCAGCACGCCGGCGAGGATCAGCATGCCCCACAGATCGTGGAACAGCAGCCCGGCGAGCAGCGGCAGCCCTAAGTTGGTGGCCAATGCGAGCGGCAGGTAGTAACGGTGCTGGAACGCCAGCATCGGGTCCTTCCTGAGGTCGGGGATGTTGCTGAAGTCGTTCTTGCCGCTCGGGTACTCGCGCAGCATCCAGCCGATGTGCGAGAACCAGAACCCGCGCCGGGCCGAGTAGGGGTCAAGGTCGACATCATCGACGTGCACGTGATGCCGGCGGTGCCCGCTGCACCAGACCAATGCGCTGTTCTGCAGCGCCATGGTGCCGAATAACAGGTAGCACAGCCGCAGCGACCAGTGCGCCTCGTAGGTGCGGTGCGCCCACAGCCGGTGGTAGCCGGCGGTGACCGCCATGCCGTTCGCGCCCACGAACAGCACGAAGACCACCCAGTCCGCGGTCGAGAATCCGTGCGTGAGCCCGTACCACGGCACGAGGATCAGCGCGGCCAGCGAGGTGAGCGTGAACATCAGTACGTTCACCCAGATGAGCGGGGCTTGCTCGGTACGGGGCTGCTGGTCGTTCATGCGGGTATTTGCGGCTCTATATCGCGTCAGGGCGCGGTAACTTAGCACGCCTTAAGGGCCGAAGTGGGACTTGCGTCGTCTTTGCGCGCCCCGCAGCGCCCCCGTGGGGCCTTTGCAGCGCCCCGGCGCGGCGTTTAAGGCGCACGCCGCCCACGCAGCTGCGCGCATTTCAGAACTTGACCATGACCCCGGCGCCCCACACGACCTCGCGCGTGCGCAGATCCGGGTACCAGACCCCGCCCTCGTTGGCGCACACGTCGGCAGCCGCGGCGCTGCCGTTGTTGCACACCAGGCTCGCCGGGGCGCCGTTGTTACCGGTGGGTGGCGTCACGCCGCCGGCTCCCGACCAGTAGGGAACGTCCGAGTGGCGGAACGTGACCTCCGTCCACCACGTGAGCCAGGTCTTGGGCATGTACTGGAAATTGAGCTGCGTGTCCCACTGGTAGAGCTTCTGTCCGGGGTTCTCGGTGAAATACGGCGTGCCGCTCACGGCGGTGGCGCCGTTGATGGGCGGCAACAGCGCCAGGTAGCGTCCGGGGTTGTTCATGAAGCCGCCGCCGAGCGTTACCGCATAGAGATCGTGATCGAACCAGGTGCGGTCGTAGAGCATCAGCCCGAAGAAGCTCTCCTTGTTGGGCCCGTGCGAGCAGTGCACGCCGCCGCCGTATTCGCACCCCAGGTCCCAGGTGAAGGACGTCGCCATCTTCGATATGCCTGCGCCCGTGCCGGCGCCGTCCTTGGCGTCGTAGTATTTCCACTCGATGCTGTCGTCCTCGTGCACACGCGTGACGTTGGCATAATTGACGTACGTGCCGTTGGGATTGGGCGCACCCGTCGCCGCGTTGGGATTGCCACCGTTGGCGGGGTAGCCGCTGCCGCTGGCGAGATTGTCCTGACCGATGCTGTAGCTGTTGAGCACCAGCCGGAACCAGTCGTTCGGGATCCACAGGATCTGGCCGCCGACGCCCGGATGGCTGTTGTACTTGGCATAGGACTGCCAGCCGTTGATCAGCCAGGGCTCGATCTTCAGGGTCTGGGTCGGGAACCATTGCACGCGCAGCCCGTTGAAGAACCACGGCGTGTTGGACGACACGAACGAGGGCTGGTAGGTCCAGTTGTCGAAGTTGTAGTAACTGAACAGGCCGATGTACGAGAGGAAGATGCCGGCGTCGACGTTCAGCCCGTGATTCACGTCCCAGTGATAGCCGGCGTTGGCTTCGGAAAGGTATTTGTAAGCGCCCTGCAGGTCCCACTCGCCGACGCCGAGGCTCGCGTCGTTGCGCGGGGTGGTGACCGAATACAGGCCCATCATCGACAGGAAGCGTGCCTGCACGCCGTCCCAGTGGAAGTTGCCGCCGAAGCTCACCTGCTCGATCTGGAACTCGCCCGAGCGAAACTCCTCGGTCGAGCCGACGATGGTGTGATCGACCGGGTGATTGAAGTCCTGCAGGTAGTTCACATCGAAGCGGATCTCCGGCGTGAAGAATTTCGTGTCGAATATCGGCGTGGTGGCGCGCCCGGCGCCGTTCGCCCAGCCCAGATCACCGACCGCGAACGGCGTCTGGGTATCGACGGCCGGAGCAGGCGCGGGCGCCTGCAGCGCTTCGGGCACGATCTTGGCGACTTGCTGCGCGACCATCTGCGCAAGCGTCGCGGGCGCGGCTGTGGGAGCAGCAGCTGGCGCCGGAGCCGCCGGGGCCGCAACGTTCATCACCAGGTCATGGCGCGTGGCCTTGCCGGAGGTCACCGCCAATGACTGCGCGGTGACCGGCGGGGCGCCCGCGAGCTCCGCGGTCACGGACCACGCGCCCGGCGGCAGGTCGGCGAACGAATAGACGCCGTCGCTGCCGGAGACGGTTGCGCGAATGCCGTTGCCGTCGGTGCGCACCGCGGTGACGGTGGCACGCGCGACCGGCGCGCCGGCGGCGTTGGTCACCACGCCGACGATCGCGCCGAGCTCCGCCGCGAAAGCCGCCGGCAACAGCAGCGCGCCGGCGAGCGTAACGAGCAGCATTTTCTGCAGGTATCGCGGCATTCGCATGGAGTCGTACCTCTATAACACGCAGCGCCGGCCCAGGTCCGGCGGACCGCCCATCGTACGCAGCGACGCCACTGCCGCCAGACCAAATGGCGTTAAGAAATTCCACGCGGCCGCGCGGGCCGACAGCAGCAGCTGTGTTAACTTTGCCGACCGTCCGGGAAGTGGGAGTGTCCATGAGTGCAATTCGCAGACCGGCGCCGCGTTGTGCTCTGGCCGGTGCGCTGGCCCTGGGCCTGGGGACTCTCGCCGGCGCGCAAACTGCGCCCGTGCCGCCGGCAGTCGAGAAGGCCGCAGGCGCTTACATCACCCGTGCGGCGCTCGAAGCGCCGATCCGCTTTCTCTCCTCGGATCTGCTCGAGGGCCGCGGCCCGGCCACGCGCGCTGATCAGTTGGTGCGGCTGTACCTGCAGACCCGGCTCGAGGGCATGGGACTGCAGCCCGCATTCGCCGGCGGCGAGTGGCAGCAGCCCTTCGATATCGTCGGCATCAAGTCGGCCTTCCCGGCGACCTGGAGCTTCGCGGGCAAGAGCGGGCACGTCGATCTTGCCTGGCGCGCGGACTACATCGCCGCCAGCGGTCTGCAGACCGACAAGGTCGCGGTCAGCGATGCCGAGCTGGTATTCGTCGGCTACGGCATTCAGGCGCCGGAGTATCAGTGGGACGACTTCAAGGGCGCGGATCTCGCCGGCAAGATCCTGGTGGTGATGAACAACGACCCGGACTGGGATCCGCACCTGTTCGCCGGCAAGCGCCGCCTGTACTACGGGCGCTGGGATTACAAGTACGAGAGCGCGGCGCGCCAGGGCGCCGCCGGCGCCATCATCATCCATACCACGCCGTCGGCCGGCTACCCCTGGCAGGTGGTACAGAGCTCCTGGGGCGGCGAGCAATTCGCGCTGCCCGCAGGTGACGAGCCGCGCCTGCACGTCAAGGCCTGGGCCACCGAGGATGCGGTGCGGCGCCTGGCGCAGGCCGGCGGCTACGACCTCGAGCAGCTGCGCGCCGCCGCCCGCTCGCGCGACTTCAAGCCGGTGCCGCTCGGGGTGCGCACCTCGCTCAGCTTCACCAACACGCTCTCGCGCGGGCAGACCGCCAACGTCGGCGGCGTGTTGCCGGGGAGCGATCCGCGGCTGGCGGCGCAACTCGTGGTGCTGTCGGCCCACCACGATCATTTCGGTATCGGCGAGCCGGACGCCAGCGGCGATCGCATCTATCACGGCGCCGTCGACAACGCTTCCGGCTGCGCGCAGGTGCTCGCCATCACGCGCGCGCTCGCGGCGCTGCCGCAGCGGCCGCGCCGTGCGGTGCTGGCGCTGTTCGTCGCCGCCGAGGAGCGCGGGCTGCTCGGCTCGATGTACTACGCCGAGCACCCGTCGGTGCCCGCCGGAAGGATCGCGGCGGACATCAACATCGACGGCGGCAACATCTTCGGCCGCACGCGCGATGCGACGCTGATCAGCATGGGCAAGTCCTCGCTCGATGACATCGCGGCGCGCGTCGCGCAGTCACAAGGGCGGATGCTCAAGCCCGACCAGTTCCCCGACCGCGGCTACTATTATCGCTCCGACCAGTTCTCGTTCGCCAAGGTGGGGGTGCCGGCACTGTACTTCAGCGACGGCACGGACTTCATCGGCCGCCCTTCCGGGTGGGGCCGCCAGC
The DNA here is from genome assembly GCA_963760225.1 of uncultured Gammaproteobacteria bacterium. GTDB lineage: Bacteria > Pseudomonadota > Gammaproteobacteria > Steroidobacterales > Steroidobacteraceae > 13-2-20CM-66-19. Next base: position 945,118 of record CAVXCD010000001.1, read on the forward strand.
AGATCGAGGAGTGGGAGCTGAAGAAGTACCATCAGCCCGCCGACAAGCTCGATGGCAGCTGGAATTTCGACGGCATGATCCAGGACGCGCAGCTCGATATGCTCTCGGCCTGGCTCATCGCGCAGGCGGACGCCCTGCCGGCGTGGAAGCCCGGCGATGAGTTCGAGGCGGCACGCAAGCGCGCGCTGGCCGCACTGAGCCATTAGCCTTCGGGGAGGGCAGCCCATGTTCGAGCACCTCGAGCTGGTGGTCCAGGACACGATTCTCGGCCTGATGGCCGCGTTTCGCGCCGATCCCGATCCGCACAAGGTGGATCTGGGAGTGGGCGTGTACCGCGACGAGCGCGGCGATACGCCGGTGCTGCGCGCCGTACGCCTGGCCGAGAGCGCGCTGCTCGCGCACCAGAGCACCAAGACCTACGTGGGTCCGTCCGGCAATGCGGGTTTCAACCAGGCGATGGAGCGCCTGGTGCTCGGTGCCGCACATCCCGCGCTCGCCGCCGGCAGGGTGCGCACCGTGCAGACTCCCGGGGGTTGCGGCGCGTTGCGGCTCGGTGCCGAGCTGATCCGCCTCGCCGCGCCCGATGCCACGGTGCACGTGAGCGCGCCCACCTGGGCGAATCACGTCCCGCTGCTCGCCGGCGCGGGCGTGAAGCTTGCCACCTATCCGTACTTCGACGCCGCGAGCGGCGGCGTGCAGTTCGCGGCCATGCTCGCGGCGCTCGAGCGGCTGCCGCCGCGCGCCGTGGTGCTGCTGCACGCCTCGTGCCACAACCCGACCGGCGCGGATCTGTCGCAGCAGCAGTGGCGCGAGGTGCTCGCCGTGGTGAAGCGCCGGCAGCTCATGCCGTTCATCGATATGGCGTACCAGGGCCTCGGCGAGGGCCTGGAAGGCGACGCCTTTGCACTGCGGCTGCTGTGCGCCGAGCTGCCGGAAGTGTTGTGCGCGGTGTCGTGCTCGAAGAACTTCGGCCTGTACCGCGAGCGCACCGGCGCGCTGCAGGTGCTGAGCGAATCACCCGCCGCCGCGGATGCGGCGCTCAGCCAGCTGGTGCGCATCGCGCGCGGCATCTGGTCGATGCCGCCGGACCACGGCGCGGCCATCGTGCACGGCATCCTCACTGATGAGACGCTGCGCCTGCAGTGGGTCGAGGAAGTGGACGCCATGCGCCGCCGCATCGAGGGCCTGCGGCGCGAGCTGCTGCAGCAGCTGCGTGAGCATTGCCGGCAGCGCGATTTCGGCTTCATCGCGCGCCAACGCGGTATGTTCTCCTACTTCGGCATCAGCGCCGCGCAGGTGCACGCGCTGCGCGAGCGCCATCACGTCTATATGACCGACGACAGTCGCATGAACATCGCCGGGCTACGTCGTGAGAACCTCGGCTACTTCGTGCGCGCGGTGGCGCAGGTGCTCGGGGCGGCGCGCTGATGCAGATGGCGGCGCAACCGGGCGGCGGGGAGCGGCAGCTGCAGGAGCTGCGCGCGCGGCTGCGTGCGGCGACGCTGCGCCCGGAGGACGAGGCCGCCGGCGAGGCGCTCGCCGATCTCTCGGCGACGCCCGGCTTGCTGGCGGCGGCGAGCGCGCGCGCCGCGCGCTGGGTGGAGGCGGCGCGCGCGGACCAGCGCTCCCGGCCGCTGGTCGAGCGCATGCTCGAGCAGTTCCCGCTCGACAGCGCGCAGGGCAAGGCGCTCATGAGCCTGGCGGAGGCGCTGTTGCGTACCCCCGACCCCAAGCGCGCCGACCAGCTCATCGCCGAGCGCCTCGCGACGGTGCGCAGCGCGGGCGTGCCGGGCGACACCGACCTGCTGCTGCGGACCGGTTTCACGCTGCTCGGCGCGGCGGGCCGCCTGCTGCCCGACGTGCTGGGCGAGCTGTCGGGCGGCTTCTCGGCGGCGCAGCTCACCGCGCCGCTGATTGCCCCGGTGGTGCGCGCGGCGCTGCGCCAGTCGATGCAGTTGCTCGGCGACGCCTTCATCGTCGGCGAGACCATCGACGCGGCGCTCGCGCGCGGTCGCACGGATGCGCAGCTCGCACTGTGCTCCTTCGACGTGCTGGGCGAGGGGGCACGCACCGCCGCCGACGCGCAGCGCTACTTCGTGGCCTATGCCCACGCGATCGAGGCGCTCTCCGCCCAGGCGCGCGGCACGACGCAGGCGCGCTCGGGCATCTCGGTGAAGCTCTCCGCGCTCGAGCCGCGCTACAGCCTGCTGCAGAGCGCGCGCGTCAACGAGCAGCTCGGCCCGCGCATGCTGCAGCTGGCGCGCGCGGGCGCCGCGGCCGGCATCGGCTTCACCATCGACGCCGAGGAAGCCGACCGTCTCGACCTGTCGCTCGACATCGTCGAGATGCTGGCGCGCGATGGGCTCACCCGCGACTGGGACGGGCTCGGGCTGGCGGTGCAGGCCTACGGGCGGCGCGCGCCGCTGGTGCTCGAGTGGGTCGCGCAGCTCGCGCGCGCCACCGGCCGCCGCATGGGCGTGCGACTGGTGAAGGGGGCGTACTGGGACAGCGAGATCAAACGCGCGCAGGAGCGCGGACTGGAGAGCTTCCCGGTGTACACCTCCAAGGCGGCCACCGATGCCAGCTACCTCGAGTGCGCCCAGCACCTGTTCGCCGCGCGCGCGGTGCTCTACCCGCAGTTCGCCACGCACAATGCTTTCACGGTCGCCGCGGTGCTGGCGCTGGCGCCGCCCGGGACCGCGTTCGAGTTCCAGCGTCTGCACGGCATGGGCGAAGCGCTCTACGCGGCGGCGCGCGCCGAGGTTCCCGCGCTGCCGCCGGTGCGCGTGTACGCGCCGGTGGGCACGCACGAGGAGCTGCTGCCGTACCTGGTGCGGCGGCTGCTCGAGAACGGCGCCAACAGCTCCTTCGTTCACCAGTTCCTGAATCCACAGATCCCGGTGGCACAGGTGGTGCGCGACCCGCTCACCGCGCTGAATTCCGCGGACGCGGCGCCGCGCGTGCGCGAGCCGGGCGCGCTGTTCGGCAGCGAGCGTGCCAACTCGGCGGGGGAGGATTTCGGCGATCCGGTGGCGCTCGCAGCACTCGAGGCCGAGGTGGGCGCGCATGCGCGCGCGCGTCACAGCGGCGGCCCGATACTCGACGGCGAGCTGTCCCGCGACCTCGAGGTTCCGGTCAGCTCGCCCGCCGATACCCGCGAGATCGTCGGCTTCACCCGCGACGCCAGCGCGGCGGAGATCGACCGCGCCATGACGGCGGCGGCGGCGGCGCAGGCGGAGTGGGACGCCGCGCCGGTGGCGGTGCGCGCCGCCTGCCTGGAGAAGGCCGCGGAGCTGCTGCAGCAGCGGCGCGGGTTGTTTCTCAGCCTGCTGGTGCGCGAGGCGGGCAAGACGCTACCCGATGCGCTCGCCGAGCTGCGCGAAGCGGTGGACTTCTGCCGTTACTATGCGGCCCGCGGTCGCGAGTTGTTCGGCGCGCCGCTCGAGCTGCCCGGCCCCACCGGTGAGCGCAACACCCTCAGCCTGCAGGGGCGCGGCGTGTTCGTGTGCATCAGCCCGTGGAACTTCCCGCTGGCGATCTTCAGCGGGCAGATCACCGCGGCGCTGGTCGCGGGCAACGCCGTGATCGCCAAGCCCGCGCCGGCGACGCCGCTGATCGCGCACGCCATGACGCGGCTGCTGCATGAGGCGGGCGTGCCGCCGCAGGTGCTGCAGCTGACGCCCGCCGACGGCCCGGCCTTCGGCGAAGTCGCCCTCGCACACCCGGCGCTCGCCGGCGTCGCTTTCACCGGCTCGACCGCTACCGCTGCGACCATCAACCGCGCGCTCGCCGCGCGTGCGGGCGCCATCGTGCCGCTGATCGCCGAGACCGGCGGCGTCAACGCCATGGTGGTCGATTCCACGGCGCTGCCCGAGCAGGTGGTCGATGATGCGATCGCCTCCGCCTTCACCAGCGCCGGACAGCGCTGCTCGGCGCTGCGCGTGCTGTACCTGCAGGAGGAGATCGCCGATCGCGTGATCGCCATGCTGATCGGCGCGATGCGCTGCCTCGCCATCGGGCCGCCGGGGGAGATCGCCACTGACGTCGGCCCGGTGATCAGCGCCGCGGCCCGCGCGCGCCTCGCGCAGCACGCCGCACGCATGCGCTCCGAGGCGAAGCTGCTGTATGCCTGCGAGCTGGATGCGCGCCGCACCGCGCACGGACACTTCTTCCCGCCGCAGCTCATCGAGCTGCGCCGCCTCGATCAGCTGCGCACCGAGGAGTTCGGCCCGATCCTGCACGTGGCACGATATCGCAGCGGCGAGCTGCCGCAGGTGCTGGCCGCGATCCGTAGCACCGGCTACGGCCTGACGCTCGGCGTGCACAGCCGCCTGGAGAGCGTGGCGCAGCACCTGTTCCGCTCGCTGCCCGTCGGCAACACCTACGTGAACCGCAACATGATCGGCGCGGTCGTGGGCGTGCAGCCGTTCGGCGGGCAGGGCCTGTCGGGCACCGGACCGAAGGCAGGCGGACCGCACTACCTGCTGCGCTTCGCCAACGAGCGCACGCTCACCATCAATACCGCCGCCATCGGCGGCAATGTCGAGCTGCTGGCTTAGATGAGCTACCGGGTGCGGGTGGCGCTGCTGGACGATGTGCCGGGTCTGCACGCGCTGATCGCGCGTTCGATCCGCGAGCTTGGAGCTTGCGACTACACGCAGCCGCAGATCGAGGCGGCGCTGCAGGGAGCGTTCGGCGTCGATACCACGCTGATCCGCGACGGCACGTACTTCGTGGCCGTAACGGAGGCGGACGAGATCGTCGCCTGCGGCGGCTGGAGCCGCCGGCGGACGCTATTCGGCAGCGATGCGCGCGGCGAGCGCGACGAGTCGTGGCTCGATCCGCGCACCGAGGCGGCGAGGATCCGCGCGTTCTTCGTCGATCCGGCGCATGCCCGCCGGGGGCTTGGCCGCGCAATTCTCGAGCGCAGCGAGGCCGAAGCGCGCCGCTGCGGATTTGGCGCATTCGAGCTGATGGCGACGCTGCCGGGTGTCAGGCTGTACGAAAGCTGCGGCTACCACGGCGGCGAGCCGGTCGATCATCCACTGCCCAACGGACTCGCCATCCGCTTTCTGCCTATGAGCAAGCGCGTGGCCTCCGGCGGCTGCGCCGCCTGAAGATCGCGCCCGATAGCCGTTGCGGTGAGTCCCGCTAGTTGGCCGCAGCAGGCTCCAGGACTGCGAGCAGCGCGTCGGGGGAATCAAGCGGCGCCGAGCAGCTGCTGCCCCGGCACACGTAGGCCACGGGCGCAGCGCGCGAGGTTTTATCGGCGAGCGCCGCCGGCAGACCTTCAGTCTGTGAGGGGATCGCCAGCGTGAGCCGCCGCGGCGCGTAGCGGCGCGCGAGCTCGAGCCGCCACCCCTCGATGGTGCGCGCTTCGCCGCGCAGGATGACGATCTCGGGCGGATCGAGCAGATCCTCCAGTGCCAGTAGCAGGCTCACGTGCCCCTGCGGGTAGCGCTCGAGCGCCGCCCAGGCGGCGCGCAGCGTACCCTCGGCAGCGGCGAGGTAGCGCGGCTCGCCCAGCAGGTGCCCGAGCCGCAGCAGCACGCTCGCGGCGATGCCGTTGCCGGCCGGGGTCGCGTCGTCGGCGAACAGCTTCGGCCGGTGAATCAGCGTCTCGTGATCGTCGGACGTGAAGTAGAAGCCACCCGCGGGGTCGGCAAAATGCGCCAGCACGACCTCCATGAGCTGCTGCGCGAAGGCGAGCTCCTCGCTTGCGAAGCGCACCTGCTGCAGCTCGAGTATGGCGTCCGCGAGGCAGACGTAATCGTCCAGGTAGGCGTTGAGATGCGCGCGACCGTCCATGCAGGTGGCCAGCAGCCGTCCCTCGCGCCACAGCGTGCCGCGGACGAAGTCGAGCGCGCGCGTCGCCGACGCCGCCAGCTCATCGGAGGCGAGCGCGCGGGCGGCGATCGCCATGCCGCGGATCATGAGCCCGTTCCAGGAAGTGACGATCTTCTCGTCGCGCGCCGGGCGCACGCGTGTGGCGCGAATCGCCAGCAGCCGCGCACGCGCGCTGTCGATGAGGCCCTCCACCGCCTGCGGCGTGAGGCCCAGCTGCGTGGCGAGGTCTGCGCTCGGGACCACTACACGCAGGTGCCAGCGCCCCTCGAAATTCGGCGGTTGATCCAGACCGAAGTGCAGCGCGAACACGCGGAATTCCTCGCCGCTAAGGGCCGCACGCACCTCCTCGCGATCCCAGACGTAGTACTTGCCCTCGTCGCCTTCCGAGTCCGCGTCGAGGCTCGAGTAGTAGCCGCCCTGCGGCGACTGCATGTCGCTCAGCACCCAGCCGGCGGTCGCGCGCGCCACCTGCGCGTACAGCGCATCGCCGCGAGCAAGCGCGGCCTGGGCGTAGACGGCGAGCAGCTCCGCATTGTCGTACAGCATCTTTTCGAAGTGCGGGATCATCCAGTACTCGTCCACCGCGTAGCGGCAGAAACCCCCGCTGAGCTGATCGTTGATGCCGCCCTCGGCCATGCGGCGCAGGGTGAGCGTCGCCATGTGCAGCGCCTGCAGATCGGGCTGCGGCGATGCCGCGCTCGTCTGCCAGCGGCGCAGCAGCCAGGCGAGCGTCTGCGGATGTGGAAACTTCGGCGCGCCGCCGAAGCCGCCGTGCTGCGCATCGAAGCTGCGCGCGAGCTGTGCGCGGCAGGTTTCGAGCGGTGCGGCGGTGAGCTCGCTGTCGGCACCGGCGGGCGGCGGATTGAGCTCGGCGAATGCGGCGAGCAGCGCGTCGCTCTGCGGCCCGAGCTCGCCGGCATGCTCGCGGTACCAGGCGGCGACGCGCAGCAGCACGTCCTTGAACGCCGGCAGCCCGAAGCGCGCTTCCTTCGGAAAGTACGTGCCGCCGAAGAACGGCCGCTGTCCATCGTGTGTCAGGAACATGGTGAGCGGCCAGCCGCCGCCGCGCTGGGTGAGCATCTGCTGCGCGATCTGGTAGATGCGGTCGATGTCGGGACGCTCCTCGCGATCAACTTTGATGTTGACGAAGTTGTCGTTGAGGATGCGCGCGGTGGCTTCGTCTTCGAAGCTCTCTTCATGGAGTACTGAACACCAATGGCACGCGCTGTAGCCCACGCTCAGATGGATCGGTTTGCTATCCCTTCGCGCTCGCTCGAGTGCCTCGGCTCCCCACGGGTACCACTCTACGGGATCGTGAACGTGCTTACGTAGGTAAGGGCTCGTCTCAGTCGCGAGATGGTTCGTGTAGGAATGCTCGGTCTGCATCATGTTTCCAGGTCCAGCCCTTATGACTCAGCCGCTTGCCGCTCTTGAGCTCGTGCATGTGAACCACACACAGGTCGCAAGCGCGACAGAAAGCGCGAAGATTCGTGATTCTGACGACTGCACCGCCCGGTGCGATGAATCCCTTGTGCTCCAGTGGCGGCAAGCGCTTCCTGCCGCGCACATGGGTCCATCCGCGATGCGATACGATGCGACCATTCGCTACAGCGAGCATGTGAGAATTTTCGAGGCCGCGCCCGCGACAAAACTCAGCGAGATTCCGAATCGGCGCCGCGAGCTTCCCGTCCGGATCGATGAATCCTTCGTACGTCTTGACGTAATCGCGACGACGCACACTATTCGTGTGGGTCCATCCCCGATAGGACTTGAGTTTGCTGCGGCCCATTGCCAGGCGATGCATGGATCTATAGTCCAGTCCGTGGCGCCCGCAAAAATCCGACAGCCCGACGATTACGACGGGACGGCCTGACGGGTCACGGAAGCCTGTCCATGCTCTCGCGATCCCTTGCCCTGCGGATGTCGCTTGTAGTTTGACGTTGAATCCGACGCGAGAATCGGTGCAGCCGGTCTGCTCGATCCACCGCTGCTCGGCTTCCAGAAGCCGGGCAGCGTCGACGTACTCTAGTACCAGAAGCTCAAAGTTCATTTCGCCGTAAAGCTTCCAGGCATTCTGCATATAGGGGTTGCAATGCGAGCCCCTTCGCAGATCGCGACGGTGGCTATCCCAGCGCGCCCGAAGATTCAAAGCACTGCCGACGTAGATCTTGCCGTTTCGTTTACAACGGATCTGATACACGCCGGAGGCATCGGGAATATGCCCGTCCTCCTTCTCTATCGGCATCGTGCCACCTCACAGGGCAGTGCGACACACACCTTAGATCATAGCGCGCCGATGAGCCGCCGAGTTCGCCTATCGCCGAAGGATCTGCGAGGCGTTTGGGTCGATTGGGTATACTCCGCGTCCCCCGTTTCCCGCGCCGGATTCCATGCCAGCCCCGCAAGCCCTGCACGCCGACTCGGCCGACGCCCCCACACCCGTGCTGTGCCTGAAGCGCGGCGAGGATCGGCGGCTTGCGGCCGGACACCTGTGGGTGTTCAGCAATGAAGTCGACACCGAACGCACCCCGCTCACCGCGTTCGAGCCCGGTGCCGTGGCCCAGCTGCGCTCGCACCGCGACGCGTTCCTCGGTTACGCCTACGTCAACCCGCACGCGCTGATCTGCGCGCGCATCCTATCGCGCGAGCCGTCGCTGCCGGTGAGCGCTGAACTCATCGAGCGGCGCCTGCGCGCGGCGCTCGCGCTGCGCGAGCGGCTCGGCGAGGCGCGCTACTGCCGCTGGGTGTTCGGCGAATCGGACCTGCTGCCGGGACTGGTGCTCGATCGCTACGGCGAGCTCGTCGTCGGGCAGATCGCCACCGCCGGCATGGAGGCGCTGCGCGAGGAGGTCAGCGCCGCGGTGCGCCGTGTGGTGAGCCCACGCGGATTGTTCTGGAAGGACGACTCGGCGGCGCGCGAGCTCGAGCAGCTGCCGCGCTTCGCTGCGCCCGCCTTCGGCGAGGTACCCGAGGAAGTCGAGGTGCTGCAGCAGGGACTCACGTTCCGCGCACCGCTCGCTACGGGGCAGAAGACCGGTTGGTTCTATGACCAGAGCGCCAATCGCGCCCGCCTCGCGCGTTATACCGTCCCCGGTGCGCGCGTGCTCGACGTGTGCAGCTACGTGGGCGCCTGGGCGGTGACCGCGCTGCGCCAGGGTGCGGCGCGCGCCTGCTGCGTGGACTCCTCGCAGCCGGCGCTGCAGTTTGCCGCGGCCAATGCGCAGCGCAACGGTGTGGCGCTCGACACGCTGCACGCGGACGCCTTCGAGGCCCTCGCCGGGCTCGCGGCCCGCGGCGAGCAGTTCGACCTGGTGGTGCTCGACCCGCCGGCGTTCGTCAAGCGCAAGAAGGACCTCTTCAAGGGGCAGGCGGCCTACCGCAAGCTCAACCAACTGGCGCTCACACTGCTGGCGGACCAGGGCGTGCTGGTATCGTGCTCATGCTCCTACCACCTGAGCGGCGCAGAGTTGCTGCACGCTATCCAGGGCGCGGCGCGCCACAGCGCGCGCTTCGTGCAGGTGCTGGAAGCGGGCGGCCAGTCGCCCGATCATCCGCTGCATCCGGCCGTCCCGGAGACGCGTTACCTCAAGGCGTTCTTCTGCCGCGTCACGCGCGCGGTCGGCTAAACTTCCCGCCCGATGCTCACTTATCCCGGTTTCGATCCGATCGCTTTCCAGGTCGGCAGGGTCAAGGTGCACTGGTACGGCATCATGTACCTGCTGGGCTTTGCCGCTGCCTGGTGGCTGGCGCGGGTGCGCGCCGCGAAGCCCGGCTCGACGTGGAAGGCGGTCGATGTGGACGACCTCATCTTCTACTGCATGCTGGGCGTGATCCTCGGCGGGCGCATCGGCTACATCCTGTTCTACGGCCTGAAGTTCTGGGCGGCCGACCCGTGGTATCCGCTGAAGATCTGGGAGGGCGGCATGTCCTTCCACGGCGGGCTGCTCGGGGTGGTCGCGGCGATGACGCTGTTCGGCTGGCGGCGCGGGCGCAGCCCCGCGGACGTCTACGACTTCACCGCGCCGCTGCCGGCGCTCGGGCTGTTCTTCGGCCGCATCGGCAACTTCATCAACAGCGAGCTGTGGGGCAAGGTCACCACCGTCCCGTGGGGGTTTCGCGTCGACGGCCAGGTACGCCATCCCTCGCAGCTGTACGAGGCCTCGCTCGAAGGGCTGCTGCTGTTCGCCGTCATGTGGGGGTTCACCTCGCGCCCGCGGCCGCGGCTGGCGCCGTCGGGGCTGTTCCTGGCGTTCTACGGCGTGGCGCGCTTCCTGGTGGAGTTCGTGCGCGTGCCCGATGAGCATATCGGCTACCTCGCCGGCGGCTGGCTGACCGAAGGGCAGCTGCTGTCGCTGCCCATGATCCTGGCCGGCATTGCTCTCATGGCGTGGGCCTATCGCAGCCGCGTGCCGTCGGGTAACTTCGCGACCGCGCACTGAGGGGGCGTCGCCGTGAAGCAGTATCTCGAGCTGTTGCAGCGCGTGCGCCGCGACGGTGTACCCAAGGCCGACCGCACCGGTACCGGTACGCTGTCGCTGTTCGGCTACCAGATGCGCTTCGACCTGGCGGCCGGCTTTCCGCTGCTCACCACCAAGAAAATCTACGTGCCGGCGGTGGTCTACGAGCTGCTGTGGTTCCTGCGCGGCGATACCAACATCGCCTGGCTGCACGAGCATGGCGTCAGCATCTGGGACGAGTGGGCGGATGAGCGCGGCGAGCTCGGGCCGGTGTACGGCCGGCAATGGCGCGCCTGGGGCAGCGCCGACGGGCGCAGCATCGACCAGATCGCGCAGGCGGTGGAGCGGCTGCGCAGCAACCCGGATTCGCGCCGCATCCTGGTGAGCGCCTGGAACGTCGGCGAGCTCGAGCGCATGCGCCTCATGCCCTGCCATGTGCTGTTCCAGTTCCACGTCGCCGCCGGCCGGCTTTCCTGTCAACTCTACCAGCGCAGTGCCGACGTGTTCCTCGGCGTGCCTTTCAACATCGCCAGCTACGCGCTGCTCACGCACCTGTTCGCGCAGCAGTGCGATCTGGCGCCGGGCGAGCTCATCTGGACGGGCGGCGACTGCCACCTGTACCGCAATCACCTCGCGCAGGCGGATCTGCAGCTCGGCCGCACGCCGCTGCCGCTGCCGCAGCTCACCATCCGCCGCCGGCCGGCGAGCATCTTCGAGTACCGCTACGAGGATTTCGAGTTCGTGAACTACCACCACCACGAGCCGATCCGCGCGCCGGTGGCGGTATGAAGCCGTGCTTCGAGGTGCGCCCGTCAGCGCTGCACGGGCTGGGCGTGTTCGCCACGCGCCGCATCGCCAGGGGTACGCGGGTGCTCGAGTACTGCGGCGAGCGCGTCTCGCATGCCGAAGCCGACCGGCGCTACCAGCACAAGGACGGCGCCGACAACCACACCTTCCTGTTCATCGTCGATGCTCGCACGGTGATCGACGCGGGCGTCGGCGGCAACGAGGCGCGCTACGTCAACCACGCCTGCGAGCCCAACTGCGAGTCGGTGATCGAGCAGGGCCGGGTGTTCATCGACGCGCTGCGCAGCATCGCGCCGGGCGAGGAGCTGAGCTACGACTACCAGATCCAGCGCGAGCCGGATGACCCGCCCGACATCGACGCGATCTTCGCCTGCCGCTGCGGCTTTGCGGGCTGCCGCGGCACCATGCTGTGGCCGCCGCGGCGTCGCGCGGCGCCCGGCAGGCACCGCAGCCCGCCGGCCGGCTGAGGCCGCGACGCCGCCATGAACAACCAGCCGCGGCGGCTCACTCTCGCCTCGATCGTCGGCGCCATCGGCATCGTCTACGGGGATATCGGCACCAGTCCCCTCTACACCATGCAGGAGGCGGTCGGCGCGGCCGGCACCTTCGACCGCCAGGCGGTGCTCGGCGTGCTGTCGCTGATCTTCTGGAGCCTCACCATCTCCGTCACCCTCAAGTACCTCACCATCATCATGCGCGCCGACAACCAGGGCGAGGGCGGGATCCTGGCGCTGTTTGCCCTCGCACAGCGGCGGCTGATCACCGGCAGCACCTGGGCGAAGGTGGCGGTATGGCTGGCGCTCATCGGCACGGCATTCTTCTTCTGCGACGCCCTCATCACGCCGGCCATCTCGGTGCTGAGCGCGGTGGAGGGCCTGGAGCTGTTCGATCCGGACTTCAAGAAGGCGGTGATCCCGGTCACGCTCGCCGTCCTCGCCGTGCTGTTCGCCTACCAGCGTCACGGCACGGCCCGCGTCGGCAGCTTTTTCGGCCCGATCATGGTGGTGTGGTTCGTGGTGATCGCCGTCGTCGGCGTAGTGCCGATCGTGCGCGTCCCGCAGGTGCTGGCCGCGCTCAACCCGCTCGCCGGACTCGCGCTGCTGGCGCACCGCCCGCAGGTGGCGCTCGCGATCATCGGCGCAGTGTTCCTCGCGCTCACCGGCGCCGAGGCCCTGTACGCCGACATGGGGCACTTCGGCCGCCAGCCGGTGCGCGTTTCCTGGTACGTGCTCGTGGGCCCCGCGCTGGTACTCAACTACTTCGGCCAGGGTGCGCTGCTGCTCGAGCTCGGCAAGCCCGTCGACCATCCGCTCTATCACCTGGTCCCCGCCGCGCTGTTGCCGTGGATGGTGATACTGGCAACCGCCGCCACCGTGATCGCCTCGCAGGCGACCATCTCCGGCGCCTTCTCGATGGCGCGCCAGGCGGTGCACCTCGACCTGCTGCCGCGGTTGCGCGTGCTGCAGACCTCCGCTCTCGAGCAGGGGCAGGTTTACGTGCCGACCGTCAACTGGCTGGTGTTCATCGCGGTGTGCGCGTTCGTCGTCGGCTTCGGCTCCTCGGACGCGCTCTCGGGCGCCTACGGCGCGGCGGTGGTGGGCACCATGGTGGTCACCACGGTGCTCGGCGCCTTCGTCGCCGCCACACAGTGGAACTGGCCGAAGTGGCAGGTGGCGGCGCTGTTCGGCCTGCTGTTGATCGTCGACCTCGCCTTCGTCGCCGGCAACATGACCAAGGTGCCCACCGGCGGCTGGATCCCGCTCACGCTCGGTGCGATCCTCTGCCTGATCTTCACCACCTGGCGCAGCGGCCGGCTCGAGCTGCGCGCCGCGCTCGCCAAGCTGGCCGTGCCGCGCGCCGAGCTGCCGAAGCTGGTCGCCGGCGTGCACCGGGTACCGGGCACCGGCGTGTTCCTCGCCAGCAATGCGCACCTGGTGCCGTCGGCGCTGATCCGCAACATCGAGCACAACGGCGTGGTGCACCAGCGCGTCATCATTCTCAACGTCGAGATCAGCGACACGCCGCGCCAGGACCCGGTGCACCGCCTGCAGATCGAGGAGAGCATGCCCGGGGTGTTCTTCATCACCGCGCGCTTCGGCTTCATGGAGATGCCGGATGTCGCCGAGGCACTCAAGGCGTGCCGCGCCCGCGGGCTGCGCGTATTCACCGAGGACAGCTCGTTCTTCGTCGGCCGGCACGTGGTGCGCGCCCGCCCGCTGCCGGGCTGGCGTGGCCTGCAGCGGCGGCTGTTCGCGCGCATGCAGCAGTACAGCACGCAAGCCGCGGAGTTCTTCCGCATGCCCTTCCGCGACGTGGTGATTCTCAACACGTCCGTCGAGATCTAACACGGCGCGCGTCGAGCGATGGCGCTACCGGCCCGATCCTTGCCATAATGCGGGATGAGCGCCGCACAGCCGCTGATTTCCCTGATCGTCGCCATGGCGCAGAACGGTGTCATCGGACGCGACAACGCGCTGCCCTGGCGGCTGCCGGCCGACCTCAAGCGCTTCAAGGCGTTCACCCTCGGCAAGACCGTGCTGATGGGGCGCAAGACCTTCGAGTCGATCGGCCGGCCGCTTCACGGCCGTGACAACCTGGTGCTGACGCGCGACCGCCGCTGGCTCGCCTCCGGCGTCATCGTCGTGCACTCGGTGGAACAGGCGCTGACGCAGGCCGGCGACAAGGAGCTGGTGGCGATCGGCGGCGCGCAGATCTACCGCCTGCTGATGCCGTTCGCGCGCCGCATCTACCTGACGCACGTGCACGCCGACGTGCCCGGCGACACGTTCTTCCCCGACTTCGATCCCACGCAGTGGGACGATGTCGAGTGCCGCATGCACCCGGCGGACGAGGAGCACGCCTATCCCGTCACGTTCGTCACCCTCGAGCGCCGCAACGCACCTGAGGCGCCGCGTCATCACTGAAGACCCAAGGCGCAGCGCCCGTCATGTTCACCTACGTCTGCCTCGGCACCAACGACCCGGAGCGCGCGGCGCGCTTCTACGATGCGGTGCTCGGCGCGCTTGGTCAGCGACGCTGCGAGGTGTCCGCCGACTGGCAGGCGGTGGGCTGGCACGGCTGGGGCACCTACGAGCGCGACGGCGCGACCGAGCTGGCGCTGTGGCTGTGTCCGCCGTTCGACGGCCGTCCGGCGAGCCCCGGCAACGGCGCCATGGTGGCCTTCAGCGCGCGCTCGTGGCGCGAGGTCGAGCGCTTTCACGCGGCGGCGCTGGCGCACCAGGGCACGAGCGAAGGAGCGCCCGGCCTGCGTCCGCACTACGACCCGGATTTCTACGCCGCCTACGTGCGCGATCCCGACGGCAACAAGCTGGCGGCGGTGTGCCGCGGATTTACCGCCCCGCAGGAGTGAGCTACGCCCGCCCCAGTGGCTTGAAGAAGATGGTCGTGGCGCACGGACGGCCGTCGGGGAACAGCGCGTAACCGGGGATCTGTCCGCAGCGCTGCCAGCCGTGGCGCACGTACAGCCGCTCGGCATCGCCGCTGGCGGTATCCAGCACCAGCAGCGTGCGGTGCGCGTCGCGCGCCGCCTGCTCGGCGGCACTCAGCAGCGCCGCGCCGACACCGTGGCGGCGGGCGCGACGATGCACCAGCATCTTGGCGATCTCGGCGCGGTGCGGCTGGTTCTCCGGCAGGGCGAGTATCAGTTGCACCGTGCCGATGATGCCGCCCGCGGCGTCCTCAGCCACCAGCAGCACGCGCTCCCCGCAGGCCGCGCTCGCAGCGACGCCGCGCCAGAAGACGCTCGCCCGCTGCGGCGTCAGCGGCGGCATGAAGCTCACCGAGGCACCGCCCGCGACGCAATCGATCAGCACGTCGCTGAGCTGCGCCAGCTCGCGGTCGCTGCAGGCCGTCAGGGGGCGGATGCGCAGCTGCTCGGCCACCTTGGCCTCTACAGCGGCGCGAGCCGCGACGTCACCAGCTCGGCTGCGCGCGCGCCGTCGGGTTGCGTGCCGGGACCCGCATCGAGCTGCCGCAGCAGCTCTTCCTGCACGGCACCGCGGCGCAGCGCCTCCGTGTAGGGAATCTCCGGATGGAACATCACCATGGAGTAGCGCGGGATGAAGCGCTCGGGGAAACGCCGCTCCAGCTCCAGCGCCAGCGTGCGGCGGCGCACGAAACCCTCGTCGAGCACCGCCGCGCGCATCTCGGCGTAGTTCTCGAGTGCCATGCGCGCGATCGCCGCGGCGTTGGGGGCGCGCGCCGCCTCGAAGGCGGCGAACGCCCCCGCCCAGTCGGCGCCGTGGGGCCCGAGCAGCTCATCGAGCTGCGTGCAGTCCTCGAAGGCGGCGTTCATGCCCTGGCCGTGAAAGGGCACGATGGCGTGCGCGGCGTCCCCGAGCAGCAGCACCTCGCCGCCGTGGTGCCAGGGCGTGGTGTGCACGGTGCCCAGCTGTCCCTGCGGATGGGCGGCAAACTGCGCGGCGAGATCCGGCAGCAGCGCCAGCGTGTCGGGAAACTCGCGGCCGAAGAACTCCGTCACCGCCGCCGCGCCGTCGAGAGTGGCGAAGCTCGGCGCGCCGCTGCGCGGCAGGAACAGCGTCGCGGTGAAGCTGCCGTCGGTGTTGGGCAGCGCGATCAGCATGAAGCCGCCGCGCGGCCAGATGTGCAGCGCGTGGCGCTCGAGCGCGGCGCCGGCGGCGGGGGAGATGCTGAGCTCCTTGTAGTCGTGGTCGAGCCACTCCTCGCGCACCTTCAGCAGTCCGGCGGCCGCCAGGCTGGTGCGCACCGCCGATCCCGCCCCGTCGGTCGCCAGTGTCGGAGCGAGCGGCACGCTGTACTCGCCGCCTTCCCCGCGGAACCTCAGGCGCGAGGCGGCGCTGTCCGCGCCGAGGCAGGTCTGGCCGAAGCGCACGCTGACAGCGCCGTGGCGCGCGGCCGCGTCGATGAGCACGCGGTTGAGGTCGGCGCGGCCCACCGAGTAGATCACCTCGTGCTCGCGCTGGCCGTAGGGTTGCAGCGCGGCGCGGCCGGCGCGCTCGTGCACCATGCGGCCGCGCATCGGGATCAGCAGCGGCTGCACCTGCGCGAGCACCCCGGCGCGCTGCAGCGCGCGCAGCCCGCGGGCGGCCAGCGCCAGGTTGATGGAGCGGCCGCGCTCGGGCTGCGCCTGCCGCGGATCCGCCCGCCGCTCGAACAGCGCGACCCGCAGGCCGCGACGCGCCAGCAGCAGCGCCAGCAGGGCGCCGGCCAGGCCCGCCCCGACGATGTTGACGGCACGCGGCGCCGGCGTCATGCGCCTCCCGCCAGCAGGGCGCGCAGCGCCTGAGCGAACTGCCACACGTCCTCGAAGCGGTTGTAGAGCGGCACCGGCGCCACGCGGATGATGTCCGGCGAGCGCCAGTCGCACACCACGCCGCGCGCGCTCAGGGCGTCGAACACGCGCCGGCCGCGCGCGGCGCCGGCGGCGAGGCGCAGCGACAGCTGGCAGCCGCGGCGCGCACTGTCGTGCGGGGTGAGAATCTCGACCGCCGGCGCGAGCGGCCGCAGCAGCGCGTCCAGACAATCGGTCAGCGCCACCGACTTGGCGCGCAGCCGCTCCATGCCCGCCTGCATGAACAGCGCCAGCGAGGCGATCAGCGGCGCGGCGGCGAGAATCGGCGGGTTGCTCACCTGCCAGGCGGCGGCGCCGGGGGCCGCGCGGAACTGCGGCTCCATCAGGAAACGCGTATCCGCCTCATGTCCCCACCAGCCGGCGAGGCGCGCGCCGGGCAGCGCGCCGCCGTGCTGGGTGCGCGATTGTGCGCCGCTGTGGCGCTCGTGCACGAAACAGCCGCCGATCGCACCGGGGCCGCCATTCAGGTACTTGTAGCTGCACCACACCGCGAAATCCGCCTCCGCCCCGTGCAGCTCGAGCGGCAGGTTGCCGATCGAATGCGCCAGGTCGAAGCCGGCGATACAGCCGCGCTGCTGCGCGGCGCGCGCGATGCGCGCCAGGTCGAACGCCTGGCCGGTGCGAAACTGCACGCCGGGCCACAGCACCAGCGCGATCTGCTGCCCGTGCCGCTCGAGGCACTCCTCGATATCCTCCTCGGCGAGCGTGGCGGCGCCCGGCGGCGGGGCGAGCTCGAGCAGCTCGCGCTCAGGGTCGAGTCCGTGCCAGGCGATCTGCGAGGCCACCGCGTGGCGGTCGGAGGAGAACGCGCCCGCTTCCATGAGGATGCGGCTGCGCGTGCCGCGCGGACGGTAGAAGCTCGCCAGCATCAGGTGCAGGTTCACCGTGAGCGAGTTCATGGCGATGACCTCGCCCGGGTGCGCCCCGGCGAGCGCCGCCAGCCCCGCGGTCAGGTTCTCGTGATAAGGCACCCACGGCCGCCGCGCCTGCTCGTGCCCGAGCACGGCGAGGCGCGCCCAGTCGTCGAGCTCGGCGCTGAGGATGTCGCGGGCAGCGAGCGGCTGCAGTCCGAGCGAGTGGCCGCACAGGTACACGAGCGCGGCGCCGTGCGCATCGCACGGCAGCGCGAAGCGCGCACGCAGCTCGCGCAACGGGTCGGCGGCGTCGTGCGCCCGCGCCTGCTCGAGCGTCAGCGGCCTGCTCATGAGCTGGTGGTGAGCGGGTAGAGCAGCGGCCGGCACGGCACCGCGTCGCCGTCCAGCGCCGGCACCTGCAGCTGCAGCAGGTAGCACCCGTCGCTCGCCGCATCGGGGACGAAGGCCAGCTCGGTGATGGTGGCGGTCGCGCGCGTTGCCGCCGCGAGCTGCACGCTCCCGGCGGGCAGACCGAAGAAGATGCGGTGCGCCGTGAGCCGGCCGGCGTCGTGCACGCGGTCGATCGAGGGCACGTCCACCACCAGGTGCACGATGCCGCGGCTCACCAGCCAGCGCGCCGCTTCCTGCGAGAGGTACGGCGGATTCTTACCGGTGTAGTCGCGCGTGCGCTTGTCGGTGTCGTTGGGCAGCGTGCGCACGATGAGCGCGCACGGTGCGAACGGCGTGTCGGCGCGCCACAGCGGCTCGAGGCAGGCTCGCTTGATGAGCCGGTCGCCCTGCTGCGGCAGCGGGTCGCTGCTCTCGTCGCCGGCGGCCTGCGGGGTGACCGACAGCAGCAGCGCCGGCAGCAGCGTGGTGGGCGTGACGCGCCAGGCGTCGAGGCGCTCGCGTGTCAGGTGTCCGGCGCACTCGGTGTGCGTGCCATTGCAGTGAGGGATCAGCGTGATCACCTCGCAGTTGCAGCTCGCGCCGCGCTCGACCGAGCCCTTGAAGCCGAAGCCGGGCGTCTCGAACGGCCGCGCGCTGGCGCGCGGCGCGCCGAAGTGCCGCGGCTGGGCTCCGGCGAAATCCAGTGCGACCGCCAGGTCCACGGGCGAGGCCAGGTCGATACCGACCTCGCCGCCGGCGAGCGCGACGCGCGCCTGCACTAGCTGCGCTCCATGACCGCGCCGCAGCGGCTGCAGGTGCGCCGCTCGCGACTCGCGAAGAAGCGTTCGAATACCGGCGGAAACTGCTTCTCGATGTCGGTGAGCTCGAAGAACTCCTCGTACAGGCGCTGCCCGCAGCGCTCGCAGTACCACTGGAAGCCGTCGCGCTCGCCGGGGCGCCGCGCCCGCTCGATCACCAGTCCCACGCTGTGGGCCGGGCGCTGCGGCGAGTGCGGCAGCAGCGGCGGAATCAGCAGCACCTCGCCGGCGCGGATCGGCACCTCGACGACCCGCCCCTCCTGGATGGTCCGCAGCACCATGTCGCCCTCGAGCTGGTAGAAGAACTCCTGCCCCGGGTCGACGTGGAAGTCCTTGCGGGCATTGGGGCCGCCGACGACCATGATGATGAAATCCCCGTCGGTGAACACGCGCTTGTTGCCCACCGGCGGCAGCAGCTGCGCGCGGTGCGCGTCAATCCATTGCCGGAAATTGAACGCCTGCATGTGTCCTCCGCGCCGTTTGGCGTATGTTACGCGCTGCTCAGGCGCAACGAGGAGTTTGCCAATGGATCGCAACGCCGCGACTAGCGTGGTGCGCGCAGGCGTGCTGGTGCTGGCCCTTGCAGTGGGCGGCTGCACGCACCTGCCCTGGTACAAGCGCCAGGCCTCAGGCGCGCCGCCCGCGGCGGTGCACGAGCTGGACATCGCCGGGGCTGCCCCCGGCGCCTATCCGCAGCACTGGCAGCGCAACACGCTGCTGGTGGATCTGTCCGCGGCGAGCGGCGTGGGCAGCGTGCTGCTGCAGCCGGTCGACGGCAACGGCTGGCCGGTGCGCCTCGCGTTGCGCGTCACGCCGGGCGCCATCGGCGTGCTGGAAGTGCGCGGCGCGCAGCGCGTGATCCTGCCGATCACCGCCGGCGGCAAGCCGGTCGACCTGGAGCTGCCGCCCGGGGTCTATACGCCCACGACCCAGCAGTTGACGGTGTCCTGGGGAGCGGCGCTCGCGCCGCAGCCTTAGTCGCCGCCGACGCGCTGATAGGCGTCGCACGCGACGCTCACCAGCGGCTGCTCCGCGTCCAGGTTCAGCGCCGTGAGCGCGCCGCCCCAGACGCAACCGGTGTCCAGGCCGACGACGCCGTGACGCTGCACCAGCCCAAGCGCCGACCAGTGGCCGAAGATGATGCGGGCGTTGCGACTGGCCCGGTGCGGGTGCTCGAACCACGGACGCAGCGGCGCAGGCGGCGGGGGCGGGGGCCCCTTGAGACTGATGTCCACGCTGCCGTCGGCGGTGCACAGGCGCAGCCGTGTCAGCACGTTGATGGTGAAGCGCAGCCGCTCCATGCCGCGCAGCTGCTCGTCCCAGTGGTCCGGCTGGTTGCCGTACATGTGCTCGAGCAGCGTGCGCGGCTCGTGCCGCAGCGCGCGCGCCACCTCGGCGGCCAGTTGCAGCGTGAGCGCCACGCTCCACTGCGGCACCACCCCGGCATGCACCATGAGGTCGCCCGCCTCGGCGTGCGCGAGCGGACGCGCCAGCAGCCACTCGAGCAGCCCGTCCCGATCCGGCGCCGCCAGCACCTCATCGAGCGTATCGGAGCGGCGGCGGCGCTGACCCACGAGCGCCACCGCCAGCAGGTGCAGGTCGTGATTGCCGAGCACCACGACCGCGTTGTCTCCGAGCGCGCGCACCAGGCGCAGCGTCGCCAGCGAGCCGGGACCGCGATTGACCAGGTCACCGACCAGCCACAGCCGGTCGCGATCGGCAGAGAACTTCAGCCGCGCCAACAGCGCGCGCAGCTCCTGGTCACACCCCTGCACGTCGCCGACGGCATAGCGGGTCACTGCAGAATGCCGGGCATGGCGAGGCGGAAGGGCTCGATCGCGGCGTCGAAGTGCGCGCCATCGTCGGCGAGCATCTGGTAGCTGCCCTGCATGGAGCCCACCGGCGTCTCGATCACCGCGCCGCTCGAGTAGCGAAAGCCCTGGCCGGGTTTGAGGTAGGGCTGCTCGCCGACCACGCCGTCGCCGCGCACTTCCTCCACCTTGCCGTTGGCATCGGTGATGACCCAGTGACGTGTCAGCAGCCGCGCCGGCACCTGGCCCTCGTTGCGGATCGTGATGGTGTAGGCGAACACGAAGCGGCGCTCGCGCGGATCGGACTGCTCGTCGAGGTAGCTGGTCTCGACGTCGACGCGGATCTTGTGCGCGGCGGAGCTCATGGGGTGTTCATTTTACCGGCGCGCATCGCCAGCACGTCGCAGGGCGCAGCATGCAGTACCGTGTCCTCGGTGAGGTTCACCAGTATCGACAGTCCGTGGCGCTCGCGGCTGCCGAGCACGATCAGATCGCTGCGCCGCTCGCGCGCCACGCGCACGATCTCGGATTTGACGTTGCCGCTTTCCACGCGGCAGGCGGCGCCCGGCAGACCGAGCTGCGCCGCGAGCGCCTGCAGCCGTTGCCGCGCGCGCTCGAGCAGCTCCTCCTCGATCTGCACCGAGGGCATCAGCGTCTCGCCCATGGGCTCCACCGGCACGAACTCCACCACGTGCAGCAGCTCGACCTGCGCGCCGAGGGCGGCGGCGAGCGCCTGCGCCCGCCGCCCGATCGTCACGCTGTCTTCGGTCAGGTCGACGACCAGCAGCAGCCGTTGATAAGGCGCCATGTCCGTCCCTCCTGCACCAACCCTGTTGCCCCAAAGACTAGCCGGCGGCGGCGGCGCGGTCGAGAGCTTCGGCGAGGGCGTTGAACGCCGCGGGCGGCAGCGTCTCGGGCCGGGCCCCGGGGTCGACGCCGCAGGCGCTGATCTGCTCACGGCGCAGCAGCTGACTCAAGGCATTACGCAGCGTCTTGCGGCGCTGCGTGAAGGCGGCCGCCACCACGGCGGCGTAGTGCGGGCTGATGGGGAACAGTGGGGTGGGCCGCACGGTGAGCCGCACCAGCGCGGACCACACCCGCGGCGGCGGCTGAAAGGCGCCCGGACCCACGTCGAACAGCCGCTCAACCTCGAGCTGTGGAGCGAGCATGACGCTCAGCCGCCCGTAGTCGGCGTCTCCGGCCGCGGCGGCGAGCCGCGCCGCCACCTCACGCTGCAGCATCACGGTCAGATCGGTGATCACCGCCGTGGCGTCCAGCAGGTGAAACAGCAGCGGGGTGGAGATGTTGTAGGGCAGGTTGCCGAGGATGCGCAGCTTGCCGCCGCGCGCGGCGGCAAGCTGGCGGTAGTCGAAGCGCAGCGCATCCCCCTCGTGCAGCCGCGCGTGCGCGGCGCCGGCGAAGCGCGCACGCAGCAGCGCCGCGAGGTCACGATCGATCTCGACGGCATCGAGGGTGCAGCCGGCGCACTCGAGCAGCCGCGCGGTGAGCGCGCCGCGTCCCGGGCCGATCTCCACCAGGTGCTCCCCGGGGCGCACCGCGAGCGCGCCCACGATGCGCCCGATGACCGCCGGATCGTGCAGAAAATGCTGCCCGAAGCGCCGGCGGCGCGGCGGCGTGCGCGCTGCCGCGGCGGGGCGCATCAGCGCCCGGGCGCAGCGAGGCGGCTGGCGAGCTCGACCGCCGCGGCGAGGCTGCCCAGGTCGGCGCGGCCGCTGCCCGCCAGTTCGAGTGCCGTGCCGTGATCGGGCGAGGTGCGCACCACGGGCAGCCCGAGCGTCACGTTGACCGCGCGCTCGAAGCCTGCGTACTTGACGACCGGCAGGCCCTGGTCGTGGTACATCGCGAGCACCGCGTCGTAGTGCGCGAGCACCTGCGGCACGAACACCGTGTCGGCCGGCAGCGGGCCGCTGGCGCGGATGCCCGCGGCGCGCAGCCGCTCGATCGCCGGCGCGATGACGCGCGACTCCTCGTCGCCGAGATGCCCGCCTTCGCCGGCGTGCGGATTCAGCCCGCACACCGCCAGACGCGGCGCGGGGATACCGAAGCGCCCGGCGAGCTCGCGGGCGAGCACCGTGCCCACCTGGCACAACAGCTCCACGGTCAGCGCCGCACTCACCGCCTTGAGCGGCAGGTGCGTGGTGGCCAGGGCCACGCGCAGCTCGCCGTTGGTGAGCAGCATCACCGGGTGCTCGCTGCGCGTGCGCTGGGCGAGATACTCGGTGTGTCCGCTGAAGGGGATGCCGGCATCGTTGATGACGCCCTTGTGGACCGGCGCGGTGACGATGGCGTCGAACTCCCCGCTGAGCGCGCCGTCGACGGCGCGATCGAGCAGCGCCAGCACGTAGCGCGCATTGGCCGGATCGGGGCGGCCGGCGACGCTCGGCGCGGCGAGCGGCGCGTGCGCCACGCTGAGCGTGCCGGGTAGGTGCGCCGCGCGGCGCGCGGCCGCCGCGCCCGGGTAGCTGGTGAGCGTGACCGCCAGCTGCAGTCCGCGGGCGCGTTCGGCGAGCAGGCTGCGATCGCCGAGGCACACCAGCTCGCAGGGCAGCTCGCGCAGGGCGAGCGCCAGGCACAGCTCGGGGCCGACGCCCGCGGGCTCACCTGAGGTCAGAGCGATGCGGGGAATCGGCCTAGGATTTGTATTCGACGTACGTTTCGTCCCGCATGCGCCGCAACCACAGCTCGGTCTCTTCGTCCGACTTGCTGGCGCGGATCGCTTCCATCGCCTGGCGGCGCTTGAGATCGTCGCTGTTATCGAAGCGGCGGTGGCCGAGCATCTGGACGATGTGCCAGCCGAACTGCGTCTTGAAGGGCTCGCTGATCTCGCCATCCTTGAGCTGCCCGATCGCCTGCTCGAACTCCGGGGCGAAGGCGCCCGGCCCCGCCCAGCCCAGATCGCCACCCTCGGCCGCCGAGCCCGGATCCTCGGAGGACACCTGGGCGAGGCCGGCGAAGTCCTCGCCCTTGAGAACGCGCTGGCGCAACGCCTCGAGCTTGCCGCGTACGGTGGCATCGTCCGCCAGCTCGGTGGGTTTCATCAGGATGTGACGCACGTGGGTCTGATCTTCCATGGCGTTCTCAACGGCGCCGCCGCGCACCTCGTTCAGGCGGATGATGTGATAGCCGGTCGGCGTGCGCAGCGGCTCGCTCACCTCGCCGGGCTTGAGCTTGGCGATGGTGTCGGCGAGGAAGGTGGGCAGCTCGCTGCCCTTGCGCCAGCCGAGTGCGCCACCTTCGAGCGCGGTCTGGCTGTTGGAATAGGCGAGGGCGAGCTTGGCGAAATCCTCGCCGCCCTTGGCGCGATCGTAGACTTCCTGCGCGCGCTTCGCGGCGGCGTCGAGCTGCGCCGGGCTCGCCTCCTGGCCGACGGCGATGAGGATGTGCGAGACGTTGTACTCGCTGCGCTCGGAGGGCGTGCGCGCCTGCTTCTCGAGGAACTGGTCGATCTCGCGCGGCGTGACGCTGATGTGCTGCAGCACGTCGCGCTGGCGCAGCAGCGTGATGGTGATCTCCTTGCGGATATCGTCGCGGTAGCTCGGATAGTCGACGCCCTGCTGTGCGAGCGCGGTGGGCAGCTGCGACAGCGTCATGTTGTTGCGCTTGGCGACATCCTGCAGGGCGCCGTTGAGCATCTCGTCGGTCACCTTCACGCCGGCGTGCTTGGCCTGCTGCAGCTCGATCTCCTGTATCACCAGGCGCTCGAGCACCTGCTGGCGCAGCACGTTCTGCGGCGGCAGATCGAGCTTCTGCTCGCGCAGCCGCTCGCTCACCACCTCGACCTGCAACTCCAGATCGCTGTCGAGCACCACGCCGTCGCCCACGATCGCGACCACGCGATCGAGCAGCTCGCCGCGCGTGGCGAGCTCGCGGGTCTGCGCCCACGCGCCCGGGGCTTGCAGGGCCGCCGCCGCCGCCAGCCCGATCCAGGCCAAAGTCACTGACCGTCGCATGTGTTCCGCCTCTACCAGACGCCCTTGAGCGGGCCGGGATTTCTGTTGGTCATTCCCTCGGGCGGCAGATAACCCCGGATCTCCTGCCCCAGGGATGTATCCGTTGCCGATCCGACACTCGCCAGTCCTCCGAGTTCCAGCTGCAGCCAGACGCCGGTGGACTGGGTCCCGTTGTGATTGCTGACGTAGCGGCGCACCCCGAGGCGCGCCCGCCAGCAGCAGGCACGATACTCGAAGCCGGCGAAACGCTCCAGGAATCCGACCAGCGGCACCGATACCGGGACGCCGTTCTGCGGCGTGCCGGGCGCGACCGCCTGCTCCAGGTTGTACTGGTACTCGTGGTCGCTCAGCGAATAGATCCCCCGGGCGAACACGTTCCAGTTGCCCCGGATCGGCCAGGCGCCCGAGGCCTCGACCTGGTCGAACGTATAACGCTCGTAGCGGTAGGCGAGGTTCACGACCGAGTTGCCGGCAGGCTTGTACTGCAGGTTGAGCTGCGTCTCCTGGCTGCCCTGAGTCTGCGGGTCCCACAGCACCCCGACGCCGGCACTCCAGTCCTCGAACGCGGTGAGCGCCAGCTGCGCGACCAGGCTGGAGCGCTTCTCGGTGTCGGTGCCCGGTATCTGCCCGGGCACCGTGCTCGTGCCGCAAAATCCCTGGCACTCAGGCAGCTGAACGCGCGGTGCCTCGAACGAATATGTCTGGCCGAAGGTCCCGGAAATGAACTGCCGTCCGTTCTGCGCATCCAGCAGCCGGCTCGTGACGGCGAGCGTCACCTGGTCGGCATCGCTCTGCCGGTCGGCGCCGACGAAGCGGTTGGTGCGGAACAGCTCCACCGGGTTCAACAGGTCCGGGAGTGCGCTGTCGAATACCGGCAGGTCCTGCTGGTCGCGGTAGGGCACCTTCAGGTACAGCAGGCGCGGCTCGAGGGTGAGGCGGCGCTGGTCGTGCGAGCCGCTGGCGCGCTCGAACATCAGCCCGCTGTCGAAGCTGGCGATCGGCACGGTGCGCGAGGGCGAGCGCGGCTCGCCGGGCAGCGTGTAGTCGAGCTCGTACTGCGTGGCGCGCCAGGCGAACGCCGGGCGCACGAAGTATCCCGGACCGCTCAGATCGAGGTACATGCCGGGAGCAATGTCGGCGCGCCAGCCGCTCACCTCGAACGTGCCGCCGGGGCGCTGGAAGTCGACCAGCTCGGAATCGAAGCCGTAGTGGAAGATTCCGCCGAGGGTGTAGTCGCTGCTGGCGGCGACGCCCGGCACGCGCGCGTACGGACGGTCATCGACCGACAGGGTGTAGTCGATGGTCTGGAACTGCTGCGCCTCCCCGTCGATCCGCCAGTGCTCGTCGCGGTAGGAGAAGACGGCGCTGCGCTCGAGAAAAGCGGTACTGGTGCCTTCCGGGCCCTGCGAGAAGTCCTCGAAATAGAACGGATCGCTCACTTCCTCGGCGTGCAGGGTGAGGCGCCAGAAGTCCGGCAGGTCGGCGACATCGAGGAAACGCACGCGGTCGCGGCTGCCGTCGAAGGACTTGTCGTAGGGCAGGTAGTTCCAGTCGAGCTCGCCGTGCTGATCCGCGGTGAGGAAGCGCAGGTCGCCGCCGAGGTCGGGACCGGCATGGCTGTACTCGGTCGGCTCGAAGGTGAAATCGACGTTGGGCGCGATGTTCCAGTAGTAGGGCAGCGACAGCTCCAGGCCGCCGTAGGACATGTTGCCGATGGTCGGAAACAGAAAGCCGCTCTTGCGCTCGGTCGACAGCGGAAACGACACCCACGGCAGGTAGATGAGCGGCACGCCCATGAAGTCGATCTGGGCATCGCGCGCGGTGCCGATCTTGGCGCGCGTATCGAGCACGATGCTCTCGGCCTTGATGTGCCATGACTCGTCGTGCAGCGGGCAGGTGGTGAAGACCACGCCCTTGAGTCGCAGCACTCCCTGCGGGGTGAGCTGCATCTGCTGCGACGCGCCGCGCGCCGGCCGCTGCAGCAGCGAGAACTGCGCCGAGTCGAACTGCGCGCCGGCGCTGGCGGAATAACTGCCGCTCGCGCCGCTCACCTGCACCAGCGAATCGCTGTAGTCGACGTGGCTGTCGGTTGCCACCGAGCCGTTGCGCCGGTCGAGCTGCGCCTCGTTGGTATGGATGACTCTATCGCCCTGGCGCACCTCGACGTTGCCCTTGAGCGTCGCCTGGCCGGCGTTTTGGGCGACGTCCGCGTCCACCGCATCCGCGGTCACCTCGATCTTGCTGTCCCGGGCGGGCTTTGCGGGCGCCGTGCCGGCGGTGGGGGAGGCGGGCGCCAGCAGTGCTGCCACACCGCTGCTGCCCGGCGCCGCCCCGGCCACGTTCTGTGACGGACACGGCGGCGGTTGGTCCGCCCAGGCGACCGGCATCATGCTGCCGAGCGCAACGATCGCGGTCCGAAATGGGCTCGAACGCAACATGAAGGGCGGCATTATAATGGCGCGCCGCAGCGACGCAGGCCGAAAAACCCATAACTCCCGCATGCTTGAGACCGACGCGCGACTCGCGCTGATAGAGCGGTGGCTGTCGCGCGAGCTGCGCCTTGAGGTGGCGCGCATCGAGCCGGCCTCGAGCGATGCCAGTTTCCGGCGCTACTTCCGCGTGTTCGTGGCGCGCGGCAGCTACGTGGTGATGGATGCACCGCCCGGCAGGGAGGACGTGCGGCCCTACCTCAAGGTGGCGCGGCTGCTCGCGGAATGCGGCGTCCACGTGCCGCAGGTGCACGAGGCGGATCCGCTGCGCGGACTGCTGCTGCTCGAGGACCTCGGCGGCACGCTGTACCTCGAGCGCCTGCTCGCCGGCGAGGACAGTGAGCGGCTCTATGGCGATGCGCTCGATGCGCTGGCCCGCATCCAGGTGCGCGGCCGTGCGGCGTGTGCGCAGCTTGCCGCATATGACCGCACCGAGCTGCTGCGCGAGATGGCGCTCATGCCCGAGTGGTTTCTCGGCCGTCACCTCGCGCTCACGCTGTCGGCGGACGACGCGCAGCTGCTGGCGGCGGCGTTCGAGTTCCTGATCGGCGCGGCGCTGGCGCAGCCGCTGGTGTTCGTGCACCGCGACTACCACGCGCGCAATCTGATGGTGGTCGCCGAGCGCAATCCGGGCATCATCGACTTCCAGGATGCGCTGCGCGGCCCGGTCGGCTACGACCTGGTGTCGCTGCTGAAGGACTGCTACATCGCCTGGCCGCGCGCGCGCGTCGTCGGCTGGGTGGCGGCGTTCCGCGCGCGACTGCTGGCGCACGGTGGCGAGAGCGGCGCGAGCGAGGCGGAGTTCCTGCGCTGGTTCGACCTCGTCGGCGTGCAGCGGCACATCAAGGTGCTCGGCATCTTCTGCCGCCTGTGGTATCGCGATGGCAAGCCGGGCTACCTGCCCGATCTGCCGCGCACGCTCGCCTATGTGCGCGAGGTGTGCGCGCAGCACGCGCCGCTCGCCGCGCTCGGCCGCCTGCTCGAGGAGCGCGTGGTCACCGCGCTGCCGCGCGCCAACGCGCGCGTCGCCGCCGCCCTGGCCGCCGGCGCCGGGGGCCCGGCATGAAGGCGATGCTGCTGGCCGCCGGCCGCGGCGAGCGCATGCGGCCGATCACCGATGCGCTGCCCAAGGCGCTGGTGCAGGTCGGCGGGCGCCCGCTCATCGCCTGGCACCTGGCCGCGCTGGCACGCGCCGGCATTCGCGACGTGGTCATCAACCTCTCCTGGCTGGGCGCGCAGTTGCAGGCCGCGCTCGGCGACGGCGGGAAGTTCGGCGTGCGTATTTCCTGGAGCGAGGAGGGGCCGCTGCCGCTCGAGACCGGCGGCGGCATTTTCCGTGCCCTGCCGCTGCTCGGGCCGGGCGCCTTCCTGGTCGTGAACGCTGACATCTGGACCGACATCGATTTCGCTCACCTGACGCTCGCGCCCGCCGCGCTCGCGCAGCTGGTGCTGATTCCCAACCCGCCGCACCACCCGCAGGGCGACTTCGCGCTGCGCGGCGCTGAGGTGGTCGAGGCCGCAGACGGGCGCTGCACTTATTCGGGGGTCGGGGTGTACCGGCCCGAGTTCTTCGCTGGCTGCTCGCCCGGGCGCTTCCCGCTGCTGCCGCTGCTCGAGCGGGCCATCAGAGCCGGACGGGTGCACGGACAGCTGTGGCGCGGCGCCTGGTGCGATGTAGGTACGCCCGAGCGGCTGGAGCACCTGCGGGCGCGGCTCGCTACGGTACAATCCTAGGCATGTCGCAGCTGAAGGACATCCGGGTCGTCACCGAGGCCGCGCGTGCGCGCAGTGGTGAGAAATACCTTACGCCGCAGGGCTTTACCGCGGTGCGCGACGGCATCAAGGGGCGCGCGGCGGCAGCGCCCGCAGCCAGGTTGCCCCCGTGGCTCAGGGCGCGAGCCCCCAGCGGGGAGGGTTTCCGTGCGGTGCGCGCGCTGGTGCGCAAGCACCGGCTCGCCACCGTGTGCGAGGAGGCGAAGTGTCCCAACATCGGCGAATGTTGGAACGCGGGGACCGCCACCCTGATGCTCATGGGCGCGGTGTGCACGCGCGCCTGCCGCTTCTGCTCGGTGGACACCGGCAACCCGCACGGCTGGCTCGATCCCGAGGAACCGGAGCACGCGGCGCGCACGGTCGAGCTCATGAAGCTCGCTTACGTAGTGCTGACCTCGGTGGACCGCGACGACCTGCCCGACGGCGGAGCGGCGCACTACGCGGCCTGCGTAGCCGCTATCAAGCGGCGCAACCCGCATACCGCGATCGAGGCGCTGACGCCCGACTTTCAGGGCATGGCCGCGAGCGTCACCACCGTGGTCGATTCCGGTATCGAGGTGTTCGCACAGAACATCGAGACGGTGCGCCGCCTGACGCACCCGGTGCGCGACCCGCGCGCCGGCTACCAGCAGACGCTCGCGGTGCTGGCGCACGCCAAGCAACGTCGCCCGGCGCTGCTCACCAAGAGCAGCCTGATGCTCGGACTCGGGGAGACGGACGCGGAGATCCTCACCACGCTGCGCGACCTGCGTGCCGTCGGCGTGGACCTGGTGACGCTCGGGCAGTACCTGCGTCCGACCGTGAATCACCTGAGCGTGGAGCGCTTCGTTACACCGCAGCAGTTCGACGGCTATCGCGGCGCGGCCCTGGCGCTGGGTTTTCTCGAGTGCGTCGCCGGGCCGCTGGTGCGCTCGAGCTACCGCGCCGAGCAGGCGCTGAACCGCAACAACGCCGGTCTCGACAACTCGAGGCTGGCGTGAACGCCGCGTCCGCTGGCGCGCCGGCCGCGCGCTCCGGCAGCGTGTCGCTGGTCACCGCCGGCGAGGTACCGCGCGCGCTGGTGCGCTGGCTGGGGCGGGTCGACTACGAGCCGATCTGGCGCGCGATGCAGCGCTTTACCGCCGAACGCGACGCTGCCACCGCCGACGAGATCTGGTTCCTCGAGCATCCGCCGGTGTTCACCCTCGGGATGAATGCGAACCGTGCGCACCT
This sequence comes from uncultured Gammaproteobacteria bacterium, assembly GCA_963760225.1. Lineage (GTDB taxonomy): Bacteria > Pseudomonadota > Gammaproteobacteria > Steroidobacterales > Steroidobacteraceae > 13-2-20CM-66-19. The sequence goes on from CAVXCD010000001.1 coordinate 974,900, forward strand.
GCTGGCCCCGGGGGACATCCCGGTGGTGCAGATCGACCGCGGCGGCCAGGTGACCTATCACGGTCCGGGACAGCTGGTGGTCTACCCGCTCATCGATCTGCAGCGCCTGCGGCTGTCGATCCACCACTTCGTCGCGGCCCTCGAGCGTGCCGTGATCGAGCTCGCCGCGCAGTACGGCATCGCCGCTGCCTGCCGCCGCGGTGCCCCGGGGGTCTATGTCGCCGGCCGCAAGCTCGCCAGTGTCGGCGTGCGCGTGCGCCGCGCCGGCAGCTACCACGGGCTGGCGGTGAACGTAGTGCTCGACCTCGCGCCGTTCCGGCGCATCAACCCGTGCGGCTATGCGGGACTTGAGATGACGCAGTTCGCCGAGCTCGGCGGCCCGCGCACCGTGGCCGAGTGTGCCGCGGCGCTCGCCCCGCCGCTGCTCGCGGCGCTGCGCCTGGCGGGCGCGGCGAGCCACGCAGCACCGGCATGCCGGGAATGACGGCGCTGGTTCGCGCGGCGCGCGGCGCCGCGGCCCTGGCAGTTGCGGCAGCGGCGCTCGCCGCGCTGTCATCCTGCAACCCTGCCGGGCAGGACAGCGGCGCCGGCCAGATCACGCTGCGCAACGTCTCCTACGATGCGACCCGCGAGCTGTACGTGGATTTCAACGCGGCGTTCGCGCGCTATTGGCAGGCCAAGACCGGGCAGCACGTGCGCATCGATCAGTCGCACGGCGGCTCCGCCACCCAGGCGCGCTCGGTCATCGAGGGGCTGGCCGCGGACGTGGTGACGCTCGCACTCGCCGCCGACATCGACGCCGTCGCCACGCAGGGCAAGCTGCTGCCGCTCAACTGGCAGAGCCTGCTGCCCGACGACAGCTCCCCGTATACCTCGACGATTGTCTTCCTGGTGCGTCATGGCAATCCCAAGGGCGTGCACGACTGGGGTGACCTCGTGCGCCCGGGCGTTGCGGTCATCACGCCCAATCCGCGCACCTCGGGCGGTGCGCGCTGGAACTACCTGGCCGCCTGGGCGTGGGCACGCGCGCAGCCCGGCGCGAACGATGCCAGCGCGCGCGAGTTCATGCGCCGCCTCTACCACAACGTGCCGGTGCTCGATGCCGGATCGCGCGGCGCCACCACCACGTTCGTGCACAACGAGCTCGGTGACGTACTGGTGGCCTGGGAGAGCGAAGCGCTGCTCGCTATGCGCGAGCTCGGCAACGGCAGGTTCGAGATCGTGGTGCCCTCGGTGAGCATTCTCGCCGAGCCGCCGGTGGCGGTGGTCGACAAGGTGGCGCTGCGGCACGGTACGCGCGAGGTGGCGCGCGCCTACCTCGGTTACCTCTACAGCCCGGAGGGACAGGAGATCATCGCGCGGCACTTCTATCGCCCGCGCGACCCGCAGGTTGCGGCGCGCTACGCGGCGCGCTTTCCGCAGCTGAAACTGGCGACGATCGCCGACTTCGGCGGCTGGGCGGGTGCGCAACGCACGCACTTCAGCGACGGCGGCGTGTTCGACCAGATCGCGGGTCGCTAGCGTCGCGCGGCCGGCAGCGTCTTACTCGACCACCAGCTTGTAGCCGGCCGCCGCGGTGCGCAGCAGCGCCGGCGCCGCCGGATCGGACTCGATCTTCTGCCGCAGCCGGTGCACCAGCTGCTTGAGCAGCTGGCGGTCGCCGCCGCTGCGATGTCCCCACACCTGCACCAGCAGCCGGTCGGAGCTCACCGCGCGCCCGGCATGGGCGAGCAGCATCTGCAGCAGCCGCAACTCGAGCTTGGTGAGGCGCACCGGTTCGGCGGCGCCGATGCGCACCGTGTGCTCCTCGAGATCGAGGCTGATGCGGCCCGCGGCCAGCGGCGCGCTGCTCTCCATGCCGGCACGGCGCATGAGCGCCTTGATGCGCGCCAGCAGCGTGCGCGGACTGAACGGCTTGGTGAGATAGTCGTCGGCCCCCAGGTCGAGCGCTCGCACCAGGTCCTCCTCCTCGCCGCGTACCGTGAGCATCATCACCGGCACGCGCGAGCGCGCGCGGATCGACTCGCACACCTGGAACCCGGAAAGTCCCGGCATGTTGACGTCGAGTACCACCAGGTCCGCGGATTCGTCCGCGAAGCGCTGCACGGCCGACGGCCCGTCGGCCGCCTTGATCACCAGGTACCCTGCCTGGGCGAGGGTGAACGCGATCAGCTCGCGCAGGTCCGCATCGTCGTCGGCGATCAGTACCTTCATGCAGGCTCCTCCGCCGGCAGCGTGAGCGTGAAGCGGGTGCGCGCGGCCGCGGTGCGCTCGAAGGCGACGCGGCCGCCGTGACGCTCGATGATGGACTTCACCAGCCACAGGCCCAGGCCGAGCCCGGCGGCCTCCGGCTCGCCGCCGCCGCGGCGGAAGCGCCCGAACAGCTCGCTGCCGTCCGCGCCGGCAGGTCCCGCGCCCTCATCCTCGACCCAGCTGCGCACCTCACCGCCGCTCGCCGCCGCGCCGATGCGCACCACGCTGCCGGCCGGGGCGAACTTGTTGGCATTCGCCAGCAGGTTGACGAACACCTGCGTCAGGCGGGTCTTATCGCCGCTCACCGTCGGCAGCTCCTCCGGCAGCTCGACCTCGAGCGTCTGGGCGCGCTGCGTCAGCAGCGCGCCGACCAGCGCGTGGGCATCCTCGATGGCTTCTGCGAGCGCGACGCTCTGGTGGCGGATGGCGAGCTGCCCCGACTCGATGCGTACGCTCTCCAGCAGGTTGTCGATCAGCTGCGTCAGGCGCAGCGTGCCGCGCTCGAGCGAGGTGACCAGCTCGCGCTGCTGCTCGCGCGGCAGCTGATCGAGCCCGGCGAGCAGCAGCTCGATGGAGGCCAGCTGCGCCGCGAGCGGGGTGCGAAACTCGTGCGAGATGTTGGCGAGCACCGAATCGCGCGCGCGCCGCACCGCCTCGAGCTCGGTCTCGTCGCGGATCACCTGTACCTGCAGCCCGTCCACCTGCGCAGCACTGGTGATCACCGCAGTGCGCACCTCGCCGGAGACCGCGGTGAGATACTCGATGGCCTTGGCGCTGCCCTCGCTGCGCGCCAGCACGATCGGGCAGCGCTGCTCGCACGGCCGCCGTCCGTCCTCGAGGCGCGGCTGCAGCACGTCGCCGCAGAAGCGCCCGACCGCCGCCTCCGCCGTCACCGCCAGCAGGCGTGCCGCCTGCGGGTTCAGATAGCGGATGATGCGGTTCTTGTCGACCGCGTAGACACCCTCGACGATGCCGCCGAGCACCGCCTGGGCCTCGGCCTCGCGCCGGCGCAGCGTGCTGGTGAGCTCGATGAGGTTGCGGCGCATGTCCTCCATGGTGCGCGCCAGCGCCCCGACCTCGGCGGCGCCGCCCGTCGGGATGGAGGCGGAGAAGTCGCCCTTGCCGAGGCGCGTGGCCGCCGCGGTCAGCTCGCGCACCGGCCCGACCACGCGCTCCCCGAGCGCCAGCGCCGCCGCCACCGCGAGCACCGCGAGGATCAGCGCCGTCAACAGCAGTTTGTGCAGCAGGCGGCTCGCCGGATCATCGACCGCGCTGGTGGGCAGCAGCGCCTCGATGAGCGCGATGGCCTCGCCGCTCGAGGCGAACACCGGCACCGCGGCGGCGTAGGCGTCCTGCGAGTCGACGCGCTGCACCGCGGAGTGCCCGTCGGCGAGCGCCGCCGCGTACAGCGGGGTAAACGGTCCGACCGGCGCGCTGGTATAGGAGCGATAGTCGATGAGGCGCACCTCCGCGCCTACCTGCGTGCTCAGGGTGTGCGCCAGCTTGGCGTCCAGGCGCCGCACCGCGTAGAGCGTCAGGTCCTGCTCGCCGAGCATCACCCGCGCACCGAGCAGCGGCACCCGCTCGGTGGTGGGCAGCGCCATGAAGGTGCCGCCCTGCTCGGTGGCGGCGGTGACGACCTGTTGCCAGTCGAGCGCCGGCCCCGACACCGCTAGCACGCTCCTGGCCGAGAGCACGGCGCAGGCGTCGAGGCCTGCCGCGTCGCAGGAGCGCAGCAGGAACGGCGGCAGCGCCTCGCGCTGCCCTTCAGCCAGCAGCCGCTGCAACGTCGGCCGGTCGGCGAGCGCGCGCGCGGCGGCATGGGCGTCCTCGGCCATACGTCGCAGATCCTCGCGCGCGGTGGTGGCGGCCAGCTGCACGCGCGCCTTGCCCTGCTCATCGGCCTGGGCGCGCAGCATGCGGCTCGCCGACCAGCTGATGCCGCCGGCCACCAGCAGCACCAGTGCCAGGTGGATCGCCGCCAGCCACCACGACAGGCTGGTGCGGGCCGGGTCCGGCCACAGCGCGCTCCACAGCCGGGCGAGGCGGGCAAACATCGCGCTCAGCGCCTGCGGTAGCCGGTGCGCTCGACGAGCGTCTTGACGATGAGCGTCAGGCACGCGAGCAGGGTGAGCAGTGAGGCGACCGCGAACGCACCGACGAAGTTGTACTCGTTATAGAGGATCTCGATCTGCAGCGGCATGGTATTGGTGAGGCCGCGGATGTGCCCGGAGACTACCGACACGGCGCCGAACTCGCCCATGGCGCGCGCGTTGCAGAGCACCATGCCGTATACCAGGCCCCAGCGCACCTTCGGCAAGGTAACACGGAAGAAGGTCATCCAGCCCCCCGCGCCGAGCGTGATCGCCGCTTCCTCCTCGTCGTTGCCGAGCTGCTGCATCAGCGGGATGAGCTCACGCGCCACGTAGGGGAAGGTCACGAACATGGTGGCGAGCACGATGCCCGGCAGGGCGAACACAATGCTCAGGTCGTGCTCCTGCAGCCAGACGCCGAACCAGCCGTGCATGCCGAACAGCAGCACGAACACCATGCCGGAGATCACCGGCGATACCGCCAGCGGCAGGTCGATGAGTGTGATCAGCACGCTCTTGCCGCGGAACTCGAACTTGGCGATCGCCCAGGCGGCCGCCAGGCCGAAAATCGTGTTGACCGGCACCACGATCAGCGCGGTGATCAGGGTGAGGCGGATGGCGGCGGTGGTGTCCGCATCGGTGAAGGTATGCAGGTAAGCCGGCACGCCCTTGGCGAGCGCCATGGCGAACACCGTCGCGAGCGGCGCCAGCAGCACCGCGGCGAGGAAGGTGAGCGACACGCCGATGAACAGCCAGCGCACGATGCTGTGCATCCAGGTGTGCTGCCCCGGCCGGTTCAGGTCGGCGGCGGGAGCGCCCGGCAGCGAGCGTGCCATCAGCGTGCCGCCCGCACGTGGCGCCGGCGGCCCCACGCCTGCAACAGATTGATGGCGAGCAGCACCACGAAGGAGATGGCGAGCATCACCAGTCCGAGCGCCGCGGCGCCGTGGTAGTCGAACTCCTCGAGGTGGATGACGATGAGCAGCGGGGTGATCTCGGTCTTCATCGGGATGTTGCCGGCGATGAAGATGACCGAGCCGTACTCGCCGACCGCGCGCGCGAACGCCAGCGTGAAGCCGGTGAGCAGCGCCGGCAGCACCGTGGGCAGGATGATGCGGCGGAACACGTAGAAACGCCCGGCACCGAGGGTCTCCGCCGCATCCTCCAGCTCGCGCTGCACCTCGAGCAGCGCCGGCTGCACCGCGCGCACCGCGAACGGCATGCTGATCAGCGTGAGGGCCAGGGTCACGCCGAGCCAGGTGTAGGCGACTTTCACCCCGAGCGGCTCGAGGTAGCGGCCTATCCAGCCGTTCTGCGCGAACACGGTGGTGAGCGCGATGCCCGACACCGCGGTCGGCAGCGCGAACGGCATGTCGATCAGCGCGTCGATGATCTTGCGGCCGGGAAACTCGTAGCGCACCAGCGTCCAGGCGATGATGAAACCGAACACCACGTTGATCGAGGCCGCCAGCAGCGAGGCGCCGAACGACAGCCGGTAGGAGCCGAGCGCACGCGGGCTGGCCACCACGTGCAGGAACTCGCTCCAGTGCAGCGAGGTGCCGGCCGCCACCAGCGCCGCCAGCGGCAGCAGCACGATGGTCGACAGGAATGCCGTCGTGAAGCCGAAGGTCAGGCCGAATCCGGGCAGGATGCTGGGCTGCTTGAAGCTCATGATGCCGGTCGCAGCACGATCAGCACCGGCCAGCGGCCGGCGTCGAGCAGCGCATGCCAGCGCGCGGCGAACCCGTCGAGCTCGGTGACCCCGAGGATGAGCATCTGCGCCGGCGAGTCGGCCAGGCGGCGGGTCAGCTCGCGGGTGGCGTCGCCGAAGCGCAGCTCGGTGCGCATCTCCAGGCCGTGCGCCGCCTGCGCCTCCGAGCGCGCATCGAGCAGCTCGCGCATGCCCTGCGGCCGGTTCGCGTCGCTGTCGGCGGCGACGATGCCGACGTATACCGCTTCCGCGGGCACGTGGCGCAGCACGCTTGCCGACACGCCGAGCGTGGCGCTGCGCGCCGCATCGTCCGTCCAGTGGATCAGCACGCGCTGCGGCGCGCCCGCCGCCTCCGGCAGCACCAGCAGTTCGTGTGCGCCGCGGCGCAGCAGCCACTCGGCGCGTCGCGCGCAGTCGGGCTGCGCGGCGAGCACGGTGGCGCCCACGAACGTGTCGTGCGTCTGGCACGGCGCCTGCGCCACACCCAGATCCGGCTCGATGCGCGCGCCGATGCGCGTTTTCATGCGCGCCGCGAGCTCGGTGAGCAGCGGCTGGCGGCCGAGCGACTCGGCAAGCGCGGCGCTCGGGGCGCAGGCGGTGAAGCTCGACAGCGGCGTCGGCAGCAGGTGCAGGCGGCGCACGCCGATGGCGACCTGCTGCCCGGCGCTCAGCTCGAAGCCGCGCTGCGCGTAGCGGGTACGGGTTACCTGCAGCGTGGTGCTCGCGGTGCCCTCGTCGGAGGACAGCAGCGGTGCACCCGCGCCGTCGGCGAGGCGCACGCGCAGCCGCTCGAACGCGCCGGTGAACATCACCTCCTCGACGACGCCCTGGCCGAGGTAGCGCGAGCCGAGCGCCTCGCGCGCGGCGGCGACCTCCACCTCCTCCGGGCGCACCACCGCCACCACCTCGTGCTCGGGCGCGCCGTCGCTGCGCTCGGGGGCGGCCATGATGGTGTCGCCCACCCTGATACCGTCGGCGGTGCGGCGGGCGAGAAACAGGTTGGCGGCGCCGAGGAAGGTGGCGACGAAGCGCGTGGCGGGCTGCGAGTACAGGTCGTGGGGCGCACCCGCTTCCAGCAGGCGGCCGAAGTTCATGATGCCGATGCGATCGGCCATCGCGAACGCTTCCTCTTGGTCGTGGGTCACCAGCACCGTGGTGATGCCAAGCTCGCGCTGCACCTGGCGGATCGTGCGGCGCAGCTCCTCGCGGATCTTGGCGTCGAGGGCCCCGAACGGCTCATCGAGCAGCAGCACCTCGGGCTTGTGGGCGAGCGCGCGCGCCACGGCGACGCGCTGCTGCTGGCCGCCGGAGAGCTGCGCCGGCAGGCGGTCGTCCATGCCCTCGAGCGCCACCAGGCGCAACAGCTCCTGACGGCGCTCGCGGCGGCGCCGCGCGCGCATGTGGCGCACGCGCAGCGCGAACTCGATGTTGTCCGCGACCGTCATGTGGCGGAAGAGTGCGTAGTTCTGGAACACCAGCCCCACGCCGCGCTTGCGCGCCCCGACGTGGGTGACGTCGCGGCCGTGCAGGGCGATGCGGCCATGGTCCACCCCGGTCAGCCCGGCGATGGCGCGCAGCAGCGTGCTCTTGCCGCTGCCGGAAGGCCCCAGCAGCACGAAGAACTCGCCGTCGCCGATGTCGAGGGACACGTCGTTGACGACCGGGGCGCCGGCGTAGTGCTTGGTGACCTGGTCGAGCGTGATGGACATCCTGCGATGCTACCGGGGCGGCCGACGCAGCGTCACTGCCCCCGGCTCGGTAAGCCGGTGACAAAGCGGTTATGCGCCCGGATTCCTAGAGCAGCATCACTACGCCGTCGCAGCGGCGCAGCTCGCCGACCAGCGCCTCGATCTGCGCGCGGCTCTCGGCGGGCAACAGGTAGGAGATCGAGAGGAAATTGCCGTTGGCGGACAGCCGCTCGCGCACCCGGCCGTCCGGCAGCGCCGGCGCGTGGCGCAACACGATGGCATGCACCCGGGCGCGGAAATCGTCCTGCGGGCGCCCCACCACCTTCAGCGGATAGTCGGTGGGGAATTGCAGCAGGGCGTCGCTCACCACGGCGTCCCGGCGAGCTCCTGCTTGTAGCGCTGCAGCTCCGCGTACACCCGCCGCCACAGCGGCCCGGGCTTGCCCGTGCCCACCGCGTGGCCGTCGATCGCGGTCACCGGCTGCACTTCGCGGGTCGCGGCCGAGATCCACACCTCGTCCGCCGCGCGCAGCTGCGCCTCGCTGATCGGCATGACGCGGCAGTGGATGGCAGCGCGCGCCGCCATCTCCTCCACCACGCCGCGCGTGGTGCCCGGCAGGATACGCCGTGAGTTCGGCGGCATGAGCACCTCGCCGGCGAGCACCACGTGCACCGCCGAAGCGGACGCCTCGGTGAGCTCCCCGTCGCGCAGCAGGATGGTCTCCGCGGCCGCCGCCTCCACCGACAGCTGCCGCAGCAGCACGTTGGCGAGCAGCGCCACCGACTTGATGTCGCAGCGCGCCCAGCGCGTGTCGGCCGCGGTCACGCAGCTCACCCCCTTGTCGAGCACGTCCGCGGCGGCCAGCGCCAGCGGCGCACAGAACGCGAACACCGTGCGCGGGATGTGCGGCAGCGGCGCGTGGCTGCGGCCGAGCTGAGCGCCGCGCGTCACCTGCCAGTAGACGTAGCAGTCGCCGCCGCCGTTGCGCTCGATCAGGCCGGCGAGGATCGCGCGCCACTCCTCGCGCGTGTGCGGATCCTCCATGCTGATGGCGGCCAGGCTGCGCGTGAGGCGCTCGCCGTGGGCGGCGAAACGAAACGGCCGGCCGGCGTACACCGGCATCAGCTCGTACACCGCGTCGGCGTACAGAAAGCCGCGGTCGAGCGGCGAGATGCGCGCCGCGGCGAGCGGCAGGTAAGTGCCGTTCAGGTAGCACAGCGGCAGTGGCTCGGCCATCAGCGCTCCTTCAGTGGAACCACAACACCACGCTGTCGACGGCGCGCGTCCACAGCCCGCCGCGCGGCACGGCGGCGAGCGCCACCAGCGGCGCACGCGCGATCAGCGTGCCGCTCTCGTCGCTCACCACGTACTCGCCGAGCGGCTTGCCGGCGGCGAGCGGCGCGATCAGCGGCTCGACGCTCAGGTGCGCGCTGGTGTGCAGCGCCGCCGCCTGGCCGCGGCCGACGGTCGCGTAGACGTCGTAGGGCACACCCACGGCGGCGAATTCCGCCGCGGACTTGTAGACGCGCGGCTTGAGCACCGTCTGCTGCGCCGCCTTGACGCGCACCGTCTCGAAGAAGGTGTAACCGTAGTTGAGCAGCGCCGCGCTCGCCTCCTCGCGCCCCTTCTCACTAGGGGCGCCCATCACCACCGACACCAGGCGCATGCCGTTGCGGTTGGCGGAGCTCGCCAGGCAGAAGCCCGCGCTGTCGGTGTGCCCGGTCTTGAGGCCGTCGACCGACGGGTCCTTGCCGAGCAGCGTGTTGCGGTTGCCCTGGCGGATGTTGTTCCACATGAACTCGCGCAGGCTGAACAGCGGGTAGTACTGCGGGAAATCGCGGATCAGCGCGTTGGCGAGCGTCGCCACGTCGTGCGCGGTGGTGTAGTGATCGGGCGCGGGCAGGCCGTCGCTGTTGACGAAGTTGCTCGAGCGCATGCCGAGCCGCCGTGCGTAGGCGTTCATCATCTGGGCGAACGCCGGCTCGCTGCCGCCGACGCGCTCGGCGAGCGCCACGGTGGCATCGTTGCCCGACTGCACGATCATGCCCTTGATGAGGATGTCGGCCGGGATCTGCGTGCCGACCTGCACGAAGGTGCGCGAGCCTTCCGCGTGCCAGGCGTGCTCGCTGATCGTGACCATGTCGGTGAGTTTCAGCCGCCCTTCCTTAAGCGCGCTGAACACCACGTAGGCGGTCATCAGCTTGGTGAGGCTGGCCGGCTCGGCGCGCGCATCGGCCTGGTCCTGTGCCAGCACCCGGCCGCTGAAATGATCAACGAGGATGTAGGCGCGCGCCTTGACGGCCGGCGGCGCAGGTATCGGTGCCGCCGCCCACAGCGGCGGGCAGACGAGCAGTGCCGCGACGAGCGCGGCCGGCAGGTAGCGGATCACTGTGCGAACTTTCCCTTGCTGCACGTGTAATGCGGCACGGATCTTAACCCAAGCGCCGCGCGTGCATGCGGACGCGCGCCAAGCGCGCCGCTCACTCGAGCGCCAGGCGCGCATCGGCGATGCCGAGCGCTGCGAGCCGCGCGGCCAGCTCATCGAACTGCGCGACGCTGCCGACCGGACCTAAGCGCACGCGATACAGCGGCGGCGCTGCCGCGAGCGGCGGCGCCACGAAGGCACCGGTGAAACCCGCCGCCTGCAGCCGCGCCAGCAGATGCTGCGCGTTGCGCTCGTCGGCGAACGCACCGGCCTGCAGGTACAGCACCGGCGGCGGGCTGGCGGCGCTGCGGGTGATCTCGTCGGGCACCCCGGGGGTGAGCGCGCGCACCTCCACCAGCGTCGTGCCCTCGCGCAGCATGTCGAGCCGTGCGGCCGCCGTGTAGGACAGGTCGATGAGGCGATTGGCGACGAACGGGCCGCGATCATTGACGCGCACCACCACGCTCCGGCCGTTCTTGAGGTTGGTGACGCGCACGTAGGTCGGCAGCGGCAGCGTCTTGTGGGCCGCGGTCATGGCGTACATGTCGTAGAGCTCGCCGCTCGAGGTGCTGCCGCCATGGAAGGTCGGGCCGTACCAGGAGGCGACGCCGCGCTCGAAGTAGCCATCGGCGCCGGGCAGCACGAAATAGCGCTTACCGGACACCTCGTAGAACGGCGGATTGCCGTGGGCGCTGCGCGGCTCGTTACGCGGCACGGCGTCAGGCGTCGCGAGGACGTTCGCCGGCGGTGGTGGCGGGGCGACCGCCGGGGCCGGCGGCGGCCGAGGCGGCACCGCTGCGCAGCCCGCCAGCAGGAGCGCTACGGTGGCGAGTGCGGCGGCTGCCGCAGCGCAGTGCCTGCGACCGCCGGTGCTCACGGCGCGGCGGCCGCGCTGCTGGCGGCGACGCGCTGCGCGATGGCCTGCGCCAGGTCGTACACCGCCATGGCGTAGCGGACGCTGGCGTTGTAGCGCGTGAGTACGTAGAAGTTGTGAAAGCCCACGCGGTAGGCGGGACCGTCACGCTGCTCGGCGGAGAGCAGCACCACCGGGGTCGCGGCCGGCACGTCGAGCGTCACGCGCACACCGTGCGTAGCGAGAGAGTCCACCGTCTCGTTGAGCTCGCGATTGTGCGGCTCGATCTGAAAGGTCGGGTCGGGATCGAGCTGCGTCTCCGCCAGCACCGGACCCCCGGGGGTCCAGCCATACTCGCGCAGGTAGTGGGCGACGCTCGCCAGGATGTCGTCCCAGTCGTTCCACAGATCGCGCGGCTTGTCGGCATCGGCGGCCACGGCGTAGCGGCGGTACTGCGAGGGCATGAATTGCGGCACGCCGAGCGCGCCGGCGTAGGAAGCGCGCACGCTGAGCGGGTCGAGCTTGTTCTCCCGGGCGAGCAGCAGGAACTCCTCGAGCTCGCTGCGGAAGAATTTCTCGCGCGGCGGATACTCGAACGCGAGCGTCGCGAGCGCATCGAGCGCGCGGTACTGCCCGGTGTTTCGGCCGAAGTGGGTCTCGACGCCCAGGATCGCCACGATGTATTCCGCCGGCACCTGGTACTGCTGCGCGACCTGCTCGAGCGCGAGGCGGTGGTCGGCCCAGAACTGCGCACCGTCGCTGATGCGCTCGGGGGTGACGAAGCGCTCGCGGTATTCCCACCAGGGCGCGACCTTCTCCAGCGGTCGGTTCATGATCTCGATGATCTTCGGCTGCGGCTGCGCTTCGCGCAGCAGCCGCCGCAGTTCGTGGCGCGGCATGCCGTCGCGGCGCGCCACCTCCTCGACGAATGCCGCGATCTCGGGGCGCTGCAGGTCGAAGTGCGCCGGCAACGCCGGCGGCTCGGGCGGCTGCGCAGCAGCGCGCGCGCCGACGAGCGCCGCAAGCAGCAGGAGACGGCAGGCGTTCAAGATCCGACGAGTTTGCGCCGTGAATACAGCGCCATGAGAATACCGAAACCGGCCAGCAGCGTCACGACCGAGCTGCCGCCGTAGCTGACCAGCGGCAGCGGCACGCCGACCACCGGCAGCAGGCCGGTCACCATGCCGGCATTGATGAACACGTAGACGAAGAAGGTGAGCGCGATGCTGCCGGCGAGCAGCCGCGCGTAGGTGTCCTGCGTCTGCGTGGCGAGGTAGATGGCGCGCGCGACGACGAATGCGTACAGCAGCAGCAGCAGCAGCAACCCCGCCAGCCCGAACTCCTCGCCGATGACCGCGAAGATGAAGTCGGTGGAGCGCTCGGGCAGGAACTCGAGCTGCGCCTGGCTGCCGTTCATCCAGCCCTTGCCGAATACGCCGCCCGAGCCGATGGCGATCTGCGACTGGATGATGTGGTAGCCGGCGCCGAGCGGATCGGTCTGCGGGTTGAGGAAGGTGAGCACGCGCTTGCGCTGGTAGTCGTGCATGAAGCTCCAGCCGAACCAGGCCGCGGCGGCGCCGAGCGCCAGCATCGCCAGCATGACGCGCACGCGCAGTCCGGCGAGCACGATCACCAGCGCCGCGGCGATGGCGATGAGCGCGGCGGTGCCGAGGTCCGGCTGCACCACGACCAGCGCCACGGGCACCAGGATCAGCGCGGCGAGCACGGCGAGCGCCGCCCAGGTGGGCGGCAGCGGCCGCTCCTGCAGATACCAGGCGCACATCATCGGCACGGCGAGCTTCATCAGCTCGGAGGGCTGGAAGCGGAACAGGCCCAGGTCCAGCCAGCGCTGCGCCCCCATGCCGCTGTGGCCGATGGCGGCGACCACCAGCAGCAGCGCGCAGCCGCCGAGGTACAGCCAGGGAGTCGAGCGACGCAGGAAGTTCGGATTGACGCGCGCCAGCAGCAGCATGGCGATGGCGCCGAGCACCAGCCTCGCTACCGTGCGCAGCACCGTCGGCAGGCTCTGACCGGAGGCACTGTAGAGCACCACCAGCCCGTAGGCGGCGATCAGCGACAGCCCGACCACCAGCGGCCCGTCGATGCGCAGCTCGAGCAGCACGCGCGCAGCACCGCTGAGCGTGCGGCGCGTGCGTGAACCGGAAGTGACTTCCTCGTAAATCATGTGCGCGGCTTCACCTTGCCGTCGGCGTCGAGCAGGTACGCATCCAGCACCTTGCGGGCGATCGGTGCGGCGGCGCTCGCCCCGGCGCCGCCGTTCTCCTCGAGCACCGCCAGCGCGATTCGCGGGGAGTCCGCGGGTGCGAAAGCGATGAACCAGGAATGATCGCGCAACCGCTCGTTGATCGCACTGGCGTTGTACTTTTCGTTGCGCGCGACCGTGTACACCTGGGCGGTGCCGGTCTTGCCGCCGAACACGTACGGGGCGTGCGCGCCGATCGCGGCCGCGGTGCCGCGCTGCGTGACGCCGATCATGTCCTGGACGATGCGCTGCCAGTCCTCCGCGGCGACCCCGGACACCTCGCCTTCCGACACCGGCGCGATAGCGTGGACCTGCCCGGTGCCCGTATCGCGCCAAGCCGAGACCAGCCGCGGCTGCCAGACGTGGCCGCGGCTCGCGAGGATGCTGGCGTAATGCGCCAGCTCGATCGGGGTCACGGTGAGATAGCCCTGGCCGATACCGAAGCTCACCGTCTCGCCCGGGAACCACACCCGGTCCGCCGGTCGTGAGAAGGTCTTTTCCTTCCACTCACGCGAGGGGAGGATGCCGGCCTTCTCGCCGCCGATGTCGATGCCGGTCGGCTTGCCAAAACCGAACGGCGCCATGAAGGTCGAGATGCGGTCGATGCCGATTTCGTTGGCGAGCCAATAAAAGTACACGTCGCACGAGCGCACGATCGCATCGTCGAGATCCACCTCGCCGTGATGCTCGTTGTGGTACTCACGGTAGATGAACGAGCTGCCGGGCAGATGGTACGAGCCGGCGCAGAAGCGGTAGGCCTTGGGGTCCACCACGTGATAGGTGAGCCCGGCGAGCGCGATGACCGGTTTGACGGTCGAGCCGGGCGGATAGGTGCCGCGCAGCGCGCGGTTGAACAACGGCCGGTCGATGTCGTTCTGCAGCCTGCCGTACTCGGCCGCGGTGATGCCGCGGCCGAACAGCGTGGGATCGAAGCCCGGCAGCGACACCAGCGCGAGGACGTCGCCGTTGTCCGGATCGAGCGCCACCACCGCGCCGCGGTGGCCGGCGAGCGCGGCCTCGGCGACGCGCTGCACCTGCAGGTCGATGGTCAGCACCAGGTCGTCACCGGCGGTCGGTGCCTTGGTGCGCAGGTTGGTGGGGATGAAGGCGCCCTGGCGCTCCACCGAGCGACCCTGGGCGTTCACCAGCACCTCGCGGAAGCCGTTGCCGCCATGCAGCTTGCGCTCGAAGGTGCTCTCGACGCCGAGCTTGCCGATCAGCGCCGTGCCGGCGTAGGCGGCGCGGTCGATGTGCTTCAGATCCTGCTCGCTGATCGCGCCCACGTAGCCGAGCGCGTGCACCGCCACGTCGCCGTTCGGGTACCAGCGCGTCTGGCGCGTCTTGATGTCCAGCCCCGGGAACTCGAAGCGCCGCACGGCGAAGCGCGCCACGTCTTCGTCTGACATGCGCAGCAGGATCGGCACGCTGTCGAAGGTGCGGCTCGACTCGATGGTGCGCTGGATCTCGGCGACGTCTTCGGCGCGGATCAGATTGAGCGCGACCAGGGCGGCGAGCGTCTTGGCGACATCGGGGACCTCTTCGGGCACGAGCTCGAGCTGGTAGGCCGGCTGGTTGCCGGCGATCACCTCGCCGTGGCGGTCGAAGATCAGCCCGCGCGCCGCCGGGATCGGCTCGGTGCGCACGCGATTGCCCTGCGAGAGCTCGGCGTAGTAGTCGTGGCGGGTCACCTGCAGCAGGAACAGCCGCACGATCAGCGCTACCGTCGCAAGCCCGATCAGGGCCGCGCACACCAGCGCGCGCTGGTCGAACAGCCGCTGTTCTCGCCAGTGATCCTTGATGCGTACGGTCGGCATGGCGGCGGGAGCTCAGCAACGCTCGTGCGGACGCCTGGCGCTCACGTGAGCCTGCCGGCGCTGTAGGCGAGGATGGGGGCCGTGAGCGGCCAGATGAGCGCGCCGGTCGCGACGTGCACCCAGCGCAGCGGGCTGCCGAGCGCATGCCCGGTCCAGCCGTCGATCGCGAACACCACGAACTCGTAGACCGCCAGCGCAGCGAACACGATGAGCGCCTGCTGGAAGGCGGGCTTGGAGCGGATGCGCTGGTGCTCGCGCATCACCATGTAGCTCAGCAGCGCCAGCGCCAGCGCATGCTGCCCGAGCACCGGACCCTGGAACACATCGAGCGCAAGTCCGGCGAAGAAGCCGAGCGCGATGCCGCCGCTGCGCGGCGCATTGACCGACCAGTAGAACACCGTGAGCACCAGGAACGCGGGCCGCAGCACGTCGAGCCACGGCGGCAGCGGCAGCACGGTGAGAATCAGCGCCACCAGCGCGCTCGCCAGCATGCGGCCGCGCGAGTCGGCGGTCACGAGCGGGCCCCGTTGGCCGCTGGCGGCCGCGGTGGTGCCGCCGCCGGCGGTGCCGCAGGGGTCGCCGCAGGCGCGGCGGCCGCGGCGGGATCGGCGGGCGGCGTGGCCTTGGAGGGCGTGGTTTTGGAAGGCGTGGTTTTGGAGGGCGTGGCCGGGGCTGGCGTGGCCGCGGGCGGCGCGGCGGTGGACGGCGCGGCGGTGGACGGCGCGGTGCTGGACGGCGCGGCGGTGGGTTTCGGCGGCGCCGGCTGCGGTTGCATGGCGGCGTTACCGTGCATGAGCTCGCCGGCGGCGTTGAGCGTCGCGGCGGGGGCTGCGGGCTGATCGGCGCGGAACCACACCAGCATCACCTCGGTGTCGGTGTCGACGCGGGCGAGCGTGGCGGCGCGCACCTGGGCGAGCGGCTGCACCGCGTCGCGGTGCACCTCGGTGACGCGCGCCACCGGATAGCCTTCGGGGAAGACGCCGCCGAGTCCGGAGGTCACCAGCAGGTCCCCGCTCCTGATGTCGGCGTTGGCCGGCAGGTAGGGCAGCGCCAGCGAGGCGTTGTCGCCACCGCCGACCGCGATGGTGCGCAGCCCGGTGCGCTCGATGCGCACCGGGACCGCGTGCTCCGAATCGGTGATGAGTATGACCTCGGCACTCCAGGGTCCGACGTGGGTGGTCTGGCCGATGAGCCCCTGGTCGTCGAGCACCGCCTGGCCCCTGAAGACCCCGTTGCTGGCGCCGCGATCGATGAGCAGGCGCTGCCTGAGGCTGCTCTGCTGGATGTTGACGATCTCGGCGGCGAGCCAGCGCTCGACGACCGGCGGCAACGCCTCGCGCAGGCCGCGCAGCTCGCCGTTCTCGCGCGCCAGCGCCTCGTAGCGCATGGCGCGCAACTCCAGGTCGCGCTGCGTGGCGCGCAGCCGCACATTTTCCTGCTGCAGCGACTCGCGCGTCGCGACGCTCTCGCGCAGCCAGCGCCACGCGGCGGCCGGGGAGTTCACCGCCAGCTGGATCGGATAGGCCGCCGCCTGCAGCGCGTAGCGCACGTGCTCGAGGTAATGCTGGCGCTGGTCGAGGTACATGATCACCACCGACAGCGCCGCGAAGAGCGTGAAGCGGAAGCCGGGAGAGCCGCTCCGCCCCAGCGGTCTGCCGGCCGGTGTCCCGAACGCTGTCACCTAAGACCTGCGCGCTCCTGTGCGCTATTCGAGGCCGAAGTGTCCTGGCCCGAGTTCATCCATCAGCTCGAGAATGCGCCCGCCGCCGCGTGCGACGCAGGTGAGCGGGTCGTCCGCGACCACCACCGGCAGGCCGGTTTCCTCGGTGAGCAGCTTGTCGATGTCGCGCAGCAACGCGCCGCCGCCGGTGAGCACGATGCCGCGCTCGGCCACGTCGGCGCCGAGCTCGGGCGGGGTCTGCTCGAGCGCCTGCTTGACGGCGCTCACGATGCTTTGCAGTGGTTCCTGCAGCGCTTCCAGGATCTCGTTGCTGTTGAGCGTGAAGCTGCGCGGCACACCCTCGGAGAGGTTGCGGCCCTTGACCGACAGTTCGCGCACCTGCTGCCCCGGGTAGGCCGAGCCGATCTCGATCTTGATGCGCTCGGAGGTCGCCTCGCCGATCAGGATGCCGTAGTTGCGGCGCACATAGTTCATGATCGCCTCGTCGAAGCGATCGCCGCCGATGCGCGCGGAGTTCGCGTAGACGACGCCATTCAGCGACAGTACCGCGACCTCCGAGGTGCCGCCGCCGATGTCGAGCACCATCGAGCCGCGTGCCTCGTGCACCGGCAGCCCGGCCCCGACCGCCGCCGCCATCGGCTCGCTGACGATCGCGACGCTG
Source organism: uncultured Gammaproteobacteria bacterium (assembly GCA_963760225.1). Lineage (GTDB taxonomy): Bacteria > Pseudomonadota > Gammaproteobacteria > Steroidobacterales > Steroidobacteraceae > 13-2-20CM-66-19. The sequence goes on from CAVXCD010000001.1 coordinate 992,342, forward strand.
CGCGCGCCCGCGCCCTCGGCCGACTCGCGGATCGCGCGCCGCTCCACCTGCGTCGAGCCGAAGGGCACGCACACCAGCACCCGCGGGGAGGGCTTGAGCGTGCGGTTGCCGTGTACCTTGTTGATGAAGTGCTGCAGCATCTTTTCGGTGTAGGTGAAGTCGGCGATCACGCCGTCCTTCATGGGACGCACCGCCGTGATGTGCCCCGGCGTGCGCCCGAGCATCATCTTGGCCTCCATGCCGACCGCGACGATCACCTTGCCGCCGCGCGTCGGCTCGTCCTGCACCGCGACCACCGAGGGCTCATTGAGCACAATGCCCTTGTCGCGGACATAGATAAGAGTATTAGCCGTTCCCAGGTCGATCGACAGATCGCTGGAGAAATATCCGCGCAGGCGTTTGAACATGAGCGACCGGGGAAGAGCTTCGGGAGACCCCAAAAGTGGCGCGTAATCTAGCAACCGAGGGGACATTGAGCAAGGCAACATGTATGATTTTGCGCTGGTTTTCTCAGTTCTCCAGCGCACCTCACACTCCCATGGCCCTCACACGCGAGCAGATCGCCGGCATTGCCGCCCTGGCGCGCCTCGAGCTCTCGGCGCAGGAGATCCCGGTTTACCAGGCGAGCCTGTCGAGCATCCTCGAGTTCGTCGGCGCGCTGGACGCCTGCGACACCGCCGACATCGTGCCGATGGCGCACCCGCTGCCGGGCCTGTCGCAGCGGCTGCGGCCGGACGTGGTGACCGAGCAGGACCGGCGCGATCTGTACCAGGCGAACGCGCCGCAGACGGCGGCCGGGCTGTATCTGGTGCCCAAGGTGATCGAGTGAGGCGCAGGTGGCCGATTTTCACAGCAGCACGCTGACGCAGCTCGCCGCGGGGTTGCGGGCGCGGCACTTCTCGAGCGTCGAGCTCACTCGCGCGCTGCTGGCGCGCATCGAGCGCCACCAGGGCGCACTCAACGCGTTCATCTCGGTGACGCCCGATGCGGCGCTCGCCGCGGCGCAGAGCGCCGACCGCGCGCTCGCCAGCGGCGGCGGCGGTGCGCTCACCGGTGTGCCGATCGCGCACAAGGATCTGTTCTGCACGCAGGGTGTGCGCACCACCTGCGGCTCACGCATGCTCGACAACTTCGTCTCGCCCTACGACGCCACCGTAGTCGCGAAGCTCAGGAGCGCCGGGGCGGTGATGCTGGGCAAGACGAACATGGACGAGTTCGCGATGGGCTCATCCAACGAGACCAGCTACTACGGGCCGGTGCGCAATCCCTGGAACCCGGCGCTGGTGCCGGGCGGTTCCTCGGGCGGCTCGGCGGCGGCGGTTGCCGCGCGACTGGTGCCGGGCGCCACCGCCACCGATACCGGCGGCTCGATCCGCCAGCCCGCGGCGCTCTGCGGCATCACCGGCATGAAACCCACCTACGGGCGGGTGTCGCGCTACGGGATGGTGGCGTTCGCCTCGAGCCTCGATCAGGGCGGAGTGCTCACGGCGAGTGCGGCCGATGCGGCGCTCATGCTGCGCGAGATGGCCGGTTTCGACGCGGCCGATTCCACCAGCGTCGACCGACCGGTGCCCGATTACGTCGCGGCGCTCGAGGAGCCGCTCGCGGGACTGAAGATCGGCCTGCTCAAGGAATTCTTCGACAAGGGCCTCGACGCGCAGAACGAGCAGCGCGTGCGCGAGGCGCTCAAGGTGTTCGAGGGCCTCGGCGCCAGCCTGCGCGAGGTGAGCCTGCCGCACCTGCCGCTGTCGGTGCCGGTCTACTACGTGGTTGCCCCGGCGGAGGCGTCCTCGAACCTCGCGCGCTACGACGGCGTGCGCTTCGGCCACCGCTGCCAGAGCCCGCGCGATCTCAACGACCTGTACCGTCGCTCGCGCGGCGAGGGCTTCGGCGCCGAGGTGAAGCGGCGCATCATGACCGGCACCTACGTGCTGTCGGCGGGCTACTACGACGCCTACTATCTCAAGGCGCAGCGCGTGCGCGCGCTCATCAACGCGGATTTCATCCGCGCCTTCGGCAGCGTCGACGTGCTGATCGGGCCGACGACACCGACGCCGGCGTTCGCCCTCGGCGCCAAGACCGCCGACCCGATCACCATGTACCTGAACGACATCTACACGATCGGCGCCAATCTCGCCGGGCTGCCGGCCGTGTCCGTGCCCTGCGGCTTCGTGCAGGACCTGCCGGTCGGGCTGCAGATCGTCGGTCCGCACTTCAGCGAAGCGCGCGTGCTCAACGCCGCGCACGCCTTCCAGCGCCTCACCGACTGGCACACGCGCATTCCCGCGGGGTTCGCATGAGCGGCTGGGAAACGGTCATCGGGTTGGAGATCCACGCGCAGCTCGCCACCGGGTCGAAGATCTTCTCGGGCTCGGCGACTGCGTACGGTGCTGCGCCGAACGTGCAGGCGAATCTCGTCGATCTCGGCTACCCGGGCGTGCTGCCGGTGCTCAACGCGGCGGCGGTGCGCATGGCGGTGAAGCTCGGGCTCGCCATCGACGCGCGCATCGCAGGGCATTCGGTGTTCGCGCGCAAGAACTACTTCTACCCCGACCTGCCCAAGGGCTATCAGATCAGCCAGTACGAGCTGCCGATCGTCGCTGCCGGCTCGCTGGAGATCGTGCTCGAGGGCGGCGAGCGCAAGCGCATCGGCATCACGCGTGCGCACCTGGAGGAGGATGCGGGCAAGAGTCTGCACGAGGGACTGCCCGGCGTCACCGGCATCGATCTGAATCGCGCCGGCACGCCGCTGGTGGAGATCGTCTCGGAACCGGAGCTGCGCTCGGCGAAGGAGGCGGTGGCGTACATGAAGAAGGTGCACACGCTGGTGCGCTACCTCGAGATCTGCGACGGCAACATGCAGGAAGGCTCGTTCCGCTGCGACGCCAACGTCTCGGTGCGCCGCGCCGGCACCGACAAGTTCGGTACGCGCGCGGAGATCAAGAATCTCAATTCCTTTCGCTTCGTCGAGCGCGCCATCAACCACGAGGTGGAGCGCCAGATCGCGATCCTGGAGTCCGGGGGCAGCGTGGTGCAGGAAACGCGCCTCTACGATCCGGACCAGGGCGAGACGCGCGCCATGCGCTCGAAGGAAGAGGCCAACGATTACCGCTACTTCCCGGACCCGGATCTGCTGCCGGTGGAGCTCAACGCGGCCTTCATCGAGTCGGTGCGCGCGACGCTCCCGGAGTTGCCCGACCAGAAGGCGGCGCGCTTTGCCGTCGCGTACGGCTTGTCGGCTTACGATGCCGGGGTGCTGACCGCGAGCCGCGAGCTGGCCGACTACTATGAGGCGGTGGTGCAGGCCGCGCCACAGGACCCGAAGCTCGCCGCCAACTGGGTGATGGGCGAGCTGGCCGCCGCGCTCAACAAGGAGAACCTCGACGTGACCGCCGGCCGGCTGCCGGCCGAGCGCCTGGCGGGGCTGCTGGCGCGCATCGGCGACCGCACGATCTCGGGCAAGATCGCCAAGGAGGTCTTCGAGGCGATGTGGTCGCAGGGTGTTGGGGCGGACGCCGTCATCGAAGCGCGCGGGCTGCGACAGATCACCGATTCGGGCGCCATCGAGCGCGCGATCGATGCCGTGATCGGCGCCAATCCCGCGCAGCTCGCCGAGTACCGCGCCGGCAAGGACAAGCTGTTCGGCTTCTTCGTCGGGCAGGTCATGAAGGCGACCGGCGGCAAGGCGAACCCGGCGCAACTGAACGAACTGCTGCGCAGCAAGCTGCGCGGCTGAGCACGGCCGCAGGCGGCGCGGGGCGATGCGCGGCGCGCGCAGTGCGCGCGCTGCGGGGTTGAGTTGGCGGGGGTGCTGCCCCATTGTCGGTCGATGGACCCCGCTCCTTCCCTGCACACCCAGCCGCCGCTGCATCCCGACCAGGTGCGACGCTTCCTCTTCGAGAACCGCCCGGTGCGTGGTCACTGGGTGAGCCTCGAGGGAGCCTGGCGCGAGCTGCGCGCGCACACGCAGTATCCTGCGGCGGTGACCCAGCTGCTGGGCGAGGCAGTGGCCGCCTCGGTGCTGCTCGCGGCGACCCTGAAGTTCCGCGGCACGCTGACCTTCCAGCTGCAGGGCGACGGTGCGGTGAGCCTGCTCGTGGCGCAATGTACGCACGACTTCCGGCTGCGCGCCGTGGCACGTTGCGACACGGCCGCCGTGAACAGCCTGGCGGCGCAGCCACGCGGGGTGCGGTTCCGCGAGCTCGCCGGTACCGACGGACGCCTCACCGTTACCGTGGAGGCCGAGGAGAAAAGCCTACGCTACCAGGGCGTGGTGCCTCTTTCCGGCGCCACGCTCGCGGAATCGCTGGAAACCTACTTCGCCTCCTCCGAGCAGCTGCCGACGCGCGTGCGGCTGGCGGCCGACGAGCGCTACGGCGCGGGCCTGCTGGTGCAGAAGCTGCCCGAGGCGCACGGCGGCGAATCCGAGGAGGTCGCCGCGGCCTGGGAAGGCGCGCAGCAGGGCATCGCGCGCCTCGATACCCGAGAGCTGCTCAGCGCCGGCGTCGAGACGCTGCTGGCCCACGGCTTTCCCGGGCACGACCTGCGATTGTTCAAGGGCGCACCCGTGCGGTTTGAGTGCCGCTGCAGCCAGGGCAGGGTGGCCGGGCTGCTGCGCGCGCTCGGCGTGGAGGAGGTGCGCGAGGTGCTCAGCGAGCAGGGCGTGGTCATGGTGACCTGCGAGTTCTGCCAGCGCCCCTACCGTTTCGACGCCCGAGACGTGGATGCCCTGTTTGAGGGCACTTCGGGGTCAGAAAAGATCCATTAGGCAGCTAATCTCTGCCTAATTGATTCAATAGAGATACGAATGACTGCTCCCACGCGGGGGCCAGCCCGCCGGCGTGCGCTGCCTGCGAACGTCAGCGCTGGCTTGTTAGTTAAAGAAATGTACAATAATTGAATGAATCTCGTGCGGCCGGCTGTGCTGGTGAAGTGGCTGCGAGCGGCCGGTGAGCCGACCCGCCTGCGCCTGCTGGTGCTGTGCGCGCAGGTGCCCGGGAGCGTGTCGGACTTCGCCCACGCGCTGAAGCACAGCGAACCGCGCGTGTCGCGGCATCTGAAGATCCTCACCGAGGCGGGACTGATCGAGCGATTGCGCCAGGGTCAGTGGGTGCAGTACCGCATCGCGGCGGGTGCGGAAGTGAGCAGCTTCGTACGCGGACTACTGGCGCAGGCCGACCGGCGCGATCCGCAACTGATGCGTGACAGCGCCGCGGCGCGCGCCGGCGCCGGCCGCGACTCGGGTGGGGGGAGCGGTGCGGGCGAATCGCGCCTCGGCCGGGCACTCGCGGGCTTCCTCACCGCCGACGCACCGCAGACCCCTTACGAGTCGCTGCTGGTGATCGGAGTGGCGCATCCGGAGCTGCTCGAGAGCGCGGCACGCAGCGCGCGTCAGTGCACGGCGCTCGCGCCCACGCCCCGCGCCGCGCAGGGGGCGCGCGCCTTCGCCGAGCAGCGCGGCTTCGACTGCCGGGTGCTGCGCTCGGCCGCAGACGGTCCGGGTGCGGCCGATCTGGCGCGCGCCGGCGGCGACTTCGATGCGCTGGTTCTCGATCGGCCACTCGCCGGCAGCGATGCCCTGGCGCGCACGCTGCGCGAGCTGTCTGCAGTCATGGCCCCCGGCGCCCGGCTCTGGCTGTTCGAATCGTATGAGTCGCTCGAGTCCGCGCGCGAGCGCATCGTCGAGCACCCGTTGTCGCGGCTGCGACGCCTGCTCGCCGCCGCCGGCCTGGTGTGCGAGCGCCTCAGCCCCATCGAGGCCGACGGCGAGCACGTGCTCGCGGCGAGTGCGCGGCTGGCGGCGGATGTTGCCGCGCGGGCGCGGCACGGCGGCGAGTGAGCGGCATGAGCACCGCCAGCGAAGGCATCAGCGTCTCGTTCGAGTTCTTTCCGCCGGCGGACGCCGCGATGGAGGCGACGCTGTGGAACTCGCTCGAGCGCCTCGCGCCGCTCGCGCCGCGCTTCGTCTCGGTGACTTACGGCGCGGACGGCTCGACACGCGAGCGTACTCACTCACTGGTGACGCGCATCCAGCAGCGCACCCCGCTCACCGGCGCCGCCCACCTGACCTGCGTCGGCGCGCCGCGCGAGGAGGTCATCGCGATCGCGCGCAGCTACTGGCGTGAGGGCGTGCGCCACCTGGTGGCGCTGCGCGGCGATCCGCCGCACGGTCAGGGGTGTTTTCGTCCCGATCCGCAGGGATTTGCCGGGGCCGCGGAACTGGTCGCCGCGCTGCGCGAGGTGGCGCCCTTCGACATTTCCGTGGCCGCCTACCCCGAGGTGCATCCCGAGGCCGTTTCCCCGGCCGCGGATCTCGACAACCTCAGGCGCAAGCTCGCCGCCGGCGCTTCGCGCGCCATCACGCAGTTCTTCTACGACACCGAGGTGTTCCTGCGTTTCCGCGACCGCTGCGCGGCGGCGGGCATCGACGCGCCGCTGGTGCCCGGTATTCTGCCGATCACGCGCTTCCCGCAGGTGCTGCGCTTTGCGCAGGCCTGCGGCGCGAGCATTCCGCCGTGGCTGCACCAGCGCTTTGCCGGCCTCGAGGAGGATGCGGAGACGCGGCGGCTGATCGCCGCGAGCGTCGCCATCGAGCAGGTGCACTCGCTCACCCGCCACGGCGTGCACGAGTTTCACTTCTACACTCTGAATCGCGCCGAGCTGACTTACGCCATCTGCCACGCGCTCGGCCTGCGGCCGCGCGCGCACGCGGCCGGCACCGTCCCGCCGGTGAGCGCGTGAGCGCGTGCGCCCACGCCGCCCACGCTGTGGCGCGGGCCGACCAGGAGCGCGAGCGCGGCGCGCCGGCCGCGGCGCGCGCGCTCGCCACGCCCTTTGCCATCGAGCCGCTCGACGAGACTGAACGACGCACGCGCATCGAGCGCCTGAAGCGGCTGCTCGATGAGCGCATCGTGCTGCTCGATGGCGCGATGGGCACGATGATCCAGCAACGCAAGCTCGATGAGGCCGGCTTTCGCGGCGAACGGCTGCGCGCGCATGGCCGCGACCTCAGGGGCAACAACGACATTCTCACGCTCACGCGTCCCGAGGTGGTCGCCGAGGTGCATCGCGCTTACCTCGCTGCGGGCGCCGACATCATCGAGACCAACACCTTCAACTCGAACGCGGTTTCGCAGGCGGACTATGGCACCACCGCGCTGGTTGCGGAGCTGAACTACCGCGCGGCGCGCATCGCGCGTGAGGCGGCTGATGAGTTTGCGCAGCGCAGCGGTGCGCCACGCTTTGTTGCCGGTGCGCTCGGCCCCACCAGCCGCATGAGCTCCATGTCGCCTGACGTGAACGACCCGGGCTATCGCGCCGTGAGTTTTGATGAGCTGGTCAGCAGCTATCTCGAGGCGGCGCGCGCTCTGGTGCTCGGTGGCGTCGACTTTCTGCTCATCGAGACGGTGATCGACACGCTCAACGCCAAAGCGGCGATCTACGCGGCGCTGTCACTTTTTGATGAGACCGGCAGCAGCGTGCCGCTGGCCATTTCGGGCACCATCACCGACGCCTCCGGACGGGTGCTGTCCGGGCAGACCACCGAGGCCTTCTGGAATTCCATCCGTCACGCGCAGCCATTGTTCGTCGGACTCAATTGCGCGCTTGGCGGCAAGCTGCTGCGGCCGTACGTCGAGGAACTGGCGACCCTGGCCGATACCTACGTGTGTGCTTATCCCAACGCGGGTCTGCCCAACGCCTTCGGCGAGTACGATGAGAGCCCGGAGGAGACCGCCGAGATCCTGGCAGAGTTCGGCGCGGCCGGACTGGTAAACATCGTGGGGGGCTGCTGCGGCACTACCCCCGAGCACATCCGGCTGGTGGGCGAGGGGCTGCAGGGCCGTGCGCCGCGCAAGATCCCGACCACCATAGCGAAGTGCCGTCTGGCCGGACTCGAGCCCCTCAACATCGACGCTGACAGCCTGTTCGTCAACGTGGGCGAACGCACCAACGTCACGGGCTCGGCCAAGTTCCGCAAGCTGATCGAGGCGGGTGACTTCAACGCGGCGCTGGAGATCGCGCGCCAGCAGGTCAGCAGCGGCGCACAGATCATCGACATCAACATGGACGAGGGCATGCTCGATTCGCAGGCGGTAATGGTGCGTTTCCTGCACCTGATCGCAGCGGAACCGGACATCGCGCGCGTGCCGGTGATGCTCGACTCCTCCAAGTGGTCGGTGATCGAGGCGGGCCTCAAGTGCGTGCAGGGCAAGGCAGTCGTCAACTCGATCAGCATGAAGGAGGGCGAGGAGATCTTCATCGAGCACGCGCGCAAGCTGCGCCGCTACGGTGCCGCTGCGGTGATCATGGCGTTTGATGAGCAGGGCCAGGCAGACACCATCGAGCGCCGTGTGGCGGTCTGCACGCGCGCCTACCGCATCCTCACCGAGCAGGTGGGCTTTCCGGCCGAGGACATCATCTTTGATCCCAACATCTTCGCCATCGCCACTGGCATGGAGGAGCACAACGGCTACGGCGTCGCCTTCATCGAGGCGACGCGCCGCATCAAGGCCGAGTTGCCGCACGCGCTGGTCAGCGGCGGTGTCAGCAACGTCTCCTTCTCGTTCCGCGGCAATGACCCGGTACGCGAGGCGATGCACTCGGTGTTTCTCTACCACGCCATCGGCGCGGGTATGGACTTAGGCATCGTCAACGCCGGGCAGCTCGCCATCTACGAACAGATCCAGCCGCAGCTGCGTGAGGCGTGCGAGGACGTCGTCCTCAACCGCCGTGCCGATGCCACCGACAGGCTGCTGGAGATCGCCGCGCGTTTCAAGGGCGAAGGCGGCGCACGGCGCACCGAGGATCTCGCCTGGCGCAACCTGCCGGTCGCCAAGCGTCTCGAGCATTCGCTCATCAAGGGAATCGACGACTACATCATCGCGGACACCGAGGCGGCACGCAGCTCGTTCGCGCAGCCGCTCGAGGTCATCGAGGGCCCGTTGATGGATGGCATGAACGTGGTCGGCGACCTGTTCGGCGCCGGCAAGATGTTCCTGCCACAGGTAGTCAAGAGTGCGCGCGTGATGAAGCGTGCCGTGGCCTACCTCGTGCCGTTCATCGAGGCGAGCAAGGGTGGTGGTACGCAGCGCACCAACGGCCGCATCGTCATGGCCACCGTCAAGGGCGATGTGCACGATATCGGCAAGAACATAGTCGGCGTGGTTCTGCAATGTAACAACTTCGAGGTGATCGACCTCGGGGTCATGGTGTCGTGCGAGAAGATCCTTGAGACCGCACGGCGCGAGCAGGCCGATTTCATCGGCCTGTCCGGACTCATCACGCCCTCACTCGATGAGATGGTGCACGTTGGCAAGGAGATGCAGCGGCAGGGGTTTGCGGTACCGCTGCTGATCGGCGGCGCCACCACTTCCCCGGCACACACCTCGGTGAAGATCGCACCGCAATACTCACCGGGAGTCATCTATGTCAAGGATGCCTCGCGTGCGGTAGGCGTGCTGCAGAGCCTGGTGCAGCCGCAGCAGCGCGCCGACTACATTGCCAAGGTCGCCATCGAGCACGCACGCCGCCGCGAGCAGCACGCCGCCAAGAAGGTCAAGGTTCCCGAAGTCTCGCTGGCCGCTGCCCGCGCCAACCGGCGCCGCATCGACTGGGGCGCGTACCTGCCGCCGGCACCGCGCCTGCCGGGCGTGCAGCGCTTCGCCGACTACCCGCTGGGCGAGCTGCTCGGTTACATCGACTGGATGCCGTTCTTCAACGCCTGGGAGTTCGCCGGGAAATTCCCCGACATTCTCAGCGACCCGGTGGTCGGCGAGGCGGCCAGCAATCTGTACGCGGATGCCCGGCGCATGCTGCGCACGCTCATCGCCGAGCGCTGGCTGAGCGTGCGCGCGGTGCTCGGACTGTTTCCCGCCAACGCGGTCGGTGACGACGTCGAGATCTACGCCGACGAGAGCCGCCGCACGCCGCTCGTCACGCTCAACTTCCTCCGCCAGCAGAAGGGTAAGCCCGACGGGCAGCCGCACGAGTGCCTGGCGGACTACGTCGCACCGCGCGACAGCGGGCTGGCCGACTACTTCGGTGCGTTCGCCGTGACCGCCGGCGTCGGCATCGAGGAGCACGTGGCGCGCTTCGAGCGCGGGCACGATGACTACTCGGCGATCATGCTCAAGGCGCTCGCCGATCGGCTGGCGGAGGCGGCCGCCGAGCACTTTCACGAGCGCGTGCGGCGCGAGTTCTGGGGCTACGCGGCCGACGAGACGTTCACCAACGAGCAGCTGGTGCGCGAGGAGTACCGCGGCATCCGCCCGGCGCCGGGTTACCCCGCCTGCCCGGATCACACCGAGAAGGGCAAGCTGTGGCAGCTGCTCGACGTGGAGAGGAGCGCCGGTATCCGCCTCACCGACAGCTACGCGATGTACCCGACCGCGGCGGTGAGCGGCTGGTACCTCGCGCATCCGCAGGCGCGCTACCTGGCCGTCGGCAAGATTGATCGCGGGCAGGTCGAGGACTACGCGCGACGCAAGGGACTCACCCTCGCCGAGGCGCAGCGCTGGCTCGGACCGCAGCTCGGCTACGAGCCGTAGCGGGCGCTGCGGCGCGCGCTCATCTTCAGGACGTCTCGACGCGCAGCCGCCGGTACCAGGCCTCGGTGCCACGGTGCTGCAGAACGAGGTGCCCGCGCGGCAGCCTGGCGAACTGTGGCAGGTCGCGGAAGCGGCTGCGCGCGATACGCTCGCGCAGTTCCTCGCTGGCGAGGTCGCAGCCCACCACCTGGTAATCGTCGATCCAGTACTCGAGCAGCGAGCCGTGCATGCGGATGCGCGCGCTGTGATAGACATTGGCGCTGCTGCGCTGGTCGCGCCACGACGCGACCAGCCCGTACAGCGCCCCGCACGAGGTGAGCGCGTCGGCGCCCTCCGCGTGATGCTCGTCGTCGAGCAGCTGCAGCGCCGGGCCGCTGTCGCCGGCAGCTCCCGCCTCCTCGTTCACGCGGCACAGCACCGCGGTGCTGCCGCCGCGCGGCAGCCGCCAGTCGAAGTGCAGCGTGAAGTCGCCGAAGGCCGCGCGCGTCACCAGGTCGACGCGCACGCCCTGCGCCATGGCGCGCAGCACGTCGCCATCGACGCTCCAGGCGCGCTGCGGAAAATCCTCCTCGCGGTAGCCGCGCCACTGCGCGGCACCGAGCTCGTGCTCAGCCATGGTGCATTGCCTCAGGTCAGCGTAGCGATGCTACCGCAGGAATTTTCCCGGTGGCACCACCGCCAAGCGGCGGCTTCAGCGCGGCGTACGGCGCTCGCTCTCGAGTGCCCGCAGGTAGGCGGCGCCGCCGAGGTCGCGCATCTGGCCGAGGATCCAGTCGCGTCGCTGCAGCACGTAACGTGACGGCCGCTCGGCGTGCAGGCGCAGCGGGTTCGGCAGCACGGCTGCAAGCAACGCGGCGTCCGCCGGGCCCAGGCGCAGCGCCGGCTTGTGCCAGAAACGCAGCGCCGCAGCCTGCACCCCGTAGATACCGTCGCCGAACTGCGCGACGTTCAGGTACATCTCCAGGATGCGCTCCTTGGGCCACAGCGTCTCGATCAGCACCGTGAAATACGCCTCCAGTCCCTTGCGCACCAGGCTGTACCCGGGCCAGAGGAACAGGTTCTTCGCCACCTGCTGCGAGATGGTGCTGGCACCCCGCAGCCGTTTGCCGCGCTCACTGTCGCGCACCGCCTGGCGGATGGAGTTTAGGTCGAAGCCGGCGTGAAACGGGAACTGCTGGTCCTCGGAGGCGATCACCGCGATCGCGGCGTGCGGCGAGATCTGCTCGAGGCTCACCCACTGGAAGTCGGTGCGGTAGTTGTGCTCGCCGGCGCGCCACGCGCCGATGCCCGCCTCGAGCATAAAGGCGCTGGTGAGCGGATGCAGCCAGCGCAGCAGCAGCACCGGCGTGGCGGTGAGCAGCACCCATCCGAGCAGCAGCAGCACTGCCAGGCGCAGCAGCCGCAGCAGTACCCCGCCGCGCTGCGCGGCGCGCGCCACGCCGCGGCCGCGGCGCCGCGCCGGCGGCAGCGAGCAGCGTCGGGTCGCGGCGATCGGCGCTCGTCCCGTGCGGTGCCGCTCAGGCGCCCTGCACGCGCCGTGCCGTCACGATAACGACGTCCTCGAGCGGGGCGTCCTGGTAGCCCTTGCGGCGGCCGGTACCGACGCGGGCGATCTTGTCGATCACCTCCATGCCTTCGCTCACGCGCCCGAACACCGCGTAGCCGTAGTCGCGCGGGCCGTGATCGAGAAACTCGTTGTCCTTCAGGTTGACGAAGAACTGCGAGGTGGCGCTGTTGACGTCGCTGGTGCGCGCCATGGAGAGCGTGCCGCGCGTATTCTTCAGGCCGTTGTGCGCCTCGTTGCTGATCGGCGCGCGCGTCTTCCTGGTGGCGAAGTCGGCCGTCAGGCCGCCGCCCTGGATGACAAAGCCGGGCACGATGCGATGAAAGATGGTGCCGTCGAAGTGCCCGTCATCGACGTAGCGCAGGAAATTCTCGACCGTGGTGGGCGCCTCGCGGGGGAACAGCTCCACCGTGAAAGCGCCGTGGGAGGTTTCAAATCTGATCATGTTGTCCTTCCGTGATGCGCTCGTGCCCGGCGAGGTCGCGGTGTGAGCGTACATAACCGAACCCGGCGAGGACAAGCTCAGCGCGTACCTGCGCGCCTTGGGTTGCGCCGTGCTCGAGCAGCAGCCAGCCCCCGGGCAGCAGGTGGCGTGCTGCGCCGCGCACCAGCGTGCGCAGGCTCTGCAGTGCGTCGCGGCCGGGGCTGAGCGCCGCGCGCGGCTCGTAGCGCAGTGCGTGCAGCGCCGGGTCGTCCGCCGCCACGTACGGCGGGTTGCTGAGCAGCAGATCGAAAGTTTCCGCGCCGAGCGCGGCGTACCAGTCGCCCTGGCGCAGCTCGATGCTGACGCCGAGCGCTTCGCTGTTGCGCTGCGCGACGCTGAGCGCCGCCGCGGATATGTCGGTGGCGACGATCTGCCAGCCCGGGCGTTCGCGGGAGAGCGCGATGGCAATCGCGCCGCAGCCGGTGCCGAGATCGGCGATGCGCCCGGTGGCGCCGCTGCGCAGCGCGAGCGCGCGCTCGATGAGCAGCTCGGTCTCCGGACGCGGGATGAGCACGTCCGCGGTGACGGTGAGCTGCAGCGACCAGAACTCGCGTCGTCCGGTGAGATAGGCGAGCGGCTCGCCGGCTTCGCGCCGGCACAACAGCCGGCGATAGCGCTCGGCGCCCGCTGCGTCCACCGCCGCATCGGCGTGCGCCAGCAGCCGCCAGCGCTCGATGCCGAGTGCGTGCGCCAGCAGCAGCTGCGCGTCGAGGGCGGCGCTGTCGCGCGCCGTGTTGCCGCTGTCGAGTTGGCGCGTTCCCCGCGCGATGAGGCAGGCGATGGTGGTCGGTTCGGTCATAGGCGCTATCGGGTCGCAGGCGTAAGATACCGTCATGCCGAACATAGCGTATCCGCCCCGCCGACCGCTGTCGGTTGGCGAGGTCCTGGACCTGACATTCCAGGTGTATCGCGCCACGCTGGTGAGGTGTCTCCTGCCGGCGGCGCTCGCGGTCATCGCCGGTCAGCTGACGAACATCTACGCGCTCGTCAAGGGACGCAGCCTGGGCGGCGGCGGCGGGTTGCTGGGCTTCGCGCAAGCGCTGCAGGGGCTCAACCAGGACCCGTTGTACTGGGCGGTTAACCTGCTCGGCACGCTGCTGACCCTCATCTTCTACGCCGTGGTCATATTGCGGCAGTACGCGGTAGTTACGGGCCGGCCGCCTGCGAGTGAGTTTGCGCAGGCCGCGCGCCGCATCCCGGCGCTGGTTGGTCTCATGATCCTGATGGGCGTGAGCATCGGCGGCTGTCTGCTGCCGGCGCTGTTGCTGAGTCCGCCGGGGCGTTACGCGCTGCTGTTCTTACTGCTGATTCCGGCGTCCTACGTCGCCGTGCTGTTGTCCTGCGCCTTCACGGTGTTGCTGCTCACGGGCTCGGGCCCGGTGGTCAGCTACATGCGCAGCTGGCGTCTCGCGAGCGGCAGCTTCTGGCGCCTGTCCGTCATCTACACCGTCGGCGTCATCGTGCTGCTGGTGTTTTCCGTACTGATCGGCGGTCTCGCCGCGTTTCTTGCCGGCATCCTCGGCCGCGGTGATCTGGCGCTGATCGCTGCCACCGCCGGAGTCATCGTCGTCGGCCTGTCGGCCGTGACCACGCCGCTGTATACCGCGATGGCGCTCGCCGTGTTCGGTGACCTGACGGCGCGCAAGGAGGGCGTCGATCTCGAGCAGCGCATCTCGGCGCCGGCCTGAAGGCGTGGTGCGCACGCTAGTCGCGCTGCTGTGGCTGGCTGCCGCGGTGCCGTGCGCGCAGGCGCGCGATGTGCTGCAGGCGATTGATGCCTGTCTCGGCAAGCTCGACAGCGCAATCGACGTGGACTACGCGCACATCGCCGCGCGTTGTCCCGACCTGCCGGCGGCGCTCGCCGCCAGTCCCTGGGCGCCGTGGCTGCCCGCCGAGTGGAACCGGCCCGACAGCCAGCTGTCGCCGGCCGGTCTGACGGAGCTGCGCACGCTGCTGGCGCGGGCGGCTCGCCCGCAAGCCGCGCGTCCTGCGCCACCCAGCACCGAGCGGGTCACGGCAGTGCTCGCTGCGGTTACGCATGCCGACGACCGGCGCGGCAGCTGGTGGCTGCGGTTCAAGGACTGGCTGCGACGCGTGCTGGCGCAGGGAGCCGGCGAGCAGGGCTGGCTGGCTCGCTGGCTTACCCGCATCGATCTGTCGGGCGCTGCGGGCGAGCTGGTCGTCTGGGGCACGCTGGCGCTGGTCGTGGCGCTCGCCGCCGGCATCGTCATCAACGAGCTGCGCTTCGCGGGCTTCGCGGGCAGGCGTGTGAGCGGCGCCCGCGCTGCGGCAGCAGACAGCCGCCGCCCGCACTCACTGCCGACGCTGGCGCAGATCGAGCGTGCAGCGCCGGAGCGCCAGCCGGCGCTGCTGCTGGAATTCATCGCCGAGCGACTGGCCGAGCAGGACCGCCTGCCCGCCGCACGGGCGCTCACCGCACGCGAGCTCGGACAACGCGCGCGGCTGCCCGATGAGGCCGGGCGCGGCCTGCTGGCGGAGCTGGTGGCGGTGTGCGAGCGGCTGCGCTTCTCGGCCGAGCAGGTGGGCGACAAGAGCCTGGCGGCGGCGTTGCGCGCCGGCCGCCTGCTGCTGGCCACGCTCGATGCAGCGCCCGTCGCGCGCAGCGGCGCAGGACCAGGAAGTGCGTGAGCGGCTGATCACGCTCGGCTGCGCGCTCGCGGCGCTGCTGCTGTTCGGCACGCTGTTTCTGCAGCGCAGCGTGCTTGGCGCGCGGCGCACGTCGCTGCCGACGACCGTGGAGCAGGCCGACAACGGCCTGCTCGGTGCCATGAGCTGGCTGAGCGGCGAGGGCGTGCGCACGCTCTCGCTGCGCGAGCGTTGCGGCACGTTGCGCGGCCGGCGCGATCTTGCGCCGCGCGGCAACCTGCTGATCGTGAGCCTGCCGGCCGTCACCGCCTTCCTCCCCGACGAGGCGGTGGCCCTCGATCAATGGATCCAACAGGGCAACACGCTGCTGGTGCTGGCGGCGCTGCGTGACCGGCCGGGCTGGGCATCGGTCCCGCTGCTGATGCGCGCTGATCTGCAGCTGCTCACCGGGCTTGGCATGCAGCCGCCGGCGGACCTGCTGGCGGCAAAGCGCGGCGCTACCGCGACCGCGGGCAGCGCCGCGCCGAAAACCGGCAGCGCCGACTCACAGCGCCCGCGCGGGCAGCGCATGGATCGCCTCATGCGACTCAACGCCCAGCTGGATGAGCCCGAGCGCACCGACCTCTTCCCCAACCGCGCCCATCCGTATTTCGCCGGCGTCGTGCAGGCGGTGGCGTTCTCGGACTACCCGCCGCTGGCCAACCACGTGACCCTGCCGGGGGAAGGCTTCGCGCTCGCGCTCGCCCACGAGGGCGACACGGCGGACGACGCCTTCTGGGTGCGTCCCGACGGCGTCGGCACCATCATCGTGAGCGGTTTCGGCTCGCTGTTTACCAACCGTGCACTGGGCGTCGCCGGCAACGCGCGCCTGCTCGCCAACATCGTCGGCGCGAGCGTGGCCCGCGATGGCACCGTGGTGTTCGACGATGAGCATCAGGGCCTGAGTGATGCCTATGATCCGGCGAGGTTCTACCGCGACTCGCGCCTGTACCGCACGGTGGCGGTGATCGCCGCTGTGTGGCTCACCTGGGTGCTCGGCGCGACGCGCCTGCAGGCGCCGCTGCAGCGCGCACCCGCGCCGCGCGAGGCGGAGTTGGTGCGCACCACGGGCCTGTTCCTCGCCCGCGTGCTGCGCCCGGCCGCGGCGGCGCGCCGCATGCTCGAGCAGTTCCTGCAGCGCACCTGCGCGGCGGCGGGCCGCGATGGCGCCGATCCGGCAGGCGCGTGGCAGTGGCTCGCGGACCATCCGCGCCTGGCGCGCCGGGACGTGGCGCGGCTGCAGGCCTGGTACGCGGCCGCCGCCGCCAACCGGCGCGTGCCGCTGGTGCGCCTGCACAACCTTCTCGTCCGCACTGAAAGGCGGCTTGCCGAATGAGCAGCACGATCCAGCAGCTTCGCGACCAGCTGGCGCACGAGCTCGGCCGTGTCGTGGTCGGCGTCGAGTCGGCGGTGGACGCCCTGGTGATCGCGCTGATCGCGCGCGGCCACGTACTGGTGCAGGGGGTACCCGGCCTCGGCAAGACGCTGTTCGCAAAAGCCCTGGCACGCGCGCTCGGCGGGGAATTCAAGCGCATCCAGGGAACCGCCGACCTGATGCCGAGCGACATCATCGGCGTGCACGTGTTCGACGAGACGGCGCGCAACTTCGCGTTCCGTCCCGGACCGCTGTTCGCCGACGTGGTGCTGATGGACGAGATCAATCGTGCCGGCCCCAAGACGCAATCGGCGCTGCTGGAAGCCATGGAGGAGCGGCAGGTGAGCGTCGAGCGCACCGTGCTGACGCTGCCGGCGGATTTCATCGTGCTGGCGACGCAGAATCCGCGCGATTTCGAGGGAACCTTCCCGTTGCCGGAATCGCAGCTGGATCGCTTCATGCTGCGTCTCGACATGACCTATCCGGGACGCGCGGCGGAGAGCGAAGTGCTCAGCCGCTACGGCGGGGTGCTCGCTGCCGCCCATGGCGCGCTCGATGGCGTGACGCTCATCGACCGCACACTGCTGACGGCAGCGCGCGCAGCGGCCGAGCGCATCCACGTTTCCGCGGCGCTGAGCGAGTACGTGCTCGATCTTGCGGACGCGACGCGCGAGCACCCGCGCCTGGCGCTCGGGCTGTCGACGCGCGGCGCACTGGCGCTCGTCAAGGCGGCCCGCATCGTGGCCGGGCTGCGCGCCGCGGAGTTCGTCACCCCCGACGATGTCAAGCAGGTGGCGCCCTGGATCGTGCCACATCGCCTGGCGCTGACGCCGGAGGCGAGCCTCGAGGGCGCCAGCGATGCGCAGATCGTGCAGGGGCTGCTGGCGACGACTCCGGTGCCGCGCTGACGGAGCCGTAAGGATGCATCTCACGCGGCGCAGCTACGTACTGGTGATGCTGACGGCGGTGATCGCCGTCGCCGGCATCTGGTCGAGCGATCACACGCTCGAGCGAGTGTGGCGGGTGCCCGCGGCGCTGCTGCTGCTCGGCCTGGCGTTCGACGGGCTGCGGGTGCGCCGCCTGCAGCCGCAGGCGCGGATCGTCACCGCGGTGCCGGCGTTCCTCGGCAGGCCGCAGCCGGGCGCGTTCGTCTTTACCAACGGCGCCGCGCGTGCACTGGCGTTCGAGTATGTGCCGCTGACTCCGCCAGGCTTCGAGGCCGCGGGTGCCGTGCGGCGCGTCACGCTGCCGCCGGCCGCGGCGCTCGAGGATGCCGTCACGCTGCTGCCGGTGCGTCTCGGTCCGCAGCCGTGGCCGCAGTTGCCCGCGCGGCTGCGCGGGCCGCTGGCGCTCGCCTGGTGGAGCTTCACCCTGCAGCCGCTGGCGGCGTGCGTCGTGGCGCCCGACACGCTGCGCGGCCCGGCGCGCGCCCGCGGGCTCGCCGCCGGCGCCCGTGTACGGCGCGTCATCGGCGCCGGCCAGGAGCTGTACCAGCTGCGCGGCTACGCGCGCGGGGATCCGCTGACGCGCATCGACTGGAAAGCCACCGCGCGCAGCGGCGCACTCGTCAGCCGCGACTACAGCGAGGATCAACATCTCGACGTGCTGGTCGCCATCGATGCCGGGCGCCTGAGCCGCGTGCGCGCCGGGCCGCTCGACCGCCTGGGCGTTTACAGCAACGTGGCCGCACGCTTCGCCGAGATCGTCACGCACAACGACGATCGCATCGGACTGGTGGTGTACGCCGAGCGGGTGCGCGCGCGCTGCCCGCCGGGGCGCGGACTGCGCGCCGTGGCGGCGCTGCGGCAGGCGCTCGCGCAACTGGCGGTTGAGCCGGCGGAGTCCGATCCGATGGCGGCCGCGGTGAGCATCCGCAACCTCCTCAGGCAGCGCGCACTGGTGGTGCTGTTGACGGACCTGGATGACGCCAACATCGCCGCTTCGCTGGCGCGCGCCGTGCGGCTGCTGGCGCCGCCGCACCTGGTGCTGGTCGCCGGCGTGCACAGCGGCGAGATCGGCGCGCTCGCGCGCAGCGAGTCGCACGGCTGGCAGGATCCGTGGATCGCGCTGGCGGCGGCCGAACACGAGGAGCGCGCCCGCCGCCAGCAGGCGCTGTTGCAGCGACTCGGTGCGCCGGTGGTGGCCGCGAGCGCGCAGCGCCTGGAAGCGGTGCTGTTCGAGCGCTACGAGGCGCTGCGCCGCACGCGACGTGTCTAGGGGTGCGCTGCCGCCGCCGGCGCGCTGCGCCGCGCGAACAGCCGCCCCGACAGCAGCGCGACCATCACACACCAGTAGCCCACGCCGATCGCGATGCGCGCCGGCAACAGGACGCGCGCGTCGGGCGAGATGAAGCCCTCGATCAGTCCGGCACCCACCAGCAGCAGCGCGCACGACAGCAGCACCACGCCGGTGCGCAGCGCAGCCACGCGGAACGACTCGAGGCGGCCGGCGTTGCCGGGCCGGATGAGCGCCTCGCCGATGGCCGCCCCGGCGGCGCCCGACAGGCACATCACCGACAGCTCCACGCAGCCGTGCGGCACGATGAAGCTGAACAGCTGGCCGCCGAGCCCGTGCGCACCGACGAAGGCGAACACCGCGCCGAGCATGAGCCCGTTGATGCCAAGAATGTACAGCGTGCCGAGGCCGAACAGAAATCCCAGGCAGTAGGCGAACAGGCTGACGACGATGTTGTTGGTGAGAATCTGCACCGACAGGATGGACGAAGGCACGACGTTCAGCAGTCCCTGCGTCCACAGCTTGCCGCTCTCCACGCTCGCGATCATGTCGGGTGAGGCGAACAGCGCGATCAGCTCCGGGTAGCGGTGCACCAGCGCATAGCCGCCGCAGCCGGACAGCACGAAGATGAGCGTCGTCCACACGATGTAGGGCGCGAGCCAGCGCATCGCCGCGGGAGTTTCCTCGGCGAACAGCTGGCGCAGGCCGCTGCCGAGCCGCCAGGCCCCGTGATGCAGCGTGGCGTGCGCCCGGGCATAGGCGTTCTCCAGGTACTCGCGCGCGCGGCTGGCCGGGATGAGTGCGCGCGCCCGCGCCAGGTCGTGCGCCAGCAGCCGATAATCGTCCGCGAGACGCACCGCGTCGCCGGCGTCCTCGGTGCGCCCGCGCGCCAGCCGGGCGGCGCGCGCATCCGCCTGCTGCCAGCTGGCCGCGCGCCCGAGCAGCGTGGCGGCGAGCGCGTTGTCGCGGCTGGTGACGGGCGTGCTCACGGTGCGTCTCGCGGCCGCGCCAGGCGCTCGAGACGCGAGCGCCACTGCAACTCCTCGGCGGGGCTCAGGTCCGCAGCGGTGCCCAGATAGCGCAGCAGCAGCGCGCGGGCGAGCCGTACACGCGCCTCCGGCACCAGGCTCTCCCAGCGCTGTAGCAGTTCGGCGGCGATTTCCGCGCCGGTGGTGTCGAGTGTGCCGAGGCGCTGCGCGGCATTCTGCAAAAGCTCCGCATCGCTCCCGGCGCGTTCATATACCAGTACGGTGCCGGCGGCCATGTCGCCGCAGCGCAGACTGTCGCGCGTCGCCACCATCAGCGTGAGGCCGACGCCGTAGGCGACCGGCAGACTGTCGATGAGACGGAAAACGTTGCGTACCAGCAGCGCGCCCGCTCCCGGCAGCTCTCCCGAGCGCGTCACCACCTGGATGCCGACGCTGCGCTTGCCGGGCGTGCGTCCGCGCATCAGCAGCTCGAGCAGCGGGTGGTACAGGAAGTAGATCGCCAGCGCCGGCAGCACCACCGCGCCGAACCAGGCCCGCTCATGAGCGGTCGGCGCATTGAGCACCAGGCCGCCGTTATAGATGAGCGTGCCGACGACGTACCAGGAGAGCGCGAGGATCAGGCGGATATGCCAGTCGATCAGGAACGCGAACGCGCGCGCTCCGGGTCCCGCCAGTGGCAGCGAGACGTCGATGCCGGTGACGCTGTCGACGCGCAGGCCCGGCGGCGCTGCGCTCACGTCTCCTCCGCGAGCAGCTCTGCCTGGTACTCCTGCTGCAACGCCTCGATCAGCTCGTCGAGATCGCCGTCCATCACCTGCGACAGCTTGTAGAGCGTCAGGTTAATGCGGTGATCGGTGACCCGGCCCTGTGGGAAGTTATAAGTGCGGATGCGCTCGGAACGATCGCCGCTGCCCACCTGCAGCCGCCGCGACTGCGCCTGTGCGCTCTGCTGTTTTTCCTGCTCCGCCGCCAGCAGCCGCGCCTTGAGCAGCGCCATGGCGCGCGAGCGGTTCTTGTGCTGCGAGCGCTCGTCCTGGCATTCCACCACGATGCCGCTCGGCAGGTGAGTGATGCGCACGGCGGAGTCGGTCTTGTTGACGTGCTGACCGCCGGCGCCCGAGGAACGGTAGGTATCGATGCGCAGCTCCGCGGGGTTGATCTGCACCTCGTCGACCTCGTCCTGCTCGGGCAGGATCGCCACGGTGCAGGCGGAGGTGTGAATGCGTCCCTGCGCCTCGGTCGCCGGCACGCGCTGCACGCGATGGGTGCCGGACTCGAATTTCAGCCGCGAGAACGCGCCGCGGCCGGCAATGCGACTGATGATCTCCTTGAAGCCGCCGTGCTCGCCGGCGCTTTCGCTGAGTACCTCGGCGGCGAGACCCTTCGATTCCGCGTAACGCGCGTACATGCGGTAGAGCTCGCCGGCGAAGATCGCCGCCTCGTCGCCGCCGGTGCCGGCGCGGATCTCGAGGAAGATGCTGCGCTCGTCGCGCGGATCGCTCGGCAGCAGCAGCTTGCGCAGCTCCTGCTCCTCCGCCTCGAGGCGCCGCTCGAGCCGCACGACTTCCTCGTTCCCGAGGGTGCGCATGCCGGCGTCGGCGTCGCCCTGCAGCTCGCGCGCGGCGATGAGCTCGTGCTCCAGGCCGTGGTAGCGCCGCACGCGCTCGGCCAGCGGCTGCAGGCGCGCATACTCGACCGACAGGTCGCGGAATTGCGACGAGCCCCCGGCGATCTCGGCGCTCGCGAGCAGCCGGCCGACCTCCTCGAAGCGGTCGGCGAGCTTCTCGAGGCGCTGGCGGATGGATTCCTTCATTCGGCTGTTGCTTCAGGCTGGCGTGCCGCCGGGGTGCGCAGCCGCAGCCGATCCTGGGGCGCGGCATTCTCCGGGATGTCCGCAGTTTGTGACAAGTTGCGCAATGCGCGGCAGCGTCCGAGACTCTATAGTGTCCGCGTGAGTATGATCGTTCGCATGACCCGTCTCACGAAGCTTTGCGGGGTGGCGCTGGCGGTGCTGCTCGCCGCCTGCACCAGTATTCAGCATGCCCGCCAGCCGCCAGCCGCGCCACCGCCGGCCCACGGCGATGCCACCGCACTTACCGTAATCGCGGAGGCCGACCTGAAGCGCGGGGATTGCCGGGGCGCTTCGGAGAGCTACGCACGGGCGGCCGCGGTCGGTGATGCCGCACTCGCCCGCCGTGCCACGCAGGTGGCGATGGCGTGCGAGCACCTGCCGGCTGCCTGGCAGGCGGCCAGCCGCTGGCGCACGCTCGCGCCGGCGGACCGCGAGGCGAACGCCTTGTACGCCGCCGTGGCGCTCAAGCTCTATCGCACGCAGGAGGCGCGTGTTGCGATTCGTGACTTCTGGCGCGCAGGGGAGCAGCAGGACAGCGCCTCCCCGCCGTCCGCCGCCGCCCGCCGCGGACGCGCCGATAGCATGACCGAGCTCACCGCGCTGCTGCTCGAGGAATCCGACGCGTCGGCGGTGCTCATAGCGATGAGCGGCGCACTCGAGCCGACCGCGACTTCGCCGCAAACCCTCGCGCTGCTCGGTGAGCTGGCGTTGACGGCGTTCGACGGTCAGCGCGCGCAGAACTACGCGCTGCGCGCGCTGCAGCAGGATCCCAAGGACCAGGCTGCGCTGCGGGTACTGGCGCGTGCCTATGTCATGCAGGGTGATGCGTCGCAGGCGCTCGCCACGGCGCGGCGCGCCGCGGCCGAGGACGCCACGCGCGGCGGCTTCGAGCTCGCCGACGTGCTCGCCTCGCTCGATCGCAGCGAGGAAGCTCACCAGGAGCTCGAACGTCTGCGCTCCCACGGCGCGCCGACGGGGGAGGTCGACCGCCGCCTGGCGCTGCTGGCGTTCAATTCCGGTGACATGAAGGAAGCGCGGCTGCGCTTCACCGAACTGTTGACGAGCGGCGAGGGCAATGATGCCGCGCAGCTGTACCTCGCCGACATCGCCGCGCGCGACGGCGACGTGGATGTGGCCCTCGCCGAGTACCGTCGCCTTTACGATTCCTCGGTGGCACTGTCCGCGCGCTCGCGCGCCGCGGCGCTGCTGCTCGACAAGAGCTCACGCACCGAGGCGCTGGCGCTGCTGGATGACTATGCCGCCGACCATCCGGAGGAAGAGCTCGACCTGACGCTCGCCAAGGCGCGGCTGCTGGCGGATCACGGCGAGGCCGATACCGGGCTGGCGCTGCTGTCGGCGGCACTCGAGCGCCACCCGCAGCACCCCTCGATCGAGTACGACCGCGCGGTCATCCTCGAGCAGGCCGGGCACGTGCACGAGTCGGTCGAGGCGCTCGAGCACATGCTGACCGAGCGGCCCGAGGATCCCACGCTGCTGAACGCGCTCGGCTATACCCTCGCCGATCACTCGCTGGAACTTGCCCATGCCGAGGCGCTCATCCGTCGTGCGCTGGTAGTGATGCCCGACAACCCGGCGGCGCTCGACAGTCTCGGCTGGGTGCGCTTCCGCCAGGGCGATGCGCGCGCTGCCGCCGTGATGCTCGAGCGTGCCTACTCGCTCGACCACGACGGCGAGATCGCGGCGCACTGGGGTGAAGCCCTGTGGGCGAGCGGTCAGCGCAGCGCCGCACGCAAGGTGTGGGCCGAAGCGCTGGCGCGCGAGCCCGATTCCAAGGCCGTCAAGACCACGATCAGCCGGCTCCTGCCCGATGCGCATTGAGCGGCTGCGGCCGGCCGCGGCGATGCTCGCCGCGCTCGCCGCGCTCGCCGCCTGCCGCAGCGTGCCACCGCGAGCGGCGCCGACCTCCTGGGAAGTACGCCGTCCGCAGCTGCAGGCGCTCGCGCACTTCGAGCTGCGCGGCCGCGTAGCGGTGGCCGCGGCCGGCGAGGGCTTCAATGCGAGCCTGCGCTGGATCCAGCAGGGCACACGCGCGCAGCTGACGCTCGAAGGTCCGCTGGGCGTGGGCGGTGCGCAGGTCACCGCTGCGGGAGATGAGCTGACGCTCGTCACCCCGCACGGTGAGCAGCTCGACAATGCCGCGGCGCACGCCGAGCTCGCCGCGCGACTCGGCTTCGATCCGCCGCTGTCCTCGCTGCGCTACTGGGTGCTGGGCGTGCCCGACCCGGCGCAGCCCTCGACCGAGGCACTCGATCCAGGCCAGCAGCGCCTTGCGGCACTGACGCAATCGGGCTGGCACATCGATTATGTGAGCTACGGCGTCGCCGACGGCGGGTCGCTGCCGGCGCGGCTCACCCTGCAGCGCGATGCCGTGCGCGTGCGGCTGCTGGTCGATGACTGGCGGCTATGAGCGAGTCGCCGGCAACGAGCTGGCCCGCCCCCGCGAAGCTCAACCTGTTCCTGCACGTGACCGGCCGCCGGGCCGACGGCTATCACGAGCTGCAGACGCTCTTTCAGCTCATCGACCTGTGCGACACGGTGAGCATCGAAGTGCGCGAGGACGGGCAGATCGAGCGTCCGGTGGGGGCTGCCGGTGTGGTGCCCGAGGCCGATCTTGCCGTACGCGCGGCGCAGGCGCTGAAGCAGGCGACCGGCGCGCGCCGCGGAGCGAGCATCCGTATCGACAAGCGCATACCGCTCGGTGCGGGCCTCGGCGGAGCAAGCTCGGATGCGGCCACGACGCTCCTGGTCCTGAACGAGCTGTGGAACTGCGGGCTGCCCGCTCCGGCCCTCGTCCGGCTCGCATTGCCGCTCGGTGCGGATGTCCCTGTTTTCATTGAAGGTTCGTCCGCCTGGGCCGAAGGCATCGGCGAGCGGCTGACCCCGGTCTCGCTGCCCGAGCGCTGGTACGTGATCATCTGGCCGAACGTCAGTATCAGTACCCGAGAGGTCTTCCAGAGCCCTGAATTGACACGAAATTCCCCGCTCATCACAATACGCGCCTTTTTTGAGTCTGGCGGGCGTAACGACTGCGAGCCGGTGGTGCGCGCGCGCTCGGCCGAGGTCGCGCAGGCGCTCGAGTGGCTCGCTCGGGCGGGACCTGCGCACCTCAGCGGCACCGGATCATGCGTGTTCGTCGCGCTCACCACGGCCGCGGAGGCCGAGCGCCTCGCCGCGCAGGTTCCCGATCGGTGGACGGGCTTCGTGGCGCGGGGTCTTAACACCTCGCCCCTGCAGCGGCAGCTCAAGGCGCGGCGACGAAGTTAAGGTGGCTGATAAGATGCGCGCCCGCGCACCGCTGTTCGCGCGGCTTCCGGTGCTGGGGTGTCGCCAAGTGGTAAGGCAGCGGGTTTTGATCCCGCCATACGGAGGTTCGAATCCTTCCACCCCAGCCAGCCGACATCGGTACGGTGAGGCAGGTGGCCTAGGGCGAGGGCGGCGGCAATTCCGCGCGGGGCGCGTGAGGTTATGAGTACGAGCGACACACTGGCGCTGTTTGCCGGCAATGCCACTCCGGGGTTGTCGCAGGACATCGCGCGCAGTCTGCAGATACCGCTCGGGCGTGCCTACGTCGGTCGCTTCAGCGACGGCGAGATCAACGTCGAGCTGATGGAGAACGTGCGCGGGCGCGACGTGTTCATCGTGCAGTCGACCTGCCCGCCCGCGAACGACAGCCTGATGGAGCTGCTGGTCATGGTGGATGCGGCGCGCCGCGCCTCCGCCGCGCGCATCACCGCGGTGGTGCCGTACTTCGGCTACTCGCGCCAGGACCGCCGACCGCGCGCGACACGCTCGGCGATCACGGCGAAGCTGGTGGCCAACATGCTGTCCAGCGCGGGGGTGAACCGGCTGCTGACGATCGATCTGCACGCCGATCAGATCCAGGGTTTTTTCGACATACCGGTGGACAATGTGTATGCCTCCCCCGTGCTGCTCGGCGATGCCTGGAAGCAGGCGCATCGCAACGTCATCGTCGTCTCGCCGGACGTCGGCGGCGTGGCGCGGGCGCGAGCCTTCGCCAAGCGGCTCGACGATGTGGAACTGGCCATTATCGACAAGCGCCGCCCGCGGCCGAACGAGTCGAAGGTGATGAACATCATCGGCGAGGTCGAGGGCAAGACCTGCATCCTGGTCGACGACATGGTCGACACCGCGGGCACGCTGTGCCAGGCGGCGCAGGCACTGAAGGACGAGGGCGCCGACAAGGTGGTGGCGTACATCACCCACCCAGTGCTCTCCGGCGGTGCGGTCGAGAAGATCACGCGCTCGGCGCTCGATGAGCTGGTGGTCACGGACACCATACCGTTGAGCGCCGCGGCGAAGAGCGCCGGGCCGATCCGGCAGCTGTCGGTCGCGGAGCTGCTGGCGGAAACGATCCGCCGCATCCTCGACGAGGGCTCGGTGAGCTCGCTGTATGTCGATTGAGCGCGCAGCGCGCACCTGCAGGTGCATGCGCCACGCTGAAGTTTTTTGGGTGTGCGGGTTTGGTCGCGAACCTCGCACGTGGGTAAGTAACTGACGGAGACTGATAGTAATGCGTATTTCATTCACCTTCGGCGCGGACCTCCGCAGTGCGCAAGGCAAAGGTGCGAGCCGCCGCCTGCGTCACACGGGGAAGGTTCCCGCCATCCTCTACGGCGCCCACCAGGACGCCACCCCGCTGATACTCGATCAGCAGAACCTGCTCACCATGATCGACGACGAGCGCTTCTACTCCTCGATCGTGCGCCTGAAGATCGGCGAGGCCACCCAGGAGGCCATCGTCAAGGACGTGCAGATGCACCCGGCCAAGAACCTGGTGGTGCACGTCGATCTGCAGCGCGTGGTGGAGAGCGAGAAGATCCGCATCCACGTGCCGATTCACTTCAGGGGCGAGAACATCTCGCCGGGCGTGAAGACCCAGGGCGGAGTCGTCTCGCACATGCGCACCGACGTCGAGGTGAGCTGCCTGCCGAAGGATCTGCCGGAGTTCCTCGAGCTCGATCTGTCCGGCATGAGTCTGAACGAGACCAAGTTCCTCGCGGACATTCCCCTGCCCGAGGGGTTGAGCATCCCCGAGCTCACGCAGCGCAACGCCCCGGTCGCGTCGATCCACGCACCGCGCGCCGAGGAGCCCGAGCCGGTTGCTGCCGAAGCCGCCGCCGTGCCGGTCGAAGGCGCCGCTGCGCCGGCCGCTCCAGGCGCTCCGGGCGCTCCGGGCGCAGCCCCCCCGGCGGGTGCCGCCCCGGGAGCAGCGCCGGTCGCCGCGGAGGCGAAGAAGGGCGAGGAGAAGAAGGAGGCCGCTGCGGGCAAGAAGGAGGCCGCTGCGGGCAAGAAGGAGGGCGGCAAGAAATAGCCGCGCACGCGCCCAGGGCTTCAACGTCCGCCGGCCGCTTCGGTTGCGCCGAACGCGGCCGGCGGCGTTTCGGGCGCTCGAGTACCACATGGCAGGTGAGCCGCTCAAACTGATCGTCGGACTCGGCAATCCGGGCCCGGAGTACGCGCGCACGCGGCACAACGCCGGCTTCCAGCTCATCGAGGAGCTGGCGCGGCGCCACGGCGCAGCGTTGCGCAACGAGCCGCGCCACCACGGGGAACTGGCGCGTGCCCGCATCGCCGCGAGCGAGCTGTGGCTGCTGAAGCCCATGACCTACATGAATCACAGCGGCGATGCGGTGCACAGCGTCGCCTCCTTTTATAAGGTGCCGCCCGAGCAGATCCTGGTCGCCTACGACGAGCTGGACTTTCCCGCCGGGATGGTGCGGCTCAAGCACGGTGGCGGGGCCGCCGGCCACAACGGCATGCGCGACGTGATTGCGCAGCTCGGCGATGCGTTCTGGCGGCTGCGCATCGGCATCGGCCATCCGGGTGATCGTGCGCAGGTGCTCGACTACGTGCTGGGCCGGCCGCCGGCTGCAGAGGCGCAGCTGATCGGCGAGGCGCTCACAGCGGCGGCGGACGCGGTGCCGGTGTTCCTCGGCGAAGGCGCGCAGATCGCCATGAACCGCCTGCACCGCCGCGAATCCCCGGCGCCGCCGCCGCCCGGCGGCGCGTAGAGCTCGCGCCGCGATGGCCATTCGCTGCGGCATCGTGGGGCTGCCAAACGTCGGCAAGTCGACGCTGTTCAACGCGCTGACGCGTGCACAGATCGCCGCCGAGAACTACCCGTTCTGCACCATCGACCCGAACGTCGGCGTGGTGCCGGTGCCCGACCCGCGGCTGCAGCAGCTCGCGGCGATCGCGCAGCCGGAGAAGATCGTGCCGACCACGGTCGAATTCGTCGACATCGCGGGGCTGGTCGCCGGAGCCTCGCAGGGGGAAGGCCTCGGCAATCAGTTTCTCTCGCACATCCGCGAGGTGGATGCGATCGCGCACGTGGTGCGCTGCTTCGTGAGCACCGACATCATCCACGTCGCCGGCCGGATCGATCCACTCGCCGACGTCGAGACCATCGACACCGAGCTCGCGCTCGCGGATCTGGCGACGCTCGAGAAGGGACTCGAGCGCGCCGCCAAGGCCGCCAGGAGCGGTGACAAGGACGCGCTGCGCCGCCTCACGTTGCTCGAGCGTGTGCGGGTGCAGCTGAATGCGGCGCGGCCGGTGCGCGCACTGGCGCTGAGCGAGGAGGAGCGGCGCGAGCTGCGCGAGTTGCAGCTGCTCACGGCGAAGCCGGTGATGTACGTCGCCAACGTCGACGAGCGCGGTTTTACGGACAACCCGCTGCTCGGCGCGCTCGAGAAGCGCGCTGCGGCCGAAGCAGCCGTGGTGGTGCCGGTGTGCGCGGCGATCGAGGCGGAGATTGCGCAGCTCGATGAGTCGGAGCGGGCCGAGTTCCTCAGCGAGCTGGGCTTGAGCGAGCCGGGGCTGAACCGCGTCATCCGCGCGGCCTACCGCCTGCTCGGCCTGCAGACCTTCTTCACCGCCGGGCCGAAAGAGGTACGCGCCTGGACGGTGCGCATCGGCGCCACCGCACCGCAGGCAGCGGGCGTGATTCACACCGATTTCGAGCGCGGCTTCATCCGCGCCGAGGTCATCGCCTTTGCCGACTATCTGGCGGGCAATGGCGAAACCGGGGCGCGCGATGCCGGCAAACTGCGTCTCGAAGGCAAGGACTACGTGGTGCAGGAAGGAGACGTCATGCACTTCAGGTTCAATGTGTGAGGCAGTGGGTGAAGCCCGTTGCGCGACTGAGCCGCGGTACGCACGGCCGCGGCGGATTGACACCCCGGGGCGGCAGTGATGACAATGCGCGCCCCTTCGTGGAAAGGTAGCTCAGCTGGTTAGAGCACGGCACTCATAATGCCGGGGTCGAGGGTTCGAGTCCCTCCCTTTCCATTTAACATCAGAGGCTTGTGATCCTGATGTTTTTCGCTGTGCCCTAAACGTGCCCACCTTCTCAGCCGCGTTCGCCAGGTGATCGGGTGCGAGGTGGGCGTAGTTGAGCACCATCTCGAAGCTCTTCCAGCTCCCGAGTTCCTTCAGCTCCGGCAGCGTCACACCGTTTTGGAGTGCCCACGAGGCGAAGGTATGACGTAGATCATGCCAGCGCAGCGGCCCGATCCCCGCACGCTCCACGGCGTCCTTAAACGCGTGGCCGTTGCAGTCATCGACGGGCTTGCCGCGCCACTGAAAAACGTGCGCGCCTTCCGGGTTCAGTGTCTTGAGCTGCCGCAGTACCTTCACGGCCGCCTTCGATAGCGGCAGGCCATGAGCGTGGCCGCCCTTCATCTGCTCCTCAGGGATCCACAGTCGTCGGGTTCGAAGGTCAACGCGATCCCAGGTGAGTTGCAGCATTGCGCGCATGCGAAGCCCCGTCAGCACAGAGAACCGCGCTGCGAGCTTGAGGTGTGGGGGCAACTCCTTGCAGAGCCGCTCGAACTCCTCCGGACGCAGGAAGCGTCTTTGCGTACGCTGGGCGCGCCGCCCGTACATCGGTACCTTCGGGGCGTGGTAGCCGGCGTATCTCCAGTCGTGTTCGCACGCGTTGAGTACCGCACGGAGACACGCCATGTAGCGATCGACGGTCGACTTCGACCTCCCACCCTCGAGCGCTAGGACGCGCAGCTCATCGATCGCTTCGCGGTCGATCACGCTGATCGGCTCCTCCCCGATCTCCTCGCAGAACCACGTGAGGATCATCTCGTCCTTCTCGCGGCTGCGCTTTTCGGTCTCGTTCAGCCAGCGCTGGGCGACTTCGACGAAGCGAATAGCACCGCGGTCGCCGAGCTTGTGGAGTCGCCAGAGCCGCTCTCGCTCTCGGTGATCGAACTCCTCCGCTTCTGCGCGATTCTCTGTGCCCGTCGAGCGGCGAGTCTTGCGGCCAGCGATCGAGATGCGGACCCACCAGTGGGGAGAGCCTGGGCGACGGTAGAGCGACATCGGCCGTCAATCCATTCTTGGAATACTTCGCGGGAGAATACCCATTCGCGACCGATCTTCGTAGCCGGAACCAACCGAGCCTTCGCGAGCTTGCGCAGAGTATCCGGATGGCAGCGTGCCAGCCGCGCCGCCTCTTCGAGTCCGAGCGTCGTCACGCATGTGCCTACAGGGCTTTCGGGCCCGCGCTCCGTGTCGTTCTTCATCGTGCGGTTCGAGTGCTGCAGCCGATCCCTAAGGAAGGTTCGGCCGATAGCATATTGGCACAAACACCTAATCGATTGCAAGAGCGTGCGAGCGGTTATAAAGTGATGCCACCTCCTGGGGAAGCCTCATGAAGAACGACAACCTGCGAAACTTTACCGTCCGCTTTCCCGAGCCCACTTTGCGTCGTGTCGAGTCGACGGCAAAGCCGTTCTACGGCGGGCGCTTGAGCACCGGCGAGGCGATCCGTCGACTCGCTGAAGAACGGCTCGAGGAGATCGAGGCGTTCGGACCTCGTGATAGTGCACCTGAGGCGCTGCTACCGATCAGGGCGGCTTGGCGGTCGGGGCAGCCCTTGGCGCTCGATGACCTTCGCTTCCTCGCAAGCTCCGCGAACAGCGCCTACCAGCACTGTGGTCAGGATCACGTCTCGAGGGACTTGCTGATCGCCAACGTCGGCGCCTTCCGCGATGCGGTGCGGCTCCGCTCGCGCGGTAAGACGAAGGGACTTGAAGTCGAGGACGAGTACTTCCTGGCCAATCTAAGTGCCTCGCCGGACATCCGCGGCAAAGCGCTTGCCGACTCTGTAGACCGTTGGATCGCGCGCCTGCCAGAGCGGCCCTCGCAGGGACAGGCCGAATTCGCAAGCCGCAATCTCTGGACGTACCTGCGCGATGAGAAGTTCGTCGATGAGCTGCAGCTCGCCAAGACGCTCAACCCCTATGTCCCAGCGCTACTCCAGGTGGCGATTCGAGGCTACTGGAACCGCGAACGTCGGCCACTGGTTGATCGTCCTCAGGCTCCACCCCAGTCGAGCCCACCATCGCGCGTGCTGAGTCCGATATCCGTCGACGGAGTGACCGTCAGACCCACTGGCCACGAGCATGGCCTTGCCGCCGCCGTTGAGCTCGCGTCCCGGAGCCTGTGGGTCGAGGTCAACAACTTCGTAGAGCTAGAGGACCTTTCCGAAGTCACTCGGCTCGCCCGAGGCGGCAGCGATGCGCGCGGGGGCACCTTCGCGTGGAACGTTTACGACGAGCGTTCCAAGAGCTACGAGCTCATCACCGATCGGTTCCGGGTCCGATGGGACGCCACCGAGTTCGCATCGCTCGCGGAGTGCCTGGACGTGCTGTTCCGCGAGCCGTCCTTGGCCACTCTGATCGAGCGCTTGCGGTACGTGTATGGCCGCATCTAGCGGTAGGGTCGCCGCGAGCGCTGTGCGGTCGCCCAAGACGGGGCTTCGCCCCGGACCCCAAGGGGTGCGCACCCCGGCCGCTCGCGCGGCCCTGAAGATCGGCGCCGAAGCGAGGAGTCGAGCCCCGTACGGCAAGAGCGTATTCGACAGACACAGCACGCAATCGTTGATTGCTGCGGCGCTGCGCCGCGAACCTGGGAAATTCAACGCGTTGGCCGTAGACAGAAGCGTCTACAGGGATGCGATCCCGGTAGACGAATCGTACCCGGCTCATCGACAAGCGCCTGAATACACGGCGTTCGCGATGTATAAGGCGCGCACCCCGGCGGGATCATTCCGCCGCGTGTAGCGGGCAGAGCCATCATGAGCGCGGAAGTCGCGAGCACCCGCCTGCCAAAGGAGATCCTTCGGGAGATTGATCGCGAAGCCGCCAGGCGTGGCATCTCGCGCAGTGTCTACCTCGCCGACGTCATCGAGCGCGGTGCTCTTCGCGAACCGTCGGTGGATGCGGCCGGTGCTGCCGAAGCGCTGCGTGCCGCGCTGACGAGCGAGCTGCGCGAGATTCGCGAGGGTCAACGAAGCCTCAGCCATGCGTTGCGCGACCTTCAGGCGGCGTTGAACGCGGGACCGTTTCCATCCAGTACGGCGAGTCCCTGTGTGGCGAGCGCTGTTTCTGCGGGTCCTGCAGTTCTTGATCGTCTCATGTTCTCCACGTTTTTCTCGGAAACGCTGATCAAGCGCGTGAGCGCACTGCTGTACCGGAATCCCGGCGAGCTCAGTCAGGTGGTCCGGGAGGCGCGCGAACAGGCCGAGGCAGAAGCGAAGCTCTGGCGTGAGCGGCTCCAAGGAAGTGAAGGCCCCAAGGGGTAATCGTGAATCGAGCGTCGGCGGCCGTCCGAATGGTGCTCATCTGCGCCGCCAGCGCGGTGGCGTTCTTTGTTGCCTGCAGTGGCCCCTCACAACGCGCAGCCGCCCTCGCAGAGCTCTTCGCCACCTGGCCCGCGACGGCCCATTGGCGCGTGCCGG
>CAVXCD010000002.1:0-1138186 GCA_963760225.1 uncultured Gammaproteobacteria bacterium
TCCGCCGGATCCTGGATCAGCGCGATAGCTAACCAGCCGCTCTAGCTGCCCTTGCAGCCGTACTTGCACTCCGGCGGGCCGTCGTATCGGGAGCGTACGAATGTCAGGATCTTCCACAAGTCATCAGCCGTCTTCACGATCTCCCCCATGGCGGGCATCGGGGCCACGACGTTCTCTTGGGCCTGGCGGGTGTAGCCCTTGCTCTGCAGGACTTTGCTCCCGTAGGTTACTAGCCTGAACAACGTGTCATTGTCGCCTCCGTATATCCAGACACCGTTGGTCAGGGGCGGACACATGTCGCCGCCGCCACCACCGCCATGACATCCGGCGCAGGCAGTGCCCTCGAACAGTTGCTTGCCGGCCGCCACAACTGCGGCGTCCTTGTCGGAATACGGATCCTTGAGCTGGCCTTTAGGCGTCGAATCCGCGAGCTGCACGGGCGTCTTGGTGTTCGCAGGCGTTTTCGATGCGCTCTGCGCTCCAGCTTGCGGCGCGGAAGCGGCTGGCGCTGCCGGACCATTCGCGAAAGCGGACGCCATTGCCATTAGGAAGACTGAGATGAAGACATACCCCTTCATACGATTCTCCATTATGGAAGCACTCTGGGATGACCGCGTACCCAACGACCGAAGACTAACAAACCTGCTTGCGCTTATCGTGCCCGCGTCTCGAGGTCTGCCGTCGTGGCGGCTGGGCTGGGGCCAAGCTCTAAATGCAAGCTCAGCCGGACAGCATGAAACCAACAATTGTTGCGGCGCATTCCAACCCGGCCACCGCGGTCCACGCCGCCATTTGCACGTCAGCCGCTAGCTCAACGACTGGACCGGGACCGTATCGGCCCAAAGACCCCAAGCGCCATCGGCTCCAGTCAGGCGGTGCATGAGACCTGCACTCCCTACCGAGCCCAGCACCGTGTTGCAACGGGTCGCACAATCCGACCGGTCCGCGGGTCCGGCGAGTCACGAACGACAGCTTCAGGCTGGCAGTCTCCTAGTCCCGGCTCCAGGGGACGCACTGACGTCCATTAGTGCTCGGGTGTGTGGCGTCAGCGGCTCAACGGTTCGTTAAGGCGTTCCACCAGAGCGCCTAGGACACCCTGCGACTGCAGCTCTGACTTGCGCTGCGCCAGTTGCTCGCCCAGCTCGGTCAAGTCCATGTTCGCTCGCCTGGCTTCCGCGAACATGCCTCCAGGCTGCTCTTCCTCCTTCACATGGTGCTTGATCATTTCCGACAGCACGGTGACTCTGGCATCAAAGTAGTCGTCCGCCGGGCCGGACTTTTCAATCTCGCCAATGAGATTCTTGGCGCCCTGGTGTTCGATTTCAGCTTCATGGTGCAGCGACTTGTCCCCCGTCGCGCTCCAAAACGCAGGGTAGAAGATCTCCTCCTCGATGGTCGTGTGCACGCGTAGCGCTTGGCAGATGCTCTTGGCCAGCGTTTGCTTGCGGGAATTGCTCGACGCCTTCTTGAAGTCGGCGAACCACCCCGATACCTGTCGATGATCAGCTTTCAGAAGTGCAATGGCGTCGCGCGGCCGGGACGAGCGACGGCGTGAGGTGTTCTTGGTGGCGACAACCATGGCGAGCTCTCTTCATGCTTCCGGCACGACCGGAAGAGAATTGTGTTGCCTAAACGAACGCGGGGATTAGTCCTCCCCGCGCTCTCAGCTAACGCCGGCCCGCGCCGGCCTTCAGCGATTACTATTCGTCGTGACCACCTTGCTGACCGGGGCGGCGACTTGGCTGTCCCGTGCCAGAGCCCGATCCGTGCCCTTTATCTGAGCCCGGCGGGTTCTGCGTCGGCTTGTTCGGATCCGACGGCTTTCCCGGGGGGGTCGACTTCGGATCAGGTTGCATCTGGCGGTCCGGACGCTGCTCGTGGTTAGTGCTCATGGTATTCAACCTCTTGGAACGTTACCGGCATTCACTGCCGAGCCCTTATGCTATCGATCTGAAAGCAGTGAATTAAGGTAAGCGCGCCAGCAATGTGTGTGGTCGTTGTCCTACAGCCAGGCGGACTCCTACAGCCAGGCGGACACTGACCCGTGCGAACATCAGCCCTTCAGCCTGCTCCAGCACGATCTCAAGTGCGACCGTGCGTCAAACAAGGTGGCGTCAGAGCTGCGTGGCGTGCCCTTGCAGAGAGGGGTAGTCACTTTAGAGCGCTCTTGGACCCAGAACGGCCGTTACGCACGCTATAGCGAGCCGCCGTTGCAGATCAGAGCATCGTCTTGATGAGCCTATCCACCTCGTTCAGGTCGTAAGGCTTGAGAATGAAGAGCACCCCGGCAGATAAACCAACTGCTTCCTGGTGCACTCCGGACGTCAGCAGTATCCGAATGGTCGGATGCTCCCTCGCGAGCCACTGTGCGAACCCAAGCCCGTTCAGCGGCCCCGGCATATTGATATCGGAAAACACGAAGTCCACGCGCGTTCCGGATGAAAACACGCTGATACCTTCGGCCGCATTTTCAGCTTCGATGACTCGATAGCCGCTATCGCGCAGATACAATGCGGCCGTGTAGCGAGTAGCAAAGTCATCCTCGATGATCAGCAGGACCCATTTGCGCGGTGCACCTCCAGGTGATGACGACGGCGGTGGTTCACGCTCCACATTACCGAGACTAAGCGGCATGTCAGGGTTTCTTCGCTGCCGAGCGACGGCGCTCGAGTAGCAGATTGATGCGCGCAGCCACGTCGGCAGCCTTGTAGGGCTTTTTCAGTGGCCCCTCCGCGCACAGCTCCGTCGACTTCTCGGCCGCCCCTGTAACTCCCGAGGTGAGGATGACGTCGATTTCCGGGTGAGTGTTACGGAGCTGTTTGGCCAGGGCGAACCCGTCGACTTTACCCGCCAGTCGAACCTCGGAGAACACGATATCGAGGCGAGTGCCGGCGTCGGTGACGATCCTGACATCCTCCGCCAAGATTCCTTCAATGACTTTGAAGCCACAGTCGCGCAGAAACTCGGCGATGACCATGCGCACCAGCACTTCCGGTTCGATGACCATGACCACCGGTTTGGGATCTGCTGCCTGGGCATTTTTTATAGGCACGATCGCTTCCTTGCGCCCTTGTCCAGGTAATGCTGCTGCCGACTACCGGCAGGGTCAACCGGGACCGACGGCATTGCCGAGGAGACGACTCGGAACTGGCTAGCCGCGTTCGCGCACTAGGTTCCTTGACGAAATATACAGAAGTACAACATCGGCTGAACCTGGTCGCGCTTCAGTACGACCGCCTGCTCCCGGATCGCTCTACGGGATTGCAGGCATGCCCGGCGCACAAGCAATCCGCCTCTGTAAGCGCATCAGCTCCGGTCAGTGAGCATCCGGATGCGCGTCCCGCCACTTCCAGTAGGCGGTCTGTTCCCGCTTGGTTGCCTGGCTCCAGTCGTGGTCCTTCTTGTTCTGCGCCTTCAGGTACTGGTGCCAGTGCGGATCTTCCTGCGCGCTCCACTGATGTGTCTGATGGTCCCGGCCTTGATCCTGAGCGGTGACGACCGCGGTGGATGCAAGCAAAGAGACTCCCAACACGAACGCGGTAAGATTTCGCAACATATTCCCTCCTGGAATTCCGCGCCCATCGCTGTGATGACAGCGCGGCTGCAAACCCTCGTACGCCAGAGAAACATAGCATATCCGTGGGCCAACCAAGCGCCAGCCTGAACCGAGCCGAACGGGAAGGCACCCACGTGGGGCGGTGATCGACATTCTCTTGCAGCGCGACCATGTCGACGGCGAAACGCCGCGGCGCGGTCGCGCCCGCATCGCAGGCAGCGCCATCGCTGCTCGCTTCGGTCGATTCGCAGATTGTCCTCCGTCAGCACAAATCACGCCCCGCTACCATTTACAACGGTTTGCATCGCCATTCGGGCAGGCTCATCTCACGATCGCAGCAGCGATTGCGGGGAGCAGTCGCGTTCTTGGGCAAGAGCTGCGCATCGCTCAAGCACCCTTGCTTAAGGATTAGCGGACGAATGTGCTCGTTCAATGAGCGCGAGTTCCGAGTTCTTCTCCACGCGGTCGAAGAGGATTTCGGAGCCGTCGGGTGAGATATCGAAGTCACCGA
This sequence comes from uncultured Gammaproteobacteria bacterium, assembly GCA_963760225.1. Classification (GTDB taxonomy): domain Bacteria; phylum Pseudomonadota; class Gammaproteobacteria; order Steroidobacterales; family Steroidobacteraceae; genus 13-2-20CM-66-19. The sequence continues at coordinate 4,068 of CAVXCD010000002.1, forward strand.
TGACGAACTCCGCCGGCAGCTTGGCGAGCATGTGCTCTGCGCCGGTCCGTAGATCGATGAGCCAAAAGTCCTTATGGTCGAAGTCGCCGCGCAGGATCACCAGCGATTGTCCGTCTGGCGAGAACGCCACGCGTCGTGCACCGCGCGTCAGGATCATGGTCGGCAGCGGATAGGGTCGGCCGTCCCGAGCGGCAGCTCGCAGCGGGAAGGTTGTACCGATGTCGGCGCCCGAGTACACCAGGAAGCTGCCATCGGGGGACCAGACGGGATCCACGGAATACTCGGCAACGAGGGGTTGGATTGGCGCACCGTTGAGGAAGACGCGGGTCAGATGCGGCTCCTCCTCGCGAACCACTGCAGTGAGGATCGATTGTCCGTCGGGTGCCCACGCGGGATTGCCCCGCAACGCGAGCGAATCGGCGATGATTCTCGAGTGGGAGCCATCCGGGTCGATGACGTAAAGCAGCGCCCTGTCGCCTTCTCTGGTGATGAAGGCAATATGGCGTCCGTCCGGTGAGATGGCCGGAACGCCCGCGATCAGCGAGTGCGTGCTGCTCCAGATCTCGCGGGTAGCTCCCTGCCTCAGGGTCCAGATCCCCTGTTTGCCGCCCTGCCAGGCGACGTACAGCACATAGTCGGAACCCAGCCGCGGGTGAGCGCCATCCGCGGAGAGGAGCGCTGGAGTCGGCGCCGTCGCAGGTGCGCCGTCCTTCGCTCGGAGCGTCAGGCGCCAGAGGCTGCTGCCCGAATAGACGACGGTCGCGACCAGACGCTTACCGTCCGCGCTTGCCCCAAGCGAGGTGTACGTCTCCAGTCCGAAGCTGATGCGATCAGGGACACGCCGCTCGGTATCGAGTGTGTACAGCCAGGGGCCCGAGCCGTCGCCCGAGGTGGCAAGATAGACCATGGTACGTTGGTCCAGCAGCGTCGGGTAGGCCACGTATGAGTTGTGAGTCGTGAGACGCTCGAGCCCGGCGCCGGAGGGTCGAACACGCCAGATATCCCAGACACCATCGGTGGGTATTCCGCGGGCGAAATAGATGAAGGCATCGTCGGGCGACCACACCGGGAAGTGACAGTGCACGCCCGCGCGCGCTACATAGACGAGGCGGTCGGGGCTGCCCGGCTCGCGCACGAAGATGGGATCGCCCGGAGCGGTCGTATGGAAGACCAGCTTCCTGCCATCGTGCGACCAGTCGTACTCGGCGACTTCCGGTAGATATGTCCGCAGCGGCCCCCCGCCAATCGGCACAGCCAGAATGTTTACATCTTCCGGTCGTGACCCGTCCGAGCTGCGTGTCCAGATCGAAACGAGCGACGAGTCGGGGGAGAAACCCAGCGTACGGATCTCCTTGGGGGAGGTGAACTCACGCTGTTCGCTGCGTGTCAGGTTGCGGTAGGTGCCACTGCCAACTTCGCTCACCCAAACGTCGTTTTTGCCCGCGCGGTTCGCCAGGAACGCCACGAACTTTCCATCGCGGGAGATGGCCGCCGCCCGGCCCACACCCTCGAGGCCCGCGAGGCGGCTGAAGCTGGCATTGGCTAGCGGATTACCCGCGGACTCGGCCTTTCTCGTGGCCCACCATGTCAGCGTCGCGGCTATCGCCAGCAATAAGACACCGAGTGACAGCCAAGTTCGCCCTGTCACACGTGCTCGGGATGCGCGAGCACCGAGGGTCTCGGCCGATTCATCCGTGACGGGCGCCGCATCGCATGAGGCCTTGAAAGACTCGTTGCCTGGCGGCCGCGAGGCTCTTTGCGATGGCGCCACGCCCGGCGCGCTAAGCAGCGCGACGATATGTGCCGTGAACGCGGGCGGCGTGTTGCCGTCGAGCAGGCGCGTCCACTGCACCCGATGGAACGACTCCGGAACGTCTGTGGCGGCTTCCTTAGTCGCGTCCAGGCACACCGGCACGATGAATGCGCGGTCGCGGGCAATCATGTGGGTACGCTGATCCGCAAGATCCCACTCGAGGCGGAAGTATCCCTCGTGCCGCGACGCTGTGTTCGCCGAGATGACCGGAATAAAGAGCGTGCAGTCGCGGATCTCGCGCCGGATCCTCTGATCCCACACGTCCCCGCCACGCAGCTCGCTCTGGTCGAACCACACTTCGACTCCGGCCTCGCGTAGCGCGCTACAGATGCGGACCGCAGCTGCGGCATCCTGCGAGGCGTAGCTGAGGAATACGGCGGGCGTCCGGACGCGCGCCTTATCCTCACCACCCTCCTCGACCATCTGCGGCGCCCCCAAACTATTTGAGGGACATCGTCGCGGATACCCAAGGGGTTGGCAACCAGACCGGGAATGACCGCTTCGGGGCGGCGATTTCGCCTGACTGGAGGACAGTTTTTGGCCGCCTGCCGCCGGACTGGCCTCCCGATTGCGGACATTCAGCACGAAGACCCGAGAGGCGTCGGTAAAGGTCGCTTGCCGACCCAGAAGCGACAGTCGCGAGCGGCGGCTATGTGGTGGCTCAGATGCCAATATTTCTCGGCATAAAGGGCCAGAACCGGGAGTCGCTCGATAGTTCGGTGTCTTTGCTATCGCCGGCAATTCACGGGAGTCAGGCCGCGTAGCTGATACCCTCACTTTGGGTTTTGATTCCACCAGCGATTCGGGTTGTTCTCGTCCGCACTGGTTGATCGGCTCCGCCACCCCTCGGTGATGTAGATCACTGGCTCCTCGTAAGGGTGCGCCCGATTGATCGCGTCCACGGCCTTCTGCAACACGGCCGCGTCATGAACCACGGACACGGTCACAACCTTAGATGGAGTTCTCGTCACAGTCTGTTGCGCGCCTGCCTTTGATCCTGCGAGCGGCCGGTACTGCTCTATGCCCTCCGCGTCGATGTACGCTACGTGGTCGTACTTGCCGTATTCCAGCCCCACTGCCGCGGCCAGCGATTGCAGTACCTTGTCCACGCTGCCGCTGGGGACATGCACACTGACCAGATACGTTCGCTCCAGTCGATAAGTCTTTCCCACGAGTTGACCCGGCGACGCCTCGCTCGCGGGTGCCCCCGCGCTCTGATTCGCCGCTGCAAACAGAACAGTTGCAATTGCTATCGTGAATATCGCGAGGCGCTGAGTCGGACCCATGATGAGCTTCTTCCTGATAAGTTGTGGCAAGTGCCGGAGTATCGACTGCCTGACCCAACGCTGTCCCGCCCCCTACTTTACGCGCACGCTTGCGGCACGCGGACAGCCTCTCGGAACGTGACAAATCCTGCCCCGCTACCACTTGCGAAGGTTTGCATCACTATCCACCGGGTGCAACGACTGTGAACCCGCAAGCGCAACTGGATTCGCGCTCGCCACGCGCCGGCAAAGCCTTTCCGGCAAGCACGTCGTGCGGTACTACAGCGAACGGATTAACGACCCCAGGGCATTGATAGCCATTCCTTGTCGGGGAGTCGCCGACGCGGAAAGTCGTTGAGTTCAAACGCAGGCACCAGGAATTCGCGATAACCGTGCCCTTTATCGCTGCACTCGTACCGTAGCAGCCATTCCTTCGAGACCTTCATTTGAAAACACGCCATGTCATTCGGATTCATGTGCGACACATGGATCAACAACCTGTTTGAGACTCGCACTCCGCTGTCCGCGCCATCGCGAAAGCCATTATGCAAAATGTCGACCGCGTCCTCGGCCTTGGCGATGTGATAGACCTTAATGCTTCGCAGATGAACAAGACGCTCAATGGCCAGCGTGACATGCCGCGGCACCGGCTCGCCCGTGCAATAGCCGCGTACAGTCAACTCATCGATCTCCAATTCCCGCGCAGCGTCTCCTGGACTCAGCGCAGCCGTGCGAAGCAGCTCGGACACGCGCCGTGCCCGTGCGAGGGATGTATAGTCGGCTTGCGACGAAGAGACGATCACTGGGGCCCTCCCCTTCCTGCTTTCGAACCTTAGCCGGGTGCGACCCGCGCAGCCCGCTGCAAGGTTGCCCGTAAACAAATCCCTTTTAATGCATCCATCAGCCTGAATCTTCGAGTTGTTCTATTCGGCACAATAGGATACTCCAGCGCCTCTTCAGTTGCAGAAGAGCAGGTTCCAGCTCCGGGCAGGTTCGCCTGAAGCGCATTTATGGTAAGCCGACCAGCCGCTGACAAAGCGGTCAAGTATCGGACACCCCCCGCTCCCAATGTCGCAACTGTCCATACTGAACGCGAATCGCGCCGCGACTGTGCTTGCGGGTGCAGGGCACCCGCCCGGCCACGCTTTGCAGTCGAAAAAATTACCTTGGCGGATCGGGCATCAACAGAATGATCTTTCCTATGCCGCCCTTTTGCGCCAGCACCTGCGCCTCAGCCGCATCGCGTAAACCAAGCCGGCGACCGATTGGGAGAACGAACTTGCCATCGCGCAGATCGTCCGCAAATTCACGTACCTTTGATGGATCAGGCTTCGCGAAGACGCGCGTGATCTTTACGGTCGGGTGCAACGCGGCTGTTCCCTCTGGCAATACAGAGGCATAGCCGAACGAGCCTCCCTGCTTCACCTTTGCAATCACCTTTGCTCCGACCTCACCGCCGACAGTATCGGCAACTGCATCCAAAGCGCTTAGCTCCGCAATCGCTTCGTCGTCATCAATTGCCAACAAGCCAGAGACACCAAGGGCGCGAGCGTCCTCCAGTTGTCTCTTGCGAACGCCCGCAATCACCTTCGCACCCATCTTCTTGGCAGTATGTACCGCAGCCCGCCCCACGCTTCCCACCGCTCCCGTTACCAGTACCATCTGCCCTTTCTGCACCTTCGCCGCATGGCGGACCAACTGATCTCCCGTCAAGGCGATCAGCGGAATTGCTGCCGCATCCGCCAGGTCTACCCCGTTCGGTAGGTGCGTCACGTCAGAATCGGGCACTGCCACCAATTCGGCATACGTCGCATTCGAGAATGCAAGTACGCAGTCACCGGGCTTGAAGTGCTTCACATTCGCGCCCACGGCGCGCACGACGCCACTCACATCGCAGCCAAGAATTGCCGGAAACGATAACGGAAAATCCTTCTGTCGCGCACCCGAACGAACCTTCCAGTCAATCGGATTCACACTCGTGGCAGCCGCCGCGATCAATACCGTATCTCCGCTCACCTGCGGATCGGGAACATTATCTTCAAACTTCAGCTTGTCAGGACCACCATACTCATGCAGCACAACCGCCTTCATCGTGTTTCTCCAATTCCGTCCCCAGACCTTGTAAACATGAGCTTCTCCATTAGATAGCCACCGCCAGCCTGGTTAGTTCTGCCGGAGCGAGCGGAGTCGTCGCCAGTCTTAGCGGCACTTTCGCGTCATAACTGTTGGTGCACCGCACCTCGCCACGATGCACAAGGACGCAGCTTTTTCCAGGCAGGCGCAAGCTCTGACAGCGGCTTGCGTATTGCGCCGACAGGCTCCGCACCGGCCGTGCCTCACACTCGGAAGCATTGGGAAAACTGCGGAGCGAGTGAGAGTACGAATGAGCGTAGCGGTGCAAGCGCGTGATCCTCAGGGTTACCACCCCTCCTGGTAGTGCGCAACTGGAGATTTGCTGCGCAAAATCTGCAGCGAGCTCTGCCGCGCTAGATCACCATGCTTCACTCCGCCGCATTCCTGTTCATCATCGGCATCATTGCAGCTGCTTTCGGCATCGGCACCCTGGCCATTGGCGCAGCTGGCCTTGCCAAAGCCCTGTTCGTACTGGGCAGCGCGGCGCACCTCGAGCGTCAGCGCGGTTGCCCTCCGGGTCCGCTGTAGCGCAAACCTCCAGTGGCTCGCGTTCTCGCGCGCCGCGTATTCATAGAGAACCGCGCGCCTAGCACCAGGCCTGCGCCTCGAGGAAGCGCGACTGGCCATGGGGTCGTCGCTCACGGCTCGGGCGGATTGTGGGCGCGCACGAACGCCACCGAGGTCTCGAGCATTTGCAGCCGGGTCGCGCTGCGCGACAGCCAATGGTCCTCGGCCTTTAGCGGCACGAGCTCGACCTGCTTGTGCGCGTTGCGCAGCGCCTCGTACATGACCTGACTCTGTTCGAACGGCACAACCGTGTCGTCCTTGCCATGGATCAGGAGCACCGGCACCGTGATCGCATCCAGATGCCTGAGCGGAGAAATCGCGTCCGCCGACGGATCATTCGGGCCGCTGGCGCCGATGAAACGCTCCCAATAGCGCTGCGCCGCAGTATCCAGGCCGTAGTGCTCGTGGTTCACCGAGCGCAGCCAGCTGCGCAGATCGGAGATTCCCGCCACTGAGACGACGCAGCGATATACGCCGGGATCGAGCGATGCACCGGCAAGCGCCGCATAGCCGCCGTAGCTTGCGCCGACGATGCAGACCCGCGCCGGATCGATCACTCCTTCGTGGGCGAGATAGCGCACACCGTCGGACAGGTCGGTCTGCATCTTGCGGCCCCACTCGCCGAAGCCCCTGGCGAGGAACGCCCTGTTGAGCTCGGAGCCGCGGTAGTTGGGCCGCAGCACGGCGTAGCCCTGATCGGCGAGCGCCTGCGACCACCAGTCGAAGTCCGCCGTGTCGCGGCCGGCCGGGTTGCCGTGCGGGAGCACGATGAGCGGCAGCTTCTGCGCGGGCTTGCCGCGCGGCAGCGTGAGGTAGGCGGGGATCTGCAAGCCGTCCGCGGCGGGGTAGGTGATGCTGCGCACTTCAAACGGCTTACCCATGCCCTGGTAGACATCTCCCAACGGCTCGGCACGGTGGGTAGTGAGGTCGATCAGTTCGTAGCAGTAGCCGTCACGCTCTCCCTCGACACGCACGATCATTTTCTTGAAGCCCGCGGCGCCTGACTCGAACAGCACGCGCTCGTTGGGGAAAGCCCGCACGGCGGCCTGCCATGACTGCTGTGCGGACTGATCGAAGAACACATACTCTTCGCTGTCGCCGACGTGCACGCCACCTATCATGCGGAACGTCAGCGGATCCTCGATCGACCGATCGAGCGTCTGCTTCTCGGCCAGGGGGGCGCCGATGGAGCCATCCTTGAGCGACAGCAGCCGCCACACGGCATCGCCGTCCTCGATGCGCTGCAGGAGCAGCGTGTCAGCGACCGGGCCCGAGCCGAGGATGCGCGGAAAGTCGATCGCGTCGTCGCCCGCGGCGACTTCCTGCAGGCGTCCGTCGCGGCTGACGAGGATGCTCCAATGGTGGCTCCTCTGATCGTAGAGCTCATCTGCCGCAACCTCTCCCGCATCGTCGACGGTCCAGGACTCGATGAAGCCGCGCTTGCCGGGGAACACGATGCGCGAGCTGTCCGACTCGAGGTCCACGCGCACGAGCACCGGCACCACTTCGCGCCCGCGGCCATGCGATATGGGGCGGCCGATGACCTGCAGGCCTCCGACGAACAGTACCGTGTGATCCTGGATGCGCCTGACGGTTGCATGCCCGGTGATCATGGTCATCAGGCTGGTGTCGCCGGGTGGGTTCGGCCGGGGGACCATGTAGTTCTTGCCGCTCTTCAGGTCGAAGATCTGCAGCTGGCGCCACTCGCGCTCGTTCCACAGGAACGTAGCCGGCACCGCCGTGACGGAGGTAAAGATCATCAGGCGATCGTTGTCCGCCCAGCGGATGCCCCGCAGCTTCTCATCGCCGGCGCGCAGCTGGCCGAGGTTCTTGCCACTGGCCAGCTCCAGCACCACTACACTGCGCGCGTTCTCGTCGGTCCTGACGAATGCGACGCGCGACCCGTCCGGTGACAGCACGACGTTCTCGTATCGCGGCAGGCGACCGTAGACCTCGAGCGGGGTAGTGGCCGCGGCGGATGGCACACGGACGAGCGCTGCGAGCGCGCCGCAGGCGATCAGGCCGAGGGTCGCTACACCGGTGCGACGCGCCGCAGCCCCCGCAATCCTTCGGGCTTTGAATTCAGGCATGGTCCAACCCTCCGGTCGCGTCGCGATTCTAGCGCCTCGCGGGTCAGGCTGTGGCCGGTAGGTTGGGGCGCGCAGAAAGGCGACCGAGCTCTCGAACATCTGCAGCCCGGTCGCACTGCGCGACAGCCCTGTGGTGACGCACCGCCCGATTGCAAAGCGCCCGATGGCGGCGAGCAGCTCCGGGTGGGGATGTACGGGATGATCCGGGGCGGCGCAGTGGTTCAGCCAGCGCGGTCGATGTTTTACTCATCGGTCCAGCTAGCGGCCAAGGACCCATCTAGTTCCCGTGATTCAGTAAAGTCGCTGTTTTTCCTTACTTCACCCGGACGCTCGCGCTCGAGCTCCTGATCGCGCACCGCAAACCGACTCGAGTCCCCTCCCGAGCTCTTTGGCATCGGATCAGTGACTTGGAAGGAGTCGCTCTGCTTCCGTAAACAGCGACGGGTCCAGCTGCGCGCCCGAAGCGCTTGCGTTATCGTTTACCTGCTCGGGACGCGATGCCCCCACAATCGCCGAAGTGACGTTCGGCTGTCTCAGAACCCACGCCAGCGCGAACTGGGCCAGAGTAAGGTTCGCTCTAGCCGCCAGCTGTCCCACCTGTTGCACCGCTTCAAGAGTCGCAGGTGCCAACCAGTCCGGGTCCAGGAACGCACCCATTGAAGCGTCCGCCGCACGACTGTTCGCGGGAACCGGCGAGTTTGGCAAATACTTTCCGGTAAGCACTCCTTGTGCAAGCGGTGACCAGACCACCTGCGAAATCCCGGATTTCGCCGATAGAGACAGCAACCCGTTCTCCGGTTCCCGATGTAACAGAGAATATTGCGGTTGACTTGAAACAAAGCGGACAACGTTCTTCAGCTCCAGAGCTGCCTTGATGCCCTCGAGAGGCCATTCGGAGAAGCCGAGGTAGCGCACCTTTCCAGACGTCACTGCCCGCGTCAGCGCCTCCATGGTCTCCTCCAGCGGTGTTTCGAAGTCGTAGCGATGGCACTGGTACAGGTCCACGTAGTCGACGTTCAATCGCTTCAGTGATGCATCCAGCTGCTTTTGGATCTGCTCCCGCGATAAACCACGGTCAGCGTTACTCATTGGGAAGAACACTTTGGTAGCCAGCACATAGCTATCGCGTCTGACGCCTGTCAGCGCCTCGCCCAGAACCGTTTCGGCCGCGCCCCGGCCATAGACGTTGGCCGTGTCCAGGAAATTGATTCCGAGATCGAGCGCGCGATGGACGCATGAGATGGCGAGCTGCTGGCGCTGCGGATCGGTGAATGTCAGCCACGACCCAAAGCCAATCTCTGAAATTAGAAGTTCACTGTTTCCCAGCTTCCGATACTTCATAAGCGACCTCCCTCAGAGCGAGCTTTCATGAACTTCCTCCTATTCAGACCCAACACCAGGTCTCGTGAGTCCCTGGTTCACGCGCGAAGGGAGCGCATAGGGAACCAATTTCGGCTCTCGCCTTTCAATCCTCGCGCCCTAGACTAAACCACGCACCGTATTCGCCCACTGGGCCGACGGCGAAGTCATCGAAACAAACGCTCGGTCACGCAGCGCTCCTACGCCCGCGGGGGTGCCTCGTTCTGGCGTACGCCGCGCCTGTGGCCCTCTTCCGCCCCTGCGTGACGGCGACCTCGTCGAGCTCGAGCGGCCGCCCGTCCTGATTCGTCAATTGCAACCGTGCGATCGGCCTATTTGACCGATCGTGCGCCACCATCATCGGTTCGCCATCGACGAATAGATTGTCTTCACCCCATTGGCGCAGAGCGATGAGAACCAAACGCAGTCGGCGGCCCTTCTCGGTGAGGTGGTACTCGTCACGACCACCCGCATTGACCGACGCACGCTTCTCCATGATGCCGCTTGCGGCCAGATGCCTCAGTCGGGCACTGAGAATGTTCTTCGCGAGGCCCAGGCTCTTTTGAAACTCGCCGAAACGCTTCTTTCCGTGGAAGGCATCCCGAACGATCAATAACGTCCACCAGTCACCGATCTCGTCCAATGAGCGGGCAATCGGACAGATCGCGTCACCCAAACTCGTGCGTCTCATGGCGGCCTCCAAATCGACTATACCAAAGGTGGTTGCTTTTTTAAACCGTCGTGAGTATAAGGTTTTTTCATTAAACCTTAGACGGCAGCCGGTTTGGTCCGACTAATCCTCGATCGCCCCTCGCTCACAAGTCTCACAGCGCCCAAATGGAGGATCGAATGAGCACTACTTCGTCTGAGCAGAATAAGAAGCTTGTGCTACAAGCGTTCGACACACTGTTCAACAGGCGCGACTACAAGGCAGCGGAAAGCTTCTGGTCGCCCGATTACATTCAGCACAGCGCGCACATACCACCTGGCCGCGACGGTCTGTTCAATCTGGTTCGGGCAGCCCCTCCCACGCTCCGATACGACAACTCCCTCATCTTTGCGCAAGACAACCTTGTGATATTGCACGGCCGCTTTTCCGGTCACGGTCGACCACACAACTGGGTCGCTGCGGACATCCTGATCATGAAAGACGGTTTGCTCATGGAGCACTGGGACGTCCTGCAGGATGAAGCGACGCGAGCGGAGTCTTTGAGCGGGCGGCCGATGTTCGGCAATTCATTTCCTGAGCCCATTGCCGGTGCTCCTGCACCACTCACGGCGGAACAGGCGAGAACGATCGTGGCGCCTCTCTATGACGCATTGAATCAGCCAGCGAAGAAGGATGTGGCTGCGCTCTTGGCCAAGGCAACCAATCCCGACTACCAATCCTATTCGACTAACGAGGACTGGCTTAACCGCAATCAACTAGCGGACGTCTTCAAGACGATCGGCACGGCAGTCCCGGATCTGCGTTGGACGATCAAGGACATTCTGGTTTCTGGCGATCAGATTGTGGTGCGAGGCGAAGCGACCGGGACACCCGAACGCGAGCTGTTCGGAGCGAAACCGACCGGCAAGAGCTTCAAGACCATGTCGATCGATGTGTTCACGGTGAAGGGTGGAAAGCTCGCGTCCGCCTATCACGTGGAGAACTGGGTCGGCGCGTTGCAGCAGATTAGCAACTAGTACGCGCGAGCGGCATGTTACTTCATTGGGAGCTCTGGGCGTCTGAAGGGCGCCATCTATGAAAGTCATGACAATTTGACGGCGCTCAGCTCGGCGTCGATGTGCCGGACGATATGCCCCTCTTGTGGGTGCCGCGTGATGTGCTTGGGATGACAGGCAGTGAGAAATGGTCGGAGCTACTCATGACATCAAGCAACGTCACCGCGACCACGAAATTCCTGGATATCGGCGAACAGCGGTACGCCTATCGCCGCTTCGGCGAGGGCTCAGGCCATCCCCTGCTGTTACTGCAACACTTCACCGGCACGCTCGACAATTGGGACCCGGCAGTGACGGATCCGCTGGCGCGCGGGCGGAAGGTGATTCTTTTTGAGAACGCCGGTGTGGGACGATCGACCGGTTCGGTACCCAGGACCATCGCCGCCATGGCGCAGCACGCGTTGGCGTTCCTGGACGCGCTGCGCCTAGCCTGCTGCGATGTTCTGGGCTATTCGCTCGGGGGAATGATCGCGCAGCAAATGGCGCTGGATCGACCCTCGATCTTTCGCAGAATGATCCTGGTGGGGACGGCGCCCCGGGGCGGCGAAGACATCATGCATCTCGAAAAGCCGAGCTTGCAGGTCCATCTCAGCGATCCGAAGCTTCGTGGCTACGCAGTCTTGGGCAAGATTTTTTTTGCACCCACCGAATCGAGCCAGGCCGCAGCGGATGCCTATATCAAACGCCTTATGCAACGCACGCAGGATCGCGATCCGGTCTCCGGACCCTCGGTCGCGCAAGCGCAGATCGCGGCTTTTCGTGATTGGGAGTCTGTAACGGGAAAGCGGTTCGCAACCCTTAAGAAGATCTATCATCCCACGCTCGTCGTGAATGGTGTCCACGACGCGATGATTCCTGTCCGGAATTCTTACTGGCTGAGCGAGAACCTCCCCAATGCTGTCCTGTTGACCTACCCGGACTCCGGACACGGCTCGCTATTTCAGTTTCACGAGTCCTTCACGAGACAGGCAGCCGGGTTCCTGGCCTGCGACTCGGCTGTTGCGCCCTACTAGGCTAACGCTGCCGCCGCCCGGCGCCACTCGTCATCTCCCTACACGATGCAGTCATTGCCCCTTGCTTCCCGGCAATGGGCTCGCGCGTTCCCGAGATCTCCTAATCAAAATGGAACCGCGAACTGCAATTGGAACCGATCGCCCTCGGGCCGGTTCTCCGCCGAAGTCTCATGCAGCCACTTGAACGCGATGCCGCCCTTGGCGAACCGGTAGCGAACCTGCGGCCCTACCGCAAATACTTTGCTGCGATGTCCGTCGAGAAACTGGCGGCCGTTCAGCTCGTCGTCGGTGAACTGATCGAACCAATAGCCAACGACGCTGAACTCGAGCGCGTGCATTGAGGGAAGCGGTCGATAGCCTATCGCATAGTCGATATCGAAGTAGTCGCCGGATGTGTACTGGGTCTGCTGGTTCTTAGAGTTGAATCCCGCGATGGAGAAAAGAGAAAACTCGAACTCCGTCGTGGGCAGCCACGTCAGCGCCAACTGGGGGGAAACCGTCGTATAGTTGAGACCCGGGTTTACGAGCTGTTCTTTGTTGTAATTCCCCGTAGGCAGAGACACATCGAATCCGCCGAGCACATGCAAACTGCCGAATGCGGCAGTCAGCAGCACCGGCTGGATCACCAGATCTCCCAAGCCGCTACCGCTGCCGCTCCTATGCGGAACCGTAAGGCTGGCGGCGTTGGCGATGAGTACGAGGCCGCTCGTCCAGGCCACGCCATCGATCGAGGTCCAGGTGTGCAGCAGCCGCGCGGCCTCTGCTTCCGCGCTTACGAGGTAACCCGGGACCGACGAGGCGGCGTTGCTGTTGTTGAAACGATCGGCCGTGTAGTAGGTAAGGTAATTCAGCCACAGTGACTCGCCAGGTGGCGGCATCAAGGCCGGCTCAACCGTGTTAGTCCCGGTCGGATAATGCGCCGCGCCATCCTCCGAGGCCCCGGCGAGAGGCGCCGCCGATAAAATGAGCAGCACGGCGAGCCCGCGAACAGGATCAAAGCGCGTCCCGCGGTGTCTTGCACCGCGACGTCCTCCGTTCGCAAATGGGAGGCAGGCCGCTGCCCACGCTGCACCGCGCCGGTGGTGCAAAGAGGGCTTCAACAGCCGCAAGAGAGTTGAGGCGCTGGGCGTTGAAGTGTTCATCCGAGACTCCCCCTGTGATTGAAGCCCTCCGTTCCGCGGCATAGCGTCGTCAACTCGCGCTGTCTCATTACCGCGGGCGGGTTTTCGCGTGAGGTTGAGTGTTCGTTGGCTCACGCCCAAACTATATCGTGGCCGCGACGCCCCCGAAGTCGTCGGCGGCAGGACCCTGCTGGTATCTCTGACGCCGACGACCATTCTGATCTACCGGGCCGCGCTGTTGATCTGGGCGGCTCCCGATGCGTCGCTAGTCGCTCTCAACCGAACCGAGCTTGTGACCATCGCTGTGAATCAGAGCAGGGACAGGACCGGCAGCGCCCGGAGGCGTGATGGATGTCACGATGGTGTCGATGTCCCGACCATGATTGCTGAGCACGAAGAGAACGGTCAGTTTGGCTCCCGCAACCGTACCGGTCGAACTGACGTTGGGTGGAAATTGCACGCTGAAGGTTCCGGTGCAATCGGCATGAACAGTGTAGGTGCCCGACTCCTGATCATGAAAGCCCGTTACGGGATCGACCGGCGCGCCGGGCACCACGGTGGCATTGGGGCTGGACAATACCTCGTCGACCTGAGTGAGGTGGCCCGCGCCGTCAAAGTGAGTCAAGGCAACCCCTTGCCGCAGAATACTCGCCCCGTTCGGGAGAAAGATCTGTCCTGACACCGTAAACGCGTAGTCGCCGTACAGCGTGGCGTCTGAGCAGCCACGGTTTTCTTCTGCCCGGGCCCCAGATCCACTGAGGGCAAGTAACACCGCTGTGAATGCAAGAAGATTCTTGTGTACTGAATTTCTCATGGTTGTTCCCCAAGGATGTAAATGCGCAGCAGGAAATTCCTGCCGCGTGCACCCTTTCAGGGGTCAAAGCCCGGCACAATGGAGAACGCCTGTAGATTTCCTGTAGATTTCGTGTATCAGTAATTTCGGCGTTTTCAGGTACTTAGGCGATTCGCGGTTCGGCGTCGGTCTCGAACGCCAACCCAGGCAAGATCCAGCTCGACGAGGCGTCATTGTGGACGTGTTTCGATTTGAAAGCTTCGAAGTGGATCGAGACGCTTTCGAACTGCGTCGGGCCGGCCGCCCCGTGCCTATTGAGCGCATTCCGATGGAGCTCCTGCTGCTGCTCTTGGAGCGCCCCGGACAGCTGGTAACGCGTCAGGAAATCCTGGACCGCATCTGGGGCAAAAAGGTCTTTGGTGACGTCGATAACAGCATCAACACGGCGGTTCGGAAGATTCGGCAGGCCCTGCACGATAACCCTGCCAACCCCCGTTTGCTACGCACCATTCCCGGCAAGGGTTACCGCATCGCGGTACCCATGGTCGATTCTGAAGCGTTGTCGATATCCCCCGTCGTGGTGCAGGTACCACTGGCCAACCCCCTGCCCGCCCCGGCAATCCGATCCAGTCCGTGGCGGATTCGCGCCGTGGTTGCCGCGGCGCTCGGCGCGATTGCGCTGATTGCCCTTACGTATTGGATGCGCAGCGCTCCGCGTCCCGGCAAAGCGATGATCGTGGTTCTGCCATTCCAGAACCTGAGTGGGGATGCCCGACAAGACTACTTCGCCGATGGCATGACCGAGGAAATGATTGCACAGCTTGGGAGCCTGGACCCGCGTCACCTCGGCGTCATCGCTCGCACGTCGGCCATGCTGTACAAAGGAACCCGGAAGGACTCGGCCCAGATCGCCCGTGAGCTTGGGGTAAACCTGCTGCTCGAAGGCAGTGTGCGCCGGGCAAATGACCGCGTCCGAGTGACCGCCCAGCTCATCCAAGCCAGCGACCAGACCCACCTGTGGGCAGGTAGTTACGACCGAGATGTCAGCGACATCCTGAAGCTGCAAAGCGACGTTGCTCGTGGTATCGCAGACAAAATCCAACTCACCCTGTCGCAACGAATTCAGGAGTCGTTGGCCGGCACGCCCAGCGTTGATCCGTTAGCTTATGAGGATTTTCTCCAGGGCCTGCAAGCCACGAATCTCCGAACCCACGCAGGCTTCGAGCATGCGATCTCGGCTTTCAGCCGGGCCATCGCCAGAGATCCAAACTATGCTGAGGCCTACGCTGGACTTGCGCGCGCCGATATGGTGGCGCCGATTTTCGGGGTGTCCACGACGGTCGAACTTTTGCCGAAGGCTGTTGAAGCGGCAACGCGTGCCATCGCGCTCAACGACAATCTCGCCGATGCCCATACGGCGCTCGCTTTCAGCAAGTCACACCTTGATTACGATTGGGCCACCGCAGAACGAGAATATCGCCGTGGCCTCACGCTGAATCCCGGCGGTTCCCAAGTCCACTTCTTCTACTCGAATGGTTATCTCTCACCATTTGGTAGGCACGATGAAGCCATCGCCGAAATGAAGACCGCGGCAGAGCTAGATCCCTATTCACCACCTATCCAATCCTTCCTAGGCCGAACCTATGTCTGGGCGCGCCGTTACGACCAGGCCCTCACGCAGTATCAAAAGGCCAACCTCCTGGATCCAAATTTCGCCGTGGGGCACGAGCGCCTCGCTCATCTGTATACCTACCTCGGACGGTTCAATGATGCCATTGCAGAGGAGAGTATGGCTCGGACACTTTCCGGAGAGGACCCTCAAGTGGTGCGATCATGCGAAAATGCTCTGCAGAAGGCATTTGCAGCCCAAGGTGCTCAAGGGTATTGGCGCGCGCTTTTGACGATTGCAGTCGCCGGCCCGAATCCGCCGGAAGCCTATGACGACAGCTATGGCATTGCGATCATTTATTCACGGCTCGGTGAGAAGGAAAAGGCCATTGATTCGCTTGAGTCAGCCTATGCTGAACGCAAGATCGCGATGAGTGAGATCGGGGTTGAACCCGCCTTTGATGTACTGCGTTCCGAGCCTCGCTTTCACATGCTGCTACGTCGGGTTGGTTTGGAGCGTGGCACGTCTGCTGTAGTGCCATGACGTTCGACGGCGCAATGAGGACACGCGGACGCCGCTTAACTTGAGCGCTGGCCGTATGCACGCGGCGTGTAGTAGTACTGCGGTGCAGCGCCACGGGCAACCGCTTCCGCTGCGTAGCGAGCTGCACGGTCATCTTGAAAGCTGCAGATCAACGACCGCTGCGAAACGCGTCCTCGATCTTTCCAAAGAGCGATTTCGCCGCGTCTCTCTGCGTCTTGAGTGCTCGGGCGGTGTCCTCGCTATCGGGCCCGATCGCCTTCAGGAAAGCCAAGTTGGCGTGCATCATATCCCCTGCTGCCTGGTAGCACGCGCCGGCATGTTGATACTCCCCCTTCTCGAAGAGCTTATCGGCAAGAGTACCGGCCTCTCGCGGGCTTGAGACCTCGCAGGCGCTTGGCGTTTCAGTTGCAGGATCGGCGATGGCTAGGTGAGCCGCGGCAACACAGGCCAGTCCCCAAACGGGAATTGCTCGCAATCGGTTACCGCGAGGCAGCAAGGACAGCCTCATTCTTCTCTTCCTTTTCTTCTTAACGTGGAAGCTCTGCCACGCGCCGCTGAGATCGGCAAGTTGCGCAGGGCCCGCAGGAGGAAGGCGAACCCCAGGAAGATCCACGGCACGAACACGATCACAGGCCACAGCGGCCTGAACCCAGCATGTGCAAACATCTTCGTCCCCTTGCTGCCTCCGCTCCTCGCAAGTTATCGAGCGATGCAACAGAGTACGAGCAGCGCTAAGTGCATGCTGCATCTCTCTGGAGGAAATGATCGGAGGCCAACCGAGGGATGCTCCCAGTGTACTTTGGAGATAGATCCAGCAGGCATCAGGTCCAGGACCATCGCACGGATCACGGCACTCGGTGGCGGCGTCGCCGTGCGGGCACCAACTCGCATTTTCCTCGAATGCCGCAGCGGCTGACGGGCATCGCGATGGCCTACACAAGATGAAGTTGCCGGAGTGATCCGGCGGCGCCCCCGCCTTTGTGGCGCGGGCGCCTGCCGGACCGAATGGCCGGACGCTTCGACTTCAACTGCAGTCGTTGTGCAGCACGCCAGTAGCCGGCCCTGCGATGCACGGAATGGCGCTCAGATATTCGTAAATGGCCCGCAAGTCGTGCTCGGTCATATGCCGGTCCTGGGGCCACGGCATGATTTGCAGCAGATCGCCGTCGAACGGCAGGCTGAGAGGGAAGCAGGTGCTGCTGCTGGTAATCGTTGGGTCTGTACAGTTCGGATGCACGTGATCCAGATCGGCGCCGGTGTGAATGATGTAACGAAACTCCGCGAAAGTGCGGCCACCCTCGGGCCGACCGGTTTTGTCGGGCGTCAGATTCCGGGAAACTATCAGCGGGGCCCCCGGCGCCTGCTGCGGGAAGACTCTGCCACCCCCCAGGTAAGTGGCCTGGTTGACGACCGTGGGCTCGTTACCCTTAAAGTAAGGGTTGCCGCCCTTGGCGTATTCGGTAGCAGGACCGGCGGAGTGGCAGACATTGCAATGGCCAGCCCCGTTAACAATGTAGCTGCCAAGTCCCACAAGCTGCCGATCCTTGCCCTCCAGATTCAGCGGGACCGGCGCGATCTCGAACCCGATGCGAATTTTGGCCCGCTCGCCGTCGTCATCGGCCAGCGCGGGCGCAGCCCCAAACAAGGATCCTGTGGCAATCACTACGGCAAACGTGGCTCCCGCTGTCAGCACCGTGGATATCTTTTTGACGTTCATGGAGATTCTCCCAAAGACTGTTCCCAGCGCGACAAACGCACTGGCAAACGCACGATCAGCGCGGAGGAGCGCTGCAGCAAGCTGCAAAGCACGGCAGACCGCGCAAATCCACCAATGCGCCGTGCAATGCCGTGGTTTGCTGCTCCCTAGGTTGCGTGCAAGAATCCCGGTCGGTCATGTGGCGATCAGCTCGAGCGCCCTTTGGACGATCCTAAGAACACCGCAAACGGGACAGCCATTCGCAACCAGCGGGAAGACCGGCTCGATTCGTGGAAGAAAATCGCCTCCTATCTGAAGCGCGACGTCAGTACCGTACAGCGGTGGGAACGGCGCGAGGCGATGCCGGTTCATCGCCATCGGCACGATAAGCAAGGATCCGTTTTTGCATTCTGCTCGGAGCTCGACGCCTGGTGGGAAAGTCGGCGCACGCGACTCACACAGGAAGACGGGGGTGAAGTTGAGCAAACCGTCCGAATCGCGCCAAGTGCCGAGGCTGCTTCGCGCACGACTGCACGGCGTGCCCGGCCAACCAGGCTCTTGCTGGTACTTGCGGCCGCAGTCGCGCTGATTGCAGGTGCGCTGGCCTGGTTCGCGGCCCAATCGGTCTACTCCTGGCGCAGTCCTCTTGCCAATGCCAAATTCATTCGCCTTTCGGACTTCGCCGGGACTGCGCAGGCGGCAGCAATCTCTCGCGACGGGACGTTCGTGGCATTTCTGGCGGAGCGGGACGGGCAAACCGACGCTTGGGTGCGCGAGGCAAGCAGCGGCACCTACCGCAATCTGACGCATGGCGAGGTACCCGACCTCGTCAATCCGCTGATCCGCACGCTAGGCTTCTCTGCGGACTCGTCGCTCGTTTCAATCTGGACGAGGCGAGCGGGCGGCTCGCAACCCGGCGACGTGAATGTCTTGGCCGCGCCGACTGGCGGCGGTCCACTGCGGCCGTACCTGCGGGATGCTGCCGAGTTCGATTGGTCGCGCGATGGCAAGCGGCTCGTCTACCACACGACCGCGCCTGGCGACCCGTTGTTCGTGCGCGAGCCTGGAGAGCCCACGGACCGCAGGATTTATGCGGCCCCGGCGGGGGTGCATTGCCACTTTCCACTGTGGTCTCCCGACGACGCCTTCATCTATTTTGTGCGTGGTGTCCCGCCTGATAACTGGGACATCTGGCGAATTCAACCCTCCGGCGCAGGGCTCGAACGGATAACAAACCACAACACGCGCGTAGCCTACCCGGTGATGCTAGATCGGCGCACGCTGGTCTACATTGCGACCGACACGGATGGCTCCGGGCCGTGGATGTATTCCATGGACGTCGAGCGGCGCATTCCACATCGCATCAGCACGGGGCTGGAGAGCTATACCTCCCTCGCCGCGAGCGCTAACGGCACGCGTCTTGTCGCGACGATTGCCAACGCCCGCACGAGTGTTTGGCGAGTGTCGCTAACCGGTGATAGCACCGCTGCGACTGCCGCAGCCAGCCCGTCACTCGTTGCAGCAACTGGCGTAACACCGCGGCTGGCTGCGGACTCTCTCTTGTACGTATCGTGGCGAGGGGCAACACAAGGCATTTGGGCACTGACGCGCGGGACCACCCGCGAGATCTGGAGTAGCCCACATGCGCATATCATTGCCGGGCCGGCCGTTGCACCCGATGGGCGCCGCATCGCCTTCTCGGTCGATGACGGCGCCAGAACGCTGCTGTACATGATGGACAGTGACGGCTCACATGTGCGGGTCCTGGCCGATTCCCTCACGTTGCGGGGTGATCCAGCCTGGGCACCCGATGGGCAATCGGTTGTGGTCGCGGTAGTCCGCGAGGGTGAGCCGCGTCTGACGCGAATCTTCCTCAACGGCGACTCGCCGCTTCCTCTGGTGTCGGAGTATTCCGTTGATCCGGTTTGGGCGCCGGATGGCCGCTTCCTGGTCTATTCAGGTGCGGATGTCGGGATGACCTTTCCTTTGCGAGCCGCGGCCACAGATGGCCGGCCCTATCCCTTGCCGGGGGTATTGCTGACGCGGGGCGCGCGACGGGTTGCGTTTTTTCATGGCGCTGAGTCACTCGTGATCCTGTGTTGTGAAATTGCCCACAAGAACTTCTGGCTCCTCGATCTGCGAACCGGTGCCCGGCATATGCTGGCCGAGCTTCCGGAGGATTTCATCATTCGCGACTTCGACATCTCAGCCGCCGGCTCGGAAATTGTGTTCGATCGAGTACAGGCAAGCCCGGAGCTGGCGCTGATTGAGCGAACGCACTGATTGCACTTCGGCACCGATCTGAACGACCGCGAGCGCAGTGCAGCGTTGGATTGCGATCGGCGCGCGATGGTGACGCGCCAGCGTCCGCCTAGGTCTGCAAGGCTGCCTGTCGGCCGCCCTTTTTCCGACTCGGGGCTCATCCTTGGGTTGATCCCCGCTCGACCTGCTCAGACTCTGCCTGCTCTCGTTCGTGAAACTTATAGACCGGATGCTCGCAGACAACTCCTGTGTCACTAATTCTGCTCTCACCCTCACGATCAAGCGTGCCGAGCCGCGCTACCTCACACTTCTCATACACTCGAAACGCTTCGCCGCACTCGGCGAACTGGGCGCTGTCGCTCTTCCACGGAGCGCATTCGTGATCGATCGCCCGAAGCACGCTGCGTTCAGTTTCGCGAGTGCGCGCCGCCTGCTGCTCGGGTGCCCTTTCGGCGACGCCAAGATATAAGATAATCGACAAGAGTCCGATGACTGCGGCAGCCAACAGAGCGGGAAAGTGCATTTTCATATCGTCCTGATCCTTCGCGGTGTCTCCACGAGACCGCAGCAACGAGCGTGGTTTACCAGCTAGGAGGCTGATGATACGCCTCGCGGACATGGCCGCCCAAAGCCCAGGAACGTGGCCATGAGCGCGGGGGTTCGCGTCTGCGCCGCGCCAGTTCGGTGAGTGGTTGGTCCGTTGGTCACACTTCGGGCGTATTACTCTTTCAGCACATTGTGTTTGCGCAGAATATCCTTCAGCTGGTCTTGTGGTATTGCCGGTACAACCCAGTAGTTTGGGCCGGTCATCGTCCGAGCAGCGATTAGCGCATTGTCCACGGCTTCCTCGGTCGCTTCGGTTACTGCGGTGAATAACGGGTTCATTTGCTCGCTGATCAATCGCTCGACCATGACACCTTTTGGGGGAGCCGGCGTATTTGAATCGGCACCGTTGCCCTCGTCTGCACCCGGGTTGGCCGTCGAGAATGCGATGAATATATCCCCGGACCCCGTCATCTCTATCGCACCGGCCCGTCCCAGACCTAGCGGCACCCGCCGCGCCAGCCGTTTCAACTGGTCGGGAGTAAGCGGCGCATCGGTGGCAATCACAACGATGATTGAACCAACGTCGCGGCTGCTCGCTCCGTCGACTCTGGTTGATGGCGCTGTACCGCAGACGGGAGCCACCGTCCCGTCGTAAGGATCCCGAGTGGGAGGAGACAGTTGGCGCTGGACGCATCTTTTTTGTGAGATGTTCATCTCACGAGCTACCGGAATACCCGCGATTCTCAGCTGCGGCCACCGCCCGTAATTGCACTGAAGCAGCACGCCCACCATAAAGCCCCCATCGCGGGTCTCTAATTTTCGCGATGACGTTCCAGTTCCTCCCTTAAAGCCGTTACAAATCATCCCAGTGCCGCCGCCCACATTTCCCTCGGCGATCGGGCCTCCGGTAGCTGAGTTCAGTGCCTCCAGTGCATCCTCAGTCGTCACGTGTTGGCCTTTGATGTCATTCAAAAGCCAGTCCGCGGTCTCGGCAACTACGGGATACCAGAAGTCCCCCGGCTGATTTCGTTGAACCAACCAGGCAATCACAGCGTCACGTACCACGCCAACGCTGTTCGTGTTGGTGATTAGAATGGGCGTTTCGAGAACGCCACTCTCCTCGATCCAGTGAGTTCCGGTCATATCACCGTTGCCATTCCCGGAAAAGAAGCCTGCGAATACACTTCGCCTTCCTTGCTTGCCGCGCGGCAGAGTGGCAGTGACGCCGGTCCGCACCGGTCCCTTGCCGATAACGAGTTTCCCTTCGCCGGAGATGAGCGTCTTGTATCCTACCTCGACGCCCTTCACGTCGGTGATTGCGTTGAACGGCCCGGGCGTGCCGTCGAATGGGATTCCCAAGTCACGCGCTCGCGGCTGCGTCGCCGCATGATCCGGCTGAGTTTCGGCCGCGGCTGCCCCCACGCTCCGATTCGCTGGTGTAAGCAGAATGGCCGCGATCGCTATCGCGAACGCCGCAGGGCGCTGAGTCGGAGTCATGGTGAACCTCTACTCTTATGCGTTGTGGCAGGTGCCGTGTAATGAGTGCCCAATCAATTTGGGCGACGGCACGCGCTTAGCCTACCGCGACCCGTACATGGACGCCCCCAACCTTGCCAGGCTTTCAGTTCTTGATGGCTTACAGGGAGAGAGTGCACCCGTACATCCGGACTTTTGCTGCGGCGCGTGCCGCTGTCCCTGATGGGATTGGCTGGCTGGCTCCCAATCGCTTTCTCGCACTCGAGGTGCTGCGGACATTCTGGGTTTGACCAACCACGGTCTGACCTGGTTTGCCATCACTGCGTGATCGCCTGAGCAATCGGTGGTGTGATCTCATGTCGCGGACGTTGTCGCGGCTAATGATTCTGACTATGCAGCTGCTCGGATCGGCACGTAGTCGGGGCTAAAGTCGCGACCATGTGCGAGTAACGCCCACACGGTGCGCACGTTCTTGTTGGCCAGTGCTACAGCGGCGATGTTGGAGTGTCGCCGGTTGAGCAAGTTGACCAGCCAGACGTTCTTGTTCCCACTCTGGCGTTTTGCCGCCAAGATGGCCGAGCGGGCCCCGTGGATCAGTAGTGTGCGCAGGTAGACGTCGCCGCGTTTGCTGATACCGAGGAGTGTGGGTTTGCCACCGCTCGAGTTCTGCCGTGGCACCAACCCGAGCCAGGCTGATACCTGCCGGCCGTTCTTGAAGCTCCTAGCGTCGGCGATCGAGGCCACCAGTGCAGTAGCTGCGAGCGGCCCGATGCCGGGGATCTTCTCGAGTTTGCGGCTGAGCTCGCTGCTGCGGTGCCAGGCGATGATCTGACGCTCAAGCTCACGGACCTGCTGATCAAGCTCCTTGAGATGACAGTTCAGTCGGTCGATCAGCTGCCGGAACGCCAACGGCAACTCATTGCTGGCATCCTCCAAGAGCGCCGGTACTCGCTCAACGACGTGGCAGATACCCTTCGGGATGATCAACCCAAACTCGCCCAGCAAGCCGCGGATCTGGTTCGCCTGCGCCGTGCGCGCCTTGACGAAGCCCTGTCTGACGCGGTGTACCGACAGAATACCCTGCTGCTCGATACTCTTGATCGGTACGAAGCGCATATTCGGCCGACTCACCGCCTCGCAGATCGCCTCGGCATCAGCCACATCGTTCTTGTTCGCTTTCACGTATGGCTTCACGAACTGCGGCGCCATCAGCCGTACCGTGTGCCCGAAGCGCTCGAGCGTACGGCCCCAGTAATGGGCACTCGCACATGCCTCTATCCCAATCACGCACGGCGGCAAGTTCACAAAGTACAGCGCCACCTGCTCGCGGCGCAGCTGCCGGCGAAGCACGACCTTCCCCCGTGGATCAACTCCGTGCACCTGAAAAACGTTCTTCGCCAGATCAATACCGACAGTTGTAATATTCATCGCGGACGCTCCCATCTTCGTTTAAGTGGCTGCTCACACTTCCACTTTGGCACGCTGATGCCGTTTGAGGGTGGGGGCGTCCATCCCATTGCTTCGGGGCAGTCATTCCAGCGCAGTCAATGGCTGAAGCTCGGAATATCCTCAAGCTGGATCTTGCGGCGATCGATATCGGGGAAGTGGCGTGGCCCTCGGTGAGCCGCCAGCGCACGACAGGACCTTCCGGTATGGGCTCGATCCTGACTCTTCGACCTTGCGCCGCTTCAACTAGTGAGTCGCCGCCGGCGTTCCGTCCGACCAGCGGGACACCGGCACCATAAAAATCGCCTCGGGCTCGGGCTCCAGGACTTCGCGGTCGTCGAAGACCACCGGAGACCCGGGCAGGTTTGCTCCCCAGCTCGCGCCGGCGACTTTGGGGACGTGGAACATGAGGTGCGGGTGCCAATGGCCCACGCCATCGCCCAGGTACCCATCCTTGGACATCATGAAGGACATCGCGCCCGGCTCGGGCGCGGGGAGCTCGTTGCGCGCGGCCGCGGCGCGAACCTCCTCGAGGATCTTTTCCTTCGAGTCTCCGGCGAGCGCGAACTTCGTCCGTCGGAACGTGTACTCGAGGACGGACCTGGAGGCTGCCGCGTTGTAGCAAACCGCTCCTCTGAACTTCGGGTTCCAGAAATTGTGGCTGTCGGACGGCTGCATCCACGCCCTCTCCACCAGACAGGTGAATCCGTTGGTGCCGCGGACGGCGGTCTGATAACCCTGCGAATCAAGAGTGAGGACCGTGGCCTTGTCGGAAATCGCGGCCGGCGCGGCACTGCGCGCGAGTGCGATCTCGGAACCGGGAGGCATCAGGTATTGCTCGAGAGGCGCCATCCGCTCGTACGGGGTCGCATCGGCCGCCGCGAAGCCCGCCAGCGCCGACAGCACCACTGCCCGCGTGCACGCTCCGGCCCAGCGGGCCAGGTGTCTGGTCTTCATGGGGACGCTCCTTATCGGGTATGCCCATCGTATCAACAGCGCGGCACTCGGGGGCATTCCGGTCGCTCGTCCCCACGAAAGGCCATGCTCGTCCCCTGAAAGGCCTTCGCAGTGTGCCTTTCGTTATGCCACATCGCGGCAGGAAGCCAGCGGTGCGCTCACTCTGCGACCTTGCCCCAGCGAATCTCGACAATGCGGGCGTGCCACCCAACACCTGGGCGCGGCGGCCCAGGCCGTCTTCCATCATGGTCGCGCGCCTGGCCTCAAGAGATCGGCAAAGGGCGCTGTCGCTCCTTAGTTCACGGACGCCTGAGAAATCTCAAGTAGAAAGCTGCGAACACCAAGACAATGCCGATGTTCACTATCAGCCGTTCCCAGAATCGGTTTCTGAAGAACGCGAAATCCACGCCGACTATGACGGCTGCCATTGCCACCACGTAAAGCACGCCAGCGACCTGCCTGCCCATTTCAGCTTGCATGGGCTGTATCGTAAAGGAAGGGGCGAATGTCCGGAAAGCAGACCATGCTTCGGGTGAGTTTGCGACCGGCCAATGGCGGAGCCCAATCCGTGCGGGCGAAGGGCGGGGTTTTGGCCGGGAGCTACCGATCGGTAGCCGGTGGCGATGGTCTCCGGGTGACGACTGCTTCTGACCCGGAGCCGACGTGCGGCCTTGGTAGAAGCAGCCATTGAAGTGTAAAGATCGGACATTCGGCACACTGCCCGTCGCTCTATGACCCGTCGCAACAGGACCCACGCCACGCTCTTTGGGCCGCCGGCCTCGGGAAGGTCGCGGCCGCGACGGCCGCCGGGTTCCGTCCAGGACAATCCGGCGCTGCAGGCGATCTGGCACGTTGTGTGCGCGATTCCGCGCGGCCAGGTGTCTACCTACGGAGCGGTCGCCCGGGCGGCGGGACTGCCCGGCAGGGCACGGCAGGCGGGCTTTGCGCTGCGGGTCGCACCGCGAGCACTGCACCTGCCATGGCACCGCGTGGTGGGCGCGGGCGGGCGCATCGCTTTTCCGAAGTCGTCGCGCGAGCATCTGGAGCAGGCGCGCCGGCTGCGCGCCGAAGGAGTCGTGGTGCGCAACGGCCGCGTGACAGCCGCCGCCATGACAAGGCTCGATGAGCTTTAGCGGCTCGCTCTCGACTCCTGCTCCCGTCATCATGGCGCCGTCCGCGCCGGAATGTCGCTGCAACGCTCGGTGCGCACACGGCGTCGGTCGTGGCGGCGACGTCTGAGCGCGGTCCGGGACAAGGATGAGCAACGAGACACCCGCGGTTTCGCTATTCTGTCGACAGCAAAACGAGAAGGAAACTCCTGCAATGCGGGTGCTCACGCTGATGTTGATGGTTGGGTTTATGGCTTGGTCCCAGACCGCCGGGGCGCAGTCGAACAGCGGCGTCACGGTGATCACCAATCCGGGCGGCGGCACGATCGCCTATGCGCAGATGCCGGCCCAGCACACGTTGCAGGGCGCAATGGGAAAAGTGCTGCAGTATGCCCATAGCCGTTTCGGCGCGCGCCCGCAGATTTCTCACGTGATGCGCGGTTCGGACGGTAACTCTCTCGCCGTGATCTTCACCGTGAAATCACCCGGTCAGGGCAATCAAGAAATCGCCGGCCTCGCACTGGTGGCCGTATCGCCATCGGCCCCCGGCAAGGGAGCTGTCCTGTCCGACCAAGCCGACCGTTTTCGCTCCACCGTGGGACCCATGCTGAAGAGATTGCAATCAGGCGCGGGACTGTCGGGAACGGGGAGCAGCGCCGCGTCGGCCGCGGCCAATACGCCGGCGTCAGCGCCCGAATCCCCGGCGGCGCCCGGTCCGACCACCTCTCCCTCCGGGTCCGAGACACCCGCGGCCGCGAGCTTGCCAACGAAGGGTCGGCCGGCCGCTGCGTCGGGGGCGCCCGCCGCGCCGCTGCATGAAACGCCATTTCCGGATGGCTCGGGCAGCATCGGTTTGCCCGATGGCTGGACCATCACCGGCGCGCATGCCGGCGAAGTGACCGCCAAAGGCCCAGCGCCTGCCGGGCTGCATTTTGATTGGCAGATCCCCGCCCTCGATCCGAACGATCCCCGATCGCGAGGCTTGATGAGACCGGGCACTGCTGCCGCATTTGTCGACATTCCGTACGGCACCGATGCGGCGCATACGTTCAAAGCGGCATTCACACAGTTCTGGCAAAAGCACGGCAAGTCGCCGCCGACGATCGAGATCGTCGACTCGAAGGCCGTGGGTCCGAAGGAAGCCCTGGTATCGGCCCGGATGGGTGCGGTCGATGGGCAGGGGCCGACTATGGCTCTGGTCGATATCGGCATTGGTCCGTCAGATAATCAGGCGAGCTATCTCATCACCCTGTACATCATCAGTTTCCCGCAGGAGCTCGCGCAGCAATCGCAGGCCACCGTCGTTGCCATGCTCCACAGTTACAAGGTCAACCAGGACGTGGCATTGGCGCAAATCCATGCCGACTCGCAAAAGAGCCAAGAGGCGACCGCTCAAACGCTGGCAGAGATGCGTCGTAGCCAGGCTGCCTCGGATCAGCAATTTGCCGCGTTTCAACGGCGTCAGGATGCCGAGGAACGGCAATTTCAAGCGTTTGACAACAACCTGCTGGATCGCACGGTCATTCGTGACACCGACTTGAACGCTCATGGAACCGTATCGAACGATCTTGCGGATGCGTTGGTCGATGCCAATCCCAACCGCTTTCAAGAAGTGTCCCCGAGCGAATACGTCAAGGGCATTGATTACTAGGGTCGCAGGAGGTTGAACGCATCGGCGCGCCGCGATTGTCTGTGACCAATCCAGGGGGATTGCTGACCAGCTCAGCGCCGTGCGGCAAAGCAGCCTTGCTATGCGGAGCGTGTCGCCCCCGCCTCGGACCTAAGAGATCACCGCTGGCGTCTCTCAGAACCTTGCGCGGCCGCCGAACATGAAGGTCATCTGATTCTCACTGCCTGAGGTGCCAACGGTGGTACCGGGATAGCCGTTGGCCAGACCGTCTGTGACCTCGGAGTAGTTCACACCGACGTAGAGGTCGTAGTGCTTGTTGAAAACATAGTCCACCACGAATGACGCCTCATTGAAGTCACCTGCGCACAGGTTGCCCGACTTGCCGCAGCCGATGCCCTGACTCCCGGCCGCCCCGTGCCCAATCGTGTAGCTGTTCTGCGTGATGTGATAGTAGGCGGCGACCAGGTTCAGGCCGCCGCTGAAGGCGTATCGCGCACCGAGCCACTCCATGTTGTAGTCGATGGGATGGTTGATGTTGATCGCGACATCGATCGGATAGGCGCCCTGGGCCATGCCGACGGTGTAGTCGTAGTGCGCCTTCTGGATGTGGGAGTAGCCGGCGTAGGTCGTCAGCTTGTCCTCGTCGGGCAGCGGCAAGGAGTACTTGCCCATCAGGTTCCAGGAGGTGTCATCCGACACGTACGCCGACAGACCGGGCGAGGGTAAGGGGTTAGCGACATCGTTAAAGGAGCTGCGCAGGTTGACCGCGCCTTTCGCCTGCTCATACACCCCATCGACGGACAATCCCGCGAGGGTCACCCCCAGATCGCCGGCGTACGACTTGCCGAACAGCCCGCCCTCCTGGTCGCCGTTGGAGTACATGACGGCGAGGTGAATGGACTCCATCTGCCATCCGTACCTGAGGGAATTATCCCAGCGTCCCGCCTCCGTGCTGCCCGCGCCGGAATTGAAAAGGGAATATCCGAGGAACGAGAACACGAGTTGCACAAGATATTGAACTGCCGCAGCGTCTCGGCCTGTTGCAGATCTCGAGCACTCGCGGCAGCGGCACTTCACGGTTGAATTTGCCCGCTGTGTGTCACCGGGAGCATGCTTTCGATAGGGCCGTCCGAGCGCACTTGAACATCAAAGATCGGCGCGGTTAAGGGGGGAGCTGAGCATGCAGGTCAGGGTTGAGCGTGACTGAGGCATCGCACGCGGTATTCCTGAGCTACGCCTCGCAGGACGCGGAGGCGGCTCAGAGGATCTGCGAGGCACTCCGCGCCGCTGGTGTCGAGGTCTGGTTCGACCAGAGTGAGTTGCGCGGTGGCGAAGCCTGGGACCGCTATATCACCCAGCAGATCAGGGAGTCTGCACTGTTCCTGGCCGTGATTTCGGCGCACACCGAGGAGCGGTCCGAGGGCTACTTCCGGCGCGAATGGCGTGTTGCGCTCGAGCGCATGCGCGACATGGCGGACGATCGGACGTTCCTCATCCCGGTTGTAATCGATTCGACACCTGAGGACAGTGCACGCGTTCCGGATCGCTTTCGCGAGTTTCAATGGATCCGGTTGCCTGCGGGTAAAACCTCGCCTGCTGCAATCGAGCGTATTCAGCGACTGCTGGCGCCGACCAGGCCGACGCGTCGGGCCGTCCGAGCAGACTCGCAAGCCGGTGCCGCGCGGAATTGGCTCGCGAAACAACCCGATTGGCTGGGGCCAACGGTGCTGGTACTCCTGCTCGTCGTAATCATAATCGCTGGTGGCTCGTACATTGCCTGGAATCGTCTCGTACTATCTAAGGGTTCCGCATCAGCATCAACCACCACTGCGGACAAATCGATCGCTGTGCTGCCGTTTGCGGATTTGAGCGAGAGGCACGACCAGGAGTACTTCGCTGACGGAATGGCCGAGGAGATTATCGATCTCCTCGCGAAGGTCCCCGAGCTCAAGGTCATCGGGCGCATTTCATCTTTCCAATTCAAGGGAAGGACTGGAGACTTGCGCAACATCGGCAAGGCGCTAGGTGCTGCCTATGTCGTCGAAGGCAGTGTGCGCAAAGCCGGCAGTCATGTGCGCGTGGCCGCACAGCTGATCGACACGCACGATGGAACGCACCGATGGTCCGAGACCTACGACCGCAACATGGAAGACGTTCTCAGGGTCCAGGATGAGATCGCACTTGGCCTTGTCCGGGCGTTACAGGTTGAGGTCGCAAGCTCTGTCTTTGCGCAATCGCCCACAACGCCACAGGCGGCCGAGGCAAATGACAGCTATCTGCGTGGCTTGCATGCCCGCGATCGATTCGACCGGCAAGGACTTGCAGAAGCAGCCGCTGACTTTCGGCAAGCACTCGTTATGGACCCCACATTTGCGCCTGCCGCGGAGGCGCTGGCGTTGACCCTCAAGGACATGGCGACCTGGGCATTCGTGCCGCCGGGGACCGGATACCCGCAAGCGCAGGCAGCGGTGAAGGCCGCGCTGAGACTCGACCCTAAGTCGGCGCTGGCTCACGCCGTTGCCTGCGTCATCGACGTTCAATACGAGTGGGACTGGTCCGCCGGGGCACGCGAGTGCGAGGTGGCCGAACGCCTTGGGCCGCGTCAGCCGTATGTACCTATTGCGACGGCGATTGCACGAATGCCAGTAGGCAAGTGGAGCGAGGCAACCTATTTTATTGAAGCTGCGGGTGCCCTTAATCCCCTCGACCCCCGGGTCCACGAGGTCGCGGGTCTGCTGTATATACACGCGGGTCGTCTCGCAGAGGCCGAGGCCGCCCTGCGCCGGTCATTGGAAATATCGCCGACCTATGTGAGGGACCACCTGTATCTTGGCATCGCTCTGGTGTTGGAGGGAAGGCCGCAGGAGGCGCTGGCGGAGATGCAGCAGGAAGCCGCTCCCGGGGGCCGGGACGCCGGATTGGTGATCGCGTACCACGCACTCCACCGCGACGAAGAGGCTCAGGCAGCCTTGACCCGACTCAAAGCCGAACATGCGAACGACGCGGCGATGCTGATTGCGCAGGCGTGCGCTTTCATCGGTGACAGCGATCAGGCATTCGCCTGGCTGGAGAGAGCTTATGCCCAGAAGGACTCAAAGCTCTATTACCTCAAGGGCGATCCACTACTCAAGGGTCTCGAGAGCGATCCGCGCTACAGCGCATTGCTGCGCAAGATGAACC
Organism: uncultured Gammaproteobacteria bacterium; assembly: GCA_963760225.1. GTDB lineage: Bacteria > Pseudomonadota > Gammaproteobacteria > Steroidobacterales > Steroidobacteraceae > 13-2-20CM-66-19. Next base: position 34,401 of record CAVXCD010000002.1, read on the forward strand.
TGCCCGAGTGACCGCTCACGGGGCAGTTCCAACCAATGAGAAGCGAAATGTGGAACCCCGCCCGGGCTCCGACTCGACCGATATACTGCCGCCGTGCCGCTCGACAATTAGCGGCTGCATGACTGAATGAACCGCACAGTTTCCTGCCAGATGCCGAGAACTGCATCACGTACGAGTAGGTTTCGGTGGCCCGCGTTGTGATTTCACGTCAAATTGGGCCCGAGAAGATCGGACTTATTTAGAAGCCGCGCGTCGCTGGCTGAGGGCATCACGTCCCGCTCCGCTGTGGATACACAAGCAGTACCTGCGAATTCCATTCGCCTCGGAGGAGCGCCACGTTGGGTGGATAGGCTGTTCATTGCCCTCGTGGTCTACGTCAGCGCGGCCGCGACGTGGATCCTCACGGGCGTGGGCGGACCGCTGATCAGCCGCTATGTCGCGATGTTCTCCAACCTCGTCCCCGTTTTCACGAGCTTGGTCATTGCCGCTACCGCTGCGTCGCGCGCACCCGCGGGAGCGGTACGCAACGCATGGATCTCGCTGTCGATCGCGCTCGCACTGTATTTCGTCGGGATGAGTATCGCCGTCGGTTCCTGGCTGGTCGGTCGTGATCCCTTTCCCGGTCCCGCTGACATCCTTTTCTGTGGATTCTATCCGGTCATCGCGGCAGCCGCGCTCTTTCTGCGGCGGACCACCGTCTTACGCGTATCCTGGATTCAATTGTCATTGGACGCGACGATCTCCGTGGTGGGTTTCGGCGCCTTCTTTTGGTTCCTCGTGATCCATCCGGCGGCGCTGCACGCCGAAGTCAACCTGCTCAAGGAAGGCCTAAGTCAGGCGTATGTCGCGCTCGACTGCCTGATCTTGCTGATGCTGGGCGTGCTACTGCTCAGCGGGGCTGGGGAAGCGCGCGTACCGCGCATCCACGTGCTGCTCGTCAGCGGATTCGCCATGATGTTCCTCGCGGACATCATCTGGTCACTCGCCAAGATGCGCGGCTACTATTTGCCCGGCGGATTTCATGACGTGCTCTATCTTTGCTGCTTCGTGCCGGTGGCCGCTGCCGGGCGCGAGCAGCTGGGCACCTTTGGCGCGCCAGCGCGCGCGATGCCGACGAGATCGGATGCTCTGGCGCGCTCGCTTCCCTCCGCCGCAATCCTTGCCGCGTTTCTGGTGCTGGTTTATTTCAGTCAAGGTGAGGTTCGCGGGCCGGCGACCGTAGTCACCGTCATCGTATTCGCACTTATGCTGCTATTCATGGCGAGGCAGAGCGTGGTGTTGCGCATGGCGGAGAATCGCTACGCATCGCTGGTCGCGAACGCCTCGGACGTCATCGTCATCGCCACCGCGGATGGGGTGCTGCGTTTTGCCTCCCCCGCCTGCGAGCGCACGTTGGGCTGGAAGCCGGACCAGATCATCGGCAGACAGCTTTCTGAGCTCTGGTCCGGGGAGGACGGCGAACGGCTCAGGGCGTTTCTGCGCGAGGTCGCCGACACCCCGTCCGGAACCGTCGGCCCGGTGGAATTACGGATTGAATTGGGAGCGGAGCATCGCGTGATCGAGGCCGTTGCCAGCAATCTGACGCATGACCCGGCAGTGCGCGGGCTGGCGCTCAATTTCCGCGACGTCAGCGACCGCAAGGTGCTCGAGGAGCAGTTGCGGCGGCTGGCATTCCACGATGCGCTTACGCTGCTTGCGAACAGGAATCTGTTCCGGGATCGCGTGCAGCACGCGATCACTCTCGCCCAGCGTGACAGGTCCTGCGTGGCGGTCATGTTCATCGACCTCGATAACTTCAAGAACATCAACGATTCCCTCGGTCACGATGCCGGCGATCGTCTTCTGCGAACGGTCGCCCAGCGGATCGTTACGGCGAGCCGTTCCTCGGATACCGTTGCGCGGCTCGGTGGGGATGAGTTCGCGGTGCTGCTGGAGGGAGTTACCGCGATCACGGACGTCGAGCGCATGGCCGAAGCACTGATAAAGATCCTGGAGATGCCGTTGGCGCTCGATGGCCGGGAGGTGCGGGTGACGGCCAGCATCGGCATCGCCTCCTCGGCGGCCGGAGCCGGAGCCGAAGCGCTGCTGAGCAATGCTGAAATCGCCATGTACCACGCCAAGGCAGCGGGCAAGAATCGCTATGGCACGTTCCACCGGCAGATGCAGGACATCCTTCAGGAACGCATGCGCCTCGAGGCGGATATCGAACGGGCGCTCGCCAGGGAGGAATTCTTCCTCGAATATCAACCGATCGTTGACCTCGGTACCAAGAGCCTGCTCGGTGTCGAAGCTCTCGTGCGCTGGCGGCATCCGGAGGTCGGCGTGCTGATGCCGGCGCGGTTCATCCAAGTGATAGAGGAATGCGGTCACATCGCCAAGCTTGGCCGCTGGGTGCTGAAACAGGCCTCTCGCGATATGGCGGCCTGGCGTAAGTCGATAGCCGGTGGCGTGGCCCTGCGACTCGCGGTCAACATCTCGGGCCGCCATCTCGAGCAGGGCGATCTGGTGCATGACGTCAAACAGGCGCTGCTCGAATCCGGACTGGAACCGGACAATCTTGTCATAGAGCTAACCGAAAGCACGATCATGGATAACACCGGCGCGAATCTCGAGCAATTCCATCGCCTGAAGACCCTTGGCGTCCGCCTCGCGATCGACGACTTTGGCACCGGCTACTCGTCGCTGTCCTACCTGCACCGCTTCCCGATCGACATTCTGAAGATCGATCGGTCCTTCGTAAGTCGCCTGACCAATTCAGACAGCGGGCCGGAACTCGTACGGACGGTTGTAACGCTTGGCGAAACGCTCGGACTCGACACGGTGGCCGAGGGCATCGAGCTCGAGGCCCAGGCCGCCGCGCTGCTGGCGCTGGGGTGCGTCGCTGGACAGGGGTTCCTGTTCGCCAGGCCTGACTCCCTCGAGCAGCTGTCGCAAAGCCCATTCGTCGCCCGCCGCAAGGAGCTGTGGACGGCGCAAGCCGCCTGTGAAGCGCTGTCCGCGACGGGTCGCTTTACAGCGCTGAAGGTAATCGACCCGCAAGCTCATGGCGCGGATAAGGCAGGCGCATCGGTGGATTGAGCGAACTTGGAGGCAGCATTGCCCTAGGTGTGGAGTCTCAGGAGGTTGTTCCTGCTGAGACCCACGCGGTTAATGGGTGGTTGACCGGCCAGGCTCATGTGAGGGCGGTGCCAGTTGTAGCCGTGTAGCCAGGTCGGCAAGGCATCGCGGCGCTGATTGGAGTTCGCATAAGCTCGAGCGTACGCCCACTCTCGCAGACTGGTCTGGATAAAGCGTTCAGCCTTGCCGTTGGTGCGCGGGGTGTAGGGTCGAGTGTAGTGGTGCGCCAGACCCAGCTGCTTGCAGGCGCCAGCGAAGTCACGTCCGCGGTATGCCAGAGCGTTGTCGGTGTAGACCGCTTTGATGCACACACCCAGGCCAGCGTAGTAGGCGACCGCAGCGCGCAGGAAGGCCGTTGAGCAGTCAGCGTCTTCATTGGGCAGGATTTGGGCATATGCCACACGCGAGGCATCGTCGATCGCTATGTGCAGGTAGTCCCAGCCAATGTTGCGCCCTCGGTGGTCGCGTCGGTCACCGGTAATGCGATGACCTACCTTGATGATCCGTCCGAGCTTTTTCACATCCAGGTGCAGCAGTTCGCCCGGCTCGGCACGCTCATAGCGACGATAGACCGGCGGGGGTTCCAGTCGGCTCAGTCGACTCAGTCCCTCGGCTTTGGCAATGCGCGCCACCGTGGAACGCGACAGATTCAGCTGTGTGGCGATGCTGATCAAAGTCAGCCGCTGCCGCCGCAGTGCTACAACCGCACTGCGCAGCACCTCATGGGTAGCCTGTGGAGAGCAGCGCGGTCGGGAGCTGCGATCCTTAAGGCCCTCAAAGCCTTGGTCCCGATAGCGCTGCAGCCATTTGTTCGCCGTCTTAACCGATATGCCCAGCTCGGCGGCAGTCTGACTCTTCGCCCGGCCTGATAAAATGCGCTCCACCAGCAACACTCGACAGGCGACGGTGAGCCTTGCATTCTGATGCACGTTCATTCGGGGCTCCCTTGACACTTTCGGCGTGGTAACCAAAAGCATCACCGGATGCCCCCGAATGAACAACTACTCACCCAGGAATAACGTCCTGAGACTTCACACCTAGGGCTTGTGCCGACTGTGCGGTGGCGTACCGACGCCGCCTTTTGTCCGGTGTCAATGTTGAGTGGGTGAGTAGCTGCTGTGTGTCTTGTTTTGTCCGGCAGCGAACGGGAGGACGCGAGCGAGTAGGCGGCGGCAAACGAGCTCACGGAGCCAAGGAGGTTGACTTCGGCCCGCACACCTTTGCACTGAAAGGCAGCCGATGCACATTGAAGCGCGGTATCCGCCCCGGCGATCAGCCCTGATTCGCCTTATCGCGACTGCGCTGTTGCTGACTCTCGCGGCTTGTAGCCAATCGAGCGATACGAGAAAGCCTCCTCCGGATAAGAACGCGCCACGCGCGCAGCTGTCCATCGGCTACAGTCTGCTTGACCAAGAGGCCGATGGGATTCCTAAACTAAGGTGGATCTTCCTGTTTAAGGACAAACCGGAAGAAATGCGGCGGGTCACCAATGATCTGATCAGCTATTACCAGCAGCTCGCCGACACTATGGAGAAGCTATCCAAGCAATATCCCGCCATGCGCATCGACGTGGCAGCAATGTCCGAAATCGAGGGCGACGAGCGTAAAGCCATTGGCGCAGACCTGGCGAAGGACTTCACCCCGCTCACCGGCAAGACCGGCGTCGAATTCGAGCGCGAGGCGTTACTCATGTTTTACAACACGCTGAACGAGCAACGTCATCTCACCGGGGTGATGGTGGCGCTCGAAACCGACCCTGCGCTAAGAAGCTTCCTGGAGACGACCAAGGCCCAGTTGGAAGCACGCTACGCGAGAGTCGGGGCGCTATTGAACCGCCGCTATTTCACTCAGTGAGTTTGCGCCGTCTCGCATCCCGTATTTCCAGCTCGCCGCCGAAGGGGCCGCCGGTTACGGCGGCCCCCCGTCTCAGGCGACGACTGGCGCAAATAACTCGTGATCCAATCCTTGCGCTCTTCAAGCACGCTTAGTGCGGCGGGGTGCCACTGTTAGCCGGCGCGCCGGGGTCACCCGTTGCGCCCGTTGCGCCGGTGTTGCCTGTATTACCCGTATTACCCGTTGCGCCGGTTGCACCGGTGCTACCGGCATCACCCATTGCGCCAGTGTTGCCGGTAGTGCCGGCGCTGCCTGTGTCACCCGTTGCACCGGTAGTACCGGTGTTACCAGTGTTACCGGTGTTACCGGTGTTACCAGTCGGACCTGGGGGACCAGCGGGACCTGTTTGAGAGCAGGCGCTCACGGCAAGCGTCATCAGTGATGCGACAATAAGGCTTGAATATTTCACGACGATTTCTTCCTTCCATTCGATGGGCATGAACTCAGTAATCCATGCGCCCGGTTGTCAGTGCATGGAGCGGTAATGATCTCTGGTTGTCTTTCGTTCATCAGTCTTCGCAGAGCGAAAGTGGCAGAGCTAAATCGTCAGCGCACGCGTCTAGCGATCGCGCAATTTAGTACACCACCTTGTAGTCGCCGCTCTGTGCGCTAGGACACTAACGGGAACGACTCGTCACCCCGCAGGTGCAAAACCATCCCTAAGAACCTACATCGCTCGCCTCGGTGTCACTGCGACCTTTGAGGTGCCATCGCTAGACATATGATCCGCAAGCGCCCATGCTTTATGACAACGCGATCTCGGCATGCGATCCATTCTGCGGGTCCTGACATGACTCCAAATGGCGACACGCCGAGACCGAGTTAGGTACCGACAAGGGCAAACCCGTTCGAAAGGCGGGGGCGCAAAGCTACCGGTCTAAGGGCGTAACGGCCTAAGACAGCGGGGTTGCCACTCTCCACCCCAGGTGTGAGCGTGCAAGCCTGCCTGCATTAGGTCCGAGCGCTCCCAACCGTGATTCGAACGTTCGCTTCAGGGAGAGCTTATGTCATCTACATCGGCAACGCCCGCTGGGTGCTCGAACAGCAATCCAGAGCATCGGGCCCGGTCTGCTACTGGCCATTTCATGCTCACGTTGTGCCGACTGCCCGGACCTGTGTCGATTCGGCCGCCCGAATCGCCGCAGCTGAAGCACTTCACATTCTTCACGAGTCGTGAGCGCGAGCCTGATGGCCATGAGCATTTGTACCTCCACATGGGGTACTTCGAGACGCTGGCGGATGCCGAGAAATGGGTGGAAGGTGTGCGCGGCCGTTTCCCCAACGCGATCGCGACCATCGCACCGACCGCGTTTTTGCGACCGTCGAATGCCGAGGCACTCGTGTCTCAGGCCGCTGGTTCTCAGCCAGGGGTTGCCGAGAGCAGCGACGTCACGCCGATCGAAGATAAATCGCTAACCGACACACAGATCCTGAAAATTCTGGAAACGCGCGGTGTTGTCCGAGGTCGAGACGACGGTGATGACAGGGATTGCGATCAGGTCGCATTGCTCCGCCCCGAGGACACAGGTACTCGGCACGCTTTGAAGGAGGCTGTTGTTCAGGGTGCACCGGTCTCCTTTGCCGTTCAGCTCCAATGGTCGGCGCAGCCGATCGACCTTCGCCGCGTGCCATCGCTCGCGATATTCAAGGCGTATACGCTCTACGCGACAGAAAGTCGCCGGGAGGGTCGTTCCCGCTATTTTCTTCGGCTGGGTTTCTTCGGCGACCCGAACTCTGCGAAGCAGCTCGCCGTCCAAGTGCGCGCGAACTTCGCCGCCGCAGCTGTGGTGCCTGTTTCCGACCAGGAGGTTACGCGCGCACGCGAAGCCACTAAGGATAACTCTTCAATCCCGTCTCTCGTGCAGCAAGAAGTCAACCGCACGCTCAATTCCAACAGCACACCAGGATCGCCCACGGCATCAGAGCCTGTGAGTGACAGACCTCGCCGCCTCTCCCGAGACCACATGACACTCGAGCAGGAACTCAAGCGCCTTGCCCGGAGGGAAATGTGGACCAATCCCGACCTTCTTAGCGAAAGCGGCGTGCGCCATATGAAAGTAAAAGTTGAGGTACAAAGGCGCACGTCGAGCGGTTCCAGGCCTAAAGGAGTTGGGGCGTGACGGAATCGAACCCTCGAGCAGCGGATTAAAAGACGCCCGTTCGTCCTCTTTACGGCTCTAAGCCCCACACTCGGACTCAGAGTAACTCATTGATTCCGCCAGTTGGCGTTCTCTCCCGGGAATCGAACCGGATTGCACCGTCAATTGGCCTCCCCTCCTGATTGGCCAAGGTGATCGGAATCGCCGCTATTCGACGTGCTCCACTGGCGGCCCGGACCCGTCGCTCGCCGATGTCGGCTTCCGGGCGGCCAATTTAAAAGGGCAGGGATTTGAAGATTCAATGCTAGCGCCTCGGATTGATGCAACCTTAAAAAGGGTATGGGAAACCTCGGTCCGGACTACAATCCGACCGTCAAATAGCTCCTCTGAGGCCGACAGCGATGCGTCACATGGCCTTGTTCAACACGCAGCCCAGAATGCTGCTGGTGATAACGATTGGGTGGCTTGCGGCTAGCGCGCCGGCAGCTCAGTCGGCGCGCAGCGACCCACTCTCCCATACCGGTTTGCCGTCAGTCACGCACGACGTGATTGCAGGCACATCGCCAGAAACTCCCGACGTGACCGTGACGAGCCCGAGCTCTCCTACCGAGCAGGAATTAACGGGAGATAGCCTGTATCAATTCATAGAGCACCACGCGACGGTGCACTATGTGAGTACCCCTACGACGCGCAATCTTGCGCGTTGGCGTGGGGGTATGCAGAGTATTTGCCCCCTGACAGTGGGGCTCGACCCGGGGCACAACGCGTTTGTAACGGCGCGACTTCGCGCGCTGGCCGCGTATGTTGGCGCCCCCGTGCAGTCGAACATGCAATGCAAGAACAATGTGCAGATTGTTTTCACGAGCAACCCCAAGGAAGGAATGGATGAGGTCATAAAATGGGCGACGGCAACGGATACCTTTGGTATCAGGTATTCGGGAGGGGCGAGGGAGCTCCTGGCGTATAGAAGCGACCACGCGATCCAGGGCTGGTACATAACAACGCGCGGCGGCGCCAGAGTCTTGAATACTGACGTGGCATTAGTAGGGCTTGACGTGCTGCCCGTCTGGCCACAGATCGCCCAGAAATATCTCGGCAGTAACGCCTTAGGGACACGTTTGGGCGGTAGTAGCGGGAGTGGGATCGGCATCGGCACCGTCATCCTGATCGTCGATACGACGAAAGTCGTGGGCTACACCATCGGGACGATCGCTGACTACTTAGCGATGTTGAGCTTGTCAGTGGTGCAATCGCCGGACCATTGCGATCCACTGCCGAGCATTCTGGACTTGATGTCATCGAGCTGCGGCACCCGTGACATGCCTGTAGCGATAACAGCCGGCGATCTAGCTTTCTTGAAGGCGCTTTATTACCGCAACACAGGGTTGGGCCCATCGCTTTCAAGAGCCGCAATCCAGGACAATATGATGGAGCAGTTCAAGCTTCGTTAGCACCGCTTCTGGCCGCCTGCTGACCGCTGTCTGGGTCCTTCCGCCGTTCCTAGCAATCTCAGTACACCCCAAACCTGGGCGGTTGCAGCGCCTTGCCCGGCCCGGTCCCGTGGATTCTGTTCCCGGAATCGAACTCCCCTCGGCTGCTCGCGGCACCGCGCGGGCGAGCAGCAGTCGCCAACAAATCCGACTAAGAACGTCGAGATTCCAGTGCCAGCCCTAGCCCAAATGCGACGAACATTCCGCCGGTCAGACGATCGCATGCTTGGACGACAACCGGTCTTTGCAGAAACCCCGCGATCGGTCGTGTAGCTGCAATGAGACACGTGAACCAGATCAGGCCGAGCAAAGCGTGAATAGCCCCTAGCAAAACAATGTATGGACCGACCGATACGTTCGGGGGTACAAACTGCGGCAGGAACGACACGTAGAATATTCCGACCTTGGGATTGAGCAAATTTGTCAGCGCGCCTGCAACGAATGGCGCTCCTTGAGCATCATTACGTTCGCTCGCGGCCACATATACGCGCCGGGGATATCGCAGCATCTTGTATCCGACCCATAGCAAGTACGTCGCCCCAATCCATCGCAAGATTGTATATGCCAGCTTCGACACCGCCAGCAGCGCCCCGAGTCCCAAAGCGACCAACGCCGCCCACACAAGACAGCCCGTGACAATACCGAGGGCAGCCAACGCGGCCCTGCGAGGTGATCCACCGGCGGCAGTCCTGAGCACCAATGCCGTGTCGAGACCCGGCGTAATGGTCAGCAAGGATGCTGCCGCCAAATACGCAAGCAGGGAAGTCCGCACTGCGCTCATGTCGGCCTCCCCGACTTTGACTCCATGTCAAAGCATACCAAAGACTCGGTTTTCGCAGATTCGGTGCTCGCCCCACGCGTCAGCTATTTGCCGCTATGTTGTAGGTGTGAACTTTGGACCGAAACGCGCCCCTTGCTCCAGCGCAGCGGACCTCGTGTTCGCGTAGCAGCGGCAAGAAAATGTCGTCAATCGCGGGCGGTGCTTTCGTCGGCGGAGTAAGCTAAATATCTGTGAACCGGATGCCGAAGGTCACCGAGTATCGTCGGGACCTTCACGCCTCCATCGCACCGGAGCTGCGGTGAGCCACTGGCGCAGAAAACCGATCGTTATAGAGGCATGGCAGTTCATGCCGGCCGGACAGTGCGAGGAACGGCCCGCATGGATCGACCCACAGTGGTTTTACGAGGACATTGAAACCGGAGCCGACCGCAGCATGGAGCAGCGCAGTACGCCGCACATGCGAATCCCGACACCGGCCGGTACGCTGCGCGCCGATCTCACGGACTGGATCATTCGCGGCGTGAAAGGCGACGTGTATCCCTGCAGGGACGAGGTGTTCGCCGCAACTTACGAGCCGGTGCGGTAAGCGAGCCTGGTGGGCTCGTGTCGAGAGAAAAACGCCCGCACGCATGCGGGCGCTTCACAGTGCAGTCGACGGCGTGTACCGCTTGGATCGATCGACGCGCCGTCCACTTGCGCGCTTACTGTTCTATTTTGCGGTCTTCTCCGCTGCGGCAATCGCCTTGTTCGCTTGCGCCATTGCATCCTTGATCGCAGCCTTGACGCAGGGCGGATCGGTTTCCACAGAGCTGGGATAAAGCTTCTTGAGCTGCGCACACGCCTGGGTGGCGCTGTCCTTGATGCGCTTCTGCAACTCAACCGCCCCCGAGTTTGTGCCGATGTTCAGATCGGCGTAGCTAACCTTGTAAACAATCGAGAGCGCCGGCGCCCCTTTCACCGTCGTCGCTTCCACGTGCGGTGCTTCGACCACCACTTCTGACGCTTGCTGAGCCCAGCCTGGCGAACTCGCTGCGAAGCAGCTTATCGCGGCAACGGTTATATACAGTTGACCAACTCGCATAGGAGCTCCCTTATTAGTATGAGCCGTGTTAACAACCCCGTCGTCTCGTAAGTTTGAATCGCGGGAGTTTCGGCCATGATACACCCTTGGAAAATCCCGAGGCGAGAGTCGCGTGGACGCAGGGCTGCTCAGCCTTAGTTACGTCCGCGCGCAAGTCGGAGGCCGCTCTCAACGGCCCGGCGGGCGTTCACTGTGGCCCCAAGTTCCTTGTGCGATGCCGCAAAGGTTCGCCCACGAGTGGAGCCGCGGGGACAGCCTTCAAATGCCGCAGCCGACACTCCACCGCGCTGGGATTGAGCGCCGGCTTCTAATCAGCGGATGGCGATGGATCAATGACCGCTCCTGACCCAAAACTGCCTGCGAAGAACGGCTGGTCTCCCGGGCTCATCGGTGGCGCTCACCTAGACGCGGCATACGAGTGCGCCGAGGCGATCCAGCAGGCGCTGACGTTTCCGGACGAGATCGAGGCTAATAATCCCAGTAGCCAGGGTTGTTGAAATTCAGTGTCGTGCCATTCACCACTATCTCAAACCACTCCAGCACAGGTGCGCCGGATGCGTCGACCGCGTAATAGATTGTCTCGCTGATCGACTGTCCGTTGACCGTGCCAGTCGCGTATGTGATCAACTCTACGGTGCTGGTGTCGTTCGATGCTACTGAGTAGGTTTGTGTCAGAGAGCCGATAGCATCGTTCGTATTGACGACGTAGTAAGTCCCAGATCCGAGCGGGCCCGAGTCCCCGACAGTGAGCGTCGATGGCAGCGGATCGGTGCTGTTATATAGGAAGTCAAACTGCCCGCCGTTAGCGGAGATGCTCATTCCGAGCGGCTGGTACGGGTTCTCAAGGTAGTAGGCCGTGTCGATCTCAGTGACGATCGGAGATCCGTTTTCGGTGATCGTCAACGAGATCGTGCTGCTGTTGGCCTCTTTCCCATCGAACATCGTAGTGCCGTTGTTGGGCGTCTCGCTGTAGATTGCCGTGTAAGAGTTACCTCCGCTGCTCGTCGTCATGGTCGCCGAAGGAATGTTGAAAGGTTCCGCTGGTGCGAGTGCCGATTCCAGGTTCTGTGGCACCGGGTTCGGTTGCATGGGCGTCGAGCTCGATGGCATAGCGCTGCCGCCGCCACTCCCGCCGCCGCCACACGAGGTGAGAGCCACCAGTGAGAGCCCTATGACGGCGAGATGAGAGACGTCGCGTAGAGCTGTTTTCACATGCCACCCCTTTTCATAAGGCGGCGGGCGCGTACCATGCCGGCAGCACTACACGAGCCTCAGCGCCAAAAACATAGTCATTCGAGACTTGCGGTACAGCAAGCGGCAAAGCCCCGCATTGCACGGCAAAGCACCGTAAACGGTTCTCGCCGCCTCACTCACTAAGACACGATCCAAAGGCCAAACCCGACATTTGTGGGATCGGTGACCCGCTGCATCCGACCGGTTGTGGCCGGCAGCCGCCTGTCAGTGGGCGATGGCCCGGACCTAGCTTACGGCCGCTAGCGCTCCGCAGCCATTCTGGCTTCCGAGGAAAGTAGCCGCGCCACGCCGCGGCCGCGCGGGTCCGCCACTGCGGTGGTGTCCGAAGCTCCGACGACGATTACCTGAATGTCCCCGTCGAACCCTTGGTTCACGAACGTGTAGCCGCGAGCGACAAGCGCTGCGCGCACCGTTGGAGCGAGCGTCGCGTAAGGTTCCTCGAAGAGGGTATCGGGCGGCAGCAGCTGGTGGTGGACGCGAGGCGCCGCGACGGCAGCCGCGAGTGGCATGTGGAAATCGTGCCAGTTGGTCAGGACCTGGAATATCGACGTAGCGATGCGTGACCCACCCGGTGTGCCTATCACGACCGCCACCCGGCCGCGCCCGGTCAGTATCGTTGGCGTCATGGTTGACAGCGGACGCTTACCGGGCGCGATCGCATTGGCGTCGCCGCCCACGACGCCGTAGGTGTTCGGTGCGCCGGGCGTGGCGGAGAAGTCGTCCATCTCGTTGTTCAGCAGAAATCCCGCGCCGCTGACGACCTGGCCGGAACCGAACCAGTCGTTCAGCGTGTAGGTATTTGACACCGCGTTGCCCCAGCGGTCGATGATCGAGAAGTGTGTCGTGTTGTGGTGCTTGTCGAGCCCCGCCTTAACCTCGCGGGTCGGTGTCGGACGTTCGACGCTGACCTCGCTCGCGCGCCGGGCCAGGTAGGCAGGGTCGAGGAGTTGCGTTACCGGGGCCGGTTGGAAGTCAGGGTCGCCTAGGTAGACGGCGCGGTCGGCGAAGATGCGCTTCTCGATCTCAGCCAGCAAATGCACGTACTGCGGTGAGTTTGGCGCCACGCCCGCGAACGCGGCGGCGAGGTCCGTCTTCATCGCCAACATCGACAGCAGGGCAATGCCGCCGGAGCTCGGCAACGGCGTGGTAATGACGCGGTAGCCGGCCCAGTCGCCGGCGAGCGGCTCGCGCCACAGGGCCCGATAAGCCGCAAGGTCAGCACGCGTGATGTGGCCCTGGCTGCGCGCCATCTCGGCGACGATTAGCGTCGCGGTCTGCCCGGCGTAGAACCCGCGCGGACCCGCGGCCGCGATCCGTCGCAGCGTCGACTCGAGCTCGGGCTGACGGAACGTCGCGTCGGTCGCGAGAGTGCCGAAACTCGCGAGGAAGTTGGTTCGCCCGTGGAATTCGGCCGCGGCATCGTCGCGCCTCGCGGCAAGCATGCGACTGACGCGAAAGCCCTGATGCGCATAGCGGATGGCAGGCGCGAGATCGACCCGCCAAGGGAGCCTGCCGAAGCGCCGATGCAGCTGCCACAGGCCCGCCACCGTGCCGGGCACGCCCGCCGCGCCGGCACCGATCCGACTCGCGTCTGGCACGATCTCCCCGGCCGCATCGAGGTACATGCCCGCGGTAGCACTCCCGGGAGCGCACTCGCGGTAGTCGAGGAAGTAAGCCTTGCCATCGACGACCAGCGTAGCGAACCCGCCGCCGCCGAGGTTACCGGCCTCCGGATAGGTCACCGCTAGTGTGAAGGCGACCGCGACAGCAGCGTCGATCGCGTTCCCGTCGGCGGCGAGGATTTCCGCCGCAGTGTCGGCGCCGTACTGGTCGGAGGCGGCCACCGCGGCGGTTGTCGAGCTGGGCAGCGGGACCGGCGTGTGCGCCGCCGCGTTATCGGCCAGGAGGATGACGCTGGCGACTACAACCGCATGTGCACTACGCCAAATGGTGAATATCACGATCCACGCTCACGCAGCGCCACTCGCGACCCACCCACTAAGCATTTTTGGTGGGTGCGGTTTACCACGCATCTGGCCGCTATCGGGTATGTGCGTGCCCCGGCCTACCACGCCTTGTGGCCGTCAGCTGACGGCTCGACCTCTATTTCCGCTTCTTTTCACCCGAAGCACCCAGAGGCGCTGCTTTACTGCGGCCGTTCGAGCCTCGCCACGGTTCACTGCCCACCATGGAGCGGTCCGAATGTGTTGGCAAGCATTAGCGACATTGTCAGGATGCCTGCTCCGAGGACGAGCACGTGCCGGGTCTTGCGCAGATGGAAGCTGCCGACACGACAAATAAGCAGGTATCCAACGGCAACGTTGAAGAGGCCCCATAGAACATTGACAATCGAGGAGGACAAGCCTACCCCGGGCGGCGATGCGAAGGGGCTTTGGAAGGCGTGCCCTGAAACGCCATTGCCGAGATGGGGCAGGGTATTCGCAAGGAACGCGCCCCCGAAAAAGTCTGCGACATAGTGATACCAGCGCATCACCTTCCCTCCCCTTTTGGTTACCAAAGCAATGGTAGCAGGTTGCTTCCGACCACTTGGTTTGGACGGCGTCCTTGTCGACGTACTTTGCAAAGCTTACAGAGCTGCCCGTGAGCGTCAAAACCACGATCAAGCGGCGTAGTGGATTTGTGCCCCTCGCCATGTCCGGCGCAGCCCTAACGGTGGTCTTACTACGCCTTGCGCTGTTCGGTGCTGCCCCCGAACCCGACGAGGGAGCGGCTGCTCGCCTTTGGCAGATCCTCATGACCTGCCAAGCACCGATAATCCTCTTTTTCGCAATCAGGTGGCTACGGAGCGATCCGCGCGGGACGATGTCCGTTCTGGGGTTTCAGCTGCTCGCGATTGCAGTTGCGATGGCACCCATCTATTTCCTTAAGTGGTAAGGGCTCGTTTCACACAGTCTCGGCCGACAGTTGCGTCCCACCTACCGACATCGGACTGTGTAGAGATGACGTTCCCAAGCAAGCCGCAGGACATCAGGATATGGCAGAATGAAGGTCACACTCCGCTCAAATACATAGCGGCATGGCAGAAAACCTTCCAAGTGTATGCCGCCGACTTTCCGAATCAGTACGTGTCCCGGTTAGCGAGAGTCCGGCCACGGGAATTCCGAAAAATCCGCGCTGACCGGGGGAATGCCGCGCTGAGGGCTGCCCGCCATGTGTGACCGAGCGCACAGATGCGTAATCGCTCTGGGAGTAGAGAAGAACTAAGAAACCCCGTTCAGCGTAAGGAACGGCATAAAGCACGGCAAAGGGGATACCAAATGAAAAAGATCTTACTGACCAATCTCCTCGCTGTGAGCTGGATCTTATCCGCCGCGGCGTGGGCAGCGCCCCCGTTTCCGAAGTATGCACTCATCGAAATCCCATCGATTGTTGCCGCTGGTGGGAGCATGTCGGCTACAGCGATCAACGATCGCGACGAGGTGGTGGGGAACGCAACTCAGCCGGATGGCGCTCCCTTCTACGGAGCGGCTCACGCGTTCTTCTACCAGCACAGCAGCGGTGCAGTGAACCAGCTGACCTTCGGCTCCGAACAGGGTAGCTATGCGTTTGGTATAAACGACCAGGGAATCATCGCAGGCTACGCAGAGAATCCCGATCCGCCCCAAGCGGTCCTCTGGTCGCGCAGCGGCGGAACCGAGGGCTTGGGGGCTGCCACTATCGCGATGGCCGTTAACGAACACGGCACTGTGGTGGGGAACTATGACTGTGAAGTCGCGGACTGCGCAGCTGTGTGGAGTGGCCCGACGTACGCATTCGCTGCGCTCCCGGGTCTTTCTTCTCCACCCCCACCGCCGTACTGTCTCGCGCCGCCGCCGCAAAGTAACGCCCTCGCAATCAATAACAGGGGGCACATCGTTGGCTGGGCCGAAACTGCCGGGGATTGCGGGGGTGGCGCTGTGGAGTGGCACGACGGGACCATAACGTTGCTCGTTCCGGATGCAGCAAATGGACCGAGCGTAGCAAATGCGTTGAACGATCAAGATGACGTCGTCGGCGTGTCTGGTGATCACGCCTTCCTTTATCATCGAGGCAGACTGTCTGATCTGGGCACGCTGCCAGGAGATTTGAGTAGTTCAGCGAATGCGATCAATGACAACGGAGAGATCGTCGGTGTATCACAAGATGTGGGCGGGAACTCGCGAGCCTTTGTCTACGTGAATTGCCAGATGTACGACCTCAACTCCCTGGTGGATGCAGGCACTGTGACACTCCAAGAAGCCGTCGGCATTAACTCCCAGGGGTGGATCGCCGCGAGTGGCACTAGGGATGGCCAACAGTACGCCTACTTGCTCAAGAGAGTTAGATAAGCGGCGCGCGTCATCATAGTCCGCGAGCTCACTTCGGCGAGCGCAGAAATCATGTCGCCGCCTTCAACGCGGCCGGCGCGACGCTGTCAGCCCAATAGCGACCCGCCAATACGGGCACCGCCTGATAACGCGACTCCTCACTATTGCGGGGGCGCGGTCGCTACGGCCGCGAGCGGCTTGCCTTTTTCGACAATGTAAACGGCAATGAGTTTGGTAGGCGAGTTGCCTTCGTTCTTGGCACTGTGCACGACGCCAGCGGGAATCACGAAACCTTCTCCGGCTACGACCTTACGCGGCGGTTGACCGGCAACCAAGAGCGTCGTTTCACCATCCGTGACGTAACTGACCTCGTCTCCTGGATGGGTGTGCCACCCGACGACGCCTCCTGGTGCAAGTTCCACACGCGCCACTACAGCTTCGCGATTGGGCACCGACACGTCGGCCGTGGTGACGAGTGTGCGCGTCAGTCCGGAATTTTGCGCGAGTACGACGCCCGCCAATGCAACCAGCACTACGCCGGCGACGGTCCACATCTTGCTTTGCGTCATAGCTGCTCCCTAATGAGGGTTTCGCAATGTGCCCAGGCAAATTGTGGAGGGAACACCTGCGAGAAATCAATCCTGTATTAATGGCCGCTAACCTCCCGCCTGATTGCCTTCGCTGTCACCTTGAATCTGTCGGTATTTTTCGTGATCGTGGCGCTGAGCATTGCGCTCCTCTGGTTCGCCTTGCGCCGGCGCGATGCCCCCAATCCCTCGGGTGGTTAATTAGATTCCATCAAGAAGGGTCCGCAACTTGGCGCGGGGACCTCAGGTGTCCAGGTGTCCTCGCAGAGAGGTGCTCGCTCGGCCCCTACTTCGGCTTAAATCCCGGCATGCCTTTGGCCAAATCGCTCTGGGCTAACAGCACAGCGCTCCGGACCGCCGCGTGGAAATCGGCGTGCACGAGCTCGGTGGGTATCGAGCGGCGGAAGAAATCGGCCCATACAAATTCGGCAAACGCAGTCCGCGTCTTGTCGTAACCCCCCGCATCTCGGACGTACCCGGCAACCGACCTGTAGACGTCGTCGACCAACTCATTCAGGTGTTCCGGAATCATCGAGTACAGATGGCGAATGCCGTTTTGGTCCAAGGGGTGAACCCAGAGGTTCTTATCCATCTGCTTCCAAAATTCATCCATGCCGCTGGAAGAAAGATCGGCCTCCGTCAGGAAGAATCCGGTCTCTACGCCAGCCTGCAATGCAGCTCGCGCGAGGTGGTGGTGGTCAGTGATGAACAGTGCGCCTTGCGGCCCCTTCACGGCCGGTATTGGGTGAGCCTGCATAAAGTCTCGCTGCTCCCGCGATTTGAGTGAAGCGAGGTGCTTGGTCTTGTCCTCGACCTCAATCATGCCCACGGTGAGCTGCGTAGGGCGCGAGTTCTGGATGATCGCTTCCTCGAGTTTAGGCATCTTGGTCTCTTTTCGCGGCGTCAATCTGACCGACCCGGAGCGGTTCCGTGTAATACAGCACCATCGCGATCCTTGCGTGGTTCCAATAGCTTAAGACGGTCGGAAGTCACCTATCCCAGATTCAGGACCGTCAATGACCGGGCATGGCCGGTCCGCGACTGCCGGACGTGCGAGGTTTCTTGCTGCACTGCGGGCGCTAGCGCTTTGAGCGTTTGTTGTGCCGCGATGCTGTCAGGTGCACGCTACCTCTCCCCTGCGACGGCAGGTTCCAACAAGGGGGAAAAATCCATGATTCGCACGTTCATGATCGCCGCGGCATCAGCCGCAGTCCTTACGATCTCACCAACGCTATTCGGTCAGCAGCCGGACCATGGTACGGCCGAGCAAGCCAAGGCCATGCTCTTGAAGGCGGAGGCGGCTGTGAAGGCCGATAAGACCAAAGCTCTCGACATGTTCAACACGGGAGAAGGTGGCTTCCGTGACCGCGACCTCTACGTATTTTGTGCCACCGTTAGCGACGGGAAGATCGTTGCCCAGGGCAACCCCAACGCAAAGCAATTGCTTGGCCAGGACGAGAGGACGCTCAAGGATTCCACCGGTAAGAACTTCGGGCAGGAGCTCTACGCCGCCGGAAAGAAACCGGAAGGCCAAATCACCAAGATCAGCTATATGTTTGCAAGGCCGGGCGGCGATACAACGCCGGTGCCGAAGGTGAGCCTTGTAACCAGGGTCAGCGATCTAATTTGCGGCGTTGGTTATTATAAGTAGCTTGTTCCCGAAACCGGGACGCCGTACTTCGGCGCCCCGGTCACCTCATTGCACAGCGGGCATGTTTTCCTCGCTGCGCTGTGAGCCGCGGTTCGATTGAGCCACGGTTGCCGCGTGACGCCAGCTTTCAGGCGCGCATATCTGCCCGTCGAACGTCTCAAAGTAGCCGGCAGCCGCTTGCCCGGGATCACCCGCGCAACGCGCGGCTGCGCAGAGCTATCCTCTGAGATCACACCAAGTCGTAGCGATCCAGGTTCATCACCTTGTTCCAGGCCGCCACGAAGTCACGCACAAACGCCTGCTGCGAGTCGCTGCACGCATAGACTTCCGCGAGAGCTCGGAGCTGGGAGTTCGAACCGATGACGAGATCAACGATGGTGCCCGTCCACTTGAGTTCGCCCGTTGCCCGCTCCCGCCCCTCCAACACGCCTTCGGAGCCAGCGGACTTCTGCCACTTCGTGGTGATGTCGAGAAGATTCACGAAAAAGTCATTGGTCAATGTCTCGGGACGCTTGGTGAAGACACCGTGCCTGGACTGGCCGACGTTCGCATTCAGAGCGCGCAGGCCGCCGATCAGAACCGTCATCTCGGGAGCGGTCAGCGTCATCAACTGCGCTTTGTCCACCAGCAGCTCGGCCGCCGATCCCTCGAGTCCCTTGCGGACGTAGTTGCGGAAGCCGTCTGCGGTCGGCTCCAGTACCGCGAACGAATTCACATCGGTCTGTTCCTGCGACGCATCCGTGCGCCCCGGCGAGAAGGGAACCTTCACTTCGTGGCCGGCCCTCTTGGCAGCCGCCTCGACGGCGGCGCAGCCTCCCAGGACGATCAGGTCAGCAAGCGAAACCTTCTTGCCGCCGGAGTGTGCGCTGTTGAAGTCCTTCTGGATCGCTTCCACCCTCCGCAGAACCTCGGCCAGTCCCGCCGGCTGATTGACCTCCCAATTCTTCTGCGGCGCCAGACGGACACGGGCGCCATTAGCGCCACCGCGCTTGTCGCTGCCGCGGAACGTTGCAGCAGACGCCCAGGCCGTGGTGACTAGTTGGGAGATGGAAAGTCCGGACGCGAGGATCTTGGCCTTCAGGGCGGCAATGTCCTGCTCGTCGATCAATTTGTGATCCGCTGCGGGAATGGGGTCCTGCCACAACAGCTGCTCGTTGGGAACGAGTGGACCAAGATAACGCGATCGGGGACCCATATCGCGGTGCGTCAGCTTGAACCACGCCCGGGCGAAGGCGTCCGCGAACTGATCCGGATGCTCGTAGAAGCGCCGCGAAATTCTCTCGTAGACAGGGTCGAACCGCAGCGCAAGGTCGGTGGTCAGCATGGCCGGCGATTGACGCTTAGACGGGTCATGGGCATCCGGCACGGTACCGGCACCCGCCTCACCTCTCGGCTTCCACTGGTGCGCACCGGCCGGGCTCTTCGTCAGCTCCCATTCGTACCCGAACAGGTTCGAGAAGAAGTTGTTGCTCCACTTCGTCGGCGTGCTGGTCCAGGTGACTTCCAGGCCGCTGCTGATCGTGTCACCAGCGTTGCCGGTGCCAAATCGACTCCTCCAGCCGAAGCCCTGCTCCTCGATGCCGGTAGCTTCCGGCTCAGGACCCACCAGTGCGGCGGCACCGGCACCGTGAGTCTTGCCGAACGTGTGGCCGCCAGCGATGAGCGCCACCGTCTCCTCGTCGTTCATCGCCATGCGAGCGAAGGTCTCGCGAATATCCCGCGCCGCAGCGATCGGATCCGGGTTGCCGTTCGGCCCTTCCGGATTGACGTAAATCAGCCCCATTTGCACGGCACCGAGCGGATGTTCGAGATCCCGGTCGCCGGAGTAGCGGCTGTCGGCCAGCCAGGTGTTCTCGGAGCCCCAGTAGATGTCTTCTTCCGGCTCCCAGATATCCGTACGCCCGCCAGCGAAACCGAATGTCTTGAATCCCATCGATTCCAACGCGACGTTGCCAGCAAGGATCATCAGGTCGGCCCATGAGATCCTGCGGCCATACTTCTGCTTGATCGGCCAAAGGAGCCTGCGTGCCTTGTCGAGGTTTACGTTGTCCGGCCAGCTGTTCAAGGGAGCAAAGCGCTGGCTGCCGCTTCCGGCGCCGCCCCGGCCGTCGCCCGTGCGGTACGTGCCGGCGCTGTGCCATGCCATGCGAATGAATAAAGGTCCGTAGTGGCCGAAGTCCGCCGGCCACCAATCCTGTGAGTCCGTCATCAAGGCATGGAGGTCCCTGACGACGGCATTCAGGTCGAGCCTCTTGAACTCCTCTACGTAGTCGAACTCCTCACCCATCGGGTCGGACTTGGCGGAGTGCTGGTGCAGGATGTTGAGCTTCAGTTGATTGGGCCACCAGCCTGCGTTCGATGGAGCACCAGCTACGGTGTGTTTGCGAGCGGCGCCCGCGAACGGACATTTGCTTTCGCTTGCCATGTTCTCTCCGATTGAGTTCCGTGCCCTCACGCTGTTTCATCAAACTAACGCTTCGACACCGATATAGCCAATCGATCTTATGATCGAGCTCAATAGAGACACTCTATCGTCGCGCTTAGTACAACGGGTTGCCGCCCACCGCGGGAACGGCGACGTTCCCGGAAGTTGAACTGAATCCGCGGATATTGCGACTCATGGGGCGTTCCAACATTATGGAGAGTATCAATGCACTTGAATCGCGCCACCCGTAAAGCGGTGGCTGGCTTTTCCCTTGGGGTGATCGGCGCTGTGACTCTGGTCGCCTGCGGTGGCGGCGGCAGCGGTGGTGGCAGCGGCGCCAGCAGCAATGCCAGTCCACCAGTTACGCAAACCGCCAGCGGCTTTGCCGACACCGCGTTGGTGTCGGACAAAGTTGGTGTGGTCGCTACAACCACCACGATTGACGCCAACCTGTCCAATCCCTGGGGCGTGGCGATAGCGACCGGCCTGCCCTTCTGGATCGCCGACAACAACAGCAACCTCTCGACCCTTTACAGTGGGACGGGCGCGATTGAGACCGACAGCATCACCGGCAGCAATGAGGTCGGAATTGCCATTCCCGCCTCTGCCGCTGGCGTGCCCGCCAATCCCACCGGCCAGGTGTACAACGGAGGTGGAGGTTTCCTCATTCCGACCAGTGCGGGACAGGAGTCAGCGCTGTTCATCTTCGACGGCGAAGGCGGCACCATCGCAGCCTGGGCAAACGGTAATGGCGCCACCGCAGTCACCGCGTACGACGACGGCGTGGCGAACGGCGCCAATCATGCGGTGTACAAGGGCTTAGCGCTCGGTACCGTCACCGGTGCAACGTTCCTTTATGCGACCGACCTGCACAACAACAAGGTTGACGTGTTCGACACCAACTTCACCAAGCCGGTCGCTATGCAGGGGAAATTCGTTGACCCCACCATACCGGCTGGCTTTGTTCCCTTCGGCATAGCGGCTCTGAATGGTCAGCTATACGTCAGCTACACGAAGCAGGACGCAGCCAAGCACGACGAAACGACGGGCGCGGGCCTGGGTTACGTGGACGTATTCGACTTCAGCGGCAACTTCGTCAGCCGATTTGCATCGGCCGGCGCACTGAATGCGCCCTGGGGAATGGCAGTCGCACCTGCGGGATTTGGTTCGCTGGCGGGGGATCTGCTGATCGGCAACTTTGGCGACGGCAAGATAAATGTCTTCGCTCCCAACGGCGCCGCATTGGCAACCTCGATGGGCCCGCTCACGGTCACTAACGGTGGGACGATAACGATCCCCGGCCTGTGGTCGCTGGTGTTTGGCAACGGTGACTCCGATAAGCCCCTGACGACGCTCTTCTACACCGCTGGATTTGCGGACCAGACGGATGGCGTCTTCGGCAGCATCGCAGCGACGACGACCACTACTGCACCGCCGAACCCGTATTGAACGAGCCCGCTCGTCAACAAGGCACTTTCAGCTCTTTAAGTCCGTGAGGGATGGGCTCGCGCTCGGTGCGAGCCCATCCCTGCCAACAGAACCATTTGACGGCAGCGCCAGCGATGCAAACCGTTGCAAATGGCAAGGCTTCGTGGCGGTTGCACTACGGAATGAGCACTACTTTTCCCTCGACATGACCTTCTTCCGCGAGCTGCTGCGCGGCGGCAGCCTCGCTGAGCTTGAATGTCTTAACGACCGGGATACTCAGACTGCCTTTGCGGACCGCCTCGGCCAATCTGGCGAGCACAGTCGGATTTGGCTGTACGCTGAAGGCCGCGACGCGAATATCCTTTCCTTCTGCCGCTTTGGGTTTTCCCAAGACCGAACCCAGGACTCCTCCTCGCTTCAACTTCGCAATCAGCTTACCGATGACCTCTCCATCCACCGTGTCGGCGATTGCATCCAGATCAGGAAGGGAGCGAATCTCGGAGTCCGAGTCGATTGCGATGACTTGATCGGCCCCCAGCGCCTGAGCCTGCCTCTTCTGCCGTTCGCGTACTCCGGCTATTACACGTGCACCGCGTTCGGTGGCGACATGCACCGCAGTCCGCCCAACCCCTCCGAGCGCTCCCGTTACCAGGACAGTTTGACCGCTGCGTGGCCCCACGTGCTCGATGAGCGCGGCCCCTGTGGTGGTCACCAGCGGTAGAGCGCCGGCCTGTTGCAAATCGAGCCCGTCCGGAACCGTGGCCAACTCGGCGCTCGGAACAACCACGAGTTCAGCATAGGTGTGATTTGCCAGCGCCATCACCTTCTGGCCAGGCTTGAAGTTAGACACACCGGCACCGACCGCCACGACCTCACCAGCGACGTCGCGCCCCGGAATGACGGGAAACTGAAGAGTCAGCATTCCCTTCGAATTTCCGCGGCGTATCTTCCAATCGATTGGATTCACACTTGTTGCTGCGACCTTCACAAGGACCTCACCAGGTCCGGCCGTCGGCGCCGGCACATCTTCATACCGGAGTTGATCTACACCTCCGTACCCATGCATCAGTATGGCTTTCATGGTGGCAACCTCCGTCTCGATGATAATGCTGGGGTGGTGCGAAGGTGAGCGCGCAGCAGGCGGCAACGGTAAGCGAGCGTTAGCTAGACAGTCTTCCCGGCTTTGTCCGCGCGCATCAGGGGGCCACGGCGACTGAGAGCTGGCGAGGACCGGCGCTCCGATTGTCAGCGAGCCGCCCGTGCGGTGGGTACACTCAGAACAAGGCGTCCATCGCCTCTCGCTCGACCTGTGAAAGCTCGAACTCAAAAATATCCAGGTCCTCGCGCATGTGCGTCTCGGTGCGCGTCCCCGTCAACGGCACCACCTCGATCTGCGTCAAATAGCGGAACAGGATCTGCGCCGGCGTGCGGTGGTGCTTCGAGGCCAAACTGGTGACCGCCCGATGGGCCAGAAGGTGTGGATTGGCTGTCAGCGTCCAGAAGCTCTGGTAGATAAGCCGATGTTCTCGACAGAATGCCCGAATCTCGCGGTCGTAGCCGCTATCAGCATGGAATCGATTCTGGACCACGGCGGGCTTAATGCGCGCCGAATCATACAGCGTCTCCAGCTGCTCGAGTCGGTAGCAGTTGCTGATCCCGAGTTGCCTGACACGGCGGACATCCACCAACGACTCCATCGCCTGCCACACCTCGAGTGTCTGTCGCGCGCTTGGCAAGGGCGAATGCAGGAGTAGGCCATCCAGGTAGTCCGTCTGTAGGTTCCGCAGCGACACCGCGAGCGACTGTCTCACCTGATCCGGGAGTGGAACTTTGGGGTCATAGGGAATGCGCGCCGGGTCCTGGCCCGACAGAGCCGTGAACTTGGTTTGCAGGTACAGATCCTCGCGCGTGAGATTGCCGTTGCACGTGGGCTCGCCGCGCAGGCACGCAGCCACACCTGCGCCCACGCCGGGTTCGTGGTAATGCTTCGGTTGACACGCAGTGTCGATGCCCCGAAATCCCAGGCGGATCGCCGTGCGCACCAGGTTCTCGGTGTCGCTTTTTTTCCACGCAGTGCCGTAAAGGATCCAGGGAACACGCACGCCTGCGATGGAGATGATGACGTTTTCCATGCGCCAGGATGCCTACCTTAGCTCGTCGCAGATTCCGAGTCCTGGCGCTCATTATAGTGAGCACAGCACGGGGTATCGTCTCTGCCGGTGACTCGCGAATGGTCGTGGGTAGCGTGGCATTGGGTGCCGTAGGCAGGTGTACAGTGCCCGCGGCTCAGCTGCGCCTCGGGGGGGCATATGAGCGTGGAAGCAAGCGAATCGATGAGCGAGGTCTGGCCGCGGTGGCAGGGACATGTCATCAACGGCGTGTTCCCTTTAGGTCGCTATCTCGGTTGTTCGGATCACAGCGGCGTCTTCCTCACGAAGTCCGCGACGCGCGGCCTTTCGGAAGTCGTGGTCAAGCTCGTTCCCACCAATCGAGCACTGGTGGAATTACAACTACCGCGATGGAAGAGGGCTGGCCGCCTCGCTCACCCTCACTTGCTTCGCCTGTTGGAGTGGGGCGGATGCCAGTTGGACGGACTGCCCTATCTGTACACCGTCATGGAGTACGCCGACCAGACTCTTGAGCAACTGTTGCTACATCGCGCCCTGACCGACGACGAAGCGCGCGAGATGCTGCTGCCGACCCTGGAGGCACTGGCGTTCCTGCACGGCCGAAAGCTGGTGCAGGGCCAGTTGAAGCCCGCAAACATCCTGGTGGTTGGAGATCAGTTGAAGCTGGCAAGCGACAGGATCCGTCGCGTCAGTGAAGGCGCGATGAGCACCAACACGCCCACGGTGTACGACCCTCCGGAAGTCTGGCACGAAGGCAGTTCCACTGCCGGTGACATCTGGGCGCTCGGCGTAACCCTGTTCGAGGCACTCAGTCGCCGTCCGCCTCCGGGCTTGGGCGAGCCCAGGGAAGCCATCGTGCTGCCGGCCGATTTCTCCCCGGCATTCCGCGACATCGTGGCCCGCTGTCTGAGCCCCAGCCCGCAGGATCGTCCCAGCGTGGCGGAGCTCGTGGACTGGACCTGCGGGCGATCGGTGGGGTCTGTGCTCGCCGCGACCATTCCCGCGGCGGTCGTGCCGCCCGAGCCGAGGACACCCGAGCCGGCGTCGCCGCGGACTGCAACACCGCAGGTCGCTCCCGAAGCGGCGTCGCCCGCGCCGTCCGTGGCACAGTCCCCAAAGCCGCGAGCCTTCCCCACCGTGATGGTCGGAGCGGTCGCGATTCTCGCGTTGGGTTGGACCGGAGTGCGCGTGTTCAGAACCCATGGCACCCCCGCTCCAGCTGCTGTTCAGGCTGCCGGAGGACCACTGTCGCAGACTCCGCGCGCCGCCGCACGCGCGGTAGCGGAGGCGCGGGCGCCAGTCTCTGCGGTAGCCACCAGCAAGGCGACTCAGAGCGACTTGACCACGTCGCGATTGGCGCTTCAAGAGGTGATCCCTGACGTTGCGCGGAGTGTCCGTCGAACCATCCGCGGACACATCAAAGTGTGGGTGCGAGTCATCGTCGACCAGGATGGTTCGGTGTACGCCGCGGTCGCGGATCGAACTGGTCCGAGCAGATATTTCCAGCGACTCGCCGTCGACGCGGCTAAGAAATGGACGTTTCCACCGGCGGACACTCCGACCCGGCGGCTGATGCAGGTCCGGTTCGACTTCAGTCGCGACGGGACGACGGGGCGTGCCGTCACACTGGAAAATTAGCTGGCCCCAGACTACCAGGACTTCGGGGTCCGGAGCGCCTGACGAAAAGCCCCGGCGGATGGCCGGGGCTCTGTGTGCGAATCGAGCGAGCCGCTACCCGAGCCGAGCGACGTGACTCGGACCGGTGCCACCGAACAGCGCGCGCAATCGCTGCGTGTCGCCAGTTGGTTTGCGAATCGTCACTTCACGCCACTCTTCCGCCGGCACGTGCGGCATCTGGAGTATCGCCTGGTGTGCTTCCGCCAGCCGACATTTGAGCAGAGGTTTCAGCGCCTCCATCGGGGCGACCCTCTGCTTTTCTTCCTCGGTCTCGGCCAACGCCACGTCGCAGAATATCCGGAAGTATTCTCCGTACCACTGCTCGTAGATTTGCAGCGGCTCGTCAAGCGCCGCGTCCCGCATCAGATGCTCGCCGAGATAATTCATACACAGATAGCTCGAACTGCAGCGCACGTACTTGCCGTGCTCCGCGAGCACGGCATTGGTGTAGTCGCGGAAACCGTAGAAAAGTGCAAACAATCGGTGCCGCCTCGAGCCCCTCACCTGGCAATCGCGCAGATATTCGAACAGCGCCTTGCGATGCACGAGCGTACATGCCGCGGAGCGCAACATAACGATCTGACGAGACAATCGCGCCTGCTCGGAGACCGCGCGCAGCAGGTGATCGTGCTCCGCCTCCCAACGGCGATATGCATCGGGGCTCGCCAGTATGCGATTGGCTACGAGTCTGTCGGCCTCGGACTCAAAGCCCACCGCCATTTCCACCCGCGCTTCGGACTCGTCCATAAGACGCGCGTGTTTATACGCATGTACCTGCAAGCGTCTCCCCCCATCTAGATACGCAAGCGTTGTTTAGATCTTATGTCTTCAGTTTCAGCCTGCGTGCAAGGCGATGCAAGATGTGGCCGTAATAAGTTAAACGGCCAACGTGAACCTGAGTTTATGTGTTCCGCGTAAACCTTTACGTCGGATAGGGTTGCGACGTGGAGGCCATGTGATCCATCGCGATGTCGAAGACGAGTCTAGCTTCCACCAGCCGGTCCACAGACTGGGGCGTGCCGAACCATCCGTGGATTGCGCGAGTCGAATATCCGCAAGCGCGCAGATCGCGGATACGGTCAAGTAACCCGAACGGCGGTGCGTCGACCTGTACCTCCACAACCGTGCCATCTGGCGATACCTCGCAGATGGTTTCGTTGTGCGCGTCGCGCAGCTCCCAAAGCCCGGTCGTGTCGTGCGTTGACGTGTCGGCCGCGGGAGTAAGACCGGTCGCTTGCTTGGCCAGCTGCGCGACGCGCAGGAACTCCGGCGTAGGGATTGCCGCTTTCATGCCTGCACCGGGCACGCTGCGACGGGCCAAGGGACGTTTCTCTCGGCTACAAGGCGAAATTCAGCAGTAACTCGCATCGTGTGGGTCCCCCCCACGCTTCTTACGCTTTTATCGGCAGAAACGCTCGGTCGGTGAAATTCACCCCCACAGACCGAGCCTTCACGATGGCATGTTGGAGCAGGGTATCTCGGCCTGAACCGCGCACTCCTGCATTCTTTAGAGCCGTCGCCGAAGTACCTTACGCCCGCCACACAGAGAATGCCAGCTCACCTCGAGGGGCGCGCAACGCTTTACGCAAACCATCACAAGGAACTCGCTTGGTGGGCCGCCGCCGGGCAAAAACCTGAAGGTCAAATCGGTTCGACGATCCTGGGCGGCGGCGCCGAAGTACGGCGCCCCGGCCAGCTTATTGCCCCACGTGAACGGCTCAGATCGCCCGCCTGTGTTTCGCATGCGCAGCCGCGATTGCGCGGCAGCGACCCTGCCATTTGCCTGTGCGCCGCCGTGCCGAGACAGCACTTGCTCGTCCCGCATGAGCCCTGCAAGAAGCTCGCAGACACATCGCGATCCCTGCCCCTGCGCACTTGCGTGATAGAGGTCGCATTTTAACAATAGTGATTGTCGCTCCGTTCGCTACCGCACCGTGCGCTGCGTGGCAAGCGAGCTTCCTGCACGTACCGCAGGCATTCACACGGAACAGGCTCTATGCCTCCAACCAATATACTTCTGATTCAGGACGATCCCACTGATAACAATGCGGTTCGAAACGCACTGAACGGGTCCTTCCAAATCGAATGGGTCAGAAGTTGCTTGGCGGGTCTGGAACGACTGGCCCAGGCGAGAAAACAACGAACGGTCCGGATCGGAGCGATGTTGGTCGACCTCATGCTGCCCGACTGTCAGGGAATTGAGACCTTCGATCGGCTCTTTCTTGCCGCGCCACAGATTCCCATCCTGGTCCTCAGCGGTGCCCAAGATGAGGCAGTCGCCAAGCTGGCGGTGCAGCATGGAGCGCAGGATTATCTCCTGAAGAACCACCTTGACGCGTACCTGTTGGCGAAAGCCCTGGGCAGCATGATCGAGCGCGCAGCGATCGCTGAAGCGTTATTCAACGAACAAGAACGCGCGCAAGTCACACTCAACTCCATCGGCGATGCGGTCATGAGCACCGACGTCGACGCCCGGGTGACCTATCTCAATACCGTCGCTGAAGCCCTCACGGGTTGGTCGCGGAAAGAGGCGGCCGGGCGGCCGGTTACCGAGGTGTTTCGAGTCATCGATGCCACCACTCGCGAGCCTGCGCCGATCCCGATAACGCTGGCGATTCGGGAAAACAAAACCGTAGTCCTTTCCACAAACTGCGTCCTGGTGCGGCGCGACGGACTTGAAGCTGCTATCGAGGATTCCACCGCACCTATCCACGACCGTGGCGGACAGGTGACCGGCGCGGTCATGGTGTTCCACGACGTGAGCATAGCTCGGGCGATGACCAGCAAAATGCTGCACCTTGCCCAGCACGACACCCTCACCGATTTGCCCAACAGAATATTGTTTAGCAGCAGACTAACCGAGGCAATCGCGGCGGCTTACCGTTACCGGCGAAAGCTCGCGGTGCTGTTCCTCGATCTGGATCGCTTCAAGCACATCAACGACTCGCTGGGCCACGTCATCGCCGACCGCGTGCTGCAGTCCGTCGCCAGCCGGTTACAGGCTTGCGTGCGCGCCTCGGACACGGTCGCTCGCCGGGGGGGCGATGAATTCGTGATACTGCTCTCGGAGGTGGCGCGCGCGCAGGATGCGGCCGTCAGTGCGAAAAAAATACTCCAGTCTGTGGGCTCGCTGCATCGCATCGACGGACATGATCTGCACCTGACTGCAAGTATCGGTATCGTCACGTATCCCGATGACGGGACGGAGGCCGAGGCCTTGATAAAGCACGCGGATTTCGCGATGTACCACGCCAAGGACACCGGGCGAAACAACTATCAGTTCTTCAAACCGGAGATGAACCTGCTCGCGGTCGAGCGGCAGTCTCTTGAGGTGGACCTGCGCCAGGCCTTGGAGAACCGGGAATTTGAACTGCATTACCAGCCAAAAGTGAATCTGCAGACCGGCTCGATCACGGGCGTCGAAGCGCTTATCCGCTGGCATCATCCCCAGCGCGGCCTCGTGTCACCCGCGCAATTTATACCGATCGCGGAAGCATGTGGTGTCATCGTGCCGATCGGCCGATGGGTGCTGCGCGAAGCGTGCCGCCAAGCCCGGGCCTGGAGGGACGCAGGCCTGCCGCCGCTACGTATCGCGGTCAACGTCTCGGCACGGGAATTGCGCGAGAAGGATTTCGTTGCAATCGTGCTCGCGGCCCTGACCGAAACGGGCATCGAGCCGGGTTGTCTGGAACTCGAGCTGACCGAAAGCTTCCTGATGCAGGATGCGACGGTCACGGGTGCAGTGCTTCAGGCTCTCAAGGATCTGGGCGTGATGCTAGCGCTCGATGATTTCGGTACCGGCTATTCGAGCTTAAGCCACCTGCGGCGTTTTCCGATCGATACTTTGAAGATTGATCAGTCGTTCGTGCGCGATCTCGCTACCGATGCTGACGATGCCAGTATCGTCAACGCGGTGATCAGCATGGGGGAGAGTCTGCATATGCGGGTTGTGGCGGAAGGTGTGGAAACACGAGATCAGGTAGCTTTTCTTCAGCAGCACGGCTGCCCGGTGGGGCAAGGCTACTATTTCGGCCGTCCGGTGCTTGCCGGTCAACTCACGCCATTGTTGCGAGCCAATTTCGCAAAACCCGCCGTCGCTACGAATGGATTTGGCCAAGGATCTGACACACCCCGACCTTGAACCTCCAACACACGGGCGGTGGCCTCCGCTGCGCGCTGCAACGCCTCAGGCGTGCACCGCCGAACGAGCCATACGGACCGGCCGATTGAGCTCGAAGACGTCCGCCATCTCCGCTTCCGGAAGTGGCCGGTAGAGGAAATACCCCTGGACTGCGTCACAGTGCTCAGCCCGAAGAAACTTCAGCTGATCTGCAGTTTCCACCCCCTCTGCCACCACCTTCAGTTTCAAACTATGTGCCATAGCAATGATGGCGCGAGTAATTTTCTTGTCACCGGAGTCGGCCGGAATATCGCGAATGAACGAGCGATCTATCTTGAGGGTATCGATTGGGAAGCGCTTGAGGTAAGCGAGCGATGAATAGCCTGTCCCGAAGTCATCAATCGCGATCTGCACCCCGATCGATCTCAACTTCTCGAGCACCGCCACGGCGGTTTCCCCGTGTGACATGACCATGCTTTCGGTAATTTCCAACTCCAGACTTGACGGATCGAGCCCACTGGCGTGGATGATCCCGGTCAACTTCGTAAGGAGCAACGGATCCGCAAACTGGCGCACCGAGAGGTTAACGGCGACACTGAGCTTTGTAAGTCCCTGATCCTGCCAAGCCTTGTTTTGCGCGCACGCGGTGGCAAGCACCCATTCGCCGATCGGTACGATCAGACCTGTCTCTTCGGCAAGAGGAATGACATCGATCATCGGTACAAGCCCACGGACCGGATGCATCCAGCGCAAGAGCGCCTCGGTCCCGGTAATCAGACCGGTCATGGTTTCCACTTTGGCCTGATAATGGAGCAGGAATTCGCCCCGTTCCAAGGCATGACTCAGGTCCGACTCCAGCTCCAGTCGTTCCACCGTATGCACGTTCATCGAGGGCGAGTAATACAGGTAATTGTTTCGCCCCGCCGCCTTGGCACGGTACATGGCCACATCCGCCGCCTTGAGCAGTGCTTGCGAATCGTTGCCGTCGGAAGGGAAGACGCTGATCCCCACGCTCAATGTGACGTGACAGTCCTTTCGCCCGAGCACGTACGGTGCGCTCAGCGCTTCGACGAGCCGCTGAGAAAAGGCGGAGATATCCATCAGGTTTTCGTGGTTTTCGGTCAGCACGGCGAACTTGTCACCCCCCACCCGCGCGACCGTATCGCTTTTCCGTGACTGGGCCCGCAAGCGGTCGGCAACCTGGCGCAACAAAACATCGCCGACTTCGTGTCCCAACGAGTCGTTAATTACCTTGAGGCGGTTTAGGTCCATAAACAGGATCGCCAGTCGCGACCCTGCGCGACGGTGCCGGGGCAGGGCTTGGTCCAGGCACTGGCTCAACATCACCCGATTGGGCAGGGAGGTAAGATCGTCATGAAAGGCGATGTGCTTGAGCCAGTCGTCCGCGCGCTTCCGTTGTCGAAGTATCTGCAGTGATAACAGGATTCCGAGTATCAGAAGCCCAGGAGTTGCGCCAAGCATGATTCCCTGGAGCAATCGGTAGGTCGTGCGGGATGCCTCGCCCAAGGCGTCGACAAATTGGTTTTCGATGGGGGTGAGATTTTCGTTGATAACGAAGATCTCGGCCAGAATGGATTCGACCCTCGCGGCGCTCGGTGCAGGAGACTCGATCTCACGTTGTAGTAGCGTCCCGGCCTCCTCAAGCTGAACGATGTAGTGGTCGCCCGCGTCCCAGGCTCGAACCGCCCGCTGCATAAAACTGACCCAGCCAAATCTCCGGTATAGGTTGAACATCCCGTCGACGTCGTCGGGATGATTTCCGCCCTGGACAAATCCTTGCCGGACCTTTGCGAAATCCGGATTCGGCTTGTCCATCTCGACTCGAGCTTCATGATCTCCCAGGGGGACTGCGATGTCCGCGCGAAATTGGCGCAGCTCTTCCGGGGCATGGTTGGCGGCGTACTTCTGCAGATGAAAGACGGCGTCCTTCTGAGCTTTCGACCACAAACTCTCCCCGCCGACATACGCACGCACCGACGACAGCAGCCCGAAGCTGACGTTTGCGAGCATCAAGAGCCCGACCACGATCGCAGCAAACATCCAGATGATCGCAAAGGGTGAGCGTGTCTCTGGCGCTGCTTGTGAAGACGGTGTTGGCGTCAATTTTGGGGACTGCTCGTTCACGGTGTTTGTCGGGCTCTCGGGGCCGACTCGAGACTGGATCGACTGAGTTCAAATCGCCGCCCTAGCGTCGGTGGCTGCCTGAGCGTCGACGCATCGGTCGCGACCAATAACGGCATCCCCCACCTTACCGCCGTACGGCACACGAACGATTGCAGTTGATTTTATCCAATCGCGTTAATTCATGATGTGAGCTAAGGCGCCAAAATCGTGCACGCTGCGACGATTCATGCCAGACCTTGCCGTGCTGGCGACGTCGGGCTTACGGACAAGCATTCTGCCGGCGGCCACGACGAGGTATTGGCCGGCTGCTGCCTGATCGGCCTGTGGTGCCGGTCTTTACCCTCGACGGCACCTGGAGAGCGCGAGGCCTACTGTGGCCCATGGGGTCAAACGCAGTGAAACGGACGGGTATTGGGTTACTCGCTGAAGCGATCAATGGCGCCGGCTTGCCATCGGGCGACGCTTTGGCTTCTGTTCGCATATCGCAGTGGCACTCTCCAAAATCAGCTCCTCCTGATCCAGAGCCGGTGGCGATCCCGTTAAAGCCACCGAATTCAACGGTGATACTGAATGCGCATTCCGCTTGCCGTCACGAGTATCGCACTCATCGCATTGCACGGACCCGTCAATGCAGAGCCGCTTCGAGCCTGTGGACAGGTATCGGCTTTGGTCGATGGGGCGGTCCGTCCGCTGCTCGCAAACCTGGCTGAGTCCCGGCCGATGCCCCACCACTCATTGCACAGTTCCGCGCTTGCCTGAGTTCCCGCAGTACCTGCAGTGTTGTGCACAACAGCCGATATGGAAAGGAAGCACCGGTCACGCGAGAGATTACGGCTGATCTACCCACGCAGTATCTGTCTGAGCAAAGCAACTTCTCCGTAGTACTCTTGGTGCGTTCGATACCGCGTGTTCGGAATGACTCGAATCAATATTGCCTGGTTGTCTGACCCCAGATCCCTGCGCGGTTTGGCAGCCGCACTTTGGCTTTTCGCGGAGCGGATGTCAGGACAACCACCTCCGTAGAGCAGTGATCGGTCAGCTCGAGGTCTCGAGTTTCAGATTCGTCCCCATGCGTTCGGACCTACACTCTGCCGTCACGGGGTCCGAGGAAATACCAAAGAATCAGACCCAGCAGCGGCAGGAGCACCACTACTAGTATCCAAAGCAATTTCCTTTCGTTGGAAGCGGAGCTTTGAACGATATTGATTACCGCCCAGATGTCGCCAGCCAGTACTAGCAGACCCCACAGACCATTGTATCCAACGTACATGTTTCTTGGCCCTCCCCTGCTACGAGATCGCGACCACTTCGGCGTTGCGCCTAGGCACCCTGATCGCAGACACAGTTTCGCACACCCGTCTCATTGCTGTGCCGCGACCCGCATCCTCTCCCCTACCCTACGCCGGACTCCCGGCACCACTCCCCGGGGGCTCCGATTGCGTGCCCCAGCTTAGCTTCCCGCGCTTTTCGGAGTGTATTCGTGTTCACTCCGAGCGCTCCAGCGATACAGGTCTTCATCCCCACAGTGGGGGCATTTGAGCGCCGTTAATTGATCTGCGAATTCGGGCACGGCCGCTTTGCTTCCCGCTGGCGGAAGTGCAACGGCAATCAGGGCTCCGCATGACCGGTTTTTACACAACCACCCCACGTACCGATTCCCTGGAACCATTTGCGGCTTCGATGTGAGGTCGACATGGCGCACGGCAACTGAGGTCACCGGCTTACGTGAGGGCGTACCCCGGCTCTTGCTCGGACGTTTGATCGCCATTGATCTCTCTCCGGTTGAGACTTCGACGAGCCTACTGCGCCTGCGACAACTGTACTCCCAATCAACCGAAGAGCGCACAACAGCAGCCCCTGCTACAAACTTCCCGAGCGCTTCGCGGCTGTTGTCAGCTGCCCTTACCCGCCGGTTAGGGCGAGAAGCGCCCTCCTTGACCTTCGCCACAGCGACGTTACCCACCGTCTCGAGCTCGAGGTGCGGCAGGTTGGGCAGCTCGTTGGCCACGACCACCGCATCGACCGCCGACCCATTTGGCCGCTCGTGGCCACGCCTGGTAGCGCGGGTCGGCCTCGACGTTCTTAAAGGGTGGAATCGATGCCTCTAGGCCAGATTTAAGCGTGTGGAGTCTATTCGCGAATCGGCAAATTCCAGATCGTGATTCAGATTGGGGGGATTTCGCACGGTGGTCTGACGCTGCTGCTGCTCAGTGAGCGCCTGATAGATCTTCAGGACTTTCTGGACGTATTCAAGCGTTTCGACGAAAGGCGGAATCTGCCCCGAATTTCGATCCACGGCGTCTTCGCCAGCATTGAAGGCGGCGAGCGCGAGACGCACGTTCTGGCGAAACCGGTTGATTAGAAAACCAAGGTAGAGTGCGCCACCCCGCACGTTCTGCCGCGGGTCGGAGCGATTGGACACGCCAAACCGCGTCGCCGTCGCAGGCATAAGTTGCATAAGGCCAACTGCGCCGCGCTTCGAGACGGCACGGGAATTGAAACCCGATTCGACGACGATTACGGCCCTAAGCAGATTGGCTTCAACGCCTGCGGATTTCGCCTCCGCCTCTATGAGGGCGTCGTACTGCGCGGCCCGCGCCAGGAGTCGGGGGTCGTAATGATCACCACTGCGCGTCAACCCCTTGGGAGTTAGATCGAACAACACGTATCGTCGTGAGTCCGGCTTGTCTGTGAAATGCGCGACGCCGTCGGCATCGAGGTACCTATAGATGGGGGGCGATGCACTGCAGAGCGCGGCCGTACACACGGCCATGGCAGCCATGGCGTATTTAAGTAACATAAAGAGCGGCTTCCTCATCGGAAAGCCTACCGAGATGGCTGGCGGGTCAGTGGGATTAGGGTCACGGCTTGAGGCCGGACCAGCGAGACGCGCCGATATCTATGTCACGAAAAAAGGGCTCGGAAGAATTACGGGATGGGCGTCACGCCAACTCACGGTACGTCGTGCAGCATCTTGCCGGTTATGACGGAGCGCTGAGTGATCAGACTCAGCCAGGTATTGTAAAGCGCAAAGCCTCGGCCGCAGCACGGGCCGCCTGGCGGCTTCCAACGCTTCAGCGACGACTGGCCTCAGGCGGGGTGTCAGATTCGGCCTACGCCGAACTGTTCAGGTTATCTGAGCGCAGCTGGCCGGCGACCCTTATGTGGTAGCGTCTGATTCGTGGAAGATCACAGGCAGGCTGCTCACCAAGTCAGCATCAAGGGAACAGGTGTGGTCGATGCACCTGCGGCCCAATCTTTCCCATCCAACACTGGCGCAATAGGACGCAAATCAAGCGTTTCGGTGCCGCTTCGTCGGCCCGGGCGCTAGGTTACGCAAGTGAACGAATCATGAGCCTACGAGAGCTCCCCAATCTCAAGGCGAGGAAACCTGCCGCAGGCACACGGATCATTGTCGTGTCGAACCGGCTTCCTCTGACCTTGAAGAAAACCGAGCAAGGCTGGGACACGGTGCGAAGTTCCGGGGGATTAGCAAGCGCTATGAACCCACTGCTCAGCAGGACTGGCGGAGAGTGGATCGGGTGGGCTGGAGATAGCGGAAGCGAACACAGTCAGGAGCGTCAGGCGATTATCTCTGACTGGGCCAAAACGGACCACTGTTTCGCGGTAGATCTGCCCAAAGATGTCGCGGCCGGATTCTACGAAGGCTACGCCAACCAAACACTATGGCCGGTGTTTCACAATTTTCCGTCTCAATTGAAATTTGATGCCAAGCACTGGGAGTCCTATGTCGAAGCGAACCGAATCTTCTGTGAGGCGGTCGTCAATCACTACAGACCAAACGATCTGATTTGGGTTCACGACTACCAATTGATGCTCCTGCCGCAGATGTTGCGCGAGAGACTTCCGGACGCTGCTGTCGGTTTCTTTCTGCACATACCATTCCCATCCTCAGAGGTCTTCCCCGTCCTGCCGCGGCGCGAAGAACTCCTGGAAGGCCTTCTTGGAGCCGATCTGCTTGCCTTTCAGACCCACACGCATCTGCAGCAGTTCCGTGCCGCGCTGCTTCGGGTGCTCGGCATGGAAAGCAAGGTCGCCGAGGTGGCGCTCGGAAGTCGTCCGGTGCGTTTGGAAGCACTTCCTATCGGCATTGCGCCCGAGGAATACACCGGTCTGTTGAAGAGCGATGCGAAGACAGCAAAACATTACTCAGACTGGCTACAGCGTTACCGCGGGCGAAAAGTGCTTCTTGCTGTCGACCGACTGGATTACACAAAAGGGGTTCCGGAGCGGCTGCGGGCCTATGCGCATTTGCTCCGCTCGCCCTCCGAGCTCAAGGAGAAGGTCGTTCTGATCCAGATTGCGGTTCCCACGCGCGAAGGCATTGACACATACCAGGAATTGCGCACTGAAGTAAATCGGCTTGTCGGTGAAATCAACGGCCAACTGGGAACGCCCGACTGGACGCCGCTTGTGTACATCAACCGCTCGATTGAGCGAAGCGAGCTCGTGGCGTTGTACAAGCTCGCAGATGTCCTTTGGGTCGGGTCACTCCGCGATGGAATGAACTTGGTCGCCAAGGAGTACGTTGCCTGCAAGCCCGACGGTGATGGTGTTCTGGTCTTGAGTGAGTTTGCTGGCGCCGCCGCCGAGATGGGTGAGGCGCTCCTGATCAATCCGTTTGACGACGAGCGAACCGCCGTTACGATCAACCGCGCTCTCGCCATGGACGAGCAAGAGCGTAAGCTGCGGATGACAGCTCTTCACAATCGCGTGGTGCGCAACGATGTCTTTCATTGGGGAGAGCGGTTTCTCGCTTCGCTCGAAGATGCTGTTTCGGACCGCGGCCGGTACATCGACACGCAACCCAAGAAGTTGCGGCCAGCCGAAATCCGCGATGCTTACCGCGAGGCCGCCCGCCGTTTGGTGGTCCTCGATTACGACGGAACCCTTGTCCCGTTTGCAAAACGGCCGCAGCAAGCGGTGCCACCTCAAGTCGTACTCGATCTCTTGACTGCGCTGGCAGACGATCCCAAAAGCCTCGTGGCTCTAATGTCGGGTAGATCGTCCGAAAACCTGGACCGCTGGTTCGGCAAGATTCCCCGGCTCTGCCTGGTAGCTGAACACGGCGCCGAGCTCAAGGCTCAGTCGGCCTCCACATGGGAATCTTTACGCCCGCAGGCACCGACTGATTGGAAGTCTACGGTCATGCCCATTCTGGAGCACTTCGTGGATCGCACGCCTGGCAGCTTCGTCGAAGAAAAGAAATATGCTCTGGTATGGCACTATCGAATGGCCGAGCCGGAATTCGGAGAATGGCTCGCAAATGAATTGGTGTCGATGTTGGAGGCGATGCTTGCCGAGACTGAACTCCGGGCGTTTCGCGGCGAAAAGATCGTCGAAGTAAAGCCGGTCTGGGCCAACAAAGGCGAAGCCATCGAACGGCTACTCAGAGATTTTCCCGAGCCTGATTTCAT
Organism: uncultured Gammaproteobacteria bacterium; assembly: GCA_963760225.1. GTDB lineage: Bacteria > Pseudomonadota > Gammaproteobacteria > Steroidobacterales > Steroidobacteraceae > 13-2-20CM-66-19. The sequence continues at coordinate 72,023 of CAVXCD010000002.1, forward strand.
CCTTGCAGTTGGTGACGATCGCACTGATGAAGATCTTTTCGAGCGGGCGCCAGCTAGCGCATGGACAGTACATATCGGCCCCGGACCTACGCGCGCCTCCTACGTCGTGACCGATCTGCAGGTTTTGCGGGGAGTATTGCAATCGCTGGCCACACCCGGAGCTGCTCGTCGCGACTTGAGGGCTTGAGTGGATTCTGGTCATGGCGCATCGGCGCGGCGGAGACTACGCCCGCGGATCCGCAGCAGCCGTTCTGGGTTAAACTTGCCCTCTAGGGCGGTGGCGCTGCGCGGCGGCTGCCGCGGAGGGTTTGCCAAATGGAACTGTGGATTCGGGTGTGCCTGCTGACCGGTGCGGCGCTGGCGTGGACTGCCGCGCAGGCGGACGCTCCGTCGCGACCGCTGGTCGTCGAGCTCTTCACCGCGCAGGGATGCAGCTCCTGCCCTCCGGCGGACGCCTACCTTGGCCAGCTCAGTGAGCGGCCGGACGTTTTGGCGCTCGCGTTCCATATGGACTACTGGGACAGCTCCGGATGGCGCGACCGGTTTGAGCTTCGTCAGGGCGTCGAGCGCCAGAACCTATACGCACGCAACTTCCACCGCGCCTCCGTCTTCACGCCGCAGTTCGTCATCGATGGGCGCAAGGACGCCATGGACACGAGCAGCATCGTACAGGCCTTGCAGGAGCCCCGTGATGCCGTGCCGGTGACCCTCGCGGTGCGTGAAGGTCAGGTCGTGGTCGATGTCGGCGAGAAACAGGGCGAGCGTCCGAGTGACGTCGTGCTGGTGGCGTTCCTGCGCCATGCGACATCCAACGTCGGTCATGGCGAGAACGCCGGCAAGACTCTCGAGGAGTTCAACATTGTGCGCAGCATCCGCACACTGGGTGAGTGGAAGGGCGCGACCGAGAACTACAAGGTAAGTGTGTCCTCGTTGCCGTCGGATGCAACCGACGTCGCGGTGCTGGTGCAGTCGCGAGGCGAGGGGCCGATGGTGGGTGCGGCGTCTCAGTCGCTGCGCTGAAGCCTCCAGCCAGCGAAACCACCAGCAGCAGAAATCCCCGTTCTCCATCACCCTTGAATCAGCAAGGCACTCGCCGGTCACCATCAGCGCCTTGCACCCAAGTCGTCCGGGACAGGAGCACCATGTACACGGAGAACACCGCGCAGGTGACCCATTCCCAAAAGGCAAAACTCAGGTAGACGGGAACGCCGCGCGCACGCCACGCGAGACTCACCCACGGCAACCCCGGCAGCGCGTGGGACACATAGGTCTGCGCAAGAGCCGCCAGCACGAGCGGAGACAACGCGATGCCAGCGAGCATGCCTGCCTGCAGCCGAGGACTACCGGCTGGATTGCCCGACTGGACACTCCGCTCAACGGCTTTGAAAGCCGAGTGCACCATCCCAATGCATATACCAACAAACGCCAGGAGCGCGAGGGAATCGTGACCTTTGGGAATCGGCAGTAGCCGCTCGGGCAACAAGGCACAGCACGTCATGCATAGATAGCCCAGCCCCAAGGCCCATATTCCGATTGGCCGTTTTGTTACGCCCGCTTGCTTGCCCTGGCGAAACACTACCATCGTCCAATACAGTCCGCCCAGTCCACACAGCACAATGCCACCCCGCGCCCACAGGTATCCGTGGGGATTGCGGTCGGCGTAAACCAAGCTCGATATGGTCATGTATCGCCAGTCGTACTCCACGGGATAGCGTCGCCCCGCCAGCGACATTCCGCCCCAGAACGCCAGTACGCCAAGGGACGTTGCACACAAGGTTTGCGGCGCCAGTGCTCGCATCCGAAGTCCGTCCTTCCGGCACGCCAGAGTGTCTGAAGTCTATCGCCGTGATCGTACAACTGTGCGGACACACACCGCCTGCCTCGACGGGGTAATATTGTCTGCCAGAGGTCTGACGCCGTGCGGTGACGCGGAGGCGAGTGTCGCCAGTGAGAAGCGGTTTCTGCCTACAGCGTTGCGTGGCGGGAGCACTCGGTGCTCTCGTGCTTCTGTCCGTCTCATCGTGGCCAACATCCGCCGCCGACCCGAAGCCGCTGACCGCAATCCTCCTCATTGCGCGAGATGATCTGCCCGATTCCCAATTCGCGGACTCGGTTGTGCTCGCGATGAACAACCTCGGCCCCGCCCCGGTCGGAATCATCATCAATAGGCCGATGCCAATTTCTGTCTCGCAACTGCTTGCCGACCTCAAGCACCTCGCGCCAGTGCGCGACAAGGTGTACTTCGGCGGACCCGTTTCATTCGGGACCGTATGGTTCCTGTTTCGGGCTCGCAACCCACCGGAGCATGCGATCCAAGCTTGTGACGGCGTCTACCTGAGCGCCGACCGCAAGTTGCTGCTCCAGCTGCTCGGCCGCGACAAGCCCATGGACGGTCTGCGGATCTTCCTCGGCCACGCTGGCTGGGCACCGGGTCAGCTTGAGGCCGAGATCGCACGCGGCGACTGGACTCTCAAGCACGCCGACCCGGAGACGATCTTCAACGGCAAGTCCGAGCACCCCTGGCCCTCGTCGCATACCCCAAAGCCAACCACGTGACGAGCCGCGCCGCGCAACATCTGACGTCAACGGCGGCTTTTCAGTAACCTGCGTGCCGCGGTAGCTGGGATCTTCCGGCTGAACGTGAGTAACTGACGCTCATGCTGTGGATTGTGGCCTCGCTCTTCTTCTTCTGGTGCGCGTACCACGAAATCCGCACGAGCATCGTGCCTCCGCCCGGGTTTGATTCACCGCTGCCGGTGTCTAAACCCTACCTCGCAATTGTCCTGGCATTGGGCGCGCTCTTTGCGTGGCCGCCGGTGCATACCTGGTATTTCGAGTGGTTCTTATCCGCCAAGGCCACCGAGCTGGCCGACAACCATCGCGCCAAGGTTCATTGCAATACCGTCTGGGACACGATGCTCGACGCCGAGATGCTCGCCGCCGCCCACGCCAATCCGCGCACCGGTGAAATCGGCATCCAGCATCCCTGGTGCAGCACCTTGAGGTCGTATCTACACCACCCGCAGCGCGCCAGCGAGGAGGAGCTCTGGAGCCTGGGTATCTTCACGCACGAGAGCATGCACATACGGGGCGAGCTCGACGAAGCGAAAACCGAATGTGAGGCCGTGCAGCGCAACTACCGTTCGGCGAAGCTCCTCGGTGTTCCTGACGAGATCGCAAAAAGAAACGCGCTCGACTACTACAACATCATCTACCAGGAGCGCGGCAAGATAGGTGGCATGCAGGGCCAATACTATTCGGCGCAGTGCGCTCCCGGCAAAGCCCTGGACGAGCACCTGCCCGACTCGACCTGGGCCACACCGTAGCTACCATTGCGCCTGCTCCTCCCCGGGAGGTGCGACTGTCCGCTGGTGCTCTGCGTGCTAAGGGCTACGGGTCGTTACCAAGGCTGATGCGGGCGGTCTCGCCGGTGACCTCGATCGAGGTACCAAATGGCGCCGAGAGTGCCCCCAAGCGCGCGAGAATGTAGTGCGCCTTGGCGCCGGCCGCGAGCGATGGCAGCCCGCGCGTGTCCAGGAATTCATTGTTCGCATGCGGGTCGTGCGCGTCCGGCTGCCCCTCCCCGACCGCATTCAGGACGATCGGACTGAGAGTGATCGCGCGCAGCGCCTTGCCGCGATACTCAAGGCGCGCCACCACGCTCTCCCAAGCCATGGGCTCATCGATGTAGGTGATCGTCGGCGGCAGGTTGTAGATGAAATTGCCCAGATCGTAAAAGATCGGTCGGCCGTGGTACAGCTCAACTCCATGCAGCAGCGGGGCGCCGTGCATCACCACGACATCCGCGCCGGCATCCACCTCTGCATGCGTCCAGCTGCGCAGCCACTCATTCGGGGCCAGCCGCTCCGCCATCCCCTCGGAGAAGATCGTCGCGAAGGAGCGGTTGCCAAACACGTGGTTGTGTTGGTACACGATGACGAGGTCGGACTGCCGCCGCGCCGCGCGGATGTTAGCCAGGATGCGCTGCACGTCCTCCGCATCGGGCGTGTTGACGCCCGCCCCCGCCAGATCGGCGGTGGCCTCGTTGGGCTGCCCGGCCGCGCGGATCCGCAGCTCGTTGACACCGGGCCGCTCCGCAGTCGCGTTGCCGCCCGGGGCGATGAGACCCGAGGCGCTCGCTACCAGCGCGACGGTCAGCTTCGGCAGGTGCAGGTAGGCAGGGGCGGCCGCCTCGGCCAGGTTGGCGCCGGTGCCGGCGTGCGCGATGCCGCGCCGATGAGTCTCGGCGAGCGTGTTCGCGATTCCCAGGGCCTTGAGGTCGAACGCATGATTGTCTGCGAGCGCGAGCAGGTTGAACCCCAGCGCCTGGAGCGCATCGAGCGCCTGCGGCGGGGTGAGAAACCCGCGGCCCTCCTCAGCGGATTCACCCGGCTCGGCAACCGTGCCTTCGAGATTGGTAAAGACGACGTCGCCGCCCTGCAGCAGCGGCCGCATTCGCTCGAGCGCCGCGGGAGCACTCGCGCGCAGGTCCGATCGGATCATCGACTGGCCGGTGAGGATCACGGTCAACCGCGACTGCTCCTCGGCAATCGCGGACGTGCTCAGTGGCGCGGGGGCGGCGGCCGCGGTCGCACTAACAGCGATGCAGACAGGCGCGAAGCTGAGGGCAGACAGCCGGGACGAGCGCATCGTCGGACCTCCGGCAAAGTCAATTTGTTGGGTTGGGTGCAGATTGTAAGCGCAAACTGCGCGGCGCGTGTCCCCCACTGCCTGGCTGGTTTCAGTGAAGAGCCGCTTTCGACGATCGTGATTGCGCACAGTGCGTCATACTGTGCGTCTGACAGCGGATTTTCCGACGCTTTTCTCGCTAGAATCACCTGCGCCTGTCCGGGATTTTGCCCCGAACAGAATTGCAGCGAGTATGAGCAGCAGCACCAGCAGAACAACAGTATCGGATACGCTCCAGGCGCTCAACCCAGCGGGTATATTGCGATGAATGTTGTTTGCCAATATGGCCACGCCGGGCAAGGCAGCCACCGCCGAGAAAGCACAGCAGGTGCATAACCACAGCGTCGCCAGGTTTTCGAGCCTGCTCGCGGGGCTCTTGAGTGTACTCGCCGCATCCCTGGCGTCAGGTGCCGACGAACAGCTGCCGCCTCGCAGCGAATGGCGCGCAACGTCCTCCGCCACGCCGCACCCTGGCATGACCCCCGCGATGGCGATCGACGGCGACCCGATGACCAAGTGGGACGGCAGCTTTGCGCCCGGCAACTGGTTGCAGGTCGATATGGGTCGCGAGGCAATGATAGGCGGCATCATTCTTCAATGGGACGAGGCGTATGCGCGTGAATATAAGATTCAGTACTCCGTCGACGGAAAACACTGGCAGATCGCCTTTCAGACCTCGGACTCACTGGGGGGAGTAGATTACGTGCTGTTCCCGTCGGTGCGCGCACGCTACCTGCGTCTCGCCAGTCCCGCGAATAGCACGAACAGCAGCGTGTCGCTGTTCGAATTCGAGCCACTGCTCGCAAGCCAATCACCGCGCATCACAGGCGCCGAGCAGGGGATCGACGCGGCGGCCCTGTGGGGCGGTGATGTGCACAGCGATCTTGTGGAACCCGGGCCCGAATTTGGCACGCGTCAGCTGCACGTGTACCTTCCGCGCGCGCTGCCGGTGAGCGGACTGGAGGTGTTCTGGAACTCCGCGCGGCGCGGCGCACGACTTGAAGGCCGTGACCCGGCGGGCGAGTGGCATCTGCTCGGTGAGGATGCGAGCCCGCTCGGCGACACCTCCTACCTGGCGGCAAGCAGTGCGCGAGCGCTGAGCGAGTTGCGTCTTACGGTCGATGCAGCGGGCCGCGAGACCCCGGCGATCCGGCGCCTGCGGTTGCTGAGTCGCACGCAAGCCATGACCGCGCTCAAGCGCTACGAAATCTTTGCAGGGCGCGAGCACTCGGCGCTGTTTCCGTCGACCCTCCATGAGCAGCAGGTGTACTGGACGGCAGTCAGCGTGCCCGCCGGGGAGCAGAAGAGCCTGTTCGACGAATACGGCGATCTGGAAGCCTTCCAAAACGCTCCCTTGGTGCAGCCGCTGTGGCGCGACGTCTCTGGCCGCACCGTCGCCGCCTTCAACGCCAATCGTACCCACAGCCTGCGTGGCGGCTGGATGCCCATGCCCACAGTGGCATGGTCCCCGCAAGCCGGGCTGCAGCTGCGCAGCGAAGCCATCGCCGTTACCACGGCCGCCGGGCCCGCCACGCTGGTGCGGTATCGTCTCGAGAACAGCGGGCCACTCACGGTCGACGGACACCTTGCACTGCTGGTCCGGCCCATGCAGGTCAATCCGCCCTGGCAGCACGGCGGCATATCCGAGATCCGCACCGTGGGTTTCGAGGGCACCCTTGAGAACACCCAGCTCGTGGTCAATGGCCGCACGCTGCTCACTTCGCTGACCGCGCCCTCCGCCCAGGGCGTGGCACCGTTTGGCTCAACGGGCGAGACGGAGATCACGCGCTATGTCACAGAAGGGGGCGTGCCGACCGCATCCTTCACCAAAGACCCGCTCGGCCTCGGGGCTGCTGCGATGCTCTATGCGATACACCTCGAGCCGCGCGAGCAAACCGACGTGGTGCTCCTGTTCCCGCTCGCAGATTTCCCGGCGAAACCCGCCAAGGGCACACGGCCGCAACGCTCCGAGCAGCAGGTGCCGGCTAACCCGTCGCCGTCGGACTTTGACAGATTGGCGACCATCACTGAGCAGCAGTGGCAAGTGCGTCTCGGCCGGGTCGGCATCGAGCTGCCCGACGAGACCGTTGTTGACACCCTGCGAGCGCAGGTCGCCTACATGCTGGTGAACGCCAAGGGTCCGGTCATATTGGCCGGTCCCCGCAACTATAACCGCTCATTTATCCGCGACGGGTCGGCAACGGCCGCCATCTTGCTGCGGATGGGGATTCCGGGTCCGGCGCGTGAGTATCTGCGCTGGTACGCGGATCACGGCGTGCGCCACAGCGGCATGATTTCCCCCATCCTCAACGACGACGGCAGCGTAAATGGCGGCATCGGCTCGGAACTGGAGTACGACAGTCAGGGAGAGTTCGTCATGCTCGTCGCTGAGGTGGCACGCCTTAACGGTGGCGCCGCCAGCGTGCGTGAGTATCTGCCCAGCGTACGCAGCGCGCTAAAGTTCCTGCAAACGCTGCGTGAACGGACACTGGTGCCGGGCTACCAGGCGGCGAGCGAAGTGCCCCAGCGCTTCCGGGGCATCCTTGCGCCATCGATCAGCCACGAGGGCTACCCCACACCCACGCATAGCTACTGGGACGACTACTGGGCGCTCAAGGGCTGGCACGACGGCGCATGGCTCGCGCGCCAGTGGCAGGTGAGCGATATGGGGACCTGGGCCGCGGACCAGGGAGCTGCCCTGCACGACTCCATGGCGAGCTCCATTCGCGCCACCATGGACTGGAAGCACATCGACTACATCCCGGCGTCCGCGGACTTTGGCGACGCCGACCCGACCAGCGTCTCGATTGCCCTGGACCCGTGCGGCCAGCAGGACTTGCTGCCCTACACCGCTCTCGATACCACATTCACGCGCTACCTGGATGACGTTCGCAAGCGCGGTCTCCCCGGTGCGCGCTATGTCTACACGCCGTATGAGTTTCGCAACGTCCTGACGTTCGTGCACCTCGATGAGCCGCTGCTCGCCGTGGAGGTGTTGAATCGATTGCGGGCCGACCGCCGTCCGGCCGGTTGGCAGGTGTTCGCGGAGGTTGTGCGCTCGCCGATGCGCTCGGTTTTCTACCTCGGCGATATGCCGCATACCTGGGTCGGCGCGGAATACGTTCGCGCGGTTATCGGCATGTTCCTGCACGAGGGAGACAGGCGCCTTGATCTGCTTCCCGGAGTGCCTCCCGATTGGGTCACAGGCAAGGGTCTGTCGACTGACCGGCTGCCGACCGCCTTTGGCGAGCTGTCGATGTCGGCACAACAGGACGAAAGCACTCTGCGCATAAGGCTCGCTCCTACCCTCAACCCCTCGACCGAGGTAGGCGTGAGCTGGCCGACGCGCAAGCGCCCGCAGTCGGTCACGGTCGACGGCAAAGACCGCGGCGACTTCGGCGAAGAAGGCATGCGGTTGCAGAAGCCGTTCCGGGAATTAGTGGCCCGCTGGTGAGCGTCCGGCGCTGCTCGCCGCTCAACTGCAATGATCGGGACGCCAGGCGTGCCGGGTGGACATGATACGATCGAGCGCATTCCCGAACCCCTCTGTCAACGGGCTACCCGGTCATGTCGAGTGCGTTGATGATTTGGTGGTCGGGTCTGTGCGCCGCGGCGGCGATCAACATCGTAGCGTGGATGTTCGCTGCGTGGCAGCTGAAGCGTCGCAAGGCAGGCATGCCCGCCGATATCCACGCCGTGCGCGTGCGACTGCTATGGCTCGCGGCTATCTATGTGCTTGGTTGCGGCTTCCGCTCGGTTTTCCCCATGCTCGATGTGCCGCGCCTCTGCTTGCACGATACCTGGATCTCTCGAATCATTGTCGGTCGCTCCGTCGCGACGATCGCTGAGCTTAGCTTCGCCGCGCAGCTGGCGCTGTTACTGCGTGTGGCAAGTGTGGCTGCGGGCGGGGGACTCGCCGCGGTGGCGTCCCGGCTTGTCGTTCCATTGGTCCTGTTCGCTGAACTGTGCTGCTGGACCGCGGTGCTACGGGGGAATTACCTGATGCACGCGCTCGAGAATTCGCTGTGGACCCTGATGGCCGTGCTGGCATCTGCAGCTTTCCTGGCCCTGCGGTTGCGCGCCGTGGATCAGCGCAGAGGATTTTTCGGGCTTGCCATTGCGTGTGCAACCGCCTATGTCGCGTATATGGTGTTCCTCGACGTGCCGATGTATGTGTCGCGGTGGCATACCGACCTCGCGGCTCACCACCAATACCTGTCGCTAAGCGCTGGATTTGGCGAGATTCTGCAACGGTGCACGGTGATGCGGGAATGGTCGGCGTGGCGACACGACGTACCGTGGCTTTCACTGTATTTCACGGTCGCCGTCTGGATCAGCATCGCGCTGGTTCGCGCCCCGATCGGCAGCGCGATCCGCCCCACGCAAGGAGACTGACGGACAGCGGGGCTGCAAGCCGCGGAAGCGCTCGCCGCCACTCCTCGAATGTGACGCACCGCTCAAAACCCCGATCCATTGCGGGCGGCACGGGTACCAGTGTGCGCCGCCGTACATAACGCGGTACGCGCCGCATGTTCGAATTATGCAACGACCGGTGATTATGGGGCTGCATCCGTGCCGCAACGCATTCTTCTGATCCAGGGCCATGCAGCCGCTGCCAAAACCATCGTCGACGCGCTGAATCACTGCAAGGATCAGTCCTTCCAGGTTGAATGGGTTGAGCGCTGCTCGGAAGGCCTGAACCGCCTGGACAGCATCGAAGCGATATTGCTCGACCTCTACCTGTCCGACAGTAACGGCATAGACACGTTTGACTGTGTGTTTCGCGCCGCGCCCAACATTCCGATCCTGGTGTTGATTGACCCGCAACATGAGGAAACCGCCAGGTTGGCGGTACAGTGTGGAGCACAGGACTACCTCTTTAAGGACCGTCTCGACCGTTACCTGTTACCCAAGACCGTCGCGACCATGATCGAGCGGGCCGCATATGCCGAGGCGCTGTTTGAGGAACGGGAGCGCGCCCAGGTCACGCTCAACTCGATCGGCGACGCAGTCGTGAGTACGGATGTTTCCGGTCGGGTCACCTACCTCAACCTGGTTGCGGAAGAGCTGACCGGTTGGTCGCAGCACGAAGCCGCAGGTCATCCCCTTGAGGAGGTTCTGCAGATCGTCGATGCCACGACGCGTCAAGCCCTGAAAAACTTAGCGCTGCTGGCGATCAGGGACGACAAGCCTCTGGAGCTTCCGCCAAACAGCGTGCTGATTCGACGCGACGGCATCGAAGCGGCAATCGAAGATTCCACCGCACCTATTCATGATCGTCGCGGCGCAGTGACAGGCGCTGTCATGGTATTTCACGATGCCAGCATGGCGCAGGCGATGACGCGCAAGATGACTCATCTGGCCCATCACGATGGCCTCACCGGTTTACCGAATCGCGTGCTGCTGAACGACCGACTGCATGAGGCAATAATCCTGTCCAGCCGGCACAAGCGAAGACTGTCCGTACTATTTCTGGATCTTGATCGCTTCAAGCACATTAACGACTCAAAGGGCCACGGGGTCGGAGATCGTTTGCTGCAATCCGTCGCGCTGCGACTATCTGTGTGTGTACGTAGCTCGGACACCGTAGGCCGCCTGGGGGGCGACGAATTCGTGGTGCTGCTCTGGGAGGTGAGCCGCGCAGAGGATCCAGCCGTCACGGCGGCCAAAATACTCGATGAAGTGCGCAAACCCCACCTCATCGACGAGGATGAATTGCACATCACCGCAAGCATCGGCATTGTCGCGTACCCCGAAGACGGAACGGATGTAGAGACGTTGATGAAGAAGGCTGATCTGGCGATGTACCAGGTCAAGGATAACGGGCGCGACGGTTATCAATTCTTTAACCCCGAGATGAACGCACGCGCGATCGAACAGCAGTCGCTTGAGGACAGTTTGCACTACGCGATCGAGCGGCAGGAGTTGGTGTTGCATTACCAGCCAAAGTTCAGTCTGGTGACCGGCGGAATCATCGGCACCGAGGCGCTCGTACGGTGGCACCACCCACAGCGCGGGCTGGTACTTCCGGGGAAATTCATCACGATCGCGGAGGAGTGCGGCCTCATCGTACCGCTTGGCCGGTGGGTGCTGCGCGATGCTTGTCGCCAGGCGTGCGCTTGGCAGATCGCGGGGTTGCCGCCGCTGTGCGTAGCGATAAACATTTCCGCCGTTGAGTTGCGCGCCAAAGGCTTCGTATCAGGAGTACGAGCAATTCTCAAAGAAACCGGCCTGGCGCCACAATATCTGGAACTCGAGCTCACAGAAACGGTGCTGATAGAGGACTCACCATCCGTTGCCGAGGTGCTCAAGGAACTAAAGGATATCGGTGTGCTGCTGACACTGGATGATTTTGGCACCGGTTATTCAAGCTTGAGCCATTTGAAGCGCTTTCCGATCGACGCGCTGAAGATCGATCAGTCTTTCGTGCGCGACCTTGTCATGCACGAAAGCGATGCCAGCATTGTCACTGCCATGATCTGGATGGGAAAGAGCCTTCATATCAGGGTCGTGGCCGAAGGCGTGGAAACGCGGGAACAACTTGAAATCCTGCAGGAGCACGGCTGTCCGCAGGGTCAGGGGAACTATTTCTGCCCGCCTATGCCGGCCGAGGAATTCCGGCAATTGTTGGAACGCCAGACCGCGCCGATGGCAGTCGCACGATCAACTCGTAGAAACGGTCGCGGCGCGGCTCGCAGGTTGCATTCTCTGATGGGCGCTTAGGTGGCTGTGGGCTCATCACGAACGCCAATTTCGTTCGCTTCTCGGGCGCACGTCGGCGTTCCTACCCGAGCCTGCCGGCCTTATCTGATTGTTCCGAGCGAACCGCAAGTGATGCCATCGCCGCGTAAGCGTGCACGAGCTGCCATTCGGTCAATAGGCGGCCCGCCCCGCTGTCACAAATTCTTCCTGGCGGGTCACCGCTGGTTCCATTAACGCGACTGGCGCGAAACCTCATGGATTACAACAACGATCCGATGCGTCGCATCCCCCGCTGACCGGCTATTTCAAGCCTGGTGATGCGGGCGTGGGGGCGCCGGCGGCCACCCGATCGGCTTCGAGGACGCGCCACAGTGCGGCGGCCTCGTGGGGAAATATTCCACAGCAGGCTTGATGCGTCTTTTGGAGCTCTTGCGAGCTCTCCGGCGAACGCGGTTCGGCTTCGCAGCGCGTCAATAGCTCAACGGCAAGTCGCGCTGCGTGGCGCTCCGTCTCTGAGCGCAATAGATGCGCTACCGCCCGAACCTGCGCTAGCGGTTTGACGAGGTGGTTCACTTGCGCGCGGCGCACCACCAGGGCCAACCCCAACAGTGTGCGCTCGTGCGTCGCGCGCAGTCGTGCAGCGTTCAGCAGCAGGACCGCTTGTCGAGCCTTCTCGTCCATGAACACCTTGGTGGCGTTCAAACGAGGGGCACTGGAGGAAACAGGCGCATCGTCAGACCATAGCGGGATCGGCGAGAATTTGCGCGGACGTATGCACGGTGGCAAGCCATCCGCACGTGTCCGGGAGCGACGCACGGGTTCGGTGCCTGCCCCCCCGGAACGTGCTTGCCGGTCTACGCCGTCGTGGCGATAATGACGCCGTCAACTTGTGCAGTCGTCGACCGGAAGCGGCCCTGATTTGCGCTGTGCTATTTGAGTCGCCGTATCCAAACCACGCCCAATAAGGAGGTCACGATATGCCGCATAAGCCAAGGTTCACGAATGTGCTGTCCCTGGCGGGTATGGTCGCGGTCGTCACTACGGCCTTACCTGCCGTCGCGCAAGCGCCAGATCCCGCTCAGGAAGCGGCTACCGGCGGATTGCACGCAGGTCTGGCAGCCCAGGGGGCGACTATCGAACAGGTCCACATGCATCTCCACCACACGGTCAATTGTTTGGTAGGACCTGCCGGGCAGGGATTTGATGCCAACGAGGCGAATCCATGTCAGAAGCTCGGCAATGGGGCGATTCCTGACACGACCGACTCAGCCACCAAGGTCAAACTGACCGCAGCGCTTGCGAAAGCACAGGCGGGGTTGAAAACCAACGATCTGACTGTTGCCAAGAAAGCGGCCACCGACGCGCAAGCAGCTCTCAAATAGTCCTGATTGATCGCAATACGGCCAATCCCACAACGATGGGACGCGCCAGGTCCTCGCCCACAGCCGCCCCTATGCAAGGACGTCGCGCCACTTTGCGGCAGCTGACCGCTGGGATTCTCGCCAGTGCGGTGAGCTGGATCTGCGTCGGTAACGGAAAAGAGCGACAGGAGCTCATCTGCGTCAATTCCGGCAACCTTAGCCAGGCCGAGAACCGGCAACGCAAACTGGACAACTACACCGAGAAATCGCTGGATGCTGATAAGACCTGTAGCGGCTGCCGCTTTTTCACCACTGCAGCCGACCCTACAGCTTGCGGCAAGTGCGAAATATTCAACGGTCCCGCCAATCCGCAAGGCAAGTGCGATGATTGGACGGCGCGCCCGGTCCGAGCGTAACAGGCACCTCGGCGCTGCTCCAATGCCGCAGATCCATCGCGGCTATTGGCTCGGCACCGCGGTCGCAAGTCTGCTTGCTGCAGGCGTCGGTATCGCTGGCGACGACTCGCCGCAGAGCTTCTCACCGGGAGCCTGGCAGCGCACGGCTCAGTCAACAGCCGACAACTGGTCACGCGAGCCGATGATCCATCAGTTTGATACGACGCAAGCGCTCAAGGGTACCCCACGCGCGCAGATCCTCGCGCTACTGGGTCCGCCGGGCTACGCGAGCGAGCAGTTTGGCCTGGGCAGCGGACCCCAGGTGCGCTTCGACATCTATCGGCTCTCGGCCCATGCGGATCGCTCCTATGTACTCAACTACGACGCGCACGGCAGACTTGTCCGGGGAGTCATCGACGGTACGGTTTGCGCCTGTCCGCTGTGCAGCGAGGCAGCGCCACGATCGAGCGCGGCGCATCTGCGCACACGGCTGCTGAAGACCGGCCGCGCCCAGGCAGCTCAGGGGCTGAGCGTGCTCGAGTTCGAAGCGCTCCTGGGCGGCGCGGGAAAGCACGCGACTACCACCGACACCGCTGGCGGCCAGCGCTGGACCCACTACTCTGATGTGTGGCGCATTCGTGCAGAAGCACCACTGTTCCTGCTGGCGGAGGGCGCGCGTCCGACCCGCGACTGGAACGACGCGGCCTTCGGCGAGGCACGAGTATCTTCCTACACCTTCGTTACGCTGATGCCCCACTGCCTGGCGCGCTGAACTGACACCAGGGCCTGCTGCGAGCAAGCTGACTCAATGAACGGCCACCACTAGTCACTCCGCAGGTATCCAGCGCACAACCTCACAGCGCTGCTTCTCATCCGTCACGCAGGTGAGTTCCGGACCATTGCCTCCAATCAGGTGGAAAGACCACCTTGGGTCGAACTGCAGCGGACAATCAGGTCCGCGGGGGGAGCCACCCTCACTCAGTCCCATGCAGAAGGTCGGGGGACCAAGAGCTGCCGCGAGTTCACTGCGTGAGATCCCATTCAAGGGCGACGGGTCAAGTTTCGCGCAGTGCGAGACAGGCCGGCCTGCCTGGCCCTCCCGGGTAAGCTCATCTCGACACTGGTGCAGTTTCTCGAGCAGCTCAGCACGAGTTGCCGGTGGCGCAGTGCGACAGGCGACCAACGCCACCACAATGAAGCTCAGTGCCATTGAGTAAACGCGAGTCATCGGTCAGGCTCCCGAGCGGCCGGATGGTCCGGGAAACGCTGCATCCAAGGTCTCAAGGTCTCGCGGCGTGAGGGCCAGCGAAAGCGCCGCAGCGTTTTCCTCGACGTGCACTGGAGAGCCGGATTCGGGAATTGCGATAACGTTCCCGCTGCGAATCACCCAGGCCAGCGCGACCGCGGCGGCCGAGCAACCATGGATAGTGCCGACCTGCGCCAGCGTGCGGTCAGCTACTACGAGGTTATTGTCGCCGCCGAGCGGCGAGTACGCCATGACCGGCAGGTTATGCTGCTTGCACCACGGCAAAACATCGCGCTCGATGCGACGGTTGTTGAGACTGTAAGGGACCTGATTGGTGGCGCAGCGATGGCCGTCTGCAACGCGGAACAGATCTTCCATCTGGTCAACGTTGAAATTGGATACGCCCCAGGCGCGAATCTTCCCCGCCGCGCGCAGTTGTTCAAATGCCGCCACCACGCCGGAGAACTGCGCGCTGGGAACCGGCCAATGCAGCAAGTATAGATCCAGATGGTCGCTGCCCAGACGAGCCAGGCTCGCCGCGCAAGCACGCGCGATGCCATCGCCGGACACCTGATTGCCCTCGACCTTGGAGACCAGGAATATGCGCTCGCGCTGACCGGCAATCACCTGGCTGATGAATTGCTCGGAGCGGCCGTTGCCGTAGTTTCCCGACGTATCGATCAACGTCATGCCGAGCGAAACGCCGGTGCGCAGCGCCTCTTCCTCGACAGCTGGCGGATGCCTTCCCTGACCGAGGTGCCAGCAGCCTTGACCGAGCGCCGGCACAATAGTGCCGTCTGGAAGCTTTACGGTACGCGCAGCAGGCTTCGACGCCGCGCCCGCACCAGGAACCTGTGCAGCTGCTCGCGCCGCAGTCATTGCACTTAGGGCGGGAAACGATAAGCCGAAGGCCGCACAACGCACACTGAATTGACGTCGGTTGAGCAAATGCTTGTTCATCGTGTTATCTCCTCCGAGCTGGACAATTGTAATAGGTTGGACGCGGCATGCCGTTGACTCGCGCCACTCGGTGTCAGGTGGCGGGTGACGCCTGCGAGCCCCCGCCAAGCTCCAGGTTGGTACGCGCGCGAACCGACCCGAGCGGCGATTGCCTATACTCCTCAGACTTTCCCGCACCAATCCGAGGCTATCGTGTCACGCCAAATCGCAGGGCTCTGCTCCCGTCGACGCTTCCTTGAGCTCAGCGTACTCTCCGGCACGGCCGCCGTACTGCCTTTCCCCTCCGCTGCGGCTGATGACCTCGGGCCTCTCATTACCAAGCCCATCCCCGCCACCGGCGAGAAGCTCCCAGTGATGGGAATCGGGACCAATCAATTCGGGCGTATACCCTACGACGACGTGCGCGCGATCCTGCAACGCATGCCCCAGCTCGGGGGCACAGTCATCGACACCGCAGCGCTATACGGTGAGAGCGAGGTGCAGATCGGCAAGGCGCTCACCGAACTCAATCTCACCAGCAAGATGTTCATCACGACGAAACTCAACGCTCCTGGTGGTCCTGGCGATGGGGTCGGAGGGCTGGCCAGCTTCGAGCGCTCGGTACAGCGGCTGCACAAGGTGGACCTGCTGTTGATCCATTTCGTCGACAGCGTGGAAGCGATGATGCCCATGGTCAGCGACCTCAAGAAGCAGGGCAAGGTGCGCTATATCGGCATCACCTCCATACGCTCGCCGCAGTATCCGCAGCTCCTGGAGTACATGCGCAAGTATCCGATGGACTTCCTGCAGGTGAACTACTCGCTTGGCGATCGTGCTGCGGAGGCCGAAGTGCTGCCGCTCGCGCAAGAGCGCAAGATCGCCGTTATGGCGGCCGTGCCACTGGGCGGGGGCCGCAATCTGCTGATCAAGCAGACCGGCGAGCGGCAGCTCCCCTCGTGGGCAGCCCAATTCGGTATTGCCAGCTGGAGCCAGTTCTTCCTCAAGTACGTGGTATCCCACCCCGCGATCAGCTGCGCCATACCCGGTTCAAGCAAGCTCGAGCATCTGGAGGATAACCAGGCAGCCGGACACGGCCACCTGCCGGATGCGCAAGCCCGCCGAAAAATGGAGGCTTTCTGGGCGCAAAGCTCCTAGGCTGGCGTGCACTATCGTCCGCGCGTTCGCCCACCACAACCGACTGCCGTCTGTTGGCACCACTTCACGGACGCGATTGAGTTGCCGTGTCCGCTGCTTGGATTTCATTCTTGCCGCGAGTGGTGGCATCATCGCTGGATGATTGCGCGTTATTCACAATTCGTGTTTGCAGCCCCTGTCGCCGTGGCTGCCTTTCTGGTTGCTTGCAGCACGCAGGGTAACTATCGCAACGACGCCGCTCACAAGGACCTGCTGCAAACCCTTCGCCAGTGCCTTGTTGAGGTTCCCATTAGTGGCGAGAAAAACAAGGAGTTCGTGTCGCCCTGTGTCGGGCAGGACGTTTCGTCCTTGAATGGAATTTCCCGCGGCCACCTGATCGATGCTCTTGGGCCGGCGCGCTTTTGCATCAGTCAGACTGAAACCAGCTTTCCAGAGAAAGCCGATTGCCCCGTAGACCAGAATCCCCTATGGAGTTTCTACCGCCTCGCAGATTCGATCGTCATGGGCGGAGGGCCGGAATTGGTTTGCGTGGCGAATAATCACCCCTATTGCGTGACGGTGGAGTGGCGACGCTCGCAGTGAGAAGCTAGCTCGCAGGCCTCCAGCCGTCCGGCAGCAGGTCGAACGTGACAGTGTCTCGATATGCGAACTGATTGCCTGGCAGTGTCTCAATCGGAGTGAGCATGTGCCAGATGCGGTCATCGTCGAAGACATAGCACTCGCCCAACTCGCGCATGTTGAAGCGACTCAATTCGCGCTGGTCATTGTCGGTTATCACTACCTCTCCTCCTCGCGCGCCGCACCGCGCCAGGAGATGAGTCGCCAGGTACTTTTCACCGTCCTTGTGCAAGCCGGGCGGGCTGGTATCGCACGGCCGGGAAGGAGTCGCTGCGAATCGGAGCACATGCACGTTGACCGAGTAAGTTACGCCCACCGTCGACAGCGGCAGGTACACGAGGTGATGCGAAATCATCCTGCGAACGCCGGCGGTGTCGGCAATCTCCTTTGGCAATGGTGCGTACTTGCGCGGCTGACCTCCTAGCGTGGTGTTGTATTTTTCAAGCTGCACGTAGGGTTCGGAGTCATCGCAGGGCCATACGCGGACCCCGCCTTCAACAATCTCGGCCTTGAACCGATTTAAAGATCGATATCGGTCCCCAGCCTCGTAGTACTGATCCTTGGGCAGGTGCCAGGCTGCATGCGCCAACGCGCCCAGGGCGCGCGCGACATCCTCGTCAACGGACAAAGGGCGGCGAGTAAACCCTTGCTCGAGGATCTCTTGCCGGGCCCGGTTGTCCGCTACAACCGGAACGAAAGCGTCCGCATGCATACGTCCTCCAGTTCGACGGCCACCATCAAAGCCGCCGCCGACCCAACAAGCCCCATAGAGGCGGGCGCGCCGCCTCTAGTGGGCGGCATACAGCTTCATGACGTCCTGGCGCATCGCCGCCTGACTTTGCGGGCGGCTGTAGAACATGTGACCGCCAGGGTATTCCTTCACCTGCACCCGCTGCGGATTGCCCATGAGCGGCATCTGATCGACGATGAGCACGGAGGCCATGAAGGGGCAGGACAGGTCGTCCCAACCGTGCACGATAAGCACGTTGAGCTTCGGATCGATGGCCACGGACTGACGCAGCTCCCGCACCGAGCCGCGCGCCAGGTCGCTCTCGATACCCTTGTCGGCATCCGAGCCGTCGCTCCAGAGTTTATTCACCTCGTAGCTGAGCGCGTTGTAGCGTCCGCTGTACTTCCAGCCGACCGTGCGTGTGATGAAGTCGACCATGGCGGTGGTGGTGGGTGCGATGATGCTGTCGAGGATCGGGTCATTGGTGCGCTGCGTGGGCGCGAACGGGAACGGGTCCCAGCTGGTCACGTTCGAATCGTAGCGGCTGCCAAGCTTGCCCTCGCTGCGATAGACCTCGCGCAGGTAGGCCTGCGTCTCGAGTCGTCCGCCCAGGTGGCGCACGAAGGCCGGGTCCAGACCCGACAGCTCCGTCACGCGGCTGACGATACGCTCGATCGCCTGGGTGTCCGAGCGCCCCTTGAGCAGGTCGGCGACGTAGTCGGTGCGTGTGTAGGTCACGATCTGCGCCATGGCGGCATCCGAGAGTTTGCCCTGGCGCTCGAGGTTGGCCGCCGCGATGCTCGGCAGCGTCAGCATCCACGGCAGCGGCGAGAGATCGCCGTTGGCTTCGGCCAGTGGATCGAGGTACGGGGAGACCAGCACCAGGCCGTTCATCGCCACCCCGAGGCGCGTCTGCAGGTAGTGCGTCATGCGTGGCCCGCGAAAGCCACCGTAGCTTTCCCCGACCAGGTACTTCGACGAGCCGAGCCGCTCGTTCTTCACCAGCCAGTCGAAGATGACACGGGAGAGGTATTCGACATCGGCCTGCGGGTTGTAGAAGCGCTTCTTCGCCTCCGGTTCGGGCACCTGCGCGTAACTGAAGCCGGTGCCAACCGGGTCGATGAAGACCAGATCGGTGAAGGCTAGCCAGGTGCCGGCGTTGTCCAGCGGCACCGACGGGTCTGAGGGGCTGTCGCCCTCGGCGCCGAACTGCACACGCTTGGGACCGATGGCGCCGAGGTTAAGATAGACGGAAGAAGCGCCCGGGCCGCCATTGAGCGCAAACGTGACCGGGCGGTGAGCTCCCGGCACGGTGTAGGCGGTGAACATAACGCTTGCGATGGTCTTGCCCTTCTCATCGAGCACCGGCAGGGAGCCGACGGTGGCCTCGTATTTCAGCGGGTGACCATCGAGCACGATGCTCTGCGCGACCGTCTTGTCGGCGGGAAATGGCGGCAGCTTGATCTCATCGTCCTTGGCGGACTTGTCACCGTCCTTACCGTCCTCCTTGGCGGCCTTGGCCGGCGCCGGCGAATCCTTGTCTTTGTCGGCAGGCGCCGGCAGGCTGGCGGTGGCGCAGGCGAGCAGCAGAAACATCAACAGCGGTTTGCGCATGAATACCCCCTGAGATCGCAGTGCAATTTCGGCCGCATGTGTTCTGATGCCGCGGCGTTGAGAAAAATGGTTGCACATCGACCCGCGCGCGTCGAGTGCGCCGCGTGCGCCGCGCCGCTACGTACGCCGCCGACCCCGGCGATGACGCGCGGATGCCAAGCTTAACAAGCCTCAAGGCGACCGCGCTGCCGCTGCTAAATCAAGAAGCTAGCGAGACAGGTGCGCGAAGCGGACGGTGGCAGATAGAAGGGTTGTCAGATGGCGGTGGGCGCAACCAGCGTAACGACGAGCCGGGCTGCTGCTCTTTCTTGTCAGCGAAAACGGTGAGGTAGCGGGCGCGGGTCGGTTCCCGTTTCGCTCCATCCCAACAGGCGAGGTCGCGCACGAAGAAACAATAGGATTCGCAGGCCAGGAGTTGTGTTTCACATCGTGCTCGGAGCGGGCATTCGTCACACGGTGCCGGCCCGAGGAGCCCGCACGGGCTCTCTGGGAGATCGATAGGATGGCTCTGCATATCTGATCGGCTGTTAAGTAGTTGCACGTTCACGCTGGACATCGAGGTCTCACCATGACAGGCGCACCGCGATGGCGGAATACGCACAATCCGAGCCCGTCATCGGATTTGTGACGCAATCGAGGCGCTGTCGGTGTATGCCGACCGTGCAGGTAGCGCATGTGCCCTGGTCGGTGCGCGGCAGCTTGGCGTTTGAGGTGCGAGGAGCGCAAGCTTATGAGCGCAGCGGCGCCGCTGGACCGTCCGCAGCAACCAGCGGGCAGGCATACCTGAGGCAGCACACGATGTTGTTTCTACGTGGACTGTTGGATCGACTGTTTTTAGCGGCCGCCCTCGTCACGGGCGGGCTGCTGCCAGGCTTCATCGCGCAGTATCGCCAGCGGTTGGGGGGGCGACTCGATCAAGCCCGACTCGATCTGGAGCCCTGGCAGAGGATCGCCGACCAGTTCTATCAGGGCGACCTCGACAAGCTGATCCAATATCACCTGGCCAGCAAAGATGCGACGTTTCACGCGGAAGGCAGCGTCATCCAGGCTCTCATCGCCACCGTGCAGCGGCTGCAAAGCGCCGTCGACGCCTTGCACAGCAGCTTATTCCATCAGGTCGGGTACTTGCTGCTGCATGCCGACGCCGGCCTGGTGCGCGCCACCGCCTCTGACTGGGTGCCTACGTTCGCGCTCTCCATCGAAGGGGTGCTGTTCGCACTGCTATGTGCCGTTGCGGTCTGGTTGCTGTTTCACGCCTTGTGGTGGCTGCTGGCACTGAGCGGCAGCTGGCTGCGCGGCGGGGGCCGTGCAATGCGCCCGCCGCCACGACGCCGGCCAAGTGGCAGCGACGCACAAGGGATTTGAATGAGCGCGAGCGGGGCGCCCTCTTGGGGCCGTCGCCTTGCGCGCCGCGTTCGTGTCGATCTCGCAGCTATGCCGCGGTCAACGCGCTACGCGGTCTGCTGCTCGGGGGCGGGAATGGCGAAACAGACAAACGATGAAACGATGTACTTGTCGTCAGACCTGGGAATCTCTCCGCAGTGCATGTGCGTCCAGAACGTCGGAAAAAACAGTGCATCGCCGGCCACGGGTTTTACCTTCAAGTTCTGCCGATGAAAACACGTCTCTCCGCCCTCTTCGACCGAGTTTAGATAAATGATCATGGCCAGCTGCCGCTCCCAGCCGCCAGGGCCGAGAGCATCAAAATGCCATTTGAAGTGACCTTCGTTCTTCTTGTAGTGCTGGACCTTGTAGTCCGTACACCGTAGCGGGAAGACTTGCAGTGAGGGGAACTGCGCCGCCAGATTCGACACGACACGGCTGACAGCCAGGTGCAGCTCGACGTGGGCCGCTGTCCAAATGCCTTCGCGTGTGAGTCCCAGATCCGTGCTGACCTTGACGTCGTCCAGTAATTTTTTTTCGCTGCGGCCGCTGACCGTATACCCCGGCTGTTTGCGCGGGTCGCGCTGGTAATTCTCGATGATCGAGCGACACAAATCCTTCGAGATCAGCTCTTTTGCATAAAAAATGCACTCAGCTGCCGTGACAATCTCCATGCTCACACGTTAGCGCCAGGCTTACCTGCCGCCTCCTCGGTTTACCATCAGCCGGCGCATCCTATCCACTCTGGCGGACCGGCAGGCGAGCGCCGCTCAGGTCCGTGATGCAGATCAAATAAATCGCGATGCTTGCCCGGCTCATCACTGCGCGAGTTTGCGCGGACCGATGCCAAGGCCGAGGTTGCGGGGCGCGGACGGCCGGACCCTGCCGGCTTCTATCAAAGCGGTATGGCAGCGAGTTATGTCAGGCTTGAGAAAATGCTTTGCGGGCCATGCCTCGCGGGCTGCGCCCGGTTCAGACGCGCTTGTTTGCGCTCGAGTTCCCACAGCGCAAACGCAATCCATAGTCCACCGCAAAGGCCGGACACTGTCAGGTATATGAGGGACACCTCGAACAGCAGCAGCAATGCATGTGACATGGTCGTGAAGCCTCCTTGAATCCCATCGACCGTAAGGAGTCTAGGGGCAGGAGGATCACGTCGCAGTCGAGATCCGGTATCGCTTTGGTTAGATCAGCGAGAGCCCTCAGGACGTCGCGAATCTCGCCTTGACCGCCGCCATCATAGCCTTGAAGCGGGGTTCTGCGCGGATCGCATCGAAGTCGGGGTCGGCCTCCATCCAGCTCATCATTCCCGGCGTAAACCTGGGGGCGATTCCGGCCAGAGTCTCCAGCGTCATATCAATCTCGCCCAGCGAGGACATCGCGCAGGCGAGATTGTAGTGAAGGTTGACGTTCTCGGGATCGACCAGACGGGCCCTGGTGGCCCATTCTCGGGCGCGCTCCTTCTCGCCCAAGGCAGCCAGCATGGCCACCCCCATGCCGATCGCACGACTATGGCCGGGGTCGGCGGCGACCAGTCGCTCGATGCGATCCAGAGCCCGCCGCGCGGCGCTCTTCATGCGCTCCACGTCGGCCTTTGCCTTGTAGGACTGCGATATGAAAGTCGAGGCGGTGAAATCCGACTCCATCGCGGCGGCCGCCAGCTCGAAATGGCTGATCGCATCGTCGTAACGGCGCAAACCGAGGCAGCACAGACCGGCGATCCGGTTGCCGACATAGGAGTTAGGCTCCAGGCGCAATGCGTTCTGGCAGGAGATCAGACCCTCCTGATAGCGCCCCTTGCTGCGATGCGCCGCGCCCATGGCGGCATGCGAGTCGGCGAGATTAGGGTCGAGCCGTACGGCCGTTACCGCGGCCTGTTCGCCATCGTTGGCAGAGTCACCGCGCCAGAAGCTGTTCCACTGCGCGAGCGCCATGGTCGCCCATGCCTGGGCGTAATTCGGGTCGATCTCGATGACGCGATTGCAGATGCGTACCACGATTTCGTTGTTTCTCTCGCTGTCCAGCAGCCAGAACTGCCGCGCCATCAGATACAGCTTGTAGGCGTCGGGATTGCTGGTGCCACGCTGCTCGAGAGCCTGCTTTTCTCCAGGCAGCAGTGTCAGCTTCAGTGCGGCAACAATCGCCTTGGAGATCTCGTCCTGTAGCGCGAAAATGTCGTTCAGGTCGCGATCGTAACGCTCACCCCACACCTGCGAGTCGTTGGCGGCGCCGATGAGTTGGGCGGTAATGCGCACCCGTGCGCCGGACTTGCGCACGCTGCCGACCAGGACGTAGGAAGCCTTCGTCTGTCGCGCGATCTGGGCCACGTCAGCCGCCGCGCCCTTGAAGGAAAAGGCGGTGTTGCGCGAGACGATCGACAGCGCCGAGACCTTGCCGAGGTCGGTGATGATGTCCTCGGTAATGCCGTCGCTGAAATATTCCTGCTCCGGATCACCGCTCATGTTGGCAAACGGCAGCACGCAGATCGCCACAGCGGGACGGGCGTCTTTTGCCGCTTGCACCGCCGTCTTCTTGGCCGCCGACAGTTTCAGCTTCGCTTCGAGCGCCGCGCACAGGGCCTTGAATGGACCGCTGTCGCGGTTTCCGCCCCAATCGTCGAGGTCGGTGGTATGGATCGAGCGTACGTCGATCGGCAAGCGTGCATTTTCAAAGCGCACCGGCACCAGCACGCCCCGATCGGCGGCGTCGCGCGCCTCCCCTTTCACCCAGCGCGAGTCAACGGACAAGGGGCTCCACACGACGACGACAGCGCGGGCACTCTCCAGCTCGGCGCTGATCAGCGCGTCGAACTCATCACCCGGCGTGATCTCCGGATCCCACCACACCGACCAGCCCTGTGCTTCGAGCGCTGCAACCAGCGGGGCGACTCTGCCCCGGTCGGTTCGGGAATAGGAAACGAAGATATCGGCCATTGCCTGCGATGGTTGCCCACTGGGCGTGGGCTTGGTACTTGTATGAGGCGATCCGCCGGCGAGTGTAGCTTGCTGCCGGGTGACTCGCCAGTCGCGCCGGCGAGCCAGCGGCGGCTCAATGCAACTTTACATGCGGCTCGGTCCGCCGGGTGATGAGCCGCGCCAGCGTGTCGAGCGCCACCTTGGTGAAGCCGTGCAGCGCCAGTTCGTGCAACTTGTAAAGTGAGACATACATCAGCCGCGCGATGTAGCCTTCGATCAAGAGGCTGCCGCCGATCAAGCCGCCCATCAGGTTGCCGACGGTGGTGTACTCCCCGAGCGAGACCAGCGAGCCGAAGTCGCGGTAGCGGTACGGGCGCAACGGCCTGCCGGCGAGCCGGTTCGCGATCTGTCCGACCATGTGCGTCGCCTGCTGGTGCGCGGCCTGCGCGCGCGGCGGTACATTCGTCTGCTTCTCCGGCCAGGGACAAGCGGCGCAATCGCCGATGGCGAAGACACCGTCGTCGCGGGTGGTCTGCAGCGTTTGCCTGACGACCAATTGGTTGGTGCGGTTCGTCTCGAGGCCGTCCAGGTCCCTGAGGAACTCCGGCGCCTGCACACCGGCCGCCCACACGACCAGTTCCGCCGGGATGATCTCGCCGCTGGCGAGCCTGACGGCATTCGGCAGGACCTCGGCGACGCGCGCCGAGGTCCGCAGGTGCACCCCCTTGCTCTCCAGCAGCCTGGTGGCTGCCTCGGAAAGACGCTGCGGCAGTGCCGGCAGGATCCGCTCCGCCGCCTCGATCAGGTTGAGCTTGATGTCCCGGTCCGGGTCGATCCGGTCGAGGCCGTACGCCACGAGTTCGCGTGTCGTATTGTGCAGCTCGGCGGCCAGCTCGACGCCCGTGGCCCCCGCACCGATGATGGCCACCTGCAGCTGCTCGGGCCGCAGCGCTTCGCGCTGTGCGTGCGCACGCATCAGGGCGTTGACCAGCCGGCGGTGAAAACGCGCCGCCCCGGCCGGGGTCTCCAGCGCGATCGCGTACTCCTTCACGCCCGGGGTGCCGAAATCGTTGGTGAGACTGCCAACTGCGATCACCAGCGTGTCGTAACTAAACGTCCGCAACGGGGTGATCTCGCTGCCGTCCTCCTCGACCACGGGTGCCACCTGCAGCTCGCGCCGCTGTCGGTCGAGGCCGATCATCTCTCCCAGGCGGAAGCGGAAATGATGCCAGTACGACTGCGCCAGGTAATTCAGCTCGTGCACGCCCAGGTCCATGCTGCCCGCGGCGACCTCGTGCAGCAGCGGCTTCCACAGATGCGCGCGGTCCTTGTCGATCAGCTCAATTTCCGCCGTGCCTCGCCGGCCGAACTTATTGCCGAGTCTGGTCGCAAGCTCCAGCCCGCCCGCCCCTCCGCCGACGATGACTATCCGGTGCTGCGGAGCTTGCGAGCGGCGCTCTGACATGTTACCCCGCGCAGATCACTCGGTGGCGATCGTCTCGGCGCCGAAATCCTGCAGATGACACGAGAGCGGGAAGGTGTGTATGCCGGGGACCTCCCCGGCGCGCAGCGCCTGCTGCAGCCCCTGCCAGTACTCGACACTCATCAGGTCGGCGTGCATGGCGCGGAACGCACGCCGCAGCGTGCGATTGCGCACCCGCAGACCCGCCTCGATCTCCTCCGGCAGGAACACCACCCCCGGCTCGAAGAACCACGCCGGCACTTCCTCCTCGCCCTCGCAGCGGTCGCGGTTGGTGCGTACCTTGACGGCGGTGAGCGCTTCCACGGCATCGTAGTCGTACAGGTAGATCTTGAGGTAGCGGCTCACGCCGTAGTTACGGGTGTCGAAGTCCTTGTTGAAGACGTCGGCCGCCGCATTGTTGCGGATGCAGAACCCCAGGTTGAGCATGGCACGCAGCGCCTTGTCCTCGGGCGCGGTCTCGAGGAACACGTTGAGCGGGGTGAGCTTGCGCTGCACGATCAGGTATTTGAACACCAGCGCCGCGTCGTGCAGCCGCACGCTGTTGCCTGCCGATTGCAGCAGCTCGGCCGCCAGCTGCGGCTCGAACCACGAGCGCTCGAGCTTGAGGTTGTAGTACACGATGTTGTCCAGCATGCTGCCGGTGCGGTTGATCTCGTGCACGCGCTTGTACTTGGCGAGCACCGCGTCGACCCCTTCGAAGCTGTCCCACTTGTAGTCGCTCGTCGGCTGGTCGCGAATCACCTTCAGCACGTAGTCCGACTGCGGCGAGGTGAAGGCGATGGTGACGGTGCCGGGACTGCCGGGCGCCACCGCGAGCTGCTCGCGATCGCGCTCGAGGCGCCGGCGCACCTCGTTCATCACCGCTACCTTGCTGTAGTGGTAATAGCCGATCGTCGAGTAGTGCAGCCCGAGCGGCCGGCGCGGCATGATGCTGTGCAGGAAGGCGCTGAGCTCGTGGTAGTGGCGGTTGGTGACCTGGAACGGCGCCTCGGTGGAGCTGCAGAGGTTGTGAACGTGCGGCGCGCTGTGCAGCACCGCTTCGGCGCGCACGCCCTCCTCGCCGTTGAGCAGCGCAACCACGAAGGGCTTGAGCTCCGCACCCTTGAGCACCAGCCGGCCGACGAGATACGCGCCGCGGTTGCGGAAGAATCCGCCGCGCACCATCTCGATGGCGCGCAGCCCGCCGCCGGCGCGAGCGGCAAGCACGTCGTTCACCCGCCGCGCGATCAGCTCGGCATCGCGTGCCGCATCGGCGAACGGCACCTGCAGCTGCGCGACCCGCAGCGCCCGCTGGATGATGAGGGGATCGACCTGCCAGGAGCAGGCGAAGCGCTCGTATACGGCATCGGCCGGCGGCACCACCGGGCGCGAGCCCCCGAAACCATACTCGACCGGCTTCCACTCGCCGTGATGGACGCGCCGCTGCGCGGAGTGCAGATAGGCCAGCGCGAGGTCCGCCTCGTAGCGGCCGTGAACGGCCGACCGGTAGAGCGCCTCGACTTCTGACCACAGGGGCTCGCCCTCCTTCAGCTGCGGAAACGCGGCCCGCAGCTCGTCGGCCAGCGGATAGACGGTGGCGTTGTAGAGCCCCAGGCGTCGTCTGGCATTGGCAACGGCGCCGGGGTGATCGCAGGTCTCGAAGGCCGCTTTCGCCGCCCACGTCAGCCGCAGGAACTCGTCGTAGAAATCATCGAACACGCTCAGGATCCACTCGCTCGTGAGCTCGAGCCGGCCGCGCTCGGACTGCGCCGCAGCGATGCCGGCGGCATAGTCGACGCGCTCGCTGCGCGGCGCGGCTTCGGTGGCGCCTCTATCCATGGCGAGCCTGCCCTGCTGCCTGCAGCGTGCGCTCGAGTCCCCCGGCGAGGGCGCACAGTGCTTCGTCGCCGCCGCTACGACCGACGAGCTGCAGCCCCGCGGGCAGCTGGTCCGCGGTGACCGGCAGCGTCAGCGCGGGATGTCCTGAGAGGTTGAACGGCCGCACCAGGCAGCTCGAGCGCAGCGCCGCGCGCGCGTCGAGCGCCGCGGTAAGGGTCAGCGGCGGATCGGGCAGCGTTGGCAGGGCGAGCGCGTCGACGCCGGCGAGCGCCTCGTCAATCTGCCTGCGCAACGCGCTGCGTACCTCTTCGGCTGCGGCAACCTGTGCGGCGGACACTTCGCGTGCTGCGAGCAGCCGGGCGCGCACGTCGGCGCCGAGTTGCTCGCAGTCCGCCAGGTGGCCGAACGCCGTCCAGGTCTCGGCCGCGATGATCGTCAGCCCGGCCGCAAACGCCGCGCCGAACGCCGGCAGCGCCATCGAGCGCACACTGACCCCGGCGGCATCGATGGCGGCACGCGCCGCGGCCGTCACGGCCGGATTCGCCTCGACCTCGAGCCAGCCGAGCGTCGTGCGCCCGGGGGCTCGCTGCGCGCGAAACGTCGGGTCGATCATGGCCATGGCGCGCTCGATCATCGGCATGTCACGGGCGAGCGGCCCGACGCAGTCGAGACTCGACGCGCTCGGGTGAACTCCGCAGCGACTCACCCGTCCGTACGATGGCTTCAGGCCATACACGCCGCAACACGCGGCGGGTATGCGGATCGAGCCGCCGGTATCGTTGCCGAGGCTGAAGTCCACGAGCCCAGCGGCCACTGCGACCGCCGAGCCGCTCGAGGATCCGCCCGGCACGCGTCCCGGCGCGCGCGGATTGGCCGGCGTGCCGCTCCAGCGATTGATGCCGGTAACGCCGTACGCGAGCTCGTGCAGGTTGGTCTTGCCGACGATCCGGCAGCCTGCCTCCAGTAGCGCGCGCACCACCGCTGCGTGCTGCGCCGCCGGCGGCGCATCGGCCAGGCACGCGCTGCCCATGCGCGTGGCAAAGCCCGCGACATCGATCGAATCCTTGATGCCGACCCGCGGGCCGTCGCCGCCCAACCGCAGCCGCTGCACGAAGATGCTGTCGCTCGCGCCTGCCTCGCTCGTAGATCGCTGCATCGCTGCCGATCATCGGCCCGGCGGCGCCGGTTTGACAAGCAGCGCCGCCGCGATATTGTCAAGTCGTTGCCGAGCCTGCTGCTGGCGCGCATGCTGCGCGCGACACATCCGGACCGCTGCGATGTCAATGCCGACGGGAGCCATCCCCGCAGTCGAGCCTTCCGCCCTGGTGCTGATGAGCGCGACCGAGCTTGCCGCCGCCGTCCGCGCGCGCGCGGTCTCCTGCGCCGAGGTGATGGACGCCTACCTCGGGCACATCGAGCGGCTCAACCCCGAGGTCAATGCGATCGTCTCGCTGCAGGAGCGCGAGCACCTGCTGCAGCAGGCACGCGAGCGCGACGGGCAACTGGCGCACGGCCGCTACCTCGGCTGCCTGCACGGGCTGCCGCAGGCGGTCAAGGACCTGGTGGCGACCGCTGGGATCCGCACCACACACGGCTCGCCGCTGCGCGATGAGATCCCGGTGCAGGATGCGATCCTCGCCGAGCGGCTGCGAGCGGGCGGCGCGATTCTCATCGGCAAGACCAACATTCCGGAATTCGGGCTCGGCTCACAGACCTACAACAGCGTATTCGGCACGACGCTCAACGCCTACGACCAGCGCCTGACCGCCGGCGGCAGTAGCGGCGGCGCGGCGGCGGCGCTGGCGCTGCGCATGCTGCCGGTGGCCGACGGCACCGACGTGATGGGCTCGCTGCGCAACCCGGCGGCCTTCAACAACGTGTTCGGCTTCCGCCCCTCCTACGGACGCGTTCCGGTCGCAGGTGAGGAGCTGTTCCTCGGGCAGCTGTCGTGCAGCGGAGCGCTGGGCCGCTCGGTCAGCGACGTGGCCCTGCTCATGAGCGTCATCGCCGGTCCCGACCCGCGCGCGCCGCTGTCGCTGGCTCAGGACCCGCAGCTCTTCCGGCAGTCGCTGCAACGTGATTTCCGTGGCACCCGCCTCGGCTGGCTGGGCGATCTCGGCGGCTACCTGGCGTTCGAGCCGGGCGTGCTCGAGCTGTGCCGCGAGGCGCTGCGCGACTTCGCAGCGCTCGGCTGCGTGGTCGAGGAGGTGCGCCTGCCGCTGCCCCCGGCGCAGTTGTGGGACGCGTGGCTGACGCTGCGACATTTCCTCACGGCCGGGGACCTGGCAGACCTGTATCGGGATCCGGCGCGACGAGCGCGCATGAAGCCCGAAGCACAGTGGGAGGTCGAAGGCGCCCGCCCGCTCAGTGCCGCACACGTTTACCGCGCCTCGCTCGTTCGCTCGGAGTGGTATCGGGCCGCGGCCGCGCTGTTCACCCAGGTCGACTACCTGTTGCTGCCGAGCGCACAGGTATTTCCCTTCGATGCCCGCGTGCACTGGCCGCGCAGCATCAACGGCGTTGCGATGGACACTTACCATCGCTGGATGGAAGTCGTGGTGCCCGCCAGCCTGCTGGCGGCCCCGGTACTGAACGTGCCGGTCGGATTCGGCGCGGGCGAGCGGCCGATGGGCCTGCAGCTCATCGGGCCGCATCACGCCGACCTGGCCGTGCTGCAGCTCGGCCACGCCTACGATCAGGCGAGCGGCTGGGTCGGGCGGCGCCTGCCGCCGCTTCTGTGCCGCGCGCCGCCATCTTCTGGCGTACGATCGGCGCAATGATGCAGGCGCAGCTCTCACAGTCGCGCAGTGAGCGTGAGATCCTCGATAAGAACCGCCGCTATTACGATCTGCTGTGGCGGGACGCGAGCCTCGTCGAGCCGCAGCGCTTCAATACCTGGCCGCTGGTGCAGTCGCTGCTGCCCGCCTCCGCCCGACAGCTCGAGGTCGCACCGGGCTTGAGGCCGCGGCTGCCACTGCTCGGAACGCTATTCGTCGACATCAGTGCCCCGGCGCTTGCGAAGCTGCGCGGCCGCGGCGCCCAGGTGGTGCTGAGCCAGGTGACCGCGCTGCCCTTTGGCGATGCGACGTTCGACCTGGTATGCGCGTTCGATATCATCGAGCACGTGGATGACGATGAGGCGGCGCTCACCGAGCTGGCGCGGGTGACCACGCCGAACGGTGCGCTGCTGCTGTCGATTCCGCTGCATGCCGCGTTCTGGACCGCCTTCGACGATTTCGTCGGCCACAAGCGCCGCTACGAGCCTCCCCACCTGCTGGCCAAGCTGGCGCAGCAGCGCCTGCACATCGAGCGCAGCGCGATCTTCGGCATGCAGCCGCGTTCCTCGTGGCTGCTCGACCTGGCCATGTGGTGGCTGTTGCACGACCGCGAGCGGGCGATGTGGTGGTATAACCGCGCCTTCATGCAACTCGGCCTGCGGTTCCAGAAGCCCCTGCAGTTCACCCCCGGGATGATTGCCACCGCGGGAGTCGACGAGGTGCTGCTGGTGTGCCGCAAGGAGGCCGCGTGATGCGCCCGGACGAGCAGGCGCCGCATACGCCGCTGCACGGCTACTACGCGAGCGAGAACGACCGCAGCGCCTGGGTGCGCGGACTCTTCGATCGCACCGCCGGCGACTATGATCGGCTCGAGCGCGTGCTGGGGCTCGGGACCGGCTCGTGGTACCGCGGCTACGCCCTGCGCGATGCGGGGCTCGCCGCGGGCATGCGGGTGCTCGATGTCGGAACCGGCACCGGGCTGCTGGCGTGCGCGGCCGCGCGCATCGTCGGCGACCCCGCGCTCGTCACCGGTGTCGACCCCAGTCCGGGAATGATGGAGCATGCGCGGGTTCCCGCGGGCATCCGCCTGCTCGGCGGCAGCGCCGAAAAACTCCCTGTCCCGGACGCCAGCGTGGATTTCCTCAGCATGGGCTACGCACTGCGTCACATCGGCAACCTGTCCGCGGCATTCGCGGAGTTCCACCGGGTGCTGCGCCCCGGCGGGCGCCTGTGCGTGCTCGAGATCACGCTGCCCGCGCGCGCCGTGCCGCGCGCGCTGCTGCGGACCTGGCTCAAGGGCTGTGTGCCGGCGATTACGGCACTCGTCGGGCGGCGCCGCGACTCGTCGCTGCTCATGCACTACTACTGGGACACCATTGCCGCGTGTGTGCCGCCCGCCGCGATACTGGCAGCCATTGGTGCGGCGGGGTTCGCAGAAGTCGAGCGGCGCACCGAGCTGGCGATCTTCTCGGCGTACCGCGCCCGCAAGCTGCCCGATGCGCCCGATCAGCGCGGGGTGCGCGGCTAGCGCCCGCACCTCAGCTCGAGCGCACGCCCTCCCCGCACGTCTCGAGCCGATGATTCTCTGCTGCGTGCGCCAGCTCGGCGCGCAGGCACTCATCCAGTTGTCGCATGCAGGCGCGCACGTCGCCCGGCGGGTCGAGGCGGGGCCCGAGGCGCATCCGGCAGGTGACCGGCATCGACGGGCGCCTGAACAGCGACCATCCCTTGGCGAGGAACGCAGAATCGGTCTCGATGATGAGCGTCTGGATGGGTACGCCGGCCTGCTTGGCGATCACGGCGACGCTGCCCTGCAGGTCATTGAGGGGAGCGGACCTGGTGCGCGTTCCCTCCGGGAACAGCAGCACGATGCCGCCACGAGCGAGCTCCGCGACACTCTCGCGGATCATCCGCCGCGGCGGACTGCTGCGGATGTAGCGGGCGAGGCGCGCGCCCGGGCCGAGCAGGATGTTGTTCATCAGCGAGGATTTCATCACGCACGCCACGCGCGGCTCGTGCGCGATGATCAGCAGCGCATCGATCAGGCTCGGGTGATTGGGTGCGAGCACCACGGG
This sequence comes from uncultured Gammaproteobacteria bacterium, assembly GCA_963760225.1. GTDB lineage: Bacteria > Pseudomonadota > Gammaproteobacteria > Steroidobacterales > Steroidobacteraceae > 13-2-20CM-66-19. The sequence continues at coordinate 103,923 of CAVXCD010000002.1, forward strand.
GGGTCCGTGCCGCAGCGCGCGCAGCGCGCGCAGATCCAGCCGGTAGATCCCCATCCAGCCGAGCGACCACACGTACAGGCGAAAACCCGCCAGGATCCCGAGCCGGCCGGCCCGCCGTCCAGGGCCGGCCGGCAGGATCAGCAGCAGCGGCAGGGCGACCACGCTCCACCCAAGACAGATCACGGCGAACAGCGCGAGCGACCCATACAGGGCCAGCGACTCGATGACATGCCGCAGCCGCATCAACGCCGGCCCGCCGCCGGCCGACCAGCGCGTGTGCCCAGCTCTGCCGCGTCGCTGACTGCGACGCCGCGGCGGCGGGCTAGTCCCGCGAGACGCAATTGTAGATCGTTTCGCCGTCAACCCGGCTGGCCTCGGCGTGCTTTCCCTGTTTAGCGCACTCTGCTTCCGCCTGCTCGAGCCCGCGCGCTTCGCTGCGCTGCTCCGCCCGCGGGGATACCGTCGGATTGTCGGGCGGCGGAGCGCTGACGCAGGCGGCGAACAGGACCGCGCAGCCGCACACCATGACTCTCATGTCCGACCCTCCCTCGGGACTTTCACCGCACAGTCTAAGGCGGCGTCCGCAAGGGCGCCATGAGCGCGGCCTACGCCTGGCGGCCTTCCCACGCCGGGCGCAACGCTAAACCGCGGGCGGCGGCGCGCACGCCGCGCGCCACGCGCTTACAGCTGCGTGGTTCCCTCGGGCTCGGCTCTCTTGCCGGGCTGCGTGATCGCCTCCGGTGGATTCATGCCGACGCACTTGGCGCTCACCATGTCGCCGTCGCCCGCGTACGGCACGGCAATCTGCAGCGCCGCCGAGATCGCGTTGCGACACGCGTCCTCATCCTTGAACAGATAAGAGTCCACGTAGGTGATCTCGAGCGTTTTCGGCGCATAGTAATAAATGTGCAACACCGCTTTCTGCCCGAGCGTGCGCGGCTGCTTCTGCGCATCCGACTCGGCCGGCTGCTCGTCGGCGAGCGCCGGGCCGATCAGCAGCGCGGCGAGGATCAAGGCGAAACGTCTCTTCATGGCAATACCCCATCCCGACAGAGCCCGATAACCGCATCGGGCCCGATGGCGGCGTCGGGCCTCTCATAATCGACGCGCCCCGCGTGGAGAAGTTCGCTGCGCGCTCGTTTGGGTGCGCCTCAGGGCGGCGAATCGCCCAGCCCCGGCAGAATATGTTCGGTCAGCAGCCGATCGGTGAGCGCGCCCGCGCCGGCGACGCGGTAATTGGTGGTGGTGATGACCGCGACCAGCCGCGCGGCGGGAATCACATAGACCTTGTTGCCGCCGGTGCCGTACATGGCGTGCGTGCCGCCAGCGGCGGCACGCACGCCGCCGCTGGCCCGCAGCAGCTCGGTCTTTATTTGAACATGGCGGTCTCGCGCCCGACCTCATCGCGGTGCACGCTGAAATCCACCATTCCGCCGAAGGCATCCCCCGCCAGCGGGTTCGCCGCCACCGCTTCGCGCACCGCGGCGTTCGCCTTGTCGAGACCGGCGGCATTCGGCGTGATGTAGAAGATGAAGAACAGGTTGGGGTCCTGGCTATGAACCGCCTGTACCGCGACCTGGTAGGCGCTCACGGTGCCGTCGGCCATCAGCTTCTCGAACAGCGGCACGATGAAGTTGTCGCTCAGCCTGGCGACCGCATCACTCGGAGCGTCCGGCTTGAGCTTGTAGGAGCTCGCATACACGTAACCCCCCTTGACGGCGCCCGGGCGCCAGCCGTAGTGACGGCTCACGTAGATGTCGTCCCAGTGCTTGGTCGAGCTCGCCAGCAGCGCGTCGGCCGCGGCGGACTTGGGAAACTGATCGAGCACAGCGAGCACGTCGGCCAGCGACTTGCCGGCCCACCAGCCGGCGTGGGTTGCCGCGTCGGCTTCGTGAACCACGGCGGAGTCGTAGCCGTATGCCAGCAGCGTACCGCTAGCCAGGTCCTGGTCGAACATCTTGTCGTTCGCACCGGCCGATTTTTCCCAGTCGTTCCAGCGCGCCCGCGGTACCACCCAGTTGCCTACATAGGTGTAGATGCGCGGCTTTTCCTTGCCCTCCGTCGTCTGCGCCTGCGCGGGCAGTGCGGCCGCGGCGAGCAGCGCGGCGATGGACAGGACGGCGGTTATTCTTCTCGTGTTGATTGTCATGTTTACCCCGTGGATGAATGCATGAGGAGCGCGCCGGGAATTCGGCGCGTCGCGATGCTAACAGATGCTTAGGAACGCGGTTGAGACGGCGGTGTCGCGTGCAGTCAAGCGCGCGCCGCGACCGGCGCATCGCGGTACAGCGCGGCGACGATGACGCCGAGAATTACCATGAGCACGCCGTCGAACACGATCTGCTTGACAACGAGGCTCGCGGGCAGCGGCTGCACCGCGTAGTAGATCAGGTAGCTCGGCACGATGGCGAGCAGCGCAACCGCGATCCCGTAACGCACTCCCTGCGCCAGCCACGGCCGCGATTCCACGCCGCGCGCATAGATCCACACCAAGGCTCCGGACATGAGCACGTGAGCCAGGATCATGGCTGGAAAGTACTTCTGCTGCTCGCCCTCGGGGCGGTAGAGACTGGCGAGCTGCATGTAATCGCCTTGCAGCAGCAGCGCGTGCACCACGAAGCTGCCGGCAAACCAGGCGAGAAACAGCACCAGCCAGGCGATGAGGAATTTCCGGTTCATTGTTGTTCTCCGGGGGCTGACTCAGCGGCTTGGGGCACTCCCCGCGCGCGCATCATCCCAGTTGGCCCGGGCGCGCGCCAGGTAACTGTGTGGGGAGTCGAGAAACACCACCAGAGACGTGGCGCTCGCGAAGCAGTAGCGCTTGTGCGAATCCGGATCCACCCAGTTGATCGAGCAATCCGCCCTGATTCTCACCCCGGCCGCGAGACCCAGCGGATCATTACCGGCGAATTCCCCCGGTGTGGTGCCCCGCGGCGGCACGGCCGCCTTCCAGATACCGGCGTGGTCCGCATCGGTGGCGGCCCCGTCGTGCTGCGCAACGGCCGAGCGGAACCCGTCATCGCCAGCGGCCTGCTGCGGCGCGGCGAGCGCGCCCGCCACCGCGGCGACGGCAGTCAGGCACACCATTCGCAGTTGTCGGGCGCTGTTCATCAGGCAGAAGAAAGGCTACCACTTCGGGGGCGCTGCCGCCGATTCAGCGCGCACCGTGGCTGCGCAGCGCCGCAGCGATCGCCGGCTGACGGTCGGCAACAGCCACCTGCAGCGGCGTCGTTCCGTCGGCGTCCGCCGCGTTGGGATCGGCGCCGTGCGCCAGCAGCCATGTGACGCTCGCCGCGTGCCCGCCGAGTGTTGCGAGCATGAGGGCCGTACGACCGCGCGCATCGCGCGCGTCGATCTGCGCAATGCCCGGCTGCAACGACTGTAGCTGCGCGAGGTCGCCACTCGCGGCGACTCGCCGCAGGGCCTCGCCGTCGCCCTCGCCCTGCGCCGGCGAGCGCGCCAGGGATTGTGTTGCCGTGCGTTCCGCCGGCGCCGTCGAGCCCCTTGAGGTGTAGGCCCGCGCCGCGGCGCTGTACGGCGCGGGCGCCAGGATGTGACCGGCCGGCGCCGTGCCGGCCGCAGGCGGCGCGGCCGGCACGGCGGGTGCCACGGCCAGCGGGGACGCACGACCCAACAGGGGCGCACCGGCCGACGGTGGCACCGCAGCCGGCCGGCCTGCGGAGGGCGCCAATGCGGCACTCGGCGCGAACACAGCAGCCGGCGCACGGGCCGCGCCGTCCCGCCCGACCGGCGGCGCCAGCCAGTGGGGTGCGAGCATCAGCCCCGCCAGTGCCGCCGCCGCTACGCCGGCGAAGGCGGCCGGGCGCCACCAGCGCTGCGTCCAGCCCCTGCCGCGCCCCTCACCCACGCGCGCCGGGGCCGCGGCGCTGCGGGTACGCGCGGCGGCCACCTGCGTCGCGTGCTCGAGCACCGCCCGGCGAACGGCCGCACCCGGGCGGCTCGGGTCCAGCGCGGACGCCCGCCGGTAGCGCTCGTCCGCATCGTCATAGGGCTCCGGGCCTGGTGGCAGCTTGTTCATGCGTACTCGCGAAGCAGTTCGCGCAGCTTGCTGCGCGCATAGCGCAAGCGGCTCTTCGTGGTCTCGATAGTGCTGCCGGTGACCGCTGCGATCTCCTCGAGCGTAAGCTCACCTTCAAGCTGCAGCAGCACGGCATCGCGCTGCTCTGCCGGAAGCTGCCCGACGGCCCGGGTGACGGCCGCCGCCTCCTCGCGCACCAGCACGGCAGCGAGCGGACCGGCGCCGGGCTCGGTGGTCAGCTGCGGCAGCACCGCCGCCGCCTCGTAGCCGAGGCTGTCCAGGCTCGAGAGGCGCCGCATGGTTCGCAGCGAGTCGATCATGCGGTTGCGCGCGATGGTGAACAGCCAGGTCGTGAAGCGCGCGCTCGGCTGGTAGCGAGCCGCGTCGCGCGCCACCGCGAACCACACTTCCTGCATCAGCTCCTCGGCACTCGCGCGGTTGCCGACGTTTCGCTCGAGGTAGCGCCATACGCGCAGCTCGTGCCTGCGGTAGAGCGCGGCGAACGCGTGGCAGTCACCGAGCACGTAGCGGCGCAGCAGCCCCTCGTCCGTCTCGGCGAGCGCGGTCATTCACTGCATTATGGCAGCGGGCGAGGCGTCACCCGGGCGGATCCGGGACGAACTGCCGCTCGCGCGAGCCGGGGAACGGATCGGGCGCCTCAGGAATGGTGTGCGGCCGGCGCACGATTCCCATGGCCACGAGGTTCTGCAGACTATCGTAACGGATGCGGATCACTTCGTTCGGTTCCGCCTGCAGGCGCTGGAACTGCGTGTCCTGCACGTACGAGTACTCGCGCTCGCCGTGACCCGTGCCGAGCCGCGACGCGGACTGCGGGGCGGACTGCATGAACGACTCCGCGCGGCCCGCGAGTCCCGCCGCCGGCGCAGATGCTGCCGGCGCTGCCGCGCTGGCGCGGGAGCTGCTGGTCGCGGTCGGCGGTGAGCGCGGGGTGTCGGGCGCGCCCGCGGCCGGGTCGACCCACGGCGGCACATACACCTGCGGCACCGGGCGTTCGCGGAACACCGCGACGCCGATGACGCCGACATTGGCCGGCCGGCCGGTGCGTTCGGCATAGGAGTTTGGCGAATCGGTGAAGGTGAAGGACGCCACCTCGGTGTGCGATTTGCGCCAGCCGGTGATCTGGTAGCTCTCGCCGGGGTCGAAGACGTAACCCGACTGCTCCCAGCCTGCGGTATCACCGGAGAGCACGTTGACCCCGTCCACCGAGGTCACCGCCAGCAGCCTGCCGCCGCTGTGGTTACGGATCTCGATTGCGTAGCGGCTGCCGGGGTTGCCGGCAACCCAGTACTCGCCCCGGAAATAGTGCAGCGGCAGCACCGCGCCGCTGTCCTGGTCGATGAGGGACACCGACGCCAGCGTTCCCACCGCGTCCGCATCGCAGCTTGCCGCCAGCGCGGCGACGATGGCCGCAACAAACACCGTGTGTCTCATGGCGCTCCCGTCGTGTGAGGCTTGCCATTCCTTAAGCGAAGCCGCACGCCCGGCGGGGTTAAAACCGGCGCACGCACTCCGGGGATGCGGCCGCGCGGAGCGGCCGCAGCATGCCGCGCACGGGCGGGGGCAAGACCCGCGCGGCCGCCTCTACGGGTACTTGTTCTCCACGACGCCGCGCACGGGATGGGTGTCGTAGACCAGCACGATCGACTGGATGCGCCCGGTGGACGGATCGAAATTGAACACGTCGGCGCAGTCGAAGGACACGCGCGAGCCGTCCTTCAGCCGCCAGTCGTAGAGATAGTAGGCCACGGCACGCAGATGCCCCTCGGCGCTCACCAGCACGTCGTGGACCGTGAGCCGCGTGCCCTTGGAGGACTCGGCCACCTTCTTGATGAACTGACGCACGGGCAGTCGGCCGAGGAACGGGGACTCCACCCAGCCGTCGGGGATGAACAGGGACGCGGCCTTGTCGGCATCCCCCGCCTCCAGTGCTTTGAGATAATCGTGCACGGATCGCTGCATAGCCCTCTCCCGCCAGGCGAGCGCGCGTGGAGAACGCACGCAAGCGCCACGGCTAACCCTGAGCCGCCCGCGCCCCCCGGGTCAAGCCCTGCGTGACAGCATGCCAAGGCGGCATTCATGCAGCCGTGCGGGGATCGTGGAACAATCGGCGCGTCCGCACCGCATGCCCATGCGCACTGTCCGCGCCGCTTTGCTCCTGCTCCTCGCCGCCCACAGCTGCGCACTCGGCGGGTGCGCTGCAGTGCGCGAATACCGCGCGTGCGGCTACCACGGGTGCCCCGGCGACGCGAACATCACCGCCCAGGTGCAGGCGCTGCTCGGTCAGCATCCGGCGCTGGCGGCGCCCAACCGCGTGTACGTGCAGACGCTGAACCGCGTGGTGTACCTGAGCGGCCAGGTGGCCACTGAGCTGCAGCGTCTGACCGCGGAGTCGGTTGCCCAGGGTGCGCCAGGGGTGCGTCGCGTGGTCGACAATATCGCGCTCAGCTACGAGGGGCGCTGACGCGGCGCGGGCGCGCCGCCTGCGGCAGGCGGCTACTTGGTGTCGCTCGGCCTCGACAGCGTCATCCACACGGCAATGTCCCAGGCGTTGTGGATGCCGGCGAGCAGCAGCAGCAGCGAGCTCGCGGCCACGCCGTACAACGCCGCATGGGGCCGCTGCCAGATGAGCCATGCCATCGCGAGCAGCCCCGCATAAGCGAGCACCGGTAGCGCCGCGTTCCACAGCCAGTCCTCCCACACCGGCGTGTACTTCGCAGTGCGCAGGTGCGTTGCTATGAACAGCGAGTAGATGCATCCCGCGGCGCCGCTGAGCAGCAGTCCGCCGCTCAGGCTCGCACGGACATGCCCGGGCACCATGAGGTACGCCGCAAGCGCCAGCACGGTGCTGAAGTGCACGATGGTCGGCGTCACAAAGGTGCGTAGACCCGTGGGGTGAACGCTGCGCGTATTATCCCGCACCAGGGCAATGACCACGAACGTCAGTCCGGTCAGCCCGGCGGCAGCCGACCCGGTGATGACGTAGAAGTTATCCCAGCCGCTCAGCAGTGTTGCTTCCATGGGTACCTTCCGCAAACCCCGTGCCGACTCCAGTGCCCGGGCGGCCTGCCGTTTGCTACCGGCTGCTCGCCTCGCTCAAGATAACCGCTCATGAGTCGCCCCGCCGCGCACCCCGACCCGCAGCCGCAGCCGGCCGCAGCCGACTGCACGCCGCACGAGCTCGCGCGCCGCGCGCTGCTCGCTTTCCTGCTCACTTTCATCCTGGCGCGCACCACGGTGTTCCTCATCATGGCGCGCCGCATTCCCAACCTCTACCTGTTTATGCACGACACCCATGTGCACCATCTGAACTACGGCATCCTGCTGCTCGCGGCAGTGGCAGCGTACCTGTTGTTCGCCGACCCCGCCGGCGAGCGGCGGCGCGTGGCCGCCCTCGGTTACGGCGTCGCCATGGGACTGACGTTCGACGAGTTCGGCATGTGGCTGCACCTGGGCGGCAGCTACTGGCAGCGTGCCAGCATCGACGCGACGGTGGTGGTCGCGGGGCTGCTGGCGTTGATCGCCTATGCCCGCTCCATCAGGTCCTTCGAAGCGCGCCACGTGCGCGCGTTTCTGGCACTGGCGCTCGCGCTGCTCGGCTTCGCGGTTGCGCTGTACGACGCCTCGGTGCACATCGGCACGCTGGCGGGGCCGCGGCTGCATGAGCTCGAGCTCGCCTCCTCGCCCTAGCAGGCGCGCCAGCGGCGCGCGCGCCCGCTCAGTTGAGCAGCCCGAACACCGCCACGCCGCTTTGCGTGCCGACGAACACCTTGCCGTCCGCGACCGCGGGGGTGATGAACTTGTTGCCGGGACCGAACTGGTCGCGGCCGTCCGCGGCCTGTGAGCTGTTGTACAGCTCGTGGGCGAGATTGCCGGCATCGTAGGCGTGCAGCACCGCGGGATCGGAATTCTCGTGCGTCCAGACGATGGCGTTGCTCGTGCCGTTGGCGGACACCACCGGCGAGGTCCCCGGGTAGGTGAAGCTGCCCGGACTCGTCGACGTCGGCGCAGCACCGATGAGCGCGGCGTGTACCGCGAACGCGCTCAACGGCCCGTTCACCGGTCCGTAGTAGACCGTACCGTTGAAGTAGGCGGGCGAGGACCAGATACCTCCGCCGAACACCCCTGACAGCTGCTGCCAGATGTTGTTCGAGCCCGCCGTGAACCTGCCCATCGAGTCGCGGTTGACGACGTAGAGGTTGCCGTCCTTGCCGGCGCCGATCGCCAGGTGCCGCACGGTGCCGCCGGAGTCGGTCTGGTCCGGCAGCAGCAGGATGCCCCCTGAGCCCAGGTCGACGTCGCCAGCCGACTCGGTCACCTCGTTGTACATGGTGAAGTAATCGCTCACCGCGAGCGTACCGCCGGCGAGCGTCAGCTTGAGGAAACTGTTGCCGTAGTCGCCCGCGTTGGGGAACCCTCCCGTATCGAGCGTCGTCTCGAAGACACCGTTCGCCGTCAGCAGGTAGACGTTGCCGGCGGCATCGGCCGCCGGGCCCGCGCCGCTCATCCAGATCGCCGGTCCGGTGCCGCCGCTGTTGGGTGCGACGTTGAGCACCGCGGCAGGCATCAGCGTGCTCTCGCTGAAAGCGATGATCCAGCCGGTGTAGGGCGCCGCGTCGCAGTGCGACGTCCAGCTGGTGTACAGCGTGCCCTGCGACAAGAGCAGCGCCGCACGCTCCTCGTATTGCGCCGGCTCGAACGTGGTGACGCCTCCCTGCGTCGGGAACGTGGCCGTGATGTCCATCGGGCTGTTCGCCAGCTCCGCCCCGGTTGTGACATCGAGCGCATGCAGCCGCTGATGATAGGTGGCCGAGGCGCTCGCCACCGACATGGCGACCACGAAGATCGTGCCGTGCGCGCCGGCGCTGCGGTCGATGACCGGCGTTGCGGTAATGCCGATCGTGGGCGTGACCTGCTCGCAGCCGTACGGCGGCAGGTCGTTGACACTCTCCCCCGGAGGCAGGAGCGACACGTGCCACAGCAATGCGCCGCTGTCGGCATCGTAGGCGTAGACCGAATCGGCCTCCGTCGCCAGGTAGACGACGTTGTGGACGGCGCCCTGCACGGTGAGCCCCGACAGGTACAGCGGCTGCGCGTCCACCTTGCCGTCCGCGGCGAGCAGATGCTGCTGCCCGAAGCTCGCGGCGTTGACGTTGGCGGGCGTCAGAACCGACTCGGTGAGATTCTGGCCGGTGCGCCCGAGGTCGTTCTTATAGGTCACGACGTCGGTGCGCTGCGTCGGCTGCGGCGCCGATCCCGTGCCGCCGCTGCCGCTGCTGGTGCTGCCGCCGCCCATGCTCGCCGGCCCGGAACCACTGCTGCACGCCGCGAGTGCGGCCGCCAGCAGCCACAGCAGCGGCACCCTGGCGCTCATTGATCCACGGCATCGGTCTGACACCTTGGGCACTGTACCGGGCGCAGCCGCGCTCACAACTCGTCTGTGCCAGGCGACAGCCCTTGCAGCGCCGTGCGCCGCCCGTTGCGTGCTGTTGGCAGGAATCGGCGGATCGTTGGCAGCCGCACGCCGCGCTCATTTGACAATATGAGCGGACCGACCTCATCGATGCGAGGACCGTCATGAACCGACGCGAGCTGCTACGACGTTCCGCGGCGCTCACCGTCGCCGCGGCGCTCACCGCTACCGCGCGACGCGCGGCGTGCGCCGACACCGCGGCCGCGCCGCTGACCCCGCCGGCGGACGGTGCCATCGACGTGGCGTTCGTGATCTCGCGTGGAGCGGTCGTCATCGACTTCTGCGGACCCTGGGAAGTGTTCTCCGGCGTCAGCCTTCCCGGCCGCAGCGCGGCGCCCTTCCGCCTGTACACGGTCGCCGAATCGCAGGCTGCGGTCAGCGCGAGCGGCGGCCTGCAGGTCGTCCCTAACTTCACTTTCGCCAGCGCACCATCTCCCAGGATCATCGTGATCCCGGCGCAGGACGGCGCTGGTGAGGCGGCGCTCGCGTGGCTCAGACGCGCAAGCGCCGGCACCGATCTCACCATGTCGGTGTGCACCGGTGCCTTCGTCCTGGCGAGGACCGGCCTGCTCGACGGCAAGGCGGCCACCACGCACCACAGCGCCTACACGCAGCTCGCCATGCAGTTCCCGCAGGTCGAGGTGCGCCGCGGCGTGCGCTTCGTCGAGGCCGGGAAGCTCGCCAGCGCCGGCGGGCTCTCGAGCGGCATCGACCTGGCGCTGCGCGTGGTCGAGCGCTATTTCGGCCGCGAGGTAGCGACGCAGACCGCCTACTACATGGAGTACCAGGGACGGGGTTGGCTGGACCCGGCGGCGAACGCTGTGTATGGCCAGCGCCGCCTCTCCACCGCCGCGCAACCGCTGTGCCCGGTGTGCGAGATGGAGGTCGACCCCGCGACGGCGCCCAGCTCCCTGTACCACGGACAGGTCTATTACTTCTGCATGCCCTCCCACAAGGCGCTCTTCGATGCCAACCCGGAGCCGTTCCTCGCGGGGTGATACCATCGCGAGATGCGCAAACGAGGGGAAGCGTGGCTGGCGCTGCTGCTGCTGCTGTGGCCGCTCGCCGCCGCCGCCGATGAGGTCGAGCTGCCGGAGCTCGCGGTCCGGCTCACAGCGCTACCGGTGGGAGCCGGTAAGCCCGAGGTGACGCAAAGCGCGTCCGGCTATGAGGCCACCACCCATGTCGGCGCCGCGGCGCTGCGCATCATTCGCCAGAGCGAGCCGGTGCCCGCGGGCAGCGACGTCGCCGACCCGAATTACCGCGCGAGCCTCGATACGAAATTCGACAGCGCGATAGACTCGAAGAGCCATGGCGCACCAACCGCCGTCGGCGGCCACAGCGCCTGGACCGTGGTGGAAGCGCACGAGAGCGGCTCGGCCACCGTCTACACCTGCGTCACCTACGTGATCGTCGACAGTCACCTGTATCGCCTGAGCGTGAGCGCCACGGGCGAGCGCGGCCGGCCGCCGGAGTTCGACTCGCTGGTGCTGGCGATGTCCGGGGTGCGCTTCGAGGTCGCACCGCACACCGAGCTGCCGGCCTCACAGACCACCCAGCGCTTGCGACAGCGCTATGTTCTCAATACCCTGCGGGCGGGCGGGAATGACCGGCAGGATCACCTGCGACGCATGCCGACCGCCGACATAGACGCGGTTGCGCGCGACACGCTGGGAGCGCGCGCGTCCTTCGGGCTCTCCGGTGTTGGGGTTCACGTCGAAGCGCGGGAAATTGCTGCTTGAGATGTCCAGCCTGATCCGATGCCCCTGGCGGAACAGGTTGCTGGTCGGAAAGACATCGATGACGATGGCGTAGCGGCGTCCCGGGCTCATGAGTGAGGGCCGCTCCCACGAGTCGCGATAGCGCACCCGCAGCACTCCGTCGGTCAGGTTCATGGCGAAGCCTTCGCGGTAGTCGTCATTGGGCGGGTAGACATCGACCAGCTTGGCGGTGAAGTCCGTGTCCGGGCAGTCGGATGCGATCCACAGCCGCACGCGAACCGGGCCGGTCACCTCCACGTCCTGGCGCAGCGGCTCCGTCTGGAAAACCAGCACGTCCGGCCGCTCGGCGAGCGGGCGGTACGGCGGCTTCGAGCCGAAGAACTCCGGCGCCTCGCGCTGATCGAAGGCGCCGCCGACCATGATCGGCCGGCCCGAGGTGATGCAGCCGCCGATGGTGGGCACTGGATCGCGCGGGTCGTAATCGTAGCTGAGCGGCGCGGACTCGCTCGGTGCCGAGGTGGTCAACCCGCCGCCCGCCGTCAGGTAGAAGGGCGTCCAGCGCGTGCCGGGCAGCGGCCAGTCGTGTTCCGCTCGCCAGTGTCCGCCATGCTCCAGGCGTCCGGCGGCGTTGCGCCGGCCGCTGCCGCCGCCCATGACGAAGATGCGCACCGCCGGCTCGCTCTCCACCCCGTTGTCTGCGCCCTTCAGCCAGCGGTCGAACCAGCGCAGGCGCAGCGTCAGAAAGTCGACCGCGAGGTTGCCGTCGACGGTGGCCGCCGCGCCGAAATCGACGTTGCCCGCGTAGGTGAGCTGGCGGTCCCCGTGGGTCCACGGCCCGAGGATCAGCCGCACCGGGCCGCGCTTGAGGGCTGTCAGGCCGAGATAGTTGTCGGTCGCGGTGCGTGGATAAGGGTCGTACCAGGAGGACATGTGCATCATCGCGGCATCGGGAAACTGCCGGTAGTAACCGGCGGCGTAGATGCCGAGCTGCTTCCAGAACGCGTCGAAGTCACCGTGCTCCCATTGGTCGAACACGTACGACTCGTAGTCCGGCACCAGGCTGAGCGGCGATGCGCCGCGGCGCCACGGCATCCTCGCGAACCACTCGGTGAGATCGATGGCGCGCATTGCCGCCAGCTTCGCCGGGTCCTGCAGCAGGCGCGGGCTGTTGAGCCCTTCGCTGAACGCCCAGGTCACCTGCTTGAGCTCGAATGCCCCGCCCTGGCGGATGCCGCCCTGGTAGGCGTTGGCGAAGCCCCCCGAGTCGAGGAACATGGCGCGTACGCCCGGGGCAGCAGCGCTCGCCAGCGCCGCCTGCGTGTGCGCGGCGTACGACAGGCCCATGGTGCCGATGACACCGTTGCTCCACGGCTGCTCGAGGATCCACGCGCAGGTGTCATAACCGTCGCGGCCGTCGCTCAGGTACTTCACGTAAGTGCCCTGCGAGCGGTAGCGGCCGCGGCAGTCCTGATAAATCACCGCGTAGCCGCGGCGCACGAAGAAGCCCGCCACCGCCGCGCGCGATTGCGGCTGCGCCTCGGCCGGGGTGCGCTCCGAGCGGCTGTCGGCGGTCTTGTCGTACGGGGTGCGCTCGAGCACCACGGGAAAGCGCCCGGAGAGCGCGCTGCCCGCCCGCGCCGGCAGGTAGATGTCGGTGGCAAGTGCCACGCCATCGCGCATCGGCACCATGACATCACGCAGCACCAGCACGTCGCCCGGGCGCGCGGTGCCGGGGATGGCGCCAGCCTCGCCGGCGTTGCTCGCCGCAGCGAGGCGCGCGAGCCGCGGCAGCGCCAGCAGCGTCGCGACCGGCAGCGCCTGCGCCGCGAAGCGGCGACGACTCATCGATCGCAGGGGTCGCGTGTCCTCATCCATAGCGGCTCCGCCACCAAGGCGCTGCGGCGATGTTACTCGACCGCGTGTCGCCACTCCCGATAGACTGCCCCACGCCGTGTCGAAGCGAGGATTGCCGCCATCGTCGCGCCGCCGATCCCTGACGATTTCATCATCGAGACGCGTGGCCTCACGAAGGAATTCAGCGGCTTCGTCGCGGTCAGCAATGTCGACCTGCGGGTGCGCCGCGGCCACATCCACGCGCTCATCGGCCCGAATGGCGCGGGCAAGACGACCTTCTTCAACCTGCTCACCAAGTTCCTGATCCCGACGCGCGGGGAGATCGTCTACCGCGGCGAGGACATCACCCTGGCAGCGCCGGCCGAAGTCGCGCGCCGCGGCATCGTGCGCTCGTTCCAGATGTCGGCCGTGTTTCCCCACCTGACGGTGCTCGAGAACGTGCGCATCGCTCTGCAGCGCTCGCTCGCGACCACCTTTCACTTCTGGAAGCGCGCCGCGACGCTCGTGGTTCTCAACGCGCGCGCCATGGAGCTGCTCGAGCTGGTGGACCTGGCACCCTTCGCCGCCGCGGTCGCGGTCGAGTTGCCCTACGGACGCAAGCGCGCCCTGGAGATCGCCACCACGCTGGCCATGGAGCCGCAGCTGATGCTGCTCGATGAGCCGACCCAGGGCATGGGCCATGAGGATGTCGACCGCGTGACCAGCCTCATCCGCCAGGCCGCGGCCAATCGCACCGTGCTGATGGTCGAGCACAACATGCAGGTGGTGGCGCGCATCGCCGATACCATCACGGTCCTGCAGCGCGGCCAGATCATCGCCAGCGGCGCGTACGCGGAAGTGGCGCGCAACCCGCTCGTGATGGAGGCCTACATGGGCTCCGCGCAAGCGCAGCTGCAGGCTACGCACTGATGGCCGCGGCGCTGCTCTCCGTGAGCGCCCTGCACGCCTACTACGGCGAGTCCCACGTGCTGCACGGGGTCGATTGCCACGTCGATCGCGGCGAGGTCGTGACGCTGCTCGGCCGCAACGGGGCCGGGCGCACCACTACGCTGCGGGCGCTGCTCGGGCTGGTGGGTACCCGCTCCGGCTCGGTGCTGATCGACGGCCGCGAGACCATCGGCCTGCCGACGCACCGCATTGCGCGACTTGGCGTGGGCTACTGCCCGGAGGAGCGCGGCATCTACTCGAGCCTCTCGACCCAGGAAAACCTGCTGCTGCCCCCGCCGGTCGCACCCGGGGGTATGTCAGTCGAAGAGATATACGCTATGTTTCCCAACCTGGAGGCGCGGCGGGCGAGCCGCGGGACGCACCTGTCGGGCGGGGAGCAGCAGATGCTCGCGCTGGCGCGCATCCTGCGCACCGGCGCACGGCTGCTGCTGCTCGATGAGATCTCGGAGGGACTCGCGCCGGTGATCGTGCAGGCGCTGTCGCGCACCGTTCGCCTGCTGCGGGATCAGGGTTATACCATCGTCATGGTCGAACAGAACTTCCACTTTGCCGCACCGCTCGCCGACCGCTTCTACATCATGGAGCGCGGGCGGATCGTGGCCGGCTTTGACGCGGGCGAACTTCAGGACAGAATGCCCCTGGTGCACCAGTACCTTGGCGTCTGACACTTAGAACAACAACACGAGGAACCGACCATGAAACTGCGGATGGTGGCGATTACAACGGCGGCGATGCTCGGCATCGCGGCCTGCCCGCCTGCGGCACTCGCCGCCGGCGACCAGGTGGTGATCGGCGATATCGACGATATGTCCGGCGTGTACGCGGACGTCATGGGAGCCGGCGGGATCGAGGCCATCAACATGGCGATCGCCGACTTCGGCGGCAGCGCGCTCGGCAAGAAGATCACCGTGCTCAGCACCGATCACCAGAACAAGCCCGACATCGGCGCCTCCAAGTTCCGCGAGTGGGCCGACCAGAACGGTGTGACGCTGCTGCTCGGCGGCTCCAACACCGGCGTCAACATCGCCATGTCGAAGGTCGCCGCGGTGAAGAAGGTGCCGTTCTTCGCCATCGGTCCGGCCGGCGCCTCGCTCACCAACGAGGACTGCACCGCTTACACGGTGCACTACGTCTACGACACCACCTCGCTCGCCAACGGCACCGCCACCGCCATGCTCAATGCCGGCGGCAAGACCTGGTTCTATCTGACGGCCGACTACGCCTTCGGCACCCAGCTGCAGAACGCCGCCTCGAAGGTCGTCGAGACGCACGGCGGCAAGAACGTCGGCGCGGTGCGTGTACCGCTCGGCGCCGCCGACTTCTCCTCCTTCCTGCTGCAGGCGCAGGGTTCCGGGGCGCAGGTGCTGGGCCTGGCGAACGCCGGCACCGACTTCAGCAACTCGCTCAAGGCCGCCAACGAATTCGGCATCACCAAGTCGATGAAGCCGGCGGCGCTGCTGGCGTTCATCACCGACATCAACAGTCTGGGCCTGGCGACCGCCCAGGGGCTGTACCTGACCACCGGCTGGTACTGGGACCTGAATGCCGAGACGCGCGCGTTCGCCAAGCGCTTCTTCGCCAAGATCAACCGCGAGCCGACCATGGACCAGGCCGGCGCCTATTCGGCCACGCTGACTTACCTGAAAGCCGTCAAGGCGGTGGGCAGCACTGACTCCGACAAGGTCATGGCCGAACTGAAGAAAATGAAGATCAGCGACATGTTCACCAGCAGCGGCTACGTGCGCGCGGACGGCGCCATGATTCACGACATGTACGTGATGCAGGTGAAGACGCCGCAGGAATCGAAGTATCCGTGGGACTACTACAAAGTGGTGAAGAAGATGGCCGGTGGGGAGGCCTTCGGCCCGATCACCGGACTTTGCCCGCTCGCGCCCAAGTAGCCGTGCCGCGGCGCCAGCCGATCGGGGGCGCGGCCGGCCTGGCGGGGCGGCCGCCGCCGGCCGCGGGCGGGCCGTGAGCGACATCTTCGGGATCCCGGTTGCCGTGATTCTCGGGCAGCTGACGCTCGGGCTGGTGAACGGCTCGTTCTACGCGCTGCTCAGCCTCGGGCTGGCGGTAATCTTCGGGCTGATGGGCGTGGTGAACTTCGCTCACGGCGCCTTCTACACCCTCGGCGCGTTCGCCGCGCTGCTCGGCCTGCAGCTGTTCGGCATCAACTACTGGGCGGCGCTGGTGCTGGCGCCGCTGGCCGTAGGCCTGCTCGGCATCGTGGTGGAGCGGCTGTTCCTGCGCCGCGTCTACCAGCTCGATCCGCTCTACGGACTGCTGCTCACCTTCGGGCTGGCGCTGATCGTGGAAGGCTCCCTGCACCAGGTGTTCGGCGCCACAGGGCAGTCGTACCCGGTGCCGCCCGCGCTCGCCGGCGCAGTCAATCTCGGTTTCATGTTCCTGCCGCTGTACCGCGCCTGGGTGATCGTCGCGTCCGTCGTGGTGTGCTTCAGCACCTGGTTCGTCATCGAGCGCACGCGCCTCGGGGCGACGCTGCGCGCCGCCACCGAGAATGCGCCGCTGCTGCAGGCTTTCGGCGTCAACGTGCCGCTGCTGGTCGCGCTCACCTACGGCGGCGGCGTAGCGCTCGCAGCTCTCGCCGGCGTGCTGGCGGCGCCGGTGGTGCTGGTGAACTCCCACATGGGCAACTCGCTGGTCATCGTCGTGTTCGCGGTCGTGGTGATCGGCGGCATGGGCTCGATCCTCGGATCGATCGTCAGCGGGCTCGCCCTCGGCATCGTCGAGGGATTCACCAAGGTCATCTATCCGGAAGCCTCGAACATCGTCGTATTCATCATCATGGCGCTGGTGCTGGTGCTGCGGCCCGCCGGACTGTTCGGCAAGGAATAGCCGCATGCGCGCACCGGCAATCCTCTATGCGCTCGTCGGCCTGTTCGCGCTGTGCGTGCCGCTGCTCGGCATCTACCCGGTGTTCATGATGCAGCTGCTGTGCTTCGGGATGTTCGCGTGCGCCTACAACCTGCTGCTCGGCTTCGGTCGCATGCTGTCGTTCGGGCACGCCGCGTTCTTCGGTGCCGCCGCCTACGCGACCGCCTGGCTGGTCACCGCGCACGCCTGGGGGCCGGGGGCGGCGATCCTTGCCGGGGTGTGCGCGGCGGCGCTGCTCGGCCTGCTCGTCGGCGCGCTCGCCATCCGCCGCCAGGGAATCTATTTCGCGATGATCACGCTGGCGCTGGCGCAGCTGGTGTACTTCGTGTGCCTCGAGGCCCCCTTCACCGGTGGGGAAAACGGGCTGCAGGGCGTGCCGCGCGGCGATCTGTTCGGGGTGCTGCCGCTGCATTCCGACCGGGTGCTCTACTACGTGGTGCTGGCGGTGTTCGTGGCGGTGTTCATGTTCATACGGCGCGTGGTGCACTCACCGTTCGGGCAGGTGCTCAAGGCGATCCGCGACAACGAGCCGCGCGCCATCTCGCTCGGTTACGAGATCAATCGCTACAAGCTGCTCGCCTTCGTGCTGTCGGCAACCCTCGCCGGGCTCGCCGGCTCGCTCAAGGCGCTGGTGTTCGGCTTCGTCACCTTGAGCGACGTGCAGCAATCGACCTCGGGCGAGGTGATCCTGATGACGCTGCTCGGTGGCACGGGCACGTTCTCAGGTCCGGTGGTGGGCGCGGCGATCGTGGTGACGCTGCAGCAGTACCTGTCCGATCTGGTCGGCGGCTGGGTCACGGCCATCATCGGCGCGATATTCGTGGCGTGCGTACTGTCGTTCCGCCGCGGCATCGTCGGCGAGCTCGAGGCACTGCGGCTGCGCCGCACCCGCCCGGTCCGCTAGCCAGCCGCGGCCGCCTGCGCCAGGGCGACGGCGCCGGCGAGCGGCGCCGCCTCGAGCGCCACGGCGCGCGCCTCCGGCAGCGAAGCTTGCAGCAGCTGCGTCAGCACCGCGCCGGGCGGCGCCTCCATGTACAGACGGCATCCGAGCTCGTAGAGCAGCGTCACCGAGTCGAGCCAGCGCACCGTGCGCGAGACGTTGAGGATGAGATCCTCGGCGACCTGCACGCTCGCCTCGCTCAGGCGCGCGCGATGATTGCTCACGTAGGGTACGGCCGGCGCATGCATCGTGATCCGGGCGAGCGCCGCGCGCAGCTGCGCGGATACGCCGTCCATCAGCGGGCAGTGCGACGGAATTGCGACCTGCAGGCGCTGCGCCACCGCGCCGGCGCCCCCGGCCTCCTCGGCGGCCAGCGCCAGTGCCGCCTCGTCCCCCGACACCACCACCTCGGTCGGCGAGTTGACGCTCGCAAGATACAGCGGCCGCTGCCGGCTCACGCGGGCGATGAGCGTGCGCGCGGCACGCTCGGTCAATCCGCGGATCGCCGCCATGCCGAAGCCGCGCGGCGCGGCGCGCGCCATCGCGTCGCCGCGCAGCTGCACCAGCCGCAGCGCATCCGCAAAATCGAGCGCGCCGCAGGCAACCGCCGCGGCAAAGGCCCCGACCGAGAGCCCCGCGACCGCGTCCACCGGACAGCGCTGCGCCCCCAGCGCCCGTGCCATGGCGACGCCGCTGATGAGCGTCGCCAGCTGCACCGCGGTGGTCGATTCGAGCGCCGCTGCCGTGTCGAGCGTGGCGAGCTCGCCCCCGAGAACCTGCTGCGCCTCGGTGAGCGCGCTGCGCACCGGCTCGATCGCCGGCAGCCGCCCGAGAAATCCCGGGCGTTGCACGCCCTGACCGGGAAAGAGCAGCGCGACGCGCATCAGGCCGCCGCGACCGCACCCGCCCAGAGATCGTCCGTCAGGCAGGAGCCGCGCGGGGTCCGCAGCCGGTACGGCGCGCGGCCGCGGCAAACTTCCGCGAGCGCCACGCCGCCGCGGGGCGTTTCCAGCAGCGCGTCAACGCGCACCGCGAGCGCCCCGAGCTCGCGCAGCAGCCGCGCGGCTGCCGTCGCGGCGAGCGGCGCGGCGAGCTCGATCACCAGGTCCAGGTCGCTGTGCGCGCTCGCCGTTGCCTGGCCGCTCGCGAGCTCGAAGGCCACGCTGCCCGCAGGACCCCAGCGCTCGTGCAGCGCATGCGCCGCCATGATCGCCGCGACCGCCTCGAGCGCGGCGAGTGCCGGCACCTCGGCCGCACGCGGATGCCCGGCCCAGGCGCGCCGCCGCGCCAGGTCCGGCGCGCTCACCGCCTCGAGCACGTCGTGCGGCTGCAGCCAGGCGGCGAAGCGCTGCGCGCGCGTCGCGCCGCGCACGCCGACCGGGATGCACCCGGCGCTGCGCTCGGCGCGTCGCACCACGACCCACGGTGTACCACGCAGGCATGCGCCGACCCACGGCGGCGCCACGGCAGCGCCCGTCAGTACCGCAGCGCCGGCGACGCGCAGCAGCGTGTGGGTCTGCACCTGTGACCCTCGTCCCATTCAACCCTCGTCCCATTGCGCCGCCAGGCGCGCGCGCACCTCGATCGATGCCGCCCGCAGCGTGCGCGCGCCCGGGGACTGCAACCGCTGGCGCAGATCCAGCGGCGCGGCGCGCGCATCCGCGATCGCCTCCGCGAGCGCGGCGCGCACGCGGGCGAGGTCGGCGGCGCTCGGTGCCTCGGCGTTCACCCCCTCGATGAGACGCCAGATGAGCCCGAGGCGCGCGAACGAGCGCACGTCGTAGGCCATCGGCACAATGCGTTCCCCGAGCTGCGCGAGCTCGGGCAGCGTGCGGCGCGTGATGCGTGCCGCCGCTTCCTGGCTCATGGCGTGCACCTGCAGCGCGGCGTCATCGAGCGCCAGGATGCGGTTCGCCTGATAGCCATGCGCCAGCAAGCCGCCCGACATGGCTTTGCCGACCAGCAGCGCGATCAGCGGGTGGCCCGCCAGGCGCGCGCTGGCGTAAGCGTCGACGGCGGCGGCACACGCCAGGTGAATGCCGAGCAGCTCTTCGCTGCGTCCGTAGGCCTGGCTGGTGACGTCGACGATCGCCAGCAGCGGCCGCGGTGCTGCGGCAGCGTGTTCGGCGAGCGTGCGCCGCACCTGTTGCGCGAGCGCCCAGGCCTCGTCGATGCCGAGCTCCCCGGCGCGTGCGCGCGGGAAGCGGTTGGCCGCATCCGGCACCACCGCAAGACAGCGCATCAGGTCCGCGCCGATGCGTGCGTCCGCAGCCCGCACCGTGCGCAACCCGCCGGGCAGCAGGCCCTCCTCCCCGGTGAGCGCCTGAAACCAGCGCAGCCCGCGCGATGGGGGCGCCGCGCTCATCGCCCCTCCGGCTCGGCCCACAGCGTGCGCAGTGCCTCGGGCGTCGGCGGGCGGGCCGGGTCGATGCGCGCGAGGCGCGCGCGGTAGCGCTCGACCTCGCCGGTGCGCAGCACGGCGGGCAGCTCGAAGGCCGCGCGCACTTCGCCGGCGATCTGCGCCACGTCGTCCGCCACGAGCACGTCGGCAAATCCCGTGGCGTGGCGTTGCGCGCCGCCCATCACGCCCCACACCGCGGACACATCGCTCGCGTCGAGCTCACCGATGCCGGCTTCCTGCTCGATCACCTCAGGCCCGTTCATGCCGAGGCGCGCCTGGCGAGTTACGATGAGCCGGCTGCACAGCGCCGCCGCGAGCGACATGCCGCCGAAGCACCCCACTGGCCCGGCCACCACGCCCACCACCGGAACGTGGCGGCGCAGTGCGATGATCGCTGCGTGGATCTCGGCGATCGCCGCAAGGCCGAGGTTCGCCTCCTGCAGTCGCACTCCGCCGGTTTCCAACAGCAGCACCACGCGCAGCGGCCGGCCACGCTCGCAGTCGCGCACCGCGAGCTCGAGTGCACCGGCGATCTTGGCGCCGGACACCTCGCCGATGCTGCCGCCCTGGTAGGCGCCCTCGATCGAGGCGATGAGCGCGGGCTGGCCGGCGAGCCGACCGCGCGCGATGACCACGCCGTCATCGGCCTGCGCGATGAGGCCCTGCAACGCCAGCCACGGGGACTTCACTCGCTCGAACGGCCCGAGCAGCTCGCGGAACGAGCCGCTGTCGAGCACGGCGCGGGCACGCTCGCGCGCGTTGAGCTCGATGAAGCTGTCGGGCAGCGCGATCACGGCGCCAGGCTCTCCACCGCCTGCTCGAGGCGCAGCATCACGACTCCGGGCGTGGCGCCGAAATCGTTGATCTCGATCGCGGCCGCGCCGTCGAAGCGGCTGAAGAAGCGGTCGAGCACGTGCTTCCACACGTTGCCAAAGCCTGCAACGCTGGTCGTCACCGTGACGTGGGTCTGTGGATCGGCGGAGGGCTCGAGCAGGACCTCCAGGTCCCCCGAGCCCACCACACCGACGTGGGCGCGGCCTGACAGGGCGCGCTGCGCCGGGTAGTCGAACTTCAGTACTTCCATGGTGGCCTCACGAGGGTCGCGGGTGCGCCTGGTCGAGGAACAGGCAGGCGGCGAGCAGATCGGCGCCGCCGCCGGGCGAGACACCTCGCTGCAGCAGCTGCGCATCGAGCGCGAGCAGCGCGCGCCGCCCCGCCGGGGTCGCGCTGCCGCCCGCTGCCAGCACGCCGCGCGAGCCTTCGCGGGCGGCGGTGAGCGCGCTCCAGCCGCCGCGATGCAGGAGGCAGGTGTCCTCGAGGCTCGACATGATCGCCATCAGCGCGTCGAGTCGCGCGCAGCGCTCCTCGCAGCCGCGCCGGCGGGCGCGGTGCAGGGCCGGCAGGCCCACCTGCAGCACGTGGGGAAATCCCGCCGCCGCCTCCCCGCGCGCACCGCTCACACCGAAGCGGCGGCACACCCGCGTGCCGTTGCTCGGCAGGTCGGGGGCGTGGCGGTCGGGAAGACGCGCCAGGCGCGCGGCGGCAGTACCGATCTCCTTGAGGGTGCGCGGTGCGCGCCGGCCCGCCAGCACCGCCACCAGCAGCCCGAGCACCCAGATCGCGCCGCGATGTGCATTGCTGCCGCCGGTCGCTGCCAGTGAGCGCTGTTCGCCATCGCGGCCGAGCGCGCCGAGCAGCTCGCGCAGCTCGAGGGCCGGCGGGGCCGCGCTTGCCTGCAGCGCCATGCACAGGAAGCTGCCGCGCAGCGCCTCCGCCGAGCGCAGCAGCCGCGCCAGGTCCAGGTCCCGATGCGCTCCCGGGCCGCGTTGATCGACCAGCGCGGGCTTGGGTGTGAGCAGCGCCTCGGCGATGAGCGCGCCTACGGCGCGATCGGCCAGCTGCGCGGCGCGCGGCCGCGCATCAGCGCGCAGCGGCGGCGCGCCCGGGTTTGCTGCCGCCGGTTGCTGCACGGCCTACCCGCCGGAAAAGCGCGCCGGAGGACGGTACAGGCCTCCGGACCAGGTAACCAGGTCGCCGATGCTGCGCGCAGCGAGCAGCGTACGGCGCGCCTCGGTGCGGCGAACGCCCAGATCCTCCGGGAATGCCACGATGCCGCGGGCGCGCAGCGCCGCGGTGCGCTGCGGCTCGGCGCGCCGGCCGACCGCCGTGGCCCCGCCGATCGCCGCGAGCGCCGCACGGCGCTCCTCGGCGCCGAGTGCCTTGTAGAGGTAAGCGATCCCCTCTTCGCTCACCACGTGGCTCACGTCCTCGCCGTAGATCATCACGGGTGCGATGGCCAGGCCGGCGCTGCGGCCGACCTCCACCGCATCGAGCGACTCGACCAGCGCCGGCACGCCGCCGCGGTGGAAGGTCTCCACCAGCTGCACCACGAGCTTGCGGCCGCGCATGATCGGTGCCTGCGCGGTGATCAGGCTGAGCCACGCGGGGGTGCTGTGACGGCGCCCCTTCGGATCGTGTCCCATGTTGGGAGCGCCGCCGAATCCGGTCAGGCGGCCGAGCATCACCGTGGAGGAGTTGCCATCGGCATCCATCTGCAGCGTGGAGCCGATGAACAGATCGACGCCGTACTGCCCGGCGAGCTGGCACAGCACGCGGTTCGAGCGCAGCGAGCCGTCGGCGCCGACGAAAAACACGTCCGGGCGCGCGCGGATGTAGTCCTCCATGCCCAGCTCGCCGCCGAAGCAGTGAATGCTCTCCACCCAGCCGCTCTCGATGGCCGGGATCAGCGTCGGGTGCGGATTCAAGGCCCAGTGGCGGCAGATGCGCCCCTTGAGACCGAGCGCCGCGCCGTAGGTGGGCAGCAGCAGCTCGATCGCCGCGGTGTCGTAGCCGATGCCGTGGTTGAGCGAGGTGACGCCGTGGCGCTCGTAGATGCCGCGGATCACCATCATCGCCATCAGGATCTGCAGCTCGCTGATGTGGCGCGGATCGCGGGTGAACAGCGGCTCGAGCGCAAACGGGCGATCGGCGGGCACGATCAGGTCGACCCAGGATCCGGGGATGTCGACGCGCGGCAGCGCGTCGACAATCTCGTTGACCTGCGCCAGCACGATGCCGTGGCGGAACGCCGCGGCCTCGACGATCGTCGGTGTGTCCTCGGTGTTGGCACCGGTATAGAGGTTGCCGGCCGCGTCCGCCTGCGCAGCGCACACCAGCGCCACCTGCGGCGTCAGGTCCACGAACATCCGTGCGTACAGCTCGACGTAGGTGTAGATCCCGCCGATCTCGAGCCGGCGATCCTCGAGCAGCTGCGCGACGCGCAGGCTCTGCGGGCCGGCGTAGGAAAAATCCACGCGCCACGCGATGCCGCGCTCGAACAGCGTCAGGTGCTCGGGACGGCTGATGGAGGAGATCAGCAGGTGCAGGTCGTGGACCCGCGCCGGATCGACCTGCGCCAGCGAGCGCGACAGAAAGTCGGCCTGCTTCTGGTTGTCGCCCTCGAGCGCCACGCGATCGCCCGGGCGCAGCAGCCCCTCGAGCACCGCCACGATCGCGGCGGGGTCGACGCGCTTGCCGTCGAGGTGTGCGCCGACCGCCTGCAGGCGGCGCAGCTTGTCCGCACGGCGCACGTCCCAGCGGCGCGCAGCATCGTCTCGGACCGGCGGACTCTCCATGGCGTGGGCGATCATGCCGTGCGGTGCGTGCCGGGTGCAAACACCGCACGCCGCCGCAACGCCGGTGCGCGCGCCGCTGCGGATCACTGCATGCGCACGCCGAGGTTCGCGGCGAGAAAGGCGTAGATGTCCGCGCCCTGCGCGACCGCCTGGGTCACCGTCTCGCCGCCGCCGTGCCCGGAAGCGGTATCGACCTCGAGCAGCACCGGCGCGCGTGCGGCCTGCGCCGCCTGCAGTGCCGCCGCGAACTTGAACGAGTGCATCGGCATGACGCGCGTGTCGTGATCCCCGGTAATCACCAGCGTCGCCGGATAGCGCGTGCCGTCGCGCACGTTGTGCACCGGCGAGTAGGCATACAGCGCCTGAAACTCCTCGCGATCCCGGGGCGAGCCATAGTCGCCCTCCCACCCCGCGCCCTGGCCGAAGCGGTTGAAGCGCAGCATGTCGAGCACCCCCACCTGCGCAATCGCCGCGCCGTACAGCTGCGGGCGCTGTGTCACGCAGGCGCCGACCAGCAGCCCGCCGTTCGAGCGCCCGTAGATCGCCAGGCGGCGCGCTGAGGTGTAGCGCTGCGCGATCAGCCACTCGGCCGCGGCGATGAAGTCATCGAACACCACCTGTTTGTGGGTGCGCATCCCGGCGCGATGCCAGGCCTCGCCGTACTCCCCGCCGCCGCGGATGTTGGCCATGGCGAATACCCCGCCCATCTCGAGCCAGGCGATGCGCGCCGCGTCGAAGGTCGGCAGCGTGGAGAGGCCGAAGCCGCCGTAGCCGTACAGCAGCAGCGGATGATTGCCGTGCGGTCGCATGCCCTTTCGCCAGGCGAGCAGCAGCGGAATGCGCGTACCGTCCTTGCCGCGATAGAACACCTGGCGCTGCTCGAAGGCCCGGGGGTCGAAGGCCACCTGCGGGGCGCGCCACAGGCTGCTGCTGCCGCTGTCGAGGTCGTAGCGGTAGATCGTGGGCGGGGTGACGAGACTCGAGTACGAGTAGAACGTCTCGTGATCCTGCGGGTAGCCGTCGAAACCGGCCACGGCGCCCGCCCCCGGAAACTGCACCTCGCCCTGCGGCGTACCGTCGAGTGTGTAGAGGTGCACGCGGCTGTGCGCGTCGTGCAGCGTGCGCACGATCAGCCGATGACCGACCAGCGTCACGCTGCGGGCGGCGACGCTCAGGTCGATGGCGTCCTCGCCCGGCGCGATCACCTCGCGCCAGTTGCGGCGCTCGGGGTGCAGCGGATCCACGGCCAGCACGCGCCCCTGGGGTGCATCGAGCGAGCTGAGGAAGAACAGCCTGCCGGCGTCGGCGCCGACATAGACGAACGCGGCCTCGAAACCGACAGTCAGCGCGATCGGCGCGGCGGCCGGGGTGGCGAGATCGAACAGGTAGACGTTCTCGCGCGCCTTGTCGCCGACCTCGCCCTCCGCGGCCAGCACCACCAGCCAGCGCCCGTCGGGGGTGAGGAACGGCTGGTACTGCCAGTCGGGGTGCGCCTCATCGCCGAGCAGCCGCCGATCGCTCGCCGCGTCGCTGCCGAGCGCGTGGTAATAGAGCGCGTTGCCCAGATCCTGGGTGCTCAGCTCCGCACCCGCAGGCGGTGCCGGGAAGGCGCTGTAGTACAGGCCCTTGCCGTCGGGCGTGAAGCACGGCGGGTAGTACTTAGTGTGCCGCAGGACGTCGGGCAGATCGCGTCCGCTGTCCAGGTCGCGGATGCGCCACTCACGCCAGTCGGAACCGGAGTTCGAGACGGCATACGCCAGGCGCCGCGCGTCGCGGCTCGCGACGTAGCCGACCACCACGGCGTGCGCTGCGGCGCCGAGCGCGTTCGGGTCGAGGGCCACGCCGGCAGCGGCGGCGAGGTCGGCGGTGCTGAGCAGCACGCTCTGCTCCTCGCGTCCGCTGTTGCTGGTGTAGAAATACCGGCCCTGCTGGTGAAACGGGATGCCGATCCTTTCGAAGTCGTACAGCGCCCCGATGCGCGCCTCGATGCGCGCGCGCCCGGGAAGCGCGTCGAGGTAGCCGCGGCTGAGCGCCGCCTCGGCCTGCACCCAGGCGCGGGTCGCCGGCGAATCCAGATCCTCCAGCGGGCGGTAGGGATCGGCGACCGCCACGCCGTGATAGTCCTCAACCACGCTGGCGCGCGGGGGCGGCGGATAGCTGAGGCGGGTGGGCGGGCGCAGCCGGGCCGCGCACGCCCACAGCCCGGTGAGCGCCGCGCCGAAACAGACGGCGAACAGCAGTATCTCGGTGCGACTCAGCGACATGCGACCCCTGTGCGCGCTGGCGGTGCGCAGCGGCAGCGCGCGATTATGCCCAAGGCGCGCGCCACAGGCGCTGTAGAATTGTGCGCATGCCGCGCCACATCGGAATCGTCGCCTGTTCCGCCGAGGGCGCCGCGCTGTGCTACCGCACCGTGTGCCTGGAAGGGCCGCAGCAGTTCGGCGCACTCGGTCATCCCGAGGTCTCGATGCATACCCACTCGTTCGGCGCGTACCTGCAGTGCTTCGAGCACGATGACTGGGCGGGGGTCGGCGAGCTGATGCTGGTATCGGCGCACAAGCTGGCGCGCGCCGGTGCCGACTTTCTCATCTGCCCCGACAACACCATCCACCGCGCGCTGCCGTGGGTGCTGTCGCGCTCGCCGCTGCCGTGGCTGCACATCGCCGAAGTCGTGGCGCAACACGCGGTGGCGCGCGGCTTTCATCGCCTGGGGCTCACCGGCACGCGCTACCTGGTCGACAGCGAGGTCTACCCGGAGAAGCTCACCGCGCACGGCCTGCAGTACCTGCGGCCGAACCCCGGCGAGCGGGCGGAGATCAACCGCATCATCTTCGAGGAGCTGATCGTCGGGGTGTTCAGTGCGGCGGCGGTGGAGTGCCTGCAACGCGTCATGCAGCGCATGCGCGCGGAAGGCTGCGATGCGGTGGTGCTCGGCTGCACCGAGCTGCCGCTGATCATGACCGAGGCCAACTCGCCGTTGCCGACGCTCGACTCGACGCGGCTGCTGGCGCGCGCCGCACTACAGCGCGCTGCGACGTAGCCTCAGCTGCATCGCCGACCGGCGCCGCGCCCGGCGCCGCGGCACGCTACTTCTTGCCTTCGAACTTGAAGGAGACCTTCAGCTTCGCGCGGTACGCCTTGATCTTGCCGTTCTGCACCTGCAGGTCGAGCTGTACCACTTCCGCGATGCGCAGGTCGCGCAGCGTCTTCGCCGCCTGGGCGACGGCCACGGCCGCGGCTTTTTCCCAGGACTCGCTGCTGGTCCCGACCAGCTCGATGATCTTGTAGACGCTGTCAGCCATCGCTTGCCACCTTCCGCCCGCGCTGCGCAGGGCCGTTTGACTCGCGGCCATCATGCTGCCGGCATGCGGCAATTGCAACGCGTGCGCACCTGCCTCGCGGCAGCCGCGCGTGGACCGGGCGCGCCCGCACAAGTCATGATGCGCATCCGGCGGCCATCCGGCCGAGTTCGAGGAGTACCCATGAGGAGACAACGTGCCAGCGTGGCGAGCGTTGCGACGGTGCTGCTGGCACTGGCGGCGGCGAGCGTCGCCGGCTCGCCCGCCACGCCCTACGAGCCGCTGGCGTTCCTCGTCGGACACTGCTGGCGCGGCAATCTGGGCAGCTCCGGCAAGGCAACCGACGAGCACTGTTTCCGCTGGCTGTACGCCGGCAGGTTCGTGCGTGACGAGCACGTGGTGCACCGCGCCGACGGGCAGATCCTGTTGTCCGGCGAAACCCTCTACTTCTGGGATGCCGCCTCGCGGCAGCTGCAGTACCTGTACGTGGAAAGCGACGGCAGTTATGCGCGCGGCACGCTCGAGAGCGATGGGCGCGCGCTGGTGTTCCCGCCGGCGCGTTACGTCTCCATGCCCGACGGCAAGGTCCAGAGCATCCGCAGTCGCTGGCAGCGCATCGGCGAGGATGGCTACGACGTCATCACGGAGTTTCAGACCAAGGACGGCTGGGTGTCGGGCTTCAAGGCGCGCATGCAGCGCACCGCGGACGCGGCCTCCTGAGCCACCCGGCCGCGTCCTTCAGTACCAGTGATCCTCGATGCCCTCCCAGACATCGAGTCTGCCGACCCCGCGATCAGCGGTGAAGTTGCCGAAGCGGCCGGCGTGAAACGCCAGGGGTGTGCCTGGCGCGCGGGCGATGCCCTGTACCTCACCGAGGATGATGAGGTGGTCGCCGCCCGCGTGCACTGCCTGCACCCGGCAATCGAAGCGGCACAGCACGTCGGGCAGGTGCGGCGGGTGCGGCTTGCCGCGCCATGCGGGGTCGGGGTCGAACTTGTCGTGCGTACGGCGCGCAAAGTGCAGCGCCAGCTCGTGCTGGTGGTGCGAGAGCACGTGCACGGCGAACGGCGCGCCCGGGGCAAACGCCGGCACCCCGCTGCTGTGACCCGCGAGGCACCACAGCAACAGCGGCGGCTCGAGTGACACCGAGGTGAAGGAATTGGCCGTCACGCCCACCGGGTCCCCGTCCGGGCGCACCGCGGTGACGACCGTCACCCCGGTGGCGAACAGGCCGAAGGCATCGCGCAGATCACGCTGGGTGTAAGGGGCGGCCGCGCTCACGGTGCGCTCTCGGACAGGCGCATCCCGACCGTGGATTCGAGCATGCTCGCATCGTACGGCCTCGCTTCAGATTTTCAAACCACACAGCGCGCGCGGCATCCGCGTGCAGCGCACGGCGAGCGCGACCGCGAGGCCGCCGAGCAGCAGCCAGTCGAGCTCGCCACCGCCCCCTCCGCCGCCGGAGCCGGGCGCGGCGTTGACGGTGAGCTGCGCCGCGCCGGATGCCGCGCTGTCGGCCGCGGCCACAGCGGTGACGGTGACCATGCCCCCCGACGGGACGCTGGCCGGGGCGCTGTAGAGGCCGGCACTCGAGACCGTGCCGACGCTGGCGTTTCCGCCGGGAACACCGTTGACCTCCCAGGTGACCTCGGTGTTGGTGGTGTTGGCGAGCGTCGCGCTCAAGGCCTGCGTGGCACCGGTGCGCAGCACGGCGGTCGCCGGGCACACGGCCACCTGCACGGCCGGCGCGCTGACCGAGCAGGCCGCCTGTCCGGCCGTTGCCGGCGCCGTACTGCTGAGGCCGGTCGGACCGATGACGAGCTGCGCGCTGTCCTGGCGTCCGGCGTCATCGGTGACGGTGAGCGCCACGGTCGCCAGCCCGCAGGCCGGCAGGCTCACCGTGGCGGTGGGGGTGCCGGCATTCTGGATAGTGATGGCCTGACCGCCCACCTGGCTCCAGGCAAACGCCGTCAGCGTATGGTTGGTGGCGGCGGCGCTGCCGGCGCCGTTGAGTGGCACGCTCTGCCCGGCGGCGACCGATGCCGGCCATGCCACTGCGGCAATCGGCCGCAGGGCCTGCGCCAGCGCCCCGGAGGCGTTCGCCATCCCCGCCCCGCAGGTCTGGCCGTCGAGCGTGCAGATGCATTCCGCGTCCTGCACGTCGCTCGCGCCCGCCGGCACGTGGCACATCGGCGGCTGCGTCGTCTCACCGACCGAGCTCTGCGGGTAGGGCAGCGCGCCCTGCTGCAGGCGCGTGATCAGCTGGCAGGAGTTGAGTTTGGCGTTGACCGCCACCATCAGCGCGCCGATGCCCGCGACCTGGGGCGCGGCGAAACTGGTGCCGAGGTTGTAGGTGCGATACTCGCTGCCAGTGATCTGGCAGTTGGCGTTGCTGCCGGTGGTCGGGTCGCAGTAGTAGTAGCCGGTGTAGTCGTCGGTACCCGGACTCATGGTCGCGAGGTTGGTGGTGGTGGTGAGGGTGTAGACGCACGGCTGGTTGGCGGCGGTGTTGACGCAGTTGCCGGCCGGCGCACCGAGGGCCACCTCGGGACCCAGGCTGCTGTAGCCGACCTTGGTGCCTGCATGGCGCAGGCCCGCGACGCCGGCGACGCCGACACAGTTCGCCGGGGCATCGACCGGTCCGCCTTCGTTGCCGGCCGAGACGACGATCAGCGCCCCGAGCGCGGTGATCTGATCGATCGCGTCCTGGTAGCTCTGCGGGCACGCACCGGTGCCGCCGAGACTCATATTGATGATCCTGGCCGGGGTGGTGTTGGCCGGAACACCGCTCACGGCGATGCCGGCCGCCCACAGCATGCCGGAGATGATGTCGGAGTCGGCGCCGCCGCACACCCCGAGCGCGCGCACCGGCAGGATCTGCCCGTTCCACGTCACCCCGGCGATGCCGAGCGAGTTGTTGGTGAGCGCGCCGAGGATCCCGGCGACGCGCGTACCGTGCCAGGAGCTGTATTCGGTCTGCGTCTGGCTGGCGCATTCCGGCTGGGACAGATCGGCGCTGGTGATCCAGTCGCCCGGATCTGACGCGTCGGCGCCCGGACAGGTGTTGTTGTTGGCCACCAACGGGTCGGAGATGAAGCAGTAGCCGGGCAACATCCGCCCGCCGCTCGCGACCGCGAGCAGATCCGGATGCTCGAAGCGCACCCCGGTATCGATGTCGGCGATCACCAGCCCGGCGAGCCCGGTGGTGATGCTCCAGGCGCTCTGTGCATCGATGGCGCTGGGCGTGACCGCGGAGCTCGGCAGCAGGTACCACTGCTCACTGTAGAGCGTGTCGTCGGGCACGCTGTGCACGTAGCGGCGCTGGTCGGGTTCCGCATACTGCACCTCGGGATCGGCGCGCAGGCGCACCAGGATTTCCGCAAGCGAGCCTTCCTTGTCCGCCGTGGCGACGCGCACCACCTGCAACCGGTCGGTGATGGCGCGCTCGCCCTCGAGCGTAAGTCCGGCGCGGGTGGCGAGCCTCACCAGACGCGCATGTGCCGCGGCGGCCGGCAGCGCCGTGCTCCCCTGGCGCAGCTTGATGATGATGGCGGGCGCAGCCGCCGCGCTGCCACGGGGGTGGTGCCGCACGGGGTTGAGCTCCCCCTGCCCCCTCCCCGCGGCCGCCGCCGTCGCCGCCATCATCAGCAGGATCATCCAGGCAAACCGTTGCACCGCAAGACCTCCCTCGGGCGCGCGGTGCGCAACGCCGTCCGCGCGGCTGCCGCAGGCTCCGGCCGCAGCATGCGCACGCGCCCTCACCGGGAGCAAATCCACCTGCCAGAAGCGGGAGCGGTTCCGCAGTTGCCACCGCCGGCTGTCTCCCGGCGGCGACTCAAGGCGCACTGCGCAAGGCGCAGGTCGCCTCCCGCACGGCCTTAAAGACGCCGAGGGGGCACGGTAGTATCCTCACCGGATCCATGAGCGTGATTGCCTCCTTCGCCACCGACGGGGCGGCCCTGCCGGCCGGTACAGCCGTGGCCGAGGCCCTCGAGAGCAACCACATCGTGTTCTTCCCCCGCTGCCCGATCGGCCTGCCCGATGAGGCGACGCTGCGCTACCTGCGCAGCGAGCTGCCGGCGCGGCTGCGCCTGAAGAACATCAGCTATCACCCGGAAGCCGGGCGCGTCACCGGACTCGACGCCGACGCAGACACCGGGCGGCGGGTCACGCAGATCCTCACCACCCACCTCGCCGAGGTCAGCGCTTTCCTGCACCGCCAGCTGCCGCACCTCACCGCGGACTGGACGATCGGTACCTGCAGCATCCGCCCGATCCAGGAGCGCGGACGAAACTTAAAGCCGCACGCCAGCAACGAGCTGGTGCATGTCGACGCCGGCGCCTACGGCGCCACCGACGGCGATCGGATCCTGCGCTTCTTCGTCAACTTCAGCGATCACGAGGACCGCGTCTGGGCCACGAAGGGTCCGATCGAAGACATCCTCAGCCGCTGCGGCCGCGAGGCGGGACTGGTCGACGCGCACGGGCACCTCGCTGTCCGGCTCAACAAGACGCTGCCCGACCGGCTGCTGAGCGGCACGGTGCGCGCCCTCGGGCGGCTCAATCCGCTCGCGCGGGTGCTCGACAGCTCCCCCTACGACCGGGCGATGCGCCGCCTGCACAACTTCATGAAGGACGATGCGGGATTCAGACAGGATCAGCGCGGCTACCAGGAGCTCCGCTTCCCGCCCTACTCGGCGTGGATGGTGTTCACCGACAGCGTCAGCCACGCGAGCCTGTCGGGACAGTTCGCCTTCGTCACCACCATCATCGTGCGCCGCCGCCACATGCGCGCCCCGCAGTTCGCGCCCTTCAACGTGCTGATGAGCCTGCCGCAGACGCCGCGGCCGCTCGCGCCACCGCACTAAGGGCGCGGCAGGCGCTCGAGGGCCGTCTCGAGCTTGGCGATCACCTCCGCCGGCTCGATGAGATCCATCACCCCGGGCTTCTCGATCCTGGTGCGCCAGGGCAGCTCGGCGGCCGGGCGCCCGAGAAAGCGGCGGGCCGCCTCCTCGAAGCGGTCGACGCACAGGTCGCGGCTGAAATACGGCCCGCTGCGCGCCGGGTTGGTCGCCGCATAGAGCCCCACGACCGGCACACCGAGCGAAGTCCCCATGTGCGCAGGTCCTGAGTCGGGCGTCAGCAGCGCCCGCGCGCGGCCGAGCACCGCATAGAACTCCGGCAGCGTATCGCGCCCCACGAGGTTGGTGGCGGGCGCGTGCATGCGCGCGGCGATCTCAGCGGCGGTGCGCTGCTCGAGCGGCGTGCGGCCGCCGCAGATCAGCACCTTGAGTCCGAGCTTGCGCACCGCGTGCGCGCCGACCGCGGCGTAGCCCGCAACATTCCAGTTGCGCAGCACGTGGCTCGAGCACGGACTGATGATCAGGGCCGGCACGCCGTCCGGGACGTGGCGCAAGGCGTAGGTGCGCGCGCCCTCGGGCAGCGGGATATCCCAGCGGTAGTCGCGCTCGCCTACCCCCAGACGGCGCGCGAAACCGAACAGCGCGTCCATCACGTGCTCGCGCGGCGCCGGCGCGATGCGCGCGTTGGTGAACAGCCACTGCAGGTCGAGCGCGCGCTCGCGGTCGTAGCCGAGCTTCACCGGCGCCTGGGCGAGCGCGGCAACCAGGCTCGCGCGCCAGGCGAACTGCATGTGCAGCAGCAGCTCGAAGCTGCGGCCGCGCAGCGCGCGGCGCAGGGCCATCAGGCCCGCCATCCCGGCGCGCTTGTCGAACTCGATGAACTCGATGTCGGAAATCGCGCCGACCAGGCGCGCCTCGCTGCGCCCGATGATCCAGCTGAAGCGCGCCGCCGGCCAGGCTCGCTGCAGCGTGCGGACCACCGGCAGGGTGTGGCAGACATCCCCGAGCGCGGAGAGCTTCACCACCAGCACCGCACGCGGCGGCGCGGCGAGCAGCGCCGGCGCCGCCGCGCTCACCCTCCGGCCTTCGGGCGCACGCGCGCCAGCGCCCACAGACGCAGGTACTTGCGGCGCACGTAGCCGGCCTCGACGCAATGAAACAGCCAGCCACGCCAGCCGTCGAGCACGCCGCGCTTGATGAGCATGCCGCGCACGAAGCGCCACAACGGGTGCACGAACACGGCCAGCAGGCTGCCGCGCCTGCCCGCCCGGTACATCTCCTCGGCCATGAGACGCGCATAGCGATCGACCCGCGCCAGGTGATCATCGAGGCTGCGGTAGGCGTCGTGCTCGAGCGGTGCACGCAGGCGCCCGACGCGGCCATCGACCGCGATCTTCTCGTGCACCTCGTAACCCACCCAGCGCGCGGCGCCGCGCCGGTAGAGGCGGATCTTGCGGTCCGGCCAGGCGTTGCCGTGACGCAGAAAGCCGCCGAAGTAGCTGGTGAGACGCGGCACCGAGTAGCCCGCCATGCCGGCAAACCCCGCCGCCTTCAGGGCCAGGATCTCCGCGCGCAGCGCCGGCGTCACACACTCGTCCGCGTCCACCGACAGCACCCACTCGTGCTGCGCCAGGTCGGTCGCGTATTGCTTCTGTGAGCGATAGCCGGGCCAGTCGCGCTCGATGACGCGCGCGCCGCGGCGCGCCGCCAGCTCGCGCGTCGCGTCGGTCGAGTGCGCGTCGACGACGATGATCTCGTCGCAGAAACTCACCGCCTCGAGGCAACGCTCGATGCGCTCGGCCTCGTTGAGCGTGATGATGCAGGCGGATAGCCCGGTGGGCGGCGCGCTCACGTCGCTAGCTTACGCGAGCAGCGCCAGCCAGTCGTGATCGCGTGGCCCGTAGGCGACGAACGCGGGATTCAGCAGCTCGGCGCGGGTGTTGTAGGACAGCGGCGCGCCGTCCAGGCCGCTCACCGTCCCGCCGGCCGCGGTGAGCACCGCGTGCGCCGCGGCCGTGTCCCACTCGCTGGTGGGGCCGAGGCGCGGATAGACATCCGCGGAGCCCTCCGCCACCAGACAGAACTTGAGCGCGCTGCCGATACCTTCCAGGCGGTGCGCTCCGAGACGCTCGAGGAAGCGTGCCAGCGAATCGCCGCGGTGCGAGCGACTGCCGACCACGCGCACCGGGTCCCCCGAGCGGGCCGCGACGCGAATGGGCGTCGGCGGCCCCTCCCCCTGCTGCCGCCAGGCGCCCGCGCCGGGCAGCCCGAGATAGCTGCTATCGCCCACCGGCACGTGCACCACGCCGAGCGCGGGCGCATGGCCGCGGATGAGCGCGATGTTCACGGTGAACTGCCCGTTGCGCGCCAGGAATTCGCGCGTGCCATCGAGCGGGTCCACCAGCCAGTACTCATGCCAGCTGGCGCGCTGCGCGAACGGCGTGGCGGCCGCCTCCTCCGAGAGCAACGGCAGCGCCGGCGTGAGCCGCTGCAGCCCGGCGGCGATCAGCCGATGGGCGGCCAGATCCGCCGCGGTCAGCGGGGAGTCGTCGGCCTTGGTGGTGGCGGCCCACTGCCCGGACTCATAGATCCCGAGAACCTCGCGCCCGGCCGCGCGCGCGATGCCGAGGATCGGCTGCAGCAACCCGGCGCCGTCGGCCGTCATGCGCCGCCGGTCACGCCGAGCGCCGCGAGCCTGGCGATGATGCTCGCCGCGGCCTCCTCGGGCGTCATCACCGTGGTGTCGATGTGGATCTCCGCCGCCTCCGGCGCCTCGTAGGGGGAGTCGATGCCGGTGAAATTCTTCAGCTCGCCGCGGCGCGCCTTGCGGTACAGCCCCTTCACGTCGCGCCGCTCGGCTTCGGCGAGCGGCGTGTCGACGAACACCTCGAGGAACTCGCCCGGCGCGAACAGATCGCGCGCCATGCGCCGCTCGGAGCGGAACGGGGAAATGAAGGACACCAGCACGATCAGGCCCGCATCGACCATGAGCCGGGAGACTTCCGCGACACGGCGGATGTTCTCCACACGGTCCTGGGCGGTGAAGCCCAGATCCTTGTTCAGTCCGTGGCGCACGTTGTCGCCATCGAGCAGATACGTGTGCCGGCCGCTGGCGGCGAGCCGCTTCTCGACGATGTTCGCGATGGTGGACTTGCCGGCCCCGGACAAACCGGTGAGCCACAACACGCACGCGCGCTGGCCCTTCAGGCGCGCGCGCAGCGGCTTGCCGACGTCGAGCGCCTGCCAGTGCACGTTCTGCGAGCGCCGCAGCGCGAAGCTGATGAGTCCCGCGCCGACCGTGTTGTTGCTGAGACGGTCGATGAGAATGAAGCCGCCGAGCGTGCGGTTGGCAACGTACGGCTCGAAGGCGATGGCGCGATCGAGCTCCAGCTCGCACACCCCGATGTCGTTCAGCTCCAGCCGCTCGGCCGGCTCGTGCTCGAGCGTATTGACGTTGACGCGGTGCTTAAGGGGCGCGATGGTCGCCGACACCGTGCCGCTGCCGGTCTTCATGAGGTAGGCGCGCCCCTGCAGCATCGGCTCCTCGTGCAGCCACACGATAGTGGCTTCGAACTGGTCGGCGACCTGCGGCGGGTCGTCGGCGACCGCCAGCACGTCGCCGCGACTCACGTCGACCTCGGAGGCGAGCGTCAGCGTGACCGACTGGCCGGCGAGCGCCGCCTCCAGGTCCCCGTCCGCGGTGAGGATGCGCGCCACGCGGCTCTCGCTTCCTGAGGGCAGCACGCGCACGCGCTCGCCGGTGGCGATGCGGCCGCTGGCGATGAGCCCGGCGAAGCCGCGGAAATCTCCGTGCGGTCGGTTCACCCATTGCACCGGCATGCGAAACGGCCGGGCGGTGAGTGCCGCGTCCACCGCGACGCTCTCGAGGTGCTCGAGGAGCGTGGCACCGCTGTACCAGGGCATGTTGTCGCCGCGCGCGATCACATTGTCGCCATGCACGGCGACCACCGGGATGGCGGTGATGTCGTGGATGCCGATGCGCGCGGCGAACGCGCGGTAGTCAGCGACGATCGTCTCGAAGGTGGCGTGCTGGTAGCCCACCAGGTCCATCTTGTTGACGGCGAGCACCACGCGGGTGATGCCGAGCAGCTGCACCAGGAAGCTGTGGCGGCGGGTCTGCGTCAGCACGCCCTTGCGCGCATCGATGAGGATCACCGCCAGGTCCGCGGTCGAGGCGCCGGTCACCATGTTGCGCGTGTACTGCTCGTGGCCGGGGGTGTCGGCGACGATGAACTTGCGCCGCGCGGTGGCGAAGAAGCGGTAGGCGACGTCGATGGTGATGCCCTGCTCGCGCTCGGCCGCCAGGCCGTCGACCAGCAGCGCGAAGTCGAGCTCGCCGCCGCGCGTACCGAGTTTGCGCGAATCGGCGGCGAACTGCGCCAGCTGGTCGTCGAACACCATCTGCGATTCGTACAGCAGTCGGCCGATGAGGGTCGACTTGCCGTCGTCCACCGAGCCGCAGGTGATGAAGCGCAGCAGGCTCTTGCGCTCGTGCGCGCGCAGGCGCGCGCCGATATCCGCGGCGAGCGACGCGGGCGCGGAGGCCATCAG
This sequence comes from uncultured Gammaproteobacteria bacterium, assembly GCA_963760225.1. Taxonomy (GTDB): domain Bacteria; phylum Pseudomonadota; class Gammaproteobacteria; order Steroidobacterales; family Steroidobacteraceae; genus 13-2-20CM-66-19. The sequence continues at coordinate 140,583 of CAVXCD010000002.1, forward strand.
AAGTAGCCTTCCTGCTTCTTCTTTTCCATGGAGGCGGCAGCGTCGTGGTCGATCGCACGTCCCTGCCGCTCGGAAGAGCGCGTCAGCAGCATCTCCTCGATGATCGCCGGCAGCGTGTCGGCGTTCGACTCGATGGCGCCGGTGAGCGGATAGCAGCCGAGCGTGCGGAAGCGCACCTTCTTCAGCTGCGGCTGCTCGCCGGGCCGCAGCGGCAGCCGCTCATCGTCCACCATGATCAGCATGCCATCGCGCTCGACCACCGGGCGCAGCGCCGCAAAGTACAGCGGCACGATCGGCACCTGCTCGCGCCAGATGTACTGCCACACGTCAAGCTCGGTCCAGTTGGACAACGGGAACACCCGCAGGCTCTCACCGGGGCGCTTGCGCGTGTTGTACAGCGACCAGAGCTCGGGGCGCTGCTGCTTCGGATCCCAGCGGTGCGCGGCGCTGCGCAGCGAGAACACGCGCTCCTTGGCGCGGCTCTTTTCCTCGTCGCGGCGGGCGCCGCCGAAGGCGGCGTCGAAGCCGTACTGGTCGAGCGCCTGGCGCAGCGCCTGGGTCTTCATGACGTCGGTATGCAGCTGCGAGCCGTGGCTGAACGGGCCGATGCCGGCCGCCAGGCCCTCGCGGTTGACGTACACCAGCAGCTGCATGCCGAGCTTCTTCGCGATGGCATCGCGGAACTCGTACATGGCGCGGAATTTCCAGGTGGTATCCACGTGCAGCAGCGGGAACGGCGGCGCCGCCGGGTAGAACGCCTTCACCGCCAGGTGCAGCATCACGGCGCTGTCCTTGCCGATGGAATAGAGCATCACCGGGCGCTCGCACTCGGCGACCACCTCGCGCATGATGTGAATGCTCTCGGCCTCGAGGCGCTGCAGGTGCGTGAGCGACCCGGGCGCCGGACTCACCGCCCCCTCGCGTTCCCGGCCAGGGGCAGCGCTCGCGGGTATGACTTCTGGCATTCGGGCAGTGTAATCAACCACTCCGTCGCAGTGTAGGTAGCGGCCGCGGCGGACGGCTGCCAAGGCGCGCGGGGGGCGGCCTCACAACACGCGCCCCGGCCGGGCGGCAGGCAAATGCGACGAAGGCACTGGAGGATCGCGCACGGCCATGCTCTACTTCAGAACGTGCCTCGTCACGCCCAAGCGCTGATGTGCGGCTGCCTGCTGGGGCTCATTATGTCTGCCCCGCTCGGGGCCGATACGAGCCTGCGGATCGGTGTCCTCGACCTGCATGCCCAGTCCGCTCAAGCCGCGCCCCCCGACGCATCCCCCGCAGCGGCATCCCCCGCAGCGGCATCCCCCGCAGCGGCCTCCCCGGCACCGGCATCGCCCGCGCCGGTGCAAACGCAGTCGCCGGCGTCCACCCCGCAGAACCTGCCGAGCCCCGCCGCCGCGCTCGAAGAGGTCATTGTGCAGACCACCGAGCCGCGCTTCGTCTCCCCGACGCGGCGTGATCGTATTGGCCGCATCTGGGCGCCGGTGCTGATCGACGGCAAGGGCCCCTACCGCCTGGTGCTCGATACGGGCGCGACGCGCTCGGCGATCGCCGCACGCGCCGCGCTCAGCCTCGGCATCCCGTCCTCGGCGACCACGGTCGTGACCGGCTTCACCGGTTCGGCGACCGTCCCCACCATCAAGGTGGGCCGTATGGAGGTGGGCGACCTGCTGTTCGGGCCCGCAGAGCTCCCAGTGCTCGCGGACGTGTTCGGCGGCGCACAGGGCGTGCTCGGCATCGAGGGGCTTGCGGGCAAGCGCATCTACGCCGACTTCACCCGCGACCGGCTCGAGATCACCTACTCGCACGGTGAGCGCGCACGGCGCGACTTCAGCGTCGTGCCGCTGCGCATCGTCAACGGGCTGCTGATCGCGGACGTACGCGTGCGCGGGGTGCGTGCCCAGGCCATCATCGACACCGGCGCGCAGGGCACGGTGGGCAACCTGGCGCTGCGCGATGCGCTCAACCGCCATCCGAGCAACGTCACGCACGAGGAGATCATCGGCGTCACGCTCGACGTGCAGCAGGGCGACAACATCCCCGCCGGCGACATCGACTTCGGGCACATGGTCATCAGGGGGGCACACATCACCTTCGGCGACATGTACCTGTTCCAGCACTGGAAGCTGATCAATGAGCCGGCGCTGACGCTCGGCATGGACCTGCTCGGCTCCTTCGACGTGCTCATCATCGACTACAGCCGGCACGAACTGCAGATCCGTACGCGCGAGGCGCAGGCCAATCCCTGGTGAGCGGCGCCCGCGCGTAGGCTCAGGATGCCCCGCGTGCCGGCTGCCCCATGCGCAGGAACCGCCGCCGCTCGTTCCACTGGTGCCGTGCGTGCAGCCGCTCGGAGAGATTGCTGGCTTCGGGCGGCAGCGCCTGCAGCGCGCGCAGCGCCGCGGCGTGCGCCATGGCCACCGCCGGGTCGGTCTGCAGCAGCGCGCGGTAGTGCTCGAGAAAGGCCTGCTCGGCGGCGGCGCCCCCGCCGGTCAGCAGCTCGCGCGCGTGCGCGCCGATGGCTGCGCTCTCGCTCGCCGGCAGGTCGCGCACGTGCGCCAGGGCGTGGTCCAGGTCGGCGATCAGCCGGTACAGCGGCTGCAGCCAGGCCCATTCAGGGCTGGTGGTGATCTGTTGCAGCCGCTCCAGCGGCGAGGCGGGTGGCGCGAAATGTCGCTCCGCCTCGAGCAGCGCGCCAAGCACGCCCTGCAGCGCGGTGCTGCTGTCGCGCAGAGCATCAAGCCAGGGGCGTTCCGAGGACATTTCCTGCAATTCTAGCCCAATCCCGCCGCGCGGCCGGCATGCGGCAGCGGCCCCGAAGCCAGCTCGCCGATCTGCTCGAGCGTTGCGTCCGCTGCCGGCCAGCGGGCCAGCTCGCGCGAATCGAGCGCGTAGTGGCCCTGGCGCACGAACACGGTGGTGAGCCTCTCGCCCCAGCTGTGCTTCATGGCCGTGAGAATGCGCAGCTTGTCGTCGAACATGACGTAGTGCCCGGCGGGGTAGCGGCGCTCGACCTCGGCGAGCATTTGCTCCTTGTGCAGGTAGATCAGCACCCGCCCCTGCACCGCATCCCACAGTCCGGCACGCTGCACCTTGCGCGGCTGGAACACCACGTCGCCGTCGGAGAGGATGACCGTCGGACCCTCCCGGCCGCAGCGGGCGAGCGCCGCCAGCGCGTGCCGATACAGGCGCCGCCGGAACGGGTAGTCGAGCAGGAACAGCGAGACGCGCAGCAGCTGCATGTCGTCCTGGTGCTCGAGACGGTAGCGCTGCAGCGCGCCCAGGTAGTCCGCATAGCCGAGCTCGCCGCGCAGCTCCTCGAAGATCTGCCAGTAGCGATCGCGGCTCTCCGCGCCCACCTCACGCTGCAGGTGGGCGGAGAGCTCGCGCTGCACCGTATCGTTGTCGAGCAGCGTGTTGTCGACGTCGAACAGGAACACGACCGGCGGGCTCATGCCGGTGAGTGTACGCAAACGAAGAGGCCGCGGGGCTCACGCCCCGCGGCCAGCATCGTATCGTCGGTGTGGCGCGCTCTAGCGCGCGCTGTAACCGCGTGCGTCGAGGCAGGCGGTCATGGCGCGGCGGTAGTCGGCCAGGTTGCCGCCGCTCTGCGCGCTCGGCCGCGTCGGGTCGAAGCCCGTCTGGCTTACCGCCCAGCTGTGGCACTCGTAGCGGTCGTTCTGCGTCTGCGCTTCGCTCTGGCCGTTGCGCGGATAGAGGAAGACGTCCGCACCGCTGCCGCCGGGCGCCGCAGGAGCCGGCGCGGCGTTGGCGGGCGGCGGGGCTGCCTGCGCATACTGGTCCGCCTGCGCATACTGATCAGCGCTGTCGGCATTCACGTCGGCGTTCTGCCCGGCTGCCGGCGGCGGATCGGTCACGACGTAACCGTTATCTCCCGCGTCCCAGGTGTAATAGAGATTGTTCGAGTAATAGTACGGAACCCCACCCCACCAGAACGTGGCGTAGCCGAGCGGCAGCACCGGCAGGAACCAGGCGTAGCCGGGGTTGAACCACACGTGCGGCCAGAACACCCCGTTCCAGTAGCCACCGCCCCAGTAGTGTCCGCCGTGCCAGTAGGCATTGCCGCGCGCCCAGCCGGCGCCGGCATGGTAGCCGCCCGCAAACCCGGCGTGCGGCGCCGCGTAGTGTGCCCCGGCGAAGCCGCCGTGCGGGGCTGCGGCGTAGTGCGCGCCGCCGGCAAAATGCGGCGCCGCGTAGTGCGCGCCCGAGAAATGCGCGCCGCTGCTCACGTGCGCGCCACCGCTGAAGTGGGCGCCGCCGCTGAAGTGGGCGCCTCCGCCACTGCTATGCCCGCCGCCGCCGACGCTGTGCTGGGCATAGGTGAGCGCCGGCGCAGCCGCTAGCGCAGTCGCCAGCACCACCGCTGCAGCGGTCCGTACGACACCACGCACTCTCACTCCGTTCACAGATCACCTCGGGCCTCTCGGGCCCAATGATTAGACGCCTCGCGGGCGCCGTCGTTCAAGCTCTTACAACACAGAACGCGCCGACGCTGCCCGGCGTTGACGTGTCATAACTCATGGGGCTGCTTCACATTTCTTCACGCAGGCCGTGCCGGCAGGCCCGCCACGTGCATTCACCTGCCGTTCAGCCCGGCGCGGGCGTCCGTTCCCGCGGCGCTGGGCGCGCCCGCCGTCGCTACAGAACCATATTGAGGGCGACCGCCGGCGTCAGGCTCGCCGTGGTGTTGCGGCCGATCTGGATGATCCGCACCCCGAAGAGCGCACCCACGCGGCTGCTGAAGTTGTATTCGACCGCCGGAGCGAAGCCGATCGACCAGGACGATCCGCTGGAGCTTGAAAAGGGGCTGGCGCCCGCAGCGCTACCCGCCGCGGGCATGCCGCCCGACACGCTGCCGCTAACCGCGGTGCTGGCGTTGCGCTGGTACACCACGTCGAGCGCCAGCACCCAGTTGCGCGTCAGGCTGTATTCCGCCGCGGCGTCCGCGGTGAATCCATTTCCCGGCCAGGCGCGTCCGGCGAAGCCCTGGCCCGTGCCGTAGACGCTCAGGTCATGCACATCCACCGAGGAGGAGATGTCGTAGGTGAGGTCGAGCCGCGCGCGCAGGATGCGTCCGTTCGGCAGCCAGAAATAATCCTGCGAGTACAACGCGAACCCCGTGGTGTAGGCGCCGGCGCCGAAGCCGTCGCTGGCGCGCGCCAGACGATCGTAGCGCCCGATCGGCACGGTTTCCTGCAGCACCGCGGCGATGGCGGGGACACTGCTGCCGTCCTGGTATTGCGTAAGGCCGTAGCCGGCCTGCAGCGTCAGGTCGCCGACACCGATGCCCGAGCTGTTGGCGGCGCCCGCCGGCTCGTTGTACATGAAGCGCGGGATGAGACCTGCCGTGACGCGGTCGGTGAGGCCGTAGAGTATGTAGGTGAGCGAGCCCAGGTCGTGCTCGTAGGGGCCGCTGTGGCGCTCACCGCCGCTGTCGAAGTGAGCGTTGCTGATGTCGTCGAACAAGTAGGGCTCGAGCAGCATGTGTCCCGCCGGCAGGGTCGCCGCCGAGGCCGCCAGCATCGGTCCGGTCCACCAGGCATCCTCGCGCGCCTCCTCCTGCGCGCCAGCGCCGGCGCTTGCCAGCACGAGCACCCCTGCCAGCCAGATTCTTCTCATGTTGCCCACGTGTGCGTCGTTGCCCGGCGGCGATGATCGGTGCAGTGGCGGCGGCGGCGCTCGCCATTTCCGGACCTGTCGCTGCGCGAACGTCCGCGACCATACGCACCCGCGCCGCGCCCAGCCGCGCACCGCGTGGCCCGATGCCAAACGTGACGCCGGTCACACTCCACAGGCGGTTAACTTTCCGTCACAAAGGTCAGCAGTTCGCAAGCTGCGACGTTGTTAACGCATGTAAGCCGGGGGTTCCGGCTCAATAGCGATCCGTTCGCGAAGCATTTTTATAGGAGGAGTCCACATGTTCAAGTCCGTTCGCACCGCGCTCACCGTCGCTGCCGCGACCCTGGCGCTCTCAGGAGTTGCCACCAGCGCGCTGGCCGACGACACGCAGTGGCAGAAGGATCATCCGCGCCGCACCGAGGTGAACAACCGCCTGGCCAACCAGAACCAGCGCATCAAGACCGAGCGCAAGGACGGCCAGATCAACAAGGCGCAGGCCACGCAGCTGCACAGCGAGGATCACGCCATCCGCCAGGAAGAGCGCACCATGGCCAGCACCAACGGCGGCCACATCACCAAGTCGGAGCAGAAGTCGCTGAACCAGCAGGAGAACCAGGTCAGCCAGCAGATCGGCAAGTAGTTTTCGTAGCTGACACCGACCAAGGCGGGAGCGCAGCGCCTGCGCTCCCGCTTTTTTCTTCGCGCGCCCGCGGCCCACCGTTCTGCAAGTGCTGCAAGCGCTTCACGCCCGCAGCGAAAACGGCGTGAAGTCCGTGGCGCGATCGTAGTAATCCTCCTGCTCGGCGCGCTTCAGGAAGCCGACCATCCAGTAGGTCAGGGGCGTCGCGAGTACTTCCCAGGCGGACTTCAGCACGTACTGCGTCGTGGTCACGGTAAGCAGCTCCGCGGTGGGCCACAGGCCGCCGAAGGCGATCGTGTAGAACAGGCCCGAGTCGACCAGCTCGCCGCACAGCGTGGAGCCGATGGTGCGCGTCCACAGCCAGCGGCCGCGCGTCCAGACCTTCATCTTCGCCAGCACGTAGCTGTTGACGAACGAGCCGCACCAGAAGGCCACCATCGAGCCGCAGGCGATGCGCGGGGTGTTGCCGAACATCTCCTCGACCGCCGCCTGGCGCGTGCGCCAGAAGTCCGCCGGCGGCAGGTGCACGATGACGAACGCCATCAGCGAGGCGAAGGCGAGCGCGGCAAAACCGCTCCACACGACGCGCCGGTCGCGCGCGTAGCCGTAGACCTCGGTGAGGACATCGCCGAAGAAATACGAGATCGGGAAGAACAGCACCCCCGCCATGAAGGTCACCGCCCCGAACAGCGGCACGTGCACGGTGGCGACCTTGGCGGCGCCGATGAGGTTGGCACACAGCACCACGCACACGTAGGCGCCGAGTATCAGGTCGTAGTAGCGGTAGTTCTTCACGCGTTTTCCGCAGCGGATCGTAGCAAGCCGCGGCTCGGTGTGGGGGCGCTCTTCTAAGGCGCGAGCGCCGGCAACACCGTACCGGCAGCCTCGCCGAAACCGATGCGCGCGAAGCCGGCGCGCTCGCACCAGCCGCGCAGGATCACCCGATCGCCGTCCTCGAGAAAGGTGCGTGCCTCGCCGCCGGCGAGCGCCACCGGCTGCCGGCCGCCCGAGCTCAGCTCGAGCAGCGAGCCGGCCTCATCCGCCTGCGGACCCGATTGCGTGCCGCTGCCGAACAGATCCCCGGGGCGCAGATTGCAGCCATTGACCGTGTGGTGCGCCAGCATGTGCGCCACGGTCCACCACGCGTCGCGGAACGTGGCGTGCGACAGGCGCTGCGGCGGCGAGCCGGCGGCGCGCATGCGCGCGCTTTGCAGCCAGGCCTCGAGCCGGATGTCGAGCGCGCCCGCGGCGCGGGTGTGCGGATCGTCGAGGTAAGCGAGTGGCGCCGGTTCCGCGGCGGGCCGCAGCCACGGCGCGCGAAACGGCGCCAGCGCTTCGAGCGTGACCACCCAGGGAGAAATCGTGGTGGCGAAGTTCTTGCCGAGGAACGGTCCGAGCGGCTGGTACTCGAACGCCTGCACGTCGCGCGCCGACCAGTCATTGAGCAGGCACAGTCCGAACACGTGCCGCTCGGCCTCTGCCAGGGGCACGCGCTCACCGGGCGCATTGCCGCGGCCGACGAACACGCCGACTTCGAGCTCGTAGTCGAGGCGCCGCGTGGCGATGAGCTCCGGCCGAGTCGCGCCCGGCGCCATCACCTGTCCGTGCGGACGCCGGATCGGCTGGTCCGACACGTCCACCGAGGAGGCGCGCCCGTGGTAGGCGATCGGCACCCACTGGTAGTTGGGCAGCAGCGGATTGTCCGGCCGGAACAGCCGCCCGACGGCAGTGGCGTGATGGATCGAGGCGTAGAAGTCGGTGAAATCTCCGATGCGCGCGGCGCTGCGGTATACGGCAGCGGCCTGCGGCACGAGCAGGGGCTGCAGCCGCGCGGCGAGCGGCGCCCCGCTGCGCAACAGTCCCGATAGTGCCGCGCGCAGCGCGCCGCTCGCTTCGGGACCTGCGCCCATGAACTCATTGAGCGTCGGCTGCGCGCACAACGCCAGCGCCTCGGCCGCCGCTCCCGTGAGCACGCCGAGCTCGTGCAGCGCGCCGAGGTCGAGCACCTGATCGCCGATCGCCACGCCGCCGCGGAAGCTCTCGGTGCTGCCCGCGCGGCGGAACACGGCGAACGGCAGGTTCTGCAGCGGGAAGTCCGTCCCGGGTGCCGCGGCGGAGCCGACCCAGCTCAGCAGCGCCGGGTCGTGGGTCGCGTTGAGCGCGCTCATCGGCGCGCGCGCCGCCGGCGTCCGCGCGCGCGCGCCGGTGCGCCCCCCGGCGCCGCGCCCGCCGGCGCGGCCGGGCCGGTGAAGTGCCGGCGCAAATCACGCCACACCTGCCCGTAGTCCCGCTGCAGCAGCGGCGTCTCGAGCGCGAAGCGCGTCGGGCGGATGGGCAGGCGTGTCTCGAACATAAAGGCCATGGTGTCGGTGAGCGCCACGGGTTGCGAAGTGTCGGCGTGCGTCGCCTTCTCGTAGCTGGCCGCGTCCGGCCCGTGCCCGCTCATGCAGTTGTGCAGCGAGGCGCCGCCCGGCGCGAACCCCTGCGCCTTGGCGTCGTACACCCCGGCGATCAGCCCCATGAACTCGCTGGCGACATTGCGGTGGAACCAGGGCGGCCGGAACGTGTCCTGCGACACCTGCCAGCGCGGCGGAAAGATCACGAAGTCGAGCGCATCGACTCCGGGCGTATCGCTGACCGAGTGCAGCACCAGAAAGATGGACGGATCCGGATGATCGAAGCTCACCGAGCCGAGCGTGTTGAAGTGGCGCAGGTCGTAGCGGTAGGGCGCGTGGTTGCCGTGCCAGGCGACCACGTCGAGCGGCGAGTGATCGATGCGCGCCGTCCACAGCGCTCCGGCGAACTTCGCCACCAGCTCGAAGTCCCCGGCGCGGTCCTCATACCAGGCCACCGGCGTCTGGAAGTCGCGCGGATTGGCGAGTCCGTTGGCGCCGATCGGTCCGAGATCCGGCAGCTTGAGCGGCGCGCCGAAGTTCTCGCAGACGTAGCCGCGCGCACTGCCCTCGGACAGCTCGACGCGCAAGCGCAGGCCGCGCGGAATGACCGCGATCTGCTGCGGCGCCACGTCGATGACGCCGAGCTCGGTGGCGAGGCGCAGCGCACCCTGCTGCGGCACGATCAGCAGCTCGCCGTCGGCATCGTAGAAGAAACGCTCCGCCATCGGGCGGTTGGCCGCGTACCAGTGGATGGCGCAGCCGCTGTGGCCGTCCGGGGAGCCGTTGCCCCCGAGCGTGGCGAGTCCGTCGAGAAAATCGGTCGGCGCACGCGGCAGCGGTGGCGGATTCCAGCGCAGCGGATTGGGGGAACACGCGGTCTCGTCGAAGCGTGCGTTGAGGCGTCCGGCGCCGAGCGGCGCGAAGCTGCCGTGCACGGCTGCCGGTCGGATGCGGTACAGCCAGCTGCGCCGGTTGGCGTGGCGCGGCGCGGTGAAGGCGGTTCCGGAGAACTGCTCGGTGTACAGCCCGTACGGCGGGTGCTGCGGGGAGTTGCGCCCGACGGGCAGCGCCCCCGGCAGCGCCTCGGTGGCGAACTGATTACCGAAACCGCTCTGATAGCCGGCCGTGGCGCCGTCGGCGCCGGCGGCGGCCCCGCCCTCTGCCACACCCATCTTTCGCACTCCGCGGCTGCTGCGGCCTATAATGTGGGACAACGGTTGCGCCCGCAACTGTCCGGAGAGCATCTTGGCCGCGCGATCCGCGCCTAAGCGCGCGCTGAGGCTTGCAGGCTTCGTCCCCTTTCGCCTCAACCGCCTGGCGGCGGCGGTCAGCCAGCACCTGGCGGCGATCTACCGCGCGCGCTTCGCGCTCGACATTCCCGCCTGGCGCGTGATCGCCACCGTCGGCGAGCGCCATCGCTGCACCGCGCAGCACGTGGCCGACAGCACGCGCATGCACAAGACGCGCGTCAGCCGCGCCATCGCCCAGCTGCGCGCGCGCGGCCTGATCGCACGGGCGGCGAGCGCGCGCGACGGCCGCGAGATGCAGCTGCGCCTCACCCGAGCCGGCCGGCGCCTGTACGCGCAGCTGGTGCCGCTGGTGCTGGCGCGTGAGCGCGGGCTGATGCGCTGCATGAGCGCCGCCGAGCGGCGCGCCTTCCTGCGCGGACTCGAGCGGCTCGAGACGTTCCTGCTGCTGCGCGATCGACACGCGGGTTGAGCTGTTAACATGCCGCGCATGTCACTGGCCGGAATCCGTTGTGTTGCGGGCGCAGGGCTGATGCTGCTCGCCGGGTCGCTGCCGGCGATGCCGGCACGCTACCTGGGCGGCGCGGCGGGCAGCGAGCCCGCGCCGCTGCACGCCGCGGCCGCAGCGCCCGCTGCAGTGTTCGCGCCGCTGGCGCACTCGGCGCTCATCGTGCTCGAGACAGCGCGGCTGCCCGCGGGGCTGACCCTGCAACTGCGCCGCAGCGACGGCGCGGCGCTCGCCGTGACCGATCTGGTCGTGAGTATCGACGGCCGCACCGTCGCGGCGACGGTCGCCGGCCCGCAGCGCTGGTCGGTGTCCTGGCCGCAGCCGCCCACCGGCGGCGCTCACCGCCTCGAGGTGGTGGTCGCCCACGACGGCATCCGCGAGGTGCTCGACGGCACCATCGCCACCGCTGCGGCGGCCGCACCCGCTGCCGCGGGTGGCGCGCTGCACGCTCACCAGCAGCTGGTCTGGTGGATCCTCAACATCGCCATCGTGTTCATCGCGGTGATCGCGATCTCGCGACGCATGTCGTGAGCGGCGGGGGCGCGCGGCACGGGCCGCCGCCGGCGCGCGCACCTGAAGGCGGCGCGGCAGGGCCGCTCAGTTGGCCGTGACGGCTTTCACGTAGCGGTAGAAGAACCGGTTCCAGGTGTAGAAGGCAGCGACGCTGAGCCGCTCGTCGCGCCCATGGGCGCGAATGTCGTCGCGGTCCACGGTGACGCCGCCGAAGGTGTAGGTCGGCAGTCCCGCGGCATTCGTATAAATCGCGTCCGAGGCACCCACGCTCATGGTCGGCACGACTTTGACTCCGGGCCAGGTGGCCGCCACCAGCGCCTCGAGCGGCTTCATGACATCCGCACGCAGTGGCGGGGGTGGCAGGGCGCGCCGCTCGGATGCCGTGTCCGTGATCTCGCCGTTGTCGGCCACGTAGCGCACGGTAAGCTGCGGGTCGGCCAGCAGACCGAGCAGCTGCCGGCGGACTTCTTCCTGGGAGTGCCCCGGCAGGATGCGGCAATTCACATTCGCCTGTGCGCGCTGCGGCAGCGCGTTATTCGCATGCCCACCCTCGATCCGGGTCGCCACACAGGTGGTGTGCATCGTGGAAGCGTACTCCGGATCGGCCGACAGGCGCGCAACGGCCGCCATATCCGGCGGTGAGCCGAGCAGGGCGCGCATGTCGGCCGCCTGCTCGCCGCTGACGATCCCGTTCGCCAGCTGCTCGAAATAGGCACGCGTGATGCTGTTCAGCTCGAACGGAAAGTGGTAATTCGCCACCTTGAGCAGGTCCTGAGCGAGCTCGTAGATGGCGTTGTCGGGTGTCGGCCGCGAGCTGTGACCGCCCTTGTTGGTGGTGATCAGCTGATAGTCGGCATAGAGCTTCTCGGTGGCGATGAGCTGGGCGACGCGCGGCACGCCGTGCTCGGACAGCACCGACCAGTCGTCCTGATTGAGGACGAACTCGGCGTCGATGAGCTCGCGGTGATTGTTGATGAGCCAGTTCACGCCGTTGCAGCAGCCGCCCTCCTCGTCCGCCGTGAGCGCCACGATGATGTCGCGACTCGGGCGAAAGCCCTCCTGCTTCATCCGCAGCAGCGCGCTCACCATGACCGCATCGCCGTCCTTCATGTCGAGGGTACCGCGGCCGTAGAAGTAACCGTCCTTCTCGATCAGCTTGAACGGGTCGGTGCTCCAGTCCTCGCGCTTGGCCTCCACGACGTCGAGGTGCCCGATAAGCAGCACCGGCTTGCGCCTGCCGGTGCCGTGCAGGCGTACCACAACGTTCTTCTTGCGATCGCTCGCGCCGCCCACGAACACGTCGGCGGGCGCAAAGCCTGCGTCGCGAAAGCGTTTCGCCATGGCCTCGGCCGCCGTGGTGACGTTGCCGACCGAGTCGGTGGTGTTGATCTCGATCAGCTGCTGGTAGATGTCATGGGCCAGAGTATCGGCGGCCTTGTCGGCCGGCGTCGCGGCAGGGTTCGCCGCGAACGCCGTGCCCGCCGCGAGCACAATGAGCAGCGCGGCGGTGCAGGGCGCAGGAAGGCGTGTGGTCATGAGTTACGTCCCCGAGGTAGTTGTCATTACGGTCTAGCGCTGCGACGCCACCACCAGCAGCCGGAACGAGCCGGGCAGCAGCGGCGGGCGCGGGTGCGGCTGCGCGGCGCTCGGCGCAGGCGCCGGACCGAAGTCGGCGGTCACCAGGAAGATACGGTGCGTGCCCGGATCGAGCGCCATGGTGCGCGCACCGCGCTGCGTCGTCACCGATTGCGCGACCTCGGGCGTCCCGTCAGGAGTCACTCGCACGGCGGTCAGCACCCCCTCCCCGCAGGAGGCGAAGGCGAGCTGCGCCCCCGCATCGAACGCGGCGGCATCGGCGCCTGCGCCGATCGGCACGCTCCCCAGCACCCGTCCGGAAACTGCATCAACGACCGTCATCACCTTATTGCCGCACACGGCGAACAGCCGCCGCGCGGCCGCATCGAGGGTGAGTCCGGTCGGCTCCTCGCAACCGGTGAGCGGCCAGACGCTCGTCACCTTGAGGTCGCGCGGATCGATCACCGCGATGCTGTTGTGGTCCTCGAGGTTCACGTACACCGGGCCTGCGCCGTCGCTCGCGGCGAATTCCGGCTTGGCATCGAGCGCAATGGTGCCGGCCACCGCGCCGCTGGCGGCGTCCGCCGCGGTGACGTTGCGGCCACGGCCGTTGAAGGTGAACACGCGGCGCGCGCCGCGGTGATAGAGAATCGCGTCGGGATTCTCGCCGCTGGTCCTGATCTCCTGCAGGCGCGCGAGTGTCTTCAGGTCGAACACCACGATGGTGCCCGCCCGGCCGGCACTGACAAACCCGCGGCCGAGATCGGGCGCGAGCGCAATGCCGTGCACACCGGGCGTATCGGCGACCTCACCCACCACGCGCAGCTTGTCGGCATCCACCACCAGCACGCGGCTGCCGTGGGAGATGAACAGGCGGTGACTGTCCGCCGCGAACGCCAGGTAGTCCCAGCCCTCATCGCCCGGCAGCGGCACCTGCTGCGCCAGCCGGTAGTGCGCAGCTTCGGTGACCGGCGCCGCCGGCGCAGGTCCGGCCGCCAGGGCGCACGCGGCCGCCGCCGCGGCCGCGCACAGGTACGCAGTGGATCGACGCGCTCCACGGTGCATGGGGTGTCCTCCTGGGGGTCAGTGAATCAGCCGCGCACAAAGATCGAGCAGCGGCGCGGGCAACACGCCGAGCAGCGCCACCGCCGCGGCGTTGACGCCGAGCGCCAGCCGCACGCCCGGCTCGCGCACCGCGGCCGGCGGTGACCCCACCGGCTCATCGAAATACATCAGCTTGATGACGCGCAGGTAATAGTACGCGCCCACCACCGACATGGCGGCGGCGAGCACCACCAGCCACAGGTGCTGCGTCTCCCACAGCGCCTGGAAGATGCGCAGCTTGCCCCAGAAGCCGACGAAAATCGGCACGCCGGCGAGTGAGAACATCAGAATCAGCATCACCGCCGCGAGCAGCGGATCGCGCCGGTACAGGCCCTTGTAGTCCTCGAGTCGGTCCGCTTCGAAGCCCTTGGCACTGCTGAGCAGGATCACGCCGAAGGCGCCGAGCGCGGTCAACACATACACCAGCGTATAGAAGAGCGCGGCGGCGTAACCATCCGGGGTCCCGGCAACGAACCCGAGCAGGATGAAGCCCACGTTCGCGATGGTGGAATACGCCAGCAGCCGCTTGATGTTGGTCTGCACCAGCGCCACCACGTTGCCCACCACCAGCGTGAGCACCGCGAGCGCGGCCAGCATCTGGGTCCACTCGGCCGTGGTGCCGGCCAGCCCCTGCGCCAGCAGACGCAGCGTGAGCGCGAAATACGCGATCTTCGGCACCGTGCCGAGGAACAGCGTGACGCTGGTCGGGGCGCCCTCGTACACGTCCGGCAGCCACATGTGGAACGGCACCGCGCCGAGCTTGAAGGCCACCGCCACCACGATGAAGGCGAGCCCGAGCACCACGCCGCGATGCAGCGGCGCATGCAGTGCGCCCGCGATCACGCCCAGGTCGAGCGTGCCGGTGAGGCCGTAGATCAGCGACATGCCGTACAGCAGCGCGCCGGAAGCGATCGCCCCCAGCACGAAATACTTCATGGCCGCTTCTGCGGCCACCCCTGAATCGCGGTCGAACGCCACCAGGGCATACACCGACAGCGCCAGCAGCTCGACGCCGAGGTACACCGTCAGCAGGCTGTTGGCGGAAATGAGCACGAAGATGCCGAGCAGCGCGGTGAGCGCCAGCACGTAGTATTCACCCTGCAGGATGTTGCGGTTCTCCAGGTAGGCCCGCGAGTACAGCAGCGCGAGCGCGACGCACAGGAAGCCTGCGAGCTTCAGCACGAAGCCGAGCTCGTCCGCCACGTACATGCCGGCGAACAGCAGCGTGCGCTGCGGCACGTGTGCGTACAGCAGCGTGAGCGCCGCGCCGGCGGCGAGCGTCAGCAGCGTGAGCGTGCCGGTGAGTCCACGGCGGCGCTCGCCGGCAAACACCTCGACCAGCAGGATCACGCAGATGGCGCAGCCGAGCCAGATCTCCGGCACGGCCGGGGCGAGGCTGGCGAGCTGAAGAGCGGGTTCGTGCATGGCGGTGGCGGCGTGTCCTTCAGTAGGTGTCAGAGCTTGCTGGCGAGCGCCTGGGTCACCAGGTGGTGGATGCTCGGCTGCATGACCTTCAGCAGCGGTGCCGGCCACACCCCCACCAGCAGCACCGCCAGCGCCAGCGCCCCGAGCACCACGAACTCGCGGCCGTTCACGTCCTCGAGCGCCGCGACGCGCGGGCTGGTCACCGGACCGAACACCACGCGCTTCACCAGCCACAGCGTGTAGCACGCTCCCAGTATCAGCGTGACCGCCGCCAGCGCCGAGTACCAGAAGCTCGCGCGGAAGCTGGCGATGATCACCAGGAATTCGCCGACGAAGCCCGAGGTGCCGGGCAGCCCGGTGTTGGCGAGCGCGAACAGCACCATGAAGGCGGCGAACACCGGCATGGTGTTGACCACCCCGCCGTAGTCGGCGATCTGCCGGCTGTGCAGCCGGTCGTACAGCACCCCGACGCACAGGAACAGCGCGCCGGAGATGAGGCCATGGGAGATCATCTGCACCATCGCGCCATCCAGCCCCATGCCGGCGCCCGTGCGGCTGCCGGTGTTGCGCACGATCTCGTAGATCACGAACGCACCGAGCGTCACGAAGCCCATGTGGGCGATCGACGAATAGGCGATCAGCTTCTTCATGTCCTGCTGCACCAGCGCGACGAAGCCGATGTAGATCACCGCGATCAGCGACAGCGAGATCAGTGCCAGGTCGAGCTCGCGGCTCGCGTCGGGGGTGACCGGCAGGGAAAAGCGCAGGAAGCCGTAGCCGCCCATCTTCAGCATGATGGCCGCGAGGATCACCGAACCGCCGGTGGGTGCCTCGACGTGCGCATCGGGCAGCCAGGTGTGCACCGGCCACATCGGCACCTTGACGGCGAACGCCAGCAGGAACGCGGCGAAGATCCAGCGCTGCTCGGGCAGCGCGAGCGGCAGAGCCTGGAAGTCGGCGATCGAGTAGCTGCCGCACTTGACGTACAGGTAGATGAGCGCCGCCAGCATGAATACCGAGCCGAGGAAGGTGTAGAGGAAGAACTTGATGGTGGCGTACACGCGCCGCGGGCCGCCCCAGATGCCGATGATCAGGAACATCGGGATCAGCATCGCTTCCCAGAAGAAATAGAACAGCAGCGCGTCGGTGGCGCAGAACACCCCGATCATCAGGCCTTCCATGATGAGGAACGCGGCGTAGTACTGCGCCACGCGGGTGGTGATGACGCTCCAGCCGGCGATCACCACCGGCACCGTCATGAAGGCGGTGAGCACGATGAGCGGCAGCGAGATGCCGTCGACGCCGAGCGCGTAGCGCGCGTTGAAGCGCGGGATCCACGGCAGCCCTTCGGTGAACTGCGGCGCGGCGCTCACGGTGCTGAAGTGCGTCCACAGCGGCACCGACAGCAGCAGCGTCGCGAGCGTACCGGCGAGCGCCAGCCAGCGCCCGGCGGCGATGCGGCGCTCACCCAGCAGCAGCACCAGCAACCCGGTGCCGATCGGCAGCCAGATCAGGGTCGACAGCAGGCCGTGCAGGTTTTCGGTCACTTGCGGTGCGCGCCTCTTCAGGTGAGCGTGTGCATCAGAAACCAGCCGAGCAGCAGCGCCAGCCCGATCATCATCCAGAACGCATACGAGTACAGGTAGCCGCTCTGCACGCGCCGCAACAGCCCGCCGAAGCCGCTGACCGCCTCCGCCGTGCCGTTCACCATGGCGCCATCGATCAGTCCCTGGTCACCACCCTTCCACAGGCCGACGCCGATCAGGCGGGTGAGCGCGGCCAGCACGTGCTCGTTGAACCAGTCGAAGTAGTACTTGTGCACCAGCAGCGAGTACAGCCAGCGGGCGCGCCGCGCGGCTTGCGCGGCGAGCTCCGGCCGCCACAGGAAGCACACCCAGGCGGTGACGACGCCGGCGAGCGCCAGCGCGAACGGCAGCGAGAACAGGCCCTGCAGCCCCGCCTGCAGCGCGCCGGGGAACTCGGCGCCGAGCCTGGCGACGACATCGTTAGCCCGCAGCACGAAGATCGAAGTGCCGAAGTAGCTGCCGAACAGCACCGAGCCGACCGCGAGCGCGCCGCTCAGCACCGAAGGGATGGCAAGCGCAATGAGCGGCAGCGTCACCACCCACGGGCTCTCGTGCGGATCGTGATCCGCGCCGTGCGCGGCAGCGGGCGCAGCGTGCGGGTCAGCCCCCGCCGGCGCCTCGTGCCCGGCCTCGGCGTGCGCCTGGCGGAAGCGTTCCGGGCCGTGGAAGGTCATGAAGATCATGCGGAAGGTGTACAGCGCGGTGACGAATACGCCGAGCAGCACGCACCAGTACGCGTAAGCGGCGAACGGGCGGTGGGCTGCCGCGACCGCCTCGATGATCGCGTCCTTGGAATAGAAGCCGGCGAAGAACGGCGTGCCGATGAGCGCCAGCGCGCCAATCCAGAAGGTTACCGCGGTGATCGGCATGTACTTCGCCAGGCCGCCCATCTTGCGCATGTCCTGCTCGTGGTGCAGGGCGATGATCACCGAGCCGGCGGCCAGGAACAGCAGCGCCTTGAAGAAGGCGTGGGTCATGAGATGAAAGATCGCCGCGCCGTAGGCGGAGGCGCCGAGCGCCACCGTCATGTAGCCGAGCTGCGAGAGCGTCGAGTAGGCGATGACGCGCTTGATGTCGTTGCTCACCACGCCCAGCAGTCCCATGAAGAACGCGGTGGTCGCGCCGATCAGCAGCACGAACGACAGCGCCCCTTCCGAGTACTCGAACAGCGGCGACATGCGCGCCACCATGAAGATGCCGGCGGTCACCATGGTGGCGGCGTGAATCAGCGCCGAGATGGGCGTCGGGCCTTCCATCGAGTCGGGCAGCCAGACATGCAGCGGCACCTGCGCGGACTTGCCCATCGCGCCGATGAACAGGCAGATGCAGATGAGGGTGAGCGCATTCACGCTGGTGGTGGAGCTCAGCGGCACCAGCACGTGCGCGATCTGCGGCGCGGCGTAAAAGGCGGCGCGGTAGTCGAGCGAGTTGCTGAGCCAGGCGATCCCGGCGATCCCCAGCACGAAGCCGAAGTCACCGATGCGGTTGACGATGAAGGCCTTGAGGGCGGCGAAGGTCGCAGTCGGGCGCGTGTACCAGAAGCCGATCAGCAGGTACGACACCACGCCGACCGCCTCCCAGCCGAAGAACAGCTGCATGAAGTTGTTGGCCATCACCAGCATCAGCATGGCGAAGGTGAACAGCGAGATGTAGCTGAAGAAGCGCGTGTAGCCCGGATCGTCGTGCATGTAGCCGATGGTGTAGACGTGTACGCACAGCGACACGAAGGTCACCACCGCCATCATCAGCGCCGTCAGCCGATCGACCAGGAAGCCGACCTGCATGTGCATGCCGTCGCTCACCAGCCAGGTGTACACCGCGCCGTCGTAGGCCGGCGCGCCGTCCCAGTAGACCTCTTTGAGCACCAGCAGCGACAGAGCGCAGGAGACCGCCACCGCCAGGCAGGCCACGCTATGGGCGCCGACCCGCCCGATGACGCGCCCGCCGAGGCCGGCGATGAGCGCGGCCGCGAGCGGCAACAGCGCTATGGCGAGCAGTACGTCGGGGTTGAGCGCCGGCACCGTCAGCCCTTCAGCGTGTTCAGGTCTTCGACGTTGATGCTGCGCCGCTCGCGGAACAGCACCACCAGGATCGCCAGTCCGATGGCCGACTCGGCCGCTGCCACCGTGAGGATGAAGAACACGAACACCTGCCCGTTGATGTCCCCGAGGTAGCGCGAGAAGGCGATGAAATTGAAGTTGGCGGCGAGCAGCAGCAGCTCGACGCACATCAAGAGCAGGATGACGTTCTTGCGGTTGAGGAAGATCCCGGCCACCGCCACCGAGAACAGCACGCCCGAGAGCGTCAGCAGCTGCGCCAGCGTGATCATGGGCCTTGCTCCGCGTCCATCTGCACGATGCGCACCCGGTCCTCGCGCCGCACCGCCACCTGCGCGGCGACGTCCTGCTGCTTGTAGCCGGCGCGGCGCCGCAGCGTGAGGGCGATGGCGGCGACGATCGCGACCAGCAGCAGCATGGCCGCCAGCTCCAGCGGGTAGGCATAGCGCGTGTACAGCACGCTGCCGAGCTCGAGCGTGTTGCTGTAGCCGGCCGGCTCCGGTGTGCCGCCGTGCCCGGCATCGATGCCGAGCGCGCCGCGCACCCAGACCACCCCGACGATCTCGACGATCACGGCCAGCGCGGTCAGCACGCCCAGCCAGGCGAAGCGCGTGAACCCCTGGCGCAGCTCCGCCAGGTTGATGTCGAGCATCATCACCACGAACAGGAACAGCACCATCACCGCGCCGACGTACACCAGCACCAGCACCACCGCCAGGAACTCCGCCTCGACGAGCAGCCAGATGGCCGCGGAGGTGACGAAGCACAGCACCAGCGCCAGCGCGGAGTACACCGGGTTGCGTGAGCCGATCACCCCGAGCGCCGCCAGGGTGAGGATCGCCGCGAACAGGTAGAACAGCCCCTGGATCAGCATCGGCCGCGCTCCGCGGCGGGATTGGCGGCGGGCGCGCTCATCGGTACGGGGCGTCCGCGGCCTTGTCGGCGGCGATCATCGCCTCGTAGCGCTCGCCGACGGCGAGCAGCTTGTCCTTGCTCATGATGTTCTCGCCGCGCCGCTCCATGTGGTACTCGAGGATGCGCGTCAGCACGATGGCATCCACCGGGCAGGCCTCCTCGCAGAAGCCGCAGTAGATGCACTTGAACAGGTCGATGTCGTAGCGGGTCGTGCGCCGCGTACCGTCGGGCGCCACGTCCGAGTCGATGGTGATGCACACCGCCGGGCACACCGCCTCGCACAGCTTGCAGGCGATGCAGCGCTCCTGGCCGTTCGCGTAGCGGCGCAGCGCATGCAGGCCGCGAAAGCGCGGCGACTGCGGGGTCTTCTCCTCGGGGTAGTTGAGCGTGTACTTCTTCTGGAACAGGGTGCGGCGGGTGAGCCACAGGCCCTTGAGCAGCTCCGGCAGCAGGAAGGTCTTGAACGGATTGAGCGCCATCGATTGCTCCGGTCAGTGATACCAGGGACGCGCCCACGGCCCGACGCGGTACACCGCCAGCAGCATCTCCACGCCGATCCATACCAGCGTCACCGGGATCAGCGACTTCCAGCCGAGGCGCATGATCTGGTCGTAGCGGTAGCGCGGGAAGGTGGCGCGGAACCATAGGAACAGGAACACCAGCACGAACACCTTGATGAACAGCCACAGGAAGCTCGGCTGGCCGAGGAACGTCGCGCTTAAGCCCAGCGGGTAACCCTCGAGCGGCCCCTGCCAGCCGCCGAAGAAGAACACCGCCGTGAGCGTCGAGATCAGGATCATGTTGGCGTATTCGGCGAGGAAGAACAGCGCGAAGGCGATGCCCGAGTACTCGACGTGGAAGCCGGCGACGATCTCCGACTCCCCTTCCGCGACGTCGAACGGCGCGCGATTGGTCTCCGCCACCCCGGAGATGAAGTACACCATGAGCAGCGGGAACAGCCAGAACCAGTTCCACGAGCCGATGCCGCCCGTCTGGGTCGTGACAATGACGCCGAGGTTCATGCTGCCGGTGGCCATCAGCACCCCCACCAGCGCGAAGCCCATCGCGATCTCGTACGCCACCATCTGCGCCGCCGAACGCATCGCGCCGAGGAACGCGTACTTCGAGTTGGCCGCCCAGCCGGCGATGATCACGCCGTAGACGCCCATCGAGGTGAGTGACAGCAGGTACAGCAGCCCCGCATCGGCGTGCGACACCACCACCGTCGGGGACAGCGGGATCACCGCCCAGGCGGCGAACGCCGGCACCAGCGCAATGATCGGCGCGAGGCGGAACAGCAGCTTGTTGGCCTTCGCCGGGATGATCACCTCTTTCATCAGCAGTTTTAAGACGTCGGCGAAGGGTTGGCCGACGCCGGGCAGCAGGCCGAACAGGCGCACGCGGTTCGGGCCGCGGCGCAGCTGCATCCAGCCGATGACCTTGCGCTCCCACAGCGTGAGCATCGCCACGCACACGATGAGCACCACCGTGATGAGCAGAATCAGCCCGGTGGACTGCACGTAGCCGGGCAGCGAGAGCCAGGTGGTTGTGAGTCGCTCGTTCACCGCGCCGCCCTCTTTAGTAGCTCACCGGCGCGCTGCGGCCTTCGCGCGTGCGCTGCAGCGACGGCGCGCGCCGCACCAGCGCGTCGCTCTGGTACATGGACACATCGGGCAGCGGCGCGGTGCTGCGCTGGGCGGCAGCCGCGGCGGGCGCCACGGCGTGGCTGCCTCGGTACGGCGCGGCCGCCACAGCGGCACTCAGGCCGCGAACTTCGGCGAGCACCTCGTCCGAGGACTGGTAGTCGAAGCCGGGGAGGTTCAGCAGGTTGCCCAGTACCCGCAGCACCTTCCAGGCGGGGCGCGCCTCGCCCACCGGCTGGGCCGCGCCGGGACTGCTCTGCCACAGTCCCTCGCAGTTGACGTAGCTGCCGCTGGTCTCGGCGAAGGTGCCAATCGGCAGCAGCACGTGCGCGATGCGCTTGAGCTCCTCGCTCGCGTACGGGGTCAGCGCGACCACCAGCTCCGCGCGCGCGAGCGTGCGCCCGCTGTCCGGTTCAGCCATGTCGAGCGAAGGCTCCAGGGCTCCGCACAGCAGGTAGGCGCGCAGCGGCTCCTGCAGCATCGCGCGTGCGTTGAGACCGGCGGGCGTCACCGCCTGGCCGCCGGCCTGGCGATGCGGCACGGCCCCTGCGAGGTAAGCGCCGGCCGCGTTGCCGCCCTCGGCGATACGCCCGTAGCTCGCCGCGGCGAGCTGCGCCAGTCCCGCCGCGAGCGCGCGCAGCTCGGCGAACTGCGCATGCCGTGCGGCGAGCGCACCGAGCCACACCGCGCGCCGCTCCCCGCTGAGCAGCGCTTGCGCCGCGGCGCGGTGCGTCTCGCCGACGCTCGCCGCCGCGACCGCCGCTGCCAGGTGCGCGGGCACCGCCGCACCGGTCACCGCCGCGACCGCCGCGAGCACCGCCGCCAGCTCCGCCACCATATCGGCCGGGGCGGCGGCCAGGTACGACTTCACCGGGAACAGGTACGAGAAGCGCTCCGGGTTGAGGAACGCCACCGCGGCACCGCGCTGGGCGGCCTTGCGTACGCGGTGCGCCAGGATCGGCGCCTCGCGGCGCAGATTCGAGCCGATGATGAACAGCCCCTGCAGCGCATCCACCGCGGCGAGCGGCAGTCCGAGAGCAGGGAACGGCGGATCGGCCGCCTGGTCGCGAAAATCCGCCTGCCGCAGCCGGTGATCGATGTTGTGCGAGCCCAGGCCGCGCGCCAGGCGCGCCGCCAGGTACAGCTCCTCGACGGTGGCGCAGCTGCTGGCGAGCACGCCGAAGGAGGCGGCGCGCTCGCGCAGCCCCTCGGCGGCGCGCATCAGCGCCGGCTCCCAGTCGCTCGCCACCCAGCCGCCGCCCTCGCGCAGCAGCGGCCGCTGCAGACGGTCGGCACTGTAGACGCCCTCGTAGCTGAAGCGGTCGCGGTCGGCGATCCACACCTCGTTGATCGCCTCGTTCTCGCGCGGCACGACGCGCATCAGCCGCCCGCGCAGCACGTGGCCGAACAGGTTGCTGCCGACCGCATCGTGCGGAGAGATCAGCGGCGCCGAGCTCATCTCCCAGGCGCGCGCGGTAAAGCGGTAGGGTTTGGAGACCAGCGCGCCGACCGGGCACAGGTCGATGACGTTGCCGGAGAGCTCGTGGTTCACGGTGCTCTCGATGTAGGTGCGTATCTCCATGTGCTCGCCGCGGCCGATGGTGCCGAGCTCCTGCACGCCGGCGATCTCCTCGGTGAAGCGCACGCAACGCGTGCACTGAATGCAGCGCGTCATGTCGGTGGCGATCAGGGGACCTAAGTTCTCGTCGGCCACCGCGCGCTTGCCCTCGTTGTAGCGCGACACGTCGCGCCCGAAGCCGACCGCCAGGTCCTGCAGCTCGCATTCCCCGCCCTGGTCACAGATCGGGCAGTCGAGCGGATGGTTGATGAGCAGGAACTCCATCACCGCGCGCTGCGCGCCGATCGCGCGCGGCGAGCGGGTGAACACCTTCATGCCTTCCGTCACCGGCGTGGCGCAGGCCGGCAGCGGCTTGGGGGCCTTCTCGACGTCCACCAGGCACATGCGGCAGTTGGCCGCCACGGTGAGTTTCTCGTGGTAGCAGAAGCGCGGCACGTACACGCCGCTACGGTCGGTGGCGCGGATGATCATCTCGCCCTTCCTGGCCTGCACCGGCACGCCGTCGACCTCGATGTTGACCACCTCATCCGCCATGACAATCCCCGTGCATGCCTGTCACGCCGCCTGTGCTCCCAGCTGTTCGCTGACCAGGCTGCGGCCGCCGTGGTCGATCATGTATTCGAATTCATGCCGGTAATGCTTGAGGAAGCTCTGCACCGGCCAGGCGGAGGCATCGCCGAAGGCGCAGATGGTATGCCCCTCGATGCGGTTGGCCACGTCCAGCAGCAGCGCGAGCTCCTCGCGCCGCGAGGCACCCGCAAGCACGCGCTGCAGCATGCGGTTCATCCAGCCGGTGCCCTCGCGGCACGGGGTGCACTGACCGCAGGACTCGGCCATGTAGAAACGCGAGATGCGCTCGAGCACCCGCACCATGCAGGTGGTCTCGTCCATGACGATGGCAGCCCCGGTACCGAGCGCCGAGCCGGCGGCCTTCACCGAGTCGTAGTCCATGTTGGTCTTGAGCATGATTTCCGCGGGCACGACCGGCACCGAGACCCCGCCGGGAATCACCGCCTTGAGCCTGCGGCCGCCGCGCACCCCACCGCACAGCTCCAGCAGGTCGGCGAACGGCACGCCGAGCGGCAGCTCGATGTTGCGCGGCCGCGTGACGTGTCCGGATACGGAATAGATCAGCGTGCCGCCGGAGTTCGGCGGCCCGAGGGCGGCGAACCACGCCGGACCCTTGCGCAGGATGGTCGGCACCGAGGCGAAGCTCAGCGTGTTGTTGATGGTGGTCGGCGCGCCGTACAGTCCGAAGTTCGCGGGGAACGGCGGCTTGAAGCGCGGCTTGCCCGTCTTGCCCTCGAGCGAGTCGAGCAGCGCGGTCTCCTCGCCGCAGATGTAGGCGCCGGCACCGACGAAGGTATGGATGTCGAAGTCGATGCCGCTGCCGCGGATGTTCCGGCCGAGCAGCCCCGCGGCATAGGCTTCGGCGAGCGCGGCCTCGAAACGCGGCACCGGCTCGCCGAGGAACTCGCCGCGGATGTAGTTGTAGGCGACGGTGGTATTGGTGGCGTAGCCGCCGATCGCCAGTCCCTCGATCAGCGCGTGCGGGTTGTAGCGCAGGATGTCGCGGTCGTGGCAGGTGCCCGGCTCGCTCTCGTCGGAATTGCACACCAGGTACTTCTGCGCCGGGGAGTTGCGCGGCATGAAGCTCCACTTGGTGCCGGTGGGAAAGCCGGCGCCGCCGCGCCCGCGCAGCCCCGAGGCCTTGAGCTGGTCGATCACCTCGCCGCGCTCGGGCTTCTCGCCGAGCAGCCGCTCCCACACCTGGTAGCCGCCGATGCTGCGGTAGGTGTCGAGCGTCCACGACTGCGCGAGCTTGAGCGGCTCGAACACCGTGAGGTTCATACGCTCGGCGTACTTGTCCTCGATGGCGCTCATGTCAGCTCATCCAGGATCGCATCGAGCTTCTCCGCGGTGAGGTGCTCGTGGAACACGTGATCCACCATCGCCATGGGCGCACCGGTACAGGCCGCCAGACACTCCTCCTCCAGCTTGAGGAAGATGCGGCCGTCGGCGGTGCTCTGGTTCGCCTTGATGCCGAGCTTGCGCTCGGCGTGCGCCAGCAGCTCCTGGCCGCCGTTGAGCATGCAGGAGATGTTGGTGCAGATGCTGACGTGGTGGCGCCCGCACGGGTGCGTCTCGAACATCGAGTAGAAACGCGCCACCTCGTAGACCTGGATCGGCTGCAGCTGCAGGTACTCGGCGACCGCGTCCATCAGGTCCGCGGTGAGGAAGCCGTCGTTCTGCTCCTGCGCGGCACGCAGCGCGGCGATACACGCCGAGCGCTGCCGTCCGGGCGGAAACTTC
Source organism: uncultured Gammaproteobacteria bacterium (assembly GCA_963760225.1). Lineage (GTDB taxonomy): Bacteria > Pseudomonadota > Gammaproteobacteria > Steroidobacterales > Steroidobacteraceae > 13-2-20CM-66-19. The sequence continues at coordinate 165,724 of CAVXCD010000002.1, forward strand.
GCCACCCAGCGGTCGATGGTGTGGCGCGTGTCCTCCGACAGCAGCTGCAGCTTGCTCATCAGCCCCGTGCCACCCACCCCGACGTTGCTGCGCTCGCTCATCGGTCGATCTCGCCGAATACGATGTCCTGCGAACCGATCACCGCCACCACGTCGGCCAGCATGTGGCCGCGGCACATCTCCTCGAGCGCCGCCAGGTGGGGGAATCCGGGCGCCCGGCACTTGAGGCGGTAGGGTTTGTTGGCGCCGTCGGACACCAGGTACACCCCGAACTCGCCCTTGGGCGCCTCGACCGCCGCGTAGCTGTCGCCGGCGGGCACCTCGTAGCCTTCGGTGAAGAACTTGAAGTGATGAATCAGGGCTTCCATGTCCTCCTTCATGCGCTCGCGCCGCGGCGGACATACCTTGGTGTCGTCGAGCATCACCGGCCCGGGATGCGCGCGCAGCCACTCGATGCACTGGCGGATGATGCGGTTCGACTGGCGCAGCTCCTCGATGCGCACCAGGTAGCGGTCGTAGCAGTCACCATTGACGCCCAGCGGGATGTCGAACTCCATGCGCGCATAGACCTCGTAGGGCTGCTTCTTGCGCAGGTCCCAGGCCACCCCGGAGCCGCGCAGCATGGGACCTGAGAAGCCGAGCTGCATGGCGCGCTGCGGGCTCACCACCCCGATGTTGACGGTGCGCTGCTTCCAGATGCGGTTGTCGGTGAGCAGCGTTTCATAGTCGTCGACGCGCGCCGGAAAGCTCTCGGTGAAGGCCTGGAGAAAATCGAGCATGGTGCCGGCGCGCGCCTCGTTCATGCGCGCCGCATCCTTGGCCGAGCGCCACTTCGAGGCCTGGTATTTCGGCATGGCGTCCGGCAGGTCGCGGTACACGCCGCCCGGGCGGTAGTAGGTGGCGTGCATGCGCGTGCCGGAGACCGCCTCGTACACGTCCATGAGCTCCTCGCGCTCCTTGAAGCACAGCAGGAACACCGTCATCGCGCCGATGTCCAGGCCGTGCGCGCCGAGCCACATGAGGTGATTGAGCACGCGCGTGATCTCGTCGAACATCACGCGGATGTACTGGGCGCGCTCGGGCGGCTCGATGCCGAGCAAGCGCTCGATGGCGAGCACGTAGGCGTGCTCGTTGCACATCATCGAGACGTAGTCGAGGCGGTCCATGTAGCCGATCGACTGGTTGAAGGGCTTCGATTCGGCGAGCTTCTCTGTGGCCCGATGCAACAGCCCGATGTGCGGGTCGGCCTTGCGGATCACCTCGCCGTCGAGCTCCAGCACCAGGCGCAGCACGCCGTGCGCCGCCGGGTGCTGCGGCCCGAAGTTCATGGTGTAGTTACGGATCTCGGTCGGAGGCGCGGCGTCCATCAGCGCGGTACCTGCGGGTCCCTGAGCGCGGGCTCGTAGCGATGGTCATGGCGGATGACCTTGGGCACCAGCACGCGCGGCACGATGCTCACCGGCTGGTAGACCACGCGGCGCTTGTCCGGGTCGTACTGCACCTCGACGTTGCCGGAGAGCGGGAAATCCTTGCGGAACGGGTGCCCGATGAACCCGTAGTCGGTGAGGATGCGGCGCAGGTCCGGGTGGCCGCGGAACAGGATGCCGTACAGGTCGAAGGCCTCGCGCTCGAACCAGTTGGCGCTCGCCCACACCTCCACCACCGAATCCACCACCGGCTCGGCGGTGTCCGGGCATTTAACCGTGAGGCGCAGCCGCTGGTTGTTACTGATGGACAGCAGGTTGTAGACCACCGCGAAGCGCCCGGCCTCGTGCGCATCGGGCGGCTTGCTCTGCGCCTCGCGGGCGCGGCTGAAGCCGGAGCGGGTGGCGCCCTGGGTCTCCCACTCATCGCGGCCGTAGTGCAGGTAGTCGAGGCCGGCGAGATCCATCAGCATCTCGAAGCTAAGCGCCGGCGCATCGCGCAGGCTGCGGCACACCTCGAGCAGCGCCGGCGCGTCGGTCTCGTAGGCGAGCTCCTGCGGGCGCGCCGACACGCGCCGCGCGCGGCCGCCGAGCTGCGCGTCGACCTTGCGGGCCAGAGCTTCGATGAGCTCGCTCACGTGCTGCTGCGCTCCTTGGTGCCTCTAGCGGGCGATGCTGCTGGTGCGGGCGATCTTCTTCTGCAACTGCACGATCCCGTACACCAGGGCTTCCGCGGTCGGCGGACAGCCCGGTACGTACACGTCGACCGGCACGATGCGATCGCAGCCGCGGACCACCGAGTAGGAGTAATGATAATAACCGCCGCCGTTGGCGCACGAGCCCATGGAGATGACCCAGCGCGGCTCGGCCATCTGGTCGTACACCCGCCGCAGCGCCGGCGCCATCTTGTTGACCAGCGTCCCGGCGACGATCATCACGTCCGACTGGCGCGGGCTCGGACGGAATACCACCCCGAAGCGGTCGAGGTCGTAGCGCGAGGCGCCGGCATGCATCATCTCCACCGCGCAGCAGGCCAGGCCGAAGGTCATCGGCCACAGCGAGCCGGTGCGCGCCCAGTTCACCAGCTCATCGAGCCGCGCGGTGACGAAGCCGCGCTGCGCGAAGCCGTCCTGGCTCTCCGCGGCTAGTCCCACTCGAGCGCCCCCTTCTTCCATTCGTAGATGAAGCCCACCACCAGGATGCCGAGGAAGATGCCCATCGCGGCCAGCCCGAACAGGCCGATCTGCCGCAGGGCCACCGCCCAGGGAAACAGGAACGCGATCTCCAGGTCGAAGACGATGAACAGGATCGCCACCAGGTAGTAGCGCACGTCGAACTTGCTGCGCGTGTCCTCGAAGGCGTCGAAGCCGCACTCGTAGGGCGTGAGCTTGGCGCGATCGTCGTGAAAGCGCGCGAAGTGGCGGCCGAGGCCGCTGCCGAGCACCAGCAACACCACGGCCAGAGCCGCGGCTACCACCAGAAAGATGAGGATCGGCAGATAGTTCGACAGCATGCGCGACCTGCGCTTCGAGAGGGCGGCATTGTAGCAGCGCAGTGAGTCGTTTTGGTGCCGACGGTCGGATCCGCCAGCGGTTCCTGAAGGGGTCTGGCGGGGATAAGTGGCTCCGGGGGCACAATTAAATGGCGACGGATAGGAGTGACGTGAACGCGATCAGGATGTGCAAACGGGACTGTGGACGGCCGGCGCTGCCTATACGCGCCGAGTGCTGGGAATGCGCGTATCGCGGTGTTCGTGTCCCTGTGGGTGAAGCCGCCAGGACTAGGCGTCGTGAGTACGACCGTAAACGCTCGCCAAAGGCGGAGCGTGGACGTCACCAGCGGTGGCGCGAAGCCAACCGCGAGAAGGAACGCGAGACAGATCGCAAACGGTACGCAGCGGACCCAGGGAAGATCAGCAGCAAGGTAGCCGCTCGCCGCGCCATGGAGATAGCCGTCCAGTGCGACTGCTGCACCCCGAAGCAGATCGCCGACTTCTACGCGGTCGCTGCTCTGATTTGTGCCGACGTGGATCACTGCTCGGCGCTGGCGGACGGTGGCAAGCACTGCCTGAAGAATCTCCAGCTCCTCGATCCCTTGGAGCACCGGAAGAAGACCGGCAAAGAGAACTCGATCCGGCCGCTCATCCGACCCCTCTGAACCCCCGCCCAGGCAACCTTTCTCGAAACCCCCAGAGCCGATCTGGGCCACGATGGGGCCCCTCCCCTCCACATTCCGACGGCTGAAAACTGGTTACCGGCTGCCCACCGTGGCGCGCCTGGGTCGATCTCGCCTGGGACGCTACCCTGGTGCCGGGTCGCCCTGGGCGGCTCCTGGGGGCTCGTATTGAACCCTCCTGGCCTGGGGACGCCTGGGCAGAGCCCGTAGCGCGGTCCAGGGCGCGGACTTGAACCGGTACAGCCTGGGCCCCTGGGATTCGTCCGCGATCCATTCCAGCCACTGGTCCACGATCCAGATGAGGCCGTGCGGCTGCAGCGTGTGTACGGCGCCGCCATCGCACCCAGGCGGCGCGTAGGCCATCCGCTCCAGGCGCACGACCGTGCCCGTTGACGGTCCGAACGTGATCATGGCGAGGGTGCCAGGCTCGAACCGGTACGCGCCCACACGTGCGAACCGTCTGCACCGCTCGCGCAGTGCCCAGCGGTTGATAACGAACCAGTCTCGGAAGTCGCCCATCACCCACCCCTGAGCATGCGGGCCACGCTCTGCGGCCCGTACGGCTTGCTGGCGTTGTTCAGCTGGCCGCGCTTCGCCAGCTCGGCGCTGATCTGCCGGAGGCTCTTGCCGGCGGCCTTGAATTGCCGGGCCAGATCTATGGTCTCGGTCGGGAACCGGCCCCAGGCCGCGCGGCCCTCGACCCGATAGCCCAGCCGCTTACTGGCCTCGTCGCGCCCGACCTTCATCCGCTGCAGCCGCTCCCTGGTCGCGAACAGGCGGGCCGTTTCCAGAACAGAATTCACCACGGCCCCGAATTGTAGACGCTTGTTCTGCAGGAGCACGTGCGCCTTAGCTGTCACCCAGTCCTTGTCCGACACCGGCACCAGCTCGACCTTGTTACGTTCGAGCATCATGTGCGCGGTGATCTGCGCCGCCGGATCCGGCGCGAGCAGATCCGGATCCTCGACCAACACCACCCTGGCACCGCCGCCCAGGACATACGCGAGCATCGCCGCGAGCCCCGTGCGTTCACTGATCGGCGTATCGCTACTACCATCCCAGAAGTCACGAACGATTCGCAGCTTGTGCGACGCCGCATACTTCTGTACGACGTCCTTCTGACGCCTGAGCGCCGGATCGGCGCCGATGTAGTACGCGACTGCGGTCTTCACACTAGTGCAATGGTGACACAGGTCGGCGCGCTCGTGCACGTGCGGCGCCCTACTGGATCAAGTTTCACGTCACCGTGGCGTGTCGCGCTATGGCGTATCAGCGAAAGCGAGCGAGCACGAAAATGGAGAATCCCGGGTTGCGCGCGTCTGGAGACTCCCCCGGGCGACTCCACCAGCGCACTTGAACCTGCTTGCGCCGCACACCGAAAGGCTTCGATGAGATCGGAGCGTCCCCCGCGCGGTAGAAAGACGCGGGCACGCGGCTTGAGCCCACGCTACCGATGCTCCTGTCCCTGCTGCTTCGGCACGCAGCTGAAGATGAAGTCGAGTCCGGTACCAAGATCGAAGCCGCCGCCCGTGTGCTTCATGGTCATGTTCATCTTCGCACAGTAGTCCTTGGGTCGCTGCGTGACCTGTTCGAAACTGGCGGGCCCCGCCGGGATCTCGGAAGTAGGCACCCACATCTTGTAAGAGCCCTTTACCGCGTCCCCGTAAAGCGCCAGCGTCTCACCGTCGATCGGAACGATTTCGTAGGGAGAGATGCACTCAAATTTAAGTCGCTCGTGTCGGGGATTCGACTCGTTTGGCGGTTTGGATAGATACTCGGACGCAATCATCATTCCGAGGTTTTGACAGGTCGCACGGGCTGTGTTGATGGCCTGTATCCTCGAGGGGTTTCCCGTCGGGCAGCGCCAAAGGGGGCAGGTCATCGTCACGATGTACTGGTTCTGCCCGGCGGCCGGCTGGACGACTGGGGGCGACCCACAAGCGGCTACTGTGAGCGAGGCGGCAAACATGAGCCTTCGCATCTCGGGCAACGGTGTGCAACGGGTGGTGTTCCGGGAGATCGACGGCCGTCCGTGTGAAAGAATCATTGTGAGGCCGGTTGCTGCAGTGAATTCGCCTGATTTATGAGCGACTGCTGATAAGGGGAAGGCGTCGCCGTCACAGGAGCTGTGTAACCAACGGAGCCATTAGAGGACACGGTGTAGCCCCACTGGAGGGTAAACGCTGCGGCAGTCTGGCCTGGCTGCACATAGGACGTCTGAGCGGTCCAAGTCCAGGACGCCCTCGTCCCTGGATCGTCCCAAAAAATCTGCCCGTTACTATACAAGGTTGAGTAGAACGGGTTGGCGGCCGGTTGGCCGAAGGGGATGTCCTCTTCGGGGGATGAACAACCGATACCGGCGAAGCAGTACGAGTATGACTGCACCCATTGCCCACCACCATTCGTTGAGAGGATCACTTGAATCCAAACACCGGTCTGGTCGCCATTGTTCCAGGGCCCCATCTGATATGAGCACTGAAAACTGCCGCACGCAAGGCTACTTGTTAGGACGGCCGGCCCGCACTGGCCGGGTGGGGCGCTCATGCCGGTGTTGCAGCTGTTGGTCGTTGCAGGAGCCCCGTTAGGGGCATTGCTGGACTGGCTCGAATCTGGGTCTGAATCAGAAGGTTGTGAGCTGCTCGGCGGCGGCAATTCCGGCCAAGACTGGTCAGAGATCGCCCAATTCGGAATCGGCAAGTTCATGCCGGCCCAATTCCCGTTCTCGGTAAAGTCCATGATCTGGTTGCTCGTCGAGATCTCAGCGCCAAGCATGGCGCTCCACCCCAGGGGATCGCCGCGCAGGACACCATCTATCGGCTTGCACAAGTGTCCGCATGGACTAAATCCGGAGGGATCCGTGAGAGTCACCGGATTGTTGTTTGCGTAACTGTACCGGTTGTAGCTCTGGGCATTAGTCTTGTCGGGGATGTGAGGATCCGCCGACAACATGCGACCCGTCACCGCGTCCTGCACGCGCCCGTTCATGTGGTTCATTCCCATCCATAGGCCGAGTGCGGTTTGGAATGTGTAGCCCTCGCGAGTGATACCTGCGATCGTCGTGAGATCGGTGTTTGTATCGGCTCCCGACCAGGTTGTCGGGTTCCTTCGGTTGCCAAAGGCAGTGAAGCTCTCCCCGACCACCTGTGCACCGCTGCTGTTCGTGATTGAGGCGGCACTCGCTTGATGATCCGATAGGACGTAACTGAGAGTGTTGGTGCCGTTGCTCTTGCGGGAGTACACCGCGACGACACCGGATCCGCCAGAGATGTAATGGCGGTAGTCGGTAACGCCGCCACTGATGACCATTTCAAGACGTTTCCCGATGTAGTTCGTGGTCTCCGTCGTCGAATTACCGGTGTAGGACTGCTGCCAGCGTTGCCGATTCGGCCCGTACTCGAAGGCGACTGTCTCGGCAGTGGAGCCGGTGCCCGCATTAGCCGTGATCGGATAGTTGTAGCTCGACCAACTGATCGAATCCCCCTGCCGCGAGGTCGCGTTGCCGTTCGCATCATAAGCGTATTTGTAGGAGCTGCTGCCGGCCTGTGTAACGGCATGCTTCTGCGTCGTGCTGTATGTCCAGGTAGCCCCACTCGCGATATCGCTTCGGGATGTGATGTTTCCCATGGTGTTGTCGTACGTGACGGCCAAATTCTGGGTGCTGTTGAGCGTCGAAGACGTTAGACGGTAGTCGTTGTCGTAGTAGATGTTCTCTGTGAGCCCGAGGTTATTGTCCTCGCGCTGGGTGACATCGCCCATCTCGTCGTAAAGAAACGAGAGGTTCTTGACTGCAGAGCCTCCGCCGACGCCCGATTGTGCCGTTCCCAACCAACTGGTAACCGCATCGTACGAGCGGTTCGTCACGATCCCGTTGCCGAGTGTCTCCTCGGTGATCTGACCCATAGGGTTGGTGGTGTTGGCTTGCCACACAGTCACGTTCGGCGTGTCGGAGATGTCTGTGACCGTCTGCAGTAGTCCGCTCGAATACGCGTATTGCAGCTCTAGCGAATAGCTGCTCGGGTAACTTGCCGGATATGTGAGTGTGTTAAGCAGGCCCGTGGTCGCGTTGTAGGCCCAAGTGTAGGTGAACGTGCTGCTCTGGCCCGGGATCGTAATCGCTCGGGTGGAAGGCCTGCTCAGACTGTCGTAGGTCTCGCTTTCAGCGTACCCGGGCGTGTTGCTGCAGCTGGTTGGATTGTTCCCTGTTCCCGTGCATACGCTCTGCAGTTTTCCGATGTTGTAGCTCGAAGCGCTGGAGCCCCACGTCCATTGGGTGAAGAGATCTGGCTCCTTTCGCGTCAAGGGGCGCGACAATGCATCGTAGGTCTCGGAGAAGGACTGGCTCTTCGCATCCTTCCAGGCGATTTTCTCACCAAGCGCGTCATGGGTGAAAGACCAGCTTCCCATGTCCATGTCGGTGACCGTGGCCGGAAAAGCCTTGATTCCATAGGTATAGGTTGCGCTCCAAAGGCTGTTGCTGAGGCTATCTGTGACCGCGGTTTTATTTCCCGCCGCATCGTAAGCCAGCTTGACCGTATACCCGTACGGGTCTTCGGTCTGCCGCAGCCAACCGTTGACGTCGTTGACTATCGTTCGTGTGTTCGAAAGCGCGTCCGTGACGGTCGACGTGCGCCCCGCGTACGCGTAGCTCGTAGTCTGCAGGTTGCTGTTCGTCGAGCTGATGGGACGCTGACTCTCCGTCAAGCGATTGAGCACATCGTAGGTGTTGGTCGTCCAGTACGTGCACGTGGTGCCGATAGCGCTATAGGTGCAGGGAAACGCACGCTCGCTGACTCGCCCAAGCGAGTCGTAGCGCAGTTCGTTGCGCGCATACGTTGTCCCATTCATCATGATTTGGATCTTGACTAGCGCGCGGTCGATCGCGTCGCCGAAGTCCACGCCGTAGCTCTGTACGGAGGCGTTGGTGCTGTAAACGTCGTGCAATACGTTGAGTCCGTTCGAACCCAAGGCACAGCCGATGTAGCTCTCGCAGTTATAGTAGGTCCACGTCGTGTAAGTGCCGTCCGGCCGCGTCTCCTGGGTCTTGCGCCCGAAACCGTCGTACTGCCAGGAGGTGATCAGACCGTTCGGGTCTGTCATCTGGCTCTTAAGGCCATAACTGAAGTTGTAGTTGAAATTTGTCGTTGCACCCGAAGGGTCAGTAACCGACATCGGGAATTGTCCTGTTAACGCGGTCGACGTGGTCCAGCTCGACGTCGTGGTTCGTGCTGCCATGCCAGCACCAGTGACCGCGTCGCTGTTGACGTTGCCGAAGGAGTCGTAACCTAGAGTTTCAGTTACCGCATAGCTGCTGCCAGAATTTGACTCGGTGACGATCTGCGTATAGCGGCAGTCTGTGAAATTTGGCGTCAGAGTCTTCGTCGTAGTGACCGCGGTGCTGCCATTGGAGGCGGTATACGCGACCTGAGTTTTCGAGAAGAGGCTGAGGCAGTACGGATTCGTACTTTCATCCGGCGTGTTGGTGGTCGTCGTTGTCCAAGTGTCGCCAGTGTACGGAGAGTTCGGATCGTTGTCCGTCACCGTCGTGGCAATCGAAGTCGGATTGCCGTAGTTATCGTACGTGTAGTTGGTGCTCGAAGTGGTGATCAGGTCGCCGTTCTCGGTGCCTCCGAGCTCATTGGTGTAGCCCGTGAGGTTGCTGAAATAAGGAAAGTAGCGTTCTTGGTACGGGGTTGAGCTTAGCGTCGTGGACGCCTGCGTACCAATCCACTGACTTGTGTAGAACGATCCCGTCCACGGCATATGTTCGAAGAGCATGCCCGTGTAGGGGAAGGATTGCAGATAGTAGTGATAGTCATACGTCGACGCGATCCGCGTATCCGTCATTTCAGTCTTGTAGAATCCTTCAAAACCGCGCCCTTCAAGGTTAGTCCACGCTCCGAAGTACCCTGTGGCCTGGACGTATGTGCCCCCAGTCGAGCTGCTCGGATCACTGAACGTTGTGCTCTTCGCCACGTACAACGGGCCGATGTAGGGCGAGTCCGGGTATACCGCTTGCGGGACCGAGCCGTCCTGCGCTATGTAGGCGCCGCCATCTATGATCGATACCAGTGTTGGGCTCGCGGAGTTGCCAAAACCATCGGTTACCGAACTAAGCAGATCCGGCGGTGTACCCGCACCGCTGTGCAGGTAGTAATACGTGTGGTTCGTAGTCCAATACCCTAAGTCATCTAGCCCGTCTCCATTGGCATCGAGCGTGAAATACACGTTGTTCGTGCTATAGGGAATTGAGGTCGAGACCAGAGTGCTGACCCCATTACCGGTGGAGAGGTAGACACCGATGGTGCTGCCGTTCGCAACCAGAATGTCCGTGAGCCCGTCCCCGTTCCAGTCCATGGCGCCGATGACATTGCTATTCCCCAACGTGATGGTGCTCGGGGTCGAGCCATTGCAACCCGCAATGTAGATCGTGCCGCCGACCAGATAGTCGGTGCACGCATCGGAATTGAAGTTCAGAAAAGCGACGGGGAGCGATGTGTCGTCATTTGCTGAATAGATTAAGTACGGTGTGAAGGTCGGACTGGAAGTTGAACCGCCTGCGATCACCTCGTAGGTGCTTGCCGTCCAGGTGCAGCTTCCCCCGTTGAAACAACCCGGAGACCCTGTGATCCACTGCATGGCCAGGTCATCGCGACCGTCTCCGTTGAAATCAAACCTGGGCAGCTTCCCCAATGCGTACGTTTGGCCACCGGCGTTATCTGTGTTGCTGACAAGTTGCGGCGCCCCGGCCAGGCGTGTCGAGGTGATTGTGTACGCTTGAATCGCGCTACCGAAACTGACCGAGTTTCCGGCACCTGTATTGAGATGTATGTCGATAGTGAACGTACCGCTAGACGAGGTGTAATAGCTCGCGATCAGATCCGGCAAGCCATTGCCGTTGACGTCAGCGAGCATGTATTGGACGGCGGTCGAGTCATAGGCAAGACCCGCCCCTACGTGCGTAAAGGCGCTGCCGCTCCAAGTGTAGTAGTACCAAGTACCACTGATGGCGGCGAGGATGCCGTCCTGACCATTTCCCAAGAGATCTCCGGCAAGCACCTGAGAGGCAGAGCTGGGGATGCCGGTGCTGACGGGCGTCCCGAAGCCGCTAGAGGAGCCAAATGCTACATACCAGTCGGTGCCGTTGTTGTAGAGCAAATCGGGATAGCCGTCGCCATTGAAGTCGTAGTGGGCAAGAGACGTGGCATAGCTCAATGCCGACGTCGCGGTCGTTGAAACTCCTGCCGTCCCGCCTTGATAGGTGATTACCGTCGGCGAGAGGCAACTTGAGGTGCCCGATCCTGCGCACTCTTGAACCTGTGTGAGTACGTCACGACCGGTGCCAGTAGTCTGCGACTGCTGCGTATAGGTCAGATAGTAGGTCTTGACCGCCGTGCCCGAGTACGCGATGGCGATGGAACTGAGTAGGTTCGCGTTCTCGAACGATGTGCCGCCCACGTAGCCGTGGGGCGGTAACACATTCGTGCCGTAGCTGAAGGTCATCGTGTAGCTGTAGGTAGTCGCTCCATGGCTGGTCGGCGTCCAGGAGATCGTTGCGGGCACTGCAGTGCCGGTCGCAGTGTTATAGGCGATGGTCATCGTGTTGCCGAACGGGTCGCTGACCTCGTTCAGCATCCAAGCAACTGCAGTGGTGCTCCCTGTGGCAAGCACCTGGGAGCTGCCTCCGTTACCGTAGGTGTAGGTGCGGCCATTTCGGTCCTGAGCGGTGAAGTACGCCGGGCCGTTTCCGGCGGTTCCGTTAGCGGTCACATTGACGAAATTGGCGATCTCGGTCTGATAGGTGGAGCCAGCTGTTCCGTACGTTCCCCCGGTGAGGCGTAGCCGCTGGCCATCCATGCAATACCCGTCGCTCGTGGCCAGTGCCACCGGCGCGGGAGCAGCGTCTTGCGCGTAGGTAAGATTGCAGCGGTAGATGGAGCTAAGGCCGCCGACGCCCCAGCCGACCCCGACGTAGCCGTTTCCCTGCTGACTGTTGTACGTCAGCGCAATGTTGGGCTGCAGCCCCTGAGGACCGGGAGGAGCCCAGATCGGAATCGTGTAAGTTGCCGCACCTGTCGGCGAAACCGCGAAACTACCCTGGGTGCGCCCCGCGACTGTGGCGGTCGCTGCATCAGCCGGAGTGAAGTGAAAGGCGGCAATCAGGAGAAGGGGCACACCCGCAAGCAAACCCTTGAGCGCGAGCACTCGCGCCCAATCGTTCTGGCGAAACATCCGGAGGCCTCCCCAACTGTTCTTGATCGCGCGTCGTCTACAAAAAACCGCAACACATCTTTTACTACTGTGCTGGGGCTGCCTGCTATCTCACGCGGGCGGTCTGAAGTCTTAATTTTTTTCAAGCCGGCGCGAGGCGAGCTAGCGTACAACCGTAGCTGACTTGTCGGTCGGCAAGGACCGCGGGGGCCGCCGGTTAGGTTGGATCAGTTACGGGCGCCCGGTTCGGTCGAATTCGGTGTTCCGATGATCGTCAGATGAATGACGTTGTCCTCGTCTGACTTGGCGTTCGTGTTCGTCCCTTTCGAAAAATTCTCAAAGGATTCGAGCACCTGCGAGCCATTGTTCACGACGCGTGTCTCCGGCTCAAACCCTTGGGTTGACCCGCCGGAATTGAAGCCATCAGACTCAAAGCTCAATGACAGCCGATCGGCATAAACAGAGGGATCGGGCGGTGCCGGTAACGGGGACGCGGTTCGAATAGCACTCACCAGCGACTGCTGCCAGCGCTCGCTGCCGTTACAGGGGTCGAGCTTGATCCCGATAACTCCTCCCCGCCGATCCTGCTCAATACGCGCCCGGCAAGAGAATCGCGGTGCGCCAATCTCACTGCGCGGTCGCATCCACGCGCGTTCGATCCGCGCCTGCACCTGAACCAGGTACCGGCCGAAAAGAAGTGCATGCTGCGTCTGATCCCCGGCCGCTTCGGGTGGCGCTGAGCTGTCCTCCGACTCTTCGGATGCGTTATCGACCTGCACTGCCGGAGTCGCGTCGGGGCTGAACACCACCACGGGCAAGTCCCGCGGCGCTGCGCCGCGAGAGGCCAAGTTCTCCGGCGGAGGTGCTAGGCGCTCGTCCTGCGAGGGCTCGTTAATGAACACCGCCGTCATGACTGGCTCTTGGCTCGTGACAAGTGCGCTCGCGCCGGCGCCGCTCTGATTAGGCAAGCGAGAGGAAGGCAGGGAGAGATCCAGAACAAACGGCAGGAAGATCAGCGCGTGTACAAAGAGCGCGCCCACGATGCCTACCGCGCTAACGCGGACACGATTCAATCGAGTGAGCGGTCTCGTTCCCATTGCAGGTCCGAGTCGTGGGTCTATGAGACGAATACCTTCATTCTACGTTGCCGTGAACCGTCGTGCGCGCTCAATGGCTGCGTGTCCCAGTGTTAGGTTTTGTGAAAGTGCGGCCAGCTCAATAAGACTGAGGATGCCGACGGCTCCCGCGAAGTCAAGCGCCTGAATCACCTCGGCCTCCGGATAGTTCGGTTTAAGTATTGATCCGGTGTATCGGCGGGTAACCTGTTTAAAGCCGGTGTGGGTGAAGCTGCACAGAGTGTTCCATTGATTCTTGATTGTGCGAGACAGCACGTCATTCGCGTTGCCCAGCGACGCCTCAAGCTCCCGAACTAACGTCCTGATTCCTTTTTCCAGTTCGTCTTTTTGGAATCGTTGCAGTTCCTCATCCGTTGCACATCTTGCAAACCACGCGCCACGAATGTACGCCTCTGCGACCACTCGCATTAGCGCAAGGGCAGAGCCGTTCAGTTGCCTTTCGACAAGAGCCGCGATCGCGGCCTGATGCTCCAGCACCGTATCGAAACATGCAGCTGCGATCAGGTTACGTGGCTCGCCGGGTATGTCGAGTACCTTGCCGTGCTCATCTATCCAATGAATGACGGATAAAAGCTCGGTATACGCCTTACCGATCGCGGGCGCCAAGTGAGTGGGAGTATCGCTCATGCGGCCGCATCTTAAGCCCGTTTGCGCGCCGCCTCGAATTTCTCAACTAACGCAGCGTAGCGCTGCGCTGCGGCCTCGATCGGACCGCGCGTCGTCGGGTTCTCCATTTTCTTTGCGCGCTCGCCTTCCGGATACGCCATCGCGCGACACGCTCGCGCGGCGGTTTCAAGTTCGGTTGGTGAAAGATTTGAGCGGCATGCAGCGAATTCTGCCGCCGGTTCGCTTTGTGTGTCCAACCAGTGCTGCGAGATTCCTCAGCCTGTATGCGATCCGCCCGGGCGATCCAACGGCACCGCGTCGGTCCGGCGGGGGAACAGCGTGCGGATTGCGTTGCGCAGAGATTCCAATGTCTCGGTGTCGGTCATGGCCGCGAGCATCGCACCGTGTATGCGCGCAGGGAATCCGGAATTACTGCTGCGTTTGCACAGATAGACCCGCCGGGGCGGGGCGGATGCGTGACGGGCGCTACCTAAACCCACTCAACAAGCTCGGCAAAAAGAGCTGTACTATTACCGGAATCAAAGAAATTGCAAGAAGGAGTGCCCATAGCACTCGCTTCGTCCGCTCTCTTGTTTCTTGCCGCGAGATTCTCCGTCGCCCCAGAGAAAGACCGCCGCGGGATACCCGCGAATCAGCAGGGCGATTCCGACCGCGGCGATAACTGCGACCGCGAGAAGAGACTTGCCCACCGGCCAGAGAGATTCGCGCTCGATTTTGTCGTAGTGCTTGAAGAGAGTATCGACGTTGGCCACTTGCCTAGAAAGTATCTGCCGCTGTTCGTCCTCCGACAGCGTCTCTGCTCTCGAAAGCTTTTCCGCGTAGGGACTGATGTCCTTGGGGGTCAGCCACATTGTTATGGAAAGGTCGCGCGCGATCTGATTTGTCTCATAGCCCGGTCCGAAGAGGGAGAGCAGAATGGTGAACAACGACGCAAAAAGTATGAGAGCGATGAATACGATGGGATAAGTATGCTGCACCCAGGACCGCTCTACTTGTTGCTCGACCTCTGACAGCGTATCTGCCACCCAGGCTCCGGATTCGCCCGCCACTTCGATCGATACTCCTTGGTGAAGATCCCGATCCCGTCTTGAAGGTTGCACCAAAATCGACGTCAATCTCGGATTGGGGCAACGTACCGTTGGGGGCGCGGCATTGACCGCGAATTCGTAGCCTTACGATTCGGTGCTTCGCAGAATTATCTAACGCGAGAACCTCATCCAACGTTTGTAGCTCTGCCCTGTGGTCCCCCGCCATGTAGACAACGTACGAGTCCGACTGATCAACGGACCCAGCGAGCTTCTCGTGCATCACCTGGACGAGCTTCGTTAGTTTCGTCGGCTCAAGTTCGAACCGACGTCCAATGTAGTCCTTTTGTTCTCGCTTCATGTTCGGTCTCAAGTTGATCCCGCTGAACGGGCTAAGAGGTGACAGAGATTATGGGCTCTACCTCCGAAGTAAGCCCTTGAGCTTTTTCCCTGAGCGGAATCCGCAATCCACCGAAGGCGTAAGAGACGCTCGCCTTGCTCGGCTGCGCCTTCGGAGTGGAGGCAGCCTCCGCCTTCAACTTGGCGTGTCTCGCGACCAACTCCGCGTGCGACATGTGAGGGGCCGCGGCTCCTTCGACCGCGATCTTTCGCAGGCAGTGATCCTCGGTCATCCGGCCGCCAGCTATCTCGCGGTTGGTTACTGCAATGAGCATGTCCACGGAGATGTCCCCGCCTACGACGGGTGTGTCGAGGCCGACGGTGCATTCCTGAACGATGAATATCTTGTAGTCCTGAGCGCGCGCCTTTCTTAGGTTCTCAAGCACCTCGGCTTGATCACCGCGCGCAGCGAGACCTCGCTCCATCGCATCCATGAACGCAGTGAACAGCGCGAGCAACGTCCCTCGCTGTTCGCTGGTCGCCGCGACGTCAAACTCCTTCCCGATCCTGGCGCGCACCTCTGTGATGTCCTTGCTTGTCGCCGTCTTCATATAGTCGATGAGGCTTAGGATCGACATGTCTGAGGCCTTTCGTGCTTCGGCTTTGGCCAGAAGCTCGGCGTGAGATGGGTGTGGGGACGCCACTGCCTTGACCGCAACCTGCCGTATTGGATCGTCGGGAGTCATACGCCCAGCCGCGATCTCTCGATTGGTCACTTGCATCAGCAGGTCGGGTGATAGGTCGTTTTTCAGATCACCGCCGGCGCAGCTCTCTTTCACAAGCAACTTGGTGTAGTCGTCGGCGCGAGCTTCTCTGAACTCCTCCAGAACGCTTTGCGTTGCCGGACCGCGCGATAAAGAACTCCGCAATGTCCATAGTACCTTTGAAGTCCGCCAGCAACGCGCAGCGTTGATCGGCAGTACTTGCCGCGTCGAAATCCTTGAAGATTTTGTCACGGATCGCTTGTGTATCCGTGAACGCCGAGGACATCAAAGACGTGTAGTCGAAGTCGTTCTGAGTCTTCGGTCGCGTAAGAAGCTGTGTCGCATCGTCTGGCGTAAGTCGCCCAGCTGCACTCTCACGGCTGGTCACGGCCAGGAGCGTTTCAGGTGACACGTCGCCACCGACGCTACTTTCGTTGAGGAGGAGTCGCGCGTAATCGTTGGCCCTCGCGTCCTTGAACTCTGCGAGTCGCTCTGCGTTGCCCGACCTTGCGACGTATACCTCGGCGACGTTCATGGTGGCGGCGAACATCTCCAACAGCGAACCCCGTTGTTCGCTGGTCGTTGACGCGGCGAACTCCTCGAAGATCTTGTCGCGGATCGCTCGCGTCTCTAGGACCGCCGAGGAGATCGAGGAGGTCATCTCAAGTAGGTCTTTGGCTGACACCTTGGCGCTTCCCGTCCTCGTTCCTTCTTTCTCCCTACTCTACACCCGCCGCTCACAGGCAGTCGTGGCTGGGCTATCTGCGGCAGTTGCCGCGAGCACCTGCGCGCGCTCTTCACTCGTTTTCGCCGCGGCGATCTCTTCCTCAACCCGCGACGACGAGCGGACCGCGAACAGGCACTAGGGAGTCGGGATCAGCTGGGGCAACACCGTGCCGGCCGTTCCGCGCAGGGTGATTACCTCTGCTCCCAGTTCCGCGGGATTGGGGTTGATCTCGACAACGACGGCACCCGCTGTGATCGCGAACTGGGCCAGCGCAGCGGCGGGGTAGACCAGCGCTGACGTGCCGACGCATAGGAACACATTACAGGCCTCCGCTGCTTCGCGCGCCTGCCGCCATGGCACCTCGGGCAGGCTCTCTCCCGAACCAAACCACCCCGGGTCGGACCCTCGCACCGCACGCTTCGCAGCGCGGGGGCTCGATACGGGCACCCTCTTCCGGTATGTCGGGGATCCCGGCTGGGAAGACGTAGGATCGCTGGCACGCTTCGCAATACGGTCGCGCCAGCTCCCCATGCAGATGCAACACCGCCGTACTGCCGGCGCGTTCGTGCAGGTCGTCCACGTTTTGAGTCACGAGCGTGAAGTGCGGTACACGCTGTGCCAGTGCGGCGAGAGCCCGATGACCGGCGTTGGGCTGTGCGGTCAGCACGACCTTGCGTCGCCACTCGTACCATCCCCAAACAAGCGCCGGATCGCTGGCGAAACGCGGCGGGAGTCGCAAGTTCCATCGCGTCGAAGCGCTCCCAGAGCCCGGCCTGCTTATCGCGGAACGTCGGCACACCGCTCTCGGCAGATGCACCTGAACCGGTCAGGACGACGACGTGTTGCGCCTCCCGTAGCGCGCTGACGACCCGCTCATCCACGTTAGTTACCGAGCGGCGATCTCGCGCTCGATCTCGACCTCGTCGGGCTCGGGCTCTGGCCTGATCGGTAGCAGTGACGCGTTCGGTGCGTACGGCATTCGCGCGTGGTCCGGGTTCTCGCCGCAGCCCCACTCAAGGCTCTTGTCCACGAGCCACGTCGGTCGCGACTGCAGCGCGACGCCTAGCGCGTCTAGTTTATGGTCCGACTCAAGGCGAATGCAGGTCACGACCGAGCCCGCGAACGTGCCCTTGATCACGAGTGCGAGATCGCCAGGACGGCATTTCATGCTGACACGATCTAAGCAATCCCGGGCCGGGAGCAACGGGCATAATTCCGCGGCACCCAGGAGGAGAACGTATGAGCGAGCTGACCGAATTCTTAGTCGTCTGCGGTGGCGTCCTCGTGCTCGTGGTGCTCGGGGCCGTCGGCACGTTCTTCCAGCGCCTGGGTAACTGGGCGCAGGACTGCTCATCCAACCGACGCTGGCCGTATCGCCGCAAGGAGTGGTTCTGGCACTGGCGCGGGTGGAACTACACCCTTGTCCGCGAGCGCCGGGAGGATGACTACCAGTATTGGATCGAGACACAAGAGCGGCACGCGCGCCGTCGTGCGGCACGCAGAGAGCGTCGGTGAGGTTGCGACGTGCCGTCGTTGCGCCTATCGTCGCGACGCCATGGCAGACTCAACCCAGGCAACTATTGCCGTCGCTGCGCCGTCGTTCGCGAAACGCAAGGCTCGGGCGTTGATCGGCAGCGAATCTCTAGCGCCGAACCGTCCAGGAAATGGGGCAGCGTCAATGAAGAAGCCTCTCCTAATCGCATTGCTACTCTATTTTGGGGTGGTTTTTGCTCAAGATAACGCATGTACTCAATCAGTTGGCTACCAACGATACACGGTGCAGGAACGGATTATTCAAGATGTCGAGATGATTGACTGGGCTAAATCGGATCTCGCTCGTGAGAAAAAAATAGGTGAAATCTCTGGTGCAGTTAGTCTTGGTCGATTACACAACGATGGCCAAGCCATAGTATTGCGGGAAGACGATCTTGAGCACGCTTGGCACGACTATAAGGCACTAGGCGGAACAGCCAACACTCCCAAAGGCGTCGGCCACGAACTATTAAATCCATGTGAGGTGAACCCCCAAGCTGAAAATTGGCAGTCGCAGATCGCCACGAAGATCGTGCGCGCGTGGCGAAGACCGCCGTCAGCAGTTCCAGGGATCGAGTGCATGGTGTATGTCACGCAGGTGCCAGGAGGTGAAGTGACGCAGGTGCGCATCGAGCAATGTAACGGCGACCAAGCGGTACGTGAGTCGATCGAGGAGGCCGTGCACCGCGCCTCGCCGCTGCCGCCACCGCCCGACCCGGCGCTGTTCGACCGCAATCTCCGCATCGACTTCAAGCCGAATTGATATAAGAACGGGTTTTTGTACCGTTCGCTAGCATCGTGCACGGCTCGTCGAGTGCCACAAGATCGCAGTAGCACGGTGCGTTTGGGTGACCATATGCGGTGTAGGCAACAGCGAGTTGATTTTGGTGTCGTGTGGCGTGCAGTAAAAAGGCCAAGCGGTTTCGCACCGTTTGCCGCCCAATGCCCGACTGTCGGGCGGCGCGCCGCGGCAAGTATCATCGAGCGCATCATGCGTCGCCGCCGCCCTTCTTCGTTCTGACCGGGATCTCTACGCGCGCCACCACGACGCTCTCCCAGTCCTCGGCAGACCTCTGCCGTTCGAGCTTCCTAGCCAGCTGGCTCGCGGCGACCTGCAGCCGCGTCGCGGTCTCGGTCCATTCACGGATCGTCGGAAGATCGTGGAACCACTCACGCTGAATCTTCGCCCGCACGCGCTCCATTGACTGAAGGTCCGCGTCACTGAACTTCGGTAGCCGGCGCTCGCTGCGCCGACGCATCACCACCGGCGTCAGGGGCGCGCCCCGCTCGATCGCCTCCGGGGTACCCACACCGGAGAGCGTCGCGCGCCCGTGCGCGATGTCGTTGCGGCATTCGAGGAGCGCGTGCGCGACCTTGCGCACGTGCCCGATGTCCTCCTTCAGCGGTGCTGGCAGCCGGCGCGCGACGCCCAGCTGCTTCATGAGCTTGAGGCGCTGATAGAGATCCATCAGCTCCGGCAGGTGCTCCACCAGCACGTCGTCGGACGACAGCGCCTTGAGCACCTCGGTCAGGGACATGGACTCGAAGGCGGCGAACTCCACGAGGAAAGCGCCGATGACTTGGCGCATCTCCTCCCGCTGCCTCTCGTACCGTCTGGTGATCTGCCTGAGGCGCGCGCTTGCCATGCCGCAGTTTAGCGCCCGACTGAGCGCAGAAACGAAGACGCCGCCCTGGGATGCGGGCGGCGTGATTGCGGGCCTTGACGAGCCCGCACGGCAGGCATGTACGGGGCGCTCGACGTAGCGCAACTTCATCTCCACCATCTCCACCGGATCGCGTCATTCCCGGGTCGCGCGCCGGCTATCGCGTGTCTGGTGTTTGGTATCGTGGAGCTGTCCTCTTGGGATATTCGGTGGAGATGCGGCCGAAATGGTTGGGAGGGTTGGAGGGTTTTGGATGGTTACTGAATGTGGATAAGGGGAAAAGCAGCACCTACTACGTACGTACATCCGTACGCAATCTCACGTAGGTACGCTGAGTAACCATCCGAAACCCTCCAACCCTCCCAAATGGTCTCGGCCGCTTCGCTCGCACAACACCGTGCCCCAGGGAGCGGACCCAGCAACGGCTCGTTATCGGCACCCTCGACAGTGCTCGAAGGTAACCAACGGCACCTAACACGCTCGCGGTACGTGTGGACGCGCCTGTTCGCCCCGATGTGGGCCGAGATCAAGCGCCGTGAGGACGGACACCGCAAGCGCTGGGATCCCCGGCGCGTGCGGCTGATCGGCAACCACGAGGATCGGATCACCCGCGCTGTGAACGCGGACCCGAAGCTAGAGGGCGTGCTGTCGCTCGACATGCTGCACTCACCCGGCTTCGAGGTGCGCCCGTTCTTGGAGATCGTGGACATCGACGGCATCGCCTACTCGCACTACTTTCAAAACTCGAAGTCGAAGGGTGCCATCGGCGGCTCAATCGACAACCGGCTCAACAAGATTGGCCGCAGCTTCGTAGCTGGTCACGAGCAGGGATTCCTGTACGGCTGCAAGCAATTCCCAGGGAGACTCACGCGGCACGGTCTCGTGGCCGGCAGCTTCTACCTGCACGACGAGAGTTATCGCGGCCTGCAGTCGAACGGCGAATGGCGCGGGATCGTCGTACTCAACGAGGCGCGCGACGGCGGCAACTACGACGTGATGCCACTCTCGATGGATTATCTCAGACGGCGATTCTCGTGAGCGTACGAACATGGATGCGCTCACTCAAGCGACTGCTTCGTAGACGTCCCCGGCGGCGAGCCGACCGGGACTTCGACCTGAAGCACCGTAAATCAAACGACGACTAACAGGAGATTCACATGACGATGTTACGTTGGGTTCGAGTCGATGCCGACAAGGTGCCGGGCACCACGGTACCGCTCGCTACGATTGAGCCCTGGCGGCAGACCGGCATGGGCTACGTGAAAGAGATGACACAGTCAGCGTTCTACAAGCTGCAGGTTGGCATCAAGAACGAGACCACGGGCAACGTGGAATGGTCCGATGTCGAGATCGGCACAGAGCCGACAACGCCGGTGACAAGGTTCATTGGCGGCAAGGCCGTGAGGACTGCGGCGTGACATCCGAAGCCCTCATCGCCATCGTGCAGCGCGCACTCCTGAGCGGCCTGCAGCGACATGGCAAGGCACAGTGGGGGATCGTTGTCGATGTGCCGCAGACGGCGGCGCGCGGCGACTACGCCAAGGTGACCGGTTACTTCGGCCTCGTGGACGTCGCGCAGGACATCGCGGCTGCGGTCGAGGCGGCGCTGCCCAAGCCGTGCCAGTGTGATCGTGGCAACACCTGACATCAGAACAGGTCAGGCGGCCGCGGGGGCCAGATGAGGCTAAGACTTACAAAACCTATCGATGCACAGCTTCGCCTGCAAGAGGTTCGGGGCCAAACAATCGTGCTTGTTGTTCGTCATTGCTGGATCAGGATTAGGAATCCAGATAGCCAGATAGCCCTTGCTGTACTCCACGCTGACGCCGCGCTCCGCGGCATACGCGATCAGGTCGTCCAGCTCCTGCGTAGTGGGCTGCCAGTGGGGCATAGGCTCTTTGTATCTGTCGCGACGCGCGCTCCAATCTCAGCAGCGCTTGGCTATACTGCTGAGGGGCCGATTATCCGGTCTGATTGCGGCGTCGATCCCCTCGTCCTCTGCTCATGGTCCAGTTTTACTGATACTTGTCTTCCTGGTGCTTCGGAAGCTTGATGTCGTCCTCAAAGTTTTTTCCGTATTGGTCGATGAGGGCGCGAATGACGGTTTTGGGTCTTTCAAGAATTTGATCCGGATCAGTCGTGATTTGACCCTGCCAGACTTCGAGGGGGTCTCCTTGCTTTTCTGATTCCTGGCTTAGAAGCGAAAGGACGATGTCGCCGTAGGTTTCCGTTTCATTTTTGGTGTGAGTGCTTCCCACGCCGAGAACTCCGCCCCGGAGCCCCGAGGCAAACGCCACCCCATGCGACGTGGTGCCGGTAACCACAGTCCTGTCATCGCGACCGACAATGACTACCCATTTCGCGTGATCAAAATCCACCAGATTGAAGCCCTCGGCTTCCAATTCCCGCTTTACGAGCGGAAGCATTTGGCGGTCCTGAATTGTGCTGTTGACTCCTGCAGTCGCAAAAACGGGATCGGCCTTAATAGGAACATACGCGGGGTCTTCACGAGTTATGAGTTTGGCATTGAAAGAGCACGCTGACAGTATTGTTCCCAATAGGAGCGCAGGCACTACTTCAAGCTTTCGGTTGATCGCCATGGTCCGATGTTCCTTCTCTATCGTGTCGCGAAGCGGCGCATACACTTGTCGCAGGCTAATCACAAGGAACAGTAGAATCTGCGCAATGTGTTGCAAGCGGCACCGGCTCTGATGAGAGATGGATCACGCAATTGCAACGCGAAAGGGATCACGACGCCCAAGACGAGTCCCCTGACTGGAGCGAAATCGTCTACCTTGGGCTCGCGTCGCGCCAGTTCTGGCGGATCGAAGACTGACGGGGCGGGCGGGGACGTCCCTTATCCGGCCGCCGCAGCCAGCCGTAGCTGGTCGAGGTAGTCTGACCACTTCTGCAGCATTTCCCTGCGTTCAGGGATTCGCTCAGATCGGTCGTATATGCTGGCGACCTTGTTGTTCGAGCCGCGTCCGCTTTGTAGCTCGACCAGCGCGCTGTCGTAATGCAGCTCTCCGTTTATGAGGGTAGACGCCGAAACGCGAAACCCATGCGCGGTATGTTCGTCACGCGAGCAGAATAACGAGAGCGCTACGTTGAGTGTGTTCTCGCTGATCGGGCGAACGGATCCACGCGCCCCAGGAAATACGTACCGGCCCGCGCCGGAGTGCTCGTACTGCTGCTTCAGAATCGTCAGCGCTTGGTGTGACAGCGGCACCAGCAGCGGCTTGTTGTTCTTGCGCCCGGCGGCGGGGATGGTGATCTCGGCCTTATCAAGGTCAATCCATTTCCATTCCAGCTTCTGCAGCTCGCCCGGTCGCAGGAACACGTGCGGAGCGAGACGCAGTGCCGCCGCCACCTGCGGCAGTGTCCGGCGCACCGTCAGGTCGTACGACTGGATGAACACCAACAGCTGTCCGAAGCGCTTCGGGTCCGTGATCCCAGCGGTGTGCTCGACCTTCGGCGGCTTCTTGACGACGCCGGCCAGCTCCGACGCCGGAATCGGGTTCGTGGTGATGTACCGCTGCGTCTTGGCGAACAGCATGATCTTGACGGCCAGCCCCTGGCAGCGGAACGCCGTGTCGCCGTAGCGCTTGCGGATCTGCTTGAGCACGTCCACGACGTCGTGCCACGTCAGCTCGGCGATCTGCTTGTCGTAGAGGGGCGCGAGGTGCTGGAACCGCTCGCCACGGGCCTTGAGCGTTGCGGGCCGCAGCTCGTCCTTGGTGTGCTCGAAGTATTCGCGGGCAACCGCGAGGAAGGTGCCACGCCTGGGCGTTGCCGGCGGCGCTGGCGTGACAGGGACGGGATCGACTGGCGCAGGCACCACCCCATTTCGCCGCGAGCGCCTCGCGGCGGAGTGGCGTGCCTTGGCCTCTTTGTGGCACGTCGGGCAGATCCGGTTTCCCTGGGTGTTGCGTCGCTTCTCGACGTCCGGGTGCCGGGTGCAGTAGACCGGCGACGAGGCGGCCGGCGGTGGGACGTTCATGGGTCGGTGCCTGACGGATCCGCGCCGACATAGGCGGGATAATGCTATTATCCCTGAAGGGATAAGGTTTATCCCATGAATAAGGTCTTAGGAATCAGAGGGTTCAAATTTTGGTGCCGACGGTCGGATTCGAACCGACACGCCTTGCGGCGCTAGCCCCTCAAGCTAGTGTGTCTACCAATTCCACCACGTCGGCAACATTCATTAAGGATCCGCTGCAGCCCGCGCCACCCGCGCAGACCAGGAAGCCTGCAGCGCACCGCGCCGTCACTTCGGCGCCGGTGTCGGTGCGTTGGCCGGAGTCGGGGCGCTCGCCGGTGCCGCCGCGGGCGGCGCTGCGGCCGGCGCCGGCTGCGGTGGCACGCCGTTGCCGCCGAGCGGTGCGCCGCTGCCCGGCTTCACCGGCGCGGCCTCGTCGAGGATGGTCTTCTGCGCGGCGGCCTCGGTGGTGCGCGTGCCCATGTAGGCGAGCGCCAGGCTGTTGATCATGAACACCGCGGCAAACACCGCGGTGGCGCGCGACAGCGCCGTGGTCGCGCCGCGCGCGCCGAACACCGTTCCGGAGGCACCGGCGCCGAAGCCGGCGCCGGCTTCCGCGCCCTTGCCTCGCTGCAGCAGCACGAGACCAATGATGGCGAACGCCGAAATCACCTGCACCAGAGTCAAGATCGTGCGCAACATCGGAACACTCACTCAGCCTTTCGGCGCTGCAGCCAGGATCGCCAGGAATTCATCCGCCTTGAGCGAAGCGCCGCCGATCAGGCCGCCGTCGACATCGGGCATCGCGAACAATTCCACCGCATTGCCCGCCTTGACGCTGCCGCCGTAAAGAATACGGGTGGCAGCGGCGATTCTAGCATCCCGGGCGCCGATCCGGCCGCGGATGAAGGCGTGAACCTCCTGCGCCTGATCGGCTGTGGCGTTGCGACCGGTGCCGATGGCCCACACCGGCTCGTAGGCGATGACGCCCTGCTCGAGCGCGCCCGCGCCACACAGCTCGAGCACCACGTCGAGCTGGCGCGCGACGACCTCGCGCGTGCGACCGGCCTCGCGATCGGCGAGCTGCTCGCCGATACACAGGATCGGCACCAGTCCCCGGGAGTGCGCGGCGCCGAACTTGCGGGCGATCAGCTGATCGCTCTCGCGGTACAACAGCCGCCGCTCGGAGTGGCCGACGATCACGTACTCGCAGCCGACGTCCTTGAGCATCGCCGCCGACACCTCGCCGGTGAACGCGCCCTGCGCGTCAGCACACACGTCCTGGGCACCGAGACTGAACACCGAGTCGCGCAGCAGCCTTCCTGCCTCGTGCAAGTAGACGAACGGCGGGCACACGACGCAGGCCGCCGCCGGCGCGGCCGGGGCGCGCGCCAGCAGTTCCTCGATGAGCCGCGCCGTCTCGCTGCGCGACCCATGCATCTTCCAGTTTCCCGCGACAATGGGGCGGCGCATGACTGACCTCGGGCGGGCCTTGCTGCAGGGCCGCCCACCGGTTTTCAAAGGGCGCGGGATGATAGCGATGCGAGGGGGGTGACGCAACGCCACCCACTGCTGCTCAGACTCAAGCCCGGGCGCGGCGAAAAAAGCCGCGTTCCTGGGCCGCCGTACCAAGCCTGGTTATCCCCCGCAGCGGCGTGGCGCGCCGGCGAGCGGCTCAGGCGGCAATGTTACGAATGATGTCGGCGAGCTCGGTGGCCGCGGTGCGCGTCTCTGCCTCGTCGCGCCCTTCCACCATCACCCGGATCACCGGCTCGGTCCCTGACGGGCGCAGCACCACGCGGCACTCGCCGTCGAGACGCTGCTCGATGCGCTGCACCGCCGCCTGCACGGCCGGGACGCTCGCCGGATCGAAGCGCCGCGACACCTGCACGTTGAGCAGCACCTGGGGGAACTTGCGCATGCCGGAGGCGAGCTCCGCCAGCGAGCGGCCCGAGTGCTTCATGACGGCGAGCACCTGCAGGGCGCTCACCAGGCCGTCGCCGGTGGTGGTCTTGTCCAGGCACAGGATGTGACCGGAGGTCTCCCCGCCGAGCATGCCGCGCAGTTCGCGCAGCATCGACAGCACGTAGCGATCGCCCACCGCCGCGCGGCGGAACTCGATGCCGGCGGCGCGCAGCGCGATCTCCAGCCCGAGATTGCTCATCACCGTGCCGATCACCGGTCCGTGCAGCGTGCCAGCCGCGTGCTGTGCCCGGGCGATCACGTAGAGGATCTGGTCGCCGTCGACGATGCGACCGAGATGGTCGACCATCACCAGGCGGTCACCGTCACCGTCGAGCGCGATGCCCACGTTGGCGCGCACCCCGGGCACGGTGAGCTGCAGCAGCGCCGGCGCCATCGAGCCGCAGCCGTCGTTGATGTTGCGCCCGTTGGGCGAGCAGCCGATCGGCACGATCTCTGCGCCGAGGTCGGCGAGGATGCGCGGACCGACCTTGTAGGCCGCCCCGTTGGCGCAGTCGATCACGATCTTCAGACCCGACAGGTCGGTGCCGGGCGGCAGCGTCGAGGCGCAGAACTCCTGGTAATGCGTGCGCGAGCGATCGGCGCGCGTGGCGCGGCCGAGGTTGCGCGAGGCGCGCGTCAGCGGCGCCTGCTCGAGCTCGGTCTCGATGCGCTCCTCGAGCTCGTCGGAGAGCTTCGCGCCGGAGGCATCGAAGAACTTGATGCCGTTGTCGTCGTAGAGGTTGTGCGAGGCGCTGATCACCACGCCGAAATCGCAGTTGAAGCGGCGTGTCATATAGGCGATGCCCGGCGTCGGCAGCGGGCCGATGAGCATGACGTTGACCCCCGCGGCGACGAAACCCGCCTCGAGCGCCGATTCGAACATGTAGCCGGACAGGCGCGTGTCCTTGCCGATCAGCACCGCCCCGCCCTCCGGCGCCAGCACGCGCGCCGCGGCGCTGGCCAGCTGCAGCGCAAAATCCACCGTCATGGGGTGCTCGCCTACCCTCCCCCTGACTCCGTCGGTGCCGAAATAGCGTCGCGCCATTTAGTCCCTCACCGCCCGCCTTGCACGGCTGCCACCACCCGCAGCGCATCCACCGTCGGCGCCACGTCGTGGGCGCGTACGATGCGCGCGCCACCCAGGGCTGCGACCACCGCGAGCGCCACGCTGCCGGCGGTGCGCTCGCCGGGTGCGCGCTGCGTCAGTGTGCCCAGCATCGACTTGCGCGACAAGCCAACCAACACCGGCAGCCCGTCGCGCGCCAGCTCGCCCAGGCGGCGCAGCAGCGTCAGATTGTGCTCCACGGTCTTGCCGAAGCCGAATCCGGGGTCGATCACCAGGCGCGTGTCGGCGATCCCGGCCGCGCGGCAGGCCGCCGCGCGCGCGGCGAGGAAGGTGCGCACCTCGGCGAACACGTCGGCGTACTGCGGGGCGAGTTGCATGGTGCGCGGCTCGCCCTGCATGTGCATCAGGCACACGGCGCAGCCGCTGGCGGCCGCCGCCTGCAGCGCGCCCGGCGAGCGCAGCGCCTGCACATCGTTGATGAGGCCGGCGCCGGCGGCGGCCGCGGCCTGCATGACCTCGGGCTTGCTGGTGTCGACCGAGATCACCGCCGCCGTCGCCGCCGCGAGCGCCGCGATGACGGGAATCACGCGCCGCAGCTCCTCCGGCGCGCTCACCGGCTCAGCTCCCGGGCGCGTCGACTCCCCGCCGACATCGATGAGCGCGGCGCCCGCGCCAGCCATCGCCAGGCCGTGGGCAACGGCCGCCTCGACGCCGGCGAACCGTCCGCCGTCGGAGAAGGAATCGGGGGTGACGTTGAGCACGCCCATGACCACCGGGCTGCTCAGGTCGAGCGTCTTATCCGCGCAGCGAAGCAGCACCGGCGGCGCGGCTGGTGGACGTCAGTGCTGGCCGGCCGGTATCGCCGGTCCGCCTGCCGGCGCGGGCGGCGCCTGCGGCGGCTTGTTGGACAAGGCGTCGTCCCAGTCCTTCGGCGGTTTCGGCTCATTGCCCGCCATGATGTCCTTGAGCTGCTCCTCGCCGATGGTCTCGTACTTCATGAGCGCGTCGGCCATGAGGTGCAGCTTGTCGAGCGCGGCGGTAAGAATCTCCCGGGCACGCTGGTAGTTGACTTCGATGACGTGGCGAATCTCCTCGTCGATGGCGTGCGCCGTGACGTCGGAGACCTGCTTGTGCTGCGTCACGCTGCGGCCGAGGAACACCTCGCCGGTCTCCTCGGAGTAGGTGAGCGGCCCGAGCTTGTCGGACAGGCCCCACTTGGTGACCATGTTGCGCGCCAGCTCGGTGGCCCGCTCGATGTCGTTCGAGGCGCCGGTGGTGACCGACTCGGGGCCGAAGATCAGCTCCTCGGCGATGCGGCCGCCGAACAGCGTGGTGATAGCGCTCTCCAGGCGGCGCTTGGAGAAGCTGTAGCGGTCCTGCTCGGGCAGGAACTGCGTGACGCCGAGCGCGCGGCCGCGCGGAATGATGGTGACCTTGTAGACCGGGTCGTGCTCGGGAACGGTCATGCCGACGATCGCATGCCCGGCCTCGTGATAGGCGGTCATGCGCTTTTCCGCCTCGCTCATGACCATGGAGCGCCGCTCGGTGCCCATCATGATCTTGTCCTTGGCGCGTTCGAACTCCTCCATGCCGACGATTCGCTTGTTAGCGCGCGCCGCGAACAGCGCCGCCTCGTTGACGAGGTTGGCGAGATCGGCCCCGGAGAAACCCGGCGTGCCGCGCGCGATGAGCGCGGGCTTCACGTCGTCCGCCAGCGGCACGCGGCGCATGTGCACGCGCAGGATCTGCTCGCGGCCGCGCACGTCCGGCAGCGGCACCACCACCTGGCGGTCGAAGCGACCGGGCCGCAGCAGCGCCGGATCGAGCACGTCCGGGCGGTTGGTCGCGGCGATGACGATGATGCCCTCGTTGCCTTCGAAGCCGTCCATCTCCACCAGCAGCTGATTCAGCGTCTGCTCGCGCTCGTCGTGGCCGCCGCCCAGGCCCGCGCCGCGGTGCCGCCCGACGGCGTCGATCTCGTCGATGAAGATGATGCACGGGGCGTGCTTCTTCGCCTGCTCGAACATGTCGCGCACGCGCGAGGCGCCGACGCCGACGAACATCTCGACGAAGTCGGAGCCGGAGATGGTGAAGAACGGCACCTTCGCCTCGCCGGCGATGGCGCGCGCCAGCAGCGTCTTGCCGGTGCCCGGGGAGCCGACCATCAGCACCCCCTTGGGAATCTTGCCGCCGAGCTTCTGGAACTTGCCTGGGTCCTTGAGGAAGTCGACGATCTCGCCGACTTCCTGCTTGGCCTCGTCGACTCCGGCCACGTCGGCGAAGGTCACGTTCACCTGGTCCTCGCCGAGCAGCCGCGCGCGGCTCTTGCCGAAGGACATGGCCCCGCGCCCGCCGGAAGCGCCCTGCATCTGCCGCAGCATGTACAGGAACACCAGGATCAGCAGGAAGGCCGGCGCCATCTGCAGCAGCAGCTGGCCGATGAAATTGGGCTGTTTCGGCTCGCGCGCCTCGATTTTCACGTGCGCCTTGTCGAGCGTCCCGATGAGCGCGGTGTAATCGGTCTCGGGGTTGCGCGTCTTGAACTGGGTTTTGTCCTTGCGCTCCCCGTAGATCATGTCCCCCTGCATGACCACCGAGTCGACCCGGTCGGACTTCACGTCATCGAGAAAGGTGGAGTAATAGACGTCCTGCGGCTGTCCGACGGTGGGCATGTAGCGGCTGAAAACCGCCAGCAGCACCAGCACGATCACGACCCATAACAGGATGTTCTTTGTCAGATCATTCAAGGGCTTGCGTCCTTTCCGCGGTGCGTGCGCACGGCGGGTAAAAAGAACCTACACCAAGCGGTACTGCATGGCCAGCAAATAGCTCTCGGGACTGCGCGAACGCGACGCGAGGGGCTTCATCAGCTTCACTTCTGAGAACTTGCCGCGCGCGGCCTGAAGCAGCTCCTTGAACCCGGCGCCCTGAAATACCTTGATCAGGGCGCTGCCCCCCGGCTTCAAGACTCGCTCGGCCATGGCGAGCGCGAGCTCGGCGAGGTACATCGAGCGCGGCTGGTCGATGACGTCGACCCCGGACAGATTCGGCGCCATGTCCGAGAGCACCAGGTCGACCCCGCGCGCGGGCAGCAGGGCCAGGATCCGCTCGAACACCTCGTCCTCCCTGAAGTCGCCCTGCACGAACTCCACGCCGGCAAGCTCCGCCATCGGCAGCAGGTCGGTGGCGACCACGCGGCCCTTCGCGCCCACGCGCCGCCTCGCGTACTGGCTCCACGCGCCCGGAGCGGCGCCGAGGTCGAGACACACCGCACCGGGGTGCAGCAGGTGAGCCCGCCGGTCGATCTCCTCGAGCTTGAACACCGCCCGCGAGCGCCAGCCGGCCGCCTGGGCACGCTGCACGTAGGGGTCGGCGAAGTGCTCCTGGAGCCAGCGACCGCTGCTGCGCGAGCGGCGCGTCATGACTTCAGGCCGACCCTGCCGCGCATAAGTTCCTCACCCTTACAATGTGCCGATGCGAACCGGCGGTCCGGACACTGCGGCGCCTGCCGCTCCCGAGCTCTCCGAAGGACAGCGCCGGCATCTGCGCGGCCTCGCGCACGCGCTGCGGCCGGTCATACGGCTCGGCAGCGCAGGCGTCACGCCCGCGGTCGCCGCCGAGACCACGCGCGCCCTGCACGATCACGAGCTCATCAAGGTGAAGGCGCCCGGCGGGGACCGCGGGGCGCGCGATGAGCTGTTCGCGGCGCTCGCGCGTCAGACCGGCAGCGCCCTGGTGCAGCGTATCGGCAACGTCGCGGTGCTCTATCGTCCTCGTGCCGATCTCCCGCGCATTCTCATCCCCGACTCTTAAGCCCGGCGCACCACCACGATCTCGTAGGAGCGCGTGCCGCCCGGGGCCGCGACCTCGACCACTTCCCCCTGCGACTTGCCGACCAGCGCGCGCGCGATCGGGGAGGTGACCGAGACACGGCCGGCGCGGATATCCGCCTCGTCCTCGCCAACCACCTGGTAGACGAGGCGCGCGCCATCGGCCTGATCCTCGAGCTCGACCGTGGCCCCGAACACCACCCGGCCCGAGTCGGGCAGGGTCGCCGGGTCGATCACCTCGGCGTTGGCGAGCTTGTGCTCAATGTTCTTGATGCGACCCTCGATGAAGCCCTGCTGCTCGCGCGCCGCGTGGTATTCGGCGTTCTCCGACAGGTCGCCGTGGCCGCGCGCTTCGGCGATCGCCCTGATGACGTGCGGGCGCGCCTCGGATTTGAGCCGCTTCAGCTCCGCGCGCAGCGCCTCCGCGCCGCGCAGCGTCATGGGAGTGCGCCTCATGCCCCGAGCGCCTCGTTGTGCAGATCCTGCAGCCGGTTCACTTCCACCTCATCGAGGTGATCGAGAGCCTCGCAGGTCGCCAGCCCCGCGGCCAGCGTGGTGTAGTAGGTAACACGGCGGTGCACCGCCTCGCGGCGGATGGAATTGGACTCGCGGATCGCCTGCTTGCCCTCGGTGGTGTTGACGATGAGATCGATCTCATCGTTCTTGATCATGTCGACGATGTGCGGCCGGCCTTCGCGCACCTTGTTCACCCGCCGGCACGGCACCCCCGCCTCGCCGAGCGCGCGCGCGGTGCCTTCGGTGGCGAGCACCTCGAAGCCGCGCTCGATCAGCTTCCTGGCGAGCGTCACCGCCGGCGCCTTGTCGCGGTCGCGCACGCTGATGAAGCACACACCCTGGCGCGGCAGCGTGACGCCGGAGGCGGTCTGCGCCTTGGCGTAGGCCTCGCCGAAGGTGCGTCCGGTGCCCATCACCTCCCCGGTCGACTTCATCTCCGGACCTAAGATCGGGTCGGCCTCGGGGAACTTGATGAACGGGAACACCGCTTCCTTCACCGAGAAGTAGGCCGGCACGCGCTCGATCGCGCCCACCAGCTGCTTCAGCTTGCGCCCGGTCATGACGCGCGCGGCGATCTTCGCCAGCGGCAGGCCGGTCGCCTTGGAGACGAACGGCACGGTGCGCGAGGCGCGCGGGTTCACCTCGAGCACGTAGATGACGCCCGCCTGGATCGCAAACTGCACGTTCATCAGGCCGACGACGTTCAGCGCGCGGGCGAGCTTGCGCGTCTGCTCGCGCAGCTCCGCCTGCGTCTCGCGGCTGAGGCTCACGGGCGGCAGCGAGCAGCCCGAATCGCCCGAGTGCACGCCGGCCTGCTCGATGTGCTCCATGATGCCGCCGATCAGCACGTCCTCCCCGTCGCATACCGCATCCACGTCCACCTCGATGGCGACGTCGAGGAAGCGATCGAGCAGCACCGGGCTGTCGTTCGACACCTGCACGGCGTGGGTCATGTAGGTGCGCAGGTCCTCCTCGTTGAACACTACCTCCATCGCCCGGCCGCCGAGCACGTAGGAGGGGCGCACAATGAGCGGGAAACCCACCTCGCGCGCCAGCGTCACCGCCTGCTCCTCGGTGCGCGCGGTGGCGTTGGCCGGCTGCTTGAGCCCGAGCTTGCGCACCAGCGCCTGGAAGCGCTCGCGGTCCTCGGCGACATCGATCGAGTCGGGCGAGGTGCCGATGATGGGGGCGCCCGCCGCCTCGAGCGCGCGCGACAGCTTGAGCGGGGTCTGGCCGCCGAACTGCACGATGACCCCCTCGGGCTTCTCCTTGGCGAGAATCTCCAGCACGTCCTCCAGGGTGAGCGGCTCGAAGTACAGCCGGTCGGAGGTGTCGTAATCAGTGGAGACCGTCTCCGGGTTGCAGTTGACCATGATGGTCTCGAAGCCGTCCTCGCGCAGCTGCAGCGCGGCGTGCACGCAGCAGTAGTCGAACTCGATCCCCTGGCCGATGCGGTTCGGCCCGCCGCCGAGAATCATGATCTTGCGCCGCGTGTCCGGCTGCGCCTCGCACTCCTCCTCGTAGGTGGAATACAGGTAGGCGGTGGCGGTGGCGAATTCCGCCGCGCAGGTATCGACGCGCTTGTACACCGGCAGCACGGCGAGCTCGTGGCGCTTGTCGCGGATCGCCTTCTCCGGCATGTCGACCAGACGTGCCAGGCAGCTGTCGGAGAAGCCCTTGCGCTTGAGGTAGCGCAACCGCTCGGTGGTGAGCGCGCCCAGGCCCTCCTCGCGCACCTGCGCCTCCTGCTGCACCAGCTCCCCGACCTGCGCGAGGAACCACGGATCGATGTGCGTCAGCTCGGCGATGCGCGTGAGCGGCCAGCCGGCGCGGAAAGCGTCGGCGACGTACAGCAGGCGGTTGGCGCCCGGGGCACGCAGCTCGTGCGCCAGCTTGTCGCGGTTCTCGTCCGACAGCGGCAGCGGCAGGAGCGGCACCAGGCCGTCGAGCCCGGTCTCGAGTCCGCGCAGCGCCTTCTGCAGCGACTCCTGGAAGGTGCGCCCGATCGCCATCACCTCGCCCACCGACTTCATCTGCGTCGTCAGCCGGTCGTTGGCGGTGGGGAACTTCTCGAAGGTGAAGCGCGGGATCTTCACGACCACGTAGTCGATCGTCGGCTCGAAGGCCGCCGGGGTCGCCCCGCCGGTGATGTCGTTCTTCAGCTCATCGAGCGTGTAGCCGACGGCGAGCTTGGCGGCGATCTTGGCGATCGGGAAGCCGGTCGCCTTGGAGGCGAGCGCGGAGGAGCGCGACACGCGCGGGTTCATCTCGATGACCAGCAGCCGCCCGTCCTCGGGATTCACCGCGAACTGCACGTTCGAGCCGCCGGTGTCCACGCCGATCTTGCGCAGCACGGCGATCGAGGCATCGCGCATGCGCTGGTATTCCTTGTCGGTGAGGGTGAGCGCCGGCGCAATGGTGATCGAGTCGCCGGTGTGCACCCCCATCGGGTCGAGGTTCTCGATCGAGCAGACGATGATGCAGTTGTCCTTGTGATCGCGCACCACCTCCATCTCGAACTCTTTCCAGCCGATCACCGATTCCTCGAGCAGCACTTCCCCGGTGGGCGAGGCGTCCAGACCGCGGGCGACGATGTCCTCGAGCTCCTCGCGGTTGTAGGCGATGCCGCCGCCGCTGCCGCCGAGGGTGAAGGAGGGTCGCACCACCACCGGGTAGCCGATGTCCGCGGCAATCGCCAGGGCTTCCTCGAGGCTGCGGGCGATCTGGGAATGCGGCGTCTCCAGCCCGATCTCGCGCATGGCGTTGCGGAACAGCTCGCGGTCCTCGGCCATGTCGATGGCGGCGCGCGAGGCGGCGATCAGCTCCACCTCGTACTTCTCCAGCACCCCCTCGCGCACCAGGTCGAGCGCGGTGTTGAGCGCGGTCTGGCCCCCCATGGTGGGCAGCAGCGCATCCGGACGCTCCTTCTCGATGATGCGCGCCAGCGTGCGCCAGTTGATCGGCTCGATGTAGATCGCGTCCGCCATCTCCGGATCGGTCATGATGGTCGCGGGGTTGGAATTGACCAGGATGACGCGGTAGCCCTCTTCGCGCAGCGCCTTGCAGGCCTGCGCGCCCGAGTAATCGAACTCGCACGCCTGGCCGATGATGATCGGGCCGGCGCCGATGATCAGGATGCTCTCGATATCGGTGCGCTTGCCCACGTAAGCCGTCAGCGCGCCGTCGCCGGCTGGCGGCGCAGGTTCTCCTCCGCCAGCCGCAGCTGCGCCTGCAGGCGGCGCAGCATCAGGTGGTTGAAGCGCTCGAACAGGGGCCTCAGGTCGTGGGGGCCGGGGCTCGCTTCCGGGTGTCCCTGGAAGCCGAACGCGGCACGATCGTTGAAGGCGAGGCCCTGCAGCGAGCCGTCGAACAGCGAGCGGTGCGTGGCGCGTACCGCCTCCGGAAGCGAAGCCTCGTCCACCGCAAAGCCGTGGTTTTGGCTGGTGATGAACACGCGCCCCGACTCCAGATCCTGCACCGGGTGATTGGCGCCATGGTGGCCGAACTTCATTTTCACGCTGCGCGCGCCGGCGGCCAGCCCGAGGATCTGATGACCGAGACAGATGCCGAACACCGGCAGGTCGGTCTCGAGAAACTGCCGCGTGGCCTTGATGGCGTAGTCGCACGGCTGCGGGTCCCCCGGACCGTTCGAGAGAAAGATGCCGTCGG
This sequence comes from uncultured Gammaproteobacteria bacterium, assembly GCA_963760225.1. Classification (GTDB taxonomy): domain Bacteria; phylum Pseudomonadota; class Gammaproteobacteria; order Steroidobacterales; family Steroidobacteraceae; genus 13-2-20CM-66-19. The sequence goes on from CAVXCD010000002.1 coordinate 200,370, forward strand.
GGTTGAGCGCCAGTGCCTCCTCGGCGCTCGTCTGTGCCGGCACCACCGTCATGCGGCAGCCGCCATCGGCGAGCAGCCGCAGGATGTTGCGCTTGATGCCGAAGTCGTAGGCCACCACGTGCAGGCGTTGATTCGCGCGGATCGGCGCGCGCCCGCTTTCCGGCCACACGCTGCCCTCGTTCCACTGGTAGCGGCGCTTGGCGCTCACGACCTTGGCGAGGTCCATGCCCTTCAGGCCCGGGAATTTGCGCGCCGCCTTCACCGCGGCGTTCTGGTCCACCTGCTCGCCGGTCATGATGCAACCGGACTGCGCGCCCTTCTCGCGCAGGATGCGCGTGAGCTTGCGCGTGTCGAGCCCGGCGATGGCCACCACGCGGCCGCGCTCGAGAAACTCCGGCAGCGATTCGTTGGCGCGCCAGCTGCTCGGCAGCAGCGCGAGGTCGCGGATCACAAGACCGGCCGGATAGACCTGCGAGGACTCCATATCCTCGGGCGTCGTGCCGGTGTTGCCGATGTGCGGGCAGGTGAGCGTGACGATCTGGCGCGCGTAGGAGGGATCGGTGAGGATTTCCTGGTATCCGGTGAGCGCGGTATTGAAAACGACTTCGCCTGTGGTGTTGCCCTTGGCTCCGATCGACTGGCCGTGGAAGACGGTCCCGTCGGCCAGCGCCAGCACCGCAGGTAGGCTCACCGGATCACATCTCCCTGACGCACATACACAAAGCGGGAGGCGTTCTTGCGAACAACCTCCCGCCTTGCATGGACTAACCCGTACACGGATTAGACCGAAATCTTACGGGTTGGGTGGCCGATGTGTCCATGAGAAATTCGGCGCTGCCGCAGGCATGCCCGACCTTGAGAGTGCGTCGCAGATAGCGTTCTAAGTCCCTGTTTTTAATCCGAGGAATTCGCTCATTCCGTAGCGCCCGGGCGGCTGCGACGCCAGCCAGAGCGCAGCGGCGAGCGCGCCGCGCGCGAAGATCGCGCGATCGCTCACCCGATGGGTCAGCGACAGCTGCTCGCCGGCCCCGGAAAACAGCACCGTGTGTTCTCCGACCGTGTCCCCGGCGCGCACGCTGGCGAAGCCGATCTCCCCTTCCGCGCGCGGCGCGCCGGCGGGGTGGGACGGGGGCGGGAACGCGAGTCCGCGGGCTGCAGCCGCCGCCTGTCCGAGGGCGAGCGCGGTGCCCGAGGGCGCGTCGCGCTTGGTGCGGTGGTGCATCTCGAGCACATCGACGTCGAAGCCCACGGGCAGCACCGCGGCGGCGCGGCGCGTCAGCTCGACGAGCAGCGCGACCCCGACACTGGTATTGGGCGCGACCAGCAGCGCGATGTCGCGCGCGGCCTCGGCGAGCGCCGTCGCGGGCGCCTCGCCGTGGCCGGTGGTGCCGAGCAGCAGGGGCTTGCGGGCGCTGCGGCAGGCCCGCAGGTTCGCCGCGGCCGCCGCGGCGGTGCTGAAGTCGATGGCCACGTCCGCCTGATCGAGCGCCGCGGGCAGGTCGCACGTCACCGCGAGGTTGGCGCGAGCACCCCCACTGAGCTCACCCGCGTCGCGGCCGAGCGCCAGGCTGTCCGCCGAGGCCACCGCGCCGGTAATGAGCAGCTGCGGGAAGGCGGGCGCGGCACGCAGCAGCGCCTGCCCCATCCGCCCGGTTACGCCGATGATCGCCACGCGGGTGAGCGAGCTGCGGGCAGCGGCGGACATGGGCGCCCGGTCAGCCCGTGCCGGGGTCGCCGGCGAAGAAGCGCTTCACTCCCTCGAGGAAACCCTTCTCGCGCGGGGCGTGGCGGCCGGCGTGGGCCTTGAGCGATTCCTCCAGTTGCCCGATGAGCTCGCGCTGCTGCGCGGTGAGGTGCACCGGGGTCTCCACCACCACGCGGCAGAACAGGTCGCCGCGCGCCCCGCCGCGCACCGGCTTCACGCCCTTGTCGCGCAGGCGAAAGACACGCCCCGATTGCGTCTCGGCGGGAACCTTCAGCTGCACGTCGCCCTCCAGCGTCGGCACGCTGACGCTGCCGCCCAGCGCGGCGGTGGCAAAGCTCACCGGCACCTCGCAGCTCAGGTGCTCGCCGTCGCGCTCGAAGATCGGGTGCTCGCGCACGTGGATCTCGACGTACAGGTCTCCGGAGGGTCCGCCGTTGCGGCCAGCCTCGCCCTCGCCCGTCAGCCGCACGCGATCGCCCGAATCGACGCCGGCGGGAACCTTCACCGACAGCTTGCGGCTGCGGCGCACGCGGCCCTGCCCGAGGCAGGTGTCGCAGGGATTACGCACCACGGTGCCCGAGCCGCGGCAGCGCGGGCAGGTCTGCTGCAGCTGGAAGAAGCCCTGGGAGATGCGCACCTGGCCGGCCCCGCCGCAGGTATCGCAGGTGGCCGGGGTGCTGCCCTTGGCCGCGCCGCTCCCCTTGCAGACCTCGCACTCGGCGAGCCGTGCCACCTCGATCTCCACCTGGTGGCCGAACACCGCCTGAGCGAGCTCGAGCTCGAGCTCGTAGCGCAGATCGGCGCCGCGATACACCTGCGAGCGTCCGCCGCGGCGGCCCGCCCCGAAGATATCGCCGAACACGTCACCGAAGATGTCGCTGAAGGCATCCGGGCTGAAGCCACCGCGGCCCCCGCCGCCGCGCGCGGCCGCCTCCACTCCGGCGTGTCCGTGCTGGTCGTAGACGGCGCGCTTGTGCGCGTCGGTCAGCACCTCGCAGGCTTCCTTCGCCTCCTTGAAGGACTCTTCCGCGTCCCGATCGTTCGGATTGCGATCGGGATGGAATTTCATTGCCAGTCGCCGGTAGGCCTTCTTGATCTCGGCCTCAGTCGCGCTCCTGGGTACGTCGAGTACCTTGTAGTAGTCGCGCTTCGCCATGCGCTGATCAGGAGGCCTTGCGTCCCTTGTCCTTCACCTCTTCGAATTCCGCGTCCACCACGTCCTCGCCACCGGGGGAGTGCGCGCCGCCTGCGGCGCCGGCACCCGGCTGGGGGCCTGCACCGGCCTGGGGACCCGCACCCGGGCCGCCGCCGGCCGCACCGCCCTCGCCCGCCGCGTAGGCGCGCTGCGCGATGCTCGCGGAGGCCTGGGCGAGCGCCTCGCTCTTCTTCTCGATGACCGCGCGGTCATCGCCCTTGAGCGCCGTGCGCAGGTCGGAGACCGCACTTTCCACCTTGGCGCGCTCGGCCGCGTCGACCTTGTCGCCGAGGCCCTGCAGCGATTTCTCCACCGCGTGGATCAGCCCGTCCGCCTTGTTGCGCGTCTCGACCAGCTCGCGGAAGCGCTTGTCGTCCTCGGCGTGCGCCTCGGCGTCGCGCACCATGCGCTTGATCTCGTCCTCGGTGAGGCCGCTCGAGGCCTTGATGACGATCTTCTGCTCCTTGCCGGTCGCCTTGTCGCGCGCCGACACATTGAGAATGCCGTTGGCATCGATATCGAAGGACACCTCGACCTGCGGCATGCCGCGCGGTGCCGGCGGTATGTCGGCCAGGTCGAACTTGCCGAGCGACTTGTTGTCCGCCGCCCGATCGCGCTCGCCCTGCAGCACGTGAATGGTCACGGCGGTCTGATTGTCGTCGGCCGTCGAGAAGGTGTTCGACGCCTTGGTCGGGATGGTGGTGTTCTTCTCGATGAGCTTGGTCATGACCCCGCCGAGCGTCTCGATGCCGAGCGACAGCGGCGTCACGTCGAGCAGCAGCACGTCCTTCACTTCGCCGGACAGCACGCCGGCCTGGATGGCGGCGCCGACCGCGACCGCCTCGTCCGGGTTCACGTCCTTGCGCGGCTCCTTGGCGAACAGGTCCTTCACGTACTTCTGCACCAGCGGCATGCGCGTCTGGCCGCCCACCAGGATGACCTCGGCGACGTCGGTGACGCTGACGCCGGCGTCTTTCAGCGCGGTGCGGCACGGCGCCACGGTCTTCTGCACCAGGTCCTCCACCAGCGACTCGAGCTTGGCGCGCGTCAGCTTGATGTTGAGGTGCTTCGGGCCCGCGGCATCGGCGGTGATGTAGGGCAGGTTGATATCGGTCTGCTGGGTCGAGGACAGCTCGATCTTGCCCTTCTCGGCGGCCTCCTTGAGGCGCTGCATGGCGAGCGGGTCCTTGCGCACGTCGACGCCGGACTCCTTCTGGAACTGCTCGGCCAGGAAATTGATGATGCGCAGGTCGAAGTCCTCGCCGCCGAGGAAGGTATCGCCGTTGGTGGACAGCACCTCGAACTGGCGCTCACCGTCGACTTCCGCGATCTCGATGATGGAAATGTCGAAGGTGCCGCCGCCGAGGTCGTACACGGCGATCTTGCGATCCGCGCCCTGCTTGTCGAGCCCGTAGGCGAGTGCCGCGGCGGTCGGCTCGTTGATGATGCGCTTGACCTCGAGTCCGGCGATGCGCCCGGCGTCCTTGGTCGCCTGGCGCTGCGAATCATTGAAGTACGCAGGTACGGTAATGACCGCCTCCTGCACCGTCTCGCCGAGGTAGTCCTCGGCGGTCTTCTTCATCTTCATGAGCACGCGCGCGGAGACCTCCGGCGGCGCCATCTTCTTGCCCTGCGCGTCGACCCAGGCGTCGCCGTTGTCGGCGCGCACGATCTTGTAGGGGACCATCTTGATGTCCCGCTGCACCACCTCGTCGTCGAACTTGCGACCGATGAGGCGCTTGATGGCGAACAGCGTGTTCTGCGGGTTGGTCACCGCCTGGCGCTTGGCCGGCTGACCCACCAGCACCTCGCCGTCCTTGCTGAACGCGACGATCGAGGGGGTGGTGCGATCGCCTTCACTGTTCTCGATCACGCGCGGCTTGCCGCCCTCCATGATGGCGACACACGAATTGGTCGTGCCGAGATCGATACCGATTACCTTAGCCATGGGTTACTCCGCGGGAATTCTCTTTCGAATGGGGTACGTGCCAGCCACTTCTTAGGGTGAGGAACGGGCCTTTCAAGGGGCGCGCGCCACGATCACCCGCGCCGGCCGCAGCAGCCGCCCGTTGAGCTCATAGCCCGGCTGCACGACCTGCAGCACGGAATTCGGCTCGGCGGTGGCGGACTCCTGGGTCATCATCGCCTCGTGGTGCGCCGGGTCGAAGGGCTCGCCGCGGGGGTCGATGACCGTCACGCCGAGCTTCTCGAGCGCCCGGCTCAGCAGCGCGAGGGTCGCCTGCAGGCCCTCCTGCACCCCCTGGGGGTCCTGCCGGGCGGCATTCTGCACGGCCAGCTCCAGGCTGTCCTTCACCGGCAGCAGCTCGGCGGCGAACTTCTCCAGGCCGTAGCGGTTGGCGGCTTCGATGTCGCGCTGTGCGCGCTTGCGCACGTTGTCCGTCTCGGCCACCGCCCGCAGGTACTGCTCCCGGTGGGCTTTGGCCTGCTCCTCGGACTCGGCGAGCGCCTGCTGCAGCCGCTCGAGCTCGACCAGCTGCGCTGCCGTCTCCGGCACGGTGGGCTCGGCCGCCGGATTCGCTGCCGCGCCGCGGCGGGACTCGTTCGCACTCATCTTCAGCTCAGGCCTTTCGGAAACGACGGTACACGGTGCCTCACGGGGCAGTGCCTCCGCCGGCCCCCCGGGGGTGGGGGTCAGCGACGCGAATTCAAGGCCGCTCCCAACAGTTTAGCCGTGAGGTCGACGATGGGGATAACGCGCTCGTAGGCCATGCGCGTCGGGCCTATCACCCCGAGCACCCCGACGACGGACGCCCCGTCCCCATAGGGGGCGGTGACGACGGAGCAGTCGTCGAGGATGCGGTAGCCGGACTCGTGGCCGATGAATATCTGCACGCCGTCGGCCTTGAGGCTGTGATCCAGCAGGTGCAGGAAGTCGCGCTTCTCGTTGAAGGCCTCGAACAGCCGCCGCAGCTTCTCGACGCTGGTGAGCTCGGCGACGCCCATCAGATTGGTCTCGCCCTTGATGACGTACTCCAGCCGCTCCTCGCCGCTCTCGAACACCTGCTGCGCCACGGTGATCGCCTCGAGCATGATCTGGTTCATGTGGGCGTGTGCTTCGGAGAGCTGGCGCAGGATCTCCTGGCGTACCTCGCGCAGCGAGCGGCCGCGGAACTGCTCGTTGAGATAGGCGGAGGCGCGCTTGAGCTCGTCGGCCGAGTAGTGACGCGGCAGCTCGATGATGCGGTTCTGCACCTCGCGGTCGTCGTACACCAGCACGACCAGCACGCGGTTCTCCGAGAGCGCCACGAACTCGATCTGCGTGACCGCGGTCTGCCGCGGGCGCGGCAGCGTCACCACCCCGGCGAGCCGCGTGGCGCTCGACAGCAGCTGCGATACGGTGGTCACCAGGTCGCTGGCGCTGTCGTGGCTCGATTGGCTGGCCTCGAACTGGCGGCGGATCTCGGCGGTCGCCGCCTGATCGAGCGGCCGCAGGTGCAGCAGCGTGTCGACGAAGAAGCGGTAGCCCTTGTCGGTCGGCACGCGTCCGGCGGAGGTGTGCGGGGAGGCGACGAAACCGAGCTCCTCGAGGTCGGCCATCACGTTACGGATGGTCGCCGAGCTCAACTGCAGCCCGGACTCGCGCGACAGCGCGCGCGAGCCGACCGGCTGACCGTCGCGGATGTAGCTCTCGACGAGCGTGCGCAGCAGTTGCTGAGCCCGCTCGCCCAGAGGCTCGTCCCGAGCTTCGTGCGCCATGCAGGACTTTTAGTGTGCGCCGCACTGACCGTCAAGCAAACCCGTACGGCGGCGCCTGGGCGTGTGCTGCGGATGTGACGGGCGGCATTGGCTGCCGGCGCACCGTGCATGTTACAAAGGCCGCAAGATGCCGCGCGGGCGAGGGGTCGGCGCGGTCAAACGGGGGCTTGGGTCCATGGCCTTTCCGGTGCGCACCTGTGCGTTAGTCGGCCGCTTCGCGGATCCGCGCATCGCGGAGAGCGTCGGCGCGCTGCTGCCGCACCTGGCGAGCCGCGGCGTGCAGGTGCTCGTCGCCGCGGACGCGCAGCTCGCCCCCGAGCTCTCCCGCGGCGTCACCCGCGTGCCGGAGGAGCAGATCGGCGGACGCGCCGACCTGGTCATCGCCGTCGGCGGCGATGGCACGCTGCTGTACGGCGCGCGCCTGGTGGCGCGGCACGGGGTGCCGCTGCTCGGGGTCAACCGCGGGCGGCTCGGCTTCCTCACCGATGTCATGCCGCAGGACATGCTGCAATCGGTCGATGCGGCGCTGACCGGCAGCCTCGAGCAGGATCAGCGCCAGCTGCTCGCCGCACGGCTGCAACGTCCCGGTGGCGCGGTGGCGCACGCGTTCGCGCTCAACGACGTGGTCATGCAGAAGTACGACACCGGGCGCACGCTCGACTTCGAGACGCGCATCGACGGACGTTACGTCAACACGCACGATGGCGACGGCATCATCGTCGCCAGCCCCACCGGCTCGACCGCCTACGCGCTCTCCTGCGGCGGTCCGATCATCGGGCCGCAGCTGCGGGCGCTGGTGATCGTGCCGATCTGCGCGCATACGCTCTCCGACCGCCCGATCGTGGTCGCCTCGAGCTCGGTCGTGGAGGTGCTGCTGCTCGAGCGGCCCGACACCCGCGCCAACGTCACCTGCGACGGCATGGTGCTCGGCGCGCTCGCCGCCGGCGAGCGTCTCGAGGTCACCACCGCCACGGAGCGGGTGACGCTGCTGCACCCCCCCAGCCACGATTACTACAAGCTGCTGCGCTCCAAGCTCCACTGGGGCCGCGGCAGCTTCGAGCGCTGACGTGCTCACGCACCTGCAGATCCGCGACTTCGCCATCATCGACGCGGTGGAGCTCGAACTGCGTCCCGGGCTCACCGTGCTGACCGGCGAGACCGGCGCCGGCAAGTCGATCCTGGTGGAAGCGCTGCAGCTGCTCGCCGGCGGCCGCGCCGGCGCGGAAGTGGTGCGCCACGGCGCCGAGCGGGCGGAAGTTTCGGCGACCTTCGACCTCGAGCAGGCGCCGCGCGAGCTCAAGCAGTGGCTCGAGGAGCAATCCCTCGGTGGCAGCGCGGAGCTGCTGCTGCGGCGCGTGGTGGGCAGCGACGGGCGCTCGCGCGCCTATCTGAACGGTCAGTCGGTCGCGGCGCAGTCGCTGCGTGAGGCGGGCGGCATCCTCATCGACATCCACGGGCAGCATGAATTCCAGTCGCTCACCCGCGCCGCCGCGCAGCGCGAGCTGCTCGACGGCTACGGCGATCTCGACACGCTGGTGACGCAGGTCGGCATCGCGCACCGCGTGTGGCTCGGGCTGCTCAACAGCACCCTCGAGCTCGACAGCCTGGCGCGCGATCGCGACGCGAAGCTCGAACTGCTGCGCTATCAGGTGCAGGAGCTGCAGGCCCTGCAGGCGAGCAGCGGGGAGGCGCAAGCCCTCGTCGAGGAGCGCGCGCGGCTCGCCCACCGCGGGCGACTGGCGCAGGGCACGCAGCTGGCGCGCGCCGAGCTCTACGAGAACGACGGCAGCAGCGCGCACGCCGCCTTAAGTCGCGCGCTGCAGGCGTTGCGCGCGGTCGTGAGCCTCGACGCCAAGCTCGGCGCCACGCTGCCGATGATCGAAGAGGCGGCCATCCAGGTGCGCGAGGCGGCGCGCGAGCTGGAACACTACGGCGAGGCGCTGGACGTCGACGCCGCGCGCCAGGAAGTAATCGAGCGGCGGCTCGCCGCCATGGAGGAGCTGGCGCGCAAGCACCGTGTGCCGCTGGCTGCACTGCCCGAGCACGCCGGGGTGCTGCAGGCGGAGCTCGAAGCGCTGGAGCGCGCCGATACCGATCTGGCGCAACTGCACCGCGAGCTCTCCGCAGCCTTGCAGGAATATCGCACCCGCGCCGAGGCGCTTTCCGGGCGCCGCCGCGCGGCCGCGCGCGCCCTGGCCCGCGACATCACCGTGCGCATGCAGACGCTCGGCATGGCCGGCGGCCGCTTCGAGGCGGACGTGACGCCGGACGCGAGCGGCGAGCCGGCGCAACACGGCATCGACCAGGTCGAATTCCGGGTCGGCGCCAATCCCGGGCAGCCGCCGCGTGCGCTCGCCAAGGTCGCTTCGGGCGGTGAGCTGTCGCGCCTGTCGCTGGCGGTGCAGGTGTCGTGCGCGGCCACGGAAAACCGCTGCATGGTGTTCGATGAGGTCGATGCCGGCATCGGCGGCGCGGTGGCGGAGATCGTGGGGCGGGAGCTGCGCGCGCTCGGCGCGCGCGGCCAGGTGCTGTGCGTCACCCACCTCCCGCAGGTCGCCTGCCAGGCTCACCATCAGCTGCGCGTCAGCAAGCTGACCGACGGGCGCACGACGCGCACCACGGTCACCGAGCTCACCGCCGAGGACCGCGTCGAGGAGCTGGCCCGCATGCTCGGCGGCATCGAGGTCACGGCAAAAGCGCGCGCTCACGCCCGCGACATGCTGGCCGCCGTCACCGGAGCCACGGGCAAGGGGGCGCGCGGCGCCGGCAAGGACACGGCCGCGGACACGGTGCGCCAGAAGCGCCCGCCGCAGGCGGGCGGCAGCGGCAAGTAGGGGCGTGAGGCGTGCGCCGGTCGGCGGTGCGCGCGAGCTGCGCGCTGTCAGGACGCCTTGCGGTTACGGAACGGGCAGTTCTCGCGGCGGCAGTGGCCGTAGAGAATCAGCGAGTGATCGCGGATCGTGAAGCCGAGCTTGCCGGCGACGGCGGTCTGACGCTCTTCGATCCCCGAATCCATGAACTCTTCGACGCGACCGCAGTCGAGACACACGATGTGATCGTGGTGCGTGCCGTGGTTCACCTCGAACACCGCCATGCCATCCTCGAAGTGATGGCGGGTGACCAGGCCCGCGGCCTCGAACTGCGTCAGCACGCGGTAGACGGTCGCGAGCCCGATGTCTTCATTGGACTCGAGGAGGATGCGGTAGATGTCTTCGGCGGATAAATGGCGTGTCGGACTGCCCTCGAGGATCTCGAGGATCTTCAGGCGCGGCAGCGTCACCTTTAAGCCGGCCTTGCGCAGGTCCTTGCCTTCCACGCGCGCTCTCCGGCGGACCGCAGCCACTCGAGCCGCCGTCGATCCGCGATCAGGTATCATGGCGGGGATTATCCTCCAACGGACACACATGCGCCTACTCTTCGTCCCGCTCGCGGCAGTGGTGCTCGCGGGCGCACTCAGCGGTTGCGTCTATCGCCTCGACATCCAGCAGGGCAACTACCTGGAAGGCAAGTCCGTCGACCAGCTGCAGGTCGGCATGACGCGCACCCAGGTGCGCTACCTGCTGGGCACGCCGATGGTGCCCGATATCTTCGACCGGGATCGCTGGGACTATCTGTATTACTTCCAGCACGGGCGGCTGCGCCGCCCGGCGCAGCGTCACCTGGTGGTGTTCTTCAAGGAGGACAAGGTGGCGCGCTTCGTGCGCGACAACGTCCCCGACTCGGCGCCGGAGGCGCCCGATCAGGGAGCCCCGATCTCCAAGTTCCCGAGGATCTAGCGGCCCCGCGGCCCAGGAGCGCGCTGCACACGCTCGCGCCGACGCTGACGCGGATCGCGCCCCAGCGGGCGGTAGAGCTCGATCCGGTCACCATCCGCGCAAGTCGCGCTGCGCGCGCGCAGCTCGCCGAACACCCCGACCGCCGCCGTGTCCCACGGGATGGCCGCTTCCGTGCCGGCGGCGGCGGCGCAGCGGCGCGCCGCGCTGAGCGCATCGGCGATGGTGGCCGAGGGCGGCAGCTCGAGCTGCCACAGGTACTGGCGCGCGCGTGTGGCGTAGGCGACCGTGCAGCGCTTGGCCTGCAGCGGTGTGTTCACGGGCGCGGCCGCGCGCGCGCGACGAACGCATCCACGAGTGAGCCGAGCGTCTCGGCGAACAGCGGCTCGAACAGCAGCCCGCTCAGGCGGTTGCTGAAGGCGAAGCGCATCGTCAGCTCGACACGGCAGCCGCCGCCCTCGATCGGGGTGAGCAGCCACTCCCCCTCGAGCGTGCGGAACGGGCCGCTCACCAGCCGCATGCGCACGCGCAGCGGTGGATCGAGGCTGTTGCGGGTGGTGAACTCCCCGTGCAGCGATCGCTGGCGCACCCCGATGGTCGCGACGATCTCGCGCTCGCTGCGCGAGATGATCTGCGCGTGCGTGCACCAGGGCAGGAACTGCGGGTAGCTCTCGATGTCGTTGATCAGGGCGAAAACTTCCGCCGGCGGCTTGTTGACGAGCGCCGAGCGCTTGACCTCTCGCATGGCGGCATTGTCCCATGGGCTCCGCTATGGCCAAAGACTCCGCATCGCCCCGTCCGATCGCCGAGAACCGCAAGGCGCGCTTCGACTATTTCATCGAGGAGCGCTACGAGGCGGGGCTCGCGCTCGAGGGTTGGGAGGTCAAGGCGATGCGCGCCGGGCGCGCCCAGCTGAAGGAGGCGTACGTCTACCTGCGCGGCGGCGAGGCGTTCCTGATCGGCGCACACCTCTCGCCGCTGCCGGCGGCCTCCACGCACGTCACGCCCGACCCAGTGCGCACCCGCAAACTGCTGCTGAACCGCAGCGAGCTGCAGGGACTGATCGGCGCGGTGGAGCGGCGCGGCTACACGCTGGTGCCGCTCGAGCTGTACTGGAAGAGTGGCCGCGCGAAGCTGCAGGTCGGCCTCGCCAAGGGCAAGAAGCAGCACGACAAGCGCGCCGTGGAGAAGGATCGCGACTGGCAGCGCGACAAGGCGCGCATGCTGCGCCGGGGCTGAGGCGCCGGCCGGCACCTCGGCCGGTGGCTAGTCGGGCGCGAGCTTCGGGTTCTTTACCTCGTACACCAGGCTCAGGGTCGTCAGCGTGGAGGAGGTCCCGACGCCAGGCGGCGGCTGGCTGTTGCGTATCAGCTGGTAGCCCGCCGACAGCGCCAGCGTGCTGCTCATCTTGACCTGCACGGACAGGTTGGCCGTGGTCATGGTGTTGCTGCTGCCGGCCTCCACGGCGACTGAGGCGATGAGGTGGGTGTAGGCATTGAGCGCCTGGTTGAAATTCACGCCGGCATCGAGCACCGCCCCCGTAGTGGGCGGCAGCAGCATGGTGGCGGTGATGCCGCCGGTGGGGTCCTCGGTGAGCAGCTCCGGGCGCAGCCGCCGTACGCCAACCCCGAGCTGCGCACTGAGCTTGGTGGCGTCGCTGTTGAAGAACTGATAGCCGAGCCCGCTGGACACCAGCTCCTGGTAGGCAAAGCCGCTGAAACGGTTGTCGTCGTAGCGCAGTGCGCTGTACCAGTAAAGCCGCGGGTTGAGGTTGTAGTTCGCCTGCAGGTGCGCGTCCCACGCCTGGGCGGTGGTCTCGCCGCGGGTCGAGCCGTACAGCGCTTCGCTGCCGAACAGCACTTTCCAGTCGTCAAACACGTACGCGATGTGAAACAGCGCATTGGCCGAGCTCGTGTTCGTGTTGCCGCCGGTGCGCGTGAACCCGGCAGCCGCGCGCGCCGCCCAGGCGTCGTCATCCTCCGCCCGGGCCGCAGCGCACACGATGAGTGCCGCTACCAAGCCGCAACAAGCTCGCTTCCACATGACAGCTCCTCCCATCCCTGGGTTATGTCAATGATAACGAAGGCCGGCGGGCGCGTTTGCGCTATGCTGCGTGGTGAACCTGAAGGGGGCGACCGGTTTCGACGTGGGTTACGAACCTTCAGGGGCGTACCGAGGCTGCAGTTACCCTCGTAAATACCTGGCTGCAAATTTAGTTGCCAACGACGACAACTACGCTCTAGCTGCCTAAACGCAGCTGACCTCTGACCGGCTCGTGCCTGTGCGACCGAATCAGGGGACGCGTTCACAGGATCGCGCGCCGGCGTTGCGAACAGGCCGGGGCGTTAAGAGTCACTGATCGCTGGCGTGGCGTCTTCCCTGCTCCTCGGGTAGCGCCGCGCGAGAAACAAAGAGAGAGCTACGTACGTAGATCCTGAAGTCTAGGACTTGCGGACGGGGGTTCGATCAATGGGTCGCGCCAGACCGCAAGGTCTGGATGAGAACGGAGCTCACATCGGCGAAACCTGACGGCGCCTTCGGACTGAAGGCGGCATGGCAACGCCGAGGGGTAGGAAGAGGGCCAACTTCAGGCCTGCCCTGTAGAGACTCATAGACCCGCCGACGGCACGAGCCTGGGCGGATACTAGGATCGAAGCTGGCTGTGGCAGCTGCGATAACACGCTCCGCGTCCACGCACTCCGACCTAAGGGGCGCGCGGACGAAGGCATAGTCCAGGCCGTGGCGAAAGCCATGGATGTCCTGTCCCCCCGCCTCCACCAACAAGGCGGCTCCCGGCGGTTTGCGGCCGGGAGCCGCCGCCGCTACTGCGCGCATATCACGCCAAATTCCGGCGATTCTCACGCTGGGACCGTGGTGACCTGCGCGCTAAACTGCTTGAACCAAGCCGCGGGGAGGAAGCCTGTCGTGTTGAACAAGCTATCCGACAGTCAGGCGGCCTACCTCGCGGGGATAATCGATGGCGAGGGGACGATTACGCTGACCCGAACCCACCGGGGCGAGAATCGCCGACCCGTCGTGAGCATCAGCAGCACCGAGCTACCGTTGCTCGAATACGTCCGCTTAGTGGTCGGAGCAGGAAAGATCACAAACAAGCGTCGTACGCGGACCTACCATTCCCCCAGTTTCGCCTACTCTCTGTTCAGCCGACAGGCGCTCACACTTCTCGCCGGTTCTCAGGCTACCTGCGCACGTACAAATGCGAGCGTGCCCGCCTCCTCCTCGACGAGTATGTCCTCCTCACTCCCAGGAACGGGCGTTACACAGAGCTCCAGCGCAGGGCGCGTCAGGACTTCGAGCGCCGCTTCTTTGCTCTGTCCGTCCGCGCCGCGGCGACGATCGACGCGCCGTTGCGCATGCGATAGCTTCGTTGGGGATATTTAAGTACCCGCTTTGCTATCGCCGCAAGCACCCTTAGCGACCTGCCCGTCGAGCGACGTCAGCGCGCCGTACAGGTCCGGCCGCCGGTCGCGGAACACGAACCAGTTATCGCGCAGCTGCGCGACCGCCGTCAGGTCGAAGGTGTGCGTGAGCACGGCATCGCCCTCCTCCGGCGCCTCCGCCACCTTCGCGCCCACGGCGTCGGCGATGAACGAGGAGCCGTAGAAGCGGATGTAGAGACCCTGCGGGTCCTGCAGCGAGCGCTCGAGGCCATAACGGTTGGCGGCGATCAGCGGAGTGAGGTTGGCCGCGGCGTGACCCTGCTGCGTGCGCTGCCAGTGCTCGCGCGAGTTGACCGGCATGGCCGGCGGCGGCTCGGTGCCGATGGCGGTCGGGAAGAAGAACAGCTCCGCACCCATCAGAGCCATGACGCGCGCGGTCTCGGGAAACCACTGGTCCCAGCAGATGCCGACCCCGATGCGCGCAAAGCGCGTGTTCCACACGCGAAAACCCGTGTCGCCCGGGGAGAAGTAGCTCTTCTCCTGGTAGCCCGGGCCGTTGGGAATGTGGGACTTGCGGTAAATGCCGAGCGTGCTGCCGTCGGCATCGAGAATGGCGATGGAGTTGAAGTAAGCCGGTCCCGCCCGCTCGAAGAAGCTGATGGGCAGCACCACGCCGAGCTCGCGTGCGATGCCGGCAAAGTGCCGCACGGCCGCGTTGTCGGCGACCGGGCGCGCCAGCGCGAGGTGCCGCACGTCCTGCTCGATGCAGAAATACGGCGTCTCGAACAGCTCGGGCAGCAGGATGATCTGCGCGCCGGCAGCGGCCGCCTGGCGCACCAGCCGCTCGGCCCGCGCGATGTTCGCCTGCGCATCCCAGCCGCAGGCCATCTGGATCGCCGCCACCGACACCGGGCGGAGGGTACTGCGCAAATGCTGCGGATCGCTCGACATCTAAGGACCTGCGCGTTGTGCCAGGGCGGCGCGAACCGCCGCGATTCTAACGGGTTTGTGTGGCGCGCTCCGCGAGCGCGCGGTGCACCTGCTCGGTGATGCGTATCGCGGTCTCCAGCGCCATGAGCCCGGCCTCGCCGGTCACCACGGGCGGACGTCCGGCGCGGATGCACTGCAGAAAGGAATCGATCTCCGCCTGCAGCGCGTCGCCGGGGTCGAGGCTCTGCTCCTCGATGATCACCGGGAGCGGTCCGGGCGCATCGCCGGGGCCGCGCTTTCTGATCAAGGTCATGATCTTCTGCTGCAGATCAAGCGACAGATAGGCGTCGTCCTCGAAGATGCGCAGCTTGCGCTCGGTCTTGAGGCTCACGCGCGAGGCGGTGGCGTTGGCGACGCAGCCGTTCGCGAAGCGGATGCGGGCGTTGGCGATGTCGATCTCCTCGGAGAACACCGGCGTGCCGACCGCGTCGATGGTGGCGATGGGTGCGTCCACCATGGTCTGCACCAGATCGATGTCGTGGATCATGAGGTCGAGCACCACGTTCACGTCCGTACCGCGCTCGCGGTAGGGGGCGAGGCGGTGGCACTCGATGAAGCGCGGCGCGTGCAGGTGCGGCTCGGCTGCGAGGATCGCTGCGTTGAAGCGCTCGAGGTGCCCCACCTGCAGGATCCGACCGGCGCGCGCGGCGAGCGCGATCAGCTCGCGCGCCTCGGCCGGTGTCTCGGTGATCGGCTTCTCCACCAGCACGTGCGCGCCGGCGGCGAGGAACTCACGCGCGATCTCAAAGTGCGCCGGGGTCGGCGTGACGACACTGACCGCATCGACCGCACCGAGCAGGCTGGCGTACGTGTCGAGCGCCGCAACGTGCAGCTCCGCACCGACCGCGGCGCGCGCCGCGGGGTTCGGATCGACGACTGCCGCGAGCTCGCAGCCTTCGGCCTGGGCGTATTTCTGCGCGTGAAAGCGTCCGAGATAGCCCACGCCGATGACGGCGGTTCTGACTTTGCGCATGGGGAGGCTATTATGCCCGTACGCATGTCCACGCCGCTCCCGCCCACGCCCCCGCCGCCGCCCCTGCCTCGCATCACCGCTCCGCCTCGCCGTCCCAGCCCCGCGCGCGAGCAGCGGCCGGTGGGCACCAGTTATCTCACCCCGCGCGCCCGCCGTGAGCTGCTGGTGCTCGGCGCGGCGCTGCTAGGCGGCGTGCTGGTGATGCCGCTGCTCGTATGGGTGGTCGGCAACCGGGTGCTCGGACCGTACACCCACGGCCAGAACACGCACGCCGGCCCGCTGGCGCTGCTGGCGGATTTTCTGCTGGGCCTGCTGCACGGTTCGGCGGTGTTCTGGGCGATGGCGCTCGGCCCGCTCGTGCTGCTGCTGCTGCTGCGAGCGCTGCTGGCGGCGCTGCGGGCGGTTCCTGCCGAGCCGCGCGACGACTGACCCCCGCAGCCCTGCCCACCCTGAGGAGGGCCCTTAAGCCCCCCGCAGGGGCGTTCCGCGGGCCGGAACGCCGGTCACTTCGGCCAGTAAAGCCACAAGGTGACGGCGAACATCGCCAGGGTTGCCGCGTGTGCCGCCAGACGCCAGCCGCGCTCGCGCTGCTGGGCGTAGAAGCTGCCGCTCGTGACGGCCGCGAACAGCGTGAAGGTCACCACCGCGCGTGCCAGCGCGGCCTGTTCGGGCGCGAACCGCGCCTCGTCCGCGGGCAGGAACAGGATCACGATCCAGGTCATGATCAGGCCGAGCGCCAGAGCGATCGCCGACCCTGCGAGAATTGCCAGCAGCGCCGCCAGGGGCTTCATCGTGTGATAACCGTACCTGTGTACTTGCTTAATGCGAACCGCACGCTCTAGCCTTACTCTAAGAGTCTACCGAAGCCGCGAGCCCCCGAAGATGACCTCACCGCTGCGCCGTTCATCCGGCTGGATCCCCGCCCTTGCCCTGGCGCTGCTGGCGCTTGCCATGGCGGGGTCCGTCAGGGCTCCGGCCAGCCCCGTGCAGCTGCCCCCCGGGGCCATCGCCCCCTCCGACAGCCAGCGCGCCACGGCGCGCAAGATCGGGCGCATCCTCGAGGATCAGCACTACAGCCGCGCGGCCATCGACGACAAGATGTCCGACACCATCTTCCAGCGCTACCTCGAGTTCCTCGACGGGCAGCGCAGCTACTTCCTGGCGAGCGACATCAACGACTTCAACGCCTACCGCTACCAGTTCGGCGACATGATCCGCACCGGCAACATCGACCCGGCCTACCTGATCTTCGCCCGCTTCCAGCAGCGCAACCGCGATCGCATGCAGCGCGCGCTCACCGCACTGCAAACCGAGCCCGACTGGACGCTGACGGAGACGTTCGAGTTCGACCGCACCCACGCGTCGTGGGCGGCGGACGAGGCGACGATCGACGAACTGTGGCGCAAGCGGGTGAAGAACGACGCGCTGTCGCTGATGCTCACCGGCAAGACCTGGCCGGAAGCCGCCGACGTGCTGCGCAAGCGCTACGAGCGCGTCCTCAAGCGCGTCGACCAGGTGACCAGCGAGGACGTGTTCGAGAACCTGATGAATGCTTATGCGCGCGCCTTCGACCCACATTCGAGCTATTTCTCGCCGCGCAGCTCGGAGGAATACCGCATCCAGATGAGCCTCAACTACGACGGCATCGGCGCCTCACTGCAGCTGGTGGACGATTACGTCACCATCATGAACGTGCTCGAAGGCGGACCGGCGGCGGTGGCGGGCACGCTCAAGGTGAACGATCGCATCACCGGCGTCGGCCAGGGAACCGACGGGTCGTTCACCGACGTCATCGGCTGGCGGCTCGATGACGTGGTGCAGCTGATCCGCGGCAAGGCGGGAACCACGGTGCGCCTGCAGATCCTGCCGGCCGGCGCCGCTCCCGGCACGGCCGAGAAGGTGCTGGACTTCGTGCGCAACAAGGTGACGCTCGAGGCGCAGGCGGCGCACAAGGAAGTCAAGACCGTGGTGCGCGACGGCCGTACGCTCAAGGTCGGCATCATCACGGTCCCCGGCTTCTACCAGGACGTCGCCGCGCAGAGCGCCGGGGACGAGAACTATCGCAGCACCACGCGCGACGTGCTCAAGCTCCTCAATCAGCTCAAGGCCGAGAACATCGACGGCCTGGTGCTCGACCTGCGCAACGACGGCGGTGGCTACCTGCCGGAAGCCACCGCGCTCACCGGGCTTTTCATCGACCACGGCCCGGTCGTGCAGCTGCGCGACACCTCGGGCAGGCTCGAGGTGCTGGATGATCCGGAGAGCGGCCCGGCCTACGACGGCCCGCTCGCGGTGCTGGTCGACCGCCTCAGCGCCTCGGCCTCGGAGATCTTCGCCGGCGCCATCCAGGACTATCACCGCGGCGTGATCCTCGGGCAGACCACCTTCGGCAAGGGCACGGTGCAAAGCCTGATGCCGCTCGATCGCTGGCCGCAGCAGCAGAACAACGGCGAGCTCACCGTGACCATCGGCAAGTTCTACCGCGTGACCGGCGAGAGCACGCAGCACCGCGGCGTCGAGCCCGACGTGCCGCTCGCCTCGGTGCTCGACACCAAGGAAGTCGGCGAGAGCGCGCTCGAGTCGGCGCTGCCGTGGGACCGCATCGCCGGGGTGCCCTTCAAGGCCAGTGCCGGCGGCGCCGCCGCGCCGGCGGTCGCGCTGCTGGCGAGCGCCGAGGATGCGCGCGCGCAGCGCGACCCGGATTACAAGTGGCTGATGTCGGACATCGCCGCCATCGATTCGGTGCGCGAGCAGCACAGCGTCTCGCTGAATCTCAAGGTACGGCGCGATGAGCGTGCCCGCATCGACAAGGAGCGGCTCGATCGCGAGAACAGCCGCCGCGCGGCGAAGAACCTGCCGCCGCTGAAGAGCATCGAGGAGCTGGAAGAGAAGACCAAGGATGATGCCGCCGACGTGGTGCTCGACCAGGCCGCGCAGGTCATGGCGGACATGGTGACCGGGGCGCGCCCGCAGACGCCGCAGAAGACCGCGCGCGCCAGCTGAGCGCAGGCCGGCAACGCAGCTGATGTCCGCCGAAATCGCTTGCGGCGATTTCGGCTCATTCAATCAGCGCAGCAGGATCCGGAACAGGTCCCAGGTGTCCTCGGCGAGCACGTTCGGCAGCTGCGCGGCCGCCGCGCCGAGCGCCGCCATCGCCAGAATGTCGCCTTCCGCCAGACTCAACGAATCCACCTGCGGGGTGCTGTCGTTGGGTCCGCGGTAGCGCGCCACGCGCTTCAGCCGCTCGGTGCGCGCCCCGATCTCCGCCGCCAGGCCGGCTCGCGCGCCGATCAGCGTCTGGGCGCGCGCGATCTGCCCCATCAGCAGCACGCAATCCTTGGGCGTCCCGTAGTCCTCCGACGCCTCGCGCTGCGCCGTGGCGTGCCGCGCGAGCGACACCAGCGGGGTCTTCAGTTCGGCGAGCCGCAGGCACAGCACCTCGGCGTAGCCGATAGCCGCGAGATTGATCGCGCGGCGCGCCGAGAGCGACAGGCCGGGAAACTCCGGCAGCGGCTCGCGCTCGATATCCTCGCGGGCGAGCTGCGCCTGCGCCAGGGCGGTACTCGCGTCGGTGAGCGCCGCGCGCGCCGGGGTGATACGCCGCTCGAGCGCACGGCGACGGAAGTAGTGCCAGAAGCGGTTGACGCGCGCGCGCTCGGCCTCGAGCGCCGCCAGCGCCGCACTCGCCTGCTGCTGCGCCGCCAGCGCCGCGGCCAGCGTGCTCTCGGCCGCCTGGCGGCGGCCGAACTGGCGGCGGTTGTGTTGCGCGAGGTGCGCGCGCCGCTCGCGCTCCTCCTGCTGGCGCACCAGCTCGGCGACGAACCCGGTGAGCAGCTCGCGTCCCGCCTGCCACAGCCGCCGCAGGTGGTAGAAAACCAGTGCCGCGTACGCGGTGGCCGGCGCGCCGAGGCGCCCTTCCAGCACGGCGAGCATCTCCTGCACGCGTTGCGTGGCGCCTTCCTGCTGCTTGACGAGATCCTTGAGGCGGAAGATCTCCTCCTGCAGATCGCCGTAGGCCTTCTTCAGCTCGGCGCGATTGCGGAACAACGCGAGCACGCGGTGGTCGTCCGCGGGCGCATCTTCCGGGCGCAGGCTGAGCTTGAGGAAGCCGAATTGTCGCAAGGCGTTCATGAGAGATGCGGCGGCCGACCGCCCCTTCTCATGCGCCGGCGCGGTACCCCGTGCGGGATGAGAAGCGATGACCTCGCTCCACGCAGTATTCCAGCCACTTATTTAACATCATGTTGCGCGCCCAGCGCTGATCCAGTTCACGCTCCGGCGAGAGCCGTAAGCCGCCGGGCGGCGGCTGAGTGTGAACGCCGCCGCACTGCTGCGCTTCCACCAGGTGCGCATCGTGGTAGATGCGCACGCGCATGTCCGGGTACTGCCGGATACCGCGCGCATCGGCCAGCAGGTAGGTGAGCGTCACGGTACTGGTGTAGGGCGAGCGCTCGCTGAGGTTGAGAACGAGATCACAATCTCCGTGCACCACGGAGGTATGGCGCCCCGCGCCGAGCGCACGCAGGTCGCCGGCCAGCCAGCCGAGGCGGATGAAGTTGCTCTCGTACAGCCCCATCAGCCCGACGAAGCTGCGCGGCCTGGCGCGCCAGGAAACGACGGTACGTGTGTCAGTGAGCAGCACGCTTGCGACTATAACGCACAAGTGCTGCGCTGCAAGTGTGAGCAGGCTGCGGATTTGCGCAGTTCGCACATGTTGACGGGCTTGCAAGTTTCGTGCGATCTGCAACTTTTGTGCGATCTGTGAGTCAGCGCCCACGCACGGCGCGCCGCATGCAACAATGTGCAGCTGGCAGCGCCGCGGCTCAGCGTGCGCGGCTGATGCCGCCTCAGGGGCGCAGCCGCCGCTCGATGCCGGTGGTGTTGAGAATGCGGCTGGAGATCTCCTCGATCGAGCACTCGGTGGTGTCGAGCGAGGGGATGGCGTAGCGCACGAACATCGCGTCCGCGGCGCGCAGCTCGTACTGCACCTGCTGGTGCGAGGCGTAGCGGCTGTCGGGGCGGCGCTCGTTGCGGATCTGCTGCAGCCGCTCGGGACGGATGGTGAGCCCGTAGAGCTTGCCGCGAAACGCATCCAGCCGCGGCGGCAGCCGGCCCGCCTCCAGATCATCCTCGGTGAGCGGATAGTTGGCGGCAAACACCCCGTACTGCAGCGCCATGTACAGGCAGGTCGGCGTCTTGCCGACGCGCGACACGCCCACCAGCACCACGTCGGCGTGGGCATAGTCACCGCCGCTGCCGTCGTCGTTGGCGAGCGAGAAGTTGGTGGCGTTGATGCGTGTGGTGTAGGCGGCCAGGTCCGCGATGCCGTGCGCGCGCCCGGCGCGGTGCGTCGAGCGCGTGTTGAGCTCACGCTCGAGCGGGCCGACGAATGCCGAGAACAGATCGAGGAACAGCGCGTTGGCGGTGATGACCACGTCGCGCAGCTCGTCCTGCACCAGCGTGCTGAACACGATCGGCCGCAAGCCCTGCTCCAGCGCGGCGCGGTCGATGCGCCGCACCGCTTCGTGCGCCTTGTCAAGGCTCGATACAAATGGCAAAGTCACCGGCCGAAATTCCAGGCCCTCGAACTGCGTCATCAGGCTGTGGCCCAGCGTTTCCGCAGTCACGCCCGTCTGGTCGGAGACGAAGAAAACGGTTCGACGACTCACGGCTGCGGCAACTCGTTCGGGCCGGTGCAGAAGTTGTGCAGTGTTTCACCGCACGCACGGCCTCGCAAGCGTCTGCACCGACACAGGCGCGACAGGAGTGCTCTTGAGTCCCTACGTCATCCCCCTCGAGCAGCTCGGCATGCACGACGTCGACAAGGTCGGCGGCAAGAACGCCTCGCTCGGGGAAATGATCGGCGCGCTCACCAGGCTCGGCATCAAGGTGCCGGGCGGCTTCGCCACCACCGCGCAAGCCTACCGTGATTTCCTCGCGCAGGACGGGCTCGACGCGCGCATTCGCGCCGAGCTCGCCACCCTCGACGTCGACGACGTGACGCGCCTCGCCGCCTGCGGCGCTCGCATCCGCCAGTGGATCCTCGCCACCCCGCTGCCGCCGCCGTTCGCCCGGGCGGTGGCGGGCGAGCTGCGGCGCATGAGCAGCGGCACCGACAGCGCGGTGGCGGTGCGCTCCTCGGCCACCGCCGAGGACCTGCCGGAGGCCTCGTTCGCCGGCCAGCAGGAGACCTTCCTCAACGTGCGCGGCGAGGCGGCGGTGCTCAAGGCGCTGCACGAGGTGTTCGCCTCGCTGTTCAACGATCGCGCCATCTCCTACCGCGTGCACCAGGGCTTCGACCACGCGGCCGTGGCGCTGTCGGCGGGCGTGCAGCACATGGTGCGCAGCGACCTGGGAACGGCCGGCGTCATGTTCACGCTTGACACCGACTCGGGCTTCAGGGAGGTGGTGTTCATCACCGCTTCCTGGGGACTGGGCGAGACGGTGGTGCAGGGCGCGGTCAACCCCGACGAGTTCTACCTGTACAAGCCGGCGCTGCGTGCCGGCCGGCACGCGGTACTGCGACGCAACCTGGGCGGCAAGGCGCTGAAGATGGTGTACGCGGCGCCAGGCTCGGGCGAGCGCGTGCAGACCGTGGAAGTGCCGCCGGCCGAGCGGCGGCGCTTCTGCCTCGAGGACGCGGACCTGGTGTCGCTCGCGCGCCAGGCGCTCATCATCGAGGAGCACTACCAGCGGCCGATGGACATCGAGTGGGCGCGCGACGGCGCGAGCGGTGAGCTGTACATCCTGCAGGCGCGGCCCGAGACCGTGCAGAGTCGCAGCGGCCGCACCATCCAGCGCTACGCGTTAAAGGGGGGACCCGCCGCGCGCGTGCTGGCGAGCGGGCGCGCCATCGGCCAGCGCATCGGCGCGGGCACCGCGCGCGTCATCCGCAGCTCCGCCGAGATGGCGCGCGTGCAGAGCGGCGATGTGCTGGTGGCTGACATGACCGATCCCGACTGGGAACCGGTCATGAAGCGCGCCGCGGCGATCGTCACCAACCGCGGCGGGCGCACCTGCCATGCCGCCATCATCGCGCGCGAGCTGGGCATCGCCGCCGTGGTCGGCTGCGGCGATGCCACGCACAAGATCCGCGAGGGCCAGGAAGTCACGGTATCGTGCGCCGAGGGCGACACCGGCCAGGTCTACGAGGGGCTGCTCGAGTTCGAGCGCAAGCAGGTGGAGCTCGACTCGCTGCCGAAGATCCCGGTGAAGATCATGATGAACGTCGGCAACCCCGATCGCGCCTTCGATTTCGCCGCCATCCCCAATCACGGCGTGGGACTGGCGCGCCTGGAATTCATCATCAACCGCATGATCGGCGTGCACCCGCGCGCGCTGCTGGAGTTCGAGCGGCTCGATACCGAGCTGCAGGAGCAGATCCGCACGCAGATGGCCGGCTACGCCGACCCGGTGGGCTTCTACGTGGAGAAGCTGGCGGAGGGGATCGCGCAGATCGCCGCGGCGTTCGCGCCCGAGCCGGTGATCGTGCGCTTGTCGGATTTCAAGTCGAACGAGTACGCCAACCTCATCGGCGGGGCGCGCTACGAGCCGCACGAGGAGAACCCGATGCTCGGCTTCCGCGGCGCGGCGCGCTACGTGGACGAGAGCTTCCGGCCGTGCTTCGAGCTCGAGTGCCGCGCGCTGCGGCGCGTGCGCGAGACCATGGGACTGACCAACGTGCAGCTGATGGTGCCGTTCGTGCGCAGCCTGGCGGAGGCGCGCGAGGTCACGCGACTGCTGGCGGTGAACGGCCTGGAGCGCGGCCGCGAAGGACTCGTCATCATCATGATGTGCGAGCTGCCGACCAACGCGCTGCTCGCCGACGAGTACCTGGAGTACTTCGACGGCATGTCGATCGGCTCGAACGACATGACCCAGCTCACCTTAGGGCTCGATCGCGACTCGGCCATCGTCGCCAAGCATTTCGACGAGCGCGACCCCGCGGTGCGCAAGCTCCTGGCGATGGCGATCGCCGCCTGTCGCCGTCAGGGCAAGTACGTCGGCATCTGCGGCCAGGGGCCCTCCGATCACCCGGACCTGGCGCGCTGGCTGCTCGAGCAGGGCATCGGCAGCATGTCGCTCAATCCCGATTCGGTGGTGGAGACCTGGCTGTACCTCGCCCAGCCGCCCGCCGCGCGCGGCTCCTCCTAGCAACGGCGCTGCGCCGCGCACCCCTCAGGTGCGCGACAGATGGCGGATGCGCTCCTCGGCAGCCGTACGCTCGTTGTCGTCGAATGGCTCGATGACGAGCTGTGCGATGGTGGCGGGCTCGAGGCAGCGTGCGTTGATGCTGAAGCCGTCGGGGTTGGAGCGCGGCACGTAGTAGGACTTCACCCCGCAGTGCCGGCAGAACAGGTGCCGCGCCGTGCCGGTGTTGAAGGCGTAGCTGCTCAGGCTGTCGGCGCCGCGCAGCAGCCGGAAGCGCGTGCGCGGCACGATCAGGTGCAGGTAGCCGCTCATCCGGCAGATCGAGCAGTTGCACTCAATCACCGTGAGGTGCGCGGGCGCGTCGACCTCGAAGCCCACCGCACCGCAGTGGCAGCCACCGCGATGCGTCACCAGCTCGCTCACCCGCCGCCGCTTCCGCCCCAGGTCGAGGCAAACAGCCGCGCGCGGTAGTGCCGCAGCTCGCGGATCGACTCGTGGATGTCGGCGTGCGCCAGGTGCGTACCCTGCTTGACGAAGCTGTCGGCCACCGGCGGCGCCCAACGCCGCGCCAGCTCCTTGAGCGTGCTGACATCGAGATTGCGGTAATGAAAGAAGCGCTCCAGCTCCGGCATGCAACGCGCGAGGAAGCGCCGGTCCTGGCAGATGCTGTTGCCGCACATCGGTGAGCTGCCCGGCGTCACCAGCGGCGTCAGGAACTCGAGCGTGCGCTGCTGCGCCTCGGCGACGCTGACGCGGCTGGCGCGCACCCGCGCCAGCAGGCCCGATGAGCCGTGCTGACGCTGGTTCCAGTCGTCCATGCGCGCGAGCACCTCCTCGCTCTGGTGGATCGCGAGCACCGGGCCGTCGGCCACGATCCCCAGCTCGCGATCGGTGACCACGGTCGCCATCTCGATGATCGCGTCGGAGTCGGGCTTGAGGCCCGTCATCTCCAGGTCGATCCAGATGAGGTAGTCGCTGCTCGGCATGTCTATGATGGGTGGATACGGGGCAGCGCGTGCTATGGGCCCGCGAGGCTTGCCGCCAGTGTAGCAATCCCCCCACCGGCCGTCTTTCACATGCAACCGACACTCACTGGACGCGTGATTGCGACCTTCGGGCGCCACATGATCGTGCGTGCGGTCGCCGGCAACGAGCTGCGGGCGCGTGCCTTCGGCCGCAATCTCGACGCGGTGTGCGGCGATGAGGTGCGCTACCGCATCGATCCGCACCACGAAGAGGTGCACGTCATCGAGGTGCTGCCACGGCACAACGCCCTGTGGCGCGGCCGCTCGCGCGGCGGCGCCGAGGCCCTGGTCGCGAACCTGACCCGGCTGCTGGTGGTGCTGGCGCCGCTGCCGGTCCCGGACCTGTTCGTCGTCGACCGCTATCTTGCCGCCGCCACCGCCGCGGGACTCGACGCGACGCTGGTGGTGAACAAGGCGGATCTGCCGCTCAGCGCTGCGCTGACCGCGGAACTGGCGGCGTTCGCGCAGGCGGGGTTCGCACCGCTGTACTGCTCGGCCGCAAGCGGCGCGGGCCTGGAGCAGCTGCGCGCCGTGCTGGTGCCCGGGGCGCGGGCGGCACTGGTCGGACAGTCGGGCGTGGGCAAGTCCTCACTGGTGCAGAGCCTGGCGCCGCAGGCGCAGGTGACCATCGGCGAGCTGGCGCGCTCGGCTGAGGGGCGGCACACCACCAGCGCGGCACGCACCTTCGACCTGCCGGGCGGGGCGGCGCTCATCGACTCCCCGGGGGTGCGCGACTTCGCGCCGGCGCTGCAGGCGCTCGATGAGCGCACGCTCGGCTTCCCGGAAGTGGCGCGGCTCGCCGCGGATTGCCGTTTCAGCGACTGCCGCCACCTGCGCGAGCCGCAGTGCGCGGTACGCGCGGCGGCGGAGAGCGGCGCGTGGCATGCGCGCCGCTACGAAAGCTATCGGCGGCTGCGGCGCCTGCACGCGGAGCTGCGCACCAGGCGCGCGCGCTGAAGGCCGCCCGCGCGCGCCGCGGGCGCGCGGCGGCCTGGCTCACAGCGCCTGCCGGCCGGCGAGTGCATGCGCCAGCGTGCCGCCGTCGACGTACTCGAGCTCTCCGCCCACCGGCACGCCGTGGGCGATGCGGCTGGCACGGATCGCGCGGCGTGCGGCCAGCTCACTCAGAAAGTGCGCCGTCGCCTCGCCCTCAACGGTGGAGTTGGTGGCGAGGATCAGCTCGTGCACGCCGCCCTCGGCGAGTATCGCCTCGAGCTCGCGGATGCCGAGCTGCTCCGGCCCGATGCCGTCGAGGGGCGAGAGGTGCCCCATGAGCACGAAGTAGCGCCCGCGGTAGCTGCCCGAGGACTCGATCGCGACGACATCCGCGGGTGACTCGACCGCGCACAACAGCGTGGTGTCGCGCTGCGGCGCGGCGCAGATCGTGCACAGCTCCCCCTCGGTGAGCATGCGGCAGCGCTGGCAGCGCGACACCGTCTGCAGCGCCGCCGCCAGCGCCTCACTAAGCGCCTGCGCCCCGGGGCGCCCTTCCTGCAGCAGGTGAAACGCCATGCGCTGGGCGCTCTTCGGCCCGACACCGGGCAGGGTGCGCAGCGCCTCGATCAGCCGGGCGAGATGCGGCGAGTGCTTCATCGGCGCCCCTTCAGAAGGGCAGCTTCATCCCCGGCGGTAACTGCAGGCCGGCCGTGAGCCCCGCCATCTTCTCCTGCACGCGCGCTTCCACCTTGTGCACGGCGTCGTTGGCGGCCGCGGCGATCAGGTCCTCGAGCATCTCGCGATCCTCGCCGCTCACCGCGGGCTCGATCTGCACGCGCTTGACCTCGTGCCGGCCGTTCATGGTCACCTTCACCATACCGCCGCCCGCCTCGCCGACCACCTCGATGCTGGCAATCTCGGCCTGGGCCTTCTGCATGTTCTCCTGCATGGCCTGGGCCTGTTTCATCAGGTTGCCGAAGTTGCCTTTCATGCACGTACCTGTCTTTAGCGCCGCGCGCCGCTTGAATTGATGACACTCATTTTACCGGCCGCACGGTCTCGGGCAGCACTGTAGCGCCGAAGCGCTCGCGCAGGCCCTGCACGCCCGGCTCCTCCTCGAACGCCTGCCGGGCGACGGCGAGGTCGGCATCGGACGCCCGCCGCGCCAGCAGCGCCGGCGTCTCGGCGCTGCCGGAAGCCACGCTCTGGAACTCGAGCCGCACCGGCGCGCCGAAGTGGCGCGCCAGCGCCTGCTGCAGCTTCTCCTCGGTCGCGCTGGTGCGCAGCAGCTGGTTGCGCGGATCCAGGCCGAGGCGCACCGCCGCGCCCTGGCGGGCGATGAACACGCAGTGACTGGCGAGCTGGCGGGCGGCCCCGGCGAGTTCGAGCTGCGCGACGAGCGCGCTCCATCCGGCCGCATCGGGTACGCCGGCCGCGGCAGGTGCGGGCGCGGCGCTCGCCGAACTGACCGGCGTGTCCGCCGCGGGCGCGGCGGCGGCGGGACTCGCGCCGGTGGCGGCGCTGCGCGGCGGGCGCGCCTGCGCCGGCGAGCCCGCGGGACGAAAGGCCAGCATGCGCAGCAGCGTCATCTCGAAGCCGCTGCGCGGCTCGGGTGCGAGCGGCAGATCGCGCCTGCCGGTGATCGCGGTCTGGTAGAAGAGCTGCACGTCCTCGGCAGTGAGCGCGCTGCCCAGGCGCTCGAGCAGCTCGCTCGCATACAGCTCATCGCCCTGGTAGCCCGGCACCGCCTGGCGCAGACCGACGCGTACCAGCAGCGATGCCAGCTCATCGAGCAGCTGGCCATAGTCGGGGGAGAATTCCGCCAGCGCCTGCGCGCAACGCAGCAGCTCGGCGCCCTCGCCGCGCGAGAGCACCTCGGCGAGGCGTGCCACCTCATCGCGCGGCATGGTCCCGAGCATGGCCCGCGCCTCGGCCTCACCGGCGCGTCCGCCGCCGAAGGCGATCAGCTGGTCGAGCAGCGACAGACCGTCGCGCACGCTGCCGTCGGCGGCGTGCGCCAGCAGCGCCAGCGCCGCCGGCTCGAATGCCACGCCCTCCGCGGTGAGGATCTGGCGCAGGTGCGCGGCAATGTCCGCCGCCGGCAGGCGCTTGAGGTTGAACTGCAGGCAGCGCGACAGCACCGTTACCGGCAGCTTCTGCGGATCGGTGGTGGCGAGCAGGAACTTCACGTGTGGCGGCGGCTCTTCCAGCGTCTTCAGCAGCGCGTTGAAGGAATGCGCCGACAGCATGTGCACCTCGTCGATGAGATACACCTTGTAGCGCCCGCGTGCCGGCGAGTACTGCACGTTATCGAGCAGCTCGCGCGTATCATCCACCTTGGTGCGCGAGGCCGCGTCGACCTCGATCAGGTCGGGGAAGCGGCCGGCCTCGATCTCGCGGCAGCTGCCACAAACGCCGCACGGCGTAGGCGTCACGCCGGTCTCGCAATTGAGGCATTTGGCGAGGATGCGCGCGATGGTGGTCTTCCCCACCCCGCGCGTCCCGGTGAACAGGAACGCGTGGTGCACGCGCCCGCTGGCGAGCGCATTCTCCAGCGCTCGCCGCACGTGCTCCTGCCCGATGAGCTCGGAGAATTTCTGCGGACGCCACTTGCGCGCCAGCGCGGTGTAACTCATATAGGCCCTCGATGGGTCGGACCGTGGAGGCGGCCCGCACCAGCTTGACCTCCGGCACCCGACATCGCCGCTGCCGCTGCTGCCTTCCGGCCCTGACGGGATTCACGACTGGTCGTCGCGGAGAAACCGATGCGGGCCACCATGGACGGGTCGGCCCTTAAGTCTCGCCTGGATGCAGTTGATGCTACCACCGCTCTCCTATACGCGAGCGGTGCCTGAAGCGCTGGTAGCAAGTCTGGCGGAGAGGGTGGGATTCGAACCCACGAACACCCGTTAAGATGTTACTGGAATTCCAGTCCAGCGCCTTCGACCGCTCGGCCACCTCTCCGATCAATAACTTACGATAACTCCATCATGTTGTATCGAGGCGATGCACACAGCCCCTGCTAAGCCTGCGGCGTACGCGCCGGCTGCGGCACCTTGAAGGGTGGCGGCTCGTCGAGACACGGCTGCTTGGCGCCGCGCGGCGGCGGCGCCGGCTCGTTGAGCACCGGCAGGCGCAGCGCGTTGGTGGTGTCGGGTGCGTCGAGGCCCGGGGGGACCACCAGCGGCGGCACGCTGCGCGAGGTCTGGTACGGCTGCAGCTCGTGGCAGCTTTTCTTGTCGATCGCCCGCACGATGTGGCAACCGCTCCCGGCCAGCAGCAACGGCACGACAAACACCAATCCCCAGGCTGCCTTCATTCAGTACACCTCGTTCGTTCGACCCTGACGCACTCACGGCGCCTCCTGCGACCACACGCCGGCAGCGCGCGCCGCCCGCAGCACGCCGGCCCGGTGCCCCTCCCCCAGCGGGGTGAGCGGCAATCTTACCCCAGGACCGATCAGCGCCATCTGCGCCAGCAGCCACTTGACGGGGATCGGGTTCGCCTCGAGGAACAGCGTGCGGTGCAGCTCGCGCAGCGGTGCATCGAGCTCACCGGCGCGCGCCGCATCCCCGCGCAAGGCGGCCGCCACCATCTCCGACATCGCGCGCGCCGCAACGTTCGCGGTCACCGAGATCACCCCGTGCGCGCCGGCGGCGAGGCTGGCACACGCGGTGCCGTCATCCCCGCTCAGCACCACGAAGCGTGCCGGGCAGCACTCGAGCAGCTCGCGCACCCGTGCCACCTCCGGCACCGCCTCCTTGATCCCGACGATGCCCGGCAGCTGCGCCAGGCGCGCCACGGTCGGCGGTTGCATGTCCACCGCGGTACGCGCCGGCACGTTGTACAGCAGCAGCGGCTTACGCGCGGCCGCTGCCACCGCGGCGTAGTGCAGATACAGTCCCTCCTGCGAGGGGCGGTTGTAGGCCGGCGTCACCACCAGCAGCGCCTCGAGCGGCAGCTGCGACAGCCAGCTGACGCGCTCCACCGTGGCGGCGGTGCTGCTGCTGCCGGCGCCACCGATCACGCTGAGCCGCCCGCGCAGCTGCGCGCAGGCCCGCACGATCAGCTCGCGCAGCTCCGCATCACGCAGCGTGGCCGACTCGCCCGTGGTGCCACCGATCACGATCCCCTGCGTGCCGTGCGCGGCGTGAAACTCGAGCAGCCGCTCCCAGGCGGCGAAGTCAACTTCGCCGCCTGCGGACATCGGGGTGACGATGGCAACCAGGCTGCCGGCAAACATAAGCAGATGCTCGCGGGGGGAGCGCTCGATGTTACGAGCCGACATTACGCTTAAGCAAGCCGTGGCGCTCAACGAACGCCGCGCGCTGCGCGGGTTCGCAACCGGCGGCGGCTCCCGGTACACTGCGGACGCAGCGCACGCCGCGTTACCCTACCGCCATCCACAGATGAAGCAGCACCTGGCCGTTTCGGCGATCGGCAGCGACCGAACGGGGATGGTCCACGAGCTGACCCGCGTCATCAGCGAGTCCGGCGGCAACATTACCGAGAGCCGCATGGCGAGCCTCGGCACCGAGTTCGCCATGCTGCTGCTGGTGTCAGGCAACTGGCACGCGCTCGCCAAGCTCGAAACCGAGCTCAAGCGCCTCGCCGACACCTCCAACCTCAGCATTCACCTGAAGCGCACCGAGCCGCGGCCGCCGCGCACCGACATGCTGCCGTACTCGATCGACGTGGTGTGCCTCGATCAGAGCGGCATCGTCTCCGGGCTGTCGGGCTTCTTCGCCACGCGCGGCATCGACATTGCGGAGGTCTCCACCCGCAGCTACCCGGCCGCGCACACCGGCGCACCGATGTTCGCCGTGCAGATGATCGTCAACGTGCCGAGCCGCATTCACGTCGCGCACCTGCGCGAGGAGTTCATGGAGTTCTGCGATTCGCTCAACCTCGACGCCATCCTGGAACCGGTAAAGTCCTAAAGACGAGATGACCACGATCAAACCTGGGGCCAAAGTGCCCGACTTCTCGCTGCCCATGACGGGCGGCGGCACCTGGAGGCTGAAGGATGCGGCCGGCGGGAAACTGGTGCTGTACTTCTACCCGCGCGACATGACCTCCGGCTGCACCCGCGAATCGCAGGATTTTCGCGACCTGGCGCCAGCGTTCCGCAAGGCCGGCGCGCAGATCGTGGGCGTGTCGCGCGACCCGGTCGCCTCGCACGACAAGTTCGCGGCGCGCGAGTCGCTGCCCTTCCCGCTGCTCGCCGACACCGAGGAGACGGTGTGCCGGCTGTTCGATGTCATAAAACCGAAAAGCCTTTACGGCAGAAAGTTCCTCGGGGTGGAGCGCAGCACCTTCCTGCTGGACGGCGGCGGCCGCCTGCGACAGGAGTGGCGCAAGGTGAAGGTTCCCGGTCACGCGGAGGCGGTACTTGAAGCAGCGCAGCGTCTCTGAGCCCGGCCCGACCGCCGGCCTGGCAGCGGGCTCACGGGAAGTGAAGAGCCGCTCGCGCGCCGGCCGGCGGCTGTTCGTGCTCGATACCAACGTGCTGATGCACGACCCGACGGCCATCTTCCGCTTCGAAGAGCACGACGTGTACCTGCCGATGGTGGTGCTCGAGGAGCTCGACGCGCACAAGAAGGGCCTGTCAGAGGCCTCGCGCAACGTGCGCCAGGTGAGCCGCTTTCTCGACGACATGATGCGCGATGCCAGCAAGGAGCAGATCGACCTGGGGTTGAAGCTGCCGAGCGGCTACTCAGGCAACCACGGCAAGAAGCCCTCCAGCGGCCGGCTGTTCTTCCAGACGCGGCAGCTGTCGGGCGTGCTGCCCGCGGGACTGCCCGGCCAGAGCGGCGACAACACCATCCTGGCGCAGACGCTCGCGCTGCAGAGCGAACACAAGGATGCGCGCGTCATCCTGGTTTCCAAGGACATCAACCTGCGCATCAAGGCGGCGGTCATCGGCGTGCACGCCGAGGACTACTACAGCGACAAGACGCTCGAGGATTCCGACGTGCTCTACAGCGGCATGGGGCCGCTGCCGCGGGACTTCTGGGAGCTGCACGGCAAGGACATGCGCTCGTGGAAGGACGCCGAGCGCACCTTCTACGAAATCGCAGGTCCTGCGGTGCGCGAGTGGCAGCCCAACCAGGGCGTGTACGAGGACTCGCCCGAGGGGATCGAGGGCATCGTCCGGAACATCAGCGGCGCCACCGCCACCATCGAGCTGACGCGCGACTACCGCAACGAGCGCCACAACGTGTGGGGCATCACCGCGCGCAACCGCGAGCAGAACTTCGCGCTCAACCTGCTGATGGACCCGGAGATCGACTTCGTGACGGTGCTGGGGCCGGCCGGCACCGGCAAGACGCTGCTGGCACTCGCCGCCGGGCTGATGCAGACGCTCGAGACCAATCGCTTCGTCGAGATCATCATGACGCGCGTGACCATCCCGCTCGGCGAGGACATCGGCTTCCTCCCGGGCACCGAGGAGGAAAAGATGGAACCGTGGATGGGCGCGCTCATGGACAATCTCGAGGTGCTGACCGGCTCGCAGGAAGGCGGCAACTGGGGGCGCGCGGCGACCAACGATCTGCTGCGCAACCGCATCAAGATCCGCTCGCTCAACTTCATGCGTGGCCGCACCTTCCTCAACCGCTTCCTGATCCTCGACGAGGCGCAGAACCTCACGCCGAAGCAGATGAAGGCGCTCATCACGCGCGCCGGGCCCGGCACCAAGCTCGCCTGCCTCGGCAACATCGCGCAGATCGACAGCCCCTACCTGACCGAGATGACCTCGGGGCTGACCTATGCGGTGAACCGCTTCCGCGGCTGGAACCACTCCGGGCACATCACCCTGGTGCGCGGGGAGCGCTCGCGGCTGGCCGATTACGCCTCCGACATCCTGTAGGTGTACGCTCTAGCCTCCTGCCTAAGCGCGCCGCGCTTGTAAGCATCTGTAATCATGGAGAAACTCACGGCTCCCCGCCGCGGTCCAACAGCGATGATGCGCCGCCTGCCGCTCGTCCTTGCCGCAACCGTGCTGGCTGGCGTCACGCTGGCTGCCGCGGACGAGCCGGTGCCGCCACCGCCGCAGCCGCTGACCGCAGCCCCGGTCGTCGGCGCCGACCTTCCTGACCTCGGCAGCCCCGCCGCGCAGTATCTGTCGAAGACCGACGAGTACTACCTCGGGGCCATGGTGGCGAAGGAGCTGCGCGATCAGAACGAGTTGCTCGAGGATCCGGAGGTCCTCGAGTACGTCAACGGCATCGGCCAGCGGCTCGCCTCGCAGAGCGCCATGGGTGGGGAGTACTTCCATTACTCCGTGGTCAAGGACACGCAGATCAACGCCTTCGCCGTATCGGGCGGCTGGGTGTTCATCAACGCCGGGCTGATCCTCGCGAGCGACACCGAGTCGGAGCTCGCGGGCGTCATGGCGCACGAGACCGCGCACATCACCCAGCACCACATCGCGCGCATGTTCGCCGACCAGTCCAAGCAGAGCCTCGCCACCGCGGCCGCCATGATCGGCGCGATCCTGCTGGGATCGCTCGCCGGCGGCGGACAGGCCACCGAAGGCGCCATCGCCGCCACCCAGGGGCTGGCGGTGCAGCACCAGATCAACTTCACGCGCGACAACGAGCGGGAGGCCGATCGCGTCGGCATCGGCTACCTCGCCGCTGCGGGTTTCGATCCCTACGGGATGGGCGAGATGTTCGAGTCCATGGCCCGTAACCAGGGGCTCGCCGCGACCTACATCCCGGCGATGCTGATCGATCACCCGGTCGACACCGACCGCATCGCCGAGCAGCGCTCGCGTGCCGAGCAGTTTCCGCCGTACAAGGGCAAGGACTCGTATAGCTATGCGCTGATTCGCGAGCGCGTGCGGGTGCTGACGGCGGTCGGGGATGTCGACCTCGACGCGCAGTACGCGCAGAAGATCGCGCACGGCGGCGATAACCTCAGCAACCGCTACGGCGAGGCACTCGCGCTGATGAACACCGGCCAGGCCGAGCAGGCGGTCAAGATCCTCACTCCGCTGGTGCAGCAGCACGAGGGCCTCACGCTGCTGCACGCGGCGCTCGGGCAGGCCCAGGCCAAGGCCGGGCACATGGATGCGGCGCTCGCCACCTTCAAGCACGCCGAGGTGATGTTTCCGCGCAACGTGCCGGTCACGGTGCGCTACGCGGAGACGCTCATGAACGCCGGCCGCGCGGCTGAAGCCCACACCATGCTGCTCGATCTTTTCAACAACGTGCCACCGACACCGGATCAGATCCGCCTCACCGCGCTCGCGGCCAGCGCGGCCGGGGATGCCGGGGACGCGTACTACTACATGGGCGAATACCAGCTCGCGGGCGGTGATCTGAATCTCGCCGCGCAACAGCTGCAGCTGGCACTCGCCTCGCCGCACATCAGCGTGATCCAGCGTGAGCGTTACCAGGCGCGGCTCGACGAGATACGCGATTACCTCGCCACCACCAGGAAGCGCCGCCTGACCAGCGACAACGACGGCCAGGGACAGCGCGGCGGCGGCCGCTGACCACCGGCCGCGAGCTTCCGCCGACACGGCTGCAGCGCGCGCCCCACGGCGTGCGGCGCCCGCGCTGGGCTCAGCGCCGGGCGCGGCGCGCGGCTGCTACAATCCCCGACCAACTTCCCTCCGTCCTGCGACGCCATGCGAGCCACCAGCACCCGCACCCGACTACTGTCCGCACTGTGCCTGCTGCTGTTGTGCGCCTGCGCCACGCTGCCGCCAGGCCCGCGCAACCCGCGCGATCCGTGGGAGCGGATGAACCGCACGACCTACAAGTTCAACGACAAGGTGGACAAGGCGATCCTGCGGCCGCTGGCGCGCGGCTACCACAAGGTCACGCCGGGTTTTGCGCAGACCGGCGTGCGCAATTTCATGGACAACCTGAATTACTCGATCGTCATGCTCAATGACCTGCTGCAGGGTCAGATCAAGCCGTTCTTCTCCGACACCCTGCGGCTGGTCGTCAACACGACCATCGGCATCGGCGGGTTGTTCGATCCGGCGACCCGCATGGGGATCGACAAGAACGATCGCGACCTGGGACAGACGTTCGGCAAGTGGGGCATCGGCAGCGGGCCGTACGTGGTGTTGCCGTTCCTCGGGCCTTCGGACGTGCGCGATGCCTTCGGCCGCCTCGGCGATGACTTCAGCACGCCGCGGCAGTACATCCGCAACCCCTACTGGGACTACGGTCTGTGGGCGCTCGATGTGCTGGACACGCATGCGCGGCTGCTGCCGCTGGATCGGGTGCTGGACAGTGCCTATGACCCTTACGCCTTCTTGCGCAACGCCTACCTGCAGAACCGCGATTTCAAGGTGAACGGTGGGCAGTCGGCGAGCGAGGAGGAGCAGGAGCAGAAGCTGTTCGAGGAGAGCAGCGGCGATGAGGGGGCCGCAGCGCCCGGCGCACCGCCCCAGGGCGCGGCACCGCCTCAGGGCACGGCAGCGCCTCAGGGCGCGGCACCGCCCCAGGGCACGCCACCGCCGGCGCCTCCCGACTCCTCGCAGGCTCCGCCGCCGCAGTGAGCGGGCCGCTACAGCTGCGCGCGCTCACACCCCGCGCGCGAGCAGCTCCTCGACCTCACTGATGTGGGCGAGCGCCGTCAGGTCCTGCGGCAGCTGCGTGTAATGCAGGTGGCGGCCCGCCTGCTTCGCGAGTCCCAGCCATTCGAGCAGCACCGCAAGGCCGGCGCTGTCGCAGGTGGTGACGCCACTGCAGTCGATCTCGAGGGCCTGCGCACCGCTCGCGCCGAGTGACTCCCGGCCAAGCGCGAGCGCCCGGCGTGCGGTGGCGAAGGTCAGCGGCCCGTGCACGCGGACGTTTCCGTCCGCACCCCTGGCCAGCTGCAGCGCGGTCGCACCGGCAGCGGGCAGCGCGGCGGCGGCAGGCGGTGGCAGCGTGCTCATCAGCTCTTGCCCGTGACCTGCTGCTTGCCGATCGCCTCGGGCTTCTCGCCCGAGTTGAGGCGCTTGATCACCGCGTCGATCCCCTGCTGCTCGATCTGCGCGCCGAAGTCCTCGCGATAGCTGTTCACGTAGCTGATACCGTCGATCACCACGTCCCACGCCTTCCAGCCCTGCGGCGTGCGCACCATGTAGTAGTTGACCGCGATGCGATCGCCGTTGTCGCGCTTCACGTCGGTGCGCACGGTGGCGACGCGCGCATCCGGCGCCACGTTGGTCGGATAGATCTTGAGGCGATCGGAGGTGAACTCCGCCAGCGCGCTGCCGTAGTTGGACAGCAGCGAGTGGTAGAAGGCATCGATGAAGCGCTGTCGCTGATCCGGGGTGGCGGTGCGCCAGTACTTGCCGAGCACCAGCTGCGCCGACCGCTGGGTGTCGAAATGCGGCAACAGGTACTTGTCCACCAGCTGCGCAAGCTTCGCCGGATCGCGACGGTAGCCTTCGCGGTCCTTGTTCAGATCATTGAGCATGCCCTGCGCGGCGGCCTGCACCACATCGGCCGGCCCCTCGGCTGCAGCGGCAGGTGCGGCCGCGCCAGCCGGCGCGGGCGCCGTCTGCGCCTGCACGGCGGCGAGTCCCGAGATCAGGCACAGGAGCGCGCCGCCAAAGATTGCGTATCTCATTTCCTCGACTCCGACTTGCTGGATGTGTCCGGATTCTTGCTGGCGTTACCGACGTCGCCGCCCTGGCCGCCGCCGCTGTCCTTGCTCGCGAAATTGGCGAACATCTTGTTGATCAGGTTCTCGAGCACGAGGGCCGACTGTGTCTGGTCGATGGTGCTGCCGTTCTTCAGGTAGGTGTCCGACCCGCCGGGACTCAAGCCGATGTACTTGCCACCGAGCAATCCCTGCGTCTGGATGCTGGCGAAGCTGTCGTCGGGGATCTGGTTGAACTGCTGGTCAAAGTGCATGCTGACCACTGCCTTGTAGGTCTTGGAGTCGAAGCGGATGCCGGTGACTTCGCCCATGCGCACGCCCGCCATGGTGACCGGTGAGCCCACCTTGAGATCACCGATGTTGTCGAAGTCCGCGTTCACGTCATAGCCGGCCTTGGCGCCGCCGAACTTCAGTCCACTGGCCGGCAGCTGCGTGGTGAGAAACAGCAGCGCGGCAAATCCCAGCAACACAAACAGCCCGGTTCCGATCTCGAGAGTTCGATTGGCACGCATAAGGTAAAGTTCCTCTTACAGGAATTCCGCGGTCAACACATAGTCGAGCAGCAGGGTCATCACGGACGAGGCCACCACGGTGCGCGTGGTGGCCAGTCCCACCCCTTCGGCCGTGGGGGCGGCGTTGTAGCCTTCGTACACGGCGATCAGGCTGCAGGCAATGCCGAACACGACGCTCTTGACCAGGCCCTCGGAGACGTCGTGCAGCGCGACCGAGTCCTGGGTCTGCGACCAGAACACGCCGCGGTCGACGCCCATCAGCTGTACGCCCACCAGCTGTGCGCCGTAGAGCCCGATGACGCTGAAAATAGCCGTCAGCAGCGGCATGGCGATCACCCCGCCGAGGAAGCGCGGTGCGGCGACGTAGCGCAGCGGATCGACCGCCATCATCTCCATCGCCGTGAGCTGGTCGGTGGCGCGCATCAGGCCGATCTCTGAGGTGAGCGAGGTGCCCGCGCGCCCGGCGAACAGCAACGCAGTGATCACCGGCGCCAGCTCGCGCAGCAGTCCGAGCGCTGCCGCCGTGCCGAGCGCCTCCTCGGAGCCGAAGCGCCGCAGCAGGTCATAGCCCTGCAGGCCGAGCACCATGCCGACGAACAGCCCCGAGAGCATGATGATGATGAGCGAGCGGGCGCCGGCGTTGTAGATCTGCTGCACCAGCAGGCGCGGCCGCCCGAGCGCCGGCACGCATTGCACCAGCAGCCGCAGCAGAAACAATGCCACCGCACCGAGCCGCCGTACGCCCTCGAGCAGGTAGCCGTTGCGCGCCGGGCTCACGGCGCGTCCGTGCCGAACAGCTGCTGCGCGTAATCGGGCGCCGGGTAGTGGAAGGCCACCGGTCCTTCCGCACTGCCGGTCATGAACTGGCGCACCACCGCCGAGTCGCTCGCGCGCAGCTGCTGCGGCGTGCCGTGCGCGGCCATCGTACCGCCCTCGAGCAGGTAGCTGTCGTCGGCGATGGTGGACAGCTCCTGCACGTCATGGGAGACCACGATGCTGGTGATGCCGAGCGCCTCGTTCATGCGCTTGATGAGACGCAGGATCACGCCGAGCGAGATCGGATCGAGCCCGACGAATGGCTCATCGTAGATCAGCACCTCCGGGTCCATGACGATGGCGCGCGCCAGCGCCACGCGGCGCGCCATGCCGCCGGAGAGCTCGGCGGGCATCAGCTGCGCGGCGCCGCGCAGCCCGACCGCCTGCAGCTTGGTGAGCACCAGCTTGCGAATCAGCGTTTCCGGAAGATCGGTGTGCTCGCGCACCGGGAAGGCCACGTTCTCGAACACGTCCATGTCGGTGAGCAGCGCGCCGTTCTGGAACAGCATGCCCATGCGCCGGCGCAGCGCGTAGACCTCACGCTGACCGATCGCCGCCAGGTCCTGGCCGAACACCGTCACCCGACCGCGGTCGGCGAAGATCTGCGCGGTGATCAGCCGCAGCAGCGTGGTCTTGCCCGTGCCGCTCGGGCCCATGATCGCGGTGATGCGTCCGCGGCGCACCGTGAGATCGAGTCCGCTGAAGATCTCGTGTGTGCCGAACTTATAGGACACCCCGCGCACGTCGACGACGACGTCGGCCGGGTCCGCCGACGCCACCTCCCGGGGTTGCGGGCTGGTCACGCGCGCGCGGCAGCCGCCCGGATGCTCACGCGGCCTGGCTTTCCATCTCGGCCGCGTAGCGCCCGGTGGTGGCAAGTCCGTTCAGCCTGGCGCGGCGGGCAAATTCCTGCTGGCCGGCGCTGAAATTCGCCGGCACCCCGCCCCAGGCCTTGAGAGCCGTATCCTGCAGGGCGCGGCCATAGCTGAACGTGAGCGCCCAGGGCAGCGGCCCGAGCCGGTTCATCAGCGACAGATGCAGCGTCGCCTCGGTGGGCGACTGCCCGCCGGACAGGAACGCGATGCCGGGCACCGCGGGCGGCACGTGACGCTTGAGCACTTGCACGGTCGCCTGCGCAACCACCTCGGGTGCCGCCTGCTCGGGGGCCTTCTTACCGGAGATCACCATGTTCGGCTTGAGCACCATGCCCTCGAGCAGCACGCGATGCTCGAACAGCTGGCGAAAGACCCTCGCCAGCACCTCCTCGGTGACCTCGCGGCAGCGCTCGAGCGTGTGCGCTCCGTCCATCAGCACCTCCGGCTCGACGATCGGCACGATGTCGTTCTCCTGGCACAGTGCCGCGTAGCGCGCCAGCGCGTGGGCGTTGGCGGCGATGGCGAAAGCGCTCGGAATGCCGGCCCCGATGTCGATCACCGCGCGCCACTTGGCGAAGCGCGCGCCGAGGCGGTAGTACTCGATCAGCCGTTCGCGCAGCCCGTCGAGCCCCTCGGTGATGGTCTCGCCGGGGAAGCCAGCCAGGGGCTTCGCCCCGGTGTCGACCTTGATCCCCGGGATGATCCCCTGCTTCGCGAGGTACTGCGGGAAGGGCGTGCCGTCCTTCGTCTTCTGGCGGATCGTCTCGTCGTAGAGAATCACCCCGCTCACCGACTGGGCGGCGCCCTGGGCGGTGAACAGCATCTCGCGATAAGTGCGCCGATGCTCCTCGGTGGAATCGAGCCTGATGCTGTCGAAGCGCTTCTTGATCGTGCCGGTACTCTCGTCCGCGGCGAGAATACCTTTGCCCTTGGCCATCATGGCGCCGGCGATCCGCGCGAGCTCACTTGGATTCATCGATCCGTCCTTTCGCACACCGGCACCAGGCGACGATGCAAGCCCGCGAGGATAGCAAATCCCCCCGCCTTCCCGCCGGCAGCGGCTGTGCCAGCTGCACCCGTGCCGTGGGCGGCATGCCCCTTAAAGCCGCGCCGGGCTTGGCCTTCGGTGCAATCAGTACTAAACTAGTCCTACTTTGTGGAGGGCCTTGCGATGCTGCGCATCAGCCGTCTGACCGACTACGCCACCGTGCTGCTGGCCGCGCTTGCCGGCGAGCCCGAGCGCGTGCAGACCGCCGCCTCGCTCGCCGCGCAGACGCATATTGCCGCGCCCACGGTCAGCAAGCTCCTCAAGCAGCTGCAGCGTGCCGGGCTCGTCAGCTCCACGCGCGGCCTGCGCGGCGGCTACCAGCTGGCGCGCCCGGCGACGCAGATCAGCGCCGCCGCGATCATCGATGCGCTCGAGGGCCCGCTGGCCCTCACCGATTGTGCCGCCGGCCACGGCCAGTGCGGGATCGAGGAGACCTGCCGCGTGAGCCGCGTGTGGCAGCGGCTGAACCTGGCGATGCGCCGCGCGCTCTACGATGTGAGTCTCGCGCAGCTCGCCGGGCTCGAGGGCGCACCGACGCGCCTGCCGACGCTGGAGCGCGACATGAAGGCGGCGGCCGGCCGTGCGCCGGTCCGTTCCTGACGTGCAACCATGAGTGAAAGCGCCAAACAGCTCGAATCACTGATCGCGCGGGGCTACCAGCATGGCTTCGTGACCGAGATCGATTCCGACACCGTCCCGCCGGGCCTCGACGAAGACGTTGTGCGGCTCATCTCGCGCAAGAAGGGCGAACCTGCCTTCCTCACCGAATGGCGCCTCAAGGCGCTGCGGCACTGGCTGACCATGAAGGAGCCGCATTGGGCGCACGTGAAGTTCGCGCCGGTCGATTACCAGGCGATGTCTTATTACTCCGCGCCGCGGGAGAAAAAAGACGGACCGAAGAGCCTCGCCGAGGTCGATCCGAAGCTGCTCGAGACCTATGAGAAGCTCGGCGTGCCGCTGCACGAGCGTGCGCGCCTTGCCGGCGTGGCGGTGGATGCGGTATTCGACAGCGTGTCGGTGGCCACGACCTTCAAGGAGCGCCTCGCCGCCGCCGGCGTGGTGTTCAGCCCGTTCTCGGAGGCGGTGCGCACTCACCCGCAGCTCATCGAGCAGTATCTCGGCAGCGTGGTGCCCTATACCGACAACTTCTTCGCGACGTTGAACTCCGCGGTGTTCTCCGACGGCTCGTTCGTCTACGTGCCCAAGGGCGTGCGCTGCCCGATGGAGCTGTCGACGTACTTCCGCATCAACGCTGCCAACACCGGCCAGTTCGAGCGCACCCTCATCATTGCGGACGACGGCGCGTACGTGAGCTACCTCGAAGGGTGCCTGCCGGCCTGGGAGGAGGTCTCTTACGGAGATGAGATGCGCTGCGTGCGCGATGTGGCCCTTCACGACGTGGTGCTGAATGATCGCGGTGAAGAGGCCGAGGTCGCCAAGATCATGCGCCGGGCGTACCGCGGCGATATGGTGGAGATCACACCACGCAGCGCCGGCAACCGCTTTCACGTCACGCCCGAGCACCCGGTGCTCGCGATCCGTCGCGAGCGTGTGCGCAAGTGCGTACGGGGCGCTGGACGCTGGCCTGATATCGATCCCAAGCTCCTGGAGAATGCCGAGCCCGAGTTCGTGCCGGCGGGTCAGCTCGCGCCCGGCGATCTGCTCGTCTTCCCGATCAACAAGGTCGAGCGTGATGATCTCGCTCTGACCGATGACTTCCTACGTCTACTCGGCTTCTATGTGGCCGAAGGGTGCGTCACGAAGTTCAACGGCTACGATGCGGCGGAGTGGTGTCTCGGAGATCACGAAGGGGAGATGGCGGATGAAATCGCCGCGCTGATCGAGCAGTGCACGGGCAAGCGCCCCTCGCGCTGGCACGACAAGAAACGCCACGGCCTATACCTGATGGTGTACTCGGCAGAGCTGTGCGCCGCCCTCGAGCAGCATGGCGGCAAGTACGCGCAGGGTAAGCGCTTCAGCAAGGCGGTGATGGATCTGCCGCCCCAGCGACAGCGTCTGGCAACTGACGCCTATTATCGCGGCGACGGCAGCATCGGCCGCTACGGGCCGGTGACCATGATCCGGGCCAGCACCGTCTCACGCACACTCGCATTCCAGCTCCAGGAGATGCTCGCCCGGCGGGGCATCTTCGTCTATCTCGGTATCCGCAAGGCGTTCGACGAGAAGATGAAGGACGGTCGCGTAATTCACCATCGCGACATGTACACGCTGTACTACTCGGAGAAAACCCGCAGCCGGCGCGCGATCCGCCGTTGGGACTATTTTCTCGTTGCGGTGCGCGCGATCAGTCGTCAGCCATACGACGGCTTCGTCTACAACTTCGAGACTGCGAGCGAACCGCACTCCTACCTGGTGAAGGGCTTCGCGGTCCACAACTGCACAGCGCCGATGCGCGACGAGAACCAGCTGCATGCCGCGGTAGTCGAGCTGATTGCGCTCGATGATGCCCGCATCAAGTACTCCACCGTGCAGAACTGGTATCCGGGCGATGCCAACGGCGTCGGCGGCATCTACAACTTCGTGACCAAGCGCGGCGAGTGCCGCGGCCGTAACGCGCATATCTCCTGGACCCAGGTGGAGACCGGCTCGGCCATTACCTGGAAGTATCCGAGCTGCGTGCTGCGCGGCGAAGGCTCGATCGGCGAGTTCTACTCGGTCGCCACCGTGAACCATCACCAGCAGGCCGACACCGGCACCAAGATGATCCACATCGGCCGCAACACCCGCAGCACCATCATCTCCAAGGGCATCTCCGCCGGCCACGGGCAGAACACCTACCGCGGGCTGGTGCGGATGCTGCCGAGCGCCCACGGCGCGCGCAATTTCACCCAGTGCGACTCGCTGCTGATGGGCGGGCGCTGCGGCGCGCACACCTTCCCCTACGTGGAGGTGAAGAATCCTACCGCCACGGTCGAGCACGAAGCGAGCACCTCGAAGATCAGCGAGGACCAGCTGTTCTACCTGCTCGCCCGCGGCATCGGCGCGGAGGACGCGGTCAACATGATCGTCAGCGGATTCTGCAAGTCGGTCTTCAAGGAGCTGCCGATGGAGTTCGCGGTGGAGGCGCAGAACCTGCTGGCGGTCAGCCTCGAAGGCGCGGTGGGCTGACCCATGAGCGACAGTGCCATGCTGAGTGTCAGGGACCTGGCGGTGCGCGTCGACGGCAAGCAGATCCTCGACGGCCTGAGTCTCGAAGTGGCGGCGGGCGAAGTGCACGCCATCATGGGACCGAACGGCTCGGGCAAGAGCACGCTCGCCTACGTGCTCGCCGGCCGTCCCGGCTATGTGGTCACCGCCGGCAGCGTGCACTACCAGGGGCGGGACCTGCTCGCCATGGCTGCCGAGGAGCGCGCGCGCGCCGGACTGTTCCTCGGATTTCAGTACCCGGTCGAGATTCCCGGCGTCAACAACGTCTACCTGCTCAAAGCGGCGCTGAACGCGCGGCGCGTGCAGCAGGGACTGCCCGAGGTCGACGCCTTCGACTTCCTCGGACTGGTGCGCGAGAAGATGAAGCTGATGCACATGGATGAGAGCTTCCTGTCGCGCGGGGTGAACGAGGGCTTCTCCGGCGGGGAGAAGAAGCGCAACGAGATCCTGCAGATGCTGGTGCTGGAGCCGCGCCTGGCGATTCTCGATGAGACCGACTCCGGCCTCGACATCGACGCGCTGAAGGTGGTTGCCGCGGGGGTGAATTCGCAGCGCGGACCCGAGCGCTCCTGCGTGGTGGTCACGCACTACCAGCGGCTGCTCGAGTACGTCGTGCCCGACCGCGTGCACGTGCTGGTGCGCGGGCGCATCGCCCGAAGCGGCGACCGCTCGCTCGCGCTCGAGCTCGAGCGGCGCGGCTACGACTGGGTGACGGAAGCGGCGGCCTGACGCGCATGAGCAGCGCCCTCACCACCCGTATCGCCGC
The DNA here is from genome assembly GCA_963760225.1 of uncultured Gammaproteobacteria bacterium. GTDB lineage: Bacteria > Pseudomonadota > Gammaproteobacteria > Steroidobacterales > Steroidobacteraceae > 13-2-20CM-66-19. The sequence goes on from CAVXCD010000002.1 coordinate 244,038, forward strand.
GGACTATGCGAGCGTCGCCGCCGCACTGCCCTCGGCAGGCGCCGGGGCGCAGCGCCGCCGCGCGGCCATCGAGGCGCTCGAGGCAGTGGGGCTGCCGGGGACGCGCGATGAAAACTGGAAGTATGCCAACCTGCGCGCGCTCGAGCGGCTGCGCTTCGCGCCGGCGGCGGGCGCACCGCCGGCGGCCCTGCCGCACGATCTGCCCGAGCCGCTTCCCGGGTTCGCGCGCTACGTGCTGATCGACGGGGTGTTCGCCGCGGCGCTGTCCGCGCCGCTCGACGCCACCGCGGCGCAGGTGCGCTCGCTGGCGAGCGGCGGCGACGCGGATGTGACCCCGGCCGGATCCGGCGGCGTCGGGGCCAGCCGGCCGCTCGCGGCGTTGCAGGGCGATGAGCGCTTCGCGCTGCTGAACGCGGCCTTCGCCGCCGGCGGCATCGGCATCGGCGTGGCGGCAGTCAGCGCGCGGCCGGTGCGCATCGAGCTGGTGTTCATCGCCAGCGCCGACCAGCAGGCCGGCGCCTCCTATCCGCGCCTCGAGCTCATGCTGGAGGCGGGTGCCCACCTCGAGCTGATCGAGCGGCACGTGAGCGCCGGCAGCCTGCCGAGCTTCGTCACCAGCGCGGTCGCGGTCGACCTCGCCGCCGGCGCCTCGCTGCAGCACTACCGCCTGCAGGAGCTCAACCAGCAGAGCATCCTGTTCGACACGCTCTCGGCGCAGGTTGGACCACGCGCCAGCTACCGCCTGCACGCCGTCATGAGCGGCGCGCAGTCGGCGCGCGCGACCCTCGCCGTGCGCCTCGGCGAGCACGCGCAGCTCAGCCTCGCCGCCGCCACGCTCGGCGACCGCCAGCAGGTGCAGGATACCTACGCGCTCGTCGAGCACAGCGCCCCGGGCGCTCGCAGCGTGCAGACCTTTCGCGGCATTGCCGCCGGGCGCGCGCGCGTCGCCTTCAACGGCAAGATTGTGGTGCACTCAGGGGCGCACGGCAGCGACTCGCAGCAGTCCCTGCGCGGACTGCTGGCCGGAGCCGAGGCGGAGATCGACGTGCGCCCGCAGCTCGAGATTCACACCGACGAGGTGCGCTGCAGCCACGGCGCCACCGCCGGCAAGCTGGACGAGAACATGCTGTTCTACCTGCTGTCGCGCGGCCTGGATCGCGACAGTGCACAGCGCCTGCTCAAGTGGGCCTTCCTCGAGGACGTGATCGCGCAGGTGGCGCTGGCGCCGCTGCGCCGGCAGATCGAGGCACGGCTCATCGGGCGGCTGGGCGATGACAACCTGCGGGAGCTGCTGTGATGGCAGCCAACCTGTCAACGGCCCGCGTGCCGGACCAGTACGATGCGGCCGCCGTGCGGCGGGATTTTCCGATCCTCGCCACCACGGTGCGCGGCCATCCGCTGGTATTCCTCGACAGTGCGGCCTCGGCCCAGCGCCCGCGGGCGGTGCTGCAGGCGGTGGAAAACTACGAGACCCACTCGCACGCCAACGTGCACCGCGGCGTCTACGCGCTCAGCCAGGCCGCCACCGCGGCCTTCGAAGGAGCGCGCGAGCGCGTGCGCCGCTTCATCAATGCGGCCTCGGTGCGCGAGATCATCTTCGTGCGCGGCACCACTGAGGCGATCAACCTGGTCGCCCAGGCCTGGGCGCGCCCCACCCTCGGACCCGGTGATGAGATTCTCATCAGCGCGCTCGAGCACCACGCCAACATCGTCCCCTGGCAGATGGTATGCGAGCAGACCGGGTGCGCGCTGCGCGTCGCGCCGATCAACCGGCGCGGTGAGCTCGAGCTCGACGAGTTCCTCGCGCTGCTGAATCCGCATACCCGCCTGGTGGCCGTGGCGCACGTCTCCAACGCGCTCGGCACGGTGCTGCCGCTGAAGCGCATCATCGACGCGGCGCACGCCCACGGCGCGCTGGTGCTGGTCGACGGTGCGCAGGCCGTACCGCACCAGAGCGTCGACGTCAGCGCGCTCGGCGCGGACTTCTACGCCTTCTCCGGGCACAAGCTCTATGGACCGACCGGCATCGGCGTGCTGTACGGGCGCGAGCGGCTGCTGGCAGCGATGCCGCCGTGGCAGGGCGGCGGCGACATGATCCGCACGGTGACCTTCGAGAGGACCACCTACAACGAGCTGCCGTGGAAATTCGAAGCCGGCACCCCCAATATCTCCGGCGCGGTCGGGCTGGCCGCGGCCATGGATTACGTCGAGAGCCTCGGGCTGGACGCGATCGGCGCGCACGAGCAGCGCCTGCTTAAGCTGGCGACCGCGGAGCTCACGCGCCTGCCGGACATCGAGATCATCGGCACGGCGGCCGACAAGGCCGCCGTGATCTCCTTCACCATGAAGGGCGTGCACCCCCACGATCTGGGCACGATCCTCGATGCACAGGGCATCGCGGTGCGCACCGGGCATCACTGCGCCATGCCGGTGATGACGTTCTTCGACGTGCCGGCGACTGCGCGCGCCTCGTTCGCCTGCTACAACACGGTGGAGGACGTGGCGAGCCTGGTCGCGGGGCTGCGCCAGGCGCGTGAGGTGTTCGGCTGATGGACCTGAAGGAGCTCTATCGCGACGTGATCCTCGATCACAACCGCCGACCGCGCAACTTCGGCCGCCTCGAGGGGGCCGACGCCGGCGCCGAGGGCCACAACCCGCTGTGCGGCGATCGCCTGTCGCTGTTCGTGCGCATGAACGGCGAGCGCATCGAGGACATCCGCTTCGAAGGGCGCGGCTGCGCGATCTCCACCGCCTCCGCCTCGCTCATGACCGAGGCCGTCAAGGGCAAGGAGCGCGCCGAAGTACGGCGGCTGTTCGACCAGGTACACACGCTGCTCACCCAGGCCGATGCGGCGCCGGACGCCTCGCTCGGCAAGCTCGCCGCCCTCTCGGGCGTGCGCGAGTTCCCGGTGCGCGTGAAGTGCGCCAGCCTGTGCTGGCATACGCTCAATGCGGCGCTCGGCTCCGCCGCAACGGCGCCCACGGTCACCACTGAGTAGCAGCGGTTTACGCCATGCGCCGCCACGAGAATCAGCCGTTCGTCGTCAGCCGCGAGGTGCGCGCGGTAATCGTGCCGGCCGGCCAGGAAGTGAAACTCAAGCCCGGCCAGGCCGGCTACATCACCCAGGCGCTCGGTGGCAGCTTCACGGTGTACCTCGACGGCAACCTGTTCCGCATCGCCGGCGAGGACGCCGATGCCATCGGCCAGGAGCCGGTCGCCGCGCCGCAGCTGCCGCCCAACGCCGGCGAAGAGGACGTGAAGAAGCTCGCCTGGGAGCAGATGCGCAGCTGCTACGATCCCGAGATCCCGATCAACATCGTCGACCTCGGGCTGGTCTACGATTGCGCCGTGACGCAGAACGAGGACGGCACCCGCACGGTGGAAGTCAGCATCACACTCACCGCACCCGGCTGCGGCATGGGCGACATCCTGGTGGATGACGTACGCGACAAGATCTCCCGCATCCCCACGGTGCGCGAGGCGCGCGTCACCCTCACCTTCGACCCGCCCTGGAACCAGAGCATGATGTCCGAGGCGGCGCGCCTGCAGACCGGGATGTTCTGAGCGCCGCGGCGATGAGCAGCGCGTGGGTAGATATCGGCGGCGCGGACGCCGTCAGCGAGACGATGCCGCTGTCAGCGCTGGTCGAGGGGCTCGCGGTGATCGTCGTGCGCTGCGGCAACACGCTGTACGCGGTGGAAGACCGCTGCACGCACGACGGCGAGCCGCTGGCGCAGGCGCCGGTGGAGGACTGCCGGATCACCTGCCCGCGCCACGGCGCGCAATTCTGCCTGCGCACCGGCGAGGCGCTCACGCCGCCGGCCTACGAGCCGTTGCGCACCTACGCGGTGCGCGAGCAGGGCGGGCGCGTGCTGCTCGAGCTGCCGCCGTGAGGTGCGCATGAAACGCCTGACGCTCATGCGTCACGGGGACGCGCGCTGGAAGGACGCGAAGCTTTCGGACCTCGAGCGGCCGCTCAACCGCCGCGGCGTCGCTGCCGCCGAAGCCATGGCGCAGCGCCTGCGCGCCCTCGAGCTCGTCCCCGATCTGGTGCTGGTGAGCCCGGCGCAGCGCACGCGGCAGACCGCCGAGATCGTCGCGCGCGAGCTGGCGATCCCGGCGCGGCGCGTGGTGCGCACCGAGACGCTGTATCTGGCGAGCGCCGCGGACATGCTGAAGCTGGTGCAGGCCAGCGGCCCGCGCGTCGCGCACCTGCTGCTGGTGGCCCACAACCCCGGCCTGTCCGAGCTCACACAACTGCTGGTGCCGGATGAGCAGCGCGCCGGACTCGGCACCGCGGCGGTGTGCTCGATCACTTTCGAGGCGAGCGCCTGGAGTGCGCTCGATGCCGGCGCGGTGCGCGCGGTGCGCTGCGAGAATCCACCCAAAGGCCTGTTCGGCTTGTTCGGCTGACGGTGCGCGCGCACCCTTAAGCCGCGGGCGCGGACGCGGTAGCGCGCGCTAAGCGTTCAGCACTCGGGCACGTTGACCGCCAGTCCCCCCTGCGAGGTTTCCTTGTAGATGGTCGACATGTCGATGCCGGTCTGGCGCATGGTGGCGATCACCTGATCGAGCGACACCTTGTGCGAGCCGTCGCCGCGCATCGCCAGGCGCGCCGCGTTGATCGCCTTCACCGCTCCCATGGCGTTGCGCTCGATGCACGGAATCTGCACCAGTCCTGCCACCGGGTCGCAGGTGAGCCCGAGGTTGTGCTCCATGCCGATCTCGGCGGCATTCTCGATCTGCTCGCTGGTGCCCTGCAGCGCCGCGACCAGCCCGGCCGCGGCCATCGAGCAGGCGACGCCGACCTCGCCCTGGCAGCCCATCTCCGCTCCGGAGATCGAGGCGTTGCGCTTGTAGAGCATCGCCATGGCTGCCGCGACCAGCAGGAAGCGGATCACGCCCTCGTCGTTGGCGCCGGGCTCGAAGCGCCGGTAGAAGTGCAGCACCGCCGGGACGATGCCGGCAGCGCCGTTGGTCGGCGCCGTGACCACGCGCCCGCCCGCGGCATTCTCCTCGTTGACGGCGAGCGCATAGGCATTCACCCAGTCCATGACGTCGAGCGGCCCGGCCGCGGCGCTCTCGGTGAGCATGCGATACAGACGCGGCGCGCGCCGCCGCACCTTGAGCACGCCCGGCAGCAGCCCGGTCTGGTGGAAGCCGCGCTCGACGCACGCCCGCATCACCTGCCACAGGTGCAGCAGTCGCGCGCGCACCTCGGCCTCGGGTGCCAGAGCGCGCTCGTTCGCCAGCATCAGCTCGTACATCTCCAGGCCGTGCTCACGGCACAGCGCCAGCAGCTGGTCGCCGGAGTCGAACCGATAAGGCGGATCGGGGTGCGCATGCGCCTCGGCTGCCTCGGTCTCATCGCCGCGCACGATGAAGCCGCCGCCGATCGAGTAATACTCCTCCTCGCGCAGCAGGCGCCGGTCAGCGGCGAGCGCGCTGAAGCGCATGCCGTTGGAATGCCGCGGCAGCCGCTCGTGCTGCATGAACAACAGCTGCATCGGCTCGTCGAAGGCGATGTCGTGCGTGCCGAGCAGGCGCAGCCGGCCGCTGGCGCGGATACGGGCGAGTGTCGGCTCGATGCTGTCGGGATCGATGGTTTCCGGCTGCCCGCCCTCGAGCCCGGCCAGCACCGCGCGATCGGTGCCGTGGCCGGCACCGGTGAGCGCGAGCGAACCGTACAGCCGCACCGCGACCTCGCTGGTCACCTGCAGTAATCCGTCGCGCTGCAGCCCGAGCGCGAACTCACGTGCCGCCCGCATCGGTCCCATGGTGTGCGAGCTCGACGGACCGATACCGACCTTGAAGATGTCGAAGACGCTCAGACTCATGGCTCTTGACCTCGCACCGACAGTGCGATCATTTATGGGGGGCGATCGATGCTTATCCAGTCTGCAACGTCACCCCGAGGCTGTCATGCTTTGCAACGACCTTGGGGGGCTCAAATGCGACCCCGCAGCCGGCGCAGGCGCGCCCGCGCGCGCTTGTCCGGCCGCTGCGCCGGGCGTGGAGTCAGTGCGGCGGCGAACCTCATGCGGGCGGCGAACGCCTCGCGCCGTGTGCGGCTCGCCTCACTTTCCGTATAGCAGCGGGCGGCCTCGCTGGCCGGTCCGCGCCGCGCCGGCACCGCCAGTACCTGGCATTCGAACTCCAGCGCGCCGCGCATGAAATTCACCGTATTGCCGCTGCGCACCTCGTGCGCCGGCTTCACGCGCTCGCCGTTGACGTGCACCCGGCCGCCGTTGACGGCCTGGGCGGCGAGCGAGCGCGAGCCGAACAGGCGCACCGCGAACAGCCAGCGGTCGATGCGCGCAGCGCCCGGATGTGCTGCGGCGGGGGGCTTGGCCATGCGCTCTAGTATAATTACGACATGAATCAATCGGTCATCGAGCGGCTGCGCTCAGATCTCGCCGCCTTGCGCGAACAGGGACTCTACAAAACCGAGCGCGTGCTCACCTCTCCCCAGGGCGGGGTGGTGCACGCGGCGGGCCGCGATGTCATCAACCTGTGCGCCAACAACTACCTCGGGCTCGCCAACCACCCGAGCGTGCGCGCGGCGGCGCAGCGCTCACTCGACACCTACGGCTACGGCATGGCCTCGGTGCGTTTCATCTGCGGCACGCAGGCGCCGCACAAGGAACTCGAGCAGCGTCTGGCACGTTTTCTCGGCATGGAGGATGTGATCCTCTACTCCTCGTGCTTCGATGCCAACGGCGGCCTGTTCGAAACGCTGCTCGATGAGCGCGACGCGGTGATCTCGGATGCACTGAACCACGCGAGCATCATCGACGGGATTCGCCTGTGCAAGGCGCAGCGCCTGCGCTACGCCAACAGCGACATGGCGCAGCTGGAGAAGTGTCTGCAGGAGGCTCAGGGGGCGCGCACCCGTCTGATCGCCACGGACGGGGTCTTCTCGATGGACGGCTTCATCGCCAAGCTGCGCGAGATCTGCGATCTGGCCGAGCGCTACGACGCGCTGGTCATGGTGGATGACTCGCATGCGACCGGATTCATGGGCGCGAGCGGCCGGGGCACGCCTGAACATTGCGGCGTCGCTGCGCGCATCGACATTCTCACCGGTACGCTCGGTAAGGCGTTGGGCGGTGGCAGTGGTGGCTACATTGCCGCCAGGCGCGAGGTCATCGAGTGGCTGCGGCAGCGTTCCCGTCCTTATCTTTTCTCCAACAGCATCCCGCCGGTGGTGGCCGCGGCGAGTCTGGCGGTGCTCGAGCTGCTGGAGAACAACCCGACGCTGCGCACCCAGCTCTTTGAGAACACGCGCTACTTCCGCTCAGGTCTTGCCGGCGCCGGCTTTGATTTAAAGCCCGGCGAGCACCCGATCATTCCGGTGATGCTCGGGGATGCGGCACTCGCCGGCCGCATGGCCGATGCCTTGCTGACACGCGGGGTGTACGTCATCGGCTTCTCCTACCCGGTGGTGCCCAACGGCCAGGCGCGCATCCGCACGCAGATGTCGGCCGCCCTCACCCGTGAGCAGCTGACGCGCGCGCTGGAGGCGTTCACGCAGGTCGGCCGTGAGCTGGGAGTGATCCATTGAGGGCCGCCGGCAGCGCCCCCACAAAGGCAACAGCATGAAAGCACTGGTCAAAGAGCAGGCGGCCCCTGGCATCTGGCTCAGCGACATCCCCGAACCGAAAGTCGGTCCGAACGATGTGCTCATCGAGGTCGCGAAGACCGCGATCTGCGGCACGGACATGCATATCTACAAATGGGATGCCTGGGCACAGAAGACCATTCCGGTGCCGATGGCGGTCGGACATGAGTACTGCGGGCGCATCGTCGAGATGGGCTCGGAGGTGAAGGGGTTGAGCATCGGTGACCGGGTATCCGGCGAGGGACACATCACCTGCGGCTATTGCCGCAACTGCCGCGCCGGTCGGCGCCACCTGTGCCGCAACACCGTCGGCGTCGGCGTCAATCGCCCCGGCGCCTTTGCCCAGTACCTGGCGATCCCGGCCTACAACGCTTTCAAGCTGCCGGACTCGATTGGCGATGACATCGCCGCGATCCTCGATCCGTTTGGCAACGCGACGCACACGGCGCTGGCCTTCAGCGTGGTTGGCGAGGACGTGCTGATCACCGGCGCGGGCCCGATCGGCATCATGGCGACCGCGGTCGCGCGCTACACCGGCGCGCGCCACGTCGTCATTACCGACGTCAACGACTATCGACTGGAGCTGGCGCGCAAGATGGGCGCCACGCGCGCCGTCAACGTGCAGCGCGAATCCCTCGACGCCACCATGAAAGAACTGGGCATGCAGGAGGGGTTCGACGTGGGACTGGAGATGTCGGGCAACGCCGCGGCGTTTCGCGAGATGCTGCGCACCATGCATCATGGCGGCTCGATCGCCATCCTCGGCATACCGCCGGAGGAGGCGGCGATCGACTGGAACCAGGTGATCTTCAAGGGCCTGACGCTCAAGGGCATCTACGGGCGCGAGATGTTCGAGACCTGGTACAAAATGGCGAGCCTGCTGCAGAGCGGCCTGAAGCTCGACCCCATCATCACGCATCACTTCCCGGTACAGGAATTCCTCAAGGGCTTCGAGACCATGGGCTCGGGCCGCTCAGGCAAGGTGATACTCGACTGGTCGACGCTGTAGCGGTGCGCTACTGCGCTTCGCAGAAGCAGTAGGCGTACAGGCGGTTGGGAACGGAAAAGCGCGCCAGGCGCTGCGCTTCGCGCGTCACCGGGTCGAGCCGCTGCGCGAGCTGCGCCAGCGCGGCCTCTCCCGGGGTGGCCATGCGCAGCAGGCTGCTCAGGCGCGAACGCAGCTGCAGCGCCAGCTGCTGCGCCCAGGTGAGCTCCGGCTCGATGAATTCGGGCGCATAGTCGCTGAGCTTGGCACGGCGCGCCGCGGCCTTCAGCGCGTCGTTGAACGAGCCGAGCTGATCGACCAGTCCGAGGCGGCGCGCATCGCTGCCCGCCCACACGTGACCCTGGGCGATGGCGTCGATCTCATCGCGGGTCTTGCCGCGGCCGCTGGCGACGCGCTCGAGAAACTCATCGTAGCCGCGTGAGATCTGCGATTGCAGCAGCGCGCGCGCCTCCTCGCTCAGCGGACGATCGATGCGCAGCTGCCCGGACAGCGGCGTGGTGCCGACCCCGTCCACGCTGATGCCGATCTTGCCGAGGGTGCGATCGATCGTCGGGATGATGGCGAAGATGCCGATCGAGCCGGTGAGCGTCGCCGGGCTCGCCCAGATCTCGTCGGCGGGGGCGGATATGTAGTAACCGCCCGAGGCCGCGTAGCCGCTCATCGACACGACCAGCGGCTTGCCCGCGGCGTGCAGCGCCTTGAGCTCGCGGTAGATCTCCTCGGAGGCCATGACGCTGCCGCCGGGACTGTCGACGCGCAGCACCAGGGCCTTGATCGTCTTGTCGAGGCGCGCCTCGCGGATGAGCCGCGCGGTCGACTCTCCGCCGATCGACCCCGGCGGCTGATCCCCGTCGAGGATGTCCCCCTCGGCGATGATCACGCCGATGCGTGGCTTGCCGTCGGCCTGCGCCTTGCGCTGCTGGCGCGCGTAGCGCGCGTAGTCATCGGCGAACACCGCGCGGAAGGAGCCGTTCGAATCGTCGGCACCGACCAGGCCGATCAGGCGCTGCTCGACCTGCAGTCGGGTCTTCACCCCGGTGACGAGTCCCGCCTGCAGCGCCACCTGCGGCGCATTGCCGCCGGCTGCCGGCACCGTCTTCGACAGGGTGTCGACGTAACGGCGCAGCGCATCGGGCGGCAGGCGGCGCACGCGCGTCAGCGCGTCCTGGTAGCTGTTCCACATGGCCGTGAGGTAGGCGCGGCTCTCTTCGCGGTCTTCCGGCGACATGTTGCTGCGCGTGTAGGTCTCGACCGCGCTCTTGTAGGCACCGACGCGAAACACGTTGATGTCCACCGACAGCTTGTCGAGCGCGTCCTTGAGGTACATCCGGTAGCGGTCGTAGCCGTCGAGCAGCACGAAGCCCATCGGATCCAGGTAGATCTCGTCGGCCTGGGCGGCGAGGTAATAGCGCTCCTGGGTGAGCTCGGTGCCGTAGGCGATGACCTTCTTGCCGCTGGCGCGGAACTCGCGCAGCGCGCCGGCGAGCTCGGCAAGCGTCGGCTGGGTGCCGCCGTCGAGCTTCTCGAGGTCGAGCGCCACCGCCTGGATGCGCGCATCGCCGGCGGCGACGTGCAGCGCATCGGTCAGATCCCACAGCAGCGTCTCCTCGTGCTGCTCGCCGCGCGCCTCCTCGAGCGCGCGCTGCACCGGCTCCCCGGACAGCTGCTCCACCAGCCGCCCTTCGGGGGCGATCAGTAGCGCGGCGCGCGCCGGCACGCGCGGCGCGCCGCCGTGCAGCACCGCCAGCAGCACCGCGGCGATCACCAGCAGCAACAGCAGGTGCAGCACCTTGCGCAGGCCGTCCAGGCCGCGCCACACGCTGGAGAAGAACGAGCGAAAAGTCACGCGCGCGTTACCTGCCGAGCCGCTAGATCTTTTCCTCGATGCGCGCGGCCTTGCCGGACAGGTCGCGCAGGTAATAGAGCTTCGCGCGGCGCACGCTGCCGCGCCGCTTGACGGTGATGTCGCTGATGGCCGGGCTGTAGGTCTGGAACACGCGCTCCACACCCTCGCCGTGCGAGATCTTGCGCACGGTGAAGGAGGAGTTCAGCCCGCGATTGCTCCTGGCGATCACCACACCCTCGTAGGCCTGCACGCGCTCGCGGTCGCCTTCGACCACCTTCACCTGCACCACCACGGTGTCGCCGGGCCGGAATTCCGGCACCTTGCGCGTCATGCGCTGCTTGTCGATTTCCTGGATTACCTTGCTCATGTTCGTTCACCTCGATCTTCGTTAGGACGTCTCACCGCCCCTAAGCAACTCCTGCAACGCGCGCTGCGCCTCGCCCGTGAGCGGCGTGCGCGCCAGCAGGTCGGGCCGGCGTACGCGCGTACGCTCTACCGCGCGCGCCAGGCGCCAGCGGCGGATCGCCGCGTGATCACCCGACAGCAGCACGGCGGGCACCGCGCGGCCCTCGAAAACTTCCGGCCGCGTATAGTGCGGCCCCTCGAGCAATCCCTGCGCGAACGAGTCCTCCTCGCTCGAGCGCTCATCCCCGAGCGCCCCTGGCAGCAGCCGCGCCAGCGCATCGATGACCAGCAGCGCCGGCAGCTCCCCGCCGGAGAGCACGTAGTCGCCCACCGACAGCTCGCCGTCGATGCCGAGCTCGACGACGCGCTCGTCCACGCCCTCGTACCGTCCGGCCACCAGCAGCAGCCCGGGGAGCGCGGCGAGCTCGCGCGCCAGCTCCTGACTGAAGGGCCGGCCCTGCGCTGACAGGTACAGCCGCGCACTGCCCGCCGGCAGCCGCGCATGCGCCGCGCGAATCGCGGCGAGCAGCGGGCCGGGCTTCATCACCATCCCGGGTCCCCCGCCATACGGGCGGTCATCAACCGTGCGATGCACGTCCGCCGCGTGCGCGCGCGGATCCTCCGTGCCGACGCACAGCAGCCCGCGCCCGATGGCGCGGCCCACGATACCAAACTCGAGCGCTCCCGCGATCATGCGCGGAAACAGCGTCACCACCTCGATCTTCATCGAGCCTTCTATGCCAGCTCCGCCGGCCAGTCCACCAGAATCTCGCGCGCGGCGAGATCCACGCGACGCAGGTGTCGGGGCGCTGCCGGCACCCAGTGCTCACGCCCCTGCGGCTCCCGCGTCACCATCAGCGCACCCGAGGGGGCATCCACGAAGTGGCTCACGCAGCCCAAGTGCGCGCCCTCGAGATTACGGACCGCGAAACCCACCAGGTCCGCCCGGTAGTACTGCCGTTCCGGCGGCTCGGGCAACGCCGTACGCTCGATCTCGACCACCGCGCCGGCCAGTGTGGCCGCCTCATCGCGCCCCGCCACCCCTTCCAGCCGGGCCACCAGCGCCCGGCCGTGCGTGCGTGCGTCCAGCACGCGCCGGCGACTGCGCTCGCCGCTGGCGAGCCTGAGCACCCATTCGCGGTACTCGAGCAGGCGCTGCGGCGGGTCGGTGTGTGAGTCGACGTGCACCCAGCCCTTGACGCCGTACGGGGCACCGATGCGCCCCATCTGAACCCACCCCGCGGCCGCATCGCTCACAGCCCACCGCACTGACAAGGTGGCGCGCGGCTAAGCGACTGTCCTAGGCCGTCGCTTGCTTGCGGTAGGACGCCACGAGGTTGCGCACCCGGTCGGAGGGCTGCGCGCCCTGGCCGACCCAGTAGTCGATGCGCGGCAGATCGAGCTTGAGCTTCTGCTCGCCGCGGCGCGCAATGGGGTTGAAGAATCCCACGTGCTCGAGGCTCGGGCCGCCCTGGCGCTTGCGGCTGTCGGTCACGACGACGTGATAGAAGGGCTGGTTGCGCGCCCCGCGCCGCGTCAGTCGAATGGTAACCATGGTGGTGTTGCTCTCAATCGCTAAGCGGCGCGAGACGGCCGCCCAAAAAAGAGCGCGGATTCTACGCAACCCCTGAAATTCGCGCCAGTTTTTTACGGTCGAGAGCGGCGCGAGCCTTGGTGGGGGCCCTCACCGGCCCGGAAAGCCCGGCGGCAGGCCGCCCTTGAGCGCCCCCATGAGCGCGCGCAGCCGCCCGCCCTTCATGCTTTTCATGACCCGCTGCATCTCGAGGAACTGCTTGAGCAGCCGGTTGACGTCCTGTACCTGAACGCCCGAGCCCGCGGCGATGCGCCGCCGCCGCGAGCCGTCGATGACGCCGGGGTTGCGCCGCTCGCGCGGGGTCATGGAATTAATGATCGCAATCTGCCGGCGCACCTGCCGGTCGCCCTGGTCGGCCGACACGGCGGCCTTGCCGGCGGCCGCGCCGGGAAGCTTGTCGAGCAGTGCGCCGACCCCGCCCATCTTCTGCAGCTGCTCGAGCTGGCTGCGCAGATCGATCATGTCGAAGGCCTTGCCCCTGACGACCTTGTGAGCGAGGCGCTGCGCCTCGGCGTGGTCGACCTGGGCGTGCACCTGCTCGACCAGGCTGACCACGTCGCCCATGCCGAGGATGCGCGAGGCCATGCGCGCCGGGTCGAACAGCTCGAGCGCCTCGGTCTTCTCCCCGGTGCCGATGAAGACGATCGGCTTGCCGGTGACCTGGCGCACCGAGAGCGCGGCGCCGCCGCGCGCGTCGCCGTCGGCCTTGGCGAGGATGATGCCGGTGAGATCGAGCGCTGCACCAAAGGCGCGTGCGGCATTCACCGCGTCCTGGCCGGCCATGGCATCGACCACGAACAGCCGCTCGGCGGCGCCGATGCCGGCATCGATGTCGCGCACCTCCGCCATCAGCGCCTCGTCCACGTGCAGTCTTCCGGCCGTGTCGACGATCAGCACGTCGAACACCCCGCTCTTCGCCGCGGCGAGCGCGGCGCGCGCGATCGCGGGCGGCGCCAGCCCGTCCGGCGCCGGGAAGTAGCCGGCCTGCACCTGTGTGGCCAGGCGCTCGAGCTGCAGCAGGGCGGCCGGACGGCGCACGTCGGTGCTGGTGAGCAGCACGCGCTTGCGCTCGCGCTCGATCAGCCAGCGGGCGAGCTTCGCCGCCGTGGTGGTCTTGCCGGCACCCTGAAGGCCTGCGAGCAGCACCACCGCGGGGGGCGCGGCGTGCAGCTTCCAGGGCGTCCCCGCACCGCCCATGAGCCCGACCAGCTCGGCATGGAGGATGCCGATGAAGGCCTGGCCGGGGGTGAGGCTGCCGAGCACCTCGGCGCCGAGCGCCTTCGACCTGACCGACTCGATGAAGGTCTTCACCACCGGCAGCGCCACGTCCGCCTCGAGCAGCGCGATGCGCGCCTCGCGCAGCGTCGCCGCGACGTTCTCCTCAGTGATGCGGCCACGGCCGCGCAGCGTCTCGATGGAGCGCGACAGGCGTGCGGTCAGGGTGTCGAACATGGCCTGAGGATTATAGGGCCTTGGATTATCGGGTCCCGGAGCTTCTATGCTTAGCGCTGCGCTTCGTTGCAGGAACCGCCGCCTTGAACCTCATTTCGGCCCCCCCGCTGCTGCTGGTGCTGCTCGTGCTGCTGCTCATCGTCGCCTTCTCTTCGGGCACGGAGGTGGCGATGCTGTCGGTGAACCGCTACCGCATCCGCCACCTCGCCCAGGGCGGCTCGGGCACCGCCCGCACGCTCGAGCGGCTGCTGCATAAACCCGACGATTGGCTGGGGGCGAACCTGGTGATCCTCGCCGGCGCCAGCACCTTCGCCTCGGCGATCGCCACTATCCTCGCGCAGCGCACCGGCTACTTCTACGCCGTGCCGCTCGCGGTCGTGTTACTGACCGTCGTGGTGATCGTGTTCTGCGAGCTGGCGCCGAAGATCTATGCCGCCAGCAACCCGGAGGGCGTGGCGCTGCACGCCGCCCGCATCTACCGGGTGCTGGTGCTGGTGACCCGCCCGGCGCTGTGGCTCACCAGCTCGCTCGCCTACGGCTTTCTGAGCATGTTCGGCGTGGGACGCACCGCCAGCAGCACCCAGTCGCTCAGCGCCGAGGAGCTGCGCACCGTGGTCTCGGAGGCCTCACCGGTGATCCCGGCGCGTCACCGCGAAATGCTGCTGTCGATTCTCGATCTCGGGCGCATCACGGTCGGCGACGTGATGATCCCGCGGCAGGAGATCGCCGGTATCGACGTGAACGAGAGCTGGGAGGACATCCTCGACCTGCTGCGCCAGACGCCGCACACGCGGCTGCCGGTATACGAAGGTGAGCTCGATGATCTCATCGGGGTGCTGTACATGAAGCGCGTGGCCAACGAGCTGGTGCGCGGCACGCTCAGCCGCGAGCGGCTGCTGGAGCTCGCCCGCAGCCGCGAGCCTTATTTCGTGCCCGAGGGCACGCCGCTCAACATGCAGCTCGGGCATTTCCAGCGCAACCGGCGCCGCTTCGCCTTCGTGGTGAACGAGTACGGCGGCATCGAGGGCCTGGTGACGATCGAGGACATCCTCGAGGAGATCGTCGGTGAGTTCACCACCGATCCGGCCACCGTGACGCACAAGGACGTGCACGTCGAGCGCCCGGGAGTGTTCATCGTCAACGCCAGCGCCACCATTCGCGCGCTCAACCGGGCACTGGGGTGGCAGCTGCCCACCGGTGGCCCCAAGACCGTGAATGGCCTGCTGCTCGAGCACCTCGAGACCATTCCCGACAGCGGCACGATGGTGCGGGTCGGCAGCTACGAATTCGAGGTGCTGCAGATCGCCGATAACGCGATCCGAACCGTGCGCGTGCGCCCGGGGCTGCCGGTGCCCGCCTGAGCGCTCAGCCGCCGCCGTCCTTGCCCAGCGCCGCCTCGAGCGCCTCGGCGAGGCGCGACACCGCCACCACCTGCAGCGCGCCCTCGTTGCGGCGCGGGGCATTGCCCTGCGGCACCACCGCAGTCTTGAATCCCTGTGCCTGCGCCTCGCGCAGCCGCTCGTCCCCGTAGGCCACCGGCCGCACTTCACCCGTCAGGCCGATCTCGCCGAAGGCCACCAGGTGGGCCGGCACCGCGCGCCCGGCGAGGCTCGAGGCGAGTGCGATCAGCACCGGCAGATCCCAGGCGGTCTCGCAGATCTCAATGCCGCCGACGACGTTCACGAACACGTCGTGCTCCTGCAGCGACACCCGGGCGTGCCGGTTCACCGCCGCAAGCAGCATCGCCAGGCGGTTCGCGTCGAGTCCCTGGGCGATGCGCCGCGGCGCACCAAAGCGCATGCGATCCACCAGCGCCTGCAGCTCGATCAACAGCGGGCGGCCGCCATCGCGCGTCACGGTGACGATGCTGCCGGGCGCGGGCTCCGCCGGCCGCGACAGGAAGATCGCGGCGGGGTTGCGCACCTCGCGCAGCCCGGTAGCCGTCATGGCGAAGAAGCCGAGCTCGTTCACCGCGCCGAAGCGGTTCTTGGTGGCGCGCACGATGCGATAGCGGCTGCCGGCCTCGCTGCCGAAGTAGAGTACCGTGTCGACCAGGTGCTCGAGCAGCCGCGGGCCGGCAATGGCGCCCTCTTTGGTAAGGTGGCCGATGATGAGGACCGCGGTGCCGCTTGCCTTGGCGAAGCGCACCAGCGCGGCGGTGCACTCGCGCAGCTGAGTGATGGCGCCGGCGGCCGCACCCGCCCCGCCCGACTGCACCGTCTGGATCGAGTCAATCACCAACACCGCGGCCGGATCTTCGCTGGCGAGCGCCAGGATCGCCGGCAGGTCGGTCTCGGCGGCCAGCCGCAGGCCCGCGGCGGTGAGCCCCAGGCGCTGCGCCCGCAGGCTCACCTGGGCTACCGATTCCTCGCCACTCGCGTAGAGTACCGGCCGTGTGGCGCCGGCGTGCGCGGCCAGCTGCAGCAACAGCGTTGACTTACCGATACCTGGATCACCCCCCAGCAGCGTCACCGACCCGGGCACGAGGCCGCCTCCGAGCACCCGGTCGAGCTCGGCGAGGCCGCTTGGCACGCGCACGGCGGCGGCGGCCGACTGCACGCCGCTCGCGAGGCTCACCGCCGCCGCGGGGGCGCTGCGGGCAGCCGGTGAGCTGCGCTGCGTGAGCGAATTCCACTCCCCGCACAGCGGGCACTGGCCCTGCCACTTGAGGGTTTCACCCCCGCAGGAGCCGCACACGTAGAGGGGATTCGGGCGTGCCATCGAATGCGCCTTCGGTCGACTTTCAGCTAGGATTCGCCGCCGGGGCTGGCCCGAAAGGCGTCTTTTGTGACCAATGCCTCTGGGAGCCCCCTGCGGCGATGCTAGCTTATGCCAAGTCGAGTCGGGGACGGGAAAGTGACGCGTATCACAATCGGTAGACCATCGGCGGGTCAGGGCGCAGCATGACCTTGCGAAGCAAGCTGCGTTTCGTGGGACTGTCCGACACCGGCAAGGTGCGCGAGCACAACGAGGATACGATCGCCCACGACGCGGACATCGGCCTGCTGGTGCTGGCCGACGGGATGGGCGGTTACAACGCAGGCGAAGTCGCGAGCGGCATCGCCGTGAAGACCATCGTCAACCTGGTGAAGGAGCATGTGGAGCGCGAGGACCTGTCGATCGCGGATACGGCGTCGGGCCTGTCGCGTCCCAACATCATCCTGCGCGACGCCATCGCCCGCGCCAACAAGATCATCTACCAGACCGCCCACACCCAGGCCAATTGCGAGGGCATGGGCACGACCGTGGTGGCGGCGCTGTTCTTCGACAACAAGGTCACCATCGCCCACGTGGGCGATTCGCGCCTGTACCGCCAGCGCGGCGACAAGTTCGAGCAGGTGACCATGGACCATTCGCTGCTGCAGGAGCTCGTCGACCGGGGCTTCTACTCGGCCGAAGAGGCCCAGCGGGCGGCCAATAAGAACTACGTCACCCGGGCGCTGGGTGTGGAGCCGAACGTGGACGTGGAGATCCAGGAGGTGCCGGTAAACAAGGGCGAGGTCTTCGTCCTGTGCTCCGACGGGCTCTCGGATATGGTCGAGGACGAAGATATTCATTTAACCATAAACACCTTTGGTGCTAATCTGGATACGGTCGCCAAGCAATTGATTCAGCTGGCCAATGACAATGGGGGGCGGGACAACGTCTCAGTGGTCATGGCGCACATCGTGGATGCTTTTCCGGCGCGCACGAAGATATTCGACAAGATCCTGGGTTGGTTCGGCTGACACGCGATAGAGGCAAAAGCACATGGCAAGGTTGGTCTTGAGCCTGGACGGCCAGGTGATGGCGGAATACAACATGAATAAGGAGCGCTACACGATTGGGCGCCTCCCTGACAATGACATCCGCATCGATAACGCTGCCGTCAGCGGACACCACTCGCTGCTGATCAACATCCTCAACGACTCGTTCCTCGAGGATCTGAACAGCACCAACGGCACCTACGTCAACGGCAAGCTCATCAAGAAGCATGCGCTGCAGCACGGCGACGTGATCACCGTGGGTCACCACCAGCTGCGCTTCGTCGAGGACGACGAGCAGCAGGACGAGTTCGAGAAGACCATGGTGATCCAGCCGTCCGCACGGCCCCTGGAGAAGGTACGCGTCGCGGCCGAGCAGGCCGAGAGGGTCGGCGGCGGTACCGGCGCCACCGGTCGCACGCGCGCGCTCACCGACGGCGCCGCGGCGCTGAAGAAGGCGAAGCTGCAGGTACTGTCCGGCGCCTTCGCCGGCCGCGAGGTCGAGCTCATCAAGGCGCTCACCACCCTCGGACGGCCCGGCGTGCAGGTGGCCGCTATCACGCGGCGCGCCGAGGCCTACTACATCGTGCACGTCGACAGCGGCAAGGAGAACGACTACCCGCTGCTCAACGGCACGCCGATCGGGGCGCAGGCGACCAGGCTGAACGACAACGACGTCATCCAGCTCGCCGGCGTCAAGATGGGATTCTTCGTTAACTAGAAGACGGCACAGGTCAGTGGCGCGGCGCTCAGCCGCGCCGCTTCATCCTCTCCCCCGCCCCCGGGTGCGCGGCGCGCGCTCAGCGCGGCTCGAGCGGCACGCGCTGACTCACGCTGCACAGCAGCTCGTAGGGCACGGTGCCGGCATGCCGCGCCACCTCCTCCACCGGAAGTCCCGCGCCCCACAGTATGACGTCGGTGCCGACCTGCACTGCGGGCAGCTGCGTCACGTCAACAGCGATCATGTCCATCGATACCCGGCCGACGAGCGGCGCCCGCCGTCCCGCGATCAGCACCGGCGTGCCGTTGGCGAAGCTGCGGGGCACGCCGTCGCCGTAACCGGCCGCGACGATGGCGATCAGCGAATCGCGCCCGGCGACCCACGCGCCGCCGTAGCCGACCGCCTCCCCGCGGGGCACGCGCCGCACGGCGATCACCGAGCTCACCAGCGTCATGACCGGCAGCAGCTCGAGCTGCGCGGCCGTGCGGTCCTCGAACGGGGACGCGCCGTACAGCGCCAGCCCCGGGCGCACCCAGTGGCAGCCGGTCGGAACGTCGCCGAAGAGCCCCGCGGAATTGGCAATGGAGAGCTCGCACTCGAGGCCGCGGGTCGCCGTGTGAAAGCGCTGCAGCTGTGCCCGGGTCACCTCATCGTCGCGCTCGTTGGCGCACGCCAGGTGCGTCATCAGGCGCAGCTCGCGCGGCGCAGGCGCCAGCCGGCGGATGCGCGCGAGCGCCGCGGGAAACTCCGCGGTGGAGAACCCCAGGCGGTTCATGCCGGTGTCGACCTTCAGCCACAGCGCGAAACGGCCGGCGGCGGCCGCCCGCTCCAGCAGCTCGATCTGCAGCTGGTCGTGCACCACCAGATCGAGCCGCTCGTGTGCGGCGTCCTCGAGCTGCGCGGGGGTAAAAACGCCCTCGAGCAGCAGGATGCGGCCACCGACGCCGGCGGCGCGCAGCGCCAGCCCCTCATCCAGGCGCGCCACCGCGAGCGCGTCGGCGCCCTCGACCGCGAGCGCCGTGCTGGTGAGCCCGTGGCCGTAGGCGTTGGCCTTGACCACCGCGATAACCCTGGCGCGCCCGGCACGGGCGCGGATGACGCTCAGGTTGTGGTGCAGCGCATGTGTGTCGATGACGGCCCGGATCAGCCGGCTCACCGCAACACACCTTCCGCGTAGGAGTCGGGCATGTAGTTGAGGAAGCGGGTGTACTGGCCCTGGAAGGTCAGCAGGAACTGCCCGGTCTCGCCGTTGCGGTGCTTGACGAGATCGATCTCCGCAATGCCCTTGCGCGTGGTGTTGCGATCGTAGACTTCATCGCGGTAGATGAGCAGGATGATGTCGCTGTCCTGTTCCAGGGAACCTGATTCCCTCAAATCGGACATCACCGGCTTCTTGTGTTCGCGTTGCTCGACCGCGCGATTCAGCTGCGACAGCGCGATCACCGGCACCTGCAGCTCCTTGGCGAGCGCCTTGAGTCCGCGCGAGATCTCGGCGATCTCGGTCGCGCGGTTCTCCTTCGTCCCAGGCACCTGCATCAGCTGCAGGTAGTCCACCACGATCAGATGCAGCCCGTGCTCGCGCTTCACGCGCCGCGCGCGGGCGCGCAGCTCGGTCGGATTGAGCGCCGGCGTCTCGTCGACGAAGATCTTCGCCTCCGAAAGCTGGCTGGTGGCGCCGGTGATGCGCGCCCAGTCCTCATCGGAGATCTTGCCGCTGCGCAGGCTGTTCAGCGGCACGCCGCCGACCGAGGACAGCATGCGGGTGATCACCTGCTCGGACGGCATCTCCATGCTGAAGATCGCCACCGAGGCGCGCGTGCCCGGATGCACCGCGGCGTACTCCGCCATGTTCACCGCCAGCGTGGTCTTGCCCATGGAGGGACGGCCGGCGACGATGATGAGATCCCCGGGCCGCAACCCGCCGGTGATCTTGTCGAAATCGGTGAAACCGGTGGGCAGACCGCGCAGCTTGTCGGGGTTGTTGTGCCACTCGTCGATCTGGTCGATGACTGCGGGCAGCAGCGTGCGCACGGCGAGTGCGCCCTCGCGCCGGCGAAAGCTCCCCTCGGCGATCTCGAACACCCGCTGCTCCGCCCGATCCACCTGGTCGCGCGCGGTCTCGCCTTCGCTCCTGAAGGCCGCCGCGGCGATGTCGGTGCCAGCGCGGATCAGCTGCCGCAGCAGCGAGCGCTCGCGCACGATGTCCGCGTACGCGCGCACGTTGGCGGCGCTCGGCGTATCGCGGGCAATGGAGCTCAGGTAAGCCAGGCCGCCGGCGGCCTCGAGCTTACTGGTGCGCTCGAGCTGCTGCGAGACGGTGACGACGTCGCAGGGCTTGGCCTCGCCCGCCAGCGCGGCGATGGCCTCGAAGATGAGCCTGTGATCCGGGCGGTAGAAGTCTTCCTGGGTCACCGCGTCGGCGACGTTTTCCCACGCCGCCGCGTCCAGCAGCAGGCCGCCGAGCACCGCCTGCTCGGCCTCCACCGAGTGCGGCGGGGTCGGCGCGTCGAGCAATGCGACCGCACCCGAATCCCCGCGCGTCTTGGCGGTACCGGCCACGTGCTGCCGAGGGTACCGCTACTCTTCCGCCACGATCATCACCTGCAGCGGCACGTCGATGTCGGCGTGCAGGTGCAGGGTGACGGTGTGCTCGCCGATCATGCGCAGCGGTCCGCCGGGCAGGCGCACCTCGCTGCGCTCCACCTTGAAGCCGGCCTGGGTAGCGGCCTCGGCGATGTCGGTCGTGCCGATCGAGCCGAACAGCTTCCCCTCGGTGCCCGCCTTGGCGTGGATGGTGAGCTTGAAATCCTTCATCGCCACCGCGCGCTCCTCGGCGGAGGTCATGTGCTCGCGCGCCAGGCGCTCGAGCTCGGCGCGCCGCGCCTCGAAGCGCGCGACATTGTCGGGAGTGGCGAGGGTGGCCTTGCCCTGCGGCAGCAGGAAATTGCGGCCGAACCCCGAGCGCACTTTCACCCGATCGCCGATATTGCCGAGATTGGCGACCTTCTGCAGCAGGATGACTTCCATGACGGTGAGCCCTTAGTGCTGATCGGTGTACGGCAGCAGTGCCAGGAAGCGCGCGCGCTTGATCGCCACCGCCAGCTGGCGCTGGTAGAAGGACTTGGTGCCGGTGATGCGGCTCGGCACGATCTTGCCCGTCTCGGTGACGTAGCCCTTGAGCGTGGCGAGATCCTTATAGTCGATCGACTTCACCCCTTCGGCGGTGAAGCGGCAGAACTTCTTGCGACGGGAGAAGCGGCTGCCGCCGCCGCCGCCTCCGCCACCGCCACCGCCACCGCCACCGCCACCGCCGCCTGGTCCTCGGGACATTGCCATGATGTGCGATCCTCGAATGTGGGTATTGCGCGCTGCGCCGATTGTAATCAGACGCTCTCGCCCGCGGGGCTGTCTTCTTCGTCGGCGACCGGCACGATCTCATCGCGTGCACGCTCACGCCGCCGGCCACCGCCCTCGCCTTCCTCGTCGGCGGCTTTCGCCATCGGGGACGGATCGGTGACGGCGGCATCCATGCTCACCACCAGGTGGCGCAGCACCGCATCGCTGAAGCGGAACGCCCCGGTCAGCTCATCGAGCGTCTTCTGGTCGGTCTCGATGTTCATGAGCACGTAGTGCGCCTTGTGAACCTTCGCGAGGGGGTACGCGAGCTGGCGGCGTCCCCAGTCCTCCAGGCGATGCACGCGGCCCTCGCCGGCGGCAATCATGCCCTTGTAGCGCTCGATCATCGCGGGCACCTGCTCGCTCTGATCCGGGTGCACCAGGAAAACGATCTCGTAATGCCTCATTGAACGCTCCTTACGGTTAATACCGCCCGGATTGAAGGCTCGCCCGGTGCGGCAAGGAGATACACGGCAGCAGCGCCGTGGCGCCGACTGTTTCCGCGCCCCTTTCATTTAAAAAGGGGCGCGCAGCATACTCAAACGGCACCGGCACTGCAAACGGCGGAAAGTAAGCGCCACGCTGCAAAAACAAGGGGTTGGGCGGTTGCCGGGCCCGGACGCACGCCTCAGCCGCCCAGATGCTCCTCGACCTGGCGCCAGGCGAGCTCGGCGGTCTCGCGCGCGCGCTCGCCCGACTCGCGGGCGTGGCGACTGGCGGCCGTACCCTCGAGCACGCGTTTCATGATTCCCTGGCGGATGCTGGCGATGCGGAACAGGTTGTACGCCATGCAGAACTCCCACACTACGGGCTCGATCGCCGCGCGCCCGGTACGACGGCAGTAGCTGGCCACGTACTGCGCTTCCGTCGGAATGCCGAGCGCGGCGTGATCGATGCCCCGCAGCCCGCGGATCTCGCCGCTCTCCACCCGCCACAGCATGACGTGATAGGAGAAATCGGCGAGCGGATGACCGAGCGTGGAAAGCTCCCAGTCGAGGAGCGCCTGCACGCGCGGCGCGTGCGGTGCGAAGATCATGTTGTCGAGCCGGTAGTCCCCGTGCACCAGCGCGGTCTCATCCCCGGGGGGAATGTTCGCCGGCAGCCACGCGATGAGCTTCTCCATCGCCTCGATGCGCTCTGTCTCGGACGCCCGGTACTGGCCGCTCCAGCGGGCAATCTGCCGCGCGAAGTAGTTACCGGGCTTGCCGTAGTCGGCAAGTCCGGCCGCGGCGTAGTTGAGGGTGTGCAGCGTCACGATCACGCGGTTCATCTCGTCGTAGATCGCCGCACGCTGCAGCGCGCTCATACCGGGAAGCGTCGGATCCCAGAAGGCGCGGCCGGCGGCGTATTCCATGAGATAGAACATGGTGCCGATCACCGTCGCGTCGTTGCACAGGCACAGCGGTCGTGCCACCGGCACCGCGCTGGCGTGCAGCGCGCTAATGACGCGAAACTCGCGGTCGATCGCGTGCGCCGAAGGCAACAGCGCCCCGGCCGGCTTCTTACGCAATACCAGCTGCGCGCCATCGCCACCGCGGAGCAGAAAGGTCGGGTTGGACTGACCGCCGCGGAACTGCTCGACGGTGAGCGGCGGCACGAAAGCGGGTACGTGCAAACGCAGGTAGCGCTCGAGGGCCGCCTCGTCGAAGCGCTGCCGCTCGGGCACCGGCATGGTGCCGGCGAATTCCTCGCCGCTCATGCTAGGGGTATTTCTCCAGCTCGAGTCGGCCGATCTGGTTACGGTGCACCTCGTCGGGGCCGTCGGCGAGGCGGATGGCACGCGCGTGCGCATAGGCGCGGGCGAGATGGAAGTCCTCGCACAGACCGGCGGCACCGTGTGCCTGGATGGCCCAGTCCGCCACCTGGCAGGCGGTGTCGGCCGCGGCGATCTTGATCGCGGCGATCTCCGCGCGCGCGGCCTTGTTGCCCACCGTGTCCATGAGCCACGCCGCCCGGTAGACCAGCAGTCGCGCCTGATCGATGCGGATGCGCGACTCGGCGATCCGCTCGAGCGTCACCGACTGCTCGGCGATCGGACGGCCGAAGGCCACGCGGCTCTTGACGCGCCGGCACATGCGCTCCAGCGCCCGCTCGGCCAGGCCGATGAGGCGCATGGCGTGATGAATGCGCCCGGGGCCTAAGCGTCCCTGGGCAATCTCGAAGCCGCGGCCCTCGCCGAGCAGCAGGTTGGCGCACGGCACGCGCACGTCCTTGAAGTCGATCTCCATGTGACCGTGCGGCGCATCGTCGAAACCGAACACCGGCAGGTGCCTGAGGATAGTGATGCCGGCCGCGTCGCGCGGCACGAGGATCATGGACTGCTGGCGGTGGCGGGGTGCGGTGGGATCGGTCTTGCCCATGAAGATGAACAGCCGGCAGCGCGCGCTGCCTGCGCCCGAGGTCCACCACTTGCGCCCGTTGATGATGTACGAGTCGCCGTCGCGCACGATCGAGCTTTCGATGTTGGTGGCATCGCTGGAAGCGACCCGCGGCTCGGTCATCGCGAACGCCGAGCGGATGGTGCCGGCGAGCAGCGGCTCGAGCCACTCGCGCTTCTGCGCCGCCGTGCCGTAGCGCTCGAGCGTCTCCATGTTGCCGGTGTCCGGGGCGGCGCAATTGAAGACCTCCGCCGACCAGGGCACGCGGCCCATCAGCTCGCACAGCGGCGCGTAGTCCAGGTTCGTGAGGCCCGCGCCGTGCTGCGAGTCGGGCAGGAACAGGTTCCACAGCCCGGCAGCGCGCGCCTGGTGCTGCAGATCCTGAAGGAACGGCGGCTCGTCCCAACGGCTGTCGGCGGGCTGCAGGTAGTAGCGCTCCTCGTTCGGATAGACGTGCTCGTCCATGAACGCGCCGAGGCGCTCGAGGTAATCGCGGCTTTTGCGGCTGAGTTCGAAATCCACGTGGCGCACCTCGCCTGCTGCGGCTGCGGTTATATCTTGTCCCTCTGGCGTACGCACTCGTAGAGCAGCATGCCGGCGGCCACCGACACGTTGAGGCTCTCGACGGCGCCGCGCTGCGGCAGACTCACCATGAAGTCGCAATGCGCCCGCGTCAGTTGCCGCAGTCCGCCGCCCTCCCCACCCAGCACCAGCACCACCGGTCCCGTGAGATCCACAGTGTCGGCGCGCTGCTGCGCAGCCGCGTCCGCGCCGACCACCCACAGACCTGCCTCCTTGAGGAGTCTGAGCGTCCGGGCGAGGTTGGTGATCGTGACGACCGGGGTGCTCTCAGCAGCCCCGGCCGCCACTTTGCGCGCGGCGGGAGTAAGCTGCGCGGCGCGATCCCGCGGCACGATCACCGCCAGTGCCCCGCAGGCATCGGCGGTGCGCAGGCAGGCGCCCAGATTGTGCGGATCCTGCACGCCGTCGAGCGCCAGCAACAACGGCGCCACCGCCGCCTGCAACGCGGTGAGCAGCCCGTCCTCGCTCCAGGGTGCCAGGGGTTCGATCTCGGCGGCGACGCCCTGGTGCGCGACGTCGCCCAGCAGCTGCAGCAGTGCGCGCGGCTCGACGCGCTGGACGTCGCGCGCGTGACGCTGCGCCAGCTCCTCGATCGCGCGCACGCGCGCATCGGCGCGCCGCTCGGCGAGGTACACCCGCCGCACGCGCGCGGCATGCCGCTCCAGCATCATGCGCACGGCATGCAGACCGTAGATCCTCTGGACACCCTGCGGCGAAGTCGGCATGGCAGATCGGACGCGGAAGCTCCTACGCCGCCTCGGCGAGCGCCAGGTCGATCAGACCCTCGATGGGGTTCACGGCGGTCACCACCACGCGGATGTGGGCCCCGGTGCGCAGGCGCCTGCCGCTGCGCCGCCCGCGCCAGCCGTGCCCGTCATCTTCCATTACGTAGTCGTCGTCGCGCAGGCTGTCGATGTGCAGCAACCCATCGACGGCCACGTCGAGAATCTGCACGAAGCAGCCGAATTCGACCACGGTGGTGATCAGGCCCTGGAACGTCTGCCCGATGCGCTCCTTGAGATAAGTGCACTTGAGGAATCCCGCGACGTAGCGATCGGCCTCGTCGGCACGCTTCTCGAGCCGCGAAGTGCGCTCGCCGAGCGCGCCGAGCGTGGCGGCGTCATAGCGCGTAGCGGCGCCGCCGGCCGCTCCGATCAGCGCCTTGAGGGTGCGGTGCACGACCAGGTCCGGGTAGCGGCGGATCGGGGACGTGAAGTGCGCGTAGTGCGTGAGCGCAAGTCCGAAGTGACCGATATTGGTCGGCTGGTAGACCGCCTGCGGCATGGCGCGCACCACCAGCGATTCCACGAAAGCCCGCTCGGACGGATCGCCCACGCGGCGCGCGATCGCCTGCAGGTCGCGCGTGGTGACGGTCTGCGGAATGTGTGCCTCGATGCCGAGCGAGGCGAGCGTCGAGGCGAGGCGCTCGAGCTTTTCGTCCTCGGGAGTGCCGTGCACGCGGTAGAGCGTGCCAGTGTGGGTCTTGTCCAGCTCCTGTGCAACTGCGACGTTGGCGAGGATCATGCACTCCTCGATCAGGCGGTGGGCCTGGTTGCGTACGCGCAGCTCGACCGCGCGCACCCGCTCGCCCGCATCGATGACGAACTCAGCTTCGGCGGCGTCGAAGTCCAGCGCCCCGCGGCGCGCGCGCGCCTTGTAGAGCGCGTGGTAGACGTCGACCAGCACAGTGAGCCGCTCGAACAGCGGGCCGAGCTCGGCGCGCGCCGCCGGCCGCCCCTCGAACAGAGCCTCGTTCGCCAGGCGGTAAGTGAGCCGTGCCGCCGAGCGCATCACCGCCGGGTAGAAGCGCGCACTCTTCAATGCGCCGTTGCGGCTGACGATCATGTCGGCCGCGAAGCACAGGCGGTCGACGCGCGGCGCCAGCGAGCACAAGTGATCGGACAGCGCGGTCGGCAGCATCGGCAGCACCCGCGTCGGGAAATACACCGAGGTGCCGCGCAGCTGTGCCTCGGCATCAAGCGCGGTGCCCGGCCGCACGTAGTGGCTGACGTCGGCGATCGCGACGATCAGGCGGAAGCCGAGGGCGTGTTCCTCCGCATACACGGCATCGTCGAAGTCGCGGGCATCCTCGCCGTCGATGGTCACCATCGGCAGATCGCGCAGGTCGGTGCGCTGGCCCGCCTCGCGCGCATCCACCTGCTCGCCATAGGATTGCGCCTCGCGCAGCGCGGCCGCGGCAAACTCGTACGGCAGATCGAAGCGCGCGATCGCCGACTCGGTGGCGAGCTCCACCGGGCGGCACGGATCGAGACGCTTAACGATGACGGCCTGAGCGGCGGATGCGCTGCCAGCGTGTTGCGTGACCCTGGCGATGACCCAGTCGCCGCTGCGCGCGCCGTTGAGGTCCTGCGGCGCGACCGCGCACCGCAGCTGCAGCCGCCGGTCGGCCGCACTCACCCAGGCGGAACGGCCAGAGACCTCCACAGTGCCGAGGAACGCGTGTACGCCGCGCTCGAGCACCTGGTCGACCACGCCCGACCAGCGATCCGTCGCATCGCGCGCGACCTTCACCCGCACGCGATCGCCGTGCATCACGCCGCGCATCTGCGGCGGCGGCAGGAACACGCTGTCCTTGAAACCCTCGACGCGCAGGAAACCGTAACCGGCGCGATTAGCGCTCACGGTTCCTTCCACCAGCGCACCCGGTTTGACCGTGCTCGCCACTCCCGCCGCGCCGGCGCGCCGCCCGGTGCGCGAGCTGTGGCCGCGCGCCGCTGCGCCAGGGGCTGCAGAAGCCGTCGTGCCGCCGCGTTGCCCGTGCTGCGGCCCGCGGGCCTTGGCGGTGCGCGCGCTGCCGCCGCGGGCGCGCGGGCCGTGCTTTCCTCTACGTGCGTTCAATTGACAGTCCCTGGACCCGTGCGTACATTGCGCCGCCCACCTGCCCGGGTGGCGGAATTGGTAGACGCACTAGTTTCAGGTACTAGCGGGTAACACCGTGGAGGTTCGAGTCCTCTCCCGGGCACCAAGTCACTTTCACTTCTTAAATCAATCACTTAACTGCTTATTTTTCGACCGCAGCGACCCATAGCGCGCGATTCGCACTATAGGGGATTTGCGCGACGACCACGTAAGTCGTTGCTCGGCCAGTCGGATTCAAGATCACTCTCTTCACGTAGCCTCACGGCATTCCTGCCGCGTGTGGGTAACTTTTCCGTGCGGCTTCTGGCCTGAATTCGGGCCAGCTCCCGTGCATCGATAACCACTCGTAATCTGAGCACCTTCCGCAAGCTTCGCAGGGGGTGCCATGTTACTCACCTCGGACATCGTTCGCGCAGCAAGACCGCGCGAGCGCCGCTATGTCCTCTGCGACGGTCAGGGAATGAGTCTTTATGTGATGCCCTGGGGCTCGAAGTGGTGGCGCTTCCGATATCACTTTCGCCAGACGGAAAAGATGATATCCCTCGGTGTCTATCCGCGCGTCAATCTCGCCACCGCCCGGGTCCGTCTGGCGGACGCGCGTGGCCTTCTCGCACGTGGAATCGATCCGAGCGCTGATCGCAAAGAACACCGCACAGCGAACGCGCGCACCCTTGAGGCTGTCGCAAGAGATTGGCTCAAGGGCCTCGAGGTGCCGGTCGCCAAGGGACTAGTCACTGCGGGCACGCTGAAGCATGCGACCCGAATCCTTGAGCGTCACATCTTTCCAGAGCTCGGTGCTCGTCCGATCGGGGACATCCGCGCGCACGAGCTCTTGAGAGTATTGAAGCAGATCGAGCTCAAGGGCTTGCGCTTCACGGCGCAACGCGCCAAGCAGCGCTGCAGCCGCGTGTTTCGCCACGCGATCGGGCTGGGATATGTCGAGCGTGACCTGACGCAAGCCTTCCGCGGCCTTCTCGAGGCTCCCAAGGTTCGCCATCGGCCAGGCATTGCCGATCCGCGGCGTCTCGGGGAATTGCTGCGGGCCATCGACGGCTACGCGGGTCGCGAAGCCATCAGCATCGCCTTGAAACTCGCCCTGCTCTTCTTTGTACGACCGGGCGAGCTTCGCAAAGCGCGCTGGGAGCAGTTCGATTTCGAGCGCGCCCACTATCTGGACGGTCTACGCTCGGCGCACGATGAGCAGACGTCCACCGCCCTCTTCTCACGATTCGCGTCGGCTCATGCAGTAGCGGAACGGACGCGCCCGCTGCCGGATCGACTGTAGTGCCGGTTTTGACCCTCCAGAGACATTGTGATCGCTCGTAAGCAGCCGTTCAGAGATGGCGAAGCGGACATAGACCAAGGGCCCAACAGCGGTGTGTATCACTGCACAAGTAGTTGCGATCCGGATCTCGGATTCATTCCTTAGCTCAATCCGGTTGATGGACGCAGGTAATCCGCGTGTTCCAGTCGGCGTAGCTCCCCTTCAGGTTGATTCCCACGCCCAGACGTGAATTTCGTAAAGCGCCGGCAACGGCGTGCTGAACGCCGAGCAGCCAGAAGCGCTCATTTACGAGCCGATGTGCATCGACTCGATCGCCGCTTCTCGGGATGGCAAGCTCCTCGCCTATCCCTATACCCAGTTCGGGGCCGTCGCGTTGGCACGCGAACGGCCCCTACACCGGAAAGTGACCCAATCAGTGGGCGTCAACGCGCGCCACTTGACTAGTCGCGATGATCGCACTCACTGCATCTCCGATCGTGATCGGCCAGTTCGCCAACGTCTTTGAGCTCCAACACCTCGCCGGTGAGGGTGACGATGTAGGCTGTGTTACAGACAAAATTGAGTGATGTCGGCCGGTCGAGTTTGTCGGCAAGGATGGTGAAGGTGCCGTCGTAGTTCACCCGCAGCAGTCTCCCGGTATTAGGCGACGCCTGCTCTCCGGGTTGAATGCCGGTTGGTGCGATTCCCTGCGAGAGGGCGTACAGCTTGCCGTGGGCACCGAATGCCGTACCGACAATCATACTGACCCCTGCCGCCACGTCATGAGCCGGCGCGAGTGGATGCGTATCGGACAATCCGAAGGAGACGACCTTGCCAGTGTCCGGCGTCTCCGGGACTGGGCCGAGCTCCGCTAGGAAGACCGTGTCGCCCAATTTCGCGAGCCCCGTGGGGACGATATCGTTGAATTGTTTCAACACGGTAATTTCCGTACCGTCCTTGGACACGTGCAGTACGCGATTGAGATGCCCGTCAGAGACGAGAAACCCGTCGTGGACGGGTAGCAATGCGAACTGAACGCCGTCGGGCAAAAAGTAGTTGAAAGGCACGATGGGGTCAGGCGGATGGTTGAACGACCACGTGCCGAGGTCCACGAGGAGCGTGGAGTTGTATCTGTCATCAACGCGGTAAATGCCGTCTTTCTGGTGACCACCGACAGCGCTGTCGACGACACCCACCAGTACGTAGGCCGTGGTGCCGACAAAGGCGACGTCCATCGGGCCGCCGAGACCGACGCCTGGCACCGCAGCAGGCAACCCCTCGGCGAACGTGGTTGCCTTTCCGGTGGAGAGATCGACGCGCGTGATCCTACCCACGGCGCCTTCCGCAACGTAGAGCGCTTCATCGGGGCCGATGGTGCTGCCGATCGTTCCCATCAGCCCAGAAGCTAACAGCCTGACTTCGGCTGGTTGGGATCCGGGCGGTTGGTTGTCGTCGGCCCGGACAGCGAACGCGGGCATCAACAGCGCCAATGCTGCAGCCATTGTCATGAGTCCTGTGCCTGTGCCGGTGGGCTTGTTCCGCGTCGTAATTTTCACCGCATCCGCTATGAGCGGACGCAGCGCCCCTGCGTTGAATAGGTTTCGCATAGCATGTCTCCCCAATACTGCTGAAGTTAATTCCGAGGTCTTTTAACAGCCACTCTGTTCTAACGGGTCGGGCAGCGACCTGGGTGAACGGAGCTGGCATCCAGTACGAGCAAGCGTCTAGGGGACTCCTCGCCAGCCGCAGCCCGGAGTTCAATTGCGTGGGCAGCTACCGCGCTAGAACTGTCCATTACCGCCTGGTCCGAAGTCTTAAGGCGGGACTCAAGGATCACCAAGGATCGCTAAAGATCGGCTAAGCCTTCTCTAAGGACCGTTTGCAGGCTGCGGCTTCCAACTGACAGCGGTATAGTGGGGTGGGGAGACAGGGTCTTAGGCTGAGCGCGGTCTTAGGGTGAGCGCCCGATGCTTGGCGAATCACGGGTCCTGCGCATTGGTGACTGGCGGGTCGATCCCGAGCTCGATGAGCTCTCGCGTGAGGGGCGGACGATCCGGGTGGAGCCGCGCACCATGCAGTTGCTGCTGTATCTCGCAGCGCACGCGGGACGGGTCATTAATGTACAGCAACTGCTCGATGCGGTCTGGTCCAATGTCGTCGTGACGCATGGGTCGGTCTATCAAGCCGTCGCCGAGCTGCGCCGGATCCTTGGGGATGACCGAGAGCATCCGTCCTATATCGAGAACCTGCCAAGACGCGGCTATCGGCTAATCGCCCCGGTCGCGCCATGGAACGCGGGAAACAGCGCAGCCCCGTCGGACTCCACGGCGGTAGGTTCCAGCCCGGTGACAAGCGCCCCGATCCCGGCGGAGGTGCAACCGGTATGCGCATCTCCGGACCGGCTCGCATACATGGGCACCGAGGCAGTGGCTGTAGCGAGATCCTTGGCGCCAGGACGGTTACGCCGCACTGCAGTGGTAGGAAGCATCGCGCTGGCGGCTGCAATCGTCGCCGGGATCGCCCTCGACGCACTCTGGCGCGTCCACCACACGCCGGTGACGGGCATGCGTGTCGCCGGGAAGACGGAAATCCCGGTCACGCCAGTTACGTTTGCACCACCTCCACATTCCATTGCGGTGCTGCCCTTCGTAAACATGAGCGGAGATCCAAGCCAGGAGTACTTCTCCGACGGACTCACAGAGGAGCTGCTCAACTCCCTGTCGCGCATCAACGAGCTGCAGGTCGCCGGGCGGACCTCATCGTTTTATTTCAAGGGCGAGCATGCCGACCTCCCCACGATCGCTCACAAGCTCAACGTCGCCGCCGTGCTGGAGGGCAGCGTACGCCGCTCGGGCCACACGATTCGGGTCACCACGCAGCTGATCAATGCGGTGACTGGATTTCATCTGTGGTCAGAAACCTACGACCGCGACTTGGGCGACGTACTGAAGCTTCAGAGGGAAATCGCGACCGCAGTGGCGAGCGCCCTCAAGGTCACTCTGCTCAGCGACGAGGCGGCAAAGATTGACGCGGGCGGGACACGCAATCCAGCGGCCCTCGACGCCTATCTTCGCGCCTCGAAGTCTTACTGGTCCTCTCATGACGAAAAGGGTCTAGAAGCAGCGATCGCCACTTACACGGAGGCGATCCGGCTGGACCCCGATTACGCCCTGGCTTATGCAGCTCGATCCTTCGCAGTCTTGAAGGCCAACGATTTCGCGTCGACCACGTCCGCGGTACGTGCTGGCATCGATAAAGCGCGTGCTGATGCCCGCAAGGCCATCGCTTTGGCGCCTAGTCTGGCTGAAGGCTACGTAGCCCTGGGCGGCGTCTATGACGTATTACTCGAGTTCACATCTGCGAGCGAAGAGAAGGAACGCGCGCTGGTCCTTGCGCCGAGCAATGCACGTGCATTGAGGGACTACGGTGATTTTGCAATTCGCATGGGACGCGATGACTCTGGACTGACCGCGCTTCGCCGCGCCGTGACGCTCGATCCGTTGAATCCGGTGTCATATGGCTACCTCGGCTGGGGTTTTTTAACTCTGCGACGCTATGCGGAGGCAATTGCGGCGTACAAACACGCTGAGGCCCTAGGCGAAGCCCGTAACGGCCAGGCGGGTGTGGGGTGGTCGTATTACGCGCTCGGCGACTTCGAAGGCGCTCGCTCCGTTTTCGAGAAAGCGGATAAAGACAGCGAACGGTGGATTTGCTTGGCGATGACGTACGACAAACTCGGACGGCACGCCGATGCGGAGGCTGTGCTGGCGAAGTTGCAGGCCTCTTCGGGTGACGCTATGGCGTACGAGTACGCGCAAATTTACGCGCAGTGGGGGAATAAGGCGCAGGCACTCAACTGGCTCGAAAGCGCGCTGCGCCTACGTGACCCAGGTCTCGGTTATCTTAAGGTAGATTGGACGCTCGACCCGCTGCGCAAGGAGCCGCGCTTCCAAGCGATCGAGCGGGCGCTGAGGTTTCCGCACTGAGTGGCGATGCAATCCTGTCACGATTCTCTCGGCCCTTGGAAAGATTCCCAGTGTCCGCTATGTAGAAAATTGAGAGCTCCGCTCGAGCGACCGGAGTTGGCCGGCAGCCGCAAGTCAATGCGCGACGGCTCGGACGTCCGGCTTACGACTGCTTCCGCAACCAGGAGCGGAAGTCGATGTCGAGCGACTAGCTGCCTGTAAGCAGTCATTCATCGGGTCAGTTTCCGATTGAATCTACTTGACCTGGTTCAAACCGCCGTCGGCAAACAACTCCACCCCCGTGATTTAGCTGCTTTCATCGCTGTGACGGAGAGAAAGCTCCCCAGGCCTTTAGCACGCAAGGAGTTCACGGAGTGGGTGGGAGGCGCGCTCCGCTCATCCTCCAGCGCAAGCACTGCCGCTGAGGGCGGCTATTCAACCCTGGCCCAGATGAACACAGTCGAGCTTTGTCTTCCGGTCATTGGACTTTTGCTGGGCCCCGTCCTTATATACAAGGACTTTCCATCGATGTTGAATTGACTGACCTGGGTAGTGCCTGTCCACGCTTGGTTCCATGAGGCTTCTATGTGCTGGGTGATCTTAGACCCGTCGATCGCGTAACTACCGGCGTAAGCAATCAACCCGCGATAAAGTTCGATACTCTCTGGGTCCGTTGCCACCAATGCGGCCGGCCCCTCACGGCTCTCCTTAACCAGGACAGCGGACATCCGGCAGTCGGGACCGTAAGAAAGGTAGCCGCTAGGATGCGCGCCGAGCAGATTGTGCTTTTCACCGGTCTCTAGATCTTCAGTTTCCATGGACAGGAGCGCCCAAGTTCCCAGTTGGGGACCGACGCACGTCGGATGCTGTTGAGCGACCGAACTCACGGTCCAAAGAAGAAGCGCGCAACATCGCACGGCACATGCAAACTTCAATACTCCACTCCCTATGAGGTGGAATCTGACACACTCATCTTCGGTTACTGGCCGCTTCCCGGCAAATGTCGTTTCGTGACCAATGGCCTGCTACGGGTTTTGTTGACACCTGGTTTAGAGCGATGATGCTAAACGAGGTGGCAGATGAAGCGACAGAAGTTCAGCCGCGAGTACAAGCTCGAGGCGGGAAAACAGGTTCATGAGCGCGGGGTATCCAGTGCCCAGGTAGCGCGGGATTTGGGTATCGGTGCGAACGTGGTGAGCCGCTGGGTTCGGGAAGCCAGTGGGGATATCAAGAAGGCATTTCCTGGGCAGGGTCAGCAGTCAGCGGATCAAGCCGAGATCGAGCGACTGAAGCGCGAGATCATCAAGCTCAAGGCCGAAAAGGACATTCTAAAAAAAGCCGCGGCCTACTTCGCGAAAGAGTCGAGCTGAGATTCTCTTTCATGGCGAAGCACCGAGGGATCTGGCCGATGCGGTGGATGTGCGAGGCGCTCGATGTCTCGCGAGGTGGATACTACGCATGGCTGAAGCGCCCGCTGTGTGCGCGACGTCGACGCGATGAGGAGCTCACAGTTGCGATCAGGCGCAGCTTTGAGGACAGCGATCGGACCTATGGTGCACGCCGTGTGCGCAGGGATCTGCGTGCCTGGGGCCAGCTGTGCGGCATCCATCGTGTCGAGCGACTGATGCTTGCGGTGGGCCTGCAAGCGCGCCGTAAGCGACGTCGGCTGCCATTTGACACCGGATTGCGTGCGATCACGGCTATTGCACCTAACCTGCTGGATCGAGAGTTCCAGGCGGAGGGACCCAATCAGCGCTGGGTAGCTGACTTCACGTACATCTGGACCGATGAGGGCTGGCTGTATGTGGCAGCGGTATTGGATCTGTTCTCGCGGCTGGTGGTCGGCTGGTCAATGCAAAACCAGATGACGGCTCGCCTGGTCAGTGATGCCATGCTCATGGCGATCTGGCGCCGGCGACCCAGTGCCGAGCTGCTGCACCATTCGGACCAGGGCAGTCAGTACACCAGCGAGCAGTCCCAGGGACTGCTGGCACAGCACGGGGTGATTTGCAGCATGAGCCGCTCCGGAGACTGCTGGGACAACGCAGCTATGGAAAGCTTTTTTTCGACGCTCAAGACTGAGCGGTGCAACCGGAAAATCTACCGCACACGCGATGAGGCTCGAGCCGATGTGTTCGACTACGTCGAACGCTTCTACAATCCGCGACGACGACACTCGACATTGGATTACCTGAGCCCTCTGGAGTACGAACAACAGAGGCGATCAGGCTAAAGGTGGTGTCATCCAAATCGGTAGCAGGCCAAGGAAGGGTTTCCGCTCGCATTGAGCGGAAACTCATATGGCAGTCCCTGGGCGCGCCCGCGCTTTGGGGTTTCCGCAGAAAGTCGCGGGATACTCGGGCTGACTTTGATGAACTGCACGCGCCATCATTGATGTCCCTCGCAAAGGCGTCCTGAACAACGCTTCAATCGATGGAGACGAAATGACCAGGGCTACAACCATTCTGTCCAGGACTCCCGTGCGTCGACAGATAACCGATGAAATCGACTGTCAACCGTTGCAACTCGTCGGCTACCGACTTGCCTGCGCGTCGGCATGCTGGTTGGTGACTATCTCGTCAAAAAATGTGACTACTTCTTCAACCGAGAGACCAAATAGATCTTGATGCCGCGCGCTTCCTCTGCTACGGGTTGCTCGATATGTGTTTGGGCTGAAGTATTGGCGTATGGCCTTTGCGACTTTATCGAGTCGACGAATTTTCCTGTGATGAAAGCGGCATACTTTTCAAAGAGTGAGAATTGCAGTGGCATGTGGACTTGGTGCCTCCCGACTAATATCTCTCACGCGAACTTTGGCGCTGCGATCGCAGCCCGCGCCGCGTGCACCGCCCGCGCGAGCTTCGGGGCAAGCTGGTTGGTTAACGTTGCCCAGCCGCAGATAAGCGCTGTCGAGCCGATTGAGTGCAGCGCAACAATCACTTGGTCCGTGTTTGACGACCGTCGCAGACTTGGCGCCATCGTCATATTGTTAAATCGCACTTGACTGCGCGGCCACTCTGCGCGCAGCGTCCGGGCACAACACCGGCCTGCGCAATATTAAAATAAGAGGTAGATGCAGATGAACAAAATGCTATGCGGCTTGACCTTGGCAGGGGTGTTTGCGTTGGGTGGGGCCGTAAAGCCCGCCTATGCCGATGACATAGTGTCAGTAGGCGGTACGGAGTACGACGTCACAAACACACCGTACGAAACATTCGCGAGCGCATCGACGGTACTCGAAGAGCAACCGTGGTGGGGCAACCCCACTCTGGCTCATGAACTCGCATCCGCTGTGTATCTCGCCTTAGGGGACCCCAATGTTAACGGACAGACCCCGACTTTTGCATATGGTTTGGGGCCTGACTCCGCTGGTCCAACCCCTTACACCGCAGTAGAAAACTACGATTACAATGAATGCTATGGGGGCGGCGGCTGCACCCTCTCTGACTGGACATTGGCGAACCCCGAAACAATCTCTAATACCTACCCATTCTCTTTCGCAACAGCAACCGTGGTCACCACCGGCGTACCGGAACCCGCCACGCTTACCTTGCTTGGGCTCGGCGTTGCCGGTGTCGGCCTCATGAGGCGGCGCAAAGCGAACTGAGTCTCACGCTCGATTCGCGCACAGAGCCCCGGCCATCCGCCGGGGCTTTTCGTTAGGCGCTCCGAGCCGATTACGCCTTCGCTTCTAAGAACGAAACCGACGGGGGACGGGTAATGGATAAGACCAATGACGCCCTTTGGCTGGCATTCGAGGCGCTTGCCAAGACCTACCCGCACGACGGCGGTGTGCGAATGACGGCGGACCTTGCCAGGTGGGTTTTGGAAGAACGGCAGCGACTAAAGTTACCGACACCGCCGATCTTCGAGAAGGTCGTGCGTACGGCTACGCAAGAGCCGGATGTCCCAGCCGCGCGGCCCTCGCATGAGACCCCCGCAGTCGACGAGTAACCACCTCGCAGCGCTCCCAGTCCGCTTCCGGCCGAGGCTGTGTGAAAACGTCACGTTGAGACGCTAGGATCGTGTCGGATTCTTCCTCGGGGAGGCTGCTGTGAGCAGGTTCATCGATGAGGCCGATCGGTGCCAGGGGAGGCTGCTCCCGGAGCGGATCGAGGAGTACGTCTCGGAAGAGAACCCGGTCCGCGTCATTGACGCGTTCGTGGCGGAGCTGGACCTGGCAACGCTCGGGTTCGACGGGGTGGATCCGGCGGACACGGGCCGACCGGGTTACCACCCAGCGACGATGCTCAAGATCTACGTCTACGGGTACCTGAACAGGATCCAGTCGACGCGCCGGCTGGAGCGCGAAGCGCGTCGGAACCTCGAGCTGATGTGGCTGGTTGGGCGGCTCGCCCCGGACTTCAAGACCCTGGCTGACTTTAGGGCGCAGAACGGCGCGGCGATCAAGAATGTCTGCCGCGAGTTCATCGTGCTGTGTCGTCGCTGGGGTCTGTTCACCGAGGCGACGGTGGCGATCGACGGCAGCAAGTTCAAGGCGGTGAACCACCGCGATCGCAACTTCACGCCGGGCAAGATGAAGACGCGGATGGCGCTAATCGAGCAGAGCATTGCGGAATACCTGCAGCAGCTTGATCGCATGGATCGCAAGGAGACGCCGAGCAGCCCGCGCAGTGCGACACGGCTGAAGGAGCGCATCGCGACGCTGAAGGACGAGATGCATCGGCTGGAAGGGCTGAAGGCGCAGATGGAAGCCTCGCCCGACGGCCAAGTGTCGCTGACCGATCCTGATGCGCGCTCGATGGTGAGCCAAGGCAAGGGCACCGGCATCGTCGGCTACAACGTGCAGACCGCGGTCGAGACGAAGCACCATCTGATCGTGGCGCACGAGGTCACGAACGTGGGCTCCGACCGCCATCAACTCAAGAAAATGGCGGAGGCAGCCCGTGAAGCGCTCGGCACGACGGAGCTGACGGCGATCGCCGATCGTGGCTACTACAGCGGCGAGGAGATCAAGGCCTGCGAGGATGCCGACATCGTGCCGCTGGTACCGAAGATCTTTACATCGGGCGCCAAGGCTGAGGGCCGTTACGACAAGAGCGACTTCGCTTACGACGCCAAGCGCGATGCGTACCGCTGCCCTGCTGGCGAGTGGGCCGTTCGGCGCTTCCTGAGCGTCGAGAAGGGCATGAACATCTACAAGTACTGGGCCTCGGCATGCCCGCGTTGTGCACTACGGTCGAAGTGTACGACCAGCGACTACCGCCGCATCGGTCGCTGGGAGCACGAGGCTGTGCTCGATAGGATGCAGGCTCGGCTCGATCAGGATCCGACGCGGATGCAGGTGCGACGACAGACGGCCGAGCACCCGTTCGGCACCATCAAAGCCTGGATGGGCGCCACCCACTTCCTGAGTAGACGACTACCGAGGGTCAGCGCCGAGATGGGCCTGCACGTTCTGGCCTACAACCTGAAGCGAGTGATGAGAATCATGGGCACCGGACCGCTGATCGAGGCGCTCCGCGCCTGATCGGCTCGGCCGATCACGCTCGGCGGGTGCTGCGCGCCCGCTCGGCTCGACCGCCATCGGTGCCCTGACTACCGATCCGAACCCGAGTTATCACACAGCCTCGGCCAGGAGCGGAAGTCGATGTCGAGCGTACTAGCCGCCCGTAAGCAGTCATTCATCGGGTCAGTTTCCGATTGATCTACTTGACCTGGTTCAAACCGCCGTCGGCAAACAACTCCACCCCCGTGATGTAGCTGCTTTCATCGCTGGCCAGGAAGAGAACTGTATTCGCAATTTCCTCCGGCCTTCCGACGCGACCGAGTGGAATGGTAGTCGCCATCTGACCGGCGAACTGGCTCACTTGCTCGGCTGTCATGCCAAGGCTGGTGTTATAGCCTTCCGTTGGAACCACGCCTGGGCTTATGACGTTCACGCGAATACGGCGACTTTTCAAGTCCGAGGTCCAGCCTCGGGCGAATGACCTGATTGCAGCTTTCGAGGCTCCGTAGACACTGAAGGCCGCCATCCCATCCGAGGCCGCCGTTGAGCCGGCTAGAATGATCGAAGACCCGTCCTTCAATAAGGGAAGTGCCTTCTGAACCGTGAAAATGGTGCCCTTTACGTTCACGTCAAAGGTCTTGCTGATTTGTTCTTCTGTAATCTCGCCGAGCGGTGCAAAGGAGCCGATGCCGGCGTTGGCGAACAGAATGTCCAGCGTTCCTCGCTCTCTCTTGATCTGCGCATACAAGGCGTCGAGGTCCTCGACACTCGAAATGTCACCTTGTACGCCGACGACATTGCTGCCGATCTTGCCGACGGCCGCATCCAGTTCCGCCTTGCGGCGCCCCGTGATGTACACGGTCGCCCCTTCCTCCACGAAACGCTTCGCCGTGGCGAATCCTAGTCCGCTGGTACCACCAGTGATCAGCGCCACTTTTTCGTTGAGTCTCTTGGTTGCCATGGTAAGTTCTCCGATCTGTTACTAGTAAAGTAACAATTAAAACCAAAAAAAGGGTTATCGCTTCTTCTTGATGTCATTCAACAGGTCGGCCACTGTGATCTGACTCAGAGACTCCTGCACCGCCCGGGTCGTCCTGCTCAAGACCGTCCCAAGCGAAGACTTAATCCCGCAACTGACCGTACACGACCTCTGAACGGGATAATCGTGAATCGCAAACGGCCCAGAACCCTCGACCGCCTGAAAAATCTCTAACAGCGAAATCGAATCCGGGCTCTTCGCCAACGCACAGAAACCTGACTTTCCCTTCGCAGTCCGTACTAGGTTGGACCTAGAGAGCTTCGCGAGTACACGGCGCACAAAGCTTGCCGACGTATTCACGCTTCCCGCCAGCTCTGTTGACGTGCACGTATGGCCCGGACTCGCAGCCAGACCCGCCATCATGTGTACTGCAATGGAGAACTGAATGCTCGTTGACGCCATAATGTGACTATACTGGTAACAATTAAGAACGTCAAACACGATCTTCCAGGAAGCGGTCACTGCTGACCGACCGGTGAGGGTCACTTGCGGTCACTGAGGGACGCATTTGGGGTGTCGCTCTCTAAGCGGATCGGAGCTGGGGCGCACTCCGGCGAACTTCCGCGGAAGCTTCGGCTTTATTACCCACTACGCTGTCGACCAAAAGACTGTTTTAAGCAGGCATCTGGTAGTGGGCAATTTGGGGGGTAATTTTCGGAAGCGAATTCATAAAGGCATGAATCTGTTGGAGTTACTTCTCGAGTTTGATGCCTCTCCCGGGCACCAATAAAAACAATAGTTTAGCGTTTATTTCGATTCTCTTTCTGGAGGTGTTTACCGCAGCGCCGAAGGGGCGGATACGGGGGTGAGCGTTGGCGCTCGTCGACCGTCCGCGCGGTGGGATTCTACCCACTCTTTGTATATGTCGGTGCGCGAAGGTCGGTTATGAGACAGCGCGCCGGCCGAACAGTTCCCGATTGCCCAATCAGTTCTATTGGTGACCTAGGACGGTGAGCGGCTCCAACGACATTCACTTGGCGAAGACCATCACGAGTGCCGCAGGGCAGCGAAAACAAGTAACTCGCCGAGAAGAGCCGTGCTCCGAAGATGCGGACCACGTCACATCGACTTCATCGAACTACCTGAGTCCTCCCACGGCAGTGCCCCATCAAACGCGGCGACGAGCATGTCAATCACCGCGCGGACAGCACGGCTGACATAGCGAGTCTGCGGATACACGGCGTGAATGGCATCGGGTACCGGGGGTATCTCGGACATCACTTCGATGAGCTGACCATCCCGCAGCGCCGATGCCGCGATAAAGAGCGGCAGCGCTGCGAGACCCAGGCCAGCAATGGCCGCGTCACGCATGCTCTCACCATTGTTCAGATGGGTACGACCACGCACAACGACCTGTTGCGCCTCACCGTCTCTCTGCCGGGACTGAAATTGCCAATACGGCGCCACGCTCGCGTTGCCGTAACAGATGCAGTCGTGCTCGGCGATCTCTTCTACCGAGCGCGGTAAGTCGTGAGAGCTTGCGTATTCGGGACTGCAGCACAGCACACGACGGCTTGCGGCAATGCGCCGTGCCATCAGGGCGGAGTCCTGCATACGTCCTATGCGCACCCCGAGATCGAAACCGCCCCCTAGAATGTCAAGGTAGCGGTCGTTCAGATCAAGTGTCACGTCGAGCCCGGGATGGTTACGCATGAAAGCAAACAGCTTCGGGCCAAGATGCACCGTACCGAAAGTCATCGGCGCGGTGATACGCAGGCTCGCCTGCAAAGCTGCTTTGGTGTCCTCGGCAGCCTCGTCCACCGCCTCCTGCAACCTGGAGACCACGTCGCGCATGCGATCGTAAAAGCGCTTTCCAGCATCGGTCAGTGCGACGCCCCTAGGCGAGCGGTGCAGCAGCTTTGTCTTCAATTGCCGTTCGAGTCTGGCGATACGCGAGCTCAACACGGATTTCGCGACACTCATTTGCG
Source organism: uncultured Gammaproteobacteria bacterium (assembly GCA_963760225.1). Lineage (GTDB taxonomy): Bacteria > Pseudomonadota > Gammaproteobacteria > Steroidobacterales > Steroidobacteraceae > 13-2-20CM-66-19. The sequence continues at coordinate 285,329 of CAVXCD010000002.1, forward strand.
TCGCGGCAATGCTAACGCCGCCGTGGTCGACCACCTGAATGAAGGCGCGAATGTCCGCAAGATCATAGTCCATTTCCATTCCAGCCCCTCCGCCGGCGCTGCCAGAAGAATCATCGGGATTTCCGTCGTCGGGCGCAATTGTCGTAGGGTGTTCTGTTCGATCGAACGTCCTGTTCGCGGTTTTCTGGCTAGGCACGCCGCTGGCCCACGGCCTAGTGTGCGAGCCGCCCGATTTCGGAGGATTCGTCGATGCATGACCGCGATCTTGAACCGAGCGCGACGGCGCAACGAAGCACGGAGTCGGATATCACTCGAACGCAATGCACTGTTGGGAAGTACAACTGCACTCATGGCAACCGTGCTGCCTCTTGGGGCGTCCGCCGAATTCAGCCACGCTAGCCCACGTCCCTCAATCCAGACTGGAGACACCAAGATGAACACCATCACCACCAAAGACGCAGTCACTATTTTTTTCAAAGACTGGGGCAAAGGTCCGCCAATCGTGTTCTCGCATGGGTGGCCACTGTCATCAGACGATTGGGACGCACAGATGATGTTCTTCCTCAATCATGGCTATCGCGTCATTGCACACGATCGTCGCGGGCACGGACGCTCGAGCCAGACGGCTGACGGTCATGATATGGATCATTATGCCGATGACCTCGCGGCTGTAACCGCGCACCTCAATCTCAAGAATGCCATTCACGTCGGGCACTCGACTGGCGGCGGGGAGGTCGTGCACTACATCGCGCGCCACGGTGCAAGTCGCGTCGCCAAGGCTGTTCTCATCAGCGCCGTGCCACCGCTCATGGTCAAGACCCCGGCCAATCCGGGGGGCTTACCTAAGGAAGTATTCGACGGCTTCCAAGCGCAGGTCGCCACAAACCGGGCGCAATTCTATGTGGACGTCCCCGCGGGTCCGTTCTACGGGTTTAACCGGCCCGGTGTGAAGGCAATCCCAGGTGTAATTCAGAACTGGTGGCGCCAAGGCATGATGGGGGGAGCCAAAGCACACTACGACGGCGTCGTCGCCTTCTCCCAGACCGACTTCACGGGAGACCTCAAGGAAATAACCGTACCGACACTGGTGATGCACGGCGATGATGACCAGATCGTGCCTTACGCCGATTCCGGGCCGCTCAGCGCCAAGTTGATCAAGGGCGCCATCTTGAAAACCTACAAGGGCTTCCCGCACGGGATGCCCACGACCCAGGCGGAAACGATCAATGCGGATCTCCTGGCGTTCATCAAGTCTTAGCCTTTAAGGGCGCGGGGGAGCCTCGGAAGTTTGGGACGCGCAGTTCTGCCGACCTCCCCCGAGCCTGATGTGCACTTTGTCTTGGCCGTCGCCCCGGTCGGGTTCCAGGCTGACTCGGCAAAGCGAACGAAGAGCTCGACCGCCGAAGTATTGGTCTCCGAACAGCGTTCCGTTCTACCGAACATTCTGTTCGCAGTTGCATGGCTAGGCACCTGCCCTCGCGTCACCTAAGGTTTGGGCCTTCGGACTCCAGGGGGCTCTCCCAATGCATGTGACTCGCCGTTCAGCAGATCGTGGCCTTGCCGACTTTGGCTGGCTTAAGAGTCGTCACACGTTTTCGTTCGGGGACTACTACGACCCCGCCCACATGGGATTTGGCCCCCTACGGGTAATCAATGAAGATCGCGTCGCCCCCGGCGCGGGATTCGGCAAGCATCCCCACCGCGACATGGAGATTCTCTCCTGGGTGCTTGAGGGGACGCTTGAACACAAGGACAGCCTGGGGACCGGCGCAAAAATTCACCCTGGTGAATTGCAGCGCATGACGGCGGGCACCGGAGTCACACACTCCGAGTTCAATGGCTCGCAGACCGATCCCGTGCATTTCCTCCAGATCTGGATGATACCGGAACGTACGGGACTCACACCCGGCTATGAACAACGGAGCTTCCCGGCTCAGGAACTGAGCAATCAATGGCGCTTGCTCGCCTCCGGTGACCCACGTAACGGAGCGATAACGATTCACCAGGATGTCGAGCTGTATGCGGCGCGCATCAGTGCTGGCCAGCGTCTGGATCACGTTGCCGCAGCTGGGCGCAAGCTCTGGCTGCAGGTCGCACGCGGTAGCGTGGAGACCGATGGCGAAGTCCTTAGCGCGGGCGATGGTGCCGCATGGTCTGAGGCGCAGTCAATTCGCGTCACTGCCAAGGAGGATGCGGAACTCCTGCTCTTCGACATGGCGCCCTGAGGCACTCTTATTCTGGCTGTCCCCATACGGAAGATCACTCATGATCACGGCTAAAGCGCAACCCGGAAAGACCTTACTCACTCCGGCTGACCACATGTTGATCCTGATTGACCATCAGCCTCAGATGGCTTTCGCGACTAAGTCGATTGATCTTGCCCTGCTGCGTAACAACGTCGCACTCATCGCGCACGCGGCAGCCGATTTTCGGGTGCCCACCATACTCACAACCGTCGCAGCAAGGACTTTCTCCGGCCCGCTATTCGAGGAAATCCAGAGCGCCTTCCCTGCACACAAACCCATCGACCGTACCTCAATGAACACCTGGGAGGACGCCAACGTCATTGCCGAGGTCAACAGGCTGGCGAGGACACGCATCGTATTTGGCGGACTGTGGACGGGCGTTTGCATTGTGGGTCCGGCGCTGTCAGCGATCGACCAGGGCTTTGAGGTCTACGTGATCGCCGATGCCTGCGGGGACGTCTCCAAAGAGGCGCACCAATGTGCGCTCGAGCGCATGGTACAAGTCGGCGTGCGCCCGATGACGTCGCTTCAGTACCTCCTGGAACTGCAACGCGACTGGGCCCGCAGCGATACCTATCCTCAGACAGTAGCTAATTCCATCGCACACGGTGGTGCCTACGGGCTCGGCTTGATCTACGCACGGACAATGCTCGGTGCTGCCGAGGGCGGACATTGACGAACCGACATGGTCATTCGCGGAGGGCCTGTTCCCGAGAACCTTGCATGATCCGGGACACCATTGGGCACACAGTTTTGATGCGAGAACCGCGAAGAAGAGGAATGGGAGATTCATCATGAGGGTCTATGCGGTTTCACTCGCAATCGGCGTATTGGTCGGGGTGCTCTATGGCCTGCTCAATGTCCGCTCACCGGCTCCCCCGGTAGTAGCCCTGGTTGGATTGGCGGGCATCTTGCTCGGTGAACAGATCGTCCCGCTTGGCAAGCGACTGATCGCCGGAGAGACAGTGAATCTGGCGGCAGTCGCCGAGCAGTCTCGCGAGCATGTCTTCGGACAATTGCCGCAACGAGGGGATTTTCGGGTCAGTCACTCTGAGAGTGCTAACGATCGACCGGTATGAGGTCACACAATGAATAACCGCACCGCAAATCCGGACGTCATCCTACATCGAGGCCGGTTTAGCACGCTCAACCGCATCGCTCCCAGCGCCACCGCAGCTGCGATCCAGGATCACAGATTCATAGCGGTTGGCTCCGATAGCGAAGTGTTGCCGCTGGCGGGCGCGTCGACGCGCGTCATCGACCTGAAGGGCCGAGTGGTCCTGCCGGGGCTCATCGACAATCATCTTCATCTGATACGGGGTGGCCTTAATTTCAACCTGGAGCTGCGATGGGACGGGGTGCGTAGCCTTGCCGACGCCATGGCAATGCTTCGACAGCAGGTTGCAGTGACTCCCCCGCCGCAATGGGTCCGGGTTGTAGGGGGATTCACCGAGCACCAATTTCTCGAGAAGCGACTACCGACAATCGAGGAACTGAACGCCGCAGCCCCCGAGACACCGGTGTTTTTACTGCATCTTTATGACCGGGCGCTGCTGAACGGCGCGGCTTTGCGGGTCGTCGGCTACACGCGCGACACCCCGGACCCGCCCGGGGGCGAGATTACGCGCGACGCGTGCGGCAACCCGACGGGCCTCCTGCTGGCTCGGCCCAATGCCGCGATCCTGTATGCGACTCTCGCCCGCGGCCCGAAGTTGTCCTTCGAATATCAGCTCAATTCCACCCGTCACTTTATGCGCGAGCTCAATCGTCTCGGCGTCACGGGCGCCATCGACGCCGGCGGCGGCGCTCAGAATTATCCCGAGGATTACGCCGTCATCCAGAAGCTGGCGGACGAGGAGCAATTGACCGTTCGCATTGCCTATAACTTGTTCACGCAGAAGCCAGGCGGTGAGCGTGAAGACTTCCTCAACTGGACCCGGACCTCTCAATACCGGCAGGGCAACGAGTACTTTCGGCACAACGGCGGAGGGGAAATGCTCGTCTACTCAGCCGCGGACTTCGAGGACTTCCGTGTGCCGCGGCCTGATATGCCTGTTTCCATGGAGACCGAGCTGTACGAGGTAGTGAAGGTTCTAGCCGCCAACCGCTGGCCGTGGCGAATGCATGCGACCTATGAGGAGACCATCTCGCGTGCCCTGGGCGTGTTCGAGCGGGTGAATAATGAGATTCCGCTCAAAGGGTTGAACTGGTTCATCGACCACGCTGAGACGATCTCTGAGCACTCGATCGAGCGGATCATGCGACTCGGCGGCGGCATCGCCGTGCAGCATCGCATGGCTTATCAAGGCGAATACTTCGTGGAGCGCTACGGCGCGACCGCCGCGTCAAGCACCCCACCTGTTGCAAAGATGCTGGCGATGGGAGCCCGCGTGTCGGCCGGAACCGATGCGACACGCGTCGCTTCATATAATCCTTGGGTCTCGCTCGCGTGGCTCACAACAGGCCGCACCGTCGGAGGGCTGCGTATCTATCCGGAGTCCAATTGTCTAGACCGCGAAACCGCCCTACGAATGTGGACCGAGAGCGTCGCCTGGTTCTCAAACGAGGAAGGCGTGAAGGGACGCATCGAGCGCGGACAGCTCGCCGACCTGCTGGTGCCGGATCGCGACTATTTCTCCTGCCCCGATGAGGAGATCGCAGAAATTAGCTCAGAGCTCACAATGGTCGGCGGAAGGATCGTTTACGCGGCCGGAGATTTCGCCAACCTGGATCAGGGCGCACCGCCTCCCGCGATGCCCGACTGGTCGCCGGCACGTGTCTTTGGAGGGTACGGCGGTTGGGCACGCGCCGACGCGGCCAGCGCGAGAGTCGACAAAATCACCGCTTCCTGCGGATGCGCATATCGATGCACGCTGCACGATCATGACCACGCGAAGGCATGGACCGCGAATCTGCCGATCGAGGATATGAGATCCTTCTGGGGCGCGCTCGGTTGCGCCTGCTGGGCGGTATAGCTATGAGTGCCTTGCCCACTACGCTTAATCGCGCCGAGACGCCACGCGTCATCATTCGCTTGCTTGATAATCCAGCCACTCCGCTGATCGCGCGAATCATGGTGACGGCGCCGTTTATCGTTGGGGGACTAACGAAACTTGTTGACTGGCTCCGGCGTTGCGGAAATGGTGCACGTTGGCCTTCGGCCGGCCGCGGCCTTTAACTGCGCAGCTCTTTTCACACAACTCGCAGGATCAGCGCTCGTGATTGCCAATAAATGGGTGTGGCTTGGTGCTGGCGCACTCGGCGTATTCACGGTGTGGGCAACCTTGCTAGCGCACCGCTTTTGGGACTTCTCGGGTGATGCGCGCACTATGCAGCTCAACAGCTTTTTCGAGCACTGGACGATCAGCGCTGCCTTCATATTGGGGGCGGTAGTCGGGCTTCGCAAACCAGCCGGCCCATAGTGAAACGAACACAACTTTAGATGACAACACGGTCCAATTTCTGAGGGAGTCTTCAATGCGCTTAATATCAATCCTTGCCGCTCTTGTGGCGGCAAGCTTCGCGTTTGCTCCCGCTGCGGGAATATCCGCGGCCGCGCAAACCCAACCCGCCCAGCTCAATTCGAACTGGGCGGTAGGACCCCAGTATGACTCCACGCACGTCTATGTTGCCCCGGAGGACCTCGACAGATTTGTGGCAAGCTTTCTCGGGACATTTGGCGGCACGGCATCAAAAGCAGTTGTCACGTCGGTTACACCGACGCCCAGCGAAAATGTGCTGCGGTTCATTCTCTCGCCGGTAGGGACCTTGTCCATATTTGGGTTCAAGACCCCGATTCCCTATCCCTTCGGAGGAGAACGGACCGGATATCTGGTGGTTGATCTGGACGCGGCCGTGCGCGCAGCCGAGGTCGATGGTGCCGATATCATTGTAGCGCCGTTTCCGGATCCGATCGGACGAGACGTGGTGATCCAGTGGCCGGGTGGAGTCAACATGCAACTGTATATTCATACGACACCGCCGTCATACGACAAGCTGCAGACAATTCCGGAAAACCGCGTCTATCTCTCGATGCGCAAAGCTGACGAATTTATCAAAGATTTCCTGCGCTTCTCTCATGGAAAGGTGGTGTCCGATGACCCGCAGGCGCCCGGCGTAGAGATCGGTCGCCCGAACGATACCTATCGCTCCGTGAGAATAGAATCCCTGTTTGGGAAGATGAACGTATTAGTAACAGACGGTCATTTGCCTTATCCGTACGGCCGAGAATTGATGGGGTACGAAGTAACCAGTCTTGCGGAGACGCTCGATAAGGCGAAAGCAAGCGGCGTAATGGTACTCGTGGCTCCTTATACGTCGCGGCGTCGCCAGGCTGCCGTTGTGCAGTTTCCCGGTGGCCACATCGCCGAGATTCACGCAACCAACGCTAAATGACAGTCCCCTAGCTAAGCAGCCGAGAGTGCTGGCCGCGCCGTCGCCGTGCCGAAGCGATACAAAACTTGTGGGCTCGTTGCCGGACTGATCCTATGGCGACTCGCTGCGGCCGCGAGCGATGATGCGGAACCGGCGACGGACGAAGCGCCAACTCGACCGTCGATTCAGTTCAACCGCTGGCAGGAGGATTGGTCAGTGCTCGCGGACTCACGCGTTCCAAGAGAGCCGCTCGATAACCTGAAGTACATTCCTTTGTCCGCCGACGATCCGGAAGCGTATCTCTCGTTGGGCGCTAACCTCAGAGAACGGTTCGAAGCCAACGATGCGGCAGGTTTTGGTACCGGCGCAAACCGCAACGCCGACTACGATATCAGCCGCTTTGAGGTGTTTGCGAATCTGCGGTTAGGTCCTCAGTTTCAGTTTTTCACCGAGCTTCAGAGCGACTATGCGATAGGCAAGCAAGTATTGACGCCGGTCGATCAAGACCGTCCTGTGGATCTTGAACAGGCGTTCGTGGTGCTGATTGAACCGCTCGACGGCGGACTGCTCAAGTTCCGTTTGGGTCGGCAACAGTTTGCTGTTGACTTGCAGCGCTTCATCTCGTTTCGGGATGGCCCGAACGTTCGCCTGTCGTTTGACGCAGCCTGGGTGGAGTATGAGCGGAACCAGTGGTCATACATCGCGTTTTACAGTCGGCCGGTGCAAGACCGCGATTTTCGCCCATTCGATGACTACAGCAACAATCAATTCACTTTCGATGGCTTTCGCGTTGAACGCAAGATCATGGAATCCGCCGCTGTCTCTGCTTACTACGCTCGATACATGCAAGATGACGTCAGGTATCTGACGGTAAGCGGTGATGAGCGGCGCGACATCCTCGATTCGCACTTCTCAGGAACGAAACAGTCGTTTGATTGGGATGTCGAAGCAATGAAGCAGACGGGGCAGATCGGTGGCGAGGATATCGAGGCGTGGGGGTTCGGTTCACTGGCGGGGTACACGTTGAGAGATATCCCATGGACGCCGCGTCTAGGGATCCAGCTGGATGCCGCCTCAGGTGACAAGAGTCCAAACGATCACCAGCTCAACACATTCAACCCGCTGTTCCCAAACGGCTATTACGTGACGTTGGCGGGATACACCGGCTATGTGAACTTTGTCCACCTTAAGCCCTCGGTGACCGTGCATCCAACCCAAAGTTTACAACTCATCGCGGCTGTCGGGATGCAATGGCGGGAGACCACAGCCGATGCTGTCTACCTGCAACCCAATATTCCGGTTGCTGGAACAGCCGGTCGACCCGGCCGATATACCGGGACATATGGTCAGTTCCGCGCGGATTGGGCCGTCACGCAGCACATTTCACTAGCGCTCGAAGTGGTTCACTTCACGATTGCAGAGTCCATTCGTAATGCGGGTGGTCACGACAGCGACTACGTTGGGGCAGAATTCAAATTCGGCTGGTAAACCCATCCGCGATACGAGTGACTCAAGGGGATCACACCAAGGTGGCCAGCAGGCCAGATTTGAATACACCAAGCCTAGGTCACTTGCGATCAGTCACCAACGCATTCGGGGTGTCGCACGTAAGCGCATCGGAGCTGGGGCGCACTGCGGCGAACTGGCGCGGAAGCTTCCGCTTTATTACCCACTACTCTGTCGGTCAAAAGAGTGTTTTAAGCAGGCATCCGGTAGTGGGCAATTTAGGGGGTAATTCTGAGAAGAGGTTGCGCAACTCATTGAGTTGCATAGAGAATCGATCAGGTTAGGTTCCTCTCCCGAGCGCCAATAAAAACAATAGCTTAGCGTTTATTTCGATTCTCTTTGTGGAGGTATTTACCGCAGCGCCGAAGGGGCGGATACGGGGGTGAGCGTTGGCGCTCGTCGACCGTCCGCGCGGTGGGATTCTACCCACTCTTTGTATATGTCGTTGCGCGAAGGTCGCTTATGAGACAGCGCGTCCGCCGAACAGTTCCTGATTACCCGACTATAGGATTCATGAAGACACCCGCCGCCCTGCAACCCGTGATCGATGATGGGGTGATCGACGAGGTTATCCGCTCTCTGAAAAGCGGCAAGGAAGCCACCGTTTACTTGGTGCGCTCGGGAGTGCACACCCGCTGCGCGACGGTCTACCGGAACATGCCCTGGGCGAAGTCGACCTGTCGCCCGAGACGGCACACGAGTATCACCGCTTCCTCATCCAGCAGATCGTGCGCATGCTGAGCATTGGCGGCAGGGCACGCCGCTCGGGCGAGTGCGAGTGCTAAGCTCAAAGCTTCTTAACCACCACGCGTCCGGCAGCGTCAACAAACACGTGATACTGATTACCGTCCTTGCAGGAAGCGGTGTAGTCGCTGTCGCCGTTACGCATCGAGTGAATCACCTGATCGCACGGAAATCCCTGCAGCGCGATGGTGGCTTTGAGATCTTTGCCGAAGGAATGTTCCTCGGCCGCGATCGCCCGTATCGGGCCGAACAACGCCAGCAACGCAACAGCAATAGCAGGTAAGCGGTGGCTCATGGCAACTCCTGTGGTCGTAGTAATCACAAGTCGGCGAACTTCTTCGGGTCACTCAGCACCCTCCAGATTGCGTCGCGCGAGGAGGATATGGCGGCGGCGAGGCTTGGGTCATCATCCTGGAGAAGAGTGACGACTTTAAACAGCAGTAATTCGAATTTCTGGCGCAGCTCGGCGAGCGACACTCTCGAGCGTCCGCTGTAGAAGGACCTGAAGTCCCCCAGCAGATCATCGACCTGGTTCTTAAGCGATAGCTTCGTGAATACGCCCAGGGCCGGGGTATCCGTCAGCCGCTCTTCGAGGGAACTCAGATTAAGTGTCGGCGTTGCCCCCCTGACGGCGCTGCGCGGACCCACGGTCGCGGGCGCCGCGGGCGACTGGATCGCTTGCGCAGCCGCACACGCGGGTGCGGCGAGCAGTACGAGCATCATTGCGGCGATGAATGGTCGATGCACTCGTAGCACCGAGACGTTTACAGGTGAGCTAACGCACGTCGTGATAGTGAAGGCTACCAATTCCGGACGGTCTGCGCTCGGCGCAGGATGACGAGACATCTACCCTTCCCTTCTCACGATTCGCGTCGGCTCATGTAGTAACCGAACAGAAAGGCGTCAAAACGCCGCAGCTCAGCGGCCCTTCCGGGCAATTTCCAGGCACCGCTCGGACTATCACCAGCAGTATCTGGCGAAGAATCCGGACGGGTACTACGGGCTGGGCGGCTGCGGAGTTCCCTACAAATCCGCGGAGTTAGCGGTGGGGGAGCAGGCGTGACGGCTGGTTGACCCTGCGCTTTTCTGCAGGAAAACTCGGCGTGTTTTCGGCGCTGAGGTCTACCGGTGCTCTGGTCTTAGGAAAGTACGCGGGGAAGGACCACCATTATCCTTTCGAGGTGTCGGTGCAGCCAGCTCGGCACCTTAAGCAGATGGCAGCGGCCTATTGCCCAAACACGGGCGCAGTGAATTCGCGGGCCGAGTCCGGCAGGCGCTAGACTGTCCAGCGATGCACGCGCTGACAAGAAGAGGCATAACCAAGGTCTCAGGCATCGCCGCCACATTGGCGCTGCTGGGCACAGTCGCTGCAGCGCCGCTGGTGCAGACAGCGGAAGGCCCGGTGCGGGGTCGCGAGCAGAAGGGTGTACGTGTTTTCACAGGCATTCCCTACGCCACACCGCCGCTCGGGGCCCTGCGGTTCCGGCCACCGCGGCCGCATGCTCCCTGGACTGAAATCCTTGAAGCGACACACGAGGCGCCGGCCTGTCCGCAGACACCGGGATCGGCGATCGGTAAGCCGAGTGACCGAGAGGACTGCTTGTTCCTCAACGTATGGGCCCCGTCTACGCATGTAAGTGGAAAGTGGCCCGTAATGGTGTGGATACACGGCAGCGGAGATAAGGGCTACGGCGGCTCGCCGTTCTTCGATGGGCAGCGTCTGGTTCGCGACAATCACGTCGTTCTGGTGACCATCAACTACCGACTGGGACTATTGGGTTCTCTGGTGCTCTCGTCGCTGGATGGAGAAGACGACAACGAGCACTCGGGGAACTATCACCTGCGCGATCAACAGGAAGCCCTGCGCTGGGTGCAGCGTAACGCCGCGGCCTTCGGCGGCGACCCGACGGCGGTAACCATATTTGGTGAGTCGGCGGGCGGTGCGGCGGTGTTGGCGCTGCTTGCGTCTCCGGCATCGAAGGGTCTGTTTCAGCGCGCAATCGCCGAGAGTCCCGTGATCGTTCATCCCCTTACGCACGCCGGCGCGGAGCAGCAGACCACTGAGAAAGTGCTCCCAGACCTCGGTTGCGCTCATGCCGCCGATTTGGCGGCCTGCCTGCGCGCGGCACCCGTCGCAGCTCTCCTGAAGGAGCCGTTCGGATTCTCTTACGTGCTAGATGATTCCTTGCTACCAATGGATCCCCTGGCCGCATTTGCTACCGGCGCTTTCAGGCAAGTGCCGGTCATGATCGGCTCCAATGCCGAGGAGGGACATTTCCAGGCGGCATTGTTCGAGAGCATGCGGGGCCGGCGGATGACCGAGGAGGATTATCGCGCCGACGTCGAGCGCCTCGCCGGCTTGCCATGGCTGCACATCGACGTGGCTGCGGCCCTGTCTCAGTATCCGCCCGCACACTTCCCCAATCCAGCTACGGCGGAAAGCCAGCTGGTGACCGACGTCATGTTTGCCTGCGATGCGGAACTTGTCCGCCGTGCCATGAGCAAGTACACCATCGTGTACGGCTACGAATTCACTGAACCTGATCCCGTGCAGGAGGAACCACTGCCGGCGGTCACGGAGCTGCCGAACGTTCCCTACCATACGTCCGAGGAGGCGTATGTGTTCGATGGCGATCAAGAGCATGCGGCGCTCACTGGACCAGCGGCGCACTTGTCCGCGCTGATACGCGGATATTGGACCGCATTCGCACGTATGAGTGACCCTGACGGTCGCGGCAGGATCCGCTGGCCCCCGTACCAGCGTGACACCTCAACAGTATGGGCGCTTCAGGGCAAACCTTATGGCGAGCATGATTTCTTCGCGCGGCACAACTGTGCACGGCTACAAGCTTCCGGACTCATTGGTTGGAGCGAGCGTTGAAGCGTGGCTGTGCCGCGGACGGAGTGAGCGCATAAGCGCAGCGAACGACCGCTTCCCCATTACCTTACCTCGCGTGCCCCTTTGTCGTCGCTACGATTGCGGGTTGGATCTGGCGGTTGTTGTCAAGAATCAGCCACGGTGAGCCAACCATAAAGTGGTCGACGTGTGGGCCATGCTGTCCGGAGTGACCCGGGCCGTCTCGCGGTGGGCGGCCGGGTCACTCCACATGATGTCTGGAACGGTGGGTCTCGTCGGTTACGTCATGGAAGACGCAGGAAGCCGTGGGATACGTTGTTCGCGTCAATGTAGTACCCCGTGATTACCCCTTGGTCGTTGATGCCGTAAGGAAAGGTTCCTTTGCCGTCACCCGCTTTCGTATCTGCGCCGGGCGCCTCGAAAGTCGTGAACTTGCCTTCGGGGGTGCGCAGGAAGCCGTGGTATACGTTGTTCGCATCAAGGTAGATCCCCGTGATCGACCCCCAGTCGTTGAGGCCGATGGGACAATCGTTGTAACAGTTCGTGCCTTGGGGACCCACGCCGGGAGGGAGGAATGTCGCGTATTCACCCGTTGGATAGCGAAGGTAGCCGTGAACGACATAGTTCGCGTCAATATAGTAGCCCGCGGTCGCCCCGAACACGTTGAGCCCGACCGAAGTACCAGGAGACCCCGTGCCTTGGCCGCTGCCCGTGCCCGCGCCGGGAGCCTCGAATGTCGTGAGCTTGCCCTGAGGACTGCGCAGGAAGCCGTGGATAACGGAGCTGTTGTCTTGGTAGTGCCCCGCGACCGTTCCGAAGATATTGATGTTGAAAGCCCCTGAACTGGACGCGTCTGGACCGCCCCACGTCACAAACGTGCCGTCGGGACGGCGTAAGAAGGCGCCAAACGTATCGTTCTGATTAAAGTAGTAGCCTACGACTGCTCCCTCCAGGTTAAGGGCAATGGGATTGCTCAAACCATTGGCGCCAGGAGCGTCGAAGGTCGCAAACGCGCCCTCGGGACTGCGCACGAAGCCATGCCCCACATTGTGCACGTCGTAGTACACCCCCGTGATCGCCCCCGCGTCATTGATGGCGTTAGGTAAGGTCCCATTGAAATCACCCGCGGTTGTATCCGCGCCGGGCGCATCGAAAGTCGTGAACTTGCCCTCGGGGCTGCGTACGAAGCCGTGGAATACGTTGTTCGCGTCCAGGTAATACCCCGTGACTGCCCCGAAGTTGTTGAGGAGCACGGAACAATCGGTAAAGGCGAAACAGCCCGTGCCTTGGCCGCTGCCCGTACCCGCGCCGGGAGCGTCGAAGGTGATGATCGGGCCAGCGCTCGCCGCGACAGCCATGGCCAGCGCGCAAAGGCTTAGGTAGAGCGCGCGCCCCTTTGTCCTGCGGCCGGCCGCGATGGATCGACAAGAAACGGTGCAGTTGGTGTTCATGATCCAGACCCCTCTTTTGTTTTGAGTTTTCAAACGCGGTCCGTGGCCGAAGGGCGGTACTCGTCACCCTGAGTGGATCGCCACACTAAACGCACCCTGCCTGTTCAGTGTGGCGCCAAGAACTGAAGCTTGTGATTGTTGCCACGTGCGAACCGCGCGTTGTGAGCGCACCAGCAATTCCCCTTATTCGGCTTGTTCTTGAGATGCTCAGAGGTCCAATGCGTGAACCCTGAAACGCACTTCGCAAAAGGGTGCGCCCCGTTAGCGCTTGCCGTCAACGTCACCTGTTGAATCGCGCTGCAACATTTTTGCGTCTGTGCGCGTACAAAGAGTTCTCGCCGAAGCGGCTTGTCTGATTTAACAGTTGTATTCCGCCGATAGCGCCATCACTGTTTTGTGACCGTGCAGGGTGCCAGTCCTTAATCTGAAACCTCTGGCAGCTGCCGCGGAGTCCAGCAGTTGGCGACGACCCAGCGTCGCATCGAGCGATTCGCGGAAAGTTGACTGTCCGCTAATCGGGAGTTCGAAGCTATCGGGCGACTGTCCGGGGTTGGCCGAGGCTGTGTGAAAACTCATTTCGCTCGCCGCGTAGGATCGCTAGGACGCGAATTTCATGTGATGAGTGGTCTGAAATTGCCTCTACGTGGCTGAAATTAACGCCCGAAAATAGGGCGCTCGCGTTTTCACACAGCCTCGGTCACTTGCGGTCACTCGCGGACGCATTCGGGGTGTCGCCCGCTAAACGGATCGGAGCTGGAGCGCACTGCGGCGAACTGGCGCGGAAGCTTCCGTTTTATTACCCACTACGCTGTCGGCCAAAAGAGTGTTTTAAGCAGGCATCCGGTAGTGGGCAATTTGGGGGGTAATTTTCGGAAGCGAATTTATAAAGGCATGAATCTACTAAAGTTACTTCTCGAGTTTGATGCCTCTCCCGGGCATTCTTTTCAATGACTTATAAGACATTTTTAACGTCAATTTATATCTAGGCATTTCTTAGCTCCCGCGCGCGATACTTGCCGGTGAGCCGCCTCACTTTAACGGAAAGTCACGCTCACGGTTCATCCGTGATGCGACGCTCTCGTGGCGAACCAGCGAGCTAACTGCGGTTCCGCAAGATTCAAGACGAAAACCCACAGAGCCTTCGCGGGGCTGATCACGCTCACGCCGACACACAGCACCGAAGTCCCGATCATCAGGGACAGTGAGACCTTGCGGTCGAGCGTGTGCTCATCATCGGCAACATCAGGAAGAAGCACGACGAGGCGATAACCGATCGCCGCGAGCGCTGCCATATTCATCGAGTACAGCCATACGGCAGGCGCGAAATGCGTAAAGCGACCGACCACAGACGTCGAGAACGGAAGGCAGGTCGCAATGAGCAAGTACAAAAGCCACCACCGTACGTACTGCCTGCTCAGGAATTCGCCTCTTGATCGGAGCTTGATGTTCGCTAGCCAAGTCGAGCCGAGTACATAGAAGCTCAAGGCGTAAGGAAAAAATTTCGGCCAGAGTCCCTCCAGTGCATGGGCAAGACCTGACTGATCAGGCTCAAATGAGTCCGGTAACCTCAAATCGAGTACGAGAATCGTCATCGCTACTGCGAAGAGTCCGTCCGTCAGAGCATCAACGCGAGACTTGGGATACATCGCTCCGCTCCAGAACCAGCAAGCTACGCTTCGCGCCGATGCTAAGGTCGAGACGGCGAAAAAAATAGACACCTGCCGTTCAAAACATTGCTTCGGTCTAAGCGTGCGCCCCTTCTCGATAGCGCATCAATTGACGACGGGTACAAGATAGTGGCCTCTCGTGTGCTATGGAACCCGGATCACCCCCGGGGGCTTCCAACTACCATCGATGATCGACGGACTCTGGTCCGTGGGCCAATACATCCGCAAAGTGATGTTGAAATCGCCCGCCGCTGCCGGAAGCCAATTCACTTCGAAACTCTTGCCGGGTGAGTCGTGCTGGATGTAAAGGTCCAAGGACCCGTCAGCGTTGCGCTTAAAGGGCATCCAGCTGCTTAGCGCATAACGGTTGAGCGGATTGGCGACGAAGAAAGACTGGGGGTCGTACAGCGTGACGGACCAAAAGGCTTTGATTGGGGGTGTGAGCCCCTTGTCAAAGTGCAGCCTATATCGGTGCGCACCGGTTAGAGACTTACCCTGAGCATCGACAAATGTTGTCGGATAAACAGCATCCGCCGGAAGGTTGGCGCCGAACGCAATCAAGGCAATGAGGGCTCGGGCACGGTAGTTCGTACCGTAGTTGCCGAGAATCATGGCGGGGATGCGCCAGCCGTTCACCAGCGTGCCCGTCTGCTTTGCGGCTTCCTGGAGCCTTTCGAGGGCAACCGTCACCGACCTTTCCAGACCCTTGGCAACCACCGGATCGAGCTTGGTAACGTCGAACTTCCTGCCTGGGATTACGCCAATCTTCGCGAGCTCAGCAAGAACGCCAGCGTCAGCTGTCGGCGGCGGATTAGACTGCAGAAGTCTCGCCAGCTCATCGAAGTATTGCGCTGCACTCATTCTTTGGAGCTGTTCGACCGGCGGTGTCTTCATATCGATATTCGGGTCCACGCCACCTTCTGGGGCCGTGTAAGGCTTGCCAAAACCCGAGAGCGGAATGAGTTGGTAGCCGTTCTGGATGGCATGCACCGCTGGATAGTCTTCGGCGCCGTTGGTCTGCGTGCGACCGAGGATCCAGACCATGTTCGTGGGTGATTTCAGCTCCCGCATGCCCGCAGGAAGTGGGCCGCTCCACCCCGGTCCAGTAATGACAAACTTGCCCGCCCGGGTGCCCGTCGTTCGCGCGCCTGGCGATGCGAAGACATTCGTCCAGGCGTCAAACATCGGCAGCAGGTAGTAGCGACCGTGCGTGTCCGGAACCGACAGCACGATGGGCTCTCCGGCCAGATCGAGAAACGCCGATGAGTAGAGCGTGTCGACATTGGCGCGAACCACCTGCTTGAACTCTGCCGTCGGATACTCGCGTAGGTTTGCAAACTGATTGACTGGCGCGGCCATCCCTTTTGGGCGCAGCACGTTGGTCGCCTTCTTCAACGTAATATCCATGATGACGAGCGGCAAACCGTAGACCACGGCGCGCACTCCCGCCTCGAGCGCCTCCTTTTCTCGCGGGACAGTTTCCGATCCCGCAGCCGCAGCAGTCGCGTTCGTCCGCGTCGGGGCAGCTGATTCCGCGTCCGCCCCAGCAAGGGTCCCACCCACAAGGTTAACGACCAGGAGAAGGATGATTGGGCGAATTGTTCCATTCCAATGCACGGTTTCGTCTCTGGTGGATGACGCACTCGACCTAAGATCATCGCGTAACACAGTGGGGCCGGCCGTGCTTTCGGTGGGTATCCCTAACCCGCACGGCGCCATCCTAACTGTGAGCGGAGTGTTCAGCATCCGAACCCGGCGCAGCCAGTTCTTGCCGCTCGCAGTCACAGCGATTCGGAGCCAGAAAGTCGATCATCGTGCCCCAGCGCACTCCGGCGAACTGCCGCGGAAGCTTCCGCTTGGTTACCCCCTAGGCTGTCGGCCAAAAGAGTGTTTCAAGCAGACATCCGGCAGTGGGCAATCTGGGGGGTAATCTTCGGAAGTGAATTCATAAATGTATGAATCCGTTGAAGTACTTCTCGAGTTTGATGCCTCTCCCGGGCGCCAATAAAACAATAGCTTAGCGTTTATTTCGATTCTCTTTCTGGAGGTATTTACCGCAGCGCCGAAGGGGCGGATACGGGGCGAGCGTTGGCGCTCGTCGACCGTCCGCGCGGTGGGATTCTACCCACTCTTTGTATATGTCGTTGCGCGAAGGTCGCTTATCAGACAGCGCGCCGGCCGAACAGTTCCCGATCAGCCAATCTAAGAATTCATGAAGACCCGCGCCGCCCTGCAACCCCTGATCGACGATGGCGTGATCGACGAAGTCGTCCGCTCGCTCAAGAGCGGCAAGGAAGCGACGGTCTATCTGGTGCGCTCAGGGGTGCACACGCGCGGCTAAAGCGGCTGTTACGTCCGGGAGCGAACAGACGACTGCGCGGAACACTGGCACATTGGATGGTACTTGAGGGTACGACTTGCTTATGCACTACCCCGGATTCCACTGAGCATATGGTAGAGAACGCGATGAATGCCGTGACCGACGTGAAGACGAATCCAAGTCCCATCGTATTCGGCAAGACGACGGCACGAAAATTAACTTCGTCGTCTACTTTCCCGTCGTTCTCGTTTCCAATCGGGTATCACGATCTGCACCCGGACATCAGCATCAACTTTCAACTGAACCGCTTCTATAACTGGGTCGGCGACGAGAGCATGCTGACCGAGATGCGCGAGACGTTGGGTGGCGTGAAGGATCCGACCGATTATCCGATGTTCACGAGACTCGTCCTCGACTTGGGAGAAAAGGCGCTCGCGCGGCACGAGGTGCTCAAAGGGGCCTACTATCTGCGCCTTGCCGAGTTTTTCATGCTCACCGGGGACGCGCGCAAGCTGCCCACACGCCAGCGCTTCGTCGACCTGATTCTCGATCATTTTCAAATTCCGTCCTCGGCGTGCAGCAGGATCCCCTTTGAATCCGGCTGGCTTCCCGCCTATCGCCTTACCCCGGCGCAGCCCAAGGGAACGCTTGTCGTATTCGGCGGATTCGACAGCTACATCGAGGAATGGCTGCCGGCAGCGCTGTTCTTCCGCGACGCCGGCTACGACACAATTGTGTTCGAGGGCCCCGGTCAGGGAGCAGCGCTCGAATTGGCCCACCTGACCATGAGTCCTGAATGGCAGAAGCCGGTCAAAGCGGTGTTCGACTTTTTTCATCTCGATGCCGTCACGTTGATGGGCTTCTCTCTCGGCGGCGGCCTGGTGATTCGCGCCGCCGCATTCGAGCCACGGGTGCGCCGGGTGATCGCCTACGACATCATGACCAACGGGCTCGAGTGCTTCCTTCGCCCTATGCCGCCGTCGGCACAAAAGGAGATCCTCGGCTGGATCGACACTGGGAACGAGGGAGCGATCAACAAGTTCTTCGCCGATGCTATAGCCAAGAGCCTGCTTCTGGACTGGATGACGAAATTGGCGATACACAACACTGGAGTTAAGACGCCGTATGAGATGCTGAAGCACTATCAGAAATATGAAACCGCTAGCATCTCGTCTCAGCTGACGCAGGACGTACTACTGATGGCCGGCGCTGAGGACCACTACATTCCGGTGCACCAGCTGCCCGACCAGATCGCGACCCTGACACATGTACGCTCACTGACTGCGCGCCTGTTCACGCGCGCGGAGCAGGCGCAAAACCACTGCCAAATAGGCAATTTCGGCGTCGCATTTCACACCATAATCGACTGGATGACTGGTCTTGGACCGATCGAAAAACTCACCGATGGATGACGCCCAGCCGGGGTGAACCGTCGGCTAAGGGCCACGCGGCTCGCTAATGCTGCAGGACTGGGACAGCTTTATTTTGGCCGTCGGCGCGGCTGCGACTCGGTTGTACAAGCCTTGTGGTCGGGCCGTCGGATTGATTACCGAGAAGTCCTTGGGACCCTACGCCATCGCGGCCGCGAGCACGTTTTTGCTGTTCGCCGGCGTCTACGGCGCCTGGGACCTCACATTGTGGATCATCAAGAACCGGGGAAAAGACGCAGCGACGCGGTGACCATCATCGAGCAGCCGCAATTCCGGCAATTCATGTCCAACACGCTGCACGGCCGCTGCAGCGACCAACCGAATTAGACAGCAGCAAGCGACTTGCGCCGCTTGACCTCGACCCGACGCTTACTTCGGCGGCGGAGGCGCATCCGTCTTGGTCGGCATCTTATTTCCGTTCGCCTTAAACTTGTCCCCGGTCGGCGTGAGGGGGCCGCCACCCTTTGGATTCTGGTGGCATGCCCCGCACGACAGCCCTGTCTGCGTAGCAAATTGCTGCGTTGCAGCGGCGGGTTGGGAGATGACCATCCATGTCGTGCCCGTCATCACGAGCGCGGCAAGCGTGCTGTACGCGATAGCAGGTTTCTTTGCATTCACTTTCATGCTCAATTTCTCCGTTGTCGGTGTACAGCACTGATCCGTGCCGAGCACTCTCAACCCTACGGTTTACACACGTCTTCGAACCATAATTCAGCGTAGGCCAGCCCGGTCAATTCAGTCCGTGCGGTACCGTACGCATTATCCATACCGCCAGGTCGACTCGGCCACGCCAAGCGCTTGCAGAAAAGCCGCGCCGCCACGCCGAGGAGGGTGAGGCACGAGACTCGACGGCGTTGATCCACACGGACTCTGACGCGAGCCGCCTAAAGGTCATCCATTAGCTATCGCTGCGTGCATACAGGCTGTGCGCACGAGCCTCGAACGCAGCAATGACGCCCTCGATCGAGGCCGGCAGGACGCGGCTCACGAGGCGCTGTAGTAGGTTGGACTCCAACTCAAGGTCAACCATGACGCTGAGGCTGCAAGACACCGCCGGACGTGGCGCGAGCAGCCACGTGAGACTGTAGTGGCGAAAGGGCGGTTCCAAGGAGGTTACCTCGATTCGCTCCGGGCGATGCAGCACCGCCCTTGAGGCGAATTGCACGCGCGCCGGTCCGACACCGAGGACCTGCTCGACGTAGAGAACGTCCGCTTCCCTCTTCAGAATCCGCGCTGAGATCCATCCTGGCAGGTACTCGGGATAGCGCTCGATATCGGCGGCAAGATCGAAGACCTGTTCGCAACTGAATGGCAGCAACCGAGAGACTGCATCGATCTTCATACGGTCACACCGGGTCTCACGACACCCCTCGTCGTGCCTCGGAGGCTCGACGATCTGACCGACGTCGAGCCTCATTTCGATTTCGCTGCCGTGGTGCCCTTGGTGTCGAATTGATAACGCACCGTTAAAGCGAATAGGTTCACGTTGTCGCGATAGGGCTGTACGCCGAGCGCCAGGAGATTCGGCACGGTAGCTGGCCCCACCCCGTCGAGTGCCCAATCGTTACTGTTGTACTCCTCGTGCGCATAGCGGAAATGAATCTGCAAAGCCGACGTGCACTGATAGGCGAGGTCGAGGCGCTCAGAATCCAATTTGGTCCAATTCTGCGGAAAAGCCTGCTGCAGGCCGCCGAGCATGGAATCAACGTCCTGGTATGAGGGTGCATGCAGGTAGTCCAATGAGACTGCCCAGCGCTGTTGCGGGACCCAGCGGCCACCGATGACAATGTTCCAGAAGGCTTCTGTGTCCGTCGCGAGCCAGGGCGGGTTGTCCGCTCCGTTGTAACCGTTCTGCAGCATGAACAGATGCTGGTAACCTGCATCGACATGGCCGCTTAAGGTCGCGCTCGGCGTCCAGGTGAGCGTCGTCGATGCCCGTTGCTCGTGGGAGCTTTGCAGTCCGAGAGGCGACGACCGGTAGTCGTCTTTGGCGAGAGTGCCCTCGAGTGTCCAGGTGAGCGTCGGCGTCACAACCCACGAACCGGTGAGTGTGGAGAACACCCGATCGCGCGGCGCGTAGTCATATGCGCGGATCAACGGGTTTTCCGCAGCTGGCAGCGCTGCGTCGTCGAACGGCGAGGCTTTGCGCAGCCCGTTGCCGATCTTGAGCGTAAAGCTCACCGGTGCGATCGGAGTGATCGTGGCGCGGCCCCAGCTTTCAATGTCCTGGGTGTTCCTCACGACCTGCCCCGGGCTGTAGTGGTTGTCCTCGAATGTGCCGCCGACCCCGATCCGTGCCCAGCGGACCAGGGCGTAGTCGGCGCCGCCGTCGAGGCGCACGCGGTCCTCACCGTAGCGGGGTGTGACCGCCGTGCCTCCCGGAAACGTGTCGGTCACGATGTAGGGGACGCCGATTGGAGTCGTCTGGTCGTCGCGTCCGTCATAGGTCGCGTTGCCGCGCAGATCGAGCTGCGGCAGCGGCCGAGAGGCAAGGCCTAGTGCGTAGTGCGACAAGTGCACATCGCCGTCGAGCGAACCCGAGGCCGGTACGGTCGCGTCAGGCAGGGTGCTGATCGGCAGGAAAGCGGCGTTTTGCCGGAGAGTGCCCAACGACGCCGCATAGTTAAGCGTCGTCGCAAACCAAGGCAGCTGTACGTTCCCCGCGCCCGCGAGCTGCTGCAGGGTATTGCTTGGCGGAAGCGCGAGACGCCCCTGCGTGGATCCCGGCACGATCGGCAGGTATGGATTCGCGAAGGTCAACGAATCGCTGTTGTCCTCGAACCACGAGCCGCTGTAGGTCAGCCGGAAGCTCGCCCTATGGCCGGCCCAGGCGGCACCTGCCTCGAAGGAGTCCGTGACGTAGTCGATCGGTTCCGGTAGTTGCACCGCGTCCGTCAGGAAGCTGGCGCTCGTAAGGCCGGTGCCGTCCTTCTCCTGGCGGCGGAACTCGCCGAATATCGTCCAGTCGGAACTGGCGAAGTAGCGGCCCAGCAAGGCCAGCGTGCGGCGGTCGTACCCGAGGTCAATGGGCGCAAGACTCGAGCGAAGCTGAGTCATGCCGGCCGTGCTGCCTGCCGCCACCCAGTTTGCAGGCAGCGACAGGCTCGCGCCCGCGCCCTGAAAGGGCGTGACACCCGTGTCGTAGAGACGCGTCGGCTGGCCGTCGTAACTGATGCGCAGATCGTAGCGGCCCTCGCGGCCGCCTTCGACGTAGCCATCCCGCGAGGCGAGTCCCAGCTGCTCAAGATCGTAGTTCGCATAAGAACCGTCATCGCTACGCATTTGTCCGGAAGCTCCGGCATCGACATACGTGCCCGTGTGGTCGATCCCTGTGTAACGACCGTAGCTCGCGTTCGCACCGCTGGCGTACAAGGCGCCCGCTTCCGTATCGGACTCGTAGCCCTGCTGGAACGGACACTGCGCACACTTCCACTCACTCGTATCCGTCGTCGGCGTATCGGCCGCCGCCGCCTCGACGGCAAGCGTCGCGGCCAGCCCGAACACGAGCGGTGCGTGATACTGCCAGGAGAGTGTTCGCAATTTGCTCTCTACCGCATCAGTGCGCGGCCCGAGGGGTGGTTCGAGCCGTGAACCTGCGAGTGACAATTGATACAGCCACCGGCGAGCAGATACGCGCTCGGCATGCCACCGGGCAGCCCCATGGGTGTGGCCGCGATGGACGGATGGCCCACGCCCTCGTGACACGTTTGACACAGAAACGGCGGGCGCATCTTGAGAAGCGACGACTGTGCCGAACCATGCGGCTCGTGACAGTTGGTGCAGTCATCGGTGACGGGTTGGTGTTCCCAAAGAAACGGCCCACGGTATTCCGCATGGCAGCTGGTGCAGGTCTCGTTGACGGTGTTCTTTACCAACTGCGCCGGCGCCGTCGACCCGTGCGGCGAATGGCAGGAGGTGCAGGCCATCTTGCCTTCGCGCAGCGGATGATGCGAAGTCTTAAAAAGATCCGTGTGCTGGGCTTGATGACAACTCGTGCAGATCTCGATCTGCGTCGCCGCCGTCTGCACCGGATCCTTGACCTCGTGCAGTTTGTGGCAGCTCACGCAAGCGACGTTACTCGCCGCGTGGGCGCTCGATGCCCAATCATGTGCTGCGTTCGACTGGTGGCAGCCCAAACAATTCGCGTTTTGCTGGGCAACAGTCGCCAGCGCTTTGGGACCGAAGTCGACCATCCCCGCCGGCGGGCCGCCTCCCGCCTTCACGTGCGCACCGCCCGGACCGTGACAGGCCTCGCACTGCAGGCCGCCGTGCCCGAAGGGGCCGCGCGGATCGTTCGGCCGCGCATGCTTGGTGCGGAACAACCCCGTGACGGTGGCATTGTTATGACAGCCGAGGCAGGTGTCCGCTCCTTGCGGACTGTACGCAGAATCGGTATTCGGCGGGCCATCAGCCGAGAGCGCGTGCATGGGCCCCAACAGCAGAGCCAATGCGCCGGCTACGCATGCACGCCGAAACCGTTGCACTCAATCCGCCGTGGCCGGGATGTTGTGCACGACCTTCACATCAGCAACGCCTCCCGGACCATGGCAGATGCTGCAGGTCTCCACATCCGCCGGATTTGAACTGGGAATCGTCCGGCCTTCCGCATCTTTCGTAACTGTGGTCGAACCACCGTTCTGCAACATGTGCGCTTCGGCCGCCGCGTCAACATGGCATCCCGAGCACACGGACATATTGGCCGAGGTTGCGATCGGATTGCCGACGGTGGTTGGGTTCGGCGATTCCGTCGACAGGCCGGTGAGGAACGTGGTCGCCTGCACCGCGGCGTCGTTCACCGGATAGTAACTGGTGGAGACGTGGCAGGCATCGCAGCGGTTTAGCTGGCCCGGATAAACGACATCAGTGAAGTCGTTTTTCGACCCGCCGAACCCGTAGATGACAAAAGGCGCACCGGCAGCGCCGCGGACGCTGCCGTCATGGATCGCGTGGATCATGTGCTTGAAGTCGATCGTCTCCTCCCACAGGCCGTCGATTCCCGGAGTCGTCGCGGTAAGCGTTTGACGCATACCGACGTCCGTGGACGCCGGGTTGTGGCAGGCGACGCAGACCTGCGGGTTGTTGTTGCGGTTATCGCCATGCAGAGCGAGCACGCTATGGCAGACGTCGCATTTTGCGATGTCCACGACCACGCGCCGCGGGACGGGTGTCTGGCCTGCGACGTTTCCGTAGCCGACCGCGCTCGTCACCGGGATGGCCGTCGCTCCGGGACCGGTCGTGACGATGCCCGGATGACCTTCGAGCACGACCCCCACGTTGGCGATCGCTGCACAGGCCGTGGCGCTCGCGGGCGGGCAGTTGGCGAGGGGCGCCGCCGGCAGTGCCGTGGGCGAGGTCAATGTAAACGCCCCCGTCGCATCGGGTCCCGTGATTGCCGAGAGCGGCACCGCCGCAGCACACCCGGCGACCGCGAGCGGGTTCAGAGAAATCGGCTGGCCCCAAGTCGAAGGGGTTATGCCGCTGCCCCAGTTCGTGTAGTCGCTCGTCTCCCAGGCGATGTCGATTGCGAGGCGCGCCGCGCCACCAGCGGCGCAGACAGGGTTGCCGGTACCTGGATCGGTACCGGCAAACGGCGCGGCGGTGAGGATGTTGTACGGCGCATTGCCGTTGGTCGGATCGACGATCTTGAAATTCACGACTGGGTAGATCTGACCGCTGATGTTCTTGAAAGTCACGTTGTTGATGATGAACTGGAACTTGGTCGCCGCAACGACGCCCGGAATCACGTGCGCCGTAACGACCTGCAACTGGCCATTGTCGATATCTGATGACGGACCATGACAGGTGGAGCACTCGGTGTTATTGGCAATGCCGCCGCCGTGGTTCGCGCCGGTGGCGAAGTTCACGTTGTCATGGCACGCCCCGCAAGCCTGCAGCGTGGGCACCGTCATGTAGTTTGCGGCTTGCGGCACAGTGGGGACGTTCTGTACGTGGCAGGTCACACAGTTGCGCGTATCCTGCGGGTAGAGAACGGTGTTGAAATTCGACAGCGATTCCATGTATCCGATGATCCAGTAGCCCAGCCCCAGAGTCGGCGTCGTATCGGGACCCTGGGCCGTCTGGATGCTTGGCAGGGTGTTGCCGCTATGGATCTTGTGGACCATCACCTTAAAGTCCAGCGTATTGGCGCTATACGGATCTGTGGTTCCCGGGTTGTGACACATCACGCAGTACTGCACCTCGACGCGCGCGCCGCCGTGCGCGGTCAATGAGGTGTGGCAGTTATCGCAGGTCGCCGTCTCGACGATCTCCCGACTGAAGATTCCCGTGGTGGCACCGGTCGACGGTTGGAACGTGTAGGGACCGTTGTTCGCCTGCGCCAGCCCGCGGATTTCAAAGCCCACACGATGCGTCAATGCCGCGTTATAGATCACCTTCGGATCTGTCGTGATGTTCTTCTTGAACGTGTACTGGTAAGTGCCGTCGCCGTTGTCGACGAATGTGCCGCTCGTGGCCTGCTCGACCATTGCCTGCGTCTCGGGTGTCGTCGCGCAAGCCGTTACGCCGGCCGGGCACCCGCTGGGTGCGACGGTCCCATAGATGTATGAATTCCACTGGCTCGCCGAGCCGTCTTGGCCCGGAACGAGTTGAGCAATAGCGAAAGCCAGGTCGGCCGCTGGCAGACCCTGTAGCGGCAGCACCATTCTGGTCGGCGAGCTGAAACTTTACGACTGGCGTGCCGCTGATCGTGACGCTCGTGATCGTTCCGGTGATGGCTGTGGCGGTGCTGACATTGAGTACCGATCCGTTGGTCGATGACCCAGGCGGGCCGGTCGCAGCGGCGGGACCCGCCGGCCCTGCCGGACCGGTGGTGCCGCTACACCCCGGGACCAAGGCGCCGAGTAGCACGGCTGCCAGTGCGCTCGCGAGAGACCAGACGCGGCGCGGTTCGCGGTTCCCGTTCACGGACGACATACGCCACTCTCCCCAAAGGGCGGCGACCATCTTGGTAGAGTCGCTCAAGCGCCCCGCTCCGACTCCCTCCGGGGCTTAACCCCCGCACCGCGAAGCTACGAATTGCTCCCTGCTCTGTCCGTACGCTACCGCACAGATCGCAGGTCGGCACAGTCGGTAGAAGCACCCATGGGCTGTGGCCGACCCAAACTAGACCTCTGCCTAGGGCGTAACAATTAAATCTGAAGAGTTCATGCTCGCCGCGAACCTCTGGCGCATGCTCACTGCCACCCCGCAAGCTGCGAGCACGGGGCCGCGTGCCCGCGCCTCACTTGACGCGACGAGCGAGCTCGCCGCGAGCGCAGGATCGACGTGACATCGCCCGAGCCGCCGTCCAAGGGCTTTGCAGCATGGCTCTGGCGGCGCCCCCAGCGCTGGTTCTCTCTCGGTATACCGATTGGAGGGCTCATTGCCTTCCTCGTCGGCATCGGATTTACGGGCAGCTTCATCGGCGGTCTCAAATACGCCGAGACCGTTACCTTTTGCACTTCATGCCATGAAATGAACACGCCGTTCCAGGAACTGACGCAAAGCGTGCATTACTCGAATCCGTTCGGTATTCGCGCTACGTGCGCCGACTGCCACGTCCCACCCACATTCGTGCCAGGCTTGATACGGCATATTGAGGCGAGCACTGAGGTGTGGGGACACCTGATCGGCAAACTCGACACGCCCGCAAAGTACGAGAGTCATCGGTTGGCGCTCGCGCAGAAGATCTGGACGGAGCTCAAAGCGAACGACTCCGCCGAGTGCCGCAGCTGTCACACGCCAGCCGCCATGGCCCTCGCAAAGCAGCCTCCCGCGGCAGCGAGCGCGCACCAGTCTCTTGCAACCAGCGGCATGACCTGCATCGACTGCCACAGGGGCGTTGCGCACACCCTCCCGTCGGGAGGTTGAAGCGGCCCGCGGACGGCACAGGGGCGGCGGCGCAGGCGCGCCGCTAGTGGCGCGCGCCTGCGACGAAATAGCGGCCGAGGATGCGCGTGATCTCGGCAATTCTGAAATTAAATACGCGCCGCGGCCAGAACAACTCCCGCTTGTCGCACACGGTCGAAATGCTGAAGCGGGATATTTCTCCCTTCAGCGCTGCTGCCGCGGTACCCCCATCGGCATGCGCCATCCCGGCGTCGAGCCGCGCGCGCAGGGCGCGCGCTGCGGCAATGCTGCGCGCAACGCGGCGGCCGCGCCGTTGCGAGAGGCGTCCATGCTGTATCTTCAGCTCGTTCAGCCGCTCGGCCGCGTCGTAAGTCGCATCGACCAGCTCGCGGCGCGTCATGCAAGTCGTCTCGTAGTTCAGGATATGCTCCCAGGTCGGCTGCACCAGGAGCTGGCGGTGTTCCTCAAGAGTGCGCGCGAACAGCCGGTAGCCGAACCGCTCGGGTTCCTCAAAGCCGCGGCTGCCGGGGTCGATGAACGGACCCATCGGGGAAATGAAACAGGAGAGACGCTTGTCGCCCAGTTGAAAGAGATGCCCGCAGTACTCGACGGTCTCGCGGACCGAGGCAGTCGTCTGCGCCGGAAGGCCGATCATGAAGAAAATATCGATTCGGTTGCAGCGCAGCCGCACGGCTTCCCTGATGATGGATTCCATGTCCTCCGTGGTGTAGCCCGACTCGCCTTCCTGGGCATCGCGGACGGCCTGCTCATGGCTCTCGGGACTGAACTCCATGCTCCAGTTCCGGACGCAGCGGTCGATGTCCTGCAGAAACGTCGCCGGCGGCAAGCCAAAGAACTCGAAGACGATCTCATTACGCAGATCGGCCTTACGCAGGCGTTTGAGGACCTCGGCCGCGTGCTCGGGGCCCGCCATAAGCAGGTCGCCGACCAGAATAATGGGACCGTGGGTCAGACGGCAGATGGCTTGCATGTTGCTGACCAGACTTGCCGGGCTGCGATACACCGGGCGTTGACGCTTAGTCAGGCGCGTGCAGGTCGTATGCGAGCTGCCGCAGGTGACGCATTCGTAGGCGCAGCCCTTGACCGTAAACACCGTCGTGATCGGATTGCTCCACCAACCGTTGAACGGCAAGGTGCTTTCCAGATCGCGGTAGCGCATCACCATCTCGACCATCAGGTCGGGCCGCAGATCGACGTAGTCGAGCGTCATGGGTACGAATGTGTGGGGATTGACGTGAACGCCGCAGGCATCTTTCCACGTGAGATTTGGAATCTTGTCGACCGGGGCCCCGGTGCGCAGCGCGATGAGCAGCTCATGCAGCGGCGGCTCGGTGCTGTCGCCGCGCAATACGAAGTCAACCTGCGGGTAGGTGACCAATTCACGGTGAAAATAGCTCGATGACAACCCCCCCATGATGACCGGTACCTGCGGGTGTATGGTTTTCACGATGCGCGCGACTTCCAATGCGCCGTGGGCATGCGGCAACCAATGAAGGTCGATGCCTACGGCCCGGGGCTTCTGCCGCGCGAGGAAGCGCGGCACGTCGAACCGCCGACTGTTCATCATGCGCAATGCAAGATTGACCACCCGCACCCGCATGCCTCGATCGTGCAGGTAGCTGGCGATCGTCAGAAAACCGAGCGGATACATTTCGAACACGGTGGACGAGGGAATCATGTCGCTCACCGGTCCGTACAGTATGGCGCGCTCACGAAAGTCGTAGACGCTCGGCGCATGCAAGAGCAGCAGATCAGCCTCGCGATTTCTTGGCTTCGCCGTCAGGTCAAGGAACATGGCGCAATCTCATCCGCAGATGCAGGTCTGGTGGGGGACTTCTCAACGGGTGCGGATTACAATTAATCGCACGCGAGTCTTCGCATACACAAGCATCTCATAGCGCACATGAATGTACGGGACTTGTTGTGGTTTTCCTTCGGAATGCTGATTGCGGTTGCCGCCACGCTTTCCATCTCTCCCTGGTTGCGCGAGCGAGCGCGTGCGTCGTGGTTAGCAACCCTGCCAGAGTGGGCACCGGGGTCCTTAGCGCTCGCACTCGCCGGTGCGGTCGGCTTGTACTTGTGGCTCGGGGGCCCGCAAGACGCGCCCCAGGAAACTGTCACGACCGCATCGGCCGCCAGCGCCATCGCGGCGCATGGCGGCGGCACAGAGTCGCCAGACGCCATGGATAAGGCTGTGACTGCGCTGGAGCGTCGGTTAGCGCAGAGCGGCGGCAGCGATTCCGATTGGGAACTTCTCGCCAGATCTTACAAGTTCATGGGTCGCTCTGGCGACGCCGCGGCCGCCCGTGAGCGGCGGCTGCCGCTAAACGCTGGCGGGGCGGCAGTGTCCTCACTCAGCGCTGCGGCTGCGCTGCTGGCACCCAGACAACTGTCCGCCGCGGGTCGCAAACTGATCGCGAGCGCCGCTGCGGCACGAGGCGGGCGCGACTTCGCGGCGGCCGCTGAAGATTACCGGCAGCTCGTGGACCTGCAGGAGATGACAGCCGACACCTGGGCCGATTATGCAGACGTCACCGCCGCCCTCAACGGCAATTCACTCGTCGGCACGCCCGAGAAATACCTGCAGGCCGCCTTGAGCCTGGATCCGCAGCACGCCAAGGCATTATGGCTCCTGGCGAGTCTGCAACATGAGGCGGGGCAGTATTCCCTCGCCGTCTCGACCTGGAAGAAGCTGACCGACGTTGTAGCCCCTGATTCATCCTATGCAAAACTCGTCGCGGCCAATCTCGCGGAAGACCAGCAGCTGGCTGCCACTCGTTCTGCCGTGACGACGGTTGCTAGCAACCGTGTTGCAGTGCGCGGCGAGATCGACGTGTCCGACGCATTGCGCGCAAGAGTATCTCCGGGCCTGACGCTGTTCATACTCGCCAAGTCCGTCAATTCGCCGGGCGCGCCCGTTGCCGTGCTGCGTACGACGACCGGCAGCTGGCCGGTGAGATTCGAGCTGGATGACACGCTGGCTATGATGCCGGAGCGCACACTCTCGACGGCGGGCGAGATCACGGTCGAGGCGCGCGTGTCGAAGTCCGGACAGGCAGCGCCGCAGAGCGGCGACTTGCTGGGAGTAACCGATCCGATGGACCCCGCCTCGGGTAAAGCCGTACGCATCATCATCGAACGAGTGATCGGCTAGGGGGTGAACTATGGCTGACCACACATTCATCAACGATCTACTGGCGGCAATCGACCGCAAGGACGCGAAAGCCTTTGCTGCCTTCCTGACGCCCGACGCGAGCTTCCGGTTTGGCAACCATCCCGCCGTTGCCGGGCGCGAAGCGATCGAGGCGGCAGTCGCCGGGTTCTTCAAGGCGATCAAGAGTGTGTCCCATGAACTAGAGAATCAGTGGTCGTTGCCTGACACCGCGATTTGCACTGGCGTGGTGACCTATACCCGGCACGACGGCAGCACGCTGCAGGTGCCGTTTGCCAACGTCATGAAGCTCCGGCCGGGCGGTATTCACGACTATCGGATTTTCACCGACAACTCTGCGCTATTCGCTGCTTGAAGCGGCGTGCCCCGCAATTGCCAGCGTCACCCGAACAGCAGTCCGATGGCGAACAGCAGCAAGGTGAGGTGGATCATCGCCACATTGATGCCCAGGTTGGGAATCAGCCGTGGCAGGTCATCCGCAGACACAAATACCTGCCGCGCCAGGAATAATCCTACCGGCAGCGGCACGAGGCCGAGCAGTGCCAGAGGCGGCAGAATTCCGCCGACAACGCCGATGGCTACCGTGCTGAAAGCGGCAACGACGAGGACGCCGAACAGCACGGCACTGCGTCGACGTCCCAGCACGATGGGCAGATGTCTGCGGCCGACTGCGCGATCCGCGTCGATATCCGGGAACTGGTTGATTAGCAGCAGTTCGCTGACCAGACAGAGCGGCGGCAGCGAGGCAACCACAGCAATCCAGGAATAACGCCCGCCAAGCACGAACGCGGTACCCAGCACCATGAACGGACCGAAGCCGATCCCCGGCGCCAACAGACACAGCAGCGGTCGGCGCGTAACCAGTGGCGTATAGGCCACCACCAGCAGCAGCCCGGCCAGCCCCAGCGGCAGCAACGCGACACCCTTTTCGTAGACGAAATAAAGACCGACCGCGGCGCTTGCACACAGGCACAACAAGCCGGCCGCCCGCGTGGCCGCAGCCGCCTCCGGATGAGCAGGCAGGCTGCCGCTGCCGCCGCTGAATGGGGTACGAACGGTCAGTGAATCGAGCCCGGAGCGGAAGTCGTCGTACTCGTTGAGCAGATTGACACTGATGTGCGCCAGCAGTGCGCCAAGCAACACGAGCAGGCATTCCGCCACGGACACGTGCACGTGGGTCTGGAGGGCAGCGCCGATGCCGATCAGCACACACACCGGTGTCAGGGTCAGAAAATTAGGTCGCGCGGCGCGCAGGACCGGCCCGACGATGGTGCGTTCCATCAGCCGGCTGCCCCACACGAGCTCGCCCACATTGGCTACTGCACCTTGATGCGCAGCAGTTCCTCGCCGTCCGGATCGACGAGATGCACCGCACAGGCGAGGCACGGATCGAAACTGTGGATCGTGCGCAGGATCTCGAGCGGCTGTTTCGGATCGTACAGGCTCTGCCCCTTCAGCGCCGCCTCATACGGACCCTCCGTGCCGGAAGCGTCCCGCGGACCGGCGTTCCACGTGCTCGGCACCACTGCCTGATAGTTTGAGATCCTGCCATCGTCGATCACAATCCAATGCGCCAAAGCGCCGCGCGGTGCCTCGGTGAACCCCACTCCCTGCGCGTGTCCTGGCCAGGTCGATGGCTCCCACAGCGTCTGATTGAAGGTGCGCACATCGCCCGCCTTGATGTTCGCCATGAGGGTGCCGTACCACTGCGGCATGGCATCCGCGAAGATCTTGCATTCGAGCGCACGGGCCGCGGTGCGGCCCATCGTCGAAAACATGGCTTCCAGCGGCAGGTCGAGCTGCGCGAGCGCCTTGCCGGCGAGCTCTCGCGTCGGCTCGTGACCACTCGCGTAGAGCATGAGCACACGCGCCAAAGGGCCGACCTCCATGGCGTGGCTCTTCCAGCGCGGCGACTTGAGCCAGGAATAGCTGGCCGCGGTATCCAGATGCTCGTACGGAGGCTTCGGCCCTGAGTAGTTCAACCGTGTCTCGCCCTTGTAGGGATGTAAGCCCGCGTCCTTGCCGCCGCTGTAGTCGTACCATGAGTGGGCCACGAACTCCTGGATGTCGGCTTCCGCATTGAGGTCGACTTCCTGGAGATGGGAAAGGTCGCGATTGAGAATCACCCCGCGCGGAACCAGGAAGGTTTTCGGATCCTGCGTACCCGTTGCAGGAAAGTCGCCGTAAGTCATGAAATTTCCGATACCCTCGCCATGACCGCTCGTGAACCAGTCCTTGTAGAAGGAGGCGATCGCGAGGGTATCCGGCAGATAGACCTGCTCGACAAAGAGGCGCATCTCATCAATGATCTCGGCCACCTTCGAAAGACCCACCTCATTGACCGCGGTCGAGCCGGTCCCCGCGCCCGCGTGGACGCTGATGGCCGAGGGAGCGCCGCCGACCAGAAAATTCGGGTGCGGACTCTTGCCGCCGAAGATCGTATGAAGCTGCGCGACCTGGCGCTGCCAGGCGAGCGCATCGAGGTAATGCGCCACGGCCATTAGGTTCGCTTCCGGCGGCAATTTGTAGCCGGGATTGCCCCAGTAGGCATTGGCGAAGATGCCGAGCTGCCCTGATTCGACCAGCTTCTTGATGCGCTCCTGCACGTCGGCGAAATAGCCGGGCGAGGAGCGCGCGTAGCTGGAGATCGACTGGGCAAGCGCGGAGGTCGCCTTCGGATCGGCCTTCAGCGCCGATACGACATCCACCCAGTCGAGCGCATGCAGGTGATAGAAATGCATCACGTGGTCGTGCACGAACTGCGCGCCGATCATCAGATTGCGGATCAGCTGTGCGTTGACGGGAATCTCGTACTTGAGCGCATCTTCGACGGCGCGCACCGAGGCGATCCCGTGGACGAGCGTGCACACCCCGCAGATGCGCTGCGCAAAAGCCCAGGCGTCGCGCGGATCGCGGCCGCGCAGGATGATTTCGATGCCGCGCACCATGGTGCCGGAGCTTGACGCTCGGGTGATCACCGAGCCGTCGAATTCCGCCTCGATGCGCAGATGTCCCTCGATTCGCGTGACCGGATCGACGACCACCGTCTGCGCGCTCATGCACGGCTCCCTGAAGCGCTGATCAGGTTGTCGGCCACCAGCTCGAGCAGGCTATGCGGCGGCTGCTGCGAGTTGAAGTGAGTCTGCGCGTCGTCAAAGGTGCGCCGGCAGTCCGAGCAACTCGTCAGAAAGGTCTGCGCGCCGGTGTCGGCGACCTCGCGCAGCTTGTTCTCCATCGTGCGGTAGCGCAGCGGCGCGGCGCGCTCGATGTCGAGTACCCCGCCGCCCCCGCCGCAGCAGAAGCTGAAGGCGCCGTGATTCTTCAACTCGTGCAGATCGATCCCCATGGCCTTCATGAGTACCCGCGGGGCATGGTTGATCCCGCCCTTGCGCACCAGCTGGCAGGGATCGTGGAACGTGGTCGTGCCGGTGCGGGCTGTGCCGAGTTTCAGCCGCCCGGCCTGCAGTTCCTCCGCAAGGAACTCGGTAACCGAACGAACCTTGAAGGGCAGCGGCTCGCCGTACAGGTCGGCCGCTTCCCAGCGCAATGCGCTGTACGCATGACCGCACTCGGGGACGATCAGAATCTTGGCCTTGCAGGCGATAGCCTGCTCGATCAAGCGGCGGCTGATATCGCGCTGCCAGGCTTTGCCGCCGGCGAAGTAGCCGTAGTTCTCTGCCACCAGGCCGTCGCTGCGAAACGTGTGCGACACGCCAAGGTGATGCATCACGCGAGCCAAGGCAGCGACCGCTTTGGGATAATGCTCGATGTCGGTTCGGGGCACGCACAGCATGAGCTCCGCCACGGACTCATCGAGCGGTATCGTGACGCCGAACTGTTTGCCGATCGCCAGCAGCTGCTCTCGATAGGGCTCCGTGCTCGCCTCAGGCTGGCCGGTTTCGTGCTGGTGCGCCGCCTTCTGGTAGAGTTCCAGCGGGGCGAGCCCGGCTTCAAACATGGCATGGCGCGCTTGCTCGATGAGCGCGGCGACGTCGATGCCCATCGGACAGATGAGGCTGCAGCGACCGCACATGTTGCAACTGTCGAACAGCAAGTGCTGCCAGTGCGCCAACTGGTCCGCCGTGACCTCACGCTTGAGTCCGAGCAGCCTGAATAGCGGGGCGAATGCGCTCGACTCGCGCTTGTAGGCCTGTTTGAACGGTTCCACCTTCCAGATCGGCGTGTACTGCGGATCCTCGGTCGCGATGTAGAAATGACAGCCGTCCGCACAAATGCCGCAGTGGATGCAGGACTCGAGCCGAAAGGCACTCAGGGCGCCGATCTCCTGCGCGAAGCCACGCATCGCCCCGACCACCCGGGCTTCGGGAGTTCTGCCCTCTGCGGGTGCGAGACTCGCGCCGACTGCAGCGGTGTTGCCGCTCATGAGACCGCTCCTTTGCGCGCAAGCAGAGAACCGTTGATCGCGCGCGACGGAAAGATGTAGAAGGCATGCATGAGCTTGCCGAAGGGGAACCAGACCAGCAACGCATCGAAGCTCAGGACGTGCAGTCCGAGGAGCGTCTCGTAAGGGCCGCCGATGTGAGCCGTGGCAGCGAGCCCCGTGACGATGACCAGCATCGTGATGAACCAGCTGAAGTAGTCATCGAAATTGGACAACATCCTAAGCACCCGGTGGGTCACGCGCCGGAACAACACCGCGAGAAACAGCGTAAACGTCAGCACGGAAATCACGGTGATCACGCTGCTCGGCAACGCCGGCCAGGTGACGCCAAAGAGGCTCGCGAAGAAGGTAATGTGCGGCCCGAAGAGCAGCACCACGGCAAAGAGGCCGAGGTGGTAGCTGTAGCCGAGCGCCTCACCCGCACCCGTGCGGCCAATGAATTCGGGGTGCGGCCATGACCGCGAGCCGACTGCCACCAACCCGCCACCCAGGGATTTCAGCAGCGAGGCACGCGGCTCGTTCAGATCACGGCGGACACGCAGCAGGGCGAAGGCGACGATGCGCCAGACCACGCCCAGGCAAAACACGACGAGTGCGACTTTCAGCCCCGGCCCGCGTGCAAAGCTCAAAAGATCCATAGCTCTCATCCTCCCTTAGGCTCGTGGTCGACGGACTGTTGCTCTTGCCGGTGTTGACGCAGGCGACTGACGCCTGCGGATGCGACACCGATTGCGCCACCGACCACCGCGGCGGCCCCGGCAATCTTGAGCACCTCCAAGGGGGAAGTCTCGCCCGCCTTGCCCCACGCGGGCGTTCCCAGCGCGGCATAGAAACTGCCCTTATCCCAGAATCCGGGCTCCGAGCAGCCGAGACACCCGTGTCCCGACTCGATCGGGAAGCTGGTACCCCCGTTCCACTTGAGCGTCGCACAGGCGTTGTAGGTGGTCGGGCCCTTGCAGCCGAGCTCGTACAGGCACCAACCGTTGCGTGCCCCTTCGTCGTCGAAGGACTTGGCGAATTTCCCCTGGTCATAGAAGGGCCGCCGATAGCAGCGGTCATGAATGGTGTTGCCGAAGAAAACCTTGGGACGCCGATGCTCGTCCAGATCCGGGACTTTCCCCGTAGTGACGAATTGCAGCAGCGTTCCGGTGATCACTTCGGGGATGGGCGGACAACCGGAGACATTGATGATCGGCTTGTCGTTCACGATTCCGGTGACCGGCCAGGCCTGGGTCGGATTGGGGTCGGCCAAGGGAATTCCCCCGAATGACGCACACGTGCCGACGCAGACGATAGCCGCCGCCCCCTTGGCCGCCTCGCGCAAGGTATCTACCGCACTGCGCCCACCAGCCGTGCAGTACGCTCCATCGGCTCCAGTCGGCACGGAGCCGTCCACGATCAGCACGTATTTCCCGAAGTTGTCGTGTATCGCCTGCGTTCGCGCCGCTTCGGCGGCATCGCCCGCCGCGGCCATCAGCGTGTCGTTATAGTCGAAGGAGATGACGTTGAAGATCAGATTCTCGATGGTTGGCGCGAAGGACCGCGTCAACGACTCGAGACACCCGGTGCACTCCTGAAATGACAGATAGATGACTGACGGCCGACGCGCGTTGCGTAACTGCTCGGCCATTGCCGGTCCCATCGACGGCGGCAATGCCATGGCAGACGCCGCGGCCGTACAGAACTTGATGAAACTGCGTCGACTGATCCCGTGTCGCCGCAGCATCTCGCCGACGGTCATATCTGCATTGCCGTGCAGCATCGTCCCCTCCCCTAGCGCGCTCGTGCAGCGGCGCCCGCCGCGACCTGCTCGCGCAGGGCGCGTGCGCCCGCGGCGATTTCCTCGGGCGCGCTCGCGAGAATCTGCGGCACACGAGTTACCTCGATCAATTCCGCAATCACTTCTCCATGTCGATCACGGTGCTCCACCCACCAGACGCCCGGCACGCGCGTCTCATGAATTCTTGAGATTCCTTCCGCGTTCAATGTCGCCTGTACCTCGCCTTCTCCCAGCACGCGCTGCAACTCAGTTCGGTCCTTCGGACTCATCGGGAGACTGCGCAGGTCGATCGCCGCTGGCTCCTCGAGGCTCGCGAGCCGTTCGAGCAGCCTGACGATCTCATTGAGAATGGCAGCGACACCGCCGCCCAGCCCACCGTCAGAGGCCGGCGGTTCGATGCGGATCGGGATCTCGGCGAGGCGAGTCATGTGCTCCTCCAGCGCTCGAGCAGAGCCCGCGCCTGCCCGCTGGCCGCGGACAACGCCTGAACAACCGGGGCGGAGAGCGTCTCGCTCCAGTCAATGCGGGAGGGCTGGATGCACAGGAGCGCACGTCGGCTCGGCAGACATCCCTGGAGTCGCGCCATATCAAGCAGATCGATCAGCCCCACCTCGTGAACCGTGCGCCGACGGACACTCCTGAGGAACCGATCCATCGCAAGGTCTTCGAACAGGGCGATGGTTCCAGGTGCGCTATCAAGATCGGCCGCATCGATCACGAGCATCGAATCCGCTGACGCGACGTAGGAGAGCAAGCTGAAGCTTAGCGTGCCGCCGTCGACGAACTCGGCCGCATCAGCCCCGAGTTCTGAGCGCAGCTGCTCAACCAGCCTTATACCGGCGCCGTCATCGGCCAGGAGGACATTCCCAATGCCCAGCACGAGCGCCGTCGACGGCACGGCCGCTGCAGCAACCCCGACGGCACCTGCCATCCGGCTGCTGTTGCACGCACCTTTCCCGACACCGAGCGTCACTGGGTGCCCTCGCTTAGATTTCAAGATCTCAGCACTCTCCCGGGCGCACGGTCCGTACGCTACGGCACACAAAGAGTGTACTCTACAAAACGCACGCTTGGGGTGTTAGCACTTGGAAATCGATCGTGCACGAGCTGTCCGTCTGCCAAGCGCTCTTGGCGCAGGTTAGCGAAATCGCCAGTGATCGCGGCGCCAGTACCGTAGCGCGCATCAACGTCGAGGTCGGTCCGCTGTCCGGCGTGGAACCGGCTCTCCTCGTGAGCGCATTCGAAGTCCTATGCACTGGCAGCTGCGCAGCGAAGGCCACCCTATCGATATCAACCGTGCCGATCACGATCGGCTGCCTGACTTGCGGCGCCGAATCACAGGCTCGGCCGAACCGTTTGCTCTGCGCCGCATGCGGGGGTTACCGCATTCGAGTGACCGGCGGCGACGAACTGCGTTTGCGAGGCGTTGAGCTCTCGCTGCCGCACGCGCAGCCAGCCGCGAGCGCATGATCCACTGAGCGGAGTGCCTATGTGTCAAACGTGCGGCTGTACCGTTACCCCGGGTAATACTCACGTGACCGCGCATCAACACGGCGCTTCCGGAGAACTCATCGAAGTGCTGCAGGATCTGCTCGCCGCCAATGACCGGGTTGCGGTGCACAACCGCGAACACTTCGACGAGCACGGCGTGCTCGCCATCAACCTCATGTCCTCGCCGGGTGCCGGCAAGACAGCCCTGCTCGAAGCGACGATCGTGGCACTTGGGGCGCGCTACCGCATCGCCGTCATTGAGGGTGATCTGGAAACTGACAACGATGCGGCGCGCATCCGTGCGCACGGCGTGCCGGCAGTGCAGATCACGACGGGTACGGCCTGTCACCTTGATGCGCACCTCGTGCATCAGGCGCTGCACGATCTGCCGCTCGCTGGACTCGACCTGTTGTTCATCGAAAACGTGGGTAATCTCGTATGTCCGGCGAGCTTCGATCTCGGGCAACACCGCAACGTTATCCTGCTCAGCGTCACCGAGGGTGATGACAAGCCGGCGAAATACCCGGTGATGTTTCGTGCCGCTGATCTCGTCGTGCTAAGCAAGGCGGACCTGCTTCCGCTTCTGGACGATTTCGAACCTGCGCGCGCGGCGGCGGCGCTGCGCGCCCTCGGCCGCGAGACGCCGATGATTTCCACCGCGGCGCGGCGCGCCCCCGAAATCGGGCCGTGGCTGGACTGGCTTGAGCATGAGCTTGGCGGGCGGCGGGCAGCGACGCGGACGCCGCTGCCGCAGCACGCCGCCACCGTGGCGACCTGACGTATGTGCCTGGCCGTACCGGTGCGAGTCGCGGCCCTGCTCGATGATCAGTGGGTCGAGACGGAGGTCGGCGGAATTCGCAG
Source organism: uncultured Gammaproteobacteria bacterium (assembly GCA_963760225.1). Lineage (GTDB taxonomy): Bacteria > Pseudomonadota > Gammaproteobacteria > Steroidobacterales > Steroidobacteraceae > 13-2-20CM-66-19. Next base: position 323,499 of record CAVXCD010000002.1, read on the forward strand.
TCGCGTGTCGATTGCGCTGGTCGAGGGGGTCGCGCTCGGGGACTACCTGATCGTGCACGCCGGCTTCGCCATCACGCGCCTCGACATCGAGGAGGCGGAAAAAACTCTCGCGTTGTTCGATGAGATTGCCGCTCACCTTGGGGAGTCTGTCGATGCGCTACATCCGCGGCTTCCGTGAAGGTGCCGCCGCGACCGCGCTGGCGCGGATGCTCGCCGCGGAGGTCGACCCGGAGCGCGAATATCACCTCATGGAGTTTTGTGGCGGCCATACGCACGCCATCTTCCGCTACGGCGTCGAGGACCTGCTGCCCAGCAACGTCCGCCTGGTGCACGGGCCGGGCTGCCCGGTCTGCGTGCTGGCCGTTCCGCGGCTCGATGCGGCCATCGAACTCGCCCGGCAACCCAACGTCACACTAGTCAGTTACGGCGACATGCTGCGCGTGCCGGCATCGCGTCGCCGGAGCCTCCTCAAAGCGCGCGCGCGCGGCGCGGATGTGCGGATGGCGTATTCGGCGCTCGAGGCACTGGAGATCGCCGCCGCCCATCCGCAGCGGCAGGTCGTGTTCTTCGCGATCGGTTTCGAGACCACGACCCCCGCAACCGCGCACGTCATCCTCGAGGCGCAGCGTCGCAGGCTTCCCAACTTCAGTGTGTACTGCAACCACGTCCTGACACCTGCGGCGATCCAAAGCATCCTCGACTCACCCGAAGTGCGCGAATGGGGTCAAGTGCGGGTCGACGGCTTCATCGGGCCCTCGCACGTGAGCGCGGTGATCGGCAGCAGACCCTACGAGTATTTCGCGGAGGAATACCAGCGACCGGTCGTCATCGCCGGCTTTGAGCCGCTCGATGTAATGCAGGCGATCCGCATGCTGGTGCAGCAACTCAACTCCGGCCGCGCCTGCGTCGAAAACGAATTCACGCGTGGGGTCACTCGCGAAGGGAATCGTAAGGCGCAGCGTCTGGTCGCCGAGGTACTTGAGTTGCGACCGAGCTTCGAATGGCGCGGCTTGGGGGAGCTGCCGTACAGCGGGCTGCGTATCAAGGCTGCCTACGCGGATTTCGATGCCGAGCGGCGCTTCACGATCGAGGCGCACCCGGTGCCGGAGAACAAGGCCTGCCAATGTCCGGCGATCATCCGCGGAGTCAAGAAGCCTACCGACTGCGCGATTTTTGCAACCGTCTGCACGCCGCACAACCCGATCGGCTCGTGCATGGTGTCAGCGGAAGGCGCCTGCGCCGCCTATTATAAGTATCGCCGCGGCAGGGTTCAGGCGGCTGGCTGATGCGCATCCTCTTGCTCGTGGACGGCTTCAACAGCCTCTCGCAACGGCTGTACGTCGAGCTCGCCCGCGACGGCCACGAGCTGTCGCTCGAGCTCGACATTCATGAACGCATCACACTCGAGGCCGTGAACCTGTTCCAGCCGGACCTGATTCTCGCGCCGTTTCTCAAGCGTGCTATTCCGTCGTCGGTCTGGCAGCGACATACCTGTCTCATCGTTCATCCCGGCCCCCCCGGCGATCGCGGCCCGTCCGCGCTCGACTGGGCAATTCTGCGCGGCGTCGCCAACTGGGGAGTCACCGTGCTGCAGGCCACAGCGCAGCTCGACGCCGGCCCGGTATGGGCCAGCGCAGCGTTTCCGATGCGCTCCGCGCCCAAGAGCAGCCTGTATCGCAACGAGGTCACGGAAGGGACCGTCCTGGCCGTGCGCGCAGCGCTCGCGCGCGTCGCGGCTGGCATGGGGCCACCCTGTGATGCCGGTGGCGGCTCCGAGCACGAATGGCAGCCGCTGCTCCCCCAGCGACAGCGCGCGATCGACTGGAGCCGCGATGACACCGCGACCGTGCTGCGCAAGATTCACTCCGCCGACGGCCATCCCGGCGTCGAAGACCTCTTGTTCAATCGGCGCTTCAGACTGTTCGACGCCCATACGGAAGGCTCTCTTCGCGGGCGGCCCGGCACGCTCATCGCGCGTCGCCACGGCGCCATCTGCCGCGCTACTTTGGATGCCGCCGTGTGGATCGGCGCGTTGCAGCCTGCGGACGCAGCGCAGCGCAGCTTCAAGCGTCCTGCGGTTCTCGCGCTCGGCGCTCTGGCAGAAGCCCTGCCGCACAGCGATGACGATCCTACGCACGGGATCGGTATCCCCGACGGCCGGGAGATCTGCTACGAGGAACGCGGCGCCGTCGGCTATCTGCATTTCAACTTCTACAACGGCGCGCTGAGCACCGCGCAGTGCGCGCGCCTGCGAGCCGCGTACGCGCAAGCGCGGCGGCGGCCGACCCGAGTCATCGTGCTGATGGGCGGAACGGATTTCTGGTGCAACGGCATGCATTTGCACTGCATCGAGGCCGCTGACAGTCCCGCCGACGCCTCGTGGGCCAACATCAATGCCATCGATGACCTGACCTGCGACATCCTGACGACCGAGACGCATCTGACGATCGCCGCGCTTCACGGCAGCGCCGCGGCCGGCGGAGTATTTCTGGCGCTCGCGGCCGACCGCGTGTTGGCACGCAGCGGCATCGTGCTGAACCCACACTACCGCAACATGGGAAACCTATACGGCTCGGAATATTGGACCTACCTGCTACCACGACGTGTCGGCGCGGAGCAGGCGCGCGCGCTCATGAGCCGACGTCTGCCGCTCGGTGCACCGGAAGCCTGCGCGCTCGGATTGATCGATGCGCATGCGGGCCCGGATGAGGTTGAGTTCCGCGCGCTCGTTGATTCCTACGCGGCGTGCCTCGCCGCCAGCAATCGGATCGCCCAGGCCTTGACTGAGAAGTGCACACGACGCACGCGCGATGAGCAAGCGCGCGCGCTTGCGCACTACCGCGCCGAAGAGCTCGAGCGCATGCGCATGAACTTCTACGGCTTCGACCCGAGCTATCACATCGCGCGTCATCGGTTCGTGCACCGCACGCCGCACGCCTGGACACCGCTGCATCTGGCGCAGCACCGCCGGCTCGGCTTTGCCCCCCGACGCGAGGCCGCGAGCGCATGAGCGCCGTGGGGCGACCGGTGCCCGCCGCTTGTGCATCCGCGGCGCAGCAGTGGCGCATCGGCGGGCGGGTGCAGGGCGTCGGCTTCCGGCCGTTCGTGTACCGCCTCGCGCATCTTTTCGAGCTCACCGGCTGGGTGCGTAACAACGGCGGTGAAGTCGAAATCCACGCGCAGGGGTCGGCCGACAGACTTCAGGCTTTCGGGGAGGCGTTGCTCACACGGGCGCCGCCCGCAGCGCTTGCGCGGCTGCTCGAGGTGCGGTCCACGCACGGTGAGTCAAGCAGCGAGTTCCGCATCGTGGCGAGCGCAGTCGGCGTGCAGCCGCACATCCACGTCCCGCCGGACCTGTTTACCTGCGATGACTGTCTCGCAGAGCTCCAGGACCCCCCTGGCCGCCGCTACCGTTACCCCTTCATCAACTGCACTCAATGCGGACCCCGCTACACGCTGATCCGCGCAATGCCCTACGATCGGCCAAATACGACGCTCGACCGCTTCACCTTGTGCCGCGACTGCGCTAGCGAATACGCCAACCCGCTCGATCGCCGCTTCCACGCCCAACCGCTCGCCTGTGCTGCCTGCGGCCCGACGCTGCGCTGGCACGAAGGCGAGCGCTGGACCTTCGGCAATGCACCAGCACTCGCCGCCGCGCTGGCGGCACTGCGCGACGGGCGGCTCGTTGCGGTGCGCGGCATCGGCGGCTATCACCTCCTGTGCGATGCTTCCAATGACCACGCGGTCGGCCGCCTGCGCACCCGCAAAGGGCGGCCCGCCAAACCTCTGGCCGTGATGGTGCCGTGGCGCGGTGACGATGGCCTCGACTACGCGCGCGGCCTGGCGCAGCTGTCACCACTGCAGGCCGCGACGCTGCGCGACTCGGTGCGTCCGATCGTGCTCACACCGCGGCGCGCGAACGCCGCCGTAGCTGCGGCCATCGCGCCCGGCCTGCGCGAGCTCGCGCTGATGCTGCCCTACAGTCCCCTGCACCATCTGCTGCTCGAGGACTTCGGTGCCGCGCTCGTCGCAACTTCCGGGAACCTGAGCGGCGAGCCGGTATTGACCGAACCAGAAGAAGCCGAGTCGCGTCTCGCTGACGTGGCCGACGGATTCCTACACCACGATCGCCCAATCACCCGACCGGCGGACGATCCGGTCGTCCGCGTCGTCGCCGGGTTCGTGCGACCCATACGCCTTGGGCGCGGTACCGCACCGCTCGAGCTCGACCTACATGTGCCTGTCCAGGTGCCGACGCTCGCACTCGGCGCCTACCTGAAAAATACCGTCGCACTTGCCTGGGGCAACCGCGCAGTGGTCTCGCCGCACATCGGAGAGCTCGCAAGTCCGCGCGCGCGTGCGGTCTTCAGCCAGATCGCACACGATCTACAGCAGCTCTACGGCGTGCGTGCCGAGCGTATTGCACACGATGCGCATCCGGGCTTTCCCAACACTCGCTGGGCGCGCGAATCTGCGCTACCGACCCAGGCCGTCTGGCATCACGAGGCGCATGCGGCGGCGGTGAGCGGTGAGTTCCCGAGCGAAGCCCCACTGCTGTGTTTCACCTGGGACGGTGTCGGTCTGGGCGCGGACGGCACACTGTGGGGTGGTGAGGCGCTGCTGGGTCGACCCGGTGCGTGGACGCGCGTGGCGAGCTTCCGGCCGTTCCGGCTGCCAGGCGGCGAGCGTGCTGCGCGCGAGCCGTGGCGCACGGCGCTGGCATTGTGCTGGGAGTGCGGCCAAACCTGGGCGGATGGCGCGAGTCTCGGCGGCCCGCTGTTACGCCGCGCCTTCGATGGCGGAATCAATGCCCCGTCTACGACGGCGGTCGGTCGGCTGTTCGATGCCGCTGCAGCCCTGCTCGGCGTTTGCTTGCAGGCGAGTTACGAAGGCGAAGCGCCGATGCGCCTCGAAGCGCTGTGCGAGGAACCGGCCCAACCCCTTGCGCTGCCACTCGCGCGCGACGCGGCGGGCATCTGGCGCAGCGACTGGGCCCCGCTCGTGCCGGCCATGCTCGACGCGCGGCGCCCCCTGGCGGTGCGCGCCGCGATGTTTCATGCGAGTCTGGCGCAGGCCTTGTGCGAGCAGGCGCTCGCCGTGCGCGAGCAAACCGGTGTTGCGCGCGTAGGCCTCGGCGGCGGAGTGTTCCAGAACCGCATCTTGAGTGAGCAAGTACAGGCACAGCTCACGGCAGCGGGGTTCGAGGTGCTGATACCTCAGCGGCTGCCCGTCAACGACGCCGCGATCAGCTATGGCCAACTCATCGAGGCGACCGCCTTCCAGGCGGCGCGCTGAAAACCCGCCAATGACACGCGCTGTCGGGTTTCGTGATACGCACATCAGCCTCGCACACGGCAACGGCGGTCGCATGATGCGCGAGCTGATCGAGGGACTCTTCGTGCCTGCACTCGCCAATCCGCGGCTCGACACAAGCGCCGACGCTGTGGCACTGCCGGTTCCTTCCGATCAGGAACTCGTCGTGACCACCGACGGCTTCACGGTGCAGCCGCTCGAGTTTCCGGGTGGAAATATCGGTTCGCTGGCCGTGCACGGCACGGTCAACGACCTTGCCGTCAGCGGCGCCGTGCCGCGCTTCATGACCCTCAGCGCATTCCTGGAGGAAGGCCTGGAGATCGCGTTGCTGCGCCGGGTGATCGACGCGCTCGCTGTCGCAGCGCTCGACTGCCAGATAGCCGTGGTGGCTGGCGATACGAAGGTGGTCGGGCGCGGTGATTGCGATGGAATCTATCTCGCCACTACCGGCATCGGTTTCCGGCCAAGCGCCGCTCGTTTCGCGCTGGACTGTGTGCGTGCCGGTGATCACATCCTGGTCAGCGGCCCGATCGGCAACCACGGCGCCGCGGTAATGCTCGCGCGCCAGGAATTTGGTTTGAGCGGTGAGCTTAAGTCGGACGCGGCGAGTGTGCTGCCGCAAACACAGGCCCTGATGAGAGTGCCCGGGTTGCGCTTCATGCGCGATCCAACGCGCGGGGGGCTCGCCACAGTCGCCCACGAGCTCGTTCGCTACACCGGCCTCACCGTATGCCTGGAGGAAGCGCGCATCCCGATCAACGATTCCGTGCAATCTCTCTGCGAGCTGCTCGGCTTCGATCCGCTGTATTTAGCCTGCGAAGGTCGCATCGTCGCGGTAGTCGCACCGGAGGCGGCCGAGAGAGCGCTGGACGAGCTGCGCGCCGTGGCGCCGCTGGCCGCGTTGATCGGTGAGCTCGGCGTCGGCGCTGCGCAGGTCATACTGAATACGGCGTTTGGCGGCCAGCGCACGCTCGATGAGCTTGAAGACGATCCGCTGCCGCGCATCTGCTGATCTAAAGGGTGCGTCCTCTTCTCGATGGTTGGGATCGTGCCGTCCGCGATAATGACGGATTGGCGCATCGAATTGTGGCGGACCGCTACAGACCTAATGAAAATGCTCGTGGGAGTGACTGAATCCGCTGTCGTGTGTATGACTATGGGCGTGAACCGCCGCTGTTCCATAGCGCTCTTCGATACGACCGAATTTCCACAGCGCCACCGAGGCGCCCCAAGCGAGGAGGAACATGCCGACGATGACGTACCCGAGAATGCCAAAGTTGAGACTACCAATGAAATTGAAGAAGCGGCCGTTAAGGTGCAGCAGGCCGATTGAGACCTGGAGCAGCTCGATCGTACCAATCACGAGCGCCACAGCGACCGACAGCGTAGTAATCGTGATGTTGTAGAAGATCTTGCGTAACGGATTCACAAATGCCCAGCTATAAGCCTTTGTCATCAGTACGCCGTCCGTCGTGTCCATTCCAGACATCCCGGCCGCAAATAGAATGGGCAACGACAACACCGCGGCGACGGGCAGCCCTCCCGTCGATGCTCCGGCGGTCAGCGCTAATAACCCAATTTCCGAAGCGGTATCGAAACCCAGACCGAAGAGGAGACCAAGCGGATACATCTGCCAGCTGTGGTTGATGATTTTCTGGATGCGCCCTGCCAACAGGCGGTTAATCAAGCCGCCTTGCGTGAGTAGTTCTTCCACATGTGCGTGGCTGTGGCTCGCGCTCTTTGCCTGGCGCCAAACTTTCAGGGTACTCACGAGCGCCAGAAGATTTAGGATGCCGATCGCCCAGAGGAACGTTCCGGCGACCGCAGCGCCGACTGCGCCGCCGAGGTTTTGCCACTGGGGCAAGTGTCGCGTGACAGCAGGGGCAGCGAAGGTGACCGCGATCGCCAGGGTGAACACGACCGTTGAATGGCCGAGCGAGAAGAAGAACCCAACGCCTAAAGGGCGCCTCGCCTTCTGCAGCATGTAGCGCACAGTGTCATCGACGGCGGCGATGTGGTCCGCGTCAAAGGCATGGCGCAGTCCAAGCATATACGCGACGAACCCGAGGCCGACCAATGCGGTGTAACGCGTGGAGTAGTACAGAAACAGTCCCCAACCGCACAGGTGTAGCAACGCAATAACGCCGTAGAACCCCGCCAGTCGCGTCCACTCGGCGGCGGTGAACCCCAGGGGATACCCCACCGACGGATTCAGTCGAGAACCTGCGATCGCTGCGACGGGGCTGCTTTCCCTTGTCATGCGTCACTTTTTGAGCCGTCCATTTGCTGGACTGCAACGAACGGCGTACATCTAACCCCTTGGTGCAGTCCGTGGCGCTAAGGAGCCCTTCGCGAGAAAATGCATCGCGCTCACAGGGGTCGGGAGACAGCTGTTTCCACGAGGAGGCTTCTAAGTGGTTCGAGAACTCATGCTACGCGCCGCCTCATGCCCAGGTCATTAGCCTGCCTGATGGCGGCCGTCGCTATGCGGCCCGTTTGGGTCAACACCGGTCCACATGGCCAATCCAGTCAAACGGGAGCCGCGGCGCACCTGGGCGAACTGCGGCGGAAGTTCTTAAAGAATTACCCACTGCGCTTTCGGCCGGAGGGTGTTCTAAGCAGCTACATGCTGGTGGGCAATTTAGGGGGTAATTCTGACAGGAGGTTGCGCAAGTCATTGAGCCTGCGCAGAAAATCGATCAGGTTAGGTTTCTCCCGGGCACGCTGAACAGACGGGCGGCACCCCGCCGCAGGTCAGCGGCCCGGAGATTAGCGCGACGCCGTGACCGCCGGATTCGAGGGCAACCGTTGGCTTGCCCTCGCCGGCAGCGCGTCGGCGCCCCTCCCAATTGCAGCCAAGTCATCGCGATCGGGGACGCCAGACCTCGCACCAGCTCCCTCAGCTTCCGCTCGTCGGCAGCGCCTCCGCACAGGCGGTCGCTCATCGGCCAATAGCCGTCACGGAGAGGTCCACATAGTCTGCCTGCCCTTTTCGCCAACAGCGATGTAAGCACCCCCGTGAAATAAGTCCCGAAACTCGGCCAACGCAAGACATCTCTGTAGCGATTGCCAAGGCTTGCGCGTGGCCATCTCGATAGTGCCGCCAAACGCACCCGTCATCAATTTCGCGAGCGCCGGTGCAACCTCTTTCATGAACCCACGCGATGGCATTTTGAAGTCGAGAACGACGAAGCGCTTCCCGAACCGCAGCGCCTCGGCTCCCCTGCGTACAACTTCGTCGAACTCGGGCACTAGGGTCAGTGCGAACGCCGAAACTATCCCGTCCAGCGCGGCAGGAAACTCATAGCGCGCAGCGTCGCTCTTGACGAGTTCGACATTTAACCAACCCTGAGCCAACACGCGGCGGTTCGCCTCGGCAAGCATGGCGTCGGTCAAATCTACCCCGATGATCTTGCCTTTGGGACCAATCTGCTCTTGAAGGAGTGAGAAATTGAGCCCGGTTCCACAACCTAGGTCTACAACCGTATCGCCTTTCAGCAGACAAAGAGCATCGACCGCGCGCTTGCGATAAGTCCAGTGACGAAAGCCGATCAAGTACAGAAGTAAGGTAGTCCAGTCATACCGCTTTGCCCTTTTGCGGTAGATCGAGATCATTTTAACGGAGAGGCTGTTATCCAATGTGCCTCCTTCGTAGTCTCAACGCGTTTGTGATGACCGACACTGAGCTTAAGCTCATGGCGAGCGCCGCGATCATCGGCGAGAGCAGCCAACCGGTAAACGGATAAAGGACGCCTGCAGCCAAGGGGACGCCGAGCGAGTTATACAGAAACGCAAACCCTAGGTTTTGCTTCATGTTTGCTACGGTCTCATTTGAAATGAGGCGCGCCTGGGCAAGGCCGCGCAAATCCCCTTTCACCAGAGTGACCTGGGCGCTGTTCATGGCCACGTCCGTGCCCGTCCCCATGGCCACACCCACATCCGCTTTAGCGAGCGCCGGTGCATCGTTGATGCCATCGCCCGCCATGGCGACAATGCGCCCCTCGTGCTGCAGCTTGTCGACGAGTGCGAGCTTGTCCGCCGGCTTGACCTCCCCATACACTTCATCGATCCCAAGTTTAGTTGCGACTGCTTTCGCGGTCGTCACTCCGTCCCCGCTCGCCATGATGACGCGTATCCCTGTGGCTTTCAGAGCCGCCAATGCTTCGCGGGTATTTGTCTTGATCGGATCGGATACGGCGAGAAGCCCCGCGAGGGCGCCATCAGTACTCAAATACATGACGCTCGCACCCTCGGCTCGTAGTTTCTCGGCCTGCGGTTTCAACTCGTCGACCGGTACACTGACTTGCGTCATCAACGCGGTGTTGCCGAGGTTGATCTGCCGATTTCCGATTGTGCCGCGAACGCCGGCGCCGGCGATTGACTCAAAGCTAATTGCTTTTTCCAGCGCGAGTTTGCGCTCTCGGGCGGCTGCCACCAGGGCCTCAGCCAGCGGATGTTCGCTGCCCTGATCGAGACTCGCGGCCCATCGCAGCATCTCATCCTCCGTGTGCCCGGGTGTCGCAATGCACCGTTCGAACCGAGGCTTGCCCTCGGTGAGCGTTCCTGTCTTATCCACAATAAGCGTGTCGACTTTGCGGAAATTCTCAATTGCTGCGGCGTCCCGAAACAGCACGCCCTGGGTAGCGGCCTTTCCGCTCGCGACCATAATCGACATGGGTGTCGCTAGTCCCAAAGCACAGGGGCAGGCGATAATGAGGACGCACACCGCGTTAATCAGCCCGTAGGCCCAACTCGGGCTTGGCCCAAATAACCCCCAGCCGAGTAGCGTCACCATAGCGATACTGACCACCGTCATCACAAAGTATTTGGCCACGTGGTCCGCCATGCGCTGCATGGGTGCTTTGGAGCGCTGAGCCTGCGTGACCATCTGTACTATGCTCGCCAAAACGGTCTGCGAACCCACTCGCTCTGAGCGCATCACCAGCGCTCCTGAAGTATTGAGTGTCGCGCCGATTAATTTGTCGCCGATGCGTTTCATGACCGGCAACGGCTCACCCGTCAGCATCGATTCGTTGACTGCGCTGTCGCCCTCAAGCACGACGCCATCAACGGGCACTTTTTCGCCCGGCCGCACGCGAAGAGTATCGCCGACGTGAACCTCCACGAGCGGCACATCCTCCTCGGTTTTATCAGAATTGATTCGTCGAGCGGTCTTTGGCGCCAAGCCCAATAGCGATTTGATCGCAGCGGAGGTTTGGGAGCGCGCGTTCAATTCCAAGAGCTGACCCAGCAAGGTCAGAGAAATAATCACCGCGGCGGCCTCAAAATAGACTGGTACTCGACCCATCACGACGAAAGAGATGGGGAATACACCCGGGGCTAGCGTGGCAATTACGCTGTAGAGAAAAGCGGCCGAGGTACCCAGCCCAATGAGGGTCCACATATTAGGGCTACGGTGCATCACCGATTGCACGGCTCGTACGAAGAAAGGCTTTCCCGCCCAGAGCACGATGGGCAAACTCAATGCGAGCTCGATCCAGCTTTCCATCGCCGCATTGGGCCATTGCACACGATGGCCCGCCATCGCGAGAACCGCGACAATCACGGTGAGCGGCAGGGTCCAAGAGAATCGGCGGCGAAAATCTTTCAGTTCGGGATTTTCATCGCCATCGAGCGCGGCCGTCTCCGGCTCGAGCGTCATACCGCAAATCGGGCAAGACCCAGGACCGACTCGGCGTATCTGCGAGTGCATGGGACACGTATAGATCGTGCCTGGAACTACAGCTTCGATTGCCGGCGCTGAGGATTCGTGGACGTCCGGGAGGATTGAATACTTCGCCGGGTTCGCGAGCATAGAATCTCCTAAGTGAGTTAAGTTGCGCCGCCCGTTCGCCTATTGTCGGACTCGCTCTCGCTGAATTTGAGCGAGGCAAGACACCCTCAACCGTAGGCGCGATTCGGAACATAGTCCGTGCGGTGGCGTACTTCGCCCGATCACGGAAAAAGTGAATTAGCCCTCCCGGTAGCGGACGCTCGCGACCGGCAACAACGGGTCAACAAGCGACCGTTACCGACGCCCCTCGGGTTTTCGTGCCGAATGTCCGCAATCGGGAGGCCCATCCGGCAGCAGGCGGCCCATTCCAGTCACTGACGCCACCGAAATGGTTGCCTAATAGCCGCCGTTTCTTTGGCCATAGGCGACCGAGTCCGTAATGCGTTGCATCGGCAGGGCTCCCTCCGCACCCTAATGTGCTGAATCGCTATGCTTAGTCGCAAGGCCACTCTTAAGTGTGTGCAGGACGGTATGCGTCTGCATTCGTCGTGAATTCCGCGTGGCCATAGCGCGCCAATTGCCTGATCAACTTGCGGACCAAAGACCGGTCCGCCACTCCGCTCACGACAGGTATATGTGCTGCGATCGAGTAGAGGGTCATCCTCGAGGTGATCAGGATGGCGGCCGCCGCAGCCCCGAGGTAGTCGGCAAGCCCAAGCCGGACGCCGACGCCGGCTGCTGCATGCTTGTCTCCCCGCATGGACTTGGTGACGAAGAACAGCTTGCTGAACCCCCTCTCCATCCAGGCGTTCACCCAGCTGGATCGCGAGTGGTCGGGCATGAGATCGGCGGCCATCGTCGCTGCGATGAGAGCACGACAGGTCTCATCGAATCCTTTCCGGAGCGTGGCGAAGCGCGTCAACATGATGTCGACGATGCTCTGAGGTGTATCGCCGAGCAGCTCCTGCGGCAGGCCGAGTAGATAGCCGCGGTAGCGGGCGAGATCCACGCGCGCGCACTCGGCAGGTGTGAATGTCGTGCGGCCTTTGCGCAGTGCCTTCTGAGCGAGAGGGAAGATCGGCATAAGGGCTACCACCATCTGGTCGATCTGGGGAATCGGGACACCGTAAGTCTTGACATCCCATTGATTGCCGCGGGTCAGGACGTTGAACCGCACCATGGAGTGCATCAGGCGAACCATCGCTGCGGATTTGAAGCCGGCGCCATGACGATCGAGTGCACCAGGAATGACCGTCGTCGTGAAGAACGTGGCCGTCTCTTTCACCCGCCGCGCGGCGGTCTTGTTTGACAGGGCACCGGTCAGTGCCATGGGCAGCGCCGAATACTTGTTCATGAAGGTGCCGATGAAGCCGCCCCGCACCACGAACGGGGCTCTGTGCGCATAAGCGTTGCGCTCCATCCGAGCGCCCTGCTCGATGAGCTTCGGATCCAGCCATGCAGGAAACTGCTCCATGGCACGGATGAACTGAACGAGCTCGGGCGGTGCGGAGGGGACGTTCTCTAAGCCGCGATCACAAGCCCCCTCCAGCATCGTGGCCAGCCGATGGAATCCATACTTCGGTATCAGCGCGGCATAGGCGTCCGCGACCGGATCTCCGTGCATCGTGTAGGCCTTGATTCGAGCGACGCGCTCTTCATTGGCGAGCAGCTCCGGTCGGCGCTGCGAGAACTCCGGATCGAGCTCGCTCACCGCATCTGGCTCGACGGTAAAGCGCTCGGGTGTGATCGAGAAATCCATGCGACCGTACATTGAGGGGGTCTGAGCCGCTTCGGTCGCAAGCAGTGCGGGCAGTTCCGTGGTCGGGTTGGTCATGGGTTGTTACGCTCCTGGCAGCCAAAACCTATCATATGATAGGGTAGTGTGCGCGTACCCTATCAGGTGATAGACTTATTGGCAACTATCAACAGAACTCGGGCGCTTATGGACCAGGCATCGCAACGCAGCACAACCGTGCGTAAATCGTCGAAACCTCGGAATCTGCCTCGCGTGGTCCATCAGAAGGGACAAGAGACGCGGGAGCGGATTCTTGATGCGGCGCTGAAGGCTTTCGGTCAAGCCTCCTTCCTGGCCGTGACAACGCGCCAAATCTCGAAGGCGGCTTCTGTCAGCCTGCCGACTCTGCAGTACTATTTCGGCGACAAGGAAGGTCTTTATCGTGCCTGCGCTGAGGCCATTGTCGAACGCTACCGTCGCCACACGAAGGCTGCCGGCGCAAAGGCGGCAGAAGCTCTGAACGAAGGTGGCTCGGGCGAAACGGCTCGGGTCCAGCTCAAAGCCTTGTTCGCAGCCCTCGGTGGATTCTTGGTCGGCTCCCGGGAAACCAGCCGCTGGGCCCAGTTCGTGGCCCGGGAACTGCGCGACCCGGGCCCGGCATTCGAGATCCTGTATGCGGGCCTCTGGCGGCCGGGCGTCGAAATCACGGCACGATTGATCGCCCGCATACTGGGCATTCCTGAGAGCGATCCGACTGCCCGGATTCGAGCGTTACTGCTCATCTCGAGCCTACTGGCATTCCAATCCGGACGGAGGGTTTCCTTACGCACCATGCAGTGGACCAACATCGGACCTCCCGAGCTGGCGATGGTCCTAGCGGGTGTGGAGGCTCAGATCGATGCGATCGGCCACAACCGCTCTTGAGGAATACGCGGTGCGACGCAACGCCCGCTCGTGGCCGATCTCGGCGTCTCGGAGGAATTCTGCTGACAGCACTGCCCCCAAAAGGCGAGCCACTAACGGTTGATCTCAATTAGCAGCACCCAGGCGTTGGCTCCCGCGGCGAGGAACGAGAGAAGAATGCCGGGCGGCAGCAGATAGATGCCCGCCCCGTCCCCGCGCCAAAGGAGTACCAATCCAGCCAAGGCAATGAGTGTCACCGCCAATCGATTGACCGCCACCATCTGGTTCGTGCGTCGCCGATACGCCTGATCGAGCTGACTGAGGTAGGCACGCTGCAGTGGGACCAGCGCCACCAAGGTCACCGCCCCGACCGCTAGGATTTCACAGCCAAGAAGGCGCAGAGATTGCCCCGGCACCAAAGTCAGGGAGGAAACCACGAGCACCAGCAGCAGCATTGTCAGGGCCTCAAGCCCTCGATCCGCCATGCGACCGAGCTGGAGAATCCGGGCTTGATTTACCGAGACGCTCACGAATAGCAGGCCGGCCAGCGCTGCTGACGCACCCAACTCACCTAGAAAAAAATTCGTCCAATCACTCATGTCACTCGTCCCATAAGTTCTTGGACTGCGTGCTTTGGCCCGAGTCCGGCATTGGTTCAGGGTTTCGAATTCGAACGCAGACGCGAGCTCGCGCGCGGCTGACGTTGATGATGGTGGATCGGTGCGGTAATGCTTTGCCGCCGGTCGCTGCTTGGCGCACAGCCGAAGGCAGAGCGGTAGGCACGCGAGAAATGCTCCAGCGAGCGGAAACCGGAAGTAATCGCAACCTCTGTCACCGAAAGGTTCGTCTGCTCCAATAGGTTATGCGCGCGGGAGAGGCGCAACGTCACGTAATAGCGCGTCGTCGTAGTGCCCATGGACTTGCGAAAGTGCCGCCTCAAGTGCCGCGCTGACACGTTCAGACGACGGGCAATGTCACCCATTCGCAGCGGCTCGTCGAGGTTCTTTCCCATCAACGCAATCGCGGCACGCACCAGCTCGTTGGAGTCGCTCATATCGTCCTCTAGCAACTGCCGGTGCGTCGACGGCCGTGGCCTGCCTACGAGCATCTCGTGCGCAACCTCATCGCTCAGCGTCTGTCCCGCTTGACGCGCCACGACGTACAGCATCATGTCGATTACCGCAGTTCCCCCTGCACAGGTGAGGCGTCCGGGCGTGACGTGGTAAAGATGGTCCTTGGCGCTGACCTTAGGATAACGCTCCCTGAATCCGTCCAGGTTCTCCCAGTGCACCGCGGCGGTGCGGCCGTCGAGCAGGCCCGCCGCCGCCAGCACCTCGCTTCCCGTCTCGATTCCTCCCATCTCAACACCGCCCGCGGCGACGCGCACCAGAGCGCTCCGCAAGCGCGTCTCACTCACGTGCTGCTTCGGGTCGAAACACGCGAGAACGAGCAGGGTTTGCAATTGTTGCCGGCTACTCAGCGCCGCATCGACGGCAATGGCGGAACCATTGCTGGCTCGCACGGACAGCCCGTCAGCAGACAAGGTCACCCACGAGAACACCTGTCGTTGAGCCCGCCAGTTGGCGAGGAACAGCGGCTGTATCGCGGCAATGAGCCCGAAGTATGAGAAGTCGGGCAACAACAGAAAACCGAGCTTGTAGGGCTTCAACCTGCTCATGGGTCGGCTCGAGTCGAGGGGCCGATGCTGCCGCAATTGTGCCTGAGTACTTGATCTAAATGGCCAGGGGCGTGCCTTTTGTGATCAGGTAATTGGCCGATTTGGTCAAGTGGCCCCTGCGGGGCGGCCTACGATCCCCGCGTCACACGACCGGGGCGTATGTGCACGCGCAGCTGACATCACAGGGCATGAGATTGCAGCGGTTGTTGTGCCCACGCTCCGTTGCGCTCATTGGCGGGTCGGCCTGTGCGCAGGTGATACGCCAATCTCGGCTCATCGGATTCGAGGGCCACCTGTGGCCGATTCACCCGAACCTGAGAGAGTTGGAAGGACTCAGCGTCTATCGGTCGGTCGCAGAGCTGCCCCGGGCTGCCGATGCTGCCTTCGTGGCTGTTAACCGGCACGCGACCATCGAGGTAATGCGAGCGCTTGCAGCCGGCGGAACCGGCGGCGCGATCTGCTATGCCTCCGGTTTTGCCGAGATGGGAACCGCGGGAGGAGAGTTGCAAACGCAGCTCGCGGCGGCGTCCGGGCCGATGCCCTTCATCGGCCCCAACTGCCACGGCTTCATCAACTATTTCGATGGTGTCGCACTTTGGCCCGAGCAGCATGGGGGAATCCGGCAGACGCGGGGCGTAGCGATCGTGACGCAGTCGGGCAATATTGCCCTTAACCTGACGATGCAAACCCGGGCACTGCCGATCGGCTATATCGTCACCCTTGGCAACCAGGCTCGCATCGGTCTGGCCGACGTAATCGAAGCATTGTTGGACGATGGACGGGTAACGGCCATCGGGTTGCACATTGAGGGCATTCACAAGCCGGCGGAATTCGTGCGTGCGGCGAACCTGGCGCAAACACGTGGCGTGCCGCTCGTAGCGGTGAAATCCGGTCGCTCTGATCTTGGCGCCAGCCTCGCCTTGAGTCACACCGCTTCCCTCGGAGGTGCGGATGCCGTCGCCGAGGCATTTCTGCACCGCGCTCGCGTCGCGCGGGTTCATTCCTTACCTGTGTTTCTGGAAACCCTGAAAGTGCTGCATGTTCACGGCCCATTGGCGGGTCGCGACATCGCCTCGATGAGTTGTTCCGGGGGCGAAGCAGCGCTCATGGCGGATGCCGTCGGCGCCAGGAATCTGCGCTTTCCCGCGTTCACCCGCGAGCAGGCGCAACGCGTAGCGGACACGCTGCCAGAACTCGCGACGGTCACCAATCCTCTGGATTACCACAATTTTAGCTGGGACGACGAGGCGGCGCTGGCTGACACCTATGCGGCGGTCATGCAGGCCACTTTCAACCTGACGCTCCTGATCCTGGACTTTCCGCGGCAGGATCGTTGCTCGCAACTCGGCTTCGAGCGCGCGCTGCGGGCTTTCGTCACCGCGGCTCGCCAGTGTACCGCCCAGGCCGCGGTCGTCTCCACGCTTCCTGAGAGCTTCCCGGAGCACCGTGCCCAGCAACTGCTCGAGGCGGGTATCGTACCGCTGTGCGGACTAGACGACGCGCTGGCGGCGATCGAGGCGGCCGCGCAGCTGGGCGAGTACCGACGAACCGCTCCGCTACCCTTCGCACCGCCCTCCTCGGTTGGCAACGCGCCAGGTTGCACCCTGTCGGAACCGGAATCCAAACGTCGCTTGGCCCGATTCGGTCTGACGGTGCCTGCGGGCGCGCCGGCCAGCACGGCAGACGATGCGATCGCCGCAGCCCGTGCCATCGGCTATCCCGTCGCGTTGAAGTCCGTAGGCTCGGGCATGGCACACAAGACGGAGATCGGTGCCGTATGCCTTGACCTGCGTGATGGCAGCGCCGTAGGCGCCGCGGCCGCGCAACAACTCGCGGTGCATCAGGCCAAGCTGTTAGTTGAAGAGATGATCACCGACGGGGTCGCCGAGCTACTCGTCGGAGTCGGCCGCGATAGCGTCTTTGGTCTCTACCTCGTAATTGGCTCCGGAGGGATTCTGGTTGAATTGCTCGGCGACCGCCGAATCCTGATGCTGCCCGCGACCGCCACCGAGATCCGCGCGGCCATCGATTCGCTAAAAGCCGGCGAGCTCATGCGGGGTTATCGCGGTCGAGCCGCGGGCGATCGCGAGGCAGCTGTGGCCGCCGTGCTCGTCATCCAGGAATTCGCTCTCGAACAGCAAGATCGGTTGCTGGAGCTGGATGTCAATCCGCTGATCGTCCGACCGCGTGGGCGCGGCGTCGTCGCGGTGGACGCCTTGATCCGCCTCGCCGGGGAGCGATCACATGCCTGACGATACGGTGCGACTCCACCGCAACGGTCACATTCTCGAAGTCGTTCTCGACCGACCCAAGGCGAACGCTATTGATGCGGCCACCAGTCGTCGCCTCGGAGAGGTCTTCACGCAGTTTCGCGACGATCGGCAGCTGCGCGTCGCGATCATCACCGGTGGAGGCGAGAAGTTCTTCTGCGCGGGATGGGATCTGGTCGCGGCGGCAGCAGGCGAGCCGCAGGACGCCGACTATGGCGTCGGCGGTTTCGGCGGGATTCAGGAGCTGCCGGACCTTAACAAGCCCATCATCGCGGCAGTCAACGGCATGGCGGTGGGCGGTGGCTTTGAGCTGGCACTATCGGCCGATCTGATCCTCGCCGCGGAACACGTGCGCTTCGCGCTCCCGGAGATCACGGCAGGAACGCTCGCGGAATCGGCCACCATCCGCTTGCCGCGGCGCATCCCTTACCACGTCGCGATGGAGTTGCTGCTCCTCGGTCGCTGGATGGACGCCAGAGAAGCTCACGCCCGCGGCATCGTAAACGAGATCACCCCGGCGGCCGGCTTGATGGATCGCGCTCGAGCGCTCGCCGCCACCCTGGCGCAGGGGCCGCCACTCGTGTTCGCGGCGATCAAGGAAGTATCGCGAGACAGCGAGGTGATGGCCTTCGGCCATGCGATGCAGGCCATCCGGCGCCGCAGCTTTCCGACGGTGGCGCGACTCTATGCCAGCGAGGATCAGCGCGAAGGCGCGCGCGCCTTCAGCGAGAAGCGCGCCCCCATCTGGCGCGGCCGCTGATGCAGATCGAGACCCGCTCAATCGACTACGTGCCCGCCGCGGAACGTCACGGCAAAGCCTGGCATCTGTGGCCGGTATGGTTCACCAGCGGCACGCAACTCGCCACCGTCGCCACCGGGGTCATCGGCGTCGCCCTCGGCGCCAACTTCCTGTGGAGCGCGATCGCGATAGTCACCGGCTGTGCGTTGGGCACGTTCTTCATGGCTTTCCACTCGGCGCAGGGACCTCAGCTGGGCTTACCGCAGATGATTCAGTCGCGGCCGCAGTTCGGTTATCTCGGAGCGCTGCTGGTGTGGGTCATCGCCCTGATCAGTTACATCGGTTACAACGCATTCAACGAAGTACTTGCAGGAGACACGGCGCAGCGTCTGAGCGGCTTAAACCCGCACGGCTGCGCCGCGGCATTTACCCTTATAGCGCTGGCCATTTCCATAGTTGGGTACGACCTCATCCACGCTGCGCAACGCTGGCTTGCCTATCTGCTTATCGCCGTGCTCTCGGTCTTCACGCTGAGCGCCTGCCTGCGCCTACAGCTGCCCGCGGGATCACTGCGCTTTGAACCATTTCCGCAAGTGCCCTTTCTCACGCAATTGTTCGCCGCCGCCGCCTATCAGCTCAGCGGAGCCTTCTACGTATCCGACTATTCGCGCTACTTGCCCAAGGCAGCGGGCATTCGGGCGCCCTTTTACTGGACCTACGGCGGGGCATTCATGGGGAGTGTGTGGACGATGCTGATCGGCGCGTCCGCCGCCGCGGCCAGCCCGGGCATGTCCGTGGCGGCGGCTTTGGAAACTGCCGGTGACACGGTACATCCCGGCTTCGGTGCGCTGTTGCTCGGCGTCTCGCTGGTAGGTCTGCTCACCATGGCAAGCCTCAACTATTACGGCGCGTCGCTCACGCTGCTCAGCGTCCTTGATTCGTTTCATCCGGTGCGGGCGACACGCACCAAGCGAGTGGTCAGCGTCCTGCTGATCGGTATAACGGCACACTCGATTGCTTTTTCCGTCGACGGCAACTTCGTGAAAGGATTCAGTCAGCTGCTGGCCGTGCTGCTGTGCCTGTTTACCCCATGGACGGCGATCAACCTCGTCGATTTTTATTTTGTTCGCAAGACGCACTACTCCATTCGCGAGATCTTCAATCCTCGCGGCCTGTACGGACGCTGGAACTGGCGCGGCCTATGCGCCTACGGCGCAGGGTTCCTCACCATGTTGCCGTTCGTCAATACCGAGCTGTACGAGGGGCCCGTGGCACGTGCACTGCAGGGCGCGGACGTGTCGATGCCTGTAGGCCTGATCGTCGCCGGGGGGCTGTATCTGCTCAGCTACCGATCCGTAAATATCGATAGCGAACTGCAACTGGCGGCACAAGCCGATCAGGGACTCGACGCGGAGTGCCACACGTGATCAGCAACGAGGTGTTTGTCACATGCGCGGTCACCGGGTCCGGGGACTCGGTCGGCAAGAGTCACTACGTTCCTGTGACGCCGGAGCAGATTGCCGCGGCCGCGCTCGAAGCGCACTCGGCAGGGGCTGCCATCGTGCACCTGCATGTTCGGGACCCTGCGTCCGGCAAGGCGAGCCGCGATCCGGCGCTCTTCCGCGAGGTCTATGAGCGGATCAGATCAGTAAACGCCGAGGTCATCGTCAATCTCACCGGCGGCATGGGAGGTGACCTGCTGTTCGGACCGGACGACGCACCGCTTGATTTTGCAGCGGGTACCGATTTCTTAGGTCCGCAGCAGCGCGTTGCACACATTCTCGAGCTATTGCCAGAAATCGGTACTCTCGACTGCGGATCCCTAAACTTTGATGACTCCCTCTACGGCACCACGCCGCGATTCTTACGACAGATGGCGCGCGCGTACGGAGCAAGCGGCGTACGGCCGGAAATTGAGGTCTTTGAACTCGGGCATATCGAACTCGCCAAGCAGCTCATCGCTGAGGGCCTCATCGAGAAGGTCGCCTTGTTCCAGCTCTGTCTGGGGATCAAGTACGGAGCACCCGCCACCCCAGCGGCGATGCAAGCGCTGCGCGATGCCCTGCCCGAGGGCGTGTGCTGGTCTGCGTTCGGAGTCGGTCGAGCGCAGATGCCGATGGTTGCACAGGCCGTCTTGCTCGGGGGCAACGTGCGTGTGGGTCTGGAGGACAACCTGTATCTGGAAAAGGGAGTGCTGGCAACAAATGGCAGGTTGGTCGAGCGCGCATGTAAGATCGTAGAGTTACTCGGGGCGCGTGTGCTATCGGCTGCCGAGACGCGTGAGCGCCTCGGGCTAAAGCGCGGAGCGGCACGCTCTTGACATCCCATACCTGCACCGAGTCGCGGTATATGCAACTACCCGATACCGGAACCCTTAGCCTATGAGCGACTCCCGGAGCAAGCGGTGAGGCTGCCGAAGAAGTCACGCGAATGATCCAGCGCCATGATGACGATGGCGATGCCCCAGTCGGCCGCTTTCGGGTGGGCTCACGGCAATGTCGCGTCGTGACCCGGCTACTCTCGCAGCTCGCGGACGGAACGGTTGGTAAAAGTACGTGTCAATGATGGCCAGCATGACCTATGTCTACACATGCAACGGTGCGCGGCTCGGACAGTAAAGGTGCAATTTAGCGGGGTAAAAATCGCAGGCCCGTCAAGAGCCCGTTTCGGAGCCCGCGCCATCGGCCGCAATGCGCAGCTCCGCGGCCGCGACCATCGTCTTAAAACGCGGATCATTACGTAGAGGATCGAGGTCCGGATCGACTTTGGCGTGATTCAGGAAGCCAGCCGCGATCTTGTCAAATACCGGAGCGAGCAGTTCGAGTGCGGCATCGACGTCCGGTTCTTTCAAGAAAGACGTCAGGCTACAAGCGAAGTTATACCGTGCATTCATGTTGTCCGGATCAATCAGCAGGGCACGTTTGATCCAATCCTTGGCACGCTCGCTTTCCCCCAGAACGGCAAGCGCAATGGCCCCGTTGCCCATGCCCGTCGCATTGTTTGGATCCTGCGCCAGCATCTTTTCGACTCGGGAGAGCGTGATTCGCGCGACCCGCAGGGCAGCTTGGGAATTTCCGAGGGCGGTGTAACAGGTGAGCAGCATGGTCCCGGAATTTAGATCCGTCTCCATCAGACTCATTGATTTTTCGTAATAGCGAGTGGCCTCATTCGGCCTTCGTTGCCGGAAGTGCAAATATGCTACCGATCTGTTTACCTCGTAGGACTCCGAGTCCAGACGCAGGGCGATATCGACCTCGGCGGCCGCCTCATCGTGCCGATCGTACTGGGCCAGGATTCTGGCCTTCACGGCATGGGCCTCGGCCAGAGTGGCATCCAGCGCTAGAGCCCGTTCAACTGACGCCAACCCGTCATCGCTATCCTTGCCAAGTTCGAATCGCATGGTCATTTGTTCAATGGCCAGCAGCGCCCAGGCACGCGAATAACTCGGGTCGATTTCGGTGGCATGCTTGCACAGGCGGACGATCGCCTCCGCACGCCGCGCATCGGCGTCATATCCGGTGACGTAGGACTGTCGCGCCATGAGATACAGATTGTAAGCCTCGACATTGTCTGTGCCCCGGTGCTCGATCGCCTTCTTCTCCTCGGGCAGAAGCTTAAGTTTTAGGGCCTTGACGATGGCTTCAGAGATTTCGGCCTGGAGCGCGAAGATGTCATTCAGGTCGCGATCGTAGCGCTCGGCCCAGACGTGATCGTTACTCGAACTGTCGACCAGCTGGGCGGTAATCCGTACACGACCGCCCGCCTTGCGCACGCTTCCCTCCAGGATGTGGCCGACCTTGAGCTCGTGCGCGACTTTCGTGAGGTCAACGTTCTTACTTTTGTACATGAAGGCACTGTGGCGCGCCGCGACTGCCAGTCCTGAGACCTTGCTCAGGTCGGTGATGATGTCCTCGGTGATGCCGTCGCTGAAGTACTCCTGCTCCTGATCCCCACTCATGTTGGCGAAAGGCAGGACGCAAATACTGATGCGCGGCGCAGCGGAGGCCGCCGGTGCCGATGCGGCGGCCGCTTTGACCGATTGTGACGCGCGTTGCCGCTCGATCACGGCGGCGAGCGAACGAATCAGTTCCTGGAACGGTGCGCTGACCGGGTCCTCTCCCCACGTGTCGAGGTCCGTCGTCTGGATCGCCCGTACGTCGATCGGCAGGCGGGTGTCGTCGAATCGCACCGGCACCAGGACGCCGCGCTCAGCGGCATCACGCGCTTCGCCGCGCACCCAGCGCGAAGTGACGGACGTCCGGGTCCAGACCACGAGCACGGCGCTGGCTGCCTGCAGCTCCGCCTCGATCTGATCGTCGAACTCCTGGCCGGCCGCAATCGACGGATCCCACCACACCGACCAACCCTTCGCCTTGATCGCGGCCACGAGCGGCGCGACGCGCGCCTTGTCGCTGCGGGAATAGGAAACGAAGACGTCGGCCATGCCTGCTTGACTCAGTTAGGGTTTTCGGTACAGGCGGATTCTTGACAGTCCTAGCTTAACCCGGCTCGCGCTAATTTGCTCCCTCCGGGTAACTTTACGGGCAGCGGTTTTTCCTTAATGGCCCCATGCTGATCGTCCGGGAGCACGCGCCCTCTCCTGCGGCCTTCTTCTGACACTGACCTAACTAAGCATCAGACAATCCGCTACAAAGTCTTGCCGCAGACCCAGCGGCGGCTTTCTGGCAAGATAATCACAATCGTTCCCATAAACGAGCGTTGGTGGCTGCGCGCGAATGTATTCGGCCACGACGTCGTCGGGGTTCTCTTGCACGTAGTGAAGAGCCAGGCGGCCGACCGCGAGATCGACTACTTCATGACCGTCCCAAGCTCGCGCCCAGTGTGACGAGAAGCTCGTCCAGTTGCTGGAACGTCTCGGGCATCCCACCCTCCATCCCGGCGATGGCACCGTCGAGCGCTTCCTTCGAGGGATAGAGTTCCCTCGAGTCCTCGCATTCTCGGGCCGCCTAATGCCGCAGGAATTTCGGCCGACGCTCGGAAAGGAGTTTTTCAACAGAATCGGCCAACTCCGGTCGGTCACGGTGACAAAATGCCTTCCGCGAAGCGGCCATTCCCGACATGCCGCTCCGGCCAAGAGGAACCCCGAGTGGTCAAAAGGCGTCCGACCGGCCGCAAGTTGCGGGCCAGATACCGGCCGGCGCATCCTGTTGCATGAAGCAAGAGTGTATGGGGCAGGGAGTGTCGGGAGAAGCACCCGAATTGGGAGGGCGCCGGCCGCCGACCGACCTGCCGGCGGCAGTGCACGTTTCCAATGCCTCCAGCCACGTCTTTATCAGCTACGCCTCGCAGGACGCGGCTGTTGCCAATGCCCTCGTCAAGGCCCTTGAGGGCAACGGCATCAAGTGCTGGATCGCCCCCCGGGATGTGGTTCCCGGGGCCCTGTACGCCGACGAAATCGTTCGGGCGATCAACGAAGCCCAGGTTGTCGTACTCATTCTCTCCGAACAGGCTGTCGCTTCTTCTCACGTTGGCAAGGAAATCGAACGTGCCTCGTCTAAGCGTCGGCGAATTGTCGCGCTACGCACCGACGATGTGTCGCCGTGGTCCCCACCCTGTAAACAGGGCGAGAATGGCGCCCTTGATGAACGTTCCCGTGCGGATAGTTCGCGTGCCGCGCACGGAAGCGGGGCCTCACTCTTGGGGTTGTTGGCACGAATGTTGGATTACGCACCGTTCCAACAATGCGACTGTCCCGGCACTGAAAGGGATATGCGGCCGGGATAGTGCGATGCCGGGCTGAGCAGCGATTCGGGGCTAGGATGAACGCTGGCTGTGGGATATAAACGCTACCGAACGGCGACGGAAATTTTCGTTCCGGCCGTGGGCGAGGTATCGAACTGCGTTCAGTTCGTCCATCGGGTGCTGCGCGAGCTCGCCGACGCGGGGAACCGGCCTGCGATCGTCGCAGTTTAGAGAGGCCGCGCGGCATGATCCAAGAACCCGAGTCCGAAATGACGCGCGACACTCGTCTTGACGAGGCACTCGAAATGACCTTTCCGGCAAGCGACCCGATCGCAGTTCATTGGTCGGACTCCCGCCCCACATTGGCTCCAGATGAACAGGTCGTGGGCTCCACTGTGAAGCGCTATGTTTACTTTCGCCACCGCTTGGCCGTCCGGATCATGCACTGGATCAATGTGGTTGCGATTGCCGTGCTACTGATGAGCGGCCTGCAAATCTTCAACGCTCATTCCGCCCTTTATTGGGGTCAATCGTCCTACTCAGGTCGACCCCCAGTCCTGCAAATCAATGCCCGGCAGGCAAGCGACGGTCGTCCCATCGGAGTGACGCGCGTGCTGGGTCATGACTTCAAAACAACCGGAGTCCTCGGGATCTCGCACGCCGACGGTCAGCTTACGGCCCGTGCTTTTCCCACCTGGGCGACGATCCCCGGCCCGCAGTGGCTCGCGATGGGCAGACGATGGCACTTCTTCTTTGCGTGGGTGTTCTTCGTGAACGGCGCGTTGTATGTCGCCTACTCCGTACTTACGCGCCATCTGAATCGCGATCTGCTGCCGACCCGGGACGACTGGCGCTCGATCGGCCGATCGGTTCTGGATCATCTGCGGTTGCGGCACCCGACCGGCGAGGCGGCGCGACACTACAACGTGCTGCAGAAGCTGACTTACCTGCTCGTGATGTTCGCTCTCCTGCCGCTCATCATGCTGATGGGTCTGGGTATGTCTCCGCGGCTCGATTCCCTCTGGCCTGGCTGGGTCGGCGTTTTCGGCGGACGCCAGGGCATGCGCACGCTGCATTTCATCATGGCGTGGGCCATCGTGTTGTTCGTTCTCGTGCATGTATTCGAAGTCATCATCAGCGGCTTCTGGAATAATCTTCGCTCCATGATCACGGGGCACTACGAAGTGCGCACAAACCCCCATGACAATCCCAGGTAGCTCATCGAGGCGGAAGTTTCTGGCGGCCGCGCTCGGCAGTGCCTGCACTGCGCTGTTGTCCGGCTGCGATGCACTCTCAAAAACGCATTGGTTTCCAAAGCTTCTGGAGACCGGTGAACACCTGAACCGCGCCGCCCAGCGCTTGCTCACGTCTCGCAAATCCATGGCGCAGGAATTTACGGAAGCCGACCTTTCCCCCGAGTTCCGCAGCAACGGTACGGACTACCCGGACGATCCCGCGTATCGGGCCTTCGCTGCGAATCAGTTCGTGGACTGGGCGCTGCGCGTGGACGGATTGGTGAATCGACCGAGCGACTTTTCGCTCGCACGGCTACGCGGCATGCGCAGCCGCACGCAGATCACGCGACACGATTGTGTTGAGGGCTGGAGCGCCATCGGAAAATGGACCGGTGTGCCGCTCAGCGAGGTTCTCGCTGTGGTGCAGCCCCAACCGCAGGCTCGATATGTGGTGTTCTACTGCGCCGACGTCATGGATGATGGCGCGCGCTATTACGAAAGCGTCGACCTAGATGACGCTTATCACCCGCAAACCATACTCGCCTACGCGCTAAATGGCAGAACGTTACCCATTGCAAATGGTGCGCCATTGCGAGTTCGCATCGAGCGGCAGCTCGGCTACAAGATGGCCAAATACGTCATGCGTATCGAGCTGGTCGAGACGTTTAAAACCGTCGCAGACGGTCAAGGCGGGTATTGGGAAGATCGTGGTTACGAGTGGTACGCGGGCATCTGACGCGGGTGTCGGCGCGCGACGCCGACTTTACGGCGCGACTGTCAGAAAGTTGTGAATGCTGTGCCTCGAGAATGAGCGCCTGGCTCATGCGAGCCCAACAGATACCAAGCGGTCCCACCCCAGCGCACGATTGGGATGGGTAACTTTTTGGGTAACAAGCCGACCGAGCCGCGGCAGCAAGAGCAACGCCAAGACCGCTCAGGCCAATCCGTCCGCAGCCGGCCACAAGCGGTCCAACAGCCACGCCAAATTGCCGCCCCGAAGCGGACATCCTAGGCTCTGAATCCACGCCGGTTGCCAACCCGGCAGGCATCCGCGACCATTCGGAACGACTAGGGGGAAGCTCGAAATGATCGAGAACGGCTGCGCACCTTGAGTAGCACTTGTCACGCCGTTTTCATCAGCTATGCCTCGCAGGACGCGGAGGCGGCCGGCCGTATCTGCGAAGCCCTCCGGGCGGCGGGCATCGAAGTCTGGTTCGACCAGAGCGAGCTGCGGGGCGGGGACGCCTGGGATCAGTCGATCCGCAAGCAGATCAAGACCTGCGCCCTGTTTCTCCCGGTAATCTCTCACACCACGCACGATCGTCGTGAGGGGTACTTCCGTCTTGAATGGAAGCTGGCGGTTGATCGCTCTCACCTCATGGATGCCGACAAGGCCTTCCTGTTGCCGGTCATCATCGACGACACACGTGATGATGATGAACGCGTGCCAGAGCGATTTCGGGAGGTGCAATGGACACGCCTGCCCGACGGGGTCACACCCGCTGCCTTCGTCGAGCGTGTACGGCGGCTGCTGTCAGTGGAGCCGGCACAGGAGCCGACACAGGAGCCGACAAGGACTCCTTCGGCCGCGGCTCGCGTGCCGGCTGCACCTTCGACCCGAAAGCCCATCCTGGCATCCCGGCGGTCGAAGGCGGCGCTCCTCGCGACGATTGCCGTGGTCGTCGTCGCACTCGGATACCTCGCGGCAAACCGACTCGTGCTCTCGAAGCGTGGTGCGGAGATAGGAGCGACACCGGCGCCTGCAGCTCAGAGCGCTCCAGCCACCGTCTTCAACCCGCCGCCGCACTCGATCGCGGTGCTGCCGTTCGTGAACATGAGCGGCGATAAGGAGCAAGAGTACTTCTCCGAGGGCCTGACGGAGGAATTGCTCAACTCCCTGACCCGCATCAACGAGTTGCAGGTCGCGGCACGCACCTCTTCGTTCTCGTTTCAGGGCGAGCACCCTGATATCGCCACCGTGGCGCACAAGCTCAACGTGGGCGCCGTGCTGGAGGGCAGCGTACGCCGCTCTGCACGTACCGTGCGCGTCACTGCGCAGTTGGTGAACGGCATCACAGGCTTTCACGTCTGGTCGCAGACCTATGATCGGGACTTGGGTGACGTGCTGAAACTGCAGACTGAGATCGCCACTGCCGTAGCGGGCGCGCTCAAGGTAACCCTGCTCGGCGACGAGGCGGCGAAGATCGAGGTCGGGGGAACCCACAACGCAGCGGCGTTCGATGCCCATCTCCGTGCTTTACAGGCCTACTGGAAGGTTCATAACGCAAAAGAATCCCAAGCGGCAATCGCAGCCTTTACGGACGCGATCCGCCTGGACCCGGACTACGCTGTCAGCTACTCAGATCGGTCGATCGCACTCTCGACCTTCGCGACGCTATGGGCCGTAACCGACTCAGCCGCCCGCATCGCCCGGGATAACGCGGTCGCGGACGCACGCAAGGCCGTCGCTTTGGCGCCCAACTTGGGTGAAGGCCACTTAGCTCTGGCCATCGTTTACGCGTCTTTTCGCGAGTTCACTCCTGCCCTTGAGGAGTACGAGCGCGCGCTGGCACTTGCGCCCGGCGATGGTCGAGTGTTGCGAGATTACGGTGCGTTTGCGGTTAACATGGGTCGGACGGACTCAGGACTCAAATCGCTTCGTCGAGCGGCGGAGCTGGATCCGTTGAACGCGTATTCCCATGTCTATCTCGGCGCTGCTCTGTCGAGCCTGCGGCGCTACGAGGAGGCCATAGCGGCTTACAATGAAGCTCTGGCCGTCGGAGGAGCCCCCGGAATCCACGTCGTTATCGGGGAAGCTTATTACCTGCTCGGTGACCTCCAAAGCGCTCGCACCTCCTGCGAGGAGAACGCCGCAGAGAGCGAGTACGTACAGTTCTGCTTGGCGTTGACTTACGACAAGCTCGGACGTCACGCCGATGCGGAAGCCGCCCTGGCGAAATTCAAGGCAACCGCAGGCGATACCGGAGCCTATGCGTACGCCACGATCTATGCGCAGTGGGGTAATCGGGCGAAATCGCTCGAATGGCTGGAGACAGCGCTGCGGCGGCGTGACTCGGGCCTGGAGAATCTGAAGGCCGACCCGCTCCTGGACCCCTTGCGCCAAGAGCCGCGCTTTCAGGCGCTTGAGCGGGAGTTGAAATTTCCGACTTAAGAGCTTGGTGAAAGTAGGCCAGCTCGGGTAGCCGGAAGCGGCCGCTCGCGAACGGCAACTCGGGGTCAACACCGGTCCAACATGGTCAGCGCCCGCTGATTGGTCAAACGATTTGGAGCCGCGGCGCGCCTGGGAACTGCGCCGGAAGCTCTTAGAGATTTACCCGCTACGCTTTCGGCCAGAGAAGTGTTTTAAGCAGGTACACGCTGGTGGGCAATTTAGGGGGTAATTCTGAGAAGAGGTTGCGCAAGTCATTGAGGCTGAACAGAAAACCAGTGCGAGAGCGCTGGCTCGCCTGGGTTGAGGTCATACAGCTGCTCGCAGCCGCGCGCGCCGACGGACGCGGGCAGCACATCAATTGGCCGCGCGTCGAGATGCTGTCGCGCTTCGGCGGGATCCGGATCGAGGACGATCTGGCGGTCACGCGCTCAGGGACCTGACCAGCGCCGCCTTCGACTCGCTGCAGTGAGACCCGCGGCGCCTGGCCGCGGGCCTGCCGGACGCGCTGTCAGAACGGCGGCCGCATGTTCCACTTCCCGCCGCGGTCCTTGTCGCGGTAGAAAAACCCGCCCGGGATGTTCGCCCACATGCCCGCAAGTTGGTTGCGGGATGACACATTCACGTCGTATGTGCAGTGGTAGCCCTGCCCGGTGGGCGCGTCGCAGGCCTCCTTCTTGAAGAACGTGATGCTCACGGGATCGGAGACCTTTACGCCCGGCGGGTGATTCATGGCGTACAGCAGGGCGTCCTTCATCTCGGCTTCGGTCGGCTCCTGTCCGGAGGCCGAGCCGCAGCCGACGAGCGCAAACAGCAACGCAGGACCGAAGGCAAAGAGCCCGATACGCGAACGCATGGCTGACTCCTGTTATTGTCTGCCGAAGGATCCGGCGGCGGTTTTTTCTACCTGTCCTTATACCCCTCGCGCGCGCCGACGCAAAGGGGTGAGACACCCGGAGCGTTACTTCCGGGCGAGCAGGTCGCGGCCTAGTTGTGGTTTCCAAAGAGGTTGTTCACCGACTTTGGAAGCCAGGCGGCTGATCGGTGGCTTGCGTCCAAGGCTAGCATGGGGACGCAGGTGGTTGTAGCGATGGAGCCATCTGGGTAATGCGGCATTGCGCAGTGAGGAGTTTGGATAGGCACACCGATAGGCCCACTGTCGCAGCAAAGTCTGGATGAAGCGTTCGGCTTTGCCGTTGGTTCGCGGGGTATAGGGCCTGGTGCGCTTGTGCTGCAGCCGCAGGCGACGGCAGACCTTGCGCTCCTTGAACGCCGCGGGAGACTACTCGGTGCGCGGCGGCGAGCCGGAAGGGTCCGAGGGCAGGCGCTGCGCATTCGAGGGATCGTGCAGCTCGCTCGCGGACCAGCCGCCGCCCAGGTCGCCGATGAGCGCCACCGCGGCGAGCAAGCGGCTCTGCTGGACGCTGAGCGCGCTCTGCTGATCGGCGAGCTGGGTCTGCTGGGCGGTCGCGACGGTGGTGTAGTCGACGGTGCCGGCCTGGAACTCCGCCATGGCGATCTCGGTGCCGCGAATCGCGTCGCGCACCGCAGTCTCAAGAGCCTGCGACTGATTGGCGAGAATGCGCAGCGACGCCAGGTCGTTCTCGACATCCTCGAACGCCGTGAGCACGGTGTTGCGGTAGCTCGCCACCGCCCCGTCGTAGGCGGCGCGCGCGGCCTGCACCTCGGCATGGCGCTCGCCGAAATCGAGCACGGTTTCCGTGCCGTTCGCGCCGAGCGACCAGACGTGGTTCGCCGCATGCAACAGGCCCGCGAGCGGCGACTGCTCGAAGCCGGCTGCGCCGGAGAGCGAGATGGCGGGGTAATAGGCGGCCACCGCGACCCCGACCGCGGCGTTCTGCGCCTTCATGGTGCGTTCCGCGGCGGCGATATCCGGACGCCGCTCGAGGAGTGTCGAGGGCACGCCGACCGGAATGCTCGGCACGGTCGGCGTTACGGTACTGCGCGGTATGTCGAGATCTTCCGGGTTCTTACCCACCAGCACGGCGATGGCGTGCGCATACTGCGCACGCGCGACGCCGAGGCCGATGAGGCTAGCCTGCGCCGACTCCAGCGCCACCTGCGCGGTGATCACGGCCGAGGGCGGAGCCGTACTGATGCCGGCCTCGCCCTGCGCCTTGGTGACACGCAACGCGTCCGTCAGTGCCTGCACCGTTTTCTCCTCGAGATCGATACCCGCATCGGCGAAGCGCAGCTCGATTACCGTGGTGGCGAGCAGGGTCTGCTCCGAAAGGGTCGCGTTCGCGAGCGTCGCCTCATCGGACTGGGCGATCGCCGTGTTTTCCTCGATGAGCCGGCGCACCTGGCCCCAGATATCGAGCGCCCAGCTCGCCGTACCCTCGAGCGTGCCGGAGGTGACGGCATGGCCCGCCGCGCCCGCACCGGCTGCGGCGGTCCCGTTCGCGCCGGTGCCACTGTTGACGTATCCCGGGCCGCCCGCGCGAGTCACCGAGCCGGTCACCCCGATCACGGGGAAGAGCTGAGCGCGCGCGACTTTGACTTCGGCAACGGCCTGCTGGTAGCTCGCGTATGCCTGGCGCACGGTCTGATTGGACACGGCGATCCGGGGCTCGAGCTCATCGAGCAGAGGATCGTGAAACTCGGTCCACCAGTTACCCTTGGGAACCGCATCCTGCGGCGTGGCGCGCCTCCACTCCGGGTGTTCGCTATCGGGCTGCTCGATGAACTCGGGCGCCACCGGCACCTCGGGGCGATGGTAGTTGGGTCCCACCTTGCAGCCGGCGAGCACCACGCAGGCGCTCAGACCGAAAGCGCGCGTGGCGCGCGCGAGGTCATCGAGATTCATGTGCAGGTTCATGCGTAGATTCATGCGCCCGCCCCCGCGCTGAGACCCGGATCGCGCCGCCAGGGCAGCCGCGCCGTCCACGCGAGCATCCACACGCGCAGTCGCTCGAGACAGAGGTAGATGACGGGCGTAGTGTAGAGGGTGAACACCTGACTCAAGATCAGGCCGCCCATGACCGTGATGCCGAGCGGCTGACGCAGCGATGCGCCCTGCCCGAAGCCGATGGCGAGCGGCAGCGCGCCGAGCACGGCCGAGGCGGTCGTCATCATGATCGGCCGCACGCGCAGCACGGCCGCCTCGTGAATCGCCTGCCGCGCCTCGATCTTCTCTTCGCGCTGCCGGTGAATCGCCACGTCGATCATCATGATCGCGTTCTTCTTCACGATGCCGATGAGCAGGATGATGCCGATCAGCGCGATCACCGAAAACGGCGTGCCGAAGATGAGCAGCGCGAGGATCGCACCGATGCCGGCCGAAGGCAGCGTCGAGAGGATGGTGATCGGATGGATGGTGTTCTCGTAGAGGATGCCGAGCACGAGGTAGACGGTGGTAAGCGCTGCGGCCACCAGCAGCCCCAGCGCCCCCATCGACTGCGCGAAGGCCTGGCCCGCACCGGCGAATCCGCCGCGAACGGACGCGGGCAGGCCGAGATCACTCATGGCCTTCTCGATCGCCGTGCCGGCCTTGCTGAGTGAGCCGCCCGGGGGCAGGTTGAACGAGATGGTGGCCGCGACCAGGCCGCTCTGATGGTTCACCTGGGTCGCGGTATGGTTGTTGCTGTGGGTAACTAACGCGCGCAGCGGCACCATGGTTTCCGCGGCGGTGCTGTCGGCGCTGCCCGACGAGGTGCCGCCCTTGCTGTTGGAGATGCTGTTGGTGACCGAGTTGGCCTGCGCATTGGCATTGAGCGCGCTGGTCTTCGCGGCCGCGGCCGCCGCCGCCGCGACCGCGGCGTATGGAGTGACACCGCTCACCGTGCCGCCCTGGGCCTGGGTCTGCTGGGTCCCGGTCGGGTTGCCGGCCGCGGTGCTCAGGTAAGTGCGATCGAGCATCTGCGGGTACTGCCAGTACTTCGGGTCGACCTCCATCACGACGAAGTACTGGTTGAAGGGATTGAAGATGGTTGTCACCGTGCGCTGGCCGAACGCGTCGTAGAGCACGCTATCGATCTGGTTGGCGACCAGTCCGTAGCGCATGGCGGTGGCGCGTTCGATGGTGACGTAAGTCTGCAGGCCGTTCTGCTGCAGGTCGGAATTCACGTCCACGATGGAACTGTGGTACTTGCCGAGCTCGGTCACCAGCTTCGGCGTCCACTGGTACAGCCCCTCGGTATCGTCGCTGGTGAGCGTGTACTGGTATTCGGCAGCCGACTGCCGGCCGCCGATGTGCAGATCCTGCACCGCCTGCAGGAACAGCCGCGCGCCCGACACCTGGTTCAGCCGCGGGCGCAGCCGCTGCACCACCTCATCCGCCGACAGGTGCCGGGCAGAGAGCGGCTTCAGCGCCACGTAGACGTTGGCGGTGTTGAGCGCTCGCGTCCCGGTGAAGCCGATGACCGAGGCGACGGCCGGATCGCTTTGCACGATCGACTGCAGCTGTCGCAGCTTCTTTTCCATCGACTGAAACGAGATGCTCTGGTCGGCAATGATCTGCCCCATCAACAGACCGTTGTCCTGCTCGGGAAAGAAGGTCGTCGACATGAACGGGAGAAGCAAGAAGATGAGCACGATCATCCCGATCAGCGACAGGATCACCAGCAGCGGATGGTCGAGCACCTTGCCGAGCGAGCGGCCGTAGCCCGCGCGAAAGCGTGCGAACTGCGCCTCCACCCACACCGCCCAGCGCGCCTTGGAGTGCAGTGTCTCGGCGTGGGTCAAAAGGTAGGCGCACATGGTCGGCGTGACCGTGAGCGAGATCAGCAGCGAGATCAGGATCGCGATAGAGAGCGTCACAGCGAATTCGTGGAACAGGAGTCCCAGAATCCCCGGCATGAGCAGGATCGGGATGAAGACCGCGATCAGCGACAGGCTCATGGAGATGACCGTGAAACTCACCTCGGCACTGCCCTGCAGCGCCGCCTGGCGTACCTCCATCCCTGACTCGACGTGCCGGACCACATTCTCCAGCACCACGACGGCGTCATCCACCACGAAGCCTGTGGCAATCGTGAGAGCCATGAGCGACAGGTTGTCGATGCTGTAGCCGAGCAGGTACATGGGCCCGAAGGTGCCCAGGATCGAAAGCGGCAGAACCACCGCCGGAATCAGCGTGGCACGCGGTGACTGCAGGAACACGAACACCACGCCGATGACCAGCACGACCGCGATCATCAGGCTGCGCTCGGTGTCGCCGACCGCAGCACTCACCGACTGGGAGCGATCGAGCGCCAGATGCACGTCGATGTTCGCCGGCAGTGTGGCCTCGACCGACGGCAGCACCTTCTTGATCGCCGCCACCGTCTTGATGATGTTGGCGCCCGGCAGCGGAAAGACGATGACGCCGACGGTGGGGAGGTTGTTGTAGAGGCCCGCGTTACGGATGTTCTCGTTGGAATCGACCACTGCGGCAACGTCGTGCAGGTAGACCGGCGCGTCGTTACGGTAGGCGACAATCAGGTCGCGATAGTCCGCCGCCTTGGTGGCTTGGTCGTTGGACATCACCTCGTAGCGCTGTTCGCCCTGATCGATGTAGCCCTTGGCGCTGTCGGCGTTGGCGGCTGAGATCGCCGCACGCACGTCCTCGAGCCCGATTCCGTAGCTGTTGAGCTTGTCGGGCTCGAGCTCGACGCGCACCGACGGCAGCGCACTGCCGCCGAGCTGAATCTGCCCGACGCCGGTGATCTGCGAGAGCTGCTGCTGGATCACCGTGTCGGCCGAGTCGTAAAGCTGCGCCGTGGTGAGCGTCTTCGACGTCAGGGCCAGAATCAGTATGGGCGACTCGGCGGGGTTGTACTCGCGGTAGCTCGGGTTGCCGCGCAGCGTCGTCGGCAGGTCGGCCCGCGCCGCCTGGATGCCCGCTTCCACGTCGCGCGCGGCGCCGTTGATGTCGCGGTTCAGCGCGAACTGCACCACCACCACCGCCGTGCCGACGCTGTTGGTCGAAGTGAGCTCGGTGACTCCGGCGATTGTCGCCAGGCGCCGCTCGAGCGGCTCGGCTACTGTGGAGGCCATGATCTCAGGGCTCGCCCCCGCCATGGTGGCCTGCACGACGACCACCGGGAAGGTGATGTTGGGCAGCGGTGCCACCGGCAGGTGGAAATACGCCAGGATCCCTGAGAGCGCGATGGCGATCGCCAGCAGCGAAGTCGCGACCGGACGGTTGATGAAGAGCGCCGGAATGTTCACTGGGCACCCTCGCCCGCCGCCTCGCGCGTGCCGGAGAAGCGGGCCGAGATGCGGTCGAACATCAGGTAGATCACCGGCGTGGTGAAGAGCGTTAGTGCCTGACTCACCAGCAGCCCGCCGATGATCGCCAGTCCCAGCGGCCGGCGCAGCTCAGACCCCGTGCCGCTGCCGAGCAGCAGCGGCAGCGCGCCCAGCATCGCGGCGAAGGTGGTCATGAGGATCGGCCTGAAGCGCAACAGCGAGGCCTCGAAGATCGCCTCGTGCGGCTTCTTGCCGTGCATCCGCTCGGCCTCGAGCGCGAAGTCGACGATCATGATGCCGTTTTTCTTGACGATGCCGATCAGCAGCACGATGCCGATGATGCCGATCACGTCGAGATCGCTGCCGGCGATCATCAGCGCAAGCAGCGCCCCGATGCCCGCCGACGGCAGCGTGGAAAGGATCGTGACCGGATGGATGTAGCTCTCGTACAGCACCCCGAGCACGATGTATACGGTGACCAGCGCGGCCATCAGCAGGAACACCTCGCTCGAGAGCGAGTCCTCGAACGCCTGCGCCGCGCCCTGGAAGGAGCTGGTTATGGACGGCGGCAGGTGCACGGCGGCCTCCGCACTGCGGATCTCGTCCACGGCACGGCTGAGGGAGGCGTCCGGCGCCAGGTTGAAAGAGACCGTCACCGAGGGAAACTGGGCGAGATGGCTGATGACGAGCGGGGATTTGGTCACCTTGATGTCGGCGATGCCGCTCAAGGGCACCTGGCCGCTACTGCCGGTCTGCGTGGGCAGGTACAGGTTGCCGAGCGATTTGAGATCCGGCAGGCTTTCCGGCTTCGCCACCAGCACCACGCGGTACTGGTTCGATTGGGTGAAGATCGTCGAGACGATGCGCTGGCCGAGCGCATCGTAGAGTGCGTTGTCGATCGTGGCCGGCGTGATGCCATAGCGTGCCGCCAGCTGCCGGTTCACCTCCACGTTGACGCTCAGGCCGTTGTTGTTGAGGTCGCTGGTCACGTCCGTGATGGACTTGATGCGCTTCATGCGCGCCACCAGCTCGGGCACGTAGGTCGAAAACGCCTCCGGACTCGGTCCGCGCAGCACGAACTGGTACTGATTGGGCGACACCACGGTGTCGAGGGTCAGGGACTGCTCGGGCTGCAGGAACAGCCTGACGCCCGGGACCTGCGCCACCTCGTCCTGAATGCGCAGCGCGATCTGCCGCGCCGTCAGCGAGCGCGCATCGTGCGCCTGGAGATTGATCAGGAAGCGGCCGGTGTTGAGCGTGGTGTTGGTGCCGTCGACTCCGATGTAGGAGGTGAGCGAGACGACGTCCGCATCCTTGAGGATCACGTCCGCCAGCGCCGCCTGGCGGTGCGACATCGCGGCATAGGACACGGAGTTGTCGGCCACGCTGATGCCCTGGATGACGCCCACGTCCTGGATCGGAAACAGACCCTTGGGGATCACGATGTACAGCAGCGCCGTCAGCAGCACCGTCACGGTCGCGACCAGCAGCGTCAGTCTCTGGTGGGCGAGTACCCAGGTGAGCCCGCGCTCGTAGGCCTTGAGGGTGCGGTCGAACAGCCTCTCGTTCAGCTCTTCGAAGCGGCTCGGCCTGCGCTCGGCTTTGCGCCTGAGGATGCGCGCGCACATCATCGGCACCAGCGTCAGCGATACGATCGCCGAGATGACGATGGTCACGGCGAGCGTGACGGCGAACTCGCTGAACAGCCTGCCGATCACCCCGCCCATGAACAGCAGCGGGATCAGCACCGCGATCAGCGAGATCGTGAGCGACATGATGGTGAAGCCGATCTGGCCGGCGCCGGCCAGCGCCGCCTCGAGCGGGTTCTTGCCCTCCTCCAGATAGCGCACGATGTTCTCGATCATGACGATCGAATCGTCGACCACGAAGCCGGTGGCGACGATGAGCGCCATGAGCGAGAGGTTGTCGATCGAGTAATTGAGCTGGTACATGACCGCCAGGGTCGCGATCAGCGACACCGGCACGGAGATGCTCGGGATGATGGTGGCAGGCACGTTGCGCAGAAAGACGAAAATCACCAGCACCACCAGCACGATCGCAACCAGCAGCTCGAAGGTCGCATCCGACACCGAGGCGCGAATCACTCCGGTGCTGTCCGCGACGATCTGCATGTGCATGGCCTGCGGCAGGCTCGCGAGCAGGGTGGGGAGCTGTTTCTTGATCTGATTCACCGTGGCGATCACGTTCGCCCCGGGCTGGCGCATCACGTTAAGGACGATCGCGGGCGTGCGGTTGAGCCACGCGCCCTGCTCGATGTCCTGGGCCGCCTGCGTGACGCGCGCGACATCGTGCAGGTAGACCGGTGCGCCGTTCTGATAGGCGATCACCGTGCTCAGGTAGTCGTTCGGGTCCTGGATCTGATCGTTGGCGTTGATGGTGTAGTCGAGCTCCGGGCCATCGAAATTGCCCTTGGGCTGACTCACGTTGATGTTGGCCAGCAGCGTGCGCAGGTCATCGATGTTCAGGCCGTAGGCGGACAACTTCTTCGGCTCCACCTCGACGCGCACCGCGGGGACGTTGCCGCCGGACGGGGCTACCAGGCCGACACCCGGCACCTCGGAGATCTTGGAGGCGAGGCGGTTGTAGGCCATGTCCTCGAGCTGCGTGAGCGAGAGCGACTCCGAAGTCACCGCCAGGGTGAGGATCGGCTGATCGGCGGGATTCACCTTCGCGTAAACGGGCGGCGCTGGCAGGCCCGTGGGCAGCAGGCTGTTCGCGGCGTTGATGGCCTGCTGTACGTCCTGCTCGGCAACGTCCAGGCCGAGCGAGAGATCAAACTGCAGGGTGATGACGGAGGCGCCCGCGGAGCTCGCCGAGGTCATCTGCGTGAGGCTCGGAATCTCCCCGAGCTGCACCTCGAGGGGCGCCGTCACGGTGGTCGCCATGACCTGCGGGCTCGCGCCGGGATAGAAGGTCTGCACCTGGATGGTCGGGTAGTCGACATCCGGGAGCGAGGAGACCGGCAGGAACTTCACCGCCACCAGCCCCACCAGCACGAGCGCGATCATCAGCAGCGAGGTCGCGACCGGCCGCAGGATGAAGAGGCGTGAGAAGTTCACGGCGCGCGCATCCCCTGGCCGCCCTTCAGCCGGGGCCACTGCCCTGGCCCGGAGCCGCGGAATTCTTGC
Organism: uncultured Gammaproteobacteria bacterium; assembly: GCA_963760225.1. Classification (GTDB taxonomy): domain Bacteria; phylum Pseudomonadota; class Gammaproteobacteria; order Steroidobacterales; family Steroidobacteraceae; genus 13-2-20CM-66-19. Next base: position 361,322 of record CAVXCD010000002.1, read on the forward strand.
GCGGGTGTGCCCCAGGCGCCGTGCCTGCCGGCGGCGTGGCGGGTGGGGTGCTGGTCGCGGCGGCGATGCTGATCTTGGCGCCGTCGCTCAAGCGGTCCGTGCCGTCGATCACCACGGTGTCGCCGACCGACAGACCGGCCTGAATCGCGGTGTTCTTGCCGTCGCTCGGACCGAGCGTCACCTTGTGCACCGCGACCGTGTCATTGGCGCTGTTCACGAGGTAGACGTAATCGCCGGGCGCGCCGGAGAGGACGGCAGGCGTCGGCACGAGCACGACGCCCTGCAGAGTGTCGACCAGCATCTTGATGTTGACGAACTCGCTCGGGAAAAGCGCCTCGTCGTCGTTCGCGAAGCGGGCGCGCAGCGTCACGGTGCCGGTGCTGGTCGCCATCTGATTGTTGAGCGCGTACAGCGCGCCGGTCGCAATCTGGCGACTGTTGTCGCTGCTGTAAGCCGTGACCGCGAGCTCGGCGCCCGTGCTCACGCGCTCGACGACCTTGGCCAGGTCGTTCTGGGCGATGGTGAACTCGACCGTGGTCGGTTTCATGGTGGTAATGACCGCGATGCCCGGCGAACTCGAAGCCGTCACATAGTTGCCGGGGTCGATGAGCCGCAGGCCCACGCGCCCCGCCACCGGTGCGACGATGTGGCAATAGATCAGGTCGAGCTTGTACTGCGCGATGTTGGACTCGTCTGCTTTGACCTGAGCCTCGTCCTGCTTCACCAGAAATCGCTGGTCGATCAGGGTCTGCTCCGCGATTGCCTTCTGCTTGCCTAGGCTCTCGTAGCGCTCGAGGTCCGAGCGTGCCTGCTCGAGTGCAGCCTGGTCCTTGAGGAGCGCCGCCTGCGCCTGCTGGAGGTTGATTTCATACTGACGCGGGTCGATCTGCGCGAGAAACTGGTCCTTCTTGACGTCCTGGCCCTCCTGGTAGCCGACCGCAGTCAGATAACCGCTCAGCTGCGGCAGCACGGTAACGGTGGCGACCGGCGTCACCGTGCCGAGCTCGGAGAGCGTCTCCGGCATGTCGCCGCGGAAGGCCTTGGCGACCCTAACGACCTGCGGCGGGGCGCCCGTCTTGGGCTTGCGGTTTCCGAGCAAGTGGATGAGAACGATGACCACCACGAGCGCCACAATGCCGCCCACGATCCAGCGGTTGCGGCGAGTCCGGGGCATATGGGCAGCCTGGGCATCACTCATGTCGACTCCAAGCTCGGCTCGAACAGGAAGGCGTGCGGCTCACACGGTTCGCTCGCCACTGGCAGCCGTCCTCCCGACGCAGCTGAACTGCCCGCCGATCGGGTCGCGCGACGCGCCGCTCAGGATTGTAAAAAGGTCCGCGGACGTGTCGGGGCAACCGTACCACACCCGAGAAAGTGCTCTCAAATCATTAGATATCCTAGGGCTTGTTAGTACTCACCGGATTAACCTGCGCCGCGGTCGCCCGCTGTTGGTTTGAGACGCCTTGCAGATCCGACGCCTGGCGCTTGAAAAGGTTGCGCGACCTTTGGTTTTGTCTGCTCACCTGTTGGCTTCCATTGGGTCGCCCCAAACCGACCGCTTTGCATAGGTTCAGCGTGCCGGCGGATCAGATGTGGGGGAAAAACTTTGCAAGGAAGCCGATCGTGGCAGGCGGCGATGGCATCACCTCGGAGACCGATACGCTTAGGCGTACCGCTCACCGACTCGCGGACAGGGAAAACCGATGCAGCGGCTTCCACGACTCAGCTTGCGCTCAAGCACGGTGGCTCGCGCGGCCGGCGTCGCCTTGCTCGCCCTCATGGCCGCCGGCCGCACGGGGGCCGATGAGCCGCCCGCGCCGCCCCCGCAGTGCGCGGTGCATCTCGTGGTTGAGCTGACAGCTGACGTGCCGAATCCGCGCGACAGCGGGTTTGTGAGCTCGCTGCTCGGGGTGAAGACGGGGGTACGCACCGCCCGTTACGAATACTCTGACAGGGAAACGAAAGCGAAACTCGTGAGAGGCCCGATCCGCGACGCTCGCGCCCGGTATCTGAGCCGGCGAACCACTGACCGCACTGGATGAGGAAGCAATTTGGGGGGTAATTTTCGGAAGCGAATTCATAAACGTATGAATCCGTTAAAGTTACCTCTCGAGTTGGATTCCTCTCCCGGGCATTCTTTTCAATGACTTATACAGCATTATTGACGTTGTTTAACATCTAAGAAATTCTTAGCTCGCACGCGTGATGCTTGCGTCTGAGCGCGATCAAACACACTAAACGAATTCGCGAGCTCTCGCTCGAACGCCATGATTGCGAGCCGGCTCAAGCGCGAATGTCACGGTTCTCCAAAACCACACATCGCTACTCGAGTAGTGCAGCATTTTGCAGGCGCGCGCCAGCACCGTACGAGCGGCGCCCGATGCGGTCTGCATCTCTGTGGAGGAAGCCTGCGGAAGCCAAAAGAGACCTGCTCTCCGAGAACTTTGGAGATCGGTGGGAGGCGTCGCCTGAAGTAAGGCACCCAGACCTCACGGCTGAAACTTCATGATGGCCTTGAGCAGCCCGGGGAAGCGCGCGTTCACCTCATCCCAGCGCACGCAGTTGAGGTTTTCCACGCCTTGCTTTGTCGTCCGGATCAACCCGGCATCACGCAACGCTCGGAAGTGATGTGAAAGCGTGGACTTAGCCATTTCTGGACAGGGCGCCGCTGCCGAGCACGACAGCGACCCGTGGCGACTCTCGAGCAGGTTCTTGAAGATCCTGAGCCGCATCGGATCGCTCAGCGCGCCGAGCACTGCTGCGAGCGTGATGTCCTCAGCGCCGGGATGCACGAAACGGGTCATATGCTCATTCTCACTCGATCTTTGCGCCTGGTTCACTTCTTCAATAATACTGAACCATTGTAATTAGAGCCAGGAGAATTACCGTGAAGAGACTCGAAGGCAAAGTGGCGGTGGTAACAGGTGGTAACAGTGGTATCGGCCTGGCGAGCGCCAAACGCTTGCACGAGGAAGGCGCGCGGGTAGTGATCACCGGACGCAATTCCAGGACCCTGGACGCGGCGGTGAGTGAGATCGGCCCCGGAACTGTTGCGTTGCAGTCCGACGCATCAAACCTCGAAGACATCGAGCGGCTGTTCTCGGTTGTCGAGTCCAAGTTCGGCAAGATTGACGTACTGTTCGCGAACGCTGGAATCGCCAAATTCGCGCCCTACTCTGCCTCGCAGGTAGCGCTGTTTGACGAGCTGTTCGCAACCAATGTAAAGGGAGTGTATTTCACGCTGCAGAAGGCGATCCCTCATCTAAATGCTGGGGCCTCCGTGATCCTCAATACCAGTGTCGTAGCCAGTAAGGGCACCGAGAATATGGGAATTTACGCGGCCACTAAGGCCGCCGTGCGTTCCTTTGCCCGCACGGCCGCCACCGAACTGAAGGAGCGGAACATTCGGGTCAATGCCGTGGCTCCAGGACCGATTGCCACACCCATTTTCGGGCGCAGCGGCCTGACCGAAGAGCAGATCGACGGCTTCAAGGCGGGCATATCCTCTCGTGTCCCGCTGGGGCGGATCGGCCGCCCGGAAGAAATCGCAGGCGCGGTGGCGTTCCTCGCCTCTGATGACGCCTCCTACATCACCGGGATTGAGCTCAACGTTGACGGGGGAATGGCAAACCTTTAATCAGCTCCCATCCGTTTGCGGATGCGAGGGGTAGCTACCGGCGCCGGCGGCGGATGACTAGTCCGAGAATCTTCTCCTGCCGACGTGTAGATTCGGCGTCAGTTGCCGAGCCACCACCTGTAGAACCGTTCACACGGCAGGGGCCACTGGTTCGATCCCAGGGAATGTCCGCAACGGGCCGCCTGCTGACGGCTAAGGCCGCAGGACTGGTTTTGGACCCTGAGAGGCCGTGGTGAGCGTCCGGTGTCGGGAACTGTAACAGGCGCTTCCCGGCCACAAGCAGGCAACGACGTGGCCAAACTAGTGCGCGAGCACGTCCTCATCGACAGTTTCTGGCAGATCTCCATCGACCTTTGCACGTCGGAACCTCTTGCGCAGGTCCGCCAGCCCAGCGGCGCGCTGCGCGGCGAACTCCGGCCGCAAGGGGTCATCGCCACAAGACAAAGCCCCGTGCACCCACAAAAACGTCCCTGCCGACTGCGCCTTCGTCAGCAGGTCGACGACGCCGTAGAAGAGACGCTCCATCACCCGGCGAGCCGTCGGCTCTTTGAGAGCTTCGCTTAGGTACCGGGACTATCCCCTGCCAACCCAGTGTTCAGGTCAGCCTGATCGACATGATCATGCTGATGTACTTTGGCGAGGCGCGTCAGCGCACCGTGGAAGAATATCGGAGCCTTTTCGATTCGACGCGCTTCTCGCTCACCCGGGTACTACCCACGGCAGGCGCCTTTAGCATCGTCGAAGCAGCGCTCGCCTGACTCAACTCAGCGTCGATACGGATCGGCCATGAGCGTCCGTTCGCCCCGGGGCCGGTAGGCCAGAGCGCCGCGACACTTCTAGTGCATTGCCTGATAGTGCACCGATCCTTTTCAGTGGGAGAAGCTAGATCGCGCAAAGTTAGGTGTTGAATAGAAGTCCACGTGTCGAAAGCTGCGCACCTTTGCCGTTAGCGGCCGCGTCGGGGTCTCCCGCTTCACCCGTTGCTGCAGCGATTGGTATCGCGAATCGGACTCGATATTCCTGAAGCAAGCGATCCGATTCGGAAGAGTAGCGAACTCCCCCACGTGCTTCGCCGCAAACTTGCCGAGCCACTCTATCGCTTGATCCGCATCCTTGCGGCACGCATAGAACACCGCGATCTCACCGGGGTCGTCCTCGGAATGTATCGACTGATACGCAGCGACTTCCCGGTCAGCCTCAGCTTTCCTTCCCGCTGCGTCCAATGCTATCGGCAGCGTCAACTGTCGGTATTGTGGATCCGGCTCGCGTTCTGCCTCGGCAACCGCGGCAACCGGCTTATGTGCCGACAGTAGGACGTTCGCATACAGAGCATGCAGACTGGCGGTCGTAGGATTCAGTTGCACCGCCTTTTGGTATGCCATTTCCGCTTCCAATATACGACCAGACCGCCAGTACGAATCGCCCAGAGCTACGTAGTTCCAAGCATTTAGCGGATCCCGATCAACTGCGCGCTGCGCTAGTCGAAGCGCTTGGTTGAAACGGCCGGCATCCACCAAGAGCCAGGCGTAGGATCGCAACGCGTCGTCCCGCTCCGGGGCCACTTCGATGGCTCGATTGAATTCCGCCTCCGCGCCGGGCAAGTTGCCATCGCAGTATTGAAAAATCAGGCCCGCGGCGCGATGGCCCTCTTCGAGGCGTGCGTTAAGCGTAAGAGCTTGAGTCGCCGCCGCGCGCGCTGCCGCGCACGCGACTACTGCGGGCGCCCCGTGCGTGTTGCCCTTATAGAGAATTGCCATGGACAGTGACGCCCAAGCGTCGACGAATTGCGGATCTAGACTTAGCGCCGCGTGCAGTTGCTCGACAGCCGCATCGTAGTCATCCAAACCATTGTTTGTGATATTCGACAGCGCCCGCAAATACAGCGTGTAGGCCTCGATATTCTCGGTCGGTGCGACTCTCGGCGTGTAGTGATCGACAAGTGAGAGTTTCAGCGCCTGAATCACGGCCCCGGTTATTTCATCTTGGACCTTAAATAGATCGGTGAGAGGCCGGTCGAAGCTTCCGGACCAGACTTGGTAACCATTGTCGACTCGCACGAGCTCTGTGGTAACCCGCAATGTGTTCCCCGACCCACTGACACTGCCTTCAAGCAAATACGCGACGCCGAGCGCCTTGGCGATCTCGGGAACGGTCGCCTGCTTGCCTTTGAAGTAGAAGGACGATGTTCTAGCTGGCACATGGAGTTGCGGGACCGTCGCCAGGCGATTGATAAGGTCTTCCGTCAAGCCGTCGGCGAAGTACCCCCGATCCTTCTTCTCGCTCATATCGACGAACGGCATGATCGCGATGGATGGTTTATAGATACCGGCCGCTGCGCTTGTTGTTTCGCTGCTTGATACGAAGAGTTGCTTCGCCGACCAGACTCTCTGCGCGAAGGGGTAACCTATCACCAGCCCTGCAACAACTGCCGCCGCGATCCAAGGCCAGCGGGCAGACACATTCGACCCGCGATCGGCGCTGGACGAGCTTTGCTCATCCGCAGTATCCGCCGGCGGTCTGGCCGGCATTACCCCTTCCAGCCGGGCATTGGCTGACCGCGTGTCGGCGCTGAGCGCGGTCACAGTCGCGACGATCCGGTACCCCCGACTTCTAACTCCGGCAACGTAACGGGCGCTGTGGACGTCGTCGCCGAGCGCGGATCTCAGAAGTTTGACGCGTTGACTGATAGTCTCTGGGTTCACGACCGCGTGCGGCCACACGATATCCATCAGTCTGGGGACCGCAACTACGTTGGGCGCTGCTCGCACCAGCGCTACAAACAGATCGAAGGAGAGCCCAGGCAGCTTGAGCTCAACGCCAGCGCGCGTCACCCGCTGTCGCCCGAGGTCGACGACGAGATCGTCGACGCGGAACCGGGTAGGGTCGCCGGCGCCGGGGGGGCGATACGCGGCGTTCACATCATCCACGGTAACACCGTCTCGTTATTCGGCTTGCCGCCCGCGGAACGAGGGTCACGCAGAGTTTTAGTTAATCGGGCACATCGCTCGCGTGAGACCCGCCGATATCAGTATATCCCGATCGGCGTCGCGCTGCGTGCCACTCGCTTTCATGAATCTTCACGGGTTTTTACCGCTGGCTTCATGCACCAGTTGCGCTGGCGCGCGACTGTGGCAGCAGGGTTCTGCCTCCCTGACACCCAATAGATGGGCAGCGACACGGTCGCGGATTGGGGATGCTTGGCAGAGATCGGCAAGTAACTAATTTATAAGGAATGATTCTATGAATAAAATTGCTATAGGAGCTGTGGGGGTCGCCGCGTTATCGCTGGGATTCACTGCACGTGCAGGCTGTGTGGATCCGAGAATCACAAGTCAACACACGGCCCCTTTTAACCTTAGTCTGGGGGCGATGCCGGCCCACGAGAACATCGTGGGAACCTGGCATGTGGTCTATCAGACCGATCCGAGTCCGAGCCCATCTGGCGAGGCCTTCATTCAGTGGCACAGTGACGGCACGGAATGGGAGAACATCAATTATCCCGTACTGGCTGGAAACATCTGTCTGGGTTCGTGGAAAACGGTCGATAAGTGGCACGTGTCTCGGAACCACTTCGGGTGGCTCTATAGCAACGGACTCCTCGCAGGCTACTTCAACGAGACCGAGACCGATGAACTGGCGTGGGACGGGAACTCGTATACCGGAACCAATGAAACGACACTCAATTTTTACCCGGTTCCGCCTGCTACAACGCCGACCGTGATTGTATTGACGGGAACGGCGACGGGGACGCGGATCGCGCCTTAATTCTGGTTTAAGCGGCCGGCTTCGTGCTCCCGTCGTCCGAAATCCTCGGACGGCGGGGGTATGGCTAGACTCATTCTTCACCTATATGCACGTTCGTTCCTCAGGCGAGTGGCGCTGTGGTCCCTTACGCCTCTTCGTTTCCGTCGAGAGCGGCTATCACATCTGGTCCGAGACCTACGACCGGCAGCTCGAGGACGTCTTCGCCATTCAGGACGAGATCTCGAGGGCAATCGTCGATGCGCTCAAGCTCCGACTGGTCGACGGCAGGGCCGACCTGATCGTGCCGACCACGAACATCGAGGCCTACAATCTCTACTTGAAAGGTCGATTCTTCTTCAACAGGTTCACCGACTCCGGCCTGCGCAAGGGACTCGACTTCTTCCAACAGGCGCTGATGCGCGATCCCGGGTTTGCGCGGGCGTTCGCGGGCATTGCGGACTGCTGGGCGGACCTCGGTGACAATTGGGTCGCTCCCGCCGACGCCTATCCGCGAGCGAAGGCCGCGGCGAGCCGTGCGCTGGAATACGACCCGGGTCTCGCCGATGCGATGACTTCGCTTGGCAAGGTGCTGTGCTGGTACGAGTGGGACTTCGCGTCCGCCGCGCGCCAACTGGAACGGGCAGTCAGCGCCAACCCAAGCCATGCCGAGGCGCATTACGTGCTTGGGAGCACCTTGCCGGCAATCGGCCGCTTGGACGAGGCGATCGAGGAGATGCGAAAAGCAATCATCCTGGATCCCTTGTCCGCCAAATTCAGCCGCTGGCTGGGGCGGTTTCTGCTGTATTCCTGTGATTACGCCGGCGCCATCGCGCAGAACCTGAAGTCGCTCGAACTGGACATGAGCAATTTCGAGTCCTACCTCGATATCGGTGCGGCTCACCTGGCGCTAGGCAATGCCGAGCAGGCGCTAATCTGGTGGCGCAAGGGGCAGGTGCTCGACTCCAGCGTCCGCTCGTATGATGCGTTCATCGTGCGCGCGCTCGCACCGCTCGGCAGGAACGAAGAGGCTGCTGAAATTCTCTCACGCCTGGCAGAGGAATCCCGGCATCAATACGTGCGGGCCGAAGCCCTCGCCATGGGCTACGCGGCAATTGGTGATGCCGATAGGGCGTTCCTCTCATTGGAGCGAGCTTTCCAGGCGCGCTCCGCGGGCCTGATCTATCTCCTGATTGAGCCCGGCTACTTGCCATTGCGCAAGGACCCGCGCTTCGGCGAACTGGTCCAGCGGATCGGGCTGAGGTAAGTCCCGATTGCCCGATCAAGGATTCATGAAGGCACCCGCCGCCCTGCAGTCGTAACCCGTCAATGCGATGAGCCCGCCGTAGGCTGGGGTTGCGCTGGTAGTGCGGCCTGAGACTCCTTGTCCCAGGCCTTCGGAAAGAGAACTTCCGCGTTGCGCCGGTAGATCTTGTCGACGACCTCGCGCGGCAGCTGCAGCCCGTGGAATGAGGCCGCGAAGTCCGAAGAGTGCATGAGGTCGGAGGTCACGAGGAACTGCCAGTCCTGAAGCCACCCGCCGTGCACGTCCTTGACGGCGCCTGGGTCGGAGTCGAGCGGGCCATAAGCATCGTCGCTGCCGTAGAGGATGCGGTCCTGGTAGCGGATGAGGAAGCGTCGCACCTTGCCAGGATTCGTGGTGGCCTGGTACTCGAGGTGCACCAGACGTGCCGCCACATCTACGCGCGCGTGCGGAAAGTGATCCAGGAACCCGGCCACCTTGTCCACGTCCCACTCGAGCGAGGCTAAGTGCACCGAGTCGAAGCGCAGCACCGGATGCGCCTCCAGCATCCGGTCACGGGCGGCGAGAATGGTGTCGTGCGAGGGCATGTCCGGGTGCTGGTACATGTAGTACTGCGGGTGCTCACGGAAGTAGTCCCGATCCCCGCGCACGGTCATCTTCTCCAGGGGCAGCCAGCAGTTGAGCGGCTCCGCCTGGTGTCCGAGCAGCACGATGTGGTGACTCTGCAGGTGCGCGATGACCGGCTCGATACGTGCGTCATCGGGCATCACGTAGTGACCGTCGGCATCGCGCAGCGTCATGCCGATGTTCTTCCAGATCTTGACGCCCGCCGCACCCTGCGCCACATCGGCATCGATACGCTGTATGACCCGGTTGCTCCAGCCTGGTGAGCCAAAGTCCGCCACCGAGAAGGTCGTGGCGAACGCGACGCGTCCGGGATAGCGCTGGCGGAGTGATATCGCATCGCGCAGCTGCTCGGAAATGGGCGGGTAATCGGGATAATCCACGTCGATGGTCAGGATGCGGAAATTGTCCGCTATCGCCTGCGCCATGAAGCGATCCGCCACGCCGTGCACGTGCACGTGCGCGTCGATCTTCGCGACGTGCGGGAAGTCCTCCAGCGTGTAGTGGGTTTCGGCGCCCGGCTTGTCTGTCGCGGCGCCGGCGGCCGCGGCCACGGCCATGGCCATGGCGAGCAGCAGCGCGAGCGAGCAGCCGGCTTGCGTGCGCCTCGCGCTCACACCAGCCGCACCTCGACGCCGCGCTGGCGCAGCTGATCGATGGCTTCGGCCGGTGCGTCCCGGTCGGTAATCAGCATGTGCAGCTGCTCCACGCGTGCAATCAGCGAGATATTGCGACGCGTGAACTTGGAGGAGTCCGCGACCACGACCACCTGGCGGGACATGGCGATCATCTTGGCGTTGAGTTCCGCTTCCCCGACGTGCGGGGTCATGACGCCGATCTGCGGGTCCACGCCGTCCGCGCCCAGGTACAGCCGGTCGGCCGTGAGCGTCCCGAGCGCGGCTTCCGCCATGGGACCGGATAGGGAGTTGGACTCGCGGCGCAGGATGCCGCCCGGCATGATGAGCCGCACCGAGGGAATATCAATGAGGAGCGCGGCGATATTGAGCGCGTTGGTGATGACGTTGATCGACTTGAGTTCCAGCGCGCGGATGCGGCGGGCGATCTCAGCGGTCGTGGTGCCGGAGTCGAGGATGATCGTCTCGCCATCGCGGATCAACCGCGCGGCGGCTTCGGCAATACGCAGCTTCTCGGCATGATGCTGCAGCTGCTTGACGTTGAGCGGCTGATCGCCCTCCGGCATGCTGAGCGCTCCGCCATGGGTGCGCGTCAGCGCGCCATCCGACTCGAGCAGGGTCAGATCCGCGCGGATCGTGACCTCGGACGTACCGAAGCGCGCCGCAAGCGCGTCCACCCGAACGCTGCCTTCCACACGCAGCAGCTCGCAGATGCGCCGCCTGCGCTCACCGACCAGAAGACCCCGCTCGCCGGCAGACATCAGACGGGTATAGCCTCGAGAAGCGCGAAGCGCTCGAACGAGAGCTGCAGCGGAGCGCCCTGCGCGGCGACCTCGCCGAGATCCTGTCCGTTGAAATAATCGCGCACGCGGTAGCGGCCCCCGTTGAGCCCCTTAAGGGTCACGGGCCCTTTCCAGCTCTTGGCGTAGAAGGCGTAGTACATCCGACCGTCCTTCTCCACGACGTGGGCTTCGGGCTTGTCGAAGCCGATGTCGTACAGTTCGCCCCTATAGGTGCCCTGCGGCAGGAGCCGCTCGTTGTAGAGCGCGATCCACTTGCGCCAGAGTGCCTCGCGCTCGGGCGTCAGGAGGAACGAGTCCTTGGGCTTCGGATCCTTCGGCCAGGTGAACTTGGTCGAGACGATCGCGCCGATGCCGACGGTGGACGCGAAATCATCGCCCCCGTCGGAGAGCTCCACGTGATCACCCGCAAACGCTGCGCTCGGTCCCATGAGCGCCTTAAGCGTCTTGCCCTTCAGTCTCACCTGCCAGGAGGACTCGGGGTCGGACGCCGGCGCCTGGTTCATGGAGGCGAAGTTGAAGAAAGAGTACGAGGTTCCGCAGGGGCACAGCTCCATGACCACCTGGGGATTGGTGCGGGTGGCGGCGAGGTACATCGCGTGCAGGAAGTCCTGCAGCTTCTCCACCGACTCCTCGGGACGGGCGTGCTTGTGCGCCGGGTTGTAGCAGGGCGCCACACCGTTCAGATGCTGGCCGTCGACTTTGAGCCCCGCAAAGCCCCACTCGCCGATGAAGCGCTGCACCAGCGCCACCGTGTAATCGACCGTCTTCGGGTACGCCGGGCACAGATAGAAGCTGTTCCACCACGAGACATTCTGCGGCGCCCCTTCCCTGTCCAAGAGCAGCATGTCCGTGTGATCGTGCAGAAGATCCGAGCCCGGCGCGGCGGCGAGCGGCGCCACCCACAGCCGCGGCTTGAGCGCATGCGCGCGGATGTCCTGCACCAGAGCCTGCATGTCGACACCGCCACGCGGGAACTTGGCGGGATCCGGGCGCCAGTCGCCAACGTTGGTCTGCCAGCCGTCATCGATCACGGCCCAGCGCAGACCCAGATCCTTCACCTTCGGCAGCGTGTCCTCGATGAGCTTGGGCGTGCAGGTGCGCTCATAGCCCCATGCGCACCAGATGGGCTCGTAGGCGGCTTGCGGTGGGTGCGCTGACACGAGGCCGCGTTCGGCCATGATGCGGCGATAAGCATCCAGCGTCCGGAAATAGTCTCCCGTGTGGGTCGCGACGAAGGTCTCGGGCGTCTCGAACGACTCCCCGGGTGCGAGCGAGGTGCGCTTGAGCGCGCCCGCGATGGCAAGCTTCGCGCCATGTCCGGTACGGCTGACGGGCAGCGACAGGAGCCGCGGCACGCGCTCCAGGTGGCCGACGGCGATCCCACAGTCGCGTCGCCACACGTCCACGATGGGTGTGCCGCCACCGTAGTCGGAGGCGGTCATGCCCATGTAGTTCTCCTGCGAGAAGCCCGTCTTCACCGGCTGCACCCAGTCGCGCCGGTCCTCGTGCGTGCTGCCGCAGTAGGACCAGAACTTAGGCTCTGCGCCCTCTTGCGCCCTCTCGACAAGTTGCACATCGCAGGTGCGCCAGCCGGCAAGCGCGACCGGCTGCGCGGAGAGGTTGCGGTACGAGACCCGATAGAAGGCAAAACCGGGATAGCGCTCGTGGAACTCGATGCGCACGGTCTTTTCGATCTGCCGCGAGATGCCGGTCAGCACGAGCCGCGTGCCGGTGCCGTGCTGATCGTGCACGGGCTCGCGCTCCTGATGGCGCAGCTGAAAGTGCTCCACCCGGCTGCCATCGGCGAGCAGCAGATACTCGGTCTCGGCCCAGGCGCTCAGCGCGACGCTCGACTTCCCGCTCCCCCGCACGTGCCACGCGCGAGAGCGCAGGTGCGAGTCGAACTCAAGACGCAACGCATCGTCGCCGATGCTCGCGCTCGCAGTCGCCGGCGCTGAGCCGGCCTGCGAATCCATGCCGGCGAGCGCGGGCGAGGCCACACCGGTGCCCGCCACGAGCTGGAGAAATCGACGCCTGCTTAAATCGTTGCTCACGTCCCTTGGACCTCTGTCTCGGCCGGAAGTCTATCGAATCATTCCAATCGCCCCGAATCCGCCGCGCCCGCCTGGCGCGGTTGACGCGCTCACGGGAATCTTGACAGAAACGGAAGTATTCGAAATAGTCTGACTCACAAAGATAAAGGTGAGTGCTGGATTTTGGCTTTCGTTTATTTTCGAATTACATAAGGGGAGATGTCAATCGATTCGTGCATGGGACGCCTGGCGCAGCGCTCGCCAGGTGGGGCAAAAGGCGTGGACACGCGCTGATGAACCGGCGGGCCGGGCTCGTCTTCGCGCTCGTGACGACCGCGTTCTGGGGTGTCTGGGGCGCCTTCGCAGGGCGCCCGACTGAGCACGGATTTCCAGACACGCTGGTGTACGTGGTCTGGGCACTCACCATGATTGCCCCGGCCGTCTATGCGCTCGCCCGCACCGGCATGAGGCTCGAGCACGACGGCCGCTCGATTATCTTCGGCGTCCTGATCGGGCTCACCGGCGCCGGCGGCCAGATGCTCCTCTTTCACGCCGTGCACACCGGTCCGACCTACCTGATTTTCCCGCTCATCGCGCTGTCGCCGATCGTGACCATCGCCATGTCGGTGGGATGGCTCAAGGAGCGGGTGAGCTGGATCGGCGGCATTGGCATCGTGCTCGCGCTCCTGGCGTTGCCCCTATTCGACTACGAGCCGGGAGCTGCGACTCATGGCTTCGGGGTGGCGTGGTTCCTCTACTCGCTCATCATCCTCGTCGCCTGGGGCGTGCAGGCCTTCTTCATGAAGCTCGCCAACAAGACCATGAGTGCGGAGAGCATCTTTTTCTACATGACGCTCATGGGCCTCGCGCTCATCCCGCTCGCGCTCTACATGACGGACTTCTCGCTGCCGATCAACTATGGCTTAGGCGGTCCCTGGCTCGCGGCCATCACGCAGATCTTGAACTCCGTCGGCGCGCTCACCCTGGTCTACGCGTTCCGCTACGGCAAGGCGATCGTGGTGTCGCCGCTCACCAATGCCGGCGCACCTCTCATCACAGCGCTCCTGTCGCTCGCGCTGTTGGGGATCGTCCCTCAGCCCTTGAAGATCGTGGGCATCGTGCTGGCGTTCCTCGCCGCGGCGCTGCTGGCCATCGAGCCGGAGGAGCGCGTATGAAGCCGCTGCTCGATCTGGTGCGGCGCCACCGGGCAGGCGACCCGGTCGGGATGTATTCGGTGTGCTCTGCCCACCCGCTAGTGCTGCGCTCGGCGCTCGAGCACGCCCATGCCACCGGCGGCCATGCGCTCATCGAGGCGACCTCCAACCAGGTGAACCAGGACGGTGGCTACACCGGTCTGCGTCCGGCCGCATTCCGCGATCTGGTGTGGGGCATGGCGGACGAGGTCGGGCTGCCGCGCGATCGCGTGCTCCTCGGCGGGGATCATCTGGGGCCCAACTGCTGGCAGGCGCAGCCTGCAGAGGCCGCGCTCACGCGTGCCGGCATCATGATCACCGAGTATGTCGGCGCGGGCTTTTCCAAAATCCATCTCGATTGCTCGATGTCCTTGAGCGGGGACCCGCGCGGGCTTTCGGATGAAGTCATCGCCGAGCGGACGGCGACGCTGTGCGCCCTGGCGGAAGATGCCTCGCACCGACGCGGCGGCGAGCCGCCCGTCTATATCATCGGCTCCGAAGTGCCGGCTCCCGGTGGCGCACAGGAGACACTGCAGGATCTGGCCGTCACCGAGCCTGCGGCAGCGCTCGCCACGCTCGCGGCTCATCGAAAAGCGTTCTCGAAGCACGGCCTGGATGCGGCGTGGGAGCGCGTCATCGGGCTGGTCGTTCAGCCGGGAGTGGAGTTCGACCATGACGCGGTCGTCGCCTACCTCCCGGAAAAGGCGCGGCGCCTGAGTGAATGCCTTGAAGGAACCCCGGGAATCGTGTTCGAGGCGCACTCGACCGACTACCAGACTCCCGATTCGCTCGCAGCCCTAGTGCACGATCACTTTGCGATCCTAAAAGTGGGCCCGGCGCTCACTTTTGCGCTGCGGGAAGCGGTCTGGGCGCTGGACCGCATCGAGCGCGAGTGGCTGGGAGAAGCCAAGAGCTCGCGCGTGCGCGAGACCATTCTTGGGGCCATGCGCTCAGACCCCTCGCACTGGCGCAAGTACTACCACAGCACGGGACACGCGCTCGAGCTGCAGCTCGAATACAGCCTAAGCGATCGCATCCGCTACTACTGGCCCGTGCCGGCGGTCGCGCAGGCGCTCACTCGTCTTGAGACCTGGTTCGATACCGCGGCTCCCCCGATTGCACTCCTGCACGAGTACCTGCCGGCCGAGACCGCCGCGCTCCGCGCGGGGGCCATGAAGCTGACCGCGCGCAATCTCGTCATCCATCACATCCGGCGGGTCCTCAGCGACTACTCGAGGGCCTGCAGTGAAGAACAACCAGCGCACCGGACGAAGAAGGAATAAGACCATGCGTACGCGTTTCCGGTCGATGATCGCTCTCAGGGTCTCAATGCTCTTCGTGGCTTGGCAGCTCGCCGGCATGGTCAGCGCCCAGGCGGACGATGCGGCGGCCGCGAGCAGTGCCAGCACGGACATCACGTCGACGACGCAGAAAGAGCAGCCGCCCTTGCAGGAGGTGGTCGTCACTGGCATGCGAGCGAACCTCGAGAAGTCGCTCGACATCAAGAAGGACGCCCCGGTGGTGCTGGACTCGATCAATTCGACAGAGCTCGGGCGCTTCCCGGACGATGACGTGGCCGACTCCCTGGAGCACCTGCCGGGCATTACGATCGAACGCACGACGGGCGGTGAGGGCCAGAAGATCAACGTCCGCGGGCTCTCTTCCGAGTACAACATCGTTACGATGAACAACCGGATCCTGGCGAGCGATGACGACGGGCGCGACCTTGCGTTCGATGTGCTGCCGGCCGAGCTCATCACCGGTGCGGACGTGCTCAAGTCACCCCAGGCCTCCGCAGTCGAGGGCAGCATCGGCGGCACGGTGAACCTGCGTACCGCGAGCGCGTTCGACAACCCGGGCTTTCATGCCGGCGCCCACGCCGAGGGCAACTACAACGACCTGTCGGAGCTCAAGGGCAGCAAGTACTCGCTGTTCGTCGAAAACACGAATGCTGACCAGACGCTCGGGTTCGTGCTGGGCGGCGTGCGCTCGGACACGAACATCCGCACCGACTCACTCAACGCCTACAACCAGAACATCTATGGTCCGGCCAGCTATCCGTACCCCACCGGTCCGAACCTCGTACCCCCTCCGGGTTCCGTGCCGCTGGTCGCCACGCCCTGCTGCATCACGTTCGGCTCGATCTTCGATGACAAGAAGCGTGATGCGCTGACGGGCAGCCTCGAGTGGCGTCCGAGCTCGACGTTCCGTGTGACGGCGGACGCCCTGTGGACCAAGCTCAACGACCCGCAGATCGGCTACAACGAGTCGTACTACTTCCCGGCCAATCCCGACGGCACGCCCTGGGAAAACAACGCCGTCGTGAAGAACGGCGTCATTACCGCCGTCACCGTCGACAACTTCCAGCCCGAAATGGTCAACAACACCCTGAACCGCCAGGTCACTACCTGGCTCTACGGCTTGAACGCCAGCTGGCAACCGGTCGACCGGCTCACCATCGCGATGGACGGCTACCGCTCCACCGCGAGCCGTCCGGAGGGCGGCGCGGACACCTTCGTGACCGCGGGCCTGGTGAACGACTCCCCCACCGCGGAGGACATCCTCAATTTCGCCGACGTGCCGAACAGCCTGCCGAACATTAACGTCGTGATCCCGCCGAGCCAGCTGGGGCTCTCCACCTGTCCCTCGGGCACCGCCAGCAAGACCAATGCGGGCTTTTGCTCCTACACGTCGCTGATGGATTCGGGGTTCCTCAACAACAACAAGTACTGGTCAACGCACTACGTGGGGCTGAACGGCTACTCGGTTCACGATCAGATCACAGGATTCACCCTGGACGGCGCCTGGGACATGCATGCGGGTGTCTTCGACAAGCTGCTCTTTGGTGGCGGCTATACGAGCCGCGACAAGACCCGCGACGACAGCAGCAACGACTGGACCAACGGCTCGGGCCAGTACGGCACGCTCTACCAGACGGCCGGTTGCCCCGTTCAATGCAACCCGTACTCGTTCGGCTCTCAGGGGTTCAACGTCATCTCCATGGTGAACCTGCCGAACTTCATGAAGGGCGCCGGCGGCTCCTACCCGAAGATTCTGCCGCAGCTCAACGTCGCGCAGCTGCTCGCGTTCCTTCAGAGCCTGAACGGCAAACCGAATCCGTTCTACTGCACCGCGACTCCCTGTCTGCCGCCGTACACGCCGTTCAACTTCGCACTCACGCTGCCGGAGCTGAATCCGTACAACTCCTATGCCGTGACGGAGAAGACCTCGGCCTTCTATGTAGAGGGGGATTTCGGCGACAGGGACTGGTCGGGGAACTTGGGCGTGCGCGTTGTGCACACGACCACCACTGCGGACACCGCATCGGCCGTCCCGGTCTCGCTGTGGACACCTTCGAACACCGCGAGCAGCGTGCAGACCTGGAACGTGCAGTACGGCACATCCCAGCCGATCGGCGCGAACGGCAGTTACACGCTCGCGCTGCCGTCCCTGAACCTCGCCTACTGGTTGCTGCCCAGGAGCCTGCAGGTGCGCCTCGGTCTCGCCGAGACCATGTCACGTCCAAACTTGAGCGAGATGGCGCCGACCTCGTCCAACAACGCCATCAACGGAACGCCCCAGCTCTACTACAACGGCACCGCGGGCCTGAAACCCGTCAAGGCCAACCAGGCAGACCTCTCGCTCGAGTGGTACTACGCCCCACATTCGGCGCTCACCATGGCGCTGTTCGCGAAGAAGATTAAGGACGATATCTACCAGGCGGTCCAGTCGAACGTGAATCTCGGCACGCTGCAGTACGTCGGCGGCCCTCCGGGCACAGTTCCCGGCACTCCCTTCTTATGGACCGTGCAGGCCCCGGCGAATGGCGCCGAGAGCACTTACTCCGGCATAGAGCTCACCTGGCAGCAAATCATGGAGAATGGCTTCGGGATCCATACGGACTTCACTGCGACCCGAACCCGCAGCTACGACCAGTTCGGCAACTTCGTGGGGGCCATCAATGCGGCACCCCCGACCACCTTCTCCATCGGACTGCTCTACGAGAAGGGGCCGTGGAGCGCGGACGTCAACTGGGACCACCAGTCGAGCTTCACAGTTGCCTGCAATCAGTGCACCGAGGTTCCGGGATGGCCTGCGATCTCGGATGCGTTCAACTGGGTCACGGCGAGCCTTCACTACCGCTTCTGGCGCGGCTTTGAGGTCTACGCCGAGGGCAAGAATTTGAGCAACTCGGTCGCCCGCAGCTACCTGAACGGAAATCCGCTGCTGCCCTGGGCGCCGGGCCAGAACGTCGGAGCCAGCGAGAGTGGCACGGGGATCGGGTACAGTGCCTACGGACGCACCTACGTGCTGGGTCTCGCGTACAAGTACTGAAGCGGCACGCCTCGCGAACCCCATGATAGAGAAAATGACCAAGCCCCTCGAGGTGCTGGGACTGACCGCGCCGCAGATTCAGGCGGGGGGAGCGACGTGGACGGCGCGCGAGATCGCGCAGCAGCCGCAGATGTGGACCGAGATTGCGCAGCGCACGGCCGCAGATGCGGCGCTCGGTCGATTTCTCGCCCCGTTGCTCGGAAATCCCGGGCTGCGCGTGGTGTTGACCGGCGCAGGAACGTCCTCGTTCATCGGTGAGTGTCTCGCGCCGGCGCTGGCGCGCGCCGGCGCGCGGGCGGATGCCGTCCCGACCACGGATATCGTGGCGAGCCCCGAGAGCGGGCTCGCGCCCGGGATCCCGACACTCATGGTTCACTTCGCGCGCTCGGGCAACAGCCCGGAGAGCGTGGCAGCGATGGATCTGGCCGAGCAGCGGATCAAGAGCTGCTCGCACCTGATCGTCACCTGCAATGCCGAAGGTGCCCTGTACCGCAGCGCCGGCAGAGCGCGGCACTGGCACGCCGTGCTGCTCCCGCAAGCCTGCAACGATCAGAGCTTCGCGATGACTTCCAGCTTCACCGGCATGCTGCTCGCCGCGGGAATCGCACTAGGTGCGCTGTCTATCGACGACTCGGGCGCTGCCCGCCTCGCGCGCCTCGGCACGCAGGCCATGACCTCCTGCCTGCCGGTGATCGGCGGCCTCGTTCGCGCGCAGTTTGACCGTGTGGTGTACTTGGGCAGTGGTGAGCTCAAGGGGCTCGCGCGCGAGGCGTCGCTCAAGATGCTCGAGCTGACGGATGGGCGGGTGGTCTCCATTGCGGATGCTCCACTCGGATTCCGGCACGGACCGAAGACGATCCTGAACGGAAGTACACTGGTCGTAGTGTTCCTCAGCAATGACCCCTATACGCGCCGCTACGACCTCGACCTGCTCGCGGAGCTGCGTCGCGATGGCACGGCGGGACGGGTGATTGCGCTCGCCAGTCGCGCCGGTGTCCCTGATCATCCCGACACGCTGATACTCGACGATGGGGGCACCCCGGAAACGGTCGGGTCGCGAGGAACGGATACTCTCGCGAATCTGGCTCTCTGCCTGCCCTACGCGGTTTTCGCGCAGGCGCTCGCGATGCTGCGCTCGCTGTCGCTCGGGCTCACCCCCGATAACCCGAACGCGGCGGGCACCGTGAACCGCGTGGTCCAGGGTGTCTCCATCTACCCCCACGGCCGCTGATGAAGACCTACCTCGGGGTGGACGGCGGTGGGAGCAAGACACGCTTCCTCCTCATCGATGAGACCGGCAACGTGCTCGCCTCGCACACTGAAGGACCGGCGTATTACCTTGAGATCGGGCTCGACGCACTCAGAAGCATGCTCACGCGGGGCATCGAGCAGACACTGCAAAACGGCAATGTAACGCCCTCGGCCCTGACCTTCGCGTTTATCGGGCTCCCGGCCTACGGTGAGGACCGCACCATCGAGCCGATGCTCGATGCCGCCCCTTCCTCCGTTCTGCCGCCCGGACGCTACCGCTGCGGCAACGACATGGTATGCGGCTGGGCCGGTGCGCTTGCCGGTGCCGACGGCATCAACATCGTGGCAGGCACCGGCTCCATTGCTTACGGGGAGTACGAGGGTCGCAGCGCACGAGCCGGCGGGTGGGGAGAGCTCTTCAGCGATGAAGGCTCCGCCTACTGGCTCGCACGCGAGGGACTTACGCTGTTCTCACGCATGAGCGATGGCCGCTCACCACGCGGTCCCCTCTACGAGCTCGTTCGACGCCACTTCTCGCTACGAGACGATATAGATCTCTGTGCTTCGATCTATGGCCAGGGTGTGAGCCAGCGCAGTCAGTTCGCGCAACTCTCGAGGCTGATCGCGGAAGCCGCGCGGGCCGATGATCTGGCGGCGCAGAAACTCTTTGCACGGGCGGCCGCAGAGCTTGCGGACATGGTGGACGCCGTGCGTGATGAGTTGCGCGTGCCCGCGGAAGTGGCGCTCACGGTCTCGTGTTCCGGGGGATTGTTCGAGTTACGTGATCTCGTGCACGAACAGTTTGAGAGGACGATTGGTGGTCGCGACCGCCGATACCGTTTTCTTCGAGCGCGACTGCCACCCGATGCCGGGGCTGTGGTGCTCGCCGCAAAGCGCGCGGGCACGCCGCTCGAAGTCGCTAGCCTCGGTGCACTCGAGGGAGCGATGCAACGCCCCGGGAGTCTGCGGGCATGATCCACAAATTCCCGCATTGATACGGGCCGCCCAGTCGACCTATCACTGGCTCGGATAAGCGGCGGCGTTGAATCGGTCGAAATGGCCGCCCGGAAGCCGCGCTTGAAATTCGGATAAGCTCCATCTGGCGGCGAGACCGGCAGCCCCGCGTCCTGTTGCACCATTCTAGCGAGGGCCGCATCCGTGCTGGGAAGCAATCAGAGGGAAGGCTTGATCGGGAGCTGACAAGCGATCTCGAAATGCTCGTTCCCATGGGCAAACGGCCTACCGATCCAGGCCTCGAAAGCGGGTTGATTGTCGGGAACATAGCCACTCCGCGGCAGCCAGGTCTTGTACAGCCAGTCGATAGCGCGTGCCTCGAGCGCGATGTCGCCGCTCAAGACGACTTCAGCCACGAGCATCGGCGGGAAGTCGAAGCGGCCGATCTCACCCTGCGGGTCCACGTCGTCGACCACGAGCGCGACGTCGTAGCGACAATCCGCGAGGGCGACGATCTCGGGCTCATCCCACATGTAGCCCAGCCACTGGCCGTCTGCGAGCCCGCGCTCGATCGCCCAAGCGAGGAATCGTTCGCAGGCGGCCTGCGCCACACCCTCGCGGTAGGGCTCAAGAACGCGTATATAGGCGACTCGACGCGCCGGCAGATTGCGAAGCTTTACCTCGAAGCCGTCCGGATTTTGTCCCGCGGGCAGGGTTGTTATGCGAGGCGATCCATTCTGACTCGACAAGACGCGTTCCAACTCCTCCCGCCGGCAGTTCCGGAAGGTCTCGATGTCAAAGACGCTAGGGGGAAGGCCGTAGTGCTGTTTGAAGCTGCGAGAGAACTCGGAGGAGGAGGAAAAGCCGCAGTCTAAGGCCACGTCCGTTAGCGACCGCCGAGGCGCGTGGGACATCAGGAACAGCGCCCGCTCCAGCCGCTGCCGCTTCACGAATTGGTTCAGCGTCTCCCCCAGGAAGGCCTTGAACACGCGGTGAAAGTGGAACCGGGAGAAGCCGGCCGCCCTGGACACCTCCGCCAGAGTCAACGGATGAGCGAGGTTGCTCACTACGTGATCGATCGCGCAGTTGACGCGCTCGACGTAGTCCGCGGAGACGGCGCTCTCGGCTTTTCCGTAAGTTCGCAAGATTTGGCAAGCGGCTTCTGCGGTTCGCGTGCATCTTATACGGCAGGCGATTTATTGTCTCTGCCCGTCGGCAAACTTTCGCCTGAATGACTTCGGGAGAATCGCGTGAAAGTACGAACCCTCTTGATTGTCGGTGCCGTGGCCTTAATCAAAATGGTGGGCGCGAGCACGGCCCAATCCACCTCAGCCGCGGAAAATAAAAGCCTGGAGCTGGGAAATTTCTCCGTCAGTCTCACCGTCAAAGACATTAAGGCATCCATGGCCTTCTACCAGAAGCTCGACTTCAAGCAGGTCGGCGGCAAGCTCGAGCAGAATTGGGTCGTCCTGCAGAACGGCACCGCGAGGATCGGGCTGTTCCAGGGAATGTTTGACAAGAACATCCTGACTTTCAACCCTGGGTGGACGAAGGACAAAGAGACCCTGACGGACTTCCAGGACGTGCGCGAGCTGCAGCGTGCCTTGAAGGCGCGCGGTCTGACGATCGCGCCCGAAGCGGACGTGACGACCCAGGGCCCCGCATTCTTTGAGGTCACCGACCCCGACGGCAACACGCTCCTTTTCGATCAGCATGTTCCGAGCCCCAAGCGCTAGCGGTATCCCACGCGAAGTGAAAAGGCCATCAACATGAAAATGCACATATCGGCGGTACGCACGAAACGAGTCACTGGCACTTAAAAACAATAGCTTAGCGTTTATTTCGCTTCTCTTTCTGGAGGTGTTTACCGCAGTGCCGAAGGGGCGGATACGGGGGTGAGCGTTGGCGCTCGTCAACCGTCCGCGCGGTGGGACTCTACCCACTCTTTGTATATGTCGTTGCGCCGAGCAGACTTGGAGCTCGCCGCCGCGAGCGGCTTTGAACTGGAATGAAACGAGCGCGCGGGCCGCGGCGGATGCTCGCACCCATGCGCTCCTGCCCTGGGTAAAACACGCTCTGCTAGGATCGAGCAGCTGACAGGTGCCGGGCTGTCAGTATGGGGGGAAGCGTGCGTCCCGTTGAAACCAGGTATGCGAGAAATGGAGAGACGAGGATTGCCTATCAGGTGGTCGGCCAGGGGTCACTCGACCTCGTGCTCGTGCCGGGCTTTCTCTCCAACCTCGACATTCTGTGGGAAGACCCGGGTTATGGCCGATTCGTCAAGAGGCTTTCCGCTTTTGGGCGGCTGATTCTGTTCGACAAACGCGGGACGGGCTTGAGCGACCGCGCGACTGTGCACACCCACGACCTGGGAACGAGGGCGGACGACATCCGCGCGGTGCTCGATGCCGCCGGGTGTGGCCGTGCCACCCTGATCGGCGCGTCGGAAGGTGCCGCGATGTCGATCCTGTTTGCCGCGTCCCGGCCTGAGCGGGTGCGGGCTCTCGCGCTGTGCGGCGGCTATGCGCATTTCCGTGATTCGGTGATGGACGCGAAGAGTTTCCGGGGCTTCATCCAGACCATCCAGTCGGATTGGGGCACCGGTGCGACCCTTTCGCTGCTCGCGCCTGCCCGCACGGACGATCGCCGTTTTGCCGAATGGTGGGCGCGACTCGAGCGACTGTCGGCGAGTCCAACGGAAGCGCTCGCGCTAGCGTCGGCGAATGCGGCAATTGACGTAAGCGCCATGCTAGCAGACGTCTCGGCTCCGACACTCGTCATCCACCGCGTGGAAGACGCCTACGCGAAAATTGAAGGCGGCCGCCGGCTCGCGCGCCAGATAAAGGACGCTCGTCTCGTCGAACTTCCGGGTCATGACCACTTGATCTGGATGGGCGATGTCGAATGTATGGCCGATATCGTTGAGGAGTTCGTGACTGGCGAGCGCCCGATCGCTCACAGCAACCGCGTGCTTGCCGTGCTTCTCGTCGCGCGCCCCGTAGCCGGTTTCCACGCCTCCGCGGTCGGCGGGCGGCTTTCGGATGAGCGAGCGGAGCGCTTTCGCGAGGCGGTGCCGCGCGTGATGGAGCGCTATGGCGGCTGCGCCGACCCGTTCACCAACCGGATCGCAGCCCGCTTCGACGGGCCAGCGCGCGCACTGCAGGCCGCATTGGCGCTACGCGAAACGGCCGACTCGTTGGGTTTCTCGATCGCGCAGGGAATCCACGTGGGCGAGATCGATATCTCCAGCAAGCCCCTATCCGGCAGCCCCCTTGAAATGGCCGACAGGATCGCGGCCACCGCCCGAGCGTCGGAGATCCTGCTCTCTCGGCTGGCGAGCGAATTGGTATTCGGCTCCGGATTCCAATTCGTCGACCGCGGAACGCTGGTCATCAAAGGCGTCGACGACCCCCTGTCGCTGGTAGCACTGGCGCCCGAACGGCATCTCGAGCCTGTTGTGCGCAAGATGCGTCTCGTCGATCCCAGCACGCTGAGCGCGCGCGAACGTGAAGTGCTGGCGCTCATCGCCGACGGTCTAAGCAACGCCGATATCGCCGTGCAACTCGGTCTGAGCGAGCACACGATCAAACGGCATGTCGCAAACATTCTCCTGAAGCTCGAGTTGCCGACGCGGACGGCGGC
Source organism: uncultured Gammaproteobacteria bacterium (assembly GCA_963760225.1). GTDB lineage: Bacteria > Pseudomonadota > Gammaproteobacteria > Steroidobacterales > Steroidobacteraceae > 13-2-20CM-66-19. The sequence goes on from CAVXCD010000002.1 coordinate 385,434, forward strand.
CGCCGCTCTGGTGGCTCGCCAGCCTGAGCGGTAATGCGTCACTGGCTCCGACGGGCCATGGCCGGCATGGCGCTTTCGAGGGAAGCGGGAGCGGCTCGCCTCTAGCAGAATCGTCATCGAATTACTGCTGCGGCTAACGGCCGCTCGCACCACAGCGTATGGAGAACTTTATGGCGAAATTCATCAGAAAAGGCGCAATACTCGCGCTCGGCACCGCCTTCGTGGCATTTTCTCTGGTCGCACCTCGGGCCATGGCCGGTGACCCACCGGCAAAAGCGACGTACCGGGAGATCGAGCAAACGCTCGGCTCGGTGCCGGGCATGTTCAAGGTCTTTCCCGAGGTCGGGATCGCCGGAGCCTGGAGCGAGTTCGAATCTGTCCAGCTCAACTCCGCCACCGCGCTTGACGGCAAAACCAAGGAGTTGTTGGGGCTCGCCGTTGCTGCGCAGATCCCATGCCAGTACTGCGTCTATTTCCATACCGCGGCAGCCAAGTTACACGGTGCGACGGACGAGGAAATCCGCGAGGCGGTGGCCATGGCCGCTATCACACGGCATTGGTCGACCGTGCTGAACGGTATGCAGGTCGATCCCGTCGTATTCCGTCGGGAAACCGACGCCGTCCTCGCCCATGCGGCGAAAATGGCCAAGGCAAAAGTTAAGTGATACCAGGCCCTGCCGGCCGAACCCGGCAGGGCGAATACCTACCCTGGAGACCATCATCATGCTTGCCAAAGCAACACGGGTGACCGGCGATGCGATCAAGCGGGCCATCGAGGCACGCGACGGTCGGGCGCTTGCCGACCTCTATGCAGAACACGCGGTGACGCGGGTCATTGACCACAACAATCCTCCCAGTAAGCCTCGGGAGGTCAAGGGTCGGGCAGCGATCGCAAGGTTCTGGGACGACATCTGCGGCCGCGCCATGACCCACCGAGTGGACGTGAGCATCGCCGAGGGCGACCGTTTGGCATTCACTCAGGCGTGCCTGTATCCGGACGGCGCTAAGGTCTTCTGCATCGCCCTGCTGCAATTGAAGGACGGACTGATCGTTGAACAGACGATCGTGCAGGCCTGGGACGAATAGAGCACCTCACGTCCCGGCTCCCCGGCAACCGCGAACGTGCTCGCAAGCACCGTGGCTGCCAGTGTGCCGGAGGCGCCCGCTAGTTTAAATTCACAGCGTTTGGATTCCACGATAGGGAGGAAGACCCATGACCGCCTTCAACGCAGTGCGATTCCGCGTAAAGCCCGGACGTGATAATGAATTCCTCGATGCACACAAGAACGTAGTCGCCGATTGGCCGGGACTGCGAAGAGTCAACATTATTAAGGCCGCCGACCGAAGCTACTGCATCATCGCTGAATGGTCCGACATGGATGCGCTCGCCAAAGCGCGTCCGAGCATGATCGCCACGCTCGATTCATTCCGAGATACGTTGGAAGACTTAGGAGGCGGCCTAGGGGTCACCGACCCTGTATCTGGCCCGGTGGTGCTGAAGCTGGAATAGCGCGGCGACGAACGCAAGATCCGCGTTTGACCCGCTGGTGCCTCCACTGGCGCTGAGCTGCGCGTGGTTCGGTTCATCACTAACGGCCTGCTGGTGATTGCGGTGCTCGGCAATCTCGTCGCGAATTCGTCGCGTAGCTGGCCAGGGTCCTAGTTCTCAACTAGCAATGGCGACTGCAATGAGCGCGCGCGAACTGAAACGGAAGACCGCCCTGCGTTACCCACTACGCATGAGGTTAGATAGTGTTTTCAAGCCCCGACAGCCTAGCGGGTAATCCAGGGGGTAAAACTCGCAGGTCCTCTGATAAGTGATTGAATCTGCTCGGAGTAACCCAGAGTTAGGCTTCTCTCCCGGGCACCAATAAAAACAATAGCTTAGCGTTTATTTCGATTCTCTTTCTGGAGGTGTTTACCGCAGCGCCGAAGGGGCGGATACGGGGTGAGCGTTGGCGTGCCTGCTCTGTTGGCCCTGAGACGCCCGTGGTGAGCCTCCGGTCTCGGGAACCGTATCACGCGCTTCCGGGCCAGAACCGGCCGTCCCGGGCGGGAGTCCGGCTTTCTCCAATGTGGACAGTCAGGAAGTTCGTCCGCTTGAAGTGTATCCGGTAGATCACGAACCTCCCGCCGTTGTCGCACGGGGCGGACAGATGTTCCTATCGTTCGAGGATCCGTACTCTTTGCGGATGACGCAACGACTCGTGATTCCAAGCCGGGAGGAAGTCGACGGTGAACTCTCGGTCGCGCGCCGTTGGTGGCAATTTTCAGTGCGCTTCAATGTTGCGATCTCACAGAGCATTCCAGTCGCGCGCATGCACGAACGCGAATCGGAGGGCGTCATGATGAGGTGGGGTCTTGCGCAGAAGACCGCGCAAGGCACTATCAATCTCACCAGCTGCGGCTCAGTTCGCAGCGATGCGCTGAAGTCTACACAGGACCTGCGAAGAATGTGGGTATATGGTCAGCGCGGCATCGTGCCGCTTGCGGGCTTTTATCTCTGGCAACGCGCGCCAGCTGGGAATGATCAACCCTACTACGTACGTTTGGTGAACCGGCTGGTCTTTGGCGTTGCAGCGCTGTGGGAGCGCGCAGAAGCCGATGACGAAGTCATCGAGAGCTGTGCGCTCATCACCGTCGATGCTAACCCGCTGCTAGCTGAAATCGACCCAGCCACAGGACAGATGCCTGCGGTACTCCGATCGGAGGATTACGACGCGTGGCTCTCATCCAACGTGGACCAGGCGAATCAGCTGCTGCGGCCGTATCCGCAGACTTCGATGGTCTGTCACCCGGTCGCGCCCTACGTGAATCACCTGGAGTTCGACGAGCCCAGCTTGATCAGACCAGCTGATCGGAAGGCCTAGCGGCCTTAAGCAGGCATCCGGTAGTGGTTTCTCGAGTCTCGCGTCCCTCTCTCGGGGAAACACGGCTGCCTCTCGGAGAACCACCCGGCAAGCGGATGAATCGTCGCCGCCGCCAACAGTCACCGATCGGGCGCGCGTACTAACCATTGCGGGGCGCGGGGCCGGCGGCCGCGTCCGCATTGACTGGGCGACTGAGCATCGCTGTAAAGGAGCTAATGTTCTTCAACAAAGCGTCGAATCGTATTCCACGCATGCTTGCTCTCGTCCAGCCACGGGAGAGTGAGCGGCCAGTCGTGCTGCATTCCCTTGCCGATTAGCACGCGGACATCAGTACCGACCGATATGGCTGCGTCCCTCACGCGCAGCGTGTCATCAAGCAACAGCTCGTTTTCTCCGACGAGAAGCAAGAGCGGCGGTAGCCCCGAGAAGTCGGCGAATACCGGTGAGACATACGGCGAACGAGCGTCCGCTTGACCGATATAATACCTCGCCCATACCTCCAGGTGCTTGCGCGTGAACCACAGATCCCTGCCGTAATTGCCGTCGACGGAAGATCCCGAGACCGTCAGATCCGTCCACGGCGAAAGCTGAAACGACCCGTTCGGCATGACAAGGCCGGATTCTCTAAGCCTGACGAGCAGGCTGAGACTCAGGCCCCCTCCGGCCGAATCGCCCGCCACAAAAATCGCCGCCTGCGGCCGTAGGGCCTTAACGAAGCGCCACGCCACGAGCGCGTCATCGAGTGCTGCAGGATACTGGTGCTCTGGAGCGAGCCGATAATCGGGCACGAAGACTTCCGCCTGACAGCGATAGCTCAAGCGCATCGCTCGATTGCGGTATGAGGCAGGCGAGCCCATAAAAAACGCGCCACCGTGAAGATAGAGAATTGCCCGGGCAGGGGACTCGACCGCGCAGACGGACTCGATGGCGAGCCCGTCGACGACGTGATCTCCAAAGACGAGCCTGGGAAACTTCCGCCGTATCGCTTGCCGCGATACTCGGCTAAAGCGTTCGAAGCGGCCACGCATCACTATAGGTGGCGTTGTCGCTCCGAATAGCGTGCTAGTGACCAGTCCGTAGGCACGCAACGACAGCCATCGTTTCCATCGACTCAGAGTCTCAGGATGCGAGCCGTGACCTTCCTCGCCGCCCATCTTCATTCGAACCCTTGCGCTGCGCTGTCGAGATGGCTGATCACCCGGGTTTCACCCTAGCGACGGATATCAAGGTGTACTTCTGTGATCCGCAGCACCCTTGGCAACGCGGCTCGAACGAGAACACCAATGGCTTGCTCAGGCAGTACTTTGCCAAAGGAACGGACCTGTCGGTTCACTCGCAAACTAAACGCGGTGGCATGACAGGTCAACGAGCGGCCACGAAAGACGCTAAACTTTGAAACACCGGCGAAACGATTTGGCCAATGCGTTACGTCGATCGGTTGAATCCGCAGCCAACTCCGCTCACTCGAGCAGAACCCTCAATTTCATTTCAGACCGTAGCCTTAGCTGTTGAATCTCACTGCGGCCGGTACGCACCACCGCGGGCAGCAGTCTATTACGCCAGCGGGGACCAGCGCGTACGGATCCGAGAGGAGGAGCAACCGAAAGATCAAAAACACTGCCCGGATCAGGCCATAAGGCGTTTGCGTTCACACCAAAATTCAGACTTGCCTTGCAGCCGGGGGCTATCTGTGGTGATAGCAAAGACTCCTCACCCGTTTTCGCTAAAGCCAGGCCAGTTCGGAAAGTAATCCATCCCGACACCACTCCCACAATTTGAGCCACCAGAACTACTACCGCCCGAAAATGACCCGGACGGCGTGACCACGGCAAACGTGACAACCGGGTTGCTGCAACTATCAGTGGATATTGAAACGTCGGTCCCTCCGCCGTAAAGCGTACGCGTAGTTTGCTGGTTAGTCGTAGCGGCGCTCGGAATGATTGTTACGGTGCCGCTATTGGCGGGTTTCCAGAACAGAAGATTGCTACCCCACAGAAAGAGTTGCCAGAGAACTGAACTGTCATAGACCCTGGGACGCCCCCCATGTAAATTGAAGTACTCGCGGGTATGTCGAGTAGCGCACATGATCCCAGAGCGTTGCTCGCTGTGTTCAGCTGACTGGCGATAGACGAGATGAATGCCACCGCCAACACCGGTCCGTCGAGACTGGGAAGCCGCCTCCCCAAAGCGAATTCTCGCGCTAAAGGTTCTTCAAGCTAGAATCGCACCATGATCAGACTCGCGACCGTGCTGCTCTTATTTTTGTTGTTGTCACCGCTCGTGAACGCAGAGGAATTAGTCACATTTCCCAGTGGGGAGATCACCTTGCATGGGGCTCTATATAAGCCGGCCGGAAAGGGGCCGTTTCCGGCTGTCGTCTACAACCACGGAAGCGCCGCTGGCATGCTCAGCGCCAGCGCATTTGCGGCACTAGGTCCGGTGTTTGCAAGCCATGGGTGGGTATTTTTTGGGCCATATCGCCGCGGCCAAGGGCTTAGCGCTTCGGCGGGGCCCTACATCGGTGACCAAATTGCCGCGGCGCAGAAAAGCGGAGGCAACTCCGCAGCAGCCGCGGTGATGGTCCGGCTGCTCGAAACGGATCACCTCGACGACCAATTGGCGGCGTTGGCCTGGTTGCGAAAACAGGAGTTCGTGCAACCTGCTCGCATCGCAGTGGCCGGCACTTCCTTTGGAGGCATTGAGACCGTGCTGGGCGCAGAACGAGGCAGCTACTGCGCTGCCATTGATTCCGCGGGAGGTGCGCAAAGCTGGGCGGATGCTCCTGAGCTGCAAACACTCATGACTCGCGCGGTTCGAAATGCTCACACGCCTATCTTCTTTTTTCAGGCCGCCAACGATTATGACCTTACACCGAGCAAGACTTTGGCAACCGCAATGAAGGAAGCTAACAAGACATACCAGTTGAAGATCTATCCGCCATACGGGAATTCCCAGGAAGACGGCCATTCCTTCGGGTATTTTGGATCTGCTGTTTGGGCAAAAGATGTCTTCGGGTTCCTCAATCGCTATTGCCGGAAATAGTCTGCCGGCCGGAGCGAAGTTGACCAATACCTGTATCGCTTGCGGCACCCAATGATTGTTCGCGTGGTAGCCCCCTCGTTCCGGTTGTTGAATGGTCATTCTGGCAGATGCAACTAGCGCCAGCCGGTCAGGCGGCTAGCCGGAAAGCGGCCGTTGATGGACGACAGGTCAGGGTCACTTGCGGTCACTCACGGCCGCATTCGGGGTGTCGCTCGCTAAGCGGATTGGGGCTGGAGCGCACTGCGGCGAACCGGCGCGGAAGCTTCCGCTGTATTACCCGCCAAGTTACCTCTTGAGTTTGATGGCGGCGGCCGAACAGTTCCCGAGTCAGCCAAGTAAGGATTCATTAAGACACCCGCCGCCCCGCAGCCCCGTTCCTTCACCCCGGTGGCCTGACAACGGCACTCTTACGTCGCACCTGTGCTGTCGCCGTCGCCCCGGCGTCTCACACGACGAAATGTTGCAGGAGGCACATCGAACATCTTGCGGAACGCTCTGGTAAATGCCGCCTCTGAACCGTAGCCGTATCGATCGGCGACTTGCATCACGGCAATATTTCCATCGCAGAGGTCGCGTGCCGCAAGGATCATCCGCCAGTGCGCTAGATATTTCATCGGCGGTGATCCAACGAGGTCCGTAAATCTTGCGACAAATTTGGAACGTGAAAACGCGCAGGCCGACGCCAAGGACTGCACATTCCAAGCATATTGGGGCTGACTGTGCATGAGCGCCAGCGCACGACAGATTGCGGGGTCCCGCAGTCCGGCCAACCAGCCGTGCACCGGACCCGCACCGTTCGAGACGAATTGCCTCAGCGCGTCGACGAACAGAATTTCCGACAACTTGCAGACCAGCGCGTCACTTCCTGGACCACCTGCAACGTGCGCCTCAATCGATCCGCGCGCCAGAGCGGCTAACAGGTCCCGCCCACCTTCGGTCCCGACTCGAGCCGTGAGCAGGGCTGGGAGTCCTACAACGACATGGTCGGCGCCCCACCGTTCAATCGCGAAGAAGCCGCAGAGCAGTCTGGTGGGATCGCCGCCGCCTCCATGGCGAATGGGCAGAACGCTACGCCGCGCCAAGACGCTTTCCGCGAATTCTCGCGACAGGGTGAGCGGCGCGACTCCGTGATCGCTGGCCAGAACATGCACGTGGCCATGCGGAAACAACGCGATGTCGCCGGCCGCGAGCTGCGTCGAAGCATGGCCGTCGACCGCGACGACACATACCCCCTCCGTGACAAGGTGGTACGGAATCACTCGATCCGTTTCAACCCCGAGAGCGCCAGCAATGTCACGGGAAGAAGGGGTAACGACCGCCCACGGCGCCTTGAGGTCAGCGTCGATAAACATCGACCCCGAAACGCGCAATGCTCGTAGGGCATCGGACAAGGCGTCCACAACTCCGAAGCACTCCCGGCGAGTTCCCGCGAACGGTGGATGATCGGTCAAACGTCCCGGATTCTCGGCCTAACGGCGCTGAAGGTTACAGGTCCATTCTACCGCCGACGGGATGGATGTTTGTCGGGGTATTCGTGTTCACAAAGGGGCAGGTTTGACCCTTTCGCACGAAGTAATGCCCGCGCACCGGAGTGATGTCATGTTCGTTGTAAGAAATAGGGCTCTCGGGGTGCTCGCCGCACTTTCGATCGCCGCACTTTTCGTTGTCTTCTCGGCTCTTTTCGACGCCACGGCTAATTCGCCGGTGCAGCAACAGGGCGGACGTGCATCCGACAGGCAGGCGGATACCGTCACCAGTCCTAATCTGCTAACGGCTGGAACCGGGCCAACAGCGGACGCTAGTTGCGGTTCAGCGTGCACTCAAAAGCAGTCGCTGCCAGCATCGAGCAACGATTAGAACCCAGCGGCGGTGGCGCCCGCGCTTCTTTAGCTCAGCGAGCTTGCACAGTCTCTGGGGGATTACCGTCCTTGATAAGCTTGCGCAGCTGATTGCGGCCCTCGGGAGTATCTTTGTGGGCGTGTACCGCGACGGCATGCTGCATCGCGATTTCGAGCAGCTCCCCTTTCGCTATCTCATGAAGGGTCCGATATTTTGCACCTTCCCGGTTTGCTTGGGGATAGGGACCCCCCATTCGAGTCGGTGAACCGTTCGGTTGCCGCGCCCGAAACGCTGTGCCCACTCCTCGACTCTTGGGCACGACTGACCCGCCGACAGCGCCACGCTCGCGTGGCCGAGCGCGGCCCCGCGCAGGGGGCGGGACACTGCGCGCGGATTGCGCTCAGTCTCTCACGGCTTCCGGGTAATGAAATCGCCGGCTGTCAGTTGTTTCTTTCCGCTCGTATCCATCATGTCGAAGATTTTCTGCTGATAACTCAGGTACTGCGCGCGTGAAATCTTGCCATCGGCGTTGGCGCCGATCTTGTCGAACATCGCTTTGGTCCTCAGTCCCTGAATGAATGCCCCGGGGGCGAGTGACACCGGCCCCATGGGGTCACCATAAAACTCCTTTGCATCCACGAAACCGGTGTTGTTCTTGTCCAACATTGAGAATACCCGGTTTTGAAACGCCGTCCATTCCTCCTGCGAGATCGTTCCATCATGGTCCGTATCGATCATGTGCATCGTGTCCGCGGTGCGAAGAGCCGTGATGAAGCCACCAGTCGCAACTGACGCCATGTCGTCGGCATAAACTGACGTATACGTGAAGCCGCCCACCATGATGAAACCGGTAATTGCGAGAAATCGGCTCATCGCGTTCATTTTGATCCTCCAAGACAATTAAGACACACTGTGGCGAGCGAATTTCTCACCCGGGGTGGAGTCGCCCATCCATCCTTCCCCCAATAGACCCGGCGGCAAGGCGATTTCTTGCACTGTACGAGAAAGAAATTTCGGTCCGAGAGTTCGACTGCACAAACGGCTTTGGGGGATCAGCCCTATCTGATGAACTGCTTCAACAGCCTCGGTCTCAGTCCGCCAACGTCGCATCCTTGAGGGCCCAGTAATCCTTGAGGGCCCAGTAATGGGCAGCCCGATGCGTAACCCAGATGGTTGCGCCTCCTCGAGAAAGATACGGCTCACCGCACCTCCCGGTACGTAGATACCGCCATCAGGATGACCTTCCCTTTGAACCTGTCTCACACAATCAACTCGCACATCACCGTGAAGCCGCATTCACCGCACTGCCCCCACCGAGTTACGCCCGCAATACGGATCGGCCTTCGGCTGGATCACGCGGTAACGCCTGAGTCAGCCACAGTGGACCCTAATGCAACGCGCGTTGGGCGTCTACCGGAATATACCGGGAGGTGCTCCGGTAAATAATCCGTATCCGTTGCGGTCGACGTGCGCGCTCATGCGCTAGCATGAGCTCATGGCGAGCGACGCCTTGCATGCCGTCCCGTACCGATGCACCGCCGCAACGGATAGGCGCAGCGTCTCCGCGACCTCTTCGATAGATACTCCGGACGCTGCAGCGCATGTGCAGTACGTCCCGGTTCCTCCGGAGCAGACGTGAAACGATATAACCAATTGACGTCTTTGCGGCATGGCCGGAGTTCTCGATGATGAAATTCATTGCGCGAGTTCTAACACTCTGCGGCTTCCTGACCGTCGCGATGGCGCAGCAGTTTCCGCTTTGGGAGCACCTGCTGAGCCACTACGGCGGCAAGACCGATGAGACGCCGGTACCCTCGATGAAGATGGGCAACCACATGCAAATGTCTTTGAAGGGCAAGCCACAGCCCGGTGACGATCAGCGCGCCCAAGGGATCGTGGCTGCTGCACGCGAAGTGCTGGCACGTTATGGGGATGTAAACCTGGCGCTGCACGATGGCTATAAGCCGTTTCATCCAACCGGCCGAATGGGCGAAGAGGTCCATTACACGAGCTACCGCTTCGCTCGAAGAGAACAGCAGCAAGTCGACTACAGGCAGCCCGGATCGATCCTTTACAAGCGTACACCTGGGGGCATGAAAGCCGTCGGCGTAATGTACACCGCGCCGCGTGACTCAACGCCAGAGCAGCTGAATGGCATCGCTCCCCTGAGCGTCGCGACCTGGCACCGCCATGTGGACTTCTGCGGTGGCCCGCGAACCTTGCCACTCAGCGAGCAGTTCGGACCGGGCGCGCAATTTGGGCCACAGGGTAGTATTCAAACCGAGGATGCCTGCATCGCGGCGCACGGTTTGTGGATTCCCGTGGTCTTCGGCTGGATGACTCACGTCTATCCTGATGAAAGGCAGACGTGGGCCGGAATGGATATGCAGATGGAATCCAACACCGAGGCCCTGAGATGACGACTACGGGCCACTGTGTAAGGTCTAGCCAGCGGCGCTCCTCACAGCATTGGCAGAAGTAATCAGCCGATCGGATGGTGACTGCTGTTGACGCAATTGAGCCGTTCGTAACAGGCAGCTTTGGGCACCGCCAGGGCTAGATCAATGGAATCCCGACCGGAATCAAACGAGGTAGTACCGCATCGCCGAGCCGTCTTTCTCCTTCCGTATAAGGCCGCGCTTAATCAGCGTATTGCGCACACCATCGGACTGTCCTACGTTCAAAAGCCGATTGAGTTCCGAGGGCCGTATTCCAGGGTGCGTTTTGATCAGGGAAAGCGTCTTATCTAGGAGGCCACTAGGGCGGCTCAGCTTCGCTAGTTTGACCGATCGAGTTCTGTGCTTGACCGGCTTGTGACTGCGTGTCGTTTTTGGTCCTTGCTTCATCGCAATTAACCTCCTTCTAACATTCGGGCATCGCATCAGTCGTCGCGGTGCCTTGGGAAGCCACCCTGATAATTTCTATCCCTCTTGCCGCACTCAAGCGAGCGACTAGGTCGATCGCCGAATGAGTTGATTGGCAATGTCGTCCAGATCGATACCGACGATGCTAGGCTGAGGGCCGACGGATAGGACCGCGTTTCCGGGCCGCTTGATAAGAGCCGCACCCCACCCAGCGGCCACAGCACCCAGCGTATCCCACGTATGAGAGGCGATAAGAAACAGCTGAGCGGGTAGAGCTCCTAGCTGCTTCTCAACGTAGGCGTACGCTTCGGGCGCGGGCTTATGACGGCGCACTTCTGCGATGTCCACACTGAAGCACCGGTCAAACTGGTCGATGATGCCGCCGTGCCGCAGTTGTCGGGTTTGCACCTCGAGCAGATTATCGGTCAGCGTAAAGAGCTGAAACCCGGCAGCTCGCAGCTTACGCAGCGCCGTGGGGACCTCCGGGTGAGGAGGCATGGTCGCAAACTTGTCGTTCAGTTCCTTCTTATCGGCCGCGGCAATATTGACACCTCGCGTATCAGCCAGCATCTGCAGGACAGCGGCGCCGATCTCCGTGAATGGAACGTACACCTTGGCGAGTGTGAGCGCCTCCGAATAGAGAATCAGGTTTGCAAACCAGAGCCGCATCGCCAACTTCTCGCCGAAGATGCGCTCGAAGATGGGCGTCATGGTCTCCAGGTCAAGAAGGGTTTCGTTGACGTCGAATACGATCATCGGCTTTGACACGGCTTTCTCCTACTGCCGAACGACTCCCGAATGGCTTTGTAAACGCGAGAGTCACACATCTGGACTCTCACGCTAGCTGCACGTCCTAACGCAAGAGAAAGTTCCGGATCTCCCCGGCGATCTCTTGGGCGTGGCTCTCCAAGGCAAAGTGCCCAGTATCCAAGAAGCGAACTGTCGCATCGGGGATGTCGCGTTTGAATGCTTCTGCGCCTGCCGGCAGAAAGAAAGGATCGTTCTTCCCCCAGGCTGCCAATAGCGGGGGTCGATGTTCGCGGAAGTACGCTTGAAACCTGGGATACAAGGCGACGTTGCTCTTGTAGTCGCCCAACAGGTCAAGCTGCACGTCAGCGACACCAGGGCGGCTTAGGTAGAAGTTGTCGAGCGAGTAGCCGTCGGGAGATACCGCGGTTGGATCCGGCACGCCGTGCGTGTATTGCCAGACCGTGGTCTCCGGGGACAGAAACTTGCGCAGCGCTTCTCGATTGGCCTGCGAATTGTTGTCCCAATAAGCGCGGATCGGATTCCAGCCGTCACTCAGACCTTCTAAGTAGGCGTTGCCGTTCTGCGAAATGATCGCGACGACCCGCTCGGGGTGTTTGACGGCAAGTCGAAAACCGGTCGGGGCACCATAATCGAATACGTACAGCGCATATCGCTCAAAGCCGACGATATCCGTGAGGCGATCAATCCTCTGCGCGATTCGATCGAAGGTTAACCCGCCACCCTCGTAGTGGGACAGACCGAACCCCGGCAAGTCGGGCGCCAGGATGTGGAAGCGGTCGGCCAACAGCGGGATGAGATCGCGAAACATATGGCTCGAAGTGGGGAACCCATGGAGCAAGAGCAGCTTGGGCGAACCGGCGGATCCGGCTTGGCGGTAGAAGATGTCGGTGCCGTCAACGGCGATGCTGTGATATCGAATGGAGGTCATGACTGAGCTCCTTCTCGTGAATCAGGTAATCGAACCATCGGGACCGCTGTGGGTGGGTCTAAAGTGTGCCGACTACGGCGATTGCTTCGCGAATGATTTCGACCACTTCTGTCGGGGCAGTCACCATCGGCGTGTGGTCAACTTGTCGGGTGCGCACGTGGGCTCGCATGCGCTGCGCCATGAAGCGCTGAGTTTCGGGCAGGATCAGGTAGTCCTGTTCGGCAACCAGGAACCAACTCGGTAGGTCCCGCCAACGCGGGGGACCTACGCGAGTGGTGATACAGGCGGGGGCAATCGGTCGCTGCAGGGCGGCCAGCAGGGCCTGCTGCTCGCCGGTGGCGTTGGGCGCAAACGCCTCGGTGAAGGCTCGCTCCGGCAGGTAGATCAGCCCATGAATGTCGGGCGACAGCTTTGGCGCGAAGGAATGGAGCGGTGCCCGATAGAAAACGTCTGCAACTGTCTCGCCCTCGTCCGGGGCCAGAGCGGCTATGTATACGAGTGCCTGCACGCGCTCATTGCGCACGGAGCCGATTACCGCGCCGGCGTAGGCATGAGCGACTAGCACGATCGGTCCCGGTGCCCGCTCCAGCGTTCGCTCGACAGCCGCGACGTCGGCTTCGAACGAAGTTAGGGGCACCGGTGCCGCCAATACCTTGTGACCTGCCGCGATCAGAGGACTCATTACCCTGACCCAGCTCGACCCATCTGCCCAGGCACCATGCCCCAGGACGACGCTCACCGCACTTGTGCCCATGCCGCCCCCCTCACACAGCTACCAATTAGCATAACCTCACTGGAAGCTTTCAGCAGGTTATGACCTTGCTAGTAACCTGTCAAGACATTACCGTCCGGTTAATGCTCTCGCTCAAAGACGCGTATGCAGCAAACCTCTGCAATGTTTATTGGCGGCGACCTAGCCCTGGACTTTCTCAACTCGGTGGCGACTCCCATCGATGTCCCAGTCGACTGGCTCGATGACGGCGATGGCCTGCTTAGCTGGCTAGCGCAGACGCAGCTCGTATCAGCCGCGGCGCTTAGGCACATGCGATCGCAGTCTTCGCACGGCGAGCTGAACAAGGTGGCCGAGCAGGCGCGGGATCTGCGCGAATGGTTTCGTGGCTTCGTGCAAAAGCATCGGGGACGGCCCCTGGCTCGGGATGACCTGAAAAAGCTGGAGCGCCTCAATCGTCTGCTGGAGCGGGACGATTCTTTCAGTCAAATCGGGCCGGCAACAAGCAAAAAGGGTAACGCGTTCGAATTGCGCGTTATGCGAAAGTGGCGTTCACCCGAAGGACTGCTGTGTCCTATCGCCGAAGCCATCGCGCGCTTCGTATGCTCAGCGGACTTCACTTACGTAAAGGCGTGCCAGGGGACTACGTGCACGCTGTTCTTCGCAGATCAGACGCGAAGCCGGGAGCGCCGCTGGTGCAGCATGGCAATTTGCGGAAATCGCGCCAAGCAGGCGGCTCATCGACAAAGGGTCAAAGCAAATCGCTAGCGATGTCACCTCCCGATAGCTGCCGTTCGAGTCCCCATCCCTGCCCGGTTGCCAACCCCCCATTGCATCCGCGACCATTCGGAGTGCATAGGGGGATACTCGACATGGTCGAGGGTGGCGGTGCACCTTGAGCGGCGCTTCGCACTCCGTTTTCATCAGCTACGCCTCGGAGGATGCGGGGGTGGTGGCGCGGATCTGCGCAGCGCTGCGCTCGGGCGGCGTCGAGGTGTGGCTCGACCAGAGCGAGCTGCGCGGCGGGGACGCCTGGGACCGGCAGATCCGCGAGCGGATCCACGACTGCCGGCTGTTCATAGCCGTGATCTCCGCCAGCACGGAGACTCGTGACGAGGGCTATTTCCGACGCGAGTGGAAGCTTGCGGCCGACCGCACGCATGACATGGCGGAGAGGAAGGCATTCCTTCTTCCGGTGGTCATCGACGCCACGCCGCAACGTGGCGCCTCGGTACCGGACAAGTTTCACGAGGTGCAGTGGACACGCCTGCCGGGCGGGGAGACGCCGCCGGAGTTCGTGGAACGGGTACGGCGCCTGGTGTCGCCTGACGCGCCGACAGCGACCGTGGTGCCGGCGGGCGCAGCACCGACTCCACCGCCACCGATGAGAGAGCCGGTTCCCGCGTCCCGGCGGTCGAAGTGGGCGCTGCCGGTGATCGCCGCCGCAGTGATCGCAGGCGCTGTGGTCTATTTTGGCATCGATAGGTTCTGGATCTCGAAGTACCCGACGGCGCCCGCGGCCCAGCCCAGCGCAGCCCCGACCGCCTTCAGCCCGCCGCCACACTCGATCGCGGTGCTGCCGTTCGTGAACCTGAGCGGAGACAAAGAGCAGGAATACTTCTCCGACGGGCTCACCGAGGAGCTACTCAACTCGCTGGCCGAGATCAACGAGCTGCAGGTCGCCGCCCGCACCTCATCCTTCTCTTTCAAAGAGCACCCGGACATTGCCACCGTTGCCCACAAGCTCAACGTCGGCGCGGTCCTCGAAGGCAGTGTGCGGCGCTCTGGGCATACCCTGCGCATCACCGCGCAGCTCATTAACGCGGTCACGGGGTTTCACCTGTGGTCGAAGACCTATGACCGCGACCTGGGCGATGTTCTGAAACTTCAGACCGAGATTGCCACCGCGGTGGCCGGCGCGCTGAAAGTCACGCTCCTCGGCGATGTCGCGGCCAAAGTCGAGCTCGGCGGGACGCGCAATTCGGCCGCCTTCGATGCCTATCTGCGCGGAGCGAAGGCGTATAGCTCGAGACAGGAAGGCAAAGACACTCCGATCGCCATTACCGCGTACACGGAAGCCATTCGCCTCGATCCAGCCTATGCGCTCGCGTTCGCCGGCCGATCGATGGCCTTTTCCTCGTACGCCGGGGAGGCCGCGACGGCAGCGGCGGCGCGCGAAGCCTTTGACAAGGCACAGGCGGACGCGCGCCAGGCGCTCGCGCTCGCGCCGGATCTGGCCCAGGCCCATCTCGCATTGGCGTTCGTTTCGGACAATACCCTCGACTTCACGCAGGCGAATTACGAATACGAGCGCGCCCTCGCGCTCGCGCCGGGCAATGCCGAAGTATTGCGACGAAGCGGTGGATTTGCAGCCTACATGGGGCACTTCGATGCGGGCCTTGCGGCCGCCCACCGCGCCGTCGTGCTAGACCCGCTCGCGCGTGAAAGCCATCTTGTGCTCGGCCGGGCGCTCTATGCGGCCCGCCGCTATGAGGAGGCGGTTGCGGCTTTTGCAGAAGTCATCAGTCTTGACCCCTATAAAATAACCTACGCGGATCGCGGGCTCGCCTATTACGGGCTCGGGGATCTTGAGCGCGCGCGCGCCTCGTGCGAGACAACGGCGGACTATTGGGCGAGTAAACAGTGCCTCGCGGTGATCTATGACAAATTCGGCCGGCACGCGGATGCGGAAGCCGAGCTTGCGAAATTGAAGGCGGCTCTGGGCGATACCTCGGCATACCAATACGCTACGATCTATGCACAGTGGGGCAATCGAGCGAAGGCACTCGAATGGCTCGAGACGGCGCTGCGGCTGCGGGACCCGGGCCTGGAGTTGCTGAAGACCGATCCGCTCCTGGATCCCCTGCGCAAGGAACCGCACTTCCAGACGATTGAGCGGGGGTTGAAGTTTCCGTCGAGTTGAGAACTAAGTGAAAGCAGACCAAATGCGTTAGCGGCCACCACCTTTCTTGACGGATCGCTGCGGCCTCGAAGGCGTGGATGGCAACGCCGCTAGCTGGCACTTCTCAGGTAGTTCTCTGATTGATGTGCTCCCAGACCTTGGAGATCACTACGGAGCCTTCGCCCACTGCCGAGGCTACCCGCTTGACCGACCCAGCCCGAACATCGCCGACAGCAAAAACGCCGGGGTAGGACGTCGCAAACGGCGAAGTCGGTGAGCCGACGCCGGTGACGACGTACCCTTTGTCGTCGAGCTTCACCAAACCAGAAAGCCATTCGGTGTTTGGCGCGGCACCCACCATGATAAATAGCGCCCGCGCCGCAACCTTCCGCGACAGCCCGGTCTCGGCGTTGCGGATGATGACGCCTTCCAGATGCTCGCCGCCTTCCAGTGCCGTGACCTCAGAGTTGTACTCGATCGTGATAGCCGGGTCAGCCGCAAGGCGGCTGGTGAGATAGCTCGACATCGAAGCGGCGAGCGAGGAACCCCGCACCAGAACACGGACGCACCGCGCATAGCGGGATAGGAACATCGCAGCCTGGCCGGCAGAATTGCCGCCGCCAATGATTACGGCCTCGGTGTCCTTACAAAATCGAGCCTCCATCTCGGTGGCCGAATAGTACACGCCCGAGCCCTCGAAATCGGCGAGTCGCTCCAGCGGAAGCCGCCGATACTGCACCCCGCTCGCGACTACGATTGCACCGGCACGGACGCGCTGGCCATTCTCGAAGGCGACGCAGAAGGCGCCGTTCTCTTGCGCCTCGAGCGTCGTGACTCGGCGTGGTATCGCAAATCGGGCGCCGAACTTCACGGCCTGCACCTGGCCACGCCACATGAGGTCCGCGCCAGAGATGCCTGTTGGAAAACCCAGGTAGTTCTCGATTCGGCTCGACGCTCCCGCCTGACCTCCCAAAACGACGTCCTCGACGACCAGCGCGCGTAGACCCTCGGCGCCAGCGTAAACGGCCGCCGCCACGCCGGCCGGCCCCCCGCCGACGATGAGCACATCGAAATGCTCGTCGCCGCTGAAGTCGATGTTGAGCCCGAGGAGCCGCGCGATCTTATCCGGTGTCGCATCCGTGATCGGTACTTTGCTGCCGAAGATAACTGCCGGGGTTCCGGCATCGATTGCGCAACTCTTAGCCGATGCCTCGGCCTCCGGGCTGTGTAGGGGGACCGACACGTAAGGCAACCTATTGCGACTCGCGAACTCGGCGATGCGACGCACATTGCGATCGGCCTCCTCGCCGATCAGGTAAAGGCCGCTGCGGCGGTCGTCGAGCTGCCGGCGGCGTCGGGCAGCGAACACACTGATGATGATGTCCGACATCTCGGGGATCTGGGACATGAGCGTAAGGAAGGTCTCACGCGGTACCTCAATCACTCGCGTATCCACTACCGTGCGCAGGGGCAAGGAGGCGGTACCGCCGTACAGCAGGCTGATCTCCCCCATAAACTGAGTTGGCCCAATGGTCGACGGATAATGGCGCTGCCCAGTGAACGGATTAACTACTTCAATCTCGCCCTCCTCGACGTACACGAAGCGGTTTGCCTTTTCCCCCTGCTGGGCCATGATCGTGCCCTTGGGATACGTCACTACCTTCCCCGCCGCCCGCAATGCCTCAACATGCGAGCGGGAAAGTGGTGTCCGTATCATCTGGCGCAGATCTTCGCCTATCGTCTCCACGGAGGTCCCCAGGGTTACATTTCCACAGATAGTACAAGGTTCTCACCCGCCGAATGCCCTGGCTAGCGTGCGACCTGCATGGCGCCGATTTAAGATTCGCCGCCAGGGTAGCGAGGTGCGGTGCATCGTGTGCGAGCTGTCGCGGTGGAGCAAGCCCCACGGGCAAGCTGCTCAGAATGAGTTGTTCGGCTCCTTCAGAAACGCAATCTCGTCCGCGGTCGAAAGCCGGTTCAGCACCGCATTTCGATGCGGAAAACGGCCAAATCGATCGATGATCTCCTTGTGCGCGATGGCATAGCGGGTCCACTCGGCATTGCCGACACTTCCGATCAGCTGGACCGCAAGTGCCTGATCTGCGCGCTCCTCGCTGTGCTCGAAGGGAAGGTAAAGAAACAACCGCTCCTGTGTTGTCATGGCGATGTCGAAGCTCTGTTCTATGGCAACTCTGGCCAGTCGGCGCGCGATGGAATCGGCTGAATAGGCGGACGGGCTATCCCGGAATAGGTTACGCGAAAACTGATCCAGAACGATCACGCCGGCGAGGATCGAGCGCGGTCCGGTCACATCGCACCCACCGTGCGTTACGAGCCGTTGGTGTATCGTGAGAAAGCGCTCGCGGATGCGCTTATCAATCACGTCACTTCTTGCGAACCAATCAGCTTCCGTCAGCTCCTCGAACCAGAACTGGATTACTTGGCCGACCCAAGGCGGCTCGACGTATTCATTTTTCGAAGCGATGTCGGAGGTCATTGTCGTGTAGAGAGCGGACTAAAACCGACGGCCGCGGTCATCATTCCGGCAGGCCGGCCATCCGCAAGGATTCGGTCAGACTCGCTGCATCGGCTGGGTTCTTGAACGGTTGTTTCGCCATAAAGTGTCCAGTCGAGAAGTCTGGTTTCATAGCCAGACACTCAGCTGCGCGGACTCTGGCGTGCTCCATGTCGGCCAGCCGGGCATAGCAACCGGCCACAAATGCGGCGACGCGATATATGCGGCCGGGGGAATGGTCGAACGCCGCCAAGGCCTGCTGATACCGCTGCAAGACCATGTGAGCCTCACCGACCGATCGCCAGTACCAGGGCTCATTGAAGTATGGATCGATCTCCTTGGCACGCTTGAACCACGCTAACGCCTCTTCAGCTTGGCCGGCGTAAAGCAGAATGCCTCCCATGTCGGCCGCATTCCATTGGTTGTTCGGATTCATCTCGACCGCTCGCCGCACATGTTGCAACGCCAGATCATAGGAGCGCCGCATCAATTCAATCCAACCCAAGAGAGCAAGGCAGGTGCTGTCGTTTTGATCCAATTCGACTGCCCGCTTTGCCAAGGCAAACGCCTTCAGCAGAAAGGCATCGGAGCTGCTCGGGTCGTCCTGCCATTTCCCTTGAAATATAGATGCAAGCAAGGCATGGGGAGGACCATAGCCCGGATCGATTTCGATGGCCTTCTCAAATAATCGCGCGGCCTCCGCTGCGCCATCTGGATCGTCCCAGGGCAATGCATTGCCCTTCAGAACACATTCATAGGCGGCGAGACTTGCGGGCGGCTTCCGTCGTACTCGTTCGAAATCGGACGCCTGAACCCGGCCCACGAGCGTGCTGACGATCGTCTGCACAACCTGGTCCTGCACAGTGAAGAGTTCGGCCAAATCTCGATCAAATTTTTCGGCCCAGATGTGGCTGCCACTCTCGGAATCGATCAACTGCGCGTTGATACGGATGCGCGCGCCCATCCGTCGGACGCTACCTTCGACGATGAAGCGAACGTTCAATTCACGCGCGACCTGCTTCATGTCGACTGCAACGCCACGATACCGGAAGGAGGCGGAGCGAGACCGCACCGCAAGGAGGCGCCACCGCGAGAGCTCGGTAATGATGTCCTCGGTAATTCCGTCGCTGAAATAGTCCTGTTGCGGATCACCACCCATGTTGGCGAAGGGGAGCACGCAGATCGCAATGCGAGCCGGCTCGGTGGCACTAGCGGACGCTACCAGGTCGGAACTGGCGCCTGCAGCTTTCGGCGCGGGGTCGCGTTTGATAATTGCGCCCACTGCGCGGAGCACTTCCTGCACCTGCGGACTGCGGGGATCCTCCCCCCAATCATCGAGATCGGTGGTATGAAGCGCGCGCGCATCGATCGGCAGGGAGGCGCCTTCAAATCGCACAGGCACGAGGATGCCGCGATCCGCCCCCTCTCGCGCCTCGCCACGCACCCAGCGTGACGTCACCGAATTCGGCGTCCAGACCACCAGGACGGCGGCGGCGGCCTTGAGTTCCGCCGCGATGAGGCGGTCAAACTCCTGGCCGGGGTCGATCTCCGAGTCCCACCACACGGACCAACCCTGCGCCTCGATCACCGCCACCAGCGGCGCAACGCGCGCCTTGTCGCTGCGGGCGTAGGAAACGAAGACGTCGGCCATGCTTGTCTGACCTAGAGGCGGAGTGGACGCCGCAATCGTGATGTTGTGGGTAGCTTAACCCGGCTCGCGTGGCGTGGCACAATGAGCACCATGTGCGGGTTGCGCGCCATTTCCCGGTTGCTCACTAACGCAGAATCCTGACCCCCGCACTAGAAACCGAACTCCGCAATCGTCGCCCCCCTGCACCGCCGCTTGAGCGAGCGATCTAGTAGGAAGCCAGACGACATGTATACGCTTTACTACAGCCCGGGAACCGCCAGCATGTGCGTGCACCAGGCGTTGATCGAGGCAAACGCGGAATACCGCCTGGTGCTGGTGGATTTGCAGTCTGGCCAGCAGCGCGAGCCGGCTTATCTACGGCTCAATCCCGGCGGAGTCGTGCCCACGTTGCTGATCGACAACGCGCCGTTCACCGAAACAGCTGCGCTACTGATGACGATAGCGACCCGACATCCTGAGACTCGACTGGCGCCGGCGGAGCGTTCTGCGAGCCGCGCCGCATGGTATCAGTGGATCGTGTATCTGGCCAATACGCTGCAGCCGGCGTTCCGCCTGTGGTTTTATCCGGCAGACGTCAGCGACGCCCCCGACACACAAGCGATACTGAACGCCGCGACGTGCCGAAAGATAGAAAGCGTTTGGGCGCGAGTCAATGCGCATCTGCTGGCGCAGGGCCCGTATCTGCTCGGCGCAGAGTTCTCGGCAGCGGACCTCATGTTGATCATGCTGATGCGCTGGTCGCGGAACATGCCAAGGCCGGCGACCGAGTGGCCGGCACTGCATCAGTATGCCGCGCGGATGAAAGCTCGCCCGAGCTGGAAAAAGCTGTACGCGCTCGAAGGACTGAGCGAGTGGAATTGAAGATAGCGCGGACTACGAACGCCGCCACGCCGCGGGTTCAGGTGGCCCCGCTGATCCATCCTACCGAGAACGTAAGCGACCGCACTGCGGCGGAAGTCTTTGTTGTTGTCGGATGCTCGCAGAAGGCGCGAACCCTGCCTCTCAACCTATTCCCGATCAAATACCAGAATGTTTTTGGGCTCCTTTTCACCGGCCTGGCGTATTCTCATCGTCAAGGTCTTTAGATCTACAGAAACCTCGATTTGCCGGGTGTCCGTAATCTTGCCTTGGAATTTGTTTGTGATTTCCAGGCTGCGCCGCTTCACCAGGCGGCCAGAAGATGTAGCGCCAAGCTGCACATCCGGACCGGTGTCTGCATAATCCTTCCCATCGAACTTGATGTTCTTGGCCGTTCGCTGACCGCTACTGGTAAATGAAAGGCCGTCGCCCTCGTACGGCTGGATCTCGAGCTCAATGCTTGAGTCCAGCTCTGCGCTCACGCTATCCCAGGTGCCCGGAAAACCTGAGCTGCCTGCCGCTCGCTGGTACGTATAGTGTACGTTTAGTGGCGAACCGTCGGGCCGGTAGCCTGTGAAAGCGTCGTCGAGCGTTTTGTCGTCCGCAGAAAGCCTCCAAATTGCCGAGACTACTTTCCGCCCGTCCTTCTTGCGGACGACCTTCCAGTTGTTCGGTCCCTCCACCGTAATGGACAGTGTGGTCCCTTGCAGGGCTGGCTGGTCAGTCCCGTCGGCCACGATCGTGTCCACTGCACCGGGACCAAAGGTGATGGCATATTTGTTTCCACCCACGACCTCGACCTTCATTTCGTCGGTGAGTTTGCTCTCGGACGGGTTCACCTTCCACCTGCCTACGAAGGGATCGTTCGCTGCCCATGACGTGCCGATAGTCACAAGAGCAGCCAGCAACGACAGAAGACTACGCAGTAGCATTCGCATTTCTGAAGCCTGTCCGCAGGCGCCGCCCTCGCGCTCGAAATGTCGTGGAGCGGACTTAGCCTGTTGTTAAGCGACCTCCCGGTTCATCGGTTCGGCAACGCAAGCTCTGTCCGCTCCAACAATGCCAGTTGCATTGGCTTGCGATGGACAAGAGTTTGGCCCGAATGTTCGGATGAGCGGACGCTAGTCGGCCAACGACACCGTGTCCAGATGCAGTGGCGTTGCCCGCGACGAGCGGAGGTCTGCGGACGCCCAACTGCTTGCTGTATGCCCTGAAAAAAGGACTCGAACCCTCGTCACCGGTGGATGATGTGTTCGGCGCCCAGCAGGCCTGGGCCGCTGGCCAGAGCACGACTGCGAACCGCAGCCCACTGCGTCGGATGGATACCTTACCCGCTACGGTTCGACCTGCTGTTGATCCAAAGGGGACCTGACGCCTCGGCGCCGTCCGTCGGGCGAGTTGCGCGATTAAGCGGGAACGTACGTCAACCTAATCACGTCCTCGTCAACGAGATCGCTGGTCACAAGGCGGAGCGGCGGCCGGGGGCCGGAGAAGAATGGCTTGCCGCGACCAAGCACGATGGGGTGGAGGTAAAGTCGATACTCATCTATAAGACCAAGGTCGGTTAGGCTTCCTGCCAAGTCTGGTCCGGCAACTTCAATCTCCCCAACTGGCTGAGCCTTCAGCCCACGTATCACCGCCTCGATATGTTCCTGGACAAGTGTGGCGTTGGGTCCGACCGACTTCAACGAGCGCGACACAACCCACTTCGGCTGGCTCCGCCACGCCGCCGCGAAGTCGTGTTCCTCCGCGCCCCATTCCGGGCAGTCTTCGTCCCAGTAACGCATGACCTCGTACATGCGGCGACCGTACAAACTGCCGGTCAGGTCGCGCACTTGCTCTATGAAGTGACGAAAGAGCGCCGGGCTTGGCCTAAATTCCAGATGGTCGACGTAGCCATCCAAGGACAGGTTCATTCCATAGACGAGCTTTGCCATGGCACAAAATCTCCCCTGGGTTCTTCAGAATAGCTTGCGCCGACCTTCCACAGAAATGAGATTGGACACGATCTGCGCGCCGCATTGTCGGTGTGACTAATAACCCGGGGTCCACTTATGGTCGGGAGCGGTCATAAGCCGGGACTCCGAGCGGTCGCGGCAAAATCGCCGTTGCTACTCAATCCGGAAACCTCAGCTCCCGCTCGATCGCCTGGAAGCGCGGGTCACTGCGGAGCGGATCCATGAGCGCGTCAGTTTTCACGTACACCACGCCCGCGTCGGGCAGTCGTACGGCCCTGGCCAGGCACTCCAGCGCCTTGTCTGCATTGCCCCACCCTGCGTAGATCGTAGCGCATTGGTACGCCGAGTTATCTCCGAACGCGGCCCGCAATTTTTCCAGCTCGGCTTCTGCATCGGCATGCCGTCCGAGCTTCTTGTACGTCACTGCAAGGCACCACATGCTCGACCAGTGATCCGGCTTTGTCTCACCTGAAGAGCGCGCACTCTGAAAATCGCCAAGCCAGTAATAGGCGACCCCGCGAAATCCGTAAGCTCGCTTGAAGTCCGGCTCAAGACTGATGACTTCTCCGAAAGTGGCAACTGCCTCCTGGTATCGGCGAGCCCAAAACAGCGCCTCGCCGAGCCCGGCACGGCTTCGTGGATTGAGCGGATCAAGCGCGACGGCGTGGCGCACGGCTGCCAAACCCACATCGAAGCGGCCCATAGAAACCGCAAACCGGCCGCTGTCGGCCAGCACCTCCGCAGCGCCCGGAGCGAGCGCCATGGCGCGCTCGTACGCCTCGCTCGCGTGCGTGTAGTCGAGACTGGAAGCTAAGTAGCGTCCCAACGCCAAGTGACCCTCAGCGAGCTCCGGAGCGAGCCTAAGCGCCTCGTGCACATCGGCCTCGGCCTTGACACGGAACTCCCTAATGCCGGTGCCACTCGCGAACTCACCGGCATAGTCGGAAAGCGCGAGCGATCGGGCCGCGAACGCAAGCGCATAGTTCGGATCGAGGCGAATTGCTTCTGTGTATCCGGCAATCGCGCTCTGATAGCTCGACGTTCCCTGGCCCGAGCGAGCCGCCCTTGAGCCCCGGAGATACGCATCGAATGCCCCCGGGTTGCGGGTGCGCCCGAGTTCGATCTTGGCGGCTTCATTCCCCAGCAGCGTGACTTTAAGTGCACTCGCGACCGCCGTGGCGATCTCGGTCTGCAGTTTGAGCACATCGCCTAGGTCCCGGTCATAGGTCTTTGACCACAGCTGGAACCCAGTGACGGTATTGATGAGCCGCGTGGTAATCCGCACGGTGTGCGCGGAGCGCCGTACGCTTCCCTCGAGCACCGTCGCAACGTTTAGCTTGCGGCCGATGGCATCGATGTCGTTGTCTCTTCCCTTGAAGGAGAAGGCCGAAGTGCGGGCAGCGACCTGCAACGCGTCGATCTCGGCCAAGGAATTCAACAGCTCTTCGGTAAGCCCGTCGGAGAAGTACTCCTGCTCCTTGTCTCCGCTCAGGTTCACGAACGGCAGCACCGCGATCGAGTGCGGGGGCGGGTTGAAGGCGGTCGCCGCCAGGAGCGCTGAGTTCGATCCCCAGGATGCCAGGGCGGGCTTTTGGGTCGTCGCCCCAGCGGACACTCCAACGGTTGCCGAAGCGCTCCTGGTCGGCTCCTGTGCCGGCTCCCCAGACAGCAGACGCCGTACACGCTCGACCAAGGCAGGCGGCGTGATCCCGCCCGGCAGGTGCGTCCATTGCACCTCCCGGAACCGCTCCGGCACTCGTGCATCATCATCACGCGTGTCGTCGATGACGACCGGCAACAGGAAAGCCATGTCGGCATCCATCAGGTGACAGCGATCAACCGCCAGCTTCCATTCAAGACGGAAGTACCCTTCACGGCGATCGTGCGTAGTGCGCGAGATGACCGGAATGAAAAGCGCGCAGGCCTTGATCTGCTTGCGGATCGACCGGTCCCAGGTGTCCCCGCCCCGCAGCTCGCTCTGGTCGAACCAGACCTCGATGCCGGCGGCTCGCAGTGCCTCACAAATCCTTTGGGCGGCCTCCGCATCCTGTGAGGCGTAGCTCAGAAATACCGCGCGCGAGGGCTCAGTCACCGGCCCAATCACCCCTGGGGAGGTCTTCTCATGGCCTCCGAGTGTCGCAGCTTAGCCCAAGTCGCTGGGCGAGGCATCGACTCCGATCCGGCCGAGCATACCGGCAAGAGAGCACCCGCCGGCATCGTCCGGGTCAAGCGCGTCCTCCCCCCGTGGCGGTCGCCGGGGTGATCGCGCCCGATGGGCACGTCTCATATGCTGGTGAGCACCTTGAAAAGGCGCGCCTGCCGCCTGGAGATCTCAACCTCCCCTTCTTCGCGACAGATACCGATAAAGCGCGGTGCGTGCGCGATGCAACCGCAGATGCAGTGACGAAGATCAACCAGCCCGCGCTGTCCGCCGTGTACAGCGCGAACAACAAGACATCGGCGCCGAGTGGTCTGGTGTCCCAGTCTCGCTAGAGGATGCGGATTCCGGGCCAGCCAATTTCTCGGGATCACCGCCCCCTTGTCAGAGTGTCCGCTCAGGCTATGGAGCGAGGTGGCGAGCGGATTTGGCTTGGGGGGCATCCGATTAGGGCCCCGAAAGGCGACAGTCGGTCAAAAAACCCGGGCGGCGCCAACCACGGTCGCTCAATGACCCGGGGTCGCCGATCACCCGCGGCAGGTATTGTCTGAGCAAATCGTATCACTGAATCTCTCCAACCAGTCTTGCGTCCGGTTCACGACCGCCAGTTAGGGAACAAGCACAGCGGTAAGGTTCTACAGACAGTGGTCTGTGCATGGAACGTGACCGGCGTCACGTTCCGAAAGGTCGGGTCCCGTTGCGTACGGCGCCGTACAGAGCCTGATTCGACCTGTGATCATCCTTTTTAGCTTGGGCGCAGGCGCATCACGTCGCTGGCGAGCTCGCCGGATCAGACACTCCCAGCAAACAATTCGGCGAGGAGTTCTTGCGATCTGTGCACGCGCGTATTGAAGAAGTTTCATGAGGAGTCCTAACGTCCAAGTCCAGCACGAGACCGCAACCAGCGGCGCGGGCGCGGTAGAGGCTCTGATTAGTACCCGACGGCCGTATCGGGTCGCGCGGCCGAATGTGCTCTTCAGTGCATCGGTCAAAGTCGTGCCCTGAAGCGTTCGATCGTGGTGGCCATACATCGCATTGCCTTGGTAAGTGTCGGTCTCGCTATTGGCCTCGCCGTCAGTGCGGTGAGCGCCGATGTGGTGGCGGTCGTCTCATCCAAGAGTCCGGTTACCACTCTGAGCAAGAACCAGCTCATGGATATTTTTCTGGGCAAAAGGACGAGTTTTCCTGACGGCAGTCCCGCGGTACCGATCGACCAGACCGAAGGATCGGCCGTACGCGACGAGTTCTACAGCAGGATCGCCGGTATGTCGCCGCCGCAAGTCAAAGCCTTCTGGTCAAGGATCATTTTTACTGGCAGGGGCCAACCGCCGAAGACCGTTGCCACCAGCCTGGAGGCAAAGAAACTGCTCCTCGCGAACCCCAATGCTATCAGCTATATCGATCAGAGCCTGCTCGACGGCACCCTCAGAGTGGTTCTCACGCCGTGAGCCTCCGCCCAATAAGATTCACGCTGATCGCGCTGATGGCGCTGCCGTGGTGTGCCGCGGGCGCCGAAACTGCGGATTCCGGTTCCGCTACACAGCTGTTTTCGTTGAGCGGATTTGGCACGTTGGGGCTGGTCCGCTCCAGCGAAGATCGTGCGGATTTCACCTCGA
This sequence comes from uncultured Gammaproteobacteria bacterium, assembly GCA_963760225.1. Lineage (GTDB taxonomy): Bacteria > Pseudomonadota > Gammaproteobacteria > Steroidobacterales > Steroidobacteraceae > 13-2-20CM-66-19. The sequence goes on from CAVXCD010000002.1 coordinate 412,136, forward strand.
GCGTCTTCCAGCCAGGCGGCGCGGGCTATCCTGACAGCTGGAGCGCTGCGGTCGACAGCCTGATTGGTGCGCAACTCACCGTCAATATCAACCCGAAGCTCTCAGCGGTTGTGCAAGTCATTGCCCAGCAGAATTACAACAACACCTACACGCCTCATGTGGAGTGGGCAAACGTCAAGTATCTGGTCACGCCGGATTTCAGTATTCGCATAGGTCGGACCGTGATGCCGACTTTTTTCGTTTCCGATTCTGTAAACGTGGGTTACACGATGCCATGGGTACGGCCACCGCGAGAGATTTATCAGCTGCTCCCGATTGATAACAGCGATGGGGTCGACCTCAGCTATCGTCTACACATTGGCGCCGTCACAGACACGCTGCAGGGCAACTACGGTCAGAACAACTCAGAATTGCCGTACAACCGCGGCAGCGGGGAGGGCAGGCATCTATGGGGGTTATCCAATACCGCTGAATATGGGCCCTTGACAGTACACCTCGCGTATCAGGAATTGCACTTGACCATTGCGTCTTTCAATGCGCTGTTCGATGGGTTCAGACAATTCGGGCCGCAAGGGATCGCGATTGCGGACGAATACGATGTGGACAATAAGGCCCTTGTGACCGAGACGATCGGTGCACGCTATGACCCAGGCCATTACTTCGTGATTGGCGAATGGGCACGCGCCAACGCCAATTCAGTGTTCGCCGTGGGCACCGCATGGTATGTCAGCGGTGGTTACCGGTTTGGAGCGTTCACGCCCTATCTCAACTATGCCGAGGTCAAGACGGACAGAAACTCCGACCCCGGTTTAGCCCTGGCAGGTTTGCCGCCTAAGCTGGCGGGATTCGCTGCCGGACTCAATGCCGGTCTGAACTCAATCCTGGAATTAAATCCCGATCAGAACACCGTGTCGGTAGGTTCGCGGTGGGATTTCATGAGGAATGTTGACCTCAAACTGCAAATTGATCACTCGCGTCACGGACCGGGCTCGAGCGGCGAATTGACTAACCTGCAGCCTGGCTTTCGACCAGGCGGCGAGGTCAACCTATTCAGCGCCACGGTCGATTTCGTGTTCTGACCAGGTCAACGTCGACCTCAGCATACTCGGGTGCCCATGTGAGCTATTTAGTTGCCAAACCACTGGCGAGCGAGATCTTCGAATCGCGCTATCTGCTCGCGGCGGCCGCATGGAGCATCGCACGACCGTGGTGACGAGCGTTTCTCTGGACGATACGACACGCAGGCGAGCCATGCAAAGCCCTGCCGCCACCGCGCTACGTGCCTGGATGAGCTGGCTTAGCGAACCCCACATTCTGTTTCCAACGCTCACGATTCTGGTTCTTGGGGTGATCTGGGGCCTAACTCTAAATCTGATCAAAGTCGAGCGGACCAATGCGGCGGGTGCCGCGACTACCGCCGCCTTGGAGTCGGTCACCACCTACGAGGCGCAGGTGCTGCGTGCACTGCGTGAAATCGATCAGACGTTGAAGGTCGTCAAATATGCCTACGAGACCGAGGGGGCCGGCGCGGCCCTTTCGGACTTGAACGCCAGGAATCTGTTGCCGTCCGAGCTGCTGTTCGTCGTTAGTATCGTCAACACGGACGGGGTGGTCATGGCCAGTTCCCGCCCCGCCGACGCGCCCTATGTGACCGAGCCGGGGTTCCGGCAGGACCTGCGAAGCGATACTCTCTGGCTCGACCAGCCGCGAAAAGCCGGACCGTCCGGAGAATGGACGCTGCAATTCGGCCGCGCACTCAATGCCGCGGATGGCTCGTTGGCCGGCGCTGTGCTGGTCGCGGTTGATGCCTCCTATTTTGTCAGCGGCTACGATTCTTCGGTCCTGGGTCGTAAGGGCTTACTCGGACTGTTGGGAACCGATGGTGTGTTTCGCGTAAGACGTACGGGAGACAGGGTGACCGCAGGTGAGGCGATCGACTATGCGAGCGCTGTCCCCGGCGCAGACCAGCACGATCCCACGGTCTCGCTTGTGGACAATGGCGGAGACGGCATACGGCGCTACACCGGCGCACAGCAGCTCTACGCATTTCCCCTGGCCGTGATTGCCGGGCTGTCCGAGGAGGAGCAGTTGGCCGCCACGCATCGGGACGCACAGATCTATCTGTGGCGCGCGGGGATCGGCAGCGGGTTATTCATATTGTTCGCGACCTTACTGGGACGCATGAGCTGGCAGCTTTCACGCGCTCGAGTGCGCGAGAACGAGGCTAAGCTCGCCCATGCACTGCGCGTCGAGTACCTTGCTTACCATGATGGCCTCACGGCGCTGCCCAATCGCAGTCTCTTCAACAAGCTTTTGAGTCAAGCCGTCAGTCAAGCCCAGCGCTACCATAGACAACTGGCCGTGGCCTTCATCGATCTGGATCGATTCAAACAAATCAACGATACACTGGGGCACGAAGCCGGCGACCAATTGCTCCAGGAAGTGGCGAACAGGCTCAAGGCCTGTCTGCGCGAGAGCGACACCGTGGCACGCCTGGGGGGCGATGAGTTCGTCGTGCTACTGACGGAATTGGAGGAAGAGAGATACGCCGCGACGGTGGCGCAGAAGATAATCACCGCGATCGCCAAGCCATTTATCCTGCTAGGCCAGGAATTTCGCGTCACCGCGAGTATCGGCATCAGCACCTATCCGCTGGACGGATCGGACGAGCAAACGCTGACGAAAAACGCCGACATAGCGATGTATCAGGCCAAGGAGGACGGCAAGAACAATTTCCAGTTCTATTCCGAGAAATTGAACGCCAACTCGCTCGAACGGCTCAGCTTGGAGTCGAGCCTGAGACACGCGCTCGAGCGCCACGAGTTCCGGCTTTACTACCAGGCCAAGCGGGATATGGCCAATGTCCGGATAACCGGGATGGAAGCGCTGCTGCGTTGGCAACACCCGGATTTGGGGACGGTGGCGCCGATGCAGTTCATTCCCGTGGCGGAGGAGACCGGGTTGATCGTGCCCATCGGCAAGTGGGTGCTCCACACTGCCTGCCTGCAAAACGTGGCCTGGCAGAAGCAGGGCCTGCCTCGTTTGAAGATGGCCGTCAACCTCACGACCCGCCAGTTTGCCGACGAACATCTGTTACGCGATATCGCGGCCATACTCGCATCCACCGGCATGGAGGCGGACCTGCTAGAGCTGGAGATCCATGAGAGCCTGCTGATCCAGGATATCGAGAAGACTCTACGAATTCTGACCGATCTGAAAGCCATGGGAATCAAGATCGCGATCGATGATTTTGGAACAGGGTATTCCTCGCTTGCCACACTGCAGCGATTTCCGCTCGATACCATCAAGATCGATCGCTCGTATATCCGGGACATCACAACTCGTGGCGAAAATAGCAATCTGGCTGAGGCCATCATTGCGATGGGCAAGAGTTTGAGCCTCACCGTCGTGGCCCAGGGCGTGGAGACAAGGGAGCAGGCCGACTTCCTGCGTAAGCACGCCTGCGACGAAGTTCAAGGGTTTTATTTCAACAAACCGATGTCAACGGGTGAATTTACCGAACTATTGCAGGCGCAAGCCACTGACATAACCCTGACTGGTTTGGGCGCGGCATTAACGTGCTAGCCGCAAGCAGCTCTATTTGCCTGCCCGATAATTGATGAATTCGATGCGACGAAACCGCAGGGCAGACCAATCTTCATCGATCGCGACCTGTCGAACGGTATCGAAGCCGGATTTTTGTAGGATGTCCCAGCCGCTATCGCGATTGAAATCGCAGTTGTATTTCGTCGAGGTGCCCTTCGGATAGGCAAACCACAGCAGCGCGTCGCGCGACGCCTTGCTAATGACCGTCGCAGCCACCTCGTCGAGTTCAACCTTCCTCACAACAAAGGCGAGCACGAAAGTCAATTCCTTGACCCCTGAGATGCATCGATGAACACGAATACCTCCAAGCGCTCCGAGCTCTGCCGCAAATGAGTCCGGAGCATTGAGGACCACAATCTCCCTGTGATTCTTTACATTTAGCTTTCCCCACAAACCACTCATGACAGATTCCTGTGAGCGACAATTCCCATATCGACGACTCAGGATGACGACAAAACAAACTGATTGCCGTCTGGATCCTTAAACATCGCGAACTCGCCCCACGGTTGCTTCTGCGGCTCCTGAGTGAAAGTCACGCCACGCCCCATGAGCTGCCGATACGTCGCCGATACGTCATCGCAAGCGAACGAAGCGTTGAAAAAGGTTCCAATTCGATTCTCATGCCCTTGCGGGGTGAAGAGCACTACACGAGTAGCTGAACTGCCAATTCGAAGCTCAATCCAGCGCTGCTTTTCATCGAACACTTGGTCTGTCGACACCTCGAAGCCCAGTTTCTCCGTGTAAAACTTGAGAGCCCGATCTTGATCACTGGTCGGGATACCGACAAATTTTAGCTGTGTGATCATCGCCGCAACCTCTCATGGTCTCCGGTGGGAAAACTCTAGCTCGGTAGGATTGGCCGCAGGGCGGATAATTACTATAGTAGTTACTACTATGGAGCGCATAACCATTGATGCCTATGTGGTCGATGTCCTGATGCCCGATCTAGTGGGGCATGACCGTCGGCCGGCGACGTTCATTGTGTATCTGTTCCTGCTTCGGCAAGCAGCGAAGGCGCGACGAGACGCCGTTTCGGTCAGCTTGCAGAGCGTTTCGGCAAAGACCGGTCTTTCAAAGTCAACGGTACAGGCCGCATTGCGGCATCTGCGCCGACGAAAGCTGATAGATCCTATGGTCGTAGCGACTGTAAGCGCGCCAGTACGACGAGTGATGCGCCCATGGATTCGCGAATAACCGGCACCGATGCGTCGCGTGGATTGGTTGCAGCAAAGCGGCCCGGGTCACTTGCGGTCAGTCACGGACGCATTCGGGGTGGCTCACCAAGCGGATCGGAGCTGGGGCGCACTCCGGGAGAATGGCCAGCCCCCACGAGCCCGACTTCGTCGCCCGCACCGGGGATCTCCGCCAGGCGATCTCGCGCAGGACTCGGGGCCGAGCTTCGTTGTGGATCTGCAGCTCGACGGCTGCTCTTGGGCCCCTATTCGTGGAGTAGCGTTTTCCAATTTGAAGGCACCGCTCCGGCCGGTCCCGGCACCGGTTGATCCAACGGATGCGAGTGAGGAGCGTGAAGCTTCGACCCGCTGAAGGATTCCTTCGTTCGATAGTCGTAGAACCACCGCTCGCCCGGCTCGAAGCTCGTGATTATCGGGTGACCCGTAGCAGCGTTATGTTTCGACGCATGCTGATTTGGTGAACTATCGCAGCAGCCGATGTGACCGCATTCGGCGCATCTGCGGAGATGTAACCACCATCCGCCCGAATGCAAGCACTCGACGCAACCTGTTCCGCTTGGCTTGGCCGCTGGGTTGATACCATCCCTCTCGGACTTCATAGGCTCCTCTCTGACTCCCTTGCTTCAGTTGCTCCTCATAGGAAGTCTCGCGCAATGGTGCGATCCCATTCACGATGACACATCTCGTTCGCACCCTCCCAGGCACTCAAGCTTCCCTGCAACAGGAAAGCACCGCCCGTGGATGACAGCCGCAGTCTCGTTTCGACTCGGACTTGCCACTCGTTGCGCGACAGAGTCTGGGTATTGCGCAGTTCGGCTGCTGCGCTGAGCGGGTCATTCTCCTCGACGTGATACTCGGACTTGTACTGTGTGCACAAGTCCAGACCCAGGCGGTCGATGTGTTCAACCCGCACACCATCACGATGAATGATGGTGGGTTTCTCGGGTGACGCCGTCTCCGGTTCAGGAAAAGGCAAGAGCCTGGCGTCTGCGACGTTTGGCGAGCGGTGCGGCAGATCGAGCGTGCCAGCAAAGATCCGCACAGTCGCCGTCTCGGGGCTGGGCCAGATCATCGGCCAGTAAGCCGTAGATATCGCAAGCCTCACCTTGTGGCCGGCTGGAAACACCGAGCCCGCGTCATCGAGCTGGATGCTCACCCGGTAGTGCTCACCTATCGCCAGCGGGGCGGGCCGTTCGTGGTCCTCGCGATGAGTGAGATTGAGCACACCATAGCTGACGCGCAGCGATTCACCGGACGGGTGCACATCGCATAACCGAACTACCAGATTCGCAATCGGACGGTCCGAGGCGACATCCAGCGTTACGACCGGAGCGCCAAGGATCTCGATCGGCTCCCCGAGAGACGGCGTCTCGAAAACCAAGGAACGCATGTCATCTTCTTGCTGGTCGGCCGCCTGATCGTGCCCACGACCGAAGGGAACCCAGTCGCCTGCACACTTACCCACCGTCTGCGGCGAGCATACGGCGCGGGTCGTCAAGGGTGCCGCGGCTTCGCTTAGCCCCTCATCGGTCAAAAACAGCCGCCGCGGCATTATTCCCGGGGTTGGCCACGAAGGTTCTGCAATCCACCGGCCCGGCAAAGTGTCGTGGTGACTCGCCGGTCTCACACTGTCCGTCATCCACGCACGCAGCATGGGTTCATCCATCACGCCCGTATCGACCCCCTTCAGCCAGTAATCCCACCACCGCAGGATTTCCTGCAGGAATCCGATCTGGGGTCCGGGAAGTGCAAAGTGCGGGTAAGCGTGTGCCCACGGTCCGATGAGACCCTTGCGGGGCACCTTCAGGCGCTCGAGAAGACGCGGGATTGCATTCTTATAACCATCGGTCCAGCCCCCGACGGCATACACCGGGCATTGGATCGCTGCGTAGTCCTCGCATACCGATCCGTGCTTCCAATACGCATCGCGTCGTTGATGCTGCAGCCAATTTTCCAAGAACAGCGGTATGTTCTGCAGGCGCTCCAGCCACATCGCTCGCCAGCGATCGCCGACCAGCGCCGGATCGGGCGGAAGGCACATCAAGCCGAAAAAGAAAAAGGCCCACTCAAGTGCAGCGGTGGTAAGCAGCGTGCCGCCCATGTAGTGCGCATCGTCCGCGTACCGATCGTCGGTTGAACAAATGGTTACGATTGCTTTGAGTGCCGGGGGACGGCGCGCCGCGATCTGAAGTCCGTTGAACCCACCCCAGGAGATTCCCATCATCCCAACGGCGCCATTACACCACGGTTGTGCCGCCAGCCAAGCGATCAGCTCCACGCCATCGTCTTGTTCCTGCTTGGCGTACTCGTCGAACAGTAAGCCTGTCGATTCACCGCTCCCTCGAATGTCGACGCGGACGCCCGCGTAGCCGTGACCTGCGAGATAGGGATGAGTCAGCGCGTCTCGTTCGTAAGTCCCGTCGCGCTTGCGATACGGGAGATACTCCAGGATTGCAGGAACGGGATTCTGCACAGCATCCTCCGGCAACCAGATGCGAGCCGCCAGCGTCGTACCGTCTTTTAACGGTATCAAGGTGTGCTCGATGACCCGCACAGCTCTGGGAAAGCTCGTGACAATCACAGGGACACTCCCGTCGGCAAGGATTACCGAGCCCGCGGAGGCGGTAAACCGGTGTGCCCGGTGAGACCCAATTCCTTCAACCCGCGCGGCTCCTGTGTTTCCTACTGTTTGCGCGCCCCGCCTGGCCGACGCCGCGCATTTTTGGTCCCCCCAATCTCACCCTCGACCTGGCTCACTCAGGCGCGACGACCGATCGGCAAACCTCAATCGCGGAATGCGCGGAGCAGCTTACACTTGCGGATTTGGCTTTTGTCACGGCTGATGAAGGACGTCGCCTTGTGCGCTGCGATCAACTGCCAGAGTGTATCCATTAACATCTCCTGGGCGTGCGGCCTTCCCCTTCGTCCATCCGTTCGACCCACTGAGCGCGCCAGGTACCAGCCTCGAACGGATCCGCAAAGTACTGTGTTTCCCTTGCAACCTTGTCGCCGCTGAACTCCATGATGCTCACGGTGTAGGAAGGCATCCCGTCATACGTCAGAATATACTCGGTGATCCAAAGATCACCACTGCCAATGACTCGCCGCACGGTGAAGCGTTTTTTGCTCGACTGATTGGTGCGCGTGATCTGTATGTTGCGCCGACCGCGGATTCGCTCGCCTGATTGGGGGTATTCCAGCACTGCATCCTCAAGATAAATGTCGTGCTCCGTTTCAAAATCACTGGCGTCGGATGCAGTCCAATGGCGATCCAGTGCCGCACGAATCTCTTGAGCTGTCATATTCCCCTCCGGCGTCACCAGCCATCGATACTATATCCTCACGCAAGACATCTTCACGGCAGTCACTACGCCCAGCTCATGCTCCGGTTGTCCGGGCACGGGAAATAGCGGGCGACACATGCGCTCAATCTGCCGAAACCGCTTGCGGCAGCGGCTCGAGACAAGCGATCGGCGGCCAAGAGCAGACCGCTCCGGGCATCTTACTCGTCCGATTAGCCGGCTTCGAGCTGATGGCGGATGGCAAGTATCAATATGGTCTCCTCTTTAGGAAACCAACCGGTGCCACCTGAGACCGTGCGAACATGGCCCACCACCGCATGCTTCCAAGCAGCCTCTGCGAACCCGCTGGGCCAACCGATGACTCCGTACTCGATCGTGGAGCGCTTGTGAGAAGGACATTGCGGAAATGCGCCCGTGCGACTGCGCGGCCATGAGGAACACATGAACCACTACGACGCGATCATCATAGGCACTGGGCAGGCGGGCCCCTCTCTTGCCGAACGTCTCGCTAAGGCGGGGCTTCGGGTGTCCATCATCGAGCGAGGGAAATTTGGCGGAACCTGCGTCAACAATGGCTGCACTCCGACTAAGACACTGGTGGCGAGCGCCTACGCGGCCCGGCTTGCGCAAAGAGCCGCGGACTATGGCGTGGAACTCGGTGGACCTGTGAAAGTAGACATGGCCCGCGTCAAGGCGAGAAAGGACGCGCTGGTGGAGGGTGCAACCAAGTCGCTCGAGAAGTGGCTGCGCTCGCTTGCGAATATCACCGTGCATACGGGGCACGCACGGTTTCTCGACCCGCACACTGTCGCAGTGGGTGCGGATACCCTGACGGGCGAGCGGGTGTTTATCGACGTTGGGGGCCGGCCGAAAGTGCCGAACCTACCCGGGATCGATCAAGTGTCCTACCTGACGAGCGAGAGCATGATGGACATCGATTTCCTGCCCGAACACCTGCTCATCGTGGGAGGCAGCTACGTTGGGCTCGAGTTTGGGCAGATGTACCGCCGCTTTGGCAGCCAAGTGACGATCGTCGAGATGGGTCCCCGGCTCATCGGTCGAGAGGACCCGGACGTCTCGGACGCAGTGAGGGACATTCTCGCGGCGGAGAGTATCGAGATCCGGCTCGATGCGAAGTGCCTCACCCTCGAGCCGGCTAGAGAGGGCATTCTGTTGCGCCTAGAGTGCAGCGTCGGTGCACCCGCGGTCGCTGGCACGCACGTGCTACTGGCTGTCGGTCGCGTGCCGAATACGAACGACCTGGGGCTGAGGGAAGCGGGCATCGAGGTTGACGCGGGCGGTTACATCAAAGTCGATGAGACATTGAAAACCAGCGTCCCGAACGTTTATGCCCTCGGCGACTGCAACGGTCGGGGCGCCTTTACGCATACCGCCTACAACGATTACGAGATCGTCGCCGACAACCTACTGAATGGCGCGAATCGCAAGGTTAGCGACCGGATACCGATCTATGGGCTCTTCACGGACCCTCCGCTGGGTCGCCTCGGCATGAGTGAAGCCGAAGCGCAACGCGCAGGCTACAACATCCTGATCGGCCGCATGCCCATGACGGACGTCGCTCGAGCGCGGGAAAAAGGCGAAACCCAAGGTTTCATGAAAGTACTGGTCGATGCGAACAGCAAGCAAATTCTTGGCGCCGCAGTTCTCGGTGTCGGGGGTGACGAAGCAGTGCATTCCCTGGTGGATGCGATGTACGCCCACCTCCCCTACAAAATCGTACAGCACGGCGTTCGCATTCATCCGACGGTGAGCGAGCTGATCCCCACAATGCTGAGCGAGCTGACCCCGATCGCTTAGATTGCAGCCGCCTGATCGAGATTCGATCCGGACGACCCCGGCCCGGCGGCGTCCCTTCACGTGGCACACCTGCCCACAACTGGGGGTGCCGGCTTTGTCGGGCGAGTAAATGGCCGATGCCGGGTCATAGTCAAACTGGGCGTAGCCCCATCCGCCAGTCTCCGGGAATCTCTTGCTGTCTTTCTCCATGAAGAAAAGGTCTGCCAAAGTGGCCGGCACGTCTACGACAAACGGGGCTTCCGTGCTCTTCTTTGGTTTCCACTGGACCTTTGCGATCTTGGAGCCTTTCGGGGAACGGTTTGCCGTTGCTCGGAATACCGGACTTGAAAGCGGCCCAACGATCAGCACGCTTTTGCCGTTCACCGTCAGCCCTCCCCGGTGTGTTTCTTGATTACTTCCGCACCCCATCCGCGCCGAGCGTCAGCCGTACGCGAGGTCGGTGCTCTGTCCGACCTCGATAATATATCCGTCAGGATCGCGGATGTAGCAGCGCGTCTCGCCGTACTTGGGAATCGGCTCCGTGATGAACTCCGCTCCTCGACTTTTCCATAATTCATAGCACGCTTGAATATCCGCAACACGGAAATTCATGAAGCTGCTGATATGACTCGGGTCGGGGACGCTGAGCGTTACCGTCGGCTTATCCGGGGTCGGCCCGCCTCCAACGTTCAGAATCATCCAGATATTCGCAAGCTGAAGGTAGCCAGGCGCGTTGCCGTCACCCAGGCTCAGGATGCGAGCCCCGAAGACCTTCTCGTAGTAGCGGGCCGATCGCTCGATGTCGGCGACGGTGAGAAAATGCGCGATGCTGATCCCCTCTCGCGGGGGCATCTCATAGCTCTTCTGCTCGGTTCTTACGCTGCTCATTGACGACTCCAATTCCTATAAACAGTGCTGATCCCCTACCTCTGGTTCTTTCGTATTCATAGCTGCTGCCAGCATACGCCCCATTCGCGCGCAGGGAAGCGGACGGTCGCAGCGGGAACCGCCGCAGGTGTGTGTCAGCGGCAGAAGGGCCCACGACATTTAAACGAACTCGTCGCCGTACGCCTCTAATGCAAACCACGGCAGACCCGGAGAGTTTCATGCGCCAGCAGACCCGACCAGACGTTGTCCGCTTCTGTCTTGCTGCCCTCTTGTTGCCGTGTTCCGTTTACGCCGAACCGTCGCTCAATGGGTTCTGGACCGGGACCATGACACGCGATGGCGTCACGCAAGAGATTAGCCTGCGCGTTAGCCGAAACACAGACGGCTATAAAGCCAACTTCGACTGGCCCGACTCCGGCTACTTTCACGAAGACGCCATTAGCATGAAGGTACGGGACCGCGACGTTCTGGTGAGCCTTCCGATGCCGCGAGGCGCGCTGAAGCTCGCCGGTACCTGGGAGGGGGACTCGGTGTCCGGCGGATTGCTGGAAATTGGCATGGTCGCCGGTGCCTGGAAAACGATACATAGTGACGGATCGTTCCGACTGAGTCGTGCAAGCGCGCCAGCCCTTCCTTACCGGATGGAAGAGGTCTCCTTCAACGACAGTACGGTCACCCTGGCCGGGAGCCTGCTGATTCCACGCGGAGCCGGCCTTCATCCCGCCATGACGTTCCTGCACGGCGGGGGCGATGAGACCCGCGGCGATGGAATGTTTATCGGTGACAAGCTGGCGCGTCGCGGAATCGTGGTGCTCATCTATGACAAACGCGGCAACGGAAAATCTACCGGCGACTGGCGTCAAGGTGGCTTCGAAGAACTGGCCGACGACGGTGCGGCGGCGCTGCGTGTGCTTCTGGCACGGCCGGACGTCGACGCGAAGCGCACCGGCTTCGTCTGCTACAGTCAAGGTTGTTGGATTGCGCCGCTGGCGATTTCGCGCGGCGCACCTGCGCAATTTCTCGTCAGCATTTCCGGACCCACCGTCACGGTCGAGGATGAGGGCTTCGCCCAATACGGTAACCGCATGCGCGAAGCCGGAATGCCGAACAGCGAACTGGCGAAAGCGTTACCGCTTCTGAAGCTCGACAACAGTGTCAGCAAAGGTCAGGCCAGTTGGAGGGATCTGCAAGCGCAGATCGCAAAAGACAAGGACCAGCCGTGGTACAAGGCTATTAACTGGTCGCCAGAGGATATGAACGATCCGGAGCGCAGATTCTATGGCAAGATTTTAACGTACGACCCCAAAGCTTATATCGAGAGCCTCAAAATTCCGTCGCTCTGGTTTTTCGGCACGGCAGACATCACGATTCCCGCTCAGGCCAGTTGGGAGCGGCTAAGAGGGATGTCGGTTTCACCGAAGCCCCGGATTGTCATCATGGAAAATGCTGACCATGCTATGACGGTGCGAGAAGGCGATAAATTGCCGGCGCTCGCCCACGGGTTTCCCGGGATGATAGCCGATTGGATTTGCACAGGACTTGGACGACCGCTTACTGGAAAAAAGCCAGCCGAGGGGGAATGACTGTTCTTGGCCGGGAGCGCTCACAAGCCGGAGTCCGAGCGGTCGCGCATCGACAGGCGGCTTCCGGCCGAGGCTGTGTGATAACTCGGGTTCGGATCGGTAGTCAGGGCACCGATGGCGGTCGAGCCGAGCGGGCGCGCAGCACCCGCCGAGCGTGATCGGCCGAGCCGATCAGGCGCGAAGCGCCTCGATCAGCGGTCCGGTGCCCATGATTCTCATCACTCGCTTCAGGTTGTAGGCCAGAACGTGCAGGCCCATCTCGGCGCTGACCCTCGGTAGTCGTCTACTCAGGAAGTGGGTGGCGCCCATCCAGGCTTTGATGGTGCCGAACGGGTGCTCGGCCGTCTGTCGTCGCACCTGCATCCGCGTCGGATCCTGATCGAGCCGAGCCTGCATCCTATCGAGCACAGCCTCGTGCTCCCAGCGACCGATGCGGCGGTAGTCGCTGGTCGTACACTTCGACCGTAGTGCACAACGCGGGCATGCCGAGGCCCAGTACTTGTAGATGTTCATGCCCTTCTCGACGCTCAGGAAGCGCCGAACGGCCCACTCGCCAGCAGGGCAGCGGTACGCATCGCGCTTGGCGTCGTAAGCGAAGTCGCTCTTGTCGTAACGGCCCTCAGCCTTGGCGCCCGATGTAAAGATCTTCGGTACCAGCGGCACGATGTCGGCATCCTCGCAGGCCTTGATCTCCTCGCCGCTGTAGTAGCCACGATCGGCGATCGCCGTCAGCTCCGTCGTGCCGAGCGCTTCACGGGCTGCCTCCGCCATTTTCTTGAGTTGATGGCGGTCGGAGCCCACGTTCGTGACCTCGTGCGCCACGATCAGATGGTGCTTCGTCTCGACCGCGGTCTGCACGTTGTAGCCGACGATGCCGGTGCCCTTGCCTTGGCTCACCATCGAGCGCGCATCAGGATCGGTCAGCGACACTTGGCCGTCGGGCGAGGCTTCCATCTGCGCCTTCAGCCCTTCCAGCCGATGCATCTCGTCCTTCAGCGTCGCGATGCGCTCCTTCAGCCGTGTCGCACTGCGCGGGCTGCTCGGCGTCTCCTTGCGATCCATGCGATCAAGCTGCTGCAGGTATTCCGCAATGCTCTGCTCGATTAGCGCCATCCGCGTCTTCATCTTGCCCGGCGTGAAGTTGCGATCGCGGTGGTTCACCGCCTTGAACTTGCTGCCGTCGATCGCCACCGTCGCCTCGGTGAACAGACCCCAGCGACGACACAGCACGATGAACTCGCGGCAGACATTCTTGATCGCCGCGCCGTTCTGCGCCCTAAAGTCAGCCAGGGTCTTGAAGTCCGGGGCGAGCCGCCCAACCAGCCACATCAGCTCGAGGTTCCGACGCGCTTCGCGCTCCAGCCGGCGCGTCGACTGGATCCTGTTCAGGTACCCGTAGACGTAGATCTTGAGCATCGTCGCTGGGTGGTAACCCGGTCGGCCCGTGTCCGCCGGATCCACCCCGTCGAACCCGAGCGTTGCCAGGTCCAGCTCCGCCACGAACGCGTCAATGACGCGGACCGGGTTCTCTTCCGAGACGTACTCCTCGATCCGCTCCGGGAGCAGCCTCCCCTGGCACCGATCGGCCTCATCGATGAACCTGCTCACAGCAGCCTCCCCGAGGAAGAATCCGACACGATCCTAGCGTTTCAACGTGACGTTTTCACACAGCCTCGGCCAGTTTGAGACGTTCGAGTAGACGAAATCGCGGCATAAAAGCGGCCGTTCACCGCTTGGGGTAGGCTACCGGGACGATGACGCAGAGCCCGTGAATGGCCGACCACCCCGAAGGTGAGTTTCATCGGGGAGCCACCGCGTGATGAGAGCACCGTGACCGACCCGGGCACGGCGGTATTTCTGAGCTACGCCTCGCAGGACGCGAAGGCGGCTCAGCGCATTTGCGACGCACTGCGTGCGGCCGGCATTGGGGTGTTTCTCGATCAGAGCGAGCTGCGGGGCGGGGACGTTTGGGATCAGAAGATCCGGCGTCAGATCCAGGACTGCGCGCTCTTTATTCCCGTTATCTCGGCTTCCACTGCATCGCGACGTGAGGGCTACTTCCGGCTTGAGTGGGATCTTGCCGATAAGCGCAGCCATATGATGGCGCGCGACACCGCCTTTATCGTGCCGGTGTCCTTGGATGCGACGCCAGGTGCAGGCACGGATGTGCCGGAGTCGTTTCATCGCGTGCAGTGGACGCGGCTGCCCGTCGGCGAGACGCCCCCCGTTTTCGTCGAACGCATAAAGCGCCTGCTGTCCCCGGAGCCGTCACAGGATCCGACGGGGACGGCCCCGGCCGCCGCTCGCGTGGCTGCTGCGCCGACAACCCCAAAGCCCGTCCCGGCATCCTGGGCCTCGAAGGCGGTGCTCCTTGCGACGGTCGCCGTGGTCGTCATCGCGCTCGGTTATCTCGCAGTCAACCGCCTCGTCCTCTCGAAGCGTGGCGCGGAGGTGGGCGCGGTCCCGGGATCCGCAGCTCAGAGCCCTCCCGCCGCCGCCTTCAACCCGCCGCCGCACTCGATCGCGGTGCTGCCGTTCGTGAACCTGAGCGGAGACAAAGAGCAGGAATACTTCTCCGACGGGCTCACCGAGGAGCTGCTCAACTCACTGGCCGAAATCAACGAGTTGCAGGTTGCCGCCCGCACATCATCCTTCTATTTCAAGGGCAAGGACGTTGATCTCGGTACGGTTGCCCACAAGCTCAATGTCGGCGCTGTGCTCGAAGGGAGCGTCCGGCGCTCCGCGCACACCATCCGCATCACCGCGCAGTTGATCAATGCCGTCACGGGCTTTCATCTATGGTCAAAAACCTATGACCGGGACTTGGGCGATGTGCTGAAACTTCAGACCGAGATCGCGACCGCGGTGGCGAGCGCTCTGAAAGTCACTCTACTCGGGGATGTCGCGGCCAAAGTCGAGCTCGGCGGGACGCGCAATCCGGACGCATTCGATGCCTATCTGCGCGGGGCAAAGGCGTACAGCTCGAGACACGAAGCCAAAGAGATCCCAGCCGCGATTGCCGCGTACACGGAAGCAATCCGCCTGGATCCGCACTATGCACTCGCGTTCGCCGCCCGATCGATCGCCTTTGCGACCGTCGCAGGGGAAGCCGCCACCGAAGCGGCGATGCATGAAGGCTTTGATAAGGCGCAAGCGGATGCCCGCCAGGCGCTCGCGCTTGCGCCGGATCTGGCCCAGGCACACCTCGCATCGGCGAACGTTTCTGAACTGGGAACTCTCGACTTCACGCAGGCGAGTGAAGCGTACGAGCGTGCTCTTGCGCTTGCGCCGGGCAACGCAGAGGTCTTACGACTAAGCGGCAAATTTGCAGCCTATATGGGGCGCTTCGATGCGGGCGTTGCGGCCGCCCGGCGCGCCGTCGTGCTCGACCCGCTCGCTCGCGCCAGCCACAGTGTGCTCGGACGGACGCTGTATGTGGCCCATCGCTATCAGCAGGCGGTTGCGGCTCTTGCGGAAGTCCTCAGGCTTGACCCCGACTACAAGGACACCTACGCCCATCGCGGGTTCGCCTATTACGGGCTCGGGGATCTGCAGAGCGCGCGCGCCTCATGCGAGACGCAGCCGGACTATTGGGGGAATCAATATTGCCTGGCAGTAATCTACGACAGGCTCGGCCGGCACGCGGATGCGGAAGCCGAGCTTGCGAAAATGCAGAGCGTAGTCGGCGATACCGCGTCGTACCAGTACGCCACGATCTACGCGCAGTGGGGCGATCGGGCCCAGGCGCTCGAATGGCTCGAGAGGGCACTGAGAGTGCGGGATCCGGGCCTGGAGATGCTGAAGACCGACGCGCTCCTGGACCCCTTACGCAAAGAGCCGCGCTTCCAGGCAATCGAGCGGGAGTTGAAGTTTCCGAGCTAACTGTCTCGGCGCGCTTCCCGAAACCGGACGGTCGCGAGAGGCAGCTCAGGGTCACTTGCGCTCACTCACGGACGCATTCGGGGCGTCGCCCGCTAAATCCCCCCCTTGCATGCCGCCAATCTGTGTTGCATACTGAACTATATGGTTCAGTATTCCCAGACCCACTTCGATGCCTCGTTCGCCGCGCTCTCGGACGCCACCCGCCGTGGCGTTCTGGAGCAGCTCGGGCGTGCAGACGCTTCAATAACGGATCTTGCCGAGAAATTCCACATGACCCTCACCGGCATGAAGAAGCATGTCGCCGTCTTGGAGCAGGCGGGGCTCGTCACCACGGAGAAGATCGGGCGCGTGCGGACCTGCAGGCTCGGCCTGCGCCGGCTGGAGGAAGAGGCGGCATGGATCGAGAGGTACCGCCAACTCTGGGACGCACGGTTCGACGAGCTGGACAGGGTTGTTGAAGAACTGAAACGGCAGGAGAAAGTCGATGGACGCAAGAAGAGAAACTGAGTCGACCCCCATGAAGGGCCGTACGACGGTGGAACGGAAGTCCGAGCGAGAGCTGGTCGTTACGCGAACCTTCAATGCCCCTGCGCGCATCGTATTCGATGCCTGGACCAAGCCCGACGCGCTCAAGCGGTGGTGGGCACCAAAGTCGTTTGGGATATTCTTCATTTCCTGCGAGGCCGATGTTCGTGCAGGGGGCAGCTACCGTTTTGTGTTCGGCCACCCTGCCTCGGAGCAGCCTATGGAGTTCTTCGGTAGGTACATCGAAGTGACGCCGCACTCCCGCCTCGTCTGGACGAATGACGAAGGTGGCGAAGGCGGGGCTGTCACCACGGTGACCTTCGAACAACGAGGTGCCGAGACCCTGGTTGTCATGCATGACCTCTATCCCTCGAAGGAAGCTCTTGACGGTGCCATCGCTTCTGGGAGTACAAGTGGGTTTAGCGAGGCGTTCGCGCAACTGGACGAACTTCTCGTCACCCCGGGCGCGAGCGTCGAGCGTACCCACTTCTCTTGAGGAAGAGTCAAGTCATGGCCACTCGCAAGCCTAGCCCCAACGCGCAGTTTTCCGCGTTCGTGTCGCGGTTCTCGCCCGAGATCGTCGCGCTGGCAAAGCGGTGTCTGCCCAAAATACGCCGCGCTATCCCTTGCCCTTATCAGCTCGTTTACGAGTACTCCAACTCCCTCGTGGTGGCGTTCGGTATGTCCGAGCGCGGCTACGAGGCCATCGTCGCCATTGCTATCTTTCCGCGCTGGGTCCGGCTGTACTTCGACAAGTCCCTCCCTGATCCTAAAGGCCTTCTCAAGGGTTCTGGCGCCAAAGTACGCAGCGTAACCATCAAGGCAGCATCAGACCTCGATCACGCGGATATCCAGGCACTATTCAAGGCAGCGATCAAGCGCTCCGGGGTTACCTTTCCGAAGACCCGCTCGACGCGCATGGTCATCAAGTCGACGTCGACGAAGCAGGGACCGCCGCGACCCGCGCACGCCTAACCCCGCGCTGCACCGAACCGAGCGAGTCATCGCGAGTCGCGGCGCAGGCGCGCTCATCTATCTTTGTTACGCTGTGCGATCGCGTTAGACGGTCAATCTGTGATCGAGTTATGGCAGTGGGCTGCCAAATGATTGACCTCAATGAGTGATAGCCTTATTGCGACCTGTTCCGTACGCCGAATGGACCAATCCTTCCCTTGGACGATTCCCCAAAGGTCGAAAGAAAGGGCGTTCGCAGCCCTGCACACACCGAGAGTCAAGAGCCCGTTTCGGAGCCGGTGCCATCAGCCGCAATGCGCAGTTCGGCGGCCGCGACCATCGCATTGAAACGCGGATCATCACGGAGGGGATCGAGGTCCGGATCGACTTTGGCGTGCTTCAGGAAGCCACTGGCCACCGTTTCGAAAAAAGGACCGAGCAGTTCGAGTGCGGTGTCGACGTCCGGTGGTTTTATGAAAGACGTCAGGCTGCAGGCGAAGTTATAGCGTGCATTCATGTTGTCCGGATCAATCAGCAGGGCACGGCTGATCCAATCCTTGGCGCGTTCAGCCTCCCCCAGAGTCGCCAGCGCAATGGCGCCGGAGCCCATGGCCGTTGCATTGTTCGGATCCTGCGCCAGCATCTTCTCGACTCGGGAGAGGTTGATTCGCGCAACCCGCAGGGCAGCCTGGTAATTTCTGAGGGCCGTGTAACAGGTGAGCAGCATGGTCCCGGAATTCAGATCCGTCTCCATCAGACTCATTGACTTTTCGTAATAGCGAATGGCCTCCTCCAGCCGTTGCTGCCGGAAGCGCAAATACGCCACTGCTCTGTTGACCTCGTAGGACTCCGGGTCCAGACGCAGCGCGATCTTGATCTCGTCGGCCGCCTCATCATGACGACCGTGCTGGGCGAGGATTCTAGCCTTAACGGCATGGGCCTCGGCCAGAGCGCCATCCAGTGCTAGCGCCCGTTCAACTGACGCCAAGCCGTCATCGCTATTCTTGCCAAGTTCGAACCGCAGGGTCATCTGTCCAATGGCCAGCAGCGCCCAGGCACGCGAATAACTCGGGTCGATTTCGGTGGCACGCTTGCACAGGCGGACGATCGCCTCTGCGCGCCGCGCATCGGCATTATTTCCAGTGACGTAGGACTGTCGCGCCATGAGATAAAGATTGTAGGCCTCGACATTGTCCGTGCCGCGCTGCTCAATCGCCTTCTTCTCCTCGGGCAGGAGCTTGAGTTTCAGGGCCTTGACGATGGATTCGGAGATTTCGTCCTGCAGCGTGAAGATGTCGTTCAGGTCACGATCGTAGCGCTCGGCCCAGAGGTGATCGTTGGTCGTTCCATCGACCAATTGGGCGGTGATGCGTACGCGACCGCCTGCCTTGCGCACGCTTCCTTCCAGGACGTGGCCGACCTTGAGCTCGCGCGCGAGTTTCGGGATATCAACATGCTTACCCTTGTACATGAAGGCACTGTTGCGCGACACGACTGCCAGCGCAGAAACCTTGCTCAGATCGGTGATGATGTCCTCGCTGATGCCGTCGCTGAAATACTCCTGCTCCTGATCACCACTCATGTTGGCGAAGGGCAGGACAACGATCGAGGGCTTGACCACGGCTGCGCGACTCGGCTCCGGCAGCGGCGGAACGGCACCGGACACTGGACTCGCTGGCGGTCGAGTCGTTGTCGACACATCGGGCGACAGCAGACGCCGCACTCGTTCAACAAAGGCAGGCGGCGTTTTGCCTGCGGGTAGGCGCGTCCACTGCACCCGCTGAAACGACTCCGGTACGTCTGCGCCTGCGTCGGGAGTCGCGTCCAAGCACACCGGCACAACGAACACACGGTTGCGCGCCATCATGTGGGTGCGCTGATCGGCAAGATTCCACTCCAGCCGAAAATAGCCTTCATGCCGCGACGCCGTGTTGGCCGAGATGACGGGGATGAAAAGCGCGCAGTCGTGGATCTCGCGCCGGATCTTATGGTCCCAGACGTCTCCGCCCCGAAGCTCACTCTGGTCGAGGAACACCTCGATGCCTGCCGCACGCAGTGCCTCGCAAATCCTCTGCGCAGCCTCCGCATCCTCGGATGCATAGCTTAGAAATACTGCGTGCGATGGCTCAGTCACCGACGGGACCACCCTTGACAGATCGCCGGAGGTCGTCTCACTGCCTCCGCAGGCAGTAGCTTAGCCCAAGTGGCTAAGTTTGGCCGAGATCGACCGGCCACGCGGTCAATGTCCGCTCCCTTACTCTTGAACAGCAGCTATTGGGAGAGTCGTCCGACCGCTCCGGGTCAGTTGCGGTCACTCACGCTGTTTCGGCGCTGTTGCTTTGCACGTTCGGCCTTCCCGGGCTCGCAGAAAATAGCATGCCACCAACAGGACACTATCTGTTCGCTTGGACAGGCGATGCCGATAAAAAGGGTAATGATTTTCTGGCCGTCATTGATGCAGACCCTGCATCTGCTACATATGGCCGGCTGGTTACTACCCTCGCGACCGATCAACAGTCCGTGCGGATCCATCACACAGAATACGTGATGCCGGCCAGCGGAATGTTGTTCGCCAATGACCATGACGTGGGCCGAACCTTCATTTTCGATGTCAACGATCCCCTGCATCCGAGAATTGTGACGTCATTTACGGACATGGACGGATACATGCATCCGCATTCCTACGTGCGCCTTCCCAACGGGCACGTGCTCGCGACGTTCCAGCATTCGCATCATGCCGGAATGGCCGGTCAGATGGGCGCCTCCGGTGGCCTTGTGGAGATTGATGACAGCGGCAAGGTAATTCGCTCCGCCAGTAACGCGGATCCTGCATTCACTGATGCCCTGTTGATGCCCTATGGCCTTGTTGTCCTTCCCGACGAAGACCGCGTCATATCGACCAATTCCTCTATGCACAATGAAGATTTATTCAGCGGAGTCACCTATCAGATATGGCGTCTTTCCGACCTGAAACTTTTGAAAACTGCCAGGTTCGACATCGGCGCTAATGGGTACGCCCACATCGCTCCAGAAGAGCCGCGCCGCGCTGCGGATGGCTCAATTTTCGTGCAGACCTTGGGTTGTGGAATGGAGCGAATCACGGGTGTAACGGCTACGGAGCCATCTTCCAAGCTGGTCCATACCTTTCCCGGCAACTGGTGCGGCGTGCCGACGATCGTGGGGCATTATTTTGTCGAAAGCGTTCCTGCCATTTACGGCTTGATTGTCATGGACATCGCGAAGCCTGCCCACCCGGTTGAAGTCTCCAGGCTGACACTGGATGTGGGGTTCTCTACGCACTGGACTGGATGGGACACAAAGACGCATCGTTTGGTGGTTACGGGCTCGGCGGGGCGGCTTTACTTGGTGAAGCTCGACGAAAACGCGGGAGTGCTGGCCGTGGACACGGCATTCCACGACGCCAATGGCAAACCAGGCTTTGATTTCGCCAACCGGGAGTGGCCGCATGGCTGGAAGGGGACAGGGCAGCCGCATGGCGTGGTGTTCTCGCGCTAAGTCCGGATATAGGCATTCGCGACTGCGAACGGCCGCTGCTGAATTGACCCAGACTAATGGCCCGGTCAGCGACGTCGACCCCGACCTCGAGCGGTCCGCTCCTGACCTGAAGCCCCCTCGCGACTGATCCGGAAGCGGCCATTGGGGTTCATGTAAGCTGCCGCCCGTTCCGACGCCCTTCGGTCGGTGACGAGAGGAGAGCCTATGAACGTTCGCGTCGGCGTGTACGCAGTGGCGCCCGCCATATTGTGGCTCGCGTCCTGTACGCCGGTTTTGAAAGAAGGGCCGGCCCCTTCGGCAGTGAATGCGCGGACTACGCAGACCGAAGCGAACAAGGCCATCGTTCGACGCGCGTTCCAGGCGCGCGAACAGGGCGACGTAGCGACTCTCAACGAGTTATCCGATCCCGACGAGAAGTTGCACGCGCCGGACGGTACAACCGTGCGGCGAGGTGGTCCATATACCGAACTCAAAGACTTATGCCCGATGTGCGCAGCGCTCGAGCATCGCAAGATCACAGTCGACATGATGATTGCAGAGGGAGACCTCGTGTACGTGCGCTCGACGTGGTCCGGCTCCTACACCGGCACTTTCAGGGGTGTTGCGGTCAGCGGCCGCGCCGTGACTGTCGTGTACTCAAACGTGTACCGGGTGGTTGACGGTCGGGTCAGCGACAATTGGTTTGTGAGCGACCGCCTTTCGCTTGCCGAGCAGCTCGGGATGAAGCTGGTTCCGACGGAAGCGGCAATGTAAGGAGGGTTACGCTCCGTTGCAGCCGGGGGCGGTCTTCCGACGCACGGATGGGTAACGACGGCTTTCGAGCGAGTCGTGCTCCTGAACCCCGGTATGTCCGGCTGGCCGGCAGCCGCCTGTCGATGCGTCGGCTGCCAGAGTAGAGACCCCTGCGCCGAAGCGGACCTTCGTTCATCGCGTTGCGCCGCGCGCCGCCCTCAAGCGCCGAACGAGATCGCCCCGCGGCTCAGTTCGGTCTTAAAGAGCGTGCGCGGCTTGTCGCAAGGTATGTTGTCCGCGCACGGATCGTTCGATGCGCGCAGGATCAGCTGCAGGTGGAAAGACGGCGCGCTGTCACAGACGCTGTGGCCCTGCTCGGAGTTCTGGGCACAGAACTTGGCGACGTCCCATACGTATTTGCCGGTTTCGATCGTGCTGACGGTGGCATTCGACTTGAATTTCTCCAGGAACGCCTTCGTCGTCGCCGCGTCGAACACGGTGGTGAGCAAGCGGCTCGTGTCGCCCGGCTGCACGACGCCACCGATCCGCACCCCCGAATCCGCCATCTTCCAATAGAGGCGCAGGCTGAGAGCAGTGTTAGCAGGAATGTCCGCGCTGGTCCACGTGAGGGTATAGGACGACTTGCGCGAGATGCGCGCATCGGTGTCGAGCACCGTGAGATGCACCTGGGGATCTGCGGCGAGCGCGCGCTCGGGCGCCCCGAGGGGCGCGGCCTGAAGCAGCGTCGCGGCGAGGACCGACAAGGCGGCGCGCAGGAGCGCTGTCCAACGGGAACTTGAGCCGTAGATCGTCATGTCTGTGCGCCTTGTCCTGGGCGATGCGGTTGTCTTAGCCCGCAGCGCTTGTATCGCCTACAACAAATTCTACGCGACGCCCCGCTTTGCCGGAAATCACCTGGGCCAGGCCACCTTCCGACCTCCGCCCCGCCACTTAGCTCGGAAACTTCAACTCCCGCTCAATCGCCTGGAAGCGCGGCTCGTTGCGCAGCGGATCGAGAAGCGGCTCGGTTTTTAGGCGCACGAGATCCGGATCACGCAGACGCAGGGCGGCTTCCAGCCACTCGAGTGCTTTGACGGTATTCCCCCATTGGGCGTAGATGGCAGCGTACGTGACTGCCGACGTTTCGCCGCGGCTTGAGCCCATTTTGACAAGCATGGCTTCGGCATCAGCATGTCGTCCGAGCTTGTCGTAGGTCATCGCCAGGCAAGCCTGACTATCGGAGTCATCACGATTCTCTTCGCAAGAGGCGCGCGCGCGCGCGAAATCACCGAGGAGGTAGTAGGTAGTGCCAATCGCTGCTAAGAATGGGCCGGGGGTTGTCGAAGGTAGAGCCTCAGCGTCTTTATACGCTGCAACGGCCTCTGGATAACGTCGCAGGGCCAACAGAGCCTGGCCGAGAAAGCCCTGGGCACTGGAATTCAACGGATCCAGCACGACGGCGCGCCGGACCGCGGTGAGTGCAGAATCACTGCGCCCCATGGAGACGGCAAAGGCACCATAGTCTCGCAATACCCGTGCATTGCCGGGCCCAAGCACCAGGGCACGTTCGTACTCCTCGCTGGCCTCTTTGAACTGGAGCAGGTCCTGGTAGGCGACGGCCCGGGCTAAGTAGCCTTCACTCAGATTAGGCGCCAGTGCTATGGCCCTGGCCGCATCAGCCTGCGCCTTATCGAGGTCAGCACGGACAGCGGACGTCGTGGTATCCCAAAGTGTGGCGTTGCTGGCGAATGCGAGGGCCCGGGCCGCGAAGGCGAGAGCGAAATCGGGATCCAGGCGGATTGCCTCCGTGTAGCCGGTCACGGCGGTTTCGATAACCTTTGGGCTGTAACCGCCCCAAAGGGTCTTTTCGGCGCGAAGGTAGGCATCAAACGCAGCCGGGTTGCGCGTTCCGCCAACCTCGATCTTCGCCGCCTCATCGCCCAGCAGAGTGACTTTGAGGGCGCCCGCCACCGCGGTCGCAATCTGCGTCTGAAGTTTCAGCACGTCGCCCAGGTCCCGGTCGTACGTCTCTGACCACAGATGAAATCCGGTCACCGCATTGATCAGCTGCGTGGTGATCCGGATCGTGTGTCCGGAGCGACGCACACTGCCTTCAAGCACTGCGCCGACATTCAGTTTGTGCGCGATAGTGGTGATGTCGGTGTCCTTCCCCTTGAAGGAGAAGGCCGAGGTGCGCGCCGCGACCTGCAGCTGGTTGATGCGGGCGAGAGAGTTGAGCAGCTCCTCGGTGAGCCCATCTGAGAAATACTCCTGCTCCTTGTCCCCACTCATGTTCACAAAGGGGAGCACCGCGATGGAGTGCGGCGGCGGGTTGAAGGCAGCCGCGGCTGGTTCCGCACTGGCCCGCGATGCCTTGTCCCCAGCGGACGTACTTGGGTGCCTGGAGACCCAGAACCTGTCAGCCCCCAGGTACGCCAGCGCCGCGCAGACGACGACGGCGACGGTCACCCCCAGCGCAAGCTTCGCCCTCCGGGGTCCCCGCATGACTTGGCGGGCTGCCGTCGTGGCGGAGGACACTGCAGGCGCCCCGGGGCGTGCCATGGACTCATCGGTTGCCGCCGGTGACAGTAGGCGCTGCACACGCTCGATGAACGCGGCAGATGCCCGCCCGCCTGGGATGCGCGTCCACTGCAGCTCGCGGAATCGGTCGGGGATGCGTTCATCCGCCTGCGTCGTGTCGTCGATCACCACCGGAAGCAGGAAAGTCTGGTCGGGCGCCATCAGTTGCGAGCGATCAACCGCGAGCTTCCATTCGAGGCGGAAGTACCCCTCGACACGCGCGTGCGCATTCGCGGAGATGACCGGGATGAATAGAGCGCAGTCGTGAATCTGCCTGCGGATCTGCCGGTCCCAGGCTTCCCCGCCCCGCAGCTCGCTCTGGTCGAACCAGACCTCGATTCCGGAGGTGCGAAGGGCCTCGCAAATCCTCTGCGCAGGCTCGCCATCCTGTGAGGCATAGCTCAGAAATACCGCGTGCGAGGGCCCAGTCACCGGCGGGATCACCCCTGACAAGCCGTCGGAGGTCTTCTCATCGCCTCCGCGGGCTGCAGCTTAGCTCAAGCGTCTAGGTTTGGCTCAGATCGCGATCGCCCCCGCGGTTGAACGGCCCGCTAACAGGCGAACCATCCGACCACTCTGGGTCATTTGCGGTCAATCACGGACGCATTCGGGGTGTCGCTCGCTAAGCGGATCGGAGCTGGAGCGCACTGCGGCGAGCTGGCGCGGAAGCTTCCGCAGCCGCGCCGACTTCTCAATCATCTCCCCTGGTCTAAAGTGGCGCTTTGATCGCAGTTTTTCGGGCTTAAATCGCTATTATTTCTCTATGGTTACGAGATTGAACGCGATGCAGGGGGGATCGCCGCGTGTCGTTGAACTCATCATTTTGAGCCTCTTAACCTGGTCTGTGGGCGTGGCCTCAGTCAGCGCGCTGGCGAGCTTGCTTCACTATGAAAACGCGCCAGTGTTGCAAGAGAGGTTTCCAAACTTTGACCGATTCCTACTGCTCGAAGCCACTGCCGACCTATCGTCGAACGTGAGCCTCGGCGACGTTAACAATGATGGCTATCCTGACATCGTGATCGCCAGAGGAGCACATTCGCCGCTCGTGAGTCGAGTATTCCTCAATGATGGCCACGGTCATTTCACGACGGCCCATGATCTATCTGAGGTGCCGGCCAGGTCGTTCTCGGCGCAGCTGGCTGATGTCACGCGCAATGGAAATCTGGCGGTGGTCGTAGGCAATGACGCCCCAGATCCGTCCTTCGTGTATCTCAACGACGGCACCGGTCACTTTCACGTCGGTTCAACCTTTGGCCGTGCCGAATGGACAACACGTAACGTAGCTGTCGCCGATCTGAATGGCGACGGTTGGCCTGATATCGTTGTCGCCAACAGAGCGGCGACGAGCGAAGGTGCAAATTACGTTTGCCTGAATCGTGGCGGTGGCAATTTTGACACGGATTGCATTTTGTTCTCGCACGAGTCTGCAACCACAATAACGCCGGCGGATTTTAGTAACGATGGCTACACCGACTTGGCGGTGCCGAATCGCGATGGCGGTCAGAGTTATGTTTATCTGAACGACGGCAAAGCACATTTCCTGCGGCGGATTCCGTTTGGGCCGCCGGATGCGAGAATACGCATGGTCGCGGCTGCAGATCTGACAGGCGATGGACGGCTCGACATTGTGGCGGTCGACGAACGGCATGGAACGTCCATCTTCTTCAACCAGGGAGACGGCACGTTCTCCGCCGCTGTACCGTTAGGTACAAGCAAGGCTACCCCCTTCGCGCTCGCCACCGCGGACCTACGCCGCGATGGAAAAATTGACGTTGTGGTTGGCTACGCCAACGCGCGCCCCATCGTATATTTCAACGATGGTTCGGGCCACAAGTTCACTGCGGTGCCATTCGGCGACGACCAAGGAATTGTATTTGGCATTGCCATCGGCGACCTGGATGGGGACGGCTGGCCTGACGTTGTACTAGCACGATACAAGGCTCCGAGCGTCGTTTACTTCAGCAGTGGCCTCGAGGGATCGAAGCGTTAGCGCTGCGCCAGATCACCGCGGCCATTTGGCTTCACCACGACCGAGCGCGGCGGCCTCTTCACAATCTCAAGAACGCGCTTCGGGTCTTGATATGACGAGCGACAGGGATACGAGCACTGCCTCGCCTGGGACGTCAGACTGGATTACCCGCTACAAACTGCTGAAAAAAGTCCTCTAAGCATCATGCTGGCGGGAGGTAATCAGGTGGGTAAATTCGCGGTCGCCGCGCGGAAACTGCTCCAGAATCAATTACCTGCAGCGGGATTTGAGTCCTCTCTCGGGCATTAATAAAAACAATAGCTTAGGGTTTATTTCGATTCTCTTTCTGGAGGTGTTTTACTGCAGCGCCGAAAGGGCGGGTGCGGGGGCGAGCGTTGGCGGTCGTCGTGCCGTCCGCGGGTGGGGTTCTACCCACTCTTGGTATATGTCGTTGCACGAAGGTCAACAATGAGACATCGCGCCGGTCGAACAGTCCCCGATCAGTCAATCTAAGGATTCATGAAGACACCCGCCGCCCTGCAACCCCTGATCGATGACGGCGTGATCGACGAAGTCGTCCGCTCGCTCAAGAGCGGCAAGGAAGCGACGGTTTATCTGGTGCGCTCGGGGACGCATACGCGCTGCGCCAAGGTCTATCGGGACATGCGCCAGCGAAGCTTTCAGAAGCGTGCACGCTACCAGGAAGGCCGCAAGGTCCGCGGCAGCCGCCAGACGCGTGCCATCAGCAAGAGCACGCGGTTCGGCCGCAAGGAGCAGGAAGCCCAGTGGAAGAACGCCGAGGTCGACGCGCTCTACAAGCTGGTCGCCGCCGGTGTACGCGTGCCGAAGCCTTACGGCTATTTCAACGACACGCTGATCATGGAACTGGTGACCGATGCTGCCGGGGACCCGGCGCCGCGCCTGGGCGAAGTCGACCTGTCGCCCGAGACGGCGCGCGAGTATCACCGTTTTCTCATCCAGCAGGTGGTGCGCATGTTGAGCATTGGGCTCATCCACGGTGATCTGTCGGAGTACAACGTGCTGGTTGGGACCGAGGGTCCCGTGATCATCGATCTACCCCAGGCGGTGAATGCGGCGGGCAACAACGGCGCGCTCGCGATGCTCGAGCGTGACGTCAACAACATTCGCGGCACGCTCGGCCGCTTCGCGCCGGAGCTTCTGCAAACCGAGTTTGCTCGGGAGATGTGGGCGCTGTTCGAGCAGGGTGAGTTGACCGCGGACAGCAGGCTCAGCGGCGTGTTCGCGCGCGATGAGACGACCGCCGATTCAGAGGCTGTCCTGCTGGCCGTCGAGGACGCCCGGGAGGAAGCGCTGCAACGAGAGCTGGGGCGAGAGGGCTAAAGCATCGGTCGCGGAAGCGGGATACGCGGGCCCTCGTGGCATCGCGGCCGATGGTCTGCTCGTCCCAGCGTCGATCGACGGCGCGTCGGCCGAACGTGGCGGCGCGGAGACAGCCACTCGTGCACAGCGACCTGATTCGTATATCCTCCTGGTTAGCGCGATCGTAGCGATCGGGGTTCGTATCTTCCAGGAGGCACATTGAACGCAGGCAAACTGGCAGGCATTGTACTGATCGTGGCTGGCGTCCTGGCGCTGGTGTATGGCGGCTTCAGCTACACCAAGGAGACCCATGAAGCCAAGCTGGGTCCCATCGAGCTGGCGGTCAAGGACAAGCAGACGGTCAACATCCCCGTATGGGCTGGCGTAGGAGCGATTGTGATCGGCGGTGCACTCCTGCTACTCGGAGGCAGGAAGAGCTGACTACCACCCGCCCTGCGTTTCCCGCGCCACCGTCGTTGTGATGGTTGGTTGGGGCTGCGGCAAAGCGACTCGCCTGAATCCGCCCAGGTAAACTGATTCTCATCCTGCCTCAGGACATTCGACACTACCAACCAGACAGCTGAGAAACCACCTCAGGCAATACCGTCGTCCCCTCCTCACGAACCGCGTCCAGCGCCCTCGGGTCCAGCCCCAACGCCCTGAGGATCGTCGGAGCAACCTGTGTGGTCGTCGTGGTCGCCGAAACCGTCGCCGCCTTGAAGCGTGGGTGGGCGACCAGCATCACCACATTGGTATCGTCATGCGCGAAGCCGCCGTGGTCCCCGATCATGGTCGCGCTGCCGGAATAGGTCACGCCCACGTTCGGCGTCACGATGATGTCCGGCGTGCGCGGATCCTCACCGGGATCGAGGCCGCCTACGTTGTAATTCAGCCATAGTGTCGGGCCGTAGTAGATCTCCCCGAGGCCGATCGCCGCCGCCCTGCTCTCGAGCAGGCTCACCGCATCAGTGACGCTTGCACCGGGGTTCAGCCACAGTACCGAGACATCGTCTTCTGTCGCACCGATGCCGGTCTTGTTCAACGGCGACTCCGAGAAGGGAATGGCAGTCCCGAGCAGTGTGGCGGGTGTGTTGCTCCCGTCGGCCACATACAAGCTGGTGTCGATTGGCGAATCGCCGTGCTTCGCCGTGATGATCAGCAGCGTCTCGTCATAGATGCCCGCATGCTTCAACGCACCCACGATCTCCCCGATCGAGGCATCGACGAACTTGATCTCCTGCAGCAACTGCGCGCTCGGCAAGGCCGCCACATTCCGATAACCGCCGGTGCCCACGCCCGACTCGACGACGCTTTGTCCGATGTACACGGCTTGGAAATTCATGCCGAAGAGCACCGGGATCACCGCCGGTGCGCCGCTGTGCGTTTTCCCGGCAATCTGGTTCAGCAGGGCCTTCACCTTGAGCGCGTCGTAACAGCGGATGTTGGCAAAGCTACCGTTCCATACGCCGCCGTTGGGGTTCGTATCCTGCACCGAGGCACAGGAAACGCCCTGTGCAGTCGTGACTCCCGGCAACGGCATCACATTGGAACTCACTTCGGGCGAATAGAAATCGTCCAGACCATGGCCGCCCGGGCCGCCGGCCATCGAATAGGACGGGTGCTTGTCGAGCCATGCCGTGTAGCCGCCCGCCGCGTGCACTACGCCGAAGATCGTGTTCGTGCGGATGAAATTCCAGGGATACACGGCCGCACAGCCGTTCTGCGGGTCCCTGACCAGCTTCCTCGGATCAATCGAGGCGATACCGCCTTCGGTGGGCGCCGCACCCGGCGCACCGCCGTTTAACTGAGTGTCATTGATATCGATCCCCTGATCGTAATCGGTCGTCGTTCCGCTTGGCGGTGCGTAGGGTGTACAGGCCCCCCCGGCGAGACCTGTTCCAGTCGTTGCCGCCGGTGGATCGAGCGATCGGTCATATGCGACGTCGTAGTAAAGACCGGTCGACTTCGGCGAACCTCCGGAGACCAGCGCTGCCAGGCCGGGAAACGAGTCCGAAGGCTTGGAAGAAACAGCGGCTACATAATTGATTGCGCTATGGCTCAAGGCCGACATGTTGGGGCAATATGGTCTGCCGTCGTCCACGCCGGTGATGCCGTGTGAGCAGTTGTAGAAATCCACGGCGTGCATGCCGTCGATGCTGAGCAGCAGTACGTGCCTGATGTTTCTGGTACCGAGGCCAGCCGCGACGCTTGTGGTCGCACAAATCAAAGACGCGAGTGCCGTGC
Source organism: uncultured Gammaproteobacteria bacterium (assembly GCA_963760225.1). Lineage (GTDB taxonomy): Bacteria > Pseudomonadota > Gammaproteobacteria > Steroidobacterales > Steroidobacteraceae > 13-2-20CM-66-19. The sequence goes on from CAVXCD010000002.1 coordinate 442,248, forward strand.
CTAGCGCAAGCCCAGTCTGCATCAGCGCATTGATCTTCATGGACTGTTTCCTCCCGGATATAAAGAACCTAACGCCCGGTCTTTACAGGTTGATGAACGTCAGCAATGCGCGCAGCAAATTCAACCGCTTGTGTGCACGCACCGCTGTGACATGCTGGCGGTCGAACCCCTGGCAGGTCACAGCAATAACCGCACCGCAACAGAGGATGACTTCACCATGGCCGAGACGGTTCGCGACGAGATTAGCCAGTTGGCCGGATCGATTCGCGCTCTGGAGCGACAGCTTGAGCTGGCGCTCGCCAAGCGGCGCGTCGAACTGAACTATGAGGTGCGCGACGGCATCGCTCATTTCGAGCAGGTGGTGATTGCGAAGCAGCGCCTGCTGAAGAGGCGGTTGCTGAGCTACATCATCGGTGCGCGTCCGGCCATGATCCTGACTGCACCGGTGATCTATGCACTCATCCTTCCGGTGCTACTGCTTGACCTGTTCGTCGCTGTGTACCAGACGGTGTGCTTCCCGATCTATGGAATCCCGCGCGTGCGCCGCAGCGACTACCTGGCATTCGACCGCGAGCAGCTCGTCTATCTCAACGCCATCGAGAAGCTCAACTGCGCATATTGCGCCTACGCAAACGGCGTATTCGCCCACGTTCGGGAGGTCGCGTCCCGCACCGAGCAATACTGGTGCCCGATCAAGCACGCGCGGCGTGTACTCGGCGTCCACACGCGCTATGGCAGCTTCGTGGACTACGGTGACGGCGACGCCTACCGTCACGACCTCGAGCGTCTGCGGGCCGAGGCGCGATCCGCAGAACCGAGCTGACCGAGGCGCTTGCGCGATTCAGGCGATATTCACCAACACCGGAGCTGAAGTATGAGCGGACGTGTCGCGCTGGTCACGGGCGGCGGCCGCGGCATCGGCCGCGAGGCGGCACTGCTCTTGTCGGCAGCCGGAGCTCGTGTGATGGTCGTGTCGCGCAGCGCGACGGAACTCGAGGCCGTCGGCCTCGACTACGTCGCCGCCGACCTTGGCACCACCGAGGGCTGCGCACTGGCCGTTGCCGAGACCGAGCGACGACTCGGCCCGGTTGAACTGCTGGTGGTCAATCACGGCATCGGTTCGGCCCACGAGCGGCTGGTGTGGGAGCAGGATCCGCAAGTCTGGCGCGAGACGATGCGCATCAACCTTGACGGTCCCTTCGAGCTCGCGCGGCTGACGGTCGGCGGCATGTGCAAGCGTGGCTTCGGCCGGTTGGTGTTCACCAGCTCGACCGCCGGCGAGAAAGCCGAACGCTCCGGCAGCGCGTACACCGCGTCCAAGCATGGGGTTATCGGGCTGGCGCGCGCAGTCGCGCAGGACGCCGGGCCGTTTGGGGTCACGTCCAACGCAGTGCTGCCGGGCTGGGTGCGAACGGCGATGGCTGAGCGCTCGGCGCAGACCGAGGCCGAACGGCGCGGCATCAGCGTCGAGCAGGTATGGCGCGAGCGCGCCGCCATCTACCCGCAAAACCGGGTGCTCGAGCCGCGCGAGGTCGCGCAGGTGATCGCGTTCCTGTGCAGCGACGCTGCCGGCGGCGTGAACGGCGAAGCGATCACCGTGGCGCTCGGCGGCATATGGTAGGCGCTACGGTTTGCCTGCTGCCGCAGGCGTGGGCGATGCATTTGTCACATAGGTCGTCAACCAGTTGTTCATTTCCCAGAACATGTGCAGCACCGATTCGCGGGCCGCGTACCCGTGTGCTTCCAGAGGAAGCAGCACGAAGCGCACCGTGCCACCCTGACCCTTGATGGCGCTGAACAGCCGCTCACTCTGGATCGGGAACGTCCCGGTGTTGTTATCGGCCTCCCCGTGAATCAGCAATAGAGGCGTCTTGATCTTGTCGGCATAGGAGAACGGGGACATCTGATAGTAGGTCTGCGGCGCCTGCCAGTAGGTGCGATCCTCGTTCTGGAAGCCGAAGGGCGTCAGCGTACGGTTGTAGGCCCCGCTGCGTGCAATCCCGGCTTTGAACAGATCGCTGTGCGCGAGCAGATTGGCAGTCATGAAGGCTCCGTAGGAATGTCCCATCACGGCGACACGCGTCCGATCGACCACGCCGAGCCGCACGCCCTCGTCGATGACGGCCTTGGCGCTCGCCACCAGTTGTTCAACATAGGTGTCGTTCGGTTCGGCGTTGCCCTCACCGACGATGGGGATGGTGGCGTTCTCGAGCACGGCATAACCCACCGCAGTGAACGGTACCGGAGAGCCCCAGCTGAGGAACGGAAACCGGTACGGCGAGCCGGTCATCTGTCCGGCTGCGTCTCGGGTCTTGTACTCAGTGGGATATGCCTCGATCAAGGTAGGCAGCGGCCCGTCGGCGGGCTTGTACCCCGGCGGCAGGTAGAGGTTGGCGCTCAAAGCCACGCCGTCGGCGCGCTGGTACTTCAGGATTGTCTTGTGCGGAAGCGGCGTGTCTGCGTATGGATTGGGAAAGAACGTGACTTGATCCCAGGAATTGCGGGCGCGAGCCATCACGTAATAGTTCGGGCTCAACTCGGGTGACTCGCGCTCGATCAGCAGCATCGGCCGCCGCGCGTCGATCACCGCCGTAGCCATGGCAAAATACGGGGCGGCGGAGCGCCAGATGGGCTGCGTTTGGCCGCTGGCGACCCTGATGGTCGAAACGAACGGCCGGTCGCCTTCCGCAGATGCCCCCATGCCGTGAAAATAAACGGCGGACGCGTCGGGAGTCGTTTGTGCAACCTCCTTACCGGCCGCATTCATGACGGTGAAGGGGGTGCCGGGATCCTGATAGCGGTCTTCGAAGGAACCTTCGAACCACTTCACCGGGGCGGTGGAGGCGGCAGGCGAAAGACCCAGAATGATGCGCTTGCGATCGCGCCAGCGAGTCTCCTCTACGATGGCGAGGCGGTTGCTCGACCAGGTGATGTATTTCAGCCGCAACGGCAGCTCGACAAGCTTGCGCGGCGCGGCGTTGAACGGTGCATCCAGAAGGAAGACTGTGTCGCGAACAGGTGCTTCCTTGTGCGGGTCGCCGCCATCAGCCGCCTCGACCCAACAGACAGTGGCAGGAGTGTCGCTGCGCCAGACAAAGTCGCGAGGTCCTGTCTCAACCGCATCATGGATGTTGGGAACCGTGTCCTCGAGAGGCTTATCCGCCAGCTGTCTGGTGGCGCCGGTGCGCAGATTGATCACGGAGATGCGCTGCGGAAACCGGTCAAAGGGAAGCAGGTACGAGTACGGATGATGACGCTCGTCGATGAGCATATAGTTGCCATCGGGCGAGGCTGAAGCAGCCGTGATGACCCCGGGCGCGCCGATCACCGCTGCCGAACCGTCCAGGCGGACGAGTCGTACCTGTGAGCTCGCGTAGTAGTCGAACAGCTGTTCGTCCTCCGGACTCTTCAGCAGATCCTCGAACGTGGGCCCGGGCGTCACGCGTCCGAGGTTTTGCTGGATAACCGGACCCAGCGGCATTTCGCTGTGCTTTGGAGCTGCACCGCGATTCTCGGCCAGCGTCAGGCAGACCAGCCCGCGGCTGTCGGGCAGCCACTCACACGGCGGACCGAACACTCCATTCAAGGCAATGCCGGCAATCCTGTGTGCCTGCGCTGTCTCGACCTCCACAACCCACAGACTAAGGCCTGCGTCCCCGGCGGCATCGCTGGCGTTCACGAACGAGAGGTGCCGTGCATCAGGGGCCCAGGCGGCGAAGCGTATTCTTGGCGCGGCCGGCAGACCCTTGACGGCGACCTCCTTGCCGGCGGGCAGCACCTGCAGGCCGAGTGCGGTCACGTAACGTCCGCGACCGGGGCCGCTGGTTCGCGGGTTGAAGCGCAAGCCCGCCAGGCGTAACTCCGGCTGAGCGAGGTCCGCAATCGTGGTCAGTCCCGAGAGGTATTCACTGATCATCCACTTCCTGCCTGCGGCATCGGGCGGAGAGACGTCCACGTAAGGGGTGGGCCTGGTGTCCACCAGATCTACGATGGCTTTTGGCGGCACTTGATAGGTCACACTTGTCTGCGCGAATAGCGGCGCGGACGTAGAACCACACGCGAACGCAAGTATCACTGCGAGCGTGCGCGTGATGGACCGGCGGTGTGCGCTTTGCATGTCTTGCTGCCTTGAAAAAAGGAGGGACGGTTCATTTTGCCTTTCGGCATGGCCTTGTGCCTAATGCAGGTAGCGCTCGCAAATTTACCGGGGTCCTACAGTGAGGCATCGTCGGCTCGGCATGTTGGCAGCGGTGGCACTCATTTTCATTGCTGCCACCTCTCAGGCGCAGACCTTTTCGAAGCCGAAAGTGCGCGCCATTACCGCCTTCGTACGGCTTGACCCCGCCACGCTCGATCGCCAGATCGCCGACGCGCTCACGGTGCTACGCAACGCGAAGGCCGATTTCGCCCGGCAAGGCTACCAGACTGAAACGATTCGCATCGTCACCCAGCCCCTCGGAGAACTTATCGGCGGGCAATCCGATGCCGATGCCCTGCGATTCCTGAAAAGCCTTGATGATCTGTCGGTGAAAGAAGGCTTCATTCCGGGTGTTGGACCGGCGATGATGCGCGACTCGGACGACCCGCACGTCATGCGTCTGCTCGAGCGGGCCCTGTCCACGCTGCCTGATATTCAAGCCAACAGCATCATCGCCGCCGAGGACGGCATTCATTGGCAGGTCATTCGTGAGAGCGCGGCGCTGGTGCGTTACCTGACGGATCACGCTGCACCGAGCCACGGCAACTTCAACTTCACGGCGACCGCGATGGTTAAGCCTTACGGACCGTTTTACCCTGGCGCCTATCACACCGGCGCCGGCCGACAGTTCTCCATCGGCTTCGAAAGCGCGAAAGTCGTTCAAGACGTCTTCGCCCGCACGCACGGGGACTTTGCCGGCTCAGTCGCGGAACTCACCCGGCAATTGACGATTCACGCCCGGGTCGGCGCATCGGTCGGTGCCAGGGTAGCGGCAGCGACCGGCTGGACCTTCATGGGTGTCGACCCCACACCGGCCCCGCTCGGTGAGGTATCCATCGCCGCGGCAATCGAGACATACACCGGTGCGAAATTCGGCTCGAGCGGCACCATGACGGCGGCTCTCATCATCACCACGGCCGTCAAAGCCGTTCCCGTCACGCAGGTCGGGTATTCCGGGCTCATGGTTCCGGTCCTGGAAGACAAGCTCCTGGCGCAGCGCTGGGCTGAGGGAACCATCACCACGGATGCACTGCTCGCCTATTCTGCCGTCTGCGGTACCGGTCTCGATACGATTCCTTACCCTGGCGACATCAGTGTCGATCAATTGGCGCGCATCTTCGGCGACGTCGCATCCCTGGCCTGGAAGTGGAATAAACCCCTATCGGCACGTCTGCAGCCTGTCGCGGGAAAGAGGGCCGGCGACCTGACGGAGTTCGGCGGTCCGTTCCTGTTCAATACCAAACTGCACGCAGTGCCGTAGTCGACCCTGTGCGGATGCAGGTCCGTGCGCGTCCGTATCAGGGTGCTGCTCCCAGAGCCTGTTCCGCCAGCGCCAGCAATTGCGGCATCGTTATGGCGGAGAGGTCAACGCCGATTTCGCGCACAACGCGCTGATACGTTTCGCGGTGATCCGCGCGCAGGTACTCGAGCAGGTGCTCGGCCGCATTGCTCTTTCCGGTTCCGTGGCCGACCACGATGATTCTTCCCGCCGAAGCCAGCGCCGCCGCGATCTGCTGGTAGAAAGCAGCCTCCTCCGGAGCCCGCTGGCCGCGCTCGCGCAACTGATCCCGGTGCGTCAGGTGATGCAGGAAGTGATGCGGATCATAAGGCCGGATCTCGCGCCCGGCAGGGTGTGCGGAGGCCGCATCGATGCGATAGATCCTGGCGCCATGATGATCCACGACCACCATGAGCGCGGGAGCGGCCGGCTCGGGATCGCGTGCCGGCAGCTTCGCGTCGGGCGACCAGCCAGCGCGCTGCAGCAAGTGCCGCAGGGCGACCAGCTCGGAAACCGGCAGATCCTTGGTGTGTGGTTTCGGTATCACGAGATGTTCGCCGCCTAGCTCGAAGTCGACCTTGTTATGGCCCTTCTCGTGCACGGCCCCGATCCTCTCCATCAGCGCGACCACATCCCTCCATTCGAGATTGTGGGCCATCGGATGCCGGAACAGAGCTTCGAAGGTCGCCAGGTGCGTGCCGAGTAACGCGTTGCGCTGCTGCGAGCCGGATTGAAGGTCATCGGTTTTCATGAGGTACCTGTGTGTCTGGGGTACCGGGCGCGCAAATCGCGCCCGGCGTCGCACGCCATGCTGCGGGCCGAACTGCCAGGAAGCAAATTCAATCTGCAATGACTTTGCGCCGCGTTGCACCCGGTAACCAGGGTAGCCGACCTCAGCTTGAGCTCCCGCTCAGGACGTCAGGCTGCGCACCCAGTTGACGATGTCCGCCGTGCCCATGGCGCCGGAACGACGGTTGATCTCGCGACCGGATCTGAACAGCGCGAGCGTGGGAATGCTGCGGATATTGAATTCACCCGCGAGGCCCGCTTCGGCGTCGGTATTGAGCTTCGCCAGGCGCACCCTGGGTTCCAGCTGTACTGCAGCTTGAGAGAATTGCGGTGCCATCATCTGGCAGGGGCCGCACCACGGGGCCCAGAAATCCACCACGACGGGGACGTCGTTACGTTCGATGTGCCTGCGAAAAGCGGCACCGTTCAGCTCGATCACCTGAGCGCTGAACAGGGGCTGATGGCAGTGGCCGCACCTGGGCGCCGCCTCGAGTCGCGCCGCGGGAATGCGGTTGACCGTTGTGCAATGCGGACACACGATGTGCAGGCTATCGGCCACGAAAAATTCATGGAGGTCGACGCTCCAATTTCAAGAGCACGCCCGGTCCGGGGTCACCCGGACGGAGTGCGCGGACAGCGGGTGATTTAGGGGCGTCACCTACCGCACACTGGGCACCTGGCGGCGACCTGGAGAGGGTTATGGGACACGCGCTTCCCCGTTTACTGAGCGTCAACGCGGGATTCGTCGATGCAGCGGCTTATCTGGCGCTGAAGGGGCTATTCGCCGCCCACGTGACCGGCAATTTCGTCACCCTGGGAGCCGCGCTCGTCCTGGGAACCTCGGGCGCGCTTGCCAAAGTTCTTGCCCTGCCGGTGTTCTGCCTGTTTGTACTGCTCGCGAGACTGTCCGCCCACAGCCTGCGGGCCCGCGCTATTCCGGTGCTGAGCACCTTGCTGAGCGCGCAGCTCGCACTGATGATTCTCGGCGCAGCGCTCGCCACCTGGTTCGGACCGTTCGCGAACGCGGACGGTTACGCGCCGCTGGCGACCGGCATGAGTCTGGTGGCGGCGATGGCCATTCAGAACGCCGTTCACCGGGTTCATCTGGCCAGCGCGCCTCCATCGACCATCATGACCGGCACGACCACCCAGATCATGCTGGATCTCGGCGACCTGCTGCATGGGTTAGCGCCTGACAAGGCGAAAGCGACCCGCGAACGGCTGGCTCGCCTGACGAAGAGCGTCGTGGCATTCGCCGCCGGCTGCACCCTTGGTGCACTCCTGTACGCGTGGCTCAGCGTGCTGTGCTTTTGGGTCCCGCCGGCCCTGGTGCTCGGGGCGCTCGCGATGCGCACAGCGCTGGTCGACGCCGACGTCAACTACAACCTGCCGTGAGCCGGCGGCCGCCCACAGGCTGCTCCTTAAGGCCGCAGCCGCCTTACCCGGCGACTCGTGCGAGGTAGGCGCGTTCCGCGTCGGGCAGGCCTGCAAGCCAGGCGTTCTCCATGCCGGGCTCGGGGAGGATATGGCCGTATTCGACCATCTGGCCCGGCGGCAACTCGCTGAGGTATGCCCACAGCGACCCTCGCGGCAGGGTGGTCGCCGCGATCACTGCGTCAACCATCCCGGCCAACAGGTCGCGCTTTTGTGCGGGAGTGCGGCCGGCTCGTATGTAACCGTGGATGAAAATGACATCCGCGCTCACCGCCCGCCCGGCGATGAAATGATTTCCTGCCGGAATTTCGTGGAAAATGGTCTGGGCGAAGAACAGCGGGGCCCGGGTCACTTCGTTATGGACGTGGCTGATTGCCAGGGCGATCTGGTGCTTTTCGGCCGCAGACAGACGCCCGCTCGCGTGGGTTACGCAATACGTAGGCACTGAACTCTCCGCTTCAGATTGGCGGAGCGAGATAATCCGGCGCAATTGCGCTCGAGGCAACCCACTGCACTGAATTGTGGGTACCCTCCCGGCTATGACCCAACCCCTCACCGTGCCTGATCTCTCGCTGCGGCCATTGCATTTCACCGTGGAGCGCGCCTGCGAGGTGCCACCCGGCGTGTTATTTCGTGCCTGGACCGAGCAATTCGACCGCTGGTTCGCCGCACCGGGAGTGATCCTGATGCGCGGTGAGGTCAATGCGGTTTTCTTCTTCGAGACGCACTTCGAGGGACAACGCCATCCTCACTACGGGCGATTCCTCAGGCTCGAGCGCGACCGCCTCGTGGAGCTGACCTGGGTGACCGGGGTACCGGGCACCAGGGGAGCCGAGACGGTGGTTACGGTCGAACTCACGCCCCAGGGCGCAGGCACGCACCTGCGCCTGACTCACGCGGGATTTGCGGATGAGGAATCAAAAAACAGGCACCAGCAGGCCTGGCCGGCGTTACTCGCCCATCTTGAGGAGCAGATGCGGACGCCGCGCTAACACAAACTCAGCTCCGTGCGCGGCACCCTCTCTGTTCCGGCCGGCGGTGCGCGCTTGCAAGTGGCTCCGCTGCCGCCTACGAGCTCACTCCTCGGCGCGGACACTGGAAAGTTGTGATTCCTTTAGATCGAGTTCGCGCTCGATCCGGCGCCTGGCCTCGTCCTTGAGTTTGCCGTCGCGGTACAGATCGTTGATCTCTTTACGTTCGGCCTCGATCAGCAGACCCGCAAGCTCATCGTGCAGATCGATGAGTCGCTTATGTCCCTGGTCGCCGTCGCTGCGATGCTCGACGTGCTTCAGCCGCTCGCGCTGCAGGGTACGCAGCGGCCCTACCGCGTCCTCCGCCAGCTTGCGCTCGGCGACGAGTTCGTCGAGACGCGCGATGGCCGCTTCGATCGCCTGCCGCCGGGCCGCAAATTCCTCGATTCTGTCAGCGTGGCGCTCACGTCGTCCGGCGTTGGCGAGCCCGAGCGCACGGATCACCACCGGCAACATCAGGCCCTGGCCGACAAGCGTCACCAGTATCACCGCAAACGTGAGAAACAGGATCCGGTCGCGATCGGGGAAGGGCTGCCCGCTCGTGGTGGCGAGGGGAATGGCGAGCGCCGCCGCGAGCGAGACGATGCCGCGCACGCCGGTGAACGCCAGTACAAAGGGCCATTGCCACGGCGGCGCGGGATCGCGGCGCGCCACGGCAGGGATCAGCCAGCGCGGCAGGTACGTGGCGGGGAACATCCACACGAAGCGGGCCAGGATGATGACGGCGCACACCACGGCGGCGGAGACGGCCAGATCGGTCAGTGAATCGCCGTGGATGCCGGCGATCAGCGTGCGTGCCTGCAGGCCGGTGATGAGGAACACGAACCCTTCGGTGAGATACATGAGGAAGTCCCAGAAGAAAATGCCCTGCAGGCGCGTCGCGGCGCTGATCAGCCGCAGGCCGTTCCAGCTGATGTAGAGCCCGGTGGTCACCGCGGCGAGCACGCCCGAGCCCCCCAGGTGCACGGGTGGCCAGTAAGCCACGAACGGCGTGAGCAGCGACAGCATGATCTCGATGTGTGGATCGCGCACCCAGCGCCGCAAGCGCAGCATGAGCCAGCCCACGCCGATGCCCCAGAGAATTTCGCCGCAGATGATCGCTACAAAGGTGCCGGCGGCCGCGCTTAGCGAAAATGCGCTGGCGCCGACCGCCGCGACGGCGAAGCGATAGAGGATGAGGGCGCTGGCATCGTTCGCCAGCCCTTCACCTTCGAGGATCACCAGCAGCCGTCGCGGTAGCTGCATGCGCCGCGCGATCGACAGCGGCGCCACGGCGTCCGGCGGCGAGACGATCGCCCCCAGCACGAAGCCCACCGGCCAGGAGAAGCCCAGCAGCCAATGGGTCACCGCCGCTGCCGCGATGGTGGTGAACACCACGCAGCCGATGGCCAGCAGCGAGATCGGGCGCAGATTGAACTGGAAGTCGCGCCAGCTCATCGAGACCGCCGATGCATAGACGATCGGCGGCAGTATGAACAGCAATACGAACTGCGGAGCCAGCTTCACGGTCGGCAGTCCCGGCACGAGCGCCAGGACAACACCGACCACTACCAGGGGAATCGCCGGGGGGATCTTCAGCCGCGCCGCGATCACCGCAACCGCGGCGATCACCACGAGCAGCAGTACCAGGATCTGAATCTCTGGAATCAGCGGTGTCAGAAGGCGCTCCTGATCACACCGCCGTCCACGCGCAGCGCCGCGCCGGTGGTCGCCGAGGCGAGCGGGCTGGCAACGTAGGCCACCAGGGATGCGACCTCTTCGGGCTCGGCGAAGCGCTTGATGAGCGAGGTGGGACGCACCTTCGCGAAGAACTCCTTCTCGAACTGGGCAAAAGACATGCCGCTCGCCTTGGCCAGCGTATCGACGAACTCAACCACGCCGCGCGACCTGGTCGGACCGGGCAGAATGCTGTTGACGGTGATTGCCGAGCCGGCAAGCGCTTCCGCCAACCCGCGTGCGACCGCCAGCTGGGCGGTCTTGGTCACGCCGTAGTGGATCATCTCGCTCGGGATCTGCACACCACTCTCGCTCGAAATGAAAATGATCCGACCCCAGTTGGCACGGCGCATCGCCGGCAGGACGAGCCGGGCGAGCCGCACGCCGCTGAGCACGTTGACGTCGAAGAATCTCAGCCACTCGGCGTCGGCAATCGCCTCGAATGGCTTGGGTTCGAAGATCCCGAGATTATTGACCAGGATCTGGATGCCGGGATGCTCCCGAACCAGTTGCTCGGCGGAGGATGCGATGCTCAGGTCACCGGCAAAGCCGTGCACCTCCGCACCGGTGTCGGCGCGCAGCGCTGCGACGCCCTCATCAACCGACGCCCGGGAGCGCCCATTGAGAATCACCCGGGCGCCTTCGCGCGCCAGCACCGTGGCGATCGCCCGCCCGATCCCCGCGGTACTGCCCGTGACCAGTGCGAGCTTGTCCTGCAACTGCAGATCCATGGCGGTTCCTCCCGGGGCGCAAATCGTGATGCTAAAGAAAGCTGCCCCGCCGACGCCAGGGCAACCGCTCACCACCCCGCAGTGGAAACGCCGATCGAGCTCACGACTCGCTTAACGCCGGGAACGCTGCGTGCAATCGACTCCGCGGTGTCGATCTCCAGTCCGGAGCTCACCAGGCCATGCAGATAAACCACCTGGTCGAGCGTCTGCACGTAAATGACATTCGGCTCCAGATCGGGCTGTTGACTGAACCGAGACAGGATCTGCGCGGTGATCTGCGCATCACCCGGGCAGCCGTGCAGGCCGCATTTGCCGTAGGTGTTGTACAGCGCACATCCGGACAGGCTCCCGGTCAGGATAACGACGAAAGCCGCTGCCCGAAGTGGTATGCGCATGCGCCGGCGGTATTGGCGCGGAGTTCAACCGAGCCCCGGCCGGAAATACCGGTGGCTCGGTTGAACGTTTGCCCAGCGCCAAGCAAAGAATCGCTTTAGAACCTCACGCGACCGCCGACCATGATGGTCGTCTGAACTTGCGCGCCGGCGGTCCCCACGGTGGTGCCGGGGAAGCCGTTGGCAAGACCGTCGGTGACCTCCGACCAGTTCACACCCGCATAGATGTCATAGTGCTTGTTGAAGGCGTAGTCGACCGCGAACGATGCCTCGTCGAAGTCGCCCGAGCACAGCAAGCCTGCGGCGCTGCAACCGATGTTGTTGTTACCGGTCGTTCCCAGCCCGATCGACCAGCTGTTCTGCGTGATGTGATAGTACGCCACCGTGAAGCTCAAGCCGCTGGCCATCGCGTACTTCAAGCCCGCCCATTCCATGTTGTAGACGGCGGCGTTATTGATGTTGATGCCCACATCGATGTTGTACGCGCCCTGTGCCTGCCCGTAGGTGTAGGTAAAGTGCGATTTCTCAATGTGAGAGTAGCCGGCGTAGACCGTGAGCTTATCGGTCGCCGGCCCGGTTCCACCGGCCTCAACGGTGTACTTACCCATGAGGTTGTAGGACTTGTCATCGGAGACGTAGGCAGCCAGTCCCGGGGTCGGAAGGGCAGGCGCCGCGTCGTCGAAAGAACTTCTCAGGTTAACGACGCCATTCTCATACTCGTAGACGGCCTCCAGGGAGAGCCCACCGTACGTGCCGCCCAGATCGGCGCCGAAGGCATGACCGAAGAGACCGCCATCCTGGGCGCCGCCGGAATACAAGGCGTTGAAGTGGATCGGACCCTGCGTATAAGCGTATTTGAACGAATTGTCCCAGCGTGCACCCTGCGTGCTGCCTGCGCCGCCGTTAAAGCCCGAATAGCCGAGAAACGAAAAAGCGTAAGAAAGAGTTTGCGGATCGTACTGGGCGAGCGCGTCGAGCTCGAGCGAGTTCTGGCGGCCGATGGTGAGCGTGCCGAGCTCCTTGTTGCTCATACCGCCAAACAGCACGCTGTTGAAGGCCTGGCCGCAGCGGCTGCTGTCGGCGTTGGCGGTCTGCGTGCCCTGCTTCTGGCCCGCATTCGACTCGATGCTCGCACAAGCGTCGGTCAGATGGCCGGACAACGGATTGAATCCGGTCTCGGCTCGGGCAACCAGCGACCAATCCTCGGCGATCGGCTCAGATACCCGGATGCCGATCTTTGATTGCTCGAGGCCGCTTTCCGCGGCAGTCGACACCGACCCCGCGAAATTGCGCGTGGTGGTGAAGGCCTGATACTCGAGGCCGCCGGGAAGCGTGCTGCTGGCCGGCACGCCGTGATTCTGATAGGCGTAGCCGATGTCGACCGTTCCATAGATCGTCACGCCGCCGAGCGACAAACTATCCGGCAACGGATCCTTCATCTGCGCTTGCGCAGATGTGCAAACCAACGCCAGAGCCGTCGCGGCTCCGACCAAATAACTGCATCTGCTCATTTCGTCTTCCCCTCGTTAGAAAAAAATGAGTGTCGCGGCTCGTCGTCCCGGTTCACACGCTGCGCAGCGAACGGATTTTCGTGAGGTTCATTGCTCGTTTTCCACGAAAACACCGGGCCGACTGATGCCTGTCACACCTGCGTAACATACGCCTCTGGTGCTAAATACAACAGTTCTAACTGTCGTAGCGGCTCGGACAATGGCCCTTTTTAGGCCTTTTACGTTCTTTTGTTGTAAGCTCGCAACACCCGGGGCAGCTGAACGAGGGCCGGTGCTAACCGCGGGTGGCGACACTCAGTCGCCGGGCCGGCGCGCTGGCCTATCCCAGTACCGTCGAGACTTCGGTGGTGACCTCGGTCATGAGCTTGTGCACCGGGCACTTCTCCGCCACACGCAGAAGTTCGCCGCGCTGCGCGTGGCTCAAGTCACCGCTCAGTCGCAGCACCGCACTCAGGCGATAGACGCCCTCGCGCTCCCGGCTCGCATCGCGATCGACGCAGACCTCGATGCCGGCAACCGGGATCTGCCTGTGCTTCGCATGCAAAAGGACGGTCAGTGCCGTGCACGCGCCGAGGGCGGCATCGTACAGATCGTGAGGAGTTGGCCCCGATCCCTCGCCGCCCTGCGCGGCGCCGAGGTCCGTGGGAAAACTGTTCGGTCCGACATGGATGACATGCCGCATCGCGGCCTGCTGATCGCGAACGACTCGGACCGTCATGACTCATCTCCTAGAGGAAGCCGCTGTGCGCGCCCCGCCCCTAAGGTGCGGCGCCCGCCTCGTTCTCCGCCGCGAGGCGCCGCTCCGAGGCCGCGAGCATCGCGGTGAAGCGCGGATCACCCCGCAGCGGATCCAGGTCGGGATCGGCTTTGGCATGATTCAGGAAGCCGATCGCCATGGTCGCGAAAACAGGTCCCAGCAGCTCGAGTGCCGCGTCGTAATCCTTCAGATAGGTCGCCAGCGTGCAGGCAAAGTTGTAACGCGCATTCATGTTGTCCGGATCGATCAGCAGAGTACGGCTGATCCAATCCTTGGCGCGTTCCGCCTCGCCCAGACTCCCGAGAGCGATGGCGCCATAGGCCATGGCGGTGCCGTTGTTCGGGTCCTGCGCCAGGGTCTTTTCGGTGCGTGCGAGCGTGAGCTGCGCGATCCGCACCGCAGCCCGGGTATTGCCGAGCGCGGTGTAACAGGTGAGCAGCATGGAACCGGAATTCAGATCCGTCTCCATCAGACTCATGGATTTTTCGTAATAGCGGGTGGCCTCTTCGAGACGCTGCTGCCGGAAGCGCAGATACGCTGCCGCCCGGTTGACCTCGTAGGATTCCGGATCCAGGCGCAGGGCGACCTCGATCTCGGCGGCCGCCTCATCGTGACGATCATGCTGCGAGAGGATTCGGGCCTTCACCGCATGCGCCTCGGGCAGGTTGGCATCCAGCGCGAGCGCCCGCTCGGCCAGCGCCAGGCCATCGTCGACCACCCGGCCGTGGACGAAGCGCAGGTTCATCTGTCCAATGGCCATGAGCGCCCAGGCGCGCGAATAGCGCGGGTCGATCTCGATGGCGCGCTTGCACAGCCGGATGATCGCTTCGGTGCGCCGGGCATCGGCTTCATGCCCGGTGACGTAGGACTGTCGCGCCATGAGATAAAGGTTGTAGGCGTCGACATTGTCCGTGCCGCGCTGCTCGATCGCCTGCTTTTCCTCGGGCAGAAGCTTGAGTTTCAGCGCCTTGACGATGGCTTCGGAGATTTCGTCCTGCAGCGTAAAGATGTCGTTCAGGTCACGGTCGTAGCGCTCGGCCCAGACGTGATCGTTGCTCGAACCGTCGACCAGCTGGGCGGTGATGCGCACGCGGCCGCCAGCCTTGCGCACACTGCCTTCCAGGACATGGCCGACCTTGAGTTCACGCGCGACTTTCGTGACGTCGACGTGCTTACCCTTGTAGGTAAAGGCGCTGTTGCGTGACACGACCGCCAGTCCCGAAACCTTGCTCAGATCGGTGATGATGTCTTCGGTGATGCCGTCGCTGAAGTACTCCTGTTCCTGATCGCCGCTCATGTTGGCGAACGGCAGGACGCAGATGCCGACACGCGGTGTCGCGGCGCCGGATGCGGCCGCTGCCGCGCCGGCGGCCGATTTCGCTGCGAGCGGTGCCCGTTGCCGCTCGATCACGGCAGCGAGCGAGCGCAGCAGCTCCTGGAACGGCGCGCTGGCGGGATCCTCGCCCCACCTGTCCAGGTCGGTCGTCTGGATGGCCCGCACGTCGATCGGCAGGCGGGCGTGGTCGAATCGGACCGGCACCAGGATGCCGCGCTCGGCCGCATCGCGCGCCTCGCCGCGCACCCAGCGGGAGGCCACGGATGTCGGGGTCCACACCACCAGCACGGCACCGGCCGCCCGCAACTCCACCTCGATCTGATCGTCGAATTCCTGCCCGGCCGCGATCGACGGATCCCACCATACCGACCAGCCCTTCGCCTGGATCTCTGCCACCAGCGGCGCGACCCGCGCCTTGTCGCTGCGGGAGTAGGAAACAAAGACGTCGGCCATGCCTGCTGGGCCTCGAGCGGGGTTATCGGGCAAGCCAACTATTTACATTAAATTAGGTCGGCTTGGGCGCGAAGAATTATAACCGCCTGGCGCGCCGGATGCTGCGCGGGCGCTCAGCGGGGCGGACGCGCGTTCAGCCGCTCGACGAACCGCGCCATATCGATGACCAGTCTCTCGTGCGTGCCCTGGCCGATCGCCGCGACGCCGTCGGTCGCTTCGATGCTGAAGTCGATGCGCCGGCCATCGACCCTGGTCACCTGCGCCCGCGCCACGACCTGCCGACCGACCGGCGTGGCCGCCAGATGCTGCACGTCGACGCGCGTCCCCACGGCACTTTCGCCCGCCGCCAGGAACGGCTTGATCGCGTTCAGGGCCGCGTTCTCCATGGCCATGATCATCACGGGTGTCGCCAGCACCGGCGGCAGGGTGGCGTCCTTGAAGCGATTGGCAAGGTGCTCAGGGTTCACCAGCAGCGTAAACGAGCCGCTGGCACCTACCGGGACGGACGCCATGTGGTTGCTCCTGTGAAGATTGCAGGCGAACTATTGAACCACAACGAAGCGTATATTCATCGATCGAGCATCGACGTATCGGTCGTCCGACGAGGGTGCCGGATGTCGTGCGCACTGACTTTCCTCATGCAACCGCGAACGAGCTCATCCCGGCGGACCTGCTGGATGCTGCGCCTACCCCAGCTCGTGCTGGCGGTAGCCGCGGCTGCCCGGTTGATCTCCCCGGCAGCCGCCGCTGCCGTGACGGGTGGCTACGCCGATCTGGTTCGCCAGACAGCGCCGAGCGTCGTCACCGTTCTCGTCAGAGAACAGGGCGAAAGCGCCGGGCAACGTGCCGTACAACGGGCGACCGGCGACACTCAGTACAACGACATGCGCGCGCTCATGCGGCGCCTGCTGTCCGCACCGGACGGCAGCACTCCGGCGCCCGGCGAAACCGGCGCCGCGCTCGGCTCGGGGTTCATCATCCGTGCCGACGGGCTCATCGTTACCAATCGCCACGTCGTCGAGGGCGCACGCACGGTGCGCGTCAGGCTGGCGGACGAGCGCGTGCTTCCCGCCGAGGTGATGGGGACCGATGCGACCACCGATATCGCGCTGCTCAGGGTGCACGCCGACGGCTTGCCGGCCCTGCGCCTGGAATCCTCGGACAAGATCTCGGTGGGCGATCCCGTCATAGCCATCGGCAATCCCTTCGGTCTCGGTCAATCGGTGACCGCCGGCGTCCTCTCGGCGCGGGCGCGTACGCTGGAAGAGGATCCGTACATCGATTTCCTCCAGACCGATGCCGCCATCAATTTCGGCAACTCGGGCGGCCCGCTGCTATCGAGCGACGGCATGGTCGTCGGTGTAACGTCGGCGATACTCTCGCCCAGCGGCGGCTCAGTGGGTCTTGGATTCGCCATCCCGGCGGAAACCGTCATCGCGGTGGTCGCCGAGCTCGAAGCACATGGGCGGGTGAGCCGCGGCTATCTGGGCATCGAAGTGCAGGCGATGAACCCCGCGCTGGCGCAGGCCCTGCTCGGACGCGACTCTCCCGAGGGTGCACTGATCACGGCCGTGGAGCCGCAGGGACCCTCGGCACACGCGCTGCAGGCCGGCGACGTACTGCTGAGCATCGCCGGCACGCCGGTCACCTTCGCCTCGCTGGGAAAAGTCGCGGTGCGACTCAAGCCCGGAACGCGGGTTGAGGTATCCCTGGTGCGCGCAGGTGTTGCGCAGTCAGTTGCGCTGACCATTGCGCAACTCCCGGATCCACCCGCCGATCCGCTGCACGCCGGTGGGCGCGACACCTGGGTGCCGAATCTCGAGCTCGGTGTGGCCAATGCGACGACCGAGATCCGCCTGGCGCTCAAGGCGCAAGGTGAAAGCGGCGGGCTGATCGTGACGCAGCTGCGCCCGAACGGTGCGGGGGCGCTGGCGGGCCTGAAGACCGGCGACCTGATCACCCACGCCGGATCCAAGCGCCTGGAGGACGTCGCGGACCTGGCCGGGGTCGGCAAGCCGTCGCCCAAGGTGCCATTGCTGCTGCGTGTCATCCGCGGAGGCTCTCCCGGCTTCATCGCCGTTACCGGCCGCGAAGAGCAGTGACGGAAGCGGCCATAGCCCGGAGATTCGAAGCCTGTAAAGGTTTTTGATAGAGTATCCCCCCTAGGTATGAACCGGCAGATGCCCCGCAACGGGAGTGGAGTTAGGGTGAGACACACCGTCCATGAGAGGCAGAAGTTGCTCAATCGCGTGCGCCGCATTCGCGGTCAGGTGCAAGCCGTCGAGCGCACCCTCGAAGGCGAAGCGGATTGCGCGGACGTGATGCACCTGCTGACAGCCACCCGCGGTGCCATCAACGGCCTGCTGGCGGAAGTCCTCGAGGATCACGTGCGCG
Organism: uncultured Gammaproteobacteria bacterium; assembly: GCA_963760225.1. Taxonomy (GTDB): domain Bacteria; phylum Pseudomonadota; class Gammaproteobacteria; order Steroidobacterales; family Steroidobacteraceae; genus 13-2-20CM-66-19. The sequence goes on from CAVXCD010000002.1 coordinate 460,269, forward strand.
AGCACCTGGCAGGCAGCGGGCGGATCTCGAGCGCGCTGCGCACCGAGGCTGCGAACGAGCTGATCGACGTCATTCACGCCTACTTCAAGTAATCGCCGCCGGGCTGCGGATGCCGGTGGTGTGGAGCGCCGCCGGGTCAGTATTCCAGGTGCAGGCGCACGCCGTAGAAGCGGACCGGGCCGCGATCGCTGTTGTAGCCGGGGTTGCGCGCGTACTGAAAATCCGGACTGAGCTGCACGCGCACCGGCCAGCGGCCGATGGTCGAAGCCAGCTGTGCGCGGTAATACACCTCGAGGATCTGCTCGCGCGCATAGTCGAGCCGGCCGTCGCACAGCACGAAGCCGCAGCCGCCCGCGGCCAGGTAGTCGCGATGCGGGCCCGAAAGACCCTCGATGACCACGCCCACACCCAGCCGGTCCGTCGCGCGACTCCAGTGCACGCCCGAGAGCTGACCACCGAGGCTGGCAAGCCGATCAACCTCGGTGAAGACGAAGGTCTCGGTCCTGCCGTCGTCCCATCCGAGGCGCATGAACAGCCCGCTCTCGCCGTCATCGGCGAGCGGCTGCTCGGCGTTGATGCCGAAGCCGAACTTGTGACGCCCGTTGCGATCGTCCGCCACGATATTGGGACCCGTGGCGCTCGCCGCCGCGATCGCCAGGGCCTCCTGGTAATCCCCCATGCGCGCGGTGTTGCGGTAGCCGAGCAGCCGCACGATCGTCCCCGTCGACCATGGCGACACGGTGAGCTCGAGGTTCTCGCCGCGCGCCACGGCGAGCGAGCGCTCGAGTGGTTGGGCGTTCGCCAGCCAGGGCATCCGGTAGACGCCGTACTTCAGCGACCAGGCGGGGCTCAGGTAGCCGAGCACGATGCCATCGGTGTAGCCGCGGGTATTCGCCGCATAATCCCAGGCGGTGTTGTTCCACAGCGACCAGTTGAGGAACTCCGTGCGGGCGGAACCGGCGTAGCGGTTACTGTCGAAATCATCCGGCACCGCCATCCGTCCCACCTTGAGCTCGAGTCGCGGCATCGCCTCGGTGCCCGGGATCTGATCCTGGCCGCGCGCCACACGCGCGACCTCGGTCCCCAGGGGCAGCATGAAACGGGCAAACAGTCTTGCGATGTAGAACTCCTTCGGCAGGTTCTGCGCGCCCTCGCGCACCACATCTCCGTTGGTGAGCCCGGCCAGTCCGGTGCTGCCGCTCACGCCCGCCCCCATGAACTTCTCCCCGTCCAGATACAGTTGCGCCCAGGGGGCGGCGGCCCAGCCGCCGTAGAAGCCGATGGTATTGGTCGGCTGCGTGCTGCCTTGCGGGTAAAGACTCAGCGGCCCCTCGTAAGGCGAACGCAGCGCCGTCTGGTGCTGCAGCACGTAGGTGTACTGCGCGCCGAGCAGCATCGGCCAGTAGCTGGCGGGCGCCGGCACGCCCGGCAAGGGCTCATCGGCCGCTGGGGCGCTCGGCGCCTCGGGCGCCGGCGATGCGTCCGCGGCCGGCCCAGCGTGGATCTGCACGCCGTATGCGAGCAGCATCAGCCCGAGTCGCCACCCGCGTTGAACGCGCACCAGACGCATCACGTCCTGCCTTGTGAGCGGCGCGGTCGGCTACCGCGAAGGGCGCGGATTCTTTACCCCTGTAACGGCACTGTCAATAGTATATATAATACCCCCCTACCCTATTAACAGCGTCTTAACACCGCCAGCCACATGCCGAATACGCACCATCACCACGTCGACCACCGGCACGACGGCGATCCGCAAGCGGGCGGGCTCGCTGCCGCGGCACATGCGCATCACGCTGCCGATGCCGGCAGTGGACGCCGCCTGCGCACGGCCCTGGTGATCCTCTTCAGTTTCACGCTCGTCGAGGCGACGGGCGGCTACCTGGCGAACTCCATCGCGCTCATCGCCGAGGCCGTCCACATGCTGGCGGATTGCGCCTCGCTGCTGCTGGCGATCGTTGCCCTGCGCGTCTCGCAGCGCCCCGCCGACCTGCGCCGCACCTACGGTCATCGTCGCTACCAGCCGCTGGCAGCGTTCGTCAACGGTCAGGCTCTGCTGCTGCTGACCCTGTGGGTGGTATACGAGGGGGTGCGGCGACTGCTGCATGCGCCCGCGGTCGACGGGCGACTGATGCTCAGCATCGCCCTGATCGGCGGCGCCGCCAACCTGGCAGCGTTCGTGGTGCTGGCAGGTGGGCGCTCGCTCAACGAGCGCGGCGCCCGCGCCCACGTGCTGAGTGACCTGCTGGGCTCTGCTGCGGCGAGCGTCGCGGCGATCCTGATTCTCGCGCAGGGCTGGCGCCTCGCGGATCCGCTGCTGTCGCTGCTGGTAGCCGCGCTGATTTTCCGCTCGGCGTGGGCACTGACGCGCGAGTCGGCCGACGTGCTGCTGGAAGCCGTCCCGACCGGATTTGATATCGCGCGCGTCGAGTCGGAGCTGATCGGGCACGTGCCCGGGTTGACCGGCGTGCACCACGTGCACGTCTGGTCCATGACCGGTGAGCGGCCGACCGTCACCCTGCATGCGCACCTGGCCGCCGGTACCCGCCACGGCGAGGCCATTGCCGCCATCCATGCCCGTCTCGAGACTCGCTTGCGGGTCGAGCACTGTACGGTGCAAATCGAGGAGGAAGGCTCGTGCGAGACACCGGAGTGCCGCCGAGAGCTATAGCAGCCGTGACGCCGGCTGCAGCGCAGTCACCGGCGCACGAGCTTGCGCGCGTCGAATGTGGCTGGACCGCCCAAGGTTGCGTTGACCAGCGTACGGCCCGACTTCGCTGAACCGTGAGGTACGCGCGCGTTGTAGGGACGGACCAGCGGCGTCGTGACGGGCAGCGCCAGAATGCGACTGGTCGGTGAGCGCAGCGCCGCGGCGGCGCGCGCGCCGATCGCTGTCGGGACCGGAGCGACGCCGGATCGGGTCGCAGCGGGGTGCGGAGCTGTCACTGTGCCGTCCGGCAGGTGCGCAGCGGCGCGCAGGCTCGACGGCCCGTGGGCCGGCGACACTACCCGCGCAGCGGTGTGCCCGGCTGCGTGAGCGGACGCGCCCACCAGCAGCAGCGCGCTCACTGCGATCGCCAGGTATCTGCCTGTCATGCGACCTGCGCCGGCGGCGGAGCCTGCGGCGGCTCAGTCTCATGCCTGCCGAGGAACACCATGCGCAACGGCGGCACGGCGAGCAGCAGCATGATCGGTCCGAGCAGCATTCCGCCTACGATCACCGTGGCAAGCGGACGCTGCACCTGACTGCCGATGCCGTGCGACATAGCGGCCGGCAGCAGCCCCAGGCAGGCGGACAGACTCGTCATCAGCAGCGGCCGCATGCGTTTGCTGGCCGCGTGATACATCGCCTCCTGCGGCGCCATGCCGCGACCGCGCGCCTGGTTGTAGAAGGTGAGCAGCAGGATGCTGTTCATCACCGACACCCCGAAGAGCGACACGAAGCCGATCGCGGCCGAGATGCTGAACGGCTGCCCGGTAATCCACAGCGCCCAGACACCGCCGATGATGCCGACCGGGATGCCGGCCAGCGACAGCAGCGTGTCGCGCAGCGAATTGAACAGCGAGTACAGCAACAGCACGATCAGCATCAGGCTGACAGGTACCACGAACTCCAGCCGTTCCTTTGCCTGTTGCAGGTCTTCGAACTCCCCCGACCAGATGATGCGGTATCCCGACGGCAGCGCCACGTTCCTGGCGAGGCGCGCCTGCGCCTCGGATACCGCGCCCGCGAGGTCACGTCCGCGCACGCTGAACTTCACGGGGATGAAGCGCACCATGGTTTCGTGGTAGATCCACGAGGCGCCGGTGTCGAGCGAGATCGTCGCGAGCTCGCTCAACGGCAGGTACGCGTTGCCACCGCTCGCCGTCGCGTAGCCCACCTTGATGTTGCGGATCTTGTCGATGCTGTCGCGGTACGCGGGTGGGTAGCGCACCACCAGGTTCCACTCGCGGTCTCCTTCGAGCACCTGCGTCGCGATCGCCCCGCCCAGGGCCGCCTGGATCACGGTGTTGACGTCGCCGGTGTTCAGGCCGTAGCGCGCCACCTTGTCGCGATCGATTTTGATGTTCAGGTTCGGCTGCCCGAGTACCGGAAAGATGCCCAGATCCGTGATGCCTCGCACCTTGTTCATCTCGTCCTGCACCTGGTGGGCGAGCTTCTCCAGCATCGTCAGGTTGGGACCGAGAATCTTGACCGAATTGGCTCCCTTGACCCCGGAGATCGCCTCCTCGATGTTGTCCTGGATGTATTGCGAGAAATTGAACACTACCCCGGGCAGCTCGTCCTGGAATTCGCCCTGGATCTGCGCGGTGAGTTCTTCTTTGCCCACTCCGCGCGGCCACTCGTCCAGTGGCTTGAGCGGCGCGAACAGCTCGACATTCGAGAACGGCGACGCGTCGGTGCCGTTGTCCGGACGCCCGTGCTGCGAGGTAACCGTGATGACCTCGGGATGGCGCAGCAGGATCAGGCGCATCTTGCGGGTGGCCGCTTCCCCGGCCTGCAGTGAAAGCGTGGTGGGCATGGAGGCGCGAATCCAGTAGTTGTTCTCTTCCAGCGCCGGCAGGAATTCGCTGCCCAGTCGCGGTGCCACGATCAGCAGCGTCGCAGCAATCAAGCCCAGCTCGATGCCGACCACCAGCGCCCGTCGCGACAGCGCGAAACGCAACGCCGGATCGTAGCAGCGGTGCAGCAGCCGCACGGCGTACGTCTCGCTCTCGTGCAGACGCTCGGGCAACAGGAAGTGGCTCAGGACCGGCGTCACGGTGAAGGTGGCGATCAATGCCCCGGCCAGCGCAAAGCCGTAGGTGCGCGCCATGGGCCCGAAGATCTGTCCCTCGACCCCCTGCATGGTGAACAGCGGTACGAAGCCCGCCGCGGTGATGAGCGTCGAGAAGAAGATCGCCTTGTCTACCTGCAGGGCGCTGACCAGGATCAGCCGCAGCCGGTCGGTCCAGCCGGCGGCGTCCGCTGTGTCGGGCGCGCGGCTCGGGTCGGCACCGTAGAAGCCGCTCGTCAGCTGCATCAGCAGCCCGCGCCTCTCCTGTTCGGGTCGCTGCAGGTTGCGAAAGACGTTCTCGGTGAGGATGACGGCTGAGTCGACGATGATGCCGAAGTCCACTGCCCCGATCGACAGCAGGTTGGCGCTCTGGTGCTGCCAAACCAGCAGGATGAGCGCAAAGAACAGCGCGAACGGGATGTTCACACCCACGACGATCGCGCTGCGCAGATTACCGAGAAACAGCCACTGAATCGCGAATACCAGCAGCACGCCAAACAGCAGGTTGTGCAGTACGGTGTGGGTCGTCAGGTTGATCAGGTAACCGCGATCGTAAAACGGAACGACTTTCACGCCCGGCGGCAGGCTGCCGTCGCGGTTCATCTTGGCGACTTCGGCCTTGACCAGCGGCAACACTTCCGAGGTCTGCTTGGTGCGGGTCATGACCACGATCGACCCCACCACGTCGTCGTGCTGGTCCTTGCCGAAGATGCCCAGCCGCGGCGCATAGGTCATGCGGACCTGCGCCACATCCTTCATCAGCACCGGGACGCCGTTGAATTGTCCGAGGACCACCTTGTCGATGTCGTCGACGTGGTAGCCCTGGGTGAGATCATCGTTGCCGCCGTCGTCGATCAGGCCGATGCCGCGGATGTTGATCGACTGCTGGCCGATGACGATCTCGCGCCCGCCGACGTTGATGTTGGCGTTACCGAGCGCGGTCAGCACCTGCGGCACGGTGACGTTGAAGGCCTCGAGCTTCAGCGGGTCGAGCTGCACCTCGAATTCCTTGGTCGTGCCACCCCAGCTGTTGATGTTGATGACGCCGGGAATGGTCGACAGACGGCGCAGCACGATCCAGTCCTGGACGGTGCGCAGATCGGTCAGCGAGTAGCGCTTCGGCCTCTCGACCGTGTAGCGGAAGATCTCGCCGCTGCCGCTGTTCTGATTCACCGACGGTACCTGGTTGCCCGGCAGGGTCACGTTCTGCTGCAGCGCAAGCGTCGCCTGCGCGTACGCAAAGTCGTAATCGACGCCCCACTTGAAGACGACGCGCACGAACGCGAGCCCGTAGAAGGAGGTCGAGCGGATGACCTGCACTCCCGGAGTCGCGTACAGACCGATCTCCATGGGGATGGTGTAGTAGCGCTCGATCTCCTCGGCCGACAGTCCCGGCCCCTCGGCGGTGATCTCGAGGATCACCGGCGTCGGGTTCGGGTAGGACTCGATGTTGATGACCTTGAACGCGTACAGGCCGGCGATCGCGAAGGCCAGCAGGCCGAACAGCACGATGGTGCGGCGGCTGAGACAGGCCGCGATGATGGCTTTGAGCATGGCCTGTCGGGAGGTGCCGCCGCCTGAAGCTCGCTCAATCGTTCGGGGGCGCGTAGAGAATGTTGCTCACGAACACCGCGCCGTCCGTGACCACCAGGTCGCCGCGCTGCAGGCCCGCCAGCACCGGGTATTGCCCGTCGAGCGGCTCGCCCAGCTTGACGATGCGTTGCGTGAAGCGGCGACGATCCGTCGTGATCCATGCCGCAAAGCTGCCATCGCCGTTGCGCACTACGCCATTCACCGGTATGGCGAGTGACTTCACGGGGTCGTGAACCTGTATGGCGAAGCTCGCCAGCATTCCGGCGATCAGCTCATCGTTGGGGTCGGCGACCTCACAGCGCACCACGATGCGGTGCGTGTTCACATCCAGCGAGCGGCCGAGTCGCGACACCCTGCCTTCGAACACCCGGCCGGGATAGGCCATCACCGCGGCGCGGATCGGCTGACCCAGGCGGTAGAGCGGACTGTCGCTTTCGATGACGTTCGCCACCATCCACTTGGTTCGCAGATCAGCCACCGAGTAAGGCGCCGGCACGGATCCGGGCTGCTCCAGCAACCCCGGCGCGGCGTTACGCGCCGTGATGCGACCGCTGATCGGACTCTTGATGATCAACGCCGGCTCGACCTGCCGTTTGGCAACGATGCGATCAATCTCACTCTCGGTCCTGCCGAAGATCGCGACCGCGTTGCGTGCCGCCTTCAACGCCCCTTCCGCCGTCTGCTGGTTGGCCACCGCGCTCTCGTAGTCGTTCTGATCGATGCCGTGGGCCGCATACAGCCTGGTGGCCCGTTGCAGGGCGCTGCTGGTCTGCTCGAGCGTCGCCGCCGCACCGATGAGATTGGCTTCCGCCGCGAGAAAGTCCGGACTCTCGATCGTGAACAGCACCTGGCCTTTCTTCACCAGGTCACCGAGATCGGCATAGGTCTGAATGATGCGGCCCTGGTAGGGGGTGAACACCTGCACGTTCAGGTCCTGGTTGAAATCGATGATTCCGACCGCCTGTTTGCGGTACACGAACTCATGATCAGCGATCGGTCCGATCTTGATGGCAGCGAGCTGCGATGCGCGCAGTGCCACGGTATCGGCGCCCGGCGCCGCGGCGCTGCTCTGCCGTGCGGTATCGGTCTCGGCGGCGTTGCCGCTGGCGCCGCGCAGCGCCACGCCGCTGAACGTCGCGAGCAGCGCGACCGCGACCCCCGCGGCCGCCACTCGCAGGCCCACCCGGCCGCTGACACGCACTGACAGAATTGATTGGCGCATGGGAGTCTTCGTTCGCAGTCAGTCGCTGTGGGCGGCCGCGGCCAGCGCCGCCGCTCGATTCCACCAGCCGCCGCCCAGCGCCTGGTAGAGCGCCGCGGTATCGCCGAAGCGGGTCGCCTGGGCCTGCACCAGGTTGAGCAAGGCCTGCTGATAGGCCGATTCCGCGGCGAGCTCCGCCAGGTAGTCGGTGAAGCCGTCCTGCATCTGTTCACGGGTCAGGTCGAGCGTGACTTTCGCGGCGCCCTCGGCGGCGTGCGCGGCGGCCAGCTCGTCGGCATCGGCGAGCATGGCATGCAGCGTGTCGGCGACGTTCTGGTAGGCGGTGAGCACCGCCTGCTGGTACTGCGCACCTGCCTGCCGCAGCGCCTGATCCGCGGCGCGCTTGCCATGCAGCAAGGTGCCGCCGGCGAACAGCGGCTGCGCGACCCCGCCAATCAGGTTCCAGAAGGGTCCGCCGTCGCGGAACATCCAGGCAAACTCGTTGGCACTGCCGCCTGCTGAGCCGCTGATGGAAAACTGCGGCAGCATGGCGGCAATCGCCACCCCGACCTGCGCGTTGGCCGCGTGCAGCTGCTCGGCGGCGGCGCGCACGTCGGGACGCTGCTCGATGATCTTCGCGGGCAGGCTCAATGGCAGCTCCCGGGGCAGCGTCAGGGAGCTGAGCTCGAAGGTCTGTTCGAGCTCCTGGTTCGGCAGCTTGCCGACCAGGGCGCGCAGCAGATCCCGCGTCTGTTCGAACTGCTTCTGCAATGGCGGCAGCAGCGCCCGCACCTGCGCCAACTGCGCCTGCTGGGCTGCGACGTCGACCGCCATGGCGTAGCCCTGCTGGTACCTGTCGAGCACGACCTGGAGGGAGCGCTCGTTGTAATCGATGATCTCGCCGGTGGCCGTGAGCTGCGCACGCAGCGAAGCCTCCTGAATCGCCGCGGCGACGACGTTGGCAGCGAGCGTGACATAGGTGGCTTCGAGCTCGAAGCGCTGCATGTGCGCCTGCGCCTCGAGCGACTCGACCTTGCGGCGGTTGCTGCCGAACACGTCCGGCGTATAGCCCACGGTCAGCTCGGCGGTGTGGTAGTTGTAGATGAGGGGCTGGGCCGGACCGCTTGGCACGAGGTTCTGACCGTTGCCCTGCAGGCCGGGCGCGGAGGTGCTGGCGGTGTTGCCCGGCAGCTTCTGGCGTTCGAAGGCGTAATCGGCAGCGACGCTCGGGTAGAAGTAGCCGCGCTGCGCATAGACCTGCTCCTGCCCCTGGCGCAAGGCGGCCTGCGCGGCTGCCACGGTCGGATTGGCGCGCAGCGCCTGCTCGACCAGGGAATTCAGAGCCGGGCTGTCAAACGCCCGCCACCAGTCGAAGGCGACGTCCTGCCCCTCGACGAACCGCTGGGCATCCCCGCCGGGCACGTGCGCCGCGGCGGTGACTGGCGGCAACGGCGTCGGGGTGAAGCCGGCACCAGGCGGTGCCCGCGGCTGTTGGAAGTTGGGTCCCACCGCACACCCGGGCAGCGCCGCAATCGTCACGAGCGCCAGCGCAATGCAGCAGCGAACAGGAATGCGCATGCGGGCTCGCCTCAGCGGCTAACGGCTTGCCGACGGTTTTGGCACTGAAGCGGTCCTCCCGGAGAGGCTGCTGAACTCGTCCTGCGCGAGCGCGTGTCGGGCGTGAAGGCACCGGCCAATCGGTCGCGCTCACGCATCTTGCAGCTGCCATGCTTACCGGCAGCTTGCTCGAAGATTACCGATTGGAAAGGTGCGCGACGGGAACAGCCGGTGACGGCAGGGTGGTGTCAGACGGATCCTCAGCCGGCGAAGCCGGGGCACGCGGCAGCAGGATCGAAGCACACAAGCCTGGCTCGGCATTGATGAGTTGCAGTTCCCCACCGTGCAGGCTGGCGATCGCCGACACGATCGCCAGCCCGAGACCGTTACCGGGCTGCGTGCGGGCGCGATCCATGCGATAGAACCGCTCGGTGAGCCGCGGCAACTCGCTCTGCGGTACACCGGGACCGTTGTCGCGCACCACGATGGCGCAGCGCCGCCCCTCCCCGCGTGCGGCCACCGTGACGCTCGCGCCACGTCCGGCATATTTCAGGGCGTTGTCGATCAGGCTCGCCACGGCGGTTGCCAGCAGATCGTGGTCGCCCTGCGCCCACAGGGCGTCGTGGCTCGACGCCGTGAGTCTCACCCCGGCCTCTTCGGCCGCGGCGTCATAGAGCTCGACCATGTCGTGCCCGATGCCATTGAGGTCGATCCGCCCGAAGAATTGCGCACGCATGCCCGACTCCGCCTCGGCGATCTGCAGCAGCTTGTTGAGCAGCAGGATCAGCTCGTCGATGTCCTCGATCGCCGCGCGCGCCGCGTGGCTCAGCCGCGGCACGCTCGACTCGCGCCTGAGCGCCTCGTCGAGCCGGGCGCGCACCCGGCCGAGTGGCGTGCGCAGATCATGCGCGATGGCGTTCGAGACGTGCCGCACGCCGTTCATCAGCTGCTCGATTCGATCGAGCATACGATTGATGTCTACGCCCAGGCGCGCAAATTCGTCATCGCCCGAGACCGCGATGCGCTGCCCGAGGTTGCCCGATTCGATCGCGTGCGCGGTTTGCCGGATGCCGCTGATGCGGCGCTCGATCTGACGGCGCGAGAGCCATGCGCCGATGACCACCAGCACCAGCGAAACTGCCATGGCGGCCTCCAGGGCACGCAGCACCAGCATGCGTATGGCACGCTGCTCGCTCAGGTCACGGCCGACGTACAGCAGGCCCCCGCGGGGCAAGGGCTGCACGAACAGCCGCGCGGAAGCCGGCCTGCCGTCGCGGATCACGTCACGATTGATCAGCCGCCGCATCGGCGTGCCGGCCGCCGGCCAGGTCGACAGATTGCCGACCACCGGCTCGCCGGATGGCGCGGTCACGAGAAAGATCTCGGTGTCGCTGTCAATGCCGTCGGTGAGCTCCTGGTTGATCTCACGCACCAGCTCGGCCGCGGGACGATTGCCGTACTCGCTGCGCAGTCGATCGGAGATCGAGACGATCTTGCCGTCGGTGCTGCGCGCCAGCACGCCGACCGTGCCGAAGTAGAACACGCCCGAGGTCACCAGGATCAGCGCGACCAGCAGCGCGCCGTTGCCAAGCGCCAGACGCGCGGCGACCGAATCGGTGAGTCCTAACACCGGAATGCGACGCGCCACCGTCGTGCCATGCCCCACGGTCAGTGAGGCGCGGGTGTAGCGGCGCGGCGCTCGCCCAGCAGATACCCGGCGCCGCGGATGGTATGGATCAGGGCGGGCGAGAACCCCCGGTCCACCTTGCTGCGCAGGCGGCTGATCTGCACGTCGATGACGTTGGTCTGCGGGTCGAAATGACAGTCCCAGACCGCCTCGAGCAGCATGGTGCGCGTGACCACCTGGCCTTCGTGGCGCATCAGGTAGGCGAGCAGCCGCAGTTCGCGCGGCTGCAGCGCTATGGCGACCGCGCCGCGGGCGACCTGCAGCGAGCGCATGTCGAGTGTCAGATCCGCCACGCGCAGTTGCGTGGCCGGTTGCGCGGCGTGCGCGCGCCGCAGCAGCGCTTCCACGCGTGCCAGCAGCTCGGCGAAGGCGAACGGCTTGGAGATGTAGTCGTCCGCACCATGGTGCAGGCCCCGCACGCGCTCGTCGGTGCTGGTGAGCGCGCTCAAGATCAGAACCGGCGTCGCTTTGCCCAGATCACGCAGCTTGCCGACGATCGACAAGCCATCGATGCCTCCCGGAAGCAACCGGTCGATGATGATCAGGTCCCAGTTGTCGTTGAGTGCTTGATGCAACCCATCGAGGGCGTTGTCACAGCAGGTCACGCTGTAGCCGGATTCCTGCAACCCATTGCGGATGTAGCCGGCCGTTGCGGGCTCGTCTTCGACGATGAGGGTCTTCACGGGGCGAATGGTAGCGCGATCCCGAGGACCGCGGTCGCCAGGGCGGGAAACGGGGACTTGCGGCACCTCCCGAAAGGGGGATGTCGCATCCCCCAAGGATGGCCCAACAATCAGCAGCCGCAACTGCGGAGAGTCCGATGACGAAAATGCGCGCGATGCTCGTTCCCAGTCCCGGGGCCAAATTCCGTCTGGAGGAACTCGAGGTGCCGCAGCCCGGCCCCGATGAGGTGCGCGTCCGCGTACAGGCCTGCGGCGTGTGTCACAGCGATATGCTGACGGTGGCCGGCCACATGCCGGGACTGAAGTACCCGCGGGTTCCGGGCCACGAGGTGATCGGAGTGGTGGAGGCGCTCGGCGCCAACGTGAAGGGTTGGCAGCCCGGGACGCGGGTGGGGGTGGGCTGGTTCAGCGGGGCGTGCGGTTTTTGCAGGAACTGTCGCGGCGGTAACGCCTTTGCCTGCGAAAACATCCAGGGCGCCACTGGAGTGACACGCGACGGCGGCTACGCCACGCATATGCTGGCCCATGCCAGTGCACTCGCACGCGTGCCGGCCGAGCTCGACCCGGTCGCTTCCGCCCCGTTGCTGTGCGCCGGAATCACCACCTTCAACGCGCTGCGCCATTGTGGCGCCGGCCCCGGAGAACTGGTGGCGATCCACGGGGTCGGGGGCCTCGGTCATCTTGGAGTTCAGTTCGCCGCGCGCCTGGGGTTTCGCGTCGTGGCCGTGAACCGCGGACGAGACAAGGAGGAGCTGGCGCGCAAGCTCGGTGCACACGAATACATCGACAGCGCGGCCGGCGACCCGGCGGCGGCGTTGCGCGCTCTGGGCGGCGCCCGGGCGATACTGGCAACGGTGACCGACGCTGCGGCGATGCAGGCCATCGTCGGTGGTCTCGGCGTGAACGGAACCTTGATGGTCATCGGTGCCGTCGGCGCGCTTACCGTCAACTCGCTGGAACTGCTGGCGAAACGGGCCGCGGTGAAGGGTTGGTACTCCGGGACCGGGATAGACTCGGAAGACACGCTGCTTTTCAGCCAGCGCCATCAGGTCACGTCAATGAACGAGATCTTCCCTCTGGAACAGGCGCAGGCGGCCTACGAGCGCATGCTGAGCGGCAAGGCCCGGTTTCGCGTGGTTCTCAAGGTGGACTAGTCAACCACCGGGTGACGCCGGCCCTCCCCCTCGTAAACGCAATGAGGAGTGAGCTCATTGGCGAGGATTCGAGAAAGTGGCATGCCACCGCTCGAGCAGTGGGAGCGCTTCTTTGATCCTGAGGGCGTGCTGGAGGTACTCGGCTGCCGCGAGTTGTCGGGCGATGTACTCGAGCTTGGGTGCGGTTACGGCACGTTCACCATCCCGGCCGCTCGCCGCGGGTGCGGGAAGGTGTATGCACTCGACATCGACCCGCTGATGGTTGCGGCTACGGCCGAACGAGCCAAGCGGGCCGGTATCTGTAACGTCGTTGTTGAGCAGCGCGACTTTGTTTTTGGCGGCAGCGATCGCCCGGCGTGTTCGACAGCCTATGTCATGCTGTTCAATATCCTGCACCTGGAAGATCCGCTCAGCCTTTTGCGGGAAGCGCACCGCGTGCTGCACCCTGGCGCAATCCTGGGGATCATGCACTGGAAGCGTGACGTCACAACGCCGCGCGGCCCGCGACTCGAGATTCGGCCATCGCCGGAGCAATGCCGGCAATGGGCAAAGGCAGCAGGGTTCCGCTGGCTACGAACTCCGGAGCTGCCTGGATCGCCGCGGCACTGGGGCATGATGCTCGAACGAGCGTAGCTCGATCTGTCGCACCGACACCATGCCGCTGGTCGGGGTTGCCACAGCGCCGGCGACGCTCCTTGTAAAAAGCCCCGATCCCTCGCGCACGAGGGTCAAGCGGCGAGCGCGACCTCAACGTCCGGCGGAATCACCGCGACGCCCCGCTTCGAACAGGAACCAGGTGCGCCGCTCGGTCTCGTCGATCCACACCTCGATGAGACTGGCGGTCGCGATGTCGCGGTACTCCTCGCACACGTTGTGCGCCTCGCGCAGCCGCCCCGCCAGCGCCTTGTTGTCCTCGCGCAGCTCGGCGAGCATGTCGGACGGCTCCACGTAGTCCGCATCGTTGTCGGACACCCTCTTCATGGCAGCGATCTGGCCGATCGAGTGCAGCGTCGTGCCACCTACCTTGCGGACGCGCTCGGCGATAGCGTCGGTCATCGCGAAGACCTGGTCGGCTTGTTCGTCGAACAGCAGGTGGTAATCGCGGAAGTGCGGGCCGCTCAGGTGCCAGTGGAAGTTCTTGGTCTTGACGTACAGCGCAAAGACGTCCGCGAGAATGGCATTCATCGCGCCGGAGATTTCCTTGGTCGCGGTCGCCGACAGGTCCGTGGGGGTAACCAGCGGCCTGCGGGCTGCGTCATGGGTGTCGTGGCTCTTGGTCGAATCCGGGCGGCTCATGGCAATTGTCCTTCCGATGCAGTGGTGCCTTGGCGCCCAATCATACTGCCGCGCGAAACGCTGATGTCACCCCCTCAACGCCGCGCGGCACACCGCACGCCTCGCGTCAGGATCGCGGACCGCGGACGGCAAGCGCCGACCCCCTTTCCGCAGCGGCTCGGCTACGCCTCAGCTGTCGAACGAGCGCTCGCGCCGCCGTGCACGCCACCAGTGAACGATGCGCCGTTCGGCCGAAGGCGTGTGCCAGTGCACCGGGCGCTCACCGCCGGTGGCCGGAGGGTCGGCATCCCTCGAGCGCCAGGTGGCTGCCACGATATAGACCGTAAACAGCGCTCCCACCACGAAAAAGCCGATTCCGGGCTCGCTCACCGTCGCTCTCCGTATACCCGCATGGAGCGCCCAGCATAGGGCGGTGCCCGGAAGTGCCCTGTTAAGAAATCGGCTGGGGCACGGGCCGGCGCGGCGCGCGAGCCCCCGCCGCGGCACTCACCGCTACTGCAGCCGCGCCATCCACACGTCGGCGTCCGGCCAGACCGGCAGCGTGCGTGCGCACCGGAAACCGCTGTCCGCGTCGGCGCGGTCGGGCAGCTCGTAGCGGCGCGTGGCGGCTCGCTTGTTGGCGGGGTTGGGCTCGAGCCACGAGCCTCCCTTGAGGACCCGGGTACTACCGACGCCGCGGGTGTCGACCCATTGCCAGACGTTGCCGGAAAGCCCCCGGTAGCGGTCACCGATGCCGCCGACGGGTCCGTCGGTCACGTGCGGTGCGATGTTCATCGAACGCGTCGTGGGACCGAAGTCATCGCCCCACGGGAAAATGTTGTCCTGCGGACCGCGCGCGGCGTACTCCCACTCGTCTTCACTCGGCAGGCGCGAGCTCCTCGAACGACAGTAGGCCTCGGCATCCTGGAAGCTGACGCCGACGACGGCCGAATCATCGTCGAGCGGCCGCTGCTTGAGCGCGTTGCGCCAGCTGCCGCCGGGCACGCGCTGCTCGTGGCGGTCGCTGCCGGGCGCCATGGCGTAGGCGAAACCCACCTTCTCGGCGTGCGTGAGGTACTGCGCGGCGTCAGCAAACTGCCGGAAGGCGCGCACGCTCACCGGCGTGGCGTCGAGCTCGAACGGCGCGAGCGTCACCTGACGCAGTCTCTCATCGGCATAGTCCCGCGGCTGACAGTCGGCCGCGTACTGCTTGCACAGCGCGAGCGCCGCGCCAATCTGCTCCGGCGTGCTGCCGAGTGCGACGCGCCGCGGGGCAGTCGCGACCAGGTGGCGGATCGTATCGGGCGGATAGTCGTGTGCGCTGTCCAGTTGCGCCGTGTCGATGCCGAGCGAGCGCAGCAGCGTCACGGCGCGGGCACCGGCCACAACGGCAGTTGGCGGTGCGGCCGCGACCGCGGGAGCTGGGATCGGCGCGGGCGCGCGCGAGCCGAACAGGTCGGATACCCAGGCGAAGAAACCGGAGTTGCCGCTGCCCGCAGTGCTGCTGCCGCTGCCGGCGGTGGCCGTGTCCGTTGCGCCGGCAGCCGATCGCGAGGGCGCCGGCACAGGCGTCGACACGGGCGTCGGCACGGAGTTGGCGAGCGCCGCCGCCGCCGGACCGTTGAAGTAGTAATCCTCCCCGGTGAGGGAAGAGGCTTCCCACGGCACCTGCTTGCCCGCGGTTGCGCTCATGACGTCCGCCCTGACGTGCTTGAACACCTGCTCGAGCGGCTGATGCACTTCGAGCATGGCGCGCGTCAGGGCCGTGGTGTAGGGACTGTTGCGCCCGCTACCGTCTTCGGCAACCGCACCGGGTGCGGTGGAATACGCAATCAGGATTCCCGCCGGCGCATCCATGCTGGCCAGCCCGCGGTCGGCAGAGCGCATGCTGCGGTTGAAGGGATTGTTGCGGCAGGCATCGAGAATGACGATGTTGAGGCGGTTGCGGGCATAGCGCATCTGCTCGATCACCCAATCGGCGCTGACGGCCTCTATCTCCACGTCCCCTTCGCGCTCGATGTTGGCTTTGGTCGGGATCAGGTAGTTGCGGCCGTTGAGCTGCACGCCGTGACCGGCGTAGTAGAAGAGCCCGACCGCCTGCGGGCCGCCCTTGTCGAGGCGCTCGCCGAACTCCTGGATGGCGCGCTTCATGGTGTTCTGATCGGCGTCACGGCGCTCGATCACTTCGAAGCCGAGCTGGCTCAGAGCCTGGGCGACCAGCCGCGCATCATTGGCGGGATTGAGCAGCGGGCCGCTGGCATAGGCGCTGTTGCCGACCACCAGGGCAATGCGCGTTTCAGCCGCCTGCACGCCTGGAGGCAACAGCACCGCCACCGCAAGCAGGGCGAGACGGCACATCAGCTTCCAGTCGTTGTTCTTATGCGCGTGGGCCTGCACCCAATATGTCCCCGCTGCCACACCTTGAGCGGCGGCTGCGCCGCCCCTGGTGCTATTATCCCCGCCCGTAGCCACTTGGGAAGTTTGCGGAGAAAAACATGCAATACCGCAGCTTTTTCTGCCGGATTGCCCGCCTGCCCGCCACCGCGGTGCTGGCCCTGGCCGTGGTGCTCGGCGCCGCGCCGCTGCACGCCGGAATCATGCGCGACGTGCTCGAGGACCTGCACATCGTCAAGCCGCCCCCGGCAGCCGCGCCCGCGGCGGGCGAGCAGGTGCCTCCTTTCCAGGGATTCGCCTGCTGCAACCTGCACTACGACGGCCGCTCGATCAGCGACACGAACTACGCCTCGCTGCCGATGATACCGGCCGGTACCCCCATCGAAGTGGTCGCTTATGACAAGCACAAGGCCAATATCAAGGTCGATGGCAAGCCCCTGCAGCTCAGCCAGGACAAGAGCAGCGACGTCGTGGCTCTCGGAACCTGGGTGAACCAGGTCGTGGTGAAGGATGATCCGCGCCCGCACATCCGCGGCTATCCGCCGGCCGTGCAGGAGGCGATCCGCGAGGGCAAGGTGACGCTCGGCATGACGCGCGAGCAGGCCATCGTGGCCGTCGGTTACCCGCTGGCGAATGAGACCATTACGCTCGACGCGCCCGCATGGCGCATTTACCACGCGCGCCGCGAGCCGTTCGATCTCAACTTCCGGGCCGACGGGACCCTGGGGTCAGTAACCGGAGACGACAGCGTCACGAGTGGCATGCTCTACCAGCCACCGAAGAGCGCCTCGGGTCACTAGGTTCGATCGAGCTAAGGGATGCGCCGGTAGCGGCCCCGCGGCCGCAGGCGCGCGTCGTCTCAGCGGCGTCGCCGGATGACTTCCGTCGAATGATGCGTATGGTCGTAGCGCACGACGTGCACCTCGGGATCGGAATGCAGCGCAGCGCGGCGCGCGGCGAGAATCTGCTGCGGAATGAGCAGAGCGGCAATCAGTGCCGCGGCGACGCTGACGCCGATGGTGGCGGCGCGCAGCGATACTGCACGACGCGGTGCCGGGAACGCGCGCCTCACGAGCGCCCCGCTGGGGGTCTCTTGTCGCCGACGCGGGCCAGCACGAGCGGTGCGTTGCGCCACTGCGAAAAGCACACCCTGGAAAGATCGGCTTCGACGCAGTTGATCGCGGTGCGCAGCCAGCGATGCGGGGTGGTGCCCGAGTAAAGGAGCGAAGGGTTCTTGTGTCTCGTCAAGCGCGTCTCCCGCAGTATATTTCCGTACGCCGCACTGCTGGACGCACAGTCGCATCCCGGGACGGGGCCTACCACTCGTAGGCACCGCGATTACATAGGTACTTGCCGCTGTCGCGCGGTGCGTCGCTTCACAAAACGCAGCATCCGCCGCAGCCAGGCCGTTGCCGGTGGCGCGCGCCCACGGCGCACCGGGCAGGCCGCTCCGCCGGCGGGTATACGGGTAATTCCCTAGTGCGCTGCGGTGCGTACGACTGTCACGCGCCGTCGCGTAATGAGACGCTGCATTGGCGCGTCAGGACAAGAAAACGGCTGGAAAAAGCCGCGATGATGGCCACGTGCGCGCAACTCGGGGAGCTCGCTGCGGGCAACGATACTAAGTCGTTGCCCGCAGCAACTTTATCGCTCCCCCGCGCCTGATCCGCAAAACGACGCGCGGCGCGCGTTTGTTACCATCAGTCGATCAGCCGCGAACGGCCGCCGGCGGCGCCGGCAGCTCCAGGCTCATCTCCTCGACGTTGCGCTCGTTGCGCTTCGGCCGGAAGCCGAGCGATGCCGCCAGACGCAGCATGGGCAGATTGTCACTGAGCACGCTCATCCACAGACGGCGCATGCCACGCCGGCAGCAGTAGCCGATCAGCTTCTGCATGAGCAGCCGTCCGAGTCCTTGACCCTTCAGATCCGAGCGCACCAGCACGGCAACCTCGGCACCCTCCCCGTCGGCATCCGCGCAGGCACGCACCACTCCCAGGGTTTCCTCGGCGCCGCCACCATCGAGGGCCGTGGCGACGAAGGCCATCTCCCGTTCGTAGTCGATGTGCGTGAAGCGCACCAGCTGCGCTTCCGGAAGCTCGCGCTGGAACGAGAAGAATCTGCGGTACAGATCCTGGGGACTGATACGGGCCGCGAAGCGCCGATACCGCGCCAGGTCGTCATCGCGAATGGGGCGGACCACGATGCGGCGACCGCGGTGGTTCAGCCGCGCGTGCAGCGCATCGGGTAATCGCGGGTACATGGATTGCAATCCTGCACCCCTTGCCGCGCCTCGGCCCCAACCTGTTTCGCGACCGCTGCAGCTACCTAGCGGCGTAGGTGTTTGTCACGAGTACCGCCACAACCCCGCCGGGGCGCCAACCCACGGCGGGACGGCCCGCACACCCACTGCCGACTCAGCCGACGACCGCGGATCCGCCGTACGGCTGCACGCTCTCGGCGACCGAGTCGGCGATGTGCTCCTTGGTAATGATTCCGACGACGTCCGACGCACGTGGCACGCCCCGGCCGCGCACCACCACGATCATCGAGGCCTGCTTGCGCCAGAAGCGCTGGATGACGTCGAACATGATGTCTTCCTGGTGGGCGATAGTGAACGACTCGCTGGCCACGCTTCCCAGGCTGATGCCCGTGTAGGCGCCCTCCAGCCCCTGCCGCAGGCTGGTATTGACGCGCAGCGTGCCGGCGATGCGCTCGCCCTCCGTCACCACGATGTGGCGCAGGGCACCGTCCAGCTCCGGCATGCGCAGGAACTCATCGAACCCCATGCTTCGCGGCAACAGCAGGAAGTCCTTCTCCATTACCTCGCCGGCGCTGCGGATCAGGAACATGTTGGCGTGCATGGCCTTGGGAATGAAATGCTTCCTGCCCGCCAGCTTGATCGTGTAGATGTTCTCATCGCTCAGCATGCGCCGGATGCCGATGCTGACCGCGACCGCCACGATCATCGGCATGACGATGTCGTAGTCGCGCGTCATCTCGAAGATCATGACGATGGCCGTCATTGCGGCTCCCGTGCCTCCGCCGACCATGGCCGCCATTCCCACCATCGCGAAGGCGGGTATGGTGAAGTCCGGTAGCTGCAGGAACGTATGCGCGCAGGCGCCGAAGGCGCCGCCCGCCGCCGCACCCATGAACAGCGACGGGGAAAAGATCCCGCCCGAGGAACCGGACCCGAGGCTCATCGAGGTCGCCGCCAGCTTGCTCACGAACAGCAGCGCCATGAACGGTGAGGCGATCATGCCGCCGAGCAGGATGTCCTGGATGGTCGAGTAGCCGACGCCGTCGATGTGATAGTGACCGGAGCCGAGCAGAAACGCATACATCATCATGCCGACGATGCCCATGCCGAGGGCGTGCCGCAGGTAGGGATTGCCGACCCGCTCGAACAGCTTCTCGCTCGCATGC
Organism: uncultured Gammaproteobacteria bacterium; assembly: GCA_963760225.1. Lineage (GTDB taxonomy): Bacteria > Pseudomonadota > Gammaproteobacteria > Steroidobacterales > Steroidobacteraceae > 13-2-20CM-66-19. Next base: position 480,014 of record CAVXCD010000002.1, read on the forward strand.
AGGCCGCGAATGAACGCCGTGGCGGCCAGGCCGCACAGCGCGCCGAGCACGGCGCACAGCAGCACTGCCTGCAGCGAAGTGGGCGGCCCGTTCAGGAAGAGCTTCACCGGCACGTCGAAGGCGGGCCGTACGCCGAGAAACCGGTGGCCGATGAACGTCGCGGTGCCGGTGGCGAGCGCCACGGGCAGGAAAGTGCGCACGCTCACCTCGGGCATCATCAGCTCGATCGCGAACATCACCCCGCCGAGCGGCGTATTGAACGTCGCGGCGATGCCTGCTCCTGCGCCGGCAGCGACCAGCGTGATGCGCTGCCAGGTCTCCATTCTGATCAGCTGTCCGGCCGTCGAACCGAGCGTCGCGCCGATCTGGATGATGGGACCTTCGCGCCCCACGGACGCGCCGCTGCCGATCGAGAGCGCCGAAGCGAGCGACTTCACTGCCGCCACGACCGGACGGATCCTGCCTTCGCGGTAGAAGATCGCGTCCATCACTTCCGGGACGCCGTGACCGCGCGCCTCGGGCGCAAACTTCGTCACCAGGAACACCACCGCGAGTCCGCCGATGACGGGCACCAGAACAATGCCCGCTCCCCAGCGACTTGCCGCCTCGTAGAGATTCGCGTCGTAGACGAGCGAGAAACGGCCGTAGAAGAAGACGTTGTGAATCAGTCCGATCAACGCCCGGAAGAGGATCGCGCCCGCGCCGGTGATGATGCCGACGCCGACGGCGAGCAACGATAGTCCGAGAAGCCCTGGGGGCGGTCGCGCAGCGACGTCCGGTTGCATGGCGAAACGAAGATACAGGTTCGGGTCGAGCTGCCGCCAGTGCCGCAGCGCGATGCCGGCACGGCGCCTTATAATCCGCACCGGGCATCGGGTTCGCACGCACCACGCCGGCGCGCCGCCCGCAGCCGCTTCAACCCGACCAGGAGTACTGCCGTGAGCATCAAACCTCTCTTCACCGCCACCGCGACCGCCGTCGGCGGTCGCAACGGTCATACCGAGGCCGAGGATCATTCCGTGGCCGCCGATCTGTCGGTGCCCAAGGCCATGGGCGGACCCGGTAAGCCCAACACCACCACCCCCGAGCACCTGTTCGCTTGCGGCTATGCCGCCTGCTTCGGCGGAGCGCTCGACTACGTGGCCACGCAGAAAAAGCGCAACGCCAAGGGCGCCGCGATCACCTGCAGTGTGACGATCGGTCCACGCGATGCCGGGGGCTTCGGCCTCATGGTGAAGCTGTTGGTGAGAGATCACAGTTTGCCGCAAGCCGAGCTGGCGGACTTTGCCAGGCAGGCGCACGAGCAGATCTGCCCGTACTCTCACGCGACGCGCGGCAACGTACCGGTGGAGCTGGTGATCGAGGGCGCGTAGCGCGCACCGCTTTCGCACCTGAAGCGCTGCCGCGGCCTGTCGCTGGCGACCGCGGCGGCGTTCGATCCTCGCGACTGAAATCCGATTCGACTTAACGCTTTCAGAATCGGCGCTGCATCACGGTTACTACGTAGTTCGACCCATACGCGTGCGGCGACTCACGATAGGCTGCTCCCGCGGCTGCCGTGATAATGCCGCCGTTCTCAATCGCAAACCCATCGAAAGGTGGGGACGCAAAGCCTCCGGTCTAAGGGCTGACGCCTATGACAGCGGGGTTGCCGGGGCAGCCAAAGCCGCCTCGTAAGACACGCGGCCCGACCTAGCGGGCCATGTCGGGCAACCTCACTGCATCTGCTCCCCGCGACCGGATTGACGTAGTCGTTAACGGTCTGTTGGAGCACAAATGCAAAACGCCAAATCTGGACTTCTGCTGTCAATGGGGGCCGCGACCGCGCTGGCGGTCACAGTGCTGCTAGCCGGCTGCGGCGACGGATCGGCCGACAGCGCCTCGAGCCCGGCCGCGGCGCAGTCATCGGACAGCACCGTGGCGAGCGACCCGGCGGCCAGCGGTGGCTCGGCGCTGCCCGGTCCGACGACCTCCAGTGCGACGCTCAACTGGGCTGCACCGACCACGAACACCAACGGCTCCGCGCTGACCAACCTGGGTGGGTACAAGATCTACTACGGCACGAGCAGCAACCAGCTCACCAGTACGGTAACGATCAACAACCCCGGTCAGCTGATCTACGTGATCGAGGGGCTGCGGATAGGCACCACTTACTACTTCACGATCGCCGCGGTCACCACCGGCGGGGTCGAAAGCGTCGACTCGGCGATTGTGTCCGCACAGATCTCCTGATACGAACCAAGGAAACTCATGAGCACGTCTTCAGTTCTGGCAATCGCGGCCTCACCCGTCCGCTCCCCCAGCGACTCAGCGGTGGCCGCCGCGCCGGTGAGCGTCGCCATTCCGGGCGCCGCGCCGTATGCCATACAGCTGCGCAGCTCGCCGACACCGATCGATCCGCAGAGCGTGCCGCATCTCGACATCTTCGACATGTACACGCTGTACTGCGATGTACGGCTGGAGAACGGAGTGATGCGCCACGCGCTGCGCCTTGGATTCTTCAGGGACCCCGCCACGGCGAAAGTCATCGCGCGGTACCTGGCGTGCTATTTCGAGGCACCGCAGATCGTGCACCTCGATACCAACGATCAGGCTCGCTCGTGGCGCGTCAAGCTCGCGGCGTTGCAGGACATCGGCGACTCCGGACGCCACACGGTGATCGAACTGTCCGAGCCCGAGCCTGCCGCGCACACGCGCCGCGCTGCGCCGCGCCCGACAGCCGTCAAGCCGCGCCTGCCTGACGTCAACGGCCGTTCGCTCTGGTCGCGCCTGCTCCACCAGCGCTAGCGCCGCGGCATCGTCCGTAGGCGAAGCCCTGGCAGCTTCACAGCCCGGCCAGCAGGCCGACCACGCGGCCGGCCGTGTAGGTAACGGCGGCGGCCGCCGCACCGATCGCGGTCTGGCGCAGTCCGGAAAACACCGCGGGTCGGGCGTTGAACAGCGAACTGCTCAGTCCCACGAGAAACAGCGCGACCACCGAGAGCGCGCTGCTGCCCGCGATTCTCCACGGGACCGGCAGAATGCAAAACGGCAGCAGCGGCACGAGTGCCCCGAGCGCGAACAGCGCGAAGGAGAACGCTGCGGCACTGCCCGCACTGCCGGCCGATGCGACGCTCGGGTGCTGCTCGCGCTGGCGCACGTCGAGCGCCGGGTCGAGCTGGCTGAGGGCGAGCTCGCGGGCGTTGGTCACGGACAGCCATTCACCAAGCGCCATCGAGCAGGCGCCACCGAGCAGCCCCACCGCGCCGGTCAGCAGCGTCGCGGCGGGCGAGACACCGCCGCCGGTGACGCCCATCAGGAGGCAGAAGTTCGACGCCAGTCCGTCGTTGACCCCGAGCAGCGCGGCCCGCAGATTGGTGCCAACGGCGACGTTACTCCTGCCTCGCAGGATGTCCGCGTGCGCGTGCTCATCGAGCGCGAGGCCCGCCGCCTGCGCATCCTCCTGGGCCGCATAGTCGTCCCGATCCTTCATCTCCCGGGTCACGATGCTCGGTACCACGAACGCCGAGCCGAAGCGCCGTGCGAGAAAGATCAGGAACGCGGTACGCGGTGAGCGGCGCAAGGCCGGCAGAACGTGCCCGGCGCCGCGCAACTGTTCCTCCCAGAAGGCCGCGTGACGCCGCTCGCCGCTGGCGAGCTCGAGGTAGACAGCGCGCTGCTGCGGATCGCGCTCGAATCGCGCCAGTGCGGCATAGAGCTCGGCGCTGTCGTGCTCGGCGCGCCAGTTGCGCAGCAGCCGCTCCTTCTCAGCCGCGTCGGTGTTCATCGCGAGGCCTGCGATGCTTCGGTGATCACCGCCGGATGATACTGCACAAGACGCCGCTCCCCCGGAAACTACCTACGCTGGCGCAGCTGCCGCGCGCGACGGGCGCCGCAGAGCGTTGCCGGGCTGTGAGAAGTACCTAGCGACGGCACGCCGCCCGCAGTGGATGCTTGCACTACCTGCCCCAGCGAGTACTGCATGAGTTGCGACGACGAACCCCGGGCGACGGTTGCTGCGCATTCGAGTGATCCGTTCGCCACCAAGGCCCTGCATGGCCGGCTGCTGCGCGTATCGCGCCTGGCCACCATGGAAGGCATGGCCGGCGGCGTGGCGCACGAGCTCAATCAGCCGCTGACGGCGATTGCGAATTATGCCCACGCGTGCGACCGCCTGCTCGCGCGCCCCGGCACCGACCTTGGCGAGGTGCGTGAGGCGCTGCGCCAGATAGGGCTGCAGGCCACGCGCGCCGCCGAGGTCATGCAGCGTTTGCGCCAGCTGGCGGGGCGGCAACACAGCCAGCACGCAGCGACCAGCGTCAACACGCTGGTTGCGGAGTTACTGGAGCTGCTGCAGATCGATGCGCACATGCATGGCGTGGAGTTGTCGCTCGAGCTGACCGCGCAGCTGCCGGAGGTCATCGTCGATAACGGCCAGATTCAGCAGGTGATCCTCAATTTCTTCCGCAACAGCCTGGATGCACTGGCCGCGCGTGCGCCGCGCCGCTCACCGCGGATCGTCATCCGCACCTCCGAGACCGCCGCTCACGAGGTAGAGCTGGCGGTGAGCGACAATGGACCAGGTTTTGCGCCCGGCGTGACGAGCCGCCTGTTCGACCCGTTCTTCTCGACCAGGCAAGACGGCACCGGGCTGGGTCTGGCCATCAGCAACACGATCGCACGCGCTCATGGCGGCTCGGTGGGCTTTCGCTCCAACCAGCCTCACGGCGCCTGCTTTTGTATTCGGCTTCCCGCGCGTCCCGCACGCGCCGCCACCGAATCCTGAGCAGGTCGCATCCGCCGGCGGGCAGCCGGCCGTCAGCTGGCCGCCAGTAACTCCTCGAGCATCGACAGCAGCTCTTCCGCGTTGATGGGCTTGCTGGCGATACGCAGATGCGGATCGTCCTGCAGCTTCTTGATCGCGGCCGAGGTATCCCCGGTGATGAGCACCGATCGCAGGTCCGCCGCTACGTTGGCGCGCAAGGCCGCGATAACCTGCGTCCCAAGCTCACCCTCGCGCAGGTGATAGTCCGTTATCAGCAGCTGGGGGGCGCCCTGCTCTTTTACGCTGCGTAATGCCCCGGCCAGCGAAGCCACGGCCGTGACGCAGTAACCCTCGACATTCAGCAGCATGCGCGTCGCATCGCGTACGCCCGGGTCATCTTCCACGAGTATGACGCGCGGCCTGGAAGACCTTGCGGGGCTGACTGCCGTCGGCACCGCCTGCGGCCGGCCCCCGTGGCTCGCCATGCTTGCTTGCGGCAGTGCCAGGGAGAACGTCGAACCCTCACCCACCTGGGAAGTCACATCCAGCCTCAGGTTCAGCAGGTTCACCAGGTGCTGCACGATACTGAGCCCGAGACCGTAACCGTCACGCGAGCTGTTGGCTGGAACACCCACCTGGTAGAACTCGTCATAGATGTACGCAACCTGACCGGCAGGGATGCCGATTCCGGTGTCGATCACATCGAGGCAGATGCAGGCAGTTCTCCGCCCGCGCGCGCAGCAGCACCTGACCCTGGCGGGTGTACTTGATCGCATTGGAAACGAGGTTGTTGAGGATCTGCCGCACCAGCGCGGGATCGCTGTGGACGCTCGCCTGCGTCGGCTGCACGCGCAGCTGCAGACCTTTGTCGGCCGCAATGCTGGCGAACTCGCGGCCCAGCTCCTCGAACAGACCGGCCACCGTGAAATCGCTGAGCTCGGGCTTGATCGCGCCGGACTCGAGCTTGCTGATGTCGAGCAATGCGTTCAGCAGACGCGACATCGCACTGATCGCGGCGGCTTGTTGGGCCAGCACTTCGAGCGCATCCTGACCGTTCGTCATCCGGCTCAGTGAGCCGTTGAGCAGTGCGAGCGTCTGCAGGGGCTGACGCAGGTCGTGACTGGCCGTGGCCAGGAAGCGGCTCTTGGCCTGATTGGCGCGATCGGCACTTTCGCGCGCCCGGTCGGCGACCTCTCTGAGCCGATCGGCCACTTCGCGGGCGCGTTCCGAGGCTTCGCGGGTCATCTTCAGCTCGGCTTCCGTACGCTTGCGCTCGGTGACGTCGCGAATAGCCGCGGCGACCAGGAACCGTTTGCCATCCTGGATCGGACTCAGGCTGATCTCGACTGGAAATTCACTACCGTCGCTACGTTGTCCGAACAGGGATAGCCCCTCACCCAACGCGCGGATACGCGGTACCGCCGTGTAGTCCTGCCGATGGGCGACGTGGCGACCCCGAAAGCGCGCGGGCATCAGCCGCTCGATGCTCTGCCCGACGATCTCGTCGTGCGCATAGCCAAACAGGGCCGAGACCTGGCGATTGACATACCTGACGATGCCCTGCTCGTCGATGATGATCATCGCATCGGGAGCAGCGTCGAGCGCGCTGCGCGCCAGCTCGGTGGAAGCCGATTGCATGCGGACATCCTAGCGCCGATACCACGCCCCCCGCGACCCGGGCGGCCCTTTTCAAGGGGCCAAATACGATTGCCTATAGGGACTTACCACAAGTGCCTGCCTTGCCCGGTCCTGCGGGGCAGTGATGGCCGATATTGGCTCCCGGCTGGTACGCCAGGATGCGTCTCGAGTGAGCGCTGAGCAATGCCGCATGACTAAGCCCGGATTTCCCATCTCCGCCAAAATCGCCGCCGCCTTCGGCGCCATCTTCCTCATCGTGGTGGTGGTCGGGATCATGGCCCTGGTCCGCCTCGATGCGATCAACGATGGGGCGCTCGCCGCGCTCGCCGACCGGGTACCGAGCGCCCGAACCCTCGGCCAGCTGCGCACCAGCGTCAGAATGTACCGCATCGCGGAAGCGACGCTGGCGCTCGTGGCTCACGATGAACGTGAAGTGCCGGCGGCGAATGCGCAACTGCAGTCTGCGGCGACGGCCGTCGACGTGGCGCGGGCGGCCTGCGAGCCATTCATCACACGCGGCACGGAAGACGAGAGCGACCTGCACACATTCGACGCCATCTGGGCCGCCTACCAGACGGCGACCGCCGGCCCACGACACAGCTTCCTGCACCACGACACGGATGCGGGCAGCTACTTCGCCGTTGGGTCGCGATTGTATGACGCGGCCGCCGACGTGCTGACCCAGGACATCATCGACAACACGCGTGTTGGCAAGGCGAGCGCCTCGGCCGCAATACAGTTCATCCAGCGCACACGTGAGCTGATGCTGGAGGCGCTGGTCGCAGTCGTCGCGGCGAGCGCCATTCTTGCGCTGCTGCTGACGCGCAGCGTGTCGATTCCGATCAGGGTCACCACTGCCGCCATGAAACGCCTCGCCTCACGCGACTTCGCCGTGACCATCCCCGGCGTAGGCCGCAGCGACGAGCTCGGCGAAATGGCTGATGCGATCGAGGTGTTCAGACAGAGCCTCATCGACCGCGAGCAGCTGCGTGCGCACGAGGACCTGCAGAACGCGGCGCTGCGCGCCAGCGAGTTGCGCTTCCGCGAAGTCTTCGACTGCGTGCACGACGCGATCTTCATCAGCGAGGCAGCCACCGGTCGCATCATGGACGTCAATCCACGCGGTTGCGAGCTGTTCGGCTACGGGCGCGACGAGCTCATCGGCGCCACGCCGGAAATGCTGTCCGCGGGCGTAGGCTCCTACACGGAAACGGCCGTGATGCGCGGCATCGTCCGGGTGCGCGGCCAGGGTCCCGTCACCTGCGAGTGGCACTGCAAGAGCAAGGACGGGCGGCTCTTCTGGGTAGAACAGTCGCTGCGGCCGGCGAACTTCGGCGGACAGGATGTAGTACTGGCCAGCGTGCGCGACATAAGCGATCGCCGCGAGGCGGAAGCGCAGATCAGGCACATGGCGCGCTACGACGGCCTGACCGGATTGCCCAACCGCGGCGTATTCGTCGAAGCCGTCGAGCGGGCGATAAGCCGCTCACGACGTGACGGCCGGAACTTCGCCGTGCTGTTTATCGATCTGGATCACTTCAAGGACGTCAATGACACGCTGGGTCATCCGGCGGGGGATGTGCTGCTGCGAGAGGTCGCCGAGCGGCTGCGCAGTGCGGTGCGCGAAACTGACGTGGTCGCCCGCTTCGGCGGCGACGAATTCGCGGTGCTGGTTGACGACATGCGTGGCGCGACCGATGCGGCCGAGCTCGGTGACAAGCTGCTCAAGGCACTCGACGCGCCGTTTACCATTCAGGGAACTCAGGTACGCACCGGCCTGAGTATCGGCATTGCGCCATACGCCGAAGGCAGCGCCGATGTCGAGACGTTGATGTCGCACGCGGACGTGGCGCTGTACCGCGCCAAGTCCGAGGGACGGGGCACGTATCGCTTCTTCAACACCGGCATGGACTCCGAGACGCGCGCGCGCGTCGCCCTGATCGGCGAGCTGCGCGAAGCCATCACGTCGGATCAGCTGTTTCTCACGTATCAGCCGCAGGTCGACATCGCCAGCGGTCGCATCACCGGTCTCGAGGCCCTGGTCCGCTGGCGACACCCGCAGCGCGGCGTGCTTGCCCCGGAAGCGTTCGTTCACGAGGCCGAGAGCAGCGGCCTGATCGTCGCCCTCGGCCAGCGGGTGCTGCGCGATGCCTGCCGCCAGGCGAAGCGCTGGTACGACGCCGGAGTGCTGCCTGAGCGCATGGCGGTGAACCTTGCGGCCGGCCAGTTACGGGTGCCGGCCGAGCTGGAACGGATCGTCATGGAGACCCTGAGTGAGACCGGATTGCCCGCGCAGCGGCTGGAGATGGAGCTGACCGAGAGCATGCTCATGGGGAGCGCCGCCCAGGCGGTGCTCGCGCGCCTGCGCGCGCGCGGCGTGAAGGTCGCTATCGATGACTTCGGCACGGGCTATTCCTGCCTCGATTACCTGCGCTGCTTCCCCGTGGATCGGGTCAAAATCGCGCCGAGCTTCGTGGCGCAGCTCGATCAGCCCGGCAACGCCGCGGTGGTGAAAGCCACTATCGGACTGGCGCGCGAGCTGCACATGGCGGTCATCGCGGAAGGCCTGGAAACGCGCCGGCAGCTCGAGTTGCTGTCGGCGTGGGGCTGCGCGGAAGGCCAGGGTTTGTACTACGCGCAACCCGCGTCCCCGGAAGAGCTCGAACCACTGCTGCGCGCCGGCTTCGTCCGTGATCCATCAGGTGAAACCGCGGCTAAGGTCGCGGCCTGAGCGGCAACTCACGCACACTCAAAACCAGAGCCGCAGTCCCGCGACCCATTGCAACTCAGACGCGCCCAGATTTTGGGCGCGCGCATATGCGGCTGTCTCCCCGCACAGCCGCCGCCACGCCACGCCGACGTAAGGCGCGAACTCGCGGCGAATCTCGTAACGCAGCCGCAGGCCCATGTCGAGATCTGCCAGCCCCGCGCCGAGCTGGCGCGCGGGATCGGCCTTCCCGTAGAGGTTGGCCTCGGCCTCGGGCTGCACCACCAGCCGCTGTGTGAGCCGCAGGTCGTATTCGACCTTGACGCGCGCGGCGGTGCGACCCGCATCGCCGGCGTAAGCCGTGGCCTCGACCTCGAACCAGTAGGGTGCGAGTCCCTGCACCCCGAGCGCAGCCCAGCTGCGCGGTGGACCGTCGCCGAAATCTTCGCGCGCGCCGGTCTGCAGGCTCCACCAGCGGCTGACGATGCGATCCCACAGCAACTCCACGCGGGCGTCTTCGGTGATTCCCTGCAGCCGCTCGCCCTCGGTGCGCAGCCACAGCTTGTCGTAGTCATCCCCGTACCACGCCTCCCCTTGCCACACCGCCGCATCGTCACCCCCGTCGTGACGCCACTCGAACTGATCCAGCAGCAGGCTGCCGGTGCTCGCGGCGTCGTTCATCTGCATCGTCTGCACCATGTCGGCGTTGCTCATCGCCGGCATCGGTTGCTGCGGCGGCTCGGGAGCTACATGTGGCGCGGTCGCCGGTTGCTCCTGCGCGCGCAGCACTGATGCGATCACGGCCAGGGCCGCGCCGAGTGCAGCGGCACGCACGCGCTCGCGCGCCGGCCGCCGCCTCATCCCGGACGGTCCGTGCCCGGGCGCTCCACCACCACCTCGCGGAACATGCCCGCCTCCATGTGGTAGAGCAGATGACAATGGTAGGCCCAGCGTCCCAGGGCATCGGCGCTCACCAGGTAGCACAGGCGCTGCCCGGGTTGCACCGTGATCGTGTGCTTACGCACCAGGAAATCGCCGTTCTCCGCCAGCAGCTCGCTCCACATGCCGTGCAGGTGGATCGGGTGATTCATCATCGTGTCATTCACCAGCACCAGCCGCACTCGCTCACCGTAGTTGAAGCGCAGCGGCTCGCTCGCGGAGAACTTCTGTCCGTTGAATGACCACATGAAGCGCTGCATGTGCCCGGTGAGGTGCAGCTCGATGTCGCGAGCCGCCGCGCGGGCATCGATCGGACCCCCCAGCGTATGCAGGTCGGCATAGGTGAGCACCCGGCGACCGTTGTTGCGCAGGCCGACTCCGGGGTCGTCGAGCCGCGTTTGCGGCGTGCCACCGGGCATGCCCATGTCGCTCATCGCCAGCAGCGGGCGTGCGTCGAGCCGCGGCACATCCGCCCGCATGCCCGGCTCGGGCGCGAGCGTGCCGCAGGCGTACCCGGACCGATCGATCGCCTGCGCGAATATCGTGTACGGGCGGTCGGCCGGCTCCACGATGACATCGAGCACTTCGGCGGTGCCGATGCGGAATTCGTCGACGGCAACCGGCTCGACATCCTGACCGTCCGCGGCCACCACCCGCAGCATCAATCCCGGGATGCGCACGTCGAAAAACGACATCGAGGAGCCGTTGATGAAGCGCAGCCGTACCTTCTCGCCGCGCTGGAACAGTCCCGTCCAGTTGCCCGCGGGCGTGACGCCATTCATCAGGTAGGTGTAGGTGTAGCCGGACACGTCGGTGAGGTCGGTCGGATCCATGCGCATCCGCCCCCACGTGCCGCGCTCCGCAAGTGTCGCCTGCCAGCCGTCGCGGTGCGCATCGGCGAGGAGATCGCCGAGCGTGCGCTGCCCGAAGTTGAAATACGCAGGGTCCACCTTGAGCAGCCGGTAGACGTGCTCCGGATCGGCATCCGTCCAGTCTGACAGCAGCACGACGTAGTCACGCTCAGTGGGATGGCGCTCACCGCTACGCGGCGTGACGACGATCGCGCCGTACAGCCCGGTCTGCTCCTGGAAGCGTGAGTGGCTGTGGTACCAGTACGTTCCGGACTGGTTGACGCGAAAGCGGTAGCGGTACACGCCCCCGGGCGGGATGCCGTGGAAGCTTAGGCCCGGCACACCGTCCATGTCCGCCGGTACGATCATGCCGTGCCAGTGGATGGAGGTCGGCACCGGCAGATGATTGGCGACGCGCAGTGAGACCACATCCCCCTCGCGCCAGCGCAGCTGCGGTCCCGGCAGCCGCCCGTTGACCACCGTGGCGCTGCGGCGCCTGCCGGTGAGATCGACCGCAACAGTTCCGATCGCCAGCTCGAAGTCCGTCCCGGAAAGCGTCGCTGCGTCGGCGGCGGTTGCCGTCGTGCCGCTTGCAACAGGAAGCAGCAGCGCGCTGCCGGCGAGCCCCTGAACGAACTGTCGCCGTGAGACGAGTGAGGTCACGGCAGGCGCCGTCGCGCGCGTCATGCGGGAATGATCCTGAGGCCGGCTGCCGATGTGCCGTGCATTCTGCACCGTGCTCGGCCTCGAGGGCAGTATTGTCGGGCACCCTGCACACGGAGCAAGATCGACCCGCGGCTGCCAATACGCCGTCATTGCATGGGCTGACCCAGATGAAGGCCGTCCCCTCGATCCAGGTCGACGATGAGCGCGTGCGGGTCACCGAGTGGCGCTTTGCTCCAGGTGCCGAGACCGGCCACCACGTGCACGCGCACGACTACGTAGTGGTGCCGCTGGTGACCGGGACGCTGCGCCTCGAGGAATCGGGCGGTACCCGGGACGCGCACCTGCAGGCGGGTGCATCGTACGCGCGCGACGCGGGCGTCGAGCACAACGTCATCAACGTGAATCCTTACGAGTTTCGCTTCGTCGAGATCGAGTTAAAGTGATCACGAAGCGCTCCGTGCTGGCGACCGCCGCCGGACTCGTGGTCTGGATCCTGGTCGTATCGCTGCTCAACCGCGGCTTGCGGCTGGGGCTGGCGGGCTATACGGCGGCCGAGCCGACCATGAGCTTCACGCTCACCATGATGGCGGCGCGACTGACGATCGCGGCGCTCGCCTCGCTGATCGGCGGCGCCGCGCTCGGCTGGATCGCGCCGCGAGCGCGCGCAGCACCCCTCGTGCTCGGTGCGATCCTGGTGGCCGTATTCGTGCCGGTACACGTGCAGCTGTGGAGCCGCTTTCCGCCGTGGTACCACCTGACGTTCCTGCTGAGCCTGCTTCCGCTGGTGGTGCTCGGCGCGCGTCTGGCGAGCTCAGGGGCCTCCGCCGCGGGCCGCGGCGAGCTCATGCAGCGCTGACCCCGCCGCGCAACCCTCAGGCGTCCCGGACTCTTTAGGCGAAGCTCGCCGGCGGCTCCGGCAGGCGCACCTCGGGGATGCGCGCGCGCAGCAGGTCGTGGAACTCGATCATCCACTTCTCGATCTGCGACAGCGGCCCGGGGCGATAGCTGCTGTCGGCGATGCCGCGCTGCAGCCGCTCGCACAGCCGCCGATCCTCGCCGTTCACCTGCATGTTGATGCGATTGCCGAGCCAGCGCATCAGGCGCATCTCGCGCCGGTCGTCCGGCATTCCGAATGCCGCTCCGCGGATCAGCGCCTTTCCCGGGCCGCGCGGCAGCACCTGGAAGAAATCCACCTGCTCGGGCATGACGTCGATGCCGAGGTTCGGCAGGCAGCTGTAGAAGCGCCAGCTGCGGCGGTTGGGCTCGGGCAGATGTGGTGCGGTCACTGCACCGATGTACTTCTGATAGACCCGCTCGCTCCAGCGCGACGAGGGTGCCTCGCGCATCCAGCTGAACCCGCGCGCAATGCCCGGTACGCCGCGCTGATCCTCGTAATCGGGCGTGAACAGGCGGTTCAGGCCCGGATGCCCGATCGGAACGTGATAGGACTCCAGATAGTTGTCCATCGCAATCTTCCAGTCCACGTTCCATTCCTCGAGGTAGACCGGCTGCGTCGGCACGAGATCTTCCAGGTGATACGGCGCCAGCTCTTCCAGGATTGGAGCCCAAACCTGCGACGGCGGCGGCGGATTGCCCGCGAGGCACACCCACACGAAGCCGAGCGTGATCTCCACGCGCACCGGGTTCAGCCCGTAGTCGGCGAGATTCAGGCCCGGGAAACTGTCCCGGGCGGGCGTGGCGAGCAGCGAGCCGTCGTAACGGTAGGTCCAGCCGTGATAGGGGCAGGTGATGCGGCCCGGGCAACGGCCGCTTCCCTCGAGCAGCCGCGTACCGCGGTGCCGGCAGACGTTGTGAAACGCGCGTACCCCGCCCCCCGCCTCACGCAGCGCGATCACGCTGTCGGATCCGATCTCGAAGGTGATGTAGTCGCCGGCGGCCGGAATCTGGCTCACGTGACAGGCGATCTGCCAGCTCGGTTTCAGGATGCGCTCGATCTCCAGGCGCGTCATCTGCGGATGCGAATACACCCAGGCCGGCAGGCCGCGCGTCTGGGTTTCGGGCACACGAGTCGGCACTGCGGTGAGGCTCGGCGGGCTGCTCATGGCGATCTCCTTGGGAGGCGACCCAGGCAGCCTGGCGCCTGCAAGGGTTTGATATCTTCCATCCCATCCTAAGCACGTGCGGGGCCGAGGCGGCTGCCCGGAAGCGACAATGGATTGCTAGTATGAATCCGTATCGCGGCAAGCGCTTGATTTTAAAAATGAAACAGTTCAGCTTCGCGACGTGAAAAGGCAGCCGCGGGGGGTCGGGTAGTGCCAGGGGTCAACTGGGTAGCGCTGTCCGTCTTCGTGGTGCTTTTCGGCTTCGTCACGTGGCTCGGATTCATCGCGGCGCGCTGGCGTCGCGGCGACCTCGACCTGCTGCACGAGTGGGGCCTCGGCGGGCGCCGCTTCGGCACTCTCGTCACCTGGTTTCTCATCGGCGGGGACTGCTACACGGCGTACACGTTCATCGCGGTCCCGGCACTGGCGTTTGGCGCCGGAGCGGTGGGCTTTTTCGCCATGCCGTACGCCATGGTCGCGTACCCGATTCTGCTCATGCTGTTCCCGCGGCTGTGGCAGGTCTGCCAGAGAAAGGGCTATATCACCGCAGCGGACTTCGTGCGTGGGCGCTTCGGCAATCGCTGGCTGGCACTCGCAGTGACGCTCAGCGGCATCGTCGCAACCATGCCTTACATCGCCCTGCAGCTGGTCGGCATCCAGGTTGTCGTCGGGGCGCTCGGCCTCTCCGCGACGGGGTGGGCCGCGGATCTGCCGCTGATCATCGCGTTCCTGGTGCTGGCGGCGTTCACCTACCCGAGCGGACTGCGCGCGCCGGCATCCATCGCCATCGTCAAGGACGTCCTCATCTACCTGACAGCCTTCGCGGCGATCATCGTCATCCCGCACGAGTTAGGCGGCTTCGGAAAAATATTCTCAGCCGTTCCGCCCAGCAAGCTGCTGCTGGCGCCGCCGGGTCCTCATACCACCGGCTCCTACGGTGCCTACGCCACGCTCGCACTCGGTTCGGCGCTGGCGCTGTTCCTCTATCCGCACAGCATGACTGCGGTACTGAGCGCCAGCAGCCGTAACGCCGTGCGACGCAACGCCGCGCTGCTGCCGAGCTTCACCGTGGTGCTCGGGCTGCTGGCGCTGCTCGGCTTCTTCGCGCTCGCGGCGCGAGTCGACCGGTTGCCGCAGTTCGCCGCGGGGTTCAGACAATTCGGCAACAACTTCGCCGTGCCCGCGCTGTTGCTGCACAGTTTCCCCTCCTGGTTCGTCGGGCTCGCCTTCGCAGCCATCGGCATCGGTGCGCTGGTGCCCGCGGCCATCATGTCCATCGCCACGGCCAACCTCTATACCCGCAACATCCATCGCGAGTTCATCGAGCCGGCGGTAAGCGCGCGACGCGAGGCGCAGATCGCCAAGTGGGTATCGTTGCTCGTCAAGCTCGGCGCGCTGGTGTTCATCATTTTCGTGCCGACGCAATATGCGATCCAGCTGCAGCTGCTGGGCGGCATCTGGATCATCCAGACTGTGCCGGCGGTGCTGCTGGGCGCTCACACCCGCTGGTTCAACCCGTGGGCGCTGCTGCTCGGCTGGGCGGTGGGGACGGGTGCCGGCACCGCCATGGCCTTTGCCGCGCATCTCACCGCGGCGTATCCGCTGGCGTTCGGCGGCTATACCTTCCCGGGTTACACCGCCTTCTACACCCTCATCCTGAATCTCATCGTCGCGGCGGTGCTGACACCGCTGTGCGATGCGCTCGGTGCCAGCGAGCGCAGCGACGCGACCGTGGCGGCGGACTATCTGGCGTGACCGCGACATACACGACATAAGCCGTGGCGCTGCTGGCGTCGCGGCTCTAGTCGCAGCGCGATCCGCGCGTCGCGGCAGTCACGATCAGCTGCGCTGCAGCCAGATCCTCGATGGCACTGCCCACGGACTTGAAGAGCGTCAGCTCCTCGCGCGACGCGCGTCCGTGCACCCGCCCGAGCACCAGGTCCGCCAGCTCGCCCTCGATGCGTTCGCGGCTGATGACGCCGCGCGCCAGGGGGTCGAGCAGATCCCCCGCCTCGGCGAGCGCACCGGCGAACGTATCGACGAAGATGCGGCAGCGGCGCACCACCTCGTCATCCGTTTCCCGCATCGCGGGCGTGAAGCTGCCCACCAGGTCGACGAATACGCCGGACTTGAGCCAGCGCCCGCACAGCAACGCCGTGGCGCTGCTGGTCGCGCAGCAGATGATGTCCGCGGTCGCGGCCGAGCGCTCGATGGAATCGGCGCTGTCCACGCTGATATCGGCCGCCACGCGCGAGCGAATGGCCGCCACGGTCGCCGCGACCCGCTCCGCGCGGCGTCCCCAGACGCTCACCCGGCGAATGGCTCGCACCGTGCAGTGCGCCATCGCCATGTAAGGAGCCAGTGCGCCGGTTCCGACGATGAGCAGGTGCGAGCTGTCATGACGCGACAGGTAGTCGGCGGCGAGCGCCGAGGCGGCCCCGGTCCGCAGCCGCGTCACCGCCGTGCCGTCGAGTATCGCCACCGGTGTGCCCTGTTCCGAGAACACCGCGATCATCCCCTGGATCGTCGGCAGGCCGCGGGCCGGATTCTCCGGGACGATGGTGAGCAGCTTCACCGCCCCGCGGCCTTGCGTGTCAAACGCCGGCATACTAACAAAGAGGCGCTCGCCGGCGCCTCCGGGGATGTGCGCCACCTGCCGCGCGGGGGCCACGCAGGTGCTGCGAAACGCGTGGCGCAGACACTCGATCAGCTCCGGCATGCCGGCCAGGCGGTGTGTTTGCTCCGAGTCGAGCAGCAACATCAGTGTGTCCGCCTCGACGCGAAGCGCGCGAATGCATACGGTGCGGGGTCGATCGCCGGTGTCTGCGCCGACAGCAGGTCGGCCAGCAACTGCCCGGACCCGGCCGCCATGGTCCACCCCAGCGGACCGTGCCCGGTATTGAGCCAGAGGTTCGGCAGGCCGGTCGCGCCGATGACCGGCACACCATCGGCCGACATGGGGCGCAGCCCGCACCAGGGCCTGGCGGCCGCCGGGTCGAGGCCGGCTTCGGGCAGCACCTTCGCGACCAGGTTGAGCAAATTGCGCACGCGCTCCGGACGCAGCGCCAGGTCGTAGCCGGCAAACTCCGCGGTGCCGGCCGCGCGCACCGCGCCGTCGAGCGGCACGATGACCGCGTGCAGGTCATCGTCCGCGATCGGCATGGCCAGCGGCGGCGGCCTACCGGCGCCCGCCGGGAAGGTCACCGAGTATCCCTTGGCCGGCCGAACCGGCAGCCCGATCCCGAGGGGCTTGAGCAGCGGCGCACTGTAGCTGGCGGCGGCGAGCACGTAGGCGTCCGCGCTGAGCCGTTCGTCCGCGGTGCGCATGGCGGCCAACCGGCCGGCTGCGACCTCCAGCGCCCGTACCTGCACGCCGAAGCGAAACTCCACACCCGCCGCACGCGCCTGCTCAGCGAGCGCCACGCAGAAGCGGTGGGCATCGCCCGTCTCGTCGATCGGACAGTAGAGCGCGCCGGCGAGCTCGCGGCCGATCGGAGCGAGCGCGGGTTCCAGCTCCACGGCCTGCGCGCTCGAGAGGCTCTCGAACTCGACCGCGCCGGCCGACCAGCGCGTCACGGCGGCGAATGCCCGCGCGAGGCCGGCGCGATCGCGGAAGATGCGCAGGCTGCCACGCGCGGCGCGACCGTAGACAAGGCCGGTCTGTTGCCGCAACAGCTGCAGCACCTGGCGCGAGTACAGGGCGAGTGCCAGGTTGCTGCGCGTGTTGCGCAGGTAGCGCTCGACGCTCGAGTTGCGCAGGAAGCGGATCCCCCAGCCGCCGAGCGCGGGCAGTGCGGCGAGCCGCAGCTTCAGCGGCGCCTCGGGACGGCCAAGGGAATGCAGCAGCAGCCGCCAGCAGCCGGGCGCGTTCCACGGCTCGGGCATGCTCGGTGACAGCAATGACCCGTTGGCGAAGCTTGTCTGCCTGCCGGGACCGTCCTCGCGCTCGAGCACCGTGACCTCGTGTCCGCGGCGCCGCAGAAACCAGGCACTGGTCAGGCCGAGCAGGCCGCTGCCGATCACGACTACCTTCATCGGCGGATATTTCATCACATCCGCGCGCGTCGCACAGGCAACGGCCAAGGCGCCGGCGTGCCGCAGGTGGAACCGACCGCGGGATCGGTTAATCTGCGCTCATGGAGGTGGGATTCATCGGGCTCGGCCGCATGGGCAGCGCCATCGCGGCCAACCTGCTGCGCGCCGGTCACTCGCTGTGTATCTGGAATCGCTCGCCTGAAGCCGGACGCGAGCTGCAGCAGCTGGGCGCGAAGCTCGCGGCGACGCCCGCGGATACCACGCGCGCGCAGGTGTTGTTCACCATGCTGGCGGACGACGCTGCCACGCGCGCGGTACTGCTCGACGGCGGCGTGCTCGATGCCGCATCCCGTGGCCTGATTCACGCGAACCTCGCCACCGTGTCGGTAGGCTGTGCACGCGAGCTCGCGCAGCTGGAGAAGGCCCGCGGCATCGACTACGTCGCCGCCCCGGTGTTCGGCAGGCCGGAAGCAGCCCAGGCGGCGAAGCTCAATGTCGTTGTGGCGGGCGATCCGGCGGCCATCGGGCGCCTGCAGCCGCTGTTCGCCGCGATCGCCGAGCGGGTCTGGCCGATCAGCGGCGCCGCCGAGCGCGCCAATGTGGTGAAGCTCGCCGGGAACTTCATGATCGCGAGCGCCCTCGAGACGATGGGCGAAGCGGCCGCACTCGTGCAGGCTCACGGCATCGGCGCGGGCGAATTCCTCGAGGTGCTGACCAGCACGCTGTTCGCATCCCCGGTGTATCAGAACTACGGCAGGCTGATTGCGTCGGCTCGCTATGAGCCGGCCGGATTCAAACTCTCGCTCGGGTTGAAGGATGTGCGGCTGGTGCTGCAGGCGGGCGAGGACGCGCACGTGCCGCTGCCCTTCGCGAGCGTGCTGCGTGATCACTTTCTCGAGGCACTCGCCGCCGGCAGGGGCGACCAGGACTGGGCGGCACTCGCCGCCATCGCGGCGGCACACGGACCGCAGCGGCGGTAGAGCGCTCTGCTGGTGTTGCCATGAGGCACGCCCGCAGCGTCGCTTGCCTAACTCGCGGGGCGGCAGTTATGTTGTGCACCCGGCCAGCCACCGGAAGGAGAAGCGCGTGAAACAGGTCATCGACACGTCCCGCCGCCGCCTGCTCAGGAACGTTGCCCTGGGTGTGCTACTGATTCCAATCGCCCGCGCGCCTGTGGAGACAGCCGGCGCTGCCGACGCCCCGCTCGTCACTGCCGACGATCCCACCGCCAAGGCACTGAAATACACCGCCGACGCCAGCAAGGCGTCGGACGCCAAGCCGGGCAGCAAGTGCGCGAACTGCCGCTTCTACCAGGGCGCGGCCGACAGCGCGCAGGGTGGCTGCCTGATCTTCCCGGGCAAGTCGGTCAAGGCTGCGGGGTGGTGTAGTTCCTGGACCGCAAAAGCCTAGGCCGCCGGCCCGCGGTGCCGGCGGCTGCAATGCCACGATCCGCGGGCCGCTCCCTCCGGCCGGCACGCGACACACGAGCCGGCCGGCCTGACGACCAACACATCCAGCCCGGTCGCCGCGGCTGAACCCGTAGCCCTGTGCAGGCCGCTGGCACGCGCCGGCGATCGGCACATACATGGATCGCTTGGTTCGCGGAACATATTGCAACTGCCGATTTCCTCACGCAATCGCGCCACGCAGCGGCCATTGCGGAACATACGTAGGGACGCCCGACCCCGGGCGGTACATCCTGCAACCCCAGAGTATGATGAGGCGAAAATGATGGCTGATTCCCACCCTGAGGTGCAGCTGGGGGTGCCGGCTGCAGTGCTGCATGGCCGGCTTCTGCACGTCTCGCGCATGGCGACCATCGGTGAGATGGCCGCCGGCGTCGCGCATGAGCTGAATCAACCGCTGACGGCGATCGCCAACTACGCCCAGGCCTGCCGCCGGCTGCTGGCGCGGCCCGATGCGGATCCGACGGATCTGCAGCAGGCTCTGGCGGAGATCACCGCACAGGCGGCCCGCGCTGCCGAGATCATCCGCCGGCTGCGCGACCTTGCCCGCAGCCAGCACAGCGAACGCGCGACGACCGATATCAATGCCCTGGTGCGGGAGATGATCGAACTGGTCGAGAGCGACGCGCGCCTGCACGGCGTGCACGTCTCGCTCGAGCTCACCGACGGACTGCCCGGAGTGCTGGTCGACGTCGGTCAGATCCAGCATGTCATTCTCAACTTCGTACGCAACAGCATCGAAGCGCTGGCGTCGCAGCCCTCGGGCGGCGGCCGCTTGTCGATCCGTACCTCCCGGCCCGCCGCGGGCGAGGTGGAGGTGGCGGTCATCGATAACGGCCCGGGTCTTACCCCGGACGTGATGGCACGACTGTTCGACCCCTTCTTCTCCACCAAGGAGAGCGGTACGGGCATGGGCCTGGCGATCAGCAATACCATCGCGCGCACCCACGGGGGTTCGGTAGGCTATCGGCCCAATCAGCCGTCAGGGGCATGCTTTTACATGCTGCTGCCGGCGCCGCCCGCTACGTGATATGCAGGACCAGCCGCCGACCATCTACGTAGTCGACGACGATGAGGGGGTGCGCAACTCCGTGCGCTTCCTGCTCAAGTCCGTCGGACTCACCGCACGCACCTTTGCCTCCGCACGCGAGTTCCTCGACGGCTACCAGCCCCGGCAGCCCGGTTGCGTGGTGCTCGACGTGCGCATGCCCGGAATGAGCGGGCTGGAACTGCAGGAGCAGCTCAACCTGCGCGGCGCGGTAATTCCCGTGATCTTCATCACCGGGCACGGCGATATCCCCATGGCGGTGGACGCCATGCAGCACGGCGCGTTCGATTTTCTGCAGAAGCCGTTCCGCGACCAGGACCTGATCGACCGCATCCAGCGGGCACTCGATCGCGATGCCCGCAATCGCGCCGCGCTCGCGCAGCACGATCGCATCCGCGGACGCTTCGATTCGCTCACGCCGCGCGAGCGCGAGGTGCTGACCCTGATGACGCGCGGCAAACCCAATAAAGTGATGGCCGCCGAGCTCGGCGTCAGTCAGCGCACCGTCGAGATCCACCGTGCCCGCGTGATGGAGAAGACCGGCGCCGCGTCACTGGCCCAGCTGGTGCGGATGGTGCTCGATCTCGAGTCGCAGGACGCCGCGCCCTAGCTGATATTCGAGCTGGTCGTGCCCGCGCGGCGCCGCTGCGACCGCGATGCCCGCTATGTGCGGTAGCGCACTAACATTCCCATCCCCCTGCGCTTAACCTGCACACACCCTGCGGAGCACCGCGGGTAGCCTTGGGGGAGCGCAAAATGACAGACAACATCCGGGTCTCGCGTCACCTCACTACCGCGGCGATCCTGACATGGGGATTGTGCGCCGCGCCGGCGGCGCTGGCGGTGCCGAGTTTTGCACGGCAGACCGGCATGGCCTGCGAGGCCTGCCACACGGTCTTCCCCGAGCTCACGCACTTCGGTCGCGTCTTCAAGGCGAACGGCTACACGCTCACGAACCTCAAGCAGGTGAGCGACGTCAACGGCAAGAAGCAGCAGCTCCTCGAGCTGTCACAGATGCCGCCGCTGTCGATCATGGCGCAGATCTCCTACACCGAGCTGAAGACCCCCGTGCCCAACCTCGCCAGCGCCGGCGCCCCCGGGGTCGCACAAAACGGCACCGTCGGCTTCCCGCAGCAGTTCAGCCTGTTCTACGCGGGCAAAATCGCGCCGGACTTCGGCGCGATGTTCCAGCTCACTTACGATAGCGCCTCTGGCACCATCGGCATCGACAACACCGATCTGCGCTTCGCCGAGCTGGCACTGCTGCCCGACAACGGCACCCTGACCTACGGCCTGTCGCTCAACAACAACCCGACGGTGCAGGATCTGTGGAACTCGACGCCGGCATGGGGCTTCCCCTACGAAGCGAGCAATGCGGCGGTGTCCCCGCTCGCTGCCACGGCGATCAGTGGTCCGTTCGCCCAGGATGTCGCCGGGCTCACCGGTTATCTCTACTGGAACGAATCGCTCTATGCCGAGGTCGGTGGCTACCGCTCGGCGCAGCAGGGAGTGACCAACCAGCTGACCGGCGGCGCCGGGCCGCTCGATGGCACTGCCTCGAACGTCATCCAGGGGCTCTCGCCCTACTGGCGCCTCGCCTACGAGTACAACTGGGACCGCAATTCCATCGAGGTCGGCGGCTATGGGATGGACTTCAAGGTGCTGCCCGGGGCGGCATCCGGCACGCCGACCAACCTGCACGGTCCCTACAACCAGTTCAACGACGTCGCCGAGGATCTGCAGTATCAGTTCATAGGCGAGCAGAATCTGTTCAGCGTGCTGGCAACCCACATCCACGAGTCGATGACGCTCAATGCGGCGTTTGCCAGCGGTGCGTCGGCGAATCCCTCCAACACACTCACGACCAGCGAGGTGACGGCCACCTACTACTATCGGCGCCGCGTCGGTGGTTCGCTGCAGTACTTTTCGACCACCGGCAGCACCGACACCGGCCTCTACCCGGCCACGGCACCAGGCCAGCCGGGTGTGGTTACCAGCGCCAGCGGCTCACCCGACACGCGCGGCTACATTGCGGAGCTGAACTACCTGCCGTGGCTCAACGTCAAGGTGTCGATGCAGTACATCTGGTACAACAAGTTCAACGGGGGAAGCAGCAACTACGACGGCGTGGGACGCAACGCTTCCGACAACGATACCCTGTACCTGCTCCTCTGGTTCGCGTACTGAGGTTGCGTCATGAGCCACAGCAACATGAAGCGTGATGTCCGGCGGCTACCCGGCAGCGCCTGGTCGCACCTGCGGCTGTCGCTTGCCGGCAGCGCGCTGCTGGCGAGTGTGGTGTGCGCGGTGCGCGCCGACGAGCCCGACCTCTCCGCCAAGGCGTACGTCGCAAAAATCGCCATCGGCACCTGCGGCACCTGCCATGGCCCGACGGGCAACAGCACGCAGCCGAAGTTTCCGCGCCTCGCGGGCCAGCGAGCCACCTACCTCGTTGCGCAGCTCAAGGGATTTCGCGCCCAGACGCGCGGTGACCCCGATGCGGTCAGCTACATGTGGGGCATGGCGAGCCAGCTGGACGATGCGACCATGGAGGGGCTCGCCAGCTATTACGCCACGCAGGCAGCGCAGGTCAGCCCGGGCGGCAACGCGGCGCTGGTCGCGCGCGGACGCGAGATCTACCAGCATGGCGTGGCGGCACAGGGCGTGCCGGCCTGCAGCACCTGTCATGGGGCGGATGCGCATGGGCAGCAGGATTTCCCACGCCTCGCCGGCCAGCACGCGCAGTACGTGCTGAAGCAGCTCGCCTCCTTCCAGAGCAGCATGCGCAATGTCGCCGTCATGCACGGCGTCGCGCAGAATCTGCATCTCGAGGACATGCAGGCGGTAGCGGCATACCTGCAGGCGCAGCCTTAGGCCGCAAAGCGCGCTGCCGACCCTGAACGCGGCGCCCGCCTCGCGGGCGCTTTCGGTCCGGGGTGACCTTGCCGAAGGCACGTGCCTTCGCGGAAACTGCCGGGTCTGATGATTCCTCGCTATACCCTTCACGGCGTGCCCGCCGGGCGCCGCCGCGGTGGTCCGCTGCGCCCGTGCGGCGCCCTCGCGCCCCTCCTGCTGGCCTGGGCCGGCTCCTCGGCGGCTACCGCGAGCGCCGCCGATGCGCCGGCTGGGACGCCGGTCAACCCGGCCACCGCGCAGGAGCTGCCGCAGGTGGTGGTGATCGCCAACACGCCGCTCTCCGGTCTCGGTGTGCCGCTCAACGAGGTTCCGGCCAACGTACAGACCGCCACCAGCGCCGACATGCAGCGCCAGCAGTCGCTGAACATCGCCGACTATCTCAACGACAACTTCAGCGGCATCAGCGCCAGCGAGAGCGCCGACAACCCGTTCCAGATGGACGTCAACTACCACGGCTTCACCGCCTCGCCGCTGCTCGGCACGCCCGAAGGACTGTCCGTCTACGTCGACGGCGTCCGCGTCAACGAATCCTTCGGCGATACCGTGAACTGGGACCTCATCCCGCAAGCGGCCATTTCCACCGTCACGCTGATGTCCGGCTCCAACCCGGTGTTCGGACTCAATACGCTCGGCGGCGCACTCTCGATTCGCACCAAGAGCGGTCACGACGATCCCGGCACGCAGATCGAAGCCTATGGCGGCTCGTTCGGCCGGCGCTCTTTCGAGGGTGAGACGGGCGGTGAGTCCGGTAATTTCGATTACTTTCTGACCGGGACCTTCTTCGATGAAACCGGCTGGCGCCAGCTGTCCTCGACGCGGGTGTGGCAGGCCTTCGGCAAGGTCGGCTGGCAGAACGAGCAGACCGATGTGGATCTGAGCTACACCTACGCGGATACCGACCTGTGGGGAAACGGTGCGACCCCGGAGAGCATGCTGGCGTATCTGCGCGAGGCGAGCTATACGCCCGACTTCACGCAGAACCTGCTGAACTTCGTCAACCTCACCGGCACGCAGTTCGTCGCCGACAAGCTGCTGCTGTCGGGCAACCTCTACTATCGGCACCTGATCACCGGCAGCATCGACGGCAACATCAACGACAGCTACCTGTCCGATGATTACGTCGGACCGCCGATCGACTGCGCCGCCCCGCCGGCCAACGAGACCGAGCTGGCGTATTGCCCCGCGGGGCAGAACGCGGACGGGCGCCTCGAGCAGAGCACCCGGGGTGTCGCGCTGCAGCTCACCGACTCGCAGGACGTGTTCGGCGCGGCCAACCAGGCGGTGATCGGGGCGGACTACACCGACTCGGATGATGCCTTCCTGCAGTCGTACCAGTACGGGGCGCTGACGCCGAATCGATTACTCGCCTACGAGGTCAGTCCATTCAATAACGAGACGGTCATCTCACTGAACGGCGGCAACCGGATCTACGGCACCTACCTGACCGACACGCTGTCGCCGGACAAGCTGCTGCACATCACCGCCTCGGTACGCTACAACCAGAACACCGAGACTCTCGATGGCTACAGCCTGAACACCACTATGGGGCCGGGTTTCAATGAGCCCAGCGCTCTCGCGGGGCGTCACACGTTCAGCCGCGTCAATCCGGCGCTCGGATTCACGGTGACGCCGAGCGATGCGCTGACGCTGTACGCCAACTACAACGAGGCCAGCCGCGCGCCGACGGTGATCGAGCTCGGCTGCGCCAATCCCGCCACGCCCTGCGGTCTGCCCAACGACTTCGCCAGCGATCCGAACCTGCAGCAGGTCATCGCCCGCACGGTGGAGCTCGGCGTGCGTGGCAGCCGGACCGACCAGCGCCTCACCTGGAGTGCGGACGTTTTTCACACCGTCAACAGCAACGACATCCAGTTCGTCGCCACCGCGATCAACGCCGGCTATTTCGATAATGTCGGCGACACCCGCCGTCAGGGTCTGGATCTGGCCATCGGCGGCCGGCAGGGCCCGTTCAGCTGGCATGCGACCTACAGCTTCGTCGACGCCACCTACCAGTCGAGCTTCCTGGTCAGCGCCGCCTCCAACAGCACCGCCGATGCCGACGGCAATATTGTGGTGCGCCCCGGCGATCGCATCCCCTTGATACCGCGGCATACCGGGCGGCTGGTGCTCGACTACCAGCTGAGCCCGCGCTGGGACGTCGGCGGCAGCGCCATCGCGGCGTCCGGCTCGTACCTGCACGGCAACGAGAACAATGCCAACCAGGCCGGCGGCACCAATGCCGGCGGCGCTTACATCGAAGGCACCGGCTGGATTGCCGGCTACCTCGTGGTCAATCTGCAGACCACCTATCGACTGTCGAAGCGGCTCGAGTTCTTCGCCCGCCTGGCCAACCTCCTCGACCGCGACTATGCGACCGCCGGCTTTCTCACCAGCAACTCGTTCACGCCGAGCGGCGCCCTGATTCCCAACCCGGCCAACTGGCCCAATGAGAATGCGGTCTCACCAGGAGAGCCGCGCGCCGTGTGGGCGGGGCTGCGCGTCACGCTGCCATGAAGAGCAAGCACTTGCAGCGCAGCGGTCACGGGGCGCCGGGCCGCGAACGGCCGGCGAGCCATGCCGGCAGCGCGGCGATGCTGTCGACGAAGGCGTCGCAGGCGAGCGTGCGCGGATCCGCGCCTTCGTTGTAGCCGTACGGGACGCACACCACCGCGATCCCCGCCGCGCGCGCCGCCAGCACGTCGACCTGCGAGTCTCCGACCATCAGCGCCTGCGCCGGCAGCACCTGCAGGCGCGCGCACGCCAGCAGCAGCGGCTGCGGGTGGGGCTTGCGCTCGCGGCCGTCCTGCGCGCCCACGACCAGCTGAATCCAGCGGGTGAGCTCCAGCCTCGCGAGCAGCTCGACTGCCAGCCGCTGCGGCTTGTTGGTTACCACCGCGAGGCGCACTCCGAGCGCGCCCAGGGCGGACAGGCCCGGTACCACGCCGGGAAAAGGTCGCGCCGCGAAGCCGTTGCCTTCGTGCAGCCGCTCGTAGTGTGCGTCGTAACGCTGCTGCAGCCGCGCGCGGTCGGCGCGCGCGCCGGCGGCGCCGCAGCGCGCCATGGCGCGCTCGATGAGCGTCGGCACGCCGCGCCCGATCAGCGCGCGCACCTCGGCCGGGGCGAGCGGACCCAGCCGCTGCTCGGCAAGCGCCGCGTTGAGCGCCGCCGCGATGTCGGCGGCGGTGTCGAGCAGCGTGCCGTCCAGGTCGAACAGCACCGCGCGCACAGCGGACGCGCCTGCCGCCCGGTACCCCGGCGCGCTGGGGCCGCCATTCATGGCTGCGGCATCCTCATTGCCTGTGTGCTCGGCTCATCCGGGAATTGTGCAGCAGCTACGCGCAGCGGAGTACCATCTGGGCCTAGCGGTGCGCCTGACGCAGCGCACGAGCTAAGGATCAGCCATGAAACACGCAACCCGCCGCCTCTTCCTCAATGCCGTGGCCCGGTGCGCGCCGGCGCTGCCGGTCGCTGTGCTGCTGCTGGCACTGCCGCTGGCGCGCACCGCCGCGGCCGATCCCACCGCCTCCCCGGCGCAAACGCCTGCGACGCAGTTCGGCGGCCAGTGCACCGAGGGGCTCGCGCAGGGCCAGCACGTGACGACCAACTGCGCCATCACCTGGACCGACAAGGACGGCAAGGTCTACTGTTTCAGCAGTGCGGCGGCGAAAAAGACCTTCCTCGAGGATCCGCAGACGAATCTGCAGAAGGCGCGCGATTTCAGCGCTGCGAGCAACGTCGAGTCGACCGAGCAGGCGATGCAGTCCTTCGACAGCAGCGACGCCGAGGCACTCGTCAAGGGCCTCATCGAGGAAAAAACCAAGGCCAACGGCGGCCTCTTTCCGTACGAGGATCCGCTCAGCGGGGAGCAGCTGAAACTCAGCTTCGACGGCATCGATTTCACGCGCACCATCGACGGCTACGGGTTTTTCCCCGACGTGAAATTCCATGACGCCGCGGATGCGCAGAAGCGCTACCTGATCGATTTCTGGGTGGCGCCCGGCGCCGACGCGAAGCTCAAGGTGCAGGAGATCCGCATCTACAAGGAGCCGCTGAAGAGCGAGGGCTCCTGGGTGCTGAGCGCGCGCTCGCCGATACCCTGGTGGTGGATCCCCGCCTCCGAGCATCCCGGGAAGATGGCGGCCAAACGCAGCTGGGAAGTGATGTCGGCGGTCGAAGGCGGAGCCCTGCGCGCCCAGGCGACCAACAACGGCGTGTTCGAGCTCAAGGACGACAAGACCGGCAAGGTGCTCAAGCTCGAGTTCGTCGACACCCATCAGCCCATCCGCCAGCTCGACGAGAACGGGCACTACTTCGCCTGCACGGACTTTCGCGTCGTCGGCACCAAGGACCAGATCTACGACATCGACTTCTGGGTCACCGACAAGGACGGCACCATGACGGTCGAGCAGACCAAGGTGCACAAGGTGCCCGAGCTCAAGGACGGCCAGTGGGTGCAGGTGCCGCGCTACGAGTGGAAGGACGTCGGCAGCTCGCACGTCGTGCCGTAAGCTGCAACCGCACGCCGGCGCCGCGGCCTGTTCAGGGCGCGGCGGCCGCCACGATGCCCGGCGGCTGCCGCCCGGCTCGCGCGGCGAGCGTC
This sequence comes from uncultured Gammaproteobacteria bacterium, assembly GCA_963760225.1. Taxonomy (GTDB): domain Bacteria; phylum Pseudomonadota; class Gammaproteobacteria; order Steroidobacterales; family Steroidobacteraceae; genus 13-2-20CM-66-19. The sequence goes on from CAVXCD010000002.1 coordinate 507,687, forward strand.
GTTGCGCTAAGCGCCCGGCGTCAGTAGATCACCACGCTTCTGATCGAGGTGCCGGCATGCATCAGGTCGAAGGCGTCGTTGATCTTGTCGAGTGACATGGTGTGCGTGATCAAGGGATCGATCGAGATCTTCTTGTCCATGTACCAGTCGACGATCTTCGGCACGTCGGTGCGGCCACGCGCGCCACCGAAAGCGGTGCCCTTCCACACCCTGCCCGTCACCAGCTGGAAGGGCCGGGTCTTGATTTCCTGGCCCGCGCCGGCCACGCCGATGATCACCGAGACACCCCAGCCGCGATGGCAGCACTCGAGTGCCTGGCGCATCAGGTTGACGTTGCCCACGCATTCGAAGCTGTAGTCGGCGCCGCCGTCGGTGACCGCGACGAGGTGCGCCACCAGGTCGCCCTCGACCTCCTTGGGGTTGACGAAGTGCGTCATGCCGAATTTCTCGGCGAGCGCCTTGCGATTCGGGTTCAGATCGACGCCGACGATCTTGTAGGCGCCGGCCATGCGCGCGCCCTGGATCACGTTCAGCCCGATGCCGCCCAGACCAAACACCACCACGTTGGCGCCCGGCTCCACCTTCGCGGTGTTGATCACCGCGCCGATCCCGGTGGTCACGCCGCAGCCGATGTAGCAGACCTTGTCGAACGGCGCATCCTCGCGGATCTTGGCCACCGCGATCTCCGGCAGCACCGTGAAGTTGGAGAAGGTCGAGCAACCCATGTAGTGGTAGATCTTGTCCTTGCCGATCGAGAAGCGGCTGGTGCCGTCGGGCATCACCCCTTTGCCCTGGGTGGCGCGGATCGCCGTGCACAGGTTGGTCTTGCGCGACAGGCAGCTCTTGCACTGCCGGCACTCCGGCGTGTAGAGCGGGATCACGTGGTCGCCCTTCTTCACGGAAGTGACCCCGGGTCCTACGTCGACCACGATGCCCGCCCCCTCGTGTCCGAGAATGGACGGGAACAGGCCTTCCGGGTCGCCGCCCGAACGGGTGAACTCGTCCGTGTGACAGATGCCGGTGGCCTTGAGCTCCACCAGCACCTCGCCGGCCTTGGGACCCTCCAGATCGACCGTCGCGATCTCGAGGGGCTTGCCCGCGGCGTAGGCAATCGCAGCGCGTGTTTTCATGGCTGACAGGTTCCTGATTCGGAAGCGGTTACGAGTCCGAAGTTGAGGGCCCCGCGCGAGCGGGCGCGGGGCCCTCGATGCACGGCGAGACCTTACGCGGCCAGCACGCCCTTGGCTTTCGCCGTGTGCGTGGCGATCAGATCCATCAGCGCCGGCGACAGGCAGTCATAGGGCTCGAGGCCGAGCTCTTTCAACCTGGCGCGCACCGCGCCCATCTGGTCGGGCTTGGTGCCCGACTCGATGATCGAGGATACGAACGCCGCGAAGCGCGGCTCCTCCCAACCCTGCTCCTTCGACAGCTCGGTATGGAAGAAGTCGAAGCCGTAGAACGGGTGCTGCTTGTTCTCGATGCGCCCGTACATGTGCACGCCGCAGCCGGTGCAGGCATGGCGCTGGATCGCCGCCTTCTCATCGACGATCTTCAGCTTGTTGCCGTTCGCGGTCACGGACACCTTGTCGCGCCCGCCCACGCCGACGATGGAGAACACTGCTCCCTCCGGCTTCCAGCACTTGGTGCAGCCGCAGGCGTGATTGAAGGCGACGTTCGAGCCGATGCGCACGGTCACCGGGTTGCTGGTGCACTTGCAGGTGAGCGTGCCGCCGGCGAAACCCGGCGAGCCCTTCTTGACTCCGTTGTCGACCATCGGGTGAATCTTGATTGCCATCTTAGTCCTGCCTCGCCTCTGGGGTGGATCGATTGACTCATTCGGGCGACTGCGGGCTCACCCCGAGGTGCTGGGTGTGTCGCAGAAGTCCGTGTCGGTGAATCTTGCGGTAAATGGTGCGGCGGCTGATGTGCAGCCGCGCGGCGGCGGCGCTGACGTTCCACTGACAGGTCTCGAGCGTGCGCCGGAGCGCATCGCGCTCGGCGCCGGACAGTGCGCTCTCGCCGTCGGCGCTCGCCGTCCCCGCCTCGCCCTCGCCGTGCGCGGCGTCCTCGGCGCCGCCCGCCAGCCACTGCTCCTTGAAGTCCGCGAGCGTCAGCCGCTCGCCGCTGCGCAGCGCCAGCATGGTGCGCAGCACGTTGCGCAGCTGGCGCACGTTGCCGGGCCAGGAGTGGCGCACCAGCCGCTCGAGCAGCTGCGGCTCGATCTCGATGGCGGCAACGGACTCGCCGGCCAGGAGCTTGCGGATCAGGCCGGCCTTGTCGGTTCGCTGGCGCAGCGGCGGCAGGCGCACCGTGATGCCGTTCAGCCGGTAATACAGGTCTTCGCGGAACTGCCCCTTGGCGATCATGTCGAGCGGATCGTGCTGCGTCGCGCTGACGATGCGCACGTCGACGTTGACCACCTTGTTGCCGCCGAGCGGTGTCACCTCGCGGTCCTCGATCACGTTCAGCAACCGCGCCTGCAGCGCCACCGGCATGTCGCCGATCTCGTCGAGGAACAGCGTGCCGCCGTTGGCCTGCAGGATCCGGCCAATGCCGCCTTCGCGCGCCGCGCCGGTGAAGGCGCCCGCCTTGTGGCCGAACAGCTCGCTCTCGATGAGCGTCTCGGGGATCGCCGCGCAGTTGACCGTGACGAAGGGCTTGTGGGCGCGGTTGCTCGCGTAGTGGATGGCGCGCGCACAGTAGCCCTTGCCGGTGCCGGTCTCCCCGAGCAGCAGCACCGAGATATCCCGATCGATCACGCGCCGCAGCGTCTCGACGTTCTGTGTCATGAGCGGATCGGTCGAGTGCAGGCAGTCGAGCGAACCGCGCGCGGCCGTCGCGCCGGCGCTGCGCAGCTCGGCGTCGACCGCCACCTGGGTGCGTGGCGGCGCTTCCAGCGGTGCCTGCACGGTCGCGAACCAGCGCCGTGCCGCGGGCCGGGAGTTGAGCGGCTCGGCGCGGAAGCCGCGCTGCGCGGCCAGCTGCATGAGCGTGGCGAGACTGGTATCGAGGATCCGGTCGGCGCGCTGGCCGCACACGGCGTCATGGTCGCGCTGCCCGAGGAGCTTGAGCGCCGCGCGGTTAACGCCGCGCACCACGCCCTCCTCGTCAAACGCCAGCAGGCCTTCGCCGGGCGTGCTGACGAACTCGGCGCAGCGGTGAAAGCGCGCCAGGTGCAGGTCCTTGCAACCACTGAGCAGCGTGCGGTTCTCGAGGTTCTGCGCCGCCATGTCGACCAGCGCCAGCGTGTGACTCTGCGGATTGGAGGAGGCCCCGGAGATATCGAGCGCCGCGAGCAGCTCGCCGCGCATGTCGAAGATGGGCGCTGCCGAACAGGTGAGCGCGGTGTTCTGCGCGAGGAAGTGGTCGGTACGGTGGATCACCACCGGGCGGCGCGCCGTGAGGCAGGTGCCCATGCCGTTGGTGCCCATCTCGCGCTCGCTCCACATCACCCCTTCGCGAAAGCCGCAGCGCCTCGCGGTGGCGGAAAAGCCGGTGTCGCCGAGATAGCTGAGGATGACCCCGTCGCGGTCGGTCAGCATGATGCTGTATTCGGAGTGCTTGATGAGCTTGCCGAGCGCTTCCATCTCGATGCGGGCGATGGCCAGCAGCACGCGCAGCCGTTCGCGCCGCTCCTGCAGGTCGGCGCGCTCGACGCTGTTCGGACGGCGCGTCTCCTGCGGGTCGAGCGCATAGTTGTTGAGACAGCGGCTCCAGGATGTGCGCACGACCTCGGTGATGGGCAGCTCGGCACCGTGTCTGCGTACCAGACTGCCGATGAGGTCCTGGTGAGTATGAGCAGCGGGTCGCGCACGCATCATAAATAGCTCCCCCTCCACACCCTTGAGGCGGACGGACTAACCGTCAGGCTTGCAGCCGAATTTACATTCGGGCGAGCCGTGGTAGTTCGACCGGACCCAGGCAAGGATGCGCCACAAATCGTCGGCCGTCTGCACCACCTGCCCCATCTGCGGCATCGGTCCGACGACGTTCTCCTGGGCAATGCGGCTATAGCCCTTGCTCTGCAGGATCTGGCTTCCGTAGGTCACCAGTCGGAACAGCGTATCGTCGTCGCCGCCGTAGACCCACACGTCGTTAGTGAGCGGCGGGCACATCCCGCCGCCGCCTGTGCCGCCGTGGCAGCCGTTGCAGCCGTAGTTCTGGAACAGCTCGCCGCCGGCCTTCACGGCCGCCTGGTCAGTGTCCGGGTAGGGGTTCTTGAGCGTGCCCTTGGGCGCGGCATCGGCGACCTGCATTGGTGTCTGCTTGCCACCGGCTGCGGGCGCGGCTGCAGGTGCTGCAGCCTGCGCTGCCGCTTGTGCCGCAGCCACCGGTGGCTGGCGCGCGTACATCAGCAACGCGGCCAGCGCCAATGTAACCAACACCGTAACTGAACTTTTGAGCACTGCGCGCCTTTCGCTTCCTGGAGAAACGGGAGTGCCGTCCTATGCTCCGGGATGTCCGCTCGACTCGTCGAGCAGCTTGATTACCTTCTGATCGCCCTTGGCACGCGCGATCGATAGCGCCGTGTCGCCGCGCTCGGTCTGCGCGTTGATGTTGGCGCCGGCGTGCATCAGCAGCTGCACCATTTCCGCGCGGCCGTTGGCGGCGGCGATCATCAGCGCCGTGACTCCGCCGCTGTTGTGCGCGTTGACATCCGCGCCCTTGCCCAGCAGCGCCTGGGCGAGGCCCTGCGCGTCGTTGGCGCTCGCCAGCATGAGCGGCGTGTAGCCCGCCTCCCCGATCGCACGGTTGGGATCAGCCCCGACCGCGACCAGCGCCAGCGCTGCCTGGTCCTTGCCGTACTGCGTGGCGATGCCGAGCGGCGTGAAATTCTGCCGGCTGAGCGCATTCGGGTCCCCGCCTTTCGCCGCGAGCGCCTTGATGTCCGGGGCATCATCGCAATAGGCCGCGGTCATGAGCGGCGTCCAGCCGTCGCGGTCGCGCTGATTGACGTCGGCGCCGTGCGCCAGCAGGAAGGCGACCATCTTCGGCGAGCGCTGAATGAGCGCGTGATGCAGCGGCGTCTCGCCTTGCAGGTCCTGTGCCGTTACCGGCACGTGCACCTTGTCGAGCAGGTAGGCGACGCGCACCTCGTCGTCGGCCATCACCGCATTGTTCAGCTCTACCCTGGGGTCCGCACCGTGCTTCAGCCAGCTCTGCAGTTGCGCGATGCTCACAGGCGCGGCGCGCGCCTTCGCCGGCGCCTCGGGCGCCTGCTCGACGTACGGTCCGTGCGCGGGCAGCTCGCCGCTGATGACGCAGCTGTCGCACTGCACGAGTGGCACGCCGTAGTCGTTCAGGATCGCGTGCAGCGCGTCGCGCTGCTGCTGCATCGCCTGCTCGAGGCGCTGCTGCAGCTCGTGATCGCTGCGGCGCACGGCGATCGCCATGTCGAACTGCAGCGGCACGGTATCGTCCATGAGGTTGGCCGCCTGCAGGTTGAGCGGCTCGTGCTTCATCGTTTTGTAGTAGCCGGCGAGCGGTCCCCAGACGGCGGCGACGTCCAGCGTGCCGTCGGTGACCTGCTGCACCTGGTAGCTCGGCTGGTCCGCCGGCACCAGGTCGGCGTCGTGACTCAGATAATGAATCTGCACCTTGCCGATGCCGTGCTCGACGAGCGCCTCACGGATCGCGGAAGTCTCGTAGACGCCGACCTTGAGGGTGCGCAGGCGCGGATCGTCCAGGCTCGTGATGTTCAGGTGCCGATCGCTGCGCGTCACCAGCACGTAGGTCGTGCGGTACAGCGCGCTGGTGGTGATCACGTCCTCGGAGCCCACCGGCATGTCGAACATCACGTCGCATTGGTCCGCGTCGAGCGTGTTACGTGTCAGTCCGCGCTCGACTCCGGGCCGGTAGTAATACTCGACGGTGGTGCCGAGCGCGCGCGCCAGCACCTCCGCCATCTTGTTCTCGATGCCTTCGCCCTTGTTGTTGGACAGCGGCATGTTGCCCGGATCCGCGCACACGCGCAGCGCCGCCTGGGCCGGCGCGGCCAGCAGCGTGACCAATCCTGTGGCCAGCAACACGTTCAGTGCCAGCCGGGCTCGCATCCAGCTCGTCATTTTCTTCCCTGCGGCTCCTCGCTCCATGCGCTGCCTTAGCTCCTTGCCGTGCTCTTCGCCTCAGAAGAGGACGCGCCCGGCACGGTGCCGGGCGCGTCCAGCTGGCGACTATCTCACCAGGTCCTTGCTGAGGAGCATCCTCTTATTCTACTGCGAAGGTATAAAGCGTTCCGCCCATCGGGATCATGCTGAGGTTCGCCGCCTTGGTCATGGCCGTGGCGCCGATGGCTCCGAACTTATCGTTCAGGTCCAGTCCCGCCGTGACCGGCAGGCCGATCCAGCCGCCGATGCCGCTCCACACGGAAACGTACTGCTTGCCGTTGACGCTGTAGGTGATCGGGTTGCCGATGATTCCCGACCCCAGACGCCGCTGCCACAGCACCTTGCCGCTCGAGCGATCGACCGCGCGGAAGTCGCCGTTCAGGCTGCCGTAGAACGCCAGCCCGCCGTCGGTCACCAGGGCGCCGCCCCAGTTCGGATACGGGTCGGGGATCTCCCACACGGTCTCACCGGTCAGCACGTTGAACTTCTTGAACTTGCCGGTGATGCCGGGCTTCTCCGGGTACATGTAGACGTTCGCGAACACGTACACGATGCCCTGCTGCGTGTGCGAGCGCTCCTGCGGCTCATCCTCCATGCACCAGTTGTTGGTCGGGCAATAGGCCATGCCGGGCTCGCTCGGATCGATCGCGCACGGCTGCTGGTCCTTGCCGCCCATCGCCGAGGGGCACGCCTGGGTGTTGTCGTGCACCTTCAGCGGCGAGTGCTCGAACACCTTCACCGGCCGGCCGGTCTTCATGTCGATCTTTTCCGCCCAGTTGGTGGTCACGTACTTGTGAGCGCGCAGCAGCGTGCCGTCGGTACGATCGACCACATAGGCAAAGCCGTTGCGGTCGAAGTGGATCAGCACCTTGCGAGGCTTGCCGTCGACGGTGAGGTCTTCGAGCATGTTCTCGTTGATGCCGTCATAGTCCCACTGATCGAACGGCGTCATCTGGTAGACCCACACGACTTCACCGGTATCAACTTTGCGGGCGAAGATCGACATCGACCACTTGTTGTCCCACTTGCCGTCGTTGCAGTCCTTCTGGGTGACGGGATTCGCACCGCAGCGGTACGACGGGCTCCACAGACCGGGGTTGCCGCTCGAGGCATACACGAGCTTCAGCTCCGGATCGTAGCTGTACCAACCCCACATCGCGCCGCCACCGCGCTTCCACTCATCGCCTGGGTAGGTGGAGATGCCGACGTCCTTGCCCGCAGTGCCGTACTCGGGATGCTTCTTGTTAGTTTCCTTCGTCAGGCACACGTCCTTGTCGCTGCCGGTGTTGTAGCAATGCCAGACCATCTTGCCCGTCTGCAGGTCGTAGGCAAAGAAAGCTCCACGCGCCGCGAACTCGTCACCGCCGAAGCCGATGAGCACCTTGCCCTCGGCGATGATCGGCGCCGGCGTGATGGTCTCGCCCTTGTCTGGGAAGGCACTCTTGACGACCCACACTTCCTTGCCGGTCGCCGCGTTCAGCGCGATCACGAAGCCGTCGAGTGTGCCGAACACCAGCTTGCCGTCGGCAAAGGACATGCCGCGGTTCACCGTGTCGCAGCAGGCGCGCGGCACCGCCGAATCATCGCGATTGCTGGTCTTCTTGTAGTTCCAGACCTCTTTCGGATGATCCGGATCGCTCAGGTCGAGCGCCTGGATGATGTTCGGCCAACCGCTTTCCATGAACATCATGGGTTTGCCGTTGACGGTCACCACCAGAGGCTGACCCTCGTGGCCGCGCAGCGTGCCGCTCGACTGCGACCACACCATCTGCAGCCGCGACACGTTGGAGGCGTTGATGGACTTGAGCGCGCTGTGGCGGGTCAAGGCTTGATCGCCGCCCGGGGCTGCCCACAGATTGGGATCCTTCGAGCGGTCGGTCACTTCGTCCCCGATTGCCGCCGCGCAGGACGTTCCCAGTGCCAGCGCGGCACACAGGATGCGCAGGCTTCTACGTTCGGATCGCATACGCAGTTCTCCTAGAATCGAGTTATATCGTTCGGTATGTCCAAGCAATTTTGCCGGCGAGCGCCAGTTCGCAGCTGCGCGTTGGTCGGCCGCAACCTTCAGTCCTCCCCACAGACCCCTTCTTCCCCTTTGAAGTTAATAATTTAGGCGCAATATCCTAGTCTCATTCACCTGGTCATGCAGCCGCACGGTGCAGCGGCGAGTCCGCCACAAAGCCTGTGTCACAAATGGCACAGTTGCCGATCCGGCACGCACGTACCCTCCCGACCCCACAGAGCAGGTGCCGCCGCCGGGCGCCTTCCGACCGGCGGCGGCTTTTACCTCGCCCGTAATGATCTTCAGAAAGCAAGATACGCGCCAATGTTGAACGTCGACGCGCCGTTGGTGTTGGGCAACGCCTCACTCTGCGACTTGCTCTCTACCCGGCTGCCTTCGGCCAGCAGCATCAGGGCCTTCGTCAGCGAGTAATAGACGCCCACCGTGAACTTCTGGTTGTTCGCGAGCAGATCGGGGTTCGCGGCCTGATCGAACGCATTGGCGTAGTCGAGGATGCTGCGGCCGTAGTTAACGCCCAGTTTGACCGGTCCGAATTTATACGTGACCTGCCCCAGGTAGCCGCTCGAGGTGCGCGTCTGACCCGGGGTTGGGCCGCCGTCGTAAGCTCCCTGATCGAACAGTGCGGTCGAGCCGAGACCCTTGGCGTGGTAGTAGTACCCGATGATCTCCAGGTCCTGCAGATCGAACTTCGCGAAGAGATCCGCGCCCGAGCCGGTGTAGCTGTACGAAGTGGCCGTGGGAGTTGTGGCGGCCAGGTAGTCCTGCTGCTGCGTAAGGGCCGCAGCCGACAGGTAGAGCTTGGTGCCCTCGGCAATCGGCAGCGTGAAGCTGATCTTGGCGTGCACTCCCGGCGCCTTCTTCGGTTGCACCGCACCGGCATCGCTGAGCGAATTGAGCGGATCGAAGATGCCAACGGTCAGCGCGAAGCCGGAAATATCAGGCGTCGTGTAGTCGATCTGCGCCAGCCAGTCGGTGTAGATGTAGCCGAAGCCGATCCCACCGAGTGTGGTGTTGGACGGCGCGGGCGATGCGGCCGAGCCGGGCGCGCCGACCCCGGGCAGTGTCATGTCATTGAGAATCACGTCGGCACCGAACAGCCCGATGTTGCGGCCGAGGGTGAAGGTCCCCATGTCCTTGTTGCCGAAGGTCATGTAGACCTGGCGGATATCAAGGCCGGTGGTCCCGAGCGCGGTGTTGGTCGAGCCGTTGCTTTCGCTCGCCTGCAGGTTGGGACTGCCGCCGTCGTTGGTGGCGATACCCGGATAGAGGCCGAGGTGCGCCGCCAGGTCGATGCCGTCCTGCGTGGTGGCAACCCCGAACGAGAAGGCCGCGGGCAGCAGACCGTTGCCGACGTTGGATACGTTGGTGCCGCTCGCCGAGCCCACACAGGTCAGTCCGCCGGCGATGCCGGCCGCCTGGCTTGGGTTTTCGCAGCTGGAATAGATGTAGTCGACATTGATCTCGCCGTCGAAGGAAAAAGTCCACGACCCGTCCGCGGTCTTCAGGTCCACGGCTCCGGCCGGCAGCGCGAGGGCCGCAAGGCATGCCCCGGCTACCGCGGTGCCCAGGATCCGTCGAGTCAAGAAAGTGCTCTTCATTGCATTACTCCCCACAGGTTGTCCCTCGTGATACGGCAGTGCGCGGCAGCGCAGCCACTGGGGCTGCGATAGCAAGGCACGTGCCACCGTGCGTTGTAACAGTGCAACAGCCAGTGTACATCAGGAACAACGAGTTATGCCGGGACTTCTACGGGTGAAAAGGCCAACTTGTCAGAAAGGCTACAGTGTGACGGGCTCAGTGTTGCGAAAATGTCCCACTGAGGCAAGCGCGGTTGAGCTCATTCCGGAGCCGGCGACGGTGCGCCGCCGGCCGCAGCGTCAGCTGCTACGCCGCAGCCATCGCGCCGCGAGCGGCGGCACCAGCACCAGGCTCACGAAGGTCGAGGAGACGAGGCCGCCGAGGATCACGACCGCCATCGGGCCTTCGATCTCGTGGCCGGGCGCGCGGCTTTGCAATGCCACCGGCAGCAGCGCCAGCGCGGTGAGCAAAGCGGTGAGCAGCACGGGGGTGAGTCGCTCCTCTGCACCGCGCAGCGCCGTCGCCACTCCCCACGGCGCGCCCTCGACGCTCACCAGGTGCTCGTAATGCGAGATCAACAGGATCGTGTTGCGCGCGGCCATACCGAACAGCGCCACGAAGCCGACCATCGCTCCGAGCGAGAGCGTACCGCCGGCGAGCGCCACGGCGGCGACACCGCCGATCAGCGTGCTCGGCAGCGCCGCGAGCACCAGCAGCACGTGGCGGCTGTGACCGAAGGCGAGCGCGAGCAGCAGCACGATCAGCACGAGCGCGGCGGCCGAATGCCACAGCAGGTCGCGTGCCGCCGCCGCCTGCGCCGGCGCGGTGCCGCCGTAGCGCAGGTACACGTTCGGCGGGAGCTTCACATGCGCGGCGATGGCCTGCTGCGCGGCGCGGGCGAAGCCCGCCTGGTCGGAGGTCGTGGGACTGGCGATCACGACCTGGCGACGCAGCCCGTCCTGGTGCTCGATGAGACTGCGTGCTGACACCATGGTGAGCGTGGCCACTTCCGCCAGCGGCACCATGAGGCCATCGCGGCCGCGCACGCGCAGCTCGCCCACATCCTGCGGGCTCGCGCCGGCCGCGGCGATGCGCACCACCACCGGCACGCTGCGGTCGGACTCATAGAGCTGCGCCACCTCGCTCCCGTGGTAGGCGGCGTTCAGCACGCCGAGCACGTCGGCCGCCTCCAGTCCGTACAGGCTGAGCTGTCCGGGCCGCAAGCGCACCTGCAGCTCGGGCTGGCGCGGCGGCACCTCGAGTCGCACGGTGCCGCTCTCTCGCCGCTGGCGCAGCAGCGTCGCGATCTCGCCCGCCACCTCGTCGTCGCGGTCGAGGTCCGGACCGAAGACGCTGACGAAGAACGGCGCCACCTCCCCTGAGAGGGTTTCGCCGATGCGCTCGGCGAGCACCGAGTAGATCTCGACCAGCTGGTTCGGGAACTGATCGAACACCGCGCGCACCCGTGACTCGAGCTGCTCGATCGTGACGCCGTGCGCTGGATCCAACTGGATCTCGAACTCGCTCTTGTTCGGAGCATCCGGATCCTGGCCGTTCTCTGCACGGCCGATCTGCTCGGCGACGCTCCTCACCCCGGGAATCGCCGCGAGCCGCGCGGTGATGCGCTGCCCGACGCGCGAGGTCTCCTGCAGCGAGATGCCGGGCCGTAACGCGGCGTGCGCGATCAGGTAGTTCTCGCGGAAATCCGGCAGCAGCCGTGCCCCGAGCAGCGGCAGTAGCGCGAGCCCCGCAGCACCGCTCAGCAGGATCGCCGCCAGCACCAGCGGCGCGCGCGGCGCCAGACGCTCGATGGCGCTGCGCTGCCAGCGCTTCCCCTGCCGCAGCCACGCCGGCTCCGCGTGCGGCACGTAGCCGCGCATCAGCAGCGCGCACAGCGCCGGGGTGGCGCTCATCGCCACCAGCAGCGACAGGCCGACCGCCAGCAGGAAGGCGGTCGCCAGCGGCCGGAAGAAGGCTCCGTGCAACCCCGACAGCATGAGGATCGGCAGGAAGGCGACCGCCACCGCGGCGGTGGCGAAGAACACCGGGCGGCGCACCTCGAGCGAGGCATCCAGCAGCAGCGGCCCGAGCGGCGCCTGCGCGCCGGCCGCGCGCCGCCGCCGGGTGATGTTCTCGACGTCGATGACCGCATCGTCGACCACCACCCCGAGTGCGACCACCAGGCCGCCAAGGCTCATGGTGTTCAGCGACCACCCGCCGAGGCTCAGGATCCATACCGTGGCGAGCAGCGACACCGGGATGGCGCCGAAGGAGATGAGCGCGCCGCGCCAGTCGCGCAGCGTGAGCAGCAGCAGCACTACCACCAGCAGCGCGCCGATCGCCAACGAGTTGCGCAGCTTGCCGATCGCGCTCTCGATGAAGCTCGCCGGGCGCAGCAGCGCCGGATGGTATTGCACGCCGCGCTGCGCCAGTGCCGGCACCAGCGCCTGCAGCCGCTGCTCCAGCTCGCGGGTGACGTCGAGCGTGTTGGCGCCGTACTGCGTCGAAGTCTCCACCAGGATGCCGGGGTGTGCACCGATGATCGCGTCGCCGAAGCGCGGTGCGGCGCCGTCGCGCACCTGCGCCACGTCGGCGAGGCGGATGGGCACGCCGCCGCGGCTGGCGAGCACCGCCTGCCCGAGCTCCTCGGGCGAAGTTCCCGGCGGCTGCGCCTGCAGCACGATGCGCTGCGTGGCGGACTCGAGGTAGCCGCCGCCGCTCATGTGCGTGCCGCGGCGCGCCGCCTCGAACACATCCTCGAGGCCGACACCCAGCGCGGCGAGCTTCAGCGGGTCGACCAGCAGCTGCCGCTCGCGCGAATCGCCGCCGAAGATCTGCGCCTGCGCGACCCCGGGCACGCCGAGGATCTGCGGCTTCAAGGTCCAGCGGACCAGGTCGCGCAGCTCGAGCGGCGAGAGGCGCTCGCTGGTGAAACCGAAGTGCAGCAGGTACTCCATCGAGGAGCTCAGCGGCGAGAGCAGCGGCGGACCGACGCCCGCGGGCAGCAGCGCGGCCGCATCGGCGAGGCGCTCGGTGATCACCTGCCGCTGCAGGTAAGGGTCGCTGTCGCGGCCGAACACCACCTGGATGGCCGCCAGGCCCTGGCTCGACGTCGAGCGTACCGCCTCGACGTTCTCCGCGCCGGACAGCAGATCCTCGAGCGGCCGCGTCACCAGCGACTCGACCTGGGTCGCGTCCAGTCCCGGCGCCTCGGCCTGCACCAGTACGTGCGGCGGGGCGAAATCGGGAAACACGTCGAGCCGCGCGGTGAGCAGCGCGCCGACGCCGAGCAGCGCGATGAGCAGCGACAGTGCGGTCACGATGCGCGGATTGGCGAGCGAGCCGCGAACGATGGTGGCGAGCATGGGCGCTAGTCGTGTTCCTCTTCGGCGGCCGAGAAGCTGCTGATCCCCTGCAGCGACCACAACACGCCCGCGCCCTGCACGACGACCTGGTCATCGTTCGCCAGGCCCTCGACCAGCCACGCGCCGCCCACGCGCGTGAGCGGTTTCACCGCCGCCGCGGCGTAACTGAAGGTGCCCGCCCCGGCCGCGTTCACCCGCCGATAGACGTAGGCGCCCTCGGCGGCGTAGAGCAGCGCCGCGGCCGGCACCAGCATTCCGGTGGCAGCAGCGCCCTGCAGCCGCACGCGCACGCGCGCGCCGGGACCTAAGCCCTGAGGCGCACGCTCGACTTGCAGCAACCAGCCGGCGCTTTGCGTCTGCGCGTCGATGCGCGGCAGTGCGCCGAGCACGCGCGCGACGACCTGCGTGCCGTCGACCTCCACCAGCGCGCGCGCTGCGATCGCACTGCCGAACGCATGCCCGGGCGCGTCGGCACGCAGCAGCAGTTGCCGACCGTCGGTCAGGGCGCTGAGCAGCGTGTCGCGCGCCGCGGGGCTCAAGGCGGCGAGCGGACCCCACTGCAGCCGGAATGTGAGCTCCGCGGCTCGCGCCTGCGCGGCGCTCTCGGCGGACTGGGCCTGCGCCGCCTGCCACGCCTTGAGCGACGCCTGCTGATCCTCGCGGTACAGATGCTCGAGGCGCGCCGCGTCGGCGCCCGCGGCCGCGGCGGCCGCGCGGGTACTCTCGACGCGGCCGAGGTCGCTCACCAGCGTCAGCGGATCGAGGACCGTGCCGAACGCCTCGATCTGCTCAGGCGCGCGCAGCGGCAGCGGACGCTCGATGCGAATGCCGACGGCCTCCTGCTGCGCGAGTGTGAGTGACAGCGGACCGGCCGGTGCGGCGGCCGGCGGCGGCGTGTCATCGGTGTCGGCGAACGCGGCGGCGGCCGCCAGCGCGAGCAGCACGCACAGCGAGCGGCCCAGACCGATCACGAGGACGGCTCGGACGGCGGCGGCCATACACCCTCATCGCCCTGCAACGGCCGCCGGTAGGCGTCCTCCAGCGAACCGAACACCAGCTGCGCGTTGTAGGCTGCCTGCAGCACCGCGAGCTGCGCCTCGGTGAGCGCGATCTGCGCGCCGAGGGCGGCGCTGCGATCGCCGGCGCCCGCCTCGAGTGCGCGCTGCTCCGACTGCTGCTGCCGCGCGGCAAGCGCGGCGAGGCTCGCGCTGTCGGCCCAGGCCTGCCGGGCCGCCGGCCAGGCGGTTTCCGCGCGCTCGATCTCGGCGAAGATCCCGGCCTGCACCACCTTCAGGTGCTCGCCGGCCACGGCGCGCCGTGCGAGCGCCTCGCCGATCTCGCCCTGGTGCTGGTTGAAGAGCGGCAGCTCGAAGGACACCCCGACCGCGCTCTCTTGCGAGATGCTGGTGAGCGCCGGCTCGCGCAGCCCGTCGCCGCCCCAGGCGTAAGCGGGGGTGACGTGCAGCTGCGGCCAGCGCCGCGCGGCTTCGCTGCGCAGGGTGAGCTCGGCGAGATCGTAGCTGCGCAGCGCCTGCACGATCTGCGGCCGTCCGATGAGTGCCGCGGTACGCCAGCGCTCGGGGGTCGTGGCGCTCAATGTGGCGATGGCGGCCCACTCCTGCCAGCGCACTGGCGTCTCGGCGAGCGCCGCCGCCGGGACGCCGACCGCGGCGGCGAGGCGCACGCGCGCGTCGGCGGCGCGCGCCTGCGATTGCTGCAGGCGCTGCCGCGCGTGCTGCAGCTCGAGCTCATCGCCGAGCAGCTGCGGGCGCGCGATGTCTCCGAGCGCGAGCCGACGCCGCTCGCCCTCGAGCAGCGACTGCCGCTCGCCGAGCAGCGCGGCGAGCAGCGCCTGCTCGTCGTGCGCCGCGGCCGCATCGAGCAGCGCCAGGCGCAGTGTCGCGCGTACCTGCCAGAGCGTCTCGCTGAGATCGGATTCCGCCAGCGCGCTCTCGAGCGCCGCGCGCTGCCGCGCACGCGCGCGCGCACCGGGCTCACGCAGCAGGAAATCGAGCGACACGCCGTACAGCCACGCGCCGCTGGTCGCCGCGCTCTTCAGGTAGTCGGCGAACAGCTGCATGCCGGGATTGGGCCGCTGCGCGGCGGTGCGCTCGGCGGCCGCCGCCGCCAGCACCTCGGCACGCTGCTCGGCGAGTCGTGGATTGAGCTGCAGTGCGGCGGCCAGCCATTGCGCGAGATCCCAGCCGCTCGCGGCCGCGGCGGGCCCGGGGACGGCCGCCTCGAGGCGGCGCGCGTTGAACTCCGCCAGCGTGGCCGCCGGCTCGAGCGGCGCCGGCGGCGGTGCGGCGGCGCAGGCACACAGCAGCGCCGCGAGCAGCAGCGTCGGCGCCGCCACGCGCGCCAGGCACGCGGCGCGCGCAGGCGCGAGCGGCCTAGCTGCGCAGCGCGGCTGTGAGCGCGTCGGCATGAAAGCGCAGGTGATCCTCGACGAAGCTGGCGATGAAGTAGTAATCGTGACCGTAGCCCTCGTGGCGGCGCAATTGCAGCGGTTGGCCGGCGCTGGCGCAGGCCTGCTCCAGCAGCTCCGGCAACAGCTGACCTTGCGGCAGGAACTTGTCGGCCAGCCCCTGGTCGACCAGCAGCCGCGCAAACAGCGGCGTGCGGCGCGCGCTGATCAGTTCCACCGCGTCGTAGCTCGCCCAGGCGGCCGGGTCCTCGCCGAGATAGCGCGGCAGCGCCTTGCGGCCCCACGGACAGCGGGTCGGCGAGCAGATCGGCGCGAAGGCGGAGACCGAGCGATAGACGTCCGGATTTCTGAACGCCAGCACCAGCGCGCCGTGCCCGCCCATCGAATGGCCGAAGATTCCCAGCTGGCGGGCGTTGCCCGGGAAGCGGCCGAGCACCGTCTCACGCAGCTCCTTGAGCACGTAGTCGTACATGCGGAAGTAGCGCGACCAGGGCGGCTGGGTCGCATTCAGGTAGAAGCCCGCGCCGGCGCCGAACTCCCAGTCGTCCGCCTCGCCGGCAATGCCGGTGTTGCGCGGGCTGGTGTCGCAGCTGACCAGCATCAGGCCGAGCTGCGCGGCGATGCGCTGCGCGCCCGCCTTGATCGCGAAGGTCTCCTCGGTGCAGGTGAGGCCGGCGAGATAGAACACCACCGGCACCGCAGCGCGCTGCGCCTGTGGCGGCTGGTAGACGGCGAAGCGCATCGGCGTGCCGGTCACCTGCGAGTCGTGGCGGTAGAAGCCCTGCAGGCCGTCGAAACTCTTATGCTCGCTGATCGTTTCGAGTGTCATGTCCTTCCCCGTCGGTTCCACCGCACCTGCGCTGCGCATTATGAATCCGAACGGGCGCCGCGGTCCTGCGCTCCCTTGCGCCGCGCACGCCGCAGCTCATGTCACGGCTGGCTCAGACGTGCCACATTGGACACACCGCGCTGCGCGGCTGTGACAGCGCGCCGCTCCGCGGGTATATTTTTTGCGCGCCGATGGTGAGCGCAGCGCCGCTCGCGCCTGGCGGTGCGCTCGCCGTCGGTCTGCGACGGCGATGGCCGGGCACGGCCGCCACCCCCTGGCGGCCGTGCCCGGGGGACCTCGCACCTGCGAACGCGCGGGCGCCGCCGGGGCGCTCACTCGGCCGACTGCGATACCTTGCCGAAGCGGTAGTTCACGCGGATGCCGAACACGCGCGGCTCGTTGGTGGTCTCGCGCAGGTCGTAATTACCGGTATTACTGTAGACGATCGCGTTCTTGTCGGTGAGATTGGTGATGTAGAACTCCGCGAGCCACCTCTCATTCGGCGGATTCAATCCCAGGCGCAGGTTCATGAGCGTGTAAGACGGCTGCAGGATGCGCGGCAACCCGGTGTTCGGGTCATTGGGATTCAGGCCGTTGTACATGTCGCCCTTGTGGGCCATGTCGAACTGCAGGTAGCCACGCAGGTTCTGCTGCAGCGGGTGCTCGTAGCGCGCATTCCAGCTCCAGCTGAAGTACGGCGCGAACGGCAGACGTTCACCGACGTAGTTCTGGTAGGCGGGGGTGACCGTGGAGGTCACGCTCGCCTGGGTGTAGTCGACGGAGGCCTGCAGTGTCAGGTCGTCGGTGATACGGTAGTCGATGTTCGATTCCGCCCCGTAGATGCGCGCCTGGCCCACGTTGATGTTGTAGCTCGAGGAGGGACAAACCAGCGCGTTATAGATCAGCGCCTGCAGGTCCTTCCAGTCCATGTAATAAGCCGCGCCGTTCCACAGCAGCCGATTTTCCAGGCTGGTGGTCTTCCAGCCGATCTCGTAGTTGTTGAGCGTGTCCGGGTTGTAGAGTTGCGGCACGCCGGAGGCGTAGCAACCATCGGGTCCGGAGGGCAGTCCGGAGTTCGAGCCTCCGGGGCGGAACCCCTGGGCCCAGTCGGCGTACATCATGACGTGATCGGTGAAGCGGTAGCTGACACCTGCCTTGCCATCCACCTTGTGCGAACTGCTGGTGAAATAGCTCGGTGTGTTGGGGGCATAAGCGAAGCCCAGAATCGGCGTGTCGTACGCTTCGCTGTCGTGAAAATGCACCACGCCCGCTTCGACGTTGAGCTTGTCGGTGACATCGAAATTGATGTTCGCGAACTCCGTGGTCTGCAGGATCCAGGAGGTCTCGGTGTACGTGTACCAGACTCCGGGCGGGAGCGTCGGCTGGGTCAGGTAGTAAGACGCGAGCGTCTTCTGGAACGCCGCACCCTGGTACTGAAGTCCCGGCATGTAATAGGTGTTGTTGTAGTTGTGGTCAGTAGTCCGCTCCCAGTAGAGCCCTGCCAGCCAGTGCCAGCGGCCTCCGGCCTTGGAGGACAGCCGCAGCTCGTTCGACCAGCGCTGCGGGTCGATGTTGTAGGAGTAGTACTGCAACGCCGGCTTACATCCCGTGTAGGGGCCGGTGCCGTAGTAGGGATCGTTAAGGCAGGTGTAGCCCTCCTGGGTCCCGGGGAAGCCCCCGCCGGGGGCACCCTCGTTGAAGTTCTGCTCATACTGCGAGTATTCGTCCCACTGCCGCCGCTCCTGGTTCCAGTAAGTGCCGGCGTACACCAGATCGCCGATGCCCACATCGCCGTCCACGTGAAAATCGACCATGTTCGACTCGAATAGATTGCTCTCCGGACCAAAGCGCTCGACCGTGCGCGGCGCCAACGTCGGGTCCTCGTCCCACGCGCCGTTGGTGTGCTGGCGCTGGAAGGCGTAGGTGAGCAGTGCACTCCAGCCCTCGCTGAACACCGCCTTGAGCGCCGCGCGGCCGCCTTCGATGTTCTCGCGGTTGTAGTCGTTGCCGGCCCACTCGGCGTTGTTCGAGACTGCACCGTTGACCCAGGTGCGGGTCACCAGCGCGTTGTCGATGAATCCGCCGTTATCGACGCTGAAGACGGACGCCCGAAAGCCGAGAATCCCCGGGATGACGGGGATGTTGACGAAGCCCTCATAGGTCTGGTTGTTCTGGCCGCCGTGGATCTTGCCGCCGTCGAGGTCGACGCCGGCACTGAAGTCCTTCACGTCGGGCTTGTTGGTGATGTAACGAATCGCGCCCGACATGGCCCCAGCACCGTACGTGGTGCCCTGCGGGCCGTTCAAGATCTCGATACGCTCGATGTCGTAGAGGTGCAGGTCCGGCTGGGCCCCGCCGTAGCTCATCGACATATCGTCGACGAAGAAGCCGGTGGAAGAAGTGTTCGCGTAATTGGGGTTGCTGCCGTCGGACACGCCGCGCATGACGAACAGCTGGGTTCCGGGGCCGGTGCTGATATACGAGATGGACGGCACCTTCTGCAGGTAGTCGTCCATATTGGTGATGGCGAGGTTAGACAGGTCCTTCTGGGTGTAGACGTCGATGCTGATGGGAACGGTCTGCAGGTTCTCTTCGACCTTGCGCGCCGTGACCACGACCTCCTGCAGGCCACCGCCGGAGGCGGGAGAGGCCTCTGCCGCCGGGTCCGCGAGCGCGGGCGCAGGCGGCAGCACGACGCTGGCCAGCGCGGTGGCGACTGCCAGACCAATCGTCGAGCCACGCGGCACTCTCGCGAACACCCGGGAAACGCCGTGGGCCGCAGACTTTCGGCTACGTGAACGCATCAGAGAAACCCCCGCGCGGATGATTTTGCCACCTCGCGCATCCTTAGCCCGGATCGAGCCACAGACCCCAGCGCGATCATCCTTTGAGCCGGGGCTCTTAGTCAACGATCGTTCAACAAGGATTGAGGCCGCTGCGGGGGGCGGCAGTCTCAGCCGAAGCGCTCCAGGCAGTCGCCGAGCGCACGTCGCAGGGGTTCAAGCTCGGCTTCGAAGTGTCGCCAGTAGTCCACCCCGGAGGTGTAAAGGGGCTGGCGCACCTGTTCGGCGCTCGCGGTGCGCACCGCACGGCGCGTCTCGTGGAATTTCAGGCACGCCGGTTCAAATTCGAGCCCGCAGTGCTCGAGCAGGCGGCGGATGTGCACTTGCGGCTCGCGCACCAGCTCCTCGTACTGCACGTGCAGCACGCGCCCCGGGAGCACGGCGTCCCAGTGGTCCATCAGCGACAGATACGAGCGGTAATAGCGGCCCAGGTCCTCGAGGTCGTAGCTGAAGGTCTGCCCCTCGGCGAAGTGCTGCTTGAAGGTGCTGAAGCACGCATCCAGCGGATGGCGGCGCGCGTCGATGAGGATCGCCCGTGGCAGGATGGCGTGAATGAGTCCGATGTGACTGAAATTATTGGGCAGCTTGTCGGTGAAGTGGTCACGCCCCGAGCGCAGCAGCGGCGCCGTCTCCTCGAGGTAGCGCCGCCCGAGCGCGCTCAACTGCGCCGGCGTGGCCGCAGCCACGGTCTCGGGATACCCGTCGCGTGTGGCAGCCAGGTCGTCGAACTGCGCGACGATATTGAGGATATTCGGCAGCTCCATGGTGCCTTCGACCCGCGAGTGGCTGGCGAGGATCTGCTCGATGAGCGTCGAGCCCGAGCGCGGCAGCCCGACGATGAAGATCGGGGCGGGGCTCGGGTTGCCGCTGCCCACGCGCTCGGCAAAGAATGCCGCATCGAAGAATGCACGGATGCGCTCGCTGCGGCGCTCGAACTTCCCCGCATCGAACGGCGCATCGAGACGGCGCAGCGCGTTGCCCTGGGCGTAGTGGGCAAACGCCCGCGCGTACTCCTGCCGCTGCTCGAAGGCCCTGCCGAGCGCGAAATGCAGCTGCGCCTCATTCGAGCGCTGGCGCTTGTCGCTGGCGAGCAGCTGCTGCATGGCCGCGATCTCCTCGTCGCTGAAGGTGTAGTTCTTCAGGTCGGCGAGACTCCAGTAGGCCTCGGCAATGCCCGGATCCATCTGCAGCGCCGCCTTGTAGGAGGCCTCGCTCTCGCGGCGCCGGCCGAGCGTTTTCTGCACGTGTCCGGCCGACACGCGCAGCCCCACCTCGTCGGGCTTGAGATCCGCCGCCCGCTCATAGGCGCGCAGCGCCTCCTCCTGGCGCATGAGCCGCGTCGCTACGGCGGCGACCGTGACCCAGGTCTGCGGGCTGCCGGGCTCGATCCTCTCCAGATGATGCGCGGCAACTTCCGCCTCCTGCAGGCGCCCGAGCCGTATCAGTGCGGTGCCAAGTCCGCGGTACGCGAGCGGGACATAGGCGGACTGCTTGAGCGCATGACGCAGCAACCGCTCGGTATCGTCGGCTCGGTCGGCGGCGAGCGACAGCGCCGCCAGCCCGCACAGCGCTGCGACGTGACTCGGATCCTCCTGCAGAATCGCGCGGAACAACGTTTCCGCTTTCCTGCGCTCGTCGGCGACCAGCGCCGCGGTGGCCGCTTCGATCTGCGCGCGGTACGGATCGGTGAGCCGTGCACGCTCGAACGCCACGGCTGCCTCCCGGCACTGATCGAGGTCGACCAGCACGTCGCCATATGCCAGCCAGGCGCGGTGATGATGCGGCATCGTCTCCAGGACGCGCCGCACTTCCTCGCGCGCCTGCGCCGCGCGCCCGGCGCGGCGGTAGGCACGCGCCAGATCCACCCGCGCGGCGGCGAAATCGGGGGCGCGTGCCAGCGCGCTCTCAAGGCAGGCGAGGCTCTCGGCCACCTTGTCCTGATCGAGCAGCGCCACGCCGAGGAGCCACTGGCAATTCACCTCACCGGGGTACTGCGCCTCGAGCGCACGCAGCAATCGTTCCGCGGTCGCCGCCCGGCCGGCACGCAGCGCCGCGTGTGCGCGGCGGCGGCCCTCCTCGAAACTGCGCGGCTGCGGCGTGTTCATGCAGCTAGTCTGCCGCGGCACGGGACCTCAGGCTACACTCGCGCGCTGCCGTGCCGGCAGCCACCCGCGAGATCCCGTGCGCCACACCCGCCTCGTTCCCTGCGCTCTCGCCCTGCTCCTGTACCTTGCGCCCGCTGCGTGGGCCGGACGTGCCCTCACGCCTGAAGACTGGTACCGCTTCAAGGCTGTCTCCGATCTCACGATGGCGCCCGACGGGATGGCGGTCGCATACCTGGTGACGAGTTACGACCAGGCATCCGACCAGAGCCGCAGCGCGCTGTGGCTGGCGGACTGGGCGGGCAAGGGCAGCGTCGAGCTCACCCGCGGTGAGAGCGTCAGCGAGCCACGCTTCAGCCCCGACGGCCGCTACATCAGCTTCCTTTCGGCGCGGCCGGCGGACACCGCGACGCAGCTGTACCTCCTCGACCGCCGTGGCGGCGAGCCGCAGCAGCTCACGCACGTGAACGGCGAGATCGCGAGCTACCAATGGGCGCCGGACGGCCGGCGGCTCGTGCTGGTCATGCACGGCGGCGACGGCGATGCCGAGGGAGCCCACGCCACCGATGAGGTTCACAGCGGTGATGCGCCCAGGCCGCTGGTGATCGACGCTTTCCATTTCAAGCAGGACAAGGACGGCTATCTCACCGCGGCGACTCGCTCGCATCTGTGCCTGCTCGAGGTCGCTGGCGGCGCCTGCCGGGCGGTGGCGGTGGATGCCCAGCGCGCGGATTCTGCGCCGGTTTTTTCCCCCGATGGCACGCAGATCGCCTTCGTCGGCAACCGCGACGACAACGCGCGCGAGCTGGCCGTCGACGAGCTGTGGCTCACCGCGGCGGAGCCGGGCGCGCAGCCGCGGCGGCTGCTCACCACCTGGTCACCCAACCACCAGCGCCTCGAGTGGAGTCCCGACGGCGCGCACATCGCATTCCTCGAAGGCGATGAGCCGCGCTACAACGCCTACATGATGGATCGCCTCGCGCTGCTCGACGTTCGCTCGGGGAGCGTGCGCGAGCTGACCAGCAGCCTGGATCGCGCCGTGGTGTCGCCGACCTTCACCGCGGACGGTCGGGCGAGCGAATTCGCCGTCGAGGACGACGGCTACCAGTACCCGGCGCGCCTCACGCTCGATGGCGGCGCGATCACGCGTCTCGCCGGCCCGATCGTGGTGGAGGAGCTCGCTGCCGCGGCCGGACACACCGCGGTGCTGTCCTCCTCCGATCACGCCCCGGTGGAGGTGTATGCGCTCGAGGAAGGCCGCTTGCGGCCGCTGAGCGCCCACAACCAGGCGCTGTTCGCCGAGCTCGCGCTCGGCACCGTCGAGGACATCACCTTCAAGAGCCGCGACGGCACGGTCATCCATGGACAGCAGGTCGTGCCGCCGGATTTCGTGCGCGGCAGGCGCTATCCCACGATCGTGTGGATCCACGGCGGACCGAACGGCCAGGACGATCACTCCCTCGAGCTCGAAGGCTACGGACCGCCGCTCGAGCGGCAGCTGTTCGCCACCCATGGCTACGTGGTGTTGGCGATCAATTATCGCGGCGGCAGCGGCCGCGGCGCGCAGTTTGCCCGCAGCATCGTCGCCGACTGGGGGCACAAGGAGGTCGAGGATCTGCTGGCGGGCGTGGACTACGCGATCGCGGCCGGCATGGCCGATCCGGCGCGGCTCGGCGTCGGCGGCTGGAGCTACGGCGGCCTGCTCACCGACTACACCATCGCGAGCGACCCGCGCTTCAAGGCGGCCATCGCCGGCGCCGGCAGCGGCAATCAGCTCTCGACCTATGGCACCGATGAGTACGTGCTCGAGTACAACGCGGAGCTCGGGGCGCCGTGGCGCACCACCGCCGCTTGGCTCAAGGTCTCCTACCCGTTCTTCCACGCCGACCGCATCCGCACGCCCACGCTGTTCCTAGGCGGCGACCGCGACTTCAACGTGCCGATCGCCGGCGGCGAGCAGATGTACCAGGCACTGCGCACCCTCGGCATCCCGACGCAGCTGATCGTGTATCCCGGCGAGTATCACGTGCTCACCCGCCCGAGCTTCCTGGTGGATCGCTCGCGCCGCTATCTGGAGTGGATGGACCGGTACCTGCGCAGCCAGGCGGCGCCCGTCGCCGCACTCACTCCAGATGCTCATAGACCGCGCGCGCATCCTTGAGCTGCTGCAGCACCGCCGCCTTCTCCGCCGCCGAGTTCCACTCGGGCCACGCATCGGTGCTCGACAGCAGCCGGTCGATCCACGCCGCGAAATAGCGCGCGTCCTCGGGTGAGCGCGGCGCCGCACCGCGCAGCGACACGTAGATCGGGCTGGTCGTCGCGTAGATGAAGTTATCCAGGATCGGGTACTCGGCGTGCGCCGTGAAGGCCCGCAGCACACACCAGCCGCTGTGATCGAGCGGCACGCTGCCGCTAGCGGTGAGCGCGGTGCGCTCGCCGCGCAGCGGGAGCTCCGCGGCGATGTGCCCGTCGCACACCACCTGCGCGTGATCAAGCGGCACGATGGAGCGCAGCTGCGCGCTGAAGGCGACTTTCTGGGCCTGCCCGAGCTGCACGGTGGCTCCGATCGGCTGCCCGCCGAGCGAGAAATTCAGCAGCGGTGCGTTGGTGGCGAAAGTGCGCCCGGCGCGCAGTGCCTTCAGCCACTCGTCGTGATCGATCGGGCCGTCGTGCACGGCCGCGTACACGCGGTTCAGACCCACCGGCCCGCGCAGGATCGCATAGTTGGCCATGGCGTCGGTGCCTGCGGCCGCCGGGATCCTGAAGCCGAGGTTGAGGAGCCGATACCACACCCCGGCGGTTGCCTGGTGATCGGCGAACGAGACGATCTCCATGTAGTCGACTTTCCCCAGGGCGACATCCACCGGCAGCTCGTCCGCGTCGGTGTGCGCGGGGTGGGTGAAGGGCTGCGGCTCCTCCTCGAACGGATGCACGTAGCCGATCACCGCCCCCTGCGCGTGTCCCAGGTCGGCGACGTCCGCGTTGGTGGGAAACAGGCTGGCCGCCGCCGTGTTGAGGTAGCCGGCATAGCCGGGCAGCAGCACGCCGCCGCGGATCGCGAGCACGCCGAGGTGACCCCAGTAGCTGCTGTGGAATTCCTGGCCGTGGACAACGAGCGTCTGCGGCTGCGAGGCGGGGTCGACGCCGCGGCCGCTGTAGATGATGTCGGGGAAGCGCTGATCCTTGTTGACGATCAGGCTCTCGATGATATTGACGTCCTCCGCCTGCGCCTGGAACACCAGGTGCGCGGGCGTGTTGCGGTAGTGGCCGCCGTAATTCATGTGCACGTGCACGTCGGCGCTCACCCAGCGCTCGCCCGGGGTCGTGAGCCAGGGATTGGCGGGCACGCTGAACGCCGCCTCGGTCGTCGCCCCGGCGGCGACCTCGATGCTGCGCCGCTGCGGCGTGCGCTCGAGTCCCTTCATCACCTCGACGCTCACCCTGCCGGCCGGCACTTCGATCTGCTCATCGCCGCTGGTGTGGAAGTAGCGTGCCTCGAACGGATGCTCGCCGCGATCGAACAGCGCCTCATGCAGCCACGCGCCCGGCGGCGCCGCGGCGCGGCCGGCGGCGTCCGTCACCACCGCGCGCGCCGGCGTCGGCAGGCCGCGCTCGTCGCGCACCACCAGGTGCACCGTGCCGGCAGGACGCAGCGGCTGGCGCTGCCCGAGCTCGAGCGCGCGCGCCGGGCCGCCCGGCACGGCCAGCAGCTCGATGCCGGTGCCGCCGCCGCGATTGGAAATGAAGGCCAGCTGGCGTCCGTCCGGCGACCAGCGCGGGCCGGTGTCGTCCCAGTCGCCGAAAGTGAGCTGGAACGCATCGCCGCCGTCGGCCGGCAGCAGCCACAGTTGCAACCATTGACGCCCGAGATAGGAGCTGTAAACCATGCGCCGTCCGTCGGGTGACATTTCCGGGCGCGCTTGCCAGTTGGTCTCCTCGTAGTGCAGCTCCACCGCCGGAGCGTTTGGCTCGAGCGGCAGACGCCAGAAGCCACCGGTGCCGTGCAGGTGACCGCGGTTCGACACGTAGAGCACCGCGCGCCCGTCGCGAGTCCAGCTCGGATTGATCTCCACGTCCGTCGGGCCGTAGTAGTAGCGCGGCACGGCACTGGTGGTCTCGCCGGTGAGCCGCCGCGCCCCGCTCAGGCGTCCGTCGTGGAAATCCGCGACGAACACGTGGAAATGGCGGTGATAGACGCTCGAGACGTACACCAGCTGCTGACCATCGGGCGACCAGCGCGGCTCGAGATCGACCGCGCCGTCGTGGGTGAGCTGCGAGGTGCGCCCCCCGGGCACATCGAGCAACCACAGCTCGCTCGACCCGCCGGCCGCCGTGGACGTGTAGACGATGAAGCGCCCGTCCGGCGACCAGTCCGGCTGGTAGTCGTAGCCCGGGCCATCGGTGAGCTGCACGGCGAGCGTCGCGTCGATCCTCTGACGCCACAGTGACCCGGCCATCGAGTACACCAGCTCGCGCGAGTCGGGCGACCAGGCGAGGCTCGATGGTCCGGCGGTCAGCTGCGGCAGGTACATCTCGCTGTAGTAGTAGGCGTGCGGCTGGTCGATCGCCGGCGGCATGGGCGGCGGCGGCGCGGCTGCCGCGGCGGACGCGGCGAGCAGCAGTGCCAGGCAGGGCGAACAGCGGATCATCGACCCCCGTGGCTTGGTCACATCAACCCCCTGAACTCCAAAGGTCAGCTCATAACAGCGCGCTCACGCCGGCAGGCCTCGCCGGCAGGCTGCGCTCGATGTCGCGCGCCGCGGCGCGCAGCGTCGGCAGGACGTTCTTGAGTGCGTGCGTGCGGGCGCCGCCGCGCAGCGCCATCCCGGTATTGAGCGCGGCGATTACCCGGCCGCGCGCATCGCGCACCGGCACGGCGAGCGAGCACAGCCCCTCCTGCAGCTCCTGCTCGACGTAGGCATAGCCCTGGGAGCGGGCGCGCTGCACGGCGGCGCGCAATGCGTGGCGCTCGGTGAGGGTAAACGCCGTGCGCGGCTGCGCCTTGAGCGCGCGCAACCAGCGCTCGAGCTCCTCGTCGCCAAGCCCGGCGAGCAGCACGCGGCCCATGGAGGTGCAGAACGCCGGCAGGCGCGCGCCGATGCCGAGCGTGATGGTCATCACCTTGCGCACCGCGACGCGCTGCACGTACACGATGTCATGAGCATCGAGCACCGCCAGCGAGCACGACTCGTCGATGGCGTGCGCCACCTGCTCCATGAAGGGCTGTGCCAGCAGCGCCACGTCGAGTGAGGACAGGTAGCTGAAGCCGAGCTCGAGGATGCGCGGCGTCAGCGAGAACTGCCGCCCCTGGAGGCGGGCGTAGCCGAGGTGCTCGAGCGTCAGCAGCAACCGCCGTGCCACCGCGCGCGCCAGTCCGGCACGCGCGGCGATCTGCGACAGCGTCATGGCGGCGTGCGCGGCCTCGAAGCAGCGGATCACCGCAAGTCCGCGGTGCAGCGACTGCACATAGTCAGGGCCGGAGGTGAAGGCGCCGCTCGCCACGGCCGCGCCGTGCGCGGCCGGCGCAACCTTCGCGGCTGCAGCGACGTTGGCTGTCGGTGCGATGTTGGCCGCCGGTGCGACGTTCGCCGCCGGCGCGGCGCTGCTCGCGCCGTTTCTGCCGGCGTTTGACGGGCGGACCACGTGCGTCTAATGTGATTCGCAATGCGAATTGCTGTTCGATAATAGCACGATGCGTGCGCACGCCGCGGCGGGCTCATCCGCGGAAAAGAGCACCGTGCTGCACAGCTGGTGCGTGCAGACGGAGTGGGATGCACCCACGGTGACCGGCGGGCAGGGAGCGCGGCTGTTCAGCGCCGACGGCCGCGTCATCCTCGACATGAGCAGCCTCGCCGAGTGCAGCAATCTCGGTCACCAACACCCGCACGTGGTGGCAGCGATCCGCGCGCAGGCCGAGCGGCTGTGCTTCGTCACCAGCGCCTGGGGCGCGGCGCCGCGTGCGCAGCTTGCGGCGCTGCTGCTGGAGCGCTCCGGTTTCGCCGACGGGCGGGTGTTCTTCACCCTCGGCGGCGCGGATGCCAACGAGCACGCCGTGAAGTTCGCCCGCCAGGCGGCCGGCAAGCCCAACGGCTGGATCATCACCCGCGAGCGCTCGTACCACGGCGCGAGTTATGCGGCGATGGCGCTCTCGGGTGACACGCGCACCCGGCAGATCGATCCGGCGGTGTTCCATGTTGAGCACGCCCCACCGCCCTACTCCTACCGCTGTCCCTTCGGCAGCGCCGATGCCGCGGCCTGCGGCACGGCCGCCGCCGCGCACATCGCCGGGCTGATCGGCGCGCGCGGCGCGGCGCAGGTGGCGGCGGTGTTGATGGAGCCGAACGCCGGCACCAACGGCATCGTCGCACCCGACAGCTTCTGGCCGGCGTTGCGTGCGGCGACGCATACGGCGGGCGTGTACCTGATCGCCGACGAGGTGATGAGCGCCTTCGGACGCTGCGGCGAGTGGTTCGCCTGGCAACGCTACGGCGCCACCGCACGCCCCGACCTCATGACGCTCGCCAAGGGCCTGACCGGTGCGCACCTGCCGCTCGGCGCAGTGCTGCTGTCGGCGCCGGTGGCGCGCGCGCTCGAGCCGCAGATGCTCCTGACCGGGCTCACCTATTGCGGACATCCGCTCGCGTGTGCGGCCGGAGTCGCCGCGCTCGAGAGTTATGCGGCGGAGGACCTGATCGAGCGCTCGCGCCGCCTGGGCGCGACGCTGTTCGCCGAGCTCAAGCGCATGCAGACCCGCCACCGCGTGATCGGCGAGGTGCGCGGCGGCCACGGGCTGTTCGCCGTCCTCGAGCTGGTGAGCGATCGCGCCAGCCGCGAGCCGCTCGCTCCCTGGCCGCAGCAGCACGCGGCGTTGCGGGCGCTGCTGGCGCGGGCTCTCGCGCGCGGCGTCTCATTCGCCGCGCGCGGCAACCTGATCCTCATCGCCCCGCCGCTGGTGATCGCGGAGAACGACCTGGCCGATGCGCTTACGCTCCTCGAGGAGCTGCTCGGCGAACTCGAGACTGCCCTGGGACTATCAAAATGAGTTTCAAGCTCACCTACGCCACCATGTTCGATCCGCCCGAGGAGCTGCACACGCGCTTCGACGCCGCCATGGCGCGCCTGCAGGGGCGCCTCGGCCGCTATCACCCGCTGCTCGTCGGGGGCGTCGAGCGGCGCACGCGCCACACCCTCACCCGGCACAACCCCGCCGACAGCAGCCAGGTGCTCGGGGAGTTCGCCGCCGCGGACGGTGCCGATGCCGAGGCGGCGCTAGCCGCGGCGCACGCCGCCTGGCCGGGCTGGCGGCACACCAGCGCCGCGCGGCGCGCGGAGCTGCTGCGCAGCGTCGGCCGACTCATCGAGGAGCGCGTTTACGACATCGCCGCGGCGCTGACGCTGGAGGTCGGCAAGAACCGCATGGAAGCGCTCGGCGAGGCGCAGGAGGCGGCCGACTTCTTTTATACCTACTGCGACGACTTTCAGCGCGCCCAGGGCTTCGAGCACGCCCTGCCGAACGATCCGCTCAGCGGCCACGTGTCGCGCAACCGCAGCGTGCTCAAACCCTACGGCGCGTGGCTGGTCATCACCCCGTTCAATTTTCCGATCGCGCTCGCCGCCGGACCGGTGGCCGCGGCGCTCATCACCGGCAACACGGTGGTGCTCAAAGGTGCGAGCGCAACGCCCTGGGCGGGACGGCTGCTCGCCGACTGCATCCGCGATGCGGGCGTGCCGCGCGGCGTGTTCAACTACCTGAGCGGCCCGAGCGGCGCGATCGGCAGCACGCTGGTCGATCATCCGCTCACCACCGGGGTCACCTTCACCGGCTCTTACGAGGTGGGACGGCAGATCACGCTGAAGTTGCAGGGCGGGCGCTATCCGCGCCCGTGCATCGCCGAGATGGGCGGTAAGAACGCCTGCATCGTGACCGCCAAGGCCGATCTGGAGCGTGCCGCGGCCGGCATCGTGCGCTCGGCCTTCGGCATGGGCGGGCAGAAGTGCTCGGCGCTGTCGCGCCTCTACGTGCGCGGCGAGGTCGCCAATCAGCTGATCGACAGACTGCTCGAGCAGTGCGCCGCGCTCAAGATCGGCGATCCGGCGCGCCGCGAGAACTGGCTCGGACCGCTCGCCACGAAGTCAGGCTACGACGACTACGCGCGCTACACGACACAGCTGCGCACCACCGGTGCGCGCCTGCTCAGCGGCGGCGCGCAGCTGCAGGACGGTGCCCTGGCCCGCGGCTTCTTCGTGCAGCCGACGCTGGTGGAGGCAGCGCCCGATCACCCACTGTGGCAGCAGGAGATGTTCCTGCCGATCCTCATGATCCACCAGGTCGCCAGCAACGAGGAGGCGATGAAGCTCGCCAACGCCTCCGCGCTCGGGCTCACCGCCGGCTTCTACGGCGACGCCGACGAGATCCCGTGGTTCCAGGAGAACATCGAGGCGGGGGTCACGTACGCCAACCGTCCGCAGGGCGCCACCACTGGTGCGTGGCCGGGCTATCAGCCCTTCGGCGGCTGGAAAGGCTCGGGCAGCACCGGCAAGGCGATCGCCTCCTTCTATTACCTGCCCCAGTACCTGCGCGAGCAGTCGCAGACCGTGGTCGAGTGAGCATGCGCGTCGTGCCGCTCGCCGAGGCCGTCGCCAGCTGCGTGCAGGACGGCGCGAGCGTGGCGCTAGAGGGTTTCACGCATCTCATTCCCTTCGCCGCCGCGCACGAGATCATCCGCCAGGGCCGGCGCGACCTGCATCTGATCCGCATGACGCCCGACCTCATCTACGATCAGCTGATCGGCGCCGGCTGCGCCGCGCGCCTCACCTTCTCCTGGGGCGGCAACCCCGGGGTCGGGTCGCTGCATCGCCTGCGCGATGCGGTCGAGAATCAGTGGCCGCGCCCGCTGGCGCTGTCCGAGTTCACGCACGCGCAGATGGCGGTGGCGCTGCAGGCGGGCGCGAGCGGCCTGCCCTGCGGGCTGCTGCGCGCCTACGCCGCGACCGACCTGGAGCGACTTCCCGGGACGACCACCATCCGCACCGTGCCCTGCCCGTTCACCGGCGTCGCGCTCAGCGCGGTGCCGGCCGTCAATCCCGACGTCACGATCCTGCATGCGCAGCAGCTCGACGCGCGCGGCAACGTGCGGCTTGTGGGCATCGTGGGCGCGGCGAAGGAGGCGGCGCTCGCCGCGCAGCGCGTGCTGGTGACGGTCGAAGAGCAGGTTGAGTCCTTCGCAGCCGACCTGAATGCCATCGTGCTGCCGGCGTGGGTGGTGACGGCGGCGAGCATCGTGCCGGGCGGCGCGTACCCCTCCTACGCCCAGGGCTACTACCCGCGCGACAACGCCTTCTACCGCGCCTGGGACGCGATCGCCCGCGACCGCGCCACGTTCACGGCCTGGATCGAGCGCCATGTGCTCGGCGTGCGCGACCATGCCGCGCTGCTGCGCGAGCTGGGAGTGGCCGCGTGAGCGACTACAGCAGCGACGAGATGATGACCGTAACCGCGGCGCGGCAACTCTCCAACGGCAGCGTGTGTTTCGTGGGCATCGGGCTGCCGAGCGCGGCCTGCAATCTCGCCCGCCTGACGCACGCCCCGGACCTGGTGCTGATCTACGAGTCGGGCACAGTCGGCACGCGGCCGGCGGTGCTGCCGCTGTCGATCGGCGACGGCGAGCTCGCCGCGAGCGCCACCTGCATCGTGCCGCTGCCGGAAATCTTCGCCCACTACCTGCAGCGCGGCCGCATCGACGTCGGCTTCCTCGGCGCTGCGCAGATCGACCGCTTCGGCAATCTCAACACCACCGTCATCGGCGAGTATGCGCACCCCAAGGTGCGCCTGCCCGGCGCCGGTGGCGCGCCGGACATCATGACGCACGCGCGCGAGGTGCTAATCGTGATGCCGCAGTCGCCGCGCAGCTTCGTGGCGCGGCTGGACTTTCGCACCTCCTGCGGCTTTCTCGAGGGTGGCAGCACGCGTCGCAGCAGCGGCTGTCCCGGCGCGGGCCCGCAGGCGGTGATCAGCGACTACGGCATACTGCGCCCCGCTGCGGACAGCTGCGAGCTGCAGCTCACCGCCATCTACCCCGGAGTGAGCGTGGCAGCGGTGCGGGCCGCGACCGGCTGGCCGCTGCAGGTGGCGGACACCCTGGAGCGCGTGCCGCCACCGCAACCGGCGGAGCTGCGCTGCCTGCGCGAGCTCGAGGCGCGCACCCGCGCAGCCCACGGCCACCCCGTTCGCATTCGAGTGTCTTAGACCGATGAGCGCTGCTGGAGAATCCGTCATGCGTCCGAGTCACCTTGTTACCCCGCTGCCGGGTCCCAAAGCCCGGGCGCTGCTCGAGCGCGATCGCGCCGTCATTACGCCTTCCTTCCCGCGCGACTACCCGTTCGTCATGGCCAGGGGGCGCGGCGCGGAAGTCTGGGACGTCGATGGCAACCGCTTCCTCGACTTCATGAGCGGCATCGGCGTGTGCAGCACCGGCCATGCCCACCCCAAGGTGGTGCAGGCGATCAAGGACGCGGCGGATGATTTCCTGCATATCTCGGCCGACTACTGGCACGAGCGCATGACGCAGCTCGGCGAGCGCATCAATGCGCTCGACCCGCTGCGCGAGCCGGTGCAGGTGGTCCCCTGCCAGAGCGGCACCGAGTCGGTCGAGGCGGCACTGAAGCTCGCCCGCTACGTCACCGGTCGCCCGCGCTTCATCGGCTTTCTCGGCGGCTTTCACGGCCGCTCGATGGGCTCGCTCGCCTTCACCTCCAGCAAGTACACGCAGCAGTCGGGGTTCTTCCCGACCATGCCGGGAGTGACGCACGTCCCCTACCCCAACGTCTATCGCCCGCTGTTCGCCGGCGCCGACCAGGGCCAGGCTGTCCTCGACTACATCGAGAAGATGCTGTTCCAGAGCAACGTGCCGCCCGCGGAAGTCGCCGCGATCCTGGTCGAGCCGATCCAGGGCGAGGGCGGCTATCTGGTTCCCCCGGACAGTTTCCTGCCCGGTCTGCGGGCGCTGTGCGACCGGCACGGCATCCTCTTGATCTTCGATGAGGTGCAGTCGGGCATCGGCCGCACCGGCCGCATGTTTGCCAGTCAGCATTGGGGGGTGGCCGCGGACATCATGACGCTCGCCAAGGGACTCGCCTCGGGGGTGCCGATGGGGCTGATGGTGGCGCGCCGCACGCTCATGGAGAAATGGAAACGCGGTGCGCACGGCAGCACCTTCGGCGGCAACCCGCTGTGCTGCGCGGCGGCGCTCGCGACGCTCGAGCTCATCGACAAGGAGTACGCCGCCAATGCGGCCGCGGTGGGTGAATACTTCCTCGGCCGGCTGCGCGAGCTGCAGACGCGCTTCCCCTGCATCGGTGATGTGCGCGGCAAGGGCCTGATGATCGGCATGGAGCTCATCACCGATCCCAGCACGCGCGCGCCGGCGCGCGCGCTGTGCGATGCGGTGCTGACGCGCGCCTTCCACAACGGGCTGCTGCTGCTATCGTGCGGCATGAGCACCGTGCGGTTCATTCCACCGCTCATGATCAATCGCGGCCACGTCGACGAGGCGATGGGACTGTTGACCACTGCGCTCACCGAAGCGCTGGCGGCACAGGCACAGGAACGCTGAGCGTGCGTACCCGCGCCGATCAAACACGCGCTCTGGGTCTTGTGATGTGCACCGCGCTGGTGGTCGGCAACACCATCGGTATGGGCATCTTCATGTTGCCGGCCTCGCTCGCTCCCTACGGCCTGAATGCCGTCCCCGGCTGGCTGATCACCACTGTCGGCTGCGTCTTCATCGCCTGGGTGTTTGCGGGACTGGCACGCACCTTTCCGGATGATGACGGACCGTACGCGTACGCGAGCCGTGCGTTCGGCGGTGGCGTCGCGTTCACCCTCATGTGGTGTTACTGGGTCAGCACCTGGGTCACCAATGCCGTGCTCGCGACCGGGGCGGTCGGCTATCTGACGATGTTCTTCCCGGTGCTGGGCGTGGATCGCTGGCTCGCCGCCGTGACAGCTGTTTCGCTGCAATGGCTGTTCGTGCTGATCAACCTGCGTGGCGTGCGCGCCGCCGGCTGGGTGCAGGTGCTCAGCAGCGTGCTGAAGCTCGTGCCGCAGGTCGGAATCGTCGCCCTCGGCGTCTGGGCGCTGTTTGCGCCCCATACACAATCCTTGATCCATATACCCTCGACCCCCGTTTCCTTCGCGGGTGTGAGCGCCGCATCGACGCTGGCGCTGTACGCGATGCTCGGCGTGGAAAGTGCGGCGCTGCCCGCAGGAAGGGTGCGCGACCCCGGCCGAACGATTCCCCGCGCGACGTTCATCGGCACCTTGCTGGTCGCGCTCATCTACGTGTGCGTGTCGCTGGTACCGATGCTGCTGATCCCGCAGGCGGAGCTCGCAGCCTCCAATGCGCCCTTTGCAGACCTGTTCGCCCGCTTTCTCGGCTCCGCTTCCGGCAAGCTCCTGGCGGCGTTCGTGATCGTGAGCGCGCTCGGCTGCCTCAACGGCTGGACGCTGATACTCGGGGAGCTGACCGTGACCTTCGCCAGGCACGGCGGCTTCCCGCCCGCGTTGGGCAAGGTGAATTCCTACGGGGCACCCACGCGTGGCTTCGTGTTTACGGGCATCCTGGCGAGCATCATGATGGTCACGAACTACAACGACACCATAGCCGGCGCATTCACCTTCCTCACTGTCGTAGTCACAGCCGCCAACCTGCCGCTGTACTACGGCTGCGCGCTGGCGGTGCTGGTGTTGTGGCGGCGGGGGAAGATCCCGCCGCCGGGCGCGCGCGAGTGGCGCTGGATCGCGGCAGCGCTGCTGGCGACGATCTACTGCGTGTGGGTCTCCATCGGCATCGGCGGCAAATCGCTGCTCTGGGCGCTGTCGCTGTGTGCGGTGGGGGTGCCGGTGTATTGGCGGTATGCCTACGCGCGCCGCGACGCCGTTGCCGCCGGCGCCTGAGGCGGTTGCACCTTAGCCTGCCGGAGAACTGGCATGTCGCGCGCCCTGATCGCCGTCCTCGCACTCATGCCGCTTGCCTGGCTCGCGAGCGCCACCGCCCGCGGTGCGGACACCACGCCCTCGCCTGCCCGCGCTCGCGACCTGGGCGTGCCGTTCGACGGCACGCCCGGGCCGCTCAATGCCATCACCGACGTGGCCGGCGTGCTCGTCGGCCAAACGACGCTCATCGAGGGCAGCGGCAAGCTCGTCGTCGGCAAGGGCCCGGTACGCACCGGGGTCACGGCGGTGCTGCCGCGCAGCGCAACTGCCCTGCTGCAGCAGTTCGCCTTTGCCGGCTGGTTCAGCGAGAACGGCAACGGCGAGATGACCGGCACTACCTGGGTCGAGGAATCAGGTTTCCTCGAAGGGCCGGTGCTGATCACCAACACGCACAGCGTCGGGGTGGTGCGCGATGCGGTGATCGCCTGGCGCGTGGCGCACGGGCCGGCGGACGCCACCGACTCGTGGTGGTCACTACCGGTGGTGGCCGAAACCTGGGACGGGTGGCTGAACGACATCAACGGCTTCCACGTGAAGCCCGAACACGTCTTTCACGCGCTCGACAGCGCACACGGTGGAAGTGTCGAGGAGGGCTCCGTCGGCGGTGGCACCGGCATGATCTGCAACGGCTTCAAGGGCGGAATCGGCACCTCCTCGCGCCAGCTCGCCGCGAAGGACGGCGGTTACCTGGTCGGCGTGCTGGTGCAATGTAACTACAGCGGCGGCACGCGGGAGAACCTGCGCATCGCCGGGATTCCGGTCGGGCGCGAGATCCACATCGAGGGTCCCGATCCCTACAGCTGGATGCCGCCCGAGTTCACCGAGCGCGGCTCGATCATCGTCGTCGTGGCCACCAATGCACCGCTGCTGCCGCACCAGCTGAAGCGCATCGCGCGGCGGGTGCCGCTCGCACTCGGCCGCAACGGCAGCATCGCCGGCAACGACTCGGGCGACATCTTCATCGCCTTCTCGACCGCCAACCCCGGCGCGAGTGAGCTCGGCCACCTCGTCGCGCTGCAGATGGTGCCCAACGACTCGCTCGACCCGCTGTTCGCCGCCACCGTGCAGGCAACCGAGGAGGCGATCATCAACGCCATGGTGGCCGCCACCGACATGACCGGGATTGACGACCATCGCGTGCACGCGCTGCCGCACGATCAGCTGCGCGCGGTGCTCGCGAAGTACAACCGCCTCACACACTAAGGGCGGCCGCCCGCGCGATCAGCCACAGCCCCGCCGCGACGACGAAGGCGCCGATAGCGCGCGCGACGCGCGCACCCGCCGGTGCCAGACGCTCGAGGGTGATGGCTGCCGTCACGACCGCCATGGCGCTCAGGTCCATGACCCCGACGACCAGCAGGATCGCCGTCGGACCGGCACAGCAGTAACTGCAGCGCAGGCCGAGGCGCAGGCCGTGTCGCCAGGCGGTGCCGGCGTCCGCCGGCAAGCGGAGGCACGGTCCCGGTGCTGCCCGGCAGCACTCCAGTTGACGTGCCTTCCACGTGGTGAATTGCAGCGCGCCGGCGAGCAGCACGACCACGCCGACCGCGAACGGCACCGCGCGCGCCAGCGCCGCCTGCTGCATCTCGAGCGCCGCCAGCGCGACGCCCGGCGCAAAGACGGCCAATCCGAGCACGGTCCAGACGCTGAAGTAGCCGACGCTCACGAGCACGGTCAGCCGACCGAGGCGCGCCTCGCCCGTGCTGCCGACAGCCTGGCGATAGCGCCACAGCATTGGCAGCAGCGACGGCAGCATCATCGCCACCATCATCACGACCCACATGCCCAGGAACGAGGCGGCGGCGCCGGGCCACGTCTGGCCCGGCATCCGCATCCACGCCATCGACAGGGTCCAGCCGCCGGGCATCGGCATCCCGCCCATCGCTGACATGGTCCCGCACCAGAGGATCGTCAGCGCGGCGCTTGCGGCAAACAGCAGGGCGGAGAAGCCGAACAAGGCCTGCCGGGAAGCGCTCATGGCGGTTGCCCGAGACCGCACTCAGCGCCTGGCGGTTCCCAGGTCGTCGGAATGCCCGGCGTTGAGGCGCGACCACTGCGCCATGGGACGTCCGTCGGTGCGCATGACCTGCTTGCCTTTGAAGCGTTGTGGCCAGCCGGCCGGCGAATCCTCCCAGGGCTCCTGCCGCCCGTAGACCGTCATGTCGAGCAGGTCGTAGCTGATGTCCATCGCCTCACCGCCGCGCCCCGTCGTCCAGTAAGTCTCAAAGACCTGGGAGCCTTGCCGCAGGTAGCAAACGATGTGAAACAGACCGACCCGCCGTCCCACCAGCAGCGTGTCGAGCGAGTCCACTGCCGAGTACCACGGCATCTGCCAGCCCATGAAGTCGCGGTACCGGGCACTCTCGGCGTACGGCCCCTGGCAGAACACGGCGTAGGTGACGTCGCGGGAATGAATATAGGACAGCTCGCGGACCTGCGACGTCAGCCAGGTGCACCCCTCGCACTGCTCCGGCGCAGCGTGGCCCGCGTGCCACATGAAGTAGTAAGCGATGAGCATGCGGCGCTCCTCAAAGGCATCCAA
Source organism: uncultured Gammaproteobacteria bacterium (assembly GCA_963760225.1). Lineage (GTDB taxonomy): Bacteria > Pseudomonadota > Gammaproteobacteria > Steroidobacterales > Steroidobacteraceae > 13-2-20CM-66-19. The sequence goes on from CAVXCD010000002.1 coordinate 544,498, forward strand.
CAGCCTCATCGCCCCATGTTCGCCAATGAGTGCTGTCGCACCATCCACCTCGACCATGGGCAGCCGGCGGCGGGCGGCGGCAATGGCGTCGCCTGCTCGGGTGTGAGCCTTCTCCTGAACCCGCAACGCGTCCAGCTCGGCCTGGAAGGTGTGCCGATCGACTACCTTCGGGCGTGCTGCAGTCTTGTGAATGCTCATCGGTACTCTCCTCTTGGTTCGGCGCGGCTTCATTCCCAGCTGTCGAGCTTGATGTCGTCTGGATGAGGGGCCCCTTTGCCGGTCTCGAGCAGCGACTTCAGGCTCAACAGGAAGACAGCCCACTTGGTGCTGCAGTGGTGCATGAACTCCACCGGCTCCTGCCAACCCTGGTGTTTGAACAGCACGATGGTCCAGTCACCCTGCTGTTTGAGATCGAAACTTACCTTCGTGCCGATCCATTCGGCGGGTCCGTCGACCACCTGCCATAGCACGTGCTCCCCGGGTTGAAGCTCGAGCACCTTCATGTCGAAACCGCCGCCGTGAAAACGAAAGCGCAGCACCTCGCCGACCTTGCTTTGCCCCTGTGTGTCGGTCGTCCACCAGCCTTTAAGCCCTGCGACCGTGGTCAATGCCTGGTAGACCTCGTCCCGGGACGCCGACTTGATTCCGACTTTGTGCAAGATATCGACCATGTGTGATTCTCCTGGTGGTGTTGGGTTGTGCGCCGTGCTCGATGAGACGCGCTGACCTGATGGGCCGTAAGATAGGCGCGGGCATCGCCGGGGTGGGAGTGACAAGTGTGGCGGGATTCGCATGGACTCGCTGATCACGGCCGCGGCACGGGCGCTCGCGGCGGGTGATCCCCTCGGTGCACTGAAGCGGGTCGCGCTGCGCAACGATGCGCCGGCGCTCGCGCTGCGCGGCATCGCGATGGCGCAGCTCGGCGATCTGGTGCGGGCCAAGGCGCTGGTGCGCAGTGCGGCACGCGCCTTCGGTGCGCACGAGGCGGTGGCGCGCGCGCGCTGTGTGGTCGCCGAGGCTGAGATGGCGCTCGCCGCGCGCGAGCTCACCTGGCCGGCGAAGGCGCTCGAGGCAGCACGGGCGACGCTGGAAGAGCACGGCGACCGGGTGAACGCCGCGCATGCGCGTTACCTCGAGGTGCGCCGTCTGCTGCTGATCGGGCGCCTCGACGAGGCCGAACGCAAACTCGCCGCGCTCGACCCCACCCCCTTCCCGCCCGCGTTGCGCGCCGCCCACGAGCTGGTCGTGGCGGGGATCGCGATGCGACGGCTGCGGACCAAACCGGCACGCGCAGCACTCGAGCGGGCCGCGCGCGCGGCGCGCGACGCGCATATTCCGGCGCTGGCGGCCGAGGTCGCCAGCGCATCCCTGCTGCTCGATGCGCCGGCGGCGCGCCTGGTGGCGCGTGGCGAGGAGCGAGTGCTGCGGCTCGAGGAGGTCGAGGCGCTGCTGGCGTCGCGGGCGCTGGTCGTGGACGCGTGCCGGCATGTCGTGCGCGACGCGCGCACGGTGGTGTCGCTCGCCAGGCGTCCGGTGCTGTTCGCGCTCGCGCGCGCACTCGGCGAAGCGTGGCCGGCAGACCTGCCGCGCGGCACGCTCATCGCGCGGGCATTTCGGGCGAAGCGCGCCGATGAATCCCATCGTGCGCGCTTGCGCGTCGAAGTCGGGCGGCTGCGCCGCATGCTGCGCCCGCTGGCCGGCGTGAGCGCGACGCCGCTGGGGTTTAAGCTGGTGCCGCGCCGCGCGCGCGAGGTCGTGGTGCTGGCGCGGCCCGTCGAAGAGGAGCATGCGGCGGTGCTCGCCTTCCTCGCCGACGGTGAGTCGTGGTCGAGCTCGGCCCTGGCGCTGGCGCTGGCAGCCAGTCAGCGCACCGTGCAGCGCGCGCTCGATTCGCTGCGCGCAGCAGCCAAGGTGCAGTCGTTTGGACGCGGGCGCGCACGTCGCTGGATGACCCCGCCCGTGCCGGGATTCACGACGACCTTGTTACTCCCCGCTCCGCTGCCGGGCGACTTAGGATAGGCCCATGAAGCGATCAACGGCCGAAATCGTTCGAGAGTACGGACCCTTTGCGGGCGTCGAGCGCGTGAACGGGGTGACCTATGACGGTCAGCAGGTGTGGTTTGCCTCCGGAGACAAGCTGCACGCTCTGGATCCTGCGAGCGGGCAGACGCTGCGCTCGATTGAGGTCGCCGCGCACGCCGGCACCGCCTTCGACGGGGAGCACCTCTTTCAACTCGCCGAGGATCGTATTCAGAAAATCGACCCGCAAAGCGGCCGCGTGCTCGCCACGATCCCGGCGCCCGGCGGCGGCGCAGACTCGGGGCTCGCGTGGGCGGAAGGGTCGTTGTGGGTGGGGCAGTATCGGGATCGCAAGATCCATCGAATCGATCCGCAGACCGGGGCGATCCTGAGCACCATCGAGTCCAACCGCTTCGTCACCGGCGTCACCTGGGTCGAAGGTGAGCTGTGGCATGCCACCTGGGAAGGTGACGCGAGTGATGTGCGGCGCATCGATCCGCGCACCGGAGCGGTGCTGGAGCGGCTCGAGATGCCGCCCGGCATGGGCGTCTCGGGGCTCGAGTCCGATGGCGCCGATCGGTTCTTCTGCGGCGGTGGAGCGAGCGGCAAAGTCAGGGCCGTGCGCCGGCCGCGGCGCGGCCCGGTCTAAGGAGCGAGGATCGCGCGCCAGTTGATGATGGCATTCCACAGCAGGCGCTGGTCGCCGCGATTCAGATCGCGGTGCAGCGGGTTGAAGTTGAACGCGATCACGTGACCCTTGCCCGCCGGCATGTCGAGGATCGCGGCGCGACCGATCAGACCCTCCTCGCCCCACGCCTGGCCGCTGACGACCAACGGCGCGCCGTCGCGGTCGCCCCATTCGAGCACAATGCCGCTACGGTCGATGGGGCCGTCGAGGCATACCGTGCAGTAGGCCATGCGCAGCCAGCGCCGCGGGATCGAGTAGAGCGCGAAATTCTGGCGGAACACCCAGGTACGCGGCGCATAGCCGTAGGCGATCGGATGATCGGGCCGCGCGAAGGAGACGCGCAGGTGCGCTCCCGGCGTGCGGGTCTGCGCGTTCTGCGACGCCGCGGCGGATGCCGCTCCGCCGCCTTGCGTACTGCGCGGTGTCCCGCCGGCCTCGCGCCGCACGCCGCGCACCAGCCCGGCCTCCAGCGGCAACATCGAGCCGTTGCCGAGCGTGATCAAAAGGCCCCCCGCGTCGAGAAACCTCTGCAGCTCGGCGAGCCCGGCGTAACCGATGCCGCCGGTGATGTCATCGGAGGAGGCGGGCGTGCCGAAACTCGGCGTGGCGCTCGTCTTCCTGAATGGCATCGGTCCCCACGCCCGGTTGAGCCCCTCGATCTGCTCGGCGAGCTCGAGGTCCACGTGCGGGTAGAGCAGCACGTCGAACCGCTCGCGCAGTTTCCCGGCGCGGATGTCCTCATCGCGCACGTAGGTATAGGGAATGTGGCGCTCATCGAGTGTGTAGCGCGCCCAGCCGGCGGTGTCGGTATCGGCCCACGGTACCCATAGACCCAGCCGCGGCACCGGCGTGTCGTGCCGTGCCACCTCGGGCACCGCGCCGGCACTGACAAAATCAAGTCCGAGCCGCTGCGCGAGCTCGCGCAGTGCCGCGGCGAGACCGGCCTGTGGGGCGAGAATCCACGAGCCCGCCGGGTAGTCGGCGTCGCCGGAGTGAAAGGCACGCTCGGCGATGCTCACGCGGAATTTCGCGAGCGCGTAGCGCGCCTCGAGCAGTCCCTCCTGGCCGGTGTCCTTCAAGAGATACACCGGACCTGCGCCGGCAATCGCGCCGGCCACATGCGGCGCCTCGGTGAGCGGGGCGAGCGCTGCGGCGCGCACTTTCGCATCCGCCGTGGCGATCACGCTGAGGTGGTAGTGCGCCGGAAACGACCAGGAAACATCGTCGTAGGCTTCCGGGGCGTCCTGCGGATAGAACTGATCCGTCAGCAGGTCGACCGCGTAGTCGCGGTAGGGCTGGTCGAGCCGCACCACGTAGGTGCCCGCAGGCCAGGAGCCCTCCTGCAGCGTGAGCGGGGCGCTCGCGCGCTGCACTTCAACGCCGAGGGACAGCAGCCGTGCGACGAGCTGCGCCACGCGCGTCGGATCGCCCTGCCCGTCCGGAATCACGAAACCGTACGGCGCCTGCTCGAGCCCGCGGGTGTAGGAATGCAGTCCCTTCAGATAGAAGTTGTTGAGCAGCGCCTTGGCCTGCTGCGCGGTGTCATCGAGGGCTGCCAGCAGGGCGGTCTCGTTGTAATTGACGTTGTCGCGCGCCGACCAGAGGAACGACTGCGCCGGCGCCGGCGAGGGGCGATACCACTCGAGGCTGGTGGCGTCATCGGGTTGCTCGGTGCGCATCGTCTCGGCACTGCCGTTGCCGAAGGTCTCGTAGCCACGGCCGTCGGAGTTGTGATTGGTGGCGATCGAGTCGAGGTACAGATGCGCCCAGTCGTCGCCGAAGTTCCAGGTCCACACCCCGGGCATACCGAAGCCGGTGAGCGTCTGCACCTCGTGGAAGGACAGCTCGAGCCGCTCGGCATAGGTGAGCGCATCGACGTGGCGGTTGAGCGGGTTGGTGCCGTTCCAGGTCATCAGCAGCGCCACGCTCTCGTGCAGGTCGTGGATCACCTGCGGGTGCCAGTCGAAGAACATGCGGAACACCGCCCGGGTGGTCTGATGCACCTGCTGGTGCGCGTCGCGGTTGATGTCGACGAAGGCGTAGCGTGACCAGTACGGCGGCGCCTGGCGCGGCAGCGTCGCGTCGTCGGTCTTGCCCTTCAGGTAGCGGTAGAACCATTCGACCTGTTTGTCGCGGCCGTCGGGATTGGCGATCGGGTTGATCAGCACCACGACGTTGGCGCGGATGCGGCGGATCATCGGCTGCTCGGATACCGCCAGACGATAGGCGAGCTCCAGCACCGACTCGGTCGAGCCGGTCTCGTCCGAATGCAGTCCGGCGTTGATGTAGTAGATCGGTCGCGCCGCGGCCACGAGCGCGGCGGCCGCGGCCGCATCGGTGCGGCGCGGATCGGCGAGCGCGGCGGTCGCGGCCTTGAGGCGCTCGAGCTGCCCGATACCCTCCTCGTCGGCGATCGCGAGCAGCACGATGTCGCGCCCCTCCTCCGAGCGGCCGAGGGTAAACAGGCGCACCCGCGGCGAGGAGGCGGCGAGCGCGCGGCAGTAGGCGTAGGCGGTGGCGGAGTTCACCAGCTCGCCGGGCGCACCCGGGATTCGGTGCAGGAAGGCGCGCGGCGAGACGACGCTCGCGGAAGCGGGCAGGTAGGCGACCCACGGCGACAGGAAGCGCGGCTCGGTGGTTGCCTGCGCGATCTCCTGCACCGAGCCGGGCTCGGCATGATCGGGGGCCTCCACTTGCGCCCACAGCAGGCGCGGCAGCACGGCGGCGAGTAGCAGGAGGCGGGTGGGCGTGCGCATGCGCGCTTCCTTAAAGCGGTGGCGGAAATTTTCCCGGCAAGCATAGCCGGTCGCCGCCACCGCCGCTATTGAACGCACGCTCAACTGCGGGCAGACTGCCGCGTTCATGGCCCGCAACCCGCGATACGACGTCCTGTTCGAGCCGGTGCGGATCGGGCCGGTCACGGCGCGCAATCGCTTCTACGCGGTGCCGCACGCCGCCGGCATGACCAACGCGATGCCGCACATGCGCGCCGCCTTCCGCGGCACCAAGGCGCAAGGCGGCTGGGGCGTGGTCTGCAGCGGCTACGTGTCCATCGACCCGGGCTCCGACGATGCGCCGCTGCCCTACGCGACGCTGTGGGACGAGGAGGACGTGCGCGCACACGCGCTGATGACGGACGCGGTGCACGCGCACGGCGCACTCGCCGGCGTCGAGCTGTGGCACGGCGGCGGCTCGGTCATGAACCGCAGCACGCGCCTGCCGCCGCTGTCGCCCTCGGGCACCGGCTGGATGGCGACGCACGTCAACTTCATGGGCAACCAGCGCCCCAAGGTCATGGATGCCGCGGACATCCGCGCACTCATCGCCAGCCAGGCGGCGGCGGCGCGCCGCGCAGTGAGCGCGGGCTTCGACATCGTGTATGTCTATGCCGGCATGGGCTACCTGCCGTACGAGTTCCTGCTGCCGGAGTGGAACCGCCGCACCGACGCCTACGGCGGCAGCGTGCGCAACCGCGTGCGCATCGTGCGCGAGCTGCTCGAGGCGACGCATACCGCCGTCGCCGGCCGGTGCGCGGTGGCACTGCGCATCAGCCTCGAGGAGCTGCGGGCGCGGCCGAGCGAGGCCGCAGCTTCCGAGGCGCACGAGGTCGTGGGGCTGCTCAGCGACCTGCCGGACCTGTGGGACGTGAAGCTCGATTCCTCGCCCACCGACTGCGCGCCCTCGCGCTTTGCCGCCGAGGGCAGCCACGAGGGGATCATCGATTTCGTCAAGAAAGTCACCGACCGTCCGGTGGTCGGGGTCGGACGCTTCACTTCGCCCGACACCATGGTGAGCCAGATCAGGCGCGGGGTGCTCGACCTGATCGGTGCCGCCCGCCCCTCGATCGCCGACCCGTTCCTGCCGCACAAGATCGACGCGGGGCGCGAGCAGGACATCCGCGAGTGCATCGGCTGCAACATCTGCATCTCCAGCTGGCACGACGGCGTGCCGGTGCGCTGCACGCAGAACCCGACGATCGGCGAGGAGTGGCGCCGCGGCTGGCACCCCGAGCGCATCGCGCCAGCGGGCAGTACCGCCACGGTGCTGGTGGTGGGCGCCGGCCCCGCAGGTCTCGAGTGCGCGCTGTCACTCGGCCGCCGCGGCTACGAGGTCACGCTTGCGGAAGCTGCCGATGAGATCGGCGGGCGGCTGCGCTTCGAGACACGGCTGCCGGGACTCACCTCGTGGGGGCGCGTGCTCGACTGGCGGCGCGGCCAGCTCGAGCCCCTCACGAACGTCAACATCTACCGCGGCAACCGCTTGAGCGCCGCGGACATCCTCGAGCTCGCGCCCACGCACGTCGCGCTCGCCACCGGTGCGCGCTGGACGCGGCTGTTGTATTCGCCGCTGGAGGTGCCCGCCGGCGAGCTCGCCGGCCCCGACGTGTTCACCCCCGACGACGTCGCCGCCGGCGCACGCCTCGCAGGCCCGGTGGTGGTGTACGACTACGACAACTACTACATGGGCAGCGTGCTTGCGGAACACCTCGCCCGCGAGGGACACTCGGTGAGCTACGTGACGCCGGCCGGCCATCCTTCCGCGTGGAGCATCATGAGCAACGAGCAGCCGCAGGTTCACCGTGCGCTGTTCGCTTGCGGGATCGCGCTGCACACGCTCGCCCGCGTGGTGGGCTTCGCGCGCGGCGAGCTGCGCCTCGAGCGCCAGTTCACCAACGTGCCGCTGGTACTGCCGTGCGGGTCGCTCATCATCGTCGGGGCGCGCCTCGCCGAGGACGCGCTGCAGCGCGCGCTCGCGGCGCGCGCCGAGGAGCTCACCGCCGCCGGCATCCGCTCGGTGAGCGCGATCGGCGATGCGCTCGCGCCCGGCGCGATCGTGCACGCGGTCTACAGCGGCCACCGCTATGCGCGCGAGCTCGATACCGACCCGGACGACGCCGGCGCGCGGCGCGATGCGCCGCTGCCGAGGCTCGCATGAGCGCCGCGCAACCGCCGCGCGTCGGCGGACTCGAGCCGACGCTGCCGTCGAGCTGGTACCGCTCGGCCGAGGTGTTTGCGCTCGAAAAGGAGCGCATTTTCTGCCGCGAGTGGCTGTGCGTGGCGCGCGCCGAGGAACTCGCCACAGCCGGCGCCTACCGCGTGCTCGACGTGCTCGGCGAGAGCGTGCTGCTGCTGCGCAACCGCGCGGGCGAGCTGCGCGCCTTCTACAACGTCTGCCGTCACCGCGGCACGCGGCTGTGCCGCGATGCGCAGGCTGCGGGTGCGGGGGCGGGGGCGGCTGCGGGCGCGGGCGCCGTGCGCCTGCCCGGCGGGATCGCCGGCGGGCGCATCACCTGCCCCTATCACCAGTGGACCTACGACTTCGACGGCCAGCTGGTGGCAGCGCCCCACCTCGCCGGTGAGCCGCAGTTCGACATGGGACAGTTCAGTCTCTACCCGGTAGGGGTCGCGTGCTGGGGCGGCTTCGTGTTCCTCAACCTCACCGTGGCGCAGGCCGCGCCGCTCACCGAACAGCTCGGTGCCATGCCGGCGCGCGTCGCGCGCTATCCGCTCGCGGAGCTGCGCATCGGCCACACGATCCGCTACGAGGTCGCGGCCAACTGGAAGGTCATCTGCGAGAACTACAACGAGTGCTATCACTGCGCCGGCGTACACCCGGAGCTGTGCGAGGTGGTGCCGGCGTTTCGCGAGCGCGGCGGCGCCAACCTCGACTGGGCGCGCGGCATTGCGCATCGCGCCGGCGCCTATACGTTCACGGCATCGGGCACCACGCGCCGCCGTGCGTTCCCGACGCTCGACGCCGACGAGCGCGTACGGCACAAGGGCGAGCTCATCTACCCGAACCTGTTCCTGAGTCTCGCCTGCGATCACGCCGCGGTTTTCATCCTGCAGCCGCGCAGCGCCACCCACACCAGCATCGTGTGCCATTTTCTCTTCGAGCCCTGCGAGCTGGCGAAGGCCGACTTCGATCACACTGACACCAGCACGTTCTGGGACCTGGTCAACCGCCAGGACTGGGCCATCTGCGAGGCGGTGCAGCAGGGCCTGAGCGCCCGCGTCCACCAGCACGGATATTACGCACCCATGGAGGATTTCAGCCTCGACATCCGCCGCTACGTGCTCGAGCGTATCGGCGACGCCGTCGAGGCTTCGTGACGGCGAGCGAGCCGCGCACGCTCAGGTCGAGCCGACCTGCGCGCGTGCGCGTGCGCTGGAATATCTTCCTCTTTCTCTTCGCCTTCGCGCTCATTGCCTACCTGCAGCACACCAGCATCGCGGTCGCCGGTGTGCCGATGATGACGCAACTGGGCCTGAGCGAGGCGCAGCTCGCCTGGATCCTCGATGCGTTCGTGGTGGGTTACACCCTCATGCAGTTCCCTGGCGGGCTGCTCGGGCAGCGCTTCGGCGCGCGCAAGGTATTGACCGCGATCGGCGTGGTCGCGGTCCTTGCCATGTTGGTGATGCCGCTCGCCCCGGCGCTGCTCAGCGGCGCGGCGCTGTTTGCGGTGCTGCTCGGCGCGCAGCTGCTGCTGGGCTTGTCGCAAGGACCGATCTTCCCCATTTCCACCGGGGTATTCGAGGCGTGGTTTCCGCCCTATCGCTGGCCGCTGGTGCAGGGCGTGTCATCGCTCGGCTACCAGGTCGGCGCCGCACTCGCGCCGCCGCTGATCAGTCAGCTCATGTCCGCGTTCGACTGGCAGCGGGCGCTCATCTGGACCACCCTGCCGGCGCTCGTCGTCATCGCCGGGTGGGCCTGGTACGCGCGCAACACGCCCGCCGAGCACCCGCGCATCAGCGCGCAGGAGCTGGCCGAGATCGGCCCCACCGCGACGGCGGCGGCGGCGCAGTCGATGAGCTGGTCGAGAATGTGGACGCTGCTGAAGGACCGCGACGTGCTGGTGCTGACGTTGTCCTACCTGTGCATGAACTACGTCTTCTACCTGCTGTCGACCTTCGTGTTCCTGTACCTGGTGCAGGAGCGGCATTTCACGCTGCTCGAGGGCGGCTGGCTGGCGGCCGCGCCGCCGCTCGCGGCCGCCGTGGGCGCCGGCGTCGGCGGCTACGGTGCGGGTGAGCTCGGCCGCCGCCTGGGCGTGCGGCGCGGACTGCGGCTGATCCCGCTGCTGTCGCTGCCGGCCGCCGGCGTGCTGCAGTATCTGGCGGTGGATGCGGTGAATGCCTACTTCGCCGTCGCCGCGCTCGCGCTGTGCTACGCGTGCGTGGAACTGAACGAGGGCCCCTACTGGGCGGCGATCATGCACATCGGGCGCGCGGACGCCATGGCGGCCTCCGGAGTGCTCAACACCGGCGGCAACTTGGGCGGGGTGATCGGGATACCGATCGTCGGCTATCTCGCCGAGCACCACGCCTGGACCACTGCCTTCCTGCTAGGCACCCTCCTGGCGGTGGCGAGCGGTGCGGCCTGGCTGCTGGTGGATCCCGAGCGAGCCCGTGCTCAGGGTGCGGCGGCGGAGGCCACGACGGCGTGATCGTTGAGCCGCCCGCGAACCGTTGCGCGTGCGCCCGCCAACCCTTCAGCCCACTCGAGCTCGAGTGTCCCGCTGTCGGCCCCCGCCAGCTGCACGCTGCCGTGCACCGCGCCGCTGCGGCCGGGCCAGTCGATGCGGCCGGAGACGCCGACGTCCTGCGTCCAGCGCACATCGTGCAGCATGAGTCGATAACCGCCACCCGCTGCCTCCGCGGCCGTGAACGTGCCACCGCGCAGACCCAGGCCCGCCCCCGCGCCGTTTTCCGCGGCGCGCACGATCGCATCCGCGCAGGTCTGCAGCACCGCGCTGACCACCCGCAGCTCGCCCGCGGTGGCATCGTTGCCCGGCTCGGCATGCGCCGCCGGCAGCTCGTCCGCGCGGCGCGCGAAACGTGTCACCAGGCGCACCGGCGGCACGGCGGCCGCACAGCTGGCATCCCCGGGGGACAGCTTCTCGATGAAACGACGCACCACGAGCGCGCCGCACTCGCTGCGCGAGTGCGGCAGCGCGTTGACGTGGAACCCGTTGGCGATGATCACGTGGTGCGCGCGGGGGTAGTGTCCCGCCACCAACGCGCCATCGGCGACGCTCGTCATGTCGTCGAGCTCCCCGGACAGCACCAGGACCGGAACGTCGGGGTAGTGCAGCGCGCCCGCCACCAGCGGCGCGGCGGGCGCGGCCGGCCAGCGCACGCACTCGTCGATGAACGCGTAGTCGAGCGGCATGCGGCGGTACTCGTCGATGCTGAACGGTGCGTAGGTCGCAGGCGCGGCCTGCCGGCGCTGCGCGATGAGCGCATCGCGCTGCGCCACGCGCCGCTGCGGCGGCAGCGTCATGTCGAACACCTGCGGCGGGTCGAGGCAGGTGACGGCCGCGGCCAGCCCGGCGCTGAACTTCTGCGGCGAGCGGCTCGGATCGCGCGAATCAACGCTGCCGAGGGTCTCCGCCATCAGCCGCAGCAGCGGCAGCGAGTCCCCGGCGGTGAAGGCGCGCGCCGCGGCGTCCACCTCGCGCACCGTGGCGTAGGCGGGTGAGCCGCCGAACATCACGATGGCGAGCTGCGCGGCATCGGCGGTGAAGTCGAGTACCTGGCCGCCGGCCGCGCGCACCTGAGCCGCGAACGGTTGCGCCCGCAGCCGGGCGAGCGCCGGCGCGATGTGCTGCAGCGAGTCACCCCCGAGAGCGGCGCACTCGGGCGCACGCTGGCAGGCGATGTTGAACTTGTCGCGCATCGCCGGCGCGTAGTGCGGAAACCACGGATAGTCCGGGCCGTCGAGCGCATCCGCACCGTCGAGCACCAGCGAGCGCAGCCGCTCGCCGTGACGCAGCGCGAACACCTGCGCGAAGTAGCTGCCGTACGAGTCCCCGTACAGGTCGATGCGGGAGATACCGAGCGCCTCGAGCAGCGCGGCGAGGTCGTCGCTCGCCAGCGTGCTGCTGTAGAGCGGCGCGCGCGCGCCGAGCGAGGCGCCGCAGGCGCCGATGTTGGCCTCGGTGAGCCCGGGGGCATTCTGCAGCTCGCGGCAGTCGACGGCGCCGGAGCGGCCGGTGCCGCGGTAATCCATGAGCAGCACGTCGCGCGTGGCGCGCAGCGGCGCGAACAGCGCCAGGTAGCTGTCGCGCGAATCCGTGGTCGGATAGCCCGGCCCACCCTCGGCCGCGACCAGCGTGCCGGTCGACGGGCCGCCTGCCGAATGCGGGTAGAACTCGAAGTAGATCGGCACGGTACCGGAAACGGCGCCGCTCGGATCAAGCGGCCGCGGCAGCGTGGTGCACCATGAGCCGCTCGCAGCACACCACTGCAGCGTGACCCGCCCGACAGTGAGCGGCGCCGGTGCGATGGCCGAGCTGGCCGCGGGCGCCGTCGCCGTGGCGACGGGCGCGGCGAGGGCCGCGACGGCCACAACAGCGACAACAGCCACAACAGCCACAACAGCCACAACAGCCACAACAGCCGCGACAGCCCACGGCAGCGGTGGCGATCGTCGGCGCGAGCAGGCGATGGGGGTTGGGCGGTTCAGGCGCGGGCTATTGTACCTGCAACCCGGCGCTGCCGGCCGCCCCCACACCCCTTCAGGCGCGCACCTCGATGCGGCGCGGGCGCGCCTCCGCCCGCTTCGGGATGCGCACCGCCAGCACGCCATCCTTGAGCAGCGCCTCGATACGGCCGGTGTCGAGCTCGGGACTGAGCACGAAGCTGCAGCGGTACAGGGTCGACCTGACATCGGCGTACAGCGCCTCCATGTGCTGCGCCATGTCGAACTGCAGTGTCCCTTCGAGAACGAGCGTGTTGCCCTCGATCTGAAGATTGAGGTGCTCCCGGGTTACACCGGGCATGTCCGCGACCAGCGTGATGCTCTCGGCGGTCTCGAAGATGTCCATCGGCGGGCGCATCGCGGACTCGCGCAGCGCGCCTGCCTGCGCAGCCGCCTGGGCGCCGTTCTCCTGGGTGATATTTTGTTGCGTTGCCATGTTTCCTCCTTCGCGGCGCTCGTTCAGCGCACTTCGATCTGGCGCGGCTTGGGTGCCTGGCGCCGGTCGACCTTGATGGTCAGGATGCCGTTCAGGTACTTCGCGTCCACGCGCTCGGCGTCCACGTCCTCGGGCAGACTCACGGCGCGCCGGAACGGGCCGCTGAAGCGCTCACGGCGGTAATAGGTCGCCTGCTCGTCCGCGGGAATCTCTCGCTCGCCCGAGATCGACAGCACGTTCTGCTGCAGGGAAATATCGAGCCGCTTCGGATCCACACTGGGTGCGAACAGGTACACCGTGATGGCCTCGGCGGTCGCTGCCACGTTCAGGGCCGGAAACGTGCCGGTCGGCAGAGAGCGGATGTCACGAGTTCCGGTCAGGCTGGCATTGCCCCCGAAAAGCTCGTCGAGCTCCTGCTCGAGGCGCCGTATATGGCCCGAGAGACGGTGCTCGTAACCCCAGAGTCGCTCGAACATAGCCTCCTCCTTTTCGTGTGATGAGCGGATTCGCCGCAACATAGGAACGCCCGTTGCAACTTCAAGAGGGGCCGGCGTCGTGCGCATCATCTATCCGCATCGCTGGCACGCAGCGTTAAGTCGGCCGCACCGGGGTAGGCCCCCGGCAGACATGTAAGTTATTGATTTTTATTTACTGACTGTCGTCCGGCTCAGTCGATCGGCCAGGGCATGGACCGCGGCAGCGCGCCTGCCGAGAGCTTGCGCCCGCCCACACGGCCGGTCGACCCGGGCACTCGCCACCACCCTTGCGGCTTCGCAGCGTGCGCCGGCTCGATCGGCTCCCCCAGCATCGGCATCATCAGCGGCGCGCTCGAGCGCGGGGCGAGCTCGAGCAGCACTTCGGCCGGCTGGTCCCAGGTGTGCAGCGCCAGCGCAAAGGTTCCCCAGTGGATCGGCAGGAAAGGCGGGCTGCCCAGGAAAGCGAGCGCCTTGAGCGCATTCTCGGGCCCGAGGTGCATGTCGCCCCACGCCGGGTGGAACCCGCCCACCTCGAGCATTGCCAGGTCGAAGGGGCCAAGGCGCGCAGCGATGTCGCGATACTCGGTGGTGAGCCCGGTGTCGCCGCTGAAGAACACGCGCTGCCGCGCCGACTGCAACACCCATGACGACCACAGCGTCGTGTTGCGGCCTTTGAGGGTGCGACCGGAGAAGTGCTGCGAGGGCACCGCGGTCACGGTGAGATCCGCAGCGGGCAGCGTGTAGTGCTCCCACCAGTCGAGCTCGATGATGTTCGCCGGCGGCACGCCCCAGGCTTCCAGGTGCGCGCCGACTCCGAGCGAAGTCACGAACGGCACCGCCAGCGTGCGCAGCGCCCGTACGGTCGGGTAGTCGAGGTGATCGTAGTGATCGTGCGAGATCAACACGAGGTCGAGCGGCGGCAACGCACGTAGCGGCACCGGAACGGGCTGGAAGCGTTTCGGACCTGCAAGCCGCGTCGGCGAGGCGCGCACGCCCCAGACCGGGTCGGTCAGCACGCGCAAGCCGTCCATCTCCAGAAGCAGCGTCGAGTGCCCGAGCCAGGTGACGCGCAGGCCGCTGTCGGGCGGCCGCACCCAGCGCGGCAGAGGATCGAGCGCGGGGAGCGGTGCGGGCGGCACGCGCCCCTCCCCGCCGCACAGCAGGTCGCGGATCCGCGGCATCGGAACGCTGGGATCGCGCAGACCGGGCAGGATTGGATGCAGATTGTGGAACCGGCCGTCGTGCCAGCGCGGCGAGGCCTGCATGCGTGCGAGGCGTGCCCCGGCGGGTTTGCGGCCCATCGATCTCATGACACGCAAGGCTAGCACGGCGTACCCGCCGGCCCGCGTGCAGGGGCGCGAGAGCGTCGCGAGCGAGCCCGCGCGTACCAGATCAAGCCAGCGGTGGGTTGCGCGCTGCGCTGCGCTACGATGGCTCATGGAAAAACCCAGCGAAACGCAGGCCCGAGTCACGCTGGACGCCGCGGCGCAGCTGTCCGAGCCGATTGCCCAGAACATCTACGATATCGTCCAGCTGCAGGAGAAGGAGCTCGCCGCCATGAGCCCCGCCCAGCGGCGCCTCGAGGGCCTGAGCCGCAGCTTCGGCCGGCCCGGGTACATGGTCGGATTGCTGATCGCGATCGCGGTGTGGATCGGCCTCAATCTGCTGCGCGCACAGCTCGGCCTCAGACCCTTCGATCCGCCGCCCTTTCAGTTGCTGCAGGGTGTGCTGACCTTGATCGCGCTGTTGACGGCCACGGTCGTGCTCATCGGCCAGCGGCGACAGACGCGGGTCACCGAGCAGCGCGCCCATCTGGATCTGCAGATCAACCTGATCACCGAGCAGAAGGTCACCAAGCTGATCCATCTGCTCGAGGAGCTCCGACAGGATCTGCCGATGGTGCGTGATCGGCACGATCCGCACGCCTCGGCGCTGCAGAAGCCGACCGACGCGGCGAAAGTGCTCTCGGCGCTACATGACGCCGGTCTCACCGGCGCAACGCCGTCGGGCGAGCCGCAGCCCGACGCGGCGGGAACGCAAGAGCCTCCTGCCCGCTCGAGGTAGCAGCTCAGGACGCGCCGCGCCCGTGCCGCGCGCGCCCGAGGAGGTAGCCGGCGGCGAACGGCAGTGCGAGCATCAGCACGGCGAGCACGATCAGCAGTCCCAGCACCTCGCCCGCCAGGTAACGCAGCTGCTCACCGGCGGATTTCACGCCCTGCCCGGCGATGCGGGCCGCGTCGGCGGCGAGCGCCTGGCGCTGCACGTCGAGCGCCGCAACGATCGCTTGCCGCTCGGTCTGGATGTCGGCGAACAGCGCGGTGCGCTCGGTGTGCAGCGCCTGGGTCGTCGCTCGCTCGGACGCATCGAGCCGGTCGAGGACGTCGCGCACGCTGCGCCGCAGCTCGGTCACCGTGCCCTGCATCAGCTGCGGCGTGGATTCCGCCACCACCGTGAGACGCTCCAGCTGCTCATCGAGCTGGCGCAACCGTGCCTTCAGGTCGCCCTGCCCATAGCCGCTCTCGCGCAGCGCGAGCTGCGTGCGCCCCATGATCTGCCCGGGTGTGGTGTCGCCGTAGATCTGCAGGCGCTGCGCCATGTCGCTCATCGCTTCCGGAATCGTGCCGAGCGAATCGACCAGCGGGGTCGTGGCGCCGTGCGCGTGGCTCCACAGCCCGACCACCGAGGGGCGCGCGAAGGTGAGGTCGTGCAGCGGATACTCGCGCACATAGCCGGCGACGAAGTTCTGGTATGCGCTCAACTCGCCAGGCGCCAGCAGCTGCCGGGCGAGCGCCTCGGCGCCGGCTGCGAATTCGTCCGTCACGCCACGCACGGCCGCCTGGTGCGTACCGAAGAGCGCCGCGCCCGCACCGCCCGCACCGAGGAACGCCTGCATCTGCGCCGCCAGCGCCCAGGTATCGAGCAGGCTCATCAGCGGCGCGATCTGGGTCTCGGCGCGGCGCGTCTCGGCCACGGCGGCAATCTCCCAGCGCAGCGAGTTGTCGAGGATCGCCGGATCCGACTCGCTGCCGGCGATGTCAGAGGCGCTGCGCCCGACTGCCGCGATGAACTGTGCGGCCAGCTCGCGCGTCAGGATGCGTGCATTCAGATCGCGCGCCGACAGCGGCCGCTCCGGGCTCTTGAGCGACAGCAGCGAGCAGCCGGCAAGACTGCCGAGCACGGTCACGCTGCCGAGCAGCAGCGCGACGCCGCACAGCGCTGCCGCGCCCCGCCATCGCGTCCGGTCCGGGCGTCGCCGCTGCATCTGCACCTGCCGCCGCCAGCTTCAGCCGAAGGCCAGGTAGATGCTGTAGCTCGTCACCAGCAGCACCAGCGCGCCGCACAGAATCAGCTCCGTGCGTACGCTGCTGGCGGGGTGCACTTGCGCGTCGTCGAGCAGTCGCGTGGTGCGCACGAAGCGCGCGGTGGCGAGCACCACCAGTCCCACGCCGCCGAATATCAGCACCAGGCCGTCGTAGCGGCCCATGCGTCCGGACATGAGCGCAAGGCGCGAATGTTGTAGCTGGTCGCCGGCGGCGCTGGCCAGGGTCAGCATGAAGAGGTTGAACTTCTCGATGACGAAGCCGAAGGCGATCACGGCAATGCCGGTACGCACCCATGCGAGAAAAGTGCGCTCATTGGCCGCGTGATCGCTGTAACCACCAATCATCGCAGCGCCCCTTAAGCTCCCGCCCCGCCCGGGCCCTGGAGGAATCATAGCCCACTGGACAATGCGGCCGCCGCGGCGCGCAATTGAGCGCCCTGCGCCGCGGCGCACGAGAGTGTCAAAGCCATGAGCTCTACCCCCGACATGCATCATGACGAGCACGGCTGGATCAGGCTGCGCGCGCAGCGCACGGCGCTCGCCACCGCCGACCGGCTGGAGGCGCTGCTCAAGGAGCGCGGCATCCTGGTATTTGCGCGCATCGACTTCAGCGCCGATGCCGCGCGCGCCGGACTCGCCATGCCCGCCACGCAGCTGCTGCTGTTCGGCAACCCCAGGGCCGGCACCCCGCTGATGCTGGCGGCGCCGACCGTGGGACTCGATCTGCCGCTGAAGGCGCTGGTCTTCGAAGATGACGCCGGCAACTGCTGGATCGCCTACAACGACCCGCTGTACATCGTGCGCCGCCACGGGCTGGCGGCAGCGTTCAGCCAGAACCTCGCCGCGGTGGTGCCGCTGATCGAGCGCGCGGCGCAGCCTTAAGCGCCGGCCGCCGGCCGCCGCCCGCTCGCACCGCGCGTTAACCGCGACTGGAGCGCAGTCGGTGGCAAGCTGTGCGGCGTGCAGCTGGCAGGACGGCTCCCGGGTAACAGGGGTGAGGCGGCGTGACCCTTCACGGGGACGCTTCGCGCGCCCCGATGAGCCGCACCTCGCGCTGCGGCACCGGGATGACGACGCCGCGGGAATTGAAGGCGGCCAGCACCGCGGCGGTGATCTCCCCGCCCGCCGCCGTCAGATCCTCGACCAGCACCCACGGCCGCACCGCGATGCCGACCGATGAATCCCCGAGCTGCACGGGCTGCACCACCGCCGCGGGCTCGGTAAGGATGCGCGCGTTGGCCCGCAGCACCTCCTCGATGAGGGCGAGTGCGCGCGGCAGGTCGGTGTCGTAGGCGACACCGACGCTGACGTCGAGCTGGCGTATACGACCGTAGTTATGGAGAATTTCGCCGACGATCTTGCGGTTGGGCACGACCACGTGCGAGTGGTCCACGTGTACCAGCGTCGTGCTGAAGAGCGTAATGCCCTGCACCACGCCCTCGACGCCGGCGATGGCGATGTATTCTCCGACGCGAAAGGGCTTGCTGAAGATGATCGACAGACCCGCCATGACGTTGCTGAGCACGCCCTGGGTCGCCAGCGCCAGCCCGGCGCCCGCCACGCCCAGCCCGGCGATCAGCGGCAGCAGCTCCACGCCCAGGTTCTGCAGCGACATGATCACGAACAGCACCATGCAGGCGGCCGCCGTGACGCGCGTCAGCAGCAGCCGGATCGGCGGCTCGAGGTCGCGCCGGCTGAGCGCGCGCGCCAGAACGCGGCTCACCCAGCGGCTCGCCGCCACGCCGAGCGCGAGGATGAGGAGCGCGGTCAGCAGCCGCGGTCCGAAGCGGATCGCCAGGTCGATGAGCGTGTCCCTGGCGTGGTTGAGCGTCGCCGCCTGCTCGTTCATCACCCTCTCCCTGCGCGGTGATCCGCACGCGGCATGTTACCAAGGCGCCGCGGCGGCCAGCAGCCGCGCTGCGGTGCGCGGGCGCGCTGCGGTGCGCGGGCGCGGTGCGGCATGACGCACGAGGAAAGCCTGATCGCGACACTCGCGATGGCCCTGGCGCTCGCCTTCGCGCTCGGCTGGCTGGCGGCACGGCTGCGCCTGTCGCCGCTGGTGGGCTACCTGCTGGCCGGCATCGCGCTCGGTCCACACACACCCGGCTGGGTGGCTGACACGCACCTCGCGCCGCAGCTCGCCGAGATCGGCGTCATGCTGCTGATGTTCGGTGTCGGCACGCACTTCTCGCTGCGCGATCTGCTGGCGGTGAGGGCGGTGGCGCTGCCGGGCGCACTGGTGCAGATCGTCGTGGCAACCGCGCTCGGCGCGCTCGCCGCGCACGCCTGGGGCTGGGCGCCCGGTGCCGGCCTGGTGTTCGGACTGGCGCTCTCGGTGGCGAGCACGGTGGTACTGCTGCGGGCACTCGAAGCGCAGCAAGCGCTCGACAGCGCCAACGGCCGCCTTACCGTCGGCTGGCTGGTGGTCGAGGACCTGGTGACCGTGCTCGCGCTGGTGCTGCTGCCGCCGCTGGCCGGCGTGCTCGGCGGCACGGTGCCGGCGGATCTGGGTGCGCCGGCCGACACCCTGTGGCTGCTGCTCGCCATGACGCTCGGCAAGGTCGCACTGTTCGTGGCGTTGATGCTGCTGGTCGGTACGCGGGTGTTTCCCTCGATCCTGGCGCGCGTCGCGCGCACCGGCTCGCGCGAGCTGTTCACGCTGGCGGCCATCGCGCTCGCGCTCGGGGTCGCCTACGGCGCGGCGCAGCTGTTCGACGTCTCGGTGGCGCTCGGCGCGTTTTTCGCCGGCATGGTGATCAACGGTTCGGAGGCCAGCGAGCAGGCGGCGCGCGACCTGCAGCCGTTGCAGGACGTGTTCGCGGCGCTGTTCTTCGTCGCGGTCGGCATGCTGTTCGAGCCGCTGGTGCTGCTGCAGCACCCCCGCGAGGTGCTGGTGGTGCTCGCCATCATCATCGTCGGCAAGGGGGTGGCGGCGCTCGTGATCGTGCTGCTGCTGCGCCGGCCGCTCGCCACGGCGCTCACCGTCGCGGCGGCATTGGCGCAGATCGGGGAGTTCTCCTTCATCCTCGCGGTGATGGGCGTGGCGCTCGGGCTGCTGCCGCCCGCGGCGCAAAGCTACATCGTCGCCGGTGCGATCCTGTCGATCGTGGCGAACCCGCTGGTATTCAGGCTGCTGTCACCGGCGCGCAGCGCCGCCACCTGAAGCGGCGCGCGAGGCTCGCACGCGAGGCTCTCAGGTGTCGCGATCGATCCAGCGCGGACGCTTGCCCAGATGCACCGCCAGGCCCACGCGTCGCGGCTGCGCCGCTGGCTCGCGCGGCGGCGGGGCGCTCTGCGCCTGCCCGCCCGACGCATGCTGCGTGAGGTACGCATCCACGGTGCGCGCCGGCGGGCGTGGCGGCGGGGCCTGCCGCAGTCTCCACTGGTCGTTGAATGGTGTGCTCATGGCGCAGACCTAGACGCGCGATCGCCCGGCGAAGAAAGTGACGATCGCGCCGATCAGGAACACGATGAACAGGATCTTGGCGATCCCGGCGGCGCCGGCGGCGAGGCCGCCGAACCCTAAGATCGCGGCGATGAGCGCAATGATGAAAAATACGACGGCGTAGTGAAGCATGGCGTCCTCGCTGATCGGCATTCGTGCGCGTTTGCGCACTGCGCACACTGTGGACACTCGCGCGCTCCGCGGGCAGTCTCCGAGAACTCAAACGCCTGTAGGAATCTGGCTACAGTGAGCGCGTGCGGTGCAGCATCGCGCGCACGCTGCGCCGCGCGTCAGCTTGCGGCCTTGGGGGTGTAGCCGAACTTCTGACCGGCGAGCGCCACCTCGTACATCGCGCCGCCCTTGACGATCGTGAACACCGCCATGCCCTTGTAGTACCTGCCCGCGGTGACCGCATCCTTCATACCGCCGCTGGCGCCGGCGCTGGCCCCGGCGGTGCCTGCCGAGGCACCGGCGGCTGCGGTAATCACCACCGCGGCGGCATCTGCGCCGAATTCGAAGTCACCGCGGGTGAAGTCGTCGAAGGCGGCCTTGCTCTCGAAGAAGACGATCTCACTGTACGCCTGGCCGCCGGCCTGCCAGCCGACGCTCACCTGCGTGATGGAGGTGTCGCCGACATAGCGGTCGTGCAGGTACACGCGGCCTTTACCGTACCCGCCGCCGACCACCAGCCCGCCCTTGCCGACATTTGGAAATACCGCGTAGCCGTAGCAGTTGTGGAAGAAGGCGGCGCTCTGTCCGGCGTTCTTGAACAGCGAGATGGTCTCGGCATAGGTGGCGGCGAACGCCGCCGTGCTCATCAGCAACAGCGCCGCGGTAAGGCATGCCAGCTTGAATCTCATGACACTCTCCTAGTGCAAGGCAATGTTGGCGACGGAATGAATTCTCAACGCCATTTGCGCCGCGCCTGGTATACCGGGCGCAGCCCGCCACCGGCTGCGGGTCGCGGCG
Organism: uncultured Gammaproteobacteria bacterium; assembly: GCA_963760225.1. Taxonomy (GTDB): domain Bacteria; phylum Pseudomonadota; class Gammaproteobacteria; order Steroidobacterales; family Steroidobacteraceae; genus 13-2-20CM-66-19. The sequence goes on from CAVXCD010000002.1 coordinate 565,336, forward strand.
GCAGCTGCGGTGGCGGCGGCGGCGCGGCCGCGGGCGCCAGGCGCTGCAGCGTCAGCAGCTCGGTGGGTGGCGCGCTCTCCTCCGGCGTCAGCAGCAGCCTGCGCCGCCGCAGAAACCGCCCGGCGCTGATGCGGCTCGTCCAGGCGGTCAGCCAGACGCTCGAGATCAAGCCGACGAGCACCGGCGTCAGCCACCAGAAGAACTGCGGCGCGAGTGCCCACATGAGCGCGCCCCAGGCGAGGCCGCCCAGCACGTGCCACCACTGGCGTCGCCACGCCTCGCGCAACGTTACGCCGCGATCCGAGCGTTCCTGGGCGTTCCACGACACGGTGCGCCCGCACAGGGTCTGCACGACGAAGGCCGAGTGAAACAACATCATCGAGGGTGCCAGCAGCATGCTGAACAGCTGCTCGATGAGCAGGCCCGCACCCAGGCGCGCCGCGCCGCCGTATTGCCGCAGCAACGCGCGGTCGCGCAGCGCCAGCAGCGCACCGAGAGCCTTGGGCAGCAGCAGCACCACAATGGTCAGGACGAGCAGCGCATCGATCTCGCCGCTGCGAAACTGCGGCCAGTGCGGCAGGGTGCGCAGTCCCGGCAGGAAGTACTGCACCTGGCGGCTCGCCTCGATCGCGCTCAGCAGCGAGCTGATCAGCAGCAGCGCCAGCCACATGGGCGAACTCACGTAGGAGACGATGCCCGTCAGGAAGTGAATGCGGCTCAACGGGTGCAGTCGCGGGAAGCCCAATACGCGCATGTGCTGCAGGTTGCCCTGCGTCCAGCGCCGGTCGCGCGCCGCGTAGTCGATGACGTTCGCCGGCACCTCCTCCCAGCTGCCCTCGAGCTCGGGCACCTGACGCACCTCGTAACCGGCGCGGCGCATGAACGCGGCCTCGACGAAATCGTGGCTGAGTATCTCCCCGCCGAGCGGCGGCCGTCCGGATAGCCGCGGCAGCACGCAGGCGCGCGCGAACGGGCGGAGGCGAATGATGGCGTTGTGACCCCAGTAGTTGCTCTCGCCGAGCTGCCACCAGGCCAGTCCGCTCGAGAGCATCGGACTCTGCAGGCGCGCACCGAACTGGATGAGGCGCGCGAACAGCGTCTCGCGCCCGACCGGCAGCGGCAGTGACTGCAGGATGCCGATCTCGGCGTGCGCCTCCATCAGCCGCGCGAGCGTCACCAGCGCCGTGCCAGTCATGACGCTGTCGGCGTCCAGCACGATCATGCACTCGTAGTTCGCGCCCCAGCGGCGCATGAAGTCGGCGATGTTGCCCGCCTTGCGCTCGCTGCGCTCGAGCCGGCGGCGGTAGAACACCCGCTCGGCCGCGCCATGCCGCGCGACGAATCCTTGCCACATCGCCTCCTCGGCGGCAGCGATGTCGGCGTCGCTGGTGTCGGAGAGGATGAACAGGTCGAAGGCGGCCTGCTCGGGCTGCGCGGCGAGCGAGCTCCAGATTGCTTCCAGCCCCGCCATGACGCGCCGCGGATCCTCGTTGTAGACCGGCATCGCCAGCGCCGTGCGCGTCAGCAGCGCGCGCCCGGCAACCTCGCGCACGTCGATGCCGCCGGCATCGCGCCCGGTGAGCCGCACGGCGAAGCCGGCGATCGCGGTCCACAACGCGCCGGCGATCCAGGTGAACAGCGCGAAGAACAGCAGCAGACCGAGCAGCTCGAGGGCGGAGAGCCCGTTCGCTTGCAGCACGTCGAGCAGCAGTGCGCTGGCGCCGAGCGCTGTCAGCAGCGTGAGGCCGAAGAACAGCGTGCGGCGCACGCGCCCCCGCCACAGGGCCGGACGCATGGTGTGCAGCGGCCCGGTCAGCTCGTCCATTGGTAGACCCAGGTTTCGGTGAGCACTTCACCGTAGAGCGTGAGGAAACAACGCAGATCGACCGGTCGCCTCGCCTTGGGTGCCACGACGAAGGTGACCCGCCAGGCGCCGCTGGCCGGCAGCCGCTCGACGGTCAGCGCCTGAACCACGCCGTTGTCGGCGCTCAGCTGTGCCCTGACCGGTTGGTCGGCACGCAGGCCGTCGAGATCGCCCCCGGCGAAATCGATCAGCATGCGGCGGGCCCCAGGGGCGAAATGACCGCGGTTGTCGCCCATCACCGGGCTGCCGCTGCGGGTCGCGACCACCCGTCCCCCGGGCGGCCAGCGCGTCGAGTCGCCGAACGCCGAAAGCAGGTAGGCAAAGCTAAGGGGCTTGCCGGGGGCGACGCTCACCGCCGGCACCCAGTAGGCGACGATGTTGTCGTGAATCTCCTCGTCGCTCGGTATCTCCACCAGCTCGACGCCGCCCTTGCCCCAGCTGCCGAGCGGCTGCACCCAGTAACTGGGGCGCGACTCGTAGTGTGACTCGACGTCCTGGTAGTCGGCGAAGGCACGATCGCGCTGCACCAGGCCGAAGCCGTGCGGGCTCTCGTCGATGAAGCGGTTGACGCGCAGCTCGCGTGGATTGCCAATGGGTCGCCACAGCCACTGGCCGTGCCCGGTCTCGGCCATCAGGCCGTCGCTGTCGTGAACCTGCTGGCGGTAGTCATCGAAGCGACGGCCGCCGTCGGCGACGTTGTAGAAGAACATGGAGGTGAGCGGCGCCACGCCGAGCTTGTTGATCGCGCGGCGCGCGAACAGCTCGCAGTGCACCTCGACCTGCGTGGTGTTGCCGGGGCGGATGTCGAACTGGTAGGCGCCGGCGACGCTCTTGCTGTCGAGCAGCGCGTAGACGGTGAGCGTGCGATCGTTCGGCTGCGGGCGCACCAGCCAGAAATCGGTGAACGTCGGGAACTCCTCGCTCCCCGGCTCCGCGGTGTCGATCGCCAGTCCGCGCGCCGAGGCGCCGTAGGTCTGGTTACGCCCCAGCACGCGAAAGTACGAGGCGCCGAGAAAGGCCACCAGCTCGTCCTTGTAGTGCGGTGTCTGCAGCGGGTAGTGCACGCGAAAGCCCGCGTAGCCGAGGGTCGCAGGCGCCCGCGGAGCCTTCAGCAGCCGGCCGAAGGTGAAGAAGCGCGGATCGTAGGCCACGGGTGTCACCCCGGCGGGCCCCACCTCGAAGATGTTGATGTGCTCCTTGTTGCTGTAGCCGCGGTGGAAAAACTGCACCTCGAACAGCGCCTCGCCGTGCCACAGTGCGCTCGCCGGCCGGAAGCGAATGTCGCGGTACTGGTCGTAGCTCAGGTTCGCAAGCGATGCGGGTAGCGCTTGGGACACCGAATGATACTCGTGGGCGGCCCGCTGTTGCGCCAGCTGTCGCACATTGGCGAAGCCGAAGGCCGGCACCGGCGCGGGCGCGGGCACTGGCGCGGGCGCGGGCACCGGCGCGGCTGCCGGGCGCGCGGGCGCCGCGGTGCCCGCGGCCGGCTGTCCCGCGGCGTGCTGTCCCTGGGCCGCCTGCCCTTGGGCCGGCGGCGCCTGGGCCGGCGGCGCCTGGGTCGGCGGCGCCTGGGTCGGCTGCGTCTGGGCCGGCTGCGCCTGGGTCGGCTGCGCCTGGGTCGGTTGTCCCTGGGCCGGAGCGGTGGTGGCGGGGTCCGCGGCGGCCCGCACTGCGGGCGGGCTCGGGAACAGCAGCAGCGCGGCGATCATGGCCGGCTGCCGCAGGCTGAGGCGCATGTACCCACCTGGGCTCTTTCTGTTCTTCCCGAGCAACGCATTGCCGCCGGGTGCACAAGCTTGCCAGTACTTGAACGGCGCATGGTCTGAATCGCGTGTGGGATTTCCCCGACATGCGGCGGTGCACCGCGGGCTTGGCGGCGCGCCGCGCAGCTGTCGGAGCCACGAGTAGGAAGCCACTTACCGTCCTTTGCGGGCGCAGCCGCTGGCGCACGCGCCACTTGAGACTCTATGTTGACTCAACACGCTGTCAACCAACAGACACTTTGGCGAGGAGAAACATCATGGGTCGAGGAATTCTCTTGTGGCTGCTCGGCGTGCCGATCCCGGTGATCCTGCTGCTGGCGCTGTGCTCGCACCATTGAGTGAGTCCACGTGGATGACCTGCTAGTTCCGGGGCACGCCGCAACCCCGACGGCCCCCGCGGTGGCGAACGGCGCCGTCTCGGCCGTCTCGTGGGGCGCGATCCTCGCCGGGGTCGCCGTGGCGGCCGCCACCTCGCTGCTGCTGTTCGCGCTCGCGACGGGCCTGGACCTTGCGGCGATGTCCCGGGCGGCGGCGCGCGACGGGCCGCCGCCGTCGCAGGCCGTCATGGCAGGCGTGGCGCTGATCGTGACACAGTGGGTGTCCGCCTGCCTGGGCGGATATATCACCGGCAGGCTGCGCACCCGTTGGGTGGGGACGCACACCCACGAAGTGTTCTTCCGCGACACGGCCCATGGCTTCATCACCTGGTGCGTGGCGACGCTGCTCATCGCTTCGGGCCTGGCGTCGAGCGCCGCAGCGCTCCCGGGCCTGCGCCTGCCGGTGGCCGGTAGCCGCGCCCACGACGACGGACCGGCGCGGGTGCTCGTTCCCGGCGATACGCGCGCCAGCGCGCAGCGCTACTCCGCGGACGCCCAGGACGCGGACGCCCAGGATTTCGCGGATACGCCTTATCCGCAGTTCACCGTGGCAGACAGTCCCGCGGCACAGCCCACCATGACAGCCCCCGCCGAGGAAGGCCCGGGTACGCTGGTGCTGCCCCCGGGTACAGCGGTGCTGCCCGGTGGGCCGCCGGTTGTCGAGCGCGGCGCGTGGCTGCGCGAGCGCAGCACGCCCGGGCCGGCGCGCGCCCTGGACGAGAGCGGTATCGGCAGCGGCGATGCGGCGCGCCACGAGGCCGCGGTCGGCGCGATCCTTACCGCGTTGTCGATGCTGGTCGGCGCCTTCGTTGCCAGCGTCGCGGCCGCTCTGGGCGGCCGCCGGCGCGACCTTCATCCCTGAAGCGATCTAAGGTGGGTTGCGCAGCAGTGCGTGCAGTGCCTTCGGGCCCTGCGCCTTATCGAAGCACTGGTCGAAGCCTGCCCCGTGCGACACCCGCCGCGTTGTGTCATCGAGCGTCATGCCGCTGAGCATGACCAGGCGCAGTGCCTCGCCACCGGCCCGAGCTTTCAGCGCCTGGGCCAGCTGGTAACCGTTCATTCCCGGCAGGTGAATGTCGATCAGCACGACCGCCGGGGCGGCGTCCGCGGTCGCCCGCAGTGCGGCTTCCGCATCGGCGGCTTCGGTAACGCGGTAGCCGAGGATGCCGAGACCTTCGCGATAGGCGCGGCGCACATCGGCGTTGTCATCCACGATGACGACGTGCACGCCGGCACCGTCGTCGGCTGCGGGCGTGCGCGGCGCGGCGGCGGATGCGGCGCGCGCTGACGGTGCTGCGTGGCGCTGCGCGGCAGCGCCGCCGGCAGGCGCGAAACGCGCCACCAGCTGCCATTGCCCGGGTGCCGCCGCGCGCTCGAGGACGAGAGCTCCGCCCTGCAGCGTCATGAGGCGCCGCGCGGTGCGCAGCGCCATGCGGCTGCCGCCGCCGCGCGCGCGGTAGTCAGCGAACCAGCTCGCCTCGTTCCCGCTCAGCTCGGCCGAGAAGATGACGCGCACCCCGGGCTCCGTGCCATCGCCGCACGCCTGCACCTCGATCGGCACCGCGCCTGCTGTGGCGACCGCGGCGTGCTCCAGCATCGCGGTGAGCACCTGCACCGAGCGGTCGGCGTCGGCGCGCACCGCGACCTGCGCGCCGCGCTCATCGAAGCGGCAGCGCTCGCGCAATACCGGCGTCACGGCGCGCTGCGTCAGTTGCAGCAGCTCGGCGAGCGGGACCGCGGCGCCGGGCAGCGCTGCGTCGTCACTGTCGTAGACCTCCGCCAGGACGAATGCGTCGATCGCGGCGAGCGCCGCCTCGAGACCGCGCTCGATGCGCTGAACCATCGTGCGACTGACATCCGCGTCGAATTCGCGCAGCCGCATCAGGTCGGTGGCGGACTTGACGGGACTGAGCGCATCGCGCAGCTCGTGCGCCAGATCGCGTAGCAGTGAGGGGCGTTTGTCCATCGATGACTGCAGAGTGTGGCCTTGAGCGACATCGCGAGTCTCGCGGGGTGCGTCATTGTCAGGCATCCCAGCGCCAGGTGCGAATCTCCGGCATGTCCTCGCCGTGGGTGACGATGTACTCGTGGTGCTCGACGAGCTTGTCGCGCAGGCCCTGGAGGATGTAGGCGGAAGTTTCGGCGAGCTGCGGCAGCCGGCCGATCGCATCTCCGGCCAGGTGAAAGCGATCGAGGTCGTTCAGCACCGTCATGTCGAAGGGCGTGGTGATCGTGCCCTCCTCCTTGTAGCCGCGCACGTGCAGATTGTCGTGGTTGGCACGCCGGTAGGTGAGGCGGTGGATCAGCCAGGGGTAGCCGTGGAAGGCGAAGATGACCGGCCGGTTGCGCGTGAACAGCTCGTCGAAATCCGCGTCCGGCAGGCCGTGCGGATGCTCGCTCGGCGGTTGCAGCTTCATCAGATCAACCACGTTCACCACGCGGATCTTGAGCGCCGGGAAGAAACCGCGCAGCAGCTTCACCGCCGCCAGCGTCTCGAGGGTGGGCACGTCCCCGCAGCAGGCCATCACCAGGTCCGGCTCCTTCCCGCGGTCGGTGCTGGCCCACTCCCAGATGCCAATGCCGGCCGTGCAATGCCTGACCGCGGCCTCCATGTCGAGCCACTGCGGCGCGGGGTGCTTGCCGGCCACGATCACGTTCACGTAATGACGGCTGCGCAGGCAATGGTCGGCAACCGACAGCAGGCAGTTGGCGTCCGGCGGCAGGTACACGCGGATGACGTCGGCCTTCTTGTTCACCACGTGATCGATGAAACCCGGATCCTGGTGAGTGAACCCATTGTGATCCTGCCGCCACACGTGCGAGCTCAACAGGTAGTTGAGCGAGGCAATGGGGCGGCGCCAGGGGATCTCGCGCGTCACCTTCAGCCACTTGGCATGCTGGTTGAACATCGAGTCGACGATGTGGATGAACGCCTCGTAGGAGTTGAACAGCCCGTGGCGACCGGTGAGCAGGTACCCCTCGAGCCAGCCCTGGCACTGGTGCTCGCTCAGCACTTCCATGACGCTGCCCTCGGGGGCCAGGTGATCGTCGTCGGCGATCCGCTCGGCAGTCCATTGCCGCTCGGTCGCCTCGAATACCGCGGTGAGGCGGTTGGAGACGGTTTCGTCCGGCCCGAACAGGCGGAAGTTGCGCGGACTTACGTTGAGACGGATCATGTCGCGCAGGAACTTGCCGAGCACGCCGGTATCCTCGGCGTCGACCGCTCCCGGGGACGGCACCGCGACGGCATACTCGCGAAACTCCGGCATGCGCAGATCGTGCAGCAGCAGCCCACCGTTCGCGCGCGGGTTGGCCCCCATGCGTCGTGCACCGCGCGGGGCGAGCTCGGCGAGCTCGGCGTGCAGCTTGCCGCCGGCGTCGAACAGCTCGCCCGCACGGTAGCTGCGCATCCACTCCTCGAGCTGGCGCAGATGCGCCGGATTGCTGCGCACCTCCGCCAACGGCACCTGGTGGGCGCGGAACGTCCCCTCGACCTTAAGACCGTCCACTACTTTCGGCCCGGTCCAGCCCTTGGGCGTGCACAGCACCACCATCGGCCAGCACGGCCGCGCGGTGAAGCCGTGCGCGCGTGCCTCGCGCTGGATTTTCCCGATGTCGGCGACGACCCGATCGAGCGTCGCGGCCATCAGCTGGTGCATCGGCGCGGGCTCATCGCCGGCGACGAAATACGGCTCGTAGCCGTAGCCGCGCAGCAGCTGCTGCAGCTCCTCGCGCGCCACGCGCGCCGACAGCGTGGGATTGGCGATCTTGTAGCCGTTCAGGTGCAGGATCGGTAACACGGCGCCGTCGCTCGCCGGGTTCAGGAACTTGTTGCCGTGCCAGCCGGTGGCGAGCGGACCGGTCTCGGCCTCGCCGTCGCCGATGACACAGGCGACCAGCAGCTGCGGATTGTCGAACGCTGCGCCGTAGGCGTGACTCAGGGAGTAGCCAAGCTCGCCCCCCTCGTGGATCGAGCCAGGCGTCTCGGGTGCGGCGTGACTCGGGATGCCGCCGGGAAAGGAGAACTGCCGGAACAAACGCCGCATGCCCTCCTCGTCCTGGCTGATCTCGGGGTAGATCTCGCTGTAGGTCCCCTCGAGGTAGGTGTTGGCCACCACCGCCGGCCCGCCGTGCCCGGGCCCGCACACGTAGATCATGTCGAGATCGTGCTCGCTGATGATGCGGTTCAGGTGCACGTAGATGAAGTTCTGTCCGGGCGTCGTGCCCCAGTGACCCAGCAGGCGCGGCTTGATGTGGGAGGCCAGCAGCGGCTCGCGCAACAGCGGGTTGGCGTACAGATAGATCTGGCCGACCGCCAGGTAGTTGGCCGCGCGCCAGTACGCGTCCATGCGTCGCAGCATCTCGGCAGTCAGGGGACTGTCCATTGCACACTCCTTAATAAAGAGGCCGGGCACTCCTGTCCAGACTCGCCAGCGGATCGGCTGCAGCGTAGCCTGAACACGCTACAGGCACGTGTCCACCATGACGCTCCTCACGATCAACAGCGGCAGCACCTCCGTCAAGCTTGCGCTCTACGATGTCGGTGAGCACGGCGTGCTGCGCCAGCTCGAGCACGAGCAGCACGACGGCGCGCAACTGGATCCGCGGCAGTTGCTCGGCGCGCTCGCGGCGAAGATCGGCGCCGCACCGCAGGCAATCGCGCATCGCGTCGTGCACGGCGGTACGCGCTTCACTCACCCGGCGCGCATCGATGCCAGCGTGCTCAGCGCCATCGAGCAGCTCGCGCCGCTCGCGCCACTGCACAACCCCGCAGCGCTGCACTGGATCCGCGCCGCGCTTAAGATCTGGAGCGCGGTGCCGCAGGCGGCGGTGTTCGACACCGCGTGGTTCGCGGGGCTGCCGCGGCGCGCCGCCGAGTACGCGCTGGCGGCCGATATCGGCGTCGATGCCGGCGTGCGCCGCTACGGATTCCATGGGCTGGCGCACGAGGCGATGTGGCGCGCGTGGTGCCGGCTGCACCCGCAGCTGCCTGGCGGCGGACGCCTCATCACGCTGCAGCTCGGCGGCGGCTGCTCGATCACTGCAAGCGCGGACGGCCGGCCGCTCGATACCTCCATGGGCTTCTCACCGCTTGAGGGCCTGGTCATGGCGACCCGCACGGGCGACATCGATGCGGCGGTGGTGCCGTACCTCGAGCAGCGGCTCGAACTCTCGGGCGATGAGGTCATCGCACGGCTCAACTCGCGCGGCGGACTCGCCGGCCTCTCCGCCAGCAATCAGAATCCCACGCAGCTGCTCGCGCAAGCCTCGCCACAGGCACGCTTCGCGGTGGAGCTGTACTGCTACCGCATCCGCAAGTACGTCGGCGCCTATCTGGCGGTGCTCGGGGGCTGCGACGGCATCGTGTTTGGTGGCGGCGTCGGCGAGCACGCCCCCGAGGTGCGCGCCCAGGCCCTCGACGGACTCGCCTGGGCCGGCATCGAGCTCGATGCGGCACTGAACGCCGCGGCGCACGGCGGGGATGTGCACATCCAAAGCGCGCGCTCGACGGTCAGGGTGTGCGTGGTGTCGACTGACGAGGAATCGGTGCTCGCGGCAGCCGCCGCTGCCATGATATGAGCCTTCACGTGTCTGAGCCTTCAGGGGAGTGCTGCATGCAATTCGAACCGCGCCATGAAACCTCCGCCCTGCCCGCCCCGTGCGCCACCAGCCGTCGCGCGCTGCTGCGCTCGCTCGCCGGCCTCGGGCTCGCCGGCGCGGCCGGCAACCTCGCGCTCCCGGGCGCGGTGCGCGTTGCCTATGCGGCGGCGCTGACCCAGGAGCAGCGCGACAGCATGACGCCCGAGCAGGTGCTGGCGATGCTGCGGGCGGGCAACGAGCGCTTTCGCACCGGCCAAATGAAGGCGCACGATTACCTGGCGCAAAAGCGCGCGACCATCGGCGGACAGTACCCGGCCGCGGCCATCCTCAGCTGCATCGATTCGCGCGCACCGGCGGAGATCATCCTCGATACCGGCATCGGCGATACCTTCAACGCGCGTGTGGCCGGCAACATCGCCAACGACGACCTGCTCGGCAGCCTCGAGTTCGCCTGCGCGGCCGCCGGCGCGAAACTCATCCTGGTCATGGGGCACACCGCCTGCGGCGCAATCAAGGGCGCGATCGATGGGGTGCAGCTCGGCCACCTGACGGAGCTGCTGGCGCGGATCAAGCCGGCGGTCAGCGCCACCGCCTACAGCGGCGAGCGCAGCAGCAAGAACGCCGCCTTCGTGGACGCCGTCGCCGGCACCAACGTGCGCCGCACGATCGAGCAGATCCGCGTGCAGAGCAGCGTGCTCGCCGGGCTTGAACAGGACGGCAAGATCAAGATCGTCGGCTCGATGTACCACTTGAAGGGCGGACGGGTCGAGCTGCTGTAGCTCTTGGCTGTGCAGAGCGCCGCGTCGTGAGCAGCCCTGCCGCGCAGCAGGCGGCCACGGCTGCCAGCGCGCTGCACTACCCGGTATTCCGCTTCCTGTGGATCGCGACCGTCGTCTCCAACGTCGGCTCGTGGATGTACAGCGCCGCCTCGGGCTGGCTGATGACGAGCCTCGATCCGAGCCCGCTGGTGGTGTCGCTGGTGCAGGTCGCCACCAGCCTGCCGCTGTTCCTGTTTGCGCTGCCGGCCGGGGCGCTGGCCGACATCCTCGACAAGCGAGGCCTGATCCTGGCGCTGGAGATACTCACCAGCGTGTTCTCGCTGCTGTTCGCGCTGCTGGTGGCGCTGCACGTGGTCACACCGGCGCTGCTGCTGGCGTTCACCTTCCTGGTGAGCGTGCTCGGCGCGCTGGAGACGCCCGCCTGGCAGGCGATCGTACCGCAGCTGGTACCGCAGAACGCGCTGCCTTCCGCGGTGGCCACCAACAGCTTGGGCGTCAACATCAGCCGCGTCATCGGGCCGGCGCTCTCCGGGCTCATCATCCTCAGCTGCGGAATCGCCGCGCCATTCTGGCTCGATGCCATCAGCAACGCCGGCGTGATCGGCGTCATCCTGTGGTGGCGGCCGCCGGCGAAGCCGGCGCGCGCGCTGCCGCCGGAGCGCTTCCTGGACGCCATGCGCGCCGGTGTGCGCTTCGTGCGCAACAGCCGCCCGCTGCGCGCCACGCTGGCGCGCGCGGTGGGGTTCTTCCTGTTTGCGAGCGCCTACTGGGCGCTGCTGCCGGTGCTGGCGCGCGGCCAGCTGCACGGGGGTCCGACGCTCTACGGACTGCTGCTCGGCGCGATCGGCGCAGGCGCGGTCGCCGGGGCGTTCCTGCTGCCGCGAGTACGGCGGCGCTCCGGTGTCGACGCGGTGGTGATGCTCGGTGAGGCGGGCAACGCCGTCGCGCTGCTGCTGTTCGCACTGGCGCACGATGCGGCGCTCGCCACCCTCGCCTGCCTGCTGGCGGGGGTCTCCTGGATCATCGTGCTCGCCAGCCTCAACGTCTCCGCACAGGTCGCGCTGCCTGACTGGGTGCGCGGCCGCGGGCTGGCGGCCTACGTGTCGGTGTTCTTCGGCACGATGAGCGCCGGGAGTCTCCTGTGGGGATGGGTCGCGCAGCGCGACGGCGTGGCCGCGGCACACTATCTGGCGGCCGCCGGCGCGCTGCTCGCGCTACTGCTCACCCGGCACTGGAAGCTGCGCACCGGGCCTGCCGCGGACCTGACGCCCTCCATGCACTGGCCCGAGCCGGTGCTCGCCGGCGAGCTCGATCAGGATGCAGGTCCGGTGCTGGTCACGGTCGAATACCAGGTGAGCGCCGAGCATCGCGCGGCGGTCCTGGACGCGCTCGAGCGCATCGGCCACGGGCGGCGGCGCGACGGCGCGTACGAATGGGACGTGTTCCAGGACACCGAGCACCCCGAGCGCATACTCGAGACCTTCCTGGTCGATTCCTGGCTCGAGCATCTGCGCCAGCATCGGCGCGTGACGCGTGCCGATCGCATCGTGCAGGATGATGTCGTCCACCTGCTGCGCGAGCCGCCGCGCGTCACCCACTACGTCGCGGCACGCACCAAACTGCCGCCGGCTCCGCGCTGAGCGAACGGCGCCGTGACGGGTGCGAAAAAGCGTCAGCCCGCCGCTTCCTGGCGGCGGCGCTTGCGCGCCTCCTGCACCAGGTCGCGCAGGAACGCCTTCTCATAGACGCGCAGCAGGTGGGGTTGGTGGCGCTCGATGTAGGCGCCGACGCAATCCTCCTGAGTCGCGCCCGCCATCGCCAGCAGCTGGCGGAAGGTCTCCGCGTCCCAGCGCCACGGCAGCTCCAGATCGGAGAACGCCCGGTTGTAGGCATCGAGCTCGGCGGCCAGCGGGTCGTCCGCCGCGCGGTGGGTGCTCTTCGTCTGCGCCATTGCTCTACTCCAGGTCCGACCCTTAAGCGAGCTTACCCCCGCTCTACCCCAAGGAAAACTTAAAGCTTTCTATCGTGACCATACGATTTTAAGAATACCTCGGTAAGGCGTATCGTGCGCCCCATGAAGAACGTGACACTGCGTCAGTTACGGGTATTTGCCGCCGCGGCCCGCCACATGAACTTCTCGCACGCCGCCGCCGAGCTGCATATGTCGCAGCCGGCCGTGTCCACCCAGCTCAAGCAGGTCGCAGGCGTCGCCGGGCTGCCGCTGTTCGAGCGCATCGGGCGGCGCATGTACCTCACCCCGGCGGGCCGCGAGATCCTGCAATGCGCCAACGCGGTCGCGCAGCGCCTGAAGGACACCGAGAGCGCGCTCGCGCAGTTGAAGGGCGTCACCGGCGGGCGGCTCGACGTGGCGGTCATCAGTGCCGGGGACTATTTCTTTCCGCGCGTGCTGGCGGCGTTCGGCGCCTCGCACCCGGGGGTGAGCTTCAATCTCACCGTGCACAACCGCGAGGGCCTGCTGCGCCAGCTGGCCGACAATCGCACCGATCTGGCGGTGATGGTGCGCCCGCCGGCCGAGCTCGACATCGTCGCGGTGCCGTTCGCCCCGCATCCCTATGTGATCGTCGCCCCGCCCGGCCATCCGCTCGCCGCTGCGCGCCAGATCCCGCGCTCGGCGCTCAACCGCGAGCGCTTCGTGCAGCGCGAGCAGGGCTCGGACACCTGGAACTCGATGCGCGAGGTGTTCGGCCGGCAGTTCTCACGGCTCGACATCGCCATGCAGATCCACAGCACCGAGACCATCAAGCAGGCGGTGGTTGCCGGGATGGGTATCGCGTTCCTGTCGGCGCACACCATCGGGCTCGACCTGCTCGCCGGCAACCTGGTGGTGCTCGACGTACAGGGATTTCCCGCCATGCTCAACTGGTACCTGGTGCACCACCGCAGCAAGCGGCTGCCGCCGGTGGCGCTGGCCTTCAAGGAGTTCCTGGTGCGCGAAGGTGCGCCGCTCATCGAGCGGCTGGTGCGCTTCGAGCTGCACGCGGGCGCGGCGAACCGGCCGGCACCGCGCGCTGCGGCCGGCCGCTCGCGTGCACGGCAGCCTCAGTCGAGGAAGTCGCAGTAGCGCTCGACGTGCGCGGCCAGATCGAGCGTGTGCTGGCGGGTGAGGCGCTCGGCGAGCTCGGTATCGCGCCGCTCGAGCGCTTCGATGATCTTCAGGTGATCGATGATCGAGCGCGCCGCGCGGCCGTCCTGGGAAATGGTCGCCTTGCGGATGGCGCGCACGTGGATGAACAGGTTCTTGGTGGCATCGGCGATCAGCTGCGAGCCACCGAGGCGCACGATCATCTGGTGAAACGCGATGTTGGCGTCGGAATACTCGCCGATGTGCTCGGCGGGCGGGGAGTTCTGGAACTCATCGAACAGGTGGCGCAGCTTGCCGATCTCCGCATCCGTGGCGTGCTGCGTGGCGAGGCGCGCCGACATGCTCTCGAGCGCCGCCCACACCTGGATCATCTCGATGATCTCGCGCTTGGACTTGCGCACGATGAAGATGCCGCGGCGCGGCACGGTGCGCACGAAGCCTTCCTGCTCGAGAATCGAAAGCGCTTCGCGCACCGGCGTGCGGCTCACCCCGAGCGCCTGCGTCAGCTCGCGCTCATCGAGCCGCAGCGCCGGGTGCTCGCCGTAGATGTCCGCGCCGGTGATCGCCTCCTTCAGCAGCGCGTAAGCCTGGTCGCGCAGACTAACTGAGTTCAGCGGGCTGAGCGCCAGCTGTCCGGCGCGGCTGCCGGATCTCGGCTTGATGATCGCGTTCATTAAAACCCCATGGCCTGCGCGGCTCTCATGGCCGGGTAGGCTCGGCTGGCTCTCGCGCCCCTTGCGCATGCCGATGAAATATACCTTGGACCAAACCGCATCCGCCGCTCCCGTGCGCAGTGGCGCGCACCTGCGTCAGGTGTGCCTTGATATATCAGATACCAAATTTCACCGGCCGCGCTAGAATCACCACCATGGTGCGCCGAGGCCTTTGGAGCTCCCCTGGTGAGCTTTTGCGTTGCAAAAGGACAGTTGTCGTGATGCCCCGCCGCAGAGCTTCGCTGCATTGACAATCTGAAGATATATCACATATGGTCGGCGGCGGCTGTACTCAGCCATGGTTATGCACAACAACAAGGCAGCGCCCGAGTGTGCCATGGGACGCAAGGCTCCTCTTCCGGGGTACGTTCCGGTGCAGCACCTGCTGCCGCGCCCGTCGGCACCCAGCCGCAAGACCCTCGGACGTCACACCGTCTTTCAGGCCTCGTCTCTTTCGCCTGTAGCAATTGAGGGGGAACAGCCATGATCACCGCTGCGAATACCGAAAGTGATTCACTCTTCGCCAGGCCATGGGTCCAGCTGGTGCTCGGCATCATCTGCATGGCCGCGGTCGCGAACCTGCAGTACGGCTGGACGTTGTTCGTCAACCCGATCGACGCGAAGTTTCACTGGGGGCGCGCCGCGATCCAGGTCGCCTTCACCACCTTCGTACTGATCGAGACCTGGCTCGTGCCGGTCGAGGGCTATCTGGTCGATCGGTTCGGTCCGCGCCCGGTGGTGATCACCGGCGGCATCCTGGTGGCCATCGCGTGGGTCATGAACTCCTACGCCGACTCTCTGCCGATGTTGTACTTCGCCGCGGCGGTCGGCGGCGTCGGCACCGGCTGCGTTTATGGCACCTGCGTGGGCAACGCCCTCAAGTGGTTTCCGGGGCGTCGTGGGCTCGCCGCCGGCTTCACCGCCGCCGGTTTCGGTGCGGGCGCCGCGCTCACCGTCATACCGATCTCGCACATGATCACGGCCGCTGGCTATCAACACGCATTCTTCGTCTTCGGCCTGCTGCAGGGCGCCATCGTGTTCATCATGGGGCTGGGGCTGTTGGTCCCGCCGCCACAGATCCTGACGGCCAAGGTCAAACCGAGCACGACCGCTTATGGCTACACCCCTCAACAGGTGCTGCGCAGCCCGGTCTTCTACGTGCTCTATGTAATGTTCGTGTTGATTGCCGCCGGCGGGCTCACCATGACGGCGGCGGTGAAACCGATGGCCACCGATTTCAAGATCGACAAGGTCCCGGTCGATCTTTTCGGGATCGTGCTCACGGCGGGGATATTCGCCGTGTCCCTGAGCCGCATCTTTGACGGCATCGGCCGACCGTTCTTTGGCTGGCTCTCCGACCGGATCGGCCGCGAGCACACCATGGCGCTCGCCTTCCTCATCGGCGCTGCGGCATTGTTCGCCCTGAATCAGATCAGCGGGACCAACCCGGTGGCCTTCGTGCTGGTGACCGCACTGTATTTCGGGGTATACGGCGAGATCTTCAGCCTCTTCCCGGCGACCCAGGGAGATACCTTCGGCTCGAAGTTCGCCGCGGCCAATGCCGGCATGCTGTACACGGCCAAAGGCACCGGCGCGCTGCTGGTACCGCTCATGGCGGCCCTGACCAAGGCGCACGGCTATGGCTCGATGTTTACCCTGTTCGTGACATTCAACGTCGTCGCGGCCTTGCTGGCCCTGTTTGTGCTCAAGCCGATGCGGGCACGGCACTTCGCCGCGGGCCCTCCGGCCGATGCGCAAGCGCAGGCCAAGGCGGCGATCGCATAGCTACGCCCAGAGCGATTGAGCAAGGACGTGACCCGCTCATGCTGCACGGCACGGGCAAGCATGACCGGGCAATAGCAGATTGAGGCTGGAGGAGCCATGGCAACCGCAAACCCTGTACCCACCCCGACCAAGACGACCGCCGAGGACACACTGCAGCGGAAAAGCCGCGAGGCCGGCGTCGTCTCCGGTGGACACCTGGTCGCGAAAGCGCTGAAGAACGAAGGCGTCGACACCATCTTTACGCTGTGCGGCGGCCACATCATCGACATCTACGACGGCTGCATCGACGAGGGCATCCGCATCATCGACGTGCGTCACGAGCAGGTCGCCGCGCACGCCGCCGACGGCTACGCGCGTCAGACCGGCCGCCTGGGGTGCGTGGTGACCACCGCCGGCCCGGGGTGCACCAATGCCGTGACCGGCATCGCCACCGCGTTTCGCTCCGAGAGTCCGGTGCTGCACATCGGCGGCCAGGGCGCGCTCAGTCAGCACAAGATGGGCTCGCTGCAGGACCTGCCGCACGTCGACATGATGTCGCCGATCACCAAGTTCGCCGCCACCGTGCCCGCCACCGAACGGATCGCCGACATGGTGTCGATGGCGGCGCGCGAGGCGTTCAGCGGCGCTCCGGGTCCGGTGTACCTGGAGATTCCGCGCGACGTGCTCGATCGCGAGGTAGATCTCACCAAGGCGGTCGTGCCGCAGCCCGGGCATTATCGCGCCTCGACCCGCTCGCTCGGGGATGTGCGCGACATCGAGCGGCTCGCCGACATGCTGGTGAATGCCGAGCGGCCGGCGATTCTCTACGGCCAGCAGGTATGGGCGGCGCGCGGCCACGAAGAGGCGATCGCGCTGCTGCGCGGACTGGACATTCCCGGCTACTTCAACGGCGGCAGCCGCGGACTGCTGCCACCCGGAGATCCGCACCACTTCGACCGTACCCGCGGCAATGCCTTCGCGGATGCCGACGTCATCGTCATCGTCGGCACGCCGTTCGACTTCCGTATGGGCTACGGACGGCGCATCAGCAACAAGCTGAAGCTGGTGCAGATCGACATGGATTACCGCACGGTGGGCAAGAACCGCGATATCGATCTCGGGATCGTCGGACACCCGGGAGCGATCCTCGCTGCGGTGCTGCAGGCGGCCAGCGGGCGCCTCAAGCAGGACAAGCGCCAGGCGCGCCAGCAATGGATGAAGAAGCTCACCGAGGCGGAAAACGCGGCCACCGAGAAGCTCATGCCGCTGTTCAAGTCCAACAGCCGGCCGATCCATCCGTACCGCGTCGCCTGGGAGCTGAACGAGTTCCTCGCCGACAACACCATCTATATCGGCGACGGCGGCGACGTCGTCACCATCTCCGCCCAGGCAGTGCGCCCGCGCCGCCCCGGCCAGTGGATGGATCCGGGTGCGCTCGGCTCGCTCGGAGTAGGCACCGGCTTCGCGATCGCCGCCGGGCTCGCGCACCCCGCCAAGGAGGTGCTGTGCTACTACGGCGACGGCTCCTTCGGCATGACCGCCTTCGACATGGAGACGGCCAACCGCTTCGGCGTGCCCTACATCGCGGTGATCGGCAACAACTCGGCGATGAACCAGATCCGCTACGGGCAGCTCGCCAAGTACGGCGAGGAGCGCGGCAACGTCGGCAACCTGCTAGGCGACGTGCCGTTCGGCAAGTTCGCCGAGATGCTCGGCGGTTACGGCGAGGAGGTACGCGAGGCCGCGCAGATCGCACCGGCGTTGCAGCGCGCCCGTGAATCCGTGCAACGCCTGAAGCGCTCGGCGGTCATCAACATCTGGGTCGATCCACGCGAATACGCGCCCGGCACCAAGAACCAGACCATGTACAAGTAAGAAGCAGGCCGGAGACACGCATGGGCAAGGCATTGGACGGCGTCCGCGTACTGGACTTCACGCACGTGCAGTCCGGTCCCACCTGCACGCAGCTGCTGGCGTGGTTCGGGGCCGACGTCATCAAGGTGGAGCGCCCGGGGACGGGTGACATCACGCGCGAGCAGCTGCGCGACATCCCCGACGTCGACAGCCTGTACTTCACCATGCTCAATCACAACAAGCGCTCGATCACGCTCGACACCAAGCACCCGCGCGGCAAGGCGATACTCGAGCGCCTGGTGAAGCACTGCGACGTGCTGGTGGAAAATTTCGCCCCCGGCGCGCTCGAGCGCATGGGGTTCTCGTGGGAGCGCATCCAGCAGTTGAATCCGCGCATGATCGTCGCCTCGATCAAAGGCTTCGGTCCCGGGCCGTACGAGGACTGCAAGGTCTACGAGAACGTCGCGCAGTGCGCCGGCGGCTCCGCCTCGACCACCGGCTTCGCGGACGGGCCGCCGCTGGTGACCGGGGCGCAGATCGGCGACAGCGGCACGGGACTGCACTTAGCTCTCGGCATCGTCTGTGCGCTCTACCAGCGCGACACCACCGGCCGCGGCCAGCGGGTGCTCGCCGCTATGCAGGACGGGGTGCTGAACCTGTGCCGTGTGAAGCTGCGCGACCAGCAGCGCCTCGCCCGTACCGGCGTCATGCAGGAGTACCCGCAGCATCCGGACGGCAAGTTCGGCAGCGCGGTACCACGCGCCGGCAACGCCTCCGGCGGCGGCCAGCCGGGCTGGATCATCAAGTGCAAGGGCTGGGAGAGTGATCCCAACGCCTACCTGTATTTCATCGCCCAGGCCCCGGTGTGGAAGGAAATCTGCACCGTGATCGGCAAGGACGAGTGGATCACCGATCCCAACTACGCCACGCCGAGTGCACGGCTGCCGCGCCTCAAGCAGGTGTTCGCCACCGTGGAAGCGTGGACCATGCAGCGCTCCAAGTTCGAAGCCATGGCGGAGTTCAACAAGCACGACATCCCCTGCGGTCCGATCCTGTCAATGGAGGAGCTGATCGCCGAGCCGTCGCTGCGCGCCACCGGCACGGTGGTGGAAGTGGACCATCCGACGCGCGGCAAGTACGTGACCGTCGGCAACCCGATCAAGCTGTCCGACAGCCCCACCGAGGTGCGGCGCTCGCCGCTGCTCGGCGAGCACACCGCCGAAGTGCTCGGCGAGCTCGGTTTGTCCGCAGCCGAGATTGCCGCGCTGCGCGCGGAGAAAGCGACCTAAACTAAGGACGCGGAGGGTGGCGATGGCACACGACACGACGACCATTCGGCGCTCCTGGATGAGGCGAAAGCCGCGGGTCGCAGCGCTCTCACCGCGCCGCAGGCCAAGCGGCTGTGCGAGACGTACGGCATCCGCATCCCGCAGGAAGCCGTCGCCGGCAGCGCCACCGAGGCGGCGCAGCTCGCGAGCCGCATGGGCTACCCGGTGGTCATGAAGATCGTCTCGCCGCAGATCCTGCACAAGACCGAAGCGGGGGGCGTGATCGTGGGAGTCAAGAGCGCGCAAGCCGCGCAGCAGGCCTACGAGACCATCCTCGCTAACGCGCGCCGCTACAAGGCGGACGCGACCATCGAGGGCGTGCAGGTCCAGCAGATGCTCACCGGCGGCCAGGAAGTGATCGTCGGCGCGGTGTCCGATCCGGCCTTCGGCAAGCTGGTGGCCTTCGGCATCGGCGGGATCCTGGTGGAGGTGCTCAAGGACATCACCTTCCGCCTCGCACCGGCCACGCGTGCGGACGCGCTGTCGATCCGCTGGGCGCGCGGCGCCGGGCTGACACCACCAGTGTGAGCAAGGCGCGTTTTACGAACAAAGTTGGAGTAAGGTCTTAAGATCGCAGGTCCCGGTTCAATCACTCGCAAGGGGGATTTTTATGTGTGGCACCAGAGCGTTTAGATCGCTGCTCGCGGTTCTCGCGGCTGCAGTGGTCATTTTCAGCTACTCAGCGACAAGCGTCGCGCAGTCCACGGACCAAGGCATGCAGGACCGCATGCGCGACCTGCAGCAGCAGATCGATCAGCTCAATCAGCAGCTCAAGCAGATGCAGGAGGACCAGGCGAAGACCCAGCAGCAGGTCACGACGACTCAACAGCAGGCCAGCGCCACCGCAACACAGGCCGCCGCCACGGAGAAGCAGGTCAGCTCCGCGAGCAGCAAGCTCAACACGTTCATGAAGGGATTCTTCGGCACCCTGGACGTCTCCATCGACGAAACGACCAAGGGCATGAGCGGCTTCGTTGCCTATCCGTACTCCCTGGCTCCGGGCGTCACGAGTCCCACTGGCCCCTTCGTCCAGGGATCCGCCAAGGGCAACGGGGCGGGACCGTTCGGGCGCGTCAGCTGGATGACGATGATGGCGAGCAACGGGTCGAACGTCGGCTATCGGGGCGCGCATCAGATTGCCAATACGGATGTGGACTTCATCTACCAGGTGGCAACCTCGCTCGACATGGCGGCCGCACCGGGTCTGAACGACACGTGGACCAAGTCCTCGAATACCGTGACGGGAGCGATCGGGCTCGGCGATACCTTCATAGGCTTCCAGGGACATGGGAGCGCCAACTGGGGCAAGCTGCGGTTCGGCGAAATGTACATGCCGTACAAGACCTCCACGGACCGGCTGAATCCGTTCTCGGGTATGCTGGGTAACTACAGCGTGATCATGGGCAATACCGGGGGCGACAACCGCATCGAGTTCGGCACCCGCATGGATCACGTGATCTCGTACAGCTCGCCCACCTTTTCGGGCCTGAGCTTCGATGCGGCCTACGCGCTCGGCCAGAATCCGGACCCTAACTCCAATCTCACGTCATTGGGGTCGGTCGACTGCTCGGGCGGTAACAGTCCGGGCAGCGGCAACCTGTTCCTGAACTGCGATGACGGCGGCTTCAATAATGCCTTCAGCGGCGACCTCAAGTTCGAAATGGGCGGCCTCTACCTTGTGGCAGCCTATGAGGTTCACACCGACGTGAACCGCAGCAGTGATGGTGTCGGCGCGAACAACCCGTACTATGCGTACATCTACGGCCTGGGGCCGACCAGCACCGTGCAATGCGCTAAGGGCGTCACTTGTGCGTCGCTGCTCGACTGGTCGGACTTCCTGGCCTACGAGGCGGAATATCCGGGCGCGGCGATTGCCGGCTCACCCGAGTACAACACCACCGTCGACGTTGTCAATGAATGGGCGATGAAGTTCGGCGGACAGTACACCTTCGACTTCGGTCTGACGATCTCCTACCTCTATGAGGACCTGCATCGCAGCCTGCCCGCGATCATGGAGTTCCAGAACGAGCGCCAGCGCACCGGCGACTGGGTGTCGATCGAGTACAACTTCCCTAACGGTGCGGACCGGATCGCCTTCGGTTGGGCGCATGCCGGCGCTTCGGTGGGTGACCCGGGCGGACAGCATAACTTCAACCCGAACGGGATCGGCGGCAACGAGGCGAACATGACCACGGTGGCCTTCTGGCACAAGTTCGACAAGCAGTTCTCCTGGTATGCCAATGTCGCCGACACCTCGAACGACGGCAACGCGCATTACGACATTGGCGCCGGCGGCCATGGCATAAAGACCGACTGCCACGATGCCACCCACCCGCTGTTCATCGACTACAGCAGCGCCGGCCCCACGACCTGGGGCGGCTGCCATCCGATCGGGATCTCGACGGGTGTCAATTTCAAGTTCTGAGGGTGGCGCTTGAGCAAACCCTTGGGAGGGCGGCATGGTAGCGGCCCGGCACGACCCGAACGGCTTACTCCTGGCGGCAGCGCTGGGGGTGGCCGTTCTGGCGGCCCGGCCGCCCGCCCTGGCGCAGGCACCCACCGGTCAGCAGCGCGATGAGGCGATCCGCGATGAAGTCGTCATCACTGCGCACCGAGTGGCCGATGCGACACTCACCGCCAAGGTGGTGGAGGTGCTGCAGAACGATCCTTACGTCTATGACAGTCACATCAGCGTGACGACGGAAAATGGCGTCGTCACGCTGCGGGGCATAGCTCTCGACCTGGGCGATCTGCGACGCACTTTGATCCTTGCGCGCCGCGCCGCGAAGGGGCGGCGCGTCGTCAACCGGATCGAGCTGATTCCCGAGGACATGGATAAGGATTGACGCTGCTACAGGCGAATGTCGGATGAGCCGCTCGCCGCCGGCTGCGGCTGTGGTATACATCATCGCGTCAACCGGGAGGAGCGGAAGATGAACTTATCGCCAATCGTGAACCGCGTGGCGGGCGCGGGATTTGCAGTGGCGGTCCTGTGCAGTGTGGTCGCGTGTGCAACCGGCGTCAGCGACGCTCAGCGGCAACTCGACAGGGAAACCGCCGCGCGCGTGCAGTCCGCGCTGGACGCGGATAAGCAGCTCTACGCCAAGCATATCTTCGTTCGGGCCGACAACGGCGTGGTGCGCCTCAGCGGCTATGTCTGGACCCAGCCGGACCTGCTCGAGGCCGAACAGGTGGCTCAGCTGGTCCAGGGCGTCTCCAGGGTCGAGAACGACCTGGAGCTGCAACGCAACGGGATCGATGACTCGGGCGTGTCGCGCTAACGTCGAGCGGTCAGCGCGGTCTTATTAGCCCGCGTGAGAAGCCCTGTCTCCTGCCACCCGTTGCGAATGTGACAAATCCCTTCAGAATGTGACAGATCGAGGCTGCTGCCTCGCGGGCAGTGCCCACCGCGGCGGCGCAGCGGACCCGCGGTTGAACCAGGAACACTTTGCGTCGGTCATACCAGGGGAGCAGATGTTCGGGCGGTGCTGGAGAAGTGAGTAAGTCGGTCATGTGGAGACACGCCGCGCACTCTGCCGTCCTCGCCGCGACCGCAGCGCTGACCGTCGCCTGCTCGACCACTCCCCCGCGATCGCCCACGCAGACTGGTGCCGATGAGGCGGTCGCCCGCAACATCTATGCGGCACTGAATGCCGATCCGTTTTACTTCTACCGCCACGTCGACGTGAGGGTCGATGACGGCGTAGCCGACTTGAGTGGCTACGTGTGGAGCGTGGACGCGCTCTACCGTGCGCGGCAGATCGCTCGCAGAGTCCCTGGAGTCAAATCGGTCGTGACCAATGACCTCGCGCTCGAGCGCGAGGGGCGCGAAAACGGCGTCACGCGCTAGCCGGTTCCGCAGTCCTCCTGACCAGCGCCCAGTTGAGCAGCGCGACGCCGATCGTCAGCAGCAGCACGACGGACTTGCCGAAATCCACGCGCGTCAGCAGCACGGCGCAGATCGCGCTGCCCAGCAGCGGCAGCAGCCAGCCTCCCGGCAGGCGGAATGCGGCGGCGTGCGGCTGCATGCGCCGCAGCACCGGTACGGCGGCGCATACCAGGATGTAATAAGAGATGCGCGCCACGGCCGAGAGCGTCACGTTCCAGGAGAAGCTCGCGAACTGGGAAAACACCCACACCGCCAGCGCAAACGCCACGATCGATACGTAGGGTGTCTCGAAGCGCGGATGGACGCGGGCGAACACGGCGGGAAAATCACCGCGCTCGGCGAGCGCGAACATCGAGCGCGGCATGGTGAGGAGGTTGGCGCTCAGGTACCCGTACACCGAGACCAGCGCACCGAGGGAGATCAGCACCGCCCCGTACGGGCCGAGCACCACCCGTGCCGCATCCGCCAGCGGCCGCTCGCTGTGCGCCGGATCCGCCACCGTGGCAACGACGACGAGTTGCAACAAGGCGTAAAGCGCCGCCACGATCGCGAGCGCCACGAACAGCGCGAACGCCACGTCACGGCGCGGGTTGCGGGCCTCGCCCATGGGATTGAGCGCGCTCTCGTAGCCGCCGTAGGCGAACAGCATGAGCAGCATCGCCTTCAGCCAGTCGTCGGGATGGGTGACCTGCGGGGCCTGCGCCAGTACCGGGTGAGCGGCCAGCCACGTCACGCCCGCCACGCACACCAGTCCCAGGGCGAGGAGCTTAACCGTCGCCGACACGTTACTCATGAGCGTACCGCCGCCGACGCCGCGATAGTTGACCGCGCCCATGGCGGCGAGGAACACGCTGATGACGAGCAGGCGCGGCAGCGGATGAGTCGCCGCCGGCCAGAACTCCCCGAGGTACGTCACGAAAAGATCCATCGATGCCGCGCACGCCGTCAGGCGCGTGAGCAGCGTCATCCAGCCCACCTGCAGCCCGATCAGCCGCCCGAAGGCGCAGCGCAGGTAGAGGTAGGTTCCGCCGGTCGCGGTGAACTGCGAGGCGACCTCGGCGTAGCAGGCGATGATCACGCCCATGCCCGCACCGGCGAGCAACACCGCCAGCGGGCTCACACGTCCGAGCAGCGCCGCAACGGTGGCCGGCAGGCCGAAGATGCCGCTGCCCACGATGCAGTTGATCGCGAGTGCTACCATGCTCCAGCGGCCGATGGTCCGGCGCAGCTGCGGCTGCGGGTTGCGCGACGCTGCCTGCATAAGCGAAGGCCCTTGTATCACAAAGCGGCGGGCCCGCCGGCAGTCACCCGCACACGAGGAGCGACGCGTGCGCTATACCTACGCCACACACCTCGAATGCAGCCTGACCGGTCAGCCGCATGACATCGGCAAGCTCCAGGGTCTGTCGCAGGCCGGCAAGCCGCTGCTGGTGCGCTACGACCTGGCCGCGCTCGGCCGCGAGCTGACGCGCGAGGTAATCGAAGCGCGCTCGCCGACGCTGTGGCGCTGGCACGAGCTGCTGCCGGTCCCGGCACCCGAGTACGAGGTGAGCCTCGGCGAGATCGAGACGCCGCTGGTGGGGCTGGCGAACAGCCGCCGGCCGGACGGCTGTCGCGAGCCGCTCGTCAAGGACGAGGGGCGGCTGCCCACCGGATCCTTCAAGGCGCGCGGGCTGTGCCTGGCGGTATCGATGGCGCGGGTGCACGGCGTGCGCCGCGTCGCGATTCCTACCAACGGCAACGCCGGCGCGGCCATGGCGGCCTACGCGGCCAGGGCCGGCATGGAGGCGTTCTGCTTCTGCCCCGACGACACTCCGGAGATCAACCTGAGCGAGATTGCGCTGCAGGGCGGGAGCGTCTGGCGCGTCAACGGACTGATCAACGACTGTGCGCGGCTGGTGCAGGCCGGCAAGGCGCAGTTCGACTGGTTCGACATGTCGACGCTGAAAGAGCCCTATCGCATCGAGGGCAAGAAGACCATGGGGCTGGAGCTCGCCGTCCAGCTCAAGTGGCAGCTGCCGCAAGTGGTGTTCTATCCGACCGGTGGCGGCACCGGGCTCATCGGCATGTGGAAGGCCTGGGCCGAGCTCGCCGCGCTCGGTTGGATCAGGGGTCCCCTGCCGCGCCTGGTCGCCGTGCAGGCGAGCGGCTGCGCGCCGATCGTGCGGGCGTTCGAGGCCGGCCTCGAGACCGCGACACCCTGGGAGAACGCGCACACCGTCGCCGCAGGGATTCGCGTGCCGGCCGCGCTCGGGGATTTCCTCATCCTGCGCGCCCTGCGTGCGAGCGGCGGCTTTGCGCTCGCGGTATCCGATGAGGCGATCGAGGCGGCGCGCGCGCACGTCGCCGCCGCGGACGGCCTGCTGTTGAGTCCGGAAGGGGCGGCCACGTATGCCGCATACCTCGAAGCCGGACGCCGCGGCCTGCTCTCACCGACCGACACGGTGGTGCTGTTCAACTGCGCCACCGGGCTCAAATACCCGATGCCGCCCGTCAGCGATCGCATGGATCTCGCGCAGCCCTTCGCGCACGGCATCCAGCGGCGCGCCATCCCGGCTCCCTGAGGCGCCGCGAAAGGCCTCAGGCGCTGCCCGGCGTGAGCGTGCGCGCCAGCAGGTGGCTGAGCGCGTAGACCGTGTCGATGTGCGGTGTGGGCGTCTGTGTGAGGCGCGCCAGCTCCACCACCGAGCCGAGCAGTGCTTCGATCTCGAGCGGCCTTCCGGCCTCGACGTCCTGCAGCATCGAGGTCTTGTGCTTGCCGACCTTCTCCGCGCCGGCGATGCGCCGCTCGAGCGGCACCCTGAACGTGATGCCGAGCTTGTGCGCCACGCTCTGCGCTTCGCTCATCATCGCCACCGCCAGCTCGCGCGTGGGCGCGCACTGGCAGATGTCGATGAGCGTCGCACGGGTGAGCGCGCTGATGGGATTGAAGGTGAGGTTGCCCCACAGCTTCAGCCAGATCTCGGAGCGGATGTCGCTCAGCACCGGCGATTTCAGGCGCGCGCTGGCGAGGCACTGCCCGATGCGGGTGACGCGCTCGCTGCTGGTACCGTCGAGTTCGCCGACCGGAAAGCGATCCCCCTCGATCACTCGCACGACCCCGGGCGCGACGAGCTCGGCCGCCGGGTACACCACGCAGCCGATGACCCGCGCGGCGGGGATGTTGCGGCTGACCTGGCCGGTGGGATCGACGCTGTGCAGGACGGTGCCGGCGAGCGCCCCGCCGTGCTCATGGAAATACCAGTAGGGAATGCCGTTCTGCATGGTCACGACGGCGGTGTGTGCGCCGAACAGGCGCGGTACGTCGGTGGCGACGGCGTCGAGCTGGTGGGCCTTGACCGCAAGGATCACCACGTCCTGCGCACCCGGCTCGCCGTACTCGCGCGTGGCGGTGACCTCACGCGCCACTTCCTCGCTGCCGTCGCTCGCGATGAGCCTGACGCCGCGCGCGCGCACCGCTTCGAGGTTCGCACCGCGCACCATGAAGGTCACCTGCTCGCCGGCGAGCGCCAGTCGCGCCCCGACGTATCCGCCGATCGCGCCGCAGCCGATGATGGCAATCTTCACGAAAGCACTTCCACGCTGACCACGGCGCCAGCAGCTAAGGAGAGGTTAAATTGGGCTGCGAAAGGTGCCGCCGGCTGCCTTGCGGCGCGAAAGATATAGCACAGGGGCGGCGGCGGATTAAAGACTGGCGCGGCGTGGCACAGCGCGGCGTGCCGCAGGCGCGTCAGCGCTCCGGCGGTGCGGAGGACTTGCGGTGCTCCCCGGGCGGGGTGTCCATGATCTCGTACCAGATGGCGTTCAGCACCCCGAAGGCGAGCGCCAGTCCGAGTCCGAGTATCCAGCTGAAGTACCACATCGATGCGACCCCTTGCGATCAGTACCCGGCGTGGCGCCGGATCGATTCCAGCGTGATCTTGCCGCGCAGCACGCTGAACACCCACGCCGTGTAGGAGAGCACCACGGGAAGAAAGATCACGACCGCGACCAGCATGATCAGCAGCACGCGCGCGCTGCTGGAGGCGTCCCACACGGTGAGCCCGTGGTCGGGCTGCGTGGATGAGGGCATGAAGAAGGGAAACAGCGCGATACCCGCGGTCAGGATGGTCGCCGCCACGGCGAGGCAACTGGCAAGAAAGGCGCTTCCGGGACGCCGCGCACCAAGAGCGATGAAGCACAGCGCCGCACCACCGAGCGCGCCGAGGGGCGCGAGCCACAGCAGCGGGTGCACGTGGTAGTGCAGGAGCCAGCCGCCCGGCACGAGCCCCACGTGCTTGTGCAAGGGGTTCGAAGGTCCAAGCGGATCGGCACCCGAGACGATGTGATGCCCCGGGATGCCCGCGACCCACGCACCGGCGGCAACGAAGGCGATGGCGAACACGACCGCCGCCCAACGCCCGAGCGCAGCGGAACGCTGCGACATCGGCTCGCCCACTTTGAGTGAGGCATAGGCGGTGCCGTGCATCACGAGCATCGCCAGGCTCACGACTCCGGCGAGGAGTGCGAACGGGTGCAGCAGGCCAAAGAATCCGCCGGTGAACACCGGGCGGCGCAGCTCGTCGAAATGAAACGGCAACCCTAAGAACAGATTGCCGAACGCCACGCCGCACAGCAGCGCCGGCACCGCCCCGCCGAGCATGAGCGCGACGTCCCACACGCTGCGCCACTGTGGGTCCGCGAGCTGGTTGCGCCAGGTGAACCCGACCGGTCGCAGGATGAGCGCCGCCAGCAGCGCGAACATCGCCAGGTACAGCCCCGAGAACGACGCGGCGTAGAGCAGCGGCCAGGCGGCGAACACCGCGCCACCGCCGAGAATGAGCCATACCTGGTTGCCCTCCCACACCGGCTCGACGGACTCGAGCAGTGCGCGGCGCTCCTCGTCGGTGCGCCCGAGGAAGCGGAACGTCGCCCCTACACCCAGGTCGAAGCCGTCCATGATCGCAAAGCCGATGAGCAGCGTGCCGAGGAGCAGCCACCAGATGAGGCGCAGCGTTTCGTAGTCGGGCACGTGGCGACCTTGCTCAGCTCGTTAGTGTGCGCCGCCGGCCGGCACGGACGTGATCGGCCAGAACCCTAAGCCGTCGGGGCCGCGGCGGATCGTGCGCACCAGGAGATACACGTCCACGGCGGCGAGCGCGGAGTAGAACACCACGAAGCCCGCGAGCGACAACCAGACGCTGGAAGCCGGCACCGGGGAAGCGGCGAGGAATGTCGGCAGCACGCCATCGATGGCCCAGGGCTGGCGGCCGTACTCGGCGACGATCCAGCCGAGCTCGGCGGCGATCCACGGCAGCGGCAGACTGAGGAAGGCAATCCGCAGGAACCAGCGGTTCTCGAGGAAGCGGTGGCGCGAGGCGAGATAGAACGCGGTGGCAAACAGCAGGATGAAGAACACGCCCAGGACCACCATTACCCGGAAGCACCAGAACAGCACCGGCACGTTCGGCACCGTCGACCAGGCGGCCTGCTCGATCTGCCTTGGGGTGGCCTGCGTCGGATCCTCGACGAAGCGCAGCAGCAGCAGCGCGTAACCGAGATCGGCCTGGTGCCCGGCGAAGCGCGCGCGGGCGTTGCTGTCGTCCGGATCCTGCTGCAGCGTGCGCAGCGCCACGTACGCCTCGATACCGCCCACGATGCGCTCGCGCGCGCGCGCCACGAGCTCGACGATGCCGGGCACCGGCTGATCGATCGAGCGCGTGGCGATGAGACCGAGGAGCCACGGCACCCTGACTGCCGCATGGGTTTGATGCGTCTGCACGTCGGGAAAGCCGAACACGGTGAAACTCGCCGGCGGCGGCTCGGTATGCCATTCAGCCTCGATCGCCGCGATCTTCATCCTCTGGTTCTCGCCCGCCACGTAGCCAGACTCGTCGCCGAGCACCACCACCGACAACGCGCAGGCGAGCCCGAAGCTCGCGGCCACCGCCATCGAGCGGCGCGCGATGTCGACGTTACGGCCGCGCAGCAGGTACCAGGCGCTCACCGCCAGCACGAACACCGAGCCGACGACGTAGCCTGCGGCCACGGTATGCACGAACTTCGCCTGCGCCACGGGATTGAGCAGCACCTGGCTGAACGACACCAGCTCCATGCGCATGGTCTGAGGATTGAACTGTGCCCCGACCGGGTACTGCATCCAGGCGTTGGCGATCAGGATCCACAGCGCCGACAGGCTCGAGCCGAGCGCCACCATCGCCGTCACCACCAGGTGCGCCACCTTCGACAGCCGCTCCCAGCCGAAGAAAAACAGCCCGACGAACGTCGCCTCGAGAAAGAACGCCATCAGGCCCTCGATCGCCAGCGGTGCGCCGAAGATGTCCCCGACATAGTGCGAGTAGTACGCCCAGTTGGTGCCGAACTGGAACTCCATGGTGATGCCGGTGGCGACCCCCATGGCGAAATTGATGCCGAACAGCACACCCCAGAAGCGCGTCATGCGCTTCCAGATCTCGCGCCCCGTCATCACGTACACCGACTCCATGATCACCAGGATCATCGAGAGCCCGAGCGTCAGCGGTACGAACAGGAAGTGGTAGAGCGCGGTGAGCGCGAACTGCGTACGCGACAGCGTAATGACCGCAGCGTCGATCATGGCTCACCCGCCGCAGGAGCGCCGGGGCGCGTCGGCGCGGGCGCGGGAGTCACAGCCGGCGACGCAGCAACCACTCCGAGACGCGCCCGTGCCGCCGCGCCGTCCACGGGGTGCCGATGCGCAGGCGAGAAAAACATGGCCCAGAGCAGCACCAGCGCTGCGACTTTCAACACCAGGAGTCTCGCGACCTCGTGCCGGAGATTCCTGCGCCATGGGGAGTGGTGTTGGACGGCGCCTCCCATGGCCGCAATACTAGCGCCATCGGCCACTTCGCGCGAATGGTGCGGCGCCGTTACGCGGGACCGGCGCCGTGCGTCAGCGCTGCGCCCAGTGCGGGGTGCGTTTCTCGATGAACGCCTGCACGCCTTCGAGCGCCACCTCATCCATCATGTTGCAGGCCATGGTGCTGCCGGCCGCCTCGTAGGCCGCCGCGAGCGGCAGCTCGCCCTGGCGGTAAAACAGCTCCTTGCCGAGCGCGATGGCGACCCGCGGCTTGGCGATGATGCTGGCGATGAGCTTCTCCACTTCCGCATCGAGCTGCGCGGGCTCCGCCACGCGGTTCACCAGTCCACGCTCGCGTGCCTCATCGGCGTCGATGAATTCCCCGGTGACCAGCATCTCGAAGGCCGGCTTGCACGGCACGTTGCGCGACAGCGGCACCGCGGGCGTCGAGCAGAACAGTCCCAGGTTCACCCCGCTCACGGCGAAGCGCGCCTCGCGCGAGGCGACCGCGAGGTCGCACTGCGCCACCAGCTGGCAGCCGGCGGCGGTGGCGATGCCCTGCACGCGCGCGATCACCGGTATGGGCAGCCGGCGCAGCGTCAGCATCATGCGGCTGCACTCGCCGAACAGGCGCTGGTAGTACTCGGGCGAGGGCTGCGCGCGCATTTCGCGCAGGTCGTGCCCGGCGCAGAACGCCTTGCCGCCGGCGGCCAGCACCAGCACCCTCGAGGTGGCATCCTGCATGAGCGCATCGAGCTCTTGCTGCAGGGCCGCGAGCAACCCTTCCGACAGCGCGTTGAAGGCCTGCGGCCGGTTCAGGGTCAGCCTCACCACTCCGCGCGCATCGCGCGCCCGCAACACCAGTGGCTCCGTGCTCATCGCTCCCTCCCGTTCATGATCGGTCTCATTCGATGGCGCTCGCCGAGCGCGCCCGCTCGCGCAGCACGAACTTCTGGATCTTGCCGGTGGCGGTCTTCGGAATCTCCTCGAACCTCACCTCGCGCGGGATCTTGTAGCCGGCCAGCAGTCCACGGCAGTGCGCGATCAGCTCCGCCGCGGTGGCGGTCGCGCCGGACTTGAGCTCGACGTACGCGAGCGGCGTCTCGCCCCATTTCGGATCCGGACGCGCCACCACGGCGCACGCCATGACCGCGCCGTGACGGTAGAGCGCATCCTCCACCTCCAGCGAGCTGATGTTCTCGCCGCCGGAGATGATCACGTCCTTGCTGCGGTCGCGGATCTTCACGTAGCGGTCGGGCTCGAGCATCGCCAGATCGCCGGTGTGAAACCAGCCGCCGGCGAACGCCTGCGCCGTCGCCGCCGGGTTCTTGAGATACCCTTTCATGACGATGTTGCCGCGGAACATGATCTCGCCGAGCACCTCGCCGTTGGCCGGCACCTCGCGCAGCGTCAAAGGATCGAGCACCGTCATGCCTTCCTGCAGCACGTAGCGCACCCCCTGGCGGCCGTTGAGTCGCGTCTGCTCGGCAAGCGTCGCACCCGCCCACTGCGTGCGCTTGGCGGCGAGTGCTGCCGGGCCGTAGGTCTCGGTCAACCCATAGGCGTGCGTCAGGTCGAAGCCGATCTTCGCCATGCCATCGATCATCGCACCGGGGGGTGCGGCGCCCGCCACCATGCCGCGCACCCGCCAGTCGATGCCCTCACGCAGCGACACATCGGCATTGATCAGCAGGTTGTGCACGATGGGCGCGCCGCAGTAGTGGTCGACGCGGTGCGCGCGTACCGCCTCGAGGATCGCGCGCACCTCCACCTTGCGCAGGCACACGTGGGTGCCGGCCAGCATCGCCACCGTCCAGGGAAAGCACCAGCCGTTGCAGTGAAAGAGCGGCAGCGTCCACAGGTACACCGGGAAGTGCGGCATGGACCAGACACAGGCGTTGGAGACCGCGTTCAGGTACGCGCCGCGATGATGGGTGACGACGCCCTTGGGATTGCCGGTGGTGCCGGAGGTGTAGGACACGGCGATCGCATCCCACTCGTCCGCCGGGCCTTCGAGCTGCGCGAGCGGTGCGTGCCGCGCGATGAGCGCCTCGTACTCGTATTCGCCGAGCCGCTCGCCGGCACCGGCATACTCGCTGTCGCACACGTCGATGACCGAGAGCGTGCGGCCGTGCTCCTCGCGCAGTACGCGCAGCACCTCGCGCACCACCGGCGCGAACTCGCGGTCGGTGATCAGCACCGCCGTCTCGCAGTGCTGCAGCTGCCAGGCCAGCAGCGGCGCATCCAGGCGGATGTTGAGCGTATTCAGCACGGCATTGAGCGCCGGTATGGCGTAGTGCGCTTCCACCATCTCCGGGGTGTTGCACAGCATGGTGCTGACCGTGGTGCCGCGACTCACTCCGAGCGCGCGCAGCGCCGCGGCGAGGCGCGCCGCGCGCTCGCGCGTCTGCGCCCAGCTGTAGCGGCGTGCGCCGTGCACCACGGCGGGCAGATCGCCGAACACCTCCGCGGTGCGCTCGACGAAGCTCACCGGTGAGAGCGGCGTGAAGTTCGCAGCGTTCTTGTCCAGGTCCTGCTCGTAGATGCTCATGACCGCCTGCGCCTCTGTTCAAAACATCTCAATAATCGCGGAACTTGATGGCGGCGTGCGAGCCGTCGCAGAAGGGCTTGTTCTTCGAGGCGCCGCAGCGGCACAGCGTGACGCGGTTGCGCAGCTCGTAGTTGAAGCCGTGCGCTGATTCCACCGGGATGCCCCCGCGCAGCCACAGCGGGCCGCTGCACTCCTGCGCCGGATCCTCGACGACCCCGATCGACACCGGCAGCGCCGGCTCGTGCGCCCGCGCCGTGCCGTGCTCGAGCGCCGTCAGCCGCCCCGACGGACACTGGTTCACCTGCCTGACGAACGGCGCGCGCAGGTGCGCATCGTCGGTGTGCGCCACCTGGTTCCACACCTGGCCGTCGCGGTCGCAGAAGCGCGCAAACGCACACAGCGACTCGGCGTCGGCGAGATCGAGCGCCGGGCCTTCCATGAGCTGCGCCTGCCTGACGTAGGGCTCGTGGCTGGCCGTCTCGGTGCCGTTGAAGCGCACGCGCGTGTGGCTGCCGTCGCAGAAGGGCTTGCTCGCCGAGTGCCCGCAGCGACACAGGGCGTAGCTGTCCTGCGCCGGGAAAGCGTCGCTCTCGCGCCACTCCTGGGAGGCGCCGGCGGCATCGGCGACGATGGTCTGTTTCGCGAGCGGCACGCCGCCTGAGACCTGGTACGGGCCGTTCTTCGACACGATTACCTTCGCTTTACCCTTCGGTGCAGACATGGCTCAGTCTCCTCTCGGCGGGCGGCCGGTGCGCTGCGTGTTAGCCTGAACCAGAGCCGCCCGCCCGACAAGGGTGTGGCGGGAGAGCGGCAGCGATGCCGATAATGCCCACCATCGGTGGCTATGCCGCCTGAGAGGTAACGACCCTCCATGGCCAGGAAATCACGGCACCCTGAAGCCCTGCCCGCGCCGCTGGGCGCCAAGTCCTATGGCCGTAAGCTGCGGCAGCTGCAGATCGAGCTGGTGAAGCTGCAGCGCGAGGTGATCGCCCGCGGCCTGAAGGTACTGGTGATCTTCGAGGGGCGCGACTGTGCCGGCAAGGACGGCACTATCAAGCGCATCGTCGCGCACCTGAGCCCGCGCGAGGTGCGGGTGGTGGCGCCGGGCAAACCGAGCAGCCGCGAGGAGACCGAATGGTACTTCCAGCGCTTCGTCCCGCACCTGCCGGCGGCGCAGGAGATCGTGCTGTTCAACCGCAGCTGGTACAACCGCGCCGGCGTCGAGTACGTCATGAAATTCTGTAGCCGGCGCGAGCGCGACGCATTCCTCGCGATGGCACCGCGCTTCGAGCGCATGCTGGCGCGCTCCGGCGTGTTCCTCCTCAAGTATTACCTGGACATCAGCCGCGCCGAGCAGGCGCGGCGGCTGCGCGCGCGACGCCACGACCCGCTCAAGCAATGGAAGATCAGCCCGGTGGACAAGGCGGCGCAGAAGCATTGGCGCGACTACAGCCGCGCCCGCGATGCGATGCTCCTCGGCACCCATCAGCGCGAGGCGCCGTGGACCCTGGTGCGGGCGGATGACAAGTGGCACGCGCGCCTCAACGTCATACGCGACATACTGGCGCGCATTCCCGCACCGGGGGTCGCGCGGCGCCACGCCCGCCCGGACCCGCGCGTGGCGCGCGAGTTCAACGAAAAACTCATCAGCTCGGGTTGGATTGCACGCTGAGGATCCGCAGCGCTGGAGGGTTTGCACGCAACCGACACGGCGATCCCGCCGCGCACTTTGCTACACTCCCTCGCCTGAATGATGCCATGCCCCACTCCGTGACGGCGCCACACCCGCGCCGGTTCGCTCGATGAGCGCACCGCATCCTGCCGCCCCCTCGCGGGCGATGCAGGTCCTGATGTTCACCGCCGCGGCACTCGTCATGCTGGGCAACTACTACGGCTATGACTCGGTCGGCCCGGTGGCGGAGCAGCTGTCGCGCGAGCTCGGCTACACCGACACCCAGATCGGCAGCCTGAACGCGATCTACAGCCTGCCCAACATTTTCCTGGTGGTCATCGGCGGGGTGCTGGTGGATCGCTTCAGCGCGCGCCGCATGGTGCTCGCCACGACCGCGCTGTGCCTGGTGGGCGCGGTGGTGACCGCGCTCGGCACGCACTATCCGCTCATGGTCACCGGCCGGCTGCTGTTCGGCATCGGCTCGGAGACGCTGGTGGTGGCGGTCATGGTGGCGCTCGCGCAGTGGTTCACCGGCCGCCACTTCGCGCTGCTGTTCGCGCTAAACACGAGCCTGGCGCGGCTCGGCTCCTACCTGGCCGACCGCTCGCCGTCCTTTGCGGGCGGGCTGTACGAGAAGGGCTGGCAGCCGCCGCTGTGGCTCGCGGCCGGCTTTGCCGCGGCGTCCTTCCTCGCTGCGGTGCTCTACTTCTATATCGACCGGCGCGAGGCCGCGCGCGGCACGCTGGCACTGCCACCGCCGCCGGAGCGTTTCGACTGGCGCCACCTGCTCAAGTTTCGCAGCGAATACTGGCTGCTGGTGGCGGTGTGCGTGACCTTCTATTCGGTGATCTTCCCGTTCCGCAGCACGTTTGCCATCAAGTACCTGCAAGAAGCGCAGGGCTTCACGCTGGCACAGGCGAGCACGCTCAACAGCTACGTGTTCCTCGCCGCGGTGTTCGCCACCCCGGTGTTCGGGCTGCTGCTCGACCGGCTCGGCCGTAACGCGGCGCTGCTGGCCGTGGGCGCGGCGCTGCTGCCGCTGAGCTTCCTGGTGATCAGCACGATGCCCGGGCTGTCGACGGCGCTCCTCGGGGCGAGCTTCTCGTTCCTGCCGGCGATCCTGTGGCCGACAGTGGTGCGCTATTCGCCCGCGGAGAGCCTGGGCACCGCCTACGGTCTCATGACCACGCTGCAGAACGCGGGGCTGTTCGCCGCGAACCTCGCCGCCGGCTACATCAACGATACGAGCCACGCGAGCGCTGCCAATCCGGCCGGCTATAACCCCATGCTGTGGTTCTTCGGACTGCTGAGTCTTGCGGCATTCGCCTTCACGGTGGCGCTGTGGCTGCGCGACCAGCGCCGCGAAGCGCTGGCCGCCGCGCCCGCACCGGCCGCGCTCGACCCCTAGCGGCATCGCCACGGCTCACCGCGGCAGCCGCCGCGTCGCGCGGGCCCACGGCGCGAACGCGCTACACTCTTCGCCCATGTTGTGGCTCAGGTGGCTCTTTGTCCTGGCAGTCATCGCGGGCACGGCGCTCGAGCTGTGGCTGTCGGCACGCCAGGCGCGCGCGGTGGCGCGACACCGCCTTGAGGTGCCCGGGCCGTTCGCCGACAGCATCAGCGCAGAGGAGCACCGCAAGGCCGCCGACTACACGATCGCGAAGCTGCGCTTCGCACGCCTGAGCACGGTGGTGGATGCGCTGCTGACGCTGGCACTCACCGTGGGCGGCGGGATTGCCGCGATCGATGCCCTGTGGCGGCACACGCCGCTCGCCCCTATCTGGCTCGGTATGGCGGTGATCGCCACCGTCGCCCTCCTCATGCAGCTGGTCGGCCTGCCCTTTTCGGTGTGGCGCACGTTTGGCCTCGAGGCGCGCTTCGGATTCAACCGCACCACGCCCAAGCTGTTCCTCATCGATCTGGCCAAGGGCCTGGCGCTCGCGCTCGCGCTCGGCGGTCCGCTGCTCCTGGCGATGCTCTTCCTTATGGAGCGCGCGGGACGCACCTGGTGGCTGTGGGCGTTTGCGCTGTGGCTCGCGGTCACGTTCCTGATGGCGTGGGCGTGGCCGGCATTCATCGCCCCGCTCTTCAACCGCTTCTCGCCGCTTCAGGATGAGGCGCTGAGGGCGCGCATCGAGGCGCTGCTCGAGCGCTGCGGCTTCGCCTCCAAGGGGGTGTTCGTCGTCGACAACTCGCGACGCTCGAGCCACGGCAATGCCTATTTCACCGGCATCGGCCGCCACAAGCGCATCGTGTTCTTCGATACGCTGCTCGAGCGGCTGGGGGCGCCGGAAGTCGAGGCGGTGCTCGCGCACGAGCTCGGGCACTTTCGCCTGCGACACGTGCGCCAGCGCCTGCTGCTGTCGATGGCCGCATCCTTCGGCGGGCTGGCGCTGCTCGGCTGGCTCGCGGCGCGGCCCGATTTCTACGCGGCACTCGGGGTGCCGCGCCCTTCGGCGTACGCCGCGTTGCTGCTCTTTGTGCTGGTGGTGCCGGCGTTCACCTTCTTCATCACCCCGCTGGCATCGCTGTGGTCGCGCCGCCACGAGTTCGAGGCGGACGCCTTCGCCACGCGCTACGCCAGCGCCGCGGAGCTGGCGACCGCCCTGGTGAAACTGCACCGCGACAACGCCAGCACGCTCACCCCCGACCCGGTGTACGCCGCCTTCTATTACTCCCATCCCGCCCCCCTCACTCGCATCACGCGCCTGCGCGCGGCGGGGGCGACGGCGCCGGCCTGAAGACTCGCCGCGGGCGAGTTTTTAGGGGATGTAGTACAGGTCGATGCTCTTGCCGACGCGCTCGAGCGGTCGGTAGGCATCGAGCCAGTGGTAATCGTCGGGGTCGCGGGTGCGCGCCAGCTCAGATACCGCCACCCACCCCGTCACCGGCTGATGCGGCGGGAGGACATAAAGTGTCGGCAGCGGCTCGCGCGCAAGATCCGCAGTGCCCCGATAGGCGAGGCTCAGGCGCTGGATGTGCAGCTGCGTCGCGCGCTGCTCCAGGCGGTAGAGGTCCTGGCCCCAGTCGAGATCGGAGTCCACGAGCACCCGCTCCGGATGCGCCACCGCCTCGTTGAAGTACGGCAGGTAGTCCGGATAAGCGCGCCACAAGGTGCTCAGCTGCCAGGCAAGAAGCGCGAGGACCAGTGCCGCACTCGCGAGCGCGAGGCGCGCGTTACGCTGCGCCACGATCGCCCGCCACGCCCGCTGCGCGAGGTACGCAGCACCCAGAGCGAGGAACGGATAGACGATCAGTATGTGGCGGATGCCGATGTTGATGCGGCTGAAGGTGCTCGCGAAGGTGAGCAGCGTCACCACCACCACCAGCGGCGCCAACGCCCACGAATCCCTCGCCCGCCAACCGGTGCGCGCGAGCCACGCAACACCCGCAGGTCCTGCAAACAGCAGCGGGATCGGCGTCTTCACCGCGAGCGCCACGAGGTAGAAGTCCCACCAGCCGGTCTCGCGCACTTCGCCCAGGAAGTACGAGCGGTGGCCGCTGTCGTTATGGGCCTTGACCGCGACGACGCCGTTGACCAGGTCCTTGAGCTCGCGCGGCAGCCATACATGCGACAACAGCACGCCGAGCGCGTGGTCGAATCCCCCGTGCGCCAGCAGGTACGCGACCGCCCAGTCAAAGCGCATGGCGACGTGCGCATCGTTCGGCGCACGCGGGCCGTAAGCAAGCCACACCGGCACGAGGAGCGCGGCGGCCGCGATCGCGAGCCCCACGAGCCGCCTCGCCCAGGGTGCGCTGGCCGCGGCACGTGCGTCGGTGCGCGCCGGCGCCCCGGCTGCGGCCGGCCGCGCCGCCACGAGGTGGTGAGCGAGCGCTAACGTTATGAGCGACAGACCGATGAACGGGATCGCTGAGAACTTGGTGCACACGGCCAGACCTGAGGCCAGCCCGAACAGCAGCGCGTCGCGCGCCGCCGCACTCACCAGCCAGCGCTCAAGCGTATAGAGCGCGAGCAGGATGGTCGCCGCGGCCGCCACATCGAGGCTGGCGAGCGCGGCGTTGCCCAGCACGGGGGGCACCGAGACGACCAGCAGCACCGGCAAGAGCGCGGCGAGAGGATCGAACAGCCGCCGCGCCCACAGCCACGTCGCCCACAGCAGCAGCAACAGGAACGGCA
The DNA here is from genome assembly GCA_963760225.1 of uncultured Gammaproteobacteria bacterium. Taxonomy (GTDB): domain Bacteria; phylum Pseudomonadota; class Gammaproteobacteria; order Steroidobacterales; family Steroidobacteraceae; genus 13-2-20CM-66-19. The sequence continues at coordinate 603,549 of CAVXCD010000002.1, forward strand.
GCATGTCGAGCCGCGCCAGGGTGAGGTAGCGCCAGTAGTGCCCGCCCGAGTAGAGGATGTCGATGCCTTCGGGTGTCCCCTCCGGCGGCGGCGTACCGTAGGCGTGCGCCCCGGCGAGCCACGGCCCGAGCGCGAGTAACACGCGCGCGAGCGGCGGATGCTCCGTGTCGTAGTCGTAACTGCCGCGGTCGAGGAGCTCGACACCCGCCGCGAGGTGCTCCGGCTCGTCCCAGGTGTTGGAATACACGCGCCAGCAACCGGCCGCCAGCACGCACGACAGCAGCATGATCGCCGCCAGCGCGAGCAGGAGCGCCGGTGCTGCACGCGAGCCCGCGGGTGTGGTCAGCTCTGACCTCCGAACGGGTGCCGCAGCAGGATGGTCTGCTCGCGCTCGGCCCCGGTTGAGATGATGTCCACGGGTACGTCGACGAGCGCCTGCAGCCGCTCGAGGTAGCGCCGCGCGTTGGCGGGCAGCTCCTCGTAGTGCGTGGCGCCGATCGTCGATTCGTCCCAGCCCGGCAGCTCCTCGTACACCGGCACGATGCCGGCGTAGCCGTCCACCGACAGCGGCGGCTCCGGGCTCACGATGCCGTTGCTGCGATAGCCGACGCAGATGCGGATCGTGTCGAGGCCGTCCAGCACGTCGAGCTTGGTGATGCACAGCCCCGAGACGCTCGAGTTCACGATGGCGCGGCGCAACGCCACCGAGTCGAACCAGCCGCAGCGCCGGCGCCGGCCGGTCACCGAGCCGAACTCGTGACCAACGCGCGACAGATGCTCGCCGTACTCATCGAACAGCTCGGTCGGAAAAGGCCCCGCGCCGACACGCGTGGTGTAGGCCTTGACGATGCCGAGCACGCCGTCGAAGGCGCGCGGACCCAGACCGGTGCCGGTGGCGGCGAAGCCGGCGGTGGTGTTGGACGAGGTCACGAAGGGGTAGGTGCCGAGGTCGACATCCAGCATCGCCCCCTGCGCGCCTTCGAACAGCACGTTGGCGGAACTCTGGCGCAGCTGCTGCAAGGCAGCGGTCACATCCGTCACCAGGGGTGCGATCTTCGCGGCCATGGCGAGCTGCTCGTCGAGCGTCTTCTGGAAATCCACCGTGCCCTGGCGGTAGTAGTGCTGCAGCACGAAGTTGTGAAAATCCAGCACCTCGCCGAGCTTGGCGGCGAAGCGATCGCGCTGGAACAGGTCCGCCACGCGCACCGCGCGCCGCGCCACCTTGTCCTCGTACGCAGGTCCGATGCCGCGGCCGGTGGTGCCGATCGCGTTCGGTCCGCGGGCACGCTCGCGCGCCTGGTCGAGCAGCACGTGCGAGGGCAGGATCAGCGGACACAGCGGCGAGAGCCGCAGCCGCTCGAATACCGGCACGCCGCGCTCCATCAGCATGTGGCTCTCGGCGAGCAGCGCTTCGAGCGACAACACCACGCCGTTGCCGATGAAGCAGCGCACCTGATCGCGCAGGATGCCCGAAGGAATCAGCGACAGGATGGTCTTTTTGCCGTCGATCACCAGCGTATGGCCGGCGTTGTGCCCGCCCTGGAAGCGCGCCACGGCCGCGGCGCGCTCGGTCAGAAGATCGACGACCTTGCCCTTGCCTTCATCGCCCCACTGGGTACCGATGATGACGACGAACTTTCCCACGAGACTCCTAGCGCACCAGGAAGAGGATCACCACGCCGACCAGCATGCTGCCGAGGCCGGCGATGCGCAACTCGCGGTCCGAAAGCTGCACGAGGCGTGCGAAGGCGCGCTTGACGCCCTGCGGATTGAGAAACGGCGCGATGCCTTCCAGCACGAGGAACAGGCCGAGGGCGGCCAGCAGGTCGGTCAGGTTCACGGGCATGCGAAGGGTGAGAAAGTCTAACGATGCGCGGGTGGCGCCTTCGCGGCATCCTTCAGGTACTTGAAGAATTCCCCGTCGGGCGTCACCACCAGCAGATCGCCTTCCTTGCCCAAGGCGCGATCATAGGCCTGCAGGCTGCGGTAGAAGGCGTAGAACTCCGGATCCTTGTCGTAGGCACGCGCGTAGATCTGCGCGGCGGACGCATCACCCTCACCGCGCACCCGCAGCGCATCGCGCTCGCCATCCGCCAGGATCACCGTGCGGCGGCGCTCGGCGGAGGCACGGATGGTGGTGCTCTCGCTCTGCCCTTCCGCGCGCAGGCGGCTCGCGGTCTTGTTGAAGCTCTGCTTCATGCTCTCGTAGACGCGCGCGGCCACCTCGTCGGGCAGATCGATGCGCTGCACGCGCACGTCGACGAGGTCGACGCCGAGGCCGAGCGCGTTGTGGCTCGCCTGGCCGAACATCTGCCCGGTCACCGCGGCGCGCTCGGCGGACACGATCTGCTGCAGGGTGCGCTGCGCCACCACGCTCTTGATGCCGTCCTTGACGATCTCCGCCAGACGCTGACCGGCCAGCTCCTCGATACCGCCGGTGGCGGTGAAGAAGGTCGACGGGTCCTTGACGCGCCACTTGACGTAGAAGTCCACGATCAGCCCGCGGCCGTCGTTGGTGAGGAAGGTCTCGCCGGTGTAGGACTCGGACAGGATGCGCTTGTCGAACTTGGTCACCACGTCCCAGGGCCACTTCAGGTGCAGCCCCGGGGAATAATGCATGCCGACGATGGCGCTGAACTCGGTGCGGATGGCGTATTGGGTCTCGTTCACCGTGAACAGCGAGAACGCGGCGAGCACCAGCAGCACGCCTGCGGCGATGAACACCGGGAAGAGGCGCGAGCTCATCAGCGCTCTCCCCGCCCGCGCGCTTCGACCGTGACCTGGTCGGTTTCCTTTTGCGCGTTGCCCGCAGCGTTGGCTTCAGGGGAGGGCTCGACCTCGCGGTTGACGCTGTGCTCCAGGATCTTGTCGATGGGGAGGTAGATGAGATTGTTGCCCGCATGCCCGTCGATCAGCACCTTGTGGGCGCGCGCCAGCATGCTCTCGATCGTGTCCATGTAGAGCCGCCGGCGCGTCACTTCGGGCGACTGCTGGTAGGCACCTAGCAGCTGCGTGAAGCGCGACGCCTGGCCTTCGGCGATGGCGCTGACCTGGGACTTGTAGGCCTGCGCGTCCTGCTGCATGCGCGATGCCGCGCCTTCGGCCACCGGCACGATGCCGTTGGCATAGGCCTCGGCCTCGAGGATGTAGCGCTCCTTGTCGGCCTGCGCCTTGTTGGCGTCGCGCTGCGAGGGAATCACCGCGTCCGGCACCTGCACGTCCTCGAGATTGACGGTGGTGACGGTGATGCCGGCGTTGTAGTAGTCGAGCACGCTCTGGATGAGCTCCTTGGTGCGCCGGGTGATCTCCGGGCGCGTCGAGCCGACCAGCAGGTCATCGAGGGTGCTGCGGCCGACGATCTCGCGGATCGCGCTCTCGGAGACCTCGCTTAAGGTGGCCTCGGGCTCACGCACACTGAAGAGCTTCTTCACCGGATCGGCGAACTGGTACTGCACCGCGAAGTGCAGATCGACGAGGTTGACATCGGAGGTGAGCACGCGCGACTTGAAGTCGCTCGAGTTGACGCTCGCGACGTTCACCTTGTTGATGGTCTCGATCGGCCACGGCCAGCGCCAGCCCAGGCCCGGCGCGCGCACGTCGATCAGCTTGCCAAAGCGCTGCACCACGCCGCGCTCGGCCTGCCCCACCTGGTAGAAGCCGCTCCACAGCCAGACGACGAGTATCAGCAGCACCGCGAGCCCGAAGAGCGAGCTGCTGTCGCCGCCGCGGCCGCCCGGGCGCAGCCAGCCTTCGAGCTTTTTCTGCCAGCTCTTCAGGCGCTCGTCGAGATCGGGGCCGCCCTGGCCGGGCCGGCGCCCCCACTGATTGTTCGAACCTCCAGGTTGATTCCAGGCCATGACCGGTGTGGCGCTTCAGCGGTGTTTGGTCGCGCTCGCGGCGGCCGTCGATTGTAGGTAGGGGCTCCCGACGGCACAAGGCATGCCCGGTTGCTGCACTTCCAGAATCTGCACGCCCGCGGTGCGGGCGAGGTTCAAGAGCTCGGAGTCGGGCAGCTCGACCGAGAGCTCGATGGAGCCATCGTCCGCCGACTTCTCGGCGCGCACCGCCTGCGCCGCGTACAGGCGCGAGCGCAGCGCACCGGCGCTCGCCGGCACCTTCACCGTGGCGCGGCGCGCGACGCGCGCCAGGCGCTCGGCGAGCGCGCCGGCGAGGAGCTCGATACCTGAGCGCTTCTCGGCCGAGATCCATACCCCGGTGACGCGCCCATCGCTGTCGCGATCGACGCGCGCGGCCATCTCGAGGCGATCGATCTTGTTGAAGACGAGGATCTGCGGGATCGCGCCGGCACCGATCTCGGTGAGCACCGACTCCACCGCGCGCGTCTGCTCGTCGCGGCGCGGGTTGGTGGCATCGATGACGTGCAGCAGCAGCGTCGCCTCGCGCGCTTCGGTGAGGGTCGAGCGAAACGCCGCCACCAGCTCGTGGGGCAGCTCGCGGATGAATCCCACCGTGTCCGCCACTACCACCGGGGTGCCCCCGGGGAGGCGGATGCGGCGCACCGTCGGATCGAGGGTGGCGAACAGCTGATCGGCGACGAAGGCGTCCGCGCCGGTGAGCGCATTGAAGAGCGTCGACTTGCCGGCGTTGGTGTAGCCGACCAGCGCCAGCGAGGGCACCGGGATCTCGGCGCGCGTCTGGCGGCCGGTGGCACGCTGCTGCTGCATCTTCAGGAGCCGCCGCGTGAGCAGGCGCACCCGCTGCGCGATGATGCGCCGGTCGGTCTCGAGCTGCGTCTCCCCGGGTCCGCGCAGGCCGATACCGCCCTTCTGCCGCTCGAGGTGGGTCCAGCCGCGCACCAGGCGGCTGCCGATGTGCTTCAGCTGCGCCAGCTCCACCTCGAGTTTGCCCTCGTGGCTGCGGGCGCGCTGCGCGAAGATGTCGAGGATCAGCGTGTTGCGATCGAGCACGCGCCGCTCGGTGAGCTTCTCGAGATTGCGCTCCTGGCTGGGCGAGAGCGCGTGGTCGATGAGGATCACGTCCGCCGCGGCGCTCGCGGCGAGCTCTTTCAGCTCGTTCGCCTTGCCGGTGCCCAGGAAATAGCGCGCATCGGGGCGCGGGCGCCGGCCCGTGAGGGTGGCGACCGGCACGGCGCCTGCGGACACCGCGAGTTGGGTGAACTCCTCCAGGTCCTCCGGATCCACGGGAGCGCCCAGTCCCAGGCGCACCAGTACGGCACGCTCACCAGTCCGTGGGCGTTCGAACACTCAGGCTTCCGGTGACCGGGACATTATTCGGCCGGCGTCTCCGGGGCGGGACCGCCCTCCTCGGTCGCCAGGCGCACGTTGCGCGCCGGCACGACGGTCGAAATCGCGTGCTTGTAGACCATCTGGCTGACGCTGTTCTTCAGCAGCACGACGAACTGGTCAAAGGAATCGATCTGACCCTGCAACTTGATGCCGTTCACCAGGTAAATGGAGACGGGTACCCGCTCCTTGCGCAAGGCGTTCAAAAAGGGGTCTTGGAGGGATTGGCCTTTGGCCATCGGGTTCTCCTTATTTTTAAAGCTTCGAGTTTTTCGGCGGCACGACGGACCGCAGCTGAACTTCCATGCTCGGCGATCCAAAGCAAACTAACGACCCCGCAAGCGGCGAGGAACCGACGAGAAGCATCTTAACATGGGGCTTCCACTAAAGCCCAAGGCCGCCCAGCTTCTGACAAATGTCTTTATTCCACGACAATTCCGCCTCAGCTGAGTCAGGGTCGATCCAGCTGGCCTCAGCCTCCCCGCGCAGCCAGGTGAGCTGCCGCCGGGCAAGTTGGCGCGTCGCCGCAACGGCTCGTCGCACCGCTTCATCCAACCCATACTCCCCGCAAAGGTGCGCCCACAGCTGCCGGTAGCCGACCGCGCGCAGCGCCGGATGGCGCGCCGTCAGATCCCCGCGACGGTGCAACGCTGCGACCTCCTCCAAGAAGCCGGCGGCCATCATGTTGGCAAAGCGCCGGGCGAGACGCTCGTGCAGCACGGCGCGATTGTCCGGGGCCAGGATCCAGTAACAGCGCGGGTACTCCTTGAGCGGCGCCGAGGTCTGCCGCTGCAACACCGAGATCGGCCGGCCGGTGCCCTGGCATACCTCGAGCGCGCGCTGGATACGCTGGGCATCGTTCGGGGCGATGCGCTCGGCCGCCTGCGGGTCAAGACGGGCCAACTCGCGGTGCAGCGCCGGCCAGCCTTCGCGCGCGGCGCGTGCATCGATCGCTTGCCGCAGCGCCGGCATCGCCGGCGGCAGCGGCGCAAGTCCGGTCAGCAGCGCGCGCAGGTACAGCATCGTGCCCCCGACCAGGAGCGGCACGCGGCGCCGACCGTGAATGTCGCGGATCACCTCCAGTGCGTCCGCGACGAAGCGCCCGGCGGAGTAGCTCTCGCTCGGGTCGCAGATGTCGATCAGGTGGTGCGGGATGCTCGCGCGTACCTCGCGCGAGGGCTTTGCGGTGCCGATGTCGAGCCCCCGGTAGACCAGCGCCGAATCCACGCTCACGATCTCGACCGGAGCCTTTGCGGCAAGCCGCAGCGCCCAGTCGCTTTTCCCTGCCCCGGTGGGTCCGGCGAGGACCAGCACCGGCAGCCTCGCCGTCATGCTATCGACCCCGCAGGAACAGCTGATCGAGCTGCTGCAGGGAGAGGCGCGTCCAGGTCGGGCGACCGTGATTGCACTGGTTGGTGCGCTCGGTGACTTCCATCTGCCGCAGCAGCGCATTCATCTCCGGCAGCGTCAGATGCCGGTTGGCGTGGATGGCGGAACGGCATGCGAGGGTTCCGAGGAAGCGGTCCGCGGCGCCCTCCAGGTGATGAGCGCCGGCCTCGAGCGGCAAGCCCTCGAGCAGCGCGCGCACGATGCGGGGAATCTCGGAAGGTCCCAGGTATGCCGGCACCCGGCGCAACGCGAGGTGATTTTCCGACAGCGCATCGATCTCGAAACCCGCCGCCTCCCACTCGCTGCGCTGCTCGAGTATCGCGGCGAGCTCGTGCGCCTTCAGCGCAATCGTGAGCGGCGTCAGCAGCTGCTGCGCCGGCACGCCACCGGCGGCACGCTCGGACTTGAGTTTCTCGTACAGCACGCGCTCGTGCGCGGCATGCATGTCGATGAGCACCAGTCCGTCGCGGTTCTGCGCGAGGATGTAGGCGCCATGCAGCTGCGCGAGCGCGTGACCCAATGGATAGTCCTCCCCCGCCGCAGGCGCGGTCACCGCGGAGGCTTCGGCGACACCCGCGGCGAGGGCTTGCCAGCCGTTTCCCTGCTGCAGCGGCAGCACGCCGGGAGCCCAATCGGGCTCAGCGTGCGAGCCGGACGCCCGAACCGCCGCCAGACGGTACGGCGTCTCCCCCGCCATCGCCGCGGCAGGCGCGGCACTCGCCGCGGGCCGCGTGCCGGCGAGCGCGCGCTCGACAGAGCGGAACACGAAGTCATGGATCTGGCGGCTCTCGCGAAAGCGCACTTCGAGCTTGGCCGGATGCGCATTCACATCCACCAGCTTCGGGTCGAGCGTGAGATAGAGCACGTAGGCGGCATGGCGGCCGTGGTACAGCACGTCGCGGTAACCCAAGCGCACCGCGTTCATCAGCACCCGGTCGCGCACGCTCCTGCCGTTGACGAACCAGAACTGCTGGTCTGCTTGCGCGCGTGAGCGCGTCGGCAGTCCCGCCCAGCCCGAGAGCATCACCGGACCTGCGTGCTCGCGAATCGTGAGCGCGGCGGGCGCAAAGTCCGCACCGAGCACCTGGGCGAGCCGCTCGCTCTCGGCGGCTGGTCCCTCCACCGCCGGCGCATCGATGAGCACACGCTCGCCGTGGCGCAGCCGCAAGCTCACGTCGAAGCGCGACAGCACCAGCCGTTCCACGAGGCGCACGATGTGACCGAGCTCGGTGGCCTCGCTCCTCAGGAACTTGCGCCGCGCCGGCACGTTGAAGAAGAGGTCGCGCACCTCGACGGTGGTGCCCAAGGGATGGGCCGCCGGACGCACGGCAGCCGCGCTGCCCCCCACCACGCTGATCTGTGCACCGTGCGCGGCGGCAGCGGTCCTTGAGGTGATCGTGAGGTGCGCCACCGAGCCGATCGAGGGCAGCGCCTCGCCGCGAAACCCGAGCGTGGTCACGCGCTCTAGATCCGCCAGCGATCCGATCTTGCTGGTGGCGTGGCGGGCGAGCGCCACGGGCAGCTCACCCGCTTCGATCCCGCGGCCGTCATCGCGCACCCGCACCAAGGCGACTCCGCCCTTCTCGACGTCGATCTCGATACGCGTCGCCCCCGCATCGAGCGCGTTCTCGGTCAGCTCCTTGACGACGGATGCGGGGCGCTCGATGACCTCACCGGCGGCGATCTGGTCGATGAGCTCGTCCGGGAGCACTCGGATAGGCATGAAGGAAAGTGTACAGGCGCTGCGCGGCTGACGCGCGACGCGCGACAGGCACCGGCGCGGCTGCGATCAGCGACGGGTAAGGTCAGCGCGCGGCAGCGCCGCTGGCGCCGTCGGCGGCGCTCACCAGCGTGCTGCGGTGCTCCTGCTTGAAACGCGTGCCGTCCGGCGGGTTCTGCGCAAAATAACTGCGCACGCCGCCGGCGATCGCTTCCGCGAGGCGCTCCTGCTGCGCGCTGCTGCGCAGCCGCCGTTCCTCGGCGGGGTTGGAGATGTAGGCGGTCTCGATCAGCATCGAGGGGATCGCGAGCGATTTGAGCACCACGAACCCGGCGCGCTGCACCTGCGCCTTGCGCAGCTCGCCCACGCCCTCGAGCGCGCTCACCACCTGCTCGGCGGCACTGGCACTCAAGCCGATGATCTCGCTCTGCGTGGCATCGAGCACCACTGCCATCGTGCCCTGGTCATCGAGCGGCACGCCGGCCAGGAGATCCGCTGAGTTCTCGCGGTCGGCGAGTACCCGCGCCGCTTCGCTGGAGGCCCCATGCACCGAGAGCACGTACACGGAAGCCCCGGTGACGCTGCGGTCGGCGATCGAGTCGGCGTGAATGGACACGAACATGTCCGCGCGCGCCGCGCGCGCACGCGCGATGCGATCGCGCAGCTCGAGAAACTCGTCGCGGTCACGGGTCAGTACCGCGCGCATGCCGGGCTGCGCATCGATGCGCTGGGCGAGTGCGCGCGCGATCGCCAGCGTCACGTCCTTCTCGCGGGTCCCGCCGTGCCCGATGGCGCCCGGATCGACCCCACCGTGCCCGGCATCCACCGCGATGATCACGTCACGGTCACCGTCCCCCGGGGCGTGTACCGCGCGTACCGCCTTCGGCCCCGCCTCCGGCGCGGCGGCGGCGACGACCGGATGACCTAAGATCAGGACCAGGCGACGACCCTCGCCGCCGACCGCCCAGGCGCTGTGAACGGGGAGCGCCGAGCGCAGCTGCACCACCACGCGCAGCGTCCCATGGGGCTGAACCCCGAAGCGCACCTCGGTCACGACCCCGGAAGGCGCCGGGGCATGCACGCCGCCGGCGCGGTGGGTGTCGGGCAGATCCACCACCACGCGATCGGGGTGCTCGAGGGTGAAGAGCCGCTGCGGGGCGACGTCGGTCAGATCGAGGGTGAGCTGCGCGGAATCGGCATCGGCGGACAGGGCGATGTCGCGCAACTCTGAGGCCGTGGCGGGCGACAGGGTGCCCAGGCCGACCGACACCGCGGCGAATCCCCAAAAAAAGATCTTTTTTATCATCAGCTTCAGAGCGCTACCTGCGCGGTAATCTACGCTGGTCCCTGCCTGCTTTTCAACCGCGACGCCTCAGGCGCGCCGTACGCTTCAGCCGCCCTCCCCACCGGTGAGCTGCGCGAGCCAGGTGTGTCCGACCGGCGAGCGGGCGATCACCTCGATGTCGTGCCCGGTGGGCGCCGCCTGAAAGGTCAGGGCCAGGTCGGGCGGCGGCAGCCGATCGGCTGCGCGTTCCGGCCATTCGATGAGCCACAGGCACCCCTCGGTCGCCCACTCGCGCAGCCCGAGATGCTCGAGCTCGTCCGGGCTCTTAAGCCGGTAGAGATCGACGTGCACCAGGGTGAGGAGCGTCGCCCGGTACAGCTCGACCAGCATATAGGTGGGGCTGCGCACCGTTTCGGTCACGCCAAGCGCGCGCATGAAGCCGCGCGCGAATGTGGTCTTGCCGGTGCCGAGCTCGCCGGAGAGATAAATGACGGCTAAGGCGCGGCTGCCCGTGGGGCGTGCACTCGCGAGCTGCCAGCCGAGATCCTCGGTGTCCTGCGCGGTGTGGGTGAGCGTGCGCACCGGCGCGTCACAGGTTGACGCAGTGATGAAGCTCCCGCACCAGATCGGAGGCGAGCACGCCGCGCTCACCGCCGCTGCGGGCCGCGGCATCGCCCGCCATGGCATGCACCAGCACGCCGGTGCGCGCCGCGGCCCACGCATCTCGGCATTGCGCCAGGATTCCCGCGATCGCGCCCGTGAGCACGTCCCCGGTGCCGGCGGTCGCCATGCCGGGATTGCCGCGCTCGCACAGTCCCGGCGTGCGCCCGGGCGCACCCACCAGCGTGCCGGCACCCTTGAGCACCACCGTACCCTGGTAGCGCTCGATGAGGCGGTCGAGCGCCCCGAGTCGATCGCGCTGGATTTCCGCGGCGCTGGTACTCAGGAGCCTGCCGGCTTCGCCTGGGTGCGGGGTGAGGATCCAGTCGCCCCTGGCGGCGTGGCCGCTTTCGGCGAGGAGATTGAGCGCATCGGCATCCACCACCAGCGGCTTCTTGGTCGCGAGCACCGCCTGCAGCGCGCTGCGCGCCCAGGACGAGCGCCCAAGACCGGGGCCGACCGCGATGATGTCGGCACGGTCGAGGGGTTCGGCGAGTGATGCCGCATCGGCTACCCCTAAGCAGATCAGCTCCGGGCGGCCGGCCGCAATCGGCGCCACGTTCTCGGGGGCGACCGCCACCGTCACCAGTCCCGCGCCGACCCGCAGACACGCTTCGCCGGCCAGGCGGGCGGCACCGGGCATGCCGCTGCCGCTGCCGACGATCAGCACGCGGCCGAAGTCGCCCTTGTTGGAAACACGCGGGCGGCGCGGCAGGACCTGCGCGATCTCCGTCTCGACGATGCGCGTCAAGCGCGGCGCAAGATCCCGCGGCACCGAGTCGGCGAGCTCCAGGTCATCGAAGAACACGGTGCCTGCAAACTCCGGCCCATCCCCCACGAAGAGCCCGGTCTTAAGTCCGACGAAGGTCACGGTCGCCTCCGCGCGGATCGCATCGCCGGCCACCGTGCCGGCGTCGGCATCAAGACCCGACGGCACGTCGAGCGCGAACACCGGACGGCCCGCCGCGTTGATGGCGCGGATGACGGGCACGAGCGCGGGGCGCACGCTCCCGGTCAGCCCGGTGCCGAGCAGCGCATCCACGATCACTTCGCCTGCGGCGAGCCGCGCCGTGGCGAAGGGGTACACCGCCGCGCCGCCGACGATGAAGTCCTCGTACGCCTGGCGTGCGGCGCCTTTTAGCTCGTGCGGCTCCGCCGCACTCAAGACCGTGACGGTGAGTCCGGCCGCCTGGGCAAAGCGCGCCAGCACGTAACCATCGCCGCCGTTGTTGCCGGCGCCGCAGACGACGACGATGCGGTAGGCCATCGGCCACTGGGTGCGCAGGTACCGCAGCGCCCCCTCCCCGGCGCGCTTCATCAGGGTATAGGCGGGGATGCCGAGCTGACCCGTAGCGTGCGCATCCAGCGCGCGCACCTGCGCCGCGGAATACAAGGCGATGGGCAGTGCCATCGGCTGATTATACTGGCAGGAGCGGTGAACCCATGCCCGAAGCGCAGCCCCTGGATCTCCAACAGCTCAAGCGCGAGCTGACGGCGCGCGCCGTGGCGCTCGGCTTCGGCGCGCTCGGCGTCGCAGAGCTCGACATTCCCGAGGATGAGCGGCACCTGCTGCGCTGGCTCGACGAGGGGTTCCACGGCGAGATGCACTACATGCAGCGCCACGGCACACTGCGCAGCCGCCCGGCCGAGCTCGCGCCGGGGAGCGTGCGGGTGTTGAGCGCGCGCATGGACTACTGGCCGGCACCCTCGCGCGAGGCGCACGCGGTGCTCGCCGACCCCTCCCTCGGCTACGTCTCGCGCTATGCGACCGGGCGCGACTACCACAAGGTGCTGCGCGGGGCGCTACGAGCGCTCGCGCGCGAGCTGCATCGTCACGTGGGCCCCTGCGGCTATCGCGTCTGCGTCGACAGCGCACCGGTGCTCGAGAAGGCACTCGCGCGTGATGCGGGCTTAGGGTGGATCGGCAAGCACACCAATCTCATCGCGAAGGATGCCGGTTCGTGGTTTTTCCTGGGCGAGATCCTCACCGACGTGCCGCTGCCTACGGACACGCGCGCGAGTGAGCACTGCGGCAGCTGCCAGGCGTGCATCCCGGCCTGTCCCACCGGGGCGATCGTCGCACCCTATCGCCTGGATGCCAGGCGCTGCATCTCTTATCTTACGATCGAGCACCAGAGCGCGATCCCGGTCGAGCTTCGCGCCCTCCTCGGCAACCGCATCTACGGCTGCGATGACTGCCAGCTGGTGTGCCCGTGGAACAAGTTCGCGCGCGCCGCCGCGAATCCTGACTTCAAGATCCGCCACGCGCTCGATGGCGGAAATCTTGTGGAGCTCTTTGGCTGGACTGCGGGCGAGTTCGCCGAGCGCATGCAGGGTTCGGCGATCCATCGCATCGGCTACGAGCGCTGGTCGCGCAACATCGCGGTCGCGCTCGGCAACGCGCCGACCACGCCCGCCGTGCTGCAGGCGCTCGAGGCGCGCCGCGGCGATACTTCGGCGCTGGTGCGCGAGCACGTCGAGTGGGCGCTGCAGCGACACCGAAGCGCCGCGTGAACTCAAGCGGGGCGCGCGTCGCGCGCGCATCGACTCAGGTCTTCGGGCGCGTCACCTGGATGTTGTCGATGAGGCGCGCGCGGGAGAGGCGTGCGGCGGTCAGCACCACGAGCTCGCCCGCGGCCAGCGTCGGCGGGGAGAGGTCCGCGGCGAGCCGCACGGAGAAGTAATCGGGGCGAAAGCCTGCGATCTCGAGCGCCCGAAGTCCGGTGCCCTCGATGCCGGCGAAATCCGCATCGCCGGCCTTAAGGCGCTGCGCGGCAGCCTTAAGCTCCGCGTAGATGCGCGGCGCCAGCGCGCGCTCATCAGGGGTGAGGTACTGGTTGCGCGAGCTCAGCGCGAGTCCATCCGCGGCGCGCACGGTCGCAGCGCCGATGATCTGCACCGGCATGCACAGCTCCTCCACCATGCGGCGGATGACGGCGAGCTGCTGGAAGTCCTTCTCGCCGAATACCGCCACGTCCGGCTCCACGATGTGGAACAGCTTCGCCACCACCGTGCTCACGCCCTCGAAATGGCCCGGGCGGAACTCCCCCTCGAGGATGCGCGACAGCGCCGGCACCTCGACGCGCGAGGCGCGCTCGGAGCCGTGCGGGTAAATCTCCGTGACGTCCGGGGTGAACATCAGGCTGCAGCCGGCATCGCTCAACATGCGCTCGTCCTCGCGCGGCGTGCGCGGGTAGTGCGCAAAGTCCTCGTTCGGCCCGAATTGCATCGGGTTGACGAAGATGCTGGCGACGAAGCGCTCGCCATGTCGCCTCGCGGCCTCGATGAGGCTCACATGGCCGTCGTGCAGATTCCCCATGGTCGGCACGAAGGCCACGCGCAACCCCGCGCGGTGCCAGGCGCGCACGCGCTCACGGACCGCGGCGATCGTGGTGACGGTCTCCAAGCTCCCCCTCGTTTTGTGCCGCGAACGCCCTAAAAGCAGTGCTCGGCCGCGGGATACTCGCCCTGCTTGACCGCGCGCACGTAGCGCTTGAGCGCCTCGAGATTGTTATGGGCGTCGTCCATGAAGTTGCGCACGAAGCGCGGCTTGCGGCCGCTGGTGATGTCGAGCATGTCGTAGAGGACCAGGATCTGCCCGTCGACGTCCGGGCCGGCGCCAATGCCGATCACGGGTACGTGCAGCGCCTTGGTGATCGCCTTACCGAGCTCGGACGGCACGCACTCGAGCAGCACGATGTCGGCACCGGCGGCCTCGAGGCGCTGCGCCTCATCGAGGAGGCGCGCCGCGGCCTCGCGCTCGCGGCCCTGGACGCGAAAGCCGCCGGTCTTGTGCACCGACTGCGGCTTAAGTCCCAAGTGCGCGCAGACCGCGATGTCGTGGCCGGCGAGAAACTCCACGATGTCGGTCTGCTTGCCGCCGCTTTCCAGCTTCACCATCTGCGCGCCACCCTCCTGCATCAGGCGCACCGCGTTGGCCAGCGCGAGCTCTTTGGTCGGGTAGCTCATGAAAGGCATGTCGCCGATGAGGAAGGCGCGGCTCAATCCCCGCACCACCGCGGCGCTGTGGTAGACCATGTGATCCATGTTGACGGGAACGGTGGTGTCGTGGCCCTGGATCACCATCCCTAAGGTGTCACCGACCAGCACCACGTCGACGTCGGCGGCATCGAGCAGCATCGCGAAGCTGGCGTCGTAGCAGGTGAGGCAAGCGATCTTGTCGCCGTCGGCCTTCATGCGCTGCAGCGTGGCCAGCGTCACCGGCGGCCGGCCGGCATCGTGCTGCAGGTGCTTGTACATCGGCATGGTTTCGAGTGTAGCTAGATCGCGCGGCTGCGCAACGGGTTGTAATACATCCGTCCGCGGGTCGTGCGGCGGATGGTGGCGAGGAGCTCGTCGTAATCGTGCTGGCTGGCGATGGGGTCGATGGAGGCGGCGTTGACGATGAGGAGCGGCGCCGCCTCGAACTCGTGGAAGAAGCGCGCGTAGGCCTCATTCAGCCGTTCCAGGTATTCCCGGTCAATGTGCTGCTCGTAGTCCACCCCGCGCCGCGCGATGCGCTCCTGCAGCACGTCCACTGGCGCCTGCAGGTACACCACGAGGTCGGGTTTGGGCGCGTGAATGTCGAGCTTCGCGTACAGCTGCTCATAGAGTGCGAGCTCCGCCTCATCGAGCGTCACGCGCGCGAACAGGCGATCCTTCTCGAGGAGATAGTCCGCCACGCGCACCGGCGCGAAGAGATCGGCCTGCTTCAGGGACGCGAGCTGCTGCGCACGCTGCAGCAGGAAGTACAGCTGCGCAGGCAGCGCGCCGGCCCTCGGGTTTCGATAGAAGCGCTCGAGGAAGGGATTGGTCGCGGCCTGTTCCAGCACCGGCTGGGCGCCTAAGCTCGTACACAGACGCCGCGCGAGGCTCGTCTTGCCGACGCCGATCGGTCCTTCGACCACGATGAACCTGTGGGCCGCTTCGCTCGCCATGTGACTTCAGATGAGGGTGAGACCGTCGTTCGTGACGCGCCGTTTGAGCTCAGCGACGCGGCCCATGCCCGGCAGCTGCAGGTCCGGGGCGATGTCGGAGAGAGGATACAGAACGAAGTTACGCTCCACTATCCCCGGGTGCGGCAGGGTGAGTGAGGGCGTCGAGCGCTGCTCGTGAGCGTACGCCAGGAGGTCGAGATCAATGATGCGCGGCCCCCAGCGCTCGTGCGGCGCGGTGCGGCCCATGGCGCTCTCGAGCGCACCCAACTCGCGGAGCAGCTCCTCGGGCTCGAGCTGTGTCAGGAGGCCCGCGACCGCGTTGACGAAGTCGGGCTGGCTTACCGGGCCGAAGGGCCGCGACGCGTACTGGGGTGAGGTCAGCACGAGGCGGGTGCGCGGCACTTGCGCAAGCTTCGCGCAGGCGCTCTGCACCTGGGTGCGCGGTTCCTGAAGGTTGCTGCCCACGCCAATGTAAGCGGGCTGCCAGCGGTCCATGTGCCGTCAGGCGGAGCTCGGCGGACGACGGGGACGACGACGGCGGCGCCGGCGTGGACCCGACGGTCCACGCGAGGGCCCCTCGCCTGCGAGCGCATCGGCCATGCGCCCGCGCTCCTCCGGAGACACCTCCTGTAGCCTCGTCCACCACTGCGCCATGTCGGGCGGCGCCAGGCCGTGCTCGGCGCGCAGCAGCAAGAGGTCATAGGCGGCGCGAAAGCGCGGGTGCTCGAGCACGCGCAGCGCGCGCCGCCCGCGCGGATGCTCGAGCCGCGGCTGCAGCGCGAACATCTCGCGCACCCCGAGCGCGAAGCGCTTGGGGATGGCGAGCCGGGTCTGCGCCTGGCGCATGGCCCGATCGCAGGCCTCGAGAATCGTGGCCAGCTCGTGCCAGCGCTCGGGCGGGGCTGCCTCGATGAGCCCGGCAATGGGCCCATATAAGAGGAGTGCGAAGAGGAAGGTGGGGGTCACCGGCTTGTCCGCCAGCACCCGCTCGTCGGTGTTACGCAGGCCCTGCAGCAGGAGCTTCTCGACCAGGCTCCCCGGGTGGGTGCTGAAATAGGCATCGACGCTCGGCAGCAGCGCCGCGAGCAGCCCGCGCCGGCGCAGCACCTCGAAGCTGCGCGCCCCGTGGCCGCGTAAGAACAGCTTCAAGGTCTCCTCGAAGAGCCGCGCCGGCGGCACGCCGGCGAGCAGCTCGCGCAGTGGCCCGATCGGCTGCGCGGTCGCAGGCTCGATCGAAAAGCCGAGCTTCGCCTCGAAGCGCGCGGCGCGCAGCATCCGCACCGGATCCTCGCGATAGCGCGTCTCCGGATCCCCGATGAGGCGCAGCGTGCGCGCGGCGATGTCCTGCGCGCCGTTTACATAGTCCCAGAGCGAAAAGTCCGCGATGTTGTAATAGAGCGCGTTCGCCGTGAAGTCGCGCCGCCAGACATCCTCGTCGATCGTGCCGTAGACGTTATCGCGCAGGATGCGACCCGAGGCGTCGAAGCGGCGGTCGGCGTTGGGCTCATCGTCGTCCACGGCAGTACGCGCGCCGGGTGCTGCGCGCACGGGCTCGGGCGGCTCGATGTCGGCGGATTCATCCGCGCCTTCATCGAGCTCGGGCGCCTCACCGTCCTCGGGGTCGGCCTCGGGCAGCGGCTCATCGCCCTGGGAAGGCGCGGTCGCGGCGCGAAACGTCGCCACCTCGATGATGTCGCGGCCGAAGAAGACGTGAGCGAGGCGAAAGCGCCGGCCGACGAGCCGGCTGTTGCGGAACAGCCGCTTGATCTGCTCCGGCAGCGCATCGGTCGCCACGTCGAAGTCCTTCGGCTCGATACCGATCAGGAGGTCGCGGACACAGCCGCCGACCAGGAATCCCATGAAGCCCGCATCGCGTAAGCGGTTCAGCACCCGCAGCGCGTTGGGCGAGATATGCGAGCGGGAAATAGCGTGATCGGACCGCGGAATGATCCGGGGAGCGGCGGCGGGCGTCGTAGGCGACGCTTCGGGGGGGTTCAAATCGGTGGCTTTCGGCTTGAGCAATCGTGACGGCTCTCTATAATACCGCGCTCCTGCCCGCGGCCCCCTTCTTACGCTCCCTTCGTCTAGAGGCCCAGGACATAGCCCTCTCAAGGCTAGTACACCGGTTCGAATCCGGTAGGGAGCGCCACCTAATCAACAAGTTACAGAGGTAGCAGGAAGCAGAAATGCCCCTCGGGTAAGTTTCGGGTAAGTTCCACACGTATCCACGGCTGGCCGCGCCCATCCGCGTAGCTACGGCAGGCCCGACGATTTATTGGACACGTTTCCGGGTCCGTGCCGGGTTATGCCGCGTACACGTGCGCTCTGCGGTCAGATCCGAGACGCACGAGAGCGCACGGAAGGGAGCGTTGCAAGTGGAGAACCGACAAAACGCGCCGCGCAACGGAATGCACCGAGATGAGACCGAATCAAGCGCTTCGCTACATCCGATGCACAATACGGCGCCGGTCTATGCAGCCGGCATCATCGGCCTCACTGTATGGAAGACCAACCTCGAGAGGTGAAGTGCTCCTGACCTGCCGGCTTTCTTCGGACCTAAACACCTTTGGAGACGGCTGTGTTGGGGTCGGTTGTTAATAGCTGCTGCTTGAACTCTACCGGCGTCAGCTGCCCGAGACTCGAGTGGGGCCGAACCTCGTTGAACTGCCGCCGGAACTCTTCGATCAGGATCTTCGCATCGATCCGGTTCTTGAACCACTGCATGCCGAGACACTCGTCGCGAAACTTGCCGTTGAAGCTCTCGTTCGATCCGTTCTGCCAGGGCTTGCCTGGATCGATGTAGGCCGTGTCGATCTGTGCCTCCGTTACCCAGCGCAGGATCGCTCGAGAGATGAACTCCGGGCCGTTGTCTGAGCGGAGGTACTTCGGTGCTCCGTGAACGCTCACCAGCTTCGACAGCACTTCGATCACGCGAGCCGATCGGATGCTGCCGGCCACATCGATCGCCAAACACTCCCGGGTGTACTCATCGATTACCGTCAGACACTTCAGCTGCTGGCCATTGGCACACGCGTCGAATAGGAAGTCGTATGCCCAGACCTGGTTCGCTCCCGTGGGCGCCAGAGGCCTCGGGCGATGTGCGGCTACGCGGCGTCGTGGCCTCTTTCTCGGCACTTGCAGACCGTGCAGTCGCCACAGCCGATGCGTTCGATCTGCGCTCATCACATGTCCTCGCCGACCCAGGAACACCTGGATGCGTCGATACCCATATCGTGGGTACTGAGCGGCGAGCTCGCGCATCACCGCCACTACCGGCGCATCGCGCTTCACCAGGCGCGACTCGTACCGCAATGTCGACCTTGCCACTGACATCAGCGCGCACGCTCTGCGAACCGACAATCCACCGTGGCACAGATACGCCACCTGTCGTCGCCGCACGGGCGCGCCTACCATTTTTTTGCGGCAACCTCCTTCATCAGCTCGATCTCAAGGTCCCGCTCGGCTACGAGCTTCTTCAGCTTCGCGTTTTCCTGCTCCAGCTGGCGCAGCTTGCGCACATCAGCTGGCTCGAGCTGCCCGAACTTCTTACGCCACAGGTAGATCGTTTGATCCGAAATCCCATGCTTCTTAGCCACATCCATGACCGGCGCGGCATCGGCCTCGCGCAGGATCTTGACCATCGCTTCTTCGGTAAACCGGGTCTTCTTCATGGCTCCCTCGCTGCCCCTCGGAGCCATCATCCCAAAGATCACGTGGTACGAAAATCGCCAGGCAGGTCACTCCGGTCTCTCCCCTTCGACCAGAGGATTAAGAGTCCAAGCATCACACCAACAGGCATACCGTACCACCTGTAGACACAATGACTTAGTCGTGCGCAGACGTGCTGTTTGAAGTCCACAAGTCTCAAACGTGCGCTGCAACTCTCCTAATGTCGAGTTCGTACCGAGCTCGATTCTGCGTCGCTCGATACAACCGCACAGTCGGCAGTTTCAAGGCCGCTCGCTCTGTCAGCAGTTCTACAACCGCGGCCTCAACCTCTGCGTCGGCGCGGCATCCAAGAATAATCCCGCACAGGGCTCCCGCGCGAAACGGCAAGTATTTCCCTGCTGTGTCGGGAATGGAGATTCGGTGCTCATGTTCATATCGCCATCGAGCGTGTTTGCGGAGAATCGCCCGCCCAATCCCGCCGTGGAAGTCCACTATCCAGTCGATAGTGGGGTAGTCATCGTCATCGCAGTAATCAACCGTGACAGCGTGTGTAAGCACGCGCACATCCAGCGACGGGTCAAACTGAAGACAGACACCAGAGTGCTCTGCTCCATAGTGGCTCCACATCAGTATGTCCCTCGCAGGATACTCTCGGGTGGGACTGTCAGGAGGCGTAGGAGCGGTCCGCGCGAATTTGTCACCACCCACAAAACAAGTGACGCCAAATTGTCGAACGATGTCGCGGTGCGACTTCTCGATACGAGGTAGCAGCTCATCCGGTGACTTCTTAAGCATCTCTGCGACCCACGCCTCCCGCTCACTGAGCTTTCCGTTGGGGTTGAATGTTTCGAACATGCCTCTGTATCGCACACGCTTGTCGTGGTCAGTACCGCCAATCTCAAAACGCGCGCACATATCAAACGGGTCGTTAAATTCCGTCGGGGACCTCAGCGCCAGCAACGAGTGCACGATTGGAATTCTGAGGCGCTCAATTGAGTCGGCCAAGAAAACGGGATCGTCAGGTTTCCGGTTCACAGTTCGCCGCAAAGATTGGAACCGATACAGCAGGCGAGGCAGCGGTAGCTTCTTGTCAGCGCGCATCTTTCTCATAATGATCCGGCGACGCAGAGGCGACAGCGCCTCCATTTCTGTGAACCAGCTTTCCATGATTGCGCCGTGCGCGAGCAGACTGACAGTCTCGTATGGCATTTTGCGTGTGTCGTTAAACGGTGAGGTCCGCTATGCCGGGCGCGTAAGGTGGGTGCGGAGCCGGGTGTCGAGTGCGGTGACGGCGGCAGCGATCTCGTTCGAGAGAGCGTTGTCGGGGGCATCGGCGAGCGCATGAGCATTCGCGCGCATACGTCGGGCAACGTCTCGGTCCGCTTCGAAGTGCGCTCCACCAAGCACACTTGCGGGCGACCGCTGCGCGCGACCGGCCTGGGGTTCGAGGATCGCCAAGACAACCTGGCCCACAAGAGCGGTCGAATGATGACGCACTACTGTGCGGCGGAGCTTAGCAACTGGCAGCGGCCGTCAAGGGCGATATTCATCAGAAGAGAAGTGATGCACTCAATAAGAACCTGCCGAACTCCATCCCGGCGTTCTCCGCGAATGCGACCGTCGGAACCATGCAAAAAGAGACTGGGAAGGTCGGCATCGAAGCTATAAGGCGAGCCGCGAAGAATCGAAGCCGTTAAGGACATCCTTGCCTCTCAAAGGCTGTAAGACGGGTTCGAATCCCGTAGGGAGCGCCACAGAATCAATACCTTAGAGATGTCATAGCCAGCAGAACCAAGGCTTATGGCAGATTTACGGCAGTTTCCACACGAGGCTTCAGCTTAGACATGCATGGACTCGCCCGCGCGTGAGCCTGAGGAGACGATGCCGCCGCCGCTACGACGCCTCGTCCATGTTGGGCCCGACCGTGATCGCGCGTCTGGCAGTCCCGCCCGCAATCTAAGAAAGCGAGCCCGGAGAGCATCAGCGCTGCCGTACCAGATGAGAGCGAGTTTTTTGTTCCTGAGGTTTCCACTTTCGCAACTCCTAATGGCGAGAGTTACGCCGCCCCATCAGCAAGCGGCGGCCCCAAGGGGTCAGTCCACAGCTAAAGAATTGTCTCGAGAGGCTTGCGACTCCCATTCTCGCGCGCTGACGCCGCTGTGAAAGGGGCGCCTACCCGACGGCAGGTCTTGTGCGCCACCACGCGGGAGCGAACCACCAACATTCGCCTTGTAAGGGCTGCCCGGCTGCACAAGCCGCACATCTCGCATACAAGGCCGTATGGCAACTGTTTGATTCTGTTGGCGACGAATTGATCGAAAACCTGTGGGTGGGACGGCCGTTGCAAGCGTCGAGCACAGGAAAGCACAGGAGAGTCCCGCAAAAGTCCCGCAGGACTTTGCTGTTTTCGGTCCAAATACGCCTTGAGCGTCGCGCAATCACGAACCCGGTCTGCCCCGATTCGACTACAGGGGTAATCCGGGTGAAAGTCCCGCGAAAGTCCCGCGAAAGTCCCGCAGAACTTTAACCGCGCGACAGGTCAGGTACGTCTCAGGGTTGGAATCCGTTCTCGAGCAGGTACGTCGAACTGTCTTCCATCTCTTGATCCAGCGGGAAGCCACCGTGCTGTGTCGCCCCGCATTGCCAACCCGGCGCGGCGTCGTCCGTCGGACACCAGGCGACACGGGTGGGATCCGCCAGGCGCGTGACGGCAAGGATATCCGCTCCTTTGTACGGGGCCTTCCCCGACCAGTAGCGCTGCATGCCCAGGAGCGGCTTGTCGGCATTCGGATCCTCTTCGCAGAGCCCCGAAACGACGTAAAGGAGCGACCCCTTGTAGATGACAGGCACCTCAAAGTACTTCCGCTCGGCCTTATCGGTCAGAGTAAACATCCGAAACGCGCCCACCCGCCGCCGGAACGCGCTGAGACCTGCGAACATGCGCGCCATCGACACGGCTGGGGCCATGTAGAGCACCTCGACCTTCCACTCGGGCGAATTTGAAAAGCGGGCATCAAGCTCCTCGATGAAGCGCTGCACGTAGATCGCGCCCGCGCTGTGCCCGATCAGCGTCACACGAAGATTCGGATTCTTGCCCCAGGCGGCCGCCAGTTGCTCGAGAAACGTCGTGCCACCGGCGTTCGCATCACGCTTGAAGGAGTCATCGATATAAGTCTTCATCTCGTCCCAGACCGCATGAGCCGCGACATCGATCTCAAGCGCGATCAGACACTCCTCTACGATTGTGGTGTAGAGGCCATGATCGTGGTGCGTGTTGAGGCGTCGGATGATACGGGAGAGCGGATTGGCGTCCCCGCGAATGCTAGCCGGCCGGAAGGTGGCTCCTTCGCCTCGCCTTCCCCTCCCGGTCTTCAGCAGGAAATCTGCGAACCGCTCGAGCTCTAAGGTGGCGCAATCAAGCTGCACGTCGGTGCGCTTCTGCCAAGCGCTGTCGTAAGGCTCGGCAAGGACTGAAAGCTCTTTCAGGGTTCGGCCCCTGCGCGCTTTCGCGCGTGCGCGGAGGCGGCGCGTGAGCGCGGGATCGGCAAGTGCCGCATCAATCTTGGCTGACACGGCGTCGAATGCGCCGTTCGCGGCCTTGACGAACGCCGGGTCCTCCTCGTATCGACGAACAAGATCGGCGAGCGCCTGCCAGAGTCCCGAGCGCCAGATGAAGAAGAGCGGATATGTGCCGCCGGCGCTGTAAACCGGAAGCAGTTGTGTCGCAGCATCGAGGCCTGAGTTGTAGTCGACCAGTCCGCCGTGGAAGAACACGCAAAGGTGTTTTCTTCCGCCGCCCTCCTTCTCAAACTTCTTGAACGCGGCGACGAGGTCTCTTGCAGACGTGTTATCGAAATGACCATCCTTGAGGTCGATATCGTGCCAGCGATCCAGGATCCCACTTTGAAGGTCACCAAGTGTAGTTGCGTTCATAGAAGGTCTCCCTGAGCGTCCCGCCATGAACCATAAAACGACCGGCGCCCATTCGGCGTAAGCTAGAGCACTCTTAAGAGATAGATGCAAGCGGATGTCACAAGTCACTCATAGCTACCGCATCGAGGTGTCAGGAAACCCCAACATAGGCGTTCCGGCTATCGCAGCCACACTTGGTCGAATCAACGTCATTCTAGGCACCAACGGCACGGGAAAGTCGAAAGCGCTAAAGCGGCTCCGAGAGCTACGCGCAAACTTCCGAGATCGCTCACCTGTGTATATAGAAGGAGGTGGCCATCGTCGCTATCGGCGGTAGCCAAGACGTCGTCGCCGCTACGCGCCGAATCGGCGTGTGGCAGAAGCTTGGTGCCGACATTAAGATCGCTGGCGCAATTGATCGCGACTTCCGGAAGTAGCGGGTCAAGGCCGTCCGCGCCTCGGTCCCATTGGATGCCGAGGCGATCTGGGAAGCCGGGCAGCGGCCTGGGATGCGTTTAGTTGCGTTGAAGAGAGAGGAACAACAAGCAGTGCTATCGCTGCATCGCATGCGGGCGCAACTGGTCAAGATCCGAACGATGCAGGGGTACCAAGTGCGCAGCTTGACCTACGCAATGACTTAGTGGTGCGCGGGCGTGCTGCTTGGTGGCGTTTTGAGGCCGTAAGTGTGCCAAAAATTGTGCCAAATAAACCCAAGTCCCCCAACGTGGTTGATCGCCATCGCGTGCACGCCAGTGGCACTGGCAGCAAACCCGAATAATCTGGGTCACGAGAGATGATCGACTGGTCGCGTGGTTTATTGCCCCAACTACGTACCGCCGGTGATCAAGCGGATACTGCCACCAAACTTAAGGTAGGCCCAAAACCAGTTGGTCAAGGTCGCGACGCGATTTCTGACGCCCAGCATGAAGGCGATGTGCACGACTCCCCACAGCCACCATGCGGGTGCGCCCGAGAGCTTCAAGACGCCGAAATCCGCGACGGCGGCCTTGCGGCCGATGGTAGCAAGAGAGCCCAAGTGGCGATAACGAAATGCCGGTACTGGCCTACGCGATTCGACCATCGCCCGAATTTTCTTTGCTACGTACGTTCCGCCTTGCTTGGCCGCCGGAGCCAACCCCGGTACGATTTCACCGTTCCAAGCCTTGCTCGCCGCAGTGTCGCCGATCGCGAATACATTGGCGAGCCCCGGTACCCGCAAGTCATCCCCCACGATGAGTCGTCCTGCCTTATCGGCGGGCGCGCTCAACCACGCCGCCGCCGGCGATGCGGCCACTCCGGCCGCCCAAAGGACCGTACTCGCTTCGATGCGAGTTCCGTCAACGGCAACTCCCGTTTCATCGATATGATCAACCCGGCTACTGAGATGAATTTCCACTCCCAGCTGCTCTAGCGAGCGTTGCGCGATCTGTGCCAACCGCTCCGGGAAGCTCGGCAGTAATCGCGGGGCGGCTTGGACGAGAATCACGCGGGCTTGCGCCGGATCGAACGCACGGAAATCCTTTTCCAATCCGAAACGGGCCAACTCCGCGATCGCGCCCGCGAGTTCCACGCCCGTTGGGCCGCCGCCCACGATCAAGAAAGTCAATAATGCCTTACGGTCTTGCTCAAGAGACGCCGCTTCGGCGCGTTCGAATGCCGTCAAGATCCGGCGCCGAATTTCCAACGCATCTTCGATGCGCTTGATGCCCGGTGCGAAGCGCGCCCACTGATCTTTTCCGAAATAGCTGTGGGTGGCACCTGTGGCGAGCACCAGATAATCGTATGGAATGTCGCCATTTTGCGTCGACACCGCTTGCCGCTGCGTATCCACGCCCGTGACGGTGCCGAGGAGCACCCGGACCGACGGCGAGTTTCGGAACATCTGGCGTGCCGGCGTCGCTATATCACCCGGAGACAAGGCCGCCGTGGCGACTTGATAAAGCAGCGGCTGGAACAGGTGATAATTCGTGCGGTCAATGAGCGTCACTGCCACAGAGGCGTCGCGCAAGCCTTGCGCGCATCGCAGGCCGCCAAAGCCTGCTCCGACGATGACGACTCTCGGTAATCCTTGAAGACCGTCGAGACCGTGCCTCTTGGTCAAAGGGAAAACGCGATCGCGCAAACGCACGAGGAGTTCGTCGAGCGACACGAATCCTCCGCCGTACGCGCCGAGAATCGCCAGGAACATGAGCAAATAGATCGTGTCGGTGACCCGCGGGTCGATCATCGAATAGGCAAATAGCCCAAACAACAGAACTGCGGCGATATAGCGCGTCGCCAACCCCGTGAGGAGTAAGACGCCGCCCACCCAGGCGGCGGCTTGCGGAACGCGCATGGCTACGTCCAACGGCAACCATCGCTCGAGGTCCTTGAACTCAGCGCTCGAGGAACGCGAAAAAGCCGCCATGAGCAAAGCGATTCCCAACCACACCCGGAAGAAAGAGATGTAGAGCGGCGTCCCGTATCCTCTCAGGCGCTTGGAAAAGTCGATAATTCGTGGAATGAGCGGGACGGCGCTGTCGTTCAGTCCCCGGCGCAGCAAGTTATCGACCGATATCGGGCCCGCACCATAAATCGCAAACCAACCTGCCAGCGCAATCCAAAAGAGCTGGGAATCGAATGGGGTGTAGCGAAGTTGCGTGATCAACGACAGCAGTAGCAGTGGCAGCGCGGCGTATCGAGTCATGAAGCCAATCGCCAGCAGTACTGCGCACACGATGTAAATAGCCGTGCTCAGAAACGCCGCCAAGTTCGGCGCGAGGAATGGGATTGGGTTCTCTTGGCTCGCCACCGCCAGCGTGGTCTCCCAGTGCAGCATCTGCATGAAACCGAAAAAACCAAAGAGCTTGGCGATCCAGAGGCGAACCGCTAATTCGATGTACGGCCACGCTATTCCGCCGAAGAGAGCCGCCCACAGTTTCGGGATCGGCCGGGTCGCTGCTGCCGCTTTGGCGAGAAACGAAGGTTTATGGTTGCCGGCGAATTGCGTCCGCATTTGATCCTCCTTCGAGCCGCTTGAAGGAGGGAAAGGCTGCCCTCCCCTCACTCCTCGACCGGACTTGCTGAATACACTTCTGCTTGGCTTTCGCCGCGTCGCACTGTTTTTGCGTCAATCCCTTGAAGCCTTGGCTATTGCATAGATGTTGCCTCTTGCACGAATTCTTTACGCCTTTGCACGGCGATTGGCCCGTGCATGTATTGACGCCATCACAGTAGATCTTCGCTTCGTCAATTTTGTAGGACTGGAACGCGGAGCTCTCATAACGCAGAAAAGAACGAATCGGCCGGCCGGTCAGCCGCCAAGGCCGGTAATGGTCGTATTCGACGGATAGTCTGGTGGATTGAGCCCAAAAGAGGCGAATACGTCGCCAGGGTTTCCTGTGGCGAGAATTGTCCCTCGAATAGCGGATTCGCCTTGGAACCGCTTCTGGGCCGCGTGATAGTGGGCAAGGTTCGGGCCAGTTAGGGCGTCATGAGACGTGAGACCCCAGCAGACCCGACGGAGGGCTTGAATATTGCACCGCGATGTACATCCGCGCGTTGTGCCCGGCAGGAACTTTCTGAGCAATAAAGAGCTGAGCGCCCTGGTCTTCTAAGCAAACTTGCACAGACCTGCTCAGCCGCGCGGGCCGTCGGCATACCTTGCATCTCTCGACCGAGGCAGAGACAAACGACGTGTACGGAACCTGGCGCTACAGCGCTGTGCGGATCGCCGTAACACTCTGCCGCTCTCTGATGAAAGGATAAGCGATGCACGCAGCGCCTGATGGGATCGACCTGTGAGTACCACCGATCAGATGAAGGTTCGGCGGGCACACCCGGAGCGGACGATTCCGCCACGAGCGGCCCTGTCGCGCTCGGATTTCGCGCCGACGCCCAGCGCGCTCGAGCGTGAATGGCTGGTGACCAACGGCCTGGGAGGGTTCGCGTGCGGCAGCGTCACGCAGGCAAATACCCGTCGCTACCACGGCGTGCTGGTCGCGTCCCTGCGACCACCAGTGCAGCGCGTGCTCATGGTGGCGAAGCTCGAGCCCACCGTGAGCTACCGCGGAGCGCAATTCCACCTGGGATGCAACGAGTTCGCCGACGGCACGCTCGCACCGCGTGGCTGCCAGAGATTGAGCGCACTTGAGCTTGAGAACGGGCTGCCGGTGTGGACGTATGCTCTCGGCGACGCGTTGCTCGAGGAGCGTATCTGGATGGCCGACGGCTGCAATACCAGCTACCTGCGCTTCACGCTCGCTGCCGCGAGCGCGCCGGCAGATCTGGAACTGCTGCCGCTGTGCACGTACCGCGACTACCACTCAGAGACACGCGGCGGGTGGCAGCTGGCGGTCGAGCGCGAGGAGCACGGCTGCCGTGTCACCGCATTCGCCGGCGCAACGCCGTACCGCCTGCTGACCGATCGCGGCGAGTTCGAGTTGAGCGCGGACTGGTACTGGAATTTCCATCACCGTATCGAGTCCGAGCGAGGGCTTGACGCCCGCGAGGACTTGTTCCGCCCGGGCTGGTTTCGTGCCCGCCTGCAGCCCGGCGAGACTCTCACCTTCATCGCTACGGCCGAAGAGGCAACACCCGAAGCGTCGGATGCTGCGCTCGAGCATGAGCGCCGGCGCCGGCATGCGCGCGTGGACGCCGCCCCCGCGGCAGCACCGCCCTGGATCCGCCGGCTCACGCTCGCCGCCGACCAGTTCATCGTCAGGCGCAGCCGCGCCGACGGCGCGTCGGATGGGACCACGGTGATCGCGGGCTATCCGTGGTTCAGCGACTGGGGCCGCGACACCATGATCGCGCTGCCGGGGCTTGCGCTCGCGACGGGGCGCATGGCGGACGCCGCCGCGATCCTGCGCACGTCTGCCGCGCACGTGAGCGAGGGCATGCTGCCGAATCGCTTTCCCGACAGCGGCGAGACGGCTGAATACAACACAGTCGACGCCACCTTGTGGTACTTCCATGCGCTAGCGAGCTATCTGGAAGCCACCCGGGATCGCTGCCTGCTGCGCGAGCTCTATCCCACCCTGCGCGGCATCATCGACTGGCATCGGCGGGGCACGCGCTATGCGATCCACGTCGATCCCGAGGACGGCCTGCTGTTCGCAGGCGAGCGGGGCGTACAGCTCACCTGGATGGACGCCAAGGTGGGTGACTGGGTCGTCACACCGCGGATCGGCAAGGCGGTCGAAGTCAACGCGCTGTGGCACTACGCGCTCTTCAGCATGACGAAATGGGCGCGTACGCTGCGCGATACGGCCGCCGCGCGGCATTACGACCAGGACGCGCGCCGCGTCGCAGCGGCCTTCGCGGATGCTTTCTGGTTCGAGGAAGGTGGTTACCTCTACGACGTCGTGGGAGGTCCCGAGGGGACATCGGATGCGCGCGGCCGTCGCGTGGATGCGAGCCTGCGACCGAACCAGATCTTCGCGGTATCACTGGGCACCGATCTTCTGGACGAGCGCCGTGCGCGCGCGGTGGTGGACATCTGCGCGCAGGAGCTCTTGACGCCGGTGGGCCTGCGCAGCCTGTCCCCGAGGGATCTGCGTTACGCCGCCCAGTATCGCGGCGGCCCGCGTGAGCGGGACGGTGCCTATCACCAGGGCACGGTATGGACCTGGCTGCTCGGCCCGTTTGCGCTGGCGCACTACCGCGCGTATCGCGACCGCGCGCACGCACAGGCGTTGCTGGCAGGTCTCGTCCCCCATCTGGACGATGCCTGCATCGGCAGCATCAGCGAAATCATGGACGGCGATGCGCCCCACGCGCCGCGCGGCTGCTTTGCGCAGGCGTGGAGCGTATCGGAAGCGCTGCGCGCCTGGCATGCCCTCGCGCGCGCTCCCGCCGCATTCGTTCCATCCTCACCGAAACAGCCAGCCGAGGCCCGGACATCATGAACCATCCTAGCGCCGAGCATGCGCGCCTCGCTACGAGCTTTCCCGAAGGTGAGGGCTGGAAGAAGTGGGGCCCGTACCTGTCCGAGCGCCAGTGGGGCACCGTCCGCGAGGACTACAGTGCGCACGGCAACGCCTGGGAGTACTTTCCGCACGACCACGCCCGCAGTCGCGCCTATCGCTGGGGTGAGGACGGCATCGCCGGAATTTCCGACTTGAGGCAGCGGCTGTGCCTGAGTCTCGCTCTATGGAACACCCGTGACCCGATCCTCAAGGAGCGGTTGTTCGGCCTGACCAACGGTGAGGGCAATCACGGCGAGGACGTGAAGGAACTCTACTACTACCTGGATGCGACGCCTACGCATTCCTATCTCGCCATGCTCTACAAGTATCCGCACGGCGAGTACCCGTACGCGCGACTGGTGGAGGAGAACCGGCGTCGTGGTATCGGGCAACCCGAGTTCGAGCTCATCGACTCGGGAGCCTTCGACGACGACAGGTATTTCGACGTATTCGTCGAGTATGCGCAGGGGGAGCCTGAGGACGTTCTCATGCGGGTCACGGTCGAGAATCGCGGCCCGCAGGCCGCCACGCTGCACCTGCTGCCGCAGCTGTGGTTCCGAAACACCTGGAGCTGGAAGGATGGCGCAAGAAGGCCGCAGTTGTGCATGTCCGGGCGGCACGCGATCGAAGCACAACACGCAGGGCTTGGCACCTATCACCTGCACGCCGACGGCGACCCGCTCGAGCTCTTGTTCTGCGACAACGAATCGAACCCGCTTCGGCTGTGGAATGACACCACTCGCCACGGCTACTGGAAGGATGCCTTTCACGAGCGGGTTGTCGGCGGCCGGACTGAAGCTGTCAATCCGGCCCGGGAGGGCAGCCGCGCTGCCGTGTGGTATCTGCTGGACGTCCCCGCGGGAGCACGCGAGAGCATCCAGTTACGGCTGACGAAGCGCTCGCTGGCTGAGCCGTTCGGGGACTTTGAGGCAATTTTTCAGACCCGGCTGCGCGAGGCGAATGCGTTCTATGCCCACCTGCAGCACGGCGTCAGCAGCGCCGATGCGCGCGCCGTGCAGCGCCAGGCGTTCGCCGGAATGATCTGGAGCAAGCAGTTTTTTCACTTCGATGTCGGCAAATGGCTGAACGGCGATGCGACGCAGCCGCCGCCTCCCGCCGGGCGCCGTCACGGCCGCAACTGCGAGTGGACGCATCTGAACAACGCCGACATCGTTTCCATGCCCGATAAGTGGGAATACCCGTGGTACGCGGCCTGGGATCTGGCATTCCATTGCCTGCCACTCGCGCACCTGGACGCCGCATTCGCCAAGGAGCAGCTGATCCTCCTGACGCGCGAGTGGTACATGCACCCGAACGGCCAGATCCCCGCCTACGAGTGGGCGTTTGGCGACGTCAACCCGCCGGTGCATGCCTGGGCGGCCTGGCGCGTGTTCCAGATTGACCGCAAGCAGCGCGGCGGGAGCGGCGATCTTCAGTTCCTCGAGCGCATCCTCCACAAGCTGATGCTGAACTTCACCTGGTGGGTCAACCGCAAGGACGCCGAGGGGCGCAACGTCTTCCAGGGCGGCTTTCTCGGGCTCGACAATATCGGTGTGTTTGACCGCAGCAGTCAGCTGCCCACCGGCGGTCACATCGATCAGGCCGACGGCACCAGCTGGATGGCGATGTACGCGCTCAACCTCATGCGCATCGCACTCGAGCTCGCCCAGCACAACCCCGTGTACGAGGACATCGCCACCAAGTTCTTCGAGCACTTTCTGCACATCGCGGAGGCCATGACGCACATCGGCGGCGATGAGGGCGGCATCGTTCTGTGGGACGAGGGGGACGAGTTCTTCTACGACGTGCTGCACCTGCCGGATGGCTCCATGCAACCCCTCAAGGTGCGCTCGATGGTCGGACTCATACCGCTCTTCGCCGTCGAGACGCTCGAGCCCGAGCTCCTCGAGCGGCTGCCGCAGTTCAAGCGGCGACTCGAGTGGTTCCTCGCCTACCGACCGGACCTGGCGGCGCTCGTCTCGCACTGGACCGAGGCGGGGCGCGGCCACCGGCGCCTGCTCTCGTTGCTGCGCGGACACCGTATGAAGCGGCTGCTGAAGCGCCTGCTGGATGAGACGGAATTTCTCTCCCCCTACGGCGTGCGCGCCCTGTCGCGCGTGCACGAGCGCATGCCTTACGTGTATCGGCACCAGAACATGGATCTTACCGTGCGCTACCAGCCGGCGGAATCCGACAGCGGACTGTTCGGAGGCAACTCCAACTGGCGCGGGCCGATCTGGTTTCCGGTGAACTTCCTCATCATCGAATCCCTGCAGAAATTTCATCACTACTACGGGGACGATTTCCGCATCGAGTGTCCGACCGGCTCCGGCAAGCTCATGAGTCTCGATGAGGCCGCCAACGAGCTCGCCTGCCGGCTGACCCGAATCTTCCTCACCGATGAGCGGGGCGTGCGTCCGGTGTACGCGGACCACGCCCGCCTGCAGAGTGATCCGCACTTCCGCGACTACCTGCTGTTCTACGAGTACTTCCACGGCGACAGCGGTCGCGGGATAGGCGCTTCCCACCAGACCGGCTGGACCGGGCTGGTGGCGAAGCTGCTCTTGCCGCGCTATGCACGCGCCGTGGTGGAGCCGCTCGAGGCACAAGCAGAGTCGCGTGCGGTGACTTCACCTGTTGCGACGCCCTCGCCCAACCCCCGGCCGCGCGCCCCGCGTAGCGGCACCCCCCGTTGAAGGAACCCCTATGGAAACACCCTCGTGTTACGCGCATCTGCCCAAGCCCGTCATGCCGCGCGTGCCGCCGCAGGAGCTGCTGCTCGGCCAGAAGGGCCTCGTGACCGGGGCCAGCTCCGGTATCGGCAGAGCGATCGCGCTGTCCCTCGGGGAAGCAGGCGCGGATGTCGTCATCAACTACGTCTCCGATGAGGACAAGGCGCAGGCACTGGCGGACGACATCCGCGCCAGGGGCGTACGCGCCCTCGCCCTGCGCGCGGATGTCTCCGATGAGATTCAGGTTGGCGAGATGTTCGGCTCCATGATCGAGGAGTTCGGAACCATCGATATCCTGGTCAACAACGCCGGCCTGCAGCAGGACGCACCCTTCCACGAGCTTACGCTTGCGCAGTGGAACAAGGTACTCGCGGTCAATCTCACCGGCCAGTTCCTGTGCTCGCGCGCTGCGGTGCGCGAATTCATGCGCCGGGGCGTGCGGCCGCAGATCTCCTGTGCCGCCGGCAAGATCCTCTGCATCAGCTCGGTGCACGAGGTTATCCCGTGGGCCGGGCACGTCAACTACGCCGCCTCGAAGGGTGGCGTCATGCTGATGATGAAGAGCCTCGCGCAGGAGGTGGCCCCCTATCGCATCCGTGTCAACTCGATCTGTCCCGGCGCGATCCGCACGCCCATCAATATGGAGGCGTGGGATACCGCGGAAGCCTACGCCGAGCTGCTGAAGCTCATTCCCTACAAGCGCATCGGAGAGGCCGCGGAGATCGGGCGCGCGGCCGTATGGCTTGCCTCCGACTACGCGGACTACGTGCACGGCATCAGCCTGTTCGTGGATGGCGGCATGACGCTTTACCCGGGATTTGAGACGGGCGGCTGAGCGCCGCCCGCCCTCAACGCCGCCATGAGTACGCTGAGCCGCTCTCTGCGGGAGCATTGGCCCGAGTACCTGATCGAAGCGTGGGCGCTGGGTACCTTCATGGTCGCCGCTGGCCTTACCGCCACGCTCCTCGGCTCGCCCGCCTCGAGCGTCTCACGCGCGCTCCCGGACCCGATACTGCGCAACGTGCTCGCCGGCATCGCCATGGGGCTCACGGCCATCGCGCTCATTCATTCTCCGTGGGGCAAGCGCTCTGGCGCGCACATGAATCCGGCCGTGACGCTCACCTTCCTGCGATTGGGGAAGGTGCGCTTCTGGGACGCGCTGTTCTTCATCCTCGCCCAGATCGCTGGCGGCACGCTGGGTGTGCTGCTGATCGCTTCAGTCTTAGGAAGCGCGTTCAAGGAGCCGCCGGTGAGCTATGCGGCAACGCTTCCCGGGCCGGCCGGCCCGCGCGTCGCTTTCGTCGCGGAACTCGTCATCTCGTGCGGCCTGATGCTCACCATCCTCCTGCTCTCGGCTTCCGTGCGCCTGGCGCGCTTCACCGGGCTCGCGGCCGGGTGTCTGGTGGCGCTCTACATCAGCTTCGAGGCACCGCTGTCGGGCATGAGCATGAACCCGGCACGCACCTTTGCTTCGGCCGCCCCCGGGATGCGATGGGAGCATTTCTGGATCTATGTGACCGCCCCGGTGCTCGGCATGTTGAGCGCAGCGCAGCTGTTCCTCACGCTGCGCGGCGTACGCCGCCTCGCCTGCTCGAAGCTCCTGCATCCGGCGAACGTGCGGTGCATTCACTGCGGCTACGAACCGAGGCGCATCGCCGCCGCCGGCATGGCGAGCTCTTCGCGGGGTCTTCCCACATGAGTGAGCCAGCCTTTGATGCGATCGTCATCGGCTCCGGTGCCGGTGGCGCTGCGGCCGCCTACCGCCTAGTAATGGGGGGACTGCGCGTCGCCCTCATCGAAAAGGGCGGTGAGCTGCCGACCGATGGCAGCACGCTGGATGTGCGCCGCGTCGTGCATGAGGGCGCGTACCTGAGCCGCGAGGCCTGGCGCGACGGACGCGGTCGCCCGCTGACGCCCGAGGAGCACTTCAACGTCGGTGGCAAGACCAAGTGGTACGGCGCAGCGCTCCTGCGCTTCGCGGAGCACGAGTTCGCGGCCGACGAAGCACACCGCTGTGCGGCCTGGCCGCTCACCGCGAACGATCTCGCTCCCTACTACGCCGAAGCCGAGGGCCTGCTCGGTGTCAGGGCCTTCCCCTGCGAGGCCGACCTGGCGCGGATTCTCGCGCGCCTCGAGTACCGCGGCTCCCCGTGGCGGGCGCAGCCGATACCGCTCGCGCTCGCCGCTGACATCCGCGCCCACCCGCTTGAGGCCACGCATTTCGACGGCTTTGCCTCGGCGCGCAACCTGAAGGGCGAGGCCGAGCAGTCGCTGCTTGCGCCATTGCGCGCTCGAACGAACTTCACCCTGCTCGTCAACGCGGAAGTCACCGCGCTTCTGGGCTTATCGTCCTCGCCGCGCGCGATTTGCGGCGTACGACTCGCGGACGGCCGCGAGCTCCACGCTTCCCGTGTGATGCTGGCCGCGGGAGCACTGCATTCCCCGCGCCTGCTCGCGCGGTATCTGAACGCGAGCGGGATCGCTCCGAGCCTGCCGTCCGCTATGCACGTCGGTCGCAACCTCAAGCTCCATCTGCTCACCGCGATGCTGTCGCTGTCGTATCGTTCGATGAGCGATCTGATCCGCAAGACCGTGGTGCTGACGCACGAGCGATTTGTGCATTCCAGCGTACAGCCCCTGGGGTTTGATGGAGAACTGATCGCGACGCTCTTCCCGAGGGCGCTTCCGTTCGCGCTGCGCCGGCAAATGGGCGCGCGCGCCTACGGGTTTTTCCTGCAGACCGAGGATGGGAGCGATGCGCGCAATCGCATCATCGAGGGCAGCGCTCCCGGCGCTGCGCCGGTACTCGACTACGAGGAATCGCGTCTGCCTCCGGCAGCGCGCGAGCATCGGCACTTCACATCCGCGCTCCGGCGCGCGCTGGCACGGGCGGGACTCTTGAGCTTCACGCAGCGCATCGGACTTAAGGGCACCGCGCATGCCTGCGGAACCCTCATCTGCGGGCAGCGCGACTCGCATTCCGTCGTCGACGCAGGTGGCCGGGTGCATGGCATGCAGGGGCTCTACGTCGTCGACGGCAGCGTTCTGCCGCGCTCGAGCCGGGTGAACCCCTCGCTCACCATCTATGCCTGGGGCCTGCGGGTGGGGGATCTCGTGGCGCGTGAGTTTCCGCACGGGCGGGCCACTCAGGTATCAGGCCGGACCTCGTATGCGATCTGATGCCCACTCCTCATCTTAGACATTCATGCGACGTCCGGACAAAACCACCCGCATGTAGTTCCATGCATTTAATGCAATAGGCGCCGACGACTGATATTGAGGGAATACGTCCCAGAGCAAGGCGCCATGGGTCTTTGGAGCATACTGGATAAATCCTGGGAGACGGGACAAACCGGGCTGGGTCGAAGATAGATCACCTCAGCGGTGTCGTTGTCCGACTGATGAGATTTGACGTGATCCTTGAGTACGGCTGCTCCGCTTTTTAGCTCCATTAGGCCCTGCGGAAAGCCTTCCCTCGCAATGAATTCAACAGTGGTCGTGGCGTTTTTGGGCTGCCATTGTTCCGCTGTCATCGGCACTTTGACGATTTCAGCAGACGCGAGGGTCGGCGCGGCGATCGCGAGACTCGCCATCAGGATGACCCGCCTGCATTTGCACATCCACGCTGTGAAGAAAATCATGTGATCGAAGACTACCTTGGAACTGAAGAATCGTGGGGACCTATATGGAAGAAGTGCGCCTCCCCCATACGGCCCCACGGATCGTTTACTTCTGCGCCGCCTTGGCCGCGTCGCACTCCTTCTGGGTCATCTCTTTGAAGCCCTGACCTTTGCAGGAATTCTGGCCCTTGCAAGCGTTGTTCGCGGACTTGCACGATGACTGACCCTTACAGGCATTGACGCCGTTACAATGCACTTTGGCCTCATCGGCCGATGCGATGGTGAACGAGCCAACGCTGAATAAGAGCGCGGCGGCCGTGGCAATGGCGGCGCCGGAAACGGACTTGGACATGGACATGAACAAACTCCTGTTGTGGGAAGTGGATGAGCAGCAAGAGGCCGGCTCATCTCGTGGGAGAAGACCCGAGTGAGGTCTCGGTTATTTCAACGTTCCCGGTAATCAGCCGAATGCCACTACCGTACGTCAGGTATGCCCAGAACCAGTTAATCATTGTGGAGAGGCGATTTCGAAGGTAGGGTTGATCAGCGTAACGTCGGCAGCTTGTCCGCAAGCACATCCGATGTGCGAATCTGGGGCGCGGCAGCCAATAGCTCATCAGCGTGTGCCATCAGCGCAGCGGCGACCTGTCCGGAGAGGTGCGCCTCGCGACCTGCCTTGTCATTGAAGGCGTCGAAGATCGCGAAGGTGCTTTTATCAAAGCGCACCGCGAACCAGGCAACAGTGCCCGGTTCGGCGGCAACCAAGCTCTGGGCGCCGGCCAAGAAGGCGGCGACTTCCTCTTCCTTTCCCGACTTCGCCTTGAGTTCCACGTAGAGCGAAACGCTTGTCATGAGATTTCTTCCTTTACCTTTTGTTAAACGAACTGAGCTCGTGCCGACACTCGCTTTTCTTCAGAGCGCCGAATGATCCTTCACCGCATCCTCGAGGGCCGGCTTCAGACTCAGGAAGCGCTCGTCGATGACGGCCGGATCGTCGCGGTTTAGCGCGATCATCTGGCTTCGTGCTTCACCGCCGCGGATCACCTCGAAGGCGTTCGCCTCGATGCCTTCGAGGATGGCTGCGGCGACCGCGGACGCCGGTTCGCGCGAGAAGCCGAGCTCTGCTCCCGCGCGGTTCGACTTCATCATCGGTGTGTCGGTGCCACCAGGATAGGCGGTCAGTACATGGACGCCTTCTCCCTTGAGTTCGCGTCGGAGCGCCTCGCCGAACCGAGCGAGGCCAGCCTTTGTTGCAGCGTAGGTCGCGTAGAACGGCACACCGATCAGGGCGATGCCGGAGGCAACGTTGACGATCATCGCCTCCCCACTCGCCCGCAGAGCGGGCAGCGCGGCGCGCGTCAGCAGGATCGGCGCGACGAGATCGACGTCAATCATTGCCTGCAGCTCAGCTTCGGGGGTGTTCTCCAGACGCCCGGCCCTGACACCGCCCGCATTGTTCACGAGAATGTCGAGTCCGCCGAGCCGGTCGACGGCTTGCTTTATCGTTGCCGTACGACCCTCGTGGGTCGCGACGTCGGCGCTAACACTGTAGATGGGTGAGCCGGTGTGCTGAAGCTCCTGAACCGCCTTCGCGAGAGTGTCGGCTCGACGCCCGGTGATGACGAGTTTCGCGCCCTTGGCCAGGAGAGCGTGCGCGATCGCCAGGCCGATACCGCTCGATCCGCCGGTGATCAGGACACGCTTGCCGTTGATGTTCATGACTGTTGTCCCACGAGCTTGTCCTGCGTTCTCGTATCGAAGTCGCTAGCGTCGTGACGCCCGCGGAGTTGTTCCGACGGGTCGCCGCTCGTACGGTTGACCATTCGTCCGCGCTTCACGGTCGGTCGAGCGAGGATAGCGTCCGCCCAGCGCTGCACATTCCTGTAATCCTGCACCGATAGGAATTCCGCTGCGCCGTACTGCCAGCCCTTGGCGAGGCCGCCATACCAGGGAAACACCGCCATGTCGGCAATGGTGTAGTCGGCGCCCGCGAGATATTCGTTCTCGGCAAGGCGTCGGTCGAGCACATCGAGCTGGCGCTTCACTTCCATCGCGAAGCGGTCGATCGCGTATTCGATCTTGGTTGGCGCATAGGCGTAGAAGTGGCCGAAGCCACCGCCGAGATAGGGTGCGCTGCCCATCTGCCAGAACAACCAGCTCAGCGCCTCGGCACGGGTCGCCTTGTCCATTGGGAGGAAGGCGCCAAACTTTTCCGCGAGATATAGCAGGATGGAGCCGGACTCGAATACGCGGATGGGCTGCGTGCCGCTGCGGTCCAGCAACGCCGGGATCTTCGAGTTCGGATTGATCGCCACGAAGCCACTGCCGAACTGATCGCCCTCGCCGATGTTGATCAGCCATGCATCGTATTCGGCGCCGGACTCGCCCAGGGCCAGCAGCTCCTCGAGCATGATGGTCACCTTCACTCCGTTTGGCGTGCCCAGCGAGTAAAGTTGCAAGGGGTGGCGGCCGACCGGCAGCTCCTTTTCGTGCGTTGGACCTGCAACCGGCCGGTTGATGTTCGAAAAGGTGCCGCCGCTAGGCTTGGACCAACTCCACACCTTCGGAGGCTTGTATTCTAGGGTATCCACCATGATCGCCTCCACAATCGCTTGAGGCTTGTTCAAGCAATCGGGGGATCGTTGGATGGGAAGAGCGCGCGTTTGGTTTCCTCGTCATTGACCTTCTTGAAGCCATGATGCTTGCCGACTGCTCTTGCGGTGGAAACCGCCGGCCGGGCGTTGACCGTCTCGAATAGCCGCTTGAGGTTCGGAAACGGACCCAGCGGCTCGTCAGCGCCCTTGCGCACACGCGAGGCGCGGTCGAGCCATCCCCATGCCGAGATGTCCGCGATCGTGTAGGTGTCGTCGACTATGTACGACCGCCCTTCGAGATGATCGTTCAGTACCTTGTAATGGCGTTCGGCCTCGCGTCTGTAGCGATTCACCGCATAGTCGAGGCCCTCCGGCGCAGCGAACTGGAAGTGCACGGCCTGGCCTGAGAATGGCCCAAGCCCAGAGGCGATGAACAGTAACCACGAGAGCAGGTCTGGTCGACTTTCAGGAGAGCCTAGGAACTTGCCGGTTTTCTCCGCGAGATAAATGAGAATCGCCGTTGAATCGAAGACGCGGGCGTCCCTACCACCGGGTCCCTCCGTGTCCACGATCGCTGGCACTTTGCCGTTCGGATTGATCGCTCGGAAGGAGGGCGCGTGCTGTTCACCCTTGCCAGTGTCGATCGGAATCAGCTCGTACGGAAGCCCCGCCTCTTCAAGGAAAAGGGCGATCTTCGCTGGGTTGGGGGTGGGATGGAAATAGAAGCGGACCATATCGACCTTGCGTTTTAGAACGACCGCTTTAGAATGACACGCGCGGCCATACGATGGCAACACCCGGCCAGTCTGGATTAGGAGAGTTTCACAATTGGCGCGGCCGAGGGAGTTTGACGAGACAGCGGTGCTGGACGCAGCCATCCAGTGTTTCTGGGCGAAAGGCTTTGAGGCAACGTCGGTACGCGACCTTGCCGACGAAATGGGTATCACCGGCGCCAGCCTCTACAACGCTTTCGGAGACAAGCGCGCCCTATACCGTCGTGCACTCGACCAATACGTCGCGGGAAGCCTTGGCGAGCGCGTCAGCCGGCTTGAAAACACCCAGCCTCCGCGCAAGGTGATAGGCGCCTTTTTCCAGGAGATCATCGCATGCTCCCTGAGCGACAAGCAGCGAAAGGGCTGCATGTTGGTCAATTCGGCGCTCGAGCTAGCGCCGCATGATCGAGAGTTCCAACGGGTTGTCGCCGGCGTCCTTGTCGAGGCGGAAAAGTTTTTCCGTCGTTTGGTCCAGGCTGGTCAGAAGGACGGCACGATTTCAACATCGCAGCCGGCGGACGATCTGGCCCGGGCTCTCCTCGGCGTCCTTCTTGGTATTCGTGTGTTGGCGCGCGTACGTCCTGAGCGTGAATTACTGGAGGGCATGGCGCGGGCCGTCCTTGCCCTGCTCGATTGCGAACTGGTGGCCTAGATGAAAGCACAGTCCCTTGCGCTATCGATCGTTATTTGCACGTTTGTGGGCGCAACTCGCGATGGACGAGATTGGAATACCGTTCGCCACTCAGAATCGCCTTCTTGCGCGCCTGGCGCCCCTACGAACGTGACGTGGTAACGAAATGATGATGATGCCATTCAAACCACGCCTCTCGAGGAATCAAAAGCCTTGCCGCCGATCCGGTAATCAAGACCGTCGGCTGGCGAATAGATTCCCAACCAGGGAGAGCGGGGCCTGAGATATTTTCTTGCAAGCATTGGATTGCTGTTGGCCGCCGCTCTTCCGGCCCAAGCTCAGGACGCCGGGCCCTACGTACAGGCCCGTCTTATCTCCGAGCACAGCGCGGTGCCGCCCGGCGGCGCCGTTACAATCGCTCTGGTCGAAGATATCCAGGCTGGCTGGCACACCTATTGGGTCAACCCTGGCGACGCCGGCGCAGCCACCGAAATCAAATGGACTTTGCCGCAAGGCTGGGGTGCGGGCGCGATCCAGTGGCCTACGCCGAAGCGCCTGCCCGTAGGGCCGCTGATGGATTACGGCTATGAGGGCCAGCCCTGGCTGCTGCAGAAGCTGACGATTCCTGCCAATGCAAAAGCGGGCGATACAGTTACCTTGAAGGCGGCGGTGGGCTGGCTGGTATGCAAAGATGTTTGCGTGCCGGAGGATGCCACGCTCAGTCTTCCGTTGAAGATCGGTCCTGCTGCCATCGATCCGGCCCTGACCAAGGATTTTGCCACCGCGCGCAGCCTGATGCCGGTGGCCTCGCCCTGGACGTTGACCTATTCCCTCGGCAAGACGCTCGACCTTTATGCCGCCGCGCCCGCACTGGCTGCAGCCCATCCGGTGGAGGCCTCCTTTTTCCCCGAGAAAACGGATGTTGTAGACGGCGATGCGAAGCAGACGCTGGATTTCGCCAAGAGCGGGTTGGTTCTGCACCTCGCGCCTGCCAGCAAGGCCACCAAGATCGGCGGCGCACTCACCGGTGTGCTGGTTCTCAAATCCTCCGATGGCTCGATCCAAGCTCTCGCTGTCAATGCTCCGCCCGGTTCAATGCCGGGCGCGATCACAGGCTCGGACGCAAGCGGCGCGGGGGCGAGCGTTGATATCACACTGTGGGTGGCGATTTTGTCGGCTTTTATCGGCGGGCTGATCCTGAATGCGATGCCCTGTGTGTTGCCCATCCTGGCGATGAAGGCGCTGGCGCTGGCCAAGCATAGCGGGGGTGAACACAAACAAGCGGCCCGCGAGGGCTCGGCCTATTCGGCGGGCGCGATCCTGAGTTTTCTGGTGCTCGGGCTGTTGATCGTGGTTCTGCGACAGAGCGGGGCCGCGGTGGGCTGGGGCTTCCAACTGCAAGAGCCGGTCGCAGTCGCGGGTTTCGCGCTATTGATCTTCGCGGTCGGCCTCAATCTTTCGGGTGTGTTCGAGGTCGGTTCGATCACCATGGGCGACAGCCTTGCCGCGCGCTCCGGTCCGCTCGGCGCGTTTTTCACCGGCGTCCTAGCCGTGGCCGTGGCGGCACCCTGCACGGCGCCGTTCATGGCTGCGGCGCTGGGATTTGCCCTGATGCAAAGCGCGGTCTCTGCGATGCTGATCTTTTTCAGCCTCGGCATCGGTTTCGCACTGCCGTTTCTGATTCTGGGCCTTTGGCCGCGGGCGCTGTCTTTCCTGCCGAAGCCGGGCGCCTGGATGTTGCGGCTGAAGCAATTTCTCGCCTTTCCGATGTACGGTGCTGCGGCCTGGCTGACATGGGTATTGGCACAGGAGGCCGGTCCCAACGGCGTGCTCGTACTGCTGGCCGCCATGGTGGCGCTCTCCCTAGCCGCATGGCTGTGGGAAGTGACGCGCAATTTGTCCAATGCCCGCCGGGGCATCGGCGTGGCGGCGGCGCTCATGATCGTGGCCGCCATCCTGTACGGGCTGACGACGTTGTCGGGCACAACCGCACCGCCGGCCACTGCTGCCAGCGCCGCTGCAGAGGGGTTCACGGATGCGAAGCTGGCCGCCTTGCGCGCTTCGGGCCAGCCCGTCTTTGTGGATGCGACAGCGGCCTGGTGCATTACCTGCTTGGTCAACGAAAAGGCCGTCCTTTCGCGCGCGTCGGTCAAGAACGCATTCGCACAACAACACATCGCCTATCTGGTCGCGGATTGGACCAACCGCAATGCCGCGATTACCAGGCTGCTGGGCGCCAATGGGCGCTCCGGTGTGCCGCTGTATCTCTATTATCCGCCTGGCGCGGACAAGCCCATCATACTGCCGCAAATTCTTACCGAAGCTGGAATCCTCGCGGCGATCGGTTCCTGACATCCAGCAGCTCGCTTTGGTTTCACAATACGCAATGGGAAAAATAGCAATGCCCGCAATCTTCTTCCGTATTGCAATGATCACGCTGCTGGTGCCGTTTATGGCGGCGGCAGCCGTTGCGGATGTGCCGACCGCCTCGGACGAGGCGGTCGCCCAGAAGGCGACAGCACTGCTGAGTGACCCGAGCTCGCCGGTCATCGGCAATCCGCATGCCAATGTCGCGGTGGTCGAATTCTTCGACTACGCATGCCCCTATTGCAAGGCGGCCGAGCCAAGGCTGGAAGCCATGCTGAGATCCGACCAAGGCACGAAGCTGGTTCTCAAAGAATTCCCTATTCTGACGCCTGAGTCGATGATCGCCACCAAGGCAGCGCTCGCTTCCGTCAAACAAGGAAAATATATGCAGTTTCATCAAGCTCTGATGGCTCACAAAGGCCCATTGCAGGACTCCGTGATCTTCGACACCGCGAAAGATGTCGGCCTGGACGTCGGCCGTTTGCGCAAAGGCATGACCGCGCCCGAGATTACCGACGAGATCATCGCGAACTTCAATCTCGCCCGCTCCCTGCGCATTTTCCAGACACCGGGTTTTATTGTCGGCAACCACATACTGACCGGACCGTCGGCGGACATAGATTTCCCGAAAGCTGTGGCCGCGGCGCGCGCCAAGTAGGATGGGGCGGACCGTCATCGGCGGCGCGCTTGCCGATCATGCATCAGTCATCAACCACGCACGTCCGATCCGGAATCGCATTCATTCTTCAGCCAGGAGACACGCTTGATAAAATATATAGCGGCGATTTTTCTTGTCCTGGGACCTGTTGCGCCGATTGCGGCAAATCCGGATTTTGACCTCGGCCCCCCAATCGGGACCCAGGCGCCCACGATCGGAACGCCACAGGACGAAACCGGCAAACCGCGTTCCCTCGAATCGCTGATGGGGGATAGGGGACTGGTTCTTTTCTTCTTCCGCTCCGCCGCCTGGTGTCCCTTCTGTCAGGCCCAGCTAATGGACCTAAACAGCGGCGTCGCCGATATCGAGAAGCGGGGCTATCGCCTCGCCGGAATTTCCTATGAGCCGCCGCCAGTCGATGCGGACTTCATCGCTAAACGGGACATCAAATACACCCTGCTCAGCGATCCCAAGTCCGAAGTCATCGACCGCTACAAACTGCGCGACCCCCAATATCCGCCAGGAAATCGC
This sequence comes from uncultured Gammaproteobacteria bacterium, assembly GCA_963760225.1. Lineage (GTDB taxonomy): Bacteria > Pseudomonadota > Gammaproteobacteria > Steroidobacterales > Steroidobacteraceae > 13-2-20CM-66-19. Next base: position 646,239 of record CAVXCD010000002.1, read on the forward strand.
GCCTATGGCGTCCCGCGACCGATCATATTCATTCTCGACCGCAAGGGCGTGATCAAAGCCAAGTTGTACGAGGACACATTCAGGAAGCGCCCCCCGGTAAGCTTGGTCATCGAAACTCTCGACAAGGTCTCTGGCGCGAAACGATAAGTATCAATAGAGGCGATCATCGACGGACGGCTCGAGGTCATACGAGGTGGTGCGGATCGCAAAGAGATGGTGAAGCTCAATCGCAATGATCCAAACGCGATCGACGACGTCCTACGTCCAATGAGAGCGTCTATGGAGGAAGCTTCGCGCAATCGCTCCGCTCTATGAGAGCGCCGGCTTGCACCGCGCTCGATATGCCGTCAGTTAAAGGGAGGAAGACAATGAAAGCGCGCGAGATATGGGTAGCGGCAGTAGCGTCCGTCGCAATAGGCGTCGTGCTACTGCTTTCCGGATGCGCCGCGTCTGGAGGTATCCGTAGGCCGGAGATAATATCCATGCCGGTCTCGTTGGGTTGGTACAACGGAGAACGCGTCTACTACATCACGACCGATATAACTGACCCACCCATGGCGCGCGGCGCCGGTGTCAATCTGGCCTTGCGCATGAGGGATGCCATTCCGACGTATCCCAAGCCCCCGGAGCAGAAAGACGTTCTAGAGCGAGTCTACAAATTTCCGAATGGTGAGCAAGACGCAGTGTTCGCTTCTATTCCCAATCCCGTCGGTCCGCTAAGCAGCGACGCGCAGTACAGCCCACTGTGGATTTTGTATTCCGTCAGGATTGTGGGTGGGAGGAATAGCGAGCTGCTTTCGTCCGAAGAGGCCATTTTGGCGGCCCAGGATGCTGGCAAAGTTACGGTTACGCGTACGGCCATTGTGATCAACTGCCCGATCGTTGGCACCGAACGCGGTGGCCTGTTGCCGGGAATGAAACTCGGATATTAGGCGCGCCGCAGGGAAGCCGAGTACGCCTAACAACACGCAACATCTCGGCTAAGGACTTCGGCGTGAGGATTTCCGGGACGGGAAAATAACTCCGCCGCGTGTTGCATCAGAGGGCGGCTTACCGAAACCTGCTAAAAGCAACGAATTCCAAAACAACCCCTGTCATCACAACGCCTTAGCACACGCGCCTATCGACTTCTTTGCATCGCGATTTCGGCCGATCTCGACGGGGTCGGCGCCCTGCACGAGCTTTGGGAATTCGAAGGGGCGGGGTACCCGATCCGATGCAAGCGTGTCCGCGACAACCTTGCCATCGAGACCAACGAACAGCATGGTCGAAGCGCCGATCCGGCGGCCGTGATTGGCGAGTGCCGAAGTGATCGTCGCCAAATCACCTGTCGCCACCGCCTCGCGGAATGCGAAATCGGACGTCAATATACGGGCGGACTGGTTGAGCTCGTCCGCTCGCTCGTGCAGGAGCCTCGCGAAAACACGCTAACCGACGTCCAGGTCGGCTTCTGCCCGCGCGTGGGCATAATGCGTGTTGGCGACATTGACCAGCACGAGCGCCGCGATCTGCACCACGGCGAGGAGCGCAACGAAGAACACAATGATGCGCGTGCGAAGTCTGCGGATGCGCATCAGTGTCCCGCTCCAGAGTTCTCGAGTGCCGGCAGGGGCGAACCCGCAGTGTCGAGCACTATCGAGACGCGGGCGCTCGGGACTGCACTGCCGACGTGAATTGCCTGAACCTTGGGTTCGAAAGTCGCCGCCGGGTACCACGTCCGCAGTTCGTAGTCACCGACCGGCAGCTCTTTGAGCTCGACGAGGCCGTTGGCGGAAGTCTTGCCAAAATAGGGCGTATCCACGACCACGACCCACGCCACCATCTGGTCGTGAATGTTGCAACCTAGCACGACCAGCCCCGGTTTGTCGAAGACAACGGGGGGTGCCTCCGCGCCCGAGTACAGCTTCTCGGTGAACACCTTGGGCGGCGAGAACGAATAGATCGAGTGACGGATGTTGTCGCTGTTGGGGAAACGCACCTCAGTCCCTGTCCGAATCACGCTGACCAGAGGTACGAAGGTCTTGTTGACCTGGTCGATAGTCGCTTGCGGTGAGCGGACCGGGAATGCGGGGGAGTCGTCGACGCGAGTCGCGTAGACGACCGCGTCGGCGAGCGGCCGGCCGCTGGGATCGGCAACAGCGACTTGCAGTTTTGCCGCGTGGGAGACGGATAGCGTGAGTACCGCAAGCGGCACCACCAGCCATCCCCGAGAGCGGTCAGCAGTCGACCACATCGCGCTTCATGGGACTGAGGAGGGCGAGCAGCTCGTTACGCCCGCGAATCGCGAGCCCAGGCCGCACCATCGCATCATTGAGGAACAACGCTGGGGTCCTCGATTAACTCAGCAAGGTGACCACAATGCCGCACGGGTGCATCGTGTTTGCGGACTCAGGGCACAGAATGAGGCCGCGTTAGGTGATGCAGGACATAATTCTTGCGTTCGATAAGGGGAACGTGACGTTTCGGATGCGCAACCCTCTCAAAGGCTGTAACACGGGTTCGAAGGCCCTCCCCGCTCACCGTGCTCGAATGTGAGTTCTGACCGCCTCGGGTGCTTTGCATTGCTCGCCGTGCGTTTTACCGCGGGAAGCGTCTCGAGAAGGGATCTCACGCGGACTATCGAGACGGCCGCAATGCGGGCGGGAGTGGACTCGGGAGCCGCGCTGGTCAGCAGCTCTTGGGCCTGCTCGGTTGAAAGGGTCGTTCCACGGAATGCGCTCACTGAGGGTGCAAGGGCGAGCGCCCTCTCGTCTTGCCACTGCAGGTCGCGCTTAGGCAGTCTCGGACGATACGGCCTTTGCCCGGCGGCCACTCGAGCCCAGTAGCCCCGGCCCGGTAGCGGGATACCGAGGCGCCTGCATCGCTTGGCGAGCGCAACGTCCGAGATCCCAAAGTCCGCGGCGAGCTGGGAGATGGGTTTCGACCAGGCGAGTTCGTACAGGTCCTCACGCGAGAGGGCTATCGGCTTTGCGGCTTGTCGTCGGTCACTGCTTTTTCTTCACTCCATCGTCCAGAGCTAGCGCGCTACTCGCATGAAGCCCGAATTTTCGCTACGTCTTGAATCAATGCAAGTAAATGAATAACAAAGCATTATCACTGTCAATACGTACGTATTGACTCTAGATTCGATGAGACCTATGATTCTCCGTGTGAAAAACCAATCCAAGCTGTCGCAGCTTCAGATCCGCGTATCTGAAGCGCAGAAGTCGGCCATCCGCTCTGCCGCCGAGCGAGCAGGGATGGACATGACCAACTATGTTCTGAGCCGGGTGCTGTCGGTTCCTGCCCGAGAGTTCCAAGAGGCAGTCCGGACACTGACCCGGCCTGCCCCGCCTTCTTACGCGCTCGCAGACATCAATTCGCTTCTGTCGAAGCTCACAGGTCCCGAGCTGCGTGATGCGGTCGCGGCAACCCCGGAAGTCGAGCTTCCTCCGTTTCTCGCTAACTATGTCGCGGCGATGGTTGAGGCCGCCTGCGCGAAGCACGGTGTCCCGGTTCCGGCATGGACCCGGAGAGTTCCACCGCTCGACGAGCCTGCGTTCGGATCGGACTTGAGGTCACTTCGGCTGCACCTGCTGACGCATTCCCCGGCGCCGTTCCGAAACCGCAACATCTTTATCGACTCAAGCCTCGGCGATCGAGTTTGATATGCCTGCGCTTGCGCAGGGCGACATCCGCCGGCTGTTCGAGCTCCTGAACGAGGAGCTGCGTCACTCAAAGACTCGCGGCGAGCTCTACCTCGTCGGGGGTGCCGTCATGTGCCTGGCCTACAACGCCCGGGAATCCACCGCTGACGTGGACGCCCTCTTCCAACCGACCGCGCAGGTACGTGAAGCGGCTGCTCGCGTGGCTGCAAAGTCCGGCTTCCCTGCCGACTGGCTCAATGACGGCGTCAAAGGATATTTAAGCGAGAAAGCGGATTTCGCGTCGTTCCTCGAGCTCGACCACCTAAAGGTCTTGGTGGCGCGGCCCGAGTATCTGCTGGCGATGAAGTGCTTGGCGATGAGGATCGGCGCGGAGTTCCACGACTTAGATGATGTGCGCTTTCTTCTGCGCCTGCTCAATATCAGCTCGCACGATCAGGCCATCAATGTAATCACCAAGTACTATCCGCTCGAGCGCTTCCCGCAGAAAACGCTGTACGTACTCGAGGAGCTCCTGCCAAAAGCCCCCGACAACTCTGCGGGCTGAGTGGTAAGGATTCGGACGATGAAGCGTGAGTTGGCTCAGGGGTCGGCCAGAGATATAGGGCAAGCCTCGCGCAAATGTCGAATCGGATCAGTTGCCGCTCTGACGGAGTGGAAGCTAATGTCCAGCAGGCGCGTCCATACCCGCTATGCGCCGGACTCGCACAGACGGCATAAGACGCGCCTGTACTGCTATGGACAACCCTCTCAAGGCTGTAACACGGGTTCGAATCCCGTAGGGAGCGCCACAAAATCAATAACTTACAACTTTGGCCGGACTTTCGGGTGAAAATTGGGTGAAAAAACCCGCCAGGTTTCTTGCATAGACTGCCGTGGAAACGGAAAGACCCCCGCCGACAGTTAGGAAGGCTGTTCGTACGTGCGCTCGGCTTCGGCGGGATTGGTTTAGCGCTGATCTCGCGCGAAGTCCTACGGCAGATTGGGATTTTGTCGGAACTGATTCCGCGCAATTCCGTGCACTGAGTGTGACCACTCGGCACGCACGCGCGACTCCTAGGCGTCCGAGCGTCGGCGGCCGCGCTTCAAACGCCGCTCTTTGGTCGGATCGAAGTACCTGCGAATCCCAGTGTCCTCGTCCTCGCGACGCGGCCCTGCGCGACGGTCCTGGTATTTCTTATATGTGCACGCACAGGATCCGGGCGTCGAGCAGTCCGGGAGCGGCAGTCTCGGTGCCTCAGCCGAGAGGAAACGGAGAGGCTTGATGGCGCGCGCCACTTCGCAGCTGCCTTTATTCGGTAACACGGAAGTTGCGGTCCAGGGGGAGGAACTCATGAGTGCATCCTGTGTAAATGGCGCAAATCTCGCAGTATTGACGTATTGATGAAAGGCTGTTGATGCGGCAGGAGTGGCGGCATGCACCTGCGCCCACTAGACGTCGACGTCGCTCCAGGGGATATCACATCGCGCTCGCAGCGTCGAGCCCGCGGCCCTCGCTTTCAAATCCAGCACCTTGCACACACCGTGCGCCATAGCCGCCGCGTCCAGGTCGCCGTCGGCGGTGAACGGCTTTCGATCGAATCTCCAGAAGCGCGCCAGTTGCACCAATCCCATGGTTGCCGCCACTGCCAGCCGCAGTTCGGAGCCGCCATGGCGGCGCCGATGCGAATCATCGTGAAGGCGTATTGGGTCACGTGATCGAAATGCCCAGCCGTCGGGCAGCACGAAAACATCGCCGCTCCTGCGGCCTCCTATTGGCTTCATGGAGTGCAGATGCGGATGTTAATCCTACACCTCCGCCGCAAGTGCCAGCTCGTTCGGTTCCGCACGGGCTTCTCGCCATGTCGGATAGTGTCACTCCAGCAGTGACACGAAGTGCTCGCTATCACGGACTTGAGCCGCCGACATTCGCCTTGTAAGGGCTGACCGGCTGCACAAGCCGCAAACCTCGCATACAAGGCCGTATGGCAACTGTTTGATTCTGTTGGCGACGAATTGTTCGAAAACCTGTGGGCTGGACGGCCGTTGCACTCGTCGAGCACAGGAGAGCACAGGAGAGTCCCGCAGGACTTTGCTGTTTTCGGTCCAAATACGCCTTGAGCGTCGCGCAATCACGAACACGGTCTGCCCTGACTCGAGCACAGGGGTAGTCCGGCTGAAAGTCCTGCGAATGTCCCACAGCCAAGAACGGCGCAAACAGGTCTTCAGAAAAGCGTAGTCGTGTGCTTAGCGCTACAGTATAAGAATGCGATTGGGCTTCCGACAGACCTATTCCGCGCTCCCGAGCCGGTTTTATTCGCACGTCATCCCGACCCCGGTCTCGGATCCGAGACTCGTTGTCTTCAACACGCGGCTCGCTCAAGACCTCAGCCTTGATCCCACGATCCTCGAGCCTGAAGCCGCGGCCCTCTTTTCCGGGAACCGACTTCCGGAGGACGCGGAGCCGATCGCGATGGCTTACGCGGGGCATCAGTTCGGGGTCTTCGTGCCGAGTCTCGGGGATGGGCGCGCGATCCTTCTCGGAGAACTTCAAGGGCGCGACGGAATACTCCGCGACGTGCAGTTGAAGGGTGCCGGCCGCACGCCCTACTCCCGAAACGGCGACGGCCGGGCCGCGGTGGGGCCGATGCTGCGGGAATATCTCATTAGCGAGGCGATGCACGCGCTTGGGATCCCGACCACCCGATCGCTCGCCGTGGCTTCGACCGGCGAGAGAGTCGTTCGCGACGGCGGTGCGCTTCCCGGGGCGATTCTCACCCGCGTGGCCGCAAGCCACGTGCGGGTCGGAACGTTTCAATACTTTGCCGCTCGAGGAGATCAGGACGCGGTGCGCGAGCTGCTGGACTATGTGATCGCCCGACACTACCCGTCCGCCCGTGAGGCCGACGTGCCCGCACTGGCAGTCCTCAAGGCGGTCACGCAGCGCCAGGTCGCGCTCGTTACAGACTGGATGCTGCTCGGCTTTATCCACGGCGTCATGAACACCGACAACATGGCGATCTCGGGCGAGACGATCGACTACGGCCCCTGTGCGTTCATGGATAGCTATGACCCGAAGACGGTATTCAGCTCCATTGACCACAACGGTCGGTACGCGTACGCGAACCAGCCCGTGATCGCGCAGTGGAATCTGGCGCGGTTCGCCGAGACGTTGCTGTTCCTGATCGACCCTGATCCTGAGAAGGCGGTCGCTCTTGGGACAGAAGTGCTTAAGCCCTTCATCGCACAATTTGATGACCGCTTCCTCGCGGGGATGCGCCGCAAGCTAGGTCTCTCATCGGCCAGGGAGGCAGATGCAGATTTGGTAAGGCGTCTCCTCACCCTGATGCGCCATTCTCAAGCGGATTTTACCCTCACCTTTCGCAGGCTCGCCTTGGTGGCGGAGAACCCGGCCGAGGAGGCGGGGCTACGCGAGCTATTCGAACAGCGCTCCGGCTTGGACGATTGGCTGCGGGATTGGCGGGAGCGCCTGGCGAGCGATCCGCAAACCGCCTCCGAACGCACTGCGAGCATGTGTTCGGTGAATCCCGCCATCATTCCGCGCAATCATCGTGTCCAGGCCGCGCTCGAGGCGGCCGAAAATCGTGATTACAGGTTGTTTCGCAAGCTCCTCGAAATCCTGCAGCGACCCTACGACGACCAAGCAGAAGTCAGCGCATACAGTCAGCCGCCGCAGTCATCAGAACGGGTGCTACAGACCTTTTGCGGCACGTGACGTCGCGGCTGCGATCCAGGTCAGCAACAGATCAGTGACTGGGGAGTAGCCGCTCTGCTTCCGTAAACAGCGAAGGGTCCACATGCGCGCCCGAAGCGATCGCGTTATCGTTTATCTGCTCCGGACGCGATGCTCCAACAATCGCCGAAGTGACGTTCGGCTGTCGCAGAACCCACGCAAGCGCGAATTGGGCCAAAGTAAGGTTCGCATTGGCCGCGAGCCGTCCCACCTCTTGCACTGCTTCAAGAGTCGCAGGCGCCAGCCAGTCCGGATTTAGGAACGCGCCCATCGCGGGGTCCGCCGCACGACTGTTCGCTGGAACCGGCGAGTTTGGCAAATACTTGCCGGTGAGAACTCCTTGCGCAAGCGGCGACCAGACAACCTGCGAAATCCCGGATTTCGCCGATAGGGACAGCAAGCCGTTCTCCGGTTCGCGATGTAATAGAGAATATTGCGGTTGACTTGAGACGAAGCGGACAACGTTCTTCAGCTCCAGAGCTGCCTCGATCCGCTCCAGAGGCCATTCGGAAAAGCCAACGCAGCGTACCTTTCCTGAGGTCACCGCCCGGGTCAGTGCCTCCATGGTCTCTTCCAGCGGTGTGTCGAAGTCGTATCGATGGCACTGGTACAAGTCAACGTAGTGGACCTTCAGTCGCTTCAACGATGCATCCAGCCACGAGCCGAAGCCAATCTCCGAAATCAGGAGTTCACTATTTCCCAGTTTCCGATATTTCATAAGGCAACTACCCTTTCGCTGCGGCGCCTCTGGACCCTCTATAAGCGAACGGCAGTCACGCGAGGCTTGAGCAAGCGTGATTTAGCCAGCACTCAGTTGGCTTTCTACAGCGGCGCGCGCGGGGTCCTGAAGGTCCTCGCCTACCTGATCGACCACGGTGACTAGCCGCGGATACGTTGAAACGCCGCAGCGAGCGCCGCCTTCGCCGGTTTGCCCGTAGGTGTCTTGGGAATGTCGCAAACAACGGAAACATGCTGCGGCACCATGAACGCCGCCATTTTCGCGCGACAATGCGCAATTAGTTCCTCTGCTGAGAGCAACGCACCCGGCCGCAGCACAACAAAGGCTGCTACTTCCTCCTCTCCAAGCGCACTTGGCACTCCGACCACGGCGCACTCCTGCACTGAAGGATGGGAGTTTATGCCTTCCTCCACTTCCCACGATGAGATGTTATGACCCGCCCGCCGAATTGAATCTCGCTTACGATCCACGAATATCAAACGGTCTTGGGAGTCAATTCGCCCTAAGTCGCCCGTGTGAAACCACAGGTTACGCCACGCAGTCACTGTTGCCTCCGGCATTCCTAAATAGCCATCGAACATGACCCCTGGCTCAGTTGGGCGCACAAGTATTTCGCCGACCTCCGTCTTTGGCACCGGATCGTCGTTTTCGTCACCGATACGCACCTCAAATACCGCCCGCACCTTTCCGCTAGTTGACGGATCAAGTGAGGAGATGCTGACCATGCCCGTCTCACTCATGCCAAACACCCCTTCGCCCGGTAAAACCTTAACGCCAAAGCGTCTTTCGAACTCTGACGGTGCGACGGTTATTGGACCACCCCAGGAAATGCGGACACTATGATTCCGATCGCCTGGGTCCTCGGGTTGTTTCCAAAGGATCTGCATTACGGTTCCGATTATGCTAAAGACGGTGACGTTGTATCGACGCATGTGCGCCCAGAACTGACTCGCAGAGAAGCGGGGCGCGACGACGACACTCCCACCAACGAGCACCGTGGCAAACACATCAAGCACGGCAGCTCTTGTATGGAAGAGTGGATAGGCAGTGTAAAAGGTATCCTCTGCGGTCAATTTCAAGGCATCAACAATCGACTCCGCTCCGCGTACCATCCATCGGTGAGAAACAACGCAACCTTTCGACGGCCCCGTGGTTCCTGATGTGAACACCACCATCCCAGGATCCCTGTCCATTACCCTCACCGCCGGATAACTATCCGCGTTATCCGAATTGAGCTCTTCATACGAGAGCACAGGCGCACTTTCAAAATCGCAATTGTCGAGCGCTTCCTTTCCTCCAACTATGACCACGGCCTTCGGCCGACTGAGCTCCGGTGCAATCTGCCTAATGCGCGCGGCAAACTGCCCACACGTAATCAAAACCGCACTAGGCGCCAGGTTCAATATCCGGCATAAGCCTGCCCCCTGAAACTCGCAATTGACCGCCACCTCTATTGCGCCCAAGCGCTTTATGGCATAAGACGTCGCTAGATACTCCAAACCGTTCGGGAGCATGAGGTTGACGAATTGCCCACGCGAAACGCCCAATTTCGCCAGTCCATTCGCCAGCCTGTTGACCAGAAGATCGAACTCACCGTATGAGACCGCCTGATCGGTAGCCACGTTCGTAACGAATCGCCTATCCGGAAAAGCCTCTGCAGAGCGCTGTAAAGCAAATCCGACGGCAATCCTCTCAGATATTCGCATCTGTTAGCCCAACATCAATTGGTGTCGCTACGCTGTTCGCCAGACTTCTCTGTCTCTAATCCTTCGACAGGATCAGAGTGGCGCCCGCACTCATGATGCCGCCAAGACCATGAGCCAAAGCAGTGCGGCATTGAGGCACTTGGACTCCGACACCTCGTCCGCGGAGCTGTCGAACCGCCTCGATCACGGTAAATATTCCGCGGCGACCTGGATGGTTTGATGATAAGCCACCCCCATCCGTGTTGATTGGCAACTTGCCATCTGCGTCAATGGCACCCGACTCGACAAAGTGCCCGCCCTCTCCTTTGTCGCAGAACCCCAAGTCTTCGAGCAACATCAAAACTGTTATCGTAAACGCGTCGTACAACTGTGCTGTATCGACTTGATCCGGCGTAATACCAGCCATCGAAAATGCGCGCGCTCCAGATAGCCGAGCTGGCGTCGCTATGCGCTCGGCCATCCTGCTTAAGCTCAATGACCCAAGCGCCTCGCCGAATCCCCTGATCCACACCGGCGCCTCTTTACAGGCTCGAGCTCGCTCCTCGCTCGCCACCAAGATGGCTCCCCCGCCTTCGGTCACAACACAACAATCAAGTTTGTGCAACGGTGATGAAATTATTGGAGAGGAAAGCACGTCGTCGACGGTGATAGTATCGCGATACCTGGCGTGAGGATTTAGCTTAGCGTTCCCACGACACGTTACCGCGATTCGTGCAAGCTGCTCCGGTGTAGTGCCGAACTCGTGGAAGTGACGCTGCGCGAAAAGCGCATAGCTCGCGACGACCGTCGGCGCATATGGAATCTCGAACTGCCCTGGGCCCGCCGGGTGTGTCAGGCCATCCCAGAACGTCATCGGAAGCGGCCACGATTTCGGGCACGCTGCATAACTGATAGCTACAACGCTGGCTTTCCCAGCGGAGATAGACATAGCAGCATGGCCAACATGGGAAACGTATGACCCGCCACCGATGTCCGTCGAATCAAAGTAACGCGGCTTGATTTCCAGAAACTCAGCGAGATCCAGAATGTCGGATGAGGCACCGCCCTCGGCCCAGTCACCGGCCGCTGTACAGTAGCCGTCTATGTCCTGAGGAAGCAGCCCTGAGTCCGCGAGGGCACCTTTGATGCACTCCGCATGAATGGTATACGGGTGGATGCCAGCCGCCTGCCGCCGAGGTGATTCGTATATACCAACAATCGCCGCGGCACGCGTCATTTCGTTGCTCCCCGTCTTTTCGCTTTCCTTCTCTCTCTCACGAGCGCAAGGATGTAACCACTAATCAGAAGTTGACCCGATATTGCAAACCCATCTGAATTGGCGTGAGAACAACCACGCGTGGTAATGGTACGGTTTCACCGGCTGAATTTACGCTCGTCTCATTGAAACCAATAAAGCGCAAATCCGCGAGATTCGCATGCACGTTGCCAATGTTGTTCACATAAAGTACTAATGAGGACTTGGGCCACTCGACCCCGATTCTTGCGTTTGTGAGCGTGTAAGCTGGCCGAGTCAGTGGTGTAGCTGGCGTGGTGTTGCCCGACAAGCTATTGCCCGTGTAATTCACGTCCGCTGATACAAGTCCTCCCATTTGGCCAAAAATTGGGAATCTATATGTGCCCCGGAGGCTCGCGGTCACCTCCGGTACTTCCTGCAGTCTTTCCCCAACCAGAAAATTGCCCCCACCCGCCTCGGTGACGCGTGCGTCCTCATATCCTGCTCCCAGATCAACTTCGAGACCCTCAGTAACCTTTCCGTCCAACTCCAGCTCACTGCCACGAATGCGGCCGGCTCCGGCATTCGTGCGCACTTGATACCCGCAGGTGGGCAGATTGACTACCTGTTGCACACCCAACCAATCGGTTTGAAAGACTGCTGCCGATGCATATATGCGATTTTCGGCAAACTCGCCCTTTCCTCCGACCTCCGACGTACGCACAGAATCCGGGTGGTAGGTCAGAGCCGACTCCTGAGTCAAGCCAAGAGTTGCCAGATCACCATCGCAAAAGGAAGGTAGTGCTTGATTGCCGCCCCCGGGGCGGAATCCCTTTGCCCACGATGCATAGACGTTTTCGGTCGCACCCACCTGATACGAAGCGGCGACTTTTGGACTAAAACCCGTGTCCACTTCGTTAGGAGGTGCAGCCACGGATAAACCACCATTAAAGAAGCCATCCGCTAGGATGTAGGTTGAATCCGTCAGGTGATATTCCCTACCACCAGCAGTAAGAATCAGACGATCCGTAAGATGGTAGTTCAGCTCCCCGTATGCGGCCTCCTCGGTATCGCGGTAACGGTCAGTCTCGTTGTAAAAGTTGTCAGTCGTTGCGCCGATCCCCAGGTCAGTCAAGCCTGTATAAATCAACGGGGGAAAAAGATTCTCTCGACGCAAATCGTTATAGTACAAACCGACAACTCCGGAGAAGCGATAGATATCCTCGAATGCGAGCCGCAGCTCTTGGGTAAATTGCCACTCGTAGTGCTGTTCAGCCCATGGTGGAGTGTTAGCTGGCGCCGGAATGCTAAAAAATTGCTCGAAGGCTTGATCAGTCCCCAACTGGCTCGCCTCCACCTCATGGCTCACCAATTGGTAGTAGCTGGTAGAAGAAGAGATGCTCCAATTCTTTTGCTTGTAGGTTATTGCTAGAGAGGGCAACCACACCTGCGTGTAAGCTAAGCCGGCCAAATCGGTCGGCTCCGAGCGGACGTACTCCGGTTCAAATCCCGGAAGTGGGGCTATGGTCGCCGGCCAGCCCTTGGGAAGGTCCGTTGTCTGATTGAAAAGCCGAAGAGTGACATCGAGATCAGGTAGCGGCCGCACCAATGTCGTAAGGGCGAATCCGTAATTGAGTGTCTCGCCTTGGTCGTTTACCGACTGCGATTGAGAAGGATTGTCAGCATCGGGAAAAACCCGTGTGAGAAAGCCCGCGTCGTGCTGATAGAAAACCACAGCACGCGTTGCGGCCACGTCTGGCACTAGAACGAGGTTTGCTCCGCTTTGCGCTCCGTAATCTGCACTGCCGCCTCCTGACGTTACACCCCCCTGCACCATCTCTCGGTAGCTATTCCCCGTCAAGTCCGGTTGTACACTCACGAGGCGCACCGCGCCTCCCATGGAGTCTGCTCCAAAGAGACTTCCCTGGGGTCCCTTCAGCACCTCGATTCTTTCGATGTCCAAAACTCGGGGATCGAACGACTGCGTTAGCGGAGTGTCGTCTAGGTACACGGCTGTCGTGTTTGCTCCGCTGATGCCCCGAATTGCAATGGCGCGGGAGAAGAATCCCGTTGTCGTTACTCCGTAAGCAAATGAAAGATTGGGAGTCTTTGTCGCATAGTCCACCAGATCCTGAATGTTCAGATCCTGTATCTGCTGCTGAGAGAAGACCGTTATGCTTTCCGGTGTCTTCACAAGCGACTCTTCCCGCCTTCGCGCGGTCACCGTGACTTCTTGCAGCTCGTTCGACGAAGAAACCGACGTGTCCGCTGCACTCGGAGCAGAGTAAACGCACGTAGCCAATTGCGTCAGCAGCACCGCGGTCAGTGCGGCGCCCCTCTTTGCAACTTCAGGTCGCCTGCAACAACGAATCCAAGTCGCGGAGCGCAGCCAGTTTTCAGTCCACGTACTTCCGCTCACCTTGGCCCCCAATACTTCTTATGGATACGTAGTGCGTGAGAGAGATGACTATTTGATGGAATCACAACAGGTGCACATTGTCAATGCTGTGATCACAGTAGCGGAAGGAAAAATCGGGCGCGAGTCAGACAGCCCACGCGTCCTTTTGACTTCGAGGATTACGGTACTAGCGGCTGTTCATCACGGTGCTTATATAACGTGGCACGGACAGGTCAGCGCGCCACGGTGCAGGTTTCTCGTTCCGGTGAGTACGGGGTTCGCGCGTTCCAAAGATTCCCTGACAATTCGCGCGCCGCCCCGAGTAGTCGCGGTGTTAAGCGACAACTAAAGGGCACCCTATTCCGCGTTTGCAGCCACCCTCGGGATGGCACGCCAAACATCGGCCACACTTCGAACCGCCGCTGGGTTTCGAGGTGCGCATTCGCGCCAGCCTCACTCCGACACGCTTAATCCAAATGCGGCCAAGCGACGCCAGCCCCCAGTGGGCTCGGTTCTCAGTCGCGAATCAGTGGCCTATGCTTCTTTGGTGCGGGACCCGCTGTCTGCGCGAGATCGCAAGCCACGTCGCTCAGCACGCCGGATACTGGATTTTCGCGTTGACAACGCGACCTGCTGCTTAAAGCGCGCGGTTGCGATCTCTATAACTCGCTCCGCGGGCGAAGAGATATCTTGGATGAGCATAGCCCGGCTCTTCGCTGCATCCCTCCGCTTCAGCGCCCTAAGTAATCCTTCGTGATGACCGAGGTTCACGATCGGATCAAGGTCTTCTCCGTAGATGCAACCGATGTACGGCCCGGCCTGAAGCCAAAGCGTCTCGATCAGGGGTATCAATGTACCGGACCCGGCGGCTGCATAGATCGCAAAATGAAACTCCTGGTTGCAGGATATGAATCGCAGTCTGTCGCCTCCTTTACTCGCTGCGCGCATCTCAGCGTTGAATTCCTCCACCCTTTCCAGTTGAGCTTTAGTGATTCTAGAGGCGGCTTCTGCGACTGCGAAACCCTCTATTTCCGAGCGTACACGCAGCAGATCATGAAAGCGTTCGGGGGAAAGTTGAGGCACGCCAAAGGAACGATTCGGAAGCATTTCCAAGGCGCGCTCAGTAACCAGCTGTCTCAATGCCTCTCTGACGGGCATTGAACTTGTGTGCAACGCATGTGCTAGAGCACGGATTGTGAGCGACCGTCCTGGCGTGAACTCACCCCGCATCAGCGCTGTTCTTAGCTGACTATAAACGCGCTGTTGGAGAGTGTCCCGGCGCGGCGGCACTAACGCCATGAGTTCACTTGACGCCGCCGTCGACTTCATTTTACCTCCTCAGAATTATCAAGAAGCCTAGCACAAGACAGCAGTTGATGCGGAGGGTTGGCGCCCCCCCCCGCACGCTAAAGCGTCTTCTCATCCCTGCACATATCAGGGCTTTGAGGCGAAATCTCGCTATCCACCTTACTTTGAATGAGTTCCGCAACGCGCTCGTCTCGCCAGCCTACGAGTTCCTTCACAGTTACCTCGCCGAACATCTGATCGGTCTGTTCTCCGAGCGCATCCACCATCGCGGTGTCGAAGCGTGGCACCTCGTCGTATAGGTCGTTCATTATTTCGAGATAGGTACGTCGGTAGCGCGTGTAATACTCGCGAATGCCGCCGTCTGCGTTTGTATGATTCACGCCGAAAGGGCCTAAGAACGCCCATCTTTGTCCTATGCCGTACCGAACCATCGTGTCCACACCCTCAACTGTGGCGATACCTCGTTGAACGATATTGATCGCCTCTCGCATCAAAGCCGCCTGTAAGCGGGCGGCAATGTACCCGTTGATAAAACTCGTCATAACAACTGGCTTCATCCCCACGGAACGAAGAATTTGCAAGGCTCGCTGCAGCGTCTGGGGTGTCACGCTGCTGGTTGGAAACACCTCCATTGCTGGGTTCAGATAGGGCGGGTTGATCGGGTGCGCGGTGATCATCCGCTTTGACCCGGGCAGGTTCTTTGCGATTTCATTGATGTTCAGAGCCGAAGTGCTCGACCCGATGATCGCCGATGGCACCGTGACTTCGTCGAGCTCAGTGAATATGCTTCGTTTGGTCTCCAATTCCTCCGGACCACTTTCCTGTACATAATCAACCTCTAGAAAGGCTGACTCGATGGGCTTGCACGTCACGTTATAGGCCTGCTGCTCCGCGGCGGCCTTCGTGATGAGCCCTTTGCCGACGGCAGCCTGAAGATCTTCAAGGAACCAGCGTCGAGTTCGCTCCGCCTGCCCTGGTTTCTTGTCATAAATGGTGGTCACACAACCCGCGCGCGCAAACACCTTCACCCACCCGCGCCCGATCACGCCAGCGCCCGCGATCCCTACTCTTAAAGCCAGTCGTTCGTTGTCCACAGTCACCTCCAGGCACGTACGTCACAGCCCTAGATCTGTCTCGTGACGCCCCGTACGCATCCTCCGCATTACCTTTGAAACTGCCAACCCGAGTGCTATCCAAATCGCGAGCAGGATCCATTCCACTGGAATCGCCGTTCCTCGCTGCGCAAGCGGAATGATCAACGCAATGACGATCATCGCGAGTGCTCCAGCACAAGCAATGCCAATTGTCAGGTTGCCGCCGGCCACCGAAAACACCTGGGCCGTTCCACTGCTGTGGCGCTGGCGAAGTAAGGCGATAAGGCACACCACGAGAGACAGCGCTAAGCAAATCGTAACCATATTGACGATTGGCAGGATCGCCGCTCTGCCGATCGACAAGCCGAGAACCGTAAAGAGAGTCACAATGATGACCGCCGCACGAGGTGAACCAGTCCGCGGATCCACGCGCGAGAATGTGCTGGGCAAGAAGCCGCTTCGAGCCGCCGCAAAAATCAGTCGTGAAGCCAGCCAGCACATACCACTCCAGCTTTTCAAAAGTGAAGCAATCGCCGCAGCGATCAGAATCGTGGCCAAAGCTCCGTGCATTCCCAGTGATCGAAAGGAAGCGGCGGCCGGTACGCGCTCGCTCACGAAGGCACTCCAAGATTCAGCGCTCGCAGTTGCCATGATCGTCATCACATAAAAGATGGCTGCAGCGACGATGGCTAGTGACATCGAAATGACGGCCCCGCGTGGCGTAACCCGAGGACTCCTTTCCTCCAAAGCGTGCAGCGCGGTCTGCCAACCATTCAGGAAAAATGCGGAGGTCGAAAAGATCCAGAGACTGCCTTGAATCCAAGACGGGTAAGAGAAACTTACCCATAACGGCCTAAGATTCGAGCGAGAACCTAGACTCAACGCGATTAGGTCAAGAACTAAACAGATGGTCAAAAACCCGAAGGTGACTAAGTTCTGGAACCTGATTGCAGCCTGCGCACCAGCGTAGTGAATGGCACCAATCGTCAACGTTCCGCAAATGCCGACACCGAGTGCCATCCATGTAACTCGCTCACCTCCGACTTCATACGCAACAGCAAGACCAACATGTGGGAGTAACTCCGTTAACAACCAGGCACATGCAATGGCTTCGAAGGCGCAAATCGACGTGGCGTACATGGCCAAAATCCATACCATCAAGAAAGCAGCGGTCGGCCCAAACGACCGCAATGTGTACAGGAACTCGCCTCCAGCCGAGGGAAAGCGAGCTGCCAACTCGCCGTAGCACAGTGATACCAAGACCATGACACATGCGCCGGCCACGATGCCCAGCGCGGCTCCGGCTGGACCGGCCGCCCGCAGCCAGTCGCCCAGCAAGACAATCCAGGCGGAACCAACCATTCCTCCGAACGCCAGGGTGAAAAAGCCGAAATGTCCAACTACGGCTTTCAGTCGCATCTTGCTTGGAACTCGTCGGAACCTGTCAGGCGGCTATTTAGTATGCCGTGCATGCAAGCATGTGATCACAGCTGTTGCGAAGTCAAGGTGCGTGCTAAGCTCGTGGGAAAAGGAGTAATCCCATCACCCTACTCAAACTTCGATCGCGGCGGTTCACGCTCGCTAGCCTAGCGTCGGCGGGAGCACTACTTTCGTTTCCCCGTTTCTCTTTGTCGCAGGGGCCGACGCAGCGACAGGAGGATTCCCTCGCCGCCTTATCTGCGTACGAAGCGGTTCGAGGCATGCGAGCCGGTGATTTCAGCGCTGAGCAATACGCAGAGGCGCTTCTCTCGCGATGCGGACGTTGCAGATCGCTTAACGCTTTCATCACGTTGGAGCCCGACCAGGTCCTCATAGAGGCGCGCCAGTGCGATCTGCGCAGACGCCTGAACCGTCAACTAGGCCCTCTGCACGGGCTACCGATTCCAGTCAAAGACAGCATCAACACTTGTCAATTTCCGACGACGGCGGGGACGTCGGCACTTCGACACTTTCAACCCGGCCAAGACGCCGACGTAGTAACTGCCATCCGAAGAGCCGGTGCCATCGTGCTCGGTAAAACGAACATGCATGAGCTGTCATTTGGATGGACCAGCGATAATCGTGTGTTCGGCCCGGTTCGAAATCCCTACAACTTGGCTCATGTATCCGGTGGCAGCAGCGGCGGCAGCGCTGCAGCGGTCGCGGCGCGAATGGCGCCACTTAGTATCGGGGAGGATACTGAAGGCTCAATAAGAGTTCCCGCCGCCTTGTGCGGGAGCGTTGGATTTCGGCCAACCACCGGACGCTACTCAACCGCGGGGGTCGTGCCGATTACCCCACTGTTCGATCAAGTGGGGCCGCACGCTCGCTGCGTTCGGGATGTCGCGTTGTTAGACTCAGTTCTCTCAAGGGCGCATTCAAGAGCTCCCGCGCCGCTAAATTCGCTGGCGGGAGTCAAGCTCGGTGTCTGCCGCAGCTATTGGTTCAACGACCTTGATCCCGAAGTCGAACAGATCACGAACGACGCCTTGAGGAGGCTGCAAAACGCCGGCGCAGAGTTCATTGAGACTGACATACCCAAACTTGCTCAGTTGATTCAACTGACCACCGCGGCCGTTCAAAGCCGCGATTTCGAGCCATCCCTTAGTCGATATCTGCAGCACTACAAGGCTCGAGTTTCTTATGCACAAGTTTTGGCGGCCGCGAGTGAGGACGTCCGGATGGAGATACTCAGATACGCCTCGCCCGGGGGGCAATACTTTGCTTCGCACGCCACGTATCGCGCGGCTGTTGATACGTACATCCCTGAATTGCGAATGGCCTTGCGTACTCACTTCCTTCGCACGGGCGTACTTGCTCTCGTCTTTCCGACAACCTTGGTTCCAGCGCCGTTAATAGGCGATGACATAGCCACCCGAATAGACGGCAATGCCGTGGCGCTCGACGTAGCCTTGGGTCGAAACGTAGATCCAGGCAGCACCGCGGGCTTACCGGGGTTAGTACTTCCGGCCGGCCTCACAGCGGCGGGACTGCCAGTAGGTCTAGAGTTTGACGGCCCAAGTCACTCGGACCGAACCCTGCTCGCGCTTGGAGAGGCGCTCGAGTCCGCCCTCGGCGCGATCTCAGCTCCTTCCTTGGCGCTGAATGAGACCGATTGACCAATTCCTGCTGCGCCTCAGATCCCTCGAACTAGGAGCTACATGTGACGACTTCTGAACGCGTTGGTCGAGCGTTTCCGGTGCAAGACTCATTAACGGCGCCGTATTGGCAAGCGGCAGCTCAGCGCAGGCTCGTTCTGCCACGACGTCAGGACACGCAGGAGTTCATCTGGCCGCCCCGATACCACGGCAGCAATGAGACCGACTGCGGGATTCGCTGGGTTGAGTCCGCGGGCAAGGGGACGGTCTACTCGTTTTCGGTTGTCCATCGTTCGTCACATCCGTATCCGCCTATACCGTATGTGTTGTCGGTGGTGCATCTCGACGAGGGTGTGTATATGACCTCCAATATTGTGGAGGTCAACCCACAAGATGTCTTCGTTGGAATGGCGGTGGAAGTCACGTTCGAGCAGCTTAGCGTCGATGTTTGGCTGCCGGTGTTCCGGCCCGTCTCCCGCGCACTTGTAGCGTAATCTACCCCCAGCACTCTGCATGCTGCTGTGATCACAGCAGTTGACATGCTGAAAATAGCCTGTAGAGTGGCATCGGCTGCAGGTGCTGAAACGAACAGAGCGACCCCCGCGGTGAGGATCTCTTAGGAATTCGTAGGCTCCTTAGCGGCAGCACGCTTGTCGCTAATCAAGAGACGCGCGCGGTGACTCTCACACTAGTCAATACTTCCGGACCGTCGGCTCGGGCGTCCAAGGTACAAACGAATCGACCGGCTAGAACCGTCGTTCGCGATCTAGCCTATACAGGGCACTGTTTGTCTTCGAACAATGATCCTGGCACTGCCCCACTCGGCCCCCGAACTCATGCGTAAGAGTTCAAAAGCCCTGCAGTGGCGGCCCTGGGTTCCCGACGTCTCGGAGCGGTACGTGCAAGGCATCGCCACGCGTATCGCGTCAAAAGACCCCGATGAGGCCGAGCAGGACATTTTGTCACTGGTCAGCCGCAACAGGCGCATACACGAGTTCGAGTGTGTGAATCTGAACCCCGCGACGAGCGTAATGAACCCGCGGGCGGAGGCAGTACTGTCGCAAGGCCTTGGGCGACCCTCGCTCGGCTATCCGGGTGACAAGTACGAGATGGGATTGGAAGCCATTGAGCAATTGGAGGTCATTGCTGCTGAGCTTGCCGCCGAGGTTTTCAATGCGCGCTTCGCGGAGGTACGAGTTCTTTCCGGCGCAATGGCCAACCTTTACGTATTCATGGCTTTGGCCCGTCCTGGCGATTCTATCATCGCGCCCTCCGTTAGCATCGGCGGGCACGTAACACATCACGCAGCTGGTTGCGCGGGCAGATATGGACTTGTGAGTTTGCCGGCCCCAGTGGATCCGCAGACCTACAGCGTCGACATTAATGCCCTACGAGCACAAGCGCTTAAGGTCAAACCAAAGCTGATTACCATCGGCGGAAGCCTAAATCTATTTCCTCATCCAGTTGCAGAGATTCGGAAGGTTGCGGACGAGGTAGGCGCGCTGGTGCTCTTCGACGCCGCACATCTCTCTGGAGTTATCGCCGGAGGCGCGTGGCAGAACCCGCTCGAACAGGGCGCGCATGTGATGACAATGAGTACGTATAAGTCCCTGTGCGGACCGACCGCTGGACTCATTCTCACCAACGAGCCGGAAATAGCCCGAGCGCTGGACGATGTGGCATACCCAGGGATGACGGCAAATTTTAACGCCGCAAACTGCGCCGCCCTTGCTCTGACCCTTCTCGATTGGAAGCACTGTGGAGCCCTATATGCCCAGTCGATGATCGCGACGGCCCGCGCACTGGCCCGCGCTCTCATCGAGAGAGAGGTCCCTGTCTTTGCTCACGATCGTGGCGCCACCACGTCGCATCAGTTTGCGATTAATGCTTCGGCGTTCGGCGGGGGTCACGCTGCTGCAAAGCTTCTGCGCAAGTGCAATATCCTGACGTGTGCAATAGGCCTCCCTCTGAACTCCGGTGGAAGCGACCCCGATGGATTGCGCGCCGGTTCGCCCGAGATAGTACGGTGGGGGATGACGCCCGACGACATGCCACAGCTTGCGAGCTTCATCCAGCAAGGTCTTACCGGCGCACGCTCGCTCGCGGACATTGCCACGGAGGTCTCGGCCTTTAGACAGCAATTCACGACGTTGCACTTTGTCCGACCGTGAGGACTCGGTCGCGAGCACAGGCATTTTGTAGTCTGAACGACAGCGCAAAACCACGTGACCGACGGCCGCGCCGATGACGGACGATAGCAAGGCGCTGAAAAAGGCCATGGAGCTGTACATGAGGCTCGCTCGTAGCGGCGATCCGAAGCGACTTCGAGAGTCTTACCGCGGAGATTCAACCTTCTCGCAGAGATATCTAAGCACGGCAAGGTTCGCAATTCATGAGGTTCAGATCGACGAGCCAGTGGAGTTCGGTGGAAGCGGGCGGGGGCCAAACCCGGCGGAGGTGATGTTGGCGGCCCTTACCGCCAGCGTGGGAGTCACCTGTCGCGCTTGGGCGGCATTCTTGGAAATTCCATGCGATGACATAACACTGAGCGTTTCCGGAGAGCTCGACGTGCGGGGCTTTATGGACACAGACAATGCTATCCGCTCTGGATTTGCAAATATCAACGTCAGACTTGATATCACTGGTCCGGTGTCCACCGTTCAACTGGACGAATTGAAGGCACTGATTAGTCGGTGCTGCCCCATCCTGGATACGGTACGCAATGGGTCGGTAGTCGATCTTGAGGTGATTCAAAAAGATAACCACGGAAGCTCCTAGGACTACCTGACATCTGCACGCAGCGATGTTGCGGATGGAAGAATACAAACAAAGGAATCCCCTGCCATGTCATACCGCTTGCGATGGGACAACCCTGCGCTGCCATTACTGCTCTTGCCGCTACTGCTGCTCGCGGAGGTCTCCGAAGCCTCGGCCCCCTGCGACTGTCAAGTAGATTACAGCGTTGCCATTCCCATGAGAGATGGCGTCGTACTGCGCGCGGATGTCTATCGACCGCCTCAGGGCGCCGTCCGCCGGGGGGCGATTTTGGTGCGAACCCCGTATGGCAAGACCGCTAGCGCGCGCAGGACCCGCTCCGTTCCGCTTGATGTCTTCGTCCGTTCCGGTTTTGTAGTGGTTATTGAAGACTGGCGTGGAAAAGGTGAATCGGAAGGAAAGTTCCACTGGGAAGGGAACCATTCCGAGGCAGACGGCTACGACACCATCGATTGGATATCCAAACAACCGTGGTCGAACGGCAACGTCGGCACCTATGGTTGCTCTGCACTGGGCGAAGAACAGATCTACGCGGCCGCCGCGAAGCATCCAGCTCACAAGGCGATGATTCCACAAGCGGCGGGCACAGTACGCGTCTCAGCGGATGGGCGCGACACATTGTACGGATGGCGGCGCGGTGGTGTTTACGAGCTGTCGGGCGCGATTCAGTACTTTATCCAAGCCCGCTTGGGGGGTCAGATTCACCTGCAGCGACCGACTGACCTGAGCAGAGAGGAATGGGGTGCGGTCGCTGATCAGTTCAACCTTGAACAAACTCGAACGCCGTACAACTGCACTACGTGTAACGACAGCGGTAGGTTTAACGAGCTTGCGCGGACACTACCGATAATCAATCTCGCCAAGCCATCAGACCGGGTACCGGACGACTTCTACGACGATCTCACCCACGAACCGGGAGACCCCTACTGGGAGCAGTTCGACTCGATCACCGACGCCTCGACCTTTAGCGTGCCGGGGTTACACGTCAATTCGTGGTACGACATCGCCACGGGCGGAACATTCTGGCAGGCGAAGTTTATCGCTAGCCACTCGACCTCAGCGATTGCAAGAGACAATCAGTACGTCGTGATCTCTCCCACCGTGCACTGTGAATCCGAAGACAGCAGTAGTGAGCACACACTTATTGGCCAGCGCGATCTAGGCGACGCACGGTTTCCCTTCTACGACACGTACGTCCGGTGGTTTAGGTACTGGCTCAATAACGATAAATCAGCCTTCAAGAGCACGCCCCATTATCAGTACTTTGTCATGGGTCTAAATAAGTGGGACTCATCGGAGGTTTGGCCTCTTGCGGGTACGCACTTTACGAGTTTCTACCTACAGAGTGACGGTCATGCGAACTCTTCACTCGGCGATGGCCGTTTGACTCGATCCCTTGCTTCTAAAGAAATCTCAGATTCGTACACCTCCGACCCCGGGAATCCCGTCGAAAGCGTGGGCGGTTCTGCAATGTTGCACAACTCGGAGCTCGCCGGCTCATATGATCAGCGAGCACAAAGCTCCCGCAGCGATGTCCTCGCCTTTACCACCGAGCCGCTCGATGTCGGCGTCGAGGTCACCGGTCCGGTCATGCTCAAACTTGCGGCATCCTCCACTGCCAAGGATACCGATTTCTTTGCAACTCTCGCCGATGTCTATCCCGATGGGCGTGCGTTTAACGTCGCGTCCGGAGTCCTCCGAGCGCGGTACCGGAATGGACGAAGAAGACCAGAACTGCTCAACCCAAACCAGACCTACGAACTTGCCATCGATCTTGGTATGACGAGCAACTACTTTTCCGCAGGTCATCGGATTCAGCTGCTGATAAGCAGTACGAACTTTCCAGCGTTCGAGCGAAATCTGCAGACCGGCGGCCGAAACTACGACGAGGATACGTGGGTCGTAGCAACAAACCGAGTGTACGTCGGAGCACTATCCAAATCTGTCCTGGTCTTACCCGTCGTCCACGAAGCAGCGAGCACGCATCGTCACGCGGGTTCAAAAGGAACCTGACGTGGGTTCGCGACGCAAAAGTGCGTCCGCCCGCCGCCGCGACCTGCCAGCTCAGCAGAGCAGGTCGCACGCCAGATCGACAGTGTGGCGCTGTTGATAGCAGTCCGAAAGCCGGCTTCGATGTGGGCGCGGCTTGTAGTCAGGATTTCACTTGAAGAACTGAGGAAGGACTGTGAAGCAACGCGCCTAAGATCAAGCTTAGGAAGGAGTTCGTTGGTCGCCTTGGGCGTGGGAGCAATCATTGGGACCGGAATCTTTGTTATTACTGGTTTGGCGGCGGCTCAACACGCAGGTCCAGCGGTAGTTCTCTCATTTCTCATTGCCGGGGTGGTTTCGGGATTGGCTGGCCTCTGTTATGCAGAGCTCTCCGCCACCGTAGCAGTCTCTGGTTCGGCCTATGCTTACACCTACGCCATTTTCGGTGAATTCGCCGCCTGGTTCATCGGGTGGAATCTAGTCCTTGAATACCTGTTCTCAGCGGCAACGATTGCCGTCGGATGGTCAAGCTATCTAGAGCGGCTGATATCCCGCGGAAAGTGGGGTCCTTTGCCAATGGAGTTCGTGCACTCGCCATTCCCCGATGACGGTACGCTCACCCATGCGGCGGCAGCCATAAACGTCCCGGCGATTGCGATCGCGTTGCTAATGACAGCTATCTGCTACCGCGGAATCCGCGAGTCTGCGATGTTCAATCTCGCAGTGGTCGTGGTCAAAGTCAGCGTGATTTTAGCAGTTGTGCTCCTCGGCGCTGCGTTCGTTGACGTCAGGAACTGGAGCCCGTTTATCCCACCCAACCGCGGCTCCTTTGGCAGCTTTGGATGGTCAGGCGTGTTACAAGCAGCGGGAATAGTCTTCTTTGCTTATATTGGTTTCGACGCCGTTGCGACGACAGCACAGGAAGCGAAGAATCCATCGCGCGACATCCCCTTCGGAATCTTGGGCAGTCTCTCCATTTGTGCGCTCCTCTACATCGCAGTAGCGGGTGTCATCACTGGATTGGTGCCGTACGCAAAATTGGCTGATGCTGCTCCCGTAGAAATTGCTGTTCGATCTCACCCCGAGTTGCGATGGCTTGACGGAGTTGTGATCTTCGGAGCACTCACCGGACTAACCTCGGCAATGCTGGTGATGATATTGGCACAGTCGAGAATCTTCATGTCCATGGGAAATCATGGACTTCTGCCGCCCATATTTGGTTCGATTCATCCACGATACCAGACGCCGAGTGGAGCGACCGTCTTTACAGGCGTGTCCATCGCCGTTCTGGCCGGTTTGCTTCCCATTGGGCTTTTGGCCGAACTCGTCTCGATCGGTACACTCACGGCGTTCTTGTTTGTTTGTATCGGCGTGTTAGTACTACGGCACAGCAAACCTGAGTATCACCGTCCCTTTCGAGTACCGGCGATTTGGATCGTAGCCCTATTGGGTGCAGGCTGCTGCTTGGCATTGATTTTTTCGCTCCCCAGAAGTTCGCTCGTTCGATTGATTGTCTGGACTGGAGTGGGATTCCTGATCTACTTTCTTTATGGCTATCGACATAGCCGTGTCGGTAAAAGCAGCCGAGAGTCATCGACCTAGCTAGAAACGCTTCGTTCAACCGGCAATCGACGCGTTACGGACGCAGCTGATCTCGATATAGTCTATCGACTCACTCACGACGCGTGGGTCGACGAGGTGAACCGCCCCGACTTTCCCGGAGGCCCCATTACTTGAGAGGATGGGGTTATGGGAACGACAACAACCAGGTATTCACAAGAAGTCAGGGAACGTGCGGTGCGGATGGTCTCGGAGCATCGCAACGAGTATCCGTCCGAGTGGGCAACGATTGCTTCGATCTCGGCCAAGATCGGGTGTACTGCGGAGACGCTCAGGCGCTGGGTGGCGCTCTCGCAGGTCGATGCAGGCACGCGCCCCGGGTTGAACAGCTCGGAGCGTGAGCGGCTGAAGCAACTCGAGCGTGAGAACCGCGAGCTCAAGCGGGCGAACGAGATCTTGCGCAAGGCGTCGGCTTTTTTCGCCCAGGCGGAGCTCGACCGCCGGGCGAAGTGATGGTGGCGTTCATCGACGCCCACCGTGCCGAGTATGGGGTCGAGCCGATCTGCGCCGAGTTGCCGATCGCCCCGTCGACGTACTACGAGCTGAAGGCACGCGAGCGCGATCCCGAGCGTGTTCCGGCACGTCATCGACGCGATGCGCTGCTGTGCGATGAGATCCGGCGGGTGTGGCGCGAGAACTTCTGTGTGTATGGCGCGCGCAAGGCCTGGCGCCAGCTCAACCGTGAGCAGATCCCTGTGGCTCGCTGCACGGTCGAGCGGCTGATGCGAAAAATAGGCCTGTGCGGAGCCACCCGCGGACGCACGTTCAAGACCACGGTCCCGGACGAGAAGGCGGCACGACCTGCGGACCTGGTGGACCGGCAGTTCACCGCTGAGCGGCCGAACCAGTTGTGGGTTGCGGACTTCACCTACGTCGCCACCTGGCAGGGCTTTGTCTTCGTCGCCTTCGTGATCGATGTCTTTGCCCGCAGCATCGTGGGCTGGCGTGTCTCGAGCTCGATCAAGACGGATCTGGTGCTCGATGCCCTCGAGCAGGCTCTGCATGCTCGCTCGGATACCGATGGGCTGGTCCATCACAGTGATCGAGGGACTCAATACCTGTCGATCCGCTACAGCGAGCGTTTGGCCGAGTGCGGCATCCAGGCCTCTGTCGGCAGCCGTGGGGACTCGTATGACAACGCCCTCGCGGAATCGATCATCGGGTTGTACAAGACCGAGGTGATCCGTCGACGGGGTCCATGGAGAAGCATCGATGCGGTCGAGTTCGCCACGCTCGAATGGGTCGACTGGTTCAATAACCGCAGGCTCCTTGAGCCGATCGGCAACGTGCCGCCGGCGGAGTTCGAGCGGGCGTACTATCGTAGTCAAGAGGTTCACGCCGTGGCGGCGTGACTCACACACCGGAGTCTCCGGAGAAGTCGGGGCGGTTCAGCCGCGCGGATTGGTCCTCTTGATGCTCCTCAATCCCGCGCAGTTCGATGCGAACAGCACGGCCGCCCCTAACGTCGAGGCATCCCCGGCCGTAGCTACGCCGATGCGGTGTGGGCGGTGAATGCCAGCTCAGTCCTTTGGCTCGAACTTGCTGCCTGCGGCACTCTCGGCAACCTCCAGTCGGTCGAGCGCTCGTTCGATGTTGTCGACCGCTTCTCGCAGGCAAAGACGGACCTGACCCTTGACCTCCGCGTTCGGCGACTCAATGACTTCGAGCAGGGCGCTCAGATCCGTGGTCGCGTCTTCGAGTCGCCGCCGAAGCTCGGTGATGCGGTCGACGATCGTAAAATCCAGAAATTCCAACTTGTTAGTCATGTTCGACTTCGCATTCAAGTCGTTGAGAGCTTTAACCATCGCGCCGTAAACCGAAGCTCTCAGGGCTTAGCGCGTAGTACGCCATGCTCGGTGCCGCCGCGTGCCCGCGGCGTAGCCAGCTGCGCACCGTAAATGACGTAGGAGACGACTGGGCGAAGACCCGGGCAGGCGCTGACACGCTGTCAGTCTTTCGGCCAGGTACTTGATTTTGGGCTGCTCGGTCGCTCGCCCCGGTTATGTGCACTAACCGCACAAGGGGGGAATCCTGAGCTATAATTCGTGGGACCACCATGCCGTGGTTGACTTGGAGTGGCGCTCATGCCCGACTCCCAGAATCCACAACAAAATCACCTGCTGGCTGCGCTATCGCCCGCCGAGCGCGAACGGATTTATCCGCACCTGCGTCTCGTCCCGATGCCGCTCGGCGAGGTTTTGTATGAGTCCGGCGATGTCCTGCGCCACGTTTATTTTCCGACCGACTCCATCGTCTCGCTGCTGTACGTGCTGGCCGACGGCGCGTCGGCGGAAATTTCTGTGGTCGGCAACGAAGGCCTCATCGGCATCGCGCTGTTCATGGGCGGTGAAACCACCCCGAGTCGGGCCATCGTGCAGAGCGCCGGCCACGCCTACCGCCTGATCGGACAGCTGCTCAAGGACGAGTTCCATCGCAACGGCCCGATGCAGATCCTGCTGTTGCGCTATACCCAGGCCCTGATCACGCAGATGGCGCAGACCGCGGTCTGTAATCGTCATCACTCGGTGGACCAGCAACTGTGCCGCTGGCTGCTGCTGTCTCTCGATCGCCTGTCATCCAACCAATTGACCATGACGCAGGAGCTCATCGCCAACATGCTCGGCGTGCGTCGTGAGGGCGTTACCGAAGCCGCCGGCAAGCTGGACGAGCTCGGCGTCATCCGCTATGCCCGGGGGCACATCACGGTGCTGGACCGGCCAAGACTGGAACAGCTGTGCTGCGAGTGTTATGCCGTGGTCAAAAAGGAAGGCGACCGCCTCCTGCCGCGTCCGCCGCTTCAGTGACGATCTGACCGCGCAGTTTGCGCAAGCTGTGCGCCTTACTGCGCCCCCCAGGGTCAGCAACTCACCCCGGAAGAAACTGTTCGAATTACCGTGACTCTGTCACTTCGCGCTCGGCGGCAAACCAGTCTTCCCAATCGTGGCCGGGTGCGAAGCCGCGCTGCTGCGCTTTGTAGTAAGCGACCTGCGAAATTCGCACTTGGCGATCGGTCCAACTCGGCGAGCCTGCGACGACGCTACTGCTCTCAATGCGGTTATCTGCGGGCACCTGCGTGACCACGTCAGTCCGCAAAGCCAAAGCTTCTTTCCGAGATGTTGGTTCCATAGGCTTCCCCACTATCAATGTCATCTAGGCTCCTCTGAGTCGCCCACGATATCCGCGCACTCTGTCATTGGTCTGTGTGGCAGCGCGCTTATAGAGAGCTTGCCAGGATCTATGCGGCAGGTGCGTGCGCTGGGTCAACGGCGGACGAAAATTGCACGCTGGGGCTTCAAGGCGCAGTCTGGTCGAGACTAGAAAGAATCGCTACGATTCTAGGCGAGCAGCTTCAAAATGCATGAAGGAGTGAGGCGGATCGCGGGCGCTGTACCCGGGAGCGCGGCGACGCGAGTGTTCTCGAAGTGAGCCCGCCCGACTGCGGCCTACAATTTCGGGCTGCCGGGCTCAACACGGCAGCATACTGCTGCTAACCGTCGAAAATAGTGTCCAAAAAGTGGACGCGGTGATTCGATATTCTCGTAAGTCATTTATTTTGGTGGGTGCTGACGGGATCGAACCGCCGACATTCGCCTTGTAAGGGCTGACCGGCTGCACATGCCGCAAATCTCGCATACAAGGCCGTATGGCAACTGTTTGATTCTGTTGGCGACGAATTGATCGAAAACCTGTTGCAAGCGTCGAGCACAGGAGAGTCCCGCAAAAGTCCCGCAGGACTTAGCTGTTTTCGGTCCAAATACGCCTTGAGCGTCGCGCAATCACGAACACGGTCTGCCCTGATTCGAGCACGGGGGTAGTCCGGCTGAAAGTCCCGCGAATGTCCCGCAGGCAAGAACGGCGCAAACAGGTCTTCAGAAAAGCGTAGTCGTGTGCTTAGCGCTACAGTATAAGAATGCAATTGGGCTTCCGACATACCTATTCCGCGCTCCCGAGCCGGTTTTATTCGCACGTCATCCCGACCCCGGTCTCGGATCCGAGACTCGTTGTCTTCAACACGCGGCTCGCTCAAGACCTCAGCCTTGATCCCACGATCCTCGAGCCTGAAGCCGCGGCCCTCTTTTCCGGGAACCGACTTCCGGAGGACGCGGAGCCGATCGCGATGGCTTACGCGGGGCATCAGTTCGGGGTCTTCGTGCCGAGTCTCGGGGATGGGCGCGCGATCCTTCTCGGAGAACTTCAAGGGCGCGACGGAATACTCCGCGACGTGCAGTTGAAGGGTGCCGGCCGCACGCCCTACTCCCGAAACGGCGACGGCCGGGCCGCGGTGGGGCCGATGCTGCGGGAATATCTCATTAGCGAGGCGATGCACGCGCTTGGGATCCCGACCACCCGATCGCTCGCCGTGGCTTCGACCGGCGAGAGAGTCGTTCGCGACGGCGGTGCGCTTCCCGGGGCGATTCTCACCCGCGTGGCCGCAAGCCACGTGCGGGTCGGAACGTTTCAATACTTTGTGGCTCGCGCCGATCAGGACGCGGTACGCGCCCTGCTGGACTATGTCATCGCACGACACTACCCCCTCGCCCGTGAGGCCAACGTACCGGCGCTGGCGGTCCTCAAGGAGGTCACGCAGCGCCAGGTCGCGCTTATTACAGATTGGATGCTGCTCGGCTTTATCCACGGCGTCATGAACACCGACAACATGGCGATCTCGGGCGAGACGATCGACTACGGCCCCTGTGCGTTCATGGATAGCTATGACCCGAAGACGGTATTTAGCTCCATCGACCACAACGGTCGGTACGCGTACGCGAACCAGCCCGTGATCGCGCAGTGGAATCTGGCGCGGTTCGCCGAGACGTTGCTGTTCCTGATCGACCCTGATCCTGAGAAGGCGGTCGCTCTTGCGACAGAAGTACTCGAGTCCTTCATCGCACGATTTGATGACCGCTTCCTCGCGGGGATGCGCCGCAAGCTAGGTCTCTCATCGGCCAGGGAGGGAGATGCGGATTTGGTAAGGCGTCTCCTCACCGTGATGCGGCATTCTCATGCGGACTTTACCCTCACCTTTCGCAGGCTCGCCTTGGTGGCGGAGAACCCGGCCGAAGAGGCGGGGCTACACGAGCTATTCGAACAGCGCTCCGGCTTGGACGGTTGGCTGCGGGATTGGCGGGAGCGCCTGGCGAGCGATCCGCAAACCGCCTCCGAACGCACTGCGAGCATGTGTTCGGTGAATCCCGCCATCATTCCCCGCAATCATCGTGTCCAAGCCGCGCTCGAGGCGGCCGAAAATGGTGATTACAGGTTGTTTCGCAGGCTCCTGGAAATCTTGCAGCGACCCCACGACGACCAAGGAGAATACAGTCAGCCGCCGCAGTCATCAGAACGGGTGCTACAGACCTTTTGCGGCACGTGACATCGCGGCTGCTTTCACACGGCAGGCCACTGGTTCGATCCCAGCACCGCCCACCAAAAATCAAGCACCTACAGAACTGCTCAACAAGAAGTACGGCATAATCTCCCGCGGAAAACAGTACCCGAGCATGGACGCTATTTGGAGCGCCGGTATCCGAAGCATCGAAAGCATCGAACCTGTTCCGCTCATCGCGGGAGCTGTGGGAGGACTCTGAGCTATATCCCGGCGAGCACTTCATAAGCGGTAAAGTGAGAGTGCGGTTCACGTAACGCCGAGTGATTTGTCATGAGCATGTCATTGCGCGATCAGTTGCTGCAGGCGGGCTTGGTCAATGAGAGGCAGTCCAAGGAAGCCGAACGGCAACTGCGGCAACAACAGCGGGAGCGGCAGCAACTACCGAAGGACAAGCGCGCCATGGCATCCCACGCGGAACTCGCTGCGAAGCAGGCGCAGCTCGCCAAAGCCGCTCGCGATCAGGAGCTGAGCCGCCGACAAAAGGAACAGGCGGACAAAAAAGCGTGCCACGCGCAGATCGAGCAACTGATCGAACAGAACCGCTTGCCGCGAGCTCAGACTGATGAACGATACAATTTTGTCGATGGCAATAAGATACGTCGTATCCCTGCCGATCACTCGGTGCGTGAGCGGCTCAGCCGTGGCGAGATTGCGATCGTTCGCCGCAAGGGAGGCTATGAGCTCGTGCCGGCGGAAACTGCGGCTCGCATTCGCGAGCGCGATGAGCGTGCGGTGATCGGATGCGGCGTCGCCCACGACGCAGTTACCACTGATGGCGTGCCAGAGGACCTGATGTGGTGAGACATGTCGATGCCATCGGAAAGGCTGATGAATCGTTGATCGCCATCACGATGACGGCGGATCAATGACTGGGGAGTAGCCGCTCTGCTTCCGTAAACAGTGAAGGGTCCACATGCGCGCCCGAAGCGGTCGCGTTATCGTTTATCTGCTCCGGACGCGATGCCCCCACAATCGCCGAGGTGGCGTTCGGCTGTCGCAGAACCCACGCGCGGCGCTCAGTGAGGGAGCTCTGGCTTACCGGCCTTGGAGTTCCGGAAGGGTCAGGCGCAGCGCGCCTTTGTCCCGTGAGCGCCCTTGGGTCAGCGGTAACACCCGGAGTATCTCCTCACGGTACCGTGGATCGGAACGCAGCACTGACCCCGAGAGCATCGTAAAGCTGTAAATGCGGCGACCCATCCGCTGGGCGTAGTCGATAGAGCGAATATTGATGATCAGGCAGCGCGCGATACGGATGAAGCCGTCGTCGGCCAGTACGGCCGCCAGGCGCTTGATGGAATCGCGACTGATATATTCGGCACCGCGGCAGCGAAATTTGACGTAGTTGCCCTGCGACTCGATCCAGTCGACTTTCTCAGGCTTGAGCACGTAGAGACGATGTTCCCGCTCACCTACCACTACTCCAAGCGAGGTGTCCGCGGCATGGGGCGCCTGTTCGGGGTTGCGTGTCTCGAGGGAGGCTTGCGCGTCAGCTTGCATGACGGTTGATCGACAGCTTTGACGGACATGAACTCATCGAATCGGCTCCGCGTGTGTCATCGCTCGGTCGCCTTGAGACTACAGTCACCACATCTCTCGCCCAACAGACTCATTGCACGCCGCCGACTACGGGTTAGCAGGCACCGTTGTTGCAGTTAAGAAAGCGCTGAGCTCCCATGGTGGTTTCTTCCGCCCTTCCACCGCAGACAGCCTCCTTGCCCACCGAAATAACACTCGACGGCATGCACCCGTTCATCTCTGAGCCGCAAATGCTCCACATACCGGAACGTCTTAGAGATGATGACGCGATCTGTGCCGACCCAGATCGATGCGCGAACCAGATGCGCGCCCAGCTCCGCCGCAAATACCCCTTCTGCGCTGAGTCTAGGAGAAGGCATGTACCGCTCGTATAGCTTTGCGATGCAGCGGGTTTTCTTTGAGACGAAGAGGTCCTTTCCCGCGACGAATAGGGCCACCAAATTCCCGCTCAACAACTTCGGTACGCAGGTTGTTGGCTGCCGATGAAGAACGCGAATGCGTGGGCAGTCCGGGCGTCGCAAGACTACGTGTGAGAGTCCGTACGCCGTCGTTGTGCGCAAGCAAGCTCACAACGAGTCCAAGCAGGCAATTTCTGGTGCTACGTAAGGCGCTCGGTACGACCGCGACCGCGTTTGATACGCCGATGATACCGTCCCCGTTCCTGCGCCCGATGCGGCGATAACGTGCCTTGACGCCTGCCGCACTTGCGCGGCAGCGCCCGCTCGGGTGTGGTGCGGTCGCGAACCGTGCAGCCGTCGTTTCGCTGACGGTTTATAGGGTTTTCCCCAACAAGCGCTCCAGGGCGAACCGGTAATTGCGACTCAGCTTCAGTTCCGTGCCATCGAGCAGCACGACCGTAAACTCGCCCTTCGACAGCGGCAGCAGTTCCCGCACGCGATAGATGTTGACCAACGTAGAGCGATGTATGCGCACGAAACCCGAAAGCGCCAGGCGCGCTTCCGCAGCCGCGATGGTCTCGCGTAGCAGCCAGCTCTTGGCTCCGACGTGCACTGACACGTAATCACCATCGGCCTCAACCCAGTCGATCTCGGCGACGTTTAAAATCACGACGCGACCGTGCGCCTTCACTGGAATTCGATCCGTCATCGACGGCAACGAGTCCTGACCCGATGACGCGCGCAGCTCCGCCGCCATTTGCGACAAGCGTCGGATCATGGAGCCGTCATGCGCACCCGCAACGGCGGCCCGGGCGCGCGCCAGCGAGGCGTTGAAGCGCTCTTCTTTAACGGGTTTCAGCAGATAGTCGAGCGCGTGTATCTCGAACGCTCGCACCGCGAAGCGGTCAAACGCTGTGACGAAAATCACATGCGGGCATTTGGTCTTAGGCAGCGCCGCGATCACATCGAACCCTGTTTTCCCCTGCATCTGGATGTCCAGGTACACG
The DNA here is from genome assembly GCA_963760225.1 of uncultured Gammaproteobacteria bacterium. Taxonomy (GTDB): domain Bacteria; phylum Pseudomonadota; class Gammaproteobacteria; order Steroidobacterales; family Steroidobacteraceae; genus 13-2-20CM-66-19. Next base: position 679,862 of record CAVXCD010000002.1, read on the forward strand.
AGTTCCGGCTCCGCCGCGCTGATCGCCCTGATAGCTTCCTCGCCGCTGCCGCACTCCGATACGATCTCGACATCCCCAGCGCGCTTCAGCAGAGCGCGAATGCCGCGACGCGCAAGTTCCTCGTCATCGACAATGATGGCGCGGATGGTCATACCGCAACCGCCGCTCGTGCCGGAGTAGCGGGCGTCCCGGGTGCCTTACGAAATGGCAGGAAGACCACGACCACGAAGCCTGGTCCGTATGGTCGTGCGCCGACGGACATGTGTGCGTCATCGCCGTACAGCGCGGCTAACCGCTCGGCCGAGTTCTTAAGTCCCACGCCATACGGGTGCGCGCTTTCCTCTCCGAGCCCCGGACCATCGTCCTCGACTGTTATCACCAGCACCTCGTCGCGCCGGCGTATCGATACGGATAGCGCCCCACCTTGCGCGCGTGCCAGGACTCCATGCCGCACAGCGTTTTCCACCAGTGGTTGCAGAATGAGCGTCGGAACAAGTGCGTCGTGCGTTTCAGGGTCGGCGTCCAAGGTCGCTCGAAAGGAGCTGCCAAACCGCAGGCGCTGGATGCGCAAATAATGCTCGACAAACGCGAGCTCCTCGTGAACGGGGATTTCCGGTGAGTCGAGCTTTTGCAGAGTCAATCTCAGGAAGTCACTCAGCGTATCGACCGTGTCAGCGGCCCTGGTACGGTCGCCTTCCCGAATCAGCGTCGCGATGCCGTTCAGGGCGTTGAACAGGAAATGCGGGTTCAATTGCGACTGCAACGCACGCAGCCGAGCGCTGTCGGCAAGTTTCAGCGCGCGGACAGAGCGCGCACGTTCAGCCTCCAGGTCCAGCATGGCGTTGATGCCGAAGTACAACGAAGACCACGTCAACAGCAGGCTGGTGAAGTAAATCCAGTAACCGAATGGAGGCCACCACCGCGGATACCGCGCCACCTCGCTTGCCTCACGCGCAAACATCGCCCCGAGGCCTAGCACTTGCACCGGGCCCGTAAGACTTGAGCGCAGCAGCGTAATAAACGCCACATACCAGATGGGAGCGGCCAGCACGCTCAACGTCGTCGCGACCATGCCCAGTGACGTGTACGACCAGCCGGCCGAGCGGCCGTGCCGGAAGACCCCGCGGAGGCCCAGGGTGGCCGCAAATCCGCACCCCACCCAAAGCAGCTGCTCCACTGCCGAGGGAAATGGCCCGATATCCGCGATATTGAGCGCCCAAACGAAGGTACCAAAGCCAATCCAGCCCCCGAGTTGAAGCACCCTGAAGAGCGTCGCTTTCGAAAGTGTCCGCCCGGAAGCCAGACTGATGCGGTTATCGGTGTTGATATACGTCCCGTCGGCGCGAGGGCGGTATAGGCGAAGATCCGCGATGGCGCAGCAAGATGAAGTGTAGCGCACGACCCTGAGTGTCACGCATGGCGACCGGGTTGCCCGTCCGTTTCGTCGCACTTTTGGTCCGCTTCACCGGGAAAGTTGCCCAATCCAAGACCAAGTTTCCGCCATCCCCGTACGGCGGAATCCCCTGGCGCAAATTCGCGTGATCTCACAGCGACCAAAGCAGCGATCTACCGCGCTTCGCAACAGATCGCACAGGCCACTCCCCGCCGGCGCACCTTAGCCCACAACAGACGCATACCTTGACCGTGATAAGCTCCCGCGCGGCGGCGATATTCAGTCAAAATACCGAGGTCGGTGCCCGCCATGAATGCCACTGCGACTGCGGCGGAGTTCAGATACCGCGCATTCATCGCCTACAGCCACCAGGACGAAGACTGGGCAAAATGGCTGCACACCGCACTCGAGACCTACCGCGTGCCCGCACGCCTGGTGGGGACGCAAACGGCAGTCGGCACGATCCCGCCTCGTTTGATGCCCATCTTTCGCGACCGCTCCGAGTTACCAAGCGCCTTTGACCTTAGTCAAACCATCAACGAGGCACTCTCGCAATCGGCCAACCTGATCGTCATCTGCTCTCCCCATTCCGCCAACTCTCACTACGTGAATGAGGAAATCAGCGCATTCAAGCGCTTAGGCAAGGCCGAGCGCATTTTCTGCCTGATCGTCGGCGGCGAACCCCACGCCAGCGACGTGCCCGGCCACAAGGCCGAAGAGTGCTTTGCGCCCGCCTTGCGGTTGAAGGTCGGCCCGGACGGAGAGCCCACGCCCGAGCGCGCCGCGCCGATTGCCGCGGACGCCCGCCCCGGCAAAGACGGCAGGACCCAAGCCAAGCTGAAACTCATCGCCGGCATGCTCGGCGTCGGTTTCGACGCCCTGAAACAGCGCGAACACCAGCGGCACGTGCAGCGCCTGATCGCCATCACCGCGGTTTCGCTGATCGCGATGCTGATCACCACGGGACTTGCGATCGATGCGCTGATCGCCCGCAGGAGCGCCGTGGTGGCGCGCCAGGCCGCCGAACGCCGGCAGAAGCAGGCTGAGGACCTAGTCGAGTTCATGCTCGGGGATCTGAACGACAAATTAGGTCAGGTGCAGCGACTCGATATCCTTGAAGCGGCCGATAACCAGGCGATGAAGTACTTTGAGTCGCTGCCCACCACCGATGTCACCGATCAGGTTCTGGCGCTACGCGCCAAGGCCTTGGAGCAGATCGGCAGTATTCGCACCTCTCAGGGCAAACTCCCGGCGGCGCTGGAATCGTATCGGGCCGCCGCAGCGCTGACCCACGAGCTCGCCGAGCGCGCGCCGGCGGATTCGGCGCGCCAGGTTGCCTATGCCAATAGCTTCAACTGGATCGGTAACGCTTACTGGTACCAGGGAGATTTGGACCAGTCCCTGCTGAACTTCCAACGAGCAATCGAATTATTAGAGAAGGAAGCCGCCGGCACGCCGCAGGATGCGGACCTGGCCGCCAGTTTCGCTTCCGCACGCACCAATGCGGGGCGGGTTTTCGAGGCGCGGGGCGAATTTGCACAGGCCAAAACGCTGTACGGACTCGTACAACAAACCTTCGAGGCGCTGGGGACACGTGAACCGAAGAATGTGCGCTGGCAATCGGAGCTCGGCTACGCCTACGACAATCTCGGCAAGGTGGCGCTCGAACAAGGTCAGCTCGTCCAGGCTGTCGCGGCGTATCGCGACGATCAACGCATCAAGGCCGCACTGGCTGCGCAGGATCCGAAGAACTACGACGCGCAGGAAGACCTACTGATCGCCGATGCGATCCTGGGGCGCACGCTGGCGCTGTGCGGGGCGAGTGATGTGTCGATACATTACGCCCGCGATGCCGTGAGTCTTTCCAAGGAGCTCGTCACGTTCGACGCCACGCACGCCTTCTGGCGGGAGGATCTTGGGTACTACAGTCAATTGCTCGGCGGAATGTTGCGTCAGAGCGGTCAGCTCGATGAGGCGGCCCGACTGGATGACGAGGCGGTGCGGCTATTGGATGAGCTCGTGACAACGGACAAGACCAATGCCCGCTGGCGACGAGAGTTGGCGACGGCCCAGGTTGAGGCCGCTCGTGTGCAGATCGCGCGAGGTGATTACGCCGCCGCGGAGCGTCAGCTCGTCAGCGCAGTCGCTGCGATCAAGGCTGGCCGTACGACCACGCCCAGTGACATGAACCTGATTCTGCTGAGTGCAGAGGCGGATATCGTTGCCGGGCGGATTGCGGCAGAGCGAAAGGATGCGATCGCTGCCCGTGATCACTGGATGCGGGCGCGAGAGACCCTCACCCCCATTGCGGGAAGGGGTGACGATCCGAACATCCTCGCTGCCTGGGCCAGCGCCTTGTTACTGCTCGATGATGTGACCGCGGCGCGCCCCGTCGTCCAGAAGCTGGGAGCCATGGGATACAGTACTCGGGATTTCGCGGTGCTCCTCGCAGCGAAAAAAGTGCCGTACGCGGTCAATGCGGACGTTGTGCAGCGCATTAGCCATGCGTTGACTTTAGAGGCACATCGCCAGGTCGAGTAAGCTTGTTCCGGTAAGGCGATGCGGTACGCCAGCTGTCCCAACCGTAGTTTCAACAGCAAGGAGATACAAATGCCCAACCCAAATACAGTGGAGGTCACGCTCGACACAAGCGTACCGCCAACGTTTTCCTTTAACCCCCCCATACTGCCAATTCCCTCAGGCAAGACAACGATCAGTTGGGTGCACGGGCACGGTGGCGCAAGTTTTGTCTTCGCTGCACTAGCGGTTGACCACAAGAATCCTTTCTGCAACGTCGTGGTCAAGGATACGGTGATGACCGCCGACGATGACAACCAGCATCGCGAGGATCACAAATACAGCGTTTTGGTTTGCATCAATCATAAATACTACAGTTCCAAGGAGAACATCACGACCCATCCGGGCGGCCCTACCATCAGGAACAATTGATTGCCGCGCGAAGCGGCGCAGGAACACGTGACAGTGACCCGTTGAGACGGACGCTTCAAGCGCTTCGTAGTCCGGTCCGTCGCGCTCCTTCCCGCCGCGGCGCTGCGACTACCGCGATTCATTCCGGCGTAGCGCGCTACGCGCGGAGCCAGCCCTAGGCAGCTGCTAGTGAGTCCCAGGCCGGGGCACGAACCCAACATTCGCGCCCCGGACTTCTTCGAGTTATCGATGCCTCATGTGATGGTAGCGCGCCGAGCCGTCAATAAACGTCGAGCGTGGGCGGCGCGATACTCGTGGACTGGGCATACGAGAACAGCCAGCGGCCATGGACTTTCTTGGCCCGGCCGGTGCCGGGCATTCCGGGAAGACCGATGGTGACGTTGGAAATGAGCTTGTCGTTATTATTGACGTCCAGATAAATGCATTGGAAGTAGATGTCGGCGTTACGGCGATCAAGCACCTTGATGGCTTCCGTAAAGATCGGCGTCAGCGACACGTAGTCGTGACCCAACACGAAGGCCGGGGCGTGATTTGCGTAAAGATCGCACAAGGTCATCGCTCCAAGGTCGCAGCTGGCCGTGCCGGGTGTGCCCTTGCCGCTGTACGTCGCCCCCGTCGACGTTACGAAAGTACCGTCCTCTGTCCAGAGCGCAAGTACCGCTTCGAGGTGCGCCAGCTTCGTGGCCGGGTCGGTTCCTGCGTGCGACACGGCCTGGTGGAAGGCGACGTGTAGGTCTTTTAGCGCGACGATATCGCGGGCATGCGAATCATCATCTGCGAAGGCGACCACTGATCCCGCGATCATGGCCACGGCGGCCAGGCTGCTTGTGAGTTTCAGTTTCATGGGATTTTCCCTCTTGAGTGACGGTTCGGGGCTGCACTCTGAGAGTCGACTTGGTTTTCGGCGTCTGGATTTCAGAATGGCGGCCCCCGTTGCCCCAGTCAGAAATCGACATCGTTCCGCCCGAAATCTGCCGGGGTGATGAGAGATGCTGGATATATCCCCCTGTCAGCGCCTCTTTTTGCACGATCTATCGATCACCGACAGATCTTATGAGCACTGTACGTTACAGATTTTAACATAGTACAAGCACCATGCGGCGCGGCGCGCACGAGTGTCATACGGCTGGCAGACAGTTAGGCGACTCGGCGCACTGCAACATGGCTCGCCGCCCGTGCTTGACTAGTGAAACCCTGGGAGCGCCCAACGTGCGCTCGACGCGAAGGCGCACGATCGCGCTCGAGTCCAGGAGCGCGGAGATTTCGGTCGCCTTGGCGAGTTTTTGGAGGTTGGCTCCGCTCTACCCTCGCGAGAGGGTTTGTACGAAGCGGCGCACCTGGGCGCGGACGCCGTTGCCGATCGTGGCGTAGACGCGCTCGGGGAAGGCGCGCGGCAGGTGCTTCTCGAGGCGATCGAAAGCTGCCGGCGCGGACTCGACGAATCCTTGCATGCGATTCCAGAGGCCAGGAACACCGGTTCGTTCGGCGAGCTCGTGCCAGTGGCGGCCGGTGATCTCGTTCAGGCGGTAATGGGCCCGCCGGCCGCGCAGCGACATGGCGAGCTTCGCTTTCTCAGCAGCAAGCTGATTCTTACCGTGTCCGATGATGGGCCACGCGGACAGGACGTCATAGAGCGGCGTCAGGTGGTAGGTGCCGCCGGCCTCCTGGTGCAAAGAGAAGTTCTTGCCGTGTCCGTCCGTGGCGGCAAGGAGCCAGAAGGCCAGTTGCGCGAGCACGAAGGTGGTCTGATCCTGCGCGGGGTGCTCGCTGTTGGCCAGCAGCGCGAGCGCATCCGAAATCGAGGGTCCGCCGTCCGCCTCGTAGCGCAGCGTGTGTGGCAACCCCATCGCCTGGCAGAGGTCTTCTTGCGGCAGACGTGCGATCCAGGTGCCCTTGGACGGTCTGAAGCTCTTTTTATGGACTTCAAGCGGATCCACGCCGATCCAGCGCCGGTCGAAGCGCGTCACGACGAGGGCCCGCTGCGCGCCGAAGCGTGCGATGGCGGCATCGGCCACCGGCAACTCGAGCTCGCGCAATACTTGGGCGCACAGCCATTCGTTCTCGACCGAATCGGAGAAGTCCCCGCGGAAGCCGCCGATCATGCCGAGCGGAAGCTTGAGGATGTGGGTAGTTGGCGTGGCATGATGCGGCCGAAACCACTTCCCCGCCATGTGCAGCAGCGCCGTCTTTTCCTGGGCGCCGGCGAGAGAGATGCGAAAGTCATCCTGCTCCTCATCGGTAAGGGATGTGGTCACCGTCACATCGTGCAGTGCCTGCTCGATCTCAGCCTCCGTGAGCGGCGCCGCGTCGATGTGATCAAACCCCAGGGGCTCAAGGTTCGGTGGCAGGAGCTGTACTGCGCCAACGCAGTCGCGTCCGATCGCCATGAGCAGATCGAATGCATCCGCGGAGCGGGTTTTGAAGCGGGTGCGGATGCGGCTGCGGATGGCGGGGCTGTCCGGCAGGAGGTTGTCGAAGTAATACTCAACCGTGGGCCCGCGCACCTCGCGGTCCGCGGTTAGCGGCAGTGACAGCGAGAGCGCCCTCCCGCGGAGAGCATTAGTCCAGGATTCCTCATAGCGAAAGAACGGTGTACGCCCGCCCCGGAGCGTCCCCCACTCCCCTACCCGCTCTCCGTTCATCCAGACGATGAGGGAAGGCACAGGCGGCGCTACCAGGTCGTCGGACGCTTGCGTACGTTGGCTGGCGGCTTGTCGTTCTTCGGCTCAAGCAGCACGCGCACCTGCAATGCGGCGAGAATTTTGAGCAGCTGCCCGACGGAGACGCGGCTGGGATCGCGCTCGATCTTCGCGATGCGGGTCTGGTCGAGTCCGGTCAGCGCACCGAGCGCGGCCTGGGTGAGCCCGCGCGCCTTGCGGAAGGAACGCAGGTGGTTCGACAGCTGGGCGGCGGTCTGGAGCAGCAAGGGTTTCACGCCTGGCAGTATATGCATTTAAATGCATAAATGCAATTAATGCCTTAACGGGCATAGTTGGGTTACATGCCGTATTAAGCATAAGCTGCGAAACGCCCCGGCCGTCGCGGCCGCGCCCGGGCGCCGGATCCTTAGCACCGCACGCTGGTTCGCGGGTCCCCTGACCGGCGTGCCGCAGGTAGGCGCCGTGCATCAACCGGCAAAGCTCTTAACCCGCACCACCACCCGCACCAACGGCCCACCCCTGCTGTCGGGCGCAGTGGGCTTCGGAATAACGCAACGGTACCGTTGCGTTTCTATAGCAGGACGAGTACCGTCCGCGAGTGCGTCGGGTCACACGCGATTAGAAGGAGAAAGCCATGCCCGCACTCAAGCAGACGGTTTTTGCCGCGGCCGCTACTGCGGCGCTCCTGTGTCTGCCGATCACGCCAGCCGCTGCCGCCGGCCCTCTCCTCTTCGCCCCATGGGCATTGGCGCACGTCATCGGTGCCGGGGTGAGGCTTGCCACCCTGCCGCTGGCCCTGGCCTCGTCAGCGGCCTCCGCTGGGCAACCCCCAGCGCCCTACGCAGCGAGCCCCGGTTACTACGGCGCGCCGCCCGGCTACTATGCGCCGCCCAATTATTACGCACGGCCCCCGGCGTATTACGGGCCGCCCGCGGGGTATTACCCTCCGCCATCGGCTTACTACCGGCCCGCGCCCGCGTATGCTTCCCCGCTACCGCGGTACTACGCGCAGCCGCGTGGTTACTATCCGCCGCGCACGTCGTACTCTGGCTCCTATGGTGCGCAGGTCTTCTCTCGATCGGGCGGTTTCGCCTATCGGCGCCGGTAAAAATCCGCGCCGCTCGCCTACTCGCAAGACACGTCATGGCGGAAGGCCGTCGCAGGCTGCCGCCCTTAAGCTGCGCGATCGGATCTTAGAAGTCGCGACCGAGCTGTTCCTGACGGAGGGCTACGGATCGACATCGATCGAAGCGGTGGCCGGGCGCGCTCGCATCTCGAAGCGTACGTTCTATCACCGCTTCCCCGACAAGGCGGCGCTATTCGCCGCGGTCGTCCATCGAATCATCGAGCAGATTCGTCCGCCTCCTGGAGTGCCCCTGCTTGAAGGCGCGACGTTGCAGGAGATCCTGCGCCGCCTCGCCGGACTCATTCTGCACGCGGCGCTCTCGCCTCAAGCGATCGCACTGCACCGCCTCGTCACGGCCGAGTCAGTGCGCTTTCCCAATCTGGTTCGCGCGGTCTACGACGAAGGTTGGGCTCAGGAGGCGACGACGTTGATTGGCGACCTGCTCGCGCGCGAGCTTCGAGATCCGCGTCTGACCCTCGAGCTGCGAAGCTTTGCAGCCACGCAGTTTCTGCATATGGTCGTTGCTCTGCCGCAGCGTCGCATCATGGGGCTGGGAGTACCCATGACGCCGAGCGAGCTCGACGCGTGGGCTGAGGACGCCGTCAATCTATTTCTCAACGGTTGCCGAGGATTGTCCGGCGTGTCTTCGCGTCACCGACGATGATTTGATCGGTCGGCGGCCTGCAGCAGAACACCCCGTGGTTACCCCTCAGGGTGTTCTGCGCCCTCGGGCTTGCGTTCCTCCGGTGCGGGCTTGTGTTCTTCCGGTGCGGGCTTGTGTTCTGCCACGGGCGCGGGCTTGTGTTCGGCCACCGGCGCGGGCTTGTGTTCGGCCACCGGCGCGGGCTTGTGTTCGGCCACCGGCGCGGGCTTGTGTTCGGCCACCGGCGCGGGCTTGTGTTCGGCCACCGGCGCGGGCTTGTGTTCGGCCACCGGCGCGGGCTTGTGTTCGGCCACCGGCGCGGGCTTGTGTTCGGCCACTGGCGCGGGCTTGTGTTCGGCCACCGGCGCGGGCTTGTGTTCGGCCACCGGCGCGGGCTTGTGTTCGGCCACTGGCGCGGGCTTGTGTTCTGCCACCGGCGCGGGCTTGTGTTCGGCCACCGGCGCGCTGACCTTACCGCCAACCTTCGCTGCGACTACCCCGGGGCCGGAGAACACGCCCGGTTTTTGCGTCGCAGCGATCGGCGGCTTGCCGTGGTTCGCACTGGCGCGTAACGCGGGATCGCTGCGGGCGGCTTGGACCTGCTGGTTCTGGGCCGATGTGGGGGGAAGGTGCTGCGCGTGCGCGGCGGCCAACTCGCCTGGGGTCGGTTGAGCTTGAACGCCGCCACTACCGCCGTTGTAGCTCACTCGAGTGACGGTGACGTTGTTGATGACCGTCTTGTTGTAGACATTGGTGATATTCGTCGTGCCGACATTCACCACCGAGCGGTTATAGAAGAGTTGTCCGCCCTGCCAGTAGCCGCCTTCAAAGCCGACGCCGCCGTACCCGTAGCCGTAATTCACGCCACCATAGAAGCCCATCTGGCGGCCCCAGTAACCCTGATTCCATACAAAGGCGCCACCATTGCTGCCCCAATACCCAGGAGTCCAAAGGAATCCCGCCTGCGGAACGAGGACCCACGTGCCCGGCACCCAGTAATAATCCTGTATGTCATCACCCCAGGCCCAGTAGCCCGGTGTCCAGAGGTAGCCGACAGCAGGAATCGGCGGCTGTTCATAAACCGGCAGCTCCGGGGGCGCTAGATTTACTGAAATATTGATTCCCACTTGCGCCATGCTCATGGCGGGTAGGGTCAATAACAGCAAAGTCGGTAGCACCGAGATGCGCCAGTTCTTGAACATGATGTTAGCTCCGAGGACTGCGCACTGGGTCGCGCTCCTGGAGGTTAAGCGACTCGCAAGTCGCCCTCCGTTCGATATCGTACATAGCGATAGCGCTCGGGCACTAAGTTAAGCCCCCTTAAAGCCGCGCCTCGCTCGAGGATCACTGGCGAAAACGCTCCGGATAAGGGGAACCCGTCATGAAACAAAGGATCTTTTCCTTCGTCTTTCTCGTGACATCCATCGTGATCGGTCTCGGCGCATTCGGACATGCCGAGCAGTGGTGGAAGGTTGTCTATCCGATTCTCGGCAATCGGGTCTCGGACCCCAGGATGCTCAACATGTTGCTGGCCGTGTGGTTGTTCGTCAGCGGCGGCATGCTGAGTTTCGGACTAGTCCTGATATGGACTTGGTTGCGCATGAGAAAGGGTGACCGCGGCGTCGCCGTCATCCCCATCGGGATTGCCGTCTTCTATTTCGTCTTCGGCGTGTTGTCGTGGACTTACGTTGGCAGATTTTTCGCGTTGTTCGTGGTACTTGGCATTGCACTGTTCATTTCCACCCTCGTCATAGGCGTGCACCGCACCGCAGGCCGAACCTGATCAATACGATCGGCAGAAGAAGCGGCTCTTGTGGGTGCAGGCTGCGCTTCAGCGTGGCTTACCCTGGGAATTTGTCCCGCAAGTGCTCAAGAAAATCACTAAGTCCGTCCGTTACAGGTTGCGAACGGGTGGCCGGGCGTGGGGCGAGGAGTCGGAGCCGGCAGGATCCCCTATACTGCTGACGACTGATCCAAAGTGAAGGTTCCACCGATGTCCAACCGTCGTTCCGCGCGGAGCTTACTCGCCCTGGGCTCCCTCGCTGCGGCCTGGTTCGCCCTCCTCCCCGCCGACTGCTGGGCGGCAGGCGAGCCGTACCGGATATACGTTTCCAACGAGCGCTCTGGTGATGTGACTGTCATCAGCGGGGAAGACTTCAAGGTGATCGCCACGATTCCCGTGGGCAAGCGCCCCCGCGGAATTCATGCCAGTCCCGACGGTAAGAGCGTCTACGTTGCCCTGAGCGGCACGCCGATCGGTGAGCCACCCAAGCTCGACGCACAGGGTAACCCGATCTTTAACAAGCGCGGCGACGACGACGATGACAACAAAGCAAAGTCGGACAAGTCCGCCGATGGTATCGGCGTAATCGACGTCGCGCAGGGCAGCCTGACGGGCAAGATCAAGGTGGGTTCAGATCCGGAGGAGTTTGCCCTGAGCAAGGACGGCACGCGGATTTACGTGTCCAACGAGGATGTGAAGACCGCGAGCGTCATGAACATCGCCACACGTACGGTCGAGCACATCCTGCCGGTCGGCCAGGAGCCTGAAGGGGTCGCCACGTCCCCGGATGGCAAGCGATTTTTCGTTACCTGCGAGGCTGGGGGCGACATCTACGTTTTCGAAACGACTCACTACACTCAGGTCGGTCATTTCAAGGTGGCGGTTCGCCCGCGCACGGTGGCATTCCTCACCGACAGCCACATCGGTTTCATCCCCTCCGAAACGACCGGGCAGCTGAATGTCATTGATACCGCCGAATCGAAGGTGCTGAACGTCATCGATCTGCCCAAGGGATCGCGGCCGATGAGTGTCAAAGTCGCGCCAGACGGCCAGAAGGTCTACGTCAGCGACGGGCGGGCAGGAACCATTTCCGTGCTGGATGCGCATAGCTATGCACTGGTGGGCACGATCGAGGTGGGGCAGCGGCCCTGGGGTATCGTGCTGTCACCAGATGGCAAGTACCTCTTCTCGGCCAACGGCCCCTCGAACGACATCTCGGTCGTGGATCTGGCGAGCGGCAAGGAAGTGACGCGCGTCAAAGCCGGACAGAGCCCCTGGGGACTGACGGTGCTGTCGCGCCCCCATTGAGCAAGCGCGGCGTCACTGGCCGATGACGAACAGCTGCTGCGTGGTAATGCTGTGCGTGAAGCCGTCCTTGTACGCGCGGGCACGCAGCATCGTGGTCTGGGTGAGTTTAATCGGCTTGTCGAAACGTATATCCGAGGGGCCCGGTTCGCTCCCATCGAGCGTGTAGCGAATGTCGGCTCCGGGCTCAGCCGCATCGAGTGTCACCACCACCGCCTTGCCGAAATTGCCGCCCGCCGGCGCAATCCTCGGCGGGGCGAGAACCTCACGTCCGGGCAGACTTTCGATCCATTGCCGCATGAGGGCGACGCCTCTCTGGTCGATCGTTTCGCGCGCGAGCGGTGGCATCCTCAGATCGCCGTCAGTGTCGATGCGCATGAACGCGATTGAACGCCAGATATCGTGGGGCGCGATCACGCGCGGCCGGTCGATACCCTCGTCGATCACTATGGGTCCGTCGATGAGGCCCTGCCTGTCGAGCGGGGTATCGTAACGCGCGTCGAAGTAGGCCGCGGTACCACGCGGACGATGGCATTGTGAGCAGTTGGCATCCAGATACGAGCGCGCGCGATCCTCCAGCGTACGGCTGGCATCGTTGGTAGCGGCCAGAGCGGCGAAGTGACCGAGTTCGGATTCCTTGAAGCTCGAGGTGAAGAGCCCCAGGTGGTTCCAGGTACGCAGCTCGTTATCGGTCACGCCCGTGGGGTAGGTGAAATCGTGGTTCAGCTGGCGCGTTTTTACGCCCAACACGCCACCAGCGTTGCTGGTGTGACAGGTGAGGCAGTCCTTGCGGCTGGGGTAGTACCAGGTCTGCTGGCTCTCCCCCGCCACGGCGTGGATCGTGATGTCCTCGGTCAAACTACCGCTGAGCAGCTCCGCATCGCTGTTGTCCGGACGCCATTTGTAAACCACTCCGTATACGCCCCCGTTGGCGTCACACACGAGTAAGCGGGTCTCGAGGCGGCGCTTGCCGGTGGCATGATCCGCAGCCGTCGGTAACTCAAAAGTCTTGACGAATACGGTGCCCTTCGGGAAGCGCCATTCGCCGGTCGGAGCAAAATCAATCTTGCCCGGCACGGACACCCAGCGGGTCTTGACCGCGCCGTCCGACCAGAATGCGACAACCACATCGTAGGGGATGAGGCCATCGGCGGGGACGAGATTACGGGTGTCCTTGAAGGCTCCCGTCTGAGAAAGCAGCCCGGGCATCGTTCCGCTGCCGAGATGCGGCATGTTCAGGTAGGCAGTGGCGACGGCGCGTTCAGCGAGCCCGTACGGACGGGTCGGGTGGGGCGAACCACAGCCGGCCACCACACCCAGCACGCCGCCCAATGCCAGCAGTGCCAGAAACGGACCGGGAAGCTTGGGCGGGAACGATGGGCCCGCCTGAGGCGTCCGTTTGAGCGCGAAGATCATCGGTCCGTAACGATTTTGACTACCCCGACATATGAGACATCTTACGCCCGGGAAGGTGCCTGGGTCGCTCGGGGTGGTACTCGACGGAGAACGTCAGTCGATCAGGCGCTTCAATGCCCGGCCGCTGCTCGATTTCAGTTCGGCCGCGCTCAACTTCCCGTCGTGATCGGCGTCGGCTCGCTTGAATAGCTTCTCGACCAGCGCGAGGTATTCATCCTTCGAGATCGTTCCGTCATGATCGGTATCGGCGGCCTTGAACGCCTTCGGCCCGATGACACCCTTGACCTCCTGAGCCTCGAGCGTGTTGTCGGAATCCTTGTTGAGTTTGTCAAAATGTGCTGCGGCCGCGGCCTTGACTTCATCGAGGTCGAGTGTCTTGTCGTTATCCGTGTCGTACTTCGTGACCACGTCCGTGGTTTGGCCAATCGCAGTCGCAACGAGCGCAACCTGCGCGGAACACAGCAGCAGCGCCCACACTGCGGTTGCCACCAGCCGTTCGTTACTCATGGGTCTTAGCTCCTTGAAGTCAGAAAGTAACCCGCACGCCGCCAAATATCTCCAGCGGCGCGGCGGGGCTCAGGAAGCGGTTATCAACTCCCGGGCCGTTCGTGACGCCATTGGGGGGGACTCCGGGGGCGTTGATGCCGGTGGGATCGCTCAGGATGCCCCAGGTCGCATACCTGCTGTTGAAGAAATTGTTGACGGAGGCGAACAGTTCCACCTTGCGAGCGATCGTGTAGGAGGTGTGCAAATTGACGGTGTGATAGCCGGGGATCGGAGCCAGCTGATTGGACTCATCGCCGACATAATAGAAGTCAGTGACGAGACTGAAGGTCGCCCCTAACGTCCAGTTGGGCAGCGGCCGCAAGTCGGCACCGATCTTCACGCGATGTTCAGGAATTCCTGGCAAGTGATCTCCGGGTTCCACCTGGATGTTACCCGCCGCGTCCTGGAACGGGTTCGAAGGTGAAGGTACCAGCAGTGCCGACTGGAAGGTGGCGGCGACGTAACTATAGTTGGCGAACGCCGACCATTGGGTGGTATCGAAGTGGACGCCGCCTTCGATGCCCTGCCGGCGGGTATCACCGATGTTCTGGAAGAAGCCCTGGCTGACCGAGGTCGCAATGCCGTAGATATCATCGTGCAACAGGGTGCGAAACACGCTCAGATTCCAGGTCAGTGCGTCGCCGGCGGTAAACAGGTCGGGGTTCCGGCCGCGCAGACCCAGTTCGGTGGTATGTGCCACCACCTGTCGCAGCGTTGGCGGATCCCCAGCCAGATTCGTGGGCAGCAGGCACAGCTGGGTCGGACTGGAGCACTCGATCTCGCTGGCGGTCGGTGTGCGAGTGTTTTCGGAGATGCCCGCGTACGCCGTCAGTGTGGGCAGCAGCTTGTAGGCGCCGCCGATCGCCGGGTTGAAGTGGGTGTAGCGATTATCCCCGGTCAGATTGGTCCCCAATTGATCCTGCAGATCGATGTTCGCAACGTTATAGCGGCCACTGGCAGTCAGCGAGAAAGCCGGCGTGAGGTCGAAAGTGTCGGTCGCATAGAAGCCGTAATCCTTGTTGATGGACCTGGCACTGACCGGTACCGGATCACCAAACTCGTTGGCCGCTGGCGAATTCTCCGGGGTGTTGACGATCAGATCGGATCCCAGCACGAACAGCTCGGGATTGATCACGCCGATCTGCGCGCCGGTATAGTAATCCGCCGCGGCATAGTCAACGGTGGCGCCTGCGATAAACTGATTGTCGTGGCCGAAGATGGCGGCGGTCTCGCTGGTTTGCACGGTCGCGCCGCGCCCATAGGTGTGAATGTACTCAAAGTCGTTCTCGCCAATGATCACCGTGCCACCCTGGGAGATATCCGGCAGGCTCTGCCCGGCCGCGTTCATGAGCGGTGTGAGTCCATCGGATTGACACAGGATCCCCGCAGTGTTGGTGCAAGCGGTGTAATTCGTGGTGTTGCCGTTGGAAACACTCTGGGTGAACTGACGGTAATAGGCAACGCCTTGCACCGACCATGAATCGCTCAGCTTGAAGTTGCTGTTCAACGTCAGGAAGTTCAGCGTGTTGACGTTGTTCTGCGGGCCGGTAAAAACGTACGCGCGGTTCACCGCCAGCTCCTGCACCGGCGCCGGACCTTGCCCGTCCAGGGTGTTGTCCGAGCGGGTATAGCTCAAATCGAACGACGCTCGGTCAAAGTGAAGACTCAGCGCGCTGTAGAGCTGGCGGACCCGATCCCAGGAGTAGTCGCGCCACGTGGTGCAGTCCAAAGCCTTGCCGGCAACGTAGAAGCCGAGCGGCCCCGAGTTCATGCCAAACTGTCCGAGCGCCGAGTGCAGTCCGTACGAGCCCCCCTCTATCTCCACATCGTTGCCTTGATACGTGAAGCCATTTTTCATCGTGACCGAGATGGCCCCGCCGAGTGCATTCAGGCCATATACCGGGCTGGAACTGACCAGTTCCACCTGGTTGATAGCGACATCCGGAAACAGATCCCAATTGACGGTGTCGCCGAAGGCTTCGTTGATGCGTACGCCATTCTGATAGACGGCGAGACCCTGGGGAGTACCGAGCACCGGCGAGGCCTCAAATCCCCGGTACAGGATATCCGGCTGGAATGCATCATCGGCATCATCATTGATATTGATGCTGCTGAGTTGGGAATTCAGCGCTCGGGTGAGACTTGCCGACCCCTCGCGTGACAAGTCTTCAGCAGAGAGAACCTGTACGTTTCCCGGGACCTTATCGATGTCAATCGACGGTCCGCCTATCGCAGTCGCAAAAACGACGACAGTCTGCAGCCCGCTAGTCGCGGGTCCGTTAGTCTCCGGGCCGTCAGTCGCCGGCCCGTCAGCGCGCGCCGCAGTCAGCAGCGCGAGCGAAAGTGTGCAAGGTGACAGAATCCCAACAAGGCGAAGTTGAGGCACCGCACGACCTCCCCTGAAGTCGTTTGTTCTGACTCAGCAGGAGTGTCCACGAGCGCACTCGCAGGGACCAGAGAGTGATTCCCGGATGCTCCGGGAATTTTTCCCGAGAATTGCTAGACTGAGGGAAATCGACCAGGCTCGGAGTCGCATCATGCGTGAGTCGCAGTTGCCCTCGCAGCCGGCAGCTCGGAGCCCCGAGTGGCCGTGGCTCGATATCGCCGCAGTGATCGGCATCACCGTGCTGTCGTTCGTGCTCGCGGCGCGCTTCCAGCTCAATGAAGCTCTGTACGCACTGACGCGCCACTGGGAGCGCGTGCAGATCGATGAGTTGCCCATCGGGCTACTCGTCATGTCGATGTGTCTGATCGCCTTGTCCTGGAAGCGCTATCGCAACGCGCGCCTCGAGGTGCGCGCGCGGCAGAGCGCCGAAGTCCGTCTTGAAGGGGTACTCGCCCAGAACCGCGAGCTGGCGCGCGAAAGCGTGCGCATTCAGGAGAGCGAGCGCAAACATCTGGCGCGCGAGCTACACGATGAACTCGGGCAGTATCTGAACGCCATCAAGCTCGACGCCGTTGCCATCAGCGACAGCGGCGGGCGCGATCCGGACTTGTCGGTTCACGCCTCGCGCGCGATCATTCATGCCGTCAACCACGTGCACGCCGCGGTGAGCGACATGATTGCGCGCCTGCGGCCGGTCGGACTCGACGAGCTGGGCCTGGCAGCGGCGATCGAGCACTGCGTGGATCAATGGGGACAACGGCTTCCGGATACCCGGTTTGAACTGTCGCTGGACGCTGATTGCTCTGACCTCAGTGAGCCGCTGAGTCTGACCTTGTATCGATTGGTTCAGGAGGGGCTGACCAACGTTTACAAGCATGCGAGCGCACAGCGAGTGGAAATCACGCTCAAGCGCGTTAAAGTAGCCAACGGCCGCACGGACGAGATGTGCTTGACCGTTGCCGATGATGGCCGCGGAATGGACTCGAGCACGCGAACCTCTCGTTTTGGCTTGAGTGGCATGCGCGAGCGGGTGGAAATGGCCGGCGGAAGCTTCATCCTCAGGAGTGAGCCCGGCTGCGGGCTGCGCCTCGCGGCACGGCTGCCGGTGAACTAGCATGGCAATGGCAGGCACCGATAAGCAGCAGGTGAGCGTGTTGCTCGTGGATGACCACGCAGTGGTGCGTGAGGGCTACCGGCGCTTGCTCGAGCGACGCGGTGATATCGTCGTCGTCGGTGAGGCGGCTGATGCCGACAGGGCGTACGCGTTATTCTGCCGTCTCGAGCCGCAGATCGTGGTCATGGACATCACCTTGCCCGGGACCAGCGGAATTGAGTCGATGCGGCGCATGTTGCTGAGCAAGCCGGACGCACGGGTGCTGATCTTCAGCATGCACGAAGACGCGATCTTTGCCCGGCGCGCGCTGCAGGCCGGCGCCTTCGGCTACGTCACCAAAGCAAGCGCACCGAACGTGTTGCTAGAAGCCATAAACACCGTCGCCTGCGGAAAAAAATACCTCAGCGCGGAAATCGCGCAAAAGCTTGCGCTGCGCGACTTCGTTACTGACCAAAGCGCGGCCGGGGCTCTGTCGGCACGCGAGTTTGAAGTGCTGCGTCTACTCGCGCAGGGACGATCGATCAAGGAAATCGCGCAAACGATGGCCCTTAACCCCAAGACAGTCGCCAATCATCAGTCGACGATCAAACACAAGCTCGGCGCGGACACGGCGATTCAGCTGTTCAAGCGGGCCACTCAGTTGGGTTTGGGGCTTCCAGGTGTCAGAAACGAGTAGCACGTCGTGCGACGGCCGCGTCCGCCGAAATGCAGCTGGGCCGCGAGGCCGTCACAACACGTACCGGGCATCGTTGTGCGTTCTGAGAAAGGTCCGCATCTCCTGGTATGAGGCGCGCTCCGCCTCACGCATGATTTCGACCTTTTCTCGTGGATCAGTCGCGGCGTCAAAGCGCCTCAGCAGCGCCACCATCGATGAGCGATAGCGCGTATAGCGCTCCACCTCCCTGGCTGGTTGCAGGCCCTCTTCAAGAGTGCGCATCGCGACGATCCCTATGAATAACCAGATGATCACCACGTGCATGTGGGTGGTCGTCAGGATCCCACTCTGCGCACCCGCCGCAGCGGCAGCGAGGCCGGAGCCAAACAGCGCGCCGAACCCGAGGAGAGCTGCGAGCGCGAGATTGGAAACAAAAATGATCAGAATGAAAAGAAGGGCGACGTTGCGCAGGAGCTCGAGCTGACGGGTGGCTGAGCTCGAAAAGAGACCTTCGTCTGTTCCGAGCCGGTAATTGGCATATTGAACCTGGTGCTCAAAGCGCAGTAGACGGTAGGCGGAGAACACCGTGGCAAGCGTGGCATCCGCAGCGGCGAGATGCGAATCGCGGCTTCTGTCCGGATGAAGCCAAAAGTTCTCCTCGGCGTCGTCGTCCAGAACCGTGCGCAGCTGCGCGGGCAGATGCCCCTCGTACGCCAGGCGGTATTCCGCAAACCACGCGCGCCGCTCGTCGAGGAATTTTCCTCGGGCCACGGAATCCTTCATTGACGCGAGAATCTGCGGCAACCGGCACACCATCGTCTGGAAGTGAAACTGCCTGAGTCTCTCCGTCATGAGCCGACTGCAAAGCCAGCGGCGCTTGGACGGTCCGGCAAGCGCTCCCACCGATCCGAGCATCAGGCTGAACACGCCCATGATGGCGCTGCCTTCCGCAACATATCGTGGCCACTGTAGCGGGTCTTGGTCGTGCACCAACGCCAGGGAAGCCCCGAGCAGCGCACCGACCCCGAGGATGATCGCCGCAGATCCGATAACGCGCCGCCGTCTCTTGGCCCGTTTGGCCGGGACGTCATAGCTCGAAAACAAGTCCCGCAATTCCGGGAAGTCGAGGACGTGCAGGATGTCGCGGAACGTATCCGCGGCCAACTTGCGATCTCGCGGGGTGACCAGCAAATCGTCGTTAAACCTTTGCGGCGGCCTGTCCAATGGTTTTGCCGGTCCCGATTGTCGAACGCGTGATTTGGAAATTCGGATGCCGGCCTTTAGCTTAACTCCAGACGCCAGCGATCGAAGAGGGTGTTGCCGCAGCGCACAATGATTCGACCGGCTGCACCCCGCGAGCCGGGGGCAACCGGGGTATTTGAGGGACGCTACGGCTCGCCAGGGATCCGGGCGAGCAACGGCGACGAGTCGCGGTCAGCCTACCGGGTGACAGCGACGCGTCGCCTGTCCCGGCGCGGCAGTTGCCGGCTGAACAAGAGCAGCATGGGAACGACAGCACAGCCCAAAAGTGCCAGTGTGTCGGGCTCTGGAACAGCGGTCGACCCCGACACACTCCAGCCCGTGGTCGCGGGTAGTCCCGAGAATTCATTATTCTCAGCGTCCAAATACCCCACAAGAGTGCCGGCGTCGAACAGCAGGCTGATATTCGTGTCGCTGCAGGGTGCGGAGTAGTTCCGTCCACCCCAGGCCAGCATTGCCGTGTTGGAAGATCCGCAAGCGCTGTAGTTGAATTCGATCTCGGTAAGCCCGCCAATACCAACCAGGTTTGCAGATGCATCACCGCTCGATAGATCGTAGACCATGACCTGCGCTAGCGGAGTGGAAGGGAACGGAGTTTTCTCCCAAAGGTACATGTTGGCATTGGAGTAGGCATTATCAGGGGGGCTGCTCTGAGAGTCGCCGGCGGCCTGGTCGAAGCCACTGCTCGAGTTGCATTCTGCCGTGAGAAGAATTCCAACGTTTGGGTTGAAATCCGCCCCGAAACTGTCGATCGCCACCTGGGTCAAGCCCGATCCGCCCCCGTTCAGATTGCAGACCGCGGCGGAAGATCCATAGTCAACACGGATGCCCCGTGCGTGACCTTGCGGCCCCACGACCGTGGCTAACAGACCGACCAAACATACAAACACGACGCGGAATTTCATCGCTCTTCCCTTATAGCTTTTGGCTTTCTTGAGGCCAACTGTCAGCAAATCCACTGACTCAAGAATGCTCCAGCCCGTGTCCGTTTCGCAAGTTCCCTCAATGCTCTGACTGTGCTCTGCGCAGCGCGCGCGGTATGCGCCATGAAATCAGCGGGTTGCGCGTTCGTACCGCTGCGCACGCAGGCGTTACGAAGAGACCTTTAGGATTCCGTGTCTGCCGAATCCGGATATGGGTTTTAACAATAGTCACTGAGTCTTTGCGGGTTGCGGACGGCTCTTGATCCGCTCTGCACGACGTTCGACGAGCTGAGGATAAAGACCCGTCGGGCCAAATCTCTGGCGGAGCACGGCACCCGCCGCTACCAGAGTGCGCAGCGCGCCGTCCGTATCCCCTCTTGCGGCGAGCAGTTCCGCGTTGACGGAATTCCAGACGGCATAGCGCCAGGCGTTCGTGGCGTCGTTCTTGTGGGCTTCCTCGAGCGATGCCTTGGATCTGGTCAGAAATGTCGCGGCACGTTGAAGGTCTCCGCTGTGGAGAGCGAGATCGGCTTCGTTGAGCAGCACCTGGTCGAGGAACGGACCGCCGGGCAGCTCAGCGATTTCTTTGGCCTGCTCGAACTTGGCGCTGGCATCGTCCCAGCGGTCGCGATAGGCATCGATCATTCCGAGACTGTTGAGAGTCGAGGCAAAATCCGTGTCCGTGGAGCTCAGGCGTTTGTCCCTGACGAGGCTCTTGTCGATATTGAGGGCTCTGGTAAGCAGGCGCTCCGCCTGGTCGACCTGTCCGACCATGAGCTCGGCGCGTCCGATGTTATTGAGGAGCGTAGCGACTTCGGGATGTTCGCCGTCGCGGTCCGGGTGCTCCGGGTCGCGGTAAATCTCCTGATAGACAGGCAGGGCCTGCGCGTACGTTGCGGCCGCCTGTCCATACTGACCGGCCTCGTATTGGACCGCGCCCAGATCATTCAGCGCGCGTGCCGTGCGCACATCGTGCAGGCCGAAGGTCTTTTGCAGAACGCGTTGGGCGTCCGCCATGCTGGCCTCCGCTTCAGTGAATCTATCTTCACCGTAATACACCTTGCCAAGTGAGGTGAGCGTGTTGGCAAGGATCGCAGCCCCGTCCTCACCGCGCTTACGATCGCGCTCGAGCGCCTCGCGACACAGGCTCTCCGCCTGCTGCGGATCACGATCTGCAAGAAAATCAGCCAGCCCTGTGAGCGCCTCGGAGCGTGCCGGACTTAAGGGCGGCAGCTTGCTGCGTGCCAGCGCGACCGCCTGCAACAGCAGCTGCCTGGCGGTATCTTCGCTCTTGAGTCTGGCAGCGGCGTCATCGGCCTCGTTGTTGAGGATTGCAGACGCGTAGGCGGTCATGGTGTGAACGCGCGACTCCACCGGCACGGTGGTTGCTGCCTGGTCCGCCATGGCTTGTGCCAGGAGTTTCTCGGCCTCCGGGTAGACGCCCAGACCGGCGTAGCTCTGACCCATGGCAGTGCGCAGTTCAGAGCGTGTGCGCGGCTCGTTGTCGAGACCATGGTTGATATCCCGCGTCGCTTGATCGAGCAGCGCTTTGGCGGTGATCGTTGCACCCTGATTATGCTCGGGGTCTCCTTGTTGGAAGATCGACACCAGGAACCTCACGGTGCGGCTTGCGGTGTTGGATTCACTACGTGCCACTCTTGCCTCGAAATACGCCCACGCAGCGAGGATGCCCATCCCAAGGGCTACGGCGGATACCATGCGTATCGCAAGCTGGCGCCGCGCGTGTTCGCGCTCGCTTGAAAACTCGACGTAGGCAACCAGCGGTGCCGGAAGCTCTTCGCGGTGCTCGCGTAACAAGTACCTGCCATCGTTCAGATCGAGGTCGGTGAGCAAGCCGCGTTCGCGGCCGAAGCGCTCGCGAATTACGGCGAACACAGAGCGTCGTCGAGCGGCGCCATCACCCGAACCAGACCCCTCCGACGCCGTCTTCAGCTTCTGCCACCGTGCATAGCGCTCCTCGAGCGTGCGCCGGATCCTCAGAGCGGCGGAGCTCTTCTCGAGCTCGTCGCGGGCGGCTTGCCACTCGGTCAGGAGTGCTTCATGGGCCAGGCGGACCGTCGCAGTTCCGCTGGAATCATCAGCAACGAGCAATCGCGCGGCGGGATCGAGCAGCGCGTCTACCAGGCGGCGCTTCGGCGTACCCTCTGGAAAGTCTGCCAAAGGCGCTGACCGCGCCACCTGGCGCTCGATTCCCGTGCCGGTGACGCTTACCTGTACGAGTGCGAACAGCACCTGCCGCAACGCGTCGCGGACTTCCGGCGGCTGTGCATCGACGACTTCCCTCGCCCGGGTGGCGATGGCTCCTTTAAGACCCCCGAGCTCCGTGTAACTCGCATAAGTGAGCGTGCTCTGTCCGAGGCCCTGCGCATCCTTCTTGTAAAGTTGATCAAGAACGTAAGAAAGCAGCGGCAGCGCGCCCGGCTCCGCTGCCGCGTCCTGGGCGATCAAATCGTTCAACGCAATCCCGGTGTTGGCGTCTGTCTCGAAGCGCAGGGCGGCGGCTTCGGCCGGACCGCGGATCATGTGGCTGATCTCAGCCGGCAGCGGCGCAGACAGGTCGAGGCGCCCGTGGCCATCTGCAAGCTGCAGCAGCTCGGGTGTTTCCGCGGCGCGATGCCAGAAGTCGGCCCGCATCGTGGCGATCACCCACACGCGATTCGAGCGAACGAGCCCCGCGAGCAGCTGAACGAAGCGTGATCGCTCCTCGGGCGATATGCGTTGCCCGGTGAATAGTTCCTCCATCTGGTCGATGACCAATATCAGGTCAGCCTGCTCGTATTCGAGGATGCGTCCGGCGCGCCGGGCCTCCTGTGCCAACCGATCCAGCACCATGACGAATGGCATGATGGGATGCGTCGCCGTCTGACGTAGATGCTCTGCCAGGGTCGCGGATGCGATCTCGCGGAAGCCGGCTTCGTCCCGTGCCAGGACGCGCGCCAGCGCGTCGAACAGATCCTCGTCCGGGTGCGTCTCGCTTGGACGGAACACCGCACGGCACAGAAAGGCACTACCCGAGACACGCTGCGGCACGACCAGTCGCGGCACGATGCCTGCCTTCACCAGCGATGACTTCCCCGAACCGCTCGCACCCAGGACGAGGAGGAACGGCTGACGCGCCTGTGCGCTGGCGATGAGACGCAGCAACGCCGATCCGATAGCGCCCTCTCGACCGAAAAAGATCGGAGCGTGCTCGGTTTCGTAGGCCTCGAGCCCACGGAACGGCGGCTGCGTCCACAGCCGAACGGCCGCGGAGCGCACCTGCGGATCGAGTCTCGCGATCCGCCGCTTCACGCAACTGCGCAGGTCAGCTTCGAGGCGCTGTGCAAAGGCTTCCAGACTCTCGAACTCTGAGTAGGCCCCGATGAATTTCACACCGTCGGAAAAATGCCGCGACCAGAATGTGTCGAGCGCTTCGATCTGCTCGAGGACTTCCTTGCGGCTGTGTGCGTCCCACAGGTCGAGCTCAATCTTGCGGCGACTGCGATACACGAGCAGATCCGGAAGTCGATCCTTATGAGAGAGGGATCCGTCCAGCGCGTCCTCAAATTCCCACTCGGTGCCCGTGACGGGAGTCCGCCCATCACTGCCGCGGAAGCGCTCCGGCATCGGCGTGCCAAGCCGCGATTCAAGTATGATTATTACTGCGTCGAAGTTTCTCGGCGGCTCGATCGCGTCCTGGAAATGACCGGACGCAAGCATCGGCTCGTACTCCCACAGGTACGGCTCGATCACGAGGAATCGCGCAAACTCCTGCGCCAGCTTCTCGATGATCTGGGCGGCCACTTCACGCGCCGCGACCACGTCTCCGGGCGATGATACGAAGACTCTTATACGCTCGCGGTTCACGATCTGGAGCCCTGTTCCCCTGCTCACCGCTTGACGCGGTGGCCAATGCCCGCACTGATTTCTTGTCGAGCTTACTATGGGTACTTCTGGTTTCGGGATACTGTAGCGCGTCGGAGCTCGCGGCTGCCAGACGCTTTGTGGGTTAACAGGCTGCCCCCGAGCGATCTGCGAGTCCCTGCGGCATCGGCACCTGCGTATACACTGAGCTGGTCGCGACCCTTAGGTGACGGCGGCCATGAAAATATTTCCGCTCTTGATCGGCTCGATTTTGCTCTGCACGGCCGCTGCCGCCTCCGCAGACCCCACAGCGCTCGCGAGCGCGCGCCAGGCCCTCGCCGTAGTGTCCGGCAAGCTGCACATGCCGGGTTTGCGCCAGCCGGTCCGTGTGCTGCGCGACCAATGGGGTGTGGCACACATCTACGCGCAGAACCAGCACGACCTTTTCTTTGCCCAAGGAGTGGTCGCCGCGCAGGATCGCCTGTTTCAGATGGAGGTGTGGAAGCGCGCCGGCCAGGGAAGGCTCGGCGAAATTCTCGGCACATCCGCTCTGCAGCGCGACATCAACGCGCGTGCCCTGCAGTACCGGGGCGACCTGCAGACGGAGTACCAGAGCTACTCGCCCGATACCCGCGCGATACTGACGGCGTTCACCGACGGCATCAACGCTTACATCGCGCTGCTGAAACGCTCCGGCAGTCCCGGTCTGCCGATCGAGTTCCAACTTGCGGGATTCTCGCCCGATGCCTGGCACCCGCAGGACTGCTTGAATCGCATGGCGGCCTTCTCCATGACCGGCAACGCCTCGCGTGAGCTGCTGGCGGCTCAGGCGCTGACGGAGCTCGGTGCGGACAAGGCTGCGAAGTTCCTGAACTTCGATCCGCCCGTCGCCCTGGATCCCGCACCGGGTGTGGATCTCTCGGGGCTCTCACCCGAGCTGCTGAAGAATCTCATCGGCAGCGATCATCGCATTGAGTTCGCGGCGCAGCCGCGCGAGGGAAGTAACAACTGGACGATCGCCGGCACACTGACCGCGAGCGGCAAGCCGCTGCTGGCCAATGATCCTCACCGGGTACTGGCGCTGCCGTCGCTACGCTATATGGTTCATCTCGTCGCTCCCGGATGGGACGTGATTGGCGCCGGGGAACCGGCCCTGCCGGGAGTCGCCCTCGGCCATAACGAGCACATCGCCTGGGGATTCACCATCTTCGACCTCGACCAGCAGGATCTGTACGTCGAGGAGCTCAATCCCGCAAATCCGCGTCAGTACCGGACCGAGAACGGATGGACGCCGATGCTGATACGCCGCGAGCAGTTCCTGATCAAAGGTGCGGCGACGCAACCCGTCGAGCTGAAATTCACGCGCCACGGCGCGGTGCTGTGGGAGGACGGCAAACGGGCGCTCGCGCTGCGCTGGGTGGGAAGCGAGCCGGGGACGGCCGGCTACCTGGCATCGCTCGCCATCGATCGGGCGCAGAACTGGGCTCAGTTCGAGGCGGCGGCACCGCGCTGGAAGGTCCCTCCCGAAAACATCGTCTATGCCGATCGCGCCGGCAATATCGGCGAACACTCCCTGGGCCTCACGCCGATGCGAAGCTGGACCGGGCTTGTGCCGATGCCCGGTACCGGCCGCTACGAGTGGGCCGGATTCCTGTCGACCTCGAAGCTGCCGCATTCGTTTAACCCGGCCGCAGGGTACGTGGCCTCGGCAAACCACCGGATGATTCCCGAGGACTATCCCTACAAGGTCGGATTCGATTGGGCACCGCCCTATCGCTTTGAGCGCATCCGCTCCGTGATTGAGGGCGCCCGTGACGCGCGACATAAACTCACGATTGCCGATATGCAGGCGCTGCAGAACGACGTTGTGTCACTGCCTGCGCGCGAGCTGCAAATCCTGGTGCAATCGACCACCCTGCGCGACAACCCTGCGTTCAAGGAGTTTCTGGGCTGGGACACCGAGGTGACCCGGGAATCAGCCGCCGCTGCCCTCTACGAGGTGTGGTTCAAGGAGCTCTGCTCAGGTCTCGCGAAACGGTTCTCTGAACCGCACAGTGAGCGTTACCAGGCTTTGCCACCTGACACGGTCATCGCCTTGCTTGGCCATCCGGACAAGGATCTGTTCGGCGAGGATCCAGTCGCCGCTCGTGACACGCTGCTGCTCGATGCCATGGGGGCGGCACGCAAGGAGCTCGAGCACCTTCTGGGTGCTGACCCCACGCGCTGGTCGTGGGGTGAGCTGCACACGATCCGCTTCCGCCACGCGCTGGATCAGCAGCCCGGGGCGGACGCGCTGCTCGACCTCGGGCCGCTGGCGAGGCCGGGCGACGGGTACACGGTGAATGCCACCGGTCGCGAGTGGCAATCCTGGGATCAGACCGGGGGCGCGAGCTATCGGGAGATCCTCGACACCAGTGACTGGGATCACTCGCTCGCCGTCAATACTCCGGGTCAAAGCGGACAGCCGGGTAGTCCCCACTACGCGGACCTGATGCCGCTGTGGGATGCCGGCCGTTATTTTCCGCTGGCCTATTCGCGCAAGGCGGTCGAAGCGAACACTGTGGATCGACTGCTGCTCGAGCCCTGACCCCCGTCAGGGGGCAACGGAAACTGGGCAGACGCGTGCGTCAGCCACTCCCGGAAGGCCGCGACTTTTTTGAGCGCAAGATGCGCCGGCGGGCAGGCGAAGTAGTAAGCGTGCGCCGAGCGCACCGCCCGACCGGCGACCGCGAGGTGACCCATCGCGACCTCGTCCGCGACCAGGGACCAGCGCGACAGCGCGAGTCCCTGGCCGGCCTGCGCGGCACGCACGATGGTGATGGCGTCATCAAACGCGGCGCCCGAGCTCGGCCACACCTCGTCGGGACCGCCGGCGAGCAGCCAGGCGGTCCACGGCTCGTAGGTGCTGTGGAACAGCTTGTAGCGCTTGAGATCGCGCGCGTCGGCAATGGGGCCCTTGCTCTTGAGCAGCGCGGGGGTGCACACCGGGACCAGCCATTCGTCGAACAGCTTCTGCACGTGCAGGCGCGGCCAGGTTCCTCCGCCGAAACGGATCGCGGCGTCCATTCCGGTTCTGACGAAATCGACGATCTCGGTGGAGGTGTGGATCTGCACGTCGATCCCCGAGTGCTGCGAGGTGAACTCCGCCAGGCGTGGCAGCAGCCACTGCGCCAGGAAGGACGCGATCGTCGTCACCCGCAAAGGTCCTGAGCCGCGGTCGGCGCGCGCCTCGTCGATCGCGCGCTCGAGATCTGCGAGCGCCAGCTCGACCTTCGGGCGCAGCAGCGCGCCCTGCTCTGTCAGCTCGACCTGACGCCCGTTGCGGCGAAACAGCGGCACGCGCAGATAGTCCTCCAGCGCCTGCACCTGCATGCTGGCAGCGCTCGCTGTGACGCCGAGTGCATCCGCACCGCGCGTGAAACTCTTGTGTTCGGCGACTGCGACGAATACCCGCAGGCTCGCGAGCGGGGCCCGCCGATACGCGGCGCGCGCCGCTGTGCCGGCGCTCGAGCGCTGGGAAACCCGCCCGGCGGCGGCTGGCGCCGGCGGCGCAGTCGCTCCTTTCTTTCGGCGGTGGATCTGGCGGGTCACGACGGGGCCATACCTTATTAATGATCCGGCGCAGCACCGATCATACGCCCCCGGGCGCTGCGGCCTCGGATCGAGCCGCACAGCGATCGGCGCATTCATCGTAAATGACCCCCCGCCGCGGCTGCGCCATCCGTTCAGCAACGCTTAACAGCCCTTCAGCTCTTCTGACGGCGTGCATTGCGCACACGCTCACTATGTCCCTCGAACCTTCACCACGGAATCCTCGCCACAGGAGAGCCCTCATGAACGCCAGTCGCCTTGTCAGTCTCGCCGCCGCGCTCGTCATCACTGCCACCGAGGCAGCCTTTTTCAGCCTCCCGCTGCACGCCCAGCCGCTGCACGCGGTTGCGGCCCCTGTTGCCAGCACCGCAGCGGACGACGCGTTGCCGCTGGTCGTCGTCACAGGACACCGTCATTCGTGACCGACCGCCACAAGCGCAGATCTGACGGCCGGGCCGCGCTCCTCCGGATCCTGAGGTTCGCGCGTGCGCTCCGGCCGTCTGCGCTGAATGGTCGTGCTGCAGAGAACTCAGTAAGCTCTGCGCGGGTAAACCTGACGCGTCTGAGCTCGAAACGGTGGAACTCGCCCGCGCACTCATCCCGTGGCGCCCGATCGCAGCGGTCGGGGCCATCGCGACGCTCTTCACCGCGATGCAGGGACTCAGCTATCCGCTGCTGGCCGTGATTCTCGACAGCCGCGGAGCGAGCGCATCCTTCATTGGTGTGAACACCGCCATGATGCCGCTCGGCATGATCCTCGCCTCCCCGTTCGCCGCTCCACTCATGCAGCGGCTCGGTGGGCGTCTGCTGGCTGCGATCTGCATCCTGGCTGCCGTCAGCGCCCTCCTCCTGATCGGCGCGATCCCCAATCCCTGGGCGTGGATGCCGCTGCGCCTGCTGCTGGGTTTCTCGCTCGCGTTCCTCTTCGTCGTCAGCGACACCTGGATGATCGAGCTGGCTACCGGGCACGCGCGTGGCCGGGTGCTGGGCCTCTACTCCATGTTGCAATCGGTGGGATTCGCCGTGGGACCGGGACTGCTGCTGCTCGTCGGCACCCGCGGGTGGGCTCCGTTCCTGCTCGGCGCGCTGTGCGGACTACTATCGTTGATACCTCTTCTTACCGTGCGCGGCGAGCTGCCGCGCCATGCAGTCGACGCCGACAGTCCCATGTCGACCCTGGCCTTTGTGTCGACGGCGCCGCTGCTGCTGGCCGGAATAGCCGCTTCCGCGCTCGCCGACCAGGTGGCGATGTCGATGCTGCCGATCTTCACGCTGCGCCACGGGCTCACCGTCGATGCCAGCAACCTCACCCTCGTGGTCATGATCGCCGGCACCATCGGATTCCAGCTGCCGATCGGCTGGCTGGCCGATCACATGCCCGGACGCGCGTTGTACGTCACCTGCGTTGTATGGACCGCCGCGACCGCCGCCCTCCTGCCGATTGCCGTGCGCGCGCCACTCACCTTGTGGTTGCTGGTGTTCCTGTGGGGTGGCGGCTACTTCGCCATCTACACCTTGAGTCTCGTGCGCTTGGGCGAGCGCTTCAAGGGATCGGCGCTCGCCGCCGGCAACGCGGCGTTTGCCGCGATGTGGGGGTTGGGCGGACTCGTGGGCACGCCGTTGGCCGGCGGCGCCATGCAGCTCTTCGGTCCCGTCGGGCTCCCCATCGTGGTCGCGGGTATCTTTACGCTCCTCGCCGCGGCCATTCTGTTGAGTTCGAGATGGTAGCGACCCGGGCGCACCTTAAAGAATGTAGGCCGCCAGCACCCCGTCTATGCCTCTGATCCGCTCGAGCGTTGCCTCGCTCAGATCCGCGTCGGCGTCGATGAGCGTATAGGCATACTCGCCGCGCGACTTGTTGAGCAGATCTGCAATGTTGATCCGCTCGGCGGCCAGACAGGTGGAGATCTGACCCACCATGTTGGGAACGTTGCGGTTAGCTACCCCTAAGCGCGTGGTATTCGGAACGCGCGGCAGCACGGCTTCCGGATAGTTGACGCTGTTCCTGAGGTTGCCGTTCTCGAGGAAATCCCGCAGCTGATCGACCACCATCACCGCGCAGTTCTCCTCCGCCTCGAGCGTCGAGGCGCCGAGGTGCGGCAGCGTGATGATCCGCGGATGATCGAGCAGCGCCCGCTTCGGAAAATCGCACACGTAAGCGTGCAGGATCCCGGCTTCGAGCGCCGCGAGCACCGCCGCCTCGTCCACAATTGCGGCGCGCGCGAAGTTCAGGATCGTCGCCGGCTTGCGCATGAGCTTGAGCCGCGCCGCGTTCACCAGCGCGCGCGTGTCGTCGTTCAACGGCACGTGCACGGTGACGACATCGGAGCGCGCGAAGAGATCATCCAGTGACACCGCCTGCTCGACGCTCGATGACAACTGCCACGCGCGGCGCACGGTGATCTGCGGATCGTAGCCGAGCACCTTCATGCCGAGCGCCAGGGCTGCGTTCGCCACCTCGACTCCGATGGCCCCTAAGCCCACCACGCCGAGCGTGCGCCCGGGGAGCTCGAAGCCCACGAAGGCCTTCTTGCCCTTCTCCACGGCCTCGTCGATTGCCGCATCCTCCCCACGCAGGCTGCGTGCGAACAGCCAGGCGGCTCCGAGGTTGCGGGCGGCCAGGAACAGGCTCCCCAGCACCAGCTCCTTCACGGCGTTGGCATTGGCGCCGGGAGTATTGAACACCGGGATGCCGCGACGACTCATCTCGTCCACGGGAATGTTGTTGACGCCCGCGCCGGCGCGGCCGATGGCGCGCACCTGCCGGCCGACGTCCCGGTCGTGCAGCTCGGCCGAGCGCACCAGGATCGCATCGGGCCGTTCGATATCGGCACCGACCTCGTAGCGCTCCGCCGGGAACCTGGCAAGTCCGCGCGGACTGATGGGGTTCAGGGTGAGAATGCGGTAGCTCATGGGAGCTGCCGTACCACGGCGGGCCAGGTCTCCTCCGGGGTGCCATCGATGCGAACCCGCAGACCCCGGGTCTTGAGGTTCGCGGCGAACTCCAGATCGGTGTCGCGATCGCCGATCATTGCCACCAGCTCGATCGGCTGCTCGCGCAGGTACGCATCGACCAGGCCCGTGCGCGGCTTGCGGCAGCCGCACCCCTCGCTCGCGCGATGCGGACAGACGAACACCTGGTCGAAGCGGATTCCCTGCGAATCGAACGCCTGCAGCACAAAGTCATGGGCTTCATTG
Source organism: uncultured Gammaproteobacteria bacterium (assembly GCA_963760225.1). Taxonomy (GTDB): domain Bacteria; phylum Pseudomonadota; class Gammaproteobacteria; order Steroidobacterales; family Steroidobacteraceae; genus 13-2-20CM-66-19. The sequence goes on from CAVXCD010000002.1 coordinate 710,674, forward strand.
AACGCGGCCCACGGGAAGCCGGGACTGCCAAGACCATTCTGATTGGTCACCATGACCAGTCGGTAGCCGCGCTGCGTGAGCACGCTGAGAGCTGCGAACACGCCGGGCACGAAGCGAATCTTCGCCAGGCTGTCGACCTGATTGTCGGCAGGCTCCTCGATGAGGGTGCCGTCGCGGTCGATGAACAGGGTGGGTATCTTCATGGCGCCGCAATATATATCGGCGCCATGGATCACGGCGTGAAACCTTGCTCGCTGTTCGCGCGCTGCATGGCCGGCCACGCCAGGGTGCCTCGATGTGAGGCTGATCACAGTTGGCGTGTAGGCGTTGCGCTCTGTCCCGCCTTCGATGTGACGTAATCTATTGCACACACGCCGCTGCGGCCGTAACGTCCCCGGCCAGCAGGTGTGTGGCTCTTCCGGCTGCGCGCGAGCCGGCCGCAAAACGCGCGGACGCCCGCTCGCACGCGGAAACGGCGCGGACCTTGGCAGGGAGACGAGCCGATGTGCGCAACGCTCGAGCGACGATCGTGCTTCAGCAGCACTGCGGGCGCAGCCGCGAGCAACGGTCGGCGCACGCTCGCGACGCTCGTGACTTGCGTTCTGCTCGGGCATGCCGCGAGCGCGCAGGCAGCCGCCGAGCCCGACCCGAGCGCCGGCGAGTTGAAGCAGCTGAGCCTCGATGACCTGATGAACGTGCAGGTGACCTCGGTCGCCAGGGAACCGCAGAAGCTCCTGCAGGCCGCCGCCGCCATCCAGGTCATCACCGCCGAGGACATCCGCCGCTGCGGCGCCACCAGCATCCCCGAGGCGCTGCGCCTGGCGGATAATCTCGAAGTCGCGCAGATCAACGCCCACGACTGGGCGATCAGCGCGCGCGGCTTCAATGCGGACCTGGCGAACAAGCTGCTGGTGCTGATCGACGGCCGCGCGGTCTACACACCGCTCTATGGCGGGGTGCTGTGGAACGTGCAGGATTACCTGCTGCAGGACATCGACCGCATCGAGGTCATCAGCGGCCCGGGGGGCACCTTGTGGGGCGCCAACGCCGTCAACGGCGTCATCAACATCGTCACCAAGTCCGCAGCCGCCACCCAGGGGCTGTACGCCTCCGGCGGTGGCGGCAACGAGCTGCGCGAGCAGGAAGGGCTGCGCTACGGCACGCAAGTGGGCGATACCGCCGTGCGCTTCTATGGCAAGTACACCGACTACGGCGATGAGGTGACGGCGACCGGCACGAACGCCCAGGACGGCTGGCACATGGCCCGCGGCGGCTTTCGCATGGACACGCAGGCCACTTCGCAAGACCTGCTCACCCTGCAGGGTGACCTCTACAACGGCACCGAGGATGACGGCGCCATCGGCGAGGCCGGGCAGTCGGGCGGCAACGTGCTCGGCCGCTGGACGCACACGGCCGCGAGCGGCGCCTCGATGAGCCTGCAGGTCTACTACGACCATACCTACCTGCAGGATCCCGCGGCGGCAAGTCCGCCTGCGCCGCCGTTCTACACCGGCTTTCCGGCGGCATCGCTCACCGACAACCTCGACACGGACGATGTCGACTTCCAGTACCACTTCGGCTGGGGTGCAAGGCAAAGCATTACCTGGGGCTTAGGGTATCGCGCCACGCACGAGGCGGACTTCGATCTCTCGCTGATTCGATTCACGCCGCCGGTCCTCGACCAGACGCTCTACAGCGGCTTCCTGCAGGATGAGATCCGCCTGGCCAGGGACGTCTACTTCACCATCGGCTCGAAGCTCGAGCATAACGACTACACCGGTTACGAGGCGGAGCCGAGCGGGCGGCTGCAATGGAATCTGGACACGACGCAGCTCTTGTGGGCGGCCGTGTCACGCGCGGTGCGCACCCCTTCGCGCTACGACCATGACCTCGTGGTGCCGAGCGGTCTGGTCGACGCGCCGCCCCCGTTTCAATTTCCCAGCGCGTATCTTCAGGGCGACCCGGACTTCAAGGCCGAGACTCTGATCGCCTACGAAGTGGGATATCGCGCGGCGCTGACCCAGCAGCTCACCGGCTCGCTCTCGATCTTCTACAACGACTACTCGAACCTGCGCAGCACGACTCCGACGCCCGCCACGCCGACCTACCCCTATCCCTACCCGGTGTACTTTCAGAACAACCTCGAGGGCGACACCTACGGCGCAGAGCTCAGCGTCTCGTACCAAGTGCTCCAGTGGTGGCGCCTGCACCTGGGCTACGACCTGCTGCGGGAGAGCATCCACGTGACGCCCGGCGCGACGGACGCCACCGATGCGACCGACGATACGGCGGACCCGCAGCAGCAGGTAAAGCTGCGCTCGAGCATGGACCTGCCGAAGAACATCACGCTCGATGCGGCGCTGCGCTGGGTCGATGAGCTGCACATCAATAACAGCCCCACCGGCGGCCCAGTGGTGGGCGTCGTGCCGAGCTACTACGAGCTCGATTCGCGTCTGGCGTGGCACCTGAGCCGCAAGCTCGAGCTGTCGCTCGTCGGCCAGAATCTCCTGCACGCGCAGCACGTCGAGTACGGCTTTCCCTCCCCGACGCGCGAACAGATCGTGCGCAGCGTGTATGCGAAGCTGACGTGGGGCTACTGAGCAACGCTTGCGGCGCGCTGCGGCGCCTCGTGCTGCTCCTCGTCCTCGGGGGCATCGCGGGCGCCGCCGCACCCGTCTCCGAATACCAGCTGAAGGCGGTGTTCCTCTTCAACTTCGCTCATTTCGTCGAGTGGCCGCAGACAGCGCTCCCCGCCGACAGCACGCCGTTCGTCATCGGCGTGCTGGGCAAGGATCCCTTCGGCAGCCAGCTCGATGAGGTTGTGCACGGCGAGAGCGTGAGTGGCCACCCACTCGTAATCGAGCGCTCTGCCGACGTGGCGCGCCTGCGCAACTGCCAGATCCTCTTCATTCCCGCCGCAGAGCTGGCGCACCTGGACGAGATCTTAGGCGCGCTCAAGGGCCGCAGCGTCCTGACCGTGACCGAGGGACCGGCGCCGCGCGGCGTCATCATCGACCTCGTCAAGGAAGACAACCGCATCCGCCTGCGCATCGATCTGGATGCCGCGCGGGCCGGCAATCTCACCATCAGCTCGAAGCTGCTGCGACCTGCGCAGATCGTCGGCTCGGAAGGTTGAGCGCATGAGCGATCGCCGACGTCCCATCCGCCGCATGCTCATGAGCGTCATGCTGCTCACCTGTGGGGCGGTGATGCTGATCACCTCGCTGGCGTTCTTCGGCTACGAGTACGTGACGTTCCGCCAGCTCACCCTGCGCAATCTGGAGATCCTCGGCAAGGCGGTCGCCGCCAACAGCACCGCCTCGCTCGCCTTCGACAATGCGGACGATGCGCGTGAAGTGTTGTCGGCCTTCAAGGCCCAGCCACACGTCATCAGCGCGCGGCTGTATCAGAACGACGGACGCCTGCTCGCTTCCTATCCCGACCGCGCCGGCAAGGCTGCGACGCGCACCCAGGGTGAGGACGGCTACCGCTTCGAGGACGGCCTGGTGCGCGGCAGCCAGCCGGTGGTGCAGGACGGCCGGCGCCTGGGAACTTTGTACCTGGAGGCGGACTTAGGCGAGATCTACGAGCACTTTCAGCTGTTCGCCGCGCTCGGCACGCTGTTCACGCTGCTGGCATTCCTCGCGGCCTACCTCATCGCCAGGCGCCTGCAGGCGCGCATCTCGGCGCCGATCCTGGAACTTGCGGCCACCGCGCAGCGGGTGTCCGAGCAGCGCGACTACTCGGTGCGCGCCGTGACCGCCGCAGGGCAGGAGTTCGGCCAGCTGACCGATGCGCTCAATCATATGCTGACGCGCATCGAGGACGACCAGACGAAGCTGCAGAACCAGTTGAGCCGGCTGAGCCTGCTGCATCGGATCACGCGGGCGGCCGGCGAGCGCTCCGACCTGCCGAGCGTCTTTCGCGTGGTGCTGCGTCATCTCGAGGACGATCTGCCGGTGGATTTCGCCGCGCTGTGCCGCTACGAGCCGGAGGGCTCGGCGCTCACCCTCGCGGTGATCGGGCCGGGCAGCACCGCACTCGGCCACTCGCTGCTGCTCGGCGAGGAGTCGGCGGTGCCGATCGATCAGAATGGACTCGCGCGCTGCGTCGCCGGCGAGCTCGTCTACGAGCCCGACACCCGCGCGGTCAACTTCCCGTTCCCGCAGCGCTTCGCGCAGCAGGGCATCCACGCACTGGTCATGGCACCGCTGCTGGTGGAGAAGCGCGTGTTCGGGGTGCTCATCGCGGCACGCCGCGCCGCCGAATCCTTCAGCAGCCCCGACTGCGAGTTCCTGCGCCAGTTGAGCGAGCACGTGGCGCTCGCCGCGAACCAGGCGAAGCTCTACGACGATCTGCAGCGTGCCTACGAGGATCTGCGCCAGTCCCAGCAGGCCATCCTGCAGCAGGAGCGGCTGCGCGCGCTCGGCGAGATGGCGAGCGGCATCGCTCACGACATCAACAACGCGATTTCCCCGGCCGCGATCTATACCTGGTCGCTGCTCGAGCGTGAACCGAACCTGAGCACCCGGGCGCGCGAGTATCTCACCACGATCAAGACGGCGATCGAGGATGTCGCTGAGACGGTCGCGCGCATGCGCGAGTTCTACCGGCCGCGGGAAGCGGAGCTGGTGCTGGCGCGCGTCCCCTGCAATCGCCTCGTCGAGCAGGTCGTGAACCTCACCCGCGCCCGCTGGAGCGATCAGCCGCAGCAGCGCGGCGTGGTCATCCAGCTGAAGACCGAGCTCGATGAGAACCTGCCGGACATCATGGGCTCAGAGGTCGAGATCCGCGATGCGCTCACCAACCTCATCTTCAACGCGGTGGACGCCATGCCCGAGGGCGGCATCCTCACCGTGCGCACACGGCAGCTGCGCCAGGGGGGACGCGAGGCGCCCGATGCGCCGCGCCAGGTGGCGCTCGAGGTGAGCGATACCGGCTTAGGGATGGACGAGGAGACCCGCCGTCGCTGTCTGGAGCCGTTCTACACCACCAAGGGGGAGCGCGGCACGGGTCTGGGACTCGCGATGGTCTACGGCATGGTGCAGCGGCACAGCGCCGAGCTCGACATCGACAGCACCGTGCGCCGCGGCACGACGGTGCGCCTCACCTTCAACGTACCCGAGCCGCTCGTGCCGGACATGCACGCCGACACCGGACTCGTGCCCTCCCTGGCACGCGTGCGGATCCTGCTGGTCGATGACGATCCCATGCTGATCAAGTCGCTCAGACACCTGCTGGAGGAGGACGGCCACGAGGTCGCGGTCGCCGACGGCGGGCAGAAGGGCATCGACACGTTCACCGCCGCGGTGAAGGCCGGCGTACCGTTCGCGCTCGTCATCACCGACCTTGGCATGCCGTACGTGGACGGCCGCAAGGTCGCCGCGGCCGTCAAGGCGGCCTCCGCCCACACCCCCGTGATCCTGCTCACCGGGTGGGGCAAGCGACTGCTGGCGGAGAATGACATTCCGCCGCACGTCGACCGCGTGTTGAGCAAGCCCCCGCGGGTGCCCGAGGTGCGCGCGGCGCTCGCCGAGCTGACCCACGCCGCCCGCACCGCCACCGCGAGCGTCCCGAGCCCGTCGTGAGCGCCGCGGCACCCGCGCGACTGCTGATCGTCGATGACGAAGCGCCGCAGATGCGGGCGCTGTGCGACATCCTCGGGCAGGAGGGCTACGTCACGCAGGGCTTCACGGCCGGGCGCGAGGCACTGGCGGCGCTGCGCGCGCAGCCGTTCGATGTGCTGCTCACCGATCTCATGATGCCGCAGATCGACGGCATCACGCTGCTGCGTGCCTGCCACGAGATCGACCGCGATCTCGCCTGTCTCGTCATGACCGGACACGGTACGGTGTCGACCGCGGTCGAGGCGCTCAAGGCCGGCGCGCTCGACTACGTCATGAAGCCCTTCAACGTGAGCCATATCCTCGCGGTGCTGACGCGCGCCCTGGGGGTGCGGCGCTTGCAGGTCGAGAACATCCAGTTGCGCGAATCGGTCTCGATCTACGAGCTCTCGCGCGCGATCACCCAGGGTCTCGATCACCGTCAGGTCGTCGAGCGCACGCTGGCGGCCGCGGCTGCGCAAAGCGATGCCGGTGCGGTCTACCTGCTCGTCCCACAGGAACACGAGGATCGGACGCTGCTGGTTGCCGGGATGGCCGGCCCCCTCGCCCGACCCTTGAGCGCTGCCCCACCCTCAGGCGAACCGCTGGCCGTCTGGCTCGGCAAGGCGAGCCTGCAGCTCGAGGCGCTCGCGGCGCAGACCGAGGCACCGATCCTCTTCGCGCATCCCTTCGATGCCGCGATCGCTGTCGCGCTGCCGGTCGTCAGCGGCGGCAAGCTGTTCGGCGTGCTCGGTTTCAGCCCGGCACACTCGCAGCGCCGCGTGAGCGTCGGCCAGTTGAAAGCGCTCGACGTGCTCGCCCGCACCGCCGCCACGGCGTTCGCCACCGCCGCCCTCGTGAGCGAGCTCAAGAGCATGAACGAGGAGCTCGAGCAGCGCGTGCAGGAGCGCACCCGCGAGCTCGAGATCGCCAACAAGGATCTCGAATCCTTCTCCTATTCGATCTCGCACGACCTGCGCGAGCCGCTGCGGGCGGTCGAGGGCTTCTGCGAGATCTTTCGCACCGAGTTCGCCGCGAGCGTCCCGGAAGAAGGCCGCGCGGTGCTGGCGCGCATCGCCTCGGGGGCGAGCCGCATGACTCAGCTGGTGAACGACCTGCTGCACCTTGCGCGCTTCAGCCGCGAGCCGCTGCAGCGGGTGCCGGTGCCGATGCGCGCGCTCGTGCAGCAGGTGCTGGCCCGCCTCACGGAAGCCGTGGGCGCGCGCCCCATAAGCGTGCAGCTCGGCGAGCTGCCCGACTGTTGTGCCGATCCGGGACTGCTCGAGCAGGTGTGGGTCAACCTGCTCTCCAACGCGCTGAAGTTCACCGCCGGGCGCGATCCCGCCCGGGTCGAAATCGGGGCGCTGCAGCAGGGCACGCAGAGCATCTACTACGTACGCGATAACGGCGTGGGCTTCGACATGCGCTATGCCGCGAAGCTGTTCGGCGTCTTCCAGCGGCTGCATTCCGTGCAGGAGTTCGAGGGCACCGGCGTCGGACTTTCGATCGTGCACCGGATCGTGACCCGCCACGGCGGCCGCGTCTGGGCGGACAGCCGCCCGGGCGAAGGCACAACCTTCTACTTCAGCCTGACGGGGCCTGCCCCTGCGCAGGCGGAGCCTGCGGTGGCGCAATCCGCCTTGATTTCTTAAGGGAAGATTAACACCCGGAGGAATGTGACCTGCATCGCGCGTGCCAGCCGGATCCGGGCGCTCTAATGGTGACGCCGTGCAAGCCACTACGACGACTTCCGGGTCAGCGGGCGAATTGCGCCTGCTGCTCGTCGAGGATTCCCAGGCGGACGCCGAGCTTGCCATCTGGCGTCTGAAGCAGGCCGGCTACGTCTGCACCCACGAGTGCGTGGTCAACGAGGCGCAGATGCGCGCCGCGCTCGCCGCCGGGCTCCCGGACATTATCCTGTCGGATTTCAGCCTGCCGCAGTTCGACGGCCTCTCCGCGCTCGCCGTCGCCCGCGCCGTGGCGCCCGACGTTCCTTTCATCTTTCTCTCGGGCACGATCGGCGAAGAGCGGGCGATCGACGCCTTGAAGCGCGGCGCGATCGACTACGTACTGAAGACCAATCCCAAGCGGCTCGTGCCCGCGGTGAAACGCGCGCTGGAAGATGCGCTCCTCAGGCGCACCAGCCGCCTGGCCGAGCAGCGCGTGGCACGTCTCTCGGGCGTGCTGCAGATGCTCTCCGGGATCAATTCCGCGCTGGTGCGCATCCAGAGTCGCGAGGAAGTGATGCGCGAGACCTGCCGCCTCGCGCACCGCGTGGGCGGTTACGCCATCGTCATGGTGGCGCTCATCAATCCCGCCACGCGCATGGCCCGTCCGGTCGGGTGGGCCGGCTACGATTTCCTCGCCGACCCGGGACGCGAGTTCCCGGTCGCCGACCGCGAAGCGGACGATACCAGTCTCATGGGCAGGGTGATCCGCACGGGTGAAGCGGTGCTGTGCGAGGACATCGCGCGCGCTGCGTACGTGATCGACGGACTGCGCGAGCTCGGCGCCGCGGGCGTTTGCTCGCTCGCCTGCCTGCCGCTGCGCGTCGACGGCACACCCGTCGGCAGCATCCTGTGCGGCACCCGTGCCGATGCCGTCATCGACCAGGAAGAGATGCGGCTGCTCGATGAGGTCGCGGCCAACCTGTCGTTTGCGCTCCAGTACCTCGAAAAGCAGGAGGCACTGCATTTCCTCTCCTACTTCGAGCCGCTGACGGGCCTGGCGAAACGGGCGCTGTTCTGCGAGCGCCTGAGCCGGCTGCTGACGCGCGGTGCCGGGAGCCTGCCGCGCCTCGCCGTCACGGTATTCGATATCGATCACCTCGCGGTCATCAACGATTCCTTCGGCCGCCACACGGGCGATCGCCTGCTGCAGTGCGTGGCGGACCGGCTCAAGGAGTCCTTCCTCGACAGCGAGCAGCTCGCGCACCTGGGCGGGGGCACCTTCGTGTGCATGCACGCGCTGGGCGCCGGCGTCGCCCTCGACTCGCACGCCCTCCACGAGGATCTGTCGCGTGTCTTCGACCGTCCCTTCACGGTCGATGGCCGCGCGATCAGCGTGCGCATCAAGACCGGCGTCGCCTGCTATCCGGATGACGGCAAGGAGCCGCACGAGCTGGTGCAGAACGGCGAAGCCGCGCTGAAGGAGGCCAAGACGCTCGGCGAGCGCTACCTGCACCACCGCATCGAGATGAATTCCGAGCTGGCGCGGCGCGTCGCCATGGAGCACCGCTTGCGCGGCGCGCTCGACGGCGAGCAGTTTCGGCTGCATTACCAGCCGAAGATCGAGCTGCGCACCGGCCGCATCGTCGGTGCCGAGGCGTTGCTGCGCTGGGAGGATCCGGAGAGCGGCCTTATCCCCCCCGGCACTTTCCTGCCGCTGCTGGAGTCCGCCGGCCTGATGGCGGCCGTGGACGCGTGGGTGCTCAAGCAGGCGACGGCGGACTGTCGCGCGTGGCGCCGCAGCGGCTTGCAGCCCATCCGGGTCGCGGTCAACCTCTCGCCGCAGGGATTGCGACGGCGCAACATCGCCCGCGAGATCCTCGAATGCGTCGGCGATCTGATGACTGACGGCGGCTGGGGCATCGATATCGAGGTCACCGAAGGTGCGCTCGCGGGCGATTCCGCCTCCTGCGTCCACACCCTGAGACTGCTGCGTGCCGCGGGGCTACGCATCGCGATCGACGATTTTGGCACCGGCTTTTCCTCCCTCGGTCGGCTCTCCGAGCTGCCGATCGACACCCTGAAGATCGACCGCACCTTCATCCAGCGACTGCCGGCGGACCGCAAGAGCTGCACGCTCGTCTCGACGATCATCGGTCTCGCCCACGCCTTCGACCTGACGACGGTCGCCGAGGGCGTCGAGGAGCGAGCGCAGCTCGACTACCTGGTGCGCCAGGGTTGCGACGAGTCGCAGGGGTACCTGCACAGCCGCCCGGTGCCGCGAGCCGAGCTGGAACGCTGGCTGTCGCATTCGGGCGAGGTGCTCGCCGACGCACCCGCAGCCGCAGCCGCAGCCGCAGCCGCACGCCAACGTTGAGGCCCTCGCGCGGTGCAGCTGTGAGAGGCGGATCACACTTGCCGTCGTGCGCAAGCTGTGCCTTGCATCCATGTGACGTAATCCGCGGCAGGAGCGTTCCCCGCGCCGTACGGTGCGGCACCGTTAACTGACATTCGGGTGGGGGGGGCGATGAACAGCGCGGGTGCAGACATTGCCGGGGAGCAGGTGGAAGATCTGCTCGCGGAAACCCACCCCCGGCACGTGGAGACGTTATTCCGCAATACCGTCGAGCACGCGCCCGTTGGCATCGCCTTCGCCAATCGCGACGGCACCTATCGCCACTGCAATCGCTCGTTCTGTGCGATGCTGGGTTTCACCCCCGCAGAGCTCGCCGGCAGAGCGATCGCCACGCTCACCGTGACGGAGGATCGCGAGTCCGCCACCCTGGAACTGGAGCAGCTGTGGCGTGGCGAGATCGCCCATCTTGACGTCGAGCGGCGCTACCTGCGCAAGGACGGCAGCGCACTGTGGGTGCGGGTGACCACCTCGCTGGTGCGCGGCGACGGGCGCGAAGCGGACTGCTCGGTCGACTTCCTGCGCGACATCTCGGCACGCAAGCAGATGGCCACCGCCCTGCTGCAGAACCAGACACTGCTCGCCACCGTCATCGCCGAACTGCCGATTGGGCTGGTGGCCTGCGACGTCAGAGGTCAGGTGACGCACCACAACCGCACGGCGGCCGAACTGTTTGGAATTCCCGCGGAAACTACCGTCCCTAAGGGGCCGCGCAATCCCTACCCGCTCACCTCCCAGGTCTATCTGGCGGATGGCATTACGCCGGTGCCGCGTGAGGATCGTCCGCTGGCGCGAACCCTGTACGGTGACAAGGTGCGTGACGCCGAGTTCGTCATCGTCCGCCCCGACGGTGTACGCCGCACCGTGGTGTCGAGCGGGCAGCGCCTGGTCGGCCACGCCGGCCAGCCACTCGGTGCTCTGGCGGTGATCGAAGACATTACCGAGCGGCGGCTGGCCGAGCAGGAGCTCGAGGGCGTGCACAAGCAGCTGCTCATCGCTTCGCGCCAGGCGGGCATGGCGGAAGTGGCCACCAACGTGCTGCACAACGTCGGTAACGTCCTCAACAGCGTGAACGTCTCGGCGAGCCTCATCAGTGAGCGCATCAAGAAATCCCGTTCTACCGGCCTCGCCCGGGTCGCCGATCTGCTGACGCAGCACGCCGGCGACCTTGCCGCGTTCCTCGGCGGGACCCAGGGGCAGCACCTGCCGGTCTATCTCAAGGAGCTGGCGGGCGAGCTGACCGCGGAGCGCGATGCGGCGATCACCGAGCTCGCGGCGCTGCGCGGCAATGTGGAACACATCAAGGAAATCGTGGCGGTGCAGCAGAGCTACGCGCGGCGCGGCGGCATCACCGACATCATCGACATTCGCACGCTGGTCGAGGACAGCCTGCGGATGAACGAGGGAGCCTTCAGCCGCCACGGCGTAGCGCTGGTACGCGACTTTGCCGACGTCCCGCCGATTGCGCTCGACAAGCACAAGGTGCTGCAGATCCTGGTCAACCTCATCCGCAACGCCAAGTACGCCTGCGATGAGGCCGCGAGCCCCGTCAAGCGCGTGACGGTGCGGGTACGCGCCGCCGACGGCGTCATGTCCATCGCCGTCATCGACACCGGGGTCGGGATCCTGACGGAAAACCTCGAGCGCATCTTCAACCATGGCTTCACCACGCGCAAAGACGGCCATGGCTTTGGTCTGCACAGCAGTGCGCTGGCGGCGAAGGACCTGGGCGGCGCGCTGCGGGCCGAGAGCGCCGGAGCGGGTAAGGGCGCCACCTTCATCCTGACGCTGCCCCTCACGCAACGGGAGCCGTCCGATGGCCGATGAAGCGGAACTGCTCACGCACCGCCTGTTGATGATCGATGACAATCCGGCCATCCACGAGGACTATCGCAAGATCCTCATCGGCCGCGATGACACGCAGATCTCGGCGGCCGAGGCGGCGCTGTTCGGCGAGCGGCAGTCGGTCGTGTCGCGGCCGATGTTCGATGTGGACTCGGCGCTGCAGGGACGCGACGGCGTGGAACTGGCGCGCCGGGCGCTCGCCGAGGGACGCCCCTACTCGGTCGCGTTCGTCGACATGCGCATGCCGCCCGGGTGGGATGGGCTGGAGACGATCGAAAACCTGTGGAAGGTCGACCCCGAAATCCAGGTGGTGGTCTGCTCGGCCTACACCGACTACGACTGGCTCGAGCTGCTGGCCAGACTCGGCCGCTCCGACAAGCTCATCGTCATCAAGAAGCCCTTCGAGCCGATCGAGATCCTGCAGTCCGCCAGCGCCTTGAGCCGCAAGTGGCAGAACGAGCGCGCGCTCAAGGCCCACGTCGAGGGTCTGGAGCGGGTGGTCACCGATCGCACCCGCGGACTGGAGGCGGCGAACCGTCAGCTGCGGCACCTCGCCTCGCACGATGCGCTCACCGGCCTGCCCAATCGCCTGTTGCTCGATGACCGCATCACCCAGGCGATCGCGCAGGCTGACCGTCAGAAGCATGAATTCGTGGTCGCGGTGCTCGATCTCGATCGCTTCAAGCTCATCAACGACTCGCTCGGCCATCGCGCGGGCGATGAGCTGCTGTGCGAAGTGGCCGTGCGGCTCAAAGGCGCGATCCGCTCCGTCGACACCATCGCGCGTCTCGGCGGCGATGAGTTCGTGATCGTCTTCGACGGGCCGATGACGCGCGCCGAGGCGCTGCCCATGGGCAAGCGCCTGCTGAAGGTCATGGAGCCGTCCATGCGGCTGCTCGGCATCGACGTGCACGTCTCACCCAGCATCGGCATTGCGTTCTACCCGGGCGACGGCACGAACGTCGACACGCTGCTGGCGCACGCGGACGCCGCCATGTACAACGCCAAGGAGCGCGGCCGCAACAATCTGCAGTGTTATGCCGAGAGCATGGGCACGGTCACGCAGGAGCGCGTGAAGTTCGAGAGCGAGCTGCACGAAGCACTGCGCGCCGGGCAGTTCGAGCTGCACTACCAGCCCAAGGTCGACACCGCCACCGGCCGGATCAACAGCGCTGAGGCGTTGATCCGCTGGCGCCACCCGAAGCGCGGCCTGCTGCTGCCGGCTGAATTCATCCCGGTCGCCGACGAGTGCGGCCTGCTCGATGCCATCGGCGAGTGGGTGCTGGGCGAAGCGTGCCGCCAGGGGCGGATCTGGCAGCTGGACGGGCCGCGGGCGCTGCGCGTCGCCGTCAACCTGGCGCCCTCGCAGTTTCGCCTGGTGGACCTGGTGGGTCAGATCCGCCGCGCGCTCGAGGCTTCCGGGCTCGACCCCACGCTGCTGGAGATCGAGCTGACCGAGACCGCGGTCATGAGCGATGCCGAGGAGTCGGTGCATATTCTGGAAGCGATCAGCCGCATGGGTGTGCTGGTCTCGGTCGATGACTTCGGCACCGGCTACTCCAGCATGAGCTACCTGCGCCGCTTTCCGATCGACAAGCTGAAGATCGACCGCTGCTTCGTCGAGCAGATGACCGCGCGCCCGGAGGACGCTTCCATCGTGGGTGCGATCATCTCGCTTGCCCACAGCCTGCGTCTCAAGGTGATCGCCGAGGGCGTGGAGACGCCCGAGCAGCTGCAGCTGCTCACTGCCTTGGGCTGCGACCAGTACCAGGGCTTCTTCTTCAGCGCGGCGCTGCTGCCCGGAAAGTTCGAAGAGCTGGTACGACAGGACCCGACGCTCGCCGACGAGACGGCGTCTCGCACCCACAGCAAGCTCGCTGCGCTGAAACGCTAAGCGCCCAGCACGCCACCTTCGGTTGTGAGCCGAGGCGCTGGCCGCGGACGTCGCCGCTGGGCTAAGGTGCGCCCCCAGCATTGACGAACGAAGGCGAGAACCGCAGTGCGTGTAGCTACATCGATCGCGATCCCCGTGATCCTCGGGGTCGCGGGCCTGTTCCTGGCGTCGGATCCCGCCCGCTGCGACCCGAGCTCCGGCCAAAGACTGACCCCCTTCGACCTCGAAGCGCACCGCGGCGGGCGTGCGCTGCGCCCGGAGAACACCCTGCCCTCGTTTGCGAATGCGCTCTCCATGGGCGTCGACACGCTCGAGCTCGACATGGGCGTTACGCGCGACGGCGTGGTGGTGGTGTCCCACGAGCGCACGCTGAACCCGGATCTCGCCCGCGGCCCGGACGGTCGCTACATCCCGTCCCCCGGCACCCCCTACGTCAGGCTGACGCTGGCACAGGTAAAGACCTACGACGTCGGCCAGATCCGCCCGGGGAGCGAGTACGCGGCACGCTTCCCGGATCAGCTCACGGTGCCGGGCACCCGGATCCCGACGCTGGCGGAAGTCTTCGCGCTGGTGCGCCGCTCGGGCGATCATCATGTGCGCCTCAACATCGAGACCAAGATCGACCCGACCCATCCCGAGGAGTCCCTGGACCCCGGGGACTTCGTCACGGTGGTGCTCGACCTGCTGCGCCGTGAGCACTTCACCGATCGCGTCATGATCGAATCCTTCGACTGGCGCACGCTCCTGCTGGTGCAGAAGCAAGCCCCCGCGATCCCCACCGTATATCTCACCCAGCAGGCGCAGCCCGAGGCCAACATCTACCCCGGTACCCCCTGGACCGCGGGCTTCGATCCGGGCAAGTACGGCGGCTCGGTGCCGCGCATGGTGAAGGCGGCCGGCGGCAAGATCTGGTCGCCGTACTACGTCGACGTCGACCAGCACTCGGTCGACGAAGCACATCAGCTCGGGCTTCCGGTCGTCGTCTGGACCGTGAACGAGCCGCAGGACATGCGCCGGCTGCTCGACCTCGGCGTCGACGGCATCATCTCGGATCGTCCCGATCTGCTGCGCGCGGAAAGTGCCAAGAAAGGCATCGCGCTGCCGTCCCCCCATCCCGTCTCACCCTGAGGGCTCACGGCAAGCCATGGGCCGCCGGATTGGGCCTGAGGAGCGCAAAAGTCCAGATGACCTACTACCTGTATTACTGGCCGGGAATCCAGGGACGCGGCGAGTTCATTCGCCTGGCTCTCGAGGAAGGCGCCGCGCGCTACGTCGATGTCGCCGCGCTCCCGGAGCGAGGCGGCGGTGGCGTGCCGGCGATCCTCGCGGTGCTGGCGGCCCGGGGGAACGCCCGCCCGCCCTTTGCGCCGCCGGTGCTCAGAAGCGGGCGACGCCTGATCGCACAGACGCCGAACATCCTGCTGTTCCTCGGGCAGAGGCTGCGGCTCGCACCGGCGGATGAGGCAGGCAAGCTCTGGGCGCACCAGCTCGAGCTCACCATCCTCGATCTCTACCAGGAAGTCTTTCACACGCATCATCCGCTCGGCGACGGCTATGCCTATGAGGAGCAGAAGGCCGCCGCCCGTCGGCGCACCAGGGACTTCCTCGCCACGCGGCTGCCGAAGTTCCTCGGCTACTTCGAGCGGGTGCTCGAATTAAATCGCGCCCGCGGACCGTGGATGGTGGGCGCGCGCCTGGGCTACGTGGACCTGTCCATGGCGCAGCTGATCGCAGGACTGCGCTACGCCTTCCCCACGCACACGCACCGGGCGCTGCGCCGCCGGCGGCGGCTCGCCGCGCTGCACGATGCGGTGTTTGCACGGCCGCGCATTGCGCGCTACCTCGCCTCGGGCCGCCGCGTGGCGTTCAACAACGAGGATCTGTTCCGGCACTACCCCGAGCTCGATCGCTGACGGGGACGCGCCGGCGCGCAAGCCGCGACCTCAGGGCGCCAGCAACCCCTGCCTGATCATCTCCTTGGCGGTGGCGTCGGCGACCTCGGTCACGAGGTTGTCGAGGCCGCGGGGGTCGGTCGTGCGGCTGGTGCTCGCCCACAGCAGCTTGTCGCGCGTCAGCGAATAGACCAGCGTCTCCACGGACACCACGGTGTCCGACTGCAGGTACCCCGGCTGGTACACCGCGCCCCAGCCGTAACCCCAGTACGGGCCGAAGGCGCCGTAGTAGGCCGGCATCACGTACCCAGGCGTGTAGGTGATGCGCTGATTGCGCCCGACGACGCGCATCACGACGACGCCGTCGATCCCGGCGGCTTTGAGCTTGGCGCGCGCCGCCTCGCCATCGCCCCGCTGATCGTCCGGCAGCAGCGTGTAGGCGGCAACGCCGTGGGCGCCGTGCTGGCTGATGTCCGCGGCCAAAAGATCCTCGGCGCTGCGCCGGCGGCTCTCGTTGCGCGCCACGAAGACCGCGGCGATCGTCTTGCCGGCGGGATTGAGCGCCGGCACGTCGGGTGCCTTCCACGTCGAGGTGAAAGTCGTGCTGGCACAGGCCGCCAGCAGCAGCACCGCCACAGCGGTGAGATTTCGAAGTATCAGCTTCTCGGTGCGCATCGCGGGCCCTCCGGCGCGCAAGCCTACTCCGACACCGGCGGGACCGCCACGCGAGGCACCCGCTGCTCCCCGCCTTGCCCCCGCCCGCCCGCCCGCCCGCCTGGAGGTCGGGCGCAAAGCGCGCGAGGATAGCGCATCAGGATTCACCTTCTTAGGATGCGCCATGCTGGAGATCAGGAGCCTTGAGGCGGCCGACCGCGGGCCGTGGCAACAGTTGTGGGACGGTTATCTGCACTTCTACCGGCAGCACCTGCCGCCCGAAGTCACCGACGCTACGTTTGCGCGGCTCATCGAGCCCGACGTGCAACCGTACGCCCTGGTGGCACAGCTAGACGGCGCGCTCGTCGGCTTCGCGCACTACCTGTATCACCCTTCCAGCTGGTCGCTGCAGCCGCTGTGCTATCTGGAGGACCTGTTCGTCGAGACACAAGTCCGCGGCAGCGGCGTCGGCCGTGCGCTGATCCAGGCGGTGTACGCCGCGGCGGACCAGGCGCAGGCGGCGAACGTCTACTGGCTGACGCAGGAGTTCAACGCCCCGGCGCGCGCGCTGTATGACACGCTCGCGCATCGCACTTCATTCATACGCTACGAACGCTGAAGAACTGCTAAGACATTGCGTTACAACTGCTGCGCACGTTCCAACGCTAACCTAACATCGCACCGCCACCCGGGCGCCAGCGCCAACACGTTGCCGCTGCGCGTGAGTTGGAAGTCATCTCTCGATTGAGGTAGGCCGAGCGGCGCGGAGTGCGACGCAGGTCGCAATCTGCCGCATGCCCGCCCGCGCGTGCCGTGAGACGCATGTCTCACATTCCCACATATGTTGACTGCATCGGGCCTCTCAGGCACCGGCATGTGAGAACCATCGCGCCGGACATAAGCTGAAATTTCCGACACTTGCCGATGTGTATGACGGACTAAAGGCAGTGCCTTGTCCGCTGCCCGGGACGCAGGGTTCTCCCGGGTGGCGGACAACACATCAGGCGCGTGTTTAACAGACATTCCCGCGGAAATCGCTGGGCGCAAGCCGTGGCGCGAGTTGTCGAGTGCTGGGTCGCTCGCAGCCGCGTTCGTACGGCGTTGCGCCCGGCTGCAGTCATCGCACCGCCGCGCGGCGTGCGGCGCTGGCACGCGCTGGCGCTGGCTGTTGGCGCGCTGTGTCTGTACTTCGGCGGTGGCAGCGCCTCAGCCGCGACCTGCGGTCCGGCCACCAGCGCCGGCACTGCGCCATCGGACTGGGCAACCTACTGTTGGCTCGACTTCAGCACCTACAACGATGCGCTGGCCCGCTCGGCCGGCGGGCAGAGTTTCTCGTTCACGCTCCAGGACGGCTCGACTCTGAACTTCACTGCGACGGTCACCACCACGGCGGCCACCGCGCTCACGCCCGTCGCCGTCCCTTCGTGGACAGGCGCGGCGGTCGGCAACACCGCATTTCTCGGCATCCCCGGCAAGCCGGTGCTCTACACGACCACCAGCGGCTCCACCGTTACCGTCACTTTCTCAGGCATCACGCTGACGCCACCGGCCGGGGTAACGGCGGGAGCGACCTATTCGTTTGTCGGAGCCGATGGCGAATCGACCAATCAAAACGAGTCGCTGGCGTGGACCACCAACGGCGGTAACTGGACTCTGCTCGACAAGGTGCCACCGATCAGCGGCAACACCTATCCGACGGTCACCAATACCGGAACCACTTTCACTGAAACCGGCGTCGCCGGCACGGTCGGCGCTTACATCGTCGGCTCGCTCAACCCGACCCAGGTGACCACGGTACTGGTGGCGGGCGGCTTGCAGGGGTCGATGTTCGCGGTGCGCTACTCGACCATCTCCCTAAACAAGCAGCTCGCCAGCGGCCGCGTCAATCCGGCTGACCAGTTCACTTACAACATATCCGCAACGGCATCAGGCACGGTCCTCGGCACCGCCACCTCCACCGGCGCCGGTAACGGCCCGTTTACCGCCACCTCCTCGTTCCTGACGACGCAGCAGTCGCTCACTTTGAGCGAAGCCATGGCTGCGGGGAGCGTCAGCACGCTGGCGAACTACACGCCCACCCTGACGTGCACCAACGCCAACAGCTCGTCGACAACGCCGCTGCCGACGAACGTCAACACGACCTCTTACGTCATTCCCTCGATCAACTTCGGTGACGCCATTTCGTGTCTGTACACCAACACGAAACTCGTCCCGGGTCTGGCGGTCACCAAGTCAGCGCCATCACCGGCACTGAAAGTCGGCGTCAGCTCCACTTATACGCTCACCGTCACCAACACCGGCGCGATCCCCGCGACCACCGCGCAAGTCAAGGATCAGTTACCGGCGAATCTCACCTTTATCTCCGCGGTCGGGACCAACTGGACGTGCACGGCTGCAGGATCGCTGCTCACCTGTCAATTCGCCGGCGGCACGATCGCCGTCGGCGGCACCTCGACGATTGCCGTTACGGTGAGCGCGCCGGTAGCCGCTGGCGGCACCACCGACACCAACTACGCGTCCATCGATCCAACCGGCGGCAATGCGGCACCGGCGCCGGGAGCGGGCTGCACCCCCGCGGGCGACTGCGCCAATTCCGGGCCCAGCACCGTCATCTACATCAATGCGCAGCCGGCGAGCGGTACCGCGACCGCGGGCACCGCCGCGACGCCGATCGCCAACACGGTCGCCAGCGACACCGTGAACGGCGCGAGCGCCACGCTCGGGCCCGCCGGCAACGCGACCATCAGCCAGTCCGGTACCTGGCCGACAGGCATCGCGCTCAATACCACGACCGGTGCGGTCACCACGACCGCCGGCGTTGGGCCGGGCACCTATTCCATCACCTATCAGCTGTGCGACAGGGATACGCCGCCCGACTGCGCCACCGCCATCGACACGGTGACGGTAAACGCCAGCATCGTCCCGGCTGTGCACACCGGCACCGCTGTTGCGGGCACGGCCTCCACCCCCATCGCCAACGTGGCCACCGGCGGCACGGTCAATGGCTCGGCGGCGACCCTCGGTCCCACCGGCAATGCCACCGTCGCGCAGTCGGGCACCTGGCCGGCAGGCATCGCGCTGAACACCACGAGCGGCGCGGTCACGACGACTGTCGCGGTGCCCCCGGGCAGCTACTCCATTGCCTATCAGCTGTGCGACAAGAACACACCGCCCGACTGCGCTACCGCCACCGATACCGTCACCGTCACCGCCAGCATCATCCCGGCGACCGCCAGCGGAACTGCCGTGGCTGGTACCGCCTCGACTCCGATCGCCAACGTGGCGGCTGGCGGTACGGTCAATGGCGCAGCGGCGACCCTCGGTGCAGGTGGCAATGCCACCGTCGCGCAGTCCGGCACCTGGCCGGCAGGCATCACTCTCAACACCACCAGCGGCGCGGTCACGACGACCGCCGCGGTGCCGCCGGGCAGCTATTCGATCACGTATCAGCTGTGCGATAGAAGTACACCGCCGAACTGCGCCACCGCCACTGACACCGTCACCGTCAGCGCCAGCATCCTCCCGGCTGTGCAGACCGGCACGGCTGTTGCGGGCACCGCCTCTACCCCCATCGCCAACGTGGCCACCGGCGGCACCGTCAATGGCTCTGCGGCGACTCTCGGTGCAGGGGGTAATGCCACCGTCGCGCAGTCCGGCGCCTGGCCGGCAGGCATCGCGCTCAACACCACCACCGGCGCGGTGACGACGACCGCCGCCGTTGCACCGGGCAGCTATTCGATCACGTATCAGCTGTGCGACAGAAGTACACCGCCGAACTGCGCCACCGCCACTGACACCGTCACCGTCAGCGCCAGCATCGTCCCGGTTGCGAAAACCGGCACCGCTGTTGCCGGCACCGCTTCGACTCCGATCGCCAACGTAGCCACCGGCGGCACCGTCAATGGCTCGCCGGCGACTCTCGGTGCAGGGGGTAATGCCACCGTCGCGCAGTCCGGCGCCTGGCCGGCAGGCATCGCGCTCAACACCACCAGCGGTGCGATCACGACGAGCGCTGCCGTACCGCCGGGCACCTATCTGCTGACCTATCAACTGTGTGACCGGAACACACCGCCGAACTGCGCCACCGCCACCGACACGGTCGGCGTCAATGCGAGCATCGTTCCGGCCACCGCCACGGGAACTGCCGTTGCGGGAACGCCCTCGACACCGATCGCCAACGTTGCAGCGGGCGGTACGGTCAATGGCTCGCCGGCGACTCTCGGTGGAGGTGGCAATGCCACCGTCGCGCAGTCCGGCGCCTGGCCGGCCGGCCTGACTCTCAATACCACTTCAGGGGCGGTCACGACGACCGCGGCGCTGGCTCCGGGCAGCTATGCGATCGCCTATCAGCTGTGTGACCGGAACACACCGCCGAACTGCGCCACCGCCACTGACAACGTCACCGTCAGCGCCAACATCCTGCCGGCTGCGCAAACCGGTACCGCTACGGCCGGCACCGCCTCGACGCCGATCGCGAACGTGGCGGCGGGGGGCACGGTTAATGGCGCGCCGGCGACCCTCGGTGCCGGTGGCAATGCCACGGTCGCGCAGTCGGGCACCTGGCCCGCGGGCCTCGCGCTCAACACCAGTACCGGTGCGGTCACTACGACCGCTGCCGTGCCGCCTGGCAGCTACTCGCTGGTCTATCAGCTGTGTGACAGGAACACCCCGCCGAACTGCGCCGCGGCCACCGATACCGTCACCGTCAACGCCAGCATCCTGCCGGCGGTGCAGACCGGTACCGCTACGGCCGGCACCGCCTCGACACCGATCGCCAACGTGGTCACCGGCGGTACGGTCAACGGCTCGGCACCCACCCTCGGTGCCGGGGGCAACGCCACCGTCGCGCAGTCCGGCGCCTGGCCGGCAGGCATCGCGCTCAACACCACCAGCGGTGCCGTCACGACGACGGCTGCCGTTCCACCCGGCAGCTACTCGATTGCCTATCAGCTGTGCGACCGCAATACGCCGCCGAACTGCGCCACGGCCACCGACACCGTCACCGTCAAGGCCAGCATCCTGCCGGCAGTGCAGACCGGTACCGCTGTTGCCGGTACTGCCTCGACCCCGATCGCGAACGTGGTCACCGGCGGTACGGTCAACGGCGCAGCGGCCACCCTCGGTGCGGGGGGCAACGCCACGGTCGCGCAGTCCGGCGCCTGGCCGTCCGGCATCGCGCTCAACACCACCAGCGGTGCGATCACGACGACCGCCGCGGTGCCGCCGGGCACCTATCCCCTGACCTATCAACTCTGCGACAGGAATTCCCCGCCCAACTGCGCCACGGCCAGCGACACGGTGACGGTAACCGCCAACATCGTCCCGGTCGCGCAAAGCGGTACCGCTGTTGCCGGCGTCCCCTCGACTCCGATCGCCGATGTTGCCACCGGCAGCACCGTCAATGGCTCGCCCGCGGTGCTGGGCGCCAGCGGCAATGCCACGGTCGCGCCGTCGGGCAGCTGGCCGACCGGCATCGCGCTCAACACCACAACGGGTGCCGTGACGACGACGGCTGCCGTGCCACCGGGCAGCTATTTGATCGCCGTGCAGCTGTGTGACAAGAGCACCCCGGCGAACTGCGCGACGGTCACCGACAGCGTCAAGGTCACCGCGAACATTATTGCGCTCGCGCAAAGCGGCTCTGCGGTCTCCGGGGTCGCCTCCACGCCGATCGCCAACGTGGCCGCGCACGACACCGTCAATGGGTCGGCGGCGACGCTGGGAGCCGGCGGCAACGCGACGGTGACCGTTTCCGGAACCTGGCCGGGCGGTATTGCGCTCAACACCACCAGCGGAGCGGTGACGGTCACCGCCAGCGTGGTGCCGGGAACCTACGCCATCGCCTATCAGCTGTGCGACAGGAACACGCCGCCGGACTGCGCCACGGCTACCGACTCCGTGAAGGTCGTCGGCGGCGCGCTGCCCGTCGTCCTCACCGGCACGGCCGTCGCCGGCATCGCCTCCGCCCCGATCCCCAACATCGTCGCCGGCGCGACGGTCGACGGCGTTGCGGCAACGCTCGGGGCTTCGGGCAACGCCACCGTGTCGACGGTCGGCACCTGGCCCAACGGCCTCAGTCTCAATGCAACGACCGGCGCGATATGGACCACGGTGGCGCTGATACCCGGAACCTACCAGGTCCGCTATCAGCTGTGTAACCGACTGACACCGGCCAGCTGCGCCGTTGCGACCGACACAGTCACCGTCACGGCTCCTGTTGGCGGCACGCTCATGGTCAACAAGACGGCCAGCGTGCTGCAAGCGGCGATCGGCGACAGCGTGCAGTACCGGCTGCAGGTGCGCAATGCCGGCACCGGCGCCGTCGCGGACGTCAAGCTCCTCGACACGCTGCCGCTCGGCTTCAAGCTGATTGCCGGCACGGTTCAGATCGGAGTCGAGCCGGCGCTGCCGAAAAAGGCAGCGAACCCGCAAGGAACACCCGGACCTGAATTGAGCTTTTTCCTCGGCAACATCGCGCCGGGGGCTATCGTCGACATCTACTACGAGGTGCGGCTGGGCGTTGGCGCCGACCGTGGCAGCGGCATCAACCAGGCACAGGCCCAGGGTGCTGGTGTGCACTCACTGGTGGCGACCGCCCAGGTGCTGGTCAGCCTGGGCGCCTTCGACACTTCCGCCTGCGTGGTCGGCAAGATTTTCGTCGATTGCAACGGCAATCGCGTGCAGGACGCCGGTGAGCCGGGCATACCCGGCGTGCGGCTGTACTTCGAGGATGGCACCAACCTCACCAGCGACGAGCACGGCAACTACAGTCTGTGCGGTCTTCGTCCGATCACGCACGTACTGAAGGTTGACGCGACCACGCTGCCCGCCGGCGGCCGGCTGGTGGTGCTGTCGAATCGCAATGCCGGTGACGGCAACAGCGTGTTCGTCGATCTGCGCGATGGCGAGCTGCATCGTGCTGATTTCGCCGAAGGCTCGTGTACCGACAAAGTCATGGAGGACGTCAAGCGACGGCGGGCCAAGCCGGTACTGGCGCCGCAGCCGCCGGCCGGTAAAGAGCATCTCGGCGTCGACTTCGAATCCAAGCCGACATCGTCGCTGGATCCTGCCCATCCGGGCGCCCCGACCTCCGGGGATCCAGGAGAGCGGCCGTGAAGGCACGGCTGCTGCACCGCGCCGTAGCGCTGAGCGTTCTGCTGCTCGGCGCAGTGGCGTCGGCGCTCGCTGCCGATGACGCCACCCTGGATGTGCCGCCGCTGCACCCGACGGTGCCCATCGATGCGGCGCAGATCGACGGCGATGCGGTGGCCTTCCGTGAGATCGGCGGCGGGGTACTGAACAGCCGCAACAGTGCATTACCGGTGGCAGCGGACGAGGGCCTGTGGCGGCGCTCGAAGGCTCTGCCGATTGGCAATCGGATACACCTGCACGTGTCCGACGCCAAGGCGCCGGCAGACGGGCATTCGGCGCTGCACCTGGTGGTGACGCTGCAGGACGCTTCCGGACAGCGGATTACGGCGATCACCCGGGTGCGCATCGAGACCAGCCTGGGACGGCTGCAGACCCGCTCGGGCAAGCAGGCGGCGGGGTTCGAGATGGCGCTCTCCAAGGGCATCGCCGAGCTTGATCTGGTCGCCCCGCCGACCGCGGGCACGGCACTGCTGCGAGTCTCCAGCGGCGCGGTGCGGGTGCAGGGCAAGGTCACCTTTGTCCCGGAGCTGCGCCCGCTGATGGCGGTCGGCATCATCGAGGCGGGTTTCAGCTCACAGCACGTGAGCGCCGATCCGAATGCGCCGGCCGCCGTAAACACCGGTTTTGAGGACAGCCTGCAGCACTGGGGCAACGATCCGAACAGCGGCTCGTTCTGGAACGCCGAAGGTCGCGCGGCCGGATTTGTCAAAGGCACGATCGACGGCGACGTGCTGCTCACCGGCGCTTTTGACTCGAACAAGATCGACACGCAGAAGTTCTTCGCCGACATCGACCCGAATCAGTATTTCCCGATTTCCGGCGACGCCTCCCTCGTCAACTATGACGCGCGCAGCACCAGCAAGCTGTACCTGCGGCTTGATCGGGGGCAGAGCCACCTTCTTTATGGCGACTTCCAGACGCTGCAGCCTGCCGAGACAACGTGGCTGGGAAGCTACGCCCGAACGCTGACCGGGTTCACCGGTCACTACGAAACGCCGATTACCAGACTGAACGTCTTCGCGGCGATGTCCTCGTCGCACCAGTTCGTCGACGAGCAGCCCGGACGCGGGATCTCGGGACCCTACGCGGTGTCGCAGGCCAACGCGGTCGCCAACTCCGAAGTGGTGCAGCTGCTGGTGCGCGATCGCAACCAGCCCTCGATCATCCTCAGCAGCCAGACGCTGACGCGCTACGTCGACTACGACTTCGAGCCGTTTTCCGGACGGATCGTATTTCGCCAGCCGATTCCGAGCGTCGATGAGAATCTGAACCCGGTGTCGATCCGCATTACCTACGAGGTCGACAATGGCGGGCCGCGCTACTTCGTCGACGGCGCGAGCGGTGAAGTACTGCTCAAGGACAGCGTATCGCTCGGCGCGCGTTATGCCGAGGATCGCGATCCCAATACGCCATTCAAGCTGTATGGGGCCGACACCGTCTGGCGTCTGTCGAGTGAGACGACGCTGACCGTTGATGTGGCCCGCAGTGAGGGCAACCAGCTGTATGCGACCGCGTTGAACGGCACCATGAGCCCCGTCAGCATGACCTCGGGGCTGGCCACCTCCGATCCGGTCGGTAACGCCGGTCGCGTCGAGCTGGTGCATAAAGATGATGCACTGGACGCGCGCGTCTATGCGGTCACCACCGACGCCAACTTCGAGAATGCCAATGCCGGCCTCACCCCCGGCAGCAGCGAGGCGGGAGCGCACGCGACTTACCGGTTGACGGAGCAAACGCAACTGGTGGTCGACGCATTGCATTCAACAGACCAGACCACCGACGCCCGGCGCACCGGCGCCACCGCAGACATCGAGACGCACATCTGGAGCGGTGCCAAGCTGGAAACCGGATTGTCGTACGTGGATCAGAGCTACAACGCCGCAATCCCCGCGGTTGCTCAGTACGACATCGGCGCGGTTCCGGGCACCGCTACCGGCGCGCCGCTCAACAATACCGGCTTCGGTTTCAGCGGCAGCGGTCTGCTCGCCTCACCGCTCGGCGGCGCACTGGGCCTGCCGCTGACGGGCGCCAACGCGCTGGTGGAGCAGGACTATCTGGCCGCGAGCGTGAAACTCACGCAGAAGATCACCGATGACGCCAGCGTCTACGGGCAGTACGAGCACACCGTCGACGGCACGTCCGGGCAGTTAGTGAGCATCGGCGGCGAATATCGCATCAGTGATGCCGAGCGCTTCTATGCCCGCTACGAGGATATCGATTCACTCACCGGCATCTACGGGCTCGGCGATGGCTCTACCGCCCACCAGCTGGTCGTCGGCCTCGACACCTCGTATATGCGTGACGGCACCATCTACAACGAGTACCGCCTGGCCGGCGCCGAGTCCGGCCAGAGTGCCGCGGATGCGCTCGGCGTGCGCAACCTGTGGCACCTGTTCCCCGGTCTGGATGCGACCACCTCGGTGGAACGGCAGCAAGTCATCGATCCCGCGCCGCTGGCCAACGCACCGGCCGGCATCCTCGTGGGTACCCAGTCGGCGACCGCAGTGGCTCTCGGGCTCGACTACGTCGGCAGCCCCGTGTGGAAGACCGCCGAGCGCGTCGAGTACCGCTTCGGCGACGTAGAGAACGAGTGGCTGTCGACATTCGCAGTCACCCGCAAGCTTACCGACGACTGGAGCCTGATCGGGCGAAACATCTATCTGTCCGCTACCACCACACAGCCCGGGCAACCGAACCTCGCCGAGGAACAGGATCGTCTGCAGGCCGGTGTCGCCTACCGCGACAACGCGACCAACCAGTGGAACGTACTGGCACGCTACGAGTATCGGGTCGACAACAACAACACACCCGTGACCGGCGGCGACACGCGCAGTCAGATCGTGGTGCTGAGCGCGGATTACCACCCGGTGCGCGCCTGGGAGTTCGAAGGCCAGCTGGCGGGCAAGACGGTGAACGAGCTGCTGCAACAGGTCTACACGGACTACAGCGCCGTGCTGGTAGCCGCGCGGGCGACCTGGGACTTCAACCCTCAATGGGATGTGGGCGTGCTGGCCTCCAGCACCACCGGGGGCGGCACCAGTGATCAGGGCTGTGCGGTCGAAGTGGGCCGCCGCGTGATCGACAATCTGTGGGTGTCGGCAGGTGCCATCGCCGGCCGCTACGCGGACGCCGAGCTCTTCAGCACGAACTCCTCCTGGCGCGGCGTGTACGTGCGCGTGCGCTTCAAGTTCGACGAGAGCACGTTCCGCATGGCAGACCCTGAAGCCAATCGCTCACTCGACAGCGCAGCGACGAGTCCACGCCAATGAGTGCACACCGCGAACGCCGCCGCACCCGCTACGCTCTTGCGCTCGCCATCCTGGCCTCAGCGCTGAGCCTCGCCAGCGCACGTGCCGACGACGTCGACGACGCCGACGTCGCCGACCAGCCCGCGCCGGCAGCCGTGCAGGTCGCCCTGCAGCCCGGGCGTCCGGACAGCTCGCGCGTACATGAGCCCGCGACGCTGGTCGATCTGCAGCGGCGTCTCGATGCGATCAGCGCCGTGGGCGCTGCCGGGTGCCCCACGGCTTACCAGGCACACAAGGCACAGGCCTGGGTTAATTTCGGCAAGTACGCCGCGGCCGAGCATCTGCCATCGGCCGCGCAGGCGGCGGCCTTGAATGATGCCGGCAAGCTCGTCGCGAGCCTGGAGCAACATGGGGCCGTCGTGCTCGACACGCCGGAGTTACCCGGTGCGCGCCATGTGCGCGACGATTTGTGGCAGGCGATGGCCGCGGTGAAGGCTGACGGACGAGTCTGTGGAGCGCCGAAGATGACAGCCTATTGCGAGGTCCAGCTCGCCTGGGTGGACTACGAAGCTGGGGCCGGCGGCTGGCGGCATGTCGATCCTTATGTTCGCATCGCAGAGGACTACTGCAGCAGCGCGATTGCGGCACAACCTGCGGAGCTCCTGACCGCCGCCGCTGCCCGCGACCTTTCCGCCTCAGTGCCGGACGAGCCGTCCGACACTATGCCCGCCGCACCCGCCGCACCCGCCGCGCCCGCCGCGGCAGCGCCGCCGCCGACTGCGGAGCCGAGCGATCTTTCCGCGAGCGTGGTGTTTCCCCACAATCGCGCCACGCGCGCCGACATACGGCGCCCGGGGCGCGCCGCGCTCAGGCGCCTGAGCAAGCGCCTGAAGTCACTGCCTAAGAACACGGTCATCATGGTCGTGGGCCATGCCGACCTCACCGGCCACCCGGACTACAACCTCAGATTGAGCGCGCAGCGCGCCAGGAGCGTCGCGGCGGAGTTGAGGAGCCTCGGAGTCCATGCGCGCATCAGGCTCATGGCCGTAGGCAGCACCGAACCTGTGGTGCAGTGCCCGGTGGTCGATAAGGTCGCCGAGAGACGCCGGTATCTCGAGTGTCTCGAGCCGAACCGCCGGGTCGTCATTCATCTCGTCATCAACGCGCCGCCGCCGGCGGCGGCGCCCGAGTAGGCAGGTCCCGAAACGCCAGCGCCCGGCCGCGACGTGCGGCCGGGCGCTTCAGGCTTGGATCGAAGCGCCTTTACGGCACGACGGTGTAGCTGTACGGAATGCTCACCACCTCATCGCCGGTCTGCACGACTCCGTTGAAGGTGTCGATGTAGATGAACCCCCGCACCGTCGTGCCCACTTGCGAGGCGCTCGGCGCGATTGTCACGTTGATCGTGCCGGAGGCGCCCGGCGACAGGACGAGGCCGGTGGTGAACGTCGCGGTGCCGTAGGTCACGTCCGACCACAGGTCGCCGTAGTTCGACGAGGCCGCGGGATCGAACGGCTTCAGCTGCAGCACCGCCTCGGTCGCCACGGGAGTGGTTGGCGCTCCTGACGCCCCGTAGGGCCCGATGAGTGAGGGAATCAGCTCCCACTCGCCCCACGGCACTTCGGGTACGGTCAGCGACGCCGCTACGGTGTCCGGTCCGACGTTCTGAGCGTAGAGGTCGGGAGAGCCCGTTATGCCTACGACGTAACCCACATCGTTACCCACGTCCATCGTGATCGGGGCGGTCGACTGCGCCACGAACTGCGCACTGCGTACCTGTGTCGGCAGGTACGTGCCGAAGCACGCGTACGGCAGCGTCGTGACTGGCGCGCCCCCCGAACTCAGCGCGCATGCCGGGAACGTCCCGAAGGTGAGCCAGGTGGACCCGTCGAGCCGCGCATCGGCGAAGTAAGCCTCGGCAAGGCCGCCCGTGTTGGTGATGGTGATCGGAACGCTAAGCGGTGGGCCGCTCGCCGAGATCCGGAAGTACGGATCGTTCGGCAGCCCAAACGCCCTCACACGCGCGGTGTTGAAGCCGATCTGCGCGGTGAACGGCTGGCTGGTCTCCTTACCCGAGCTGTAGTAGTTCACCAGCAGGATGAACCGCCATCGACCGGGCTGCGGGTTCGCGCGGTCGAGCTGCAGCGTCGGTTGGTTGTTCCCATTCGCATCAAAGTTCGGCTCGACGCTCAGCTCCATGCCGTTGGGATCGATGAGCAGACCCTCGAGCACCCACAGAGGATCCCCATCCTGCAGAGTCAGGCTCATGTTGTTGACGCCCGGTGGCACGTCGAAGGCGAAGGTCTGTGTCGGCCCGGTCGAGGGCCGGCCATTGCCGCCGGTGAGCGTGCCGCTGAAGGAGCCGCCGTTGTACCCGACCGGAATCAGCGTGCGCAGCGCGATCGGGATTTCCCCGTGGCTGAAGGCGCCGCCCCAGTTCGAAAATCGAATCGCGAGATTCGAGTCTCCGGACTGCGACGGCATGCGGAAGTACGCGTTGATCCACTGCGTCGCTCCTGGCGCGAGATTGAGGCTGGACGGCCATACGGCACCGGCCGTCACGTAGTTCTCCGCTGCCCAGCTGAACTTCACCGGCCCGCTGTAGGGGCCGTAAATCGCAGGCTGGTCCGTCGAGATGATGGCCGTCCAGGTTCCCCCGGCCGGATTCACTACGTCGACGTGTCCGTAGCTGCTGCCGCTGCCCTGCGGGACGGTGAAGGCAGCGTTGCGGCCGTTCGGATCGACAAGGGCGAGCTCCACGCCCGTGGCAGCACCGGTGAAAGGCGACTGCCAGGCGATCGCGGCATCCAGATGCTGCGCGCCGGCAGGGACCGTGAAGTGCTGAATGAGGTAGGCGCGCGGGATGTCGCCGAGACTGGGATAGGTAGGCAAGGTCGCCGGATTCAGGGTCACCGTCAGGTTCTGGCCGGCAATCGCCGGTCCGAGCGTCTGCAGCGAGGGCGACAGATGCTGCCAGGCGGTGCTCGTGTTGGTCACAGCCACGGAGACGGTCTCCGGCCTGCCCGGCTGGTCGGTAATGCTGACGCTCGTCGGGTCGTTGAGCACGCCCGAGCCGAGCGCGGCATTCACCGCCGCGAGTGCGTTGATGAAGCCGGCACCCTGCTCCGTGGCCGGCGCGCCGAGGTCGTTCGCCGTGCTCATGAGAATCTGCTTGACGAGCGCGGGGCTCGGGCTCGCCCCGCGGTGAGTGCTGCGATAGGCCTGGATCACGAGCGCCGCCGTGCCGGCCGTCAACGGCGAGGACTCGCTCGTGCCGCCAAAGCCCTCTATGGGCGATGCCACCTCCGGGGTCCGGTAGGGCGTGGTGCAGGCCTGGAAGAGCGTCGCGTTGAGGGAACACAGGGCCCAGTTGGAATCGCCCGGCGCCACCGTGTCGGGCACGCGCGGGCCGCTCATGCTGAAGCCGCCAGAGCTAAAGGCAGAGATGTTGTTGCTCAACCAGCCGTTGGCAGAGAAGAGCGCGCCGGCGTAGCCGACCTGAGCGTACCAGCGGAACTGTGTGGTTGCGCCGGAGGAGATCACTGCCGGATCCGTCGACGGCGCCCCCATGGTGCCGTTGTAGCCTGAATCACCCGTGCTGACGACGACGACGACGCCGGCGGCGACTGCCGCCTGGTCGGCGAGTGAGATCGGATCGTTGTCGGTGTCGGGGAAGGGGTTGTTGCCGAAGGACTCGTTGATGACGTCCACGTCGTCCTGGAGTACCGCGTACTCGATCGCCTGCACGATGCTCGAGTTGGTCGTAATGCCGAGCTGGGAAAACACCTTGAGTCCGACCAGCGATGCGCCCGGCGCAACGCCACGAAGGCGGATGTTGCACGGCGAGGGCAAGGCATGGACGGGATTGACGAACTTGCTGATGTCGAATGTGAGGAGTTTGCCGTTGGGGGTGTCCTGCGCGGCGATGGAGCTCGCATCGCCGAAGGCCTCGCCGCCGTCCGTGGGCGTCCCGGCGGGGTCGCCACTGAAATCCTGGTAATCGACGAATACCGGCGTGCCGTTGGTATGGACGAACCCCGCGATCGTCGGGTCGAGGCCATCGGCGATCCAGGCGACCTTGACGCCCGTGCCCGTCACGAACTGGCCGTCGCCGTCGACGACGCGCTGTGCCTGCGGCCGCGAGGGATCGAGGAAGGCGACGTTCATGAGCTGCAGCGCCTCGGGCTCGAGCGTGTTGCACACCGCGCTTGCGCTGGAAGAGGCGGCAGCGGCAGCGGCTGCACCGCTGTTGCTGCGAACGCTGGAGGCGGTGGCGGCGCCCCTCGGCGTCGCATCTTCGCTTGCCCGGCGTGGCAGCTTGACTGTCCTGACCGGCACCACCGCTTTCACCAGCGGGTGCGCGGCGAGCGCATCCGCCTCGGCGGATGAGACGCTCGCAGACACCGCATTGATCAGCGCGAAGCCGTGTATGCGAGCGGCACCGGAAGCCTGCAGGTGGCTGACGATCGGCACCTGCGCCGTGGCGAGCGCGGCGGCGCGCGCGGCGCGCTGGCCGCGCACGGGCGGCAGGCTGGGCATCTGATCGCGCAGGATGACGATCACGTCGCGCTGGATCGCCAGCGCGGGTTTGGCCGGCGATGCGCCGGTCAAGGCACTGGCCGAAAGAATGACGGTGGCGACGGCCGCGGTGGCGACCCTGAGCGCGTTTGCAGGTTTCATGGTTCCCTTTCCGACTTTTGCGTTGTTCTCACCGCGTCGCGCGTAAAAACGCGCACGCTACCGGCGGCGCATCATCCTTCACGCGCGGGCGTGTTGATGAGCGAGGAACCTACGCCGCCTCAAGAGCGCAAGTCAACAATCTCAAAAGTGAAATAAAGTTCCCGCCGCGACCGGCGAGCCGCGCGGCGCGCCATGTCCCACCAAGCGCACCTGCATGCTCGCGGCGCCGCACCGGTGCGGCGTGTGTGCAGCGTAAGCATTATGTAATCTTAAGTGACGCTACGGCGGTGCTATGCTCGCCCCGGCGCGAGCAACGCGCGCACGCGAGCGGCGGCACATGCCCCTCACACCCTTCCACGTGGCGCTGCAGGTCAGGGATATCGAGGAGGCACGGCGCTTCTACGGCGGCGCGCTCGGCTGCGCGGAAGGGCGCAGCGATGGCGACTGGGTCGATTTCAACCTCTACGGCCACCAGCTCGTCTGCCACCTCAATCCACAGCTTGGGCCTGACGGGCGCCTCGACGCGCATTTCAACGCGGTCGACGGCCACGGGGTGCCGGTGCCCCATTGCGGCGTGGTGCTCGAAACACACGAGTGGCAGGCACTCGCCGCGCGGCTGCGCCGGCACAGCGTCGAGTGGGTCATGGAGCCATGCACGCGCTTTGCCGGCACGCCGGGCGAGCAGTCCACGCTCTTCATTCGCGATCCCAGCGGGAACGCTCTGGAATTCAAGTCCTTCCGCGACATCCCGCGGCAGCTGTTCGCAAAATAGGCGCACCGCACTTGCGATCAGTGCCCGCCGCGCAGCACGGTGGTCGCCTGCTCGAGCCGCTCGCAATACCCGCCGAGCAAGTGCGCGGTGACCCCGACGTACTCGTTGGCCTCGTCCCAGCGGCCGGCCTCGATCGCCTCGCGCACCGCGGGCAGCGTCTTGACCCCGTAACCGGTCAGCGTGCCCGGGGCATAGACGAAATGCCGGTACCACTCGCGCCCGGGCAGCCCGCGCTCATCGGTCAGCTTCTGCTCCATGCCCTGCAGCAGCGCATTGAGCTGTCGGCGCTGCGTGGAAGTTAACGTGAGCGTTCCTGAGGCAAGCTGCGCGTACGCCGTATCGTAGGCCTGCGCGTCCTGTGCGAGGCGTTTCACCACGTCCTGCAGCGGCGCGAAGTCGACTGCCGCTACCGGGCCCTCGCGCTGCGGCGGCCCTACCACGCGCGTCGGATCGGCCGCCAGCGTGAACGCGTTGCCATCGAGCAGGCGGGTCAGCTCCTCGCTCTGGCTGCGCTTCTCCTCTACCAGCTTGCGCAGCTGCCCGAGGTAGTCGCTGAGGGTGTCGGCGAAGCTGCCGAACTGCAGCGGCAGCACCGGCGCATCCGCCATGCGCAGCACGATGTGGCCCGTGGTCTGTGCTTCCGCGAGCCCATAGGCAAAGGTCGGATCGCCAAAGCGCACGTAGTGCTCGAAGGTGTCGTACTGCGAATGGTAGACCCCCTGCTGGTCCTCCTCGCCGCCGTACTCGATGCTCAGCGCGGGGAGTCCCAGGTGCTGCAGGAACGGGGTGTAATCCGAGCCCGAGCCGAGGGCGCCGATCGGCAGGTCGCCGCCGGCGGCGGCGATGCGTGCATCGCGCGCCTTCTCCTCGGCCACGCTCTTCTCGTCGCTCGAGTCCTTCTCGTACCCTGAGACCAGCATGCGCGCGCGCAGGCGCGCCTGGGCACTCACCCCGGTTTCCGGGTCCTTCACCCCGGCCGACACATCGTTCACCAGGCGCTGCAGCGTATGGCTGCCGGCGGCGCGGAGGAAACCGCGCGCGTTGGAGTCGGAATTGAGGTACAGCACCGCATGTCGGCTGAGGTCGGCGGCGTGGGTTTCCGCCCACTCGGTCGAGCCGAGCAGCCCCGGCTCCTCGCCGTCCCAGCTGGCGTAGATCAGGGTGCGCTGCGGCCGCCAGCCGCTCTTGAGCAACGCACCGATCGCCTTGGCTTCCGCGAGCATCGCCACCTGCCCCGACAGCGGGTCCCAGGCGCCGAACACCCAGCCGTCGCGATGGTTGCCGCGCACGACCCATTCGTCCGGATCCCCGGCTCCGCGGATCTGCGCGATCACGTCGTAGAGCGGCTTGAGGTTCCAGTCGGAGCTGATCTGCAGGTGTACCCGCGCCGGCCCCGGTCCGATGTGATAGGTGACCGGCAGCGAGCCGCGCCACTTCGGCGGCGCCACCGCTCCACCGAGCGCTGCCAGCAGCGGCAGCGCATCGGCATACGAGATCGGCATCACCGGGATCTTGAGGATGGTGCGCGCCTCCGAGATCGCCAGACGCTTGGCGCCTTTCGTCGCGCCGACGCCCGGCGTCAGCGGATCGCCCGAATAGATTGTCACGTCGAGCACCGAGCCGCGCTGCACGCCTTGCGGCGGTCGCCAGCCGCCGCGCGGGTACACGTCGCCGCGCGCGTAGCCGTCATCGTGCGGGTCGGAGTAGATGATGCAGCCGATCGCGCCGTGCTCCTGCGCAAGTTTCGGCTTCAAGCCCCGCCAGCCCCCGCCATAGCGCGTAATGACCACCTTGCCCTTAACGTCGATGCCGCGCCGGGCGAGCGCCTTGTAGTCCTCCGGCATGCCGTAGTTCAGGTACACGAGCTCGCCGGTGACATCGCCGTCCGCGCCGTACTCGTTGTAGGGCGCGAGTCCGTCGGTGCGCTGCGAGCTGACATCGCCCTCGACCGCCGGCTCGGTGAGGCTCGCAGCGAAGTGCGTCGGCGCCACGAGCTCGAGCGCGTGGTGGCGCAGCGTGGGATAGAGCACCTCGAACACTTCGATGTGCACGTCCCAGCCGAAACGCGCGAACAGGTCACGTACCGCTTCCGCGTTGGCCTTGTCATGCGGCGAGCCGACGTGATTGGGCTCTGCCGAGAGTGTCTTCAGCCAGGCCCGCAGATCGGCGGCATCGAGCTGCGCATCGAAGCGCTGCTCGACAGTGAGCTCGGCGGCGCTCTGCGAGGCGCTGAAGCCGAACACGGCCTCGCCGCTCGCCGTCGCTGCGGCGCTGCCTGCCGCGACGGCTGCCGCCAGCACCGCACGCCCGATGAACCGACGCATCTGCATGACCGCCCTCCCCGTTTTACTAAATGGTTGCGCACGCGGCGGCCGCCACGCGCGCTGGCGCGGCAAACGTGTTATTCCACCACCGACGACTGGATGCGAATGCCGGCCGTGAGCACGCGGGTGACAGGGGTTGCCTCTGCCACCTCGAGCAGCTGCGCCTTCTGCTCCGCCGTCAACGTCCGGCCGAAGGACAGGCGGCGCTCGATGTGATCCGTGCCGGCGCTGTCGCGTGACCAGCGCACGCCCACCGTAATCTTGCCGAGCGTCCACTCGTGCTGGCCCGCGTACCGGCGCAGCGCGATCGCGGTATCCGCGCCTAGGCTGGCCAGCAGCAGCTCGCGCGGAGCGAAACCGGCATCGCTGCCGCCGGCGGCCACCGCCTCGTCGGCCGTCAGGTGGTGGTGCCCCGAGACGACCTGCTGCACGTGCTGATGCTCATTGATCACGGTGACGTAGGCCATGTGGGCTCCTCACTGGGGCGCGCGCTGGCGCCGCGCCGACAGTGCTCCGGAGTGCCGGAAGCGATCGAACATGCTGCGGGCGATACTGCTGACGGACAGGCCGGTGACGTCGTCCAGCTGGTAAGGCTCGCCGGCGAGGATGGCGCGCGCCGCGCGTCGCCCGCTGCGCACGGCCGGGCCGATCCCCTCGCCCAGGTCGCGCGTCGCCAGGCCGGCCGCGTCCCCGGTGATGAAGGCGTTGCCGCGCCGCACGACCTCGACCTGCCCGCGCAGGTAGTAGCTGTAGCCGCCCGGATCGTAGTGCGCACCGGGCGCGAGGCCGCGCTCGAGCACCGCGGCAAGATGCGCCCAGTGGGCGCGCAGGTCGTGGCCACCGTTCTTCAGGCGCGCGGCGATGCCACCCAGGCCGACGTTCAGCCAGCCACGCTCCTTGGGCACGTACCAGGAGTAGCCCGGCAGGCCCTGATCGAAGAACCACAGGTGACAGTCGGAGTCCTGCCAGTCGTAGCGGATCTCCTGCTCGAGCGTGACGATCTGCAGCTCGCTGGCGCGCGGATTGAGCTCGCGAAACAGCTCCCGATACACCGGGCAGCGCGTGCCGCCGGCGCCGACCAGGTAGCGGCAGCGAAACGCATCATCGATGAGGTAACCCTCGCCGTCGGGCACGATGCGGCGCACGTTGTGCTGCACCACCTCGGCCCCGGATCGCTCCAGCAGCCAGGCGTCGAACTCCACGCGGCGGATCGAGTGCTGCACGCACGCCACGGGCACGTGCAGCCTTCCCCAGTGCACCCGCAGGCGCGGAAAGGTCAGCAGGCGGTGCGGGTAGTCCGCCAGATCGATCTCGAGCTCGCGCACCACCTCCGGCGTGATCCAGCCGGCGCATAGCTTGAGGCGCGGAAATGGCTCGCGGTCGAGCAGCAGCACGTCGGCGCCCGCGCGGCGCAGCTGCCAGGCGGCCGTCGAGCCGGCCGGACCGCCGCCGACGATGAGCACGTCACAGGTGCGCATGCTTACGGTGCGCTCAGCGGCTGTACAGGTCGGCGCGCGTCCAGGGGATATCGTTGCTCGTGCCGGGCGCGAAAACGATCTGGAACAGCTGCAACGTGCCGGTGGTGAAACCGGCCGTCGAGCCGGCGAGATACAGCCGCCACATGCGCACGAACTTCTCATCGAACATGTCGCGTACCCGCTCGCGCGCGCCCTCGAACAGCGCCAGCCAGTGACGCAGCGTCTGCGCGTAGTGCAAGCGCAGATTCTCGACATCGAGCACCGACAGGTCCCACGGCTCGAAGATGCGCATCATCTCCCCGAGCGCGGGCGGATAGGCGCCCGGGAAAATACGCTTCTCGATCCACGGCTGCAGCCGCGCCGGCCAGTTGCGGCCGATCGAATGAATCAGGCCGCGGCCGCGCCCGCCCAGGCAGCGCTGCGCCACATGCCCGAGGGTGGGGTAATTGGCCAGCCCGACGTGCTCGAGCATGCCGACCGAGACGAACGCGTCGTAGTGACCGGTGATGTTGCGATAGTCGTCCTCGACGTACTCGACACGGCTGCCGACACCGGCACGCGCGGCGTGCTCACGGGCCCAGGCGATCTGCTGGTGCGAGATGTTGAAGGCGCGCACGCGTACCCCGTAGTGGCGCGCCATGTGCAGCGCCAGCGTACCCCAGCCGCAACCGGCCTCGACGACGCTCTCGCCGGCCTGCAGACGGAGCTTGCGGCAGACGTGATCCATCTTCGCGACCTGCGCCACATCGAGGCTGGCCGCGGGTGTCGGGTAATAGGCGCAGGTGTACGCCATGGTGCGCCCGAGCCACAGCGCGTAGAACTCATTGCCGATGTCGTAATGACGGTGGATGTTGTCGCGCGATCCGGCGGGCGTGTTGCGGTGCGGCCGATGCAGCGCCGTGATGCAGCGCCGCAGCAGCGACGGCGGCCCGGAAGTCTGGCCGGCGCGATAGACGCTCTCCAGCATCTCGACCAGGTCCCCATCGACCGTCACGCGCCCGTCGCTGTACGCGTCGCCGAAGCGCATGGCGGGATCCGTCAGGACCGACAGCAGCGTAGCGCGGGTGGCGAAAGTCACCTTGGCGACCGCGGCGGCGGCGGCGGCGCCCACCCGTGCGCTGTTGCGCACCGCCAGCTCGAGCGGCGGGGAGCCGAGCGCGGCGTGCAACCGCGACAGCAGCCAGTGATCGAAGCCGCGGTCGGGTGCGAGCGTCTGCGGCCGTAGCTCCGCCGACACCGACGCCGGTGCGGCGGCGGGGCTGTGCTCCGCAGCGGAGGTCACACTCTGCTCGCAGGCGTTCACGGCTCACCCTCCACAATGTTTGGGTATGGTTAATTTAGCACGGGCTGCTGCGCGGGTCCGTCAACGGCGCGCTGGGGGCCTGTTCGGGCAGGCAACGCTGCCGGTCAAGCGCCAAACCGTCACTTGCGGGCGCGGGCCGACCAAAAGCGCGCTTCGCGAGCCAGACCTGCCTGCGCGTCCGCCGCCGCCAGCGCCTCGGCTGTGCCGCCGGCCTGGTATGACACGGCCTTGCGCAGCCGGCCATCGGGCGTTACGAGATAGGCCACGGTCGCCCCGGTCTGCGCGTTGACGGTGAAAACCACCACATCGTCGTGGTTGGCCACGCTGACGTTGAATGTCCGGACGCTATGTCCAGCCTTGCTCAGCAGCTGTCTCACCTCGGTACCTTCCTGCGCCTTGGCCAATCCGAAGGCCACCGACACCGGTGCCGGCAAGCGTGTCAGGAAGCCGGAACTCAGCGCCTGTTGAGTGAGAGTCCCGGTCCAGGGCGTGGCCGCCGGCAGCTGCGCGCCGAGGAGCGCGGCGGCGATCAGTGTCACAAATCCGGTGGCCAGTGCACGCATGCTCACGGCGGTCTCCTAACGCCCGGCGGGCGGTGCGGGCGCCAGCGTCTGGTTCACCAGGGCCGCGAGCCTTGCGCCTGCCAGCAGCAGTCGCTCGCGCACGATGGCTTCGGCCTGCTGTTGGTAGGCCGCGTCGAGCACCACGATCCCCTGGGACACGGTGTCGCAGGCGAAGCCAGGGTAAGTGTACGCGACGTTGCGGGCCAGGTTGTTGGATTCGAAGGCCCAGCTGTCGGGAGAGCCTTGGCCAGCATCCCCGAGCAGATGTTGCGCCTCGGCGATCAGGGCGTCGATATTGGCGGGCGGCTGCTGCCGGTTGCGGGTCTGCAGCGCGAGCCTCACCAGCTCGTTGTCCCAGGCGCGGTGCAGGCTCTCGCGTCCGCGCGTGCGCACCCCGGCGAGCACGACCGGCACGTCGTTGCCGCCGTGGTCGTGGTTGTCCGCGGCGTGCAGCGGCTGGTGGATGTCGGCCACCAGGTGCACCAGCCACTTCAGCGCTTCGTTGCGCTCGCGCGCCGTGGCGCGCGGGTCGCGCAGCAGCGCGGCGAGGCGCTCGAGCTGCGCCGTGTTGCACTGGCCGTCCGGGCAGTAGCGCTCGCGTGGCGCGCGAGCGCACACCGGGATGTTGTCGTAGTGCCAGCGGGGCCGGTCAGCGGGCGTGCCGCGGATCTCATCCGCCCAGTCGGACACCGCCTCGAGCGTCGTGCGCCCCGAAGGGCGGCCGAACTTGTCCAGGTCCGCGGACAGCAGCTGCAGCACCGCGGCGCGTGCCGGCGGCGTCAGCAGGCGATCAGCGATGGCGCCGACCGTGCGGTGACCCTGCGGACCCCAGGCCGCGGCGAGGGGTGCGCAGAGCGAGAGCAGCAGCGCGCCGGCGAGACGACTGAGCGGATGCATGGCTTCGCAGTATTCGCGCGGCGTGCGGCGCGATTCAACAGCCAGCCGCTCGTGTAGACTTCCTGGCCCAATAAGTGCTGCCGGTGGACGGCAGGCGATCCCACGGGAATCACCACATGCTCCGCAGTTTACCAACGTCCGCCGCACCGGCGCTGCCGGTGGCGATCGCGGTTCTCATTGTGAGTAGCGCCGCAGCAGCGCCGCAGCCGGATCAGCACGGGCTGGATCTGTCGGCCATCGACCGCTCGGTCAGCGCGGGCGATGACTTCTTTCGTTATGCCAACGGGGAATGGCTTAAGCGAACCGAGATTCCGCCCGATCGCAGCTCCTGGGGCACCGGCGCCATCCTCACCGAGCTCACCGCGCAGCGCACGGCGGATCTGATCCGCGCAGCCGCCGCGACGGCGCGCCCCGGCACCGAGGCGCGCAAGATCGGCGATTACTACGACAGCTTCATGGACGAGGCCGCCGTCGAGCGCCTCGGCGTCAAGCCGCTCGAGGCGGGCCTTGCGCGCATCGACGCCATCGGCGATCGCCCGGCACTCGCGCGCGTCCTGGGCGAAACACTGCGCGCCGATGTCGATGTCCTCAATAGCACGCAGCTGCACACCGAGAATCTCTTCGGGCTGTGGGTGGCGCAGGACCTCGACGACCCGAGCCGCTATGTGCCGTTCCTGCTGCAGGGCGGCCTGGTGATGCCCGATCGCGACTATTACCTCGATCCGTCGCCGAAGATGGCCGAGATCCGCCAGCGCTACCAGGCGCACATCGTCGCGGTGCTCAAGCTGGCGCAGCTGGCGGACGCGCCGGCAAAAGCGCAGCGCATCTACGACCTCGAGCAGCGCATTGCCGCCGCGCACTGGACGCGCGCCCAGTCGGAGGAGGTGCTCAAGGGCGACAATCACTGGCCGGCCGCAGAGTTCGGCCAGCGCGCTCCGGGACTCGACTGGCCGCAGTTCTTCGCCGCCGCGGGACTTGCTCACGCGAACGAGTTCGTGGTGTGGCAGCCGAGTGCGCTGCAGGGCCTGTCGGCGCTCACCGCCAGCGTGCCGCTCGAGACCTGGAAGGATTTCCTGCGCTTTCACTACCTGGAGGCCAACTGCGCCTACCTGCCGAAGGAGTTTGTGACCGAGCACTTCGCCTTCCACGGCCAGGTGCTCTCGGGCACACCGCAGCAACAGGCGCGCTGGAAGCGCGCCGTCAGCCAGACCAACGCAGCCCTGGGCGAGGCGGTCGGCAAGCTGTACGTGGCCCGGTATTTTCCGCCGGCAGAGAAGCAGCGCGCCCAGGCCATGGTGCGTAACCTCCTGGCGGCGTTCGCGACGCGCCTCGACCGGCTCACGTGGATGAGCCCGACGACGCGCGAGAAAGCCAAAGCAAAGCTCGCCACGCTCAAGGTGGGCGTCGGCTACCCGGATCACTGGCGCGATTATTCCGCGCTCGAGGTGGTGCGCGGCGATGCCTTTGGTAACGCCCAGCGCGCGCAGCTGTTCGAGTTGCGGCGCAACCTCGCCAAGCTCGGCCGTCCCGTCGACCGCGATGAGTGGGTCATGAACCCGCAGCTGGTGAATGCGGTCAACCTGCCGGCGATGAATGCCCTCAACTTCCCGGCGGCGATCCTGCAGCCGCCCTACTTCGACCCGCGACGCGATCCGGTACTCGACTACGGCGCCATCGGCGCGATCATCGGGCACGAGATCAGTCACAGCTTCGATGACCAGGGCGCGCTGTTCGATGCGAGCGGGCGGCTGAAGAACTGGTGGACCAGGGAGGACTTCGCGCATTTTGAGGCAGCCGGGCAGCGCCTGGCCGCACAGTTCGACGCCTACCATCCGTTCCCCGACGTGCACGTGAACGGCAAGCAGACCCTGAGTGAGAACATCGCCGACGTGGCGGGACTGTCGGTGTCGCACGATGCCTGGCGGCTCACCCTCAAGGGTGGTAACGCACCGCAGGCGCACGGCTTCAGCGGCGAGCAGCTGTTCTTCCTGAGCTTCGCCCAGGCCTGGCAGCGCAAGATCCGCGAGGCGGCGCTGCGGCAGCAGGTGGTCACCGATGGGCACGCCCCTGCCGAGTACCGCGCCGACACCGTGCGCAATCTCGATTCCTGGTACGAGGCGTTCGCGGTGCAGCCCGGTCAGAAGCTCTACCTGGCGCCAGCCGAGCGCGTGCCCGTGTGGTGAGCGCGGCGCACGCTGCGCCGCCGCCAGTCCTACGGTCCCCTCAGCCGCCCGGCCGCAGCTGCGCGAAGTACACCAGCGTGCGGTAACGCAACACGACCTCGCCGTGGCGCGCATGGCGGCGGAACACCTCGGTGAGCCCCGCGATCATCGGCTCGTGCTGCGGGTGGCCCTCCTCGGGCGCGTAGGAGGAGGACATGAGCCGGCCCTTGAGGCCCACAAAGTCGAGGTGCTGCTGGTTGGGGAAAGTGCAAAACTGCATCGTCCCGCCGAAGAACTCGCGCATGCCGCGCTCATCGGCGCGGCTGGCACTGATGGCGGCATATTCCGCGGCGTGCTTGAGCAGCAGCGCCTCGTAATCCACGAGGAAGGCGTCGACCCGCGCCGGGCGCTCGTTCCACAACAGCGCCCCGAAGGCCCCGGGCCGCACGATGCGCAGCGCTTCGCGCCGTGCCGCCGGCACGTCGAACCAGTGGAACGCCTGCGCGGCGACCAGCAGGTTGATGCTGGCATCAGGCAGCGTGGTGCTCTCCGCGCTGCCGGCAATGCTGTGGAAGCGTGCCTGCGTGCCGAGGCGCGCTTCCGCCGCGGCGCGCATCGCATCGTTCGGCTCGACGGCGAACACCTGCGCGCCGCGCGCCAGCAGCAGCTCCGTCAGGATCCCGGTGCCGGACCCTAAGTCCGCCACGGCGGCCGCCGCCGACAGCCGACAACTGGCGGCGAGCAGGTCGATGGCGCTTTGCGGGTACCCCGGGCGATAGCGGGCGTAAGCGTCCGCGCGGCTGGAAAAGCGCTCGGTGGCAAGTGTCATGCCCCACTCCGGCAGCCGCAGCCGTACCGGCGGTGCGGCGGCACAGTGCCGGCGCGCCGCGGGGTGCTGTCTCTCGATGCAGGCATGCGAACACGGTAGCGTATCCACATTACCGGCGCATCCGCGAGGCAGCCATGACGACCTACCGACACATCGAAACACAGCTGGTGCACGCCGGCGAGCCGCTGCCGCGCATCGCCGGTGCGGTGGAGATGCCGATCTTCCAGTCAGCCACCTTCGAGTACGCCGGCGAGAAGAGCTACCACGACGTGCGCTACCTGCGCAGCAACAACACGCCCGGCCATCTCGCGCTGCACGCCAAGATCGCCGCGCTCGAGCAGGCCGAGGCCGCACTGGTGAGTGCGAGCGGCATGGCGGCGATCTCCACCACGCTGCTCACCGTGCTGGCGGCGGGCGATCACCTGCTGGCGCAGAGCTGCCTGTACGGCGGGACACACGACCTCGTGACCGGCGAGCTGGCGCGCTTTGGCATCACGCATGACTTCATCGACGCCGACCGGCCCGAGAGCTGGCAGGCGCAGCTGCGGCCCAACACGCGCGCCATCTACGTCGAGGCCATGAGCAACCCGCTGCTGGAGGTGGCGGACCTGGACGCCATAGTGCAGTTCGCCCGCGCCCATCGGCTGCTCGCGATCATCGACAACACGCTCGCCACGCCGGTCAATTTCCGGCCCCTGACGCGCGGCTTCGACCTCACCCTGCACAGCGCCACCAAGTACCTCAACGGTCACTCGGACATCGTCGCCGGCGCGGTGGCCGGCGGCAGCGAGCTGATCGAGCGTATCCGCCAGCGTGCCAACCACCTGGGCGGCTGCCTCGATCCGCACGCCGCGTTCCTGCTCAAGCGCGGACTGAAGACCCTCGCGCTGCGCGTGCGCTACCAGAACGACAGCACGCTGCGCCTCGCGCAGTTCCTCGCCGCGCACGCCGCGGTCGCACGCGTCAACTACCCGGGGCTCGCCTCGCACCCGCGCCACGCGCGCGCCCGGGCGCTGTTCGGCGGCTGCGGCGGACTGCTGAGCTTCGAGCTGCACGGCGGCGCGGCGCAGGCCGAAGAGTTCGTCGCGCGCGTGCGCCTGGCGATCGTGGCGCCGAGCCTCGGCGGCGTGCACACGCTGCTCACACGTCCGGCGACTACCTCGCACGCGGGCCTGTCGCGCGATGAGCGGCTGCGGCTCGGCATCAGCGACGGGCTGCTGCGCCTGTCGGTGGGCATCGAAGCGACCGAGGACCTCATGGAGGACCTGCAGCAGGCGCTGCGCTGAAGAGGGCGCAGCTCCCGCCCACACCACGGCGTGCGAACAGGAGCGCCGGGCTTCGGCTGCTCACGTAGACTAGCGCCCCCATGCCCGCACCCGCATCCAGCTCCGCCGACGGCGCTGCCGCACTGACCGCGGCGGGCGGCGGCGCGGCGGCGGCGGCGAGCGGCCGCGGGCGCACGCTCTTCGAGCTGACGCTGCTCGGGGCGATCTGGGGCGGCTCGTTCCTGTTCATGCGGGTGGCGGCCAGGGATTTCGGCCCGCTGCCTCTGGTGGA
The DNA here is from genome assembly GCA_963760225.1 of uncultured Gammaproteobacteria bacterium. Lineage (GTDB taxonomy): Bacteria > Pseudomonadota > Gammaproteobacteria > Steroidobacterales > Steroidobacteraceae > 13-2-20CM-66-19. The sequence goes on from CAVXCD010000002.1 coordinate 753,607, forward strand.
GGCACGCCTCGCGCTCGGCGCACTCACGCTCATGCCGTTCCTGTGGCGTGCGCGCGCGCAGTTCGCCCCGGGCGTGTGGCTGCGCATCCTCGGCATCGCGGTGGTGAATTCCGTGCTGCCCTTCGTACTGTTTGCCTGGGGCGCCGAGCGCGCACCGGCGGGTATCGGCGCCATCACCAACGCCATGACCGTGGTATTCACGGCGCTGGTCGCCTTCCTCTTCTATGGCGAGCGCATCGGTGCGCGCCGCGTGGCGGGCCTCATCGCCGGCTTCATCGGCGTGGCGGTCCTCGCCAGCGGCAGGACCGCGGGCGCCAGCATCGGCGCCGCGGCGCTCGCCGGCACCGCAGCGTCGCTGTCATACGGCTTCGGCATCAACCTGATGCGCCGTTATCTCACCGGTTACCCGGCCGCGGCGGTGGCGTGCGCGAACCTCGCGTGTGGCGCGGTGGTGCTCGCGCCGCTCGCGATCTACACCTGGCCGACCCGCGCGATTCCGCCCGCCTCCTGGGCGAGCGCGGTGCTGCTCGGGGTGTTGTGCACCGGCATCGCGTTCGTGCTCTATTACCGGCTGATCAGGCGGATCGGCGCGGCGCGTGCCTCGACCGTCACCTACCTGATTCCGCTGTTCGGCGTGATCTGGGCGTGGCTGCTGCTGGGCGAGGCCGTCACGCTCACCATGGTGCTCGCCGGCGCACTCATCCTCGGCGGCGTCGCGCTCAGTCAGCAACGCGAGCGCAAGGCCTGAATGCTCATGGAGCCTCGCAGCGGTGCACTGAACAGCGCGCTGAACTTTCCCGACCTGCTGAACGTGCGCGACCTCGGCGGCCACCCCACCAGCGACGGCGCGTACACGCGCTCACGCTCGCTGCTGCGCGCGGATGATCTGGTGCAGCTGCGCGCTGCGGGATTGCGCGCGCTCGCCGACTACGGCGTGCGCACGGTGCTCGACCTGCGCTGGCCGCAGGAGGCGGCGCGGCATCCGAGCCCGGTGCCCGACGCTCTGCCGCAGCTGCACTACCAGCGCATCTCGCTGCTCACACATACCGAGCTGGAGTGGCAGCTGCGCAGCCGCGATCCGGCCAAGGAGCTGTGGAAGTGCGCCGTGCTCGAGCACGTGCGCTTCGAGCTGCACCACGTGCTGAGCTTCATCGCGGCGAGTCCGCCCGAGCCTCTGCTGTTCCACTGCGTCGCCGGCAAGGACCGCACCGGGCTGGTCGCCGCGCTGCTGCTGGCGCTCGCCGATGCCACGCCGGCGGCCATCGCCGCCGACTATGCGGTGAGCGCGGAGAACCTGCGCGCGGGGTATCTCGAGCGCTATCACGATGCGGACCCGGCACGCATACTCGAGGCGCTGCGCTGCCCCGAGGAGGGCGCACACAACATGCTGAAGTTTCTCGAGACGGCCGGCGGCGTGCGCGCCTATCTCAAGCAGATCGGCCTGAGCGATGAGGAGATCGCGCAGCTGCGGGCGCGGCTGCGGGAATGAGATGCGGTGTGTGAACCGAAACGCCGTGATGCGCTCTGCCCCGGCCGTCCTCGTTGGCGCGTGTTTGCTGTGTGTCGTGCCCGGCGGCACGGCGCGCGCGGCGCCGGCACGCCTCGACTTCCAGGTTGAGGAAGGTCTCAACCTCAATCACCTGGTGCGCCAGGGCGAGGTCGCCGCACACCTGTTGCTGCGTTCCGGGAACGACCCGCGCATATTAATCGCCTTTCCCGCCGGTGATAGTGGCGTCGCCGTGTGGTTCGTGCATCAGGCGGATGCGGCGCACTGGTCGCTCAGCGCGGCGCCCCGCCCCGTTCGTGAGCTCGACGGCAGCGGGCGGGTGCTGTACGGCATCACTGCGCTTGCCACGGTGAGGGCTCGGGAGCTCGAGGTCCGCCAGGCGGTGCTCTCCAGCATTCGCGTACTGCGCGACTACGAGCGGCTCGGCAGCGCGCCGGCGCTGGTGGCCGCCGCCCCGGTGGAGCACGGCAACACCCTCACCTGGGCGCGCAACCGCCTGGACGGAGCGCCCGGCTATCGGCTGGTGCTCGAGGTGACGCAGGGACAGTTGCACGACGGACACATCCGCGCCGGCCCCGACGGCACGATCGGGATGCGCATCACCGCACTCACCGGCGAGACTCCGCTCACCCCGCTGTCCGGGGGCGAGCTGCTGAACGACGCGGCGCACGCGGATGCTGCCGCGCGCGACACGCTGACATTCCTCGCTTATCGCGAGAAGCTGCTCGCCGGCTCCTGGCGCTTCGATACCTATTTCGGACGCGACACGCTGCTGTCGGTGCGTCTGTTGATGCCCGCGCTCAGTGCCTCGGCCATCGAGGCGGCGCTCGCCTCGGTGCTGGCGCGGCTCTCGCCGCAGGGGGAGGTCGCACACGAGGAGGACATCGGTGAGCAGGCGGTGCTCGATCACCTGAAAAGCGACGGCTCGCGCTCGGCCGCTCCGGTGTACGACTACAAGATGATCGACGGCGACTATCTGCTCGCCCCGGTGCTCAGCGCCTGGCTGATACACGATGAGCGCGCGCTGCCGCGTGCCGCCGCTTTCCTCGCGGCACCGGTCGGCGGACCGGGCGAGCGCCGTGAGGCACGCGGCGCCGCGCTGCTTACGAACCTGCGCTTCGTGCTGCACAGCGCCGCGGCGTTCGCGCGCACCCCCGAGCGCGAGCACCTCATCGGACTGAAGCCCGGATTCACCGTAGGCAACTGGCGCGACAGTGGAAATGGCCTGGGAGGCGGCCACTATCCTTACGATGTGAACGCGGTGCTGGTCCCGGCGGCACTCGCGGCCGCGGCGCAGCTTCATGACAGTGGCCTGCTGAGGCCCTATCTGACTGCGGCCGACCGCACGCTGTTCGCCGCCGCCGCGCAGCAGGCGCGCACCTGGCGCACCCATGCGCCGCCGCTGTTCGACGTCACCCTGACCCACGCGGCGGCCGCGCACGCCGTGGCTGCCTATGCCGCCGCGCAGGGCATCCCGCCGCAACCGGCGCTCAGCGCGCTGGACGCTGGCGCGCTGCAGTTCCATGCGCTCGCGCTCGGCGCTTCCGGGACACCCGTTGCGGTGATGCACTCGGACGAGGGATTTGCGCTGTTGTTCGCCGACCTCGAGGCGCAGGAGCTCGAGCGCACGGTCAGCGTCCTGCTGCGGCCGTTTCCCGCGGGGCTGATGACCGGTGCCGGCATGCTGGTCGCCAATCCCGCGTTCTGCGCACCCGGACTGCAGGAGGAATTCAACCGCAATGCCTACCACGGCACGGTGGTGTGGTCGTGGCAGCAGGCGCTGTTCGCTGCCGGGCTGCAGCGGCAACTGCAGCGCCGCGATCTGCCGCCGCCGCTGCGCGCTCAGCTCACGGAGGCGCAGCGCACCTTGTGGTCGGCGATCGATGCGACGCGGTCGCTGCGAAACTCGGAGCTGTGGTCCTGGACGTTCGCGGCGGATCATTACCAGGTCGTGCCCTTCGGGACCGCCGCGGCAGACGTCGATGAATCCAACGCCGCGCAGCTTTGGAGCACGGTGTACCTGGCCGTGCGGCCGACGCCGCGCGCCGCGCCGGGGACGCCATGAGTGCGCGTGCCGCCGCCGCCGTGTCGCTGCTGCGCGCGCTGCTCCCCGGGCTGATCGCGGCTGTGCTGCTCGCCTGCAGCGGCACGAGCAGCGGCCCCACCATCCTCGCCGGCAATGCGCGCTTTGAGTTTCTGACGCCCTCGCTCGTGCGCATGGAATACTCCGCCGCCGGCCACTTCGTCGATGCGCCCTCGGCGGTGGTATTGCGACGCGACTGGCCGAAGGTCAGCGTGCGCACCACGCAGCAGGATGGCTGGCTGGTGGCCCGCACCGCGCAGATGACGCTGCGCTATCGGCTGCAATCCGGCGAGTTTGCGGCTGGAAATCTCGAAGTCACCTGGAAGGATGCCGCCGGCACGGTGCGCAGCTGGCACCCGGGTGACAAGGACCCGCTGAATCTCGGCGGCCTCCCCTATTCGCTGGACAACCTGAGTCAGGACAATCTGCCGGCCGGACGCAGCGACGCTGACACACCGGTGAACGATATCATTCCGGGCATCGACCTCATGCTACCCGAGGCCAAGCCCGGATTGCTGAGCCGCGCCGGCTACGCCTTCATCGATGACAGCCCGACGCCGGTGTGGAATGCGCGGCGCACCTGGATAGAGCCGCGCCAGCCACGCGAGGCCCAGGACTGGTATCTGTTCGTCTACCAGGCCGACTACCCGCAGGTGTTGCGTGAGTACGCCGAGCTGTGCGGCCCGGTTCCCATGATCCCGCGATACGCGTTCGCTCCGATGGTGACCGATCTGAACTTCGAGTACTTCCCCGGCTCGTGGGAGTCGCAGCAATCGGACTTGCAGCACTACAACCAGCAGTACCTCGAAGAGGAGGTCTCGCGGCTGCGGCGCGAGCTGATACCGTTCGATACCCTGATACTGGATTTCGCCTGGCACAACTACGGCTGGGACGGCGGCTATGACTGGAGCCCGCTCATCCCGCAGCCGCACGAGTTCTCGCAGTGGCTGCATCAGCAGGGGCTGAAATTGAGCCTGAACGATCATCCCGGCTACATCAACACGCAAGAGAACATCCTCTCGCCGCAGGACAGCCACGCCGCCCAGGTGCTCACCGACCTCGGCCGGGCGGTACCGCTGCATCCCTCCTTCGACCTCGATGTGTCGCAGCTGTGGCAGTTCGCTCCCGATCCGCACGATGCGGGCCTCACCGAGCGCTGGTACGTCGGCGGGCACCCCGTCAGCGCGCGCTGGCAGCCGAGCCGCGTCGGGCGCTCCTGGCAGGCGCAGGGCTATCCCGGATATCAGGGTGTCGGCTGGTACCGCGCGACGGTGCGGCTGCCGCCACAGCTGCCGCCGAAACTCTATCTGTATCTGGGTGAGGTCCGGCAGAGCTACCGCCTGTTCGTCAACGGCCAGGAGGCGACCCACAGCAGCATCCATTGGCCGCAGCGGCTGACCTACGCTGACATCAGCCCGTACCTCGTGCCGGGCAGGCAGAACCTGCTGGTGCTGCGCGTGGAACCGGCCCACGGCGAAGGGGGCGGGAGCGACGGCGGCCTGCTGCTCGAGCCGGTCGCGATCCGCGACGTCGAGCCGCCGCGGCGCATCTACTTCGATCTGTCGAATCAGCAGCAGGCGGAAATTTTCATGCGCGACCTGCACGCACCGCTCATGGGCGAGGGCGTCGACTTCTGGTGGGTCGACGGCGGCAGCGGCGCCGTCGACATGCCCGGCCTCAACGAGCAGCTGTGGACTAACAAGGTATTCTTCGATTTCACGCAGCAGCACAGCGGCCGGCGCGGGTTTATCCTCGGTCGCTATGGCGACTGGGGCAGCGAACGCTATCCGGCGTTCTTCACCGGCGATACCTACTCGCAGTGGCCGGTGCTCGCCTACGAGGTGGCCTTCACCGCTCGCGGCGGCAACGTGCTGATGCCCTACATCAGCCACGACATCGGCGGCTTCCACGGCGCCAGGATCGATTTCGACCTGTATGCGCGCTGGATCGAGTTCGGCACCTTCAGCCCGATCCTGCGCATGCACAGTGCCCACGAGAACCCGCGCGACGGCAACGCGCGCATGCCCTGGAACTACGGCGATGCGGGTATCGCGCTGATGCGCAAGTACTTCACGCTGCGCATGCAGCTGCTGCCCTACCTTTATTCCTACAGCTGGCGGGCGCACACCGAGTCCATGCCGATTCTGCGCCCGCTGTATCTCGCCTATCCGCAGCTCGAGGAGGCCTACCACCACTCGCACGAGTATCTGTTCGGCGCAGAGCTGCTGGTGGCGCCGGTGATCGACCCGAGCGGTGAGGCGACCATCTATCTTCCGCCGGGCGAGTGGCTGGATTTCTTCAGCGGCAAGCGTTACCAGGGCGGCACGACGTTCACGGCGCACTACGCGGTGGACGAGACGCCGGTGTTCGCGCGCGCCGGAGCGCTCATTCCCGAGCAGCACGTAAGCGAGACCTCCGCCGCACCGCCCGCCGAGCCGCTCATCATCAATGTCTACGGTTCAGGCAGCGGCCACTTCGACCTCTACGAGGACGACGGGATTTCGCTCGCCTACGCCAAGGGGGCCTACGCAGTGACTTCACTGACTTACAGCGGCGGCGACGGCACGCACCATCTCACCATCGGCCCTGCGACCGGCTCGTTTGCCGGCCAGTCGGCGCAGCGCTCCTACGAGCTGCACATCCACTCGTCCGCGGCACCGACCTCACTGGCCGTCGACGGCCGGGACGCCGGACAGCCGCGCTGGGATGCGGCGCAGGCGACGGCGATCCTGACGCTGCCGGCGCGCTCCATCCGTGACCGGATTGAAGTGACATGGCGATGAGGCTCCTGACGGGCTGCGCCGCGGCACTTTTGTGGGCCGCTGCGGGGGCTGCGGCAAGCGGCGCAACCCAGCCGGGCGGTGCTGACCCTGCACCCGCCACCGCGGACTACATTCACTGGCTCGAACAGCGCTCGATGCTGTACCAGGCGGCGCAGCTGGCCACGCGCTACTCGGGCAACGCCATCCAGTGGCAGCACCCCTACGGCACACCCCAGCCGCGCGCGGCGGTGTCGCGCGCCTCGGTCTGGTTCACCGCCTACCCTGCCTCGACCATCCCCGCCTCTCCCGGCAGCTCGGTCCTCGCAACCCTTGCCGATGAGCGGCTGTGGCGCTGCTTCCAGGCGATCGGCATTCAGGGCATTCACACCGGTCCGATGAAGCGCTCGGGCGGCGTGCAGGACCTCGCCTATACGCCCTCCGTCGACGGCAACTTCGACCGCATCAGCTTCGAGATCGATCCCGCCTTTGGCACCGAGGAGCAGTACCGGCAGCTGGTCGCGGCGGCGAAGGCCCATGGCGCCATCGTCATCGGCGACGTGATCCCCGGGCACACCGGCAAAGGTGCAGATTTCCGTCTCGCCGAACGCGCCTACGCCGATTATCCGGGCCTCTACCACATGGTGCAGATCGCCCCGGCCGACTGGGGGCTGCTGCCGCCGGTGGCCGCCGGACGCGATGCCGTCAATCTGAGCCCCGCGACCGTGGATGCGCTGCAGGCCAAGGGATACATCGTCGGGCAGCTGCACTCCTCGATCTTCTACGAGCCGGGTGTGAAGGAGACTGACTGGAGCGCCACCGACGTGGTGCGCGGGGTGGATGGCGTGCAGCGCCGCTGGGTGTATCTGCACTACTTCAAGCAGGGGCAACCGACGCTCAACTGGCTCGACCCGAGCTTCGCGGCCGAGCGGCTGGTGATCGGCGATGCGCTGCACGAGCTCGGCGTGCTCGGCGACGGCATGCTGCGACTCGATGCCAACGGGCTGCTCGGGATCGAGCGCGAGGCGAACGGCCGCGTCTGGTGGGCCGGACATCCGCTGTCGCTCACCGCGAATCAGCTGATCGCCGACATGGTGCGCAAGCTCGACGGATTCACCTTCGAGGAGCTCGCGCTGCCCTTCGATGACTTCCGTGAGATGGCGCGCGGCGGTCCGGACCTGTCCTACGATTTCGTGACGCGCCCGGCGTACGACGATGCGCTCGTGAGCGGCGATGCCGCGCTGCTGCGGCTGGTGTTCCAGCTGATGCGCACCTACAGCATCGATCCTGGCCGGCTGATCCACGCGCTGCAGAACCACGATGAGCTCACCATGGGTCTGGCGCACTTCGGCGCGCACGCCGACGAGCAGTTTGCATTTCGCGGTACGCAGCTATCGGGACGGCAGCTGCGCGAGCTCATTCACCGGGAAATGTATGAGCGCCTGATCGGCGCGCGCGCTCCCTACAACCTGAAGTTCGGCGACGGCGTGGCGAGCACCACCGCCACGGTCATCGCCGCGACGCTCGGCATCCGCGATATCTCGCACCTGACGGCGGCACAGGTGCGTGAGATCAGGCGCCTGCACCTGCTGCTGGCCTTCTACAATGCCATGCAACCGGGCGTGTTCGCGCTCTCGGGCTGGGACCTGGTGGGCGCACTCACGCTGCCGGCGGCCACGGTGCGCGAGCGGCTCGCCGACGGCGACACACGCTGGATCAATCGCGGCGCCTATGACCTGCTGGGCTCGAACCCGCGGGCGACGCACTCGGCCGCCGGGCTGCCGCGCGCCGTGGCGCTGTACGGCCCGCTGCCGCAGCAGCTGCGCCAGGCCGACTCCTTCGCCTCGCAACTGACACACCTGCTCGCGGTGCGCTCCGAGCTGCACCTGTACGCGGCGCGGCTGGTGGACGTGCCGAGTGTGCAGGCGAAGGGCCTGCTGGTGCTGGTGCACGAGCTGCCGCAGAGCGCCGGGATCGAGATTACCGCCATCAACTTCGCCGCCAGCGACGTGGATGAGACGGTGCTCATCGGCGCGACGCCGAGCCCTGCGCACGCCGTCGACGTGCTCGACCCGCAGGCAGCGCCGCTCGAGGTCGGTGCCAACGGCAGCCTGCGGCTGCATCTGCACGCCTACGAAGGCAAGGCCTGGCGGATCGGCAGCTGAATGCGCAGGTTGTCGAGTTACCTCGCCCGGAACCTCCAGACCATGGTGCTGTGATACTCCTGATGGGGGTGCAGCACGGTCGAGGGGAAGTCGGGGTGGTTCGGAGAGTCGGGAAAGTGCTGCGGCTCGAGGCACAGGCCGGTGCGCGGCCGGTAGACCGCGCCGCCCTTGCCGGTGAATCCGTCGAGATGATTGCCCGTGTAGAACTGCAATCCCGGCTGCGTGGACAGCACTTCCAGCACCCGGCCGGTGGTCGGCTCGTACACCGAGGCCGCCAGCCGTAGCGCCGCGCCACCGCTGTCGATCACGAAGTTATGGTCGTAGCCCTTGCCGAGGCGCAGCTGCTCGTCGGGATCCTCGATGCGGGCGCCAACCGCGGTCGGCTGGCGAAAGTCGAAGGGTGTGCCGGCCACGGCACGCAATTCCCCGGTGGGAATCAGGTTGCCGTCCACGGGGGTGAAGCGGGCGGCGTTGATCTGCACCACGTGCCCGAGCACATCGCCCGAGCCGCGCAGATTGAAGTAGTTGTGCTGACTGAAGCTCACGACCGTGTCCGTATCGCTCGTGGCGCGGTACTCCAGTCGCAGCGTGTCATCGTCCGTGAGCGTGTACACGGCGCGTATCTTCAGGTTGCCCGGAAAGCCGCTCTCGCCCTGCGGACTCAAGTAGCTGAGCGCGAGCTGCGGCCCCTGGGCCGTCACCCGGGCCGCGACCACGCTCCACACCACCTTGTTGAACCCCACGGCGCCGCCGTGCAGGGTGTTGTCGCCGTCATTGCGGGTGAGGGTGTAGCGCTTGCCATCGAGCGTAAAGGTGCCGTGCGCGATGCGGTTGGCGTAGCGACCGACCAGCGCGCCGAGGTAGGCGCTGCCTTTGAGATAGCCGGCAAGATCGTCGTACCCCAACACCACGTCCGCGTAGTGGCCAGCGCGGTCGGGCGCGCTGAGCGAGGTGACGGTGCCGCCGTAGGTCGCGATCCGCACCTCCATGCCGTGCGCGTTGCGCAGCGTGTAGAGCTCGACGGGGCGGCCGTCGGCCGTGGTGCCGAAGGGCGCATGGACGAGTGTGTCGCCGGATGCCGACCTCGCCGCCGCCGATCCGCCCAGTGCCAGCGCGGTCGCGAACAGCAACACCGCCGCGCGGGCCACCGACCTCAGCATGCGAAGCACGTTGAACGACATAGAAAAAAGATCATACGCGATCAGAGCGGCTTCGGCGCACTACCCGCCCCGCCAAGGTTCATCGCACGTTCAGGAGCGCTGCGCGAAACTTCTCTGCGCACCGGGTCGGACGCGCTCCCGAGCGGCTCCTCGATCATCGCCGGGGACCTTTTTTGTGACGCGCGCGGATTTGAGCTCGCGTCCACCGGTGCATTCTCCTGCTATCCTTGGCGTCTCTGCCGTGCTCGCGAGCGGGAGCTGCCATGACGGAGATCACCGGGGGTTGCCTGTGCAAGGCGGTGCGCTACTCGAGCAGCGCCGCGCCGCTCGTGACGCGCGCCTGCTGGTGCCGCGTCTGCCAGTACCTCGGCGCCGGCAGCGCCACCGTCAACGTATGCTTCCCGAGTGACGCCGTGAAGGTCAGCGGCGCACTGGGCGACTATCGCATGGTCGCCGACAGCGGCAACGTGGCCCACCGCGGCTTCTGCCCGACGTGCGGAACGCCCCTGTTCAGCGCCTCGGAGGCCCGACCGCACCTGATCTTCGTGCGCGCGGGCACGCTCGATGACCCGGAAGTCGCGCGCCCCGCCCTCACCATCTGGACCGCGAGCGCGCCGAGCTGGGCGTGCTTCGATGAGCGCATTCCGCAGGTCGAGCGCCAGCCGCCGCCGGTGACCTGAAGCGGCGCACGGCGCCCCCAACAACGGACGCTACTTGAGTTTGAGCGCCTGGCGCAGCTCCGGCGCGGTCAGCAGGCGCGTGTACACCGCGGTGCCGACGTCGAACTCGCGCGCCTGCGCGAGCGGTCCCACCACCACCGGCACAAACCCCGCATCGCTGACCAGCTGCTGCGCCACCTGCAGCGCCTGCGGGTCATCGCCCGCCAGCGGGATGGCAATCGGTGCGCCCTGGCGGTGAGCCTCGCTGCGCAGATCCCCGGAGTTGATGGCGTTGAACGCGCGCACCAGGCGCACACCCGGCAGATATTCCGCCGACGCGACCCCGGTACCCTTGGCGCGCGCCGCCACCGCCATCTCGCCGTCGCGCTGCGGGTAGGGATTACCGGTGTCGAGCACGATCTTGCCGGCAAGCTCGCTCTTCAGATCCCGCCCGACCTGCGGCAGCGCCCCGTAAGGCACCGACACCAGCACCACCTCGCCGAACACGGCGGCTTCGCGCGGCGTGCCCACGTGCGCCTTCGGTCCCAGCGATCGGGCCAGGCCCTGCAGCTCATCCGGATGGCGCGAGGAGATCATGACCTCGTGCCCGGCGCTCACCCACAGCGCCGCGAGCGTGCCGCCGATGTGGCCGGCGCCGATGATGCCGATGCGCAGCGGCGCCTGCGGCGGCGTCTGCCCGAGAGCGCCGCCGCCGAGTGACAGCATGGACAGTGCGGCCCAGAGAACGTGGCGGCGCGATGCGTTCATGGCGGGGAGAACTCCACGTGTGTCTGCCAGTGCGGCACGGCCGGGTAATCGGTGTCGATGACCAGCGTGCCACGCGCGTGCGTGGCCGTCGATGCCACCCGCACCTCCACCAGCTCAGCGCAGCCGGCGACCACCGGGAACGTGCTGGTCACCGCGAGCGGCGCGGCCGCGGCGACGTCCTGCGCCGCGGTGCTGTCCGGTTCGATGTGCGCAGCGGTGATGCGTACGCTCGGCTGCGTGATGAAGCTGTATTGCACACCGCCCGGCCAGCCGCCCTTGGGCTGCTGGCCCGTGGCGGTGAAGTTTGCGCGGCGCGTGAGCGGTGGCTCGATCAGCCGGACCTGCCGCGGCTGCGCCGGCACGATCTTCTGCTCCACCTCGAACAGGCTTTTCCACTCCGTCTGGAACTGCAGCGGGAAGCTGCTCTGACAGCGCACCGAGTACAGCCCGTGCCACTCGGAACCGTCGGCACGCGAGCTGAGCGTGATGCGCTGGCGCGGTCCGAGCGCGAACACGAACACCGACCCGGCGGTGACGAGGGTGCCGCGCGTCACGGCCGCCGACACTTCGTACATGCCGATGTCGTGGTTGGCCGTGAATTCCGCCGGAGTCGTGTCGCGCACCTGCACGTCACACGCGCCGAGCCCGAGAACGGGCGGAAGTAAGGTCAGGCCGACCAGCTTGCGCATCCGCCCTCGCATGAGATCCCGACACCGCCTGCGGCGACACGGGACCCTAAGGCACGCTCGCGTTACTTCTTGCGCCGCGCTCCGGCGCGCTTGGCCGCGCGGAATGAAATTCCCGAGCGCATGGCCTTCTGCTGGACCGCAGCCGCGGTACGGCCAAGCTTCCTCGCGACCTGACTCGTCGGGGTTCCTGACTTTGCGAGCGCCCGGAGCGTCTTGAGTTCACGCGCGCTCCAGGATGCGCCGTCGTTAGGGGGACGTCGTGCCATCATTCTACTCCGCTTACCACCCAACGCCGGGCGGGACCTCCAAGCATACACGGATCACCGGCCGTGCGCGCGCCTGACTACGGTCGGTAACATGTTGGAACGGGGATGCTGTGTTTTTGCCGCGACCATCATGTTACCGGCCCGCACCGCGGCCTGATGCGCGAAGCCAACGCCCGCGCCGTGCGCACAAAGTCCAACAGGCTGTTGAGCCGCAGGTCCCGGCAACAGCGGCAACGCGCGGTTGACGCCTCATTGCAACAGTTGTTGGTAGGTTTCCGGGGTCAGCGACGGCATCTCGCGTACGAACGCGACCAGATCCCAGATCTCGCCATCCTCCAGCGTCCTGCCCCAGGCGGGCATGGCGCTCATCTTGATCCCGTGCTTGATGACCCAGAAGGCACGGCGCGCATCCGGCGGGGCCTGCTGCGCGAGATTCGGCGGATGCGGATAAAGCCCGGGTCGCAGCGGGGATTTCGCCACACCGGGCGCCAGATGACAGCTGCTGCACAGCGCCGCATACGCATGCGCGCCTGCCGCGACCCGTCCGGCGGCCGCCAGGTCCGGCACTGCCACATCGGCCGCGCGAACCGCGATCGAGCGATCGCGTAGCTGCCCGATGAGGGCCAACACGATCGCGGTGTGATGGTCGTCCGCCCCGATGTTGTAGACGCCCGAGCCTACGAACGCCGCGACACCGATGCCTGCGGCGGCGAGCGTGCCAGCTAAGAGGAAGGCGGCCTGCGTCAGGGGTCTCATGGCGTCTACTGAACGACGATCGTTCCGACCATGCGCGGGTGGATCGAGCAGGCGTAGTGATACGTTCCGGGTTTGTCGAACTTGAACGAGAAGCTCTCGTTGGTATCCATGGCACCCGAGCGGAACAGGCCCGTGTCGCTGACCACGGTGTGCGGCTCATCGTCCTTGTTTGTCCAGGTGACGGTCGAGCCTGTAGTGACCGTCATCGACGTGGGCGCGAACATGAAATCCCTGGCGAGAACGATGGTGGGCGCATCGGGCGCGCCGGCCAGCGACGAGCCGGCGGTCGCGCCCCACAGCAGTACCGCAAGGCTGGCGGCGCTCAACAGCAATCGACACATTGGCATCTGCATGCGCGTTCCCTTTCCTGGTGCAACGGCGCCGTCAGGCGAGCGTCGCGTCGCGCAGTGCAAGCGAGCGCGGGTGCTTGACGACGTTCACGCTCGTAACCCCGAGCATCCCGGGCAGTTGATCTGCCGGGACCTTGAGGGGGCTGGGTCCCGGGCCGACGCCGGCCAGGGGTTGCGGATAGGCGGTCGAGCGGGCGGTGTGGAAGGTCACGTTGCCTTCCACCTTCTGCACGATCTGGTGGATGTGGCCGTTGAGCACGGTGACCGAGCCAAACCGGCGCAGTGACTCCATGAGCTGCGGCGCATCGCCGGTTCCCCAGCCCCACGGCTCATAGATGGTCCACAGCGGCATGTGGGCGAACACCACGATGGGCGTGCTGGCCGAGCGTCCTTTCAGATCATCCGCCACCCAGGCGAGCTGGTCCGCGCCGAGCGTGCCCAGGCCGCCGGGCTTGAACTGCAGCACGTTCACCAGCGCCACGAAGTGCACGCCGGCGTGATCGAAGCTGTAATAGCCCTTGTTGTCGGAAGGCTTGCCGAACCGGTTGAAGTACTCGGTGACGGTGGGATCGGTGGTGTCGTGCTCGCCCGGGACGGTGTGCATTTCGGTGGTGCGCAGCTGCGAGAACAGCTGCTGCGCGAGATCGAACTCTGCAGGCTTCGACAGATGGGTGATGTCGCCGGTATGAATGATCAGCGGCGGCTGCTCCGCCATGGCGTTGACGAGTGCGATGCTCTGCGCCAGGGTCCCGTTGACATCCGGATTCGCCTCCTTGTTGAAGCCGATGTGCGTATCGCTGATCTGCACGAACAGCGGCTTCCCCAGCCGCGCGGCGCCCTGGCGATCGCTGGCCGCCAGCGCCAGGTCGATGGGAGTGAAAACGCCCCCGGCGAGTGCGAACAGCGTGCCCGCCCCGCCATAAGCCATGCACTTGAGCATGCTGCGGCGCGATCTCAGCGATGGTTCGTCCGACATGTCCGTCTCCTTCGTTGGCATACGAGGGAGAAGACTGCGGACCGGGACTTTTTATTCCACCTGCTGCAGCGTTGCGCCGTCGGTGCGGCGTTGCGCCGTCAGCGCGTGTCGCCGTCAATGCGCGTCGCCGGCACCGGCGTCGCGCAGCAGCCGCACCAGCGCGGACAACTCCTCCCAGCCGGCGTCGGACACGGCGCAATACTGCAGGTTGCCCACTCGCCAGAAGGCGACGTGATAGCCGCTGCGGGTGGTGCGCTCCGGGAACGTTTGCCTTCCTGCGACCCAGGTGAACACGTTGATGACGTGGGCGCCGTGCTGATAGACCACGACCGCGGCGCGTTGATGATCGAAGTAGTCTGCACGGCCGCCCACCAGGCGATAGCCCTGAGCGGCAAAGTCGGCCACCACCGGCGAGACATCCACGTGGCCGGCAAACCACGGCTTTACCGTGTGGCGGTCGGTGGACACGACGTCCGTCAGGTGTTCAGGCATCAGCGAGCGCACGTGGGCGGTGATGACATCATCGAGCAGCGGATCCGTGGGTGTGGCAGAGAGGACGAACAGCACCACACTGGCCGCGAGCGCCGCACCGAGGCCGCCGGAGGCTCCCAGCCAGAAGGCCCGCGTGCGCCAGGCGGGCGAGGTCGGACGGCGGGCGACGGTGCGCGGCTGCGCCGCGGAAGGGGCGGCCGCCCCGGCAGCAGTCTCCTCATCGAGCATGCGCTCGATCGCCACGCGCAGCCGCGGCGGCGCCTGCCCGTATTCCAGCTCGCGGCGCATGCCGGCGCGCAGTTGCGCGAGTTCCTCGAGCAGTGCGCTGCATTGCGGGCATTGCGCGACGTGCCGCTCGACGTCGGCGGCCGTAACCGCATCGACCTCACCATCGAAGTAGGCCTGGGCGCGTGAGCTTTCAGCGCACTGCATGTGGCTCTCCTTCGGCTTGCTGCAGCCATCTGAGCTTCAGCGCGGCACGCGCGCGCGCCAGCCGTGACATCACCGTCCCGATCGGCACCTGCGTGACGGCGGCAATCTCGCGGTAGCTCATGTCCTCCATTTCCCGCAACAGCAGCACTTCACGATGCTCCTCGGGGAGCGCCGCGATCAGCTGATCGAGCACGCGCCGCTGATCCTGCTCGATCGAGGCGCTCTCCGGGTCGGGCGTGGCGGCGAGCGCCTCCCCGCCAGGGGGCGCCGCGGGCTCCTGCGCCAGCCCCACCTCCCCGCGCCGGCGCTGCTGCTGCACGGCGGTCGCATGGCAATTGCGCACGATGGTGAAGAGCCAGGCCTTCGGCTCCCCGCCCCGCAGCGTGTCGAATGCGCGGAATGCGCGCAGAAACGCCTCCTGCACGATGTCGTCCGCCTCGACCGCCGAGCGCGCCAGCCAGCGTGCAAAGCGGTACGCGGCGTCCAGGTGCGGCATCACCTGCGCCTCGAAACGAGCGCGCTTGTCATCCATGGATGAACAGGGGCCTTATTTCTCCACGCAGTGCCGCTGCCGTCGGTCCCGTGAGGAGGAGACTCACGGGCAGGCGATCTTATTCCCTGGCAGCCCGTAAGTTCGCTGCATCGACCGTGTTCGACAGCAGCATGGCGATGGTCATGGGACCTAAGCCTCCCGGGACCGGGGTGATCCAGCCGGCGCGCGCGGCGGCGCCGGCGAACTCCACATCGCCCACCAGCGCACCGCTGGCGGTGCGGTTGATGCCGACGTCGAACACCGCCGCCCCCGGGCGGACCCATTCGCCGGGGATGAACCCGGCCTTGCCGACCGCCGCGACCAGCACTTCCGCGCGCTCGACCTCGGCGCGCAGGTCGCGTGTGCCGGTGTGGCACACGGTGACGGTGGCGCGCGCCAGCAGCAGCTCGAGCGCCATCGGGCGTCCGACGATGTTGGAAGCACCCACCACGGTAGCGCGCGCCCCGGTGAGGGCGATGCCGTACTCCTGCGCCAGGCGGATGACGCCAAAGGGTGTGCAGGGGCGCAGCCGCGGGCGCTTCTGCGCCAGCAGCCCGGTGTTGAGCGGGTGAAAGCCGTCCACGTCTTTGGCCGGGTCGACCGCGTCCATGACGCAATCGGCGTTGACGCCCTTGGGCAGCGGCAGCTGCACGAGAATGCCGTCGACCCGCTCGTCGTGATTGAGCGCGGTGATGAGTGCGAGGATCTGCGCCTCGCTGGTCGTGGCGGGCAGGTCGTGGGCAAACGAGGCGATCCCCGCCTCCTGCGAGGAGCGGCGCTTGTTGCGCACGTAGACGCTGGAGGCTGGATGCTCGCCCACCTGCACCACCGCGAGCCCCGGGGGTCGGCCGTAGCGCGCCGCGAACTGCGCCGCGCGCTGCGCCACTTCCGCGCGCACGCGGGCCGCGACCGCCTTGCCATCGAGCAGCAGCGCGCCGCCGGCGGCGGCGCGCTGCTGGTCGTGCGGCGTGTGCTGGTGCAGCGCGGCGCCCGCGCCCTCCGCCGGAGCAGCCATCAGTAGCGGTACTGATCGGGCTTGTAGGGCCCGGCCTTGTCCACGCCGATGTAGCGCGCCTGCGTGTCGGTCAACTCAGTAAGCGTGACGTTGAGTTTGCGCAGCTGCAGCCGCGCGACCTTCTCGTCGAGGTGCTTGGGCAGCACGTAGACCCCGACCGGGTAATCGGCGGTGCGGCTGAACAGCTCCACCTGCGCGATCACCTGGTTGGCGAAGCTCGAGCTCATCACGTAGCTCGGGTGCCCGGTGCCGCAGCCAAGATTCACCAGCCGCCCCTCGGCCAGCAGGATCAGCCGCCGCCCGTCGGCCAGGATCACGTGATCGACCTGCGGCTTGATGTTCTCCCACTGATAGCGTTTGAGACTCGCCACGTCGATCTCGTTGTCGAAGTGGCCGATGTTGCACACGATCGCGTTGTGCTTCATGCGCACCATGTGCTCGTGCGTGATCACGTGGAAGTTGCCGGTGGCGCTGACGAAGATGTCGGCCTTGTCGGCGGCGTACTCCATGGTGACGACCCGGTACCCCTCCATGGCCGCCTGCAGCGCACAGATCGGATCGATCTCCGTGACCCACACCTGCGCGGACAGCGCGCGCAGCGCCTGGCTGCAACCCTTGCCGACGTCGCCATAACCGCAGACCACCGCGATCTTGCCCGCCACCATCACGTCGGTGGCGCGCTTGATGGCATCCACCAGCGACTCGCGGCAGCCGTACAGGTTGTCGAACTTGCTCTTGGTCACCGAGTCGTTGACGTTGATCGCCGGGAAGGCGAGCCGGCCGTCGCGCGCCATCTGGTAGAGGCGCTTCACCCCGGTGGTGGTCTCCTCCGTCACCCCCTTGATGTGGCGGATGCGGCTCGAGTACCAGTGCGGCTCGGCCTGCAGCCGCGCGCGGATCGCGGCGAACAGCGCCTGCTCCTCGTCGCTCGCCGGCCTGGCGATGACCGCCGCGTCAGTCTCGGCCCGCACGCCCAGATGCAGCAGCAGCGTCGCATCGCCGCCGTCGTCGAGGATCATGTTGGCGTGGCCGCCGTTCGGCCACTCGAAGATGCGATGCGTGTATTCCCAGTAATCGGCGAGCGACTCGCCCTTCCAGGCGAACACCGCCGTGCCGCGGCTGGCGATCGCCGCCGCCGCGTGATCCTGGGTGGAGAAGATGTTGCAGGACGCCCAGCGCACTGTGGCGCCGAGCGCCTGCAGCGTCTCGATCAGCACCGCCGTCTGGATGGTCATGTGCAGCGAGCCGGCGATGCGCGCACCGCGCAGCGGCTGCGTGGGCGCGAACTCCTGGCGGATCGCCATCAGGCCGGGCATCTCGGTCTCGGCGATGGCGATTTCCTTGCGACCGAAGTCGGCAAGGCCTATGTCAGCGATCCGGTAATCGCCCGCCCTGGGGGCGGATTTCAGTGTGGCGTTCATACTCAATGCTCCTGATGAGTTGAGTGAGCGCCGTGTGGATAACCGACGATTGCTGAGCCTGGCAGGCGCAGCGGATGGCATCCGCTCGTCCCGTCGCAGCGCTCCTCAGCACGCGTCGCTGCCGCAGTTGCGGCTGTATTCGAATTCAGGCGGCTCGCATCCCCTTGACCTCGGCGGCGAGCGCCTCGGCACGATCGGTACGTTCCCAGGTGAACTCCGGCTCACTGCGGCCGAAGTGTCCGTAAGCGGCGGTCTTCTGGTAGATCGGCCGCAGCAGGTCGAGCATCTCGCGCAGCCCGTAGGGGGTGAGATCAAAGTGCTTGCGCACGATCTGCGTCAGGCGCTCGCGCGACAGGC
The DNA here is from genome assembly GCA_963760225.1 of uncultured Gammaproteobacteria bacterium. Lineage (GTDB taxonomy): Bacteria > Pseudomonadota > Gammaproteobacteria > Steroidobacterales > Steroidobacteraceae > 13-2-20CM-66-19. Next base: position 771,994 of record CAVXCD010000002.1, read on the forward strand.
GGCTGGTGCCGAAGGTCTCCACCATGATCGAGGTGGGCTCGGCGACGCCGATGGCGTAGGACACCTGCACCTCGCAGCGCGCCGCCAGTCCCGCCGCGACGATGTTCTTGGCGACGTAGCGCGCCGCGTAGGCGGCCGAGCGATCGACCTTGGAGGGGTCCTTGCCGGAAAAAGCGCCGCCGCCGTGGCGGGCGTAACCGCCGTAGGTGTCGACGATGATCTTGCGCCCGGTGAGTCCGCAGTCCCCGACCGGACCACCGATCACGAAACGGCCGGTGGGGTTGATGTGGTACTTGGTGCGCTTGTCCAGCCACTTCTGCGGCAGGACGGGCTTGAGGATCTCCTCCATCACCGCCTCGCGCAGCATTTTGGTCGAGACATCGGGGCTGTGCTGGGTGGAGAGCACCACCGCCTCCAGACCCACCGGCTCGCCGTCCTCGTAGCGCAGCGTCACCTGGCTCTTAGCATCCGGGCGCAGCCAGGCGAGCTTGCCGGACTTGCGCACCTGCGCCTGGCGCTTCACCAGGCGGTGCGCGAGCGTGATCGGCGCGGGCATCAGCACGTCGGTCTCGTTGGTGGCGTAACCGAACATGAGTCCCTGGTCGCCGGCACCCTGACGGCGCTCGTCCTTGCGATCGACGCCCTGGGCGATGTCGACGGACTGCTTGCCGATGATGTTGAGCACCCCGCAGCTGGCGCCGTCGAAGCCCATCTCGGAGGAGTCGTAACCGATGTCGAGGACGGTCTTGCGCACCAGCGCCTCGACGTCCACCCAGGCGCTGGTGGTGATCTCACCGGCGACGATCACGACGCCGGTCTTGACGAGGGTCTCGCAGGCGACGCGGCCGCGGACGTCCTCGCGCAGGATCGCATCCAGCACCACGTCGGAGATCTGGTCCGCAATCTTGTCCGGGTGCCCCTCGGAGACGGATTCCGAGGTGAAGAGGTAGTCATTCGCCATAGGCTTGGGTTCTTCGGTTCGCTCGTCAGTGGAAACTCGCAGTTTAACCCAGGTCGTCCGGGGCTTGCTCCCCCCTCGCAGCACCGGCTTAGGCGGCCTGCCGGAAATATGTCCGCAACGCCCGGCTAGGGGAACGCCTGCCGCAGGCGGCTGGCAAATTCCGCGCTCGTGAAGCGGTGATTCTGCGTGCCGCGCGCTTCGATCTTGATGGCGCCCATGAGCGCGGCAATCTGCCCGGTGGCGCGCCAGTCCAGCCCGTGCAGCAGCCCGTGAATGAGCCCGGCGCGGTACGCGTCCCCGCAGCCGGTCGGGTCCACGATCGCCTTGGCCGGTGCGGCGGGGATGGCGATCTCGCCCGCGCGCGTCGTGATAGTGGAGCCCGCCGCGCCGCGCGTCACGATCAGCGCCTCGACCCGCTCGAGCACCTCGCCCGCGCCCCAGCCGCTCTTCTGCTGCAGCAGCTGCCACTCGTACTCGTTGACGGTCAGCCAGCGCGCCTGCGACACGAAGCGCTGCAGCTCGGCGGCGCCGAACAGCGGCAGGCCCTGACCCGGGTCGAAGATGAACGGGATGCGCAGCTGCGCGAACTGCGCGGCATGCTCGAGCATGCCCTCGCGCCCGTCGGGGGCGACGATGCCGAGCACGATGTCGCGCGCATCCGCGATGCGGTTGACGTGGCTGTGCTGCATGGCCCCGGGGTGAAAGGCGGTGATCTGGTTGTCGTCCAGATCGGTGGTGATGAAGGCCTGCGCGGTGAGCTCGGTGTCGATGACGCGCAGGTGCTCCGTCGGCACGCGCGCCGCCGTCAGCCACTCCTTATAAGGAGCGAAGTCGCGGCCCACGGTCGCCATGGGGACGCCGACGTCCCCGAGGAGCCCGAGGTTATAGGCGATGTTGCCGGCGCAGCCGCCGAATTCCCGGCGCATCTGCGGCACCAGGAACGACACGTTCAGCATGTGGATCTTGTCGGGCAGGATGTGATTGGCGAAACGATCGCCGAACACCATGATGGTGTCGAAGGCCACTGAGCCGCAGATCAGGACGCGCCCGGCAGCCAGCGGCGCCGGGCTCATGCTCCCGGGCCCTTGGGGGGCGGAGCGGCATCGGGGGCGTGCGGCGGGACGGGTGGGGATTTCGCCGCCTCGTGCAGCAGCGCCACCGCCTTCTTCCCCACCTCGCTCAAGCCTGCTCCCTGGCGCTGCTCGTAGTAGCTGAGCATCTGCGCGCGCATGCGCGGCTCCCAGTAGCGCTTGAGGTGGTTGGCCACTGCCTCCGCCGCGGCCTCGGTATCGGTCGTGCCGGCGAAGAAGTCGCCGATCTCGTTGGTCATCTTGATGAGCAGATCGATGTTCATGGGGCTTGCGGGTCTACTTCAGCCGGTGCGGATGCGCGTAGACCACGTGCTGGTCAGCGCGCGCAAAGGCCACCAGGGTGAGTCCGCAGCGCTGCGCCAGGCGCACCGCGAAGGCGGTCGGCGCCGACAGCGCCACCAGCAGCGCGATGCCGACGGTGGCGCACTTCTGCACCATCTCGTAGCTGGCGCGGCTGGTGATGAGCATGTAGCCGGCGGAAAAATCGGCCCCGGATCTGGCCAGTGCACCGATGGTCTTGTCGAGCGCGTTGTGGCGGCCGACATCCTCGCGGACCACCTGGATACCGGCTCCCGGCACCACCCAGGCCGCGGCATGCACGCTGCCGGTGCGGGCGTTGATCGGCTGGCGGCCCGCGAGCTCGGCGATCGCCGCGTGCAGCTCCTCGGCGCTGATGGTGACCCCGGCCGGAACGCTCGGGCACTCACGGATGGCATCCTCGGCCGTTTCCGCCCCGCACAGCCCGCAGCCGGTACGTCCGGCGAGGTTGCGGCGGCGCTGGATCAGCTGGCTGAAGCGCTCCCACGCCACGGTGATCTTCACATCGAAGGATGCCTCGCCCTGGATCACTTCCACGCCGCGGATCTCATCGGTGCGTGCCACCAGGCCCTCGCTCAGGGTGAATCCGACCGCGTAGTCCTCCAGATCAGCCGGAGTGGCCAGCATGACGACATGCGGCACCTCGTGGTAGACGAGCGCGACGGGCATTTCCTCCGCCACCAGGTCGGTGGTGCGCGCGATGCTGCCGCGTGTCCAGCGCTCGATGTCGACTTGCGCGCTGACCGCGCCTGCTGAGGGCCCTTCCGCCGCCGCGTGCGCGCTCATTGCATCAGGCAGGGGCCCGATCCTGCTTGCGCTTCTTGGCGGTGCGTGGCATCGAACGTTCGGCCTGCGCGCGCTTCTGCCAGGCGTCCTTCTGGTTCACCAGCACCACTTCCACCGCGGTCACCTTGTACTCCGGGCAGTTGGTCGCCCAGTCGGAGTTCTCGGTGGTCACCACGTTGGCGTTGGTTTCCGGGAAATGGAAGGTGGTGTACACCACGCCGGTCGCGATCTTCTCGGACACTTTCGCCCGCAGCACCGTCTCGCCGGCGCGGCTGGTGAGCCCGACCCAGTCCCCGTCGCTGATACCGCGAACCTCCGCATCGTGCGGATGGATCTCGAGAACATCTTCCGCGTGCCACACGACGTTGCCGGTGCGACGCGTCTGCGCACCGACGTTGTATTGCGTCAGGATCCGCCCGGTCGTCAGGATGAGCGGGAAGCGGCTGGTCGAGCGCTCACTGGTCGGCACATACTCGGTCGGCCAGAACTTGCCCTTGCCGCGCACGAACTGGTGGATGTGCATGGTCGGAGTGCCCTCGGGCGCCGCATCGTTGCACGGCCACTGGATGGATCCGAGGCGGTCGATCTTCTCGTAGGTGACGCCGGTGAAGGTGGGCGTGAGACGCGCGATCTCGTCCATGATCTGCGAGGGATGCGTGTAGTTCATCGGATAGCCGAGCGCATTGGACAACAGCACGGTGACCTGCCAGTCCTCGTAGCCGGCGAGCGGTGGCATGACCTTGCGCACGCGCGAGATGCGTCGCTCGGCATTGGTGAAGGTGCCGTCCTTCTCGAGGAACGAGGAGCCCGGCAGGAATACGTGCGCAAACTTTGCGATCTCGTTCAGGAACAGATCCTGCACGATGACGCACTCCATGGCCTCGAGCGCCGCGCTGACGTGATGCGTGTTGGGATCGGACTGCGCGATGTCCTCGCCCTGCACGTATAACCCCTTGAAGGTGCCGTCCAGGGCTGCCTCGAACATGTTGGGAATGCGCAGGCCCGGCTCGCACTGCAGCGGCACGCCCCAATCACCCTCGAACAGCGCCCGGGTCGCGCCATCGGACACGTGGCGATAACCGCTGAACTCGTGCGGGAAGGAACCCATGTCGCACGAGCCCTGCACGTTGTTCTGGCCGCGCAACGGGTTGACCCCGACGCCCTCGCGCCCGAGGTTGCCGGTGGCCATGGCGAGGTTGGCAATCGCCATGACGGTGGTGGTGCCCTGGCTGTGCTCGGTGACGCCAAGTCCGTAGTAAATAGCCCCGTTGCCGCCGGTGGCGTAGAGGCGCGCCGCGCGGCGTACCTTGTCGGGCGGCACGCCGGTGATGCTCTCGCTGGCCTCAGGCGAATTGCGCTCGAGCGCGACGAACGCCTTCCAGTTGGCGAACGCCTCAGGCTCGCAGCGCTCGGCAACGTAGGCTTCCTTGACGAGGCCCTCGGTGACCACCACGTGCGCGATGGCGTTCAGCAGCGCAACGTTGGTGCCGGGGGTCAGCTGCAGGTGCTCGTCCGCCACGATGTGCGGGGTGCGCACCAGTGCGGTCTCGCGTGGATCGGCAATGATGAGTTTCGCGCCCTGGCGCAGGCGGCGCTTCAGTTGCGAGGCGAACACCGGATGCCCGTCGGTGGGGTTCGCGCCGATGATCATGACCACGTCGGCCTGCATGACCGAATCGAACGCCTGCGTGCCGGCAGACTCGCCGATGGTGTTCTTCAGCCCATAGCCGGTGGGCGAATGACACACGCGCGCACAGGTGTCGACGTTGTTGTTGCCGAACGCCGCGCGCACCAGTTTCTGCACCAGGAAGGTTTCTTCGTTGGTGCAGCGCGAAGAAGTAATGCCGCCGACCGAATCGCGTCCGTACTTGGCCTGCAGGCGGCGAATCTCGCTCGCCGAGTAGGCAATCGCCTCTTCCCAGGACACCTCGCGCCAGTTGTCGCGGATGCTCTTGCGGATCATGGGTTTCATCACGCGATCCGCGTGCGTCGCGTAGCCGTAGGCGAAGCGCCCCTTGACGCAGGCATGGCCGTGATTGGCGTGGCCGTCCCGGTTCGGAACCATGCGCACCACTTCGACGTCCGCGCCCTCGCCGCGCGATTCCGCCTTGAGGCTGCAGCCGACGCCGCAGTACGCACACGTCGTGGTCGTGGCGCGCTCGGCAGCCCCCAGGCCGATGATTGATTTCTCGGTGAGCGCCGCGGTCGGACAGGCCTCGACGCACGCGCCGCAGGAGACGCACTCGGACTCGAGGAACAGCTCATCCTGGCTCGCCGACACCTTCGAATCGAAGCCGCGCCCCTGGATGGTGAGCGCAAACGTCCCCTGGATCTCGTCGCACGCGCGCACGCAACGCGAGCACACGATGCACGAGTCCGGGTCGAAGGTGAAATACGGATTGCTCTCGTCCTTGGGCTGCCCGGTGTGGCGCTTGCCGTTGGCGTACGGAGTCGACTTCACTCCGAGCTTGTCCGCCATGACGCGCAGTTCGGTGCGCGCCTCTGACTCGCTCGGCTGGCGCTCGAGCGGATAGTCGGACAGATACAGCTCCATCACACTGCGGCGCAACTGCTGCAGCTTCGGCGACTGCGTGCGGATCTTCATGCCCGCGACCACGGTCGTGGTGCAGGAGGCCGGATAGCCCTTGCGGCCTTCGACCTCCACCAGGCACAGGCGACAGGAGCCGAACGCCTTGAGCGTGTCGGTGGCGCACAGCTTCGGCACCTTGACGCCGGCGAGCGCCGCGGCGCGCATCACGGAAGTGCCCTCGGGCACAGTGATCGCCTGGCCGTCGATCTCGACGGTGACCGGCGCGCCTGCGCTTACCGGCTCCGGAGTCCCACGGTCTTCATAATCTATGGCATACATGATTCCAGCCTCACTCGTGCGGCGCGCGTCAGCTGACGCGCGCGCGAAAATCCTCGCGGAAATACTTCAATGCGCTCTGCACGGGGAACGGCGCCATGCCGCCCAGCCCACACAGCGATCCCTGCACCATGGTGTCGCATAACTCCTCGAGCAGCCGCACATTGCGCTCGCCATCGACACCGGCAAGGATCCGATCGATGACTTCCACGCCGCGCGTCGAACCGATGCGGCACGGCGTGCACTTGCCGCACGACTCGATGGCGCAGAACTCCATGGCATAACGCGCCATGCGCGCCATGTCGACGCTGTCGTCGAACACCACGATACCACCGTGCCCGAGCAGCGCGCCGACTGCCGTGAGAGCCTCGTAGTCGACGGCGGTGTCGAAATGCGCCGGCGGAACGTACGCCCCGAGGGGCCCGCCGATCTGCACCGCGCGGATCGGCCGCCCGGACGCCGAACCGCCGCCATAATCGTACAGCAGTTCCCGTAAGGTCAGCCCGAACGCGCGTTCCACAAGGCCACCGCGGCGGATATTGCCGGCCAGCTGTATCGGCAGCGTGCCGCGCGATTTACCCATGCCAAAGTCCGCATAGGCCTGCGCGCCGTGCGACAGAATCCAGGGCACGCTGCAAAGCGTCACCACGTTATTGACCACGGTGGGCTGACCGAACAGCCCCTTGATCGCCGGCAGCGGCGGACGCACGCGCACCTCGCCGCGCTTGCCCTCGAGACTCTCGAGCATTGAGGTCTCTTCGCCGCAGATGTAAGCCCCGGCGCCCAGGCGCACCTCAAGCTCGAAGCGCTTGCCGCTGCCGGCCACGTCCGGCCCGAGATATTGGGCGTGCCGCGCCGCCGCGATCGCGCTCTTCAGCGCGGCGTGCGCGTGCGGGTACTCCGCACGCAGGTAGATGAAACCCTGAGTCGCCCCGACTGCGATGCCGGCGATGGTCATGCCCTCGATGAGGACGAACGGATCGCCCTCCATCAGCATGCGGTCGGCGAAGGTCCCCGAATCGCCCTCGTCGGCGTTGCAGGTGACGTACTTCTGCAGTGAAGAGGGCTGATCGTGCACGGTCTTCCACTTGATCCCGGTCGGAAAGGCCGCCCCTCCGCGTCCGCGCAATCCGGAGGCCGTGACCGCCTGAACCACCTCGGCCGGTGCCATGCTCAAGGCTCGGGTCAATCCCTGGTAGCCGCCGTGCTTGACATAATCTGCAACGCTTGCAGGTTCGACGATGCCGACGCGCTCGAATGTCAGGCGCTGCTGGCCGGCGAGCCAGGGGAGCGAATCCGTCAGTCCGTGAGCGAGGGCATGCGCACCGCCATTGAGGAAGTCCGCGGCGAACAGCGAGGGCACATCGCCGATGCGCACCGGCCCGTAGGCCTGTCGTCCGGCGGGGGTGACCACCTCGACCAGCGGCTCGAGCCAGTAGAGGCCGCGCGAGCCGTTGCGCTTGAGCGTGACCTGCGTGCCGCGCCGGGTCGCTTCGGCCGCAATGGCGGCGGCAACCTCGCCCGCCCCCAGCGACAGGGCACCCGCATCCGCGGGAACGTACACCGTGACCGTCATGAGGCAGCCGTGGCTTGCGCGATCAGCTCGTCGAAGCGCTCGGCAGTCACCCGTCCGTAAAGTCGGCCGTCGATCATGGCCGCGGGCGAGCAGGCGCAGTTGCCGAGGCAGTAGATGGGTTCGAGCGAAAAGCGTCCGTTCGGGGTCGTCTCGTGAAAGTCGATCCCAAGGCTTTTTCGGGCGTGCTCGGTGAGCGCCTCGGCGCCCATGGCCTGGCAGGATTCCGCCTGGCAGAGGCTCACGGTGTGGGCCCCGGGCCGGGAGCGGCGAAAATAGTGATAGAAGGTAACGACGCCATGCACCTCGGCACGCGACAGGTTCAGCTCCTCGGCGACGAGCGGAACGGCGCCCGCGGGGATGAACCCCAACGCCGCCTGCACGGCATGCAAGACTTCCAAGAGGGGGCCCGGACGTCCGAGGTGTTCGGCGACAATGCGCCGCACGACGGCGGTGTCGGCCGGCGATAAGGTCTCCATAGATATGCAGTATACGTCCGCTGGGGCCCGGACGGGCTTGGACGGGCCCGCCGGATGCCTGGAACGATAAGTCTCATCCGCGGCAGAACCGCGGCTGCTGTGCACCGTTTCGGGGCTTTGCGCCCAGGCCGGCAGCTGGCCTGGGCGCTCCTTGCTTTGGCGGGTCCCGCCGGGGCGGCAGGCTTGATCGATGACCTCAGCGTGGGTGGAAGCCTCAGCCTGACCAGCGACTACATCTACCGCGGTCTTGCCGAAAGCGACGGGCACGGCGCCGCGCAGCTCGACGTGCACCTCGACAGCGGCGGCGGAACCTACCTCGGGGTGTGGGCCTCGACGCGCGACCGCGGGCTGCCGCCCGGAGCGGCGGACGAGCTGGAGGCGTACCTGGGTCAGCGCTTACAGCTCGGCAGTACCTGGAGCGCAAACGTCGAGGGGCGGGCGCACTACTATGTCGCCGGCGCGCCGTACACCTCGTTCGATTACCAGGAGGTGGCCACCCGGGTGACCTACCTCGACCGCTGGTCGTTCTCAGTGACGGCCATCCCGAACGCGGTGCGCTACTGGTACAGCGAGCGCCTGAGCCGCGCTCCGGCCTGGGTGGCGGATACCTCGGGTCAATGGCTGCTTACCGGCGGCCTGTTCGCGACCGGCGGCCTCGGCTACTACTACGCGAGCGGCCGCAGCACGGCGCAGCCCCCGGCCTACTACGAGCAGCTCCCGCCGCCCCCGCCGCCCTCGGGAGCCGGGGGCTACGCTTATGGAAACGCGGGGCTCGCTTACGAGTTGCGCCGCTGGCGGCTGGCAGCGGGCTATTTCCTGACCCAGGGCAAGGCGCAGCAGCTCGCCCCCTACCCGCTCGCCAATCACCGTTTTGCGGCCACCGTGAGCTGGCGCTTTTGACCGCCGTGCGGCGGCAGGGACATAGTGACTGAACCGTAGCGGCGGGGCGCGACACTCACCGGAAAGGGCGCTTTTTCAGCGACCTGTTCAAGGGCGACGTACACGGCATGGCGGAGCTCAACGTACGTGGGATGGGCGGCGCGGCGCGCGAGGTGGAGCTCATTGCCCGCATCGCTGAGGGCGACCGCAAGGCGTTCGAGGAGCTCTACAACCTCTACCACCGGCGCATGGCGCGCTTCCTCACGCGGCTGACGCACCGCTACGACATCGCCGAAGAGGTCATTAACGACACCTTCTGGGTGGTGTGGCTCAAGGCGCGTACCTTCCGCGGCGACTCGCAGCCCTCGACCTGGATCTTGGGGATTGCGTACCGCAAGGCGCGCAACGCGTTTCGCGCCTCGGCGCGTCTGGCGGAGAAGAACCTGGAGGCGACCGAGCTGCCACTTACCACCGAGGCAGGCTCCGGCGCCGAGGAACTGCGCGACTGGCTCGGCCAGGCGCTCGCGCAGCTGCCGGTCGAGCAGCGGCTCGCGGTGGAGTTGTGTTACGAGCTCGGCCACTCCTGCGAGGAGATCTCCGTCATCATGAGTTGCCCGGTAAACACGGTGAAGACACGCTTGTTCCACGCCCGCGCCAAGCTGCAGAAGCTGCTGCCGCTGCTGGCACAGCCGACCGCGGCCGGGCGTGCCACACGGACCGAGGGCGCCTGATGGCTACCGCACCCTCGCTGCACGAAGAGTGCTGGCAGCTGCTGCCGTGGCTGGCCAACGGACGGCTCGCAGCGGCGCAACGCGCGCTCGTGGAAGAGCATGTCGCGGTCTGCGCGCAGTGCGCGCGCGAGATGACACGCGAGCGCCTGATGTGCGAGGCGCTCACGCAACCCGAGCGCGTCACCTACGCGCCCGGCCCCTCGTTCCGCAAGCTCCTCGAGCGCATCGATGGCCGTGCCGTTGCGGCGCGCACCACGGCGGGCGCGCGCGCCGGCGCGCGCGCCGCCGCGCCTGCCAGCCGCACGCTGCGGCCGGCGCCGGCCTGGCGCCCCCTGGGACTTGCCTGGGCGGCGAGCCTGATGCTGGTCGCGGGTCTGGCAGCGCTCGCGGCGACTGCCTGGCGCTGGTCGCAGCCGCTGTATGCGACCTACACCACTGCGCCCGCCACCAGTGCCGACGTGCTGCACATCGCCTTCGTGCCGTCTGTGTCGGTCGGCGAGGCCGGTCAGCTGCTGCACACGGCCGGCGCGCGCGTGGTGGAGGGCCCGGATACCGTCGGGATCTTCGGCATCGCGCCTGCCGCGTCCGCGCCGCCCGGCAGCGGTGGCGCACGGCTGCACGAGCAGCTGAGCGAGCTCGCGCAGCGGCTGCGCGCGGATCCGCGCGTGCGCTGGGTCGAGCCGCTCGCGCCGGTCGCGGCGGTGGCCAACCCGGAGCGGCGACCGCCGCCGCCTTGATGCGCACCCTCGCGCGTGCGCTCCTCGCCTGGCTGGCAGTGCTCAGTGCCGGTGGGGCGCTCGCCGCACCTGCTGCGCCGACCGCGGCTGCGCTGCCGCGCATCGTGGTGGCCTTCGCCAACGAGCCGCACGCGCCGCCGCCACCGGCCGGCTCGAGCGGCAGCCGTTATGCCGGCGGCGGCTATGCCGTGGGGCAGAGCGCGCAGCAGCAGGCACGGCGCGTCGCCTCCCGCTACGCACTGCACGAGGTAGCGAGCTGGCCGATCCAGGCGCTATCGATGCACTGCGTGGTGTTCGAGATCACCGACGGCAGGAGCGTCGCGACGGTGCTCGCGGCGCTCTCGCACGACGGCAGCGTGGTGCTGGCGCAGCCGCTGCAGGAGTTTCATTCGCTGACTTCGGGCGCAGACGCCCGCTACAACGACCCGCTCTACGACCTGCAGACCAACCTCGCCGTGCTCGGCATTCCGCGCGCCCACGAGCGCACCCGGGGGGCGGGCGTGCGCGTGGCGCTGATCGACACCGGCGTCGACACCGCGCACCCCGATCTCACCGGTCGCATCGCACGCGTGCGCTCCTTCGTGCCCGGGCCGGCGCCGCCGGCCGCGGCGCTGCGCCACGGCACCGCCATGGCCGGCGTCATCGCGGCCGTCGCCAACAACCACATCGGCATCGTCGGCGTCGCGCCCGAGGTGCGCATCGAGGTGTTCGCCGCCTGCTGGCAGCTCGAGGCCGCGAGCGACGCGGCCACCTGCAACACCTTCACCCTGGCGCAGGCGCTCGCGGCCGCGCTCGCCTCGGGTGCGCCGCTGGTGAACCTGAGCATTGGCGGCCCCGCGGACCCGCTGCTCGCGGCGCTGGTGCAGAACGGCCTCAAACACGGCGTGGTGTTCGTCGGCGCCGCCGCCGGGGCGGACGCGCCCTTCCCTACCGCCATTCCCGGGGTGATCACCGCCAGTGCCAGCGAACAGCCGGCCGTGCCGCGCGCGCTCGCCGCGCCCGCGGAGCACATCCTCACGCTGCGCCCGAACGGCGAGTACGACTTCGCCTCGGGCACCTCGGTGGCGGCCGCGGAGATCACCGGCGCGCTGGCGCTGCTGATATCGGCTTCGCCCACACGTCTCGGCGCCGACACGCTCGCCGCGCTGCTGCGCGACAGCGCCACTCCCGGTGGCGCCGCCGCCGATGCGCCGCCCGTCGACGTGAGCGTTGCGCTCGCCCGTCTTAGCGCGCGCCTGGGGGCTTCCGCGTCCGCCGGCACGCTGCGCTGAAGCGGCGCGCGTGCCTAGTCCGCTTGACCGCAGCGGCGCGCGCCCGCCATCCTCGTGCGCCTATGGCGGACGAACACTCGGCATTTACCTTCGAGCTCATCGAGCAGGCACGCACGCGCCTCACCGGGCGCATCAGCCTCACCCCGGTGATGACCAGCAGCAGGCTCGATGCGCTCGTCGGCGCGCGGCTTTTCTTCAAGTGCGAGAACTTCCAGAAGGGCGGCGCATTCAAGGCGCGCGGCGCGACCAACGCAGTGTTCGCGCTCGGCGAGACGCAGGCGCAACGCGGCGTGGCGACGCATTCCTCCGGCAATCACGCCGCAGCGCTGGCGCGCGCGGCCGTGCTGCGCGGTATCCCCGCCTTCGTCGTGATGCCCGACAACACCCCGCAGGCCAAACGCGCCGCGGTCGCGCTCTACGGGGCGCAGGTGAGCTGGTGCGCGCCGACGCTCGCGGCGCGCGAGCGCGCTGCGAGCGAGATCGTGGCGGCAACCGGCGCGACGCTCATTCATCCCTACAACGACCACGCGGTCATGGCCGGCCAGGGGACCGCGGCGGTGGAATTGCTCGGGCAGGTGCCTGAGCTCGACCTGCTGCTGTGCCCGGTGGGCGGCGGCGGCCTGCTGGCCGGCTCCGCGGTGGCCGCGACGCACCTGAAGCCCGGCATCCGCGTCATCGGCGTCGAGCCCGCGGGCGCCGACGATGCGGCGCGCTCGTTCCGCGCCGGCCGGCTGCTGCCGCCGGAGCGCGCGCCGGTCACGATCGCCGACGGCCTGCGCGGTGCCCTCGGGGAGAAGCCGTTCGCCGCGATCCGCGGGCGGGTCGAGGACATCGTCACGGTGACCGAAGAGTCGATCGTGCAGGCGATGCGGCAGTTGTGGGAGGTGCTCAAGATCATCATCGAGCCCTCGGCCGCGGTGCCACACGCGGCGCTGCTCACGCAGCGCGACAAGCTTCGCGGCTCGCACATCGGCGTGGTCTTGAGCGGCGGCAACCTCGATCTGGACCGCCTGCCCTGGCAGTCCCCGCCGGCCGCGAGCTAGACGCGCTCGAGAATCAGCGCGATGCCCTGTCCGACGCCGATGCACATGGTGCATAGCGCGTAGCGGCCGCCGCTCGCCGCGAGCTGCCAGGTCGCGGTGGCCGCGAGGCGCGCGCCGGACATGCCGAGCGGGTGACCGAGCGCGATCGCCCCACCGTTGGGATTCACATGCGCCGCGTCATCGGGCAGGCCGAGCTCGCGCAGCACCGCGAGCGCCTGGCTCGCGAATGCCTCGTTCAGCTCGATCACGTCGAGCTGCTCTAAGGTGAGTCCGGCCACGGCGAGCACCTTGCGCGTCGCGGGCAGCGGGCCCATGCCCATGATGCGCGGCTCGACCCCGGCGGTGGCCGCGGCCACGATGCGCGCGCGTGGCGTGAGCCCGAGACGCGCGGCCGCGGCCGCGGACGCGACCAGCAGCGCGCAGGCGCCGTCGTTGATGCCGGACGCGTTGCCGGCGGTCACGGTGCCGCCGGCGCGAAACGGCGCCGGCAGCGAGGCGAGCTGCTCGAGCGTCGTCTCCGCACGGGGATGCTCGTCGCGACCCACCTGCAGCGGCGCCCCTTTCTTCTGCGGCACCCCGATCGGCACCAGCTCGTGCGCGAAGAAGCCGCGCGCGGCTGCCGCCGCGGCACGCTGCTGGCTGCGCAGCGCGAAGCGATCCTGGTCGGCGCGCGCGACGTGGAACTGCGCGGCGACGTTCTCCCCGGTCTCGGGCATCGAGTCGATGCCGTACTGCTCGCGCAGGCGCGGGTTGACGAAGCGCCAGCCGATGGTGGTGTCGAACACCTGCGCGTCGCGGCTGAACGGGGCGTCCGCCTTCGGCATCACGAACGGCGCGCGCGACATCGACTCGACCCCGCCGGCGATGACGAGCTGCGCCTCGCCGACGCGGATGGCGCGCGCGCCCATGGCCAGCGCGTCCAGGCCCGAGCCGCACAGGCGGTTGATGGTCGCCCCGGCGACCGACACCGGCAGCCCCGCGAGCAGCAGTGCCATGCGGGCAACGTTGCGGTTGTCCTCGCCCGCCTGGTTGGCGCAGCCGAGCAGCACCTCCTCGACCGCGGACGGATCGAGCTTCGGATTGCGTGCCAGCAGCGCACGGATCGGCACGGCCGCCAGGTCGTCGGTGCGCACCGCGGCGAGCGCGCCGCCGTAGCGGCCGATCGGCGTGCGCACTGCATCGCAGATGAACGCCTCGTTCATGAGGGCATGATAGCGGATGACGCACAGGCGGTTCCGGCACCGCGCGCCCCGCCCCCCACGCGCTGCGCGTATCGGTGTGCCCCCCGTACAGTGCGCGCCCACCGCCGCGGCGCTGTACCTGCCTTGCGCGGGCGCCCGCAGGCACCGTGCGCCCATGATCGATCCGCTCCCCTTCGTCACCTACACCTTCGTCATGTCGATCACCCCGGGGCCCAACAACGTGATGTTGACGGCCTCGGGGGCCAGCTTCGGCTTGCGCCGCACGCTGCCGCACCTGCTCGGCATCGCCGTAGGCTTCGTCGTCCAGCTGCTGCTCGCCTGCGCCGGGCTCGCGGCGTTGTTCACGCGCTGGCCCGCGCTACAGGGCGCACTCGCCTGGGTGGGCGCGGCGTACCTGCTGTATCTCGGCTGGCACATGCTCCGCCGCGCCGACCGCGCGGCGAGTGCCGGAACCCGGCCGGTGACATTCCTGCAGGCGGCGCTGTTCCAGTTCCTCAATCCCAAGGCGTGGGTGATGACGCTCACCGCCGCGACGCTGTTCCTGCCGCGCGAGCTGGGCGTCATCGGCAGCGGCGCCTACATGGCCGGGATCATGGAGGGCATCGGTGTGCCCTGCATGATGGTCTGGGCACTGTTCGGCAGCTCGCTGCGCCACCTGATCGGTGCGCCGCGCCCGCGCATGGTGTTCAATGTGTCCATGGCGCTGGCACTCGTCAGCACCGCCTACCTGATGGTGCGATGACCCAGGCCGCTGCGCCGGAGGTGCGCCGATGTTCGAGCTGAGCCGCGAGTCACCCGTGGCGCTCGTCGACCAGATCTGCGAGCGCGTCACGCAGCTGGTGCGCTCGGGCCGGCTGCCCCCGGGCACGCGGCTGCCCTCGATACGCAAGCTGGCACGGCAGGTGAGCGCGAGCCCCTTCACGGTGGTAGACGCGTATGACCGCCTGGTCGCGCGCGGGCTGATCGAGTCGCGCGCGGGACGCGGTTTCTTCGTCACCCACCAGCGCCTGGCTGCACCCCTGGTGGCGATCGAGGGCTCGGGCACGGAAGGCTCGGATGCGCTGTCGCTCGCGCAGCTGTGCCTCGCGCAGTGCAGCGACATCGTGCCGGCGGGCTCGGGCTTCCTGCCGGAGAACTGGCTGCTGGACGGGGCCTGCGCCAGCGTGCTGCGGCGTCTGCAGCGCCGCGGCTCGCAGCCCTGGCTCCCCTGCCCGACGCAGGGCCTGCCGCAGCTGCGCGAGCAGGTGGCCGCGCGGCTGGTGCAGCAGGGCGTCGCCGCGGGCGCGGCCAACATCATGACCACCTACGGCGCGAGCCAGGCGTTTGACCTGCTCGCGCGGCTGTTGCTCACTGCCGGGGACGCGGTGCTGGTGGAGGACCCCGGCTACTTCGTGCTGTTCGAGCAGCTGCGCGCCCACCACGTGCGGCTGATCCCGGTGCCGCGCCTGGCCGAGGGCCCGGATCTGGAAGCGCTGGAGGCGGCCTGCCGCGCGCACCGTCCGCGCGCCTTCTTCATGCAGACCCTGGTGCACAATCCCACCGGCTGGAGTGCCGAAGCTGCGCACTGCCACCGCATCCTCTCGCTTGCCGAGCGCTATGGATTCGTGGTCGTGGAGGACGACGTGTACGGCGACCTGTACGAGGGCTCCGCGGTGCGGCTGGCGCAGATCGACGGCCTGCGGCACGTCGTCTACGTCGGCAGCTACACCAAGCTCATAGGTCCGGCGCTACGGGTCGGCTTCGTGGCCGCGGACGCCGCGCTCGTGACACGCCTCACCGAGCGCAAGGTGCTGTCGGTGCTCGCCGGCTCGGCGCTGCTCGAGTGTTTCGTCGCCGAGATGCTCGACGGTGGGCGCTACAAGCGCCACGTCGAGCAGCTGCGCGCGCGGCTGGCGCGCATGCGGGGCGCCGCACGCAGCGCGCTCGAATCGACCGGCATCGAGTTCCCCGGCGCGAGCGGTGAAGGCATGTTCCTGTGGGGGCGGGTGCCCGATGCGGCGCCGGTGGACGAGCTGGTGCGCCGCGCGCGTGCGCAGTCGATCCTGCTGGCGCGCGGTGCGCTGTTCTCCGCGGACGGGGGCTGCGGCCAATGGCTGCGCTTCAACGTCACCCACAGCACCAGCCCGCCGCTCATCGAATTCCTGCGCGGCGCGCTGAGCGCCGCATGACGGCCGCGCCGCTGGCCGGGGCCCTGCAGCTCGCGGATGCGACCGCGGCCGACCTGCCGGGACTGCTCGCGATCTACAACGAGGTGATCGCCACCTCGACGGCGGTCTATTCCTATCTGCCCGTCACGCTCGACGAGCGTCGCCAGTGGTGGCAGGCGCGCCTCGCGCAGGGTTATCCGGTGCTGGTGGCGCGCGACCGCGACGGCGTAGCCGGTTTCGCCAGCTTCGGCGACTTTCGCGCCTGGCCGGGCTACCGCTTCACGGTCGAGCACAGCGTGCACGTGCGCGCCGACGGCCGCGGCCGCGGCATCGGCACGCAGCTGGTGGGCGCGCTCATCCCGCGCGCCGCCGCGCTCGGCAAGCACGTCATGATCGCGGGCGTGGACGCGGCCAA
This sequence comes from uncultured Gammaproteobacteria bacterium, assembly GCA_963760225.1. Taxonomy (GTDB): domain Bacteria; phylum Pseudomonadota; class Gammaproteobacteria; order Steroidobacterales; family Steroidobacteraceae; genus 13-2-20CM-66-19. The sequence continues at coordinate 788,493 of CAVXCD010000002.1, forward strand.
CACCGCCGCCATCCGCTTTCACGAGCGGCTGGGCTTCAGGCACGCCGGCACGCTGCGCGAGGTCGGTTACAAGTTCGATCGCTGGCTGGACCTGCTATTTCTGCAGCGCGCGATCTGACACCGTAAGATCCGCGGATGTTTCCCTCGCTGCCACCCGCCACGCGGGCGCTGATCCTCATCAACGTCGCGGTGTTCCTGCTGCAGCAGGTCGCGCGCGCCTTCATGGAACAATGGTTCGCGCTGTGGCCGCTCGGCAGCGGGCTGTTCCACGCCTGGCAGCTCATCACCTATGCCTTCCTGCATGGCAGCGTGGCGCACATTTTCTTCAACATGTTCGCGCTCTACATGTTCGGCGGGGAGCTCGAGCGCCTGTGGGGGCCGCGGCGCCTGGTCGGCTATTTCCTGGTGTGCGCGCTCGCCGCCGGAGTGACGCAGCTCGCGGTGCAGGGCACCAGCGCCGCGGCGGAAGCCACTATCGGCGCCTCGGGCGGAGTGTTCGGCGTGCTGCTCGCCTTCGCCTGGTACTTCCCGCGGCGGCGCCTGTTCGTGATCCCGATACCGATCCCGCTGCCCGCGTGGCTGTTCGTGACGATCTACGCGCTGCTCGAGCTGCTGTTCGGCGTGACCGGGAGGGAGCCGGGCGTGGCGCACTTCGCCCACCTCGGCGGCCTGCTCGGCGGCGCGCTGTGCATTCTCTACTGGCGGGCGCGACGGCGCTTCGGCTCCTGAGGCGGCGCGATGCGCACCGGCCCACGCCACGTGCCGCAGGCATCGCACAGCAGCGCGTTGCCGAAGCGGCTGCGGCCGAACATGCGCCCGTCAGGGAGCGTGATCCAGTTGCCGTCGCCTTCCACCTGTGCATCGGCGAGCCGCACGTGCAGCGCGCAGGCCGGGTTGCCGCAGAACGGCGCCCCGCGCTCGAGCTCGGTGTATGCCAGCAGCGCGTCCTCGCACCACGCAGAACCCATGCAAGCCCTTTTGAGGTTGGCACAACGGCCCGCGCGCCAGTGTGCGGCCGGTGCTTGACGGGCAGATGACGCGCCCGTGGCGTCGCCGTCACGCACCGTCCGCTCGCGCGCCTTCGCTGTGTCACATGAAGAACACGGTATAATTTATTGAAATACAAGATAGATTAAACAAAGTTGAATTCCACTCCGGGTCGCGGCCACAATCGCGCCCTTTGAATGTGACGGGAACTTTTCGCCTCACGGCCGACTAAGAGCGCAAAACCCCATGATCAGGACCGAACATCTCACCAAGCGCTACGACTCGCTCACCGCCGTCGAAGATGTCAGCTTCGAGGTGGGGCCGGGCGAGGTGCTCGGATTCCTCGGACCGAACGGGGCCGGCAAGACCACCACCATGCGCATGCTGGCCGGGTTCATCGTGCCGACCTCCGGGCGCGCGAGCATCTGCGGTCATGATGTCGAGACCGAGCCGCTCGCCGCCAAGGCGGCCCTCGGTTACCTTCCCGAAGGCGCGCCGCTCTACGGCGAGATGACCGTGCGGCAGTTCCTCGCGTTCGTGGCCGACCTGCGCTCGCTCGAGGGCGAGCGGCGCCGCGCGCGGCTCGCGCACGTCATCGAGCACCTGCAGCTGCAGAGCGTGCTCGAGCAGACCATCGAGACGCTCTCCAAGGGCTTTCGCCGCCGCGTGGGACTCGCGCAGGCCATCGTGCACGACCCGCCGGTGCTGATCCTCGACGAGCCGACCGACGGCCTCGATCCGAATCAGAAGCACGAGGTGCGTACGCTCATCAACGACATGGCGCGCGACAAGATCATCGTCATCTCCACCCACATCCTCGAAGAGGTGGACGCGGTGTGCACCCGCGCGATCATCATCGCGCGCGGCCGCATCGTCGCCGACGACAGCCCGGCGGGACTGGCCACGCGCTCGCGCTACCACAACGCGGTCTCCATGCAGCTCGAGCAGGCCGCGCAGCTGCCGGCGGCGCGCGCGGCGGTGGCGGCGCTGCCGGCCGTCGCCTCGGTGGAGGTGAGCGAGCGCGACGCGCGCCTCACCGCGCTACCGCGCTCGGGCGCCACCATCCTGGCGGCGGTCTCGGAGCTGGCGGCGCGCAGCGGCTTCAAGCTCAAGGAGCTGCACCTCGAGTCCGGGCGCCTCGACGAAGTGTTCCGCACCATCACTGCCTGAACGAAAGCACCGCATGCGCAACGTGGGCATCATCATGCGCCGCGAGCTGGCGAGTTACTTCGCCACCCCGCTCGCGTACGTGTTCATCCTCATCTTCCTGGTGCTGGCGAACGCCTTCACCTTCTACCTCGGCGGCTTCTACGAGCGCGGCCAGGCCGATCTCGACCCGTTCTTCACCTTCCACCCCTGGCTGTACCTGTTCCTGATCCCGGCGATCTCGATGAAGCTGTGGGCCGAGGAGCGCAAGTCCGGCAGCATCGAGCTGCTGATGACCCAGCCGGTGCGCCTGCGCGATGCGGTGCTCGGCAAGTTCCTCGCCGCCTGGATCTTCACCGCGCTCGCGCTCGCGCTCACCTTTCCGCTGTGGATCACGGTCAACTACCTCGGCAGTCCCGACAACGGCGCGATCCTCGCCGCCTACCTCGGCAGCCTGCTGCTCGCCGGTGGCTTCCTCGCCATCGGCTCGTGCATGTCGGCGCTGACCCGCAACCAGGTGGTCGCCTTCATCCTCGGGGTGGTCGCGTGCTTCGCGTTCCTGCTGGCCGGCTTCCCCATGGTGCTCGACCTGTTCCGCACCTGGGCACCGCAGCCGCTCACCGACGCGGTCGCCTCGCTCTCCTTCCTCACGCACTTCGAGTCGATCGCCAAGGGCGTCATCGACGTGCGCGACCTGTTGTTTTTCGCGATGCTGATCGGCTTCTTCCTGCTGGCCACCGGCGTCGCGCTCGAATTGCGCAAGGCCGATTAGTGAAGGGCACCGCCATCCCATGAACAAACGCTCGACACTCGGCGGCGGCACGCTGCTCGGGATCGCCCTGCTGCTCATCGGCCTCACGGTGCTGTGCAACTACGCACTGCGCGGCTGGCGGCTCGACCTCACCCAGAACCGCCTGTACACCACCGCCCCGGGCACCGAGCGGGTGCTGGCGAGCATCAAGGAGCCGATCAACCTGTACTTCTTCTTCTCGGAGAAGATCGCCGGGCAGCTGCCGCAGCTGAAGACCTACGGCGTGCGCGTGCGCGAGTTCCTCGAGGAGCTCGCCAGCCGCTCCGGCGGCAAGCTGCGCCTGCACGTGATCGACCCGCAGCCCTTCTCCGAGGAGGAAGACCGCGCCGCCGAGCTCGGCGTGACCGGCGCGCCGCTCGGCGCGAGCGGCGGGCAGTTCTACTTCGGCCTCGCCGGCACCAACGCCACCGACGGCCATGCCGTCATCCCGTTCTTCGATCCCAGCCAGGAGCAGTTCCTCGAGTACGACGTCGTCAAGCTCGTCTACCAGCTCGCCAATCCCAAGAAGCCGGTAGTTGCCTGGCTGACCTCGCTGCCGATGGCCGCGGGCTTCGATCCGCAGAGCGGGCAGATCCGCCAGCCGTGGATGATCTACAACGACGCACAGCAGCTGTTCGACCTGCGACCGCTCGACCCGGGTGCCGCGCGCCTCGACCCGGAGGCGAACGTGCTGGTGCTGGTGCACCCCAAAGGGCTGTCGCCGGCACTGACGTTCGCGATCGACCAGTTCGCGCTGCGCGGCGGCCACATCCTGGTGTTCGTCGATCCGCTCGCCGAATCCGACAACTCCGGCGCCGACCCGCAGAACCCGATGGCCTCGCTCGGCGCCGACAAGTCCTCGCACCTGAGCACGCTGCTCAACGCCTGGGGCGTGCAGTTCAATCCCAACCTGGTGATCGCCGACCGCGGCCACGCGCTCACCGTCACCATGCGCCAGGGACAGGAGCCGGTCGAGCACCTGGGTATCCTCGGTCTTGACAAGAGCAGCTTCGCCTCCGACGACGTCATCACCGCCGGGCTGTCGAACGTCAACGTGGCCACCGCCGGCTACCTCGAGCCGCTCAAGGGCGCACAGGCCTGCCAGCCGGTAAAGGGCGCGAAGAGCTGCTTCGAGCCGCTGCTGCTGTCGAGCAACGACGCCGAGCCGCTGCCGGTATCGCGCTTTCGCATGCTGTTCGATCCGGCGACGCTGCAGGAGGGCTTCAAGCCCACCGGCCAGCGCTACGTGCTGGCGGCGCGCGTCACCGGCAACGTGCACAGCGCCTTCCCCGGCGGTCCCCCGCCGGGCGCGACGCTGGCGCCCGGACAGACCGACCTCAAGGCGTCGGTGAAGCCGCTCAACCTGGTGGTGTTCGCCGATACCGACCTGCTATCGGACTACCTGTGGGTGCGTGAGCAGAATTTCTTCGGCCAGCGCATGACGCAGGCGGTCGCCAGCAACGGTGACATGGTGCAGAACGCACTCGACAATCTCGCCGGCAGCGCCGATCTCATCAGCGTGCGCGGCCGCGCCACCTTCACCCGTCCCTTCGAGCGCGTCGAGAAGCTGCGCCGCGCCGCCGAGGAGCGCTTCCGCGCCAAGGAGCAGGAGCTCGAGCAGCAGCTGCGCGACACGGAGAGCAAGCTCGCCGCGCTGCAGGGAAAGAACGACAACGGCGCGCTGATCCTCACCCCCGAGCAGGAAGCCGCGCTCGCGCGCTTCCAGACGGAGAAGCTGCGCATCCGCAAGGAGCTGCGCGCGGTGCGGGCCGGGCTCGATGCGGAGATCAAGCACCTGGGCAACACGCTCAAGTTCCTCAACATCGTCGTGGTGCCCATCGCGTTCGCACTGGCGGTGCTGCTGATCGCGGTCTGGCGACGGCGACGGCGCGCCAGCCTCGCCGCTGCCGGGCGCGGTGCGCCATGAGCGCCCGGCGCGCGTTGTGGCTGCTGGTCGCGGGAATCGCGGTGATCGCGTTCGCGATCTGGCTGTCCTCGCGCCGCCACCTGGAGCGCGACCTGGTGGCCGGCGAGCTGGTGCTGCCCGGGCTCGAGCAGCAGGTGAACGCGCTCAGCAGCGTGCGTCTGCGCCGCGGCGATGACACGCACACCACGCTGCGCAAGGAGCCGCACGGCTGGCAGGTCGCCGAGCGCGACTGGCCCGCCGACCTCAGCAAGGTACGCAAGCTCATCCTCGATCTCGGTGCCCTCAACATCGTCGAGGAGAAGACCCGCCTGCCGGCCAACTACCCGCAGCTCGGGGTCGAGGACGTCGCCTCGCCCAAGGCGACCGGTACGCTGATCGAGCTCAGCGCGCCGACGAACCGCTGGGCGCTCATCGTCGGCAAAGCCTCGGGGGCGAAGTCAGGTTATGTGCGCATCGCCGGCACGCCGCCGAGCCTGCTCGCCGCACCGCAGCTGAGCGTCGATGCCGACCCGAAGACCTGGCTGGCGCACGAGCTGGTCGACATTTCCGAGCAGCGCGTGCGCGAGATCGAGGAGCAGCCGGCGCAGGGTGCCCCCTACAAGGCGTCGCGCGACAAGGCGCAGGACGCCAACTTCAACGTCAGCCCGCTGCCCAAGGGCCGTGCGCTCAGCAGCCCCGGAGCGGCCAACGGACTGGGCACGGCCTTGAGCACGCTCACGCTCGACGACGTCCGCAAGGCAGCACCGCCGGCCGGGGCGACGCCGCCGGCCGGAGCGACGCCGGCGGGCGGGGCAGTGCTGGCGCACGCAACTTTCCGCACCTTCGATGGACTGGAGGTGGAGTTCGCCGGGCGCAAGGACGGTCCACATGCGCTGGTCGCGATCAACGCGCGCTCAAACGCCCCGGTCAGCGCGGCGGAAGCGCAGACGCTCACCGCGCGCCTCAGCGGTTGGGAATTCGAGATACCCGACTACAAGTACGCGCTGATCTTCACGCCGCTCGAGGATCTGCTCGCCAAGCCGCCGGCGCCGGCCACCAAAGCCAAGGACAAGCCCGCCAAGGAGCCCGCGGCCGCCGCGCCGCTGCCGTCGCGCTAGGGCTTCACCTGCGAAAGGATCGCGAGCGCACGTCCCTCGGGATCGTTGAAGTGCGCCATCCACTCCTCCGTGCCGTCGGCATGGCGGTGGATCATGTGCGGCGCCTCGCCGAACTGCACGCCGCGCGAGCGCAGCAGCTCGTAGGCTGCGCGGATGTCCTCGACGCGCAGATAGAGAATGGACTCAGCCGCCAGCTGCTCCTGCGCGGACAGCATCAAGCGCGTACCGCCGCAGTCGAAGAAGGCGAGCGAGCCGAAGGTGTAGAGATGGCGCAGCCCGAGCGTCTTGCCGTACCACGTTTCCGATTCCTTGATGTCGCGCACGGTGCGCGCGATCTGCGCGAGCGGGCCCAGTGTCACGGTGTTCATCTGCGGTTTCTCCCTGCGGCCGAGCGCGCTGTGCCGCGGCTCGCGAAACCAGCTGCGCAGCCCCTGGCGGTTCGTCACCCCGAGCTTCGCGATGGCGTTGGCGACGTGATACTTCACCGCATCGCGGCTGATTCCGCGGCGCGCGGCGATCTCACGGTTGCTGAGGCCGTGCTGCACGGCGTGCACGACCCGCCACTCGGCGGGCGTCAGAACGTCGGCGTGAGCGGGGCGGCCCCGCGGGCGTCTTGCGGCCATGAGCATATCCTAAGGCGACGGATCGGTATTTTCCCTACCCTGCCGTGGGCGGTTGACTGACAGCGCGCCTGCCGCCGGTGCGCTGCAATGGCGCGCACGGCGCTGGCCTTGAAGCCAGGGAGACGCAATGAGTGCTGTGCTGCTCGCGGTTTTCAACGATTACCCCACGGCCGACCGGGTGCGCACCCGCCTCGTGAGCGACGGCTTTCCGACCGATCGCGTCGAGCTCACCGCGAGCGCTGATCCGGGGCGAGCCGCCGAGGCCCCCGGACCCTCGCGGCGCGCCAAACTGCGCCAGCATTTCCGCACGCTGCTGAGCGACCAGAGCGAGCGGCGGCTCGTCACTGCGCTCGTGCGGCGCGTCGAAGCGGGGGCCGCCACCGTAGCGGTGCAACCGCGCGGCGCCGTCGAAAGCCAGCGGGCGGTGCAGATCCTCGAGGACTCGGGCGCCGAGCAACTGGTGGGGCACGATCTGCACAACCAGGCCTTCGAGCATGCCGCCGGCGGCGAGGAAGGCTACTGGGTGCGCAAGCCGGGCCGCGCCCCGCCGGTGCACCGCCGCTAGTTGCGCGGCGCACACCCCGGGAACGGCAGTCGACCGCTCCCGGGGAGTACCCGTACTGCTGATCGCTATTGCTGCCGGTCGCTACTGCTGCCGGTCGAGCGGCAGCGCCGGTGGCGCGCAGTCTAGAGCTCGCGACGGCACGCGCCGACGAGCGCATGCGCTGCGATGCCGCAACGCGCCACTAGCGCGCGTGCGCCAGCAACGTGATGGTCACCAGCGCCAGCAGCGTGGTGGGGAACCAGGCGAGCAGCACCGGGTCGAGGTTGAACACCACGGTACCGCTCTCGATCAGCCGTTGCAGCAGGAAGAAGCCGATGCCGAGGATCATACCGAGCAGCATGCGCGCGCCGGCGCCCGCCGAGCGCATCGAGCCGAGCACGAACGGGATCGCGAGCAACACCGAGAATACGACCGCGACCGTGCGCGCGATGCGCGACCAGAAGGCGAACACGTACTCGCGCGCATCGAGCGCGTTGGCATGGTAATAGTTGATGAGCCGCCACAGCGCCCGGCTGGTGAGCTGCTTGGGATCCTCCACCGCCAGTCCGAGGAAGCCGGCCGAGACGTTGGAGGTGAGCAGGCGCGGCGCCGGGGGGCTCGTCGTCACGCTGTCGTCCGCGAAGCGCGACTCGGTGTACCCGCTCAGCGACCAGGTGCCGCCGCGCGCGCCGGCGACCGCGCGCTGCGCGTGGCCGAGCGCGAGCAGCCGGTGCTGCGGCGAGAGCTCGAACAGCTGCATGCTGCCGAACTGGCGCTGGCTCGACTGCCCGGCGATGTTCAGGATCAGGTCGCCGTCGCGCACCCAGGCGCCGCCGCCGCCGAAGCTCACGCCGTTCAGCTTGCTGAAGGCCTTGTGCGCGCGCGCCGCCTGCTGCAGCGGCGGGGCGAAGAACTCGCCCAGCAGAATGGCGAGCAGCATCAGCAGCAGCCCGGCCAGCAGCGCGATCCCGGCCAGGCGCGCCACCGATACGCCGGTGGCGCGCACCACCGTGAGCTCGCTGCCGCGGGCGAGTGAGCCCAGGCCGAGCAGTGAGCCAATGAGCGCGGTGATCGGCAGCAACTCGTAGGCGAGCTGCGGCAGGTTGAGCAGCGTGTAGCCGAAGGCGGCAAGGGTGGTGTAATGCCCGGTGCCGACATCGTCCTGCTGGTCGATGAACATGAACAGCGCCCCGAGCACCAGCAGCACCAGCATCACCAGCAGCACGGCGCCGAGGATGGCGCGCACGATATAACGGTCGAGGATGCTCATGTCGCGGTCCGCCGGTAACGCAGGCGCACCCGCAGGCCCGGCGCGAAGATCACCGCGCCGGCGAGCAGCACCACCACCGCGTGCGTCCACCACAGCCCGAACTCCGCCGGCACCGTGCCGCGCGCGATCCAGGTCTTGCCGATGGCGACCAGGTCGTAGTAGAGGAAGAAGATCAGCACCGCGACCCACACGCGCGCGTAACGCCCCTGGCGCGGCCGCAGGCGCGCGAGCGGTGCGGCCAGCAGCGTCAGCACCAGACACATGACGGGCATGGTGAGACGCCAGTGCAGCTCGGCGCGCGCCGCCGGGTCGTGCGATTGCCGCAGGCTCGCCGTGGTACGCGCCTCGAGGTCGCGCACCAGATCGGTGAGCGCCGGCACCTGCACCGGCACCACGTGCTCGGCAAAACGCACGATGCGAAACTCCGCGCTCCCCGGCACGCCCTCGAAGCGCTCGCCGTCGTAGAGCGTGAGGATATGCGTCATGCCGTCGGCCGTGACCGCGTGACGCGCGCGCTGCGCGAGCGCCACCTCCACCAGCGGTCCGCTGTTGCGCTCGACGAACACCTTGCCGAGCGTGCCGTCGCGCGCCACGCTCTCGGCGTACACCACCGCATTGGCGCCGCCGCCGAAGATGCGGAACTTCCCCGGGGCGATCGGCGCGAGTTGCCCGGCGTGCAGCGCCGCATTGCGCAGGCTGAGCACCTGGCCGGTAGCCTGCGGCGCGACCACCAGCGTGAGCCAGGCGAGCAGCGCCGCCGCCAGCACCGCCAGCAGCGCCACGGGAACGAACACATCCCGGGGTCCGGCTCCGCAGGCGAAGGCCGCGGTCATCTCGCTGTCGTGGTACAGGCGGCCGAAGGCGAGCACCACCCCGAGCAGCAGTCCGACCGGCAGCAGGATCGACAGGTACTGCAGCGCTCCGAGGCCGATCAGCTCCAGCACCATGCTCTGCGGGTACTGGTTGGCGGCGGCCCGCTCCAGCACGCTCACCACCTCGTTGGCCAGCAGGATGATGAGCAGCACCAGGGTCACGACCACCCAGGCTGTCACCACCTCGCGCAGCACATAACGGCTGAAGATGTTGCCCAACGCGCTCCTTGTCCGCACCCGTCCACAATCCCGGCGGGCTCTTGAGTTACACTTGCCGCGCTTGCGCCAGTGGCTGCGCAGTGAGCGTGCCGCAGGCCAGGCGCGGCGCTGGTAGCGCGAACAAGGTAAAGCATCACGCGCGCACGCCTCAACGGCAAGGGGACATTGCATGGAATTCGGGGTCTGGACCGGGGGCTTGCCGACGCTGAGCGTCGAGTGCCTGGTGGTCGGGGTGTTCGAGGAGGCGGAGCTCGGCGCGCCGGCCCGCACCGTCGACGCGGCCTGCGGCGGCCGGCTGAAGAAGCTGCTCGCGCGCGGGGACTTCGCCGGCCACGCGGGCGAGACGCTGTTGCTCGCGGACCTGCCGGGGCTCAAGGCCTCACACGTGCTGCTCACCGGGCTCGGCACGCGCAAGCAGTGGCAGCGCAAGGCCTGGCGCAAGGCCTGGGCAAGTGCCGCGGGCGCGCTCAACCGCACGCGCATCGCCAGTTGCGCCGTGGCCCTCGACCGCCCCGACGCCCGGCAGCTCGATGACTATTACCTTGGCCGCGCGGTGGCCGAGATCACCGGCACGGTCCTGTATCGCGTCAACGATCTGAAAACCGGGCGCAAACCCCCGCCACCGGCGCTGCGCAAGATCCTGGCGGGCCCGGTGCGCAAGGCGGCGCCGGCCGAGCGCGGCCTCACGCACGGCGCAGCCGTCGCGGCCGCCATGAACGTACAGCGCGACCTCGCCAACCTGCCCGCCAACGTCTGCACGCCGACCTACCTGGCCGAGGAGGCGCGCGCGCTCGCCAAGCGACACGGCCTGAGCATCAAGGTGCTCGATGAGGCCGCCATCCGCCGCGAGAAAATGGGCTGCCTGCTCGCCGTGGCGCGCGGCAGCCGCCAGGCGCCGCGTTTCATCGTGCTCGAGTACCAGGGCACGAAGAAGGAGCAGGCGCCGCTGGTGCTGGTCGGCAAGGGCGTCACCTTCGACAGCGGCGGTATCTCGCTCAAGGACCCGCCGGGCATGGACGAGATGAAGTTCGACATGAGCGGCGCGGCGGCGGTCATCGCCACGCTCACCCTGGCCGCGCAACTGCGCCTGCCGCTGCACGTGGTGGGCCTGGCGGCGGCCGTGGAGAACATGCCGGGCGGCAACGCGGTGAAGCCCGGCGACATCGCCACCAGCGCCTCCGGACAGACGGTCGAGATCCTCAACACCGATGCGGAGGGTCGGCTGATCCTGGCCGACGCGCTGCACTACGCGCGGCGCTTTCGCCCGGCGGCGGTGGTCGATATCGCGACCCTCACCGGGGCGTGCGTCATCGCGCTCGGCCATCATCACTCGGGCGTCATGGGCAGCGACGAAGGCCTGGTGCACGAGCTGCTCGAAGCCGGGCGCCGCGCCGACGACCGCTGCTGGCAGCTGCCACTCACCGAGGAGTACGCCGAGCAGCTCAAGAGCAATTTCGCCGACTTCGCCAACGTCGGCGGACGCGACGGTGGCGCGATCACCGCGGCAACCTTCCTCGCCAAGTTCACGCAGGGGCTCGCCTGGGCGCACCTCGACGTGGCCGGCACCGCTTATCAGAGCGGTCCGGCCAAGGGCAGCACCGGGCGGCCGACGCCGCTGCTCGCGGAGTTCCTGCTGCGGCGCGCGGCGCGCTGAAGCGCACGCCAGGTACGCGCGCAGCGTCGCGTCGCGTCGCGCGACGCTGCGCACCCGTACGCCGCTATAATCGCCGCGTCTGCTTCGGAAATTCCTCGCCCCATGGACAAGGTGTACGCGCCGCAGGACATCGAGCGGCGCATCTACGAGCGCTGGGAGTCGCACGGCTGGTTCGCGCCGCACGCCACCGGCACGCCGTATTGCATCATGATCCCGCCGCCGAACGTGACCGGGACGCTGCACATGGGGCACGCGTTCCAGCACACGCTGATGGACGCCCTCACCCGCTACCACCGCATGTTGGGCGATGCGGCGCTGTGGCAGCCGGGTACTGATCACGCCGGCATTGCCACGCAGATGGTGGTGGAGCGGCAGTTGAACGCGCAGGGCACGACGCGCAGCGCGCTCGGTCGCGAGGCCTTTGTCGAGCGCGTCTGGGCGTGGAAGGCCCAGTCCGGCGGCATCATCGCCGCGCAGATGCGCCGCCTCGGCGATTCGGTGGACTGGTCGCGCGATCGTTTCACCATGGACGAGGAGCTGACGCGCGCGGTCGTCGAGGTGTTCGTGCGGCTGCACGCCGATGGACTCATCTACCGCGGCAAGCGCCTGGTCAACTGGGATCCGGTGCTGCTCACCGCGCTCTCCGACCTGGAAGTGCAGGCCGAGGAGGAGGACGGCCAGCTGTGGCACCTGCGCTACCCGCTCTCCGGCGGCGGCGGTCACGTGGTGGTGGCGACCACCCGGCCGGAGACCCTGCTGGGCGATGCGGCGGTGGCGGTGCATCCCGAGGACGAGCGTTACCGCGCGCTCGTCGGGCGGCGGGTGCGCCTGCCGCTCGCCGAGCGCGACATCCCGGTGATCGCCGATGCCTTCGTCGATCCGGCCTTCGGCTCGGGCTGCGTCAAGATCACGCCGGCTCACGATTTCAACGACTACGAGGTCGCGCTGCGGCACGATTTGCCGCTGATCGTGATCTTTACCCCGCGCGCCACGCTCGCCGACGACGTGCCGGAGCGCTTCCGCGGGCTCGACCGCTTCGTCGCGCGCGAGCGCATCGTGGCCGAGCTCGGCGCGGCCGGCCTGATCGAGCGCGTCGAGAAGCACCGCCTGGTGGTGCCGCGCGGCGATCGCAGCGGCGCCGTGCTCGAACCCTATCTCACCGACCAGTGGTACGTGCGCATCGCGCCGCTCGCCGCCCCTGCGATCGCGGCGGTCGAGGCGGGGCGCACGCGCTTCGTGCCGGAGAACTGGGCACGCACCTACTTCGAATGGATGCGCCACATCAAGGACTGGTGCGTCAGCCGCCAGCTGTGGTGGGGACATCGCATCCCTGCCTGGTACGACGCCGCGGGCAACATCTACGTCGCCAGGAGCGAGGCGGAGGCGCGCGCGCAGCACCGTCTCGCCCCGGATCTGGCGCTGCGCCAGGACGAGGACGTGCTCGACACCTGGTTCTCGAGCGCGCTGTGGCCGTTTTCCACCCTCGGCTGGCCGCAGTCCACGCGCGAGCTCGAGCGCTTCTACCCGGGCAGCGTGCTGATCACCGGCTTCGACATCATCTTCTTCTGGGTCGCACGCATGATGATGATGGGACTGCGGTTCATGGGCGACGTGCCGTTCCGCGACGTGTACATTACCGGGCTGATCCTCGATGAGCACGGCGACAAGATGTCCAAGTCCCGGGGCAACGTCATCGATCCGCTCGACATCGTCGACGGCATCTCGATCGCGGACCTCATCGCCAAGCGCACCAGTGGCCTGATGCAGCCGCAGCTCGCGCCGGCGATCGAGAAGACCACCCGCCGCCAGTACCCGCAGGGGATCGCCGCGCACGGCACCGATGCGCTGCGCTTCACCTTCGCCGCCCTCGCCTCGCCGAGTCGCGAGATCCGCTTCGATCTGGGGCGCGTGGCCGGTTATCGCAACTTCTGCAACAAGCTGTGGAACGCGGCGCGCTTCGTCACGCTCGCACTCGGCGAGACGCCGCCGCCGGCCGAGGGGGCGGCCACGCTGTCGGTCGCCGAGCGCTGGATAGCGGCGCGCTTCGGCCGCATGCTCGGCACGGTGGAGCGCGCGCTGCGTGACTACCGCTTCGACTATGCCGCGAGCGCGCTCTACGAATTCACCTGGTACGACTTCTGCGACTGGTACCTGGAGCTCGCCAAGCCGCTGCTGCAGAGCGATGCCGACCCGGCGTCCCGGCTCGGCACGCAGCGCACGCTGGCGCGGGTGCTGGAAGCGCTGCAGCGCGCACTGCATCCGCTGATGCCCTTCATCACCGAGGAAATCTGGCAGCGCGTCGCGCCGCTCGCGCAGGTGCGCGGCGACACCGTGATGTTGCAGCCCTATCCGCACGCCGGCGACTTCCCTGCCGACGAGGAGGCCGAGCGCGAGATCGGCTGGGTCCAGGCGCTGGTGCTGGCGGTGCGCCAGATCCGCGGCGAGCTGAACATCAGCCCGGCCAGGCGCATCGGCGTGCTGCTCAGGGATGCCGGCGCCGAGGACGAGTCGCGGCTGGTGCGCCATCGGCGCTGGCTCGAGCGGCTGGCGGGCATTGACAGCTTCACGCTGCTCGCCCCGGGCGCGAGCGCGCCACAGTCCGCGGCAGCGCTGGTGGGCACGCTCACGGTGCTGGTGCCGATGGCGGGACTCATCGATGCGGACGCAGAAGCCGAGCGGCTCGGACGGCTACTGGCGCGCGCCCAGCTCGACCTGGAAAAGACCCGCGCCCGCCTCGCTAACGACAACTTCGTGCGCAACGCGCCGGCGGAGGTGGTGACGCTCGAGCGCGAGCGGGCGAGCGAGCTGGAGCGCACCGCCAGCGGCCTGGCGAGTCAGCTCGCGCGCGTGCGCGGACTGGGCGCATGAACAACAGCGCGGCTGCCGCGCCGGTGGATGCCACGACGCTCGCGCGCGTACTGGCGACGCTCGAGACGGTGATCCTCGGCAAGCCGCGGCAGATCCGCCTGTGCCTCGCGTGCCTGCTGGCGCGCGGTCACCTGCTCATCGAGGACGTGCCGGGCGTCGGCAAGACGACGCTCGCGCATGCGCTCGCCCACGTGCTGGGACTGGTGTGGCAGCGCGTGCAGTTCACCAGCGACCTGCTGCCGGCGGACATCATCGGGGTGTCGGTGTTCGACCGCGCCAGCCAGAAATTCCACTTCCGCCGCGGGCCGATCTTCACGCAGCTGCTGCTCGCCGACGAGGTCAACCGCGCCAGCCCGCGCGCGCAGAGCGCGCTGCTCGAGGCGATGGAGGAGCGCCAGGTGAGCGCCGACGGCACGACTTACCTGCTGCCCGAGCCGTTCTTCGTGGTCGCGACGCAGAACCCGCACGAGCAGCTCGGCACCTTCGGTCTGCCCGAATCGCAGCTCGACCGCTTCCTGATGCGCGTGGTGCTCGGCTACCCCGATGCCAGCCACGAGCGCGAGCTGCTGCGCGGCGGCGAGCGGCGCGAGCTGCTGTCGGCCATCGCCCCGGTGCTGTCCGCCGCGGGCGTGCTCAGCGTGCAGCGCGCGGTGCGCGCGGTGCACATCTCCGATGCGCTGCTCGACTACACGCAGGCTCTCATCGCGCGTACCCGCGCGGCCGGCGAGCTGAAACTCGGACTCTCGCCGCGCGCCGGGCAGGGACTGGTGCGCGCCGCGCAGGCGTGGGCCTACCTCGACGGCCGCGAGGCGGTGCTGCCGGAGGACGTGCAGGCGGTGCTGCCGCCGGTAGTGGCCCATCGCCTGGAGCGGCGCGACCCGGCCGCTGCCGCCGACGTGGAGGTCGCCGCCGAGATCGTGCGCGCCGTGCCGGTGCCGCCGTAGTGAGCGGCGCGGTCAGCGCGCTCCTCCAGCGCCGCGGCGTGCAGCTGCCCGGCGGGGCGTGGCTGCGCGCGCGCACCGCACAGTGGATGCGCCACCGCCAGGGGCCCGACCAGCTGCCGGTGAGGCTCGCGCGGCGGCGCCTGTACATCGTGCCGACACGCGCGGGAATGGCGTTTGCGGCGCTGCTGTTGCTGATGCTGCTCGCCGGACTCAACTACGGCAACAGCGTGGCGCTGCTGCTCACCTTCGTGCTGATCGGATTCGCGCTGGTGGTGATGCAGCAGTGTCACCGCAACCTCCTCGGCACCGAGCTGCTCGCACTGAGCGCCGCGCCGGTGTTCGCCGGCGGCTGCGGCCAGGTGCAGCTGACTCTCGCCAGCGGTGGCGGCGGAGCGCGCCTGCGGCTCACCGCCGCTCTGCCGCACTCACCGCAGACACCGGTCGACCTGCCGCCCGACGGCACACACTGCCTCGAGCTGCCGCTGCCCGCGCCGACGCGCGGGCTGGTGCGCCTCGAGCGGCTGCGGCTCGCGACCGCGCACCCCTTCGGCCTGTTTCGCGCCTGGACCTGGGTGCACACCCCCATCGAGATGCTGGTATACCCGCAGCCGCGCGGCTCGCTGCCGCTGCCGGCGCAGGCGGGCGTGCGGCGCGGCGCACAGGCGGCGAGCGCCGCCGGTACCGACGAGTGGGCGGGACTGCGGCCGTTTCGCGACGGCGACTCGCCGCGCCACGTCGACTGGAAGGCGTACGCGCGCGGCGCGCCGCTGCTGGTGAAGGAATACACGCAGGGGGCCGCCGAGCTGCGCGACTTCGATTTCTCGCAGCTACCGTTCGCCGACCCCGAGGCGCGGCTGTCACAGCTGGCGCGCTGGGTGGTCGACGCCGAGGCGCACGGCGAGCGCTACGGCCTGACGCTGCCCGGCGTACGCCTGGCGGCGGCGCGCGGCCCGGGGCACCGCCACCGCTGCCTCGCGGCGCTGGCGCTGTTCGGTACAGCGCAGGCGCCCTAAGCGTGTCCGCCGCCGCACCGGCCGCGCCAGCGACGCTGCCGGGACTCGCCTGGACCTGCGCCGCTCTCACCGGCGGGGTGCTGCTGCATGTCGATCGGCTGCCGTTATGGGCCTCGGGAGCCGCACTCGCCATCGTCGCCTGGCGACTCGCGACCGCGCGCCGCGGCGGCTGGTATCCCGGCGTGATCGCGCGCGCGCTGCTGGCGCTGGCACTCGTCGCGCTGGTGCTCCTTCGGTACCACACCCTCAACGGCCTGGCCGCCGGCACCACGCTGCTGCTGCTGATGGCGGCGCTGAAACTGCTCGAGACGCGCAGCGCGCGCGATGAGGGCGTCATGCTGGGCGTGGCGCTGTTCCTGTTGCTGGCCGCCTGCCTCGACCGCGAGGCGCTGGCACGCACACCGCTGTATGCCGGGGAGGCGTGGCTGTGCTGCACGGCGCTCGCCGTCATTGCCTCACCCGGGCTCGGAAGCGGCGCGGCGCTCAAGCTCGCAGGTCGCGCGCTGCTGTGGTCGCTGCCGCTCGCCGTGCTGCTGTTCGTGTTCTTTCCGCGCCTGGCGGGCGCCTTCTGGGCGATCCCGCAGGGCGAGCAGGCGCTCACCGGGCTCTCCGACAGCATGAGCCCGGGCAGCGTCATCCAGCTGATCGCCAGTTACGAGCCGGCGTTTCGCGTGAGATTCACCGGGCCGCTGCCGCCGCTTGAAGAGCGCTACTGGCGCGGCCCGGTGCTGCACGACTTCGACGGCCAGACGTGGCGCGCCGGCGTGCTGTTTCACACGCGCGAGCCGCTCACGTACCTCGGCACCGCCTACCGCTACCAGGTGGCGCTCGAGCCGAGCCATCGCCACTGGTGGTTCGCGCTCGACACCCCGTTCGCATCCCCGGATCTGCACGTGCTGCTGACCTACGACCGCCAGCTGCTCGCGGCGGAGCGAGTCAACCACCCGGTCACCTACGAGGCGATCTCCTACACGCACACCGGCAGCACGCTGCCGCTCGATCCGGCCGCGCGCCACGAGGACACCGCGCTGCCGCCCGGCGCCAACCCGCGCACGCGCGCCCTGGCGCAGTCGCTGCGCGCGCGTGCCAGCGACGATGCTCACTTCGTGGGGGCGGTGCTCGAGTATTTACGCCGCGGCGGCTTCGTCTATACGCTCACCCCCGAGTGGCTGGGAACCAACGCGGTCGATGAATTTCTGTTCAACACCCGCGAGGGCTTCTGCGGTCATTACGCCTCGGCGTTCGTGACGCTGATGCGCGGCGCGGGCGTGCCAGCACGCGTGGTGACCGGTTATCTCGGCGGCGAATGGAATCCCATCGGCCGTTACCTGGTGGTGCGCCAGTCCGACGCGCACGCCTGGGCGGAAGTGTGGCTCGCCGGGCGGGGCTGGACGCGCGTCGATCCCACCGCGGTAGTCGAGCCGGAACGGCTGCGCCGCGGGCTCCTCGATCTGATGCCCGGAGCGCTCTCCACCCCCGCGTGGCTGCTGCACAGGTCAGCGTGGCTCACGCAGCTGCTGCAGCGCTGGGACGCGGCGAACAACTGGTGGACGGAGCGCGTGGTGAAGTTTGATTACACCGCACAGCTCGACCTGCTGGGGCGGCTCGGCATCCGCACGCCCGACGCGAGTTACCTCGGCTGGGCCTTCATGCTCGCGCTGTGCGGCTGGCTGGCGATCATCGCCTGGCAGTTCGGCCGGCAGACGCGCCGCGGCGCTCCCGATCCGCTGGCGCGCGCCTACCTCAGCTTGTGCCGCAAGCTGGCGCACGCCGGCGCCGCCCGCGAAGCGCACCAGGGACCCCTGAGCTTCGCCGCCGCCGTGAGCGCGCGCCGGCCCGATCTGCACCCGGCGGTGCACGCGCTGCTCGCGCGCTACGCGCAACTGCGCTACGGCCGCCCCACTCCCGCCAGCCGCGCGCGCGAGGTCGGTGAGTTCCGCCGCGCGGTGGCACGGTTACACGTGCGGCGCGCAGCGCCGCACGCAGCGCCGCGCTGAACCGCGCGGCGCCGCGCTCACCCGGAGCTGAAGCCGATCTTCGCGTGGGTGCCGTCGCAGAACGGCTTGGTGGCGCTGCCGCCGCAGCGGCACAGGTAGGTCGAGGTGACGCGCGCCACCACCCGGCCGGTGCCGCTGGTGATCTCGAGATTGCCGCGCACCCGCAAGGGGCCATTGGTCTGCGGATCGATCGCCAGCACGCCGTCGCGCACCGCGAGCATCTCCGCCGGCCCGGTAACAGGCTCGCCCGTGGCGTCGAACCCGATCGCATGGTGCGAGCCGTCGCAGTAGGGCTTGTGCTTTGAAGCGCCGCAGCGGCATAGCGTGGCGCGATAGCCCGCGGCCGCCCCGTCGATGCGCAGCTCGGCACGGAACGCGTAAGGTCCACCCTCGCGCACGCTGGCAAGATTCACCGGCGGCGCCGACTCCTCGGCGCCGCCATCGAGGCGGCGGTAGCGGATGGCGCCGGAGGGACAGGCGTGTGCCACCTCGACCACCCGCTCCACCGGCATGGCGTCCGGGTGGATCCACGCGCCCGGCACGTTGGCGAGAAACACCTCCGGCGCCCAGGTGACGCAGAAGCGCGAATGAATGCAGCGCTGCGCCACGAACTGCAGCTCGAGTTTCTCACCGCGCACCGTCTCGCTGCCCTCGGGTGACGGCGCCGCTGCGGCGCTCGCGGGCGGGGGCGCGGGCGCCGCGGGCGCGGTCACCGCGGGCGCACCGCTCGCAGCCGCAGCCGACAGCTCGAACTCGCGCTCGGCACGCGCGGCGAGCGCGGCCAGACGTTCGGCGGCCTGCGTGGCGCGCGCATCGCCGCCGGCGCGCAGCGCCGCACCCGCCTCGCTCAACTCGGCGAAGCGCTCGATGAACATCCGCCGCGCAGCGCGCCCCACCGGCAGCGGGCTCGGATCGCGCAGCGCGATGAACGACACCCCCGCGTTGCACTGCGGGTTGGACGGGCCGGCGGGCAGCCGCGCCGCCCGCTCGGCGAGCGGCATCAGCGCCTGCATGAGGCCCACCGCGAGGTCGACCGTGAGACTTTTCTCGGCGCCCGGCCCGCGCAGCGTGTACGCATAGGCGAGCAGGCGCAGCATCAGCCCGTAGCTGGCGTTGGCGAGATCCACGGTGGCGAACGCGTCCGCATCCTCGATCCACACGCGCCCTTGCGGGCGCGGCGGGCGCCGCAGCACGGGGTTGGTGGCCGCGGGGAAGGCGGGGTTGAAGGCGGAAGTTTGCACCATGAGTGCCTGCAGCTCGGCGCGCACCCCGAGAAACTTCTGGAAGTGCGAGCCGCGTGAGTCGCGCGGTGCGCCCTCGCCCTGCTCGATGATGGCCGCGAATGCTTCGAGGGCCGTCTTCAGGCAGCGCACCGGACGCGCGCCGGCGAGATTGACTTCCGTCCGCGACAGCTGCAGCGCCGGGTCGCCATCGAACGCAACCGCCTCGCCGTGGCGCGCGACGAACGCGCGCACCCCCTCGCTGAGCCTCGCGTAGAACTCGCCGACCGTCGCGTAGTCGCGCGCCATCGGTGTCAGGTGCGGGCGGTCGGTGCCGCGCACGTAGGGGTGCTCGCAGGCAAAGCCCTCGCCCTCGCGCTCGTCGGAGTCCTGCGGCCGCTCGAGAAACACGAAATGCTGCAGCGTCTCGGCGTTGAAGGGCGCGAGCTTCACGGTGATGCTCGCCGGCAGGTAGCCAGGATCGAGCGGAAAATTACTGCGCCCGACGCGCGGACTGGCACCGAGCGCGGAGGTGATGTTCCACACCGCCGCGAGGTGCCCCATCTCCTCGATCGCCACCGTCAGCAGCACCTGCCGCCAGCGGCGCACGCTCTCCGCCTGCGCCGCAAGCAGGCCCTCCTGCGCCCCGGTGCGCAGGCTGGCGGCGGCGTACAGGTAGGTACACATGAGGTCGTGCTCGAGCTCGGCAGCCTCGTACAGGCGGTTGACGAGGATCTCGCGCTGCATGAGGGGAGCGGCGATGGCGGGGACGTCGTTCATGGGGCCCTTCCGGTGTGCCTATGTCGCACAAAACGCGCGCGCGCGCCATCCCCGTGAGGCGCCTGCGGTGCGGCGCGCCGCGCGGAGCCAAGCCTGCTGAGCCAAAGCCTACTGCGGCGCGGCGTGCTCGCGGATCTCGCGGAACACGATGCCCGGCCAGCGCTCCTGCGTCAGCTGCAGGTTGACGCGCGAGGGCGCCAGATACACCAGTGCGCCGGTGTGATCGATCGCGAGGTGGTCATGGGCGCGAGCGCGAAACTCGGCGAGCTTGAGCGCATCCGCGCTCTCGACCCAGCGCGCGGTATGCACCGTCACCGGCTCGAACACGCACTGCACCCCGTACTCGTCCTGCAGCCGGAACGCCACCACCTCGAACTGCAGCGGACCGACCGCGCCGAGAATCATCTCGTTGTTGCGCAGCGGCCGGAACAGCTGCGTGGCGCCCTCCTCGCACAGCTGCGCCAGGCCCTTCTGCAGTGCCTTGGCGCGCAGCGGGTCCTTGAGCACGGCGCGGCGGAAGATCTCGGGGGCGAAGTCCGGCACACCGGTGAAGGTGAGCCGCTCGCCCTGGGTGAAGGTATCGCCGATGTTGATGGTGCCGTGATTGTGCAGGCCGATGATGTCGCCCGCCCAGGCCTCTTCCGCCTGCGCGCGGTCGGCGGCCATGAAGGTCAGCGCATCGGCGACGCGCACCTCCTTGTCGAGGCGCACGTGGAACAGTCGCATGCCGCGCGCGTAGCGGCCGGCGCACAGCCGCAGGAACGCGATGCGGTCGCGGTGCGCCGGATCCATGTTGGCCTGGATCTTGAACACGAAGCCGGCGAGTGCCGTCTCTTCGGGCAGCACGCTGCGCTCGCGCGCCGCGCGCGGCAGCGGCGCGGGCGCGTAGCCGGTGAACGCCGCCAGCAGCTCCTCGACGCCGAAGTTGTTGATGGCGGAGCCGAAGAACACCGGCGTCTGGCGGCCGGCAAGGTACGCCGCGACGTCGAAGCGCTCGCTGGCGCCGCGCACCAGCTCGATCTCCTCGGCGAACGCGCCGCCGGCCGCGCCCAGGAACTCGCGCGCCGCCTCGCTCGCGAGGCCCGCGATGGTGCGGTTCTCGCCGCGCCGGCCGCGCTCGCCCTGCGTGTACACGTAGATGCGATCCTCCGGCAGGTGGTAGATGCCGCGCAGCTCGCGCCCCATGCCGATCGGCCAGGTGACCGGGGCGGTGCGGATGTTGAGCACCTTCTCGATCTCGTCGAGCAGCTCGAGTGCCGGGCGCCCGTCGCGATCGAGCTTGTTGATGAAAGTCATGATCGGCGTGTCGCGCAGCCGGCACACTTCCATCAGCTTGATGGTGCGCTCCTCCACGCCCTTGGCGCAGTCGATCACCATCAGCGCGGAGTCCACCGCGGTGAGCGTGCGGTAGGTGTCCTCGGAAAAATCCTCGTGCCCGGGAGTATCGAGCAGGTTGACGACGCAGCCGCCGTAGGGGAATTGCATCACCGAGGAGGTGACCGAGATGCCGCGCTGCTGCTCGAGACGCATCCAGTCGGAAGTGGCGTGACGCGCGGCCTTGCGCCCCTTGACCGTGCCGGCCATCTGGATGGCGCCGCCGAACAGCAGCAGCTTCTCGGTGAGCGTGGTCTTGCCGGCGTCGGGGTGCGAGATGATCGCGAACGTGCGCCGCCGCCGGATCTCGGCGGCCTCATCGTTCATGGCGGGCAAGGTGCTCAGGCGGAAGGCGCGCCCGGTGCGCGCAGCACGCGCTTGAGCACCGCGGCATCCTCGCGTCCGCCGACCGCCTGGTAATAGCCGCGCCGCATGCCGACCTGCTCGAAGCCGAGCGCCAGGTACAGGCGGATCGCCGCAGTGTTGGAAGGACGCACCTCGAGAAAGGCTTCCGCCATGCCGGCGGCGGCGGCACGCTCCACGAGCGCGCCGAGCAGCCGCTTGCCGACGCCGCGGCAGCGGTAGGCCTCGCTCACGCACAGGTTGAGGATGTGCGCTTCCCCGGCACCGAAGCTCATCACGCCGTAGGCCAGCACCTGCCGCTCCACCGTAACCACGCGGCACAGGTAGCCGACGCGCAGGCAGTCGCGGAAGATCCCCTCGCTCCAGGGAAACTGGTACGAGGCGCGCTCGATCGCGACCACCTCGGCGACGTCGCTGGCGCGCATCGGCCGGATCAGTACCTCCGGCAGCAGCAGTTCAGCCGCGGTGGCCATCGCTAGTCGCTGCTCCCGGTGAGTTGCTGGTACACACTGCGCGCAAACTTCAGATCCTCCCACGCCTTGCGCTTGTCGCCCGGGGTGCGCAGCAGGTAGGCGGGATGGTAGGTAACGACCAGCGGCGTGCGCTGCTCGCCGAAATGATGCACCTGGCCGCGCAGCCGTCCAAGGGGCGCATCCGTGCCCAGCAGGTTCTGCGCCGCGATGCGGCCGACCGCCAGCATGATCTTCGGGCGCAGCAGCGCGATCTGCCGCACCAGGTACGGCAGGCACGCTTCGACCTCTTCCGGCCGCGGGTCGCGGTTGTTGGGCGGGCGGCTCTTCAGCACATTGGCGATGTAGACGTTGCGCGTGCGATCGAGTCCGATGGCCTTGAGCATCGCATCGAGCAGCTGTCCGGCGACGCCCACGAACGGCTCGCCGCGCCGATCCTCCTCCGCACCGGGGGCCTCGCCGATCACCAGCCAGTCGGCGCGCTTCGGCCCCACTCCCAGCACGCCCTGGGTGCGCGTCGCGTGCAGCGCACAGCGCGTGCAGGCGCGTACTTCCTGCAGCAGCGCCGCCCACTGCGACGCAGGGTCGGCGTGCGACGTCGTGTCCGCATCGGTGTCGGCGCCGGCCACGGCCACGCTGGCATCGCGCGGCACCCATACGTCGATGCCGATCGCCTCCAGGTACTGCGCCCGCCGCTGCGTCTGCACGGTCAGCCACCCCCGGCCGGCGCGGCACGCACCATACGCCGCAGGCGCCGTCCCACCCACAAGAGCGGCGCCGACAGCGCGTAGGTGCCGAACATCGACAGCAACATGGTGGGCGGGTCGACGCCGATCAGGATGAATGCGACCGGCACCAGCAGCAGGTAGACGAAGCGGATGCGCCGGTCGAGATCGAACTGCTTGAAGCTCGGATAGCTGAAGCGGCTCACCATCAACGCGCCGGCGCTGGCGGTGATCGCGAACGCCGCGATCAGCCCGGGGAGCCCGGGCTCGTGCCAGTCGCTGACGAACCAGACGAACGCCGCCACGATCGCGGCCGCGGACGGACTCGGCAGGCCCTCGAAGTAGCGCTTGTCGGCGGTGGCCGCGCGCGCGTTGAAGCGCGCCAGCCGCAACGCCGCCGCCGCCACGTAGAAGAAGCAGGCGAGCCAGCCGAAGCGGTCCCAGTGGTGGCCGTACTCGGCGATGCGCACTACGCCCCACTGGTACGCGACGATCGCCGGCGCCACACCGAAGGACAGCATGTCGGCGAGACTGTCGTATTCCTTGCCGAAGGCGCTCTCGGTGCGCGTCAGGCGCGCGATGCGCCCGTCGAGCGTGTCGAAGATCATCGCCGCGAATATCCCCATGCCGGCGTGATCGAAGTGCTTGTCGATCGCCGCCACCACCGCGTAGAAGCCTGAGAACAGGCAAGCCGTGGTGAGCAGGTTCGGCAGCAGGTAAATGCCCTTGCCGCGGGGACGCGGATATTCCTGGGTCTCGGTCGCCACGGCGACAATCTTAGCAGGCACCTCCTGCTAAGATGCCCCACGTCAGCGCGCAATGCCAGCGAACCCTAAGCGATGAGGCTCTCCCAGTATCCCATCAACACCATGAAGGAGACCCCCGCGGAGGCGGAGGTTATCAGTCACCAGCTGATGCTGCGCGCCGGGCTGATCCGGCGCCTCGCCGCCGGGCTCTACAGCTGGCTGCCGCTCGGGCTGCGGGTGCTGCAGAAGGTCGAGCGCATCGTGCGCGAGGAAATGAACCGCGCCGGGGCGCTCGAGCTGGTGATGCCGGTGGTGCAGCCGGCGGAGCTATGGCAGGAGTCGGGCCGCTGGAGCGTGTACGGCCCGGAGCTGCTGCGCCTGAAGGACCGGCACGAGCGCGACTTCGTGCTCGGCCCCACCCACGAGGAAGTGATCACCGACATCGTGCGGCGCGAGCTGCAGAGCTACCGCCAGCTGCCGGTCAACTTCTACCAGATCCAGACCAAGTTCCGCGACGAGGTGCGGCCGCGGTTCGGCGTGATGCGCGCGCGCGAGTTCATCATGAAGGATGCCTACTCCTTTCATCTCGATGCCGACTCGCTACAGGCCGGCTACCGCGCCATGTATGAGGCTTACACGCGCATCTTCACCCGCACCGGGCTCACGTTCCGCGCGGTGCGCGCCGACTCCGGCGCCATCGGCGGGGACGTCTCGCAGGAATTTCACGTGCTCGCGCCCTCCGGCGAGGATGCGATCGTGTTCTCCGACGCTGACGACTATGCCGCCAATCTCGAGGCGGCCGCCGCGTTGCCGCCCGCCGCGGCCCGGCCGCCGCCGAGCGAGCCGCTGCGCAAGGTGGCGACGCCGGGCGCGCGCACCATCGCGGAGCTCGCGCGGCAGCTGAACGTCGCGCCGGCGCGCTGCGTGAAGACGCTGATCGTCGCCGGCAGCGACGGCGAGGCGGTGGCGCTGGTGGTGCGCGGCGACCACGAGCTCAACGCAGTCAAGGCGCAGAAGCTCCCCGGGGTCGCGACTCCCCTCACCCTGGCGAGCGCCGAACAGGTGCTGCGGGTCAGCGGCACCGAGCCGGGATACGTCGGGCTCGTGGGCCTGAAGTGCCGCGTCTATGCCGACCACAGCACGCTCATCCTGGCGGACTTCGTGTGCGGCGCCAACGAGAAGGACCAGCACCTCACCGGCGTCAACTGGGAGCGCGACGTGCAGGGCGCGATCCCGGCTGATCTGCGCAAGGTGGTCGAGGGTGATCCGAGCCCCTCGGGCAAGGGCGTCCTCAAGATCGCCCGCGGCATAGAAGTGGGTCACATCTTCCAGCTCGGCGACAAGTACAGCCGCCCCATGAAGGCCGCGGTACTCGACGAAGCGGGCCGCGAGGTCACGCTGCTCATGGGCTGCTATGGAATCGGTGTGACGCGCATCGTGGCCGCCGCCATCGAGCAGAACCACGATGAGCGCGGCATCATCTGGCCGGCGCCCATTGCGCCGTTCCAGGTGATATTGGTGCCGCTGAATCTGCACAAATCCGCCCGTGTCCGCGAAGTCAGCGATCGGCTGTACGAGGAGCTCACCGGCGCCGGCATCGAGGTGCTGTACGACGACCGCGACGCGCGCCCGGGCGTAAAGTTCGCCGACGCGGAGCTGCTCGGCATCCCGCATCGCGTGGTGGTGGGCGAGCGCTCCCTGGAAGCGGGCAGCCTCGAGTACCGCCAGCGCCGCGACAGCACCAGCACCGAGTTCCCCGCCGCCGGCGCACTCGAGTTCCTGCGCCAGCGACTCGGGGGCTGAGCGCACCCCGCGCATGACGCGCGCTACGCACGCGGGCAGCACGGCACTGGCGGGATGGCTCGGGCTGCTGGTGTGCGCGCTGTTGCGCCCGGCCGCCGCCGACCAGCAGCGCGACCCGCAGTTGCAGGCGGTGGTCGCGAAGGCGATCGCGCAGGCGCAGTGTTTCACCGACCAATACGACTCGGCGGTGTGGTACCGGCTGATGGAGCCACGGCTGCGACCGCTGGTCGCGCAGAAGGACGAGCGTCTCGACATCCTCAAGCAGGTGTATTGCGAGACTCATCGCAGCGGTGAAGCACGGCTGCCGCCCGGACTGGTCATGGCCCTCATCGCGGTGGAGAGCCGCTTCGATCGCTGGGCGGTATCCGCCGCCGGCGCGGTGGGTCTCATGCAGGTGATGCCGTTCTGGCCCGAGCGCCTCGGCATGCGCCGCTACGAGCTGGTGCACGTGGCGCCCAACATCCGCATGGGCTGCGCCATCCTGCGCTTCTACCTCGGCTACGAGCACAACGACGTGCGCAAGGCGCTGGCGCGCTACAACGGCTCGACGGGAAAGCGCGAATACCCGGACCTGGTCCTCACGCAGTGGACGCGCTGGGCCGGCGCCGACGATCTGGGCTTCCCCAGGGCGGCGGGCACGCACTGACGGCGCGCGTCGCGGGCCTAAGCGTCAGCCCGCGGCGGCGTGCTTCAGCGCCTTCTGCGGCAGCGGCAGGGCGCGCGCCTCGCCCTCGCGACGCGAGTCGGCCGCGCCCTCGTAAGTGCCGTCGGCGCGACGCACCACGCCGTGCAGCCCGGAGTTCTCCGCGTGGCCGCCTTTGAGCTCGATGCCGCGCTCGCGCAGTCCGGCGAGCACCGCCGGGGGGAACCTGGCCATCTCACCGCTGAAGGTGTCGCCGCGCGCGATCAGGTTGGGCAGCTCGATCGCCTTCTTGAGCGACATCTTCCAGGCGAGCAGTGCGACCAGCGTCTTGGCGTTGTACTCGAGGATCGCCGAGCCGCCGGGGGAGCCGAGCGCCGCCACGAAGTCACCGGCGTGGTCGAGCACAATGATCGGCGCCATCGAGGAGCGCGGCCGCTTGCCGCCGCGCACCGCGTTGGCGACCGGCCGGCCATCCTCGGCCGGCACGAAGGAGAAATCGGTGAGCTGATTGTTGAGCACGAAGCCGCCGACGGTGCGGCCGGAGCCGAATACCGACTCCACCGTGGTGGTGATGGAAACGACGTCACCGTCGGCGTCCACGACGACGAAGTGGCTCGTGCCGGGCGACTCGGTCGTCACGTCACGGCCGCGCGGCAGCGCGAACTCCCCGGGCAGCGGAGCCGGCCCGGCGTGATCGCCGATCAGCTGCGCCCGCAGCCGCACGTAGGCCGGATCGAGCATGCGCTCCACGGGTACCGGCACGAAGTGCGGATCCCCCACGTAACGGTCGCGGTCGGCGTACATCAGGCGGCTCGCCTGTGCGAACAGGAACCAGGCCTGCGGGTCCTGCGGCCCGCGCGTGGCGATGTCGGTGTGGTCGAGTATCGCCAGCATCTGCAGCAGCGCCACGCCGCTCGAGGGCGGCGGCGGTACGCACACGGAGTAGCCGCGGTAGGGGCGGCACAGGGCATCGCCCGACTCCGCGCGGTAGCTGCCGAGGTCCTTGAGCGTCATCGTTCCGGGCAGCGGTGACTGGTGGGTCACCTTGACGATGTCCGCTGCGATCTGTCCTTCCAGCAGAGCACGCGGGCCTTGCTGCGCGATGAGTTGCAGCGTGTGCGCGTACTCGGGGTTGCGGAACAGGTCGCCCTCCTCCAGGGTCTCGCCGTCGGGCTGCGAGAACAACATGCGCACTTCGTTGGTGGGTGGAAAGGGCGAACCCTCGCCGAGGTACATCGCCAGCCGCGCGGAAACGATGAAGCCGTCGGTGGCGCTGCGAATCGCCGGCTCGAAAAGATCCTGCCAGCGCAGCGCGCCGACCGCGTGCTGCGCCGCCGCCAGCATGGCGATCGCGCCCGGAACGCCGGTGGAGATCCCGCTGCGCACCGCTTCGACGAACGGCAGCGGCTTACCGTGCTCATCGAGGAACATGTCGGGGCTTGCGGCAGCGGGAGCTTTCTCGCGGCCGTCCCACGCGGTCACGTGGCCGGTGTGCGCGTCGTAGTACAGGAGAAATGCGCCGCCGCCCACACCGGAGCTCTGCGGCTCGACCAGCCCGAGCATCGCCTGCACAGCGACCGCCGCGTCCACGGCGTTGCCGCCGCGCGCGAGGATCTTCAGTCCGGCCTCGACCGCCAGCGGGTTGGCGGCGGCCACCCAGGCCTGCTGGCCGGGGTGGCGGTGACGGTGAAACCACGACGGGCGCGGGCGCGGCGTCGGGGTTGCCGGAGCCGGCGCGGCTGCGGGCGCGGCCGCAGGCTCCTCCGCCGGCGGCGGCACGACGGCGGGGGGTGTGGCCGGCACGTCGGCCTGCGCCGTGGGCAGCGCTTGCGGCTGCGTCAGGCAGACCGCCGGCAGCCACAGGGCGAGGGCCGCCAGCGCCGCGCTGTGCCAGGGCGCCCTGCCGCTGTGCTGCGCCCGCGCGCTCATGTCAGGCGGTATGAAATCCGGTGTGCACGGCGGTCGGATCGTGGGGAGCGTCGCTCACTTCCACCGACGTGACCTTGCACGCGGACGAGCCTATCCACAGCCAGGTCACGAACGAGTTCACCACCGCTTCCTCCCCGCACGCCAGCACTTCAACGCGGCCGTCGGGCAGGTTGCGCGCGTAGCCGTGAATGCCGAGCTCCTGCGCGCGGCGCACGGCGGTCCCGCGGTAGAACACCCCCTGCACGCGTCCGCCGACCAGACACCTCTTGCACACCATGCCGCTTGCGCACTCGAGCCTTTGGCAAAGCGCGGATACTACTAGATGAGGATGTGCGGCGGCGTGCGGATGCCGTCGCCTGACTTTTATGGCAAGTTAGCCTAAGCATGGCGGAGATCCTGGTGCTCTATTACTCGCGCAGCGGCGCCACCGCGGAGCTCGCACGCCAGGTATGCCGGGGCGTGGAGAGCGCCGCCGGCGCGAGCGCCCGGCTGCGCACGGTGCCGCCGGTCGCCGCGCAAAGCGAAGTCCCGCCGCAGCCGGTGCCGGCGAGTGGCGCGCCGTACGCCACCCTCGAGGACCTGCGCGACACGCACGCGCTGGTGCTCGGCAGCCCGACGCGCTTCGGCAACATGGCGGCGCCGCTGAAATACTTCCTCGATTCCACCGCGAGCCTGTGGCTGTCGGGCGCGCTGGCCGGCAAGCCGGCCGGCGTATTCACCTCTACGCAGACCATGCACGGCGGACAGGAAACGACGCTGCTGTCGATGATGCTGCCGCTGCTGCACCATGGCATGTACCTGGTCGGCCTGCCGTATACCGAGCGTGCGCTGAACGAGACCCGCAGCGGCGGCACCCCCTACGGCGCCTCGCACGTCGGCGCGGCGGACACGGCGCCGCTGCTGACCGAGGCGGAAAAGTCCCTGGCGCAGGCCCTCGGACGGCGCGTGGCGCTGCTCGCCGTACAGCTGTCGCGCCGCTGAAAGTGCGCCGCGCGGCTTGCGACCTCAGTCGCCGTCGGGCGCCGCGGCGCGCAGCACTTCGCGGATGAACGGCACGGTGAGCCGCCGCTGTGCCGCGAGCGAAGCCTCGTCGAGCGTATCGAGCAGCTGGTAGAGCGTGCGCATGTCGCGCGGCATGCGCCGCTGCAGCCACTGCCAGGTTTCCAGCGGCAGCTCCAGTCCGCGCAGCCGTGCGCGCAGTTGCAGGGCGGCGTGCTGTTCCTGCTCGTCGAGCGCGCGCAGCTGGAACACCACGCCCGCGGCGCACCTCGAGCCGAGGTCGGCAAGCCCCCAGCCGAGCAGCGCCGGGGGCACCGGCGCTGCCACGATCAGCCGGCCATCGGCCTCCTGCAGCTCGTTGAGCAGCGCGAACAGCGCGCGCTCCCACTCCGGCCGGCCGGCGATGTGCTGCAGATCGTCCAGGCACAGGCACTGCATCTGTGTCAGCCCTTCAAGAATGCCGGGGCCGAGCGTCGCCACCTGGGCGAGCGGCACGTAGCCCGAACGCATGCGCTCGCCCGCCAGCGTGCACGCAGCCTGCAGCAGATGACTCTTGCCGCAACCGGCCGGGCCGCACAACCAGGTAAGGCCGCCGCCTTCCCCGCCCGTGGCCACGCGCTGCAGATGCGCCACGGCCTGCGCGTTGCGCCCCGTCAGAAAGCTGGCGAACACCGCGCGATCCGGCAGGCGCACACCGAGCGGGAGCTGCTGCATCGCCTACCGTGCCCTACGCGGTACGCGCCGGTTGGGTCCACGCGCGGCGCGTGAACGTCAGGATGTAGTGCACTCCGGAGAGCACCGTGGTGGCCAGGGTGAGTAGCGCGCAGGCATCGAGAATCTCCTGCGGCGGCACGCCGGCCGCGCCGGCCGCGCTGGCCGCGCCGTGCAGCAGCACCAGCATGACGTACAGCAGCTGCATGGCGGTATTGACCTTGCTGATGGCGGTCGGCCGTCCGCGCAGCGGTCCGAACCACAGCCAGAAAGTCAGCGCACCGAGCCCGATCATCACGTCGCGCGCCACCACCGCGGCGGTCAGCCACCACGGAACCAGCCCGAGCCACGCGCACTCGACGAACACCGCGACCAGCAGCAGCTTGTCGGCCACCGGATCGAGGAACCTGCCGAGCTCCGAGGTCCAGTCGAAGCGCTTGGCGAGGTAGCCGTCGAGGCCGTCGGACACCGCGGCAGCGATGAACACCACGAGCGCCGCCAGGTCGGCACCGGCGTGCAGCGCGCGCACGATCGGCCACACCAGCAGCAGGCGGATCACGCAGATGAGATTGGGCAGGTGGCGCACGAGCGGCGGTGAGCAGCGCTGGCCAGTTCAGCCTTGCGGCTGGTAGCGGTACACCAGCCGCGCAGCGCCACCGGCGCCGCGCACCAGGTGCGCCGAGCCTGACAGCGCCTGCTCCAGTCCCGCGGCGCCGCCGCGTACGGTGAGCGCGAAGGTGACGCTGCCGGGGTCGGCCGCCACGACATTGGCGCGCCGCACCCCTGGCACGCTCTGCAGCAGCTGCGCGACCGCCGCATACGCTGTCAGCGAGTCGACGCCGTCGATCTCGACGCGCGCCTCGGCGTCCGCATCGGCAAGCGAAGTCGCCTGCTGCGGCACCAGCAGGTCCACCGTGTGGTCGATGCCCGCGCCGAGCGGACCGGTCCAGCTGGCGCTCAGCAGCGGCGTGTGCAGAGTCCACTGCAGCGCGCCGTCGGTTTCCGCCCCGCGGCCGACGAGCACCTCGTCGCCGCCGTAGCGCTGCGCCGCCTGCAGCAGCGCCTCGCCGCTCAGCGGGTTGCCGGCGGCATCCGCGAGGGCGAGCGGGATCAGCGTGATCGGCAGGCCGCGCTCGGCCGCGACCCGCTCGAGCTCGGCGCGCGCCGCATCCGCTGCGGCGCGCGCGCGCGGCGGGTCGAGCACTACCAGCGTGAACGGCCGCTCACGCTGCCACAGGCTCCGTCCCGCGGCGCTGATGGCGCGCTCGACCGCGGCGGCGTCGAACACCACCTGCGCCTCGCCGCGTGGTCCGGTGGCGTAACTGCCCACGTAGCGGGCGGCGTCGGCGATCACGCTGGCGAACGCCGGATCATCGGCGGCCTCGCGCCGGCCGGTGGCGCGCACCAGCGCCTGGCGCATGGCATCCTGCACCGCGGGCACCGACTGGCCGTCGATGTCGACCTCGTAGACGCGCACCGGCCGTCCCGCCGTACACGGTGTCGACAGCGCGCAGCAGGCGACGGCGAGCAGCGTCAGCAGTCCGCGCACGTGCCGTGTTGCAGCGAGTGATTTGGGGCCCGTTCGGGACATTGTCTGGGTCGCGCGCGCACCGGAGCGCAGCGCCGCGTACAATAGCATAGGCGCCGCGCCCTCCACGGCGCACCGCGCAACGTGCCGCTACCGGCATGCACGCGACACGGGCGGCGGCGCAAACAATTATGAGCGAATTCACCGGTATCACTTATCGCGATGCCGGCGTCGACATTGACGCTGGCGACGAGCTCGTCGAGCGCATCAAGCCGCTGGTGCGCCGCGCACAGCGCCGCGAGGTGCTCGCCGGCATCGGCGGTTTCGGTGCGCTGGTGGAGCTGCCGCCCGGCTACCGGCGGCCGGTGCTGGTGGCCGGCACCGACGGGGTGGGCACCAAGCTGCGCCTGGCGATCGACAGCGGCCGTCACGACACCATCGGCATCGACCTGGTCGCGATGTGCGCCAACGACGTGGTGGTTCAGGGGGCGGAGCCGCTGTTCTTCCTCGATTACTACGCGACCGGCAAGTTGCAGGTCGCGGTCGCCGAAGCGGTAGTGCGCGGCATCGTCGAGGGCTGCGTGCAGGCGGGCGCGGCGCTGGTGGGCGGCGAGACTGCCGAGATGCCGGGGATGTACCAGGGGGCCGACTACGACCTCGCCGGTTTCTGCGTCGGCGTGGTGGAGAAGGACGCGATCATCGACGGCACGGCGGTCAGCGCCGGCGATGCCGTGGTCGGGCTCGGCTCCTCCGGTCCGCATGCCAACGGCTACTCGCTGATCCGCAAGCTGCTCAGCGTGGCAGGCGCCACGCCGACAACCGAGCTCGAGGGGAGCAACCTGTTCGAGCGGCTGATGGCACCGACGCGCATCTACGTGAAGCCGCTGCTGGCGCTCATCCGGGCGATGCCGGTGCATGCGCTCGCGCACATCACCGGCGGCGGTCTCACCGACAACATCCCGCGGGTGCTGCCCGCGGGCCTCGAGGCCGTGCTCGAGCGGCGCAGCTGGCCCGAGGATCCGCTGTTCGGCTGGCTGCAGCGTACCGCGCGCATCGACGATGCCGAGATGTACCGCACCTTCAACTGCGGCATCGGCATGGCGGTGATCGTGCCGGGTGAGCGCGCGCAGGCGGCGGTGGAGTTCCTCAGGGCGCGCGGCGAGAGCGCGCAGATCATCGGCGAGGTGCGCGCCGGCGGGCGCGGCGTGTTCTTCAGCGCATGAGCGCCACGCCGCCGCTGCGGCTCGCGGTCCTGATATCGGGGCGCGGCTCGAACATGACCGCGATCGTGCGCGCCTGCCTCGCCGGCGCCATCGCCGCACGCCCGGTGGTCGTGATCGCCGATCGCCCGCAGGCCGCAGGACTGGCCAGTGCGGCGAGCCTCGGCGTGGACACGGCCACGGTGGCAGCCGGCGCCGGCGCCCCCTTCGAGCAGCAGCTCGGCGAGATCCTCGCCGCAGCGCAGCCCGATTTTGTCGCACTCGCCGGCTTCATGCGCGTGCTGTCCGCGGCGTTCGTCGCGCGCTACGCCGGTCGCATGCTCAACATTCATCCCTCGCTGCTGCCCGCCTACCGCGGCCTGCACACACACCGGCGCGTCCTGGCCGCCGGCGAGCGCGTGCACGGTGCGAGCGTGCACTTCGTGACCGCCGAGCTCGACAGCGGCCCCGTCGTGCTGCAGTCGAAGCTCGCGGTGCAGCCCGGGGACACCGCAGCGACGCTGGCCGCTCGCGTGCTGGCGACCGAGCACATCATCTATCCGCGGGCGCTCGGCTGGTTCGCACAGGGCCGCCTTGCGTGGCACGATAATGCTGCGTGGCTGGACGGACGGCGGCTCGAGGCGCCCGTGGTGGAGGATTTTGGTGCAGCAGTACACGGTTGATTGCGGCGGCAGGCGCAGCGCACGGCTGCGGCGCGTGTTCGCCGGCGCGCTCGCCGGCGCGCTGCTCGCCAGCGCGCTGCTCGCCACCGGTGTCACGGCCGCCGACGAGCTCAAGCCCTTCGAGGCGAGCTACGCCTGGATCTGGAATGGCATGACGGTCGCGGTGACGACGCTCACGCTCGCGAAGAGCGGCGCTGACACCTGGACCTACACCTCGCGCAGCGAGCCGCGCGGCGTCGGCAAGCTGATGTCCCAGCGTCCGCGCACCGCGAGCGTGCTGCGCGTCACCCCAGGCGGTGTCGAGCCCTTGAGCTACAAGGGTGACGACGGCACCAGCTCCACGCAGCGCAGCATCGACCTCACGTACGACTGGGACAAGCATCGTGTCACCGGCGTCTACGAGCAGACCCCGGTCGACCTGCCGCTCACCGCGCAGGTGCAGGACGACTCGTCCATTCAGATCGCACTCATGGTCGCGCTGCTGCGCGGCCAGACCCCTGATCGCTTCGATCTGATCGACAAGGACGCGGTGCGCGAGTACCACTATGCGCGCGCGGGGCAGGCGACGCTGCCCACACCGCTCGGCGCGCTGGCCGCGGTCATCTACACCAGCCGCAAGGCGAACTCACCGCGCGTCAACAGCTACTGGTGCGCGCCCGATCAGGGCTACATCCCGCTGCGCGTGCAGCAGAAGCGCGCCGATGAGGTGGAGTGGACCATGGAGATCCTGAGTCTCAAGCGTGAGTGACGCCGCGCGCACGCGGCGCGCCACGCCCGCTCAGGTCTTCGGCAGTGTCACGCCGCGCTGACCCTGGTACTTGCCACCGCGATCGCGGTAGGAGACCGAGCAGACCTCGTCGGATTCGAAGAACAGCATCTGCGCCACACCCTCATTGGCGTAGATCTTCGCCGGCAGCGGCGTGGTGTTGGAAAACTCCAGCGTCACGTGGCCTTCCCACTCGGGTTCCAGCGGCGTTACGTTGACGATGCAACCGCAGCGCGCGTAGGTGCTTTTTCCGAGAGTTACCACCAGCACGTTGCGTGGGATGCGAAAGTACTCCACCGTGCGCGCCAAGGCGAACGAGTTCGGCGGAATGATGCAGACATCACCGGCGAAGTCGACGAAGCTCTTCTCGTCGAAAGCCTTCGGGTCAACGATGGTGGAGTTGATGTTGGTGAAGATCTTGAACTCGCTCGCACAGCGCACGTCGTAGCCGTAGCTGGAGGTGCCGTAGGACACGATCCGTCGGCCGTTGACCTCGCGCACCTGCCCGGGCTCGAACGGCTCGATCATCCCGTGCTCGCGCGCCATGCGGCGGATCCAGTTGTCGGACTTGATGCTCATCGGGCTCCGCCGACGGGTAGGTCGGCGCAGAGTACCGCACCCGGACTACTTCGGCGAGACGTGGGCGCCTGCGCGGCGCGCAGATGCAAGGGTCCTTTTTTCAATAGTTGCGTGTACGCGCAACTATTCAGAAGCGGTCGGTGAGCGGCGCAGCCTGTGTCCATCGGGACTTGCGCGCGATTCCGTGCATTTCAATAGTTGCGTGCACCCGCAACTATTGTGAAAGGGACCTACAACACGCGCCGCCCCCCACGAGGGGAGCCGTTGCTGCCGCGCCATACCGCGCGCTCAGGTCTCCTCGACCACGATTTTCGGAAACACGCTGCTGCGGTCGCGCGCGCGCGTGGCGAGCGCCGCGGCGGTGCGTCGCGCCATCTCGAAGTAGGGCCGCGCGCGCGGTGCCTCGGGCGCGGCGACCACCGTCGGCCGGCCGCCGTCGGTCTCCTCGCGGATGTGCCCGTCGAGCGGCAACTCGCCAAGCAGGCGCACGCCGTACTCGCGCGCCATGCGCTCCCCGCCGCCGGCCCCGAAGATATGCTCGATGTGACCGCAGTTGGAGCACACGTGCAGGCTCATGTTCTCGACGATGCCGAGCACCGGCACCGAAACCTTCTCGAACATCTTCAGTCCCTTGCGGGCGTCGGCGAGTGCGATGTCCTGCGGCGTGGTGACGATCACCGCGCCCGCCACCGGCACCCGCTGCGCCAGAGTGAGCTGGATGTCCCCGGTGCCGGGCGGCATGTCGACCACCAGGTAATCGAGAGTGCCCCACTCGGTTTCCCCGAGCAGCTGCGTGAGCGCCTGCGTCACCATCGGCCCGCGCCACACCATGGGCTGCTCGGCGTCCACCAGGAAGCCGATGGACATGGCGCTGATGCCGTGACTGGCCAGCGGACGCAGGCGCTTGCCGTCGGGGGAGGATGGGCGCTGGCCGCTGAGTCCGAGCATGAGCGGCTGGCTCGGCCCGTAGATGTCGGCATCGAGTATCCCGACCCGCGCGCCCTGCGCCGCCCAGGCGAGCGCCAGATTCACCGCGACCGTCGACTTGCCGACACCACCCTTGCCGGAAGCGACGGCGACGACATTGCTGATCTCACCGAGGGGTTTGAGGTTGCGCTGCACGGCATGCGAGCGGATGTCCGAGCGCAGCTCGATGGCGAGCGGCGCCGCCACGCCGGCGGTGGCCAGCTGCCCCGCCAGGGCGGCCTGCAGCTCCTCCTGGTACCCCCCCACCGGAAAGCCCAGGGCGATGCGGGCGCTGTAGCCGGCGCCCGCGGCGCGGACCTCCTCCACGGCCTGCGCCGCGCCGAGCGTTTCGCCGAGGTAGGGGTCGACGTACGCCTCCAGGGCGATACGTACGCGGTTCACAGTTTCTTCGCGATTGTTCACGGACACTTGCGCACTGATGTTGATGAGGGATTGTAGTGCCTCCGCGACGCTGCCGCGCGAGACCGCCGCGGGGATGGCCGGGCTCAAGGCTATGGCATAATCCGTGGCTGTTGCGAAAGCGGACTCCTTTGGCAGACAGCAGCCAAACCAACCGCGGCGCCGGCCCGCGGACGGAGTCCTGTTGGCCCCGCCCCCTGCCTCCCGGCAAGGACGCGGCGTACGCACCTGCGGAGCTATCCCTGCGGACAGCTGAATGAGCTTTTTCTCCAACCTGCGCGCCGACCGCCTGATCACCGAGATCCGGACGTCCACGGATCCGGCCAGCCCTGCCACGCAGAAGGCGGTGGCGCGGCTGAAGGACGTGGGGCCGAGCGCCATCGAGGCGGTGTTCGCCGCCCTGCCCGAGGCCGACAAGAGCAGCACCATGGCGCTGGTCGACGTGCTGGCGAGCCTCGCCAGCCAGAAGACCTTCCCGCAGTTCCTGCGCGGACTTGTCGAAGGCAGCCCGCGCGTGGTGTCGGGCATCTCCTGGGCGCTTACCAGCAGCCGCAACTACCCGCCGCACCTGCTGCTCGAGGCGCTCGCCACCCCGGGTGTCTCCAAGTCAGCGTTGCTGGAAGTGATCGCGGCACAGAAATCGCGCTTCTCGGTGCGCGAGCTGCTCGCCGCCGCTTATACGCAGGAACCCAACGAGAAGGCGGCGCTGTTTCGCATCATCGCCGACATCGCCGACCGGGCGTCGCTGCCCGAGCTCATCGGTCGGGTGCAGGGCAAGGATCCGATCGCCCGCGTGCACATCATCAACACCCTGGCGCGTTTCAACACGCCGGAGGTGCAGGTCGCGCTGCAGGGTCTGCTCAAGGACCCCAACAAGCTGATCCGCGGCGCGACACTCGCGGCGCTGCAGCGCATGGACGGCCCGATCGACATCGAGCGCGTGGCGGCGCTGCTGCGCGATCCGGAGATCGACGTGCTCAACCGCGCGATCGACGTGGTTATCAAGGCCAACCATCCCGAGACCATCAAGTACCTGATCGAGGTCCTCAAGGACGAGAACGAGAACGCGCGACGCGCCGCAGTCGAGGTGTTGAACGAGATCGGCAACGCCAATTCGGTCAAGTATCTGCTCGCTTCGCTCAAGGACAGTGACTGGTGGGTGCGCAGTCGCGCCGCCGACGCGCTCGGCAAGATTGGCGGGCCGAAGGTGATCGACGCGGTGCTGCAGCTGGTGCGCGACAAGGACGAGGACATCCGCCGCGCCGCCATCGAGATCCTCAACCAGACCAAGGACGAGCGTGCGGTCGATTCGCTCATCCAGGCGACCCGCGACAGCGACTGGTGGGTAAGCGAGCGCGCCGTCGATGCGCTCGCCGAGATCGGCAGCAAACGCGCGCTGCCGCGCCTCATGGAGATGCTGCACGCGCCGGCCAACCCCAAGGCGGCGCCCATCGTGGTGCGGGCGCTCGGCAAGCTCGGCGACGGCAAGTTGGTGGACATGCTGCTGCCGCTCATCGCGCGACCCGAGCGCGAGATCCGCATCGAGGCGATGCACGCACTGTCGCGGGTCACCGATGAGACGCGTGCCGACCAGGTGCGCAACGAGCTGCAGGCGCAGGTCGCATCCCCGGACCAGACGATCGCGCGCATGGCGGCAGCCGCGGTGACCGAGCTCGACAACCGCATCGCGGGCATCACCGGGCTCGCCGCCGGCACGTCGGCCCTGCCGCCTGCGGCGACGGCCGCGACCCCCGCGAGCGCGGCAGCCGCGGTGGCTGCGGGCGTGCGTCCACCCCAGCCGACCCAGGCGGAAGGCGCCAAGACCGTGCTGATCTCGGACCAGGCGCTTTCTCAGGCCGCCAAGCAGGCCGAAGCCGCGGCGGCACGGCTGGACATCCAGACCCTCAAGCCCGGCGACGTCATCGAGGGCCGCTACAAATACATCGACCGCATCGGGCGCGGCGCCTTCGGTACGGTGCTGCTGATGGAGGACACGGTCGTCGACGAGCGGCTGATCCTGAAGTTCCTGAACCCCAACGTCTCGCAGGACGAGGAGGTGATGAAGCGCTTCGTGCACGAGCTGCGTTACTCGCGCAAGATCACCCACAAGAACGTCATCCGTATCTATGACTTCCTCTATATCCAGGGGTTGTACGCGATCTCCATGGAGTATTTCCCCTCACACACGCTCGGCGGCGAGGTGGTGAACGAGAAGCCCGTCGAGCTCAAGCGCGGCGTGCAGTTCGGCATCGACATCTGCACCGGCATGACCGTCGCCCACCAGGTGGGCATCGTGCATCGCGACCTGAAGCCGGCCAACGTGCTCATCAACCAGGAAGGCTTGCTGAAGATCGTGGACTTCGGCGTCGCCGCGGCGCAGCGCGAGGGCGATACCCAGCTCACCAAGACCGGCTACGTCATCGGCTCGCCGAAGTACATGGCGCCCGAGCAGATCCTCGGCAAGAAGGTCGACCAGCGCGCCGACATCTACGCCCTCGGCGTCATCCTCTACGAGGTCCTGACCGGGGTGCCGCCCTACACCCGCGGCGACCACATGTCGGTCATGTACCAGCACGTGCAGGGCAAGGCGCGCGTCGCCAAGGACGTCAACCCCGCCCTGCCCCAGGAGTTGTCCGACGTGGTGATGCGCGCCATGGCGGTCGACAAGACCAAGCGTTTCCAGACCATGAACGAGCTGAGCGCTGCGCTCGAGCCCTTCGTACGCTGAGGAGCGCCTGCCGGGCGCATCCGGCACCCCCTACCGTTTCGAAGCTGAGCCGCCTTGCTAAAGTTCGTGCGTTACGTCAAATTTCTAAGTTCAAGTTGTTGATCTCAAAGCCATAAGCGGCTAAACCACAGCTTGCGAAAAAGTCCTTTAGGAGCAAGCCCTTGGCGCGCATCGATGCGTTTCTGAAGCTTGGGACTCAGCAGGGGTGCTCGGACGTGCACCTGGCGGTCGGAGTCCCCCCGATGCTGCGCCTGTTTGGGGACCTGCTGCCCATCAAGTTCCGTGAACTGCGGGCGACGGAGCTCGAGGGGTACATCGCCGAAATCCTGACGAAATCGCAGAACGACCACTTCGCGCGCGGCAACGACCTCGACTTCTCCTACGTGTCCTCTGAAGGGGGACGCTTCCGCGTGAACGTGTTCCGCAAGGACACCGGGATTGGCGCCACCTTCCGCTCCATTCCTTCGGCCGTACCGACCCTGGAGAAGCTGGCACTGCCGCCGGTGGTGACCAAGCTGTGCGACTTCCACCAGGGCATGGTGCTGGTCACCGGTTCCACGGGCACCGGCAAGTCGACCACGCTTGCGGCGATGATCGATCACCTCAACCAGACGCGCCGCCTCAACATCATCAGCCTCGAGGATCCGATCGAGTTCGTTCATCCGAGCAAGAACAGCCAGGTGATCCAGCGCGAGCTCGGCACGCACATCCCGAGCTTCGCCGAAGGGGTGCGCGCCGCGATGCGCGAGGACCCGGACGTGATCCTGGTGGGCGAGTTGCGCGATGCGGAAACCATTTCCATGGCCATGACGGCCGCCGAGACCGGGCACCTGGTACTCGGCACGCTGCACACCACCGGCGCGGTGAAGACCATCGACCGCATCATCGACGCGCTGCCGGTCGAGGAGCGCGAGCAGACCAAGAGCTTCCTGGCGCAGAGCCTGCTGGCGGTGGTCACGCAAGTGCTGGTGAAGACCTCCGACGGCCACGGCCGCAAGGCGATCTGCGAAGTGCTGATGATGACCAAGGCCATCGGCAAGCTCATCCAGACCGAGCAGACGCACCAGATTCCGACACAGCTGCAGATGGGGCGCGACGTCGGCATGCAGCTGCTGGACCAGGCGCTGCTCGCGGCCATCGCCGCGCGCACCATCGACCCCGATGATGCGTATGTCTACGCCACCGAGAAGCGCGCCTTCCAGAAATACGTCACCGATACCAGCATGCTGCCGAAGCTCGACATCACCGGCACAGCCGCGAGCCCGGCCGCGAATTCCGCGGCCTGAAGCGGGCGAAGCAGCACGTGGCGCAGATCGACGCGTTCCTGATCGAGGTGCTGGAGAAGCGCGGCTCGGACCTGCACTTCATCGCCGGCGACCCGCCGCGCATCCGCCTGTACGGCGACATCTCGCCGCTCAAGCCCGAGAGGCTCACTGCCGATTTCGTCAAGCAGGCGCTCTACGAGATCATGCCCAAGACGGCCGTCGACCGCTTCGAGGCCAAGGACGGCGCGGACTTCGCCTACACGCTGGCCGAGCGCGGCCGCTTCCGCGTCAACGTCATGCGCCAGCTGAATGGCATGGGCGCGGTGTTCCGCGCCATCCCCACCAAGGCGCTGTCGCTCGACGAGCTGAAGATGCCCGAGGCGGTGCGGCAGATGTGCCGCGCCAACAACGGCCTGATCCTGGTGACCGGCAAGACCGGCTCGGGTAAGTCCACCACGCTCGCCGCCATGATCGACGACATCAACCGGCGGGTGAAGGGCCACATCCTCACCGTCGAGGACCCGATCGAGTTCGTGCACGAGAAAAAGAATTGCCTCATCAGCCAGCGCGAGATCGGCGTGCACAGCGCCAGCTTCGCATCGGCCGTGCACTCGGCCCTGCGCGAGGATCCGGACGTCATCCTGGTCGGCGAGTTGCGTGATCTCGAGACCATGGCCATCGCGGTGACCGCGGCGGAGATGGGCATCCTCGTCATGGGCACGCTGCACACCAATGGCGCGGCGCCGACCGTCGACCGCATGGTGAACGTGTTCCCTTCCGACAAGCAGTCGCACGTGCGCACCATGCTGTCGACCTCGCTGCGCGGGGTGGTGTCGCAGCAGCTGCTGCAGCGCGCCGACAAGCAGGGGCGCGTCGCGGCGCTCGAGATCCTGGTCAACACGCCGGCCGCGTCCAACCTCATCCGCCAGGGCAAGCTCGATCAGCTCGAGAACGCCATGCAGGCGGGCGGCCAGTTCGGCATGCGCACCATGGACAGCGCGATCCAACAGCTGTTCGATCAGCGCCAGATCAGCGGCAAAGAGGCCTACAAGAAAGCCCTCAACAAGGCAAAGTTCGAGGAATTCAAGGACTCCGGCTGACGCAACGCGCGCCGCCAGCCGTCGAGGCTGTAGACTTAGGCGGATGCCCGGCAGCCTGTTCGTCACCACCGCGCTTCCCTACGCCAACGGCCCGTTCCATATCGGCCACATCATGGAGTACATCCAGGCGGACATCTGGGTGCGCTTCCAGCGGATGCAGGGACGCGCAGTGCATTTCGTGTGCGCCGACGATGCGCACGGCGCGCCGATCATGCTCAAGGCGGAAAGCGAGGGCATCACGCCGCGGCAGCTCGTCGAGCGCATCGCCGCGGACCGCCCGCGTTACCTCAAGGGTTTTCACCTCAGCTTCGATCACTGGTATACGACCGATTCGCCGGAGAACACCGAGCTGTCGCAGGACATCTACCTGCGCCTCAAGGCGGCCGGGCTGATCTACGCCGAGCCGGTGGAGCAGTTCTACGACCCGGTGAAGCGGATGTTCCTGCCCGACCGCTACATCAAGGGTGAATGCCCGAACTGCCATGCCAAGGATCAGTACGCGGACGCCTGCGAGGTCTGCAGCATCGTCAATACGCCAACGCAGCTCATCAATCCGTACTCGACGCTCACCGGGGCGCGGCCGCTGCTGAAGACCTCGGAGCACCTGTTCTTCCGGCTGTCGGATCAGAAGTGCGTCGAGTTCCTGCGCAGCTGGCTTGGCAGTGCGGGGCGGCTGCAACCGCAGGTCGCCAACAAGGCGCGTGAATGGCTGACGGGAAAAGGCGAGCAGACGCTCGGGGACTGGGACATCTCGCGCGATGCGCCCTACTTCGGCATCCCGATCCCGGACGCTCCCGGCAAGTACTTCTACGTGTGGCTGGACGCGCCGATCGGCTACCTGGCGGCGCTCAAGAGTTACTTCGCGCTGGGCAAGGCGCGCGCCAACGGCGAGCCACGCAGCTTCGAGCAGTTCCTGGCGGCGCCCGACACCGAGCAGATCCACTTCATCGGCAAGGACATCATCTACTTCCACACGCTGTTCTGGCCGGCGATGCTCAGGTTCGCCGGACCGCCCTACAAGGTGCCGGACCACGTGTACGTCCACGGCTTCATCACCGTGTCGGGCGAGAAGATGTCCAAGTCGCGCGGCACCGGCATCAGCCCGCTGCGTTACCTGGACATCGGCATGAACGCGGAGTGGCTGCGCTACTACATCGCCGCCAAGCTCAACGCCAGCGTCGAAGACATCGACTTCAACCCCGAGGACTTCGTCGCGCGCGTCAACAGCGATCTGATCGGCAAGTACGTCAACATCGCCAGCCGCGCGGCCAGCTTCATCACGCGTCATTTCGCGGGCGAGCTCAGCTACTCCGCCGACATGGCGACGCTGATGGCGGCGGCGCGCGAGGCAGCAGCTGCGGTGCAGACCAGCTACGCGGAGCGCCAGTTCGGCGCCGCCTTGCGCCATTGCATGGTGTTCGCCGACTCGATCAATCAATACTTCGACGCCAACCAGCCCTGGGTCCTGGCGAAGGACCCCGGCAAGTCCGCGCAATTGCAGGATGTCTGCTCGCGCGCCCTGTACGGCTTCAAGGTCCTGTCCGTGCTGCTGGCGCCGGTGCTGCCCCAGGTGAGCGAGCGCGTCGCGCGACAGCTGTTCGGCATGGAGCGGTCCTTCCACTGGAACGATGCAGCCGTGCTGCCCGAGCGAATCAACCCCTATGAGCATCTCATGACACGCGTGGATCCAAAGCAACTCGATGCGCTGTTTGAAAGCGATGCAACGCCGGCCCCGGCGCCGGCCCCGGCGCCGGCCCCGGCCCCGGCCCCAGCCCCGGCCGCGCGGGCAACGGCGGGCGCCGAGCCCGCGCCTGCCAGCATCTCCATCGACGAGTTCCGGCGAATCGATCTGCGCGTGGCGCGCATCGTCGACGCGCAGGCGGTCGCAGGCGCCGACAAACTGCTGAAGCTGACGCTCGATCTGGGGGGCGCCACACGCACCGTGTTCGCCGGCATCAAGTCCGCCTACCAGCCGGACGCGCTCAAGGGGCGCCTCACGGTGGTGGTGGCGAATCTCGCGCCGCGCAAGATGAAGTTCGGCGTGTCCGAGGGGATGGTGCTGACGGCGGTGGGGGAGCAGGACGAACCGTACCTGTTGTCGGCGGATTCCGGGGCGACGCCGGGCATGAAGATCACCTGACCGGCGCGAGGGCGCACGCGCATGCTTTCCGCAGACGACATCGACGCGCTGCTGCCGCAGACGCAGTGCACGCGCTGCGGCTACAGCGGTTGCCGGCCCTACGCGCAGGCCATCGTCGCCGGCGGCGCGGACATCAATCAGTGCCCGCCGGGAGGCGCGGCGACCATCGCGGCGCTGGCGCAGCGGCTCGGTCGCGCCGCGCTGCCGCTGAATCCCGCCAACGGCGCCGAGACGCCACCGCTGGTGGCGCAGATCGACGAG
Organism: uncultured Gammaproteobacteria bacterium; assembly: GCA_963760225.1. Lineage (GTDB taxonomy): Bacteria > Pseudomonadota > Gammaproteobacteria > Steroidobacterales > Steroidobacteraceae > 13-2-20CM-66-19. Next base: position 831,842 of record CAVXCD010000002.1, read on the forward strand.
GACGCCTGCATCGGCTGCGCCCGCTGCCTGCCGCCGTGCCCGGTGGACGCGATCGTCGGGGCGCATCGCTACATGCACACCGTGGTGCTCGAGTCATGCACCGGGTGCGAACTGTGTATCGCGCCATGCCCGGTCGACTGCATCGTGATGGTGCGGCGTGCGCAGCTGCCGGACGCGCCGCACGCACCCAGCGCCGCGGACAATCGCGCGCGCTTTCGCGCACACGATGCGCGTCTGGCCGCGCAGCAAGCCGCCACGGCGGCGCTGCTGAGTGACCGCAAGCGCGCCGCGCGCTCGCCCGCCCGGGAGTGAGGCGCCGTGCACCCCGCCACCCGCCGCGCCATCTTCCGCCGCCTGCAGGCCGCCAACCCGGCGCCGACCACCGAGCTGCTGTACAGCTCGCCGTTCGAGCTGCTGGTCGCGGTGATGTTGTCCGCACACACCACCGACCGCAGTGTCAACGCTGCGACGCGCCAGCTTTTTCCCGTGGCCAACACACCGGCGGCGATCGCCGCGCTCGGTGTGGAGGGCGTGAAGCCATATATCCGCCCGGTCGGCCTCTACAACACCAAGTCGAAGAACCTCGTGGCGCTCGCCCGGCAGCTGCTCGAGCTGCACGGCGGCCAGGTGCCTGCCGAGCGTGCTGCGCTCGAAGCGCTGCCGGGCGTCGGTCGCAAGACCGCCAGCATCATTCTGAACATGGTGTTCGGCGAGCCTGAGATCGCCGTCGACACGCATATCTTCAGAGTCGCGAACCGCACCGGGCTGGCCCCGGGTCGTAACCCGCGCGAGGTCGAGGAGGCGCTGCGCGCAACGACGCCGGCGCAGTTCCGCAAGGACGCGCACCACTGGCTCATCCTGCACGGGCGCTACGTGTGCACGGCCCGTGCGCCGAAGTGCCCGCAGTGCCTCATCCGCGATCTGTGCGAGTACCGGCACAAGACGCCGGTGCGCGCACGGCGCTCGTCACTCGCGCGCCGCGCGCGCACCGGGCGCAGGCGCCAGGGCAGGGTCTGAAGTTGGCGCGTGCAAGCGACTATGGGGCCAGCACTGTCGCACCCAAGCCCACTGCCAGCGCTAGCAGCAGAGTCAACAATACGTAGGCAATGTAAGCATTGAGGTGCCCGTGATGCATCTGTGCCAGCTGACCCGCTAATGCCATGACTCGGTTCCTCGCCGGCCGCAACAGGAGTCGATCCGCGATATGAACGATCTGGCGGTCCCGGCGGATGGCCATACGGAAATGCTCCGCCACCGTCTCGCGCGTGTCCTCCACCGTCGTCGGACGGAATATCGCATCGAAGATCACCCGCACCGGGTTAGAGAATCCCGTCGCCGTATAGGTCATTTCCGGTAGCAACCGTCGTACTCCGCCGTCCCAACGCTCACGTCGGATCCAGCGCCGCTCACGCGTCAGCCAAAGCCGAATGACAGCCCAAGTCAGAGCCAGCAAGCTAGTCAGCGCCACTAGCATGTAGGAAGTGGACATGGCGAAGATCACCGGGTTCTGCGTACCGCCGCGATGCAGCACCACCAGCCCACGTCCCGGCAAAACCCCCTTCCCCGCCTGCGCGCCCAGGTCGTGGAACTCGCTGACGAATCCTGGCGGCAAATCACTGTGCTCTGCGGCCGAGGTAAAGAAAGGCGGCACCAAGGCGTCGGAACTCGCAGCACTCCACGGCTGCAATTCACGACTCAACGCCGGAATCACGTAGGTCGGGAGCACGCCCAGCAGGAAGCAAAGCGCGGCCAGGAACGCCATCGGCACGATCGACGAACGTTGCGCTTCTACAGCCTTTGCGGCGCCCTCCGAACGCGCCATACCGAGAAAGCCCATCGCGAACATCTTCACAAAGCAGGTCACTGCGAGTGCTGCCGTAAGCGCAAGCCCGGCCCCACACAAGGCAAATATGATTTTGATGGGTACCGAAGGCAGCTCGGCCGAGCGCAGCATCGTCTGCAGCGTCAGCCATTCGCTGACAAACCCGTTGAAGGGAGGAAGTGCCGAAATAGCGAGTGTGCCGACCAGCACCGCGCCCGCGGTGAACGGCATCGCCCGAATCAAACCGCCGAGCCGGTTCAAATCGCGCGTGCCGGCACGGTCATCCACGGTTCCCGCGCCCAGAAACAACAGCGCCTTGTAGAGCGAATGGTTAATCATGTGGTAGAAAGCCGCGATGCAGGCGATGCCCGCCAGCACGGGCTGAGCGTAGGCGGTGAAGATGATTCCCGCGCCGAGGCCTGCGGTCACGATTCCGATGTTCTCGATGGAGCTGTGGGCGAGCATGGCCTTGAGGTCGTTCTCGGTGGTGGCATACAGAATTCCTACCAGCGCCGACACCGTACCCACGATGAGCACCAGGACACCCGCACCGACCGTGGTGAAGGGCACCAGATCGAGATTCAGGCGAACGATACCGTAAAGACCCAGATTCAGAATGACACCAGAGAGGACCGCCGACACGTTGGCAGGCGCTGCAGCATGCGCGCCGGGAAGCCAGGTGTTGACCGGTACCAGTCCTGCCTTGACGCCGAAGCCGAAGAACGTCAGCAGAAAAATGAGCCAGCGCGCAAGGGGTCCAAGGCTCGCGCCCGCGGTCTTGAGCGTTGAGAATTCCAGCGATCCTCCCTGCGCCGCCAGGATCAGGAACGCCACAAGAACTGCCATAAAGCCCGCCTCTCCCATGGCCAGCATCAGATAGCCCGCGTGGCTGCTCTCGTCACGCTTGTTCTCGAAGTTGACGAGCAGGTAACTCGTGATTGACATCCCCTCCCACGCAAGCAGGAACAGCAGCGCGTCATCCGCGATCAGGATCAGCGTGATCGAGGCGAAGAGCAGCAGATACCAGGCGTTCAGCGCCTTGAGGCTGTAACGTCCCAGATAGCGTTTGAGGTAGCTAGCGGAAAAGATGGAGCTTGCCAGCATCACCAGCGCCGCCACGAACTGAAACAGCGCCGACAAACGATTGAGCGAAACGCTCAGCGTTCCCAGCGGCTGAATGGTCCAGAGCTCGCTCCGGAAAGCGCCGCCAGAGCGCAGAACGTCTGCGCTGACCCACAACATCGCCAACGCCGCAAACGAGCCGACCCATGCCAGAAACGCCGGGATCCGCCGCTCAGGAAGCACAAGTCCGGCCAACGCGCCCGCACCACAAAGCGCGAAGACCAAGGCGAGTAGCGATCCATCGGTGCCCATAAAGCCTTCCCGACCGCCGCGGCGTGCCCGCGCGCGCAGGCTCGCATCAAGATGCCGGCAACACAGCAAACACGATCAGCAGAGCCAGAAATGCGTAGGTCACGTATGCGTTGATGCGTCCGTGGTGCATCGCCGCTAGAACGCCCGCGAACCACAACGTCGCCGTTCTGACAGGCTGGAAGACCAGTCGGTCCACGAGATGTACGTGTTCCTTCTCGCGGCGGATGGCTATGCGAAAATGCTCCGCCACCGTCTCGCGCGTGTCCTCCACGGTCGTCGGACGGAAGATCGCATCGAAGATCACCCGCACCGGGTTAGAGAATCCCGTCGCCGTATAGGTCATCTCGGGTAACAACTGCCGCACGCCGCCGTCCCAACGCTCGCGCCGCATCCGCCGCCGGGCACGTGTCAGCCACAGCCGAATGACGACCCAGGTCAAAGCGAGCAAGCCGCTCAGCGCCAGCAGCATGTAGGAAGTGGACATGGCGAACACCACCGGATTCTGCGCGCCGCCGCGATGCAGGACGACCAGTCCGCGTCCCGGCAGAACCCCCTCCCCCACCTGCGCGCCCAGGTCGTGGAACTCGCTGATGAATCCTGGCGGTAACGCCCTGTGGCCTTGAGCCGAGGCAAAGAACGGCGGCACCAGACTTTCCGACGCGCTGGCTCCTGAGAGCAGCGTCGACGCCGGATCAAGCATCGGGATCATGTACGTTGGCAGCACGCCAAATGCAAGACACAGAACTGCGAGGACGGCCATGGACGCAAGCGCCTTCGGCGCAGCCTCGGCCACCCGCAGCTCGCCATCGAGCCGGCGCATTCCCAGAAAGCTCATTGCGAACACTTTGACGAAACAGGTCACAGCCAATGCCGCTGTCAGCGCGAGTCCGGCTCCACAAAGGGCGAATACGATCTTCGCGCCGATCGAAGACAGCTCTGCCGAGCGGAGCATCACCTGCAGCGTCAGCCACTCACTGACGAAGCCGTTGAACGGAGGGAGCGCGGCGATCGATAGTGTGCCGATTAGGAAGCCGAACGCGGTCAGCGGCATCCATTTGATCAGGCCGCCGAGCTGATCGATGTCGCGCGTACCGGTCTGCGTCTCCACGGCGCCGACACCGAAAAACAGCAGCGCCTTGTAGAGTGAATGATTCAGCATGTGGTAGAGCGCTGCCACGAAGGCGATCGCCGCGAGCGCCGGATGATTCGTGGCGACGAACACCATCCCCGCGCCAAATCCGGCGACGACGATACCGACATTTTCGATGGAGCTGTGCGCCAGCATTGCCTTCAAGTCGTTGTCCGTGGTCGCGTAAAGGATCCCGAGGAGCGCTGAGATGGTCCCAACCACGAGTGCGACCAACCCCGTCTCCGCCTGCGCCGCGGGCAATAGGTCGGCGTTGACACGCAGGATGCCGTACAGGCCGACGTTCAGCGTCGCACCGGCGAGTACAGGCGCAAACGCGCGCGGCGCCCCAACGTATGCCCGTTGCAGCCAGGAGTTGACCGGAACCAGGCCAGCCTTCACGCCGAACCCAAAGAATGTAAGGAGAAACACTGCCCAGCGGGTGCTCGGGCCCAGAGCCGATGCGCTGGACTTGACCGCTTCGAACTCCAGCGAGCTCGCACCCGTCGCCAGCAGCAGGAAGCCTAACGCGGCTGCAAGCGTTCCGGCCTCGCTCATCGCAAGCAGCAGGTACCCCGCACCGACCTGGCCGTTGTCGCCCTCCCTGCTCGTCACCACGAGCAGATAGCACAGGATGGACATGATTTCCCATGCCAGCAGGAACAGCAAGGCGTCGCCGGCGATCGTGATCAGAACGACCGACGCATAGAGCGCCAGCAGCATCACCGTGAACGCGCGCTCACGGCCGCGGAACGATTCTCGTCGCAATTCACCGCTGGCGTAGATCGAGGCCGGGAAGAGCACTAGCCCCGTAACGAGTACGAACGTGGCCGAGAGCGGGTCCAGACGCAGCGTCAGCACGGTCAGTCCCGGCAGCGACCACAGCGACTGCGAGAATATCTCGCCCGTCAGGAGCACGTGAGCGCCGGTAACGACCGCGGTGATCGCAGCCAGACATCCGAGTACTGTCAGTACGCCGGGCACGCGCCCGGGGCGCACCGCCAGCGAGAGCACGATGCCGCCGCCGCAGGCCGCGAAGAACGCGATGATGAGTGTCGCAGAGTCCATCATGGCTGTGCGGCAGCTGCCTGGTGCTCGGGCACCGGGCGGGCGGGCGGCTTGCGGCCGACCGCTACGAGTAATCCATGCAGGATGGCAAGCGGCGGCGGGGGATTTCCTGGCACGGCAACGTCCACCGGCAGCACGTCTGCTACACCGTTGGCACACGCGAAGCTGTTCGCGAACACGCCACCCGACAACGCGCACGCGCCCACCGCGATGATTCGCTTTGGCGTCGGCATCGCTTCGTGCACCTTCTGCAGCGCGAATCGCGTCTGATCAGTCACCGGACCGACGACCAGCAGCACGTCCGCGTGGCGCGGCGTCGGCGTGATGAAAAATCCCAGCCGGTGCATGTTGTAATACGGATTGTTCAGTTGCTTTACCTCGTTCAGGCACGCGCCGCAGTCGCCTGCGTCTACCACGATGATGTGCATGGACCGCCGGAACGGTCGCCCCAATCCATTGCTCGACTGCGACGCAGCGCCCGCCCATTCGTAGCTCGGCTCCCAGTGCAGCGGGTGCTCGATGCCACGGACGCAGCGGTAGCAGTGAACACAGCGACGGGTATCCACCGAGATGGTCCCTTGCGTTTGATCGAGGGCCCCCGTGAGGCATCGTCCGACGACTCCGGCAGCGTCCGCACCGAAGTCGCCTCCACGGGGCAGCCCCGGCGTGACGCCGGCGGCGCGCTCTGCGGCGCGCGGATACGCCGTGGTCCTGATTCCGGTGCGAATGCCCTTGAGAACCCATTGGCTCATGTCTTCTGCCCTGCTTTCGTCATCGGTCGTTCTCCGCCACGGACAAATCGAAGGTGGCGAGAATGATGGGGAAATCCTGGAACGCGAATTTCTCCGCAGCCAGGTGGAAGCTATGCCAGTTGGTGAAAGACGGCGTCACGATCCGGTAGCGCGCGATCCGTCCGCTTTCGTCCAACCTCACCCAATGGAACGTTGCACCGCGCGGCGCCTCGGCCCAGCCTAGTGCAGCACCCGAACGGTATTGCACCGCCCGACACACCTCGTCTTCGGTCAGCGCCGTCACCATCTGCTTCATGATGCGGACCGATTGCCGGCTCTCCGCGAACAACAGCCGAAGGCGCGCGTAGCCATCGCCCTCGCGTTCGCTCGGCACATCGAAACTGCACGCCTCGTAACCCGAGTACGGCAGCGTCCGGCGCAAATCGCGGATCAGTCCCGAGGCGCGCGCAACCGGACCGACCAGGCTGTAATCCTTCGCGGTGTCCGCCGCGATGGCGCCGACGTCCTCGATCCGGTCGAGAAAACTGCTGGACAGGCTCAACTGCCGTTCCAGTTCGTTCAGCCGCTCGAGGATGTCCGCTGCCCGCTCCAGCGTCCCGCGGCAGGCATCCGTTGGCAGATCGCACAGCAACCCGCCCGGGGCGAGCATGCCGAACAGATAGCGATGACCGGTCAGTTCGCCCGACAGGCGCAGCAGTTCTTCCTCGAAAAGTCCTGCCTGGCTGGTGGCAACCGCCAGGGCTGTCGATTCGCAGATTTCCTGAATCGCGCCGGCGTGTTGCCGCAGCCGCTCGAGCTCAGCCAAAAATACCCGCAGCGCGCGTGCGCGCGGGGGCACCTGCACGCTGCAGACGGATTCGACGCTCTGACAAAACGCTAGTCCGTGAGCAAAGGCCGTTGTCGCAGCGAACCGCTCCGCCAACAGGAGGCCTTCCTCGACCGTCTTGCCCTCGGCGAGCTTCTCGACGGCGCGCCACTTGTAGAACAGGCGGGTCGATGAGCGGATGACGTCTTCGCCGACGGTTTCGAGCAAAAAATGCACCGATTCCGTGATGCCGGAGAACTTAGGCCCTATGGGCATAATGAACGCGCCGGGCTCCTGGACGATGCGCCGGGGCCGCCAGTCGACGTTCGGGAGGCGGTTGTGCATCGCCGTCTGCGCGTTGAATCCGTGGCGCATCGGTTCGACCCCTTCCTGCCAGACGTCGTCGTGAAGCACGAAATCTCCGAGATAGGGGTGCCCCTCGAAGCGCACGCCGAACATGTCCTCCGCTTCCCGCTCGTGCCAGTCCGCCGCATGAATCCACTCGACCACGCTCGGGAAAACCTTTTCCGCCAGGGGGGCACTCACCAGCACGTGCACCCAGCTGCCTTCGGCGTAGAAGGCGTACCGCAGCTGCCATGCGCTGGTGCCCTCTTCCACGATCAATCCGGCGAAGCTGTAGTGCCACTCCTCGACCATCCGGCGGCACACCTCGGCAAGCACGGGGCGCGTACACGTCACTTCGCTCGTCGAAGTCGAGGCGTCAACCCGGCACTGTGCTTGCCCAGGCCAGTGACGTTCGATCTGACTCTCCAATGTGGAGAAGTTCACGGGCGCCTCATCGGATCAACGCAGCCGCCGCCATCGCCAGAAGGTCCTGCAGTGCTTTAGGAACGTAGACGCCAAGGACCAGCACCGGTATGGCAGCGAGAACAAGCGCCAGCTGGCAACTAAAAGGCACTCGCGAGGTTGCGATCGCCTCCAGCCGCGAATGAGCGGGCTCCCGCGAAGGGCTCATCGGCGCCCCGAAAACCATACGGTTCACGTGCGCCAGGATGCCGAAGAACGCGATAACGATGAAAATCGCGAGTAGCCCTGTCACCAGGTACTGTCCCTGCGCCAGACCGGCTTTGAGAATTGCGAACTCGCTCAGGAAGACCGCCAGCGGCGGCGCGCCAGCGATCGCCAGCGCGCCGAAAACGAGCGCAGCGCCCGGAAGCGGGGAGCGCCGGATCAGTCCGCGTACGGCGGCGATCTCACGGGTTCTCACAATCAGTAACGTTGCGCCCGCTGCGAAAAAGCAAAAAGACTTGGTCACCGAATGACTGACGATCTGTTGCATCGCGCCGTAATTGGCAGCCGATCCGCCAAGTCCGATCGCCGTCAGGATGATCCCCATGTGCTCGACGGTGGAGAAGGCGAACAACCGCTTGTAGTCCTTGACTTGCAACAACAGGAATGCGGCAGTGCCGACGGAAAACAGGCCAAAGACGACGGCCCAGGTCATGGCATGCGCACGCGGCACGGCCTGCATCACCGGAAATAACCGCATGATCACGTAGAGTATCGACGTAGTCTCTATTCCGGAGAGCAACGCGCACACGGGTGAGGGCGCCTGGCTGTGGGCATCCGGCAACCACGTGTGCATGGGAACCAGGCCTACTTTCGTTCCGAGGCCGATCAAGATCAGCAGAAACGCCGACTGCAGAAGAATCGGCGGCATTCTGGGCGCCGCCGCCATGAGCCCCGCCCACGTGTATATTCCTCCGCCGCCAGCCTGCAGGGCGGCGAACAGCACCATAAAACCGAACAAGGCGACACCGGCGCCCATGAGCGACAGCACCACGTACTTCCACGCCGCCTCGAGCGCCTCGCGCGTGTTGTCGAAGGAGACCAGCAGAGCCGAGCAAAGCGTCGTCAGCTCCACCACGATCCACACCAGTGTGGGCTCCGCTAGCACCGGAATTGCGAGCATGGAGAAGATGAAGAGGTTGTAGTTCGCGTAATAGAGTCGCAGCTTTTTACCATCGAGGTTTGACTGCGCCATGTAGCCGACGGAGTAGATTGCGGCAGTAGTTCCGACGAACACGATGAGCAGCAGGATGAGGGCGCTCAAGCCGTCGACCGCCAGCCATTTGGACCACGCCGGCTGCAGCAGTTGCGCTGGGACGGCACCGGTAACGACCTGCCGGGCCAGCCGTCCGACCAGAATGAGATTGGCCACGCAGAATGCGACCGTGACGCCCGATACCCAGCGTTTGCCAAATGGAATGCAAACGAGCAAGGCAGCGGCGAGCGGCAGCAGCAGAATGACGATGACGCTCACAGGAGCCCTTCGTCCGCCGTCGGCACCGTCGCCGTCTCCTTGAGACTCGCCAATTCGCCGACGGCCGTCGTGCCGACCTGCTTCTGCACGGCGCGCACCAGCACGCCCATGATGAACACGATCACCAAGCCGTCCGTGGCGATAGCAAGCTCGACCAGCATCCCGAGGTCACGTGCGATGGAGATGCCGGCGAGGAACGCACCGTTCTCCATCACCAATAGACCGATCAGCAGCGACAGCGCTTCGCGCCGCACGGTGAGAGTGAATGCGCCCAGGAGCAGCACGGCGATGCCGATCGGCACATTCGGGCCACGGAATTCCGGCCCGACGGCATTGGCCAGAGGAGTAGCCACGAAATACGCGCCGATCGCGAGCGCCAAGGCGATGAGCAGGGCAGCCGGAATATTCAAGACCTGGTCGATTTCACGCCGAGTGTAAATCTCCGCCGGGGAGGTTTTGCGCAGCAGCCAGGGGACGATGATCGGCTTGCTGATCAGGTTGACGACTGCCACGCCGTAGAGATGTCCGGAGTCGTACCGCAGTCCCAGCAGCGCCGCAGACGCAGCCAGCAGCAGCGACTGTGCGATGAACAGATTCAGGCAGCCTCTGGCCTGTCGCATCGCAACGATGCCGAACGCCGTCAGCAGGAACAGGCCTGCCGCCAACGCGTTCAGGTTCTCCAGCAGCTCCTTTGTTGCAGCGCTCATGGCTCGCTCATGGCCGAAAAACCTGCGACACCATAGCCGCTACGGAAGTGATGAACGCGGCACCCAGGAATTCGGCGATGCGAAACAGCCGCAGCTTGGACAGTGACGACTCAATGACCACCAACACGAGGAGGAAACAGAAGACCTTGAGCAGCACTGCCGGGACTGCCAGCAGCACGGCTCCGAAATCCTGCTGACTCGCCAATCCCCACGGCATCACCAGCACGTTGAGAAAAACGCAGAGCAGCACGAAGAGTTTCATTTGGCCGCCCCATTTCACCAGGGCGAAGCCGCGCCCGGAGTATTCGAGCGACTTGGACTCGTCGATCATCGCCAGCTCGAAATGACCACTCGGGTTATCGACGGGGATGCGTCCGCCCTCGGCGAGAATCAACATGAGGAACGCCAACACGAGCAGTACGTGTGAGGGCGCAAAGAAATTCGCGAATGGAGTCACCCATTTCTGCTGAACGATGTATGGAATCGTAGAGCCGGCTACGAATGAAACGGTGAAGAACACGATCATGAATACCGGCTCGGCGAGAAAGCCGACCATTCGAGTGCGGCTGGCTCCAATAGGTCCGTAGGGGTTGGCGGTATCCACTGCCGCCAGCGTGGCGAAGAAGCCGCCGAGAGCCAGCACGAACCCAGCGCCGAGCATGTCACCCATGAAGGCGAAGGAGAGCGGGTAGCTCGTCAGTACTGGAATCAGCAACGCGACAAAAATCGGCGTAACGAAAACGATGTAAGGCGTAAAGCGAAAGATCCAGGAGCTGTCTTCGGAGACGATCTCGTCTTTGTGGAACAGCTTCCACAGGTCCCGGTAGGGCTGAAAGATGCTCGGCCCACGCTTGGACTGAATCATTTCCTTGAGCCGCGCCAGCACCCCGGCCGCCAGCGGCGCGGCGATCATTACGACCGCGACCTGCAAGAGGTTGAAGAGGATGCGCGCGATCACGGTTGGGCTCGTGGCCAGGGCCACAGAGCACCGGCGCTTGTCGCCGGACAAAGGCGCGGGAAGGACGGGTACGGCGGCCCAACGGTCATGCCTATCCTTCGTCTCCGAAGAGAGATCAGGTAGGCATCATCAGCCGGTCAGGCGGTTTTTCATGTGGGAGGAATGCCATCTCCCCACCCTCACAACAGCGTACAGAGAACAACGCATCAGATCAAGATCCGGGCAACGCGATCGACAGCTTCAGGCAGGCCATGGCGCAGATAACGCGCATCTATCCTCAAGGGGGCGAGCACTACCTCTTCGGTAGATACAAATCCGTCAGCGTCCCTTCGAACGCCTCCGCGGCGCCGGCCACGGTCTCGGAGAGCGTCGGGTGCGGATGTATGGTGAGGCCGATGTCGGCGCCGTCGCAGCCGTTCTCGATCGCCAGCGCCACCTCGCTGATCAACTCGCCGGCGTTGCTGCCGACGATGCCGCCTCCGAGCAGGCGGTGGGTGTCAGGGTCGAACAGCAGCTTGGTGAAGCCCTCGTCACGGCCGAGCGACAGCGAGCGGCCGTTCGCCATCCAGGGGAACGCGCCCTTCTTGAACGCGGTGCCGCGCTCGCGCGCCTCGGTCTCGGTGAGCCCGACCCATGCGATCTCCGGGTCGGTGTAGGCGACCGAGGGAATCACCCGCCAGTCGGCGGCGCGCTTGTGGCCGGCGGCCACCTCGGCGGCGACCTTGCCTTCGTGCATCGCCTTGTGCGCCAGCATCGGTGGCGCGGCGATGTCGCCGATCGCAAAAATGTGCGCCACGTTGGTACGCATCTGACGGTCGACGGGAATGAAGCCGCGCTCGGAGACGTTGACGCCCGCCAGCTCCGCGCCGATGGCCTTACCGTTTGGCACGCGCCCGACCGCCACCAGTACGCGTGCGAACAGCTGCGGCGGCGGCGCTTTATCGCCGGCGAAGCTCACGCGCAACCCGGCCGCCTGCGCCTCGATGCCGGCGACGCGCATGCCGAGCAGGATCTGCTGGTAGCGCGCGCGGATCCGCTTCTCCAGCGGGCGCACCAGGTCCGGGTCGCAGCCGGGCATCAGTTGCGGCGTGAGCTCCACGACGCTCACGCGGCTGCCGAGCGCATCGAACACGCAGGCCATTTCCAGCCCGATGATGCCGCCGCCCACCACCAGCAGGCCGCCGTCGGTCTCCGGCAGCTCGAGCGCGTCGCTCGAGTCGAGAATGCGCGGATCCTGCGGCAGTCCCGGCAGGCGCACCGGCTCGGAGCCTGCGGCGATGATGCACTGCTCGAAGCGTATGCGCTCCGGGCCGCTCGCCCCCGTGACTTCGAGCTCGTTGGCGCTCACGAACCGCCCGACGCCGCGTAGCACCTCGACCTTGCGCTGCTTCGCGAGCACCCTCAAGCCCCCGGTCAGCTTCGCCACCACCGAGGCCTTCCAGCCGCGCAGCCGGCCGCGATCGATCTGCGGCGGGCCGAAGGCAATGCCGCGCTCGGACATCTCGGCGGCATCCTCGATGACCTTGGCCGCATGCAGCAGCGCCTTGGAGGGAATGCAGCCGACGTTGAGACACACCCCGCCCAATTCCTGCCAGCGCTCGACGAGCGTGACTTTCAGCCCGAGGTCCGCGGCGCGGAAGGCGGCCGTGTAGCCCCCGGGACCTGCGCCCAGCACCAGCAGCTGCGCGCTGCGACCGGCTTGCGGCGCAGGCATGCGCATCGTATCGCCCGAGGGCATGAGCACCGTATCACCGGCGCCCGCGACCGCCGCGGCCGCCGGCGGAGGAGCAGCGGGAGCAGCGGTACGCTGCGCTGCGGGTTGCGCTGCGGGTTGCGCCGCCGGTGCGGGCTGCGGCGGCGCGCCGGCGGCCGGGGTTGTAGCGGCGGCCGTGGTGGCCGCGCCCGGCTCGAGGCGCGCGATCAGCGAGCCCTTGGAGACCTTGTCGCCGCGCTTGAGCAGCACCTCGACGATCCTGCCGGCAGCGCTCGCCGGCACGTCCATCGACGCCTTGTCGGTCTCGAGCGTGACGAGCGGCGCGTCGACTTCGACGACGTCGCCGCTCTTCACCAGCACGTCGACCACCTCGACGTCGGTGAAGTTGCCGATGTCGGGGACCGTGAGATCGACGCTCAAGGCACCGCCTCGATCAGCGCGCGCGGCTCGGCGAGCGCCTGCGCGAGCCAGGTGGTGAAGCGCGCCGCCATCGCTCCGTCGATCACGCGGTGATCGTAGGACAGCGACAGCGGCAGCAGCAGGCGCGGCACGAACGCGCCGTCGCGCCACACCGGGCGCATGGCGGCACGCGACACCCCGAGGATCGCGACCTCGGGCGCGTTGATGATCGGTGTGAACGCGGTACCGCCGATACCGCCGAGGCTGGAGATGGTGAAGCAGCCGCCCTGCATGTCTGCCGGCGGCAGCTTGCCCGCGCGCGCCTTCTCCGACAGAGTTCCCAGGCTGCGCGCGAGCTGGTACACGTCCTTGCGGTCGGCGTCGCGCACCACCGGCACCACCAGTCCGTTAGGCGTGTCGGCGGCGAAGCCGATGTTGAAGTACTTGCGCACGATGAGGTTCGCACCGTCCGCGTCGAGCGAGGAGTTGAAGCGCGGGAACTCCTGCAGCGCCTTCACGCAGGCGCGCATGATGAAGGCCAGCGGCGTCAGCTTGACGCCGACCCCCTGGGCCCGGTCCTTGAGGCTCACGCGCAGTTCCTCGAGCTCGGTGATGTCCGCCTCGTCGAACTGCGTGACGTGCGGGATGTTGACCCAGCTCGCGTGCAGGCGCGGACCAGAGATGCGCTGGATGCGCGACAGCGGCTCGAGCGCCGTCGGGCCGAACTGCGTGAAATCGACGGCCGGCAGCGCCGGCAGGGCGGGCTTGGCCGCCGCCGGGGGCGGTGCGGCGAGCGCGCTCTTGACGAAGGCCTTGACGTCATCGTGCGTGATGCGTCCTTTGAAGCCGTGCCCGGTCACCTGCGCGAGGTTGACACCGAGCTCGCGCGCGAACTGGCGCACCGAGGGGCTGGCGTGCGCGCGCGAGAATCCGGGCTCGTCGATCACCGGCAGATCTTCCCGGTAGGAAGTCGGCATGCCGAGCTGCGATCGCGGCGTGAGTACACCCCCGGGCGGGGCTGCCGCCGGCGCAGCAACTGGCGCACCAACCGGCGCAGCGGTTGGTAGCGCGGCAGCCGGCGGCGGCACGGCGGGGGCAGGTGTTGCCGCAGGGGACGCCGGCGCGGAGGATGCCGGCGCGGCGGGCGCCGCTGAGGCGCCAGCCCCGTCGCCGCTCGCCCTCACCGTGGCGATGAGGTCGCCGCTGTTGACCTTGCCGCCCTTGGCGGTGTGCAGCTTCTCGAGCACGCCCTCCACGGTGGACGGAACGTCCATGGTCGCCTTCTCGGATTCGAGCGTGACCAGCGGCGTGTCGACCGCAATCCTGTCCCCGGGCTTCACCAGCACGTCGATGACCGCGACGTCCTTGAAGTTGCCCATGTCGGGCACACGCACTTCCGTGAGGCCGACGGCCGCATTCATGTCGGGTCGCTCCGCTTCAGCTCTTCCAGGGTACGGGCTTCTCGGGATCGACGCCGAGTGCCTTGATGGCCTTGGCGACGGTCGCCTGATCCACGCGGCCGTCGTCGGCCAGCGCCTTGAGCGCGGCCACGGCGATGTAGTTGCGGTCCATCTCGAAGTGCCGGCGCAGCTGCGCGCGCGAATCGGAGCGCCCGTAGCCGTCGGTGCCGAGCGTCACGTAGCGGCCGCTCACCCACTGGCGGATCTGGTCCGGGACGCTGCGCATGTAGTCGGTCGCCGCCACCACCGGTCCCTCGCTGCCTTTCAACATCTGCCGCACGTAGGGAACGCGCGCCGGCTCCTGCGGGTGCAGCATGTTCCAGCGCTCGCACTCGAGCGCCTCGCGGCGCAGCTCGCTGAAACTGGTGATCGACAGCACGTCCGCCGGGATGCCGTAGTCGTCCTCGAGAATCTTCGCCGCCGCCTGGCACTCGCGCAGGATGGTGCCCGAACCGAGCAGGGTCGCCCGCACCTTGCCGCGGCCACCGATCTGCAGCAGGTAGCCGCCGCTCAGGATTCCGGCCTCGACCCCGGGCGGAATCGCCGGCTGCAGGTAGTTCTCGTTCATCAGCGTGATGTAATAGAAAATGCTCTCCTGCTCCACGTACATGCGGCGCATGCCGTCGTGGATGATGACGGCCAGCTCGTAGGCGAACGTCGGGTCATAGGACACGCAGTTGGGAACGGTGCTCGCGACCAGCTGGCTGTGGCCGTCCTGGTGCTGCAGCCCCTCGCCGGCGAGCGTGGTGCGACCAGCGGTGGCGCCCAGCAGGAAGCCGCGCGCCTGGATATCCCCGGAGGCCCAGATGAAATCCCCGACGCGCTGGAAGCCGAACATCGAATAGAAAATGTAGAACGGCACCATGTTGATGCCGTGATTGCTGTAAGCGGTGCCGGCGGCCATCCACGAGCACAGCGAGCCGGCCTCGTTGATGCCCTCCTCGATCATCTGCCCCTTCTTGTCCTCGCGGTAGGACATGAGAGTCTCGGCGTCCTGCGGCGTATACAGCTGGCCGACGGAGGAATAGATGCCGATCTGGCGGAACAGTCCCTCCATGCCGAACGTGCGCGCCTCGTCCGGCACGATCGGCACGATGTTGCGGCCGATGTTCTTGTCCTTGAGCAGCACGGTGAGCACGCGCACGAACGCCATGGTGGTGGAGATCTCGCGCTCCCCGGTGCCCTCGAGCAGCGCCGCGAACGCCTCCAGCGGCGGCACCACCAGCGGCGGCGCGGTGCGCCGGCGCTGCGGCAGGAAGCCGCCGAGAGCTGCGCGTTTCTCGCCGATATAGCGCGCCTCGTCGGAATTCTCGTCGGGCTTGCGGAACGGCAGGCCGGACAGATCCTCGTCCGAGACCGGGATGTGGAAGCGATCGCGGAACACGCGCAGATCCTCCTCGGAGAGTTTCTTCTGCTGATGCGCCACCATCTGTCCCTCGCCGCCCTTGCCGAGGCCGAAGCCCTTCACGGTCTTGGCGAGGATCACGGTCGGCTGTCCCTGGTGCGCCATGGCAGCCGCGTAGGCGGCATACACCTTGCGCGGATCGTGGCCGCCGCGGTTCAGGTGCCAGATCTCCTCGTCGGACATGTTGGCGACCATCGCCTTGAGCTCGGGGAACTTGCCGAAGAAGTGCTCGCGTGTGTACGCCCCGCCCTTCGCCTTGAAGTTCTGGTACTCGCCGTCGACGCACTCCTCCATCACGCGGCGCAGCAGCCCCTGATGGTCGCGCGCCAGCAGCGGATCCCAGCGCGAGCCCCACAGCACCTTGATGACGTTCCAGCCGGCGCCGAGGAACGCCGCCTCGAGCTCCTGGATGATCTTGCCGTTGCCGCGTACCGGGCCATCGAGGCGCTGCAGGTTGCAGTTGATGACGAAGATGAGATTGTCGAGTCCTTCGCGCACCGGCATGGTGAGCGCGCCCATCGACTCCGGCTCGTCCATCTCCCCGTCGCCGAGAAACGCCCACACCTTGCGATCGGAAGGCTTCACCAGCCCGCGGTGCTCGAGGTAGCGGATGAAGCGCGCCTGAAAGATCGCCATCATGGCGCCCAGGCCCATGGAGACGGTGGGGAACTGCCAGAAGTCGGGCATCAGCCACGGATGCGGGTAGGAGGACAGGCCGACACCCGGGCGGCGCGCTTCCTGGCGGAAGTAGCGCAGCTGCTCCTCGATCAGGCGTCCTTCGAGATAGGCGCGCGCGTAGATGCCGGGCGAGGAGTGGCCCTGGATGAACACCATGTCGCCCGGATGCTGCTCGGAAGGCGCGCGCCACACGTGATTGAAGCCCACCTCGTAGAGCGTCGCCGAGGAGGCGTAGCTGGCGAGGTGTCCGCCGTACTCGGAGGAGGCCCGATTGGCGGCCAGCACCATCGCCAGCGCGTTCCATCTGATGTAGGCCTCGATACGGCGCTCGAGCGCGCGGTTGCCGGGATATTCCGGCTCACGACCCGCGGCGATGGTGTTGACGTAGGCGGTGTTGGCCTTGAACGGCAGGTACGCGCCGCTGCGGCGCGTGTAATCGATCAGCCGCTCGAGCAGGAAGTGCGCGCGCTCGGGCCCGTGGGCCTTGAGCACCGAGTCGATCGACTCGAGCCACTCCCGCGTTTCCACGGGATCGAGATCTTCAAGCTTCGGCGGTTCGGTCATGCGCTGTGCTCGCGATGCGCGCGATGCGGACACTGTGGCGGCGCGGTCGCGGACTCACGGTCGCGCGCGTGTTGGGCCGTGTCGCGTTAGAATGAGTAATGATGGCTAGCGGCGGCAGGTAAAGCAAGTGAGGTCGGCAAGCGCGCGCGCGCGCCGCGGCCTGCTGTTACCGAGCGCGCATGCTCCCGCCATCGTCAACGCTGGCGCGCGCGGCGCCGCCACGCTCGATGCGCTGCTGGCGATCGTGCCGCACCCCCCGAGCAGCGCAGCCTTCCGGCACCTGCCGGACAGCGCGCGCTGGCGCGAGCTCAATGCGCGCAGCACGCCGCGCGCCGGCACGGTGCGCAGCACGGTGCTCGGCAATCCGCGCCATACGCTGGCGGTGCTCGGCTACCTGCCGAGCGCGGCGAGCGCCTTCGAGCGGCTCAGTCTCGCCGGACGCATGGTGAGGGAGGCCGCGGCACGAGCGCCGCAGGTGCTGGGCCTCGCCGCGACCGGCACGCCTGCGGCCGCCGGCGCGGCGCTCGAGGCTCTGCTGGCTGCCGCGCTGGCGCAGGCGTTTGCGCTGCCGAGCTGGCGCGCGCCGGTGCACGGCGAACGGCGCATCGAGCGAGTGGTGCTGCTGGGCGACGCGCCGCTCGACAAGCGCTACGCCGCGGCCAGCGCGCACGGCACCAACCTCGCCCGCTGGCTCACCGCGCTGCCGCCCAACGTGCTCGATGCGCGCGGCTACCGCCGGGCGATCACACAGCTGGCGCGCTCGCACCGACTCACGCTGCGCTGGCTCGACGAGCGGGCGCTGCGCCGCGCGGGCGCCGGCGCGTTCCTCGCCGTGGCGGCCGGCAACGCCGAGCGCGGCGCCGGCATCGCACACCTGCGCTACCGGCCGGCGCGCCAGCGCCGCGCCGCGCGGCCGGACGTAGCGCTGATAGGCAAGGGCATCCTGTTCGACACCGGCGGCGTCAATCTCAAGACCCATCGCTCGATGCTCGACATGCACACCGACATGGCTGGCAGCGCGGTGGCGCTCGCGACGCTCGTGGCGCTCGCGCAGCTGCGCGCCCCGCTGAGCGCCGATGCGTGGCTGGCGATCACCGAGAACCGCATCGGTCCGCACGCCTACCGGCCGCAGGAAGTGGTGCGCGCGGCGAACGGCGTCACCATCCAGGTCATCCACACCGATGCCGAAGGCCGCATGGTGCTTGCCGACACGCTCGCCCTCGCCGCCCGCACCCGTCCGCGGCTGATGATCGACTTCGCGACGCTCACCGGGGCGTGCGTGCATGCGCTCACCGAGCGCATGAGCGGCGTATTCGCCAACCGCCCCGCACTCGCGGCGCAGCTGGTGGCAGCCGGGCGCGCCAGCGGCGAGCGCGTCTGGGACTTCCCGAGCGAGCCGGACTACGATGCCGAGCTGGAGAGCCGGGTGGCCGACATCGTGCAGTGCACGAGCGACGGCAAAGGCGATCACATCCTCGCCACGCGCTTCCTGGCGCGGTTCGTGCCGGCGGACATCCCCTGGGCGCACGTGGATCTGTCCTCCGCCACGCGCAGTGGCGGGCTGGCGCACGTGAGCACCGACGTCACCGGCTTCGGCGTGCGCTTCGCGCTCGAGCTGCTGCTGCGCAGTGATGTGTTGCACTCGCTGGAGAGCCGCTAGCGTGGACTCGCTGGTTATCCGCCGGCCCGACGACTGGCACCTGCACCTGCGCGATGGCGCTGAGCTGCGCGCGGTGCTGCCGTTCAGCGCGGCGCGCTTCGCGCGGGCGGTGGTGATGCCCAACCTCGCGCCGCCGGTCACGACCACCGCGGCGGCGCTCGAGTACCGCGCGCGGATCCTGGCGGCGCTGCCGCCCGGCGCGCAGTTCACGCCGCTCATGACGCTCTATCTCACCGACCACACGCCGGTGGCGGAGATCGCGCGTGCGCGCGCCGCCGGCTGCATCGTCGGCTGCAAGCTCTATCCGGCCGGCGCCACCACGCACGCGGCCGCTGGCGTCACGGACGTGCAGCGCATCGATGCGGTACTGGCGCACATGGCGCAGACCGGGCTGGTGCTCGAGGTGCACGCCGAGGTCACCGATCCGGACGTCGACGTGTTCGATCGTGAGGCGCGCTACATCGAGCGCGTGCTGGCGCCGTTGAGCGAGCGCCACCCGCAGCTGCGCATCGTCGTCGAGCACATCACCACGCGCACCGCGCTCGACTTCGTGCTCTCGGGGAGGACCGGGATCGGCGCCACCGTGACGCCGCAGCACCTGCTGCTGAACCGCAATGCGCTGTTTGCCGGCGGCCTGCGGCCGCATCACTACTGCCTGCCGGTCCTCAAGGCGGAGGCCGACCGCGCCGCGCTGCTCACAGCGGTGGCGCGTGGCAGCCCGCGCCTGTTCCTCGGCACCGACAGCGCACCGCACTCACGCAGCGCCAAGGAGAGCGCCTGCGGTTGCGCCGGCATCTTCTCCGCGCACGCCGGCATCGAGCTGTACGCCGAGGCCTTCGCGCTCGCCGGAGCGCTCGAGCGTCTCGAGGCGTTCGCCGCATTCCATGGACCGGACTTCTACGGCCTGCCGCGCAACAGCGACACGATCACGCTGCTGCCCGAACCCTGGGAGGTGCCGGCACACTACCCGTTCGCTGGCGGCGAGCTGGTAGCGCTGCGCGCCGGCGGGCAGATCGGCTGGCGCCTCGCTTAAAGAAGCGCATTGATTAGAATCCTGCCATGAGCGAGCCGCAACCCGTCAGTGCACCGGCCGCGCCGGCCGCCGTACCCGCGGCAGCCGCCGGCCTGATGGCGCGGCGCTTCCGCGGCTACCTGCCGGTGGCGATAGACGTGGAGTGCGGCGGCTTCCACGCGGCAACCGACGCGCTGCTGGAGATCGCCGCGGTGCAGATCGACATGGACGCCGATGGCACGCTGCGGCGCGGTGCCACCCACAACTACCACGTGCAGCCGTTTGCCGGTGCGCGGCTCGACCCGGCCGCGCTGTCGATCACCGGCATCGACCCCTGGCACCCGCTGCGACCGGCGCTGCCGGAGCGCGACGCGCTGCAGCGGGTGTTTCGCGAGATCCGCCACGCGGTGCGCGCCTACCAGTGCCGCCGCGCGATACTGGTCGGGCACAACGCCGGCTTCGACCTCGGCTTTCTCAACGCCGCGGTGGCGCGCGCCGAGGTGAAGCGCAACCCCTTCCACCCGTTCTCCTGCTTCGACACGGCGACGCTCGCCGGTGCGGCACTCGGTCAGACCGTGCTGGCCAAGGCGGTCAGGGTGGCGGGACTCGCGTGGGATGCGGACAGTGCGCACAACGCCCGCTACGACGCCGAGCGCAGCGCGGAGCTCTTCTGCCTGGTGTGCAACCGCCTGCGCGACAGCTACGCGGCAGCCGAGGAGCGTGCGCGGGAATTCGGCTGGCTGGGCGGTGGCGTCGAGCCGGCCGCCGACGAGACGCCGGAAGCTGACATTCCCGCGCTGTAGCTGACGGCAGGCGCGGACGGTGCGCCTATTTCGCCGCGCCGGCCTCGGCCAGGAGCTTGCGCAGCTCGCCGCTCTTGTACATCTCCAGCGCGATGTCGCAACCGCCGACCAGCTCGCCCTTCACGTACAGCTGCGGGTAGGTGGGCCAGTTGGAGAAGCGCTTGAGCGCCTCGCGCAGCTCCGGCTCCTCGAAGATGTTGACGTGCTTGAACTGCGCGCCGAGCGCGCGCAGCGCCGCGACCGTCTGCGCGGAAAAGCCGCATTGCGGGAAATCCGGCGTGCCTTTCATGAACAGCACCACCGGACTCGAGCCGAGCTCGCTCTTGATTCTCTCCACCACGTCCATCGTAACCACCTCATAGGTTTTTCGTCGCTCGGCGAGCTCGGCGAGCAGCCGCCATTGCTCCTGCGCACTCATCGTCGGCCAGCGGCCAATCTCCTCACCGCTGCGCAGGCAGCCGATGCACAGCCCCCGCGCGTCGAGGCGGCACACGTTGATGCACGGGGACGGCGGACGATCGACGGGCGGCATGTTGCCCTAAAGCTGAGCGCGCGCATTGAATTATGGGGGTGCGTCGCCTATTCTTCAAACGGCCGCAGGGTAACGACGTCCTGAAGAAACAATAACTTGGAGATCCAAAGCCATGAATCCCCTGAACAACCACCGACAGTCGCTGATTCTCGGCATCGTGGTCGCGCTGGTGCTGGCGGTGCTGATCGGCGGCGCTCATTTCTATGAACTCGGGCTGGCGCGCTGGTTCCACATCGTCAGCGGCGTGTTCTGGATCGGCCTGCTGTACTACTTCAACGTCGCGCAGACTCCGGCGCTGGCCGACGCGGCGGCGGACAAGGGCGGTCCGGGCGGGGCCGGCGTCACCAAGTACGTGGCCCCGCGTGCGTTGTTCTGGTTCCGCTGGTCGGCGCTCGCTACCTGGCTGGGCGGCGCGTGGCTGCTCGCTCGCGCCGGGAATTTCCTCGGCGCCTTCACGCTCGGCGCGCTGCCGGGCGCTCAGTCGCAACACTACCTGCTGGTGATCGGCATCGGCGCCTGGCTCGGCACCATCATGCTATTCAACGTGTGGGGACTGATCTGGCCGAACCAGAAGAAGATTCTCGGCATCGTCGCCGCCACCGACGAACAGAAGGCGAAGGCGCGCAAGGTCGCGGGCATGGCCTCGCGCGTGAACTTCGTGTTGTCGATCCCGATGCTCATGTGCATGGCCGGGGCGACCCACGGCCTGCCCTTCGGCTGACGCCGAAGCAGAGACGGCTTGCCGCCCGCGCTACCGGCTGATCTCGACGCCCAGGTCGAGGCGGCGCTGCGCGAGGACATCGGCAGCGGCGACGTGACGGCCGCGCTGGTGCCAGCGGCGCAGCAGGTGCGCGGCGCGACCGTCACGCGCGAGGCCGGGATCCTGTGCGGCCGCGCCTGGGCCGAGGAAACCTTCCGGCGGCTCGACACCCGCGTGCGCCTCGAGTGGCGCGCCGAGGACGGCGCCCGGCTCGAGCCCGCGCAGATCATCTTCGCCGTCAGCGGTCCGGCGCGCGCCGTGCTCAGCGGCGAGCGCACCGCGCTCAATTTCCTGCAGCTGCTGTCGGCGACCGCGACCGTGACGCGGCGCTTCGTCGACGCGGTCGCCGGCACCGGTTGCCGCATTCTCGACACGCGCAAGACGCTGCCCGGGCTGCGCAGCGCGCAGAAGTACGCGGTGCGCTGCGGCGGCGGCGAAAACCACCGCATGGGGCTCTACGACGGCGTGCTGATCAAGGAGAATCACATCGCGGCCGCGGGCTCGATCAGCGCCGCGGTCGCCGCCGCGAGACACAGCTCCCCCGCCATCTGCGTCGAAGTCGAGGTCGAGTCGCTCGCCGAGCTCGAAGAGGCGCTGAGCGCGCAAGCGGACATCATCATGCTGGATGAGTTCAACGTGCACGATCTGCAGGCCGCCGTCACGCGCAACCGTGCCCACGGCGCGCAGGCGAAGCTCGAGGCCTCCGGCAGCGTCACGCTGGAGACCGTGCGGGCGATCGCCGCCACCGGCGTCGACTACATCTCCGTCGGCAGCCTCACCAAACACGTTCAGGCGCTCGATCTGTCGATGCGCCTGAGCTTCGGATAAAGTGCAACCATGAGCTCGCACGAACTTTGGCGCAGGCTGCCGTGTATGGCGGCGCTGCTGCTCGTCACGCACGCGGTCACCGCCCACGTCACCGCCCAGATCGCCGCCCCCGCGGATGCGCCGGAGGCGCTCAGGGTGCCCGCCGACGCCAGGCTGGTCCTGGCGGTGCACGCCACGGGCGCCCAGATCTACGTCTGCGCGGCCGCGGCGGATAGCAAGTTTCAGTGGACGCTGAAAGCCCCGGACGCGCAGCTGCACAACGCCCACGGCGCCGTGGTCGGCCACCACGCCGCGGGCCCGAGCTGGCGGTACAAGGATGGCAGCGAGGTCACCGGCAAGGCCGCAGCGCACGCCGACTCACCCGATCCGCATGCGGTGCCGTGGCTGCTGGTCAACGTCGTCGGCCACTCCGGCAGCGGCCTGCTCGAGTCAGTGACGAGCATCCAGCGCCTGCACACTCATGGCGGTGCAGCGCCGGCGGCCACCCGCTGCGATGCGGCGAAGGTGGACCGGGAGGCGCGCGTACCGTACAGCGCGGACTATTACTTCTACGCAGCGGCGGCGCCGGCACACTAGACCGCTCTGCCCCTGCCCCTGCCGCTGCCGCTGCCGCTGCCGGTAGGACAGCCCGCGCGCAGCGGACACTCACCGCAGTGCGGCGCGGAGCGACGACAGGTCTGCTGTCCATGTTCGCGTAACAGGTAGTAGGCGGCGATGCAGGCGCGTGTGGTACGCGGCACGGCGGTGGCGATCGCTTCCTGCGCAGCGCGGTAGTCACGGCCGTAGTTGTCGGACGCGGGTGCCAGCCCCAAGCGCTGCAGCACCCGCAGGCCGTTCGAGTCGAGCGGGATCAGCCGCGCGGTGCCGGTGAAGGCGAGAATCTTGTCGGCACCAGGGTTACCGATCATCGGGAATGCCGCCAGTGCGCGCCGTGCCGCGGCGGACGGCAGCAAGAGCGCCTCCCGCAGATCACCGTGCCAGCGCTGCAACACCAGCTGCGCCGAGCGTCGCATGCGCTGCGCGCGTATCGCCGGGGCAATGCTGCCGCCGAGGCGCGCGATCGCCGTCAAGCGCGCGGCAGGCGCGCGGGCCACGGCGCGGGAGCCAAGTCCGATCCGCGCACGCAGCGCGTCGTACGCCTCCTGTCGCCGGGCATCGGGGGCGAGGTACGCAACCTGCTCCCACAGAATCAGCTCGAACGGATCGCGGCTCGGCGGAGCCGGCGGCGGCCCGTAGCGGCCGCGCAGTGCGCGCAGGATGGCTGGCAGTTTCACGGCTTGGTCATGCTGCCATTGTCGGCGGGCAGCATGTTGGCACCGGGCCGGCCCGGTCACAACTCGCTAGCGACTTAAGCGACGGCGGACTTCAGCACGCGCTGCGGCTGGGCGACGCCGTAGCCCTGCGCGTAGTCGACGCCGAGGCTGGTGAGCATCTGGATGATCTCGGCGTTCTCGGCGAACTCGGCGATGGTCTGCTTGCCGGTGAGATGCCCGATCTCGTTGATCGAGCGCACCATCTCCCGATCGATCGGGTCGCGCAGGATCTCGCGCACGAAGCTGCCATCGATCTTCAGATAGTCGACCGGGAAGTGCTTGAGGTAGCCGAAGGACGACAGCCCGGTGCCGAAGTCATCGAGCGCGAACTTGCAGCCGAGCTCCTTGAGCGCCTGGATGAAGCGGTTGGCCTGCGAGAAGCTCGCCACCGCCGCGGTCTCGGTGATCTCGAAGCAGATCTTGGAGGCATCCAGCCCGCTGCGATGGAACTGGTCGATGACGAACGGCAGGAACTTGTCGTCGCCCAGGCTCTGCCCGGACAGGTTGATGGAGCACTGGAACAGGTTCTGGCGCTCGTCGGCCTCGGAAACCAGCCAGCGGAAGGCATTCTCGATCACCCAGCGGTCGATCGCCGGGGTGATGCCGTAGCGCTCGGCCGCGGCGATGAAGTCGTTCGGCGCCACGATGCGCCCGCTCTCGTCCTTCATGCGCAGCAGCAGCTCGTAGTGCGCGCCGACCTCGACGCGCTGCAGCGGCTGGATCGCCATGCGGTACAGCTCGAAGCGCCCTTCCTCGAGCGCGGCGTTGATGCGCGCGGCCCACTGCATCTCGCGCCGCCGGCGCATCAGCTCGATGTCGTTCTCGGCGAAGCTGTGGACGCGGTTGCGGCCGCCTTCCTTGGCGGCGGCGCAGGCGCTGTCCGCGGCCGAGAGGATCGAAGCGACGTCCTCGTTATCGGCGGTGATAGGCACCACGCCGATGCTGGCGCCGAGGCGGAACACGCGATCTTCCCAGGTGAAGCGGAAGTTGCGCACTCCCTCGCGCAGCGTCTCGGCGGTGCGCATGGCCTCATCGAGCGAGCAGCTCTCCAGCAGTATGCCGAATTCGTCGCCGCCGAGGCGCGACAGCGTATCGCGCCAGCGCACCTTGGATTTCAGCAGTGCGCCCACCTGGCCGAGCAGCGCATCGCCGGCGCTGTGACCGCAGCTGTCGTTGACGATCTTGAACTGGTCGATATCGAGATAGCACAGCGCGTAGGAGGCCTCGCGCGCCTTGGCGCTCTTCAACGCGCGCTCCAGGCGGCTCTCGAATTCGCGGCGGTTGACCAGCCCGGTCAGCAGGTCGTGGCTGGCGTGGTAGGAGAGCCGGCGGTTGAGCTCGCGCGATTCGCTGACGTCGTGGAACACCAGCACGCCGCCGGCCACGTGGCCGGCGCCGTCGCGGATCGGCGCGGCGGTGCTCTCGACGTACAGCTCGTTGCCGTCGCGACGGATGAGCAGCATCGGCCGGACCGATTTGATGGGACGGATGCGCCGGATCGCCACCGACAGCGGGTTCTCCAGCGGTTCGCAGGTCTCCTCGTGGAATGCGCGGAAGATCTCCTCCACCGGGCGGCCCATGGCGTCTTCCAGGCGCCAGCCGGTCAGCTCTTCGGCGACCGGGTTGATGTAGTCGATAGTCGAGTTGGCATCGGTCGTGATGACGCCGTCGCCGATCGACTGCAGGGTGATCTGCGCGCTCTCCTTCTCGCGAAACAGCGCCTCCTCGTACAGCTTGCGCTCGGTGATGTCGAGCTCGACGCCCACCAGGCGCAGCAGCCGGCCGTGCTTGTCGACGCGCGCGGTGGCACGGCTGATCACCCAGCGCCACTCGCCGTTGCGGTGGCGCATGCGATGCGTGCTCTCGAAGATCGGCGTCTTGCCGGCGACGTGATCGCGGATCGCGGCCTGCACCCGCGACAGGTCGTCCGGATGCACGAGGCTGCGCCAGTCGGGCGAGCCGCGCATGTCGTCGTCGCCGTAGCCGAGCATCGCCTTCCAGCGCGGCGAGAAGTACACCTCGTTGCTCTCGACGTCGAAATCCCACATGCCGTCGTTGGCCGCGGCCTGAAACAGGTTGATGCGCTCCTCGAGCTTGGCGAGGCGCGCCTCGATGCGGATGCGCTCGAGCCCGGTGGCGAGACTGGTGCCGATGAGCTTCATCAGCAGCTGCAGATTCACGTCCCAGGCGCCGCGCGGCATGGCGTGCGCCAGTCCGAGGAAACCGCCCGGCTTGCCCTGGGTGTGCAGTGCGACGATGAGCGCGGAGCCGATGTGCAGCTCCGCGAAGCGCGCAGCTTCTGCTGCCTGCTCCTTGCGCGGCGCGCTGGTGTCACGCAACTCCGAGAGCCGCAGGTGCTCGAGACGCCCCTTCAGCCACGCGAAGCCATCGAGCGGCAGCCCGATGAGGCCCTCGGGCCGGCATTGGGCGAACGCGCTGCGCGCCAGCTGCACCTCCGCGATGGTCCCGTCCTCGGGATTGAGCGTGGCGAGAAAGGCGCAATCGGACCCGGTGGCGCCGCGCAGCAGCTCGAGATTGCGCCGCACGCATTCTTCGACGGTATCGCGGCGCATGTTCTGGAAATCAACCGCGATCTTGGTACACACGACATCGACGCCGACCACGGGCTTGGGGGCCCGCCCGGTCCAGGCATCGGCGGACAAAATATCGGACGCGGTAAAGTCCGCCGGCTTATCCGGCGGCGGAGTCGTCATGTGAGCCTGCGCCCTCCCGCTAACCCTAGGAATCCAGCGTAACCAACTGTCCAACCCCCGGGCGTGACGTAAACGGCACGGACTCGAGGTTTCCCAGCTGTCATATTCCAAGTAGTTGCGAGAGATTCTCGCACACCGCTGCAGGAACACAAGCTAACGCACTGTTCGGGCAGCGATTAGCCAGTTAACAGAATCCCCGGCAACGCCCGGCAGGCGCTGAGCGCCCAAGGTCCGCGGCGCGAGTTAGGTCGACAGCGCGGCGCGTGCGACCCCGTACAGGCGCTTGAGCTCCTGCTCCATCTGCCGCTGCAGGCCCTCGAGCGCGGCCGCATCGACGACGCGCGGCACATAGACCGGCGGCCCGATCGCGAGCGCGATGCGCGCGAACGGCACCGGGATGACGAACTTGTCCCATTTGATGAGCCAGGCGCGCGAGGCCGCATAGGACATCGGCATGACCGGCCGCCCCGACATCTGCGCGAGCAGCAGCGCGCCGGGCTTGAATCTGAAGCGCGGGCCGCGCGGACCGTCCGGGGTGATGGCCGGGGAGATGTTGTCCTTCACCAGCGCCTGGTAGTAGTCGCGCAGTGCGCGTGCGCCGGTATGCGTCGAGGAGCCGCGGATCGCCACTGCACCAAAACGGCGCACCATCATGGCGCCGAGCTCCCCGTCCACGGACGGACTGATCAGCCAGCCGACCGTGAGCCCGCGGGCGCGCTGCTCGACCAGGTACTTGCCGCAATAGAGCTGGTGCTGATGCCAGTAGCACGGCACCAGCGACGGGGCGCGCGCCAGCGCGGCGTCGAGATGCTCGCCGCCGACCACGCGCACCACGCGGCAGCTCGCCCACCAGGCGCGGATGATACCGAGCGCCAGCGGCACGGCGAGTGCGTACAGCAGGCGCCGCGCCGGCGTCATGCGACGGCTGGAGCGCGTGATCGTGCGGTACAGGGTGTTGCGCAGTCCGCCGTCGTCGTCCGCACTCATGGCTCGAACAGCTCCGCCAGCGCAACGGCCTGCGTCTCGAGCGCCTGCACCGGCTCGCTGGCGACCACCGCGGCGGCGGCGCCGGGGAACAGCTCCAGGCGCCGCACATGCCAGTGCCGTCCGCGCCACTCAGCGCCGTCGGCGCGCGACTGCGGCGCATCCGTCGCGCGCCAGCCGCGCAGCCCTTCGCCGGTCGCCTTGAGCGCCGCCTCGCGCAGCACCCACTGCGCGATGCGCGGCTGCGTGCCGATCTCGATGTCCAGACCGACACAGCCGCGCGCCGCCGCCACGCACCCGACATAGGCGCCCGAGTGCGAGATGCTGAAATCAGCCGCGGCGGCCGCCGCACGCTGTGCAAGGCGCGGCTTGGCGCCGGCGTGAAACCTGAGCTCGCCGGCACTCACGCGTCGTCCCAGTACGCGTCCGAGCGCACGCAGCGCGAGTGCGATCCCCGCGAGGCTCGCGCGATCAGCGTCGCGCGCGGCACGCAACGCGAGACGGCGGGCATAGGGCAGGCGCGCGACGAAGGCGCGACCCGCGGCTTCCGGCCACTGACCGCGCAGGTCGCTGTGATATAAGATTAAAGTTTCCCTTTCAACAGCTTGCATGACTGCCGCCGCACCCGCGAACCGCGCACCTCCCGAGGCCGAGCTGCAATTCGACGTCGGCTCCACGGACGATTCGCTGGAGCACATGATCGCGTTGTTCGCCCGCCACGGGGACACCTACCGGGTGTTCGTGCCCGCCAGGCGATCTTATACCTATGTCATCCACCACCCGGACGACGTGAAGCGGGTGCTGGTCACCAACCACAAGAACTACACCAAGGGGGTCGGTCTCGATCGCGTCCGCATCCTGCTCGGCAAGGGCATCATGACCAGCGAAGGCGAGCTGTGGAAGCGCCAGCGCTACATGATGCAGCCGCTGTTCCACCGCCGCGTCATCAACCAGTTCGCGAGCGTGATCGCCGCGGCGAACGAGCAGCTCATCACCCGCTGGGACGCGCTCGCGCGCGCCGGCGCGACCGTGAACCTCACCGACGAGATGAGCGCGCTCACTCTCGAGATGGTGCTGCGCGCGATCTTCGGGCGCGATCTGGACCGCCTGACGCAGCAGTTCGGCGCCAATCCCTTCGAGGTGGTCACGCGCGAGCCGTCGCGCGACCTGCAGTTCGCCTACAAATTCCGCTCGCTCGGCCGTCTCGTGACCCAGCTCATAGCGCGCCGCCGCACCGAGGCGGAGGAGCACCTGGACTTCGTGGCGATGCTCATGCAGGTACACGACAAGGACAGCGGTGAGCCGATGGGCGAGCGCCAGATGGTGGACGAGATCATGACGCTCATCGTCGCCGGCCACGAAACCACCGCCAGCGCGCTCAACTGGACGTGGTACCTGTTGTCGCAGCACCCGCAAGTCCAGGCGCGACTGCACACGGAGATCGACGCCGCCGACTACCCGCTCGCCCCGGGGCTCGCGCAGGTGGAGACGCTCGCCTACACCGGCCAGGTGGTCAACGAGGCGCTGCGGCTGTATCCGCCGGGGTGGGTGCTGTCACGCCGCACGATCGAGGCCGACGTGCTCGGCGGCTACCCCATTCCCCCCGGCACCAACGTACTGCTGCCGCTGTACCTGCTGCACCGTCATCCGCAGTTCTGGCAGGATCCGGATGCCTTCCGGCCCGAGCGCTTCGCCCCCGAGCACGAGGCCGAGCGGTCGCGCTTCGCCTACATGCCGTTCGCCGCCGGTCCGCGTCACTGCATCGGCGAGACCTTGGCGCTCTACGAGATGCTCATGCACCTGTACCTGGTCGCGCGGCGCTACCGCCTGGTCTACCTGCCCGACAAACCGCTCGAGCTCGAGGCGCAGATCAACCTGCGCACCCGCCATCCCCTGCACATGCGGCTGGAAGCCCGCTGATGGCCAAAGCCAGGACGCTCACCGAGGCCTTTGAGAACAACCGCAGCGCGGCGCGCAGTGTCAGCTACCTGGAGGGCGAGAACGAGACGCGTGCGGTCTCCTGCGGCGAGCTTCACCAGCGCGCGCTCGGCATCCTCTGGCACCTGCAGCGCATCGGCGCGCGCCGCGGCGACAAGCTGATCCTGCTCCTGAACAACAACGAGCAGTTCATCGACGTGTTCTGGGCGGCGATCCTCGGCGGCATCGTGCCGGTGCCGGTCGCGCTCGGCATCAGCGACGAGCACCGCCACAAGCTGCTGCGCATTGCGCGCCGCCTCGACAAGCCGTTCATCTACACCGAGCGCCGCTCGCTCGAGCGCATCGGCGCCTTCGCCACCCAGGCCGGGGAAACCCAGATGTACGAGGCCCTGCGCCGGCAGGCATTCCTGGTCGATGATCTCGACGACATCTCGCGCGCCGGCAGCGTGCAGCGCGCCAGCCCCGCTGACACCGCCTTCATCCAGTTCTCTTCCGGCTCCACCAGTGAGCCCAAGGGGGTGGTGCTCACCCACGGCAACATCCTCGCCAATGTCTACGGCACCACCGAGGCGGCCGGCTTCACCGAGGACGACGTGAGCCTCTCATGGATGCCGCTGACCCACGACATGGGACTCATCGGCTTTCACCTGGTGATGTTCATCAACCGCGTGCACGCGCACCTCATGCCCACCGAGCTCTTCATCCGCCGGCCGCTGCTGTGGCTCACGTTCGCCGCGCGGGTGCGCGCCAGCATCCTGTGCTCGCCGAATTTCGGCTACAAGCACTACCTCAAGGTGCTGGGCGAGCGCCCCGTCGAGAGCCTCGACCTGTCCGCGGTGCGTTACATCTTCAACGGCGCCGAGCCGATCTCGGTCGAGCTGTGCGAGGAGTTCCTGGCGCGGCTCGCGCCCGCGCAGCTCAGGCGCAACGCGATGTTCCCGGTATACGGGCTGGCGGAAGCCTCGCTGGCGGTGAGCTTCCCGAAGGAGGATGCGCCGCTGCGCACGCTGCGGCTCAACCGCCACCGCATGGGCGTGGGCACGCCGGTGGTAGCGGTGGACGAGTCGGACCGCGACGGCGTGCAGCTGGTCTCCGAGGGGCGCCCGATCCCCTACTGCCGGCTGCGCATCACCGACGATGAGGACCGCGAGCTGCCTGCCGACCGCATCGGCAACATCCACATCAGCGGCGAGAACGTGACGCGCGGCTACTTCGAGGACCCGCCGGCCAACGCCGCTGCCTTCAGCGCTGATGGCTGGCTGCGCACCGGCGACCTCGGGCTGATTCACGACGGCGAGCTGTTCGTCTGCGGACGCGCCAAGGAGATCATTTTCGTCAACGGCCAGAACTACTATCCGCACGACCTCGAGAGGATCGCGCAGCGCGTGCCGGGCCTGGAGCTGGGCAAGGTGGTGGCGGCCGGCGTGCGCCCGAGCGGCGCGGAAGTTGAGCAGCTGGTGGTGTTCGTCCTGCACCGCGGTGGCACGGCGGAGTTCCTGCCGCTCGCCATGCAGGTGGCGCGGGTCATCAATGAGCAGGCCGGGATCGAGGTCGCCGAGGTGGTCCCGGTCAAGCGCATCCCGAAGACCACCAGCGGCAAGATCCAGCGCCACCTGCTCGAGGCGAGCTACGCCGACGGCGAGTTCCAGGCGGAGCTCGCCGAGCTCGCGGCACTGCGCGCCGCGCAGCGCGGACCGCAAGGTGCCACCCACAGCGTGATCGAGGACAAACTCAAGGTGATCTGCGATGCGGCGCTCGAGGGCAAGCGCATCGACATCCACGACAACCTCTTCGAGGTGGGCGCGAGCTCGCTGAAGCTGATCGAGATCCACGAGCAGATCGATCGCGAGTACCCGGGCAAGGTCGAGCTCACCGAGTTATTCGATTTCCCCACCATCGCCGAGCTCGCGCGCCACCTGCAAAGCAAGCTGCCGTAAGCGGCAGCGCCGCGCGCCCTCAGGCGGGCCGCCGCGCCAGCGACAGCCAGATGCCCGCCCCGATCAGGGTGAGTCCCGAGGCGCGCGCCAGGATACGCGAGCGCCGTGGGCTCACCAGCCACCCGCGACCGAGCCCGGCCGCGATCGCCCAACAGGAGTCGCTCAGCGCGGCGAGCAGCACCGCGACCGTGCACATCACGGCCAGCTGACGGCCGGCGGGCAGCGCCGGATCGACGAACTGCGGCAGAAAGGCCGTGAAGAAGGCGATGGTCTTCGGATTGGACAGCGCCACCGCGAAGCCGCGCCGGAAATACACCCGCGCCCCGGGGGCCACCGGGCGCCCCTGCCCCGCGTTGCGCCAGGCGCGTACCCCGAGCCACACCAGGTAAACGGCGCCGATCCAGCGCAGCACCTCGAAGAGATAGAGCGCGTGCGCCACCACCCACGAAAGGCCCGCCGCGATCAGCGCGACCAGCACGGCATTGCCCACCGTGGTGCCCGCGACCGTGAGCAGCCCGGCGCGCACCCCGAAGGTGGCGCCGGTCGCGATCACCAGGGTCACGATTGGCCCGGGAATGAGCACCAGCACCACGGTGAGTGCGAAAAAGCCCGCAAACAGCTCCCAGTTCACTCAAACCCTCCTGTCGAACCGTGAATAGGCAGCCTATTGTCCCTATAATGCATCGATCATGGAGCTTAATGCCCCACCAGGCGCTAGCGGCGCCCCCAGCGGCTGCGAGCGCCGTCTGTCCGAGTGTGGCATCCGCCCCACGGCCCAGAGGGTACGCATCGCGACGCTGCTGCTGTCCGCGCCCCAGCACCTGTCGGCCGAGCAGATCCTCGCGCAGCTGCGTCTCGCCGGCGCGCGGGTTTCCAAGGCCACGGTCTACAACACGCTGAACCTGTTCGCCGCGAGCGGCCTGATCCGGCAGCTCTCGGTGGATGGCTCGCGCGCCTGGTTCGATTCGAACGTCGAACCGCACTATCACTTCCATGACCCCTCGAGCGGCGCACTCATCGATGTCCCCGTTCCCGCCGTGGAGTTCAGCCGCCTACCCCCGCCTCCGCCGGGCACCGAAGTCGCCGGCATCGACCTGGTAATCCGGCTTCGCAAAAAAATGTAAGATGCCCGGCTTGCCGCGACCGGGCCGGGATAGCTCAGTTGGTAGAGCAGCGCATTCGTAATGCGCGGGTCGTAGGTTCGAATCCTATTCCCGGCACCATTCCGCACCCTGCGACGTGACCTGTGGACCGGCGGTGCGAGACGGTTCGGCCCGTCGCCCGCGCGCGTCCCTTCAGCGCGTTCGGGGCGGAAATTATTGCGCGGCGGATTAAACTCCGGCGTAAGGCGCTGGTTCTAAAGGGTATCGGTGCAGGTCTCGGCCCATAGGCCCGTTGTCATAAGGACCGGTCGGTCATTTAAGGAATCTCCGTGGGCATGAACCCAGAACACTTGAGCAGCACGTCCGAGCACGAGCCAGTTGCCTGGATCGGCCGCGAGCGCGCCGGTGTCGAGCGGGTAACGACAACCGCAGATGTGCTCCACAACCCCCCCATATCCCCACCGCAGCAGCCGGGACCGCTGCGGCGCTGGGTGCTCCCGGTCGGCGTGGTGCTTGCGGCGCTGCTGCTCGCCTCGGCGTCATTCATGCTCCTGGGCCGCAAGCCCCATGTCACGCCGCTCGCGCATCAGACGGAGATTCCGCTGGTCACGGTCATGACGCCGCCCATCCGGGAGGTCACGGCCAACGTGAGCTTCACCGGCGCCATTGCCGCCCGTTACGACATGCCGATCGCCAACGAGGGCGACACTGCGCGCATCGTGGGCGTGTATGTCGAGGCGGGCGATCATGTCCAGAAGGGACAGCTGCTCGCGAAGCTCGACGACTCGATCCTCATTGCCCAGGTCAATCGCCTCGCGGCCTCGCTCGAGCAGGCGCGGGCGCAGTCCGAGCTCTCCGCCGCCGAATACAAGCGCGCGCTCGGCGTAGAGGCGGCCGGGGCATTGTCGGCGGAGGACATCGAGAAGCGGCGCGCCACCGCGGTGACCGACGCCGCCAGCGTCAAGGTGGCGGCCGCGCAGCTCGCCGAGGCGCAGGCGCGGCTCGCGCGCACCCGCATCGTGGCGCCGTTCGCCGGTACCGTCCTGACACGCCGCGTTGAGGTCGGCCAGATCGCCAACCCGGGCGGCGAAGCGCTGTTCCGCGTGGCGAGCGGTGGTGAGGTGGAGATGCGCGGCCAGATCGCCGAACAGGATCTGGCGCAGGTGAAGGTCGGTCAGCCGGCGACGGTGTATCTGACGGGGCTGGCGCGCCCCTTTGACGGCAAGGTCCGCCTGCTCGGTGCGATTATCGATCCGCTGACGCGCCTCGGCGACATCCGTATCGCCCTCACGCCGGATCCGGCGCTGCGACCGGGCGCGTTCGCGCGCGCTGACGTAACCATCGCCCGGGCGCGGCGGCCGGTACTGCCGCAGACCGCCGTGTTCTCCGACGCCGAGGGCAGCTACGTATTGGTGGTCGATGCGCACGGGCAGGTGGCGCGCCGGGCGGTGCGCGTCGCGCAGCAGGACGCGGACGGCGTGGTACTCGCCGCCGGCGTCACGGGCAACGAGCGTGTGGTCAAGACCGCCGGCGGCTTCCTGCGCGACGGCGAGTCGGTTAAGACCGTCACGGAAGCCGTGCCGGCCCCGCTGCCATGAAAAACATCTCCGCGTGGGCCATCCGGCACCCACTGCCGCCGGTGATGCTGTTCGTGGTGCTCTTCTTCATGGGCATTGCGGCATTCATACGGCTACCGATCACGCTCGATCCCGACATCTCCTTCCCGCTGGTGAACGTCACCATCGCGCAACCGGGCGCTTCGCCGCAGGAGCTCGAGACGCAGGTCATCCAGAAGGTCGAAGGCGCCGTCGCCGGCATCGGCAACATCGACAACATTACCTCCTGGGCACCCGAAGGCCAGGCCAACATCTCGATCCAGTTCAACATCGGCACGCCGATCGACCGTGCGGTTGCCGACGTGCGCGACGCGGTTTCCAAAGTGCGCGTGCAGCTGCCGCAGAGCATCCAGGAGCCGGTGGTGCAGCGCGTCGACGTCGACGGCCCGTCGATCGTCTATTACGCCGTCAGCTCGAGCGTCGACACCGAGGAGGAGCTCTCCTGGTTCGTCGACAACACGATCACCAAGCGGCTGCTCGGCGTTCAGGGCGTGGCGCAGGTGAACCGCGGCGGCGGCGTCAACCGCGAGATTCGCATCGAGCTCGACCCGGCGCGCATGCAGGCACTCGGCATCACCGCCGTCCAGGTCAACGAGCAGCTGCGCACGCTCAATCTGGACTCCCCCGGCGGGCGCGCACAGCTCGGCGGCGGCGAGCAGTCGATCCGCGTGCTCGGCGGCGCGCACACGGCGGGCGCGCTCGGCGACACCCAGATCATGCTCCCGGGCGGGCGCTTCGCGAGGCTCTCGGACCTCGCCGAGGTGCGTGACGGCGTCGGCGAGATCCGCGCCATCGCGCGCCTCAACGGACGTCCGGCGACCACCTTCGGCGTGGCCAAGACCAAGGGCTCCTCCGACGTCGCCGTCTACAACGGCGTCCAGGAGGAGCTGGCCAAGATCCGCAAGGAAAATCCCGAGGTCAAGCTGACCCAGATCTTCACCACCGTCGACTACACCAAGGAGACCTACCACTCGGCCTTGAGCGCCTTCATCGAGGGGTCGCTGCTCGCGGTGCTGGTCGTATGGCTGTTCCTGCGCGACATGCGCGCCACCCTGATCTCGGCGCTCGCCATACCGTTGTCGGCCATCCCGACGTTCGCGTTCATGCAATGGATGGGCTTTACGCTCAATTCGATCAGCCTGCTGGCGTTGTCGCTGGTCGCGGGCGTGCTGGTGGACGATGCGATCGTCGAGATCGAGAACATCGTGCGCCACATGCGCATGGGGAAGTCCGGCTTCCAGGCGGCGCTCGATGCGGCCGACCAGATCGGGCTCGCGGTGGTCGCGACCTCGTCCACGATCATCGCGGTGTTCCTGCCGGTGAGCTTCATGGGTGGGATCACCGGGCAGTACTTCATCCAGTTCGGCCTGACGGTCGCCGCCGCGGTGTTCTTCTCGCTGCTGGTGGCGCGCCTCATCACCCCGGTGATCGCCGCCTATACGCTCAAGTCCGACAGCCTCCCGCACCCCAGCGACGGTCCGGTGATGCGCTGGTACCTGCGCGTGCTCAGCTGGTGTACGCAGCACCGCTGGAAGACGGTGGCCGCGGGCGCGGCGTTCTTCGTGCTATCCATCGTGGGACTCGGGCTGATCCCGAAGTCCTTCGTGCCGGAGGACGACCTCGGCTCCTCCGCGCTGCATATCGAGCTGCCGCCCGGCGTACGCATCGACGACACCGCGGCGGCCTCCGCCGCCGCCTACCGCATCATCGCCCGCCAGCCGGAAGTCGCCGACGTGGTCGAGTCGATCGGCAACAACGATGAGGGCGTCCGCTCCGCCGAGCTCGACATCGCACTGGTCCCGGCCAAGCAGCGCCACGTCTCGCAGCGCGAGTTCGAGGACCGCATGCTCCGCGACCTGCGCGCGTCGATCCCCGATGCCCAGATCCACTTCTTCCGTGGCAACGGCGGCAGCGACGTCGTGTTCTACATCACCGGCGACGATCCGCAGCTCACCTACGCGACCGCTCGCAAGGTGGTCGACGAGATGCGCACGCTGCCGATACTGCGCAACGCCCGCATCGACAACGACCTGCCGAGCCCCGAGGTGCTGGTGCACCCGCACCTCGACCTGGCATCGCAGCTCGGCGTCACGGTCGAGAGCATCAGCGAGACGATCCGCATCGCAACGCTCGGCGACCTCGACCAGAACAGCGCCAAGTTTTCGCTCGCCGACCGCCAGGTGCCGATCCGCGTGAGTCTCATCGAGGACAGCCGCCGCGACCTGACGACGCTCGAGAACCTGCCGGTGCCGACCACGGGTGGCGGCAGCGTGCCGCTCAAGGCGGTCGCCGATATCACTTTCGGCGAGGGCCCGACCCGGGTGCGGCGCTACAACCAGAGCCGCCGCCTCATGATCGAGGCTGATCTCAACGGCGCTACGACCGGCACTGCGCAGACCAAGATCGAGGCGTTGCCCACCGTGGCGCACCTGCCGCGCGGCGTGCGCAAGGTCGATCAGGGCGACGCCAAGTACATGAACGAGCTGTTCACCAACTTCATCCTGGCGATGATCACCGGCGTGCTGATGGTATTCGCTGTGCTGGTGCTGTTGTTCGCGCGCGTGCTGCAGCCGATCACCATCCTCTCGGCGCTGCCGCTGTCGATCGGCGGTGCAGTGGTGGCGCTCGCGCTTACCGGCAACTCGCTCTCCCTCTCGGTAATGATCGGCTTCCTCATGCTGATGGGAATCGTCGCGAAAAACTCCATCCTGCTGGTCGACTTCGCGATCGAGGAGATGCGCGCCGGCAAGGACCGTCTCACCGCCATCCTGGAGGCGGGCCACAAGCGCGCCCGGCCCATCGTCATGACCACCGTCGCCATGGTAGCGGGCATGCTGCCAGTCGCCCTGGGGCTCGGCGGCGACAAGGAGTTCCGCGCGCCCATGGCGATCGCGGTGATCGGCGGGCTGATCACCTCGACCGCGCTGACGCTGGTGATCGTGCCGGCCGCCTTCACGCTGATCGACGACGTCGAGCGCTGGCTGGCGCCGAAGTTCGGCCGGGTGCTGACCTCACAGCCGCCCCCCGCAGGAACGCCGCCGCAGCCGCATCCGGTAAACTGACGGGGAATGCCCCGCGACCCGCCGCCGCAGAACACTGACGACTCCACCCCGGCGTCCGCCGCACCGGGTACCGCACCCGCCGCGGATGTCCCGGCACCCTTCGGCTGGTGGGTGCGGCTGCTGACGCGCATCCCGCTGAGCGCGCTGTACGCGGTCGCCGGCGTGCTCGGCTGGCTGACGTTCCACGTCTATCCCTACCGCGTACAGCTGGTGCGCGAGAACCTCGGCAAGGCCTTTCCGCAGCTGGATGAGGCGCAGCTGCGCACGGTCATCCGCCGCTACTACGCCGGCTTCGCGCAGATGCTGGTGGAGATCATCAAGTCCGTGTCGATTGCGCCGGATGAGCTGCGCCGGCGTGTGCGCATGGTGAACCTCGACGCCGCGCGCGCCCAGCTCGACCGCGGCCAGTCGGTGCTGCTGGTCGCGGCGCACCAGTGCAACTGGGAATGGCTGCTGCTCGCCCTGTCGCTCGAGCTCGGCTACCCGCTCGATGCCGCCTACAAGCCGCTGGTCGACAACTGGGCGGAGCGCGCGATGAAGAAGCTGCGCACCCGCTTCGGCAGCCGCCTGGTGCCGGCCACGGACCTGCTGGCGGACATCATCCGCCGCCGCGACGTGGTGCGCGCCGTCGCCATGGTGGCCGACCAGGAGCCCACCATGAGCGAGCACAAGTACTGGACGAGCTTCCTCAACCGCGACACCGCCTTCTACATGGGAACCGAGGAGATCGCGCGCGTCACGCGCTTCCCGGTGTTCTTTCTGTCGCTGCGGCGCATCGCGCGCGGCTACTACGAGGTCGAGTTCCACCTGCTCGCCGCCGGCGGCGAGACGCTGCCCTCCGGCGCGCTCACCGAGCGCTACGCGCGGCAGGTGGAGGCACAGATCCGCGCGGCGCCGGCCGACTGGCCGTGGTCGCACAAGCGCTGGAAGCTGAAGCGCTCGCTGTACCAGAACCGGTAGCTACACGGGTCCTTCTGACTTGCGCCGCAGCTCGCGCGGCAGCGGGAAGAACACGCTCTCCTCGCGGCCGACGATCTCGCGCGGCGCCTCGCCGCCCCAGTGCGCCAGCTGCTCGATGACCTGGCGCACCAGCAGCTCGGGCGCCGAGGCGCCGGCAGTGAGGCCGACGGCGCGTTTGCCGGTGAACCACTCGGCGCGCAGATCCGCCGGGCCGTCGATCAGGTAACCGGGCACGCCGGCGCGGTCGGCGAGCTCGCGCAGGCGGTTGGAGTTGGAGCTGCTGCGCGAGCCGACCACCAGCAGCACGTCGCACTGTTCCAGCAGCTTCTTGGCGGCATCCTGGCGGTTCTGCGTGGCATAGCAGATGTCCTCGCGCCGCGGCGTCGCCAGCTGCGGAAAGCGTGCGCGCAGCGCCGCGACGATCTCCGCGGTGTCATCGACCGAGAGTGTCGTCTGGGTGACGAACGCCAGGTGTTGCACATCGCGCACCTGCAGCTGCGCCACGTCCTCGGTGCTCTCCACCAGGTGGATGCGCCCGCCGTTCGCAGCATTGAAGCGTCCCATGGTGCCTTCGACCTCCGGATGCCCCGCGTGGCCGATGAGGATGACGTCGCGCCCTTCGCGCGCGTAGCGCTGCACTTCCATGTGCACCTTGGTCACCAGCGGGCAGGTGGCATCGAACACCGTCAGGCCGCGCGCCTGCGCCTCCTCCTCGAGCGCGTGCGACACGCCGTGCGCGGAAAAGATCACCGTGCCGCCGGTGGGAACCTCGGCGAGCTCCTCGACGAAAATGGCACCGCGCGCACGCAGCCGCTCCACCACGTGGCTGTTGTGCACGATCTCGTGGCGCACGTGGACGGGTGCGCCGAACAGCTCGAGCGCGCGCTCGACGATGTCGATGGCGCGATCGACGCCGGCACAGAAGCCGCGGGGATTGGCAAGCAGTATCTGCATCAGCTCTGTGACCTCCGCGCCGCGCGTGCTTCGCGCCAGGCGTCCAGCAACAGCACCCCGGCGCCGATGGTGATGGCGGAGTCGGCCAGGTTGAACGCCGGGAAATAGGCCGCACCCCAGTGCACGTGGACGAAATCTATCACGCGCCCGGGGCCGAGGCGGTCGAGCATGTTGCCGAGTGCACCGCCGACGATCAGCGCCAGCCCGCAGGCGAGCAGTCCGTGGGTGCGCGCCGGCAGGCGACGCAGCCAGCCGATGAGCACCACGCTCACGCCGAGCGCCAGCAGCACGAACAGCCAGCGCTGCCACCCCGAGGCGTCCGAGAGGAAGCTGAAGGCGGCGCCGCTGTTGTAGGTGAGAATGATGTCCAGCACCGGCAGCACGCGCCGCCGCTCGAACAGCGTGAAGTGGTGGACGATCCATGACTTGAGCAGCTGGTCGGCAACGATGACCGCCGCCGTGAGCGGCAGCCAGCGCCAGCCGCTCGCGCTCAAGCGGACGCGAGCGGGCGGCGCGTGCGCGGCCGCCGGCGGCGCGGCAGGCTGCGCGTGCGTTTGCGGCGTGTCGCTCATACGTACTGCCGCTGCTCGCCCGGGCCTTCGAGGTTGCCGAGGCAGCGCAGGCACAGCTGCGGATGACGCGCATCGGCGCCGACGTCCGGACGGCGCTGCCAGCAACGCACGCACTTCGCCTCTTCGCTCGGCTGTACCACCAGCCACACGCCCTCGGCAGCGCTCGCGGCCACGGCGCCGGCCGGGGCGTCGGCGGCCGCGTGCACCTGCGCCTCGGAGGTGATCAGCAGGAAGCGCAGCTCCTCGCC
The DNA here is from genome assembly GCA_963760225.1 of uncultured Gammaproteobacteria bacterium. Classification (GTDB taxonomy): domain Bacteria; phylum Pseudomonadota; class Gammaproteobacteria; order Steroidobacterales; family Steroidobacteraceae; genus 13-2-20CM-66-19. The sequence goes on from CAVXCD010000002.1 coordinate 871,954, forward strand.
GAGCGCGGCGCAGCGCGCCAGCTGTGCGGGAGCGCAGTAGACGTCGACGCGCGCATCGAGCGGTGCGCCGATGCGGCCGGCGTCGCGCAGCTTCTCCAGCTCGCGCATCACATCGCCCCGCAGCGCCAGCAACAGCTGCCAGTCGATGGCGTCCGGCGGCGTTTCGGGCAGCGCATGCCAGGTCGCGTGGAACACCGAGTCGGCGCGCGCGCCGGGCAGGTAACCCCACACCTCCTCCGCGGTGAACGACAGGATCGGCGCCAGCCAGCGCACCATGCTCTCGGCGATATGAAACATCACGCTCTGCGCGGAGCGCCGTGCGCTTCCGGCGGCGGGCGTGGTGTACATGCGGTCCTTGATGACGTCAAGATAGAAGCTGCCGAGATCCACGCTGCAGAAGTTGTGGACCTTCTGGTAGATGAGATGAAAGGCATAGTTGCGGTAAGCCTCGAGCACTTCCGCCTGCAGCGTGCGCGTGCGGTTCAGTGCCCAGCGGTCAAGCGCCAGCAGCTGCGCCACGGGCAGCGCATGCGCGGCCGGGTCGAAGCCGTGCAGGTTGCCGAGCAGGAAGCGCAGCGTGTTGCGCATGCGGCGGTAGGAGTCGGCCATGCGCCTGAGGATCTCATCCGACACCGCGATCTCGTTGGCATAGTCGGTGGCCGAGACCCATAGCCGCAGCACGTCCGCGCCGAGCGTGCTCATCACCTTCTGCGGCGCGATCACGTTACCGAGCGACTTGGACATCTTGCGGCCCTTCTCATCCACCGCGAAGCCGTGGGTGAGCACGCCGCGGTAGGGCGCGCGGCTGTAGAGCGCTTCCGACATGAGCAGCGAGCTGTGAAACCAGCCGCGATGCTGATCCGAGCCCTCCAGGTACAGCTCGACCGGTGCGGCCACTTCCGGCCGCTCGGCGCCGACGCACTCGAACGACAGTCCCGAGTCGGCCCACACGTCCATGACGTCGGTCACCTTGTCGTAGTGCGCGGCATCCGCGCCGAGCAGCTCGCGCGGCTCGAGCGCGAACCAGGCGTCGATCCCGCCCTGCTCGACGCGCGCGGCGGCGGCGGCGATCAGCTCCGCGGTGCGCGGGTGGAGCTCGCCGCTCTCCTTGTGCACGAACAGCGGAATCGGCACCCCCCAGGTACGCTGGCGCGAGATGCACCAGTCCGGGCGGCTCGCGATCATGCCGGTGATGCGCTGCTCACCCCAGGCGGGCGTCCACTGCACCTCGCGGATATCGCGCAGCGCGTGCTCGCGCAGCGCGCCGCGCTCCATGCTGATGAACCATTGCGGGGTCGCGCGGAAGATCACCGGCGTCTTGTGACGCCAGCAGTGCGGGTAGCTGTGGCGCAGGGTCTCCTGGTGCAGCAGCCGCCCGCCGCCCTGCAGCGCCTCGATGATGACCGGGTTGGCTTCCTCGACGGTGAGTCCGGCCACCAGCGGCGTACCGGCCAGGAAGCGCCCGTCGTTGCCGACCGGGTTGCTCACCGTGAGTCCGTAGCGCTGCCCGACCGCAAAGTCCTCCTGGCCGTGGGCCGGCGCGGTGTGGACTGCGCCGGTGCCGGCATCGAGCGTGACGTGCTCGCCGAGCACGACCGGCACCTGCCGCTCCTGCAGCGGGTGCGCGAGCGCCAGTCCTTCGAGCGCCACGCCGGCAAACTGCGCCAGCTCACGCTGCGCCGTCATCCCGTAGCGCCTGAGGCACGACTCGAGCAGCTCGGCGGCCAGGATCAGCCGCCGGGGAGCGCCGCCCGCGGTCGCCGCCTCGACCAGCGTGTAGCGAATGTCCGGGTGCAGTGCCACCGCCTGGTTCGCCGGCAGCGTCCACGGCGTGGTCGTCCAGATGACGAGCTCGACCGGCGCGACGCCGAGCTGCGCGACCGAAAGGCCCACGCGCCGCGCCAGATCCGCGTCGTCGATGACGCGAAAGCCGACATCGATCGCGGGCGACACCTTCTCCTCGTATTCGACCTCCGCCTCGGCGAGCGCCGAGCGGCAATCCAGGCACCAGTACACCGGCTTCACGCCCTTGTAGACGTGCCCGTTCTCGACGATGCGGCCGAAGGCGCGCAGCTGCTGCGCCTCGTAGCGCGGCGCCATGGTGAGGTAGGGATGATCCCAGTCGCCGAGAATCCCGAGGCGCTTGAAATCGGCGCGCTGCAGATCGATCTGCTCGCTCGCATAGGCGCGGCAGGCGGCGCGAAACGCCTGCGCGTCGAGCTTGCGGCCGGGGCGGCCGTGCTTCTTCTCCACCTGCAGCTCGATCGGCAGCCCGTGGCAATCCCAACCGGGGATGTACGGGGAGTCGCAACCGTCGAGCGAGCGTGACTTGACGACGATGTCCTTGAGAATCTTGTTGACGGCGTGGCCGATATGGATCGCACCGTTGGCATAGGGCGGCCCGTCGTGCAGCACGAAGCGCGGGCGTCCGCGCGCGATCTCGCGCAGCCGCGCGTAGGTGCCGCGCTCCTCCCAGGCGCGCACCATGGCGGGCTCGCGCTGCGCCAGGTCCGCCTTCATCGGGAAATCCGTCTGCGGCAGGTTGATGGTGAGCTTGTAGTCGGTCATCGCAACTTCGTTTCAGCCTCGAGCAGGATCAGCCGCGCCGCGGCGGCGTCGCAGCGCATCTGGGCGCTGAGCGCCGCGAGCGTCGCAAAGCGCTGCTCCTCGCGCAGTTTCGCCACGAACTCCACCTCGATCTCGCAGCCGTACAACTCGCCGCTGAAGTCAAAGACATGCGCTTCCAGGAGCGGCACGCTGCCCGCCACCGTGGGCCGCGTGCCGAGGCTCGCTACCCCGCCACGCGCGCCGCCGCCGATGCCGTGCACGCGCACCGCGAAGATCCCGCCGACCGGTGCACGGCGCCGCTCCAGCGGCAGATTGGCCGTGGGGAACCCGAGGGTCCGCCCGAGACGCTCACCTAGGCGCACACGTCCGCGCATCGACCACGGCCGGCCGAGCGCGCGGCCCGCGCGCGTGAAGTCCCCGCCGGCGAGCGCCGCGCGCACGCCGCTGCTGCTGATGCGCTCCCCGTCGAGCGTCACGGCCGGCAGCACGTCCACTGCAAACCCCAGCCGCTCGCCCGCGGCAGCCAGCACCGCGGCCGTGGCCGCACCGTTTTTGCCGAAGCGAAAGTCGTGGCCGACCACCACGACGGCGGGCGCGAGCTCGCGCACCAGCAGTTGCGCAAAGTCCTCGGCCGTGAGGTTACGCAAAGCCTCGCCGAAGCGCAGCACCCACAGGTAATCGAGACCGACGGGGTCGAGAATCCGCCAGCGCTCGCGCAGGCTGGTCAGGCGCGCCGGCGGATCCGCCGCGGCCAGGTACTCGCGCGGGGTGGGCTCGAACGTCAGCAGGACGGCCGCAACGAAGCGCTCGCGCGCATGCGCCTTCACCCGCGCGAGCAGCGCCTGGTGCCCGAGATGCAACCCATCGTAGGTGCCGATGGTGACGGCACAGCCGGCGGCGGCGCGCGCCGCCCCGCTAAGCCCACGAATCAGCTGCATGTGACGTAATGCATTGAAACTTATACATAAAACAAGTGCTCGATGCCGAGGGAAGTGCCGCGCCGCACCACGCGTTGACAAGCTCCGCCCTCATGCGGACAATTCGGCCCCCGCGACCTGGGGACAGGTAAACACAGGGAACATTCGTGGCCAATACCAAGTCCGCCGAAAAAGCCGCCCGCCAGGCCGAGAAGCACCGCGGACGTAACGTGGCGCTGCGCTCGCGCATGCGCACTGCCGTGCGCAACGTGACGGCGGCCATCAGCGGGGGCAACAAGGAGACGGCCAGGACCAGCTACGTCCAGGCAGTCCCGGTCATCGATTCGCTGGTCAGCAAGCAGATCATCCACCGTAACAAGGCTGCGCGGCACAAGAGCCGCCTCGCGGCCCGTATCCGCGCCATGCAGTGAGGCTTGCAATGAGTGTGAACGACAAGGTGCGCATTCCCATCCCGGTCGTCCCGACCCCCCTCAAGTTACGTCCGGCCGCGAGGCGCCAGCATCTGCTCGAGATGATGCGCGCGCGCGTGCCGCACGATCGTGCTGCTCCAAAAGCCCCATAACCGCCTCGCATAGAGGCCTGGTTCCCTCGCCCGTCGCTCCCGAGATCAGGAAGTACGGGCCGCGATAGCGCAGGCGCCGCACGATGCTGCGGGCGCGTTGCTCGGCCTGCGCCTTCGGCAACAGGTCACGCTTGTTGAGCACCAGCCAGCGCGGTCGGCCCGCCAGCTGGCGGCTGAATTTCTTCAGCTCCCTGACGATCACCCGGGCATCGCGCACCGGGTCTGCCTGCGGATCAAGCGGTGCAATGTCCACCAGGTGCAGCAGCAGCCGCGTGCGCTGCAGGTGCTTCAGGAAGCGAACACCTAAGCCCGCGCCTTCCGCCGCCCCCTCGATGAGTCCGGGTATATCCGCCATCACGAAGCTGCGGTGCTCGCCCACCGCGACCACGCCCAGATTCGGGTACAGCGTCGTGAAGGGATAGTCGGCCACCTTCGGCCGTGCGGCGGACACCGCGCGGATCAGGGTCGACTTGCCGGCATTGGGCAGTCCCAGCAGGCCGACGTCGGCGATCACCTTCAGTTCGAGCTCGAGCGTGCGCTTCTCCCCGGGAAGTCCCGGGCCGAACTGGCGCGGCGAGCGGTTGGTGCTCGACTTGAAGCGCTGGTTGCCCCATCCGGCCTTGCCGCCGCGGGCCACCAGCAGCTCCTCCCCGTGGCGCGTCAGGTCGCCGAGCTCCTCGTGCGTGGCCGCATCGCGCACCAGCGTGCCGATCGGCACCAGCACATGCAGGTCGGCGCCGCTCCTGCCGGTGCAGTCGTTGGCGCCGCCCGGCTCGCCATGCGCGGCCCGGTAGGTGCGCGCGATGCGAAAGTCGGCCAGCGTATTGATGCCGGAGGCGGCCTTGAGGTAGACGCTGCCGCCGTGGCCGCCGTCGCCGCCGTCCGGACCGCCGAACGGCACGAACTTCTCACGCCGGAAGCTGGTGCTGCCGCGCCCACCATTGCCGGCCTGCACCCGCACGGTCGCCTCGTCGACGAATTTCATGCCGCCGACTGTAGCGCAAATAAAAACCCCGGCGCGCGGCCGGGGTTGAGCGGTGCGACAGAGGTGGAGGTGCGGATCAAGCCTTCTCCGGCAGTACGCTCACGTACAGCCGCTGCTCGCTGCCCTTCTTGCCGAAGCGCACCGTCCCGGTCACGCGGGCGAACAGCGTGTGATCGGTGCCGACCCCGACGTTAGCGCCCGCGCGCACCAGCGTGCCGCGCTGACGCACGATGATGTTGCCGGCGAGCACGTGCTCGCCGCCGAAGCGCTTCACTCCCAGCCGCTTGGAATGGGAGTCGCGACCGTTCTTGGTACTGCCGCCTGCCTTTTTGTGTGCCATGTTTGACCAGCCTTTGCCGGGAATGCCGCGTTAGCCGGCAGAGATGTCCGTCACCTTGACCTCGGTGAACATCTGGCGGTGATTCTTCTGCCGCAGATAATGCGCGCGGCGCTTGAACTTCACGATCGATACCTTGGCGCTGCGCCCGTGGCGCACGACGGTCGCGAGCACCTTGCCGCCCTTGAGCATCGGCTTGCCGACCTTGACGTCGGCACCTTCGCCGACCAGCAGCACCTCGCCGAATTCGACGGTCGCACCCGGCTCGGCGTCGAGCTTCTCGACGCGCAGCACGCCGTCCTTGGTCACACGATACTGTTTACCGCCGGTGGCGATGACCGCGTACATGGCATTAAAAGGAGAATGGGCCTGCCGGGAAAGGCCGCGCATTCTACTGGCGCAGGCAGCTTCAGGTCAAACCAGGTTTTTTCGAGCAGCCACGGTAACTTAGATCACAATTGAGCCCCCGCCGGCGCCCGGATGCGCGCATTCTCCTGGACCGGCCGCTCGGCTAGGATGCGGGCCGCGACCGACGCAAAACCCGTCCCAACCCCCAAAGCGGCGTGCCCGACCCGATGACGCTGGAAGATATTCGCGCCCTGGTGCAAACCGATCTGAGCTCGGTGGACCGCGTCATCCGTGCGCGGCTGAAGAGCTCGGTGCCACTGGTCGACCAGATCGCCGAGCACATCGTAGCGGGCGGCGGCAAGCGGCTGCGGCCGCTGCTGGTACTGCTGGCGGCACGCGCATGCGCCGTGCAGGGCGCGGCGCATATCGAGGCGGCGGCGTTCATCGAGTTCATCCACACCGCGACGCTGTTGCACGATGACGTGGTCGACGGCTCGGCGCTGCGCCGCGGACGGCACACGGCCAACCAGGTGTTCGGTAACCAGGCGAGCGTGCTGGTCGGGGATTTCGTCTACTCGCGTGCATTCCAGATGATGGCGGCGCTCGCCAGCCAGCCGGTGATGGAGATCATGGCGCAGGCGACCAACGTGATCGCCGAGGGCGAGGTGCTGCAGCTGATGTATGCGCGTGATCCTGACACCACCGAGCAACGCTGCCTCGACGTCATCTACCGCAAGACCGCCAAGCTGTTCGAGGCCGGCGCCGAGGTCGGTGCGGTGCTCGCGGGCAGTCCACCGCCGGTGCGCCAGGCGCTCGCGGCCTACGGCCGTCACCTCGGCACCGCCTACCAGCTGGTCGACGACGTGCTCGACTACCGCTCCAACCCCAGCGAGCGCGGCAAGAACCTGGGCGACGACCTGGCGGAAGGCAAGCCCACGCTGCCGCTGATCCACGCGCTGAAGAACAGCAGCGAGCCCCAGCGCGCCGCGATTCGCAACGCCATCACGCGCGGCGGCGTTGCGCTGCTCGAGCCGGTGGTGGCCGCGATCGAAGCCACCGGCGGACTCGAATACGCCGCGCGGCTGGCGCGGGAGGAGGCGCAGCAGGGGCTCGCCTGCTTGAGCGCGCTGCCCGACTCCTCTTATAAGGAGGGTCTGGCCGCACTGGCGCGTTTCGCGGTCGACCATACCACCTGACCTGCCGCACGACGCGCGTGCGGCGGCACAAAGAACGACGGGGAGACACAAGCGATGACAACCTCCAGGCCTACAGTGATTGCCACCCTGTGCCTCGCCGCTGGACTGCTCGCCGCGAGCGCGCCGCCGCTCAGCGCCGATGAGCTCGGTGAGCCACCCGCGCCCGGAACCAACGCGCCCGCAGTGTCCGGGGAACCGCTGGTGCTGAAGGCTGCGCACCTGTTCGATGCCACCGGTACGAAGCTGCAGGACGGCGCGACCCTCGTGATCCAGGGCGACCACATCGTCTCGGTGGGCAACGCAGCGGTACCCGCGGGCGCACGCGTACTCGACCTGGGCGACGCGACGCTGCTGCCGGGTTTCATCGACGCGCACACGCACCTCACCATGCAGTTCGACGAGAACTACTATCGCGGTGTCTACAACAACCTGATGCGCTTCCCGGCCGAGCAGGCGATGTACGCCGTGCTGTATGCGCAGCGCACGCTGGAGGCGGGCTTCACCACGGTGCGCAACGTCGGTGCGCATGACTTCGTCGACGTCGGCCTGCGCAACGGCATCAATGCCGGCGTGGTCGCAGGTCCGCACATCCTGACCGCCGTGCACGGTATCGGCTCGCCCGGCGGCCATTTCGACAACTACTCGTTCCCGCCGGATCGCGTCACACCCTGGGGGCCGATCGAGGGGATCTGCAGCGGACCGGAGCAGTGCCGCGAGGCGGTGCGCTACCAGATGAAGTGGGGTGCGGACGTCATCAAGATCGCCGCGAGCGGCGGGGTGCTCTCGGAGGCCGACCCGGTCGACGTGCCGCAGCTGACGCTCGAGGAGATGACCGCGATCGTCTCCGAAGCGCACAAGTGGAAACGCAAGGTAGCTGCGCACTGTCACGGCGACGCCGCTGCCCGTATCGCCATCGAGGCAGGCGTCGATTCGATCGAGCACGGCAGCTTCCTGACCGAAGACACGCTGAAGATCATGAAGGCCAAGGGGGTATACCTCGTGCCAACGCGCATGGCGGTGTACTGGGTGAATAAGATGGCCGATACCTTCCCACCGCAGATCGCCGCCAAGGCGCGCGCGGCCGCCGCGGCCCACGGCAACATGTTCAAGACGGCGCTGCGCATCGGCGTGCCGATCGCCTTTGGCACCGATGCGGGCGTCTACCCCCACGGCATGAACGCCATGGAATTCGGGCTCATGACCGAGCTCGGCATGAGCCCGGCCGCCGCGCTGCTCGCCGGCACCCGCGACGCGGCCAGGCTGCTCGGTGTCGAGGCCAGTGTCGGAACGCTGGAAGCCGGTAAGCTGGCCGATATCGTCGCCGTCCCCGGCAACGTGCTCAGCGACATCCACGCGACCGAGCACCCGATCTTCGTCATGCACCTGGGACGGGTGGTGGTGCACAAGCCTTGAGTCCGCGGCTGATGCGCCGTTGAAGGCGGGCGGCCGGTTCAGTACACTCCGCCGCCCGTCGCCTGGCCCTTGCCGCGTCTTGCCGCTCGATTTCGGGGTGTAGCTCAGCCTGGTAGAGCACTACGTTCGGGACGTAGGAGTCGCAGGTTCAAATCCTGTCACCCCGACCAATAAAATCAATAGCTTAATTTCGATTCGTATGTCGCAGAAGGCTGCTGTAAGTGCTAGGTAAGTGCTGGCGCGGGCTGCCGGTTCGGCAGATGGAACAACGCGGCGTTCCGCAGATCCCTCCTCGCAATCTCCAATGGTGAACAGCGCCTCACGCTCCTGCTGCTCTAGCCATGCTTGTCCGGCCGCCATCGCCTGCGCGGGAGAACTGCCCGGACCGGCGGCGCTCTTGAAGGTATCCACGTCGGGTAAGGCGGAATTCAGGTTCTGACTACGTTTCCTGCCGCCCAAATTGCCTCGTACTGTTTGATTGAGTCGGCAGCGGTGTCTGTTAACTCGATTAGGGCCGCGGGCGCCGACTTTGCGGCATCCTTAAACGAAGCATCCACAAGAAATGCGCGGGTACCGTCGATACATAGGAAGCGACCGTGGAAATTTTGGGCGCTCCGAATCGCAATTTGCATGGGGGACTGCAGTACGAACGCCGCAACGGAAGCAGTCAATTTGTCGAGAAGGTCTCGCGTGAGTAGCCTAACCGAGACTGCCCGTTGCACGTGCGGCAGGTAGCTCGGAACGAAGTCCGCGCCCATCCATCGATCTACGAACAGCACGTCCCGTTGGGCAGTCTCGATTGCCTTTCGTAGCTCATCGTAAAAGTCGAACGGCTGACCCGCGTCAAACGCGCCCGATATCCGGCCGCCGGTGATGAGTCGCAGTTCGTTACGAGCTTCCTGAATGGTGTTCATTACTTTTGCGAGCGCGCTCATGGCTGCCATCTGCGCAGCGTGGGCGTTAGTCGATTGGATAAACAACGCATCAGTGTGCTGCGCGAACTCCCGCTCCCGCGATTTATCCCATGCCCCGATCAAGGCGCGAGCCCGACCGACCCAATCGTGGTTCTCTGGTCGTATCTCAAGGAGTGCATAGTCGGCTGGCTTGGTGCGGACTAGTTCATCGAGAGCAAAGAGAAGCTCGCGAGAATCGAGGGACAGGCGGTTTCGGTTGTCCAATGGGTTCTCCCAGCAGGTCATAACCTCAGCTACCGCTGAGCCGGACTTATTCCCCCGAGCGCGCCCCGCGTAGTTGCTCTAACGCCGAGTCACCGAGAACGGGGCTGGCCTTCTATTGTTGGGGCACCGAAGCAGCCTCTACGTCGATGTCATGGAAGTGCGCTATCAATGTTTGGGTGGTAGGAGAGATTCCGGTTATGCCGTTATCGGAATGGTTGGACCCTTGGCGGACTTCGGGGCTGTCGCCGCTGTCATTGAACATCTTTCGGAGATTCTTCCAGCCCGACAGGATGTACCAAGTTGAACACCACGGTTTCGGTGATGACTTGGGGAAACGGAAGTCGACGGAGTTCGAACACCATATATCAACAGGCCCCTGATACCGGAGATCCGACGTACCTGCTAGCGCTTTATCGGCAACGGAGTCGTCGTCCTCTGACATCGGTCCATGAACTATTCGGTACGCGAGTGCGTTGAAAGTCCATCCGCAGCGGCCCGGTAGAACACCGTCCAGAGCTAATTTTGCGGTTGCCGTTTGGCCGTCGCGATGTACGGCAAGCGGTACAAGAGCACCTTGAGGAAAGTGGTCAACCAGAACTGCCTGCGAGATAGGTGCACTCGCCTTTGGTCGCCGAGTACGACACGCTGAAACGAATGTCGAGTGTGGTGGGGACGGTTGCGCGGAGTTCGACGACTCGTTGGGGATTGGGGTTGACCTGCGGGTAATTCCGATCCCCGGGCTTGACAATCTGCGCGCCGGCAAGCACCACGGTTAGGGCGAGAAGAATAATTCGACCGGAGGCGGCGATTTCCGCCTGATTCCACGAAACTGCCATGAGGCTTCCTGTCTAATCCGGCGTGACTTCTGGACCAGACTCGCGCGCGGCATGGCCCGGCGTCAAGGTGGCTGTGTCACGGTGCCTCTGGGCAGCCTGCTAACGCAGTTTCATGGTTTATTTCAGGGACTGCCCGCAGTTGCTCATATATTTTCTGCGGGATATATCTATACCCCCCAACGATTGTTAGACGGCACACACGCTTGACTGCTGGTCATTGACGCTGGCGAAGTATCCACCCGGTAGAGCAGCCGGTCGCGAATTGGAGCAAGGGACACTATCCCCTCGTCGCAACGAGTGTGTAGCACATGGGCAGTTGCGCGCCCTGGTGCTCGTAGATCCCGTAGGCCTCTTCGCGATTGGAGTGCGCGTATTCTTTGAAATGGGCTATGCGGAGACCGGATGCAATCACAGCCGTGAGAATATCGCTCAAACGATGGACGAACCAATAGTAGGGAGCGCCTTTTCCCGTACTCTTACCTTCGTAAACAATGATCCGGTCCTCGACAAATGGCGCTGTACGGAAATAGGACTCGGCCGGAAGAAAAGGATTCGCGGATTCCGGGTCAAACATTTCCAGGAAGGGGTGCGTCTCGTAGATCACGAGGGTTCCGGGCCGGCGTAGCGTGTTGGCAACGCAAGAGAAAAAGACACCCAGATCTGGTATCCAGTTCAGCACGCCGATCGTGATCAGTGCGACATCGAACCGGCCGCTAAGCTCACGCGGCAATGAATGGACGTCAGCTTCTATGAATTCTGGCCGATGGGGCGAAATCGATGCGAGTTCTTGGGCTTGACCGAGAAACGCCGCGGATTGATCCACCCCCACGACTCGATGCGCACCGAGTCCTAACAACGACAGACACTCTCGCCCATTGTTGCAACCGAGTTGGATGACGTCCTTCTCGGCGACGCCAATGTTGGCCAGTACCTCGGTGAGTATGGTATCGAAACAGGAGAAATCGGACCGAGACACCGACGCACGAAGTGTCCGCCAGCTCTCGAGCGCTTCATGATGTGGAGCCGAGGCGTTCCATGCCTCTTTGTTGCTTGCCACGGCCTTCTGTATCAGCTGGGCTTTCTTCATACTTCCTGCCATTTAGCCCCCGCGAACCATAGGTACCACATCCCCACAACAACTATTGGCACGCCCACGGCAGCTCAGCAGTCCAAACGCGGCACAGCTCCGCATCGAGGCAATTGAGGTTGGAGCGCTCTTTGGGAAACTGACGGTAGTGCTCACGAACCACGACACGATCTCCTAACGGTAGCATCTGAACGATGCGCGTCCCGGTGGCAGTGTGCCTCGCCACAGTCTGCCAGGCAGAGGCATACCTCAGCAGAACGCCGTCGATCAATTCGAAGTGAGGCGTCGAACTTGGCACATGACGACCAGTGCTGCCTAACTGTGAAGTTGGGAGGCCGCACACAGGCGCCCAATTGGAGCCAAACAGACCACACATCACGGCCCCCTCCAACGATTGTTAGACGGCGTGGAAGTAACCGAGGCGTCGGGATAACCACAAACCGGACAAACGCGTGAACCTAGCAGCGACGGCAGCCAAGCATTGACAGACTTTCTCCTCATAGCGTCCCAAACCCATCTGGCCCCGCAGGAGGGGCATCGTACGGATGTGCAGCCATAAACGAAGAAGGCGAGCCCTACCGCTGTGCCTCCAATCTGGAAAAGAACCCCGTACGGGGAGGTTGAGGGATGCAGGAAGTTGCCAGAAATGCGAGGCTGCCCCCCAGCATAAAACCCACGAACGCGCAAAGCGCTTTCGGCGCCTGACCGGAGCGCGTTATGACGGATGAGTCAAACATGGAGCGCCACGCCGTCTAACGGTGAAGTTGAGGGGCCGCGCGCGGGCGCCCGATTGGAGCCGCAAGTGCACACTGTCTTCCAGCACCCGCGGCGACACTACCGACCATCACGGACCCCTCCAACGATTGTTAGACCACCAGAATCTCAGGGTGAACGATGAACTCCTCACCTGGCACATCTCCGCACTGAAACAGAAGTCTAGCGCCGCCTGACAGCGTGAGTGAGAACTGACGGGGTGTGTCGACGCTCCACGATTGGACTGTGCGACTTGCGATGTCCTTAAGCGGAGAGATGTCTCCCCAAGAGGCATTGACCTGCCGGCTTTCTTCGGACCTAAACACCTTTGGAGACGGCTGTGTTGGGGTCGGTTGTTGATAGCTGTTGCTTGAACTCTACCGGCGTCAGCTGTCCGAGACTCGAGTGCGGTCGAACCTCGTTAAACTGCCGCCGGAACTCTTCGATCAGGATCTTCGCATCGATCCGGTTCTTGAACCACTGCATGCCGAGACACTCGTCGCGAAACTTGCCGTTGAAACTCTCGTTCGATCCGTTCTGCCAGGGCTTGCCTGGATCGATGTAAGCGGTGTCGATCTGTGCCTCCGTCACCCAGCGCAGGATCGCTCGAGAGATGAACTCCGGGCCGTTGTCTGAGCGGAGGTACTTCGGTGCTCCGTGAACGCTCACCAGCTTCGACAGCACTTCGATCACGCGAGCCGATCGGATGCTGCCGGCCACATTGATCGCCAAACACTCCCGGGTGTACTCATCGATTACCGTCAGACACTTCAGCTGCTGGCCATTGGCACACGCGTCGAATAGGAAGTCGTATGCCCAGACCTGGTTCGCTCCCGTGGGCGCCAGAGGCCTCGGGCGATGTGCGGCCACGCGTCGCCGTGGCCTCTTTCTCGGCACTTGCAGACCGTGCAGTCGCCACAGCCGATGCGTTCGATCCGCGCTCATCACATGTCCTCGCCGGCTCAGGAACACCTGGATGCGCCGATACCCATATCGTGGGTACTGAGCGGCGAGCTCGCGCATCACCGCCACCACCGGCGCATCGCGCTTCACCAGGCGCGACTCGTACCGCAATGTCGATCTTGCCACTGTCATCAGCGCGCACGCTCTGCGAACCGACAATCCACCGTGGCACAGATACGCCACCTGTCGTCGCTGCACGGGCGCGCCTACCATTTTTTTGCGGCAACCTCCTTCATCAGCTCGATCTCAAGGTCCCGCTCGGCTACGAGCTTCTTCAGCTTCGCGTTTTCCTGCTCCAGCTGGCGCAGCTTGCGCACATCAGCTGGCTCGAGCTGCCCGAACTTCTTACGCCACAGGTAGATCGTTTGATCCGAAATCCCATGCTTCTTAGCCACATCCATGACCGGCGCGGCATCGGCCTCGCGCAGGATCTTGACCATCGCTTCTTCGGTAAACCGGGTCTTCTTCATGGCTCCCTCGCTGCCCCTCGGAGCCATCATCCCAAAGATCACGTGGTACGAAAATCGCCAGGCAGGTCAGCATGATCGTACACAAGCATTGAGGCGCCGCTGAGTTCAACGAAGACGCGGCCCACGCACTGAATAAAATCCCTGCCGCCGAAGCCAAACTGCAGATCATAGGGCCCCAGCGCCACCTGAGTGAGCGTCTTCCCAACGAGCCTATCAAGGCTGAAGTGAGCTGGAATGGAACCCATTCTGGTGGTCTAACGGTGAAGTTGAGGGGCCGCACAGAAGCGCCTGATGGCGCCGAGGGCGCACAATTTCTCAGCGCCCGAGGCGCCAAGCCGCAAGCGCATCACGGACCCCTCCAACGATTGTTAGGGGACAACGCGCCCACTCCTGGTCCCCCGGAAGTGTTGAGCGAGGGGTGACCAGAAGCTGACAGTGACCAGCCAGGTGCCCGATAGACCTAGGGCGCTGCTTACGAACCCCTCATAGGCAGAGTAGACAGTCAAACCAAAGAACGGTCGCACGGCGAGAGACCCCACCAACGCAATTGCCAAGCACCAGCGCGAGACAGGCCAGAAGTTGATCATTCCCACCAAACCGATGAGAAATAGCGCTAACACCGCAAGGGGGTATACAAATAGCACCCAGTACGGGGCCGTCGCTTCAAAGTACCTCCACATGCGAGCGTTGGTAACCCCCTCGCTAAAGTGAGTCAATCCCAGTACTGGCAACTGCGTCAGTGCAAGAAGCAGGAGAGCAACTGCGCAGATAATGCGAAAGTGGCGAACGGAGACACTGAACATCTAGTTGTCCCCTAACGGCGAAGTTGAGGGGCCGCATACTGGCGGCTGATTGGAGCCGCGGGTGCACACTGTCTTTCCGCACCCGCGGCGACACTACCGACGTTCACGGACCCCTCCAACGATTGTTAGAAGCCGCACGCGGTCGCATTAAAGGCATATCGCGCGGGCCTCACCGGTGATCGAAGAGATCTTCTGACTCTCCGCCACCCATTCGATTGTCCATGTGTCCCTGCAAGGAAATCCAGGGATTTCGTACGTCGCGGTAGAGCGATGCGGATCACCGGAGATGGTAAATCTCTCAGCGCGTAGTTCATCGAGGAGAGCTTGAACCGATGATCCAGCCGGAAAGCGCTCGCGCAATCTCGTAGTGAACTCGGGTGTAGGACCAAAGGGAATCGCGAGTCCCTGTGCGATGGGCGGCACAGAGTTTGTGCATGCGTACGCAAAGACGCCAAGCAGGGCGGAAAGGGTGTACAAACGAACGGGCATCGTGCGGCTTCTAACGATGAGCTTGAGCGGCCGCGCGCAGGCGCGTCCAGCGCGACGCGAGCGCAACATAGCGAAGCGCGCTCGCGGCGCGCCACCACCCAGGCCTCACGGTCCGCTCCAAGCGAGGGTTAGCCGCATATCGGACCTCCTAGTGAGTCTCGCGCAGTAACGACATTCCGTACAGGAACAAAGTAGCGCCCGCTACGCACCCCAAAGCTTTGAGCAGAACGTTTTGCGGTGTCTCCAGCAGCACTAACGGCACTATGACGACACCGCTAAGGCACGACAGCCCACCGAGTAAGAACTGCGGTGCCAGTGATATCCGCTTGGCGCTGGGACTAACGGGCGTACGCCTCAAGGCTCGACCAAAATCAATTGCAACCAAAAGCGTGACTGGGCCAGCTACGATTATCGAAGTCACTGCGGCCACCGCGCCGAGGCCGTCGCTGCTGTGGAATCGCCACAAGAGCAGCAACGAAATTAGCGTCAGCGCACATACGCTGAGCTTCACCAGCGGAACGAAGAGGGCGCGGTTCATTTGCGGCTAACTGTATTTATACGACGAAAGTGTCGCCTAATATCCATTCTGTCGCATAACGTCCCGCGCTCCCACCCCGGTTCTGGGCAGCGCAGGCAGTGGCGTCCCAATAATGTGATGGGGCGCAAAACTACGGCTCGAGCCACGCGCCTTATCCAGTCCCGAACACCCGCCGGTACTGCCCTCTGCCGCTTCGACCGGCTGTCACCACGGGAGCAGACTCGGCGACGCCACGGTTAGTACGCCGGACCGCATCGAACGGTAGCCGACATGCTGGCGTGACGCCGTTCACTGATCCCGAGAGCATCTTGACACCTAGTTTAGGTATGACTAAAGTACGGTCCCCGCGAACGCGGGCTCATCAGGAACCGCGCTCGCCCCGATGCCGGAAACAGCCTATGAAACCGTTCCCATTGAGGGGCTGCGGGTCTCTATCCGGAGAGGCATCGTGTTCATTAAGCAGGCCGGCAATGCTGAGCTTAACGCATCGAGTGTCTACACCGACCTAAGCGACAAGAGACTCCACGAGGTACGATCACGATTCGACTACTGGATTGACGGCAACTCGCAGAACAGCTGGTTCCACGGATGGCCAGGCCATCCGGACTACAACGGGTGCTTCGTATTCAAATGGAAGGAGCAGCGGCAGTGCCAACGATTCTACGGTTTTCTGCACCATGCCTTGCCGATGAGCAATCCCCGCTTCGAGCTCTGCGTCCTGTGCTCGCATGCCCAGAAGACAGAGTGGGAGACTGACCCGGCTGACCTGAACGGCACGCTGGTGCTATCGAAGGACCCAGGCGTGATAAGCGCTATTCGCATCCGCTACCCTGACTCAGATCCGAAAGGCAAGTAATGACCACCGCTACAAAGCACTGGACGTCTGACGACATCGAAAGCTTTGCGTATCGCGTCGCCTTCGATTTCGTCGCGTACGTCACCACTCTGCTGGAGAGCGGTAACTTCAGTCAGCAACAGTTGGCTGAGCGCTTGGGCGTGTCTGAGGGGCGCGTTTCACAGATTCTGAATTCGCCTGGCAATCTGACACTTAAGCAGATCGTCAGGCTTGCGCGTGCGCTCGGTCGCAAGGTTGCCGTCGTTCCGTACGACGATGGTGATGCAGACAATTTCAAGGGGCCGATTAGCTCTGCGGTGTTCACCGCGTGCTGGGAGTTTGCGAACAAACCTGCGGACCTATTTGAGGTGCCTTCTCAAGTGTCCGCGACGTCCGCGGCTGCGATCGTAGCGGAGCAGATTCATCTCGAAATGAGCGCTGTTGCTGCTGTTGGATTGAGTAAGATGGGCGTGCTTCTCAAGACAGCCTTTCCAGGTCGGACCATCGGTAGCTCAAATTCAAGCGTTTTGCTTGTGGAACAGCCCGTTGCGGCCGTTCAGACTAAGCTGCAGACCACGTTCGCTACAGGGACTGGCAATCGAAGCGATCGCGCGGAGGTGACGTCCTATGCCTAATCTGATCTGGGCAGTCTTTGTGAGCGCGCGGTCGTAGATAGCTCTACTAACAACGTCTCGCTTCTGAACGTCATCGAGGAACTCCATCCTGCAGGCCCGACTCCGGAACAAATCAAGGAAGCCGCAGGCCGCGTTATCGGTGCAGCATTTCCTTGTGTGCTCGTGAGCAACTGGGAGCGAAGCGATCTTGACAGGCCTGAGATCACAACTGTGCGACTTCGGCTTGTCGACCCGCGTGGCAAGACAGTCATTGAAGTCAGGCAGGCGCTTGACCTGAAAAAAAATGCGCGGGCAAGACTAATGGCGAATCTGCCGGGCATGCCGGTGGGACTGGAAGGCAGATACCTCTGGCGATTTCATGTCGCGAGGGGTCCAGCGTGGAAGGACGCAGGAAGCCTGCCTATATACCTCAAGTACGTCGAGTCCGAGCGAGACATAAGCCGCCTGCAGCGTGAAGCGCGTGAGAAGGCGGCCACCGCTGCCAAACCCGTGAACGTGCGGAACACCGCAAAGCGGTGAGATGTTGAGGGTGCACGCGACAAGTACGCCGCCGCCACTCATTACGCGCCCTCCGACTTCCGCCCGGCAGCTTGCCCGTCTTAGGGGCTCATGGGCTAACTTTGTGTCGGACGATCTTTGGCCAATTAAGCCGCCCGACGCAGTGTCCTCCTCCTGCGGATATTCGAGAATCCTGCCCCCAATTTGAACCTGCGGGCCCGATCAGTACCTGAGAAACCGCAGGAATGGAGCAGCGATTTCGCCTGCTTGATCCGTGTCGCTAGTGACGTGCACTTAATTGCAATCGTGGGAATCTCATGTCCGCCAGCGATGTCATCGTGGCGTCACACCCGCACAAGGCTGCTTCGCTTGCGGCGTAGCAATTCCAGCCTGCACGTATGTCATCTTTTCTCGTGACAATTTGCACTTTATTTTGCGTTGTCACCCCGGTTGTCATGATGATTTTCGCCCCATTGGAGGGCCGTGCTGTTTGTGCACCCGATTTCAGGAGACCAGTTTAAGAAGGGGCGTGGTTCGACCTTTTATTCGACCGCACGGCGACCAGCTCTAAGTGGCTCGCCCACCACCGCGAGAGTGAAATGGACTGGCTCTCCATAAGAGTCGTCGTCCTGACCGACGTGTAGCAGCACCCAGTAATGCTGTTGCAAATAGTGGTTCACGCAGTCCGCAAACTCAAAGAAGTCAGCCTCGCAGACTATGCAGCGTGGCGATGCAGCGGTGCTAACTATCGCCACGCGCTTGACGATTTCCATTGAAAATATCCTCTTAAGGTATGCTTGGCTCGATTGGCGACTTATAGTCGCCATCCGTTTGAGTGCAGGTTAGCTCACTGGACCCGACTGCCCCGTCTCGCTAGGTGCCTCGCTGTTCGCGAGTGCTGAAGACTGCTGCTGTCTTCTCCACTCCCAAAGCTCGTCCGCGTTGGCCCATATGAAACTCGGCGTCGGGTACGTCGAAGTTCCCTCGAACAGAGAATGGACACGCGACGCCACGACGATATCGCGCCAGTGCGCGAACACCCAAGCCACCAAATCGAATGCGTCGAGCGGCCCCAAACCCTTCGTGGGGTGGAACAGTAACGTCAAGCGCCCGTACTGACGGTTGGGGAGACTCTGCTGGCCTTGGTATTTTGTCTTCGGAAAACATCGATGCTTAAGCGCCCACCAGAAGCCGACGATTGTCTTCGGCGTCGGGTCATTGCGTTGATATAACTTCAGGATGTCAACAATCGCGAGTCGTATCTTCTCGGGAGTTGAGTCATAGCCGAGGATGGGGCCCGCATAGGGCGCATCATCTAACGGTGTCCTGACGCCCTGTCGTCGCAGGGACTGGTACATTTTCAGAAGGTAAGCCGGTGTCGGCTCATTGCTCGTGGAGCAAGCGGCGGGGTTACTGGTTAGCTCTTTCTTCTTTCCGGATTTCTGTAAGTTAATGGGCAAAGCCTCTGTCCCAGTGACCGAAGGTTCACTGCCACTAGAGTCTTCGATCAGATCTTCTTCCAGATTGTCGGCTTCAACGTGGCTACTTAGAGCTGGATTACTTACCTTGCTCGTCGAGCATACTGAGTTGTCTGCAGAGCATTGGGCCGGTTGCCCTGCGGGCAGTTCGTCGGTTGCTTTCTGGGCAACGGACGGTGGAGTGAAATTTGATGCAGAACCGACTTTGAGCACATAGCTATTGCGGATAAATCGACCAGCGTGCGGCGGTCGTTTGTGAACTTCGATCAGGCCGCGTTCTTTCAACTTCTTCAAGATTCGGCACACATGCGCAGAGCTTCGCAATCCAGTGTCCCGACACAATTTCTCAATCGACGGAAAGCATGAGAGATTCGGATCAACGCGACTGGCGAGACCGAACATGACGGCTTTCTCGACCAGCGGCAGTTGTAACCCCCGGACCCAAGTGATCGACTTGAATAGAGCAGAGCCTTTCTTGGATTGGAGCGAGAAGTCTTTCTCAACCTTAGAAGGGATTTTCATGCGCGACCCTCCCGGTGGCATCCAGCGTGGCGCGATTGCGGAGCCGTGGCGTTATCGGGCTCACACTATTGACGCGGGCATGTCACGCCCGTCGGTAGGTGCTCGCCGACCGCTCAGCAAGCCAGCGGTCGACCTCACTCCTGACATATCGAACGGACCGTCCGATTTTGACGTACGGCGGGGCAGGTCTCCTCCCCTCCAGATTGCCGGTCATCCTTCGCTGGCGGAGCCACGATTCCGAAACGGCCAAGTACACCGCCGCTTCGGAAGTTGTCAGACACTCACCGATCTCGCGGATATTCGCCATGAGCCACCCCCCGTCGGGTTGATCCATGGGCGCTATCGTGCTGGTCATCGTGAGACAACGCGAAGAAATAACCCGGCGGGGGAAACATGGTTAATTCTTCGAAAATGGCACCCGAGGGTGTTAGTGCGTACCCGACAATTTCAGGGCAAGCTCGATCTGCTTGCCGATTGCCTCAGGCGATCTCTTGATACCGATCAAAGCACAGAGGTCCCGCAAGAGACAAAAGAAAGTGCCGGAGTACCGCTCATCGTGAGTAGGCTGATACGTAATGCCTCGGTCATCCGGATGAAGTTCTCGATAAAGAGCGTGTAATTGCAGCACAGCCGATCTTAAGCGCGGCTCGGCAGGCCGCCCCGGCTGGCTATCCGACAGCTGATCTAAGGCGCTGTCTATAGCCTCTCGTAGATCTTCAACCGACGTTGTGGTCTGGCGGACGACACCGGAGAACTGCATGTTCAATATTCGTTGAAGATTAGAATCTGAGAGGCCCAGCAAGAGCTGGGCTGCGGAGCTGCGGAGCTGTTTCAGTTTTGGCTTTGAATGACGAACGTCGGCCAGAAATGACTCGAAATCGCTAATCTGCTGCAAGGCTTCAATAGCACCCGCAGCGTTGATGACAAAATCGAATCCGTCCGGGAAACCCCACTTGACGGCGATCCTATTGATCTTTGCGTCCCGATCGGCCCGAACAGCGGTCTGCTTAATCGCCGCGGGGCTAGATCTCGGGGGCGTGTTTCTGCGGCCCGTATGCGAGCCTTGCGACGGCGTCCGCTTTGTGTTCCGGGGCAAGATGGCTGTACCTCAGGGTCATAGATATCTCGGAATGACCGAGCAGTTCGCGGACGGTATTCAGGGGTACATCGGCCATGACGAGCCGGCTGGCGAAATGATGACGGCAATCGTGGAACCGAAAATCCGCAAGCTGTGCGCGCTTAACCAGCGATTTCCAAGCGTGGTTGATATTGGTGAGCCGCCCGCCTCGATTTCCCGGAAACACAGAGCCCCACTGCGCTGGTTTGCTTCTGCCATGCGTGTAAAGCCCCCAGCGCCTCGCTATTAAGCGGGATATGGCGGGTCCGCCCGCTCTTCGCCCCCGGCCCTGCGACCTCAAGGATCGCTTTATCGAGGTCCACAGATGACCAGCGCAGATTGAAGATCTCACCTCGACGCATCCCGGTGTTAAGTGCCAAGAGCACTATCGGATGCAGATGGTCCGCGAACTCGTCCGGGGCGATTTGAGGAAAGGGCTTGAGACCCCGCTCCTGCCGCCACCCATTGAATCGGGTCCGCCTTTCCCTAAGGTACTGGTCCCTAGCAATCAGGGATGCCCGCAGGCGAGCCTCTTCGTTCACCGACAAGTACCGTACCGCCGCATTGTCGTCTTGCCCGTAAGGTTTGGTCTTGGCGATAGGACTCGCCTCAATCAGGCCCCATTCGACAGCTTTGCTTAGGGCGGCTTTGAGGGCAGCCAGATCCCTGTTTACGGTGCTTTTCGATAGACCAGCCTCTAGCTGCTTGGCTCGCCAGCGATCCACTCTCAGAGGCGAGATTTCGTGCAAGCGGGTACTACCAAACTCTCCCTCGAAGCAGTGCCGCAGGCGCTTCAGGATCGGCTTGCCTGATTTACGGTTTGCCTCAAACCATGGGCCGTATTCGGTCTTCAAGAACGCGGCTAAGGTCGCCGTGGCAGCGGCCTGACGAGCTTTACGCGGATCCACCCCGTCAGCAACCTGCCCCAAAATCTTCTTCGCACGCGCACGGGCTTGTTCGAGGGAAAGGACAGCCGTTCGGCCGATGGTCATTCGCTGCGCGCGACCCCATTCGACAATGAACGATGCGCAACCGGATGGCTGGACGCGCAGGAGAAGCCCTTTGAGACGACCATCCCGAACTTCATAGGGAGCCGAACGCCGCTTGGAGGAGGCAATCAGCTTATAAGTGAGTAGCGGCACGGTGCCCGTAAGTGCTTGGTAAGTGCACCCTGTATATATGGCCGTGAATGGCCATGCACAAGATCGGTCGTGGAGGGCCTATAATCTCCGCAGTTAATTGCAGTCGTGATTCACGAGAATTCTTGGCAGGACACGCTGAGACGCAGCGCAATCACGTTCGGGACGTAGGAGTCGCAGGTTCAAATCCTGTCACCCCGACCAATCAAATCCGGTCTATGCCGCTCGAAGGGGCTCGGAGCGCCCTGCCCGCGCGTCTAGCATGGGCGCTTTGACAAAACCAGCGGCTGCGACCTGGTTTGTGGACGGCATCCGCAGCCTGCGGGTACGCTCGGCTGCATGTCGACCGAAGGGGGCCATGCGCAGCTGGAGCGCGCGGATCAGCCGATCCGCTGCGGCCGTTGCGGTTCGGACATAACCGGCGGCGGTGCGGGAAAGCTGTGCGCCATATGCCTGCGCATCTGGGAACAGACGCGCGTGCCACGCGAGAATTGGTGGATCTCCTCTTCGAGTCAGTGGTTCGTGCGCCGGGCGGACAAACAGCTCGGGCCGTACGCCTTCGCGGCTCTGAGCAAGCTGGCAGTCGACGGCAGACTGCGTGCCGGGGATCTCATCTGGACCGAAGGCGTAACGGAGTGGCGGCGAGCCGATCGCATCCACGGGCTGCTGCTGTCGCCGGAGACGATCGGCGCTCCTCGCCCCGCCGCTGAGATTCACAGCGCAGTTACGGTGGCCCCGACCGCGGCTGTCAGCACCGCGACACCCACCGCGCGTCCCGCGACGCCGCGGATAGCGCGACCCAACTATTTCGTGCGGCACTGGCGCGGGCAGCTGGCGCTGCCCGTCTCCTACTGGGTGAACTGGCTGCTCATCGGCGCGTTGCTGGCGGTCGGCGTGCTGAGCGCGACCGACCCCGCGCTGCTCGAGCATCTCGGGACAAATGCCGGCAACTGGGTGCTCGGGATCGCCGCGTCGGCGCTCGCCGTGATGGCCTGGCAATCGGTCGGACTGTGGAGATCCGCCGACCGCTACGTGGCGGCGGGCGGCAAGCGCGAATGGGCGACGTTGGCCAAGGTCTGTGTCGGGGTAGGACTCCTGCCAGTGGCAGGCTTGGCCCTCCAACAGCTCCCGGCCGTGCAGCAGACGCTGGTAGCGCCATTTACGGCGGATTTGCCGCGAGTCACGCAGCTGTATGTCGCCAACCGCGGCACCGAGATCGAGATCGCCGGAGGGATGTCGTCCGGCATCGCCGCGGCGTTCAGCAGCACCCTCGATCGCACCCCGAGCATCCGCGTGGTGCGGCTCGCCAATGCAGGTGGCTCGATCTCGGAGGCGCACAAGCTCGCCGGACTGATCGCGGCGCGCGAGCTGGTGACGTTCGCGCCGCACGAGTGCGACGGCGCCTGTTTGCTCGCCTTCCTCGGCGGAAAGCTGCGCTACCTGGGACTGGGCGGGCGCCTTGGCTTTTACGGGGCGAGCGTTGCCGGCACCGGCGGCGCCGGCGGGAAGCGCAACCAACTGTTCCGCGAGGTCATGCTCGCCCGCGGCGTCCCGACAGCGTTCATCGAGCAGGCGCTGGCAGCTGTGGATTCGCACCCCTGGTATCCAACGACGAGCGAGCTGCTGCAGGCGCACGTCATTACCGGCATCGCCGACGACCCCGCGCACGCCGCCCAGGAATTTTATGCGCGCGCCAGGCTCGAGGCCGATTTTCTGACCGTGCCGGTATTTGCCGTGCTGCGGCAGCTGGAGCCCGATACCTTCGCACAACTCAAGGAGACTTATGTCTCCGGGGTGCTTGGCGGTGTCCCGAGGAACGAGATGAATGCCAAGCTGCACGCGGCCATCATGGAGAAGGTCATTCCCAAGTACGTGCGCATTGCACCCGATCACGAGCTGGTGGCGTACTGGAGAACGCAGCTGGACAAGGCACGCGAGCTCCAGGCAATCGATCCGAAGTACTGCGCGCAGTTCCTGACCCCGCAGCCGGGGGTCGATACCAGCAGTCTCGCCGGGCTGTTTTCCCAAAAAGTTCAGGACGAGGACATCCAGGCCCTGGCCAACCTGATACGCGCCGGCGCCGAACATCCCGGACGCGTGCCCCCGGGGTCGGAGGTGCGCGACGCGCTGCGCGCCAGCGCTCGTCGCGCGGATGCGCTGGTGCCCGGTGCCGTAGACATCGTTGCCGATCCGCGCACTGCCACCACGCTGCCGGACGAGTTCTGCGGTGCAGAGGTCGCCTTCTACGAGTCCATCCTCGCCCTGCCCCCCGCTCAGGCGGGCCCGTTGCTGAGGTTCCTGGTCGCCCAAGGCTAAAGGCTCGGTCCAGATGTTCTGTCCGCAGTGCGGCGCGCCGACGGCCGATACGCACAAATTCTGCACCGAGTGCGGCAGGCCGCTGACTGCCGATGAGCAGCCGGTGGAGTCGAGCGGGACACAGGTCGCGATCGGGGAGCTGGCGAGGTTCTGGCCCCGCGCATTCGCCCTCGCCATCGATGGCCTCGCCGTCGTGCTGATCTGTGCGCTTGTCCGGGGCCTGCTGCAGGTGCCGCTCGCGAGCAGCGCCGCGCGGCAGAATTTCTTCTGGCTGGTGGTTGTCGTCCTCTTGATCTACAAGGCGGCGATGGAGAGCTCGCCGCGGCAAGCAAGCCTCGGCAAGCTGGCCTTCGATCTGCGGGTCACCTGCCTCGAGGGCGAGCGGATCAGCTTGCTGCGCGCGCTCGCCCGCAACCTCGCGCAGCCCCTGAGCGCGCTCACTCTCTACGTCGGCTTTGTGATGGCCGCGTTTACCGCGCGCCGGCAGGCACTGCACGATCTGATCGCGGGCACACTCGTGATGCGCAGCCCGCATCTCGCCCCGCATAGCGCCATGGTCGCACCTCCGGTGCTGCCCGTGCGCGCTCCGGTGCCGCTGGCGCGCGCTCCGATGCTAGCGAGCGCCCCGGTGCTAGCGAGCGCCCCGGTGCTAGCGAGCGCTCCGGTGGCGCAGGTTGCCGCTACCCGGCCAGTCCCGCCAGTCGCGCCGCTAATGCCGGCGGACGGCGTGGGTTCTGACGCGGCGCCGTCGCTGCCTGACCTGCCGCTGCGGGTCTCCTTCTACAGGGCGCGGCGCGGACCGGGTAAGCGCGCCGTGCTGGAAAATCTCTCCGATACCCCGCTCGAGGTCATTGTCGAAGTGCAGACCCCCGGGAGCAGCACGCAGCGGCGCGCCACATTCCTGATCAAGGAGCGCTCGCTGGGTCAGGTCGGGCAGGTGCGCGGGTCGCCCTTTGCAGCGGGGCAGCTCGTGATCGTGCGTCATCCGCAGTATCGACCCATCGTCAGAACCATCGTCTGACGATGCACCGCAGCACTGGTCGCCCACCGCACTCGGTGCTGCGGTGCAGCACGATGTGACTGCATCCGGAACATGTATCACTCGCGAACAGGGGGTCGCCCCACCCTGGTGCGGTGCAACTCCGGGCAAATCATCACCTTGCGTAAGCGTCGCCCCTGGCACGGCAATTGCTCCATTAACCCCCAGCCAGGATCCAAACGATCTAGGGCGCTCTGATGACGAACCAAGAAAACACTTCTTCAAGGAGAGGGATTCCATGAGTACCAATCGAGTAGTGGCGCTGGCGGTCGCTTTGGCCCTGGCGTCGGCTGCGGCGCTTGCGGACACGACGCAAGGCCAAGGCGGGAACGGCACGCAGGCGAACAACGGTTCGACCGCGTCCACGGACAACAGCAGCAGTGCTAGCAATAGCACCAGCACCGACAACAGCACCCACAGCAACAGCAACACCGCCAACATCAACAAGGACGATGGCAACACTGCCAACGTCAACAAGAACGATGGCAACAGTGCGACTGTCAGCGACGGTGATGGCAACACCAAGACGACGAACATTGGTAGCGGCAACACCAAGACCAATACCAACACCAAGAACGTCACTGCCGACAGCGGCAACACCAAGACCAATACCAACACCAAGAACGTCACTGCCGACAGCGACAACACCAAGAATGTCACTGCCGACAGCTACAACACGACCCCGACCACGACCACGACCACGATCACTCCGACGTGGAACGTGAACAAGGTCGAGGCGATCTCGACGTTGAGCGCCACGGTCTCCGGCAACTCGGTGTCGGGCCTCGGCAACAACGCCTATAACACCGGCAATGCCAATGGCGGCAAGGGCGGCGCGGGCGGCAAGGGTGGCGCGGGCTTCGGCGGCATCGGCGCCGGCGGCTCGACTGCGGACGTTGGCGGTGCAGGCGCGGTTGGCGCAACCGGCGGCGACGCCAGCAACGGCAGCGCCAGCAACGGCAGCGCGAGCAATGGCAGCGCGAAGGCCGGCACGGCAGTCGCGATCGGCGGCGAGGGCGGCAACGGCGGCAGCGCCAAGGGCGCGGTCGGCGCGAATGGCGGTGGCGGCGGCAAAGCCGACGGCGGCAGCGCGCTCGGCCTCTCGGCCTCGGGCGACAGCGGCAAGGGTGGCTCGGGCGGCGACGCCAAGGGCGGCAGCGCGCTCGGCCTCTCGTCCTCGGGCGACGGCGGCAGCGGCGGCAACGCCGGTAACACCAATGGCGGCGGCGCCAATGGTGGCACGGCCGCGTCGGCTGGCCTCGGCTCCGGCGGCAGTGCCAAGAGCGGCGCCAACGGCAGCGGCGCCCTCGGCGCAGGCGGCGGCGGCAGCTCGCTCGCCGGCGGCGGCGGCGGCAGCAAGGGCGGCAGCGGCGGCTCAGGCGGCTCAGGTGGCGCCGGCGGCTCGTTCGACGGCGGCTCAGGCGGCGCGGGTGGCTCAGGCGCCTCCGGCGGCTCGGGTGGCTCAGGCGGGACTGGTGGGACGGCGAACGCCGGCTCCGGCACGGGCACCGGCTCCAGCGGCACGACCTCGAGCAACACGGGTGGCTCAGGCTCGGGCAGCGGCACGGCGAGCAACACTGGCACCGGCGGTGCGGGTGGCAGCACGTCGGGTGGCGCAGGCGCGGCCAGCGGCAGCGCTTCGAACACCTCCAGCGCTGGCAGCGGCGGCACCTCGACTGGTGCTTCCAGCGGCGGCACGGGCTCAGCCACGCAGACGAGCGCGGGCGGCAACGGTGGCAGCACGACTGGTGGTGCGGGCGGCAGCGCCTCGAACCAGGGCGGCAATGGCGGCGGCGGTAACGCCAGCGCCAAGGCCGGCTCAGCCAGCAACGGCTCAGCCACCAACGGCAGTGCCACCAACGGCAGTGCTACAGCCGGCAACGGCGGCAACGGTGGCAGCGGCGGCAACGTGTCTGACACGGCGAACGGCGGCACGGGCGGCACTGGCAACGGTGCAGTTGGCGGAAGCGGCGGCAGCGGTGGTGGAGGCGGCTCCAACTCCGTCAATGCCGGCTCCTTCAACATGTCCAACAGTGTTGCGAGCAGCGCCTTCCAGAACAGCGCCGGCATCACGGTCGCGAGCCAGAACAGCGGCGCCTCGTCGCTGGTCCAGCAGAGCGTCAACGTGCAGGCCAACCTGGCAGTGGGTAAGTAAGGACGACTGGGTATTTCCGGTCGCGGCGCGTGGCAACACGCGCCGCGATCCGGAAGATGGATGGGGGCGGGGCGCGGCGGCGCGCCCCGCCCGGCTTGGGGGAAGTTCTAATGGAAGCCAGTAGAATGAAAGCCAGTAGTCCGATTGCGTTATTTGTTGCGGCGTGCGGTCTTCTCGGCACGCCGACCTTGCAGGCAGATTCCCCGACGACACAGAGCCCGCCGCCTGCCCCGAAGGCAGCTGCGGCGACGGTTACAGCCGCGACGGTACAGCCGCGACGGTTACAGCCGCGACGGCTCCAGAGGCTCCAGCGGCGGCTCCGGCCGCACCGGCGGCAGCCACTGCGGCGAACGCGCCTGGCGCGACCGCGCAGCCCCGCGACCCGCTGGCGGCAGCGGTGATAGAGGATTCCCAGCTCAATAACGCTCGCGGCGGCGCCGAGAGCGTAAATGCCAATGTGACTCTCAATACGAACACCAGTAGTGGTAACGTGACCGGCAACGTGGCCACGAACCTCACGACCGGATCGAACAACCTCAGCGACAGTGCGTTCTCCAATTCCGCGGGAGTTCCGATCGTCATTCAGAACACCGGCAACAACGTTCTGATTCAGAACTCCACGATCCTCAACCTGCAGCTCGCGGCGCCGAAGTAGCCCCGATGAGCCGCTCAGCAGCTCACGTTGCCCTGTGCACGCTGGTGCTCGTGCTGGCGGAATTCGTTGCGCCGGCATGGGGGAGCACCGGCGTCGTGCAGACCGAGGCGCTGGAGAGCCTGACTTTCCCCGTTCATACGCTCAGGCAACTGAAGCTCGAGCGCGCCTTTCGCCGCACCTGGCACCAGCAATACGATTTCAGCTGCGGCTCGGCCGCACTGGCAACGCTGCTCACCTTTCACTACGACGCCCCGATCGACGAGACGAGCGTCTTCAAGGCGATGTTCGCCGTGGGCGACCAGCCGCAGATCCGCGCCAAGGGCTTCTCGCTGCTCGACATGAAGAAGTACCTCGAGTCGCGCGGCTACACGGCCGACGGCGTGCGCTCATCGCTCGATACGCTGATCAGCGTCGGCGTACCGGCGATAGCGCTGATCAGCGATCACGGCTACCGGCACTTCGTGGTGGTCAAGGGCGCGGACCACACGCGCGTGCTGCTCGGGGACCCGGCGCTCGGGGTACGGGTACTGTCGCGTCACGACTTCGAGGCTGCGCGCGTCGGCAACCTGTTCTTCGTGATCCGCAGCCATCGGGACCATGCCCATTTCAACCTGGCGGCAGACTGGAATGGACGACTTACTGCCCCCCTGTTTGAAGGGGTCAATCGCGAATCGCTGGCGTTGGAGATCCTCGACATCCCCAACGGCAGCCGCTTTTGATTAATCGAGGACCGCGCATGCCCACTCGCAAATACGTGATTGCCGCCGTGGGGTTTGCGGTCACCCTCGCCGGGCAGGTGGCCGCCGGTCTCGGTGAAGTCAAGAGCGACGACACTGATCCGCTCGCCGCCGATGTCGTCCCTGAGGAGAATCTCAAGGACCTGCGCGGCGGCATGGATATGAATGGACTCGTCGGCTACTTCGCGATCGATCGGGTGGTGGAGGTCGACGGCGAGGTCGTAGCGAAGATGCAGATCGTGGTCACCAACCTCAACAAGCTCGCCAGCGGAGGGATGCCGACCATCAGCGTGTCGGGCCCGGTGGCCGAGCTCGTGCAGGTCATGAGCGGCGGAACTCTCGCGGCGAACCTGGCGGCGGCGCAGCCCAAGGAAGCCGCGGCGCTGACGACAGCTGCGCCCGCTGCGGCCGTGGCGCCCGCGAGCCCCGACGAGAGCAGCGTGGTGCACTCGGGTGGCTCTGCCAGCACGGCGCCGGCAACGGTCGCCGCTACCGGTGCGAGTGCTCCCGGGCAGGCGACTGGAGCAGCGCCGTCACTGCAAGCGAACGTGCAGGTGGTCCCGCAGGCCTCGTCCGGGCCACCGGCCCCGAGCAGCGCTGCGACGCAACAATCCTCGGGCACCAACGCCAATGCGGGTATCACCAGGGTTGTGCCGATCGGCTCGACGGGGCAGTACGTCGTGATCAGCAATCTGCCGAACGCTTCGTCGCTCGCCACCGTCGTGCAGAACGAGGTGCGCGGCACGATGATTCAGACGCAGACGACGATCACCGCCTCGCTAAACAGTCTCACCGCACTCAACGGGCTGGCGCTCGCGAGCGCGATTCAGCAGCAGGTCTCCCTCAGCCTGCATCACTGACCCTGGCAGGGTCAGCACCTTCAGAAACGCATCGGCAGGCGAGCCGTAACCTCGAGGTCCGGGCTGTCCCGTGTTACGCCTACTCCGATGGTGGTGTTCAGGTACGTCTGGTGAGCGAGCTGGTAGGAAACGCCGAAGCGCAGCGTGCCGAGCTGGATCGTGCCGATGCGCGTGATGGCGTAGCCCGTGGCCGGCGCGGTTTGGGTGGTCTGGTCGACGATGCTGTGCTGATAGCCGATGCTGAATGAGGCGCGGTCGTTGAGCGCCATGCCCATGCCGATGGTCAGATCCAGTATGCCGCCCGGATAAACCGTCCCATAGCCGAAGCCGACATCGCGCTCGAAGCTCTTGGTATAGGCGACCCCGCCGAAGAAGACTGCCGGATCCGAGGGCTTGAGAAACGTGAGGCCGCCCTGGACCGCATTGAAGCCTGAGCCGGTCGCGATCTTCGTCTGCAGACCCGTCTCCGTGTCGACCGGCTGCTGGAAGACATCCGACCCGGTGTGCGACTTGAAGCGCAGCGTGCCGAGCCATACCGCGTTGTCGCCGTTAAAATGATTGAACTGGTAGCGTAGCGCCGCTTCCACGTCGCCAATGCCCGACCCCGAGGCATCGAAGTAGTCCTGGGTCGTCGAGGGCGTCGCGAGCGGCCGGGTCTCGGTGGTGGTGCTGGCCACCACGAAGGGTGCGCCTACCTCGAGCTCCAGACGCGAAGTGATGCCGTAGCGCCCGGTCAGGGTAAACACGTCGAGATTGCTCTCGATGCGCTGGATATCGATCAGGCCGATGGTTATGGCGGGCAGAATCGTGTAGCCCACCAGCGCCACCTGGTTATTGGTCGAGTGAACGTATTGTGCGGACGGCTCGAGGACCCACTGGCCGTGGGGGGTCAGCGCAGTCGGCTCGTCGAACAGCTGGGCCGGCGCAGGCGGCGGGGCTGCAGGCGGGGCCTCGCCCACCGGGGTGCTGCCCTGGCCCGCAGGGGTGGCCTGGTCCGGCGCCGGGGCCCCGGTCGCGTCGCCCGCCTGCGCGGCGCAGGTTGCGCCGGCGGCAAGCACCGCGACCAGCGGCATCAGGGTATGGAAACCACGGTTGTGCGTCATCGGGCTCGCTCCAGTATGCCTACAGTCGGTGCGGCCATCGCGCTCTCAGCGCTGGCGTGATGCTTCGCGTCGATGCGCAGGCGTGCCAGCAGCCGATAGAGCGTCACGCGTGAGATGCGCAGATCGCGCGCGGTTGCGGCGATATTGTAGTCGTTGCGTACCAAAGCTTCCTCCACCATCAGACGTTCGATTCCCTCGCGAGCGCTGGCGAGCGAGCTGACCCGCGCGGCACCGGTCACCGGCCCGAGCTGCAGATCCTTCGGGGTGATCAGCGACCCCTCGCACATGACCATCGCGCGCTGTACCCGGTTGAGCAGCTCGCGGACATTTCCGGGCCACGAGTGCTGCTGCATGATCTTGAGCGCATCACGCGAGAAGCCATGCACTCCCGGCGCCTTGCCGGTGGCATTGGTGCGGAAAAAATGCTCGGCGAGCACCACGCAGTCGTCTTCGCGGTCCCGCAGGGGCGGCACCGCAACGTTCAGGACATTGAGCCGGTAGAACAGGTCTTCGCGGAAGCGGCCGGCGCGCACCGCCGCCTCGAGATCCATGTGGGTCGCGGCAATCACCCGGGTGTCGATATGCATCTCGCGCGTCGAGCCGACCCGCGTGACGGTCGACTCCTGCAGAAAGCGCAGCAGGCTTGCCTGTGCGGCGCGCGGCAGATCGCCGATCTCATCGAGGAATATCGTACCTTGGTTGGCTGCCTCGATCGATCCGATGCGCCGTTCATGGGCGCCGGTGAACGCGCCCTTCTCGTGGCCGAACAGCAGGCTTTCGATCAGCTGGTCGGGCAATGCTCCGCAATTCACCGGGACAAAGGGCCCGCCGCTGCGCGAGCCCCAATGCACGGCGCGCGCGGCCAGCTCCTTGCCGACGCCGCTCTCACCGGTGATGAAGACCGGGGCGCGGCTGCGGATGATCTTTCCCAGCTCGCCGAACAGCGCCAGCATGCTGGAGCTCTTGCCGATCATGCCGTAGCGTCCCTCGGTCGGCTCGGTGGGCGCCCACGCCGATTGCCGCAGCAGTGCCTTGCCGTGCGCGTGCCCCACGGAATACAGCAGACGCGCCGGGTCGATCGGCAGAGTGTGATAGTCGAAATAGCACGCGCACAACGCACGCGCCGTGGCCTGGTCGCTGGCGCCCCGCGGGGGGAGGATCGCGATCCATTCCATCCCGGAATCTTCCACGACCTCCGCAAAATCCTTCGGCGAGCAGGGCAGCCCTGCGTCGAAGACCGCGATTCCGACGTGGCATTTCTCGGACTCCAGAGAGGTCAGGACCTGATCCGGATGGGTCGCGCGTCGTGAGCGCCAGGCATGCGTCGCAAGTGTCGGAGCCAGATCGGGCGTCGAATCCCCGGCCTGAAGGACCACGATGCTGCGTGACAAATTCTTACTTCCCTTGGCTCGGCCAGGCTGGATTGTTAATCGTTAATTCCCAGCGGCGTCCGCTTTTTAGCACAAAGGCCAGGGGCAAAGATTGAACCGGTTCACACTAAGACCAGTTGCGGACCGCCGAAAAGTCACCAAAGTGCCTGCCTTCGCCCTCGGTCGGCGCGTGGGTGGGGTCACGGAACCCTTATGTTCTCTCGTGCTCGAATCAACCCGAAAAGAGTACGATAAACGCTCTCAGCCACACATAAGTATAAGCCGGTGCAGCGGCGTAACCGATCCTTAATATTCCCGCGCCTCGTGCGCGCCCTCGCGTGGCTCGCAGTCGCCGTTCTGCCGCTCGGCGAGGCGCGCTCGCAGAACGGCGCTGCTGCCCCCGACGATACTCTCGCGACGCAGGAGCATCCCGAGTGGGCCCATACGCTCGAGCGCATCTCGCGCGGGGTGGTGGCCATCCAGGTCGATCTCACGCGCAGTTTCGATACCGAGGTCAATGCCTCGCTGCAAGCGACCGGCTTCGTGGTCGATGCCAAGCGCGGCCTGATCCTCACCAATCGGCATGTGGTGACGCCCGGGCCGGTCACCGCGCAGGGTATTTTTCTCGATCGCGAGGAGGTACAGCTGTACCCCGTCTATCGCGATCCGGTGCACGATTTCGGCTTCTATCGCTACGACCCGGCGAAGCTGCGTTTCATCACGCCGGAGCAGATCCCGTTGTACCCGCCCGGTGCACAGGTCGGTACCGAGATACGCGTGGTCGGGAACGATGCCGGCGAGCAGCTCTCATTCCTCGCCGGCACGCTGGCACGGCTCGACCGGCAGTCCCCCTCCTATGGGGTCGGCAAGTACAACGACTTCGATACGTTCTATTACCAGGCCGCCTCCAACACCTCGGGGGGCTCTTCCGGCTCCCCGGTCATCGACGTGCGCGGCCGGGCGGTCGCGCTGAATGCGGGCGCCGCGAAGGGATCGGCATCGAGTTTCTACCTGCCGCTCGCCCGGGTGGTGCGCGCACTGCACTATATCCAACGGGACGAGGCGGTACCGCGCGGAACCCTGCAAGCGATCTTCAGCTACACCCCCTACGACGAGTTGCGACGGCTCGGGCTGCCCGCCGAGACCGAAGCCGAAGTGCGCGCCGCATTCCCCAAGCAGCTGGGCATGCTCGACGTGGAACAGATCCTGCCGGGATCCGTGGCCGCCGGCGCCCTCGAAGTGGGCGACATACTGCTACGCATCGATGGCCGACTCGTGACCGAGTTCGGTGCGCTCGCGGATGCGCTCGATGACTCGGTCGGCAAGACGGTGACCCTCGAGGTGCAACGCCGCAACCAGCACCTCGAACGCACGCTGCCGGTGCAGGATCTGTACGCGATGGCGCCGGACGAATACCTCGAGTTCGGCGGCGCGGTGGTGCACAACCTCTCGTATCAGCAATCGCGGCACTTGAACATGCCGATCGAAGGCGTCTACATCGCAAATCCCGGCTACGTATTCAACGCTGCGGGCATTTTCCGCGGCGCCGTGATCACGCAGTTCGCTGGCCGTAGCATTCACAATATCGACGACCTGGAGCGCGGCCTCGTCGAGCTGGCCGACGGCGAGCGTGTGCTGGTGCGCTACTTCACCTCGGACGGCACGAGCACTACGCAGGTGCAACCGATCATCAACGACCGCCGCTGGTACCCGGCGCGCCGCTGCAAGCGCGATGACGCCCTCGGCTACTGGCCCTGCCGAGAGCTGGCGGAGCCGCCGGCGCGTGCCTCGCAGGTCGCGGCGACGGCCCTGGGAGGCAGCCCCGCGACCGCCGACCCCCATGCACGGCGTCTCGCCGATTCGCTGGTCGCCGTGAGCTTCGATATCCCCTACCCGGTATCAGGCGTGACGGCCCGCAGTTTCCGCGGCACCGGCCTGATCGTCGATGCTGAGCGCGGTCTGGTGGTGGTCGATCGCGACACCGTGCCGGTGGCGGAAGGCGATGCGCGTATCACCTTCGGCGGCAAGCTGCAGGTGCCGGCACGCGTCGTGTTCGTGCATCCGCTCCACAACCTCGCCGTGCTCGCCTACGATCCACGACTCATAGGCTCGACGCCGGTACGCACCGCGCAGCTGCTGGCCCGTACTCTGGAGCCCGGCGAGCGGGTATGGGTGGTGGGAATCCGGCACGACATGCGCCTCACGGCCCAGGAGAGCCGCGTTACCGGAGTCGACCCCATCGATATTCCGCTGCCGCGCACCCCAGCCTTTCGCGACAGCAATCTCGATGTGGTTAGCCTGCTCGACGGTCCCAGCGACTACGACGGGGTCATTTCCGACAAGTCGGGCAACGTGCTCGCGCTCTGGTCGACGTTCGCCATCGACAACGGCCATGACCTCATCGAGCAGAACATGGGGGTCCCCGCCTCGATCGTCGCCGCAATGCTCGGCGCGATCCGCTCGGGCGGCGAGCTGCGCTCGGCGGAAGCCGAATTTGGCGCCATACCGCTGTCGAAGGCGCTCGAGCTCGGTCTGGATGAGCACTGGCTGCGGCAGGTCGAATTGCACAGCCCGGCGCACAGCCAGGTGTTGAGCATCCAGCGCCTGGTAGCAGGCTCACCCGCCGCAACGGCGCTGCAACCGGGCGACCTGCTGCTGAGCATCGACGGCAACGTGGTGACCCAGTTCGAGGAGCTGGAGCGAGCCAGTCAGCGGCCGCGGTTGCAGCTGCGCGTCTGGCGTAACGGCGCTGAGGTGCCCGTCGAGCTCGATACGGTGGCACTGAACGGCGGCGATATCGACCGGATCGTGATGTGGGCCGGCGCCACACTGCAAGCTCCGCATCGGGCGCTGGCGGTCCAGCGGGGCATTGCGCCGCAGGGAGTGTTCGTCGCCTATTACCTGTTCGGCTCGCCCGCGAGCCGGTCGGGTTTGACGGCGCTGCGCAACATCGTCGCGGTCGACGGCAAGCCGACTCCTGATCTCGATGCCTTCCTTGCCGCGGTCGCCGGCAAAGGCGACCGCGAGTCGGTGCTGCTGAAGACCGTGACCCCAAACCGCGCGATCGAAGTGATCACACTCAAACTCGATACTCATTACTGGCCGACGTACGAGCTAAGACGCACCGATGCCGGTTGGGAGCGTCGTACGCCTAGCGAGCGGCAGCTCGCGCGCAGCACCTCATGACAGCGCCTGCTCCGCGCTACTGGTGGGTCAACCACCAGCACGCTCAGCGATACGAGATTGAAGGCGAATATCTCTGGTCGCCCAAAACGAACCCGAACGGCACCAGCAACGAGACCTACACCAATCTGACCAGGGTGATGCCGGGCGATGTCGTGTTTTCGTTCGCTGAGGCAGCCATCCGCGCCGTCGGCGTCGCACTCGGTCGGGCTCGGGAAGCGCCCCAGTCCCGGCAAGGCGGTGCAGCCGGAAAACAGCGCAGTGCAGAGCCGGGTTGGCAGCTGGCGGTACGATTCAAGCCACTGAAATCGGTGCTGAGACCGAAGGATCATGCGGCCGAACTGGCTGCATTGCTTCCGGCAAAACATTCACCCATAAGCGACAGTGGCGAGGCGAAGCGCAGCGTGTACCTGGCCTCGCTCCCGCAGCTCATGGCGGTAAGACTGCGCGAGCTCCTCGGGGGACAGGTCGAGGAGCTGGTTGCAAGGATCGGCGCATCCGCCGGCGGAGCGCTCGAAGATGAGCGGGCAGAGGCGCAACTGCAGTTGCGAACCGACATCGGACCCGCCGAGAAACTCGAGCTGGTGAGAGCCCGCAGTGGGCAGGGTGTCTACAGAACCAATCTGGAACGGGTCGAGCGCGGCTGCCGGGTGACTGGCTTGCTCGACCGCCGGCACTTGCGCGCCTGCCACATCAAGCCATGGTGTGTGTGTGACGACCGCGAGAAGCTCGATGGGTTCAACGGCCTGTTGCTGTCGCCGCACGTCGGTCATCTGTTCGACCGAGGCTATATCTCATTCTCCGACTCAGGCGAGTTCCTCGTGGCACAATCCCTGAATCCTGAAGTACTGCAGAGCTGGTGCGTCGTGCTGCCGCGCAACGTCGGACTATTTCGGCCCGAGCAGTGCAGCTATCTCGAACACCACCGCCATGCGGTATTTCAGCAAAGGCTGGCTGGCGGTATGCGCAGCCACCAGTTCCTCACTCGCGATGTCGTGGTACCGGTGGTTGGCCCGAGCACCTTGACCGGCGAGGGTTGACGCGGGCGCAAAGGTTGAGCGTAGCTTCGAGATCGTGTTACCGGCGCGCTCGAGATGTACCATCGCTCCGGTGCGTCCATTTATTCGTCCTACGGCTTCCGCGATGCCTTCAATGCCAGCTAGCGCAATCCTGCCGGCCCGCCGTCCGCGCATGCACGGGCGGGCGATTGCGCTGCTGGCGCTCGCGCTCGGCGCCGTCGCCCCGCTGCAGGCGCAAACCGCGCAAACCATCATGGTGGACGCGAGTGCCGCGACACAACCGTTTCCGCACTTCTGGGAGCGGATGTTCGGCTCAGGGCGCGCGGCGCTCAGCCTGCGCGAGAGCTACCGCGAGGATCTGCGCGCCGTCCGCAGCATCACCGCGATCGCCTACGTCCGCTTTCACGACATCCTCGATGACGACATCGGCGTGTACGCGGAGGATCGCGACGGCAAGCCGGTGTACAACTTCTCCTACGTCGACCAGGTGTACGACGGGCTGCTCGCCAGCGGCGTGCGGCCGATCGTCGAGCTCAGTTTCATGCCGCGCCAGCTGGCGCAACGCGAAACCCGCCACACGTTCTGGTACCACCCGGTGGTCTCCCCGCCGAAGGACTATGGCCGCTGGGATGCGCTGATCGACGCCTTCGCCCGGCACCTGGTGCAGCGCTACGGCATCGCGGAGGTCAGCCAGTGGTACTTCGAGGTGTGGAACGAG
Organism: uncultured Gammaproteobacteria bacterium; assembly: GCA_963760225.1. Taxonomy (GTDB): domain Bacteria; phylum Pseudomonadota; class Gammaproteobacteria; order Steroidobacterales; family Steroidobacteraceae; genus 13-2-20CM-66-19. The sequence continues at coordinate 908,797 of CAVXCD010000002.1, forward strand.
CCGAATCTCGACTTCTGGGCCGGTCAGCCGAAGCAGGCGACCTACTGGACCCTGTACGACCACACCGCCCGCAGCCTGAAAGCGGTGGACGCGCGCCTGCGCGTCGGCGGACCTGCGACCGCGCAGGCCGCCTGGGTCGCGGCCTTCATCCGCCACTGCCGGCAACAGGGCATACCGGTCGACTTCATCTCCAGCCACGTCTATGGCGATGACTCGGCCAAGGACGTGTTCGGTACGCGCGAGCCGCTGGCGCGCAGGACCATGGTGTGCCGCGCCGTCGCCAAGGTTCACGACGAGATCCGCGCCTCGCCGCTGCCGCAGCTGCCGTTGATCTGGACGGAATTCAACGCCAGCTGGAGCAACCATCCGGAAGTCACCGACGCCCCTTTCATGGCGCCGTGGCTCGCCGAGACGGTGCGTCAATGCGACGGGCTGGTACAGGACATGTCCTATTGGACGTTCTCGGACGTGTTCGACGAGCAGGGTGTCGTCAAGACGCCGTTCTACGGCGGGTTCGGCCTGATCGCCGCGGGTGGCATCCCCAAACCGGCTTTCAATGCCTTTGCCCTGCTGCACCAGCTCGGCGGTGAGCGCTTCACCGGCGATGTCGCGGGCGCGCTGCTCACGCGCCGCACCGACGGAGCGCTGGTGCTCGCGCTATGGAATTATGCGGACCCCGGTGCCACGGTGCCGGTGCGCAGCGTGCTGCTGAAGTTCGTACACACGCAGGCACGCACCGCGAGCGTTCAGTCGCTCGACGCCGCGCACGGCAATGTCGGCAACGCCTACCGCGAGATGGGGGCGCCGCCTTATCCCACGCAGGAGCAACTGCGACAATTGCGCGCTGCCGCGACGTTGCCGCCCGCAGCCAGGCGCGAGCTCGATTCCGGCAGTCTCAGTCTCGAGATTCCCGCCGACGGGCTGACGCTGGTGACCCTCGCGCCGAGTCCAGCCGCGCGACATTGACGAGCCGTCCGGACGGTTGCGGACTTCGGACGCGCACAGCACATGGCCGTTGCTGAAGAGCCCCGCAAGTCGCCGGCAAGTGCGGCGAGCCCGCTGCTGCCCTGGCTGGTCGCGGTGGCGTTCTTCATGCAGGCGCTCGACACCACCATCCTGAACACCGCGGTGCCGAGCATCGCACGCGCGCTCGGCGTCGCGCCGCTCAGCATGAAGGCGGTGCTTGCAAGCTACACGCTGAGCCTCGCGGTGTTCATCCCCATCAGCGGCTGGATGGCGAACCGCTTCGGCACGCGGCGGGTGTTCACCGGGGCCATCGGCCTGTTCACGCTGGGATCGCTGCTGTGCGGCTTGGCGCGCAACATTCACCTGCTGGTCGCGTTTCGCGTCCTGCAGGGCTTCGGCGGTGCCATGATGGTGCCGGTCGGCCGTCTCACGCTGGTGCGCGCGTTCGCCAAGTCGGAGCTGGTGCGCGCGATGAGCTTCGTCGCCGTGCCGGGCCTGGTCGGCCCGATGCTCGGGCCGATCGCCGGCGGCCTGATCACCGGTTACTTCCACTGGAGCGTCATCTTCTTTCTCAACGTGCCCATCGGGCTGGCAGGGCTGCACCTGGTCTGGCGCCACCTGCCCGACTACCGCGAGGAAGCCTCGCCACCGCTCGACCTGGTCGGGCTGCTGCTGTTCAGCTCAGGGATCGCACTGCTGTCCTACGTGCTCGAGGTGTTCGGCGAGCACGGCCTGGACACCGCGGCGATACTGGCGTTGCTGGCGCTGTCGGCGGTGCTGCTCGCCGGCTACGGCCTGCATGCGGTGCGCGCCCCGTACCCGCTGCTGCACCTCGCGCTGTTCCGCATTCGCACCTTTCGCGCCGCGGTCTCCGGCAGCTTCTTCACCCGCATCAGCATCGGCGGGATCCCGTTCCTGTTCCCGCTGCTGTACCAGGTGGGGCTCGGCTATACGCCGATCCAGTCCGGGCTGCTGATGATGCCGCAGGCCTTCGCCGCCATGAGCCTGAAGATGACCATGCCGCGGATCCTCGCGCACTTCGGCTATCGCAGCGTGCTGGTCGGCAACACCGTGATGCTCGGCCTGCTCATCATGCTGTTCGCCACCATCGGCGGCGCCACTCCCGTGTGGCTGATCGTGAGCCAGCTCTTCATGTACGGCTTCTTCCAGTCGCTGCAGTTCACCAGCATGAACACCCTGGTTTACGCCGACGTCAGCAGCGCCGAGGCCGGTGCCGCCAGCTCGATCGCCAGCACGGCGCAACAGTTGTCGATGAGCTTCGGTGTGGCCGCGGCCTCACTGGTGGCGGCGCTGTTCATCCCGGACCACCACCATGCTGCCCCGCGGCAATTGATCAGCGGCATCCACGAAGCGTTCCTGGTGCTCGGCATCGGCACCGTGGTGTCGACGCTGGTGTTTGCCGGACTGAAGCGCACTGACGGCAGCGCCGTCAGCCAGCATCGCGTGGACCTGCCGGCCGCGTGAGCGTGTTTGTATAATCTGCCCCCCCCGCGCCCACTGGCTCGCGCGCACTGGCTGAGAAGGAGAAGACATGACAGCCGCTCAAGTTCCCGTAACACTGCTGCGCGAGCAGCTCGCCGGCGCCGTGCGCCGTCACTGGGTACTGTTTCTCTGCGAGGGCATCGCCCTGGTAATTCTCGGGCTGCTGGCGGTGCTCGCCCCGATGATCGCCTCGGTCGCGGCGACGGTGTTCTTCGGCTGGATCCTGCTGCTCTCCGGCGTGGTGGGCCTGATCTCCACGCTGCGTGCCCGGCAGGCACCGGGGTTCGCATGGTCGCTGCTGTCGGCGCTGGTGGGCATCGTGGCGGGTGGGCTGCTGCTCGCCTGGCCGCTGCAGGGGACGCTGTCCCTCACCGCGGTGCTGATCGCGTTCCTGCTGGTGGAGGGCGGGGTGTCGATCATGTACGCGCTCCAGCACAAGAGTGCCCTGTCGGGTCGCTGGGGGTGGATGCTGGCAAGCGGCATCGTCGACGTGTTCCTCGGCCTGCTGCTGTTCATCGGTTTGCCGGGAACCGCGCTGTGGGCACTCGGCCTGCTGGTGGGCATCAACCTGCTGTTCGGCGGCTGGGCGCTGATCCTCATGGCGCTGCACGCGCGGCCGGCGGCCGCCGCCACGGCTGCCTGAGGCTGCGGGCCCACCATGAAGCTGGCGATCGAAGTGATCGGCTGGAGCGGTGCGGCGCTGCTGCTCGGCGCGTACGCGCTGCTGTCTGCCGGCAGGCTCAAGGCGGAATCGACGACCTACCAGCTGATGAACATCCTCGGCGCAATCGGCTTCATCGTGAACAGCGGTTGGAACGGCGCGCTGCCGTCGGCGGCCATGAACGTCGTGTGGCTGGGCATCGGCCTGTACGCGCTGCGCCAGCAACGCCGGCTGCAGGTCAAGGCCGGCTGCACCGGTTAAGCCGCCGGCGCACCGGCCGCAGGCTGGCGGCCTTCGGGCTGCTGTGCTGAAGTCCGCTCATGGGACGCCGCCCGCTGCTCGTGGCTCTTGTGCTCGCCTGGCTCCCCATCGCGCCCGTCATGGGCGCCTGCGCGCTCAAGGTCGCGGAGCTTCCGGTGACCATGAACGGCATGCGGCCGATGGTGCACGCGCTGATCAACGGCAGCGATGCCCTGTTCATCGCCGACAGCGGCGCGTTCTACAGCTCGCTCACCCCGGCGGCCGCAGCGCAATACAAACTGCGCCTGAGTGCCGCCCCCTTCGGGTTTCACGTGAGCGGGATCGGCGGGGACGCGCAGGCATGGTTGACCACCGTCGACACGTTCACCATCCTCAACCTTCCCGTTCACCACATCGAGTTCCTGGTCGCCGGCAACGATCTCGGCCGCGGGGCGGTCGGTCTGCTCGGTCAGAACGTGTTCAGGCTACTCGGGGACGCCGAGTACGACCTCGCGGCGGGGGTCATCCGGCTCGTGCAGACCAAGGATTGTCGCAACTCATCGCTCGCCTACTGGGCAAAATCGCAGCCCTTCTCCGTCATCGACATCGAGTGGGCGACCGCTGAATCCCCGCACACCACCGGCGATGCCTACGTCAATGGCGCCCGGATCCGTGTGCTGTTCGACACCGGTGCCGGTGTCTCGACCCTGTCGCTGGACGCTGCGAAACGCGCCGGCATTACACCGGACAGCGCAGGCGTTATCCCCGCGGGGATGGCAGCCGGGATGGGTCGGCACTTCGTGGCGACCTGGATCGCACCTTTCGCAAGCTTCAAGATCGGCGACGAGGAGATTCGCAACACACGGCTGCGCATCGGTGCGCTCGACCTTTACAGCGCTCGCCGCCCCGTCGATATGCTGCTCGGTCCGGATTTCTTTCTGTCGCACCGCGTCTATGTGGCCAACAGCCAGCGCAAGTTGTACTTCACGTACAACGGTGGCCCGGTTTTCAATCTGGCAACGGCAGCGCCGGCCGGCGCAAGCGAAACCCCGGCGGCGGCGCAGGACGCTGCCGCCGGGAGCGCAGCGGGCTCTGCGGGGGAAACGCCGCCTGCGGCGGCGTCCGCCGATGAGCCCCACGACGCATCCGCCTTCAGCCGGCGTGGCACGGCGTTCACTGCGCGTCAGGATTTCACGCACGCCATTGCCGACCTCACGCGCGCCTGCGAGCTCGCTCCCGGCGACGCCGACTACTTCTACCAGCGTGGTATGGCCTACCTTGGCAACCGGCAGGCCGACCTCGCGATGGCCGACTTCGATCACGCGCTGCAGCTCGACCCTAACGACCAGCAGGCGCTGGTGGTGCGCGCCGTCGTGCACACCCAGCATCATGAACAGCAGCCGGCGATCGCCGATCTGCAGGCCGCAGACCGTGCCGCCCCCAGGGAAGCGGACGTGCGCCTGCAGCTGGGCGAGCTTTTCCAGCGCAACGGTCAGTTCCCACAGGCCATCGCCCAGTACACCATCTGGATCCAGGTACACAACAGTGGTGACGTGCGGATGGCGGCTGCACTCAACGGGCGCTGCTGGACGCGAGCCCTGTGGAATCAGGAGCTCGAGCAGGCGCTGCTCGACTGCAACGCGGCCCTGAAGCAACTTCCCAACACGGCAGCGCTGCTCGACAGCCGCGGGCTCGTACGGCTGCGGCGCGGCGAGTACGACCAGGCGATCGCCGACTACGACCAGGCCCTGAAGCTGCGGTCGCGAGCGCCCTGGACGCTGTACGGTCGCGGCATCGCCCGATTGCGCAAAGGGCTCACAGCCGAGGGGCACGCCGATATCGCCGCGGCAAGCGCGCTCGATCCCGGCATCGCCGCACAGGCGGGCAAGTACGGTCTGACGCCCTGAACGGCTGCGGGCGCAGCGCTGGCGCCTTGACCTGCGCACTTTCTTACAAAGTGCGCAGTCCCTCACGAGTGCCGTATGCCCCCGCAGCCCGATATGGGTACAGTGACGTCATGAGGCGGATGACTGCCAGGCAATGGATTGCCACGTTACTGACGGTGCTCACGGCCGCCGCCTCGGGCGCCGCGACCGCCGCGGTGCGCGCCGACCGGCCGGTGACTGCGGCGCCTGCGCCGCACCTGATGGCTTTTGGCGGCCGCAGCGCCGCGCAGCGACAGAGCGGGCTCGGTGGCAAGCTCGATGCGACGCTTGCGGACCTGGTGCGCCACGCGAGCCGCGCGCGTGCCGGGCATGCGCTCGAGGACCTGCACTCGCTCAGTCCCGCTGCGCATTTCATGCAGACTGCCGCCGATGCGGTGCCGCTGGTCGCCGTCGATGCGGTGACGCGCGGCAACCCGCGGCAGCTCGCGGCCGCGCTCGTCAGCCTCGGACTGCAGCACCCCGCGATCTATTCCAATGACGTCGGCGGCTGGCTGCCGGTGAATCGGATCAACGCTGCCGCGGCGCGCGCGGAAGTGGTCGCCATCCGCGCCGCGATGGCGCGCACGCGCGCCGCCCCCATTGCCACGCAGGGAGATTTTGCGCAGGCGAGCAACGTGTTGCGTACCACCTACGCGGCCCTGAACGGTGCGGGTATCAAGGTCGGCATGCTCTCCGACAGCTTCAACTGTTACGGCGTCTACGACCAGCCCGACAGCGGCGTGCCGGCCTCGGGAACCCAGGGGTATGCGCCGTATGGCTTCGCGACCGATGACGCCACGTTCGATGAATCCAACGGTTACCTGCCGGCGAGTGTTGACGTGCTGGAGGAAGCGCCCTGCACTCAATATGGACAGCCGCTGCAGTTGCCCTTCACCGATGAAGGCCGCGCGATGCTGCAGATCGTGCACGTCATCGCCCCCGGAGCCGCCCTCGCCTTCTACACCGCCTCCAACAGCGAGGCGGACTTTGCCAAGGGCATCGGCGCGCTCGCGACGGCGGGCGCCAAGGTCATTGGCGATGACACCGGTTACTACGACGAGCCGTTTTTCCAGGACGGTATCCTCGCGCAGGCGATCGATGCCGTTGAGGCGCAGGGCGTAGCCTACTTCTCGGCCGCCGGCAACAACGGGCAGGAGTCCTACGAGAACACCGTGCCGAGCTTCGCTACGCCCGGTAGCGGCGAGAATGCCGGCGAGAATCTGCTGAACTTCGACAGCAGCGGCGCGACTACCACCACCGCCCTGCCGGTCACGATCCCGCCGCTGTTCCCCGGCGAATTCATCGCGCTGATCGTGGAATGGGACCAGCCGTACGTGACGGGCGCGCCCACCAGTAGCGGTGCGAGCAGTCAGATCGATCTGTGCGTGACGGGTGCGTCGGCCTACACGGTCTTCAACCTCGATGGAAACTCCGTCACCTGCACGGCGCCGAACGCGACCGGCACCGATGCGGTGCAGGTGCTCATCCTCGGCAACCCGGCCAATGCCGGCGGCAATACCACCGCCCAACAGGTCAAGCTGGTGATCGGTCTGGTGAGTGGCAGTCCGACCCCCGGCCGGATCAAGCTGGTGGTGGCGGACGATGGTGCCGGCAGCACCATCGACTCCTTCGACACGCACAGCCCGACGCTGCAAGGCCACCCAGGGGCTGCGGGAGCGGCCGCCGTCGCGGCGGCTTTCTTCGCCCAGACGCCCCGCTGCGGAACTTCGCCCGCGGTGCTGGAACGCTACTCCGCGGAGGGCGGCGAGCCGATCCTGTTCGATAACGCGGGCACCCGCCTGGCGACGCCGCAGGTGCGCCAGAAGCCGGACTTCACCGCACCGGATGGCGTGAACACCTCGTACTTCGGTTTCCCGCTCACCGACAGCGGCACCACCGACAACTCGACGGTCAGCGCGTGCCAGAACGACGCCACCTACCTGAACTTCTTCGGCACTTCAGCCGCCACCCCGCACGCGGCGGCCGTCGCGGCGCTCGCACTGCAGGCCATCCCCACTCTCACGCCAACGCAGATCTACGACGCCTTGCACACGACGGCTACGGCGATGGGCAACCCCTCGCCCAACTATGAATCCGGTTACGGCTTCATCGATGCGCAAGCCGCGCTCGCCTCGCTGCCAGCCGGCGCGGCGCTCAACCTCGCGAGCCCTACGATCACCCCCGGCAGCTCGACCACGCTGAGCTGGGTGGCGATCAATACCAGCAGTTGCACGGCGAGCGGGGCGTGGAGCGGTACGCAGCCGATCAGTGGCAGCCAGACGGTTGCGCCGGCGACTACCGGATCCTACGCGTACACGCTGACCTGCACCGGGGCATCGGGCAAGGTCAGCGGCACGGCCACCCTGGCGGTTGAGACGCCGGTAGCAAACCCGGACAGCGGCGGTGGCGGCGGCAGCGCCGACCTGGCGTCGCTGCTCGCGTTGCTGGGATGGGCGCTGGAGCGCACCCGGCGCGTCATGGCTGCGCGAGCGCACCCAGTGCGCTGAGCAGCGCTGCCCCGTTCGGCGAGCCGAGTCCGGTGCACGCATCCCATCCGGGTCCGGCGCGGTAGGCACCGTTGTTGCCCTGAGTGATATCGCGAAACGCCCGCTCGCCGATCTGGTAGAGCGCCGCGTGCACGTCCCCGAGCGGCCGCCCGAGCTGCTGGTTGCAGCGTGCGATCAACGCCGCCCACAGCGGCGCCACCGCGCTCGTGCCGCCGATCACCTGCGGCTCACCATCCACGAGCACCTGGTAGCCGGTCAGCGGGTCGGCATTGCCGGCCACGTCGGGCACCCCGCGCCCGGCGCTGCCGTTGGGCGCCTGCGGCACCTGACTGTGCTGCTGCCAGACCGGCAACGGGAACACCACGCTAACGCCGCCGCCGGTCGCGCCCTCGCCGGCACTCGTGTCGTTCCACACCACTTCACTCGCGATGGTACCGCCGCTGGTCGTGAGACGCGTGCCGCCGCAGCCGAGCGCGAAGGGACTCGAGGCCGGAAAATCCACGTGCGGCTCGCCGTCACTCTCCCCGTCGCTCGAGCCGCCGTCGCCCGCCGCGACCGTGACTGTCACGCCGAGCGCCGCAGCGTCTTCCAGCGCGGTCTGCATGGCGTTGCGTGAGGGAGTGGTCCAGCCGTCCTCGGGGCCGCCCCAGCTGATCGACATCACGCTCGGGTGGTGAGTGCTGTCATGCGCGGCCTGTGAGATCGCCTCGTAGAAACCCTGGTCGGTGTTGGGTGCAAAGTACACGACGATGGCTGCCCCGGGGGCGAGCGCCCCGATCACCTCGATGTCGAGCATCACCTCGTCGTCGGCTGCGCCGCCGGGCTGGTTGGCCCCGCCGGCGACCCCGACGGCAATCACCGGAGGCGGGCGGGTAATGCCGAGGCCGGTAAAGTAGCGGGCAAGATCCGCGGTGCTGAAGCCGCCGCCGAGCTCGATGACCGCGACCGTCTGGCCACTGCCGTCGGTCGCCCCCGGAAAGCTGTAGAGCGCGCCGATCTGTATCGGCGTGTAGGTGGCGAGCGGTGCCGCCTTGGGTCGGCGCGAGTGCATGCGTGCAACGGGCCGCCGATCCAGTCCCAGCACGGCAATCGCTTCGGGTGGCAGCAGTGGTGCATGGTCACAGCTGACGAAAGGTCCGCGGCCGTCGGCGAGCTGGTAGCGGCCGAGCTTCACGGCGAAGGCCCGCTCGAGCACCTGCGGCGGGCCGGCGAGGTGCAGCACGCGGCGGTTCGCCGCGGCGCCCGTCTCGCGCAATCCGTGCTGCCGGGCGAACTCGCGCAGGCGCGCGAGATCCGCCGCGTCCGCGCCGCATTGCCGGCCGAATTCCGCGCGCGACCACTGCGCGCGCTGCGGCCAGGAGGCGCTGCGCGGCAGGGCTCCGTGCCGACGCCGCATCACCAGCGTGACTTCCAGCGGCGCGGGGTCGGTGTGCGGACCCAGATAGTGCGTGCCGTGCGGCGTGGGCCACTGTGCTCGATGTGTGCCGGGGGTGGGCTGGCTCATGTCGCGACTCCTTGCGAGAAAGCGGTGTTGGAAATCAGCGCTCGGGGGGTGGAAATTTCATGAGACCTCTCTGTTAGACTGCCCGCAAACTGAGAAAACGACGTGCGCGCATCGACGGCCACATGCCTGTGCGGTCTGCTGATGATGCCGGGCGGCCAGGCCGCTGCGGCCGCCACCGGCACAGCCAGCACCACCAGCGCCGCCGACACGCAGTTCGCGAATTACGCGTTTGCCAGTGAGCTCGGCTCGGGCATCTACGCGGTGAACGGCCGCACGATTCAAGTTTACCAGCTGGCGCCCGCCTACCATCTGCGCCCGGCAGCCCCGCGCGGCGGGCGCCCCGGCATCAGGCTGCTGTTCCCCCTCACCGTGGGATTCTTCAACTTCCAGCCGGTCGACCTGGTGCATCTGCAACTGCCCAGTTCGATCGGCGCGCTCAGCCTCGAGCCAGGCGTCGAGCTGGATTTCTGGCTGAACGATGTGTGGCACGTGTATCCCTACCTCAAGGCGGGCGGAACTTTCGCCTCGTCCGCCGGGGTCAATGCGGTGATCTTCGGTACCGGAGTGCGCAGTGACTACCGCTTCGAGGCGCTCGGCGACGGGGCACTGTGGCGCGCGGAGCTCGCCTACGCGGGCGTGCACTACCAGGGCGATCTGCCGAACGACTCGTTTACGCGGCTGCGCAACGGCGCGGAGGTGCGGCGCAACCTCGGCTGGTCCTGGCACGGCAGTGTCGTGCAGCTTGCGCCCTATGCCTTCACCGACATCTACTTCAATGCCCCTTCGGGCCCGGCTTCCGGCATCAGTGCCCGCACCGTGCAGTTCGAGGCGGGCCTGATGCTCGGCGTGATCCCGCAGTATCAGATCTACGGCTGGTCGCTGCCGCGCATCGGTATCGGTTACCTCGATGCCGGTATCCTCTCCGGCTGGCGCCTGGTGATCGGTGATCCCTTCTGATCTCACGGCCGTCAACCTCCCCCACCCTCATGCGTTACGATGTGCCGGGGCTTTGCGACCCACAGGCTCGTCCGAGGTAGGCATCATGCTCAGACACCCGTTGCGCGCCACGCTCGTCTGCGCCCTGACATGCACGATCGCCGCGTGCTCGACGCTGTATGTGAAATCCGACGTCAATACCGCCCTCATCGGGCAGGTCCGCTGCAACAGCTTCGCCTGGGCCGGCTCGTTCCGCGGCAACAGCCCGCTGCGCGGCGGCATCGCCAATCCCGTCAATGAAAGCCGTCTGCGCAGCGCCATCGCCGCGCATCTCAAGGGCCCGATCCAGGATGGTGAGGGGAACGCCGACTGCCTGCTCGGTTACGGGATCGGCGCGACCCGGGCGGTGGACTGGCCGTACGGCTACGGCTGGGGCTACTACGGCTACTGGGGCTGGCCCGGGCCGTACGCCTACCCCGAGGGCATCATCGCGGTGGATATGTACGATGCCCGCTCGCATAAGCCGCTGTGGCACGCCTCCGTGGATCAGAATCTCGTTGGCGTGAGTGGCGCCGAGGCGCAAAAGCGCATCGACGCGGCGGTGGCCGCGATCTTCACCAAGTACCCCGGCTGAGACAGTAACTCCTCCCGCGGCAGCGCAATTGGCAGCGTAGGCTCGACGCGGGCAAGATCGCCCTATGGGGAGCTCGATCGGCGTCGGCCTGATCTTCGGTAACGTGCTGCTCGAACAGCTCGGCCTGCCGGTGCCCGCGATTCCCACCCTGCTGTTCGCCGGTACGCTGGTGGCGGCGGGGCGGCTGCCGGGCGCGGCGGTGTTCGCCGCCGCGCTGCTCGCCTGCATGATCGGTGATGCCAGCTGGTACATCGCCGGGCGCGCCTCGGGCGGGCGCGTCATGAAGCTGCTGTGCCGCATCTCGCTGACGCCCGACATCTGCGTCAGCCAGACGCAAAGGAGCTTCGAGCGCTGGGGCCCGAAGGCCCTGCTCGTCGCCAAGTTCGTTCCCGGGCTGTCGCTGATCGCCCCGCCGCTCGCCGGCGCCACTCACATGAGCCTGCCGCGCTTCGCCGCGCTGAGCACGCTGGGTTCGGCGCTGTGGGTCGGTGTGGTGCTGTGCGCCGGCGTGCTGCTGCGCTCGCAGATCGAGCAGCTGCTGCCATGGGTCGTGGATCTGGGCGGCGCCGCGCTGGTGATCGTGCTGGCGCTGCTGGCGGCCTACATTGGCTTCAAATGGTGGCAACGGCGCCGCTTCTACGCCACGCTCGACATGGCGCGCATCGGCGTGGACGAGCTGTACGCGCTGATGCAGGGGGCAGCGCCGCCGACGATCCTCGACGTGCGCTCCCCGATCGCGCAGGGCCTGCAGACGCGCCGCATCCCCGGAGCGCTGCACATGCCGCTGCACGAGGTCGCGGCGCGCAGCGGCACGCTGCCGCGCGACCGCGAGATCATTCTCTACTGCAGCTGCCCGAACGAGGCCTCCGCGGCGCAGGCGGCACACGTGCTCATGCGTCACGGCTTCCGCAAGGTGCGTCCCTTGTTCGGCGGACTCGATGCCTGGATCGCTGCGGGCTACGCGGTGGAGGATGTGCCGGCCGCGGGCGCCGTTGGAACGCTCGCCACGCTGGTCGTCGAGCCGACGCGCTAGCTCGAGGCCAGCTCGGGCTGCTCGGGCCCGACGGGGGCAGCCCCCGGCCGCGCCGCGCCATGCAGGGGTAGCGCGCTGCCCGGCGGATCGATGCGGCCGCGAACTTCCGCCCACAGCGCTGTGTACACCTGCGCCGCCTCGCTCTTCGGCGCGCTCACCGGCAGCGGCGCGCGCCGCACGCTCATGCGCTCGATCTCGCTGCGGTAGGGCACCTCGGTCGCCAGGATGGCCGGAAAGCGCGCCCGCGCCTCCGCCATGAGCTCGCGGTGCAGCGCGCGGCGGCTGTCGACCAGTGAAAAGAACGGCAGCAGCGTCAGGTCGTGCCAGCCCGCGGCGTCCACGAAGTCGTACAGCTGTACCAGCATGCGCAGCGACAGCGGCGTCGGCACCAGCGGCACGATCACGACGTCCGCCGCGCGCAGCACGTTTTCCGACAGCAGCGAGATGCCGGACGGGCAGTCGAGGAACAGCGCGCCGTAGATCTCGCGCACCGAGCGGCTCATCTTCAGCAGCCGCTCGGTCGGGTGGCGGCGCGCCGCCAGGTGGACGGCAAGGTTGCGGTAGGAAAGATCCGCCGGCAGCAGATCGAGATTGGGGTAGCCGCTCGCCAACACCAGCTCGGGCAACTCGATCTTGCCGGCAGCGAGGCGCTTCGCCGAGCCATGCTCGTGCGCCTCACCGCGCAGCGCGTAGCTCGCCGCGCCCTGGGAGTCGAGATCCCACAGCAGCGTCGCGCAGCCGCCGGCCGCACTCAGGTAGGCGAGATTGACCGCGGTGGTGGTCTTGCCGACGCCACCCTTGATGTTCGTGACCGCGACGATCCGCACGCCTGCGAGCATACGCCCGTGCGCCGAGCGGCGGCAGACCAGCGGTACAGCTGCAAGCAGCCAAAGCGCGCGGCGGTGCGCACGCTCAGGCGCTGCGCCTCAGCGGCGCCGGCGGGCGGTTAGGCGCGCGTGCACGAGCGCCCCGAGATGACCAAGGATCAGCAGCGTCGCGAAGACGAACGAAGTAATGATCAGTTCCATAGCGAGTGAACTTTGGGGTGCAGGCGGCAAAAACAACCCCGCGGCCGCCCCTGCCGGGCGACCGGGTTCACACTTTCAGGAGGCAGTTGCTCTCGCCGTCAGGCGATCGAGCCCGGGCCGTCAGGTGATCGAGCCCGGCTTGCGCAACATCTTGCCGATCTCCGCGGCATGCGCCTCTTCGGTGGCGATCTGCGCACGGGCGTACTCCTCGAGCATTATGTTGCGTCCGGCGACCGCCTCGAGGAGCTTGCGGTACTCGGCGAGCCCCTCCTCCTCGTGCGCCAGCGCTTCGCGCAGGATCTCGTCGACGTTGTGCTTGTGAGTCTCCAGCAGCGGCCCGATCGTGAGCGCGGGATGCCCACCGAGGTTGGTGACGTGCTCGCCGGCCTGTATGGCGTGCGCTTGCGATTCCTGCGCCTGGCTGCGCAGCCACGCCACGATCGGAATGCGGTTGTGGCCGAAGATCATGAAGCTGTAGTGCAGGTAGCGCACCAGTCCGGCGAGCTCCAGCTCGAGAATGTGCTTGAGAAGCTCGATGACCCGGGCGGTTTCCGTCTTGCCAAGCTCGGCGCTCATGTTCCTCTCCCGCACCCCAATGCGCTGCGCGGATGGTAAGTCCCGCGCTGGTGTATCGTACACGCCGCGCGCCGGCGCAGGAGGCACTTTCATGAGCGGTTTCTACGACATCGAGGTCAACGGCATCGACGGCACGCCGCACCTGCTGGGGAAGCTGCGCGGCAAGGTCACGCTCGCCGTGAACGTCGCCAGCCGCTGCGGACTCACCCCGCAGTACCAGGGGCTCGAGCAGCTGCAGCGTGAACTGGCGGCCGAGGACTTCACCGTGGTCGGCTTCCCCTGCAACCAGTTTGCCGGCCAGGAGCCGGGCAGCGAAGCGGAGATTGCCGCGTTCTGCCACACGACCTACGAGGTGAGCTTTCCGCTGAGCGCGAAGCTCGAGGTGAACGGGCCGGCACGCCACGCGGTGTATCGCTTTCTCACCGCGCCCGGCAGCGGCATCGCCGGGGACATCAGCTGGAACTTCGAGAAGTTCCTGATCGGCCGCGACGGGCGGGTGCTCAAGCGCTACCCGCCGCAGACCCGCCCGCAGGACAACGGCCTCATGCAGGACATCGCCGAGGCGCTGTAGGCGCTAAGCGCACCCGCGCCTGCCATGGCGGAATTCGAGTTCGCCGTTCTCGGAGCCGGTGCCATCGGCTCGATTCTCGGTGCGCACCTGGCGCGCGCCGGACACGCGGTGGTGATGCTGGCGCGCGGCGCGCGCGCCGCGCACCTCGAGCAGCACGGTCTCACCATCACCGGCCTCGCCGAATTCACCACCGCGGTGCCTACGCTGCGCGACCCGGCGGCGCTCGGCAGTGCCGGCACGCTCATCGTCGCCACCAAGACTCCCGGCACCGCCGCGGCGCTCGCGGCGCTCATAGCTGCGCAGTTCGACGTCACCTTCTCGATCCAGAACGGTCCGCTGAAGAACGAGCTGCTCGCCGCCGCGTTCGGCCGCGAGCGCGTGCTCGGGGCGCTCGCCGACACCAGTGGCGAGCTGCTGCCCGATGGCCGCGTGCTGTTCACGCGCAACGTGAACGTCTACCTCGGCGAGCTCGCCGGCGGCGAGAGCGCGCGCGCCCAGCGCCTGGCGCAGTCGCTCGAGACCTCCGGCGTCCGTGCCTGCGCCACGGCGCAGATCGAGACGCTCGAGTGGTCGAAGTTCTGCGCCTGGGTCGGGCTCATGGCGCTCGCGGTCACCACGCGCGCCCCGACCTGGAAGTACCTGGTGGACGAGGACGCAGCCCTGCTGCTCGCCCGGCTGGTGCGCGAGATGGGTACGCTGGCTGCTGCGCTCGGTATCACGCTTTCCGACCGCGCGGTGCTGCCGAGCGCGCGCATCTGCGGCGGCAGCGAGCGCGAGGCAGTGGCGCTCATCACCCGCATCGGCGCGGACTACCGGCAGAGCGCGCCCGGCCACCGCATGTCGGCCCTGCAGGATGTCGAGGCGGGGCGGCCGCTCGAGGTGAACGAGACGCTCGGCTACGCCTGCGAGCGTGCGCGCGCGCTCGGCCTCGCTGTGCCGCTGCTCGAGTGCTTCCGCGGCCTGCTCGCCGCGATCGACCGCACGGGGCGCACGCCGGCGTAGCTCGACGGGTGCGCGCGCTGCGCGCCGCTAACCGCCGCCGCTCAGCCCCCGGTACTCGAGCAGCGGCCCGACCTGCGGCGCCTGCCCGTAGAACTCGCGGAACAGCTGCTGCGGATCCTCGCTGCGCCCGCGCGACAGGATGTGCGCCCGCAGGTACTCGCCGTTGGCGCGCGTGAGTCCGCCGTGCGCGTGGAACCACTGGCCGGTGTCGCGCGCCAGCACTTCGCTCCACAGGTAGGCGTAGTAGCCCGCCGCGTACTCGTTGTCAAAGATGTGCGAGAAGTAGTCGGAGTGATAGCGCGGCGGCACCGGCGCGTAATCTAGTCCGCTCGCCTTGAGGGCGGCGGTCTCGAACGCCGGGACGCCGGCAGCCGGCGGCGCCTGCGCCGGTGTGATCTGGTACCAGGCCTGGTCGAGCAGCGCGGCCGCCAGGTACTCCGTGGTCGCATAACCGGCGTCGAACTTCTGCGCGGCGATCACCCGCGCCAGCAGCGCGGGCGGCATCGGCGCCCCGCTCTGGTAGTGGCGTGCGAAATGCGCGACGACCTCCGGCTCGCGCGCCCACATCTCGTTGTATTGCGAGGGGTACTCGACGAAGTCGAGCGGCACCGCGGTGCCGGCCAGCAGCGGGTACTCGACGTTCGAGAGCATGCCGTGCAGCGCATGGCCGAACTCGTGGAACATCGCCGTCACTTCATCGAAGCTCAGCAATGCCGGCTGGCCGGCCTGCGGCTTGGAAATGTTGAGATGGTTGGCCACCACCGGCAGGCGCTTGAGCAGCCGCGACTGCGAGACGTATTCGTTCATCCACGCGCCGCCCTGCTTGTTGTCGCGCTTGAAGTAGTCGCCGAGGAACAGCGCCAGCGGCTTGCCGTCGGCGTCGGAGACTTCGAACACGCGCACGTCCTGCTGGTAGACCGGCAGATCGTGGCGCTCCTTGAAATTCAAGCCATACAGCTGGTGCGCGGCGTAGAACACCCCGTCGTGCAGCACGCGATCGAGCTCGAAGTACGGCGCCACGCTCGCGCTGTCGAAGTCATAGCGTGCCTTGCGTACCTGCTCGGAGTAGAAGAACCAGTCCCACGGCTGCAGCTGAAAGCTCGCGGTGCCGGCGGCGGCCGCCTGGGCGTCGATGAGCTTCTGCATCGCGGCCGCCTCGGTCCGTGCCGCGGCGAGTGCGGCGGGGGCCACCTGGCCGATCATGTCGCGCACCGCCTGCGGCGTGCCGGCCGATTCGTCCGCCAGCACATAGGCGGCGTGACTCGGGTAGCCGAGCAGCGTAGCGCGCTTGGCACGCAGCTTGACGAGCTGCGCGACTACCGGGCGATTGTCGCTGGCACCGCTCAAGGCGCGGCTGATCGAGGCGCGGTAGATGCGCTCGCGCAGCGGGCGATTCTTCAGCTGCGCCAGCACCGCCTGGTTGGTGGTGTTCTGCAGCGTGATGAGCCACTTGCCCTTGAGGCCGCGGGCCGCCGCCGCCTGCGCCGCCGCCCCGATGTCCTCGGACGACAGCCCGTCGAGCTCGGCAGCGCTGGCCACCACCACTGCGCCGTCGGCGGTCGCCTTGAGCACGTTCTGCCTGAAGCGGGTGGTGAGGGACGAGATCTGCTTGTTCAGCTCCTTGAGCTGCGCCTGCTGCGCGGGCGCCAGACGCGCACCCGCACGCACGAACAGCGTGTGATAGCGGCTCAGCAGCTGGAGCGATTCGGGGTCGAGGTGCGCTGTGGCGCGCTGCTGATAGAGCTGGTCGATGCGTGCCCACAATGCCGCATCGAGGAAGATGGCGTCGTTCTGCGCGGTGAGCTTCGGCGCCATCTCGGTGTCGATCTTCTGCATCTGCGGATCGGTGTTGCAGGTGTTGAGAT
Organism: uncultured Gammaproteobacteria bacterium; assembly: GCA_963760225.1. GTDB lineage: Bacteria > Pseudomonadota > Gammaproteobacteria > Steroidobacterales > Steroidobacteraceae > 13-2-20CM-66-19. The sequence continues at coordinate 925,748 of CAVXCD010000002.1, forward strand.
TCGAGAAGACCGGCTCGATGCGCGCGCGCATCTGCCCGGAGCGCTCCAGCGCCACCACGGTGTTCTCGAATGTCGGGGGTTGCGGGTTGTGCGCAATGGCGGCGACCTCCGCGAGCTGCTCGTGCAGCGCCGCGGCGAAGGCCGGCAGGTAATCGCTGTCGTGGATGCGGTCGAAGGGCGGCATCTGGAAAGGCAGCGTGCTCGGCTGCGCGAACGGGTTGTCGGCCATCGGCGAAGTTCCTGCGGTGCCTGCGGCTGGTGGGGTGGCGGCGTTAGCGGCGAGCGCCACCGCGGCCAGAGCGGCGCCGGGCAGAGCGGAAGCCATGATGCGCATGCGTGGGTTCCTTGGACGGAGGAGTCAGACGCAATGGTATCCTTCGCGCTCGCCCATTGTCCTTCCTGAAGGCGTTCCCGCCATGAGCATCAGCCGCGACCAGGTCGTCAGCATCCACTACACGCTCACCGACGATGCGGGCGAGGTCATCGACCGCTCCAGCGCCGGCGAGCCGTTCGCCTACCTGCACGGGCACGGCAACCTGATCCCGGGACTGGAGCGCGAACTGACGGGCCGCAAGGCAGGCGAGCGGCTGGTGGTGAAAGTGTCACCAGCCGACGGCTACGGCGAGTACGACGACAAGCTCGTGCAGCAGGTACCGCGGCGTACCCTCAAGGGTGTCGCCCAGGTGAAGCCCGGCATGCGCTTGCAGACGCACGGCACCGAGGGTCCGCGCATGCTCACCGTCACGCACGTCGCCGGCGACCTGGTGACGCTCGACGGCAATCACCCGCTCGCCGGGAAGACGCTGAACTTCGAGGTCGAGATCGCCGCGGTACGCGCCGCCACCGCCGAAGAGCTCGCCCACGGACACGTGCACGGCGCCGGCGGTCATCATCACTGAGCGCACCGCCTGAAAAAGCGGGCGCTACCCGCCGCGCTCGAGATCCTCCGCACGCGCGAGCCGCGCGAACCACGCGCCGAGCGCATCGACCTGCGCCAGATAGACGCGCGGGTCGTGATCGCCGCAGCGCTCCCCCGGCAGGAAGCTGAAGCCACGCTGCGCGTACAGCGCCGCGGCGCCCGCGCCGCACAGGTGCACCACCGCCGCAAGATGCTGCCGCTGCAGCGCCGTCGCCGCATGCGGCCGGTGCGAGAGGATCTCACCCGCCTTGAGGTCCAGGTACGCAGCAGTCAGCTCCACGGCATCCGCTGGCAGTACCCGCAGGTACAGCGCGTTGAACCAACACGAGTCCCAGTCGTTCCAGCGACCCTCGCGCACCAGGCGGTGATCGTGAATGCAATAGCGGCGCGCCTCGGCAAAAGTCCCGTCGGTGATCTGGTACATGCCCACGGCGCTCGAAGCCGGGCGGTAGAGCTCCAGCGGCCGGGCGGCCCAGCGCCAGCGCCAGTAGGTGCGTACCAGCGGATTGCCTGACCCTTCCACCTGCGCAAGCGCGGCCAGCAACGCCGGGGTGACGGTGGGCGTGGCAAAGCGGCGAAATGCCGAGCCGTAGTCGCGCCAGGTCGCCGCGGGGGTCTTGGCGAGCACGCCGCTCACCGGAAAGAACAGCTCCGTCGGCTTGCGCGCCACCTGGTAGATCGCGTTGGCGGCGAGCGCCACGCCGGCGGCCAGCGCGAGCCCCGTGATCACGCGTGCGGCGAGCGGCAGGCTCCGCCAGCGCCGCAGCCAGCGACGACGCGACGCCGCCGACATCCACAACCTGCGCCGCCGCGGGCGAGGGCCGGAATCGCGGCGGGCGCTCACCGGCAGATTCCTGCACGCCGGGGCGACGGTGCACTAACATGCACCCCCGTGGAAGCTGCAGCCTGGGAGACGCGCGTTTCGCGTGAGGCGGTCGAGGTCGAGACCGGCCGCGCGCCGCAGGCCGCCATCATCTGGCTGCACGGTCTCGGCGCCGACGGCCACGACTTCGAGCCGCTCGTGCCGCAGTTCGTGCAGCCTGCGGATCCGGCGCTGCGTTTTGTGTTCCCGAACGCGCCCATGCGTCCCGTGACTCTCAACGGCGGCTACGCGATGCGCGCCTGGTACGACATCGTGGCACTCGACCGGCGCACCGCCGAGGACGCCGCGGGTATCCGCGCTTCACAGAGCATCATCACCAGTCTCGTGCGCCGCGAGAACGAGCGCGGCATCCGCACCGCGCGTATCGTGCTGGCCGGTTTCTCGCAGGGCGGCGCGATGGCGTTGTATGCCGGCACGCGCTACCCGGAGAGGCTCGCCGGCATCATGGGACTGTCCTGCTATCAGCTGCTGGCGGAGAGCCTGGCCGCCGAGCGCTCGGCAGCGAACCAGTCCACCCCGGTGTTCCTGGCGCACGGCAGCCAGGACCCGGTGGTGGCGCCGGCGCTGGGACTGGCCGCCTGCCGGCAGCTGCAGGGGCTCTCGTACGCCGTGGAGTGGCATGAGTACAGCATGCCGCACTCGGTAATTCCGCAGGAGGTTGTCGATATCGCCGCGTGGCTGCGGCGCGTGCTCGCCTGACTCCCCGGCGTCAGCCTGGCGCAGGGAGTGAGGCCCCGTCCCTGGGGCCTGCTCCACCAACAGTGCTTTAGCTCAGCCGGGCGGCTTGCCGTGCTCTTCGTGCGGCTCGCCGTGCGGCTCACTGTGTGCGGGCGGGTGGGACGCATGTGGAGGCGCGCCCGGGGCGCCATGGGGCGGGCCACCAGGGGGGGCAGCATGCGGCGCCGCCGGCGGGGCGCCGTGCGGCTGGCCCACGGGCGCGCCACCGCCCATACGGCCGGCCTGCTCGTTCATCGCCGCGTGCGGCGCAGCAGCGCCGGGGGCGCCGGCGCCGCCGGAACCGCCGGCGCGCGCGGCCACGACACCCTTACCATAGAAGACCCCGGCCTTCGGCGTCGCGGCAACCGAGGGGCTGCCGTGGTTGTAGGAGGCGCGCATGGTCATGTCGCGGGCCGCGGCCTGCTCGTGCTGCTGTTGCATCGCCGACGGGGGCACGTGCTGCTCCTGGGCGTAACGCTGCTCCGCCGGCGACGGAGTCGCCGCCACGCCACCCGCACCGCCGTTGAAGCTGGTGCGGTTGATAGTGGTGTTGTTGACGATGGTGGTGTTGTTGATGACGGTGGTATTGGCGACATACCGGCCGCCGGACCAGGCACCACCGTTGAAGCCGGCGCCGCCGTAGCCGAAACCGTAGTTGACGCCGCCGTAGAAACCAACGTGCGGACCCCAGTACCCGCCGTGCCAGGCGTAGGCACCGCCCGCCCAGCCCCAGTATCCGGGCGTCCACAGCAGCCCAGGCGCCGGTGCCATTACCCAGGTCCCCGGCACCCAGTAGTAGCCGTCATCGGCATACGCCCAGTAGCCGGGCGTCCAGAAATAACCGTCCGCCGGCATGGGCGGCGCGACGTACACCGGCAGCGCCGGCGGTGCGATGGCCACCGAGATGAACACCGCGGCGTTGGCGGCGAGCGGCAGCGCGAGCAGCAAGCTGGTGATCAGACCGCGAAACAGTTGGCGCATTGTTTGGACTCCTCGATACGGGACGTTGACCGAGCACGCCTGAACGCTTCCTGAACCCCTCACCCGCCGGCACCTCGTGCGCGCGATGCGCTCACTCAGTTTCGGCAACGCACGCCGCTCATGCAAGTTGACGGCGGCCAGACATGTCGCACTGACGCCGTGCTGCGACAGTTCAGAACCAACTGTAGTTGAAACTGATGCTGATGCGCTGCGGCGAGCGTCGCCGCGCGCTCACCTCGTGGCGCAGCCAGCTCTCGAACAGCAGCAGCCCGCCGGTGCGCACCGGCAGCGTCACCCACGGCCGGTTGGCGCGCCGCGCGCTGCGCAGCCGCGGCGGGGCTGCCATGAAGCGCTCGAGGCGCGGATCCTCGAACTTCAGCCCCGCCACCCCGGTCGGCGCCGCCACGTAGTACGTGCCGCTGATGGTGGCGAGCGGGTGCAGGTGCAGGCCGTGCGCGGCGCCCTCCCCCATGACGTTGACCCAGCAGTCGGTCATCACCAGCTTGCGCGTACGCACATCGAGCTGCAGCGCGCGCGTGAAAGCGGCCACGTGCACGTCGAGGCGGCGCGCCAGTGCGGCGAACGTCGGCGAGTGCCGCTGCATGCGGTGCGCGGAGCCGTAGGAGGTGTAACCGCCCGGGTAGTGCTGCACCGACCAGCGCCGCCCGGCCGCATCCTCGCGCCGCAGCTGCAGGGCTTCGTGCCGCAGGCGCTCATTGAGCGAGCGCCAGCCGCGAAAGCGCAGGCGCGCCTGGTATACCAGTGTCGGGAAGAGGACCTGCGTGCCCATGCAGGGCGGGCAGTATGCGGGTGCGGCGGCAACTGGTCTATGATCGCAGCATACGCACGTTCAGCCGAGAGCATTCCATGGCAGCCTCCTTCCCTGCGCACGGCACGCTCGCCGCGCCGGAGCTCGTTCCACACTGGGTCGGTGGTGTGCCGCTCACCGGCAGCGGTGCCCGGCTGACGGTACTCAACCCGGCCACGGGTGCGCCGCTGCGCGAGCTCGCGCTCGCCGGCGCCGCCGAAGTGGACGCGGCGGTGGCGAGCGCCCAGGCGGCCTGGCGCGGCTGGGCGGACACCCCGCCGGTGCGCCGCGCACGCATCCTCGGCCGCTTCCTCGCATTGCTCAACGCTGAGCGCGATACGCTCGCCGCATTCATCACTGCCGAGCACGGCAAGGTGTTCGCCGATGCGCAGGGCGAGGTGACGCGCGGCATCGAGATCGTGGAGTTTGCCTGCGGCATCCCGCAACTGCTCAAGGGCGATTTCACCGAGCAGGTATCCACCGGCATCGACAACTGGACGCTGCGCCAGCCGCTCGGGGTGGTCGCCGGCATCACGCCGTTCAACTTTCCGTGCATGGTGCCGTGCTGGATGTTCCCGCTGGCGCTGGCGTGCGGCAACAGCTTCGTGCTCAAGCCGAGCGAGCGCGACCCGTCGGCCTCGATCTTCATGGCGCGGCTGCTGGCGGCCGCCGGCCTGCCGCCGGGCGTGTTCAATGTGGTGCAGGGGGACAAGAGCGCCGTCGACGCGCTGCTCGATCACCGCGAGGTGCGCGCGCTGAGCTTCGTCGGCTCGACCGCGGTCGCACAATATATCTATCGCCGCGGCGCGGCGGCGGGCAAGCGCGTACAGGCACTCGGCGGCGCCAAGAATCACCTGGTGGTGATGCCCGATGCGGACCTGGAGCAGGCAGTCGATGGGCTGATCGGCGCGGCCTATGGCTCCGCCGGCGAGCGCTGCATGGCGATTTCGGTCGCGGTGCTGGTGGGTGCGAGCGCCGAGGCGATCGTACCGTCACTCACCGAGCGCGCGCGGCGGCTGCGCATCGGCGAAGGGATGCAGGGCGATGCCGAGATGGGCCCGGTGATCAGCCAGGCGGCGCTCGAGCGCATCCGTGGCTATATCGAGGACGGCGTGGCGAGCGGCGCGCAGCTGTTGGTGGACGGCCGGCGCCACCCCGTGAGCGGCGCTCCTTTCAGCGTGCCAGGTCACGAGCACGGCTTCTGGCTCGGTGCGACGCTGTTCGACCGCGTGACGCCGCAGATGCGCATCTACCAGGAGGAGATCTTCGGGCCGGTGCTGGTGTGCGTGCGGGTGCCGGACCTGGCCGCCGCCGTGCAGCTGGTGAACGCGCATCCGCTCGCCAACGGCGTGGCCTGTTACACGCGCGATGGCAACGTGGCGCGCGAGTTCGCCCGGCGTATCGAGGTCGGCATGGTCGGCATCAACGTGCCGATACCGGTGCCGATGGCGTGGCATGGATTCGGCGGGTGGAAGAGCAGCCTGTTCGGCGACATGCATGCCTACGGCGAGGAAGGCGTGCGCTTCTACACGCGGCAGAAATCGGTGATGCAGCGCTGGCCGGAGAGCACGCCGAAGGGGGCCGAGTTCATCATGCCGACGGCGAAGTAGCGCGCCGCGGCGCGCGCCGCGCCCGCGCGGCGTCTCGAGGCTAAGAGGCCTTCTTCTTGACGAACTGCGGCTTGCTGAACTGCTGCTCCTCGGTGCTGCCGCTGAGCGCGCTGAGCGAGGAGGTGCCGCCGCTCACGGTCTGCGTGACCGCGTCGAAGTAACCGGCGCCCACCTCGCGCTGGTGCTTGGTGGCGGTGTAACCGGCCGCTTCGGCGGCGAATTCCGCCTGCTGCAGCGCCACGTAGGCGGTCATGTGCTGCGCCTTGTAGCCGCGCGCCAGATCGAACATCGAGTAGTTGAGTGCGTGGAAGCCGGCGAGCGTGATGAACTGGAAGCGGTAGCCCATGGCGGCGAGCTCGCGCTGGAATCGCGCGATGGTCGCGTCGTCGAGCTTGCGCTTCCAGTTGAAGGACGGCGAGCAGTTGTAGGCGAGCAGCTTGCCGGGGAACTGCCGATGGATCCCTGCGGCGAACTCGCGCGCCTCCTCGAGATCGGGCTTGCCGGTCTCGCACCACAGCAGATCGGCGTACGGCGCGTAGGCGCAGCCGCGCGCAATCGCCTGGCGCAGCCCGGCATGCACCGTGAAAAAGCCTTCGCTGCTGCGCGGGCGCGTGGCGTCGATGAACGGCCGGTCGCGCTCGTCGACGTCCGCGGTGAGCAGCGTCGCCCCTTCCGCGTCGGTGCGCGCTACCAGTAGCGTCGGCACGTTGCACACATCCGCGGCGAGGCGCGCGGCCACCAGCTTGTTGACCGCCTCCTGGGTGGGCACCAGCACCTTGCCGCCCATGTGGCCGCACTTCTTCGCCGAGGACAGCTGATCCTCGAAGTGCACGCCGGCCGCGCCGGCCTCGATCATCTGCTTCATCAGCTCGAAGGCATTCAGCACCCCGCCGAAGCCGGCTTCCGCGTCCGCCACGATCGGCTTGAACCAGTCGATGCTGTCGTCGCCCTCGGCGTGACAGATCTCATCGGCGCGGCGCAGCGTGTTGTTGATCCGGCGCACCACCGACGGCACCGAGTCGGCCGGGTACAGCGACTGGTCCGGGTACATCTCGCCGGCGAGGTTGGCATCGCCGGCGACCTGCCAGCCGGACAGATAGATCGCATCGAGCCCGGCCTTCACCTGCTGCATCGCCTGGTTGCCGGTGAGCGCGCCGAGCGCGTTGACGAATGGCCGCTCGGCGAGGTAGTGCCACAGCTTCTCGGCCGTGAGGCGCGCGATGGAGTGCTCGACGGCGATGCTGCCGCGCAGGCGCACCACGTCATCGCCGCCGTAGCCGCGGCGGATGCCGCGCCAGCGGGGATCTTCGCGCCAGCTGCGCTCGAGCTCGGCGGCGGTCGGTAGCGTTGCGGCAGGTTTCATGGGATGGGTGTGCCTCGTGCTAAGGGGTAGGGGCGCGCTTTTAGCTCAGCAGCTCGTAGGCCGGCAGCGTCAGGAACTCGTCGAAGGTATCGCTCTTGGTCATCTGCTCGAACAGCCGCGCGGCGGTCGGAAAGACCCCGCCGCTGAGCCGCGCCGCGCCGACCTCCTCGTGAATGCGGTCGAGCTCCGCGCTCAGCAGGCGGTCGAAGCGCTCGACGCTCACCGGCTGCCCGTCGCTGGTGCGTGCACCGTGCCGCAGCCACTGCCACAGTTGCGCGCGGCAGATCTCCGCGGTGGCCGCATCCTCCATGAGGTGATAGAGCGGCACGCAGCCGTTGCCGCGCAGCCACGACTCCAGATACTGCACGCCGACGCGGATGCAGCCGCGCAGCCCTTCCTCGGTGATGGCGCCGTCAGGCACGGTGAGCAGGTCGCGCGCCGTGACGTTCACGTCCGCGCGCAGCACGCCGAGCTGATTCGGCCCCGGCATCAGCTCATCGAACGGCTGGCGCGCGATGGCCGCCAGTCCCGGGTGCGCGATCCAGGTGCCGTCGTGCCCGGCGCGTACCTCGCGCAGCTTGTCGGCGCGCACCCGCGCCATGGCAGCCTCGTTGGCCTGCGGGTCGTCGCGGATCGGGATCTGCGCCGCCATGCCGCCCATGGCGTGCGCGCCGCGCCGGTGGCAGGTATGGATCAACAGGTCGACGTAGGACTTGAGGAAATGCCGCTCCATGGTCACCGTCGCGCGGTCCGGCAGCAGGAAGTCCGGGCGGTTCCGGAATTTCTTGATGAAGCTGAAGATATAGTCCCAGCGCCCGCAGTTGAGGCCGGCGGAATGCTCGCGCAGCTCGTAGAGGATCTCGTCCATCTCGAAGGCCGCGAGAATGGTCTCGATCAGCACCGTCGCCTTGATGGTGCCGCGCGCCATGCCGAGTGCGTCCTGCGCGGCGACGAACACCTCGTTCCACAGCCGCGCTTCCAGGTGGCCCTCGATCTTCGGCAGGTAGAAGTACGGTCCGGTCCGAAGCGCGGCCAGCGCCTCGTGGTTGTTGGCGAGGAACAGCGCGAAGTCGAACAGCGCACCTGACACCGGCTCGCCGTTGATGCGCACGTGCTTCTCCGGCAGGTGCCAGCCGCGCGGGCGCACGATGAGCGTCGCGGTGTGCTGGCCCAGCCGGTAGATCCTGCCGGTGGCCTGGTCCTCGAAGGTGATGGTGCGGCGCACGGCATCGGCGAGATTCACCTGCCCGCGGATGATGTTCTCCCAGGTCGGCGCACAGGAGTCCTCGAAGTCCGCCATGAAGCAGCGCACCGGCGCGTTCAGGGCGTTGATGATCATCTTGCGGTCGACGGGGCCGGTGATCTCCACGCGCCGGTCGGCAAGGTCGGCGGGCACCGGGGCGATGCGCCAGTCGCCGGCGCGCACCTCCGCGGTGGTGTCGAGAAACTCCGGCAGCGCCCCGGCATCGAGCAGCGCCTGGCGGCGGGTGCGTGCGGCGAGCAGCTCCAGGCGGCGCGGGTTGAAACGGCGGTGCAGGCTGCCGAGCAGCTGCAGCGCCAGCGGGGTCAGTACCTCCTCGTCGCGCGCCATGCGGGCGCCGAGGATCTCGACCTTGGGTCCCGCGTCCTCCCTGGGAGACACCCGTCCGTGCGTCTCGACATTCATGGCCCGTCCAGCATACGCGGTTCCACGACGAATTTGACCATGGAAACTTCACACTGTTAATTTCACATAGCACACTCATTGGAGGCCGCGGGCGCTGTTGCCGGCGGCCGAGGTGAACCGATGGCGAAGCTGCTGCGCAAGGGCCATTTTCTCGGCGCCAAGCTGCGCACCCTGCGCAAGCGCAACGGGTTGACGCTGGAAGAGCTGTCGGTGCGCTGCATCCAGCGCGACTCGCAGCGCGGCCCTTCGGTGTCCTACCTGAGCATGATCGAGAGCGGCAAGCGCAGCCCCTCGCCGGCGCTGCTCGAGCTGCTGGCCGGGGTGTTCCAGCGCGCGCCGCAGTGGTTCCTCGATGAGAGCGCGCAGGCCGAGCCCGCCGCGCCCGCCGCCGCCGGCGGCGCGGCGACGCGCGTGCCGCTCGAGCCGTCGTTCCTGTTCTCGCGCCACCTGCTGCAGCTGGCGATCCCGGAGCTGCTCGCGCAGACCGGCACCACCGGGCGGCAGTTCGCGCACCTGCTGATCCGCTCTCACCAGGAGATGTCGCGCAACGACTTCCCGGACCTGGAGCGCGCCGCCGACAGCGTCGGCGAGCGGCGCTTCCCGCTGTCGGTCGAGGATCTGCTGCGCCTGTGCCGGCGCCACGGGCTCGAGATCCGCTGGTTCGATCGCAAGCCGGTGCTGGCGCGCGACAAGGATCGCGAGGTGCGCAGCATGGTGCGCTCGTTCTTCCAGGCGCCGCGGGTGATCTATGCCAACCGCGCGCTGCAGGCGGATCCCGCGCGCCTCAAGTTCGATCTCGCCGCGCACATCGGCCACAAGGTGCTGCACGGCGGTGACGGCCTCAAATCCCCGCACGCCACCGGCGGGGAGATGGGCGGCAGCCCCGAGGGCGGCTCGGGCGCGGCCGGCATGAATGCCCAGGACGTGCTGCACGCCTGGCGCGACTTCGAGTGCAGCTTCTTCGCCGGCGCGCTGCTCGCCCCCAGGGTGCCGTTCCGCCGGTTCCTGGCGCGCGAGCGCTACCGCGTGGAGGCGGGGGCGCGGCTCGAGCTCACGCCCGCGGTGGTCATGCGCCGCATGACCAAGGTCTCGCCCTATCCTTACTGGCACTTCTTCGACGCCTACCCGCCCGGGTACCTGCGCGCGGTCTATCGGGGCAACGGCATTCCGCTGCCCTGGGGGAACCTCGCGCAGGTGAGCGACCCGTGCCCCAACTGGGCGGTGTTTCGCATGATCCACGGCGAGCACGGCGCAAGCGGCTCGCAGATCTCGGTGCTGCGCGACGGCGAGCGCTCGCTGCTTTACTGCTGCCACTCGATACGGGTGCAGGACATGGCCGGCAATCCGCACGTGCTGTCGGTCGGGGTCGACCTGGCGCCGGCGCTCGCCTCGCACGGCGTGCCGGGCGAGCCGCTGATCGATTCGATCTTCCGCGAGTGCCTGCACCGGCGCGGCGAGGCGCGCATCCCCAAGGCCGCGACCCAGGTGCTCGGCGCGGTGGCGAACGTGCTGAACATCGCCTGGATCGGCGATGCGCTGCAGGCGCCGGCGCGCATCATCTGTCCGCGCAGCAATCGCTGTCCGCGACCGGAACGCTGCGAGGGTGCCCGGCCCTCGCGCGCCCGCGAGATTGCCGACGTGCGTGCGGAGATCCTCGGTCGCTAGGCGCCGATGGCATTAAGATGGGCGTGCCCACAAGGAGAGCCTGATGACCCGCACAGCCTTCGCTCGCGACGCTGCCAGCGGCCTGGTGGCCGCGCTGCTTGCGTTGCTGTCGAGCGCCGCGGCAACCTCCACGCCGCGCGACAGCCCGGCGCTGCAGGCCGAGCGTGCGCGCGTCAACCAGTGGCGCGTGCAGCGCGTCGAATCGCTCACCAGCGACAGCGGCTGGCTGACGCTCGCCGGGCTGTTCTGGCTCAAGGACGGCGGCAACAGCTTCGGTCGCGACCCCGGCAACTCGCTGGCGCTCGATAACCCCGCGCTCGCGCGCACCGCCGGCTCCTTCGACGTCACCGGGCGCCAGGTGCGCTTCATCGCCGACCCGCAGGGCGGGGTGACGTACGGCGGCCGTCCGGTCGGCACGCTCGACCTCAAGTCCGATGCCGCCGGTGAGCCGACCGTGCTCGAGAGCGGCACGCTGCGCTTCTTCCTCATCGAGCGTACGGGCAATCTCGGCGTGCGGGTGCGCGACCTGAACAACCCGCGGCGCCTCGGGTTCCGCGGCCTCGCTTACTTCCCGATCAGCACCGGCTGGGTGTTCAACGCCCGTTTCGTGCCTTACGAGCCGGCGCGGCATATCAGGATCGTCAACATCCTCGGGATGGTGGAGGACGACCTATCCCCCGGCGCGCTGGTGTTCAGGCGCGACGGTCGCGAGTGGCGTCTCGACACGGTGCTCGAGCAACCCGACGATACCGAGCTGTTCGTCATGTTCGCGGACGGCACCAGTGGTCACGAGACCTACGGCGGCGGGCGCTTCCTGCGCGTCCCGCGCCCGAGTGGCGGCAGCGTCGCGCTCGATTTCAACGAGGCTTACAACCCGCCGTGCGCACTCAACGACTTCGCCACCTGCCCCCTGCCCCCGCCGCAGAACCGCCTGCAGCTGCGGATCGAGGCGGGGGAGAAGACCTACGCCGGCGCCCCCGGACACCATTCCTGAAGCCGTAGCGCCGCCCTGAAAGGGTGCCGCTCAACGCCCGCGTTGCAGGCGCGCGGCGCGCACGCGCGGGATGCTCTGCGCCACCCGCTGGCGCGCCGCGGCGTCGAGTGTCGCGCCGAGCGGCGCTGCCATGGCGCGGAAGCGGACGGCGCTCGCCGCGGCTGCCGTGCTCACCGGCGGGAAGTCGAGAAACACACCGCTGCGCAGCTGCGAGCCGCTCGCGGGAGTCTGGGTGTAAAACGGCAGGAAGGCGCCGCCGCCGCTGCTGCGCAGCGACTGGTAATCGCCGAGGAACAGGCCCTCGCCGGCAGTGTAGGGGGCAAGGTCCAGGTTGAACGGCCCGGAGAGGTGTGACTCCTGGAAGCTGACGCCGTCGCTGGAGGTGACCATCCAGCAATCGATCAGCCCCTCTCCCGGGACGACGTCGTTGCGAAAATCATAGTAGGCCACCGCGATCAGGCCGTCCGCGCTCACGTTGACCGTCGGCGTGAACGCCGGGGTAGCCGTATCGGCGTTGACCTGGACCGGCTGCGACCAGGTCGCACCGCCGTCGCCGGATTGCGTCAGCGCGATGCCGTCGTATTTACCGCCGGAGAAACGCGCGTCCTGCCACACGATGTAAATGCGACCGTCCGCGGCGACGCTGACCGCGAACAGGTCGGCGGCATCACGCACCTGTTCCCCGCCGAGCGGCTCCGTCGTGCCGACCGACTCCACCGAGGTGATCGTGACCGGCACCGACCAGGTCATGCCATGGTCGGTCGACTGCGTTTCGCGTAACGCCGCGGTGGGAGCGGCGGCATTGAAATCATCCAGCTCGGTGAAGATGTCGAGCAGGATGTCGCCGGGCAGCACGACGATCTGGTTGCCGATGGTCTGGTTCCCCTCCCCCGGGTCGTAGATGCTGACCGCGCTCTGCCAGCTCGCTCCGGCAGCGGCAGTCATCGCAAAGTAGCTCGGCCCGAAATTCCCGCTGATGCGGTCCCACACCGCATACACGTAGTTCGCATCGGTCGGATCGGCGGTGATCGAGCCCTTGTCGTCGAAGAAGTCCGAGCTGTCGTTTATCAGCGCGACGGGTGAGCTCCAGGTGAGGCCGCCATCGGTGGAGCGCGCCACCAGCTGGCCGCTCGTGGAGCCCGGCTCGAGCGACGGGCCGGTGAAGGACAACGACAGCGCATAGACCACACCATTCGGGTCGACCGTCAGCCAGCCGTTGCTGGCGCGGGCGAAGTTGCCGGCATTGCTGCTGCTGCCACCGCTGCAGATGGAGAAGGCGGCGTTGCTGAGCGTCCAGGTCGTGCCGCCGTCGAAGGAAGCGGCGAGATTCAACGCCTGCGAGCCGCCGTTCGACCAGCGATCCTGCTGCCATTCGGCGACCAGGTTGGCGCTGTTGGTCGGATTGACCACCAGCGACGGCTCGAGCGCGGTGTCGGGATAGAGGGTACCCACCTGTGTAACGCCGCTGCAGTCCGCGGCGTAGGTGGAAGGCTGAGACACCTCGATCTGCGTGACCGAAGTGAACGGCGGTGCGGACGAGCCACCCGAGGAGCCGCCGCCGCCCCCGCCACAGGAGCACAGCAGTGTCAGCAGGATGATGCCCGCGAGGCGCTGTGGTGCCGCTATGCTCCCCTCACCCACCTCGCGCAACCTGAAGGCCCGCGACCCGCGTACCTTCACCCGCCCATGAAAATCGTCGCCGGGTGCTCCAGGCATTCCTTCAGCGCCTGGATCATCGCTGCCGCGTCGTAGCCGTCGACGAAGCGATGATCGAAGGAGGACGACAGGTTCATGGTGCGGCGGATGGCGATCGCCCCGTCGACGACCATCGGCCGCTCCAGCGCGCGGTTCGCGCCGATGATGGCCACTTCCGGCGCATTGATGATCGGTGTGCTGGCGATGCCGCCGAGCTTGCCGAGGCTGGTGATCGTGATGGTGGAGCCGCTGAGCTCCTCGCGCCGCGCCTTGTTGCTGCGCGCCGCCTCGCTGACGCGCCGTATCTCCGCGGCGAGCTCCCACAGGGTGCGCCCCTGCGCATCGTGCACCACCGGTACCTTGAGCCCGTCGGGGGTCTGCGTGGCGACGCCGAGATGTACGGCCGCGTAGCGCACGATCACGCCGCGCTCCGCGTCGTAGTGGGCATTGCACTGCGGGAACTCGCGCAGCACGCGCACCAGCGCGAGCGCCAGGAACGGCAGGTAAGTGAGCGGCGCGGCGCCCGCGGGCAGGCGGCCGTTGAGGTGACGCCGCAGCGCCTCGAGCTCGGTGACGTCGAGCTCCTCGACGTAGGCGAAGTGCGGGATGTTGCGCTTCGCCTCGCTCATGCGCTGCGCGATCACCCGCCGCAGGCCGATGACCTTGATCTCCTCGGTGCCCGCCGAGAGCGCCGCGCGCGGCTCGGGCGCGCGTGCCGCCGCCGGCACCGCCTTCGGCGCGCTGCGTAGCGGCGTCGGCGGCGCGCGCCGCGCCGCGTAGGCGTCCAGATCCTTGGGCACGATGCGCCCGTTCGGGCCGGAGCCGGCGACCTGCCGCAGGTCGATGCCGGCCTCGTGTGCGCGGCGGCGAATCGCGGGCGAAGTGGCCACGCGCGCATTGGGCAGCGCCACCGCAACAGCAGCCCCGGCCGGCGCGCCCGCCGCGCCGTTGCCGGCCGTGCGCACCGCAGCGGCAGAGGCCGCGGGCGGCGGCGCCGCGCTGGCCGCGGCAGCGACTGCCGCCTTGGCGCCCGCTTCGGTCTCCAGCACGATCAGCTCCGCGCCCACCGGCACCATGTCGCCTGGTGCGCCGGTGGTCGACAGCACGCGCCCGCTCACCGGCGAGGGGACCTCCACCGCGGCCTTGTCGGTCATGACCTCGACGATCACCTCGTCCTCGCTGACGCTGTCGCCCGGCTTGACGCGCCAGCCGACGATCTCAGCCTCGACGGTGCCCTCACCGAGGTCCGGAAGCTTGAAGACGTACCTGCTCATGCCGCCTCCATGACCTGGCGCAGCGCGGCCGCGATGCGCGCCTGCCCGGGGAAGTAGTCCCACTCGAAAGCGTGCGGATAGGGCGTATCCCAGCCGGTAACACGCTGGATGGGAGCCTCGAGATTCCAGAAGCACTGCTCCTGCAGGGTTGCCACCAGCTCCGCGCCGTAGCCGCCGAAGCGCGTGGCTTCGTGCACCACCACGCAGCGGCCGGTCTTGCACACCGAGGTGCACAGCGTATCGACATCGAGCGGCGCCATGGTGCGCACGTCGACGATCTCCGCATCCACACCGAGCGTGCGTACCGCAGCCTCGGCGACGTGCACCATGGTGCCGTAGGCGAGCACCGTCACGTCCTTGCCCGCGCGCACGATCTCGGCGCGGCCGATCGGCACGGTGTAGTGCCCGTCGGGAACCTCGCCGCGCGGATGCGCGCTCCACGGGATGGCCGGTTTGTGCGGATCGCCGTCGAACGGGCCGTTGTAGATGCGCTTCGGCTCGAAGAACACCACCGGATCCTCATCCTCGATCGAGCTGATCAGCAGCCCCTTGGCGTCGTAGGGGTTCGACGGCATGACCACCTTGATGCCGCACACATGCGCGAAAATCGCCTCCGGACTCTGCGAGTGGGTCTGGCCACCGCGTATGCCGCCGCCGCAGGGCGTGCGGATGGTGACCGGTGAGTGGAAGTCGCTCGCGGTGCGGTAACGCAGCCGCGCCAGCTCGCTGACCACCTGGTCGAAGCCCGGATAGATGTAGTCGGCGAACTGGATCTCGGCGACCGGCTTCAGGCCGTTGACGCCCAGCCCGATGGCGGTGGCGATGATCCCGCCCTCGGCGATCGGCGTGTCGAGCACGCGGTGCTCGCCGTACTTGCGCTGCAGCCCTTCGGTCACGCGGAACACGCCGCCGAAGTAACCGACGTCCTCCCCGAGCAGCACCACGCGCGGATCGCGCTCGAGCATCACATCCATCGCCGAGTTCAGCGCCTGCACCATGTTCATGCGCGCCATCCTCAGCCCTCCTGCGCCAGCGGCGGAGCCGCCGGCGCACCGGCCGGGGCCGCGTTGCGCAGCGAGCGCAGCTGCTCGCGCTGGCGCACCAGGTTGGGTGGAATCTCGCGCAACACATCCTCGAACATGGTGAGCGGGTCGAGCGCCGGGCCGCCGGTGAGCGTGCCGTAGGACTCCGCCTCCTTCCAGCAGGCGGTGACGTGCGCATCGAGCTCATGGTGCAGCGCGCGGTGGCGCTCCTCCGACCATTCGCCGAGCGCGATCAGGTGGTCCTTGAGCCGCGTGATCGGATCGCCGAGCGGCCAGGCGCGCCATTCCTCCTTGGGCCGGTAACGCGAGGGGTCGTCGCTGGTGGAGTGCGCCGCCGCGCGATAGGTGACGTGCTCGATGAGCGTCCCCCCACCGCTCTGCCGGGCGCGTTGCGCCGCCCACTGCGTGACGGCGTACACGGCGAGGAAGTCGTTGCCGTCGACGCGAATGCCCGGAATGCCGTAGCCGGGACCGCGCTGCGCGAAGGTGCGGTGCTCCCCGCCGGCGAATCCCTGGAAGGTGGAGATGGCCCACTGGTTGTTGACGAGGTTGAGGATCACCGGCGCCTGGTACACCGCGGCGAAGGTCATGGCGTAATGAAAGTCCGCCTCCGCGCTCGAGCCCTCGCCGATCCAGCTGGCGGCGATGTTGTCCTCGCCCTTGATGGCGGCCGCCATCGCCCAGCCCACCGCCTGCGGAAACTGCGTGGCGAGGTTGCCGGAGATGGAGAAGATGTTGCCTTGCGCCCAGTGATACATGATCGGCATC
This sequence comes from uncultured Gammaproteobacteria bacterium, assembly GCA_963760225.1. Classification (GTDB taxonomy): domain Bacteria; phylum Pseudomonadota; class Gammaproteobacteria; order Steroidobacterales; family Steroidobacteraceae; genus 13-2-20CM-66-19. The sequence continues at coordinate 942,134 of CAVXCD010000002.1, forward strand.
TGCCGGCCCTTGCACATGTCGTGCGTGTTCGACAGGCACTGGCACATGAGATCGACCAGGTTGCGGCCGCGTACCACGTGCAGACCCTGCTGCCGGTAGGAGGGGAACAGCATGTCGCCGGGCTTGAGCGCCATGCCCTGCGCCACCGCGACCGCCTCCTCCCCGGTCGACTTGATATAGAAGGAGATGCGGCCCTGACGCTGGATCTTCTGCATGCGATCATCGAACAGCCGCGTCAGCAGCATGTGGCGCAGCCCGACCTGCAGTTCGGCGGGCTCGAGGTGCGGATTCCACGGGCCGACGGCGCGGTGGCTCTCGTCGAGCACCCGCACCATTTCAACCGAGAGATTCTCGATCGCGCGCGCCGCGGCGGTCACGTCGGGACGCGGCACCGCACCCGCGGGGGAGATCTGCACGTAGCTGAAGTCCGGTTCCTGTCCGGGCCGTGCCGGGGGCGAGGGAACATGCAAGCGCGACCGTGGGGTCATGGGAGGAGCCTTTGGCGGGCGCTCAAGGCGCTTTAGTTGCAGGGGCCGTGCTGAATTCGGCAGGATTGTAGTCGCCTCACACCGGTAACACTATGATCAGGCCCCGACCGACCTTCCGCGGCGTGGTGCTGCGGCAGGCCGCAGGCACGCGCACCGGCAGCGCCGCTGGACATAAGACCGCCGCGGCACGCGCGGGCGCAACGCGCGTCAGCGTCGGGCGCGAGGTCGCCGGGCGCGGCGGCAAGGCGGTCACGGTGATCCGCGGACTGCAGGGCGGCGCCGCTGAACTCGAGGATCTGGCGACCAGACTTAAACGGCTGTGCGGTGCAGGCGGCACGCTCAAGAGCGGTGTGATCGAGATACAGGGCGATCATCGCGACCGCGTGGTGGCCGAGCTCGGCAAGCTCGGGCTTGAGGCGAAGCGCTCGGGCGGCTGAGCGGCGCCGAGCGCCCGTGGCTCACCCGGCGACGCTCCCGCCCCACTGGGCGAAGTGGTATCCGCCGGCGTTTATTGCTATAGAGAGAGGGACTGAGGAATAAGGCCGGGCCAAAAAGTGCAAAACAACCACCCTGGAGACTCACCCCGGCCGAACGGCAACACCTTGCTGTTCGCGCGTAACTTCTTCCGCCACCCGCGCATGCTCGGCTCGATCGTGCCGAGCTCGCGGTTCCTCATCAAGCAGCTCCTGGAGCCCATCAACTGGGCGCGCGCCCGCGTGATCGTCGAGTACGGTCCGGGCGTCGGCGGCATCACGGCCGAGGTGCTGCGCCGCATGCGCAGCGACGCGACGCTCATCGCCATCGAGATGAACCCGGATTTCGTCGACTACCTGAAGCACTCGATCCCGGACGCGCGGCTGCGCGTGGTGGAGGGATCCGCCGTGTCGGTGGAGGAGATCCTGCGACGCTTCGGTCACACGCGCGCCGACTACATCATCTCGGGCATTCCGTTCAGCACCATCCCCGCGCCGTTGCGCGAGCGCATCCTGCGCAAGACCCGCGACGTGCTCGAGCCGCAGGGAGCCTTCCTGGTCTACCAGTTCTCCACGCGCGTGCTGCAGGACCTGAAGAAGGTATTCGGTTACGTGGGGCGCAGGTTCGAGCCGCTCAACGTGCTGCCGGCGCACCTTTTCATCTGTCAGCCCGCCACGGTCTGAGCACCCGCCCTCGGGCGCGCACGGCCCGCCGCTAGCCCGGCGGCGTCGCGCTGCGCAGTGCCCGCAGCAGCTCGTCGCCGAAGTAGCCGGCGGGGATCGTGCCCTGCTTCATGAACTCGAGATGGAAGCGCGTGGCGGAGAAGCGCGCCCCGAGCAGCCGGTGCGCGCGCTGGCGCAGCTCGAGGATCTGCTCCTTGCCGAGTCGGTAGGTGATCGCCTGCGTCGGCCAGCGGGCGTAGCGCGTCACCGCCGCGCGCGCCGCCTTGCAACTCGCCTGCTTGGCCTCGACTTTGAGCGCCACCGGATCGCGGCAGGATCCGGGCAGGAAGTCCACAACTTGCGAGAACAGCGTCACGGCATCCTCGAAACCGAGGCGGCCGGTGTGCAGGCCGGTGTCGATGCGCACCCGCAGGTCGCGGTAGAGCTTGCCGCGCAGCTGATAGAGGTGCTCCTCCGCAGAATAGAAGCCGCCCGGCGCGCCCGCTGCGGGCTCCGCCAGCAGTGCCTCGCAGTACAGCGCCCAGCCTTCGGCGGCCATCGAGTCCTGCCACATGGAGGAGGAATCCTCCACCGCACCGGGGGTGAGCCAGCGCACCGGCGAGATCTCTGCGCGATACTGCGTCATCACCTTGTAGTGCCAGTCGTGGCCGGGGAACCCCTCGTGACCGGCGAGGTCGGGCATGGCCGCGTAGTTATGCTCCTGGCGCAGCTCCACCACGTCATCACCGGTCGGCGTGACGTAGAAGCGCCCGACACCGCTCGTCTTGAAGGGCGGCGCCGGATAATAGGCGGCGCCCTCGATCGAGGCGCGCAGCGGCGGCGGCGTCACGGTGACCTCGAGGCGATAGTCCGCCGGAATGTCGAACAACGCGGCGCTGCGCCCGTAGGCGACCAGCCGCGCAGCGGTGCGGCGGTAACCCTCGATCATCTCTGCGTCGCTGCGCGGCGCGTTCTGGCTGAGCTGCGCAAACACCGCGCGCACGGTGGCCGTGCCGTCCGCGCCGGCCGGCCACCCATGGCTGGCGGCAATCTGTCCGGCGAGCGTCACGATCTGCGCGCTGCTGCGCTCCACCACCGGCCACGAGGACGTGAACAGCGCCGCGGCGCTGTCATTGAGGCGCAGGTTGTTGTGCAGCGCCCAGTCGTACTCGCTCTCGCCGAAAGCAAAGCGATCGGCGCGGTAGGGGTTGCGGGGAACGGGCGCGGCGCCGTCGGCGCCGCTCTCCTCAAAGAAGCTCGTCGCCACGAACTCGCGCAGCTGGCGATACGCGCCCGCGGCGGCATCGCCGGCGGCCTGCAGCTCGCGCAGCAGCGCCTCGCGATGCGCCGCGCCGATATCGGCCGCGGCGAGCTGCGGCAGCGTCCTGCTGAAGTATTCCGCATCGGCCGCGCTGCTGTTGAGCCCGAATTCCACCAACACACGCCAGTCGGGTGTGTTGTGTGCGGCGATGCCGGCGCTGAGCTGCCGCTCGGCGCCGGCCAGGTAGGCGGGCACCGCGCGGACGCGTGCGATCACCGCCTGCCACTCCGCGTCCGTACCGTAGCTTGCCGGCCCGGTTGCGCTCATGCCCTGGATCTGCCAGTCGACACCGCGAAACGGCTCATCGACGTACGAATCGAGCGAGCGCTGCTGGTAGCGGCGCACCTGGTGCTCGCGCAGCAGGAAGGCGATCTCGGCGAGCGCCACCGAGCGGTCGATGCGCCGCCGCGCCGACAGGCGCGCGGGGGCGAGCGCGGCGAAGTGCGCGCGGAACTCACCGAGGCGGGCGTCTTCCTTCTGCAGCGCATCGCTCGAGTAGTCGCGCAGCGTACCGTCCACGCCGACCAGCGCGGGGTCGAATGCGCTGCCGCCGAGGTAGGTCGCCACCACCGGGAACTGCCGCAGCACGTAGCTGACGTACTCGTGCTCGAGCAGCGCGAAGCGCGCATCGGCCGTCTGCCGCACCGGCACCGGTTGCGCCACCGGCGGTGCCGGGCGCGCGGGGCCGGCGGGCAGCAGCAGCGCCACGCCGAGCGCGGCGGGCATCCAGCGCAGGGTTTGGTTCACTTGCCCTCCCTCGTGCGGCCCGAAGCGGCCGGCCGCGAAGCATACGACGCCGGCCGTACGGGCGCGAAGGGCTCGCGTTGACGCGCCGCGGCGGCGCGCGGATGCTCACGCCATGTCCGCTAACTTGTGGTTTCCGGACCCGTCAGGGTCGGTTGGCGTTGCGCGGTCCCCGGTGAGTCATGCGTCCTGACGGCCTGACCTGCCGGGTGCGCATTGCCGGCCCGCTGCGTTCCTATACCGCCGGCGCCGCGGTGCTCACGGCGCGCGGGCGCACCCTCGCCGAGGTGGTGGCGGACCTCGAGCGGCGCTGCCCCGGGATCCGCTTCCGCATGATCGACGAACAGGACCGCATCCGCCCGCACATGCGGCTGTTCGTCAACAGCGGAGAAGCGCGCGAGCTGTCCGCGCCGGTGCACGCGGGCGACACGGTGCACGTCATCTGCGCGCTTTCCGGGAGTTGAAGCCATGAGCCTGTCGAGCCGCGAGCGCGAGCGTTACCAGCGTCACCTGTCCCTGGTCGAGATCGGCGCGGCCGGACAGGAGCGGCTCAAGGCGGCGCGCGTGCTGGTGGTGGGCGCCGGGGGGCTCGGCTCGCCCGCGGCGCTGTATCTGGCGGCCGCCGGTTGCGGCACGCTCGGGCTGCTCGACTATGACAAGGTGGAGCTGTCGAACCTGCAGCGCCAGGTGCTGTTCGACACCGACGCGCTGTCGCGGTCCAAGGCCGAGGCCGGCGGCGAGCGCCTCGCGCGGTTGAACCCGGACGTGCGCATCGTGGCGCACCCACTTGAGCTGCGGGCGGCCAACGTGCGCGAGCTGTTCGCGCAGTACGACCTGGTGCTCGACGGCACGGACCGCCTGGCGACGCGCTACCTGATCAACGACGCGTGCGTGATCCTCGCCAAACCGCTGGTGTCGGCGGCCATCCACCGCTTCGAAGGGCAGCTGCTGACCTACGTGCCCGGCAAGGGCCCGTGCTACCGCTGCGTGTTCCCGCACTCCGCCCAAGGGCTCATTGCCAACTGCGCCGAGGCGGGTGTGCTCGGCGTGCTGCCCGGTGTGCTCGGCACGCTGCAGGCGACCGAGGCGATCAAGCTCATCACCGGGGTGGGCGAGCCGCTCACCGGCAGGCTGCTCACCTACGATGCGCTCGAGATGCGCTTCGAGGAGTTTCGCCTCGGCCGCCGCCCCGATTGCGCGGTATGCGGCGACGCGCCGACCATCACCGAGCCGCGCGATCCGCCGCCGCCGGCCGCCGTGCCCGGGCTGCGCCGCCTGTCCGCGGGCGCACTGCAGCAGCTGCTGCGCGAGTCGCACGGCGAGCCACCGCTGCTGGTCGATGTGCGCGAGGACCCCGAGTTCGCCGCCGGACATCTGCCCGGATCGGTTCACATCCCGCTCGGCGAGCTGCCGCAGCGCCTGGCGGAGATCGCGCATCATCCGGCGCCGGTGTTCATCTGCCGCGTCGGTGGACGGAGCCTGCAGGCGTGCCAGCTGGCGCTGCGCGCCGGCGTGCCCTCGCCGGCGAATCTCGAGGGCGGACTGGCGGCGTGGGCGCGCGAGATCGATCCGACGCTGCGCGTGCTGTGAGGCCACGCGCGGGCGGCGCGCGGTAGCGCTTCAGGCGTTGGGGTTGCAGCGCGATTTGGCGAACGCCGGCTGTGGCGCCGACGGCAGGCTGATGCGCGCGCGCAGCCGCTCGAACGCCGCGTGCGGCTCGTCGACGAACTCGAACAGCTGCAGATCCTCGGCGGCTATCGTGCCGTGGCGTACCAGTGCCTCGAAGTTGATCACCTCGCGCCAGTACGCCGAGCCGTACAGCAGCACCGGCATGGAGCGGTCGAGCTTTCTTGTCTGCGCGAGGGTAAGGATCTCGAACAGCTCGTCGAGCGTGCCGAAGCCGCCCGGAAAAGCGATCAGCGCGTGCGCCAGGTGCGCGAACCACAGCTTGCGCATGAAGAAATAGTGGAATTCGAAGCACAGCTCGGGCGTGACATAGGGGTTCGGGCGCTGCTCCTGCGGCAGACTGATGTTGAGCCCGATGCTGCGACCGCCGGCGAGCGCGGCGCCGCGGTTGGCCGCTTCCATGATGCCCGGACCGCCGCCCGAGCACACCAGCAGCCGCTCGCCGAGGCTGCGACTCCACTCGGTCACCAGGCGCGCCAGCTCCATGGCCTCATCGAGATAGCGCCCGAGGGGGCCGTCGGCGCGCAGCCGTGCCGAGCCGAAGAACACGACCGTGGCGCTGACGCCCGCGAGGCCGAAGGCGCGCAGCGGCGCCAGGTACTCCGACACGATGCGGATCGGCCGCCCTTCATCGGAGTCGATGAACTGCGGATCGTGATAAGCAAGCAGCGGTGTGCGCACTGGCGGCCCTCCGTTTGCGCACTGTAGCGAAAAGCGGGCCGCGTGCGACACTAGCGCCATGCGATGGGACCTGCTGTGCGTCGCGCTGCTCGCGTTGGTGCCGGTGGGCGCGAGTGCCGCGCCGCCGGCGCCCGACACTGAAGCGCTGCCGGCCCTCGATGCGCGCACCTCGCTCCTCGTGGTGTCGCCGCACCCGGATGACGAGACGCTGTGTTGCGCCGGGGTGATCCAGCGGGTGATCGCCGCGGGCGGCCGCGTGAGCATCGTGTGGATCACCAGCGGCGACGCCGAGCGCATGAGCCTGCTGCTCGCCGGGAGCCTGCTCGGCGATCCGGTGAAGGCGCGCGCACTCGGTGCCCAGCGCATGGCGGAGGCGCGTGAGGCGAGCAGGCTGCTCGGCGTGCCTGCCGCCGGGCAGCTCTTTCTCGGCTATCCGGACGGCGGACTGCAGGCGCTGCTGAGCGATCACCGCACGCTGCCTTACGTATCCGCGGCGACGGCGGTGGCCGCGGTTCCCTATCCCGATGCCCTGTTCCCCGGACATCCCTACACCGCCGAGAGTCTCGAGCACGACTTCCGCGCCGTGCTCGAGCGGGTGCGGCCCTCGCTGATTCTCGCCCCGAGTGAGCTCGACACGCATCCGGATCATCGCGCCGCGGGGCTGCTGGCGATGGCGCAGGGCGTGCGTGCGGGCAGCGCGCCGCAGCTGCGCTACTGGATCGTGCACGGCGGCGAGGGCTGGCCCAGTCCGCGCGGACTCCTCGCGGGTGTGCCGCTCACCGCCGCGCCGCGCGCCCGCGGGCTCGAGCCGCTGCCGTTTGCGCTCGCTCCCGCCGAAGAGGACCGCGAGCTGCTGGCGCTCGAGGCGCACCGCACGCAGATGCGCGTCATGGCGCCGTTCCTGCTCGCCTTCGTGCGCACCACGGAGCTGTTCTCGAGCCGCCCGCAGCTCGCACCACCGCTGCCGCCGTGAGCGCTCAGGGCCTGCGCCAGCGGTCGAGCTGCCGGTCGAAGGCGCCGGCGATCTGCTCGCGCAGCCGGTCGAACCAGGCGCGCTCGCGCCAGTAGCGGCGATTGATGGCGCGCGAGACGAGGAAGTCGCGCTCGAACAGCGCCGCCACCGCATTCGCGAAACCCGTGTCGGCCACTTCCTGGTTCGCCTCCAGATTCCACTTGAAGCCCCAGCGGTCGAGATTGCTCGACCCCACCGACACCCAGTCATCGCACAGGATGATCTTGGCGTGCAGCATCTGCGGCTGGTATTCGTAGATCTTCACCGCGTTGCGCAGCATCCTGCCGTAGAAGCGCCGCGCCGCGTGACGCACCCACGGGTGATCGGTGCGCGCCCCGGGCGTCAGCAGCCGCACGTCCACGCCGCGCCGCGCCGCGCGCCGCAGCGCCTTGCGAAAGCGCCGTGAAGGGACGAAATACGCGCTCATGATCCAGGCACGGCTGACGGCCGCGTCGATGCGACGCACCACGCCGTTGGCCAGCACCGAGCGCTGCCGCGCCTCCGACAGCGACAAGCGTCCGGTCGCACTACCGCAGGATGGCGCCGCCGACGCGGCCGGCGGCGGCAGCTCCCCGCCGCAGCGGCGCCAGGTGCGCGCGAAGGCGCGGTGCCAGTCCTCGACGATGCGGCCCTCGATCCGCACCATCACCTCGCGCCACGGGCCGCGGCGGCCGCCGGGGGCGAAGTCATCGGTGAGGCCCGCGCCGCCGACGAACGCGACCTGCTCATCGCATACCAGCAGCTTGCGGTGATCGCGCAGCAGGTTGCCGAGCCGGTTGGCCAGATGCAGCGGATTGAAGAACCGCAGCTCCACGCCGCCGTCGAGCAGACGGCGGCGGTCCGCGCGCGCCAGGTGCAGCGCGCCGAACCCATCGAACAGCACGCAGACGCGCGCCCCGCGCTGCGCGGCCGCGGTGAGCGCCGCGGTGAACTGCGTGACGATGCCACCCGAGCGCACCAGGTACATCTCCAGCAGCACCAGGCTGCGTGCGCCACCGATGGCCGCCAGCATGGCGGGGAAGAACTCGGCGCCGCCGTCGAGCAGACGAAACGCATTGCCGGTTCGCCACGGCCAGCCGGTGGTTGTAAATTGCTCGGCATCGGAGCCTGCCGTTGTCATGGAGGAACAATGACCGACCTGCGCGGCAGATGCCAGTTTCCGCTTGTGCTGTGCGCGCGGCTGGTGCTGCTGGCGCCGCTCGCCTGCGCCGCTGACGTCATGGATGCGCTCAACGCGGTGCGCGACGGCGGCTGCGGCGAGCGTCCCGGCGGCGTCGCGCCGTTGCGCGAGAGCGCGCTGCTCGATGAGGTCGCGCACCGCCTGTCGCAGGGCACCGACCTGCACACCGCCGAGCAGTTTGCCGGCTATCACGCGGTGAGCTCGTTCTCCGTCAGCATCTCGCACGTGCCCCCGAGCGGGGACGTGAGCGCGCTCGTGGCGCGGCAGTTCTGCGCGCAGATCAGCAACCCTGCGTTCCGCGAGTTCGGCAGCTGGCGGCGGGGGGCGGACGTGTGGCTCGCGCTCGCCGAGCCCTTCAGGCCGCCGGCGCCGCACGACCAGGGCGAGGTCAGCCGACGGTGCTGGAGCTCACCAACCAGGCGCGCACGCGGGCGCGCCGCTGCGGGCCGACTCCGTTCGCCGCCGTCGCACCCCTCACGCTCAATATGACGCTGTCGCACGTGGCGCGGCTGTATGCGCAGGACATGGCCGCCTTCGGTTACATGGACCACACCGGTCAGGACGGCAGCTCCCCCGCCGCGCGCATCACGCGCAGCGGCTACCGCTGGCGCGAGGTGGGTGAGAACCTGGCGAGCGGCATCATGACGCCCGAGCAGCTGGTGGCCGGCTGGCTGGCGAGCCCCGATCACTGCGCGAACCTGATGGACCCGCTGTTCCGCGAAATGGGCGTGGCCTTCGCGGTGAATACCCACCGCGACGCGGGGGTGTACTGGGCGATGGAGTTCGGCACACCGCCACGCTGATGGCGCCGGCGCGCTCACCTCGCCCTCAGACGCTGCTGTGCTCGTGTGTCTGCTCGAGCGTCAGGATCGTACCGGCGACCAGGTACAGCACCGCGAACCAGGCGAGGCCGTGGGTCAGGAAGACGTCCAGCGTCCGGTAGATCTGGCCGCTGTGCGCGAACGTCTCGGTGGCCTGGACGCTGCCGATGAGCAGCGCCGCGGCTGCGACCAGCAGCAGCACCGGCAGGGCCGCGGAACGCGCGCCGCCGGCGCTGGCCGACGCCGTCAGCGGAGCCGGCAGGTGCCGGTACCAGAGCGCGAGCACGGCCAGGCCGAAGGCGGAGCTCAGGTACTGCAACACGTGGCATAGCGTGCCGGTGTAGGGACCTATGCTCACCGGCGCGCTCAGCAGCGCGAACCGGCGCACCATCCAGCCATTCTCGTGCGTGAACGAGTCCCACAGCAGGTGGCTCCACACGCCGAGCAGGATCGCCAGCGGTGCCGCGACCCATTCCTGCCAGCGCGTGAACGGCCGCAGCGCGCCCAGGCACAGCGCGCGCGCGCGCGGCGTCAGCAGCGCGGTGAGCGGCCGTCGCAGCACGCACACGGCCACCAGCACCAGGTAACCGAGCAGCAGGTCGGTGGTGAAGGCGCCCGCGATGCTGTGGGTGTCCGGACGCAGGTGTATGAATCTTGCCGGCACGTAATACGGCAGGTCCGGGACCACGGCGCCGATGACGAGCGGCGCGGTGCGCAGATACCTGATGCCGCGCAGCGGCAGGATGGCCGCAGGATGCGCCAGCGTGAACGGCATGTGCTTAAGCCTTGCCCGGTTGCCGCGTGCGCGCCACGACCTGGAGGTGAAAATCCCGACCCACCCACTGCGCCGCCTTGCGGAAGGTGAAATCGATCGAGCGCCCGGCGCGCAGGCGCGGCGCGTCGATGCTCAGGAGGTGCAGCCCGAGCGAGTTGGCGCTGGTCGATTGCTCGCGCACGTCCTGCCAGCCGTCGAGCCCCCAGCGGATGACCCCGGCCTCGCGCAGGGCGATCGTGAGCGTGCACCCTTCCGGCAATTGCGTGACCTGCGCCTGTTCGCACCACAGCACGCGCGTGAGGGACGGCCGCTCGCCGCGATAGCGCTGCCACACCGATTGCGGGCGATCGAACGGGCGGCGCAGCGCACGTGAAGCGACCAGCTTCAGGTATTCGGCGTGCGCCCACACCAGCGGCATGGCCGCCCCGGTCGGCCGGCCCGGCTCCAGGCCCCGGGCGGGGATGGGGGCGGCATCCCAGATCTGCTCGGGCAACATCCCGCCCGATGAAGCCATGCGCGTCATGGCGATGAGCAACGGTAGCGGATCACGCCCGCAGCACAGCTCGTAGTGACCCCGCTCGCCGGTGAGCAGCGGCCAGGGCCGGCCGCGGCCGGTGCCATCGAAAGCGCCCCCGTCGTCGTGCTCGCCGTAACCGTCGCCGTTGTAGCGGTACCAGCACGGGCCCGAGGGCGTGTCGACCTTGAGCAGCGCATCGGCCACTGTGACGCTCGCGGTGATGAGCGGATCCTGCGCGCTGCGCAGTCCGAAGCGCACCAACTGCAGGAAGTCCAGGCTCACCTGGGCACTGGCCGGCAGGCGCGGATCCTCCTGCTGGTTGCGAATCGGCACCACCAGGTCGGGGAAGTCGCCGTCGGCCGCGAGCACCTGCGCGGGCGCCACGCGCACGTAGTAACCCGGCACCTGCTGGGCGCGCGCCAGCGGGGTGTCGCGCACCGCGGTCCAGTCCTCGAGGCGCGCGTTCCAGTAATCGGCGAACGCGAGTGCCAGCTCGCGGCCGTCGGCGGGCAGATAGGCCGCCCCGGCCACGAGCGCGGCGATGCATACGGCGAGCGTGAAGGTGTTCAGTCCCGCGTCCTCCTCCCAGCGGTCCTGCTCGCTCACCGGACCCTGGCGCACCACGAACGACAGCGCGCGCTGGATCATGTCGCTCACCTCGGTGCCCGCCAACGCCTGCCGCTCATCGAGCGCCACGGCGAGCAGCACCGGGAAGGCGGTCTCGTCGAGCTGCTGACCGCGCCAGTAACCTTTGCCGCCGAGCCATTGGTTCTGGTTCCAGTGTCCGTCCTGGTGCTGGGTGGCGAGCAGGTAGCGCAGCGTATTGCGTGCCTCGCGCGCGGCGCCGAGCGCGAGCAGCGCGCCGGCGCTCTCGACCAGGTCACGCGGCCAGACGAGGTGATAGCCGGCGCGCTCTTCGCGCGTGTTGCCCCACGGCACGCTCAGCGAGGCCACCATCGCACCCGGATAGGTCTTGTCCTGGTGCGCGCGCAGCACCATCGTCGAGATGCGCACCTGCGCGGCGCACTCGAGCGGTAGCCCTGCGACCAGCTCTTCCTCGACGGCGCGGCCGCCGTGCCAGCGCGTCCACGACAGCAGCTGCCGCTCCCATATCGCCGCGAACGGCTCCGACAGCGCGCTGTAGGCGAGCGTCGCGGCAGATTCCGGGCTGATGCCGAAGCCGAGCGCCAGCACCGCCTGGCGCGGCAATTCTCCGACCAGCGCCACGTTGCCAGGCCCGGCGCTGTCGTATTCCCAGCTGAGCGCCCCGTTGCGCGCGAAGTCCTGCCAGCCGTCGCTGTTGCCGACGAACCCGGCGCTCGCGCGGCCCCAGGCGTCGCGTTGCTGCGCATCGGCAGCCGCCAGCGCGACGGCGAAGGGACCCTGCTCGGCCCACAGCACGCGCCGCCCGCGGTAGGCGCACACCGTGGCCTGGTTGTTGTTGCCGGTGGCCCCGAGGTGCGGCGCGAGCAGCGCGTAGGGTTTGAGCGCCGCATCGCCGCTGAGGCTCACCTCGATCAGCAGCACGTCGCGATGCTCGCAGGGCGCGACGCGCAGCGTGAGCTCGAAGCGCTCGTGGCGGTGCACGATGCGGGCCGCCGGGACGCCCGGGGCCGCGAGCTCCATGACGTGCCGCCACATGCGCTTCACTTCGACCCAGAAGCCGGCACCGTCGGCGACGATGAAGCCGAGGTCGCGGATCTGCGGAATGTCGATGCGCGGGTAGTAGACCTCGTTGATGATGCCGCCGCCGATGGTGAACCACAGCCGCGATGAGCCGAGCGCGCAGCCGACGATCTCCTTGGCGCTGCTGCACCAGGTCGGGGGTAGTCCCGGGCCTCCCGGCGCTGCCGTCATCGCCGGCGACGCGGGCGCGCGCTTGCGGCGGCGGCCGGCAGCGCCGCCGCGCCGCGCTGCCACAGCCGCAGCCCGCCGATGAAGGCGTTGCGGTTGTCCCCGAGCCGGGCCCGCGGCGGCAGCTTCTTCAGGCGGCGGGCGTTGCCGCCGCCGAGCACGATGTAGTCCGTCTCGAAAGCCGCCTGCAGAGCCGCGACCACCTCGTTCACCGCTGCGCGCCACTCTCGGTTGCCGAGGCGCTTTCTGGCGCGCTCGCCCACCCAATCCTCGAAGCTGCGGCCGCGCCGGAAAGGCATGTGGCCGATCTCGGTGGGCTCGACCACCCCGTCGATGATCAGCGTCGCGCCGAGCCCGGTACCGAGCCCGAGAAACAACATGCGGCCGCCGCGGTAGCTGCCGATCGCCTGCATGGCGGCGTCGTTGATGATGCGCACCGGCTTGCCGAGCGCGCGCGCGAAGTCGAACCCCGTCCAGCCCTTGCCGAGGTTGTGCGGCTCGGCGGCGATCCGGTCGCGGAACACCAGCCCCGGATAGCCGATGGACACGCAGTCGTAGGGCGTGGCGCGGGTGAGCCTGATGATGCGGCGGGTCATGCCTGCCGGCGCCATCGTCGGCCCGGAGGCGAACTTCGCGATCGGGCCGTGCGGACCGACGCGGAACTTGACGTGCGCGCCGCCGATATCGATGACGAGCACCCGGCGCGGCGCGGCGGGGGCTTTCCTTTTCCCTTGCATCGGGGGATTCTCCCCGGAATCGGCGAGCTTGACCACCGCCGGGCACCGGGAAGCGGGCCGCGGCCGCATTCAAACAGTAGTGTTTCGCGACACATCGATAACATGAAAGGCGCAGCGCGCATGAATTTTCCACACACCACGATCGTCGCTGTCACGCTGCTCACCGCGAGCTGGGGGTGGAGCGTGGCGCAGGCGGCGTCCGAGACATCCAAGGTGAATGGTTCCATCGACATAGCCGCCGGGGAACACGTCGGCAAGCTGTCCACGGTGAACGGCGCGATTCACGTCGGCGCGAACGCGGTGGTCGGCGCGGCTGATACCGTCAATGGCGGCATCGCGCTCGAGTCGCACGCGACCGCGGCCAAGCTCACGACCGTCAACGGCTCGATCCAGCTGCAGGAGGCGGCACGGGTCAGCGGAGCGGTGCACACGGTGAACGGCCAGCTGACGCTCGCCGACGGCGCGGACGTGTCCGGTTCGCTGAAGAACGTCAACGGTCTGATCAGGGTTGCCGCCGCGCACGTTGCGGGCGGCATCGAGACGGTGACCGGCGGGATCGAGCTCGGCCCCAACGCGCGTGTCGAGGGCGGCATCCTCATACAGGAGGACACGAGCTGGTTCGGCTGGTTCTTCGGCTGGGTCGGTCTGGATTCCGGCAATGCCGTGCCGCGCGTGGTCATCGGACCCGGCTCGGTGGTCACGGGGACGCTACGCTTCGAGCGCCCGGTGAAGCTCTACGTGAGCGATCGGGCGACGATCGGCAACGTGGTGGGGGCGACGGCGGTGAAGTTCTCGGCAGATCAGCCGCCACGGTGAGCGACGCGCCGTGCGCGGCGGCTCATACGCGAAAGAATTCCGCCAGCCTCGCACGCGCCGCACGACCGGCCGCCAGCTCCAGGCAGTTCACGATCGCGAGCCGGAAGCCCCCCGGGGGCATGGCGTGCATTGCGGCCGGACGGTCTTCGTGGAACGTGATCTGCACGCTGGTCACGGCGGGCATCCGGCGCACCTGCGCCACCAGCTCCGCGGGCGGGTACCGGTACTCGCGCTCGTGCGGCCCGAAGAGCACGACACTGTAACCGTCGCGGCGCTCACGGTCGGCGAACTCCCAGACGCCGCGCGCGTACAGCCCGACCACCGCATCCAGCCAGCCGCGTCCATTCAGGTCGGGCCACTGATCGGCGAAGCGCAGGTGTGCATCGATGATCCGCGAGCCGATCGACTCGAGGTTGAGCATGCCGGAGTAGCCGGTGAGATGTCGGCCGATCCACCCTGCGAGATAGGCCTCGAGCTGCGGGCGGGCGCGCGCCTCGATGGTCCAGTGCTCGAAGGTGCCACGCGGCGCGGTCGTGCCAAGAGTATGGCGCCACCAGTGCACCTGCCCCTGTCGAACCGCGGCATCGGTGCTGATGTGCTCGCCCTCGAGCAGCGTCATCCACATGTGCCCGGAAGTGCCGTGCCGATCGTAGTCCTGCGCATCGGTCAGGATGCGCGTGCCGACGGCCATGCCGCGCAGATTCATGATGGGCTTGCTGAAGACCGGAAAAGCGGGCGGCGGCACGCCGTGCGGGCCGCAGCTGATCCCCTGCGACTCCGCCACGGCGAGCTTGTTGTAGACCCAGCGGTATGCCGGATACCACTGGTAGGCGTCCGGGTCCTCGGTCGGGATGCGCACCTCCGGCGGGCACGCCACGGCGGTGAAATACTGCAACCGCCACGGATCTGCTTCGACGAAGGGCATGGCGCGCGATCCGTGCGGGAATGCCGCGGTGGTCCAGGCGCTCTTAGAAGAGTCCGGTAATGCGTCCGTGCGCATCCACGTCGATGCTGTTCGCCGCCGGCACCTTCGGCAGACCCGGCATGGTCATGACGTCGCCGCAGATCATGATCACGAATTCCGCACCGGCGGCGAGCCGCACCTCGCGGATGTTGACGACGTGGTTGGTCGGCGCGCCGCGCTGCTTCGGATCCGTCGAGAATGAATACTGCGTCTTCGCCACGCACACCGGGTAACGGCCGTAGCCGTTGTCCTGCAGCTGGCGGATCTGCGCGCGCACCTTGCTGTCGGCGGTGATGTCGCTGGCGCGATAGATCTCGGTGGCGATCGTCTTCATCTTGTCCCACAGCGTCGCCTCTTCCGCGTACACGTAATGGAACTTGTTCGGCTGCTCGCACAGGCGCACCACCTCGCGCGCCAGCTCCACCGCACCGGGGCCGCCGTCGGCGAAATGCGTGGCGCTGATCACCTTGACGCCCTGCGCGGCGAAGCGCTCGATCAGCTGCGCGATCTCCCGCTCGCTGTCCTCGGCGCGGCGGTTGATGGCCACCACGCACGGCAGCCCGTAGCGATTGCGCACGTTGTCGACGTGGCGCTCGAGATTGACCGCCCCCTTGTCGAGCGCGGCGAGATTCTCGGTCTTGAGGTCGGCGAGCTCCACGCCGCCGTGATACTTCAGCGCCCGCACGGTCGCGACGATCACCGCAGCGCGCGGCGTGAGGCCGGCCTTGCGGCACTTGATGTCGACGAACTTCTCCGCCCCCAGGTCGGCGCCGAACCCGGCCTCGGTCACGACGTAATCGGCGAGCTTGAGCGCGGTGCGGGTCGCGAGCACCGAGTTGCAGCCGTGCGCGATGTTGGCGAACGGTCCGCCGTGGATGAACGCCGGGTTGTTGGCGAGCGTCTGCACCAGGTTGGGCGCGAGCGCGCCCTTGAGCAGCGCCGTCATGGCGCCGTGTGCCTTGAGGTCGCGCGCCAGGATCGGCTGCCCGTCGGCGCGGTAGCCGACCACGATGCGACCGAGGCGCTCCTTGAGATCCGCCAGGTCGCTCGCCAGACACAGGATCGCCATGACCTCGGAGGCGACCACGATGTCGAAGCCGTCTTCGCGCGGTACGCCGTTGGCGGTGCCGCCCAGGCCGATGACGATGTTGCGCAGCGCCCGGTCGTTCACGTCGACTACGCGCCGCCAGGTGATGCGGCGCACGTCGAAGCCGAGCTGGTTGCCCTGGTAGACGTGGTTATCGATGAGGCCGGCGAGCAGGTTGTTGGCGAGCGCGATGGCGGCGAAGTCGCCGGTGAAGTGCAGGTTGATGTCCTCCATGGGCACCACCTGCGAGTAGCCGCCGCCGGCCGCGCCTCCCTTCACGCCGAACACCGGCCCGAGCGCCGGCTCGCGCAGGCACAGCATGGCGCGCTTGCCGATCAGGTTGAGGGCATCGCCCAGCCCGACCGTGGTGGTGGTCTTGCCCTCGCCGGCCGGGGTCGGCGAGATGGCCGTGACCAGGATCAGCTTGCCGTCGGGGCGGTCGGCGAGCTGGGCCACGTAGTCGAGAGACACCTTGGCCTTGTAACGCCCGTACGACTCGAGGCTCTCCTCGGGTATACCCAGCCGTTCGCGCGCCAGGGACACGATCGGCAGCATGCGCGCACGCTGCGCGATCTCGATGTTGCTGGGAAAGGGCGTAGGGGGGGCCGGGGTGTCGGACATGTCAGTGCCGTGTGTGAGTGATTAGGGGGACGGTGAATGCTACCAGAGCCGCCCGCAGTGGTGCGGCGGCTTGGCTACAATCGGCGCCGATGCTGTGGCTCAAGGCTTTGCACGTGGTGTTCGTGGTCACCTGGTTCGCCGGGCTGTTCTACCTGCCGCGGCTGTTCGTGTACCACGTCGCCACCACGGATGCGCCCGGGGTGGCGCGCTTCATCGTCATGGAGCGGCGGCTGTTCTTCCTCATGAGCCTCGGCGCGCTGCTCGCCATGTCGTTCGGTATCGCCATGATCGCGGTCGCGCCCGCTTACCTGGCGTTCGGCTGGATGCGCGCCAAGCTGCTGCTGGTGGCGCTGCTGGTCGGCTACCACGGCGCCTGCCTGCGGCAGATGCGCGGGCTGCGCTCCGGCCAGGCGCGGCACTCGCAGCGCTGGTACCGCTGGTTCAACGAGCTGCCGGCGCTGCTGCTGCTGACAATCGTCATACTCGCGGTGGTCAAACCGTAGGCGCAGCCGCGAGCGCAAAAAAGGCGTTTCGGGGGGCCGCGCTCGTGCAAACCTCGCGCTTGCGCTACCAGATCCTTACCCGCTCCTCGGGCTTGATGTAGAGCTTGTCGCCCGGCTGCACGTTGAAAGCGCCGTACCAGGCGTCGACGTTCGGCAGCGGCCCGTTGACGCGGAAGCGCGCCGGGCTGTGCACGTCCGACATCACCAGCTCGCGCAGCGCGCCGTCGCGGTACTTCTCGCGCCACACCTGCGCGTAGGCGAGGAAGAAGCGCTGATCGCCGCTCAGTCCGTCGATCAGCGGCGCGGGCTGCCCCTGCAGCGAGAGGTGGTAGGCCGCGTACGCCATGTTGAGGCCGCCCAGGTCGCCGATGTTCTCACCGATGGTGTTAGCCCCGTTGACCTTCAGTCCCGGCAGCGCCTCGAACTCGGAGAACTGGCGGATGAGCCGCGCGGTGCGCGCCGTGAACGCCTGCGCGTCCTGCGCGGTCCACCAGTCCTGCATCGCCCCGTCGGGTCCGAACTTGCGTCCCTGGTCGTCGAAACCGTGGCCCATCTCGTGTCCGATCACCGCGCCGATGGCGCCGTAGTTGACCGCGGCGTCGGCGTTGGGATCGAAGAACGGCGGCTGCAGGATGGCAGCCGGGAACACGATCTCGTTGTTGGAGGGATTGTAGTAGGCGTTGATCTCCTGCGGCGTCATCTGCCATTCGGCGCGGTCGACCGGCTGGTCGAGCCGCGCGATCTGGTAGTTCCACTGCCACTCGGCGGCGCGCCGCACGTTGCCGAGCAGGTCGTCGCGTCGCACCAGCAGCGCGGCATAGTCCTTCCACTTGTCGGGGTAGCCGATCTTGGGCGTGAAGGCCGCGAGCTTCTCGTGGGCGCGGGTGCGGGTCTCGGGAGTCATCCACTCGAGTGCATCGAGGCGCTCGCTGAGCGCGCTCTCCAGGTCGCTGACCAGGCGCTGCATCTTCGCCTTGGATTCGGCTGGGAAGTACTGCGCGACGTACAACCGCCCGACCGCCTCGCCGAGCGCGTCGTCGACCCCATCCACCGCGCGCTTCCAGCGCTCGCGCTGCTGCGGCTGGCCGCGCATCGTCTGGCCGTAGAAGGCGAAGCGCGCCGCGTCGAAGCGCCTGGGCAGGCAGGGTGCGTGGCTGCTCAGGTAATGGAAGGTGAGGAACGCCTGCAGCGTGTCGATGCGCGTGTGCGCGAACAGTGCGGCCAGATCGTGGATGGCGCTGAGCTCGCCGAGCACCAGCTGCTCGCGCGTGCCGAGCTGCTGCACCTCGAGAAACGCCGGCCATGGAAAACCGGGCGCGAAGGCGAGCAACTGCGCCCGGCTGCGCGGGTTGTAGATGGCATCGACGTCGCGCCGCCGCTCGATCGGCCACTGCACCTTGGCCGCGGCGGTCTCCAGGGCCATTATGTCGCGCGCCTTGGCGGACGGATCACTCACGCCGCCGAGCGTCAGCATCTGCCCGATGTAGGCGACGTAGCTGCTGCGCAGCTCCTTGAGCTGCGGGTCATCCTTCAGGTAGTAATCGCGGTCGGGCAGCCCGAGCGAGGATTCGCTGATGAACACGCTGTAGCGATCGGGATTTCTGAAATCCGCCGGCAGCTGCACGTCGAACAGCGATGCGAAACCCGGCTCGCCGAACAGCCGCGCCACTGCCTCGGGCGTCTTGGCCGCCGCGATGCGCTGCAGATCCGCCTGCGCCGGCGCGAGCCCGCGCTGCTCGATCGCCGCCTCGTCCATGTAGGCGGCGTAGTAGTCGCCGATCTGCTGCTCGGGAGTGCCCGGCGCCGCATGCGCGGCGGCGGCCTGCTCGATGATGCCGCGCACGCGCTCCTTGGAGAGCTCATCGAGCCTGTCGAAGGGACCGAAGCTGGCGTGATCGGCCGGGATGGTAAAGGCGGCGTACCAGGTGCCACTGGCATAGGCGAAGAAGTCGTCGCCCGGCTTGACGTGCGGATCGCCGGCGGTTAGATCCACACCGAAATCGCCGATGGCCGGACGATTGGCTTGCGCGGGGGGTGCCGCCGGCAGCGTGCCGGCAGCCGCGGCGCGCGCCGCGGGCGTGGAAGTTGCGGACACCGGTTTCTCCTCGACGGGCTGTGCGGCGCACGTGCCAACGGCCAGAAGCGCAGCCACCCACGACGCCAGTTTCATAATCTAAGCTGCCGGCAGCTCGTGCACCAGGTCGCGCCACTCGCTGGGGGCCACCGGCGGCTGCGCGCCCGCTTCGGTGCCGAGGTAGAGGAAGCCGACGATGGCATCGTCCGCCGCCAGTCCGATTGCGGTCTTCACCTCAGCGTCATAGGCCGGGCCGCCGGTCTTCCACATGGCACCGAAGCCGAGCGCCAGCGCGGCGAGCATCATGGCGTGCGCCGCCGCTGCCGCGGACAGCACCTGCTCGATGAGCGGTATTTTCACCGCCGGGTTGCAGCGCGCGGCGACCGCCACGATGAGCGGCGCGCGCAGCGCCTTGAGGCGCTCGCGGCGCAGCGACTCCTCGTCCGTGTGCGGATGTGCGCAACGCAGGTGCGCGGCCAGCAGCTCGCCGAAGCGCTCGCGCGCCGCGCCGCGCACGATCACGAAGCGCCACGGGCGCAGCCGCCCATGATCCGGGGCACGCACGGCGCTGGCGAAGATCAGCTCGAGCGCTCCCGCATCGGGCGCCGGCTCGGTCAGCGCCCGGGCGGAGCGGCGCGTCAGCAGGGCATCTATGGCTTGCATGGCCGCATTGTCGCAGACTTCCGCGCATGCTGACCGTGTCGTCGGAGGCCTGTGAACGCAACAAGGAGCCGATCCTCGCGGTGCTGCGCGGCGAGCTCGCCGGCTGCGAGCGGCTGCTCGAGATCGGCAGCGGCACCGGGCAGCATGCGGTGCATTGCGCCGCGCACCTGCCGCGGCTCAGCTGGCAGCCGAGCGAATTGCCGGCGAATCTCGCACCACTGGCCGAACGTATCCGCGCTGCACAGCTGCCCAACCTGCGCGCACCGCTGGCGCTCGACGTGTGCGTGCGCCCCTGGCCTGTGCCGGCGGCGGATGCGGTGTTCAGCGCCAACACGCTGCACATCATGGCGTGGCAAGCGGTCGAGCAGTTCTTCGCCGGCGCAGGCGCGCTGCTCGCCGCGCCCGGCGTGCTGTGCGTGTACGGGCCGTTTCGCTTCCGCGGCCGGCACACCAGCGACAGCAACGCCGCCTTCGACGCTTACCTGCGCGAGCGCGACCCGCTGAGCGGGCTGCGTGATTTCGAGGCGCTCGACGCGCTGGCGCAGGCGCAGGGACTGAACTTCAGCGCCGATCACGCCATGCCCGCCAACAACCGTACGCTGGTGTGGCGCCGCGCCGGGAGAATGACCCCATGAGCTCCGCCACGCTCGACGAGATTCGCGACGCCATCCGCACCATCCCCGACTACCCGCGGCCCGGGGTGATGTTCCGCGACATCACCACGCTGCTCGGCAACGCGCGCGTCTTTCACGAGGTGGTGGAGCGGCTGGTCCTGCCATGGCGCACCGAGCACATCGAGCGCGTCGCCGGCATTGAGGCACGCGGCTTCATCCTCGGTGGTGCGCTCGCACATCAGCTGTCGGCCGGGTTCGTGCCGATCCGCAAGAAGGGCAAGCTGCCGCACACCACCGTGCGGGTCGCCTATTCCCTCGAGTACGGCCTCGACGAGATGGAGATGCACCGCGATGCGCTCGCCGCGGGCGAGCGCATCATCCTGGTCGATGACCTGATCGCGACCGGTGGCACCGCGTGTGCGGCGGTGCAGCTGCTGCGCTCGCTCGGCGCGCACATCCTCGCGGCGTGCTTCATCATCGACCTGCCGGACCTCGGGGGCTCGGCGCGCCTGCAGGGGCTGGACGTGCCGGTGCGCACGCTCGTGAGCTTCGCGGGGGAATGACAATAATATAAGGGATATCAGTATCTTATGGCGAACCTGGCGCGAACATTACGTTGCAGTCATACGGCCCTTGGCGCGGGGGAATCCAGTCATAATACGGCCGCTTCGGAGCTGAGGGCCTGCCTTGGCTGTGGGAGCTTGCCGCAGCGGAAGCCCATGCCGGTCAGACACCCTCCGAGGCACGCAGCCCGTCCTTCTTACTTTGGAGACCACATCGATGTTCAAGAAGCTCATTCCCGTCGTTGCTCTGGCCCTGATCGCCGGCCCGGTGTTCGCCGCTGACGCGCCGACCACCACGCCCACCGACCAGTCGAGCACGGCCACGTCCAAGCCGCATCACACCAAGAAGCACAAGAAGGCGGCCTCCACCAAGACGACTCCTTCGACCGATACCTCGACCGCACCTGCGAAGTAATCCTCGCAGCGCCTGATGAGGCCCCGCCCCGCGAGGGGCGGGGCTGTTTTTCTGCAGCGTCGCGCCGCCGCATCGGCCGCAGGTCCCCAGGGCTTGCGGCTTTCCTGAAACGGGTTCAAATTTGTGCCCATGGATGGGACGCAACAGGCCGCAATACATCAGGCGCTGGTTTCCGTACAACATGCCGTCACGAGCATGACCTTTCCAAGCTGCGATCAGGAGGACCTGATCGAGGCGATAGATCGCGTCGAAGAGCAACTGCACACGACTCACCCGAACCTGGCACTCATGTGCCGGTTCCTGAACTCGATCGCCCGCAGCCTGCGCGCACAGCCGGAGGCGCGCCACGCCTGTCTGGCGATCGAAGACGCGATCGGTAAGGCCGGCATGCCCAGCACCTGGCAGTCCGGCATCTGACAGCGGACGACCCGCTGCGGCGGGCCGCCCACCGGCTTCCGTCACCGCGGCCGGGTGAGCCGTGCGGCCGCGCCGTTGCGCCCGCGCGCGGCCGCGGTCTAAGTTGGCGCCATGCTCGGCCCGCTTTCCCAGGTCCTGATACTGCTCGCCACAGCGGTGTTCCTCGTGACCCTGGTGCGGCGCCTGTCGCTGCCCACGGGCCTCGCCTACCTGCTCACCGGACTGTTGCTCGGGCCGCACGCGCTGGCCGTGGTGCCCGATTCGGACACCACACGGCTGCTGGCCGAGCTCGGGGTGGCCTTCCTGCTGTTCACTCTCGGGCTGGAATTCTCGCTGCCGCGCATGCTGGCGATGCGGCGCGAGGTCTTCGGCCTCGGCGCACTGCAGGTGCTGGCGACTAGCACGGCGTTTGCCGCCCTCGGCCGGCTGCTGCTCGGGCTGCCGTGGCTCACCGCCATCGTGCTCGGGGGGGCGGTGGCGATGAGCTCGACCGCCATCCTGCTGCAGCAGCTCACCGAGCGCGCCGAGCTCAACCGCACGCACGGCCGCCTCGCCTTCGCGATACTGCTGTTCCAGGACCTGGCCTTTGTACCGTTCCTCGCCCTCGGCGGTCTGCTCGCCGCCGGCGCGGACCGCTTCCGTCTCGGCGAAAGTGCGCTGACGCTGATCGGCGGCGTGCTCGCCATCGTGGCGGTGCTCGCCGCGGGCCGCTGGCTGCTGCGGCCGCTGTTCCACGAGATCGCCCACAGCCGCCTGCGCGAACTGTTCACGCTCGCGGTGCTGCTGGTGGTGCTCGCCTCGGCCTGGGTGTCGCACCTCGCCGGCCTGTCGTTCGCGCTCGGCGCGTTCCTCGCCGGCATGATGCTCGCCGAGACCGAATACCGGCACCAGATCGAGTCGGTCATCCGCCCATTCCGCGACATCCTTCTCGGGCTGTTCTTCATCTCGGTCGGCATGCTGCTCGACGTGCGCCTGCTAGGACGTCCGAGCGGTCTCGGCGTCGTGGTGCTGATGCTCGCGACCCTGGTGATCCTCAAAGCGGCGATCGCCGGCGTAGTGACGCGCCCCTTTACCGATTCGCGCTTCAAGGCGCTGCGCACCGGCATCGTGGTGGCGATCGGTGGCGAGTTCGGCATCGCCCTGTGCAGCATGCTGCTGCAGGCGGGGCTGGTGCCCCCCGCGAGCGGCCAGCCGCTGGTGGTGGCCATCGTGCTGTCGATGGTCCTGAGCCCGCTGATTCTCAGCAACAACAAGCGCGTGGCGCGCTGGCTGCTGCACGAGCAGGCGCCGCCCACCACCGCCATTGAGCGCGAGCAGTCGGCGACCGCGGAGATCGCGCAGCGCGAGCACGTCATCCTCTGCGGCTTCGGGCGCGTCGGCCAGAACGTGGCGCGGGTGCTCGAGGGGCAGGGCTTCGAGTACATCGCTCTCGACCTCGACCCGGCGCGCATCCGCGCGGCGCGCCAGGCGGGCGATCCGGTGATGTACGGCGATTCGGCGGACGAGGAGATGCTGGCCAAGGCGGGTATCGCGACCGCCAGCACCCTGGTCATCAGCTTTTCCGATCCCGCCACCTCACTCGGCATTCTGCGCAGCGCGCGGCGGCTGCGCGCGGAGCTGCCGGTGCTGGTGCGCACCCAGGACGACGCGCAGCTCAAGGAGCTGCAGGACGCGGGCGCCACCGACGTGGTGCCGGAAACCTTCGAGGCGAGCCTGATGCTGGTGTCGCACGTGCTGATGCTGCTGCACGTGCCGGTGTCGCGCGTGCTGCGCACGCTCGGCGACATCCGCCGCAACCGCTACGCGGTGCTGAGGAATATCGTGCGGCACGGCCACGGCGACGAACACCCGCTCGACGAGCCGCTCGAATCACGCGAGGAGATCAAGTCGGTGGTGGTGCCGCCCGGGGCGTGGGCCGTGGGGCGCAGCCTCGGCGAGGTGCGCGCCCGCGGTGTCGCCGTGACTTTCACCGGCGTGCGCCGCCAGGGCATCCTCGGCCGCGAACCGGCCGCCGACACCGTGCTGCGCGACGGCGACATCGTGGTCATCTACGGACCGCCGGCCGAGCTGGAGCGGGCCGAAGCTGTGCTGCTCGCCGGCTGAAGATTCCCCAGGCGCAGCGCCGTAACCGCAGTGTTTGCCAAGCCCGCTCACCGGCTGACGCTCGCCGCCATGAGTCTCGGCTATGGCGTCGTGCAGCTCGACGTCACCATAGTCAACACGGCGATCAACAGCATCGGCCGGGACCTCGGCGGCGGCATCGCCGAGCTACAGTGGATCGTCAGCACCTATACGATTGCCTTCGCCGCCTTGATACTGACAGCGGGTGCACTTGGCGATCGCATCGGCGCCAAGCGGGTGTTCGTCGCCGGGTTTGCCATCTTTACGGGTGCCTCGCTCACCTGTGCGCTCGCACCGGGCATTGCGCTGCTGATTGCCGGGCGGGCGCTGCAGGGCGTGGGTGCAGCTCTGCTCGTGCCCAACTCGCTCGCCCTGCTCAATCATGCGTACCCGGACGCCGCGGAGCGCGGCCGTGCGGTCGGTATCTGGGCCGCCGGAGCGAGCCTCGCCCTCACGGTCGGCCCGCTGGCCGGCGGGGCGCTGGTCGCACTGCACGGGTGGCGCAGCATCTTCCTGGTGAACCTTCCCATCGGGCTCGCGGGCCTGTGGTTGACGTGGCGGTACGCCACGGAGACGACCGTGTCGCCCGCTCGCGAGCTCGATCTGCCGGGCCAGGGTCTGGCGATCGGCGCCCTGGGCTGCGTGGCTGCCGCGATGATCACAGCCGGCGTAGTCGGCTGGGGCAGCCCGTGGATCGTGGCCGGCATGGTCGTCGCTGCCATCCTGACCGTGCTCTTTGTGCTGCAGGAACGGCGCACACCGCAGCCGATGCTGCCGCTCGCGCTGTTCCGGCAGCGGCTGTTCTCGCTGATGTCGCTGTGCGGACTGCTCGTGAACGTGGCGTTCTACGGTCTGATCTTCGTTCTCAGCCTGTACTTTCAGCAAATCAACGGTATGACGCCGGTCGCCACAGGGCTGGCCTTCATGCCGATGTTGGCGGCGGTGCTGCCGCTCAACCTGTTGGCGCCGCGCGCGAGCGAGCGCTTCGGGGCGCCCGCCGTGATCGCGCTCGGCGCCGGTATCGCCGCGGTGGCGTGCATCGGCCTGCTCGGCATCTCCCGCGGCAGCCGCTATTGGGGTCTCGGCGCGCAGCTGCTGACCATGGGCGCAGGTCTCGGCCTGCTGGTGCCACCGCTCACCTCGACGTTGCTCGGCAGTGTTCCGAAGGACCGCTCCGGGCTCGCCGCCGCTGTTCTCAACTCTGCACGTCAGAGCGGCAGCGTGCTGGGCGTGGCGCTGTTCGGCTCCCTGGTCGCGCACGCGCGCACCTTCATTCCCGGCCTGCACGCCACGCTCGGCATATCGGCCGTGCTGCTGCTCGCTACGGCCGTGGCCGCGCTCGGCGGTCGCCGCGGGACTTAGAAACTCGCGTCGCGCGGGTCGTTACAATGCGTTCAGCGCGCAACGCAGGAGCCAAGGCCATGCACCGCAGCCGTCTCGCCGGATTCATCATCAACTGCAACCCCTGGCACGACTGAAGTGCACCGCGACGACGTTCACTTTCCGCCCAGGCACGAGCCGCTGCGCGATGACGTGCATGCGCTCGGTGCGCTGCTGGGCGAGATTCTGCGCGAGCAGGGCGGTGCCCAGCTGCTCGAGCTGGTCGAGCAGGACCGCACCGCCGCGATCCGCGGGCGGGCCGGCGAAAGCGCAGCGCGCGCCGCACTCGCCGCGCGCGTGCGCGGCCGACCGCCGGCGCTGGCGCGCGACCTGGTGCGCGCCTTTGCCACCTGGTTCCAGGTCGTCAACCTCGCCGAGAGCGTGCACCGCATCCGCCGCCGCCGCGAGTACTTCCTCAAGGACAGCCAGCGCCCGCAACCGGGCGGCGTAGAGGATGCGATCGGCGCCCTCAAGGCGCGCGGCCTGAGCGAAACGCAGGTGCTTGAGCTGATCGGCACCCTGTCGATCGAGCCGGTGTTCGCGCCGCACACCACCGAAGCCAGCCGCCGCACGCTGTTGCGCCAGCAGCAGCGCATCGCGCAGCGGCTGCTGGAGCGGCTCGATCCGGGCCTGACGCCGCACGAGTCGCGCAGCGTGTGGAACAACGTGCGCATGGAGCTCACCGCCGCGTGGCAGACCGAGGAGCTGCCGCGCGAGCGCCTCACGGTGGCGGACGAGCGCGAGCAGATCCTGTTCTATCTCGTCGAGGTCCTGTACCGCGTGGTACCTGCCTTCTACGAGGAGATCGCCCAGGCGCTCGACAAGCTGTACGCCGACGAGCCGCGGGCCAGCGCGCGGCGCGTGCCGCCGTTGCTGCACATCGGCTCCTGGGCGGGCGGCGACATGGACGGCAACCCGGACGTGCACGCCAAGACGATCCGCGAGACCCTGGCGCGCCAGCACCAGGTGATCGTCGGCAGCTACTTCGCCGAATGCCAGCAGCTCGCCCAGCGGCTATCGCAGAGCGCCAGCCGCGTGGCCGCCTCGGCCGAGCTCGGCAAGCGCCTCGAGGAGTACATGCGGCTGCTGCCCGGCGCGCGCGCCATCACCCCGGCGCGGCACGACCGCATGCCCTATCGCGTGTTCCTCGCGCAGCTCGGCGAGCGGCTGCGCGGCGTGTACGAGGGTCGCGCCAGCGGCTACGAGAGTGCGCGACAGTTCCGCGACGATGTCACGCTGATCGCGACCAGCCTCAGGGCCAACAAGGGAGTGAACGCGGGGCTGTTCTATGTGGAGCGGCTGCTGCGGCGTATCGACACCTTTGGCTTTCACCTGGCGACGCTCGACGTGCGCCAGAGCGCCGGTGTGCTGCACCAGGTGATCGCGCGCGGCTGCGACGATCGCGGCTGGCTCGCGCGCAGCAGCCGCGAGCGGCGCGAGCTGCTGGTCGCAGCGCTGGAGAAGGATCGCGGCCCGGTGGCCGAGCTCGATGCCCTGGGGCGGCGCACGCTGGCGGTATTCGAGGCGATCATGCAGGGCCGGCACCGCTACGGGGCGCAAGCCATCGGTTACTTCATCGTGAGCGGTGCCAGCGGCGCGGACGATGTGCTGGCGGCACTGCTGTTGGCCCGCTGGGCGGGCGCCTACGACAAGCGCAGCGGCGAGGTGGCGCTGCCGATCGCGCCGCAGTTCGAGAGCAGCGAGGCGCTCGCCGCCTGCGGCACGACGCTCCGGGAGCTGCTCGCAGAGCCGCTTTACCGCCGCCATCTGGAGGCGCACGGCCGCCGCCAGTGCGTACTGATCGGCTATTCCGACAGCAACAAGGAGGGCGGTACCTGCGCTTCGCGGATCATGATTCACCAGGCACAGCGCGACCTGGCGCGCGTGCTGAGCGCCGCCGGTGAGCAGCCGGTGTTGTTTCATGCACGCGGCGGGAGTCTGGCGCGCGGTGGCGGACGCATCGAGTCGATCGTGCGGGCGGCGCCCGCCGGAGCGGTGGACGGGGTGCTGCGCATCCGCGAACAGGGTGCGACGGTCAAACAGGGGTATGGACTGCGCCCGATCGCCATGCGCACGCTCGAGCGCGCCTTCAACGCGCTGAGCCTCACCACCGCCGCGCTGCGCAGCGGCGGCCTCATCGACGATGCGCCGCGGCAGCTCGAGCTCGCCGCGCTGCTGGCCGAGGCGAGCCGCACCGCCTACCGCCAGCTGGTCTACGAGCAGCCGCAGTTCTGGGAGTTCTTCCAGGCGGTGACGCCGATCGACGTGATCGAGCGCATGCAGATCGGCGCGCGCTCGGTGCATCGCTCCGCGCAGGCGGGCATCGCCGGCCTGCTGCCGGTGCCCTGGGTGTTCGCCTGGTCGCAGTCGCGCTACATGCTGCCCGGCTGGTACGGCGCCGGCAGCGGGCTCGCCGCGGTGGTGGCGCAGTACGGCCTCGCGGCGCTGCGCGAGGAGAGCCGCGGCTGGTTCTTCCTGCGCAATCTCATCGATGACGTCGAGACCATGCTGGCGCGCGCCGACCTCGACATTGCCCGCTACTACGACGCGCTCGCCCCCGAGCCGCTGCAGCATTTTGCGGCACAGCTGCGTGCCGAGTACCAGCTGGCACGCGAGCAGGTGCTCGCCGTGAAGGACAGCGGCGAGCTGCTCGCATCCGATCCGACGCTGCAACGCGCGATCCGTCTGCGCAACCCGTACCTCGACCCCATGAACCTGATGCAGGTGGACCTGCTGCAGCGCTGGCGTGCCTCGGGGCGCGAGGACCGCGATCTCTTTGAGGCGCTGCAGGCGAGCGTCGGTGGCATTGCCCAGGGACTGCAGAGCACCGGCTGAAGGAGTGCGGCACGCATGCGCGACAACATCATCATCCGCCCGGCGGGCCGCCACGAGCTCGGCGAGGTGCGCTCGTTCATCCGCGAGCTCGCGGTCTACGAGCGCCTCGCCGAGCAGGCGGTGGCGACCGAGGCTGATCTGGCGGTGGCGCTGTTCGGTCCGCGCCCCTTTGCGGAAGTGGTGTTTGCCTGCCTCGAGGCCGAGCCGGTGGGCTTCGCTCTCTTCTTCCGTAACTTCTCGACCCTGCGCGGCAAGCCGGGACTGTACCTCGAGGATCTGTTCGTGCGGCCGCAGGCACGCGGCTTAGGTATCGGCCGGCTGCTGCTGGCCTGGCTGGCGCGCACCGCAGTTGCGCGCGGCTGCGCGCGGCTCGACTGGGCGGTGCTCGACTGGAACGCGCCGGCGATCGCCTTCTATCGCAAGCTCGGTGCCGTGGCCCACGAGGAGTGGACCACGTTCGAAGCTCACGGATGCGGCGCTGGAGCGCCTGGCGCGCTCGTGAGGTTCATCGGCCCCCGGTAGATCACGCCGTCCTTCATGACAAACAGCACGTGCTCGGTGGCGGCGATGTCCTGGGTCGGATCGCCGCTCACCGCAATGAGGTCCGCACGCATGCCGGCGCGGATGCGCCCGAGATCCGCGCGGCGCAGGATCTGCGCATCGGTGTGCGTGGCGGCGGTCAGCGCCTGCACCGGTGTCATGCCGTCGCGCACCATCCACTCGAGCTCCCTGTAGTTAGTGCCGTGCGCGAACACCCCGACATCGCTGCCGCAGCCGATGGTGACGCCCGCCTTCATCGCCAGGTTGAAGGCGCGCTGCGCCTGCTCCATCGCGGCGGTCGGCGGCGTGCTGCCGGCCACGTAGTGCTCGAAGTACTCCGCGTACGCCTCGACCGCGGTGAGCGTCGGCAGGTAAGCGACGCCGTGCGCGGCCATCAGCCGGAACACCTCCGGCGTGCCGTTGAAGCCGTGCTCGATGGTGTCGGCCCCTGCGAGCACCGCGCGGCGCATGCCTTCGGCGGTGGTGGCATGCACCGCCACCGGGCGCCCCGATGAGTGCGCCGCCTCGACCGCCGCGCGCAACTCCTCCTCGGTGAAGGTCGGCTGCTGCGTGCCGTCCGGACCCCAGCGGTAGTCCGCGTACAGCTTGATCCAGTCCGCCCCGCGGCCGGCCTGCTCGCGCACCGCGCGCACCACCTCGGCCACGCCGCTCGCTTCCTGCGCCCCCTGCGGTGTACAGCACGCGTCCGGACGCAAACCGCGCGGCGCCGGGCCGTAGCTGCCGGTGGCCACGATGGCGCGCGTGGCGACGAACAGGCGCGGGCCCGGGATCATGCCCTCCTCGATCGCGCGCTTCAGCGACACGTCGGCGTACTCCGCGCCTTCGGTTCCCAGGTCGCGCAGGCTGGTGAACCCGGCGAGCAGCGTCGCACGTGCCTGCTGCGCGGCGCGCAGCGTGCGGTAGGGCACCGGCTCCTTCAGTACCTGGTCGTTCCAGGGGGTCTCGTTGTAGGGGTGCAGGAACAGGTGGGAATGCGCGTCGATCAGGCCCGGCAGCAGCGTGGCCCCGGGAAGCTCGACGATCCGTGCATCGGCGGCTGGCGGCAGCAAGCCCGGTGGCCCGGCGTATAGCAGCTGCGCACCGCGCACCAGCACCACCCAGCCGGTGTGCAGCGGCTCGCCCGCCGTCCATACCTGCGCCGGGCGCAGCAAGGTGGCGGGAGGTTCCGCGTCCGCGCCGAAAGCCGCAGCCGCGGCGATAGCCAGGGTGCCGAGCAGGGCGCGCGCTGCAATGTTCATCGGTCGTCCCGGGAGTGCGGGAAAACCTGATTATGAGCCTAAGCGGGCCTCACGAGCCCATCAACACCGTCGTATCGTAGCTCTCGAATCCCTGGATGGCGCGCCCGTAGGCGTTGAATACCAGCCGCTCGGCGACCTTGTCGACCCGCGGCGCCAGCAGCATGCGCAGCACCACGTCGTCCGCCGGCCGCGTGGCTTCCTCGGCGAGCAGTTGCTCGATGACGCGCGTCAGCCGGTAGTACAGCTCGTTCACGAAGCGCAGGTGCGCGGCGTCGTGGACCTGCTCGGCGCCCGGACCGTACGTGCCCTTCGCCTCCTCGGCGAGCTCATGCAGGAACAGGTTGAGCAGCCGCGCCTTGTCGACGACGCGCAGCTCTGAGAAGAACTCGATTTCGGAATTGAGGTTCATGAGGTACTCGTGGCGGTCACGCCGGGAAAAAGTCGATCGGTTTGGTGGTGGTGATGGTGTCGACATCCCTGGACTCGAAACGGAACAGCCGCACCAGCGCCACGATCTTGCTCTCGAGCTCCGGGTCCTTCAGCTCGCTGGAGACCACGCGGCACATGGTGACTTCGCCGCTCGGCGCGATGGTGAACTCCAGCACCAGCTTGCCCTGCAGCTCCGCGTTGTCGCGCAACGCCCGCGCGTACAGGCTGTAGATGCGGCCCTTGTTGCGGTCGAAGATGAGCTCGATCTCCTCGCGCGAGCGCGCCGCCTTGCCGCCGCCGCCGCTGGCCGCCGGGCCGCGGCTGTTGAGCCCGGAGTGCACTATCCCTGAGCTCACCGCGGTGGTGTCGTGGCCGCTGAGCGAGCCCGCGCCGCTGCCGAAGCCGCGGCTGCTGTTCGCGGAAGTGATGCCGCCGCTGCCGACGCCCACCTTGGAGGTGATCAGCGAGCGCTCGGCGTGCGCGTCCGCGCCCACCGCGCCGGAAAGGTTCTTGGTCTCGAGCGGCGTCAGGTCCATGACGTCGCGCAGATCCGCCAGCTCATCCTTCACCTGGTTCAGCTGCTTCTGCGCCTTCTCGTGCGCCTTCTGGTGCTGATCGACCGGCGGCGGCTGCACCATCGCAAGCTTCGGCTCGATCTTCGGTTTCTCCTCCGGCTTGGGAGGAGGAGGAGGTGGCGGCGGCGGCTTGGGAGTGTTCTCGATCACGTGCACCAGCCGCTCCGGCACGTCCTCGAACGCCGCGCGCTTCGGCGTCGGCAGCAGCGGAAAGAGGATGCCGAGCAGCACGAAGATGATGAGCAGCACGCGCAGGATGCGGCGAAAGCGCGCCGCCGACTCGGGATCGCCTTCCCACGGCAGCTCATATTCACGGTAATACGGGGCGAGCAGCATCGTCTTCCCTTACGCCGGCTTGAACTGGCCGGCCGCCACCGGCTTCTCCTTCTGGATGACCGCGAGCGAGATGCGCCCGTAGTCGGCGTCGGTACAGGTCGCCATCACACGCTTGAGCACCTCATACGGCAGCGCCTTGTCCGCCATGATGGTGATCTCGCGCTGCGCCAGGTCGCGCTCGGTCATTTCCCGGCCCACCAGCAGGGGCCGCTTGAGCGCGGCGCGCAGCGGCTCCACCAGCGGCCCCTGGGCCGCACGGATGTCGGCCACGGAGGTGATGTACTCCCCCTGCACGAACAGGTCGGTCTTGGTGATCATCACCACCACTGACTGCTTCGGCGCGGTCTGCGCGGTCGACTGCGGGATCTCGATGCCCTTGGCGTTCTGGATCACCTCGACCTCGGTCGAGTACACCAGCAGGAACGCCACCATCACCGACAGGATGTCGATCAGCGGAATGAGGTTGAGCTGCGCGTCGGCGCGGTTGCGCAGATGGTGCTGCGCCATGCGCAGCGCGCGGCTGGACATGCTCATGGATGCACTCCGCTGGGAGCCGCCGCGGCGGCAGGTGCTCTGGCTAGCGGGGCCGCGCCTGCCGGCGCGCCGGTCGCCGCTGCGGGAGGCGTGCCGGGCGCGGCCTCATCGGCCGCCGGGGCATCGCCGATGGAAATGTCCGGGAACAGTTCGGCCTGCACGGTGTTCGCGCCCTCCCCGGTCTCGAACACCCGCACGCGGTCCATGACCTGCACCAGCGTGTCATAGGCGGTGTTCGGCTCGAGCAGGATGCTGGCGTCGGTCTTGTCCGGGAAGCGCGTCTTCACGAACTTCAGGTACTGCGTGAGGCCGTCGTAGTCATACCCCTGGGCGGTGTTGGGAACGGCGTGCAGCGGACCAGTGTTGCGGTCGGCCACCATCAGCTGATCCTTGCGCACCATCACCTCCAGCTGCAGCCCGGGCGGCGGCTCCTTGAACTCGGTCTGCGCCGCCGGCAGGTTCAGCTGCAGGATCACGGTGCGCGAGAACACGGCGGTCATGAGCAGGAAAGTCACCAGCACCGTGAAAATGTCGATCATCGGCACGAGCAGCAGCTCGGCCGGCTTGCGCGCGTGGCGCTCCATCTTGCGATATTGATACGAACGGCGCATGCGCCTTCAGCCCTTCCGCGGCACGATCGCGATCGGTGGCCTTGAGTTCAGGCCGCGGCCGGCGCCGCGGCCTGCCGCTCGGTGATCGCGTTCAGGAACTTGACGGAGGCCATCTCCAGGCTGTCGATCAGCTCGGTCGTCTTGGTCTGCAGGAACGCGTGGATGAACAGCAGCGGCACCGCGGTCATCAGGCCGAAGGCGGTGCAGTTCATTGCCACCGAGATGCTGGCCGACAGCAGGTTGGCCTTCTCCGCCGGGTTGACGGTCGCGACCGCGGCGAAGGCGCGGATCAGGCCCATGACGGTGCCGAGCAGCCCGAGCAGCGTCGCGAGATTCGCGAACGTCGCCAGGTAGTGCGTGCGTTTCTCCAGCCGCGGCACCACCTCCATCAGGCTCTCTTCCATCGCCTTCTCGATGTCGTCGCGCCGACGCGCCGACTGAATGCGCGCCAACCCGTAGTTGAGAATGTGGCCGATGGCCGAGTCCGACTTCGAGGTCGCCTGCGCGACCTGGCGGAAGTTGCCCTGCGACAGCAACGGCACGATCTCGTTCCACAGGCCGCGGTTACGCACCGCGGTGTGGGTGAGATAGATATAGCGTTCGATGGCGATCGCCAGACCCATCACGAACACGATGGCGATCGGGTACATGAAGTCCCCGCCGCCCTGGAAGAAACGCACGATCAGGTTCCACAGGCCCATCTGACACTCCCGCGCAAAAAGACCACAAAAACAAGCACCGAGACTAACTAAAACTGAATGACATAAGCCTAAAAAGCTGCGATCTGGCTCTCATCTGCAATCATGCGGCCGCCATATGTCAGGGCTTGGCATCCGAACCCTGCGGCGCGTCCGTTTTTGACGCAGCCTGGCCCGGTTTCAGGGCCTCGTAATAGCGGTTTTCCCGCTGGAAGACATCCCGGTCGAGGGGCTGCAGCACCTCGTCCAGCAGGCTGTTCGGCGGCCTGCCGGCCAGGTCGCCGAGGTCCGCGTGTTTCCACGGGACGATATACAGCACTTTGGGCAGCTCGCGGTTGCCGGTGATGTCCGTGGTGTCGAGCTCGAGCCGGTCCGGGCCCTTACGGGCGGCCGCCGCCGGCTTCGCGGCCGCGCTGGCGGTGGCGGATTTGCCGGCACCGCCAGGGGCGGCGGCACCGCCGGAGGCGGCGGCGGCGCCGGCGCCTGACTGCCCCGCCCCTGCAGGAGGCGCAGCGGGCGCTGGCGTCGGCGTCGTGATCACGCCTGGCTCGAGCTGGTCCGGACGGGGAATGTCCTGCGCCGGAGCCGCCGGCGACGTGGCCGGCGACGCGGGGCTCTGCTGCGCTCCGCTGCGGACTGCGGGCAGCGTGCACAACAGCACGGCACACAGTGAACCGAGGTGCATCGCTCTCAGGCGGACTCTCATGCTTCGCTCTCCTTCAGGCCTGCGCGCCGGCCGCAGCGGCGCTCGCGGGGGGCGGCGTGCTCTGCGCCGGCGGCGACTGCGGAGCTTCCTCCGGCGCCGCGGGCGCGCTCGCCGGGGCCGCCGGCTCGGCTTGCGCCGGGGGCTTCACCGACGGGAGCTTGAGCCGCTGCCGCAGCTCCGCAATCCACCCATTGACCGGTTTTTCCTCGCCCGTGAGCT
Organism: uncultured Gammaproteobacteria bacterium; assembly: GCA_963760225.1. Taxonomy (GTDB): domain Bacteria; phylum Pseudomonadota; class Gammaproteobacteria; order Steroidobacterales; family Steroidobacteraceae; genus 13-2-20CM-66-19. Next base: position 976,066 of record CAVXCD010000002.1, read on the forward strand.
GCTTGTACTGCTCGAAGGCCTTGAGCGCGCGCTGCGGGTCATCCAGATAGAGATCGCAGACCACGCCGAGGTTCCGCCACGCGGGTGCGTAATGCTCATCGGCGGCAATCGCCTGCTCGTAGGAAGCCGCCGCCTCCTTGAACTCCCCGCGCAGGCGCTGCGTGACGCCGAGCTCGGTCCAGGCGACGGCGCTGCCGCTCTCGCGCGCGATCGCGCTCTGCAGAGTCTTCTCCGACTCCTCGAGGTGCCCGGCCTTGCGTTGCAGGATCGCGAGGTTGACCAGCGGCGCTGCGAACTGCGGGTACTGCAGGGACACCTGTTTGAATCCGAGCTCCGCCTCGGCGAGGTTGCCGGAACGCATGAAATTCACCGCGCGCTGGAAATCCGCGCGCGCCGCGGGGGGAACCTCGGGATGGGGTGCAGCCGCCGGCAGCCCTGCGGCCGTCGGTGCACCCGGGGCGGTGGTCGCGGCGGCGGCGCCGGCTGGTGCGCCGGGAGCCGGCGCATCGTGCGCGAGCGCCGCGCCGGCGCCCGCGGGCGGCTGTGCCGCCGGCTCCGTCAGGGGCGGCGCGGTGCGGCAGCCAGCCGCGTGCAGCAGCGCCAGCACCGCCAGCAGCCGCAAGGGCTGCACGCGGCGCGATTGCCGGCACGGCTCACTCGAGGCTCGCGACCACATCCTGCGTCAGCTCCGTTTTGCCGTAGCGTGCGGGCTTGAGCTCCGCGAGCGCCTGGAAACTCTTGCGCACCCATTCGTCGTACACCCCGTCGCGGGCGCGTGCTGTGTTCAGCTCGTACGCCTTGATCGCCTGCTCCTCGAAGGGAAACACCTGCTCCTCCAGCAGCGAGTTGTACTCGGCGAGCTCCTCGCCCTTGAGGTTCTTCGGCCGTTCCGACGCCAGCAGATCCTGGGCGAGCGTACGGTACAGGCCGGCCATCTCGTAGGTCGCGGCGGTCGTCACTTCGGCCACCTGGTAATCCGCGGCGCGCTCGTAGCCGTCCATCGCCGTCTCGAGCGCATTGCGCTTCACGATCAGGCTCTTCTTCAGCGGCGCGGTGAGCCGCACCGCGCGGAACGCATCGCGCGCCGGCTGCGCGAGAGCCAGCTGCGCCTTCGCGGCGAGGTAATGAGTGCGCTCGGTGCGCTGCGCGCCGGCCTGCGCATCGGTGCGCACGATCTCCTGGTACCAATGATCGCGCCGCGCGACGTCACCGCTCTGCTGGGCGTAGTCGGCCAGGCGCTGCCGCGCTTCCTCGGCATCGGCCAGCGGCTCGGGATTCGCGGTGACGAACTTCTCGAGCATGCCGGTCGCCTTCCCGGTGTTGCCGGCCTTGGCATACAGGTCCGCCGACTGCAGCAGCGCCTCGCGCTGCACCGCGCGCTCCTCGCCCGGGCGCGCGGCGATGCGCTCGAACTCCGCCGCCGCCTCGGCGGGACGATCGGCGGCCGCATAGGCTACGGCGAGCTTGCGCGTCACTTCCGGCTGCAGCGGGCTTTGCGGGAACTGGCGGCGGAAATCCTCGAGCACCCCGATGGCGCGCGGCCATTGCTTCAGCCCGATCAGCTGCGTCGCGGCATCGTACTGCGCGTTGGCGCGGATCTTCGAATCGGGGGCCACCTGCGCGACCCGCAGGTAATCCTCCACCGCAGCGGCCGCATCGCCGGCCTGCTGGTGCGCCTCGCCCTGCTTGTAGACGCTCGCGGCGAGGCGCTCGGTAAGATCAGTGCGCAGCTTGTCGTCGCCGGCGCTCAGTTGGCGCGCCTGCGCGAAGGCGGGCTCCGCCTGGGCGTACTCGCCCTGGTCGAAGTGCGACTGCGCGATGATGGTCCAGGCGATGCGCTGCTTGGCGGTGTCGACCGGCGGCTGACGCGCGAGTATCGACTGCGCGACGCTGATGGCGCGCGCCCGATCGCCCTGCGCGAAGATTTCCTCTGCGCTGCGCGTGAGCACGCCGGCGCTGTCGGGATGCTCGGGGAAGCTCTGGGCGAACTTGACCCCGGCGTCGGTGGCGCGCTTGTGCCAGGCATCCTTGTCCGCACCGCTCAAGCCCTCCTCCCCCTTCTGGTAGGAGACCAGGCCCGCGTACGCCGCGGTCGCCGACTTGTCGTTCTTCGGGTAGCCGTAGGCGGTGTGCTCGTATTCCGCGGCCGCCTCCCCGTACTGGTGGCTCTCGAACAGCGCGTCCGCCAGCAGGTAGTTGGTTTGTGCCGAGTCCGCATCGTCGGCGAAGGATTTCAGGTAATCGCGATACCAGCGCGCCGCTTGCTGGTAGTCGGCGATGCTCTTGGTCTTCTGCGCGTTGGCATGGAAGTAGGTGGCGACGTCCTTGAGGTTGGTCTTCAGCGCCTGCACCACGCGCGCGTTATCGGCGCGGCTGCGGTTTTTCCAGTAGGGCGAATCGAAGTTGTAGTGCTCGACGAACTCGTGCTTGCCGTCGAGCACCAGCTGGCTGAAGCCGCCCTTGCCGTAGGCCTCGATCGCCGCCATGTCCAGGTCCGGCGCGTGATCGCCGTACGGGTCGCGCGCCACGCTGGCGCGGTACACGCTGGCAGCGTCCTGGAAGCGCTGCTTGTCGACGTACAGGTCGCCGAGCCGCGAGTACAGCAGCCAGGTGTACGGCCGCTCGCCGTGCGCTCGCGTGTACTGCTCGAGCGAGGGCGCGCCGTCGTTGTAGGAGAAGGCGATGCTCATGACGCGCAGCGTGTCCTCGACCAGCTCGCGGTCGGCGCGCTTCAGGCTCTCGAGGCGCACCGCGTGCGCGGGGGTCGTGCCGAGTTCGCGATCGAGCACCCCGCCGAAGGACGGCAGGCTCTCGAGCGTGAGCGACTGCTTGAACAGCGACCAGCCGTGCTTGTAGAGGCTCTGCGGGTAGAAGCTGGACGCGGCGCCGCGCGCGATCACCGCCGCGTAGGCGTGCTCGGCTTCCGGGTAGCGCTTGGCGGAGAACAGCAGCTCGCCGCGGCGGAACTGCACCTCATCGAGCTGCGAGCTCTGCGGATAGCGCTGCACGATGCGATCGAGCGTCACGAGCGCGGCATCCGGCTGCCCGGTGGTCTCGTAGGCACGCGCCAGCTGGTAGAGCACCTGGTCGTTGCGGGCGTAGTCAGGGTAGGCCTTGAGCAGGGTGGTGTATAGGCGGACAGCTTCCGCGCCCTGCAGGTCCACCGCGGTGACCTCCTGCTCGAGCCGCTGCATCTCGCCGGCGTCGAGGTTCAGGTCCCCCAGCCGGCGCATCGCCTCGGCGCGCAGCTTGGGATCGGTGTTCTGCATCTCGAGGAAGTGCTTGTAGTTCTCCATGGCGCGCGCGCTGCTCGCGTTCGCCGGCGTGTCCGGGTGCACGTCGACGCGGCGCGTGGCGAGATCGCCGATGGTGCGCCCCGGCGCCGGATTGGCAGCGCTCTGTGCCGCCGCGCGCAGCGGCAGCAGCGCGCCCGGCAGCAGCCCGGCCACGCCGGCCGCCAGCAGCGCCGCGCGCACCCGGGTAACTCTCATCGCGGCGGCTCCGGCGCGGGCGGCGGCGGCTCCGGCGCCGGTGGCGGCGTCTCGCCGGGGGCGGCGGCCGGGGCATCCTGCGGCGCCGGCGCCTTGCCGTGGGCGGCCTCCTCCGCGCTCGCCGCGCGATCGTACATGGTGGCGAGCGCGAAGCGCGCCTGCGCCTGGTAGGCGGCGAGCCGGTCCTTCTGCTGCTCGAGCTCATGGACCGCGAGCTGCGCGAGATAGGTATTCTGCCGCTCTTCGGCGGCGGCGAGCCGCGTCTGCAATGCCGCGATCCGCCCGCGCAAGGCGCTCACCCGCTCGGCAAACTCGCCGGTGTTTACCGGCATGTTGCGCCGCGCGCGCTCGACGCGGATCCAGCGGCTATGCGCCTCGTTCAGCGCCAGGCCCAGGTCGCGCAGGCTGCGCTGCGCCTGCCACGAGCGCGCGCCGAAGGCTTCGTCCAGGCGGTAGTAGAGCACGCCCTTCACCAGCGCCAGCCGCGCGCGCAGCTCGGCATTCTCGGCGGTCGCCGGGGCGCCGGCGAGCGCGGCCTCGACGCGCTGCACGCGCGCCCATTGCGCGCGCTCGGTGTCGGTGCCGAGCGCGGCGACGTCGTGCTGCGACTCGATGGTGCGCAAGCCGTTCTCGAGCGCCACGTCGCGCTGCTGCAGAGTGTCCACGGCGCGCGAGGCGAGCAGCGCGTCGGCGCGCGGCAGCTGCTCGGCGTAGGCGCTGCGGCGCGTGTCGATCATGTCCCCGAACGCCGCCATGCTGTCGCCCCAGCCATCGAGCGTGCCGCTCATGTACACCAGGTCGCGGTAGTTCTTGACGCCCTCCTGGAAGTCGTGGCCGGCGAGCACCACGTAGAGATAAGCCGACTCCGGCGTCTCCGGCAGCTGCTTCAGGTCACGGAACCAGCCGTGCGGTGCGAGCGGATTCGCAGCGCCGCCGGGCTGCTGGCTGAGCACCTGCCGCAGCAGATCACCCTGCTCGATGCCGGTGATCGCCGCATCCAGGCGGCCGTTCTCGGCGTCGAAGGACACGACGGCGCTCTCGTAGTACTCGGCCGACTGCGCGTTGGCGTTGAGCTTGCCGAAGGCGTACGGCACCGCCAGGTAGGACTCCTGCACGGCGGCATCGAGCACGTCGCGGCCGCGCAGCTCCAGCCACGGTGTCAGCGCTCCCCGGTAGTCCCCGAGCGCCACGTTCGCCCAGCCGATCCCGAGCAGCGCCTTGTTCGAGTAAGGGCCGTTCAGGCGCACGCGCTCCAGCGGCTCGATCGCGCGGTCGGACTGGTTCGCCTGCAGGTAGGCGAATCCGAGCGCGAGATTGGCGCGATCCCTGAGAGCCAGGAGCTCGGGAGTGCCGGCTAACATGCTGCCGACGGCGGTGAGAAACGGGGCGGCATCAACGAGGCGGTTGTTGCGCACCAGCGCCACGCCGAGGTTGAAGCGCGCGTACGCCGACCATACCGACCCGCCGCGCCAGCCCGAGAGCAGGATGATCGCTTCGTCGTAGCGCCCCCGGTGCATCAGCACGTTGGCGAGCAGCAGCTCCTTCTGCGCCTCGAAGTCCGGCGACATGCGCCCGTTCACCCGACGCAGCGCCGCTTCGGCCTTGTCGAGGTAGCCACGTGCGTACCAGATCTGCCCGAGATACAGCCAGGCGCGGTTGCGCACGCCGGTAGGCACGTCGCTGGTGAGCAGCCGCGTGAAGCGCTCACCGGCCTCGTTGTGCATGCCGAGCTGCAGGTACAGGCCCGCGGCGAGCAGCTGCGCATCTTCCTCATGATGGGGCATGCGCCCCCAGTGCTCGTAGGCGAGCAGCCGCGTGAGCGCCTCGAAATCATGGGCGTCGTCGTTCTGCAGATACAGGAACAGCACATCGCCGAAATGCAGGTCGCGGATGCGCGTCTCGGGCAGCTTCTCCGGATCGTGGCGGCGCGCGTTTGCGGAGCCGGCGGTGAGCAGCGCCGCCACGGCGACGATGAGCAGCGCGCGCATGGACGGCTTGCGCCTCAAGGCTATTCCCAGTCCTTGATCTCGAACTCCGGCTGCAGCTTGCGCTGCCGGTCGTCGATCTTGAGCTCGAGGTACTTCGCGCCCACGCCCTTCTCAAAGCGCAGCGACGCACCGCGCTGATAGGGACGATCGTTGGGTCCCTTGCCGTTGAAGAACGCCACCAGCTCGTGCGGGCCGACCTTCAGATTGCCGACGTACAGGCGCTGCACGCCGCCCTTGAGCAGTGCCTCGACCTCGCGCGGCGTATACAGATAGTTGATGACTTCCTTCTGATCGATCTTCAGCTGCACCGAATCGAGCGCGAAGAAATCGCCGACGTCCACGGACAGGAACACCGCCACCTGCGTATTGGCCGGAAACAGCAGCTCCTCCTCGAGGATGAACAGGTCCTTGTTGAGGTCCACCACGTCCTTCTTCAGGCCCTGGATGTCCTCGTCGAGGCTGCGCGTATCCGCGGGGGGTTCGGCAGCGGCGCCGGGCGCTACGGTCGGGGCGGCGGCCGGCGCGGCGGCGCCTGGGGCGGGAGCGGTGGGTGCCGGGGTCGGGGGCGGCGTGGCCGCCGGGGCCGCTGCGCCAGGGGCGGCCGCGGGCGGCGCCGCGAGCGCGGGCGCGAGCGCCCACAGCGCGGCCAGCAGGCTCACGGCGACGGCGACGCGCGGCGCGCGGGAGATGCGGCCGGGCGGAGCATGGTGAAGAGCCGTCGGTTGCAGCATGTTCGTTCCGATCATTCGTTCAGCAGAGCACGCAGCTGCTGCAGGTACAGCGCTGCGCTGGCGGCACTGTAGTCGCGCAGCGCGTAGCGCACGGTCCCGTTGCGGTCGATCAGCACGGTCATCGGCAGGTTGTCGACCTGGTAACCGCGGCTCACCGCCTTGGTCGGGTCCAGCAGCAGCGCGAAATCCACGGTCACCGAGTGCGCGAATTCCAGCGACTGCGCCGCGTCGTCATCTACACCGATGCCGTACACCGCCAATCCCGCCGAGCGGTAGGTCGCGAGACTCTTGCCGAGCGCGGCGAGCTGCGCGCGGCAGGGGTAGCAGCGGCTGCTCCAGAAGCTCAGCACCACCACTTCGCCGCGGTGCTCCGACAGGCGCACGTTGGCGCCGCTCGCCGCTCGCAGGGCAAAATCCGGCGCCGCCTGGCCGAGCAGCGCGTACGGCGCCTGCGCCGCGGACGACAGGCCGGTACCGAGCGCCAGTGCCAGCAGGCACAGCCGCAGCGCCACACCCGCGCGCACGTACCTGCCACGCGATGTCGCGCCGTCGGGCCGTTGCCAGCTCAATAAAGATCCTTCGCCCTGGTGAGGCGCAAGCGCACCGCCCCAAGCGCGCAAAATTGCATAGCGCACTTAACACTGTCAACGAACTGAGGGGCGAAATGAGGTGTACGGCCGTACCTTCCCCACGGCCCGCGGTCGTCGTCTGCCGGCGACACGGGCGGCCACCGGGCGCACCGCGGCGACGCGGTACGCCCGCGGGCGCTCAACAACGTTACACGATGGGCTGGAAGGCCGTCAGGGCGTCCATCTGGGCGGCGGAGCCAAGCGCCGCCGAGGGGTATTGGGCTGGAGGGAACACGCTCGAGTACTGGTTGGTGGTGCCCAGCAGTCCCATGTAGTTGAGGATCACCACCTGCACCAGCGTGGTCACGGCGTTGCCCACGGGGCTGGAGCTGGTCACCACGCTGCCGGCGGAGCTGAAGTAGCCGATCTGCTGCCCGGCGGCGCCGTTGAGCAGCGCCGGGCGTCCCTTCGGGCTGTACACCAGGAAGAACGTCGACGACACGGACTGGTTGTCGCCCTGCCAGCCGAGCTTGCCGCGCCCCGCGGCACTGCTGTCGACCATGCCGTTGGAGTTGAGCGAGCCGTCGCTGATCACGTAGATCATCACCGGCTTGCCCTTGCGCTGCGCGTACTCGAGCACCGCACCGATCATCTGCCCGGCCTGGAAGTTGCGTGTCTCGCCGGTGGCGCGCGTGCCGTCGTGATAGTCGAAGCCGGACATGGCGATGGTGCCGGCGCCTGCGTAGCCGTCGATCACCAGCTTCATGACCGTCGCGGTGGCGGCGGCGTCGGAGTTACTGTTCATCTGGGCGACGGTGAAGATCGGTGAGGCGCCGCCGATGATGAGCGGGTCCTGCGTGGGATCGAGCGCTGCCGGGTTGCCAAACGCGCTCGCAGTGTAGGCGGACTTCGCATAATTGCAGCGCACCTGGTTCTTGAGCGCAGTATCGTCCGCCAGGTAGTTCGGGTCAGTAGTGGAGTTATACAACAGCACCCCCGGCGTGCTGCCGCTCGGCGCGCTCAGCGCACCACCGATCGAGGTCTCGTTGCCGGACGCATAGGCGGTGCTGCCGCCGCTGATACGGGTCTGCGACTCGAGCACCGCGACCGAGAGCGGATCGGCGCTCGCGCCACCGGTGCTCACCAGCCCGGTGGCGTCCGAGGGCTGGTTGATGGTGGTCGGCTGCAGCGCCGGGTTGATGAGCGCGGCCGGCGCCATCGAGTTGCCCCCGGAGACCGTTGATTCGGTGCCGACCAGATCCAGCAGCAGCCCGTTGGCCCCCGCCATGGCGATGCCGTACATGGGGTTGTGCGGGTTCGAGGTCGTGTCGTTCGAGGACTCGGCGCACAGCACCGCGCCGCTGGTGCCGGCCGCGGTCGCCGGCGTGGTCGCCACGCTGAGAATGCCGCGCTTGATGGCGCCGTCGGAGTGCCACAGCAGGCCGAGCGAGGGATCGATGAACGCGCTCGAGCTGGGCACCATGTTGCCCGGCAGGCCGAGCAGCTCGTAGCCGGCGGTCGACAGGAAGGCCGTCTGGCCGCCCTGCTGGCCGACCAGCACTTCCGAACCCACCAGGTTCGCGCCCCCGGCCAGATCGAAGCAGATGAACGGGATCCCCGACGCAGAGGTGGGCACGTTGCACTGCCCGGGACCGAGCAGCGCCTGGATGTCGGGGGCGAGCTGCGCATTCGCGCGGCTCGCCTTGAGCAGCGCGCCGAGCCACGCGGGCCCGAGGACCATGCCGGTTGTCGAGGCCATGCCGGCAGCGAGGAAGTCACGGCGCGTCACCGGCCGCTTGTGATTCTCGTACAGCAGCGGCTCGCCACGCAGGTGCGGTCGCGGCGGCTTCTTGTAGATGAACATATGCGTGTCTCCGAAATCCCTTGAGCGTTACTGCAGCATCGCCGCGGCGCTGCCGAGGGTGGCGGCGCAGGCGGCCTGCGTGGCCGTCGACACCGTGGCGTTGCTGTAGCCGGCGAGCGTCGGTACCAGCTGCAACAGCGAGTCGACCTCGTTGGTCACCGCGGTACCGGTCTGCGGCGTCACGTTGCTGCCGACGGCGTTATTGACCAGCGCCGTCTCGACGATGGCGCGGTTGCCGGCGACGGCGAAGAACGAGGACGCACTGCTGTTGAGGCTGGCGTCGAGTCCGGTGCCGAAGAAGGCGTCGCGGTAGCCGGCGTTGGCGAGCAGCTGGGCGCAGTAGGTGTTCGCCAGCTGCGACATCGCCGTCTGGTTGGGCGAGACGAACGCGGCGATCAACGGCGTCGCCGCCATCGACTGCTGCTCGGTCTGATACTGGGCCCACACCACGCTGTTGGTGATCGGCACGCCGGTGATCCTCGCCAGCGAGTTGTTGACGCGCTCGAAGGTGGCGATGCCGAAGTCAGGCTGCGCGGCGTTGTTGGGCGCCGGCGGCGATCCCGGCACCACCGGATCCACATAGGCATGCACGTGCGAGCCAAGCTGGTCGAAAGACAGGAAGAACAGGTCCTGGCCCGGCCCGAAGTCCACCGGTACCACCGTACCGAGGCTCGACAGCAGCTGGCCGTTCGCCGCGCTGTAGTTGGCACCACCGATCGTGGTGGCGACCGAGGTGAACGCCTGCCCGGCAGGGGCCAGCGCGCCGTTCACGCCGATGCGGATGCCGCTGAGCTGCAGGCTGGGCGGCACGCTCGCTGTCGGGTCGAGGCTGATGAACTTCGGCTGATAGAACAGGTAGCTGTAGTTGTCGTACTGGCTGGCCTGGAAGAGGATGTACGACTGCGGCACGCCCGAGAGCGCGCTGACGCCGAACAGCAGGTAGTACTTCTGGCCGACACCGGCGGCGAAGTTCTGCTGCACCTGCGCCGCAGTGAGCGCGCGGTTATGGATGGCGACGAACTTGATGACGCCCTGGAACTGGCGCTGGCCGGTGACCTCGTTGCCGAGCACCAGGGCGAACGTGCTGTCCCAGTTGGCGAGCGAGCCGCCCTTGGACGGATCGACGTCGCCGGTCCACACGCCGTTCACATAGATCTTCTGACCGTTCACCGGGTCGTAGGTGAGCACCACGTGCTGCATCGCCGCCTGCGCCGCACCGCCGGCGGTGGTGGTGGTGAGCGGCGGTTGGCCGTTGGTGTCGGTGACGCTGCTGCGCGTCATGCCCTGGTACTGCATGACGTCCTGGGCGAGCGTCGCGTTGCGCGTGCTGTTGCTGCCCGAGTAGCTGACGATGTAGGCACCCGCCTGCGTGACGTTGGCCGGCGCCACCCACGTTTCGAAGGTGTACTCGCCGGTACCCTGGATCAGGGTGGCGAACTTGGCGCTGGCGCTGGTGGAAGCCTGCGCCTGGCTGCCTGCGCCGAGCTGGATGCCCCAGCCGCCGACCCAGGTGACGTTGCCCGACAGCTGCAGATCCGCCTCGGGGGTGACGCCGCTCGTGTCGTAGGCAGTGCTGCCCTGGCCGGTCTCGAACATGTAGATGGCGATGGCGTTGGCGTCGTAGCGACTGCCGCCGGCGGCGATCGTGCCCTGCGTGAGGGTGAGCGCATTGGAGACCACCAGCGAGGGATCGATCGGCGTCACCGGTATGCCGTTGGCGAACGCGGTGAGCTGCGCCAGCATGGCCGCGGCACTGCCCGGGCAGTCGGGGGCACCGCCCGAGCTCGGCGTCGCCCAGCAGTGATGCATGTCATCGGCCAGGCGCTCGTAGAAGCGCGACTGGTTGGGTGTGGCCAGATTGATCTTCGGCTGCGCGGCGACGTAGGCGGCCTGCAGATCCGCGGGATTCGGATCGGCGAAGTACGGCTGCTGCGGCGTGAGCGAGCTCGGGTTGTGGCAGCCGGAGCAGAACGTCTTCAGCAGCGGATCGATCGAGTTCGCAAAGCTCGGGTTGCCGTCGGTAGCGGTGGCCGGGAACTGCTTGCCACCGCCGGCCGCCTGCACCGGCGGAGCGATCAGCTGGACGGTGCTCGTCGAGGAGGAGCCCGAGCCGATCCAGTTCTGGATCCATATCAGCATCGTGGCGGCGCACGCCGACGGGTCCGCGACCCAGCAGTTGTGCCCGCTGCCGACCCTCGCCACCAGCGTGGACAGCGCCGGGTTGGTCAGGTTCACCAGCGGCAGCGCCGCCTGGTAGGCGAGGTTCACGTCGTCCGAGCGCGCGAACATCGGTGACTGGCCGCCCTGGTGGTGGCAGCCACCGCAGCGATCGGAAGGGATGATGTTCTGCCACAGGTTGATCTGGAACGCGACGACGTCGGCGTTCTGTGCCGGAGGTCCGGTATAGGCGTCGACCGTGGCACTGCCGGAGGGCTGATTCACCGTGACTCCCGGTCCACCGCCGGAGCTGCAGGCGGCGAGCACGGCGAGCAGCGCGCCGGCGGCGAGCCGGCGCAGCGCGGACGCGGCGCGCACCACGCACGGCGCCGGCATGTCGAAGTTGGCAACAGGGTCAGCGTTCATGTGCGGCGCTCCCTCACTGGCCCGGGCAGGCGGCAGCGGACTGCTGGAACACCTGCTTGAGCTTGTAACCGCCCGACTGGAAGCTCGCGGTAAGCGTGGCCACCGTCGCCATGTCGGCGCTGCTCGCCGGCGCGCGGAAGCACACCGCGGTGAATACCTTGGTGACCTGGCACTGCGCGAAGGCCGCCGCCGACTCGAGCTCCTGCCCGAGCGACTTGGCGCCAGCGCCGCTGCCGGGCAGCGAGGGGCTCCACCCGAGGGATGTATTGACGCCGCCGCGCCAGCGGTTCGACCAGCTGTCGTCGGGCGTCACGAAACCATAGGGAAAGTTGGTGGCGTTGATCAGGTACTTCGGCTGCACCTGTCCGGAGGTGTACTGCATGGTGCCGGTATTCATGACGCCCGGGCCGGCGATGCCGTTGAAGTTGTAGTAGGCGAACGCCTGCGCCATCGGGTCCATGCCGCTGTGGCAGCCGACACAGGTGTTGAGGTACACGCGGCTGTCCCCGCCCGGCGAGCGCGCCACGTCCTGGCGGATGCGGTCGGTGGGCCTGCTGGTGTCCTCGAGCGTCGGCATGTCGTTGCAGAAGTGATTGATCATCGTGAAGCGGAACATCGCGCGGTTGGTGCCGTTGATGAAGAACGCGGCCTCCGCGGCGTAGGTGGTGAGCAGCCCCGCGGTGGCAGCGGTCGGCGTACCGTAGGTCGCCGACTGCGAGGTCTGCTTGAGCGCCGTGCTCAGGTCGACCCCGTTGGCCTCGGCGGTGGCGTAGTGAGCGTTGCTGGCGTTGGAGGGGGCCGGCAGGCCCGAGGCGTTCACCGTATAGAGAATGTCGGCCGACAGCGCGGTATTGAAGGCCACGTCGTCGCGCACCATGCCGATGACCGTGGCGGCGTAGTCGTTGAGCGGCGCGAACACCGACTGGTCACGGTTGGTCCAGGGGATCACCCAGTTCTTCAGCGTCACGTCGTAGAAGGTCGGCGCCTGTGTGGCGATGACGGCCGCGGCGAGCAGCCCGGCGCTGCCCGGCGCCGCGCCGGCGGCCCCCGGTGCGCAGGTGCCGCCGCAGATTGCCTGCGTCATGCTCGCCAGCACCGCAGGTGTCGGCGGCACGCCGGCAATGCGCTCGTAGATGCGCTTCGCCTGCTCGTTGGGGCCGGCGTGCGCGGGCAAGGACAACAGCAACGACGCAACGCTGAGCGCGATCCGCCCTGTGCGGTGCGCGCCGACCTGTGCCGTGTTGGTTCTAACATTCATGGCGCTCGTCAACTCCCGAAAATGTCCGATGCGCGACCGGACTATACGGTTCACCCGCCCCGCCCCGAATGTCTCAACCGTCGTACGTCGCCAGTCGCCGACAATCTCTGTTGTTCGTGTGCGCCAGCGCACGATGCGCGGCAAACTGCGAGCCGGGTCACGGCGTATCTGCGGGCGAACGTCTACCTAGTAGCCCGGATCGACCCGCGCCCGGGTGCGTGCTATGAGAACCGCGCGCGGCGGCGCGGCGCCGTGACGGAATCGGCGGTATGACGATAAGTCACTATCAGGCTCATGAATTACGTTACATTCACGCGGCGCGGGCATCCGCGCGCTTCGGTGGAGAGCATGCGAGAGCGCGGCGAACATAAGGCGACGCGCGCTGCGTGCGGCGCCGGGTCGCCGCTGCGCGCCGTGCTGGGCGTGCTGGCGGCGGCACTGCTGGCCGCCTGCAACGGCGGCGGCAGCGTCAACATCGCCAATAGCCAGAACACCGACCCGGCCACCGTCGATTACCCGATCTTCTACGTGAAGCATACGGTGCCGACCACCACCGCCGGCACGCTGGCGCAGGACGACCTGCGCATCATGCAGGAGGTCAACCCGTCGGCGGATCTGTACATGCGTGCCGCCGCCTCGCCGAGTGCGGCGGAAACCAACATCACGGCGCGGGTCACCGCCGGCGCGAGCTGGGACGTCAAGGACGTCGACACCTCCGCGGACGGCACGCTGGTGATCTTCGCCATGCGCGGCCCGCTCGCCAAGAACCAGCAGGCGAAGGATCCGCCCTCGTGGCGCATCTGGCAGTACACCATCGCCACCGACACGCTGGCGCCGGTGATCAATCCGGCCGACGACCCGGATCCGCCCACGGTCGATGACGTGTCACCGCACTACCTGCCGGACGGACGCATCGTGTTCTCGACCACGCGGCAGGACCAGTCGCAGGGTGTGCTGCTCAACCAGGGCGATCCGCAGTTCTCGGCGCAGGATGAGGAGCGCACCGAGCCGGCCTTCGTGCTCGAGGTCATGAACCCCGACGGCACCGCCATCCACCAAATCACCTTCAACCAGAGTCACGATCGCGACGCCACGGTGCTGGCGAACGGCCGCGTGCTGTGGGCGCGCTGGGACAACATGCCGGCGGTGGGCCGCAACCAGATGTCGCTGTACTCATCCAACCCGGACGGCACCGACCTGGAGCTGTACTACGGCGTCAACAGCCACAACACCGGCACCAACGCCACCGTGATCGAGTTCGTGCATCCGCACCAGATGCAGGATGGCCGCATCCTCGCCCTGGTACGCCAGTTCACCGACGTCGACGACGGCGGCAATCTGGTGATCATCGACGGCACGCATTACGTGGAGAACACGCAGTCACTGCTCGCCTACCCCGGGCTCAGCGGCCCGGCGCAGGTGCCCGCCACTCCCAACAACGTGGTGACGCTGCCCGGCCCCTCGCCCGGCGGCCGCTTTATGTCCGCCGTGCCGCTGCAGGATGGCACCAACCGCATCCTGGTGAGCTGGGGTCAGTGCCGCCTGCTCGACACCACGCAGAATCCGCCGGCCATCGTGGCGTGCACCGCCGCGGCGCTCGCCGCTCCCAACCCACAGGTGGCGCTGCCGCTGTACAGCGTGTGGATGTTCGATCCCAGCCAGAACACCATGCTGCCGATCATGCAGCCGGTCGAGGGCGTGATGATTACCGACATCGCCGTGGCGCAGCCGCGGCCGCTGCCGAACATCATTCCCGACCAGGTCCCCGGGATCACGCTCAACCAGAACTGGGCCAACGCCGGCGTCGGCGTCATAGATATAAGGAGCGTGTACGACTTCGACGGCGTCGACGAGGCGGTGCCGAACATCGCCACGCTCGCCAACCCGGCGCTCACCGCGGCGAGCGGGCGGCCGGCGCGCTTCATCCGCCTGGAAAAGGCGGTCTCCATCCCCGCCCAGTCGCTGGTGAACCTGTCGGATGCGGCCTTCGGCGCCAGCAACTACATGATCGAGATTCTCGGCTATGCGCCGATCGAGCCGGACGGCTCGGTGGAGATCCAGGTGCCCGCGCAGGTCGCGTTCCGCATGAGCGTGCTCGATGCCAACGCGCGGCGCATCACGCCGGTGCAGGGCGTATGGCTGCAGGTGCAGCCGGGCGAGACGGTGTCCTGCAACGGCTGCCACCTGCCGCAGGCCGGCGCGCAGCAGCCGCTGTCGCACGGGCGCAGCGGGCTGTTCACTTCCGCCTGGGCGGGCGCGAGCGCGGCGGGCGTGCCGTTTCCGAACACCATCACCACGCCGATCACCACCGGCAGCGGCACCACGCTCGAGCCGTTCATCCCGATGGCCGCGGGGCAAACCATGGCCGAGGCGCGCATGGGGTGGAGCTGCGCCAACGACAACCCGCCGTGCGCGCAGATGGTGCCAAGTGTCAACGTGATCTACACCGACGTGTGGACCAACCCGGCGGACGCCACGCCCAATCCGTCGATCTTCTATCGCTACGACGACTCGACCGAGTTCTTCACACCCTTCCCAACCAGCGCGCTGTGCATCACCTCGTGGGCGTCGAACTGCCGCATCGAGATCAATTACCCCGAGCACATCCAGCCGCTGTGGGACCTGGCGCGGCCGGATCCGGCGGTGGCCGGCGTCAATAACACCTGCACCCAGGGCGGCTGCCACAATCCGCTGAACGCGGCGGGCGCCGCGCAGACCCCGGCGGGCAATCTCGATCTCACCAGCAGCGCCTCGAGCAACGTGCCGCAGGAGCTCACCTCGTACCAGCAGCTGCTGTTCCCCCACAACACAGTTATCATGACGGCGCAGGGACCGACGGCCGGACCGTCGGTCGGTCCGTACCTGGATGCGGGCAACGCGAACGGCGGCCTGTCGGCGGCCTTCCTGGGACGCTTTGCGACGGGTTCCGGGAGCACGCATGCGGGCTACATGACGCCGGCGGAGCTTCGGCTGCTGTCCGAATGGCTGGATATTGGCGCGCAGTACTTCAACAACCCATGGGATCCTGCGGTACCGGTCAATTGAGCAAAGGACGGACTTGACGCCTCGCGCGCGCCAGTGGGCGCTCGCGGGGCTGGTGTTGCTGGCGGCGCTGCTCACTCCCGCCACGGGCAGTGCGCGTGAGTACCTGCAGCTGTTCGTGACGCAGCCGTACCTCGAGCTGCACACCGGTCCGGGGCGCGGCTACCCGGTATTTCACGTGGTGCCGCGCGCCGCCAGCGTCGACGTGCTGTTCCGGCGCACCGACTGGTTCAAGGTGCGCACCGAGCACGGCGTGGAGGGCTGGGCGAGCCAGGCGGACATGCAGAAGACCGTGCTCGCCGACGGCACGACGTTTCACTTCGACGTCGGTGATCGCGCCGGCTTCACCTCGCATCGCTACGAGATGGGCATCTTCGCCGGTGCCTACGGCGGCGCCTCGCTGGTGTCCGGCTATGCATCGTTTTCCTTCAACCCGCAGCTGGCACTCGAAGGAGCGCTGGGCGAGTTCCTCGGCCGCTACTCCAACGGCTACACCGGCGACATCGGCCTGACGCACGTGATCGCGCCCGAGTGGCGCTGGTCGCCGTTCCTCATGCTCGGCCTCGGCGAGGTGTACACCGAGCCCAAGGCCACCCTGGTGCAGCCGACCAATCGTAGCGAGCCGACGGCCTACGTCGGTGGCGGTGTACGCTACTACTTCACACGGCGCTTCTTCCTGCGCGCCGAGTACAAGGCACACTGGGTGATGACCAAGCGCAACGAGAACGAGGAAGCTGACGAATGGAAAGCGGGATTCGCGTTCTTCTTCTGACCGCCGCGCTCGCGCTCCTCGCGGCGCTCAGCGGCTGCGCCTCGGTGCGCCAGTGGTTCCACCGCGCGCCGCCGTCGGCCTCCGGCGACACCGCGGACCAGGAACCGCCGCGCGTGGTGGAGCCGGAGGTGGCACGGCGCAAGATCACGGTGCCGAGGATCCACAGCCGCAATATCGAGCTGGGTGCGGACTACGGGGTGCTGTCCATCGAGGATTTCGGCGCGCACCCCTCCTACGGCCTCACCGCCGCCTACCACATCACCGAGGACTTCTTCTTCCAGGCGGAGGTGGGCCGCAGCCGCGCCGGGCTGACCAGCTTCGAGCAGCTGAGCGGCGTGCAGCTGCTCACCGAGTCTGAGAGGCGCTTCACGTACTACGATCTCTCGCTGGGCTACAACTTCCTGCCGGGCGAGGCCTTCATCGGTCGGGGCGTCGCCATGACGAGCGCTTTTTATCTCCTCGGCGGTATCGGCGGCACCGATTTCGCCGGGGACACGAAGTTCACGGTGAACTTTGGCGCCGGCTACCGCGTGGTACCGGCCGACTGGCTGGCGCTGCACGTGACGGTGCAGGACCACGTGTTCCAGTCGAGCATACTGGGAACCACCAAGCTCACCAACAACCTCGAGGCGCGCATCGGTACGACCGTCTTCTTCTAGAGGTACGCCCATGAGGAACCCGTTCGCAGCCGCCCTCGCCGCCCTGGCCCTCGCCCTGCCCGCGCTGGCGGATCCGTCCGGCCCGGCGCCAGCGTTCACCCTCGCCGCCAAGGGCGGCGCGGACGTGAGCCTGTCGCAGTTCAAGGGTCAGGTGGTGATGCTCAACTTCTGGGCGAGCTGGTGTGGACCGTGCCGCCAGGAGATGCCGTTGCTGGAAAGCATTTACAAAAAGTACAACAAGCTCGGGTTCACCATGATCGGCGTGAACGTCGAGCCGGACTCCAAGGCGGCCGACGCCTGGCTGAAGGAAACGCCGGTGAGCTTCCCGATCCTCTACGACCGCGACAGCAAAGTGAGTAAGCTATACGACGTGGAGGGCATGCCGAGCACCGTGATCATCGATCGCAGCGGCAAGCTGCGTAAGCTGCACCGCGGTTACAAGCCGGGCGATGAGAACGAGTACCTGGACAGCATCCGTGCCCTGATCCGCGAGTAAGCGCCTGGCGGCCCGATCGTTCGTCGGAGAGTGACATGGACAGAGCGAGCAAGCTGACGCGGGCCCTGGGCGGGGCGCTGATCCTCGCCGTGCTCGCCGCCTGTGCGGCGCCGACTCCGTGGGTCAAGCCGTACGAGCGCGAGCACCTGGCCGATCCCATCATGTCCTTCAACCGCGATCCGGTGTCCAGCACCTACCTCGAGCACGTGCTCGAGACGCGCGAAGGCGCACACGGCGCCACCGGCGCGGTCGGCGGCGGCTGCGGATGCAATTGAGCGGCGCGGAGCGGGCCGCGCCCGCGGACGGCCGCGTCCTGAGTCCCTTCACGCGCACGCTGCTGGCGCTCGCGGTGATCACCGTGCCGGCGCTGGGCGGCGTGCTGCCCGACGACCGCTTCGACTACCTGTGGCACTACTACAATGGCGGCGACATCACCGTGCAGGGCCCGGAAGTGCTGCTGCGCAAGAAGGTCGGCGACAACCTGTCACTCACCGCCGGCTACTACGAGGACATGATCTCGAGTGCCTCGATCGACGTGAAACTGTCGGGGAGCCCTTACCGCGAGACGCGCAAGCAGGAGAACGTCGGCTTCGACTACCTGCACGACAAGACCACCTTCAGCGCCGGCTACATCCACAGTCGCGAGCCGGACTACATCGCCGATACCACCTTCTACTCGGTGAGCCAGGACATGTTCGGCGACCTGACGACGCTCACGCTCGGCTACCGCCGCGGCTGGGACCAGATCTACCGCGACATCAAGGACCCCGACGGGGTCATCGTCAACGATCCCACGTTCCACGAGCGCGCCGATCACCGCGGCTACTCGCTCTCGCTCAGCCAGATCCTGACGCGCAACTCCATCCTCAACTTCAACTACGAGCTGCTCACCGACCAGGGCTATCTCGCCAACCCCTACCGCAAGATCCTGTACCTGGCCTCCTCGGGCGTCGAGCTGCAGGCGCCCCAGGTCTACCCCAACACGCGCACCAGCAACGCCGCCTCGCTGCAGTGGAAGTACTATTTGCCGTGGCGCGCCTCGCTCACCGCCCAGTACCGCTTCTTCCGCGACACCTGGGGCATCGTCGCCAACACCACCGAGCTCGATTACAGCTGGCCGGTGTGGCACCACTGGATCTTCGACGGCAGCCTGCGCTACTACGAGCAGACCCACGCCAGCTTCTACAGCGACCTGTTTCCGTACGCCAACTACCAGAACTTCATGGCGCGTGACCGCGAGCTCGCCGCCTTCCGCAGCTACACCGTCGGCGCCGGCGCCTCCTACCAGTTCCAGATGCCCGGGATATCCTGGCTGAGCAAGAACACCATCAACGTACGCGCCGATCACCTGCTGATCGACTACAGCGACTACCGCGACGCGCTGCTCGCCGAGGAGGACGGCCCGGGCAGGGAGCCGCTCTACAAGCTCAACGCGAACATCTTCCAGGTGTTCGTTTCCATCTGGTACTAGCGCGCCCGCGCGCAGCGCGCGCGGCGCGCGCAAAACGCGTACGCCCGGCGTGCTGGTGAGTTAAGCTTCGCTCCCGGCCCTGCCGGCACGCGCTGTCGGCTGGCAGCGACAGTCCAGCAACCTCAAGGGTACTCAACCATGCGCATCCACACTTCTGTCCTGCTGCTGGCCGGCGTCGCACTCGCCGCTGCGGCGAGCGCCGTGCACGCCCAGGCCCGCGAAGAGGGACGCCTGCTGGTCGCGAGCCAGGTGCTCGAGGAGCTGCGCAGCGGACGCGACGAGGTGATTCCGGACCGGCTGCTCGAGCGCGCTTACGGCATCGCCGTGATCCCCGACCTGACCAAGGTGGCGTTCTTCGCCGGCGGACGGCGCGGTCACGGGGTGCTGGTGGTGCGCGACCGCGCGGGCCGCTTCACGAGCCCGGTGTTCGTCACCATGACCGGCGGCAGCTTCGGCTGGCAGTGGGGCGTGCAGTCGACCGACATCGTGCTGGTATTCACCACGCCGCGGGGCATTGAGGGGATCAGCGGCGGCAAGCTCACCCTCGGCGCCGATGCCTCGGTGGCCGCAGGTCCCGTCGGCCGGCAGGCCTCGGCGGCGACCGATCCCACCTTCAAGGCGGAAGTTTATTCGTACTCACGCAGCCGCGGGGTATTCGCCGGTCTGGCGCTCGACGGCACCGTGATCAGCATCAACGACGACGCGGATGCGGCCTTCTACAAGAAGCCGGGCGTCGCGGCCAGCGATATCCTCGCCGGCCAGGTCACGAGCGACGACGACGCGGCGCGGCGCTTCATGGCGGCGGTGGCCACGAGCACCGGCATGCAGCGCTCGGCGTCCGCGGCGGGCAGCGCGCCAGCGACACCCGCTCCGGCAGGTACGCCGGCACCGGCGGCTCCGCCTCCGGCCGCCGCCCAGTCCTTCCCGCTCTCCGATCCGCAGCCGGGAAGCCAGCCGAAGTAGGCGCTTGCGCTAGCGACCGTCGGAGGGTGCGGGCACGGTATCCCCGCCGGCGCTGGAGTCGGCGGGCAGCACCGCCAGCTTGCGCCGCAACTCGCGCGCCAGCAGCGCGAGGCTGGTGAGCGCCTGCAGCGCCACCGTCGCCACCGACAGGTACCACACCTCGGTCAGCGTGAAGTGCGGGCGCTGCGACAGCCACAACGCCGGCAGCACGAACGTCAGCAGCCGCGAACCCGAGCTCAGGAGCGACGGCCAGGTGTTGCCGAGCGCCTGGAACATCCCCGAGCAGGTGAAGATCAGCCCGGTCGCCACGAAGTTCCAGGAGATGATGCGCAGGTACGGACCGCCGACCGCCAGCACGTCCGGCGCGCGCGTGAACGGGTAGATGAACCATTCCGCGCGCCACTGGCACACCAGCGTGATGAGCAGCATCAGCACCGAACTCACCACCGCGGCGGTACGAAACGTCTCGCGCACGCGCGCGTACTGACGGGCGCCGAAGTTCTGGCCCGCCACCGGGGCCACGGCGAACGCCACCGCCATGACCGGCAGGAACAGCGCCTGCATCATCCGCCCGCCGATTCCGAACCCGGCCTGGGCCGCCGGACCGAACGGGCGGATCACCCAGTAAACCATCCCAAGGATCACGCCCATCATCAGGAACTCCCCGCCTGCCGGCAGCCCGACATTGAGGATGCGCCCGATGAGGCGCCAGTTCGGCGCCCACAGGTTGGGCTGCAGCGCCACGTAGTGCTCGAGGCGGATGAAGTACAGCCACAGCAGCAGCACGCCGAAGGCGATGGCGATACTGCTCGCCAGGCCCGCCCCCGCCGTACCGAAGGGGTGGTGCGTACCCCAGCCGCTGATCAGCACCGGCGCGAGCAGGATGTTCAGAATGACGGTCAGCATCTGCACCACCATGGTGGGTTTCACGATGCCCGTGCCGCGCAGCGCCGAGCCCATCGCCACCAGGGCGAACTGCAGCGCGAGCCCCGGCGTATAGCACAGGAGGTAGGCGGTGCCGGCCGCGGCCGCGGCCGGATCCGCCGCCAGGGCGCGCGCATAGGCACCGCTCGCCAGCAGGCCCACTGCCAGAGTCAGCAGCACGCACAGTCCGGACAGCAGCACCGACTGGTTGAAGATGCGATTGGCTGCCGCCTGGTCCTTGCGTCCCACCGCATGCGACACCAGGGCAACCGTGCCGACGCCGAGCATCTGCGTCAGCGCCACGATGACGAAACCCGCGGTGGCCGCGGTACTCACCCCGGCGATCGCCGCGTCCCCGAGTGGCGCCACGAAATAAAGATCCACCAGCAGGTAGAGCGTCTGGAACAGCATGCCGATGGCGATCGGCACGGCCGTCGCTACCAGTTGCGCGCCGATCGGTCCCTGCGTCAGATCCTTCATGTCTTGAAACCCCCCTTCACGCCTTAGGCCTTGCGCCACCTGCGCCAATCGCGCTGGAGCTCCTGCGCCATGCGCGCCGCGGCCTTCACCAGCCAGCCGCTGCGGCGCGCCTCGAGATCGGCAAGGATGCGCGGCCGCTGTTGTGGGGTGGCGAGGTGCATGTTGGCCGTTTCCCAACCCATCATCCACAGCAGGCGGCTCTCGTCGTGGTTGCGGGGCAGGCTCGCCAGCTCGATGCGGCTGCAGTCGGGCGCGAGGCGCCGCAGCAGCCAGATCCCATGCACGTGCAGGAACGGATCCGGCACCCGCACCGCGCGGCGAATCAGCTCCAGGTAGCGCGGGCTGCGCAGCCGCGCCGCAGTTGCCCACAGCCAGGCGGACGGCGCGAGCGGCTTGGCTTCCCGGGCGATCATGGCGCCGTGCCAGCGGCCGATTGCCACCAGGCGCCGCCTGCCCAGGCTGCCGAGGCCGGCCTGGCGCTGCACGATGCGCACCTCGCTCGCCTGCGGCGGCAACGCCGCCGCCAGCAGCCGGCGCGCGACGCGACCGACACCTGCGGGCGCAGAGCGCAGCGCGCGCATGCGCTCCCAGTACGGCCGCTGGTCCTTCAAACGCACGATCGCAAGGTCCCGCAGCCAGCGATAGCGCTCGGCCAGCACTACCGCCGCGCCGCCCTTGCGCAGCGCTTCCGCGTAGCCCTCGAGCAGCGACTTGCAGGCGCGCCGCGCCGAGAGCGTGAGCCGTGCTTCCTCGATCGCCAGCAGCGCGCTGGTGCCGATCCGCACCAGGTCCTGCGTGTAGGGCAGCGTCACTACCTCGTCGAAATCGTTGACGCCCCAGATCAGCCGCCCTTCTGCGTCGCGCCAGGTGCCGAAGTTCTCCACGTGCAGATCGCCGACCGCGAGCACCGCGGGGGCGGCGGCCACCTCACTGCAGACTTGCGGCCATTGCTGTGCCCAGCGGTAGAACGTTGCGCGCAGGAACGAGAACGGATCCGCGGCCATCAGGCGGTGCTTCAGCTCGAGATCCGCGGGCCGCAGCGGCACGCAGCCGGCGAGCCAGCGCTCGTAACTGCGGGTCGAGGCGACGATGTCCATGAATCGCAACCTTATCCGGTGCCAATGCCCGCCGCATGGGCACCGGGACTCGCCTTCAGAAGCGCTGCGAGAAATTGAGGCTGATGGTCCGCGGCTGCGCGGGCGCGATGTAGACCTGATTATCGACCTGCGGATTGGTCTCGGTGAAGCGCGAGATCTGCGCCCGCTTGTCGGTCACGTTGATGAGGAAAAGCTGGATGCTCATCTTGCCGTTGTCAGCGCCGGCCGACAGATCGAGCAGCCCGTAGGCCGGCATATTTCCGATAACCAGGCTACTGGGCACGATCAGGTTCGGCGACGTCTGCGTCTGGTAGACGAAGGCGGCCTGCCCGAACGGCGAGAAGTCGTCGATCGGGCTGAAGGTGTAGCGCGCTACGATGTTGCCCTTAAACTTCGGCACCACCGGCAGGTTCGTGCCCGTCGGCGCCTGCGGGCCGACCCACATGTACTCGCCTCCCGGCTGCTTGACGGCCCCGGGGAAGTCGAAGGCGTAATACGTCTGCAGCGTCGGGCAGTTGGTCACGCCAATCTGGCCGCAGTAATTCTGCGTGAGGTACGGATTGAGGAAGGTGAAGTTGGTGCTCAACATCAGGTGATCGGTCGCCGCCCACTGCAGCTCGTTCTCCAGTCCCTTGATGGTGGCATTGCCGCCGTTGGCGATGGCGGTGATGCTGGGAGGCACGAGGAACGAGAACTGGAAGTTGTCCCAGTCCTCCCAGAACAGTGCCCCGTTCCAGCGCAGGCGATGATCGAACCATGTCGTCTTCCAGCCGATTTCGTAGTTCTTCAGGTAGTCGGGCGCGTAGGTCTGGTTGTTCACTCCACCCACGCGGTTCACGCCACCGGGGCGGAAGCCCTTCGAATAGGTGGCGTAAATCAGTGCGTCCGCCGTCGGCTTGTAGGTGAGCGTGGCCTTCGGAACGCTGCCCGAGTCGCTGACCTCGGTGTCGAGGTTGGTGCAGGGCGCGTACTTAGTCAACGGCGGAAGAGGCGCAGGGCCGCCGGGAGCGCCACAAGTATTGCCGAAGTAATTCGTGGCAAAACCGAAGAAGCCCTCCAGCGAGTTGTCGTAGTGGTAGTAGCGGTACCCGCCAGTGAGCGTCCATTGCGGGCTGATGTCCCAGTCCGCCTGGATGAAGGCCGCCCTGTCCCGGTCGACGCGCTGCTCATCGGTGAGCCAGATCGTGTTGCCGAAGTTAGGCTGCGAAAAGTAATCGGCGAACCCGCAGCAATTGGGGCTCGCACCGCCGCCGTTCCCGCCATAGATGCTGACCGGGTTGTAGCCCGGCATGGTGTAGTTCTGCCAGATGTTGTGCAGCTGGCGGTCGATGAAGAGGCCGAACGTCGCTTTCACCGGCTGATCGGCCGGCGTGCTTACGCGGAACTCGTCGCTCCACTTCTCAAAGTAGCCACCGCCGATCACGTACTCCTGCGGCATGACGGGATTTACGCCGGAGCACAGGCCCGGGGGGTTGGGCTGTCCCTTTCCAGGGTTGCCAATCCAGCACGACCCTGAGCCGTAGACCCGATCGTAGAACTCCGAGTAGTCGCTGTATTCAGCGACCGTGTGCGAGGTGCGCTTGAAGTAGCCGCCGGCATTCACGATGTCCCAGCCGCTGTACTTGCCTTCCACCGTCAGGCTGGTCAGGTACCATGAGTCCCGGGTGCTCTCCGGGCCGAAGTGCGCCAGCTCGAGGTCGCCAACTGTCGGGTCATAGCCGAAGAAACCCCTGGTGGTCAGGTCTTGAGCCATGATGCCCGGCGTCACCGTCCAGTTGTCGCTGACGTCCATCTTGAGTGCGCCACGGCCGCCCCGGTAAATGGCGGTGTTGTAGTCGCTCGACGCCCACGGAGCGTTAGTGATCGAGCCCGCGCCAATGGTCGTGGGTGTTGGGCAGGGTGCGACCGTGCCCAGGCCGGTGCCCAGGTGCCAGCTGCCGCTCGGCTGACCTGCCCACGTCGGGAAGGTGCGCACGCCGTTGACGATGCAAGCGTTGGCGTCGGTGCCCTGGACATTGCTGATGTATCCGGGATCCTGCTCGATCCAGCCCACCAGGCGTATCGCTGCCCAGGACGCGAGCGGGATGTTGACGAAGCCCTGGACCTCGTAGCCCTTGCCGTGGTCCAGGATGTCGGTGCCAGTCGCGTCGTAACCAGCCGAGAACTTCGATGCGTCGGGCTTGTTGGTGATGAGGCGGATGGTGCCGGACTCCGAGCTCGCGCCGAATAGCGTCCCTTGGGGTCCTTCCAGCACCTCGATGCGCTGCATGTCGTAGAGGTGCATGTCGACGGTGCCGTCGATGGTCGTCACCGGGATCTCATCGAGATAGGTGCCGACGGTCGGCTCCGAGCCTGAGTGATTGCCGTCGCCGCCGCTGACCACGCCGCGGATGAAGGTGTGCGAGCTCCCGGGCTCGGCGTTGCCACCCTCGCTCGAGCCCACGGAGCGCTGATAGGACACGCTTGGGGCATATTTCACGTAATCGTCAAGGTTGACGATGTTGAGCTGCTGGAGCATCTGGCTGTCCATTACCTGGACGCTGATCGGCACGGTCTGCAGGTTCTCGGTGCGCTTCTCTGCCGTCACGATGACTTCCTGCAGACCCCCCGAATCGGCGGTGCTGCCCGCTGGCGCGTCGGCACGGGCCACTGGCACGGCGGCTAGTAGCGTGGCCGCAACAGCAACCCCGCTGCGCAGAGCGAAACGACACCTGAGCGCGTTTTCACGCGCTAATTTCCTACGTCGGCTACGTGTCATCGCTTGAGCCCCGTTTCGTAATTGGTTGTGGTAATCACGCAGCTGCCCTGAGCCCTTGCAGCCTACGCGAAGCGGATCGATTTACAAGATGGCGGACCGCTCAGGGCGCGGGCGGCGGCTGCGGGTAGGCGCCGAGTGCGGGACCGAGGGCGGACTTCAGCGGCTCGAGCCACGGCTCGTAGTGTCGCCAGTGTTCAAGCGCATCGCGGAAAATGGGTTGACGAACCTGCTCAGAGCTCGCGGTGCGCACGGCGCGCTCGTTCTCGTAGAACCGCAGGCATCTCTCCTCGAAGGGCAGTCCGCAGTACTCGAGCAGGCGGCGGACCTCGGCTTCCGTGTCCTCGATCATCGACTCGTAGAACACACGGTGTATGCGGCCCGGCAGCACCGCATCGAAGTGCGCCATGAGAGCGACGTAGTCGTGGTAATAGCGTCCGAGGTCCTCGAGGTCATAGGTGAAGCTCTGCCCGCGCGCAAAGTGCTGCTTGAAGCAGGAGAAGCAGCATCCGAGCGGATGGCGCCGGGCATCGATGACGCGGGCGTTGGGCAGGATCAGTTGAATCAGTCCGACATAGAGACAGTTGTTCGGCATCTTGTCGATGAAGAAGGGCGCGGAGCTGCGGCGCAGAATCCGCGTGCGTGCCAGGTAGCGCTCGCCGAGTTCGCGCAGCTGAGCCGGCGTCAGCGCTGCCAGCTCCGCAAAAAAGCTGCCGCCCGGGTCGGACTCATTCCGTGCGGCGAGGTCGCGCGCGATCATGGGTATGTCCGGCAGCTCCATGGTTCCCTCGACCAGCGGGTGGCTCGCGAGGATCTGCTCGATGAGGGTCGAGCCCGCGCGCGGCAGGCCGAGGATCATGATCGGGTCGGGTGCCGCGACGCCGGCGCCGGCGCGCGCGGCGAAGAACTCTGCGGTGAAGAGCTCCTGCGAGCGGCGCACGAAACGCGAGTTGTCGTCCGCTCTGTAGGGGTGCCACTGGCGGCGCAGGGCGTTGCCGCGCGCGTAGTGGGCGAAGGATTCCTCCCAGGAGGCGGCATCTTCGAGCGCCTTGGCAAGCGCAAACTCGAAGTGCAGGCGATCCTCGTCGGCCAGATCATCGCGCGCCAGTGCGTCGCGCAGCGCGTCCACATCGGCGTCCGAGAACCGGAAGGTCTTGAGATTGGCGAGGCTCCACCACGCCTCGCCGAGGGTCGGCTCCATCGCGATCGCGCGTCGATACGCTGCAATGCTGTCGGCCGACCGGCCGGTCGTCTTCAGTGAGTGGCCGTAGCTCATCCACACCTTGGGCTGCTGCGGAAACTCGCGCAGCGCCGCTTCGTAGATACGGATGGAGCCGAGGTAGTCGCCGAGATTCGCCAGTACCGCGGCCTGCAGGTTGCGATAGCCGGGATTGCGCGGCTCCTTCGCGAGCAGACGCTCCACCTGCGGCAATGCCTGATCCGCCTTGCCCTGACGATTGAGTACCAGTGCATAGTTGTGCCGGGCGGCATCGAAGCTCGGCGCGAGCTCGAGGCAGCGCGCGAGCAGCCGCTCGGCTTCCGGATAGCAACGCGTACGGCCCACGACCTCCGCCAGCATGCGCAGCGCCGCCACGTCCGTGGGGTGTCCATTGAGATGCATGCGCAGGCGCTCTTCTGCGCGCTGCAGGTCGTTCCTCACCAGCGCCACGGCCGCATCCATCAGACGCGGGTCCTTGTTGGCGGTCTCGAGGAAGTGCGCCCGGGCCTGATCGGCGCCGCTCGCATCGCCCTGCGCATCCAACTGGTCGGCGAGCAGCCGCCACCCGTCGGGCGAATCAGGCTTGAGCAGCAGTGCGCGGCGCAGCGCCGGGACGGCCTCCCGCGCACGGCCCACCTCACCGAGTGCCGCCCCGAGCTCGAGGTGCACCGGGGCCGCGCGCGGCTGCTCACGGGCGAGCGGCTCGAGAACTGCGAGCGCCGCCTGGGTCTGCCCGGTGATGCGGTGCGCGGCACCGAGGATCAGTCGTGCGAGCGGGTGCGCCGGGACCACCTTGAGGATCTCACCCGCCTGCTGCGCAGCCAGGCGCGCGTCGCGCTCCAGCAGTTGGCGCGCGTGGGCGAGCGCCACCTCGAGGGTTCCAGCCGGCTCCGAAGCGTCGCTCAATATCCTCCGCCTTCGCCCCTTGTCGGCAGGACGCAACCTCGAGTGAACGCTCGGCCACCGAGAACTGCATAGATCGTATTGCAAGTTCAGCTCCTTAGGGTAGGCGCCGCGGACCGGCATGCAGCGCCGAGCCCCCAGTAAGAGAGATGGGTTTTCGGGGCGGATTGCGGCACATTCGTCTCCTGCGCCGCCCTCTTGCGGCGCGTGGCACTGCGGAGAAATGACTCGTTGAACGAATCTGCCCCCGCTCTCCCCCGGGTTGGCGCCGCCGGCGGCACCGCCGTCGGCATCCTCGCCGCCATCAGCTTCTGCCACCTGCTGAACGACATGATGCAGTCGCTGCTGCCGGCGCTGTATCCGATGCTCAAGGGCTCCTATCGGCTGTCGTTCGGGCAGATCGGCCTGCTGACGTTCACTTTTCAGTTCACCGCCTCGCTGCTGCAGCCGCTGATCGGCGCCTTCGCCGACCGGACGCCGCGGCCTTACTCGCTGGCGGCCGGCATGGGTTTCACGCTCGCGGGACTGCTGCTGCTCGGCTTTGCCGACAGCTACGCGCTGCTGCTGTGCGCCGCGGCGCTCATCGGTACCGGCTCCTCGGTGTTCCACCCGGAGTCCTCGCGCGTGGCACGCATGGCCTCGGGCGGCAGGCACGGGCTGGCGCAGTCGGTGTTCCAGGTCGGCGGCAACCTCGGCTCGGCCGCGGGGCCCTTGCTTGCCGCATTCATCGTGCTGCCGCACGGCCAGTCGAGCGTCGCCTGGTTCTCGGTGGTCGCGCTGCTCGGCATGCTGGTGCTGGTGAATGTCGGGCATTGGTACAAGTCGCACGGCATCCCGCGCCTCGCGCGCGCTGCCGCCGCACCCCGCGCGCCGCCGCCGCCACACGTGGCGCGCGGCATCAGCGTGCTGCTGGCGCTGGTGTTCTCCAAGTACTTCTACCTGGCGAGTATCACCAGCTACTACACCTTCTATCTCATCGAGCAGTTTCACGTCTCGGTGCGCAGCTCGCAGCTGCATCTGTTCCTGTTCCTCGCCTCCGCCGCCGTCGGCGGCATGCTCGGCGGCCCGCTCGGCGACCGGCTCGGCAGCAAATACATCATCTGGGTGTCGATCCTCGGCGTGCTGCCCTTCACGCTGCTGCTGCCGTACGCCAATCTCTTCTGGACCAGCGTGCTCACCATCCCGATCGGTCTGATCATCGCCTCGGCGTTCCCCGCCATCGTGGTGTACGCGCAGGATCTGCTGCCGGGCCGCACCGGCATGGTGGCGGGACTGTTCTTCGGCTTCGCGTTCGGCATGGGCAGCGTCGGCGCGGCGGTGCTCGGCAGGCTCGCCGACCACGTCGGCATCACGGTCGTCTACCAGCTGTGCGCATTCCTGCCGCTCATCGGGCTGCTGGCCGGCTTCCTGCCCGACGTCCACAAGTATCGCCCGCAGCAGGCACGTTGATATCCTGCGCCGCCTATGGCCTCCGCAAGCAAGCGACGCGGCACGGACGCAGCCGGCAAGCCGCCGGCCTCGCGGCAGCTCACCCAGCCGGTATTCGCGCAGCCTGAGCCGACGCCCGATCCCACGCTGTTTCGCGTCCGGCACGCTTCGGATGCGCCCGCCTACCGCCGCATCGACGAGTTGAACCGCGAGCACCGCATCGCGCCGCTGCCCTTCCCGGCGCCGCGCGGCCTGCCCGAGCCGCGCCTGACACTCACCGAGGTCCTGGGCGGCGATGCGCGCCGCACCACCGCGATCAGCGCCGGCGGACAGCTGGTGTTTCACGCCACCGGTGACTGCGGCAGCACGCGCGGACCGGCCACGCAGAACCAGGTGGCCGACAAGATGGTGGGGGACTTCACCGAGAGCGCAGCGCGCGAGGTGCCGCAGTTCGCGCTGCTGCTCGGGGACATCGTCTACAGCTTCGATGAGCCGCAGTACTTCTACGACCAGTTCTACGAGCCCTATCGCAACTATCCCGCTCCGATCCTCGCGGTCGCCGGCAATCACGACGGCATGGTCTCGCCGCTGGCGCACGCCGCCAGCCTCGCCGCGTTCCTGCGCAACTTCTGTGCGAGCACGTTCGAGGTCACGGCGGAAGCCGGCGGGCTGTCGCGCACCGCCCAGATCCAGCCGGGCGTGTTCTACACGCTCGAAGCGCCGTTCGTGCGCATCATCACGCTCTACAGCAACACGCTCGAGGATCCCGGGGTGATCGCCAACGCCAGCATCGGCTCCTCGCAGCTCAAGTTTCTGCGCGCCGCGCTCACGCGCGTGCGCAGCGGCGGCTACACCGGCGCCCTGCTGCTGGCGCATCACCATCCGCCCTACTCGGCCGGCGGCACGCACGGCTGGAGCGTGGACATGCAGGCGCAGATCGATGCCGTCTGCACCAGCGTCGGCGTGTGGCCGCACGCGGTGCTCGCGGGGCACGTCCACAACTACCAGCGTTTCACCCGTACGCGCCCCGGCGGCGAGCAGATCCCCTACCTCGTGTGCGGCAACGGCGGCCACAACCTCGTGTCGCTCACCAGAGCCGGGGCGCCGCCGTTGCGTACTCCGCAGATCCTGCAAAGCGCCGGCCCCGGCGCCGATCAGATCGTGCTGGAGAACTACGACTGCCTCAACTACGGCTACCTGCGGGTACTGGTGAATTCCACGCAGCTGCGCATCGAGTACCATCCGGCCGCCGACGGTGCCGGCGCCAAGACCCCCGACGACGCGGTGACCGTCGATCTGGCCACACGCCGGCTGGTGCAGTTCACGGCACGCGATCTCGGCTGGCCGCGCGCGGCACGCGCGGTGCGCACCGCGGCCGGGCAGCGCCCGCGCCGCGCGCCCCGCAAGGCGCGCCGATGAGGATCGTGCCGCGCACGCTGCTCGACGAGTTGGCCGCGAAAGCGGCGCTGAGTCCGCGCGCCCGGGCCCATTACAACATCCATGACGCCCCCAGCGACCTCGTGCAGCGCTTCGTGGTGGTCGCGCTGCGCGATTCATATTTCCGGCCGCACCGCCACACCGGCAGGTCGGAGCTCGCCACGGTGCTGCGCGGGCGGTTCGACGTGCTCACTTTCGATGAGCGCGGCCGCGTACAGGCGCGCTACGCGGTCGGCGATGGCACCGACAGCATCGCCTACGAGACACCCCGGGATACCTGGCATACGCTGGTGCCGGACGTCGCGGCCGGCGGCGCCTTCCTCGAGATCAAGGAAGGCCCGTACGACCCGGCGACGGCCACGCAGTTCGCTGCGTGGGCGCCGGCCGAAGGCGCGAGCGGCGTCAGCCGATTCCTCGAGTGGCTGCGCAGCGCACAGCCGGGCGACCTGCCGGCGGATGCGCTCGACTAGGGGACGACGAGCTGCTCGAGATACCGCCCGAGCTGATCGCCGCTGACCAGCGAGTCGACGTAGCCGAAGGTGCCTCCCTCGCTCACTTCGCGCCCGGCCGCGAGCACGGCGGTCATGGCCGCGCGGTACAGCGTGGTCGACAGGCTGATGCGCTTCACTCCGGCGGCGGCAAGGTCCGCGATCGCAAAGGACTTGCCCCGCATGCCGATCATGAAGTTCACCGGTTTGCCGACGGCGCTGCACACCGCGCGCACCGCCGCCAGATCCGGCAACCCCGGGGCGAACAGCACGTCGGCGCCGGCGCGCTCGAATGCCTGCAGCCGGCGTATGGTGTCGTCGAGATCCGCCCTGCCGTGCAGGAAGTTCTCCGCGCGCGCGGTGAGCGTGAAGGGAAACGGCAGGCGCCGCGCCGCTGCCACAGCGGCCGCGACGCGCTCCACCGCGTGGCCCATGTCATAGATCGGTTTGTTGGGGTCGGTGCTCGCATCCTCGATCGATCCTCCGACCAGTCCGGTCGCAGCGGCGAGACTGATGGTCTGCGCGACCGCTGCCGGCGAATCGCCGAAGCCGTTCTCGAGATCCGCCGCCACCGGACAGGGACTGAGTGAGGCGATGAGGCGTCCGTGCCCGAGCGCCTGCTCGCGCGTGATCTGGCCGTCGAGCCGGCCGAGCGTGGCGGCGCACGCCGAGCTCGAGGTGGCGAGCGCCTTGAAGCCGAGGCCGCTCATGATGGCCGCCGAAGCGCCATCCCAGACGTTGGGTATGACGAAGAGAACCGGCGCCTCATGCAGCGCCCGAAACCGTGCCCCGAGCTCGTTCAGGTCCGCCATGCGAAGTCTCCCGCGCCTGAGAGGACTGCGGTGGGCGCGCAGCGGCAGTGTGGCACAATCCGCCGCCGTCGCGTCCTGCGGCCGGCGGATCGGCACAACCCTGGCTCGCGCAGTGCGGCTCGGCGCGCTGCTCGGCGGCGCGTTGCTCGGCGCGGCGCCGGCGCCCGCGGCGCCAGCCAGCGGCTGCGCCGTGCATGCGGCCGCCCTGCCGGCCGTCGCGCGGCTGCGCGCGGCCTGGCTCAGCGGCCGCTTCGTCGCCTACACGCCCACGTCGCTGCAGGTGGTGAACGGACAGGTCACACCGGCGACCGAAGCGGGCATTCGCGCGGATCTCACCGTGCTGCGACGCCGCTTCGATGCGCTCATCACCTACGACGCGGTGCACGGTGAACAGGCCATTCCCGCCATCGCCGCGGACCTCGGCTTCCGTGCGCTGATCATCGGCGTATGGAATCCCGCCGATGAGAGCGAGCGCGCCGCGGCGCTCGAGGCCGCACGGCGCTTCCCGCAGCTGGTCGACGGCATATCACTGGGCAACGAGCTGCTGTTCGCACAGCGCAGCGATCCGCAGCGCCTCGCCGCACTGGTGATGAGCGCGCGTGCCGAGTTTGCGGGCGTCGCGCTGACAGTGAGCGAGCCGTTCCATGTCTACTACGAGCCCGCGACCGCCGCACTGCTGCAGCAGCTCGACTTCCTGCTGGTGAACGTGCACCCGGTCTTCCAGCCGTGGTTCCGCGACGCCCCCGACGATGCGGCGGCGCAGTTCGTCGTCAACGTGCTCGCGCAGCTCGCCCCTCTCGCCTGCGGACCGATCCTGGTCAAGGAGACCGGCGTACCGACGGCCCCGGCGAGTGCCGGGTTCAGCGAGGCGCGCCAGGCGGGGTTCTATCGCGAGCTCGCGCGGCTGCTGCCGCCGACCCCGGCACACGCGTTCGCCTGGTTTGCCGCCTTCGATGCGCCGTGGCGGGCGTACGATGCGACCGGCGTGCCGGGCGCGGCGCCGGGTGTGCACACGGAAGAGGCGCACTGGGGACTGTACGACGCCGCGCGGCGACCGAAGCTCGCAGCACGCCAGCTGGTAGAGCTGGCGCCCGCAAGGTAGCGGCGCACGCAGGCGCGCTGTGCGCCGCGGCCGCGGTGCCCGCCGCTCGTCACTTCACCGCCAGCTCGACTTTAATCTTGTCGCCCCCTTGCGCTTTCTGCGACGCGTTGACGATGAAGAGCCGCGCCGGCTCGATCTGGCCGTCGGACAGCAGCGCATCCTGGATCGCCTGCGCGCGCTGCTTGCCGAGGGCCTGCAGATCCGCGTCGGAAACCTTCAGGTGCTCGATGAGCGCGGCATTGAGCTCGCCGATGGCAGCATCGTACGGCGGAGTCTCCTTGCGCTTACTCTGCTCGACGGCGGCCGCCGCGGGCGGCAGCGCCGTGTCCTTGCCCAGATCGGCGTGGAACTGCTCCACCAGCAGCCTGAAGTGCTTCTCTGGGTCGGCGAGCGCCACTTCGGCGGCCGTATCCGCATGCTTGCGGCCCGCGCGGCTCTCGAGTGCGCGCGCGGCGAGCTCGCCTTGCAGGCGTGCCGCGGCGAGCTGTGCGGCGTCGAGGGTGCCGGAGAACACGATCGGCACGTCGAGCTTGAGCTGCGGCCGTTCCTTGAGTGCCTTGCCAAGGGCCGCGAGCTGCTCGCGCGCGGGTTTGTC
Source organism: uncultured Gammaproteobacteria bacterium (assembly GCA_963760225.1). Classification (GTDB taxonomy): domain Bacteria; phylum Pseudomonadota; class Gammaproteobacteria; order Steroidobacterales; family Steroidobacteraceae; genus 13-2-20CM-66-19. The sequence goes on from CAVXCD010000002.1 coordinate 1,009,193, forward strand.
CAGCTGGGCGCTCCCCGGATCGAACTCGACGACATTCATGTGCTCGCCGCCGCCGAACAGGTGCCCGAGCAGCGCGAAGGGCGCGGTCGCCGCTTTCACGATGATGTTGACGAAGATCTTCCAGATAATCGGACCGATGCGGAATTTCGGATCATCGAGCGAGCCATTCATCGGCAGCTCGAGGTCGATGACGCCGTTACGGTCCTTGAGCAGCGCCACCGCGAGTTTCAGCGGCAGATGCGCCGCCCCGGGCGTGTCGACGCGGTCACCGAGCTCGAGCTGGTCGACCACGAAATGCTGCCGGGCGTCGAGCTGGCGCTGGTCGATCTTGTAGCTGACTTCCACCGACAACTTGCCCTTGTCGATCAGGTAGCCGGCGAAGTAACCGGAGTAGGGATTCACGATCGTGAGGTCGAGATCCTTGAAGGCCATGGTCACGTCGGTGTAGAGCGCGGCGGACAGCAGGTTGACGCTGCCGCCGATGTGCAGCGGCGAGTAGCGATCTACCTTGCCGTTGAGCTCGATGTGCGCACGCGAGGCCGGATCGGACGACAGCCCCGTCACCGTGCCGCCGAGCGTCTGGATGCCGACCGCGAAGCTCGGCTTGATCCACAGGTCCGCATAGTTCGCGGACGCATTGACGACGCGCACCACGCCGATCGACATCGGCAACGGTGTGAGCGGCTTGGCGGGCACGGCCGTACCTCCCTCGGCAGAGTGCCTGGCGCCGCGACGCCCCGCCGGCCGCCCGGTCGCGGGCGCGACGCCCGACATGGCGGCGGGCGCTGCTGCAGGCGTGGCCGTGACCGCCGTCGCAGGCTGCGCCGCGGCGGCGGGGGGCTGGACAGCGGCTGCGGCGCCCCCGGGTGCGCCGCGCGCCGCTGCCGGCGCCGTCAGTATCTCGGTGATGTTCAGGGTGCGATCGGGCGCGACGATCATGCGCACGTAGGGCTCGACCGCGGTGATGCTGCCGATGCGCAGGCTCGCCGGACTGCTGGCGTAACGGATGTCGGCGACGCGCAGCTCACGCCACTTGATGAAGTCCTGCTTCAGTGCGTTGTCCACGGTGCGCAGGTCGGTGACTCCCGCATTGCCCTTCACCGCCAGCGCGCCGTCGGCGCCGCGCGCGATATCCAGCTTCGCGCCGAGCGCGCCTTGCAGCAAAGTCATCGAGGTGTATTGCGCCAGGTACGGCTGCAGCATGCTCAGGCCGAGACCTGCGGCTTCGATGTGGGCATCCACCGTGGTGGATTTCACCGCGAGCCGCCCCCGGGCGCTGACCCTGCCGACGCGGTTGACGGCGCTGTCGAGCGTGATCTCCAGCGTGCAGTCCGGGGCGGTGGTAAATCCACCGACGTGCAGGTTGAGCGGATCGAGCAGCAGGGCCGCGGCCGGTCGCACCTGCCGGTCTTCGGCGGAGACCTTGAGCCCCTGCACCGCGATGTCCGGCACGGACACGATCCAAGCCGGTGCCGCCGCCGTGTCGGCCGCGGTGGCGGCAGCGCTCGTGGCGGCAGGCGCCGCAGCGGCGGGTGCAGCCGCGGCGCCGGCGGCGCCGGGCGGCGACAGCAGGTCGATGAGATTCAGCCGGCCGTGCTCGCCGCGCCACGCCGTAATGTTGCCGTCGGCGAGCCGTACCTTCGCGACATTCACCGCGCGCCTGGCAAGATCGATCCGCGCGTCATCGACCTCGACGCTCCCCGACACATAGTCCTGGCTCGCCCCCCTGGGGCGCACGGCAAGTCCGCTCACCCTGGTGCTGCGCACATTCAGCGTGAGGCCGAGCGGGCCGCCGCCACTCACCAGGTCGTAATCACCGCGCACGCCGATGACGCCGGCAGCGATCTCGAAAGGCAGACTGGCACGCAGGTAGTTCCATACGGTGCGCGCCTTGAGATCGGCGATCTCGAACTCACCGTGCGAGGCCAGCGGCGTCAGGCGCAACGTTCCGCTCCAGATCAGCCGCTCGCCCTCGGGCGAGGCGGCATTCAGCGTGTAGGCGTTACCGGTAGCGGTGGTGGTGGTGGTGCTGAAGTCGCGCAGCTCGAACGCGATGGGCGTGAACTCCGCGTGAAAGGGAGTGGGCCGGGTGCGATCCTCGAAGGTGGTGTTGCCGGAGATCACCGCGAAGCGCTGGATGTACAGCCGCAGCGGCGCCGACTTCGCCTGCGGCGCCGCTGGTGCCGGCGGCGGCGCAAAGCCTTTGCCGAGGTCGGCAAGATTCAGCTCGCCCCCCGGGCGCAGCACCGCTCTTACGTAGGGCTGCTCGAGGATGATCTCGCCGAAGCTCGGCGCGAACCGCCACAGCGTGGCCCACTGCAGCTGCACGTGCAGGCGAGCGAACGCCAGCAGCGTCTGGCCGTCGGCATCGGGCAGCGCGAGCTGGCGTACGTCGAGTGCCAGCGTGAAGGGATTGAAACGGATATCGCCCATGGCGAGCGTACGACCGTAGTGCGTGCGGACGAAATCCTGTGCGCCGCGCCGTGCGAAGTACGGCAGCGCCAGGAACCCGGCGGCGGCGTAGGCGCCGGTGAGCACCGCGACGATGGCGAGCCCGATGAGATATCGGCGATACCGGCGCACGGACCGCGCTCCCCTGGTGGTTCGCGGTTATCGTAGAGCATCGCGGCGGCAGCCACCATGCGCGACGCGTGGATCAGCGGCGCGCAGCCTAGCCGCCGCCGACGGCTGCCCGCAGCGGCTCGATCAAGCTGGCATCGTTCGGCAGGCGCGGATTATTCACACGGCGGCTCACCTGCCAGGCCTCCATGAGCTCCGCGGGGTAGGGATTGAGCACGGCACGGGCCTGCTGGGGCGTGCCGTTGAGCCAGGTGTCGTGAGCGGGTTCGGCGAGAACCGCCGGCATGCGCTGCTTGCCGTTGTGAATTTGCGCGAGCAGCCGGTTCGCCGGCAGGGTGATCAGCGTACACGAGAACACGTACGAGCCGTCCTCGCGGCGCGAGCGCTCCCACAGTCCCGCCACGCCAAACACTTCCCGCTCACGCAGGTGCACAAAGAACGGATCGCGCGAGCCATCCTCGTTGACATGCGGCTCGTAAAACCCGCCCATGACGAATATGCAGCGCTGGCCACGCTCCCAGGGGTCGCGATAGCTCGGCGCGCTGTCGATGCGCTCCACGGTGGCGTTGATGGTGGAAGCTTTCAGCGGCACGCCGTGCGCCCACCACGGAATCAGCCCCCAGCGCATCTGCACCGCCTCGCGCTCGCCCTCGAGCGGTACGACCAGCGGAACCTGCTCCGTGGGCAGCACGCGGTAGCTGACCGGATACTCCCAGCGGCCGCGGCGGATGCCCATGGCGCGCTCGGCCTTGGCCGCCTGCGCCAGGATGTACTTGCCGCACATGCTTTAGCCTGCGAACAGTATGCGCAGCACTTTAACACTGTGTGGACGGCAGCGAAGCGCACCGCCCACACTTTCGCCGTGCTGCCCTGGAGCTCCATCGAACGGCTGCGCGATCATTTCGGCGACTACGTGGTCGTGGTCACCTGCCGCGGCTGCCAGCACGCGCGCGAGATAACACCGGCATTCCTGGCGCGGCATTGCCGCGACGGCTGGGACGAGCCGCTGGCGCGCATCATCACGCGTTTCAGGTGCCGCTGCGGCAGCAAGTCGGTCGACGTGAAGATCGGCTTCAACAGCAAGCCGCGCGGCTGGGTGAAGAATCCCTCGTGAACGGGGGGCAGCGCTAGTGCGCGGGATCGGTCCCGACCACACCAACCGCGGCGACTGCTGCCGCGGCAGCGGCGCGTGCGGTCCAGAAGTCACGTGTGACGATCCCGTACAGCGCCGCGGTGAAGCGCTCGGCGTCCGCCTGTCGGATGTGCGACCACTCGGGCAGGTAGTACCCCTGCAGCTGCGGGTAATCCTGGAAGTGAATGCCCGGCGATCCAGTCGCGGCAAGCAGCGCATCCCAGGTCTTGGCACGCGGAAAAAGCCGGTTCTCGTACGCGAGAAACTCACCGTCGGCCGGCATGCGCACGAACAGCACCTGAACGCCGCGGGCGCGCAACTTCGCAACCGCTTTGGCCGTCTGCGCGATCTGCTCGCTGATGGTCTTGCTCAGCTTCGCCGGCGGCGGATCCTGCGACGGCAGAAAATCCTGCCGCCAGATGTTGCGCGTCAGTTCGCGGTATTGCAGGTCGGTGGCCACCTTGCTCCACAGGTGAGTGTTGCGGTCGGGCTCGGTAACGGAGAGCCTGCGCACCTCGGTAAACCAGAACTTGCCGGGGCGCTGTGGCCACGGTTGCCGCTCGAGCACCGTCTCGAGGGCATAATCGGAGTCGTCGAACGCCAGGTACGGCTCGATCAGGTGCATGGACAGCCACTGGCCGATGCGCTGCGAAGGCGACTGCTTGCGCGTATAGGCGGCCGCGCCGCCGCGATACTTGAATCCCCGAAAGAATACCTGCGGCGCAATGCCAACCAGCACGCGCCCGGTGAACTGCGGATCCGCCGCGAGATCCTCGAGCGTGACCAGCGCCGAAGTGCCTTCAAAGGAAAGCTGGATCGGACGGCTGCCATCGAGGCGCTGCCAAACCGGAAGCTGCAGGTCGAAGAACATGCGCGAGTCCCCCACCAGAACCGTCGCGCCGCCCTCACCCGCATCGATGCGCCGGCGCTGGATCGCCCACAGCCCGTAACTATTGCTGATGCCTGGCCTGACGCCATACGCGCGCCAGTACGCCTCCCACCCTGACAGCAGCAGCACGAACAGCACGACGGTTCCGAGCAGAATCCTGCCCCAGGGTTGCTCGGGCACCGGGCGCACCGGCACCGGCTGCGCAACCCCGGGCCGGTCAGCGGCCGTCTGACGCGCGTAGCGGTCGCGCTCTGCCGGCGCGCGCGCCGCCGCGCGGCCGGCAGAGCCGTCGGGCAGGCCGCCGAGCGCGGCGTCAGAACTGGAAATAGATGAAGGCACTGCCTTCCCCTTGTGCAGTGACAATTGCGAACAACAGCAGCGCCCACAGCGCGCACACCGCCAGCGCCGGCGTGCGTGCGATCACCGACTCGAGCGTGCGCGCACGCATCAGCCAGTGCGTGAGCACGATGCCGCCGACGATCGCGGCCACGGTGATCAGGCTGAAGGTGTTGAGGATGGGCTTGACCACGCCGTTCTGCCCGAGCATGCCGCGCAGCACGACCCACGCCTTGCCAAAGGTCTTGGCGCGAAAGAACACCCAGGTGAGGTTGACGAGCGTGTAGGTGAGCAGTCCCAGCGCCACGAACATGAGCGGCCCGGGCCGGTAGTTGGCAAAGCGCGCGCGCAGCGTGCGCTCGGCGGCGAGGTACAGCCCATGCAGGCCGCCCCAGGCGACGAACGTCCAGTTGGCCCCGTGCCACAGGCCGCCCAGCAGCATGGTCATCATGAGCGCGGCATAGGTGCGGCGCGCGCCGTGACGGTTGCCGCCGAGGGGAATGTACAGGTAGTCGCGCAACCACGAGGACAGCGTGATGTGCCAGCGCCGCCAGAAATCCGAGAAGCCGACCGCGGCGTAGGGAAAGCGGAAGTTGTCGGGCATGGCGAAGCCGAGGCACAGCGCCGCCCCGATCGCGGTGGTCGAGTAACCGGCAAAGTCGCAGAAGATCTGACCGCTGAAGGCGAGCGTGCCCGCCCAGGCATCCAGCGTCCCCGGGATCTTGTCGCCGTCGTAAACGCTCTCGGCAACGTGCGACAGGAAGCTGTCGGCGAGCACCACCTTGTTGAAGAGGCCGATGGTCATCAGCGCCAGCCCGAAGCGCAGCTGCTGCGCAGTCGCGCGACGCGGCTCGGCGAACTGCGGCACGAGCTCCGTCGGACGCATGATGGGGCCCGCGACCAGGTGCGGGAAGAACGTCACGAACAGCGCGTAATCGAGCAGGTTCTGCGCCGGCGCGGCGCGGCGCAGGTACACGTCGAGCGTGTACGACATGGTGGCGAAGGTATAGAAGGAAATGCCCACGGGCAGGACGATGTCGTAGTGCGCCGGGTGGTAGGCGATCCCGAGCGTGCTCATCAGGGCGGTGAAGTTATCGAGCAGGAACTGGCCGTACTTGAAGTAGCCCAGCATGCCGAGGTTGGCGACCACCGACAGCAGCATCCAGGCGTGGCGGACGCTCTGGCGACGTGCCTTGACCAGTCCCTGCGCCGCGTACCAGTCGACGACCGTCGAGATCCACAACAGGATGACGAACGGCGGGTTCCACGCCGAATAGAACAGGTAGCTCGCGATCAGCAGGTTGATCTTTTTCGTGGTCCACGGGAGCGGCAGCGAGTGCAGACCGAGCACGCACGCAAAGAACACGATGAACGTGAGCGAGTTGAAAACCAAGCTGCGCCCGGCGCCCGCGCCCTACGCGCGCCGGCGGGATCCCCCCTGCGCCTGTCAGGCGCTTATGCGCCAATCATGAATGCAACCCGCGCGCCGGGCAATAGCCGGGCGGCACCGGTCAGCCGTCGGCCGGCGGTGTTGCGCCCGCTTGCATGGCGACCTCAGCACGGCGGCGCATTTCCTCGGGCGCGACGTCCTCGACATGCGTCGCTACGGTCCACAGGTGGCCGAACGGATCCTCGAGCGTACCCGAGCGATCGCCGTAGAACTGGTTCGTCACCGGGCGCTGCGAGCGCGCACCGCTCTTCAGCGCCCGCTCGAACACCGTGTCGACATCCGGCAGGTACAGCAGAATGCTGACGCTCGAGCCGCCGAGCGAGCGCGGACTGCGATAACCCATCGACGGATGCTCGTCCGCGAGCATGATCACCGAGTCGCCGATGCGCAGCTCCGCATGCCCCACCCTGCCCTGCGGGTCGGCCATGCGCAGCATCTCGGTGGCGCCGAACGCGCGCTTGTAGAATTCGATCGCCTCCGCCGCCCCCTTGACGATGAGATAGGGCGTCACGGTGCGATACCCTGGTGGAATCGGATTGGTAGTCATGGCCGGCTCCTTTGCCCACGGCACTGGCGCTTGAGGCAGCTTACTCCCGCGCTTCGCGGCGATACCAGATCCAGTAAACCGCGCACAGCGCGCCGAGGAACGGCAGCCCGAACACCAGCGTCGGGCGGAAGGCGGCCGTGAACGCGGTGGTCGCCAGCACCGCGACCATGAGCGCTGCACCGAGCAGCGTCGTCGCCGGGAAGCCGCGCAGCCGAAAGCGCAACGGTGGCGCGCCGGCGCGCTCGCGCGCCCGGCGAAAGCGATAGTGGGTCGCGAAGATCATCAACCAGGTGAACATCGTGCCGAAGGAGGCGATCGCCACCATGAGGATGAAGGCGGATTTCGGCGCCACGACGCTCAGCGCCGCGGCAACGGCGATCCCGATGCTCGACAGCAGCAGTGCCTGCAGCGGCACCCCGCGGCGGTTGAGCGTGCCGAAGCGCTGTGGCGCATAGCCGGCCCGCGACAGGCTGAACATCATGCGCGTGCTGATGTACAGCTGGCTGTTCATGGCCGACAGCGCCGCCACCAGGATCACGCCGTTGAAGATCGCGGCCGCGCCGGGCACGTGCAGCGCGCGCATGACCTTGACGAACGGACTCTCCTCGACCCCCGCCAGCGGCCAGGGCACGATCGCCAGCACCAGCGCCAGCGTCAGCAGGTAGAAAAGAATGAGCCTGATCAGCGTCGCGCGAAACGCCCGCGTCACGGCAACCTCCGGGTGCGCGGCTTCGCCGGCCGCCACCGCGATCATCTCGATACTGAAATAGCTGAAGATCGCCACGATCACGGCCACCCAGGCGCCCCACAGGCCGCGCGGCAGGAAGCCGCCGTGGTCGAGGTAGTTGTGAAAGCCGGCGCTCGGCGCCGCCGCCGCAGCCGCCCCGGGCAAGCTGGCCGGTGCGTGCCAGACGATATACCCCGCCAGCAGGATGAACAGCACGATGGCCGTGACCTTGACGGTTGCGAACCAGTACTCGATGGCGCCGAACACATTCACGCTGCGGGCGTTGGCCAAGATCAGCAGCGCCGAGAACGCCACGATCCACGGCCAGCCCGGGTAGGCGGGAAACCAGAAGCGCATGTAGAGCGCGATCGCGGTGACCTCGGTGCCGATCGCCAGCACGTTGCCCGTCCAGTAGGCGTAACGCACCAGGAAACCCGCCAGCGGGCCGATGTAAAACTCGGCGTACGCACCGAACGAGCCTGTTGTCGGGTGAGTCACCGTCATCTCGGCGAGGCATCCCATGAGCAGCAGCGCGATCAGCGCCCCCATGAGGTAGCTCAGCAGCACCGCAGGGCCCGCAAGACTGATCGCGAAGCCGCTGCCGAGAAACAAGCCGGTGCCGATCGCGCCGCCGATGGCGATCATGCTCATGCGGCGCGCACTCAGGGTGTGCTGCAGGCCGCGCTCGCGCTCGATGATGGCGTCGAAGCTCTCGCCGCCGGCGCTCATCGAAGCGCTCCGGCGGCCTTCGGCCGGCGGGCCCGGCGAGCGCGGCGAGCGCGGCAGTGCGCCTGCGGGGCCGGCTCAGGCGCTGCGCCGTCAGCCCCCGTTCGCACCGCCACTCCTGGGCGCGCGGATGTATGCGTCAGCTTCGCCCAGCAGCAGCGCTTTTTCCGCCTGCAGCGCGCGCGCTGCCTCCATGCCGCGCGCCACGTTGACCGCCATCTCCGAGGGCACACGCGCGCGCACCCAGGCTTCGAGAGTCGGCAGCGGCACCGCCTCCCAGAAGTACTCGGGCACGTACTCCGCGGTAATCAGCGGGGCGTACTTCGGATTGGTCGAGAGCAGCTGATCGGCGTGGGTGCTGAATGTCGTCCACGACAGCTGCGGATGCTGCTCGGCGAGCGCCACCACCAGCTGGATTCTGCGGTTCGCCGCCTGCGGCGGAATCTCCTCCGAGACCGCGATGGCAGCGGCCTGCTGCGCCAGCTGCGGGTCGCCCGCCTGCATGAGCGCCGCGTAGTCGCGCCGCTGCGCCGTGTCGTCCCTTTCCGCGCGGGCGATCGCGTGCAGGGTGTCGAAGCTCGCCGCGTCGGCGGTGCGCATTACGATGCCGAGCACCAGCGCCTGGTCGTCCGCCATTACGGCATTGTGGTCGGCGACGAAGGCGGCGAACCGGCGCCGCGCCTCGCCGATCACCTCCGCATCCCCCCACTCCCCGAGGTCGCGCAGCAGCGTACGGCGCAGTTGCTGCACGTCGGGGGTCTCCTCGAGGCGCGCATCCCAGCCGAGCCGCTGCGCCATCGGCTTGACGATGGAGCGCGCCACGGCCGCGAAGGCCGGCTGCCCGGTGCTGCCGCGCTCGTAATGCTCGAGCGTGCCGAGCGCCGCGGCAATCTGCTCCCAGGCACGGGCATCGGCATCGTCGCCCATCGAGGTGGCCAGCGTCAGGTAGGCGCCGAGCGGCGTGCGGCCCGCCAGCACCAGCGCCCAGGTGTCATCGAGCAGTGCGATCTTGTCGCCCTCGGGCAGGGTCGCGAACGCGCGCGTGTTGCTCGTGAGGGTCGCCTCGTCGTAAGCCGCGCGGAAGAAACCGATGCCGTCGGCATTCACGCTGAGCGGCTCACCGCAGCGACCCGCGCGCTCCGTCTGGCCGTCGCGGGTCAGCAGCAGCGGACGCGGTGTCCCGTCCGTTGCCGAGCGGATGCGCAGCGGTACCTGCCAGTGCGTGCCGGCGGGGTCGGCGCCGTGCAGCAGAAAGCGCGCCTGCGACAGGGTGAGGGTGCGCTCACCGGATGCGTCGCAGCTCGCGGCGACCGTCACCAGCGGGTAGCCGGCCTGCTCGGTCCAGTCGCGCGCGAGCGCCCCGACGTCGCGGCCGCTCGCCGCGCTCAGCGCATTCCACAGATCGGTGGCCGTCGCATTGGAGAAGGCGCGCGCCGCGATGTAGCGGCGGATGCCGTCGCGAAACACCGCGGCGCCCAGGTGCGCTTCCAGCATGCGCAGCATCGACTGGCCCTTGATATAGGTAATGGCGTCGAACACGTTGGCGGCCTGCAGCTCGTCAGCCACCGGCTGGTGCACCGGGTGCGAGGTGAGGCGGGCGTCGTCACGCATGGCGCGCTGCCTGGGTCCGTCCTGCAGCTCCCACCATTTCCAGGTCGGATTGCGCGCGTCGGTTTGCTGCGCGCCGCGCCAGGAGGCGAAGCTCTCGTTAAGCCACAGCTCGTCCCACCACGCCATGGTGACGAGATCGCCATTCCACTGGTGCGCCATCTCGTGAGCCTGTACGGCGTACACCGCCTGGCGATCGGCGATGGTGCTGGAAGCGCCCACCAGCAGCAGCTGATCGTTATAGGTGATCGCACCCCAGTTCTCCATCGCGCCGCTGAAACCGCCCGGCACGGCGATGGAGTCGAGCTTCGGCAGCGGAAAGGCATAGCCGAAATAGTCGTTGTAGTCGAGGAGGATCTGCCGCGCATTGGCGAGCGCGACCGCTGCGTCGCTCTCCCGGCCGCGCACCGCCCAGATGCCGAGGGTGGTTGCGCCGGCGCGCGCGCTGATGCGCTCGAGATGGCCGGCGCTGAATTCGACCAGGTACGAAGGCATGCGCGGCGAGCGCGCGAAAGTCACGGTGGCCAAGGCTCCGTGCACCGTGCGCCCGGCCACCGGCATGTTGGAGACCGTTGCCCAGTCCGCGGCCACCGTCGCGCTCAGCCGGAACGTGGCGCGAAAGGCCGGCTCGTCCCAGCAGGGGAACATGCGCCGTGCATCCGTGCTCTCCATCTTGGTCGACAGCATCTGCTCGCGCGTGCCGTCGGCTTTGACGAACGACTGCACGAACAACCCGTGCGGCTGCGTCTCGAGCTTGGCGACGTAGGAAAAGCTCAGCGTATGTACGCCCGGTCGCAGCGGCTGTGCCAGCGTGAGCGTGCTCAGCTGCTGCTCGTCATCCGAACGCAGGCCGCTCACCGGCCTGCCGTCCAGGCGCACATCGCTGAGCTTCTCGTTGAGCGAATTGAAGACGATCTCGCCGGTGGCCTTGCGCACGCGCAGCTTCACCGTCTCGCTGCCGGCGATGGTCCCCGCGCGGATGTCCGGCGTGACCACGATCGTGTAGTCGAGCGGCACCACATCCTTCGGCAGCCGGCCCGGCGCAGCATCGAAGGAGAATGGCGCCGCCGCCGCAGCTGGCGCAGCAGCGGCGAGCAGCACGACAGCAGGACCGGCAATGCGGCCGGCGGTCCAACACAGCATGGCCCCATTCTCGCCCAACTGCGCCCGTGTTAGGCTTGTATTTCAGCCGTCGGGGGAGGCGCTGTGCCTGGCATTCTGCGAGAACTGACTGGCGCGCAACTGAAGGCCTTCGTGGCCTCGCTCCTCGGCTGGTCGCTCGATGCCTTCGATTTCTTCATCTTCGTCTTCTGCCTGAAGGCGATCAGCAGCGAGTTCCATACCGACGTCAAGTCGGTGGCCGAGGGAATCTTTCTCACACTCGCGTTCCGTCCGCTCGGCGCGCTGTTTTTCGGCTGGCTCGCGGAGAAGTACGGCCGCCGTCCGATCCTGATGCTTAACGTCGTCAGCTATGCTGCGGCGCAGCTGGCCACCGCCTTCGCTCCCAACCTGGCGACGCTGCTCGTGCTGCGCGCGGTGTTCGGCTTCGCCATGGGCGGTGAGTGGGGAGTTGGCGCGGCGCTGGCGCTCGAGACCCTGCCGGCCAAGGGACGCGGTTTCTTCTCCGGCCTGCTGCAGGAAGGCTATGTCATCGGTTACCTGCTGGCGTCGCTGGTCTTCGCCTATGTGTTCGTGCACGTGGGCTGGCGCGGCATGTTCATTATCGGCGCGAGCCCCGCGCTGCTGGTGCTGTACATTCGTTACGGCGTGGCGGAATCCCCCGCATGGCTGGCGGGCGCGGCCACGCAGCGGGCTACGGCAGCAGCGGTGTGGAGCGCGGCGAAGACTCACCTGCCGACGCTGTTGTACCTGGTGCTGCTCATGGCCTGCTTCAACGCCTTCTCGCACGGCTCGCAGGACCTGTATCCGACGTTCCTGCAGAGCCAGCATCACCTGTCCCCCGAGACCACCGGCAAGATCGCCATCGTCATGAACCTCGGAGCGCTGGCCGGCGGGATCTGCTTCGGCACCCTGTCGGAGCGCCTGGGCCGCCGACGTGCCATCGTGCTGGCGGCACTGCTGGCGCTGCCCATGATCCCGCTGTGGGCTTATGCGCAGACCGTGGTGCTGCTGGCGCTCGGCGGCTTTCTTATGCAGTTCATGGTGCAGGGTGCCTGGGGGATCGTGCCGGCGCATCTCAACGAGCTGTCGCCTCCCTCGGTGCGCGCGATCCTGCCGGGCTTCGCCTATCAGCTCGGTAACCTCGCGGCGTCGCGAATGTCACCCTTCCAGGCGGGCATCGCCGAGGCGCACGGCGGCGACTACGCCTACATCCTCTCGTGGACGATGGCGGTGGTCGCGGTCGCGCTCATCGTGGTCACGACGCTCGGCCGGGAGGCGCGAGCCGTGGAACTGCGCGTCGCGACTTCGCCGGGTTAGTTCCGCTCCAGTGGGGCGCAGAAGGCGTTCGCGTCGTGCGCGAACGCCTTCTGCTGTCGGCAGTGAGCAGCTAAGGATTGCCGGGGGTCTGCGGCACGCCCGCCGCCGGATAGTTCGTCAGGCCGAAGAGCTTGCGAACATCCGGGCTGCCATTGCCGTAGATGTAGTTGTAGTCGTGGCTCGGGTAGTCGGCGCTATAGAAGCCGTCGAACCCTGGGATGTTGCGATGGAAGAATTGCAGCTCCGCAGGCGCGTAGACGCCGCCCGCCAGCGACTGCAGGGCACCGCGCGCATAGAGGAAGTAGTTCACGTTGCCCTGGCGATGAAACCGGCCGCGCTGCTGTTCGTAGAGGGCCAACGCGCCGACAAACTCCGGCGATGACACTGAAGTGCCGATCGTGAAATAGAATCCGCCGCCGTAGTTGACGCCGTACGCCGTAAGCACCGAGCTGTCGTCCGGGCTGCAGCTTATGGCACTGGGATCGCAGAACGAGCCGATCGGCCCGTTGAGACTGCTGAAGCCAAAGCCCCCGACCTGCATGCCGACATCGGGCAGCGTGCGCCACTGGCGCGAATCGGTATTCGCCAACACCTGGTAGAAGGGCTTGGCAAAGACCGAGCTCACCCCTCCGCCCGCTCCCCAGTAACCACCGGACACGTTCTGACCCAGTCCGTAGATGTCGTAGGGATATTCCGGGTCGCCGAAGGCGCTCTCTCTGACGTAGGCGGAGTTCAGACTCGGGGGCGTGTTGACAGTGATCAGATTGCCGCCGCCGACGGCCGTCACGTCCGGATCATCCGCCGGCGTGCTGACACCCAGCACGAACACCGGGCTCGCACCGGGGTTGCCGTAATCGGCGCTCGGGCACAGCAGCGCGCCCTCGTCGCCGGAGCTCGCCACGAAGGTGATGCCCTGCGCGTTGCCCTGCGCGAATATCTCGTGATACTGCTTAAGGATGTAGGTGTAATCCACCCCGTCGTTGAAAGCGGGTGTGTATTCGAGCTCGCAACCGCCGAATGACGAGTTGACGATGTCGTAGGTGTTGGTGTCGACGATGTAGGTGTAGCCGTCCATGATGTGCGGATCCGACAGGTCAGGAATGCTGACCAGCGTGACATTCGCTCCCGGGGCACCGCCGAGCACCTGCTGCACGTCGAGACTCGCCTCGAACGCGTCGGGGCCACCTATGGCGCCGCCACCGTCGACCAACACCGTCTTTACGGCCGGGTCCGGCTTACCGGTAATGGCGGTGAACTGCTCGTGGTCGAAGGCAGCCGCGACATCGCCCGGAAACAGCAGATCCCCCATGAGGATCGCGACATTGACGCCGGTACCGTCGGTGCGCGAACTGTACGCCGGATAGTCATAGGCCTGCTTCAGATCATCAAACCAATAGGATCCGGTGATCCCGTAGCGGTTGTCGACGATGGCGCCGGTGCTCTTCGCAATCGCGCCCGAGTTCACGCGGCGCTCCGGGACGCGCTCGAGCCCGAAGACCCGCACGTTCAGCGCCTGCAGCTCACCGGGCACCCGCAGCGCGCCTTGCGCGATGAAGCGCGTGCTGCCGTCCTGACGAGTCTGCTGGTTGACGCCCACCCCGAAAGTATTCGCTACGGCGCTGACCTGACCGGTCACGTGGAAGCCATGCGCATTGCTGTCGGTCACCGTAAAGCCGTGCGCGACGAGCGCGGCTTTCGCGTTGGCCAGATCGCTCGCGCTCGGACCAAAGAGTTTCATGAACTCGGCCGGCTGCAGCCACTGCTGGTATTTTGCGGAAGCCGGATCGTGCAGCTGCGCAAGCAGACTCTCCAGCTGCTCCTGGTTGCGCAACGGCAGGTAGACCGTGAATTCAACCGTGTCGCCCGCAGACGCCGCTTGCTCGTGCGTCGCGGCCGGCGCGCCGGCGGCGAGCTGGGCGCCAAAAGCCGAAGCCAGCAGAACGCCAACACCCAGTAAATTATGGATCTTCATTTGGATACTCCCCGTAAATAGCCGCTGCCGGGCCGATCCGCCGTCGGCCCACTTCAGGTCGATCCACAGCTGCAGTTCGCCTGAGTTTCTTCAAATCGATCTCACCGCGGGCACGGCGAATCAGTGATCGCGTGTCGTGACGCGGCGGCGCGAGCACGACGGACTTTACTTATTCCATACCCGTGACTGAGATCCGTGGCGCTAAACTGCACGTGCGAGGAATCGGGGTCAAACTTTTTTTAATCTGCGCTGCGGCGTCGCGCGCGTGGCCGCCGTTGCCGGCCGGCCTGCCTTCAGGCCGGCAGCACCAGCTGCGCCGGGGCGCGGCGGCGCGAGGCCCGTGCGCAGGTGTAATAGAGCGCGCCCGGTACCAGCAGACCCACCACCCACGATACGTCTACACCGCCGAGCGGCGCCACCAGCGGCCCGGTGTAGAACGAGGTCGAGAGGAACGGGATCTGAACCAGGATGCCGAGCAGATAGATGGCGATGCCGGTTGCGTTCCACCGCCCGTAGCGGCCATCGGGGTCGGACAGCGCCGGCACGTCGTAGCGCGAGCGGGTGAAGCAATAGTAGTCGACCAGGTTGATCGCGCTCCACGGCGTGAACACGGCGAGCAGACACAGGATGAAGGCCTCGAACTCCTGCAGGAAGGAGTGACGGCCGGTGAGCGCGAGCAGCACCGAAACACCGATCATCGCCAGCACGTAGCAGAAGCGGTGCCACACGGATATGCGCAGGCCACGCCGGAAGCCGCTCACGATCGTCGCCATCGACATGAAGCTGCCGTAGGCATTCAGCGATGTCACCGTGACCTTGCCGAAGGCGATGCTGAAGTACAGCAGGCTCGCGGCCGCGCCACTGGCGCCGAGGCCGACGATATAGGCGACCTCGTGGTGCTCGAACTGCCTGCCCGCCAGGGCCGCGGCCAGCACCCCGAAGGTCATGGCTATCTGCGCACCGAGGACCGATCCCAGTCCCACGGCGGCGAATACCCGCGGCGCCGACGTGTCGCGCGGCAGGTAGCGGGAGTAGTCGGCCACGTACGGGCCGAAGGCGATCTGCCAGGACGCCGACAGGGACATCGCCAGCAGAAACTTGCTCAGCGAGAAATGCCGCTCGGCCAGCAAGCTCGGGACATCGTGGCCGGCAACCAGCCGACAGAACATATAGAAGAATGCGACCACGCCGACGACGCTCGACAGCCGCCCGACCAGGTGAATGAAGCGATAGCCGAACAGCGTCACGACCACGATGCAGGCACTGAAGAGCAGGATGGCGACGGCATCATCGACACCGAGCAGCTGGCCGAGCGCCTGGCCGGCCAACACGCAGCCGCTGGCGGAGAAACCGATGTACATCAGGCACACCGCCACCATCGGGATGATCGCGCCGTAGACGCCGAACTGGACGCGGCAGGAAATCATCTGCGGTAAGCCGAGCTGCGGCCCCTGCGCGGCGTGCAGCGCCATGACCGCGCCGCCGATCAGCTGACCTGCGAGCAGGCCGAGCAGCGACCAGTACACATCGCCGCCGAACACCACGGCGAGCGCCCCGGTGACGATCGCGGTGATCTGCAGGTTAGCCGCCAGCCACAGGGTGAATTGACTTACGAGGCCGCCATGGCGCTCGTCATCGGGCACATAGTCGATGGAGCGGCTCTCGATCGAGGCCGGACCTGATCCGCGAGTGCTGGAAACCTGTGTGGTGTGGGGCAAGACCGGTGAAAACACCCTTACGCCTGCTCACTCACCTTGGTTTCCGCGGAATTGAACGGCACCCCGCAGCCGCCGATGCCGCAGTAGCCACCCGGATTCTTCGCCAGGTATTGCTGGTGATAGTCCTCGGCATAGAAGAACTGCGGTGCGTCGCGGATCTCGGTCGTGATGGCGCCGTAGCCGGCCGCTGCAAGGCGTGCCTGGTAGGCGCGCCTGGAAGCTTCCGCGGCCTCGCGCTGCGCGCCGTCGGTCACGTAGATGGCCGAGCGGTACTGCGTGCCGACGTCGTTCCCCTGGCGCATTCCCTGCGTGGGATCGTGCGCTTCCCAGAACGTCTTCAGCAGCTCGTCGTAGGCGATCTTGGTCGGGTCGTAGAGCACGCGTACGACTTCCGTGTGGCCGGTTTCCCCGGTGCAGACCTCTTCGTAGGTCGGATTGGGCGTGAAGCCGCCGGCATAACCGACGGCGGTCGAGTACACGCCGGGCAGCTCCCAGAACAGCCGCTCCGCTCCCCAGAAGCAGCCGAGCCCGAATACCGCCTCGCGCAGCTGAGCGGGGAACGGCGGCACGATGCGCCGTCCGTTCACGAAGTGCGTATCGGGAACCTTCAGCGGCGCGCTGCGTCCGGGCAGTGCGTTATCCGCGGTGGGCATCGTGGATTTCTTGCGAAACAGCGCCATGGCTGTGAGCTCCTCGACTTTCGCCGACCGACAGTGTGCGGATGATCGCCAGATGACTCAAGAGCGGCCGCTTGCCGCAGCAGCGGACGGCACCGTAAGCTGCTGTTCCTCATGGGCATCAGCCAACCGCAGAACCTGCGTACCCCGCCGATCGAGCGGCTGCGCCCCTACGGCATACGCGTGAGTCTTCCCGGCGGCGATCCCTTCCGCAAGCTCCTCGGTCCGGAGTGGCAGCGACTGCACTGGTACGCCACACCCGCCGAGCGTGACGCCGCCATGGCCGATATGAGCCGGCGGCACGAGTACTCGCGCGGCGGCGACAAGCCGGCGCTGATGTTCCAGAAGATCGAGAAGCTGGCCGAGAGCCGCGGGCTGTAGCGCGCCGTCGCCGCACGGCGCCACCTGAACGGAGACCATCATGGCCGAACCTGCCAAGTACCCGTATGTCACTTATCTCGACGCCAAGTTCGCACCGCTGAGCGTCGTTGACGTGCCGGCGCTCGTCGCCCGCTGCACGGATCGCTGGTACAACCAGACGCTCTGCAGGGTGAACGACTCGGTCATCCGCCTCGGGGTGCTGCAGGGCGAGTATCACTGGCACAAGCACGACCGCGACGATGAATTCTTCTTCGTGCTCGAAGGGCGCTTCATCATCGACCTCGAGGACCGCTCGATCGAGCTCGGCGCCCAGGAGGGGTTCGTGGTTCCGCGCGGCCTGCGCCACCGCACGCGTGCGCCCGAGCGCGTCGTGGTCCTGATGGTGGAGACGGCCGCGGTCGTGCCGACCGGTGACCCCTGACCGCCATGCCCTGTTCCATCGCAGCACCATCCACCTCGAGCCGGTCCGCGCACGCCGGCGCCCGCCGCGTCTACTGGCTGACGCACGAAACGAATGACACCGCCCGGCGGCTCTACGACCGCCTCGCGGAGCGCTCGGGTTTCATCGTCTATCGCCGGCAGCTGTGAGGCGCGACGGGCACGACCGCCGGCTTTGCGGGCGGCCGCGTCAGAAGGTACGTCCGAGAAACAGGTAAAACGCCTGGTTGCCGTGATCGTCGAAGCCGGTGGCGATGTACAGCGGGCCGAGAAACGTGTCGAGGCCGAGGAACACGCTGGCGTCCTTCTGCGTGTTGCCGAAGCTCGCCGCGCTGCGGGTCTGCCACACGTTGCCGATCTCGAGTGACACACCGATGTAGGTGGGCACGTCGAAATAACCCGGGCCGCCACGGCCGATCTGCCGGTAGTAGAGGGCGCGCGCGATGCCAAAGTTGGGTCCGAGCAGCGAATAGGCCCGCAGTCCCGAGAGATTGAGGAACCCGCCGAGGGGAAACTGCAGGTTGAGGTCGGTGATGTGCGACTCGAGAGTCGTGCCGCCGGAGGCGGAGAACGACACGGTGTCGCGCCCGAAGGAGTAGGCGCCCAGATAGCTGGCCGTCACCTGGTCGGCGTTCTGTCCCACGCCGCTCGCGTTGCGGTCGGAGTTCCACTGCAAGGTCGCCTGCTGACCGTTGTGCGGAAAGTTCAGGTCGTCGAGGCGGTCGTAAGTGAAGCGCACGAAATACTCGCGGAACTTGAACGGGGTGAAGCTCTGCTCCGGCAGGTCCGGATCCGAGGCGTCACCGACCTCGAGCACGTAGTGGCCCTGCTCGCTCAAGGCGCCGGTGCGAATCTCCCCCCAGTTGCCGAACTGGCGTCCGAAATCGAGGCCGTAGTCGAAGGTGTGCACGCGATACTCCGCCTCGAGGCTCTGTCCCTGCAGCCAGTACAGGTCACGCGCCTCGTCGGCGAGGTGCGGCATGATGAACCAGCCGGAGAACTGCGCCAGCGGCAGGAACAGCTCGGTCGACACCAGCGAGGTGGTGCCGACCTCGAAGTCGGTCACCCATTCGCCGGCGTTGCGCGTGATGCCCGACATCACGAAGCGCATGGCGGCGTCGTAGGTGGCGTTGCCCTCGAAATCATCCTGCAGGCTCAGGCCGAAGCGCAGGTAATTCGTGCCCTGGGAATTGGGGTGCGCGTCGAGCGCCAGGCCGTAGCGTCCCGGATCGCCGATCACGTGGTAGTCGAGCGTGTCGAGGCCGCCGCGCCCGTATAGTGCCGTCACGCGCTGCGCCACCGCATCCGGGTCGAGCGGCTTGCCGACCACGTCGCTGAACAGGCTGGCGGTCGCGGGACCGTAGCTCTCCGACCCGGGATCGACCTGCACGAAGTCGATCCGCGGCGGCGGCTGACGTGCCGCCTCGCGTCGCGCCAGGTAGCCCTGCATGTCGCGCTCGCTGACGGCTAGCGCGGCGAGCTGCTCGCTGCGGGCACGCGCCCCGCTCTCGCCGACGCCGATCACCTTCGCCACGCCGCCGAAATCGAACGACGAGGTGCCGCCGAGCGCCGGCTCGATCAGGATGTCGCGGGGTGTGAGGGTGGCGAGCTGCGCCGCGGCGTTCTGGCGGATCAGGATCGCCAGCATCTGGTTCGAGATCGCCGGTGCGCCGTTCAGCTGCTGGCGCGGCTGCAGCGGAAAGCCCACGTCCACCACGATCACCACGTCGACGCCCATCGCCCGCGCGATGTCCACCGGCACGTCATCGGCAATGCCGCCGTCGACCAGCAACCGCCCGTCGCGCTCGACGGGGGCAAACACGCCGGGAGCGGACAGGCTGGCGCGCATCGCCGTCGTCAGGTCCCCGGAGCCCATCACCACGCTGGCGCCGGTCTCCAGGTCGGTGGCGACCGCGCGAAACGGAGTCGGCAGCTCGTCGAAGTTGCTGATGCGCGCCACCGGCAGCGTCAGGCTGCGCAGCGTCTGCATCAGCCGCTGTCCCTGGATCAGTCCGCGCGGCAGGATGATGCGGCCCCCGCGCACGCCGAGCGGAAAGTTCACCAGGAAGTTCTCCTCCTCCTCCTTGCGGCGCAGCGTCAGGTCCTCGCGCGGCGGCCGGTCGCGGAACGCGTCCTGCCAGTTGATGGAGGTCATGATCTTCTCGATGTCGTGCGCCGACAGCCCGCTGGCATACAGTCCGCCGACCACCGCGCCCATGCTGGTGCCGGCGATCGCGTCCACCGGCACGCGCATCTGCTCGAGCACCTTGAGCACGCCGATGTGCGCCGCGCCGCGCGCGCCGCCGCCCGAGAGCACCAGCCCGACGCGCGGTCGATGTGCCCCGGCCGCCGGCGCCTGGGGCGCGGCGCCTTGTTGTGCGCTGCTGATGCCGGGGGCCGCGAGCCACTGAGCCGCGAGGAGAAGACTCAGCACCCCGACGCGGGGTGTGACCGCCCGTGTTGAACTCACGGCTGCGAAGAATACCAGCATGCGCCCGCAGGTGCGCTCGCCGCGCGCACTCGGGACTCGCGCAGCGCTGAGCGCCATCCGTGATAATGCGCGCATGATGCCTCGCCCACCTGCCGGCGCGACCGTCGCCTGCGGCCGCGCGTACCTGCGGCGCGCGTACCTGCGGCGCGCGTACCTGCGGCGTGCGCTGCTCGCACTCGCGTGTCACCTGGCTGCGGCCGTCGCGTACGCCCAGGCGCCCGCGGCCAGCGACTGGGGCTTCTACGGCGGCGACGCCTTCGGCCAGCGCTTCTCGCACCTCGAGCAGATCAACCGCAGCAACGTCGCGCAACTGGCGCCGGCCTGGACCTACCGCACCGGCGAGCTGGGCGCGGGGCTGGCGCGCGCCGGTAAGCTCACCTTCGAGGCGACGCCGGTGCTCGCCTTTGGCCTCCTGTACCTCGAGACGGCGACCAACGTCGTGATCGCGCTCGATCCGCAGTCGGGCCGCGAGCGCTGGCGCTTCGATCCACACATCGACCGAACCGGCCATTACGCGGAAGCCGCCGCGCGCGGCGTGAGCGTGTGGCAGGGCGGCGCGGGCAGCGCTGCCGGGCCGTGTGCGCGGCGCGTGTTCACCGGCACGCTCGATGCACGGCTGCTGGCGCTCGATGCGGACACCGGCCGGCCGTGCGCCGACTTCGGCAGCGGCGGCCAGCTCGACCTGACCCGCGGCATCCGCATCCGCGACGCCGGCGCTTATCTGGTCACCTCGCCCCCGGCGGTGTACCGCAACGTGATCGTGGTGGGCTCGGCCATCGGCGACAACCGCGCCGCGGACCTCGAACGCGGCGTCATTCGCGCCTTCGATGCCGTAAGCGGTGCGCAGCTGTGGGCGTTCGACCCGCTGCCCGACTCCCCCGCCCATCCGGCTGCCGGCGAATGGGATCTCGCCCAGGCCGCCGGCACCGGCGCGGGCAATGCCTGGGGGGTGATGTCGGTCGACGCGGAGCACGGACTGGTATTGATTCCGACCGGCTCGGCCAGCCCCGATTTCTACGGCGGCCAGCGCTTGGGTACCGATCGCTTCGCCGACTCGCTGCTGGCGCTCGAGGCGGCGAGCGGCCGCCTGATGTGGCATCAGCAGCTCGTGCATCACGACCTGTGGGACTTCGACCTCGCCGCGCAGCCGGTGCTCGGCGACTTCGCGGTGCGCGGCGTGCCGGTGCCGGCCGTCATCCAGGCGACCAAGACCGGCATGGTGTATGTCTTCGAGCGCACGCACGGGCGGCCGCTCGTGCCGATCACCGAGACCGCCGTGCCGGCGAGCCATGTGCCCGGGGAGCACGCCTGGCCGACACAGCCCTTCCCGGCGCTGCCGCCGCTGACGCCGCAGCGCGCGGTGCAGCCCGGCGACGCCTGGGGGCTGACGTTCTGGGACCGCGGCAAGTGCCGCGAGCTGATCACCTCGCTGCGCAACGAGGGGATCTTCACCCCACCCGACACGCGTGGCACGCTGCTGCTGCCCGGCTACATCGGCGGGGTGAACTGGGGCGGAATCGCCTTCGATGAGGACCGCGGACGGGTCATCGTCGCGGTCAACCTGCTGCCGATGCGTGTGACGCTGCTGCCGCGCGCGGACTTCGAGCGCGAGGCGCGCTCGGGGAATTACCCGCACGCCGAATTCGGCCGCCAGGCCGGCACGCCCTACGGGATGCGCCGCGAGCCGCTGCTGTCGCCGTGGGGCTTGCCGTGCACCGCACCGCCGTGGGGCACGCTGGTGAGCCTCGATCTGCAGCGCGGCCGCATCATCTGGCAGGTGCCGCTTGGCTCCACGCAAGGGTTGATGCCCTGGTTCGTGCCGTCGCGGGACTTCGGCCTGCCCAACATGGGAGGGCCGATCGCGACCGCCGGGGGACTGGTGTTCATCGGTGCCGCCATGGACAGTTACCTGCGTGCATTCGACGTCGACACCGGTCGCGAGCTGTGGAAGTACCGCCTGCCAGCCGGCGGCCAGGCGACGCCCATGACCTACCGTGCCGGGCCGGACCAGCGTCAGTACCTCGTCATCAGCGCCGGCGGCCATGGACCGCTCGGCACAGCGCGCGGCGACTACCTGATGGCGTTCGCGCTGCCGATGCGTGCGCAGAGCACCAAGCGAGACTGAGTAATGTTGCTGCTGATCGTACCGATCATCATCCAGGTGCTGCTCATCATTCACGTGATCCGCACCGGACGGAACCAGCTGTGGATCTGGGTGCTGCTGTTCCTGCCGCTGGCGGGCGGCATTGCCTACCTGGCCGTGGAGATCGTGCCGCAGCTGTTCCGCAGCCGCACGGCGCAGCGCACCGCGCGTGGCCTGAAGAAGGCCATGGATCCGACCGCCGACCTGCGCCGCTACGAGAGCGAGGCGCGCGTCGGCGGCAACGTCGCCAGCCGCCAGCGCTATGCCGAGGAGCTGCTACGCCACGGGCGCCACGACGAGGCGATCGTGCAGTACCGCGAGGCGCTCAGCGGACTCTACCAAGACGACCCGAACCTGATGCTCGGCCTCGCACAGGCGCAATTCGGCAAGGGCGACGCGCACGGCGCGCGCCTGACGCTCGACGAGCTCATCCGGCTTAACCCGGACTTCCGCTCGCCGGCGGGCCACCTGTTGTATGCGCGCTCACTCGCTGCGGAGGGCGACGTGCACAAGGCACTGGAGGAGTACCGCGTGCTGGCACCGTCGTATCCGGGCGCCGAAGCGCAGGTCCGCTATGCGCAGCTGCTGCACGAGCAGGGCCAAACGGCCGAAGCGCAGCGCATCGCACGCGAGCTGCTCGAGCAGGCGCGCATCGCGCCCGGGCACTATCGGCGCGCGCAGCGCCCCTGGCTCGAGGCGGCGCAGCGCCTGCTGTAGCGGGCGCGGGCTGCCGAGCGCACGGCGAGCCCGGCCAGCGCGAGCAACGTCCAGGGATCGAGTCCACCGCCGCCGCCACCACCACCGCCGCCACTGCCACTGTCGGTGCTGGTGGCGGGGGCGCCGGCGTCGTAGGCCACCGCAGCCAGGCAGGCATTGTCGCCGGCGGCGGCCGGCGCAGGCGTGGTGGCGCTGCTCGCGGCGATCGTGAGCGACGCGCTGTCGGTGCGGCCCTGGTTGTCGGTCACGGTAAGCAGCAGCGTGTAGCTGGCGGGCGGCGCGGGCGCCACGATGCTGGCATGGGCGCTGTTGGCGTTGCTGATCGAGGGCGGTCGCGTGGCGGGCTGCACGACCGTCCACTGGTAGCTGACGAGGGTGGCGTTGCACGCGGCAGCGCTGCCGCTGGCATCGAGCGACACGGTGCTGCCCGGGCCAAACGTCGCCGGCACGCGCAGCGCCGCAATGGGCCGCAGCGCCTCGAGCACTGCGCCGTTGCCGTTCGCCATGCCCGCTCCGCAGGTGTTGCTTGTGCAATTGCATTCGCCGGTCTGCAGATCGTCAGCTCCCGCGGGCACGTGGCAGTTCGGCACGGTCGGGTCGCTCGACACCGGGAACGGCTGGCTGCCGGCCTGCAGGCGTCCGATGAGCTGCGGCGGGGTGAGGTTGCCGTTCACCGCCAGCATCAACCCGGCGATCGCGGACACCAGCGGCGCGGAGAAGCTGGTGCCGACGTTGTAGTTGTACTGGTCGGTGTAAGTGTTGGTGGCCGGGACCGTGGTGCCGCTGTTAGTCGTGGTCACGATGGAGAACAGGCACGGCTCGCCGGCTGCGGAGTTGACGCAGTTGCCCGCCGGTGCGGCCAGTGCGACCTCGGGACCCAGGCTGCTGTAGCCGACCTTGGTGCCCAGCTGGCGCAGGCCGGCGACGCCCACCGCACCGATGCAGTTGGCCGGAGCATCCACCGGTCCGCCTTCGTTGCCCGCAGAAACCACGATGAGCACGCCCTGGGCGAGGAGCTCGTCCACCATCTGCTGGTAGCTCGCCGGACACGGGCCGGTCGCGCCGAGACTCATGTTGATGATCCGTGCCGGATAGGGGTTGTCCGGCACGCCCGTGACCTGGTCCCCGGCGGCCCACGCCATGCCGGCGATGATGTCGGAATCGTAGCCGCCGCACTTGCCGAGCACGCGCACCGACTCGATCCAGCCCTCCCAGGTGGTGCCGGCAATCCCGGCATCATTGTTGCTGATGGCGCCGAGGATCCCGGAGACGCGCGTGCCGTGCCAGCTGCTGTTGGCGATCGGGCAGCCGGCGAACTGCGCGTTCTTCAGATCGCTCGCAGAGATCCAGTCGCCCGGGTCGGAAGCGTCCGGCCCGCGGCCATAGCCGTTGTTGGCCACCGCCGCATTGGAAATCAGGTTGTAACCGGGCAGCAGCCGGTTGGCCTGCGCGTTGCGCAGATCCGGATGGTCGAAGCGCACGCCGGTATCCAGGTCAGCGATGACGAGTCCCGGGCTGCCGGTGGTGAGGTTCCAGGCGCTCACCGCGTCGATCGCCGCCGGCTGCGCACTCTGCAGGTACCACTGACTGTCGAACAACGTGTCATCGGGCACCGCGAACGGATAGCGGCGCTCATTGAGCTCGGCGTACTCGACTTGCGGGTCGGCGCGCAGCAGCGCCAGCGCCTGCTGCGGCGAGGCGGCAGGCGCCTGGCGCACGCGCAGCAGGTGAATGCCGGAGAAGATGTGGCGCACCTGCGTGGCGTCGAGACCGTGGCGGGCGGCCAGCGCCGCGATGCGTCCTGGGGCCGCCTCGTAACCGCTGCTGCCGGAGCTCGCGCGCAGCTTCACCAGGAAGCCGTCGCTGGCCGGCGGGAGTGCAGCGGCGGCGACGGGCGCGGCGGGCGCCACAAGTCCGGCGCACGCGAGCACCACCAGAAGCACCGCGATCAGGGACCGCATGCGCAGGCACCGCACTTGCATGGGCGCGGACGATACTGAAGCGCGCGCCGCGCCGCCGGCTTTAGCTTGCAGACGGTGACCGGGTTCGCGTTCCGGCCGGGATCTGCTGGGTGATGCAGTGGATGTTGCCACCGCCGAGCAGCACCTCGCGGGCGGCGACGCCTGCCACGCGGCGACCGGGGAACAGCTGCCGCAGGCGTCGCGCCGCGAGGCGGTCGGTGCGCGCATCGAGCAGCGGCATGACGATGCCACCGTTGGCGATGTAGAAGTTGACGTAACTGGCGGCCAGCCGCTCGCCCGCGCGGCGCGGCCGCGTGCCCTCGCGCGGCACGATGCCGGCGGCCTCGCGCCGGCGCAGCGTCAGCGGCCCGGGCATGGGCAGGCGTGTGACCTTGAGCCGCCTGCCGCGCGCATCGCGCGCATCGTGCAGCCGCTCCCAGGCATCGCGCGATATCGCGTGCTGCGGATCGCGCCGCCGCTCGGGCCAGGTGAGGCATACCTCGCCCGGGCGCGCGAAGCAGGCAAGGTTGTCGATGTGTCCGCTGGTCTCGTCGTCGACGACCCCGCGACCGAGCCAGATGATCTGGCTCACGCCCAGGTAGGCGCGCAGCCAGTCTTCCACCTGGCCGCGCTCGCTGCCCGGGTTGCGATTGGGGTTGAGCAGGCACTCCTCGGTCACGAGCGCCGTGCCCTGCCCGTCGACGTGGATGGCGCCACCCTCGTTGACGAGCGGTGCGCGATAGCGCTCCAGATCCTCCACCTCGAGTACCTTGGCAGCCACCAGATCGTCCTGGTCCCAGGGGAAGTAAAGTCCCCCGTCGAGGCCGCCCCAGGCGTTGAAGCGCCAGTCGACGCCGCGCACGCGCCCGCGTGCGTTCACCACGCAGGTCGGACCGACGTCACGCATCCAGCAATCGTCGTGCGCCATCTCCACGACGCGCACGCCTTCGGGCAGCAGCGCGCGAGCGGTGGCGTAATGGGCGGTGGAAGCGCCCACGATGACCGGCTCGAAGCGCGCGATGGCGGCAGCAACCTGCGCAAAGGCGAGCTGCGCCGGGCGCGCGGCGTCACGCCAGTTGTCGGGGCGCTCCGGCCAGAGCATCCAGCAGTTCCGGTGCGGCTCGAACTCGGCCGGCATGCGGAAGCCATCCGCCGCCGGCGTACTCGCCAGCGTGCGGGTCATCGGCGCAGGCGGCTGTGGCGAAAGCCGTAGAAGGCGTAGATCGACATGCCGAGCGCCGTCCAGTACACCAGGCGCATCCAGGTGGCCTCCGACAGAAAGTAGGTCATGCCGAGGCACACCACCGTCCCCAGCACGCAGGTAACGGGCGCCCACGGCACGCGGAACGGGCGGTACTCATCGGGCCGCGTGTAGCGCAGCACCAGCACGCCGGCGCATACCACCGCAAAGGCCAGCAGGATGCCCATGGAAATGAGATCGGCCAGCAGGTCGAGAGGGAACACCGCCGCGATCGCGGCGGCGAATACGCCGGTGATGACCGTCGACACGTGCGGCGTCTTGAAGCGCGGATGGCAGCGGCTCATGTACTTCGGCAGCAGGCCGTCGTCGGCCATCGACAAGAGGATGCGCGGCTGGCCGAGGAGCGAGGTGAGAATCACCGAGGTCATCCCGGCGATGACGCCCACCTTCACGAACCAGGAGAGCCAGGCGAGCTGCGGGTGAGCATCGAGCGCCACCGCCACCGGTGCATCGGAGTCGAGTTTCTGGAAGGGCACCATGCCGGTCAGCACGCTCGCCATGGCGACGTACAGCACCGCGGAGATGACCAGGGCGCCGATGATCCCGAGCGGCAGATCGCGCTGCGGGTTGCGCGCCTCGAGCGCGGTGGTCGAGGCGGTGTCGAAGCCGACGTAGGAGAAGAAGATGATGGCCGCGCCCTGCATCACGCCGGTAAAGCCGAAGCGCCCGCGCAGGCCGGTGTTGGGCGGCACATATGGGTGCCAGTTCGAGGGATCGATGTACTTGAGGCCCGCGATCACGATGATCACGATGATGCCGACCTTGACGGTCACCATGAAGGTGTTGGCGCCGGCCGAGCCGCGCATGCCGACGTACAGCAGCACGGTCATGGCGGCGATGATCAGCACCGCCGGCACATTGATGAACGCACCAGTGCGGATGATGTGGTCGTGCACGTCGAGGCCGAGCGGCGCGTTGACCAGCACCTGCGGCAGATGGATGTGGGCGTCGCCGAGCAGGCTCACGACATACGCCGACCAGCTCACCGCCACGGCGGACGCCGAGATCGCGTACTCGAGCAGCAGGTTCCAGCCGATGAACCAGGCGAGCGCTTCGCCCATGGTCGCGTAGGTATAGCTGTAAGCGCTGCCCGGGACCGGCAGGAAGGCGGCGAACTCCGAGTAGCACAGCGCCGCAAGTCCCCCGCCGAACGCGGCGACCAGCAGCGACAGTGTGATCGCAGGTCCGGAGTGATTCGCCGCCACCGTGCCGGTGAGCACGAAAATGCCCGAGCCGATGGTCGCCCCCAGGCCGATGGCGATCAGGGCGCGCACGCCGAGCACCTGCTTCAGGCGGCTCTTGCCGGTGCTGTCCGGCGGATCGATCGGCCGTACCGCGCACATCTGGCGCAGCAGCGACGGCTTCGCCGCCGGCGCGGCCTCACTCTTATTAATACCGATGCCATCAGACATACGCTGCTATCCCGCACCGCCCCCCGGCGTAGTCGTCACGGGAGTCTCTCACACGTAAGCGGGCTTTAGGTACGCGCCGCTGCGCACCGCGCACCCTGTGCTAGCATGGCGCGGCCGGCGTGGCCCGCGCCGCCGGATCCCTCCAGGAGAAGTCCGCATGTCCACGGCCGCCACCGCCAGGGTCGTCCCGCCTCCCCAGGGCGCGAGCATCGCCACTCACGACGGCAAGCTCGTGGTGCCGGACAACCCGATCATCCCTTTCATCGAAGGCGACGGCACCGGGCCGGACATCTGGCGCGCCAGCGTGCGCGTCATGGACGCCGCGGTAGCCAAAGCCTACGGCGGCAAGCGCCGCATCCACTGGATGGAGGTGTTCGCCGGTGAGAAAGCCAACCGGCTGATCAACACCTGGCTGCCCGAGGAGACCGTCGCGGCGTGTCGCGAGTACCTGGTGTCCATCAAGGGCCCGCTCACCACCCCGGTCGGCGGCGGCATCCGCTCGCTGAACGTCGCGCTGCGACAGATGCTCGATCTGTACGTGTGCCTGCGCCCGGTGCGCTGGTTCAAGGGCGTGCCCTCTCCGGTCAGGCACCCGGAGAAGGTCGACATGGTCATTTTCCGCGAGAACACCGAGGACATCTACGTCGGCATCGAATTCGAGCAAGGCAGCGCCGAGAACCACAAGTTTCTCGAGCTGTTCCGCCAGGCCTTCCCCAAGGCCTACGCCAGGATCCGCTTCCCGGAGAGCTCCGGCATCGGCATCAAGCCGGTGTCGAAGCAAGGCTCGGAACGGCTGATCCGCGCCGCACTCGCCTACGCCGTCGCCAACCGGCGCCGCAGCGTGACGCTGGTGCACAAGGGCAACATCCAGAAGTTCACCGAGGGTGCGTTTCGCAACTGGGGCTACCAGCTCGCCGAGCGCGAGTTCGCCGCGCAGTGCTACACCTGGGAGCAGTGGGAACGTAGCCGCGCGGCCAAGGGCGAGCAGCAGGCCAACGCCGAGATGGACGCGGCCAAGAAAGCCGGGCGCGTCATCGTCAAGGATGCGATCGCCGACATCACGCTGCAGCAGGTACTGACCCGCCCGGAGGAATTCGACGTCATCGCCACGACCAATCTCAATGGCGACTACCTGTCGGATGCGCTCGCCGCCCAGGTCGGCGGTATCGGCATCGCCCCCGGCGGCAACATCAACTACCTCACCGGGCATGCGGTGTTCGAAGCGACGCACGGCACCGCGCCGAAGTACGCCAACCTCGACAAGGTCAACCCCGGCTCGCTGATCCTTTCCGGGGAGATGATGTTCCGCTACCTGGGGTGGCTGGAAGCCGCGGACGCGGTCATCGGCGCCATGGACCGCACCATCGAGCAGAAGATCGTCACCTACGACTTTGCCCGACTGATGGAGGGTGCACAGGAAGTGTCGACCAGCGCCTTCGCCGACGCCCTGATCCGCAACCTGCAGAGCCCGTGAGCGGTTACTCCGGCACGCCGCTGGCGCAGAAACTCGGCATCCGCGCCGGCGCGCGGCTGTTCCTGCGCGCCGCGCCGGCGAACTACCCGCAGCTCGTCGCGCCGCTGCCGGACGGGGTGCGCACCGTGCGCCGCCTGGATGCCAGCACCGATATCGCCCACCTGTTCGTCACGCGCCGCGTGCAGCTGCAGGCGGCGCTCGCCGCCGCGCGCCGCGCCATGCGCGACGATGCGGTCGTGTGGGTGAGCTGGCCGAAGAAGGCGGCACGCGTGCCGAGCGATGTCAGCGAGGACGTGGTGCGCGAGCTGGCGC
The DNA here is from genome assembly GCA_963760225.1 of uncultured Gammaproteobacteria bacterium. GTDB lineage: Bacteria > Pseudomonadota > Gammaproteobacteria > Steroidobacterales > Steroidobacteraceae > 13-2-20CM-66-19. The sequence goes on from CAVXCD010000002.1 coordinate 1,038,584, forward strand.
TGCCGCTCGGGCTGGTCGACATCAAGGTATGCGCGGTGGACGACACCTGGTCGGGACTGAAGCTGGTGGTGCGGCTCGCGCAGCGCGCCGCGGCGGCCGGCGCCGGGCCGGCACCCGCACCGCGCCGAGCTGCACGCCGATGAGTGCGCCGGCGGATGCCAGCCTGCTCGAGTTCGCACGCGCGGCGCAGGCGATCGCGCAGAACGGGCTCACCTTCACCCGCGACCCCTTCGACCGCGAGCGCTACACGCAGCTCGCCGAGCTCGTGACCGCACTGCTGTCTGCGCAGCTGCAGATTCCAGCCGCCACGGCGCGCGCCTTCTGGGACGGGGAGCGCGGCTACGCCACGCCCAAGGTCGACGTGCGCGGCGGCATCTTCGACGGCGAGCGGGTGCTGCTGGTGCGCGAGCGCTCGGACGGCTGCTGGACGCTGCCCGGCGGCTGGGTGGATGTGAACGACTCGCCTTCTACGGCCGTGGCACGCGAGATCCTCGAGGAGTCAGGCTATCGCGCGCGGGCGGTGAAGCTAGCCGCGCTGGTGGACAAGAACCGCCACCCGCACCCGCCCGGCGTGCATCACATCTACAAGCTGTTCTTCATCTGCGAGCTCACCGGCGGGGCGCCCGCCACCGGCAACGAGACCGATGCGGTGGAGTTCTTCGAGCTGCAGGCGCTGCCGCCGTTGTCGCGTGGCCGGGTGCTCGCCTCGCAGATCGAGCGGCTCTACCGGCACCGCCTCGAGCCGGCGCTGCCGACCGACTTCGACTGAGCGCACCGCGCACTGCGCGCACCGCCATGAGCGCCGTCGCCGAGGCTCCCGATCCGCGCGCTTGCGCGCGCCAGATCGCCGCGGCCTTCGCGCACTATAACGACGAGTTCCGCGCCATCACCCAGCGTGCGCCGCAGCGCTTCGACGCGCGTGACTGGCGCGGCAGCCAGGCGGACGCGGTCGAGCGCATCGAGCTGTACGATCGCTGCGTCAACCAGACGATCGCGGAGCTGCGCCCGGCGCTCGGCGAGGCGGCGCGAGGGCGCGCGCTGTGGCGCGCGGTGCGCCGCGAGTTCGCCGCGCAGGTCGCGACGCTGCCGGACGCCGAGTTCACCAAGACGTTCTTCAGCTCCATCAGCCGCAGGCTGTTCGGCACCGTGGGGGTCGCGCCGGACATCGAGTTCGTGGCCACCGACCTCGATCCGCTCGCCGACATCCATTCCGACGCCGGCACCAACACCTACCGCAACCACGGCTCCCTCTCGCTGCTGTTCGAGGACCTGCTCGGCGACGTGCGCTTCCGCTCGCCGTGGCGCGACCTCGACAAGAGCGTCGCGCACGTGACCGCCGAGGTGCGCGCGCAGCTGGCGGCTCGCGGCGAGCAGCGCCCGGTGGAGCGCGTCGAGGTGATCCGCGCGGTGTTCTACCAGATCTCGCGCGCCTACATCGTGGGCAGACTGGTCGGCCGCGAGCTGCTGCTGCCGCTGGTGATCGCGCTGAAGAACAGCGACGGCGGCGTGCTGGTAGACGCGGTGATGCTGGCCGAGGACGAGGTCAGCATTGTGTTCAGCTTCACGCGCTCCTACTTCCACGCCGACCTCGAGCGCGTGGCCGAGGCGGTGCTGTTCCTGCGTTCGATCATGCCGCGCAAGCCGGTGAGCGAGCTGTTCACCGTGCTCGGGCGCGCGCGCCAGGGCAAGACCGAGCGCTATCGCGAGCTGATGCGCAACCTCGAGCACACCAGCGACCTGTTCGTGCACGCCCCCGGCGAGCGGGGTCTGGTGATGGTGTGCTTCACGCTGCCCTCCTTCGACGTGGTGTTCAAGGTGATCCGCGATCGCTTCGCCCACCCGAAGACGGTGTTGCGCGAGGAGGTGCTGGCGAAATACCGCATGGTGTTCATCCACGACCGCGCCGGGCGGCTGGTGGACGCACAGGAATTCCGCCGCCTGCGCTTTCCGCGCGCGCGCTTCGCGCCCGAGCTGCTCGCGGAGCTGGCAGCCGAAGCGGCCGGCACCGTGCACCGCGATGACGACGATCTGGTGTTCGATCACATGTACATCGAGCGGCGCATGACGCCGCTCAACCTCTACCTGCGCAGCGCGCCACCGGCCGCCGCCGAGCGCGCGGTGCTCGACTACGGCCAGTGCATCCGCGATCTCGCCTACACCGATATCTTCCCCGGCGACCTGCTGCTGAAGAACTTCGGCGTCACGCGCCACGGCCGGGTCATCTTCTACGACTACGACGAGCTGTGCCGCGTCGCCGACTGCAATTTCCGCGACGTGCCACCGGCGGCGAGCGACGAGGACGAGATGCGCGGCGAGGCCTGGTTCTACGTGGCGGACAACGACGTGTTTCCCGAGACCTTCGTGCGCTTCCTGGCCTTCACCGACGAGCAGCGCGCGGCGCTGCTGCGCGTGCACGGCGAGATCCTGACGGCCGCGTTCTGGCGCGGCGTGCAGCAGCGGCTGCGCGAGGGGGATCTGATGGAAGTGCTGCCCTACCAGCCGCAGCGCGTGCGCTTCGCCGGCAGCTTGTGAGCTGCTACGGCACGCGCAGGGCGCCGGCGCGGGCGGTGGCCGCGTCGCTGCGCTGGCGCAGCGCGCGCGGCTCGCCGGCGAACTGCGCCAGGCGGGCATTGGCGCCGTCCCAGTCGACCAGCTCCTCGAGAAACGCGCTGACATAGGCGCCGCGGCGGTTCTCGTGATCGAGGTAGTAGGCGTGCTCCCACAGGTCGAGCGCGAGTAGCGCGTGATCGCCGCGCACCAGCGGCGTGCCCGCATTGCTGGTGGTCACGATGCGCAGCGTGCCGTCGCGCACCACCACGAACAGCCAGCCGCTGCCGAAGTGCGCCGCGGCGGTTTCGCGGAATTCGCGCGCGAAGCGCTCGTAGGAGCCGAAGCGCGCGCGCACGTAGTCCGCCACTACCCCGTGGGGGGCGCCGCCGCCGCCCGGGCGCATCGAGCGCCAGTAGAGATTGTGGTTCCACAGCTCGGCGGCACAGCGGTAGACGTAGTGTTGCGCCGGGTTACGCTCGGTGACGCGGATCAGCTCTTCCAGCGACAGCGCCTCGAGCTGCGTGCCACGCACGCCGGCCAGCACGCGGTCGTAGCACACGCGCTGGTGTCGGCCAAAGTGCAGCACCAGCGTATCGCGCGAGATCGCCGGCTCCAGATCGGAGAAGTTGTAAGGAATGCCCGGCGGCTCGATGTTCATGAAGGCTTCCTTGCTGGCAATCGGCAGCACCTGAGGTCTTCAGACCGGCGCGCGTCGCACCAGTTCCGGAAAGTGCGCGTGCGTCCTGCACTGAAAGCGCCTTGCGAGCGTATGATTCTACTCCTCCGTGATGTCGATTCGGCGGCACGGGTGTAACGGCCTGCAGTCGGTGCGCGGCCGAGGTACGCCGCCAGCTTCAGCTTGTCAGCCGATATTGACCGCGCGCCGCCGGCTCAGCCGCCTGCGGCCGCAAGCCCGCGGCCGAGATCCTCGATGAGCTCGTCGACGTCTTCCAGGCCGATCGACAGGCGGATGGTCCCGGGCGTGATGGCGGACAGGCGCTGCTGCTCGGCGCTCAGCTCGCGCGCACCCATCAGCTGCGGGGTCAGCGCGAGGGACTCGGTTGAGCCGAGACTCGCGCTCAACGCGAACAGCTGCAGCGCATCCACGCAGCGTCGGCCCGCGTGCGCGTCCCCCTTGAGATCAAAAGTGACGATCGTGCCGAAGTCCTGCATCTGGCGCGCAGCGAGCGCGTGCTGCGGGTGCCCCGGCAGCCCGGGGTAGTGCACGCGCGCCACGGCGGGCTGCTCTGCCAGCCACTGCGCAATGCGTGCCGCGGCGGCGCATTGCGCCTGGTAGCGCACGAAGTAGGTCTTCAGACCCCGCAGGATCAGGAACGCCGCGTGCGGATCGAGCGTGCCGCCCAGGGTGCTGAAATCGGTGCGCATGCCCTTGATGAGCTCGCGGCTGGCGATCACCGCCCCGCCGAGCACGTCGCCCGCGCCCGAGGCGTACTTGGTGAGGCTGTGCACGAACACGTCCACCTCATAGCCGCCGTGCTGGTGAAAGCCGGCAAAGGTATTGTCCATCACCGTGAGTGCGCCGGCGGCGCGGGCGAGGCGCGTGAGAGCGGCGATATCGGCGATCTTGGTGACCGGATTGGTCGGGCTCTCGAAGAACACCAGCCGCGTCGGTTGCGCGGCGAGCGCGCGCTCCACGCCGGCGAGATCCTCGATCGATAACAGCGTATGCGCCACGCCGAAGCGGCCGAGCAGGCGGCGGATGAGGTAACGCGTCGGGTTGTAGGTCTCGACGAAACAGATGACGTGATCGTGCTGCCGGGTGAGCGCCAGCAGCGTCTGCGCGATCGCGCCGACACCCGAGGCGGTCACCAGGCACTCCTCGCGTCCCTGCAGCTCGGCCAGCAGCTGCTCGAGCTGGCGCGTCGTCGGGTTGGAGGTGCGCGAATAGTAGAAACCCGGCTGCTCGCCCCGCAGGTGTGCTTCGGTCTGCGCCAGCGTCGTGAACGCGAACTTGACCGTCTGGTAGATGGGAGCGACCAGCGGCCGGTTGCCGGGCGGCAGCTCCACCACCGGCGGATGGTTGACGCGCGTGGTCTTCTTCATGACACGGTGCTCTTACGGATCGAGGGTGAAGGGGTCGGCATCGAGGTGCGCGGGGAATCTGGCACGAAACGCCGCCAGTGCCTCGCCATCGAGCACCGCGGTCAGCACCGCGGCTGCGGCGCCGCCCTGGGCGAGCGCGCCGCCGAGAAAGTCGATCACGGCGCTGTCGCCGGCGTATGCCACGCCGAGACCGTCGTTACCGACCCGGTTCAGGCCGGCGACGTATGCCAGGTTCTCGATGGCGCGCGCGCGCAGCAGCTGTCGCCAGGCCTCGGCACGCGGCGCCGGCCAGTTGGCCACGTACAGGAGCAGCTCGTAGTCGAGCTGCGGCCGCCGGCGGCTGAACACCGGGAATCGCAGGTCGTAGCACACCAGCGGGCACACCCGCCAGCCGCGCCACGTGACGCTCAGCGGCGTGCGCCCGGCGGTGAAGTGCTCATGCTCGCGGCCCATGCGAAACAGGTGCCGCTTGTCGTAGCGGTGCAGCGTGCCATCGGGCTGCGCCCACAGCAGGCGGTTGTAGTAGCGCCCCTCTTCCACGGTGATCACGCTGCCGGCGACGGCCGCGTCCAAGCTGTGCGCCTGGCGCAGCAGCCATTGCGTGGTCGGGCCGCCGGGCGGCTCGGCGATCGGCTCCACCTGCATGCTGAAGCCGGTAGTGAAGGTCTCAGGCAGCAGCACCAGGTCGGTGTGCCCCGCGAGCGGCGGCAGCAGCGCCTCGAAGTGCGCGCGGTTCGCCGCGCCGTCGTGCCAGGCGAGCGGCTGTTGCAGCAGCGCAATGCGCAGCGGCGGCACGCTCACACCCGCACGGCGCGCGCGGCGAACGCGTTGAGCCGTGCGGCCGCCTCGTCGAGGGTGCTGTCGCGCTTCGCCACGCACAGCCGCACGAACGGCAGGCGCTGCGGTCGCGCGTAGAACGGCGACAGCGGGATCGTGGCCACGCGCGCCTCGTTCAGCAGCCGCTCGGCGAAGGCGAGGTCGTCGCCGTCGGCGAAAGCACTGAAGTCGAGCAGCTGGAAGTAGGTGCCCTGCGCCGGCGGCAGCTGAAAGCCGGAAGTCGCCAGCGCGCTGCGCAGGCGGTCGCGCTTGGCCTGGAAGAAGGCGGCCAGCCCGTCGCCGCAATCCGGGCGCTCCGCCAGGTAGGCGGCGATCGCGTGCTGCAGGGGATGCGCGACGCTGAAGGTGTTGAACTGGTGCACCTTGCGCACCTCGCGCGTGAGCGCTGGCGGCGCCACGCAGTAGCCGACGCGCAGCCCGGTGGCGTGCAGCGTCTTGCCGAACGAGAACACCGCGATGCTGCGCCCGGCGAGCGCCGGATGCGCGAGCACGGAGGCGTGCCGTGCGCCGTCGAAGACCACGTGCTCGTAAACCTCGTCGGACAGCACCAGCGTGCCGTGGGCGGCGAGCGCCGCCGCAAGCTCATCGAGGTCGTGGCGATCGGCGACCGTGCAGGCCGGGTTGTGCGGAGTGTTGAACAGCACCAGCCGGGTGCGTGCGCTGAGCACCGCGCGCAGGCGCTCCCAGTCGTAACGGAATCCCGGCTGGGTGAGCGGCAGGCGGATGCAGCGGCCGCCGGCGAGCCGCACGGCCGGCTCGTAGGAATCGTAGGCGGGATCAAAAGCGATTGCCTCGTCGCCCGGCCCTACCAGCGCCTGCACGGCCGAGTAGATCGCCTCGGTCGCCCCCAGCGTGACCGTGACCTCGGTCTCCGGGTCGACTGCGATCCCGTAGGAGGCGCGCAGCTTTGCGGCAATGCACTCGCGCAGGCTCGGCAGACCCTCCATCGGTGCATACTGGTTGTGGCCGGCGCGCATCGCCGCGGCCACGAGCTCCGTGAGCCGCGGGTCGATGTCGTAATCGGGAAAACCCTGCCCGAGGTTGAGCGCGTCGAGCTCGCGGGCGCGGCGCGACATGACGGTGAAGATGGTGGTGCCGACGTCGGGCAGCTTGCTCGTCACCGGCGCGCCCTTGCGAGCTACTCTTCGGCCGCCGCCAGCGCGGCGCCGATCACGCCGGCCTGGCCGGCGAACTGCGCCGGGCGCAGCAGCGCCGGCGAGCGCAACAACGGGGCGAACTCCGCGAAGCGCTCGCTGACGGCGCCGCCCAGGATGAACACGTCCGGCCACAGCAGCGCGTGCAGCCGCGCGAGATACTCGTTGACGCGCGCGATCCACGCCGGAAAATCCAGGCCCTCCACGGTGCGCACGTGTGCCGAGGCCCACTTCTCCGCATCCCCGCCGTGCAGCTCGAGATGGCCGAGCTCGGTGTTGGGAAAGAGCCGGCCCTCGCGGAACAGCGCCGTGCCGATACCGGTGCCCAGCGTCACCATGATGACCGTGCCCTGGCAGTCGCGGCCGGCCCCGAAGCGCATCTCGGCGATTCCGGCCGCGTCGGCGTCGTTCAACAACAGCGCGGGTCGCCCCAGCGAGCGTGCGGCGAGTGCCGCGCCGTCCGTGCCCAGCCACGCCGGGTCGATGTTCGCCGCGGTACGCACGATGCCCGCTGTCACCACGCTCGGCAGGGCAATGCCCACGGTAGCGCTCGCGCCGGGCAGCCGGGCGGCAAGTCCGGCGATCACCGCCAGCAGCGCCGGCGGCGGCGAGGGCTGCGGCGTCGGTGCCTGGATCAGCGCGCCGTGCAGGCGGCCGGCGGCCACTTCGACCAGGCCCGCCTTGACCGAGGATCCGCCGACGTCGATACCCAGCACGAGCTGCGTCATGGCCTGGCGCCTTACAGATTGCCGGCCGCGGCGAGCTGCTGGTCGCGTTCGCGCAGCTTCTGCCTGTGGCGCATCCACACGGTGGAGATGGCGATGCCGCTCGCCACCAGCAGCACCATGATGGTCGCCAGCGCGTTGACGTCGGGCGTCACGCCAAAGCGCACCTTGGAGAAGATCACCATCGGCAACGTGCTCGATCCGGGTCCGGCGACGAACTGGGTGATGACCAGATCATCCCACGACAGCGTGAAGGCCAACAGCCACCCCGAGGCGATGGCCGGCAGGATGAGCGGCAGCGTGATGCGTACGAATACCCGCGCCGGCCGCGCGCCGAGGTCCATGGCAGCTTCCTCGAGCGATTCATCGAAGCCGGCCAGGCGCGATTGCACCACCACGGTCACGTACGCCATGCAGAAGGTGATATGCGCCAGCGTGATCGTTACCGCCCCGACCCCTTTCGGCCAGCCGATCAGCTGCTCGGTGGCGACGAACAGCAGCAGCAGCGACAGGCCGGTGATCACCTCGGGCATGACGATCGGGGCGGCGGTCATGCCGGCGAGCAGCAGCCGCCCGCGGAACGCGCCGTAGCGCGCCAGCGCCATGCCGGCGAGCGTGCCGAGCACCACCGCGGCGCTGGCGGACACCAGCGCGATGCGGATCGACAGCCAGGCGGCGCTCAGGATCTGCTGGTTGCCGAGGAGTGCGACGTACCACCTGAGCGTCGGGGAGTGCGCCGCGTCCCACACCGTGACCAGGCGCGAGTTGTTGAAGGAGAACACCACCATCGACAGGATCGGCACGTACAGGAACACCAGTCCGAGCACCAGCATGCTGCGGGTGAACAGGCCGCGCGACCTCACTTGACGACCTCGAGCTCGCGCCGCTCCAGGCGCTGGAACAGCATGATCGGCACCACCAGCAGCAGCAGCACCAGGATCGCCACCGCGCTCGCCACCGGCCAGTCGCGGTTCTCGAAGAACTCGTCCGACAGCACCCGCCCGATCATCAGCTGGTCGGTGCGCCCGAGCAGCGTCGGGATCACGTACTCGCCCACCGCCGGGATGAACACCAGCAGCGACCCGGCGACGATGCCGGCGAACGACTGCGGCAGCGTGATCGCCAGGAAGGCGCGCCACGGCCGCGCGCCGAGGTCCGCCGCCGCCTCGAGCAGCGTGGCATCGTGCTTCTCGAGGTTGGCGTACAGCGGCAGGATCATGAACGGCAGGTACGAGTAGACGATGCCGATGTAGACCGCGAAGTCGGTCTGCAGCAGCGCCAGCGGGTGGTGGATGACCCCGAGGTACAGCAGCACGTTGTTGATGACGCCGTTGTTCTTCAGCAGGCCGATCCAGGCATACACGCGCAGCAGGAATGACGTCCAGAAGGGCAGCACGATCAGCATCAGCAGCAGCGAGCGCCAGGAGGCCTCGGCGCGCGCGATCGCGTAGGCCATGGGGTAGCCGAGTGCCAGGCAGAACAGCGTGGAAACGGCGGCGACCTTGAGCGAGTAAAGGTAGGAGCTGACGTACAGCGGGTCGGTGAACAGGAACGAGTAGGCGGACCAGTGCAGCTGCAGCTGCGGGGTGCCGTGGTGCCAGGCAAACAGCGGGGTGTACGGCGGGATGGCGAGGCGCACCTCGGAGAAGGAGATGCGGAACACAATGATGAACGGCACCAGGAACAGCAGCAGCAGCCACAGCAGCGGGATCCCTGCGACCATGCGCCGGCCGGCGCCGCGGGTTAGACGCAGCATGCGCACTACTCGCTGAGCACCACGGGGCTGGAGCCATGCCAGGAGAGCCACACGCTCTCCTCGCGCGCCAGCGGCCGCTCGTCGCCGCGCCTGATGTTGGGCAGCGTCACGCGCAGCATCTTGCCCGAGGCGATCTGCACCAGGTAGATCGACATGTCGCCCATGTAGGCGATCTCGCGCACCGTGCCGCGCACGGCGTTCTCGCCGCCGTCCGCGGCCCCGGGCGGGTGCTCGCGGCTGATGCTGATCTTCTCGGGCCGGATCGCGGTCCACACCGTCGTGCCGCGTACGCCGCGCACGCCGCGCTCGGCGCGCAGCGCGCAGCCGAGCTCGCTGCACTCGATATGCACGAAGTCCGCGCCCTGCTCGCTCACCCGGCCCTCGAACATGTTGACCGAGCCGATGAAATCGGCCACGAAGCGCGTCGCCGGCGACTCGTAGATATCCGCCGGCGTGCCGACCTGCACGATACGTCCGCGGTCCATGACCCCGAGCCGCTGGCCGAGCGTCATGGCCTCTTCCTGGTCGTGCGTCACCACGATGAACGTGACGCCGAGACGTTGCTGGATGTTGAGCAGCTCGAACTGCGTATGCTCGCGCAGCTTCTTGTCGAGCGCGGCGAGTGGCTCATCGAGCAGCAGCAGCTTGGGCCGCTTGACCAGCGCGCGCGCCAGCGCCACGCGCTGGCGCTGCCCGCCGGAGAGCTGGTGGGGTTTGCGCGCGCCGTAGTCGCCCATCCTGACGATGTCGAGCATCTCGCCCACCTGGCGGCGGATGTCGGCGCGACTCAGGCCTTCCTGCTCCAGGCCGAAGCCGACGTTCTTGTCGACGCTCATATGCGGGAACAGCGCGTACGACTGGAACATCATGTTGACCGGGCGCTCGTAGGGGGGCACGGCGCTCATGTCGACGCCGTCGATGAGGATCTGACCGGCGCTCGGCCGCTCGAAGCCGGCCAGCATGCGCAGCAGCGTCGTCTTGCCCGATCCCGAGCCGCCCAGCAGGCAAAAGATCTCGCCGCGGCTGATGTCGAGCGAGACCGCGTCGACCGCGGTGAAATCGCCGAATTTCTTGGTGACGTTACTGAGGCGTACGTAGGCGGACGCGCTGGCGGCGTTGTGCATGGCGATCACTTCCCGGTCTTGAAGCGCGTCCACATGCGCGTCAGCAGCCGCTGGAAATCCGGTGGTCGGGCGCGCTCGGGCGTCAGACGCGCGCGCACCGCGGCCGGCGGGTAGACGCCCGGATCGTTGCGCACTGCGGGGTCGAGCGGCTGGATGTCGGGCCGCAGCGCATTGGCGTACTTGATGAGATTGGAGTTGCGCGCCGCGATGTCCGGGCGCAGCAGGAAATTGATGAACAGGTGCGCGTTGCGCACGTGCGGCGCATCCGCGGGGATGGCGAGCACGTCGTAGTTGCTGATGGCGCCCTCGCGCGGGATGGTGTAGGCAAGATCCACCCCCTTGCCCGCCTCCAGGGAACGATCGTGTCCCTGCTTGACGTCCCCGGACCAGCCCATCGCCAGGCAGATGTCACCGTTGGCCAGGTTGTCGATGTAGCGCGAGGAGTCGACGTAGCGCACGTAGGGGCGAATGGCGTGCAGCGCCTTTTCGGCCTCCTTGAGGTCGGCGGGCGAGTTGCTGTTGGGATTCCTGCCGAGCACCAGCAGCACGGTGGCCACGACCTCCGAGGGCGCATCGAGAATCGACACGCCGCAGTCCTGGAATCTGGCGACGACCGCCGGGTCGAACAGCATGCGCCAGCTGTCCACCGGCGCATCCGGCATGCGGCGGCGGATTTCCGCGGTGTTATAACCGACGCCGGAGGTGATCCACATGTAGTCGACGTTGTAGCGGTTGCCGGGATCGTAGACCGCGGTGCCGCGCGCCACGTCCGGATCGACGTTCTTGAGATTCGGCAGCAGCGCCTTGTCGAGCTTCTGGTAGATGTCGGCCTGTATCTGGCGCTCGAGGAAGGCGCCCGACGGCACCACCACGTCGTAATTGGTGTGCCCGGTGAGCAGCTTGGTCTCGAGGATCTCGTTGGAATCGAACACGTCGTAGTTGACGCGTATGCCGTACTCCTTCTCGAAGTCCGCCACCACCGAGGGCTGGATATAGTCGGACCAGTTGTCGACGTTCAGCACCTGCTCGGCGGCGCTGCCGCTGGCACCGTGCGTCGCCGGGCGCGAGCAGCCGGACGCGGCGAGCAGCGTGGCGGCGCAGGCACACAGCAGGAGGGGCAGACGGCTCACGGATTCTTCTTATATATCATCGGCAGCCTGCGGCTCCACCGGCTGGACCGCCGGCGCGGCCGGCGGCGTCACGCGTGTTTCAGACGTTGAGCAGCAGGTGCTCGCGCTCCCAGGAGCTGATCACCTGCAGGAACACCTCGTACTCGGCTTCCTTGACGATGGTGAAGGCCTCGATGAACGCCTCGCCGAGCAGCTTCACCAGCGGCTCGCAGGCACGCAGCTCGCGCAGCGCCTCATCGAGCGAGCGCGGCAGGCCGAAGGGCAGATCGTGCGCGCTGCCGACGATCGGGTCCGAGGGCTGCGCGCCTTCCACCATGCCGAGGTAGCCGCAGGCGAGCGAGGCGGCGATGGCGATGTAGGGGTTGGCATCCGCGCCGCCGACGCGATTCTCCACGCGGCGCGCCTGCGCATCCGACATCGGCACGCGCAGGCCGGCGGTGCGGTTGTCATACCCCCAGTGCACGTTGATGGGCGCCGACAGGTAGCGCGTCAGGCGCCGGTAGGAATTGACGTTGGCGCAGAACAGCGCCATCGCCGCCGGCAGGTACTTCTGCAGCCCGCCGATGTGTGCGAAGAACAGCGCCGAGGGCGTGCCGTCGGGGTTGCTGAAGATGTTCTTGCGCGTCTTCACGTCCACCACGCTCTGGTGGATGTGCATGGCGCTGCCGGGCTCCTTGGCGTGCGGTTTCGCCATGAAGGTGGCGTACATCTTGTGGCGCAGCGCCGCCTCGCGCGCCGTGCGCTTGAAGAGAAACGCCTGGTCGGCCAGGTCCATCGGCGGACCGTGGATCAGGTTGATCTCCATCTGCGCCGGACCGTCCTCGTGGATCAGGGTGTCGATCTCGATGTCCTGGTCCTCGCAGAACTGGTAGATGTCATCGAACAGCGGATCGAACTCGTTGACCGCGGCGATACTGTACGACTGGCGCCCGGGCTCGGCGCGACCCGAGCGGCCGACCGGCGGCTTGAGCGGGTAGTCGGCGTCCTTGTTCTGCTCGACGAGGTAGAACTCCAGCTCCGGCGCCACCACCGGCTCCCAGCCGCGCTGCGCGTACAGCTCGAGGATGTTGCGCAGCACGTGGCGCGGCGCCATGGTCACGCGGCGGCCGTCGGAATAGAAGCAGTCGTGGATCACCTGCGCGGTGGGCTCGGCCGCCCACGGCACGCGCCGCACCGTCTTCGGGTCCGCCTTGAGAACGATGTCGATCTCCGCCGGGCTCATAGCGTCGCCGGTCTCGGGCGGATAGTCGCCGGTCACCGTCTGCAGGAACACGCTCTCGGGCAGGCGCATGCCGCCATCCTCGGCGAATTTCTCCGCCGGCATGATCTTGCCGCGCGCGATGCCGGCCATGTCGGGAATTATGGCTTCCACCTCGGAGATGCCGTGATCGCGGAAGAATTGCCGGATCTCACTCACCATGGGAACAACCTTTCATCTCGAGCGCGCGCGCTCGCGGCTGGCCGCGCCGAACGCCGCGAACAAGGCGCGCGAAAACGGATTGCTCATCACCTGCCACTCGGGATGCCATTGCACCGCCAGCGCGAAGCTCGCCGCGGCGCGCACCCGGAACGCCTCGACCACCCCGTCAGGCGCGCGCGCCTCCACCGCCAGCGCGGCACCTAAGCGGTCGATGCCCTGGCTATGCAGTGAATTCACACGGATTCGATCGTCGCCGGCCAGTCCGCGCAGCACCCCGCCCGGCTCGAGCGTCACGTCGTGCGCCGGCCCGTACTGCACCTCGAGCGGCTGTGACTCGTCGTCGCGATGATCGAGGTGTCCGGCAACCTCGTGCAGCTTCTGATGCAGGGTGCCACCGTAAGCCACGTTCATTTCCTGGAAGCCGCGGCAGATGCCGAACACCGGCACTTCAAGACTCACCGCCTTGCGGATCAGCGGCAGCGTGGTGGCGTCGCGCGCCGGATCGTGCAGCGTCCCCGGGGCGCTCGCGGCGCCCTGGTAGTGCTGCGGCTCGACGTTCGAGGGGCTGCCGGTGAACAGCAGCCCATCGAGCCGCTGCAGCAGCTCGTCGAAGCCGAGCTCTTCGGCGAGCGCGGGGATCAGCAGCGGTGCTGCGTCCGCGGCCTCGATCACGGCGCGGGCATACTTTTCCCCGACCATGTGAAAAGGGTGTGCGCCGACCATGCGCCGGTCGGCGGGAATCCCGATGAGTGGACGAACCGGTGCCATGGGGTCAGTGGCCGAGCCGCCGTCTAGTATATTAAACAGGCGTCCCGGGAGAATCTCCGGACTTCGAGCGTATTAGACCACAGGTCGCAGGCGGAAGCCTCAGCTTGCGCAGGTGGCATAACATGCGGTAGAGGCTTGACTGGGGCTGTTAGCGTCACCGCGCAGCGCGCTTTCGCGGCGGCGCGAATTTGCTCCGGTGCCGGCCGGCTCGCTATCCTGCGCGCCTTCCGCGACCCTGAGTCGTTACGAATATCCTAAACACTCCGCGAGATCCAAGGCTCGAGCCATGCCCGCTTCGGGTTACATCAACTCGTACTACGCCGCCACCGCGCACTCGGGGGCGATGCGGCCGGCGCTCGCGGGCCGGGTCGACTGCGACGTGTGCGTGGTCGGTGGCGGCATCGCCGGCTGCTCGACGGCGCTGCACCTGGCGGAGCAGGGTCTGTCGGTCGTGCTGCTCGAGCAACAGCGCGTCGGCTGGGGTGCCTCCGGACGCAGCGGCGGGCAGGCGCTGTTCGGCGTAGCCGCCGGACAGGGCAAGCTCGAGCGGCTGATCGGCGTGCCCGGGGCACGCGCGGTGTGGGACGTGTCGGTCGAGGCCCTCGACCTGCTGCGCAGCCTGATCGCGCGCTTCGCCATCGATTGCGACTGGGTGAGCGGCTACCTGTTGACCGCGGTCAAGCCGCGCCAGCAGCGCGAGCTGCGCGAGGAGGTGCGCGAGCTGCACGAGCGCTACGGCTATCGCAGCGTGCGCTACCTCGAGCGCGCGGAGCTGCGCGCGACGCTCGCCACCAGCCGCTATCTCGGCGGCCTGTACGATACCAACAGCGGGCATCTGCACCCGCTCAACTACACCCTCGGCCTGGCGCGCGCCGCCGAGCAGCTCGGCGTGCGCATCTTCGAGGGCAGCCGCGCCAGCGATTACAGCGCCGCCGGCAACTCCCAGCTGCGCGTGCTCACCGAGGCCGGTGAGGTGCGCGCGCGCTATCTGGTGTTATGCGGCAACGTCTATCTCGGGGCGACCGCGCCGGCGCTCGCCGCCAAGATCATGGGCGTGGCGACCTACATCGTCGCGACCGAGCCGCTGGGCGAGGCGCGCGCGCGGCGACTCATCGCCAACAACGCCGCCGTGTGCGACACCAACTGGGTGCTGGATTATTTCCGGCGCTCGGCCGATGAGCGGCTGCTGTTCGGCGGTCGCGTCAACTACTCGGGCCTGCGCTCTTTCGATGCGCCCGGCGCCACGCGCGCGCGCATGCTGCGGGTGTTCCCGCAGCTCGCCGACGTGCGCATCGAATACGCCTGGGGGGGCGAGGTCGACATCACGCTCAACCGCGCCCCGCACTTCGGGCGGCTGGCACCCAACGTGTACTTCCTGCAGGGCTTCTCCGGGCACGGCATCGCCCTCACCGGCATCGCCGGCAAGCTGGTGGCCGAGGCCATCGGCGGTACCGCGGCGCGCTTCGACGTATTCGCCCGCATCCCGCATGGCAACTTCCCGGGCGGGGCGGCGCTGCGGCGTCCGGCGCTGGTGCTGGCGATGCTGTGGTACCGGATCAGGGATCTGCTGTGAGTGGCGCGCGTCTGCTGATTACGCTGCTGTGGCTGGCGTGGGCGCTCTACTGGATCGTCTCGGCCGCCAACAGCAAGACCACCCGGCGCCGCGAGTCGCCCGGCTCGCGCCTGGCGCACCTCGTGCCGCTCATCGTCGGCGGCGTGCTGCTTGGCTGGCACACGCTGCCGTGGCCCGCGCTGAACATGCGGCTGTGGCCGCACTCCCCCGCCGCCTACTGGCTCGGCGTTGCGCTGCTGCTGGCCGGGCTCGTCTTCACGGTCTGGGCGCGGCTGCACCTCGGCCGCAACTGGAGCGGCACGGTCACGATCAAGGAAGGCCACGAGCTGATCCGCTCGGGTCCCTACCGTTACGTGCGCCATCCGATCTACACCGGGGTACTCGCCGCGGTGCTCGGCACTGCCGTCGCCTCGGGCACGCTGCGCGGCCTGCTCGGTGTGGTCATCATTGCGGTGGCGCTGCTGCGCAAGCTGCGCGTCGAGGAGCGCTTCATGCGCGAGACCTTCCCCGGGGAGTACCAGCGCTACAGCGCTCAGACGCCGGCGCTCATCCCCTTCACAAAATTTCCGCGATCTGCACCGCGTTGAGGGCGGCGCCCTTGAGCAGCTGGTCGCCGGCGACGAACAGCGAGATCGAGCGGCCGCTCGGATCGCTGAGGTCCTGACGGATGCGGCCGACGAGGATCGCGTCCTGGCCGGAGGCATCGATCGGCATGGGGAAGTAGTTGCGCTCGGCGTCATCGACCAGCTTCACGCCCGCGGCGCCCGCGAGCCGCTCGCGCACCTCGGCCGGGGTAATGGGCCGCTGGCACTCGAAGCTGATCGCCACCGAGTGCGCGCGCAGCACCGGCACGCGCACGCAGGTCGCCGACACGCGCATGGCGGGATCGCCGAAGATCTTGCGCGTCTCCTGCATGACCTTGGTCTCTTCCTCGTTGTAGCCGCTCGCCGGATCGATGCGGGTGTTGTGGCTGAAGAGGTTGAAGGCGTAAGGGTGCGGCAGCACCCGCGGCGCGTACTCACGGCCCTCGAGGTACGCGCGCGTCGACTCGCGCAGCTCCTGCATCGCCGCGGCGCCGGCACCCGAGGCGGACTGGTAGGTGGCCAGCATGAGGCGCACGATGCGGTTGACGCGGTGCACCGGCCACAGCGGCGTGATCGAGATGATCGCGCAGCAGTTGGGATTGGCGATGATGCCGTGGTGCGTGCCGAGCGCGTGCGCGTTGATCTCCGGCACGACCAGCGGCACGGCGGCATCCATGCGGAACGCCGAGGAATTGTCGATCACCGTGGCGCCGGCGCGCACCGCCAGTGGCGCGAAGCGCCGCGAGGTCGCGCCCCCGGCGGAGAACAGCGCGAGGTTGACCCCGGCGAAGCTGTCCTCGCCGAGCTCGCGCACGCTGAGTGCGTGACCGCGAAACTCGAGCGTCTTGCCCGCCGAGCGCGCCGAGGCGAACAGCCGCAGCTCGGCGAGCGGGAAGGCCCGCTGTTCCAGGCAACGAATCAGCTCGACGCCCACGGCGCCGGTGGCACCGACGATCGCGACCACCGGCGCGGAACGTGCAACTCGCTGTGACATGCGGCGGATTCTCGGGCGGCCATGCCAGGGTGTAAAGCCGCTGCTGACGGTGCAGTGGGCTGTGGCACTATCGCGGCTCGCCATCGAGGGGTAAGCCGACCGTTTCTGTGACGAGGTTCACCCCGCGGGCGGTGCGGCCGAACCTATGCTACTTATCTCTTAGGAGGTCCTGTGCCGCGTTCGCGAGCGAGCCGTGCATTCCTGACCCATGGTGCAGCGCTCGCCGCGCTGCTCGCCGCCCTCGCCGGGGTGAGCACCGCGCTGCGCGCCCAGGAGGTCTACAAGTCCGTCGACGCCGACGGCCACGTGGTCTATTCCGATCGCGGCGCCACCAAGACTGCCCCCAAGACCAGCGTGCACGTCGAACAGCCGGACCCGGTCGAAGCCGCGCGGCTCGCCAAGGAGCAGCAGCTGCTGCAGGCCGAGGACGCCGAGCGCACCAGGCAGCAGGCCGCCGACGACAAGGCGCGCTCTGCGTCCGAGAAGAAAAAGGATGAGGCCTGCAAGAACGCCCGCAGTCAGTACAGCCGTATGATGGATGCGCGGCGGCTGACAACGACTGACGCCGCCGGCAACCGGGTCTACTACAGCGACGATCAGGCGGACGCCCTGCGCGAGCAGGCGCACAAGGCGATGGTTGCCGCCTGCGGCAGCTGACGCCGTCGCCGGCGCTGGCGCGTCGCGAACACCAGCCCGTGCGCCCGAGCCTGCTCACAACCTGCGGGGTGATGGTGCCGGCGCTGTTCGCGCTGCTGCTGCCTGGCACGGGACCGCTGGCGCAGACCGCCTACCGGCATCGCGACGCTAACGGACAATGGGTGTTCACGGATCAGGCGGCCGGTACCGCCGCGCCCGCTGCCGATTCGATCAGCCTCGCCCGCGAGCCCGGGGCGGTGCAGATTTCCGTCGAGCGCACCGACAGCGGTAACGCCACCCGGCTGGTCGCCACCAGCAACTGCCTGTGCGTGGTCACCGTGCAGGTGTCGATCGAGCAATCCGACATCGCGCGGATTGCGGTGGGATCAAGCTACCAGACCACGCTGCAGCCGGGTGATCACCAGACGGTGGTGCAGGGGCGCCGCACCAGCGACGTCAATGACCGGCTGCAATTCACCTGGAAGGCCGCGCTCGGCTCACCGCAGGCGGTACACAGCCCGCCGCGCCCGTACCGCGCGCCGTTCGCCGTCGGCGCGACCTTCCCGGTCTCCCAGGCGTATCCGGTGCACATCACTCACGTCACGCCCGACAGCCAGTACGCGGTCGATTTCGCGCTGCCGGACGGCACGCCGGTGTATTCGGCGCGCGCCGGCACCGTGATCAACGTGCGTCACGACTCGTTCCGTGGCGCCGCGCAGGCGGCGATGCTCGACCAGGCCAACGTCATTCAGATCCTGCACGACGATGGCACGATCGCCGTCTATGCCCATCTGCAGTGGGATGCGATCCGCGTGCGCATCGGGCAGCATGTGGCGCGCGGAGAATATATCGCCAACTCCGGCAACACCGGCTTCACCACCGGCCCGCACCTGCACTTTGCGGTGTGGCGCAATGCCGGCACGGCCGACGTGTCCATCCCGGTCGAGTTCGAAGGCAGCGGCGCAGTGGGCGTCACGGCCGTGACCGGCACGCCGCTGACGGCGTACTAGCTGCGACCCCCGTCCGGCTCAGCCGTGCGCTCTGACCTCATAACACCTGTGGATCTTCGGGTTGCGCTCGAAGTCCTGCGGCAGCGTGGCCGCCGACACATCGCGGATGTCGTAGCGCTCGCTCAAGCCCGGCTCGAGGCGAAAGCGCTGCGCGTTGGTCGAGAAGACGATCAGCCCGCCGGCGGTGAGCAGCTGCGCGCACCCGTCAATCAGGGCGGCATGATCGCGGGCGATATCGAGTACCCCCTCCATGCGCTTGGAATTGGAGAAGGTCGGCGGATCGAGATAGATGAGGTCGAAGCGCTCGGCGGCGCGCGCCGCCTCCTGCAGCCAGACGCGGCAATCGGCCTGCAGCCCGCGGTGCGCGCCACCCTGCAGGCCATTGAGCGCCAGGTTGCGCTGCGCCCATTCGAGGTAAGTGCGCGACAGGTCCACGCTCAGTGAAGCGAGCGCACCGCCCGCCGCGGCGTACACCGTGGCGCTGCCGGTGTAGGCGAACAGATTGAGGAAGCGCTTGCCGGCGGCTCGCTCGCGCAGCCGGGCGCGGGTGATGCGCTGATCGAGGAACAGCCCGGTGTCGAGATACTCATCGAGGTTCACCAGGAACTTCAGATCGCCCTCGGCCACCGGCAGGAAATGGCCTTCGCGGTCCTCACGGTCGTATTGCTCGCCGCGGCGCGTGCGCCGCCGCGTGCGCACGCGGATGCAGCCCGGGTCCGCTCCCGCCACTTCCGGCAGCACCGCGAGCACCTCGCCGCGGCGCTGCCGCACGGCATCGAGCGGGATCTCGGCCGGCGCGGCGTACTCCTGCACGTACAGCCAGGTGGCGGCGGGCTCGAGCACCTGGTAGCGGTCGATGGCGAACGCGTACTCGGGCATGTCAGCATCGTAGAGGCGATAGCAGCTGACGCCCGCGCGCCGCGCCCAGCTGCGCAGTCGCTTCAGGTTCTTGGCGAGGCGGTTGGCGAACATCTGCGCACCCGGCGTCTGCCGCAGCTGCGCCGTGCCCTTGCCGAGCCGGCCGCCTTCGCGCTCGCTCTCGGGCGACACCTTGATGCGCAGCAGCCGGCACTCGATGCCGCCGTTCCACAGCGCGTGCGTGCGCCAGGCGCGCAGTCCGAGCTCCCTGCCGAGCTCCGGTGCCCCGGTTAACACCGCCGCCTCCCAGCCCTGAAAACGATCACGCAGCAGCGCACCGAGCTCGCGGTGCAGCGCGCCCACGGCGGCACGGTCCTCGAGCCGTACGCCGTACGGCGGATTGGTGCACAAAAGGCCCGGGCCGCCGGCAAATTCGGGCGGCGGCGCGGCACTGGACAGCGGCGCGACGGCGAACTGCAGCCGCTGCGCGAGCCCGGCGCGCACAGCGTTGGCCCGGGCGGCGGCGATGGCGTCGGCGCTGCGATCGCTGCCGTGCACCTGCAGCGGGCGCGCCTCGCCGTGGCGCGCACGCTGCAGCGCTTCGTCGCGCAGCCGCTCCCACAACGGCGCGTCGTGGCCGCGCCAGCCGAGGAATCCGAAGTACTCGCGCGTCAGACCCGGCGCCCGGTCGGCGGCGATGAGCGCCGCCTCGATACACAAGGTGCCCGAGCCGCACAGCGGATCGAGGAACGCCGCGGCCGCACCGCCGCGCATCGGCGCGGGCATGGCCGCGAGCGCCTCCCAGCCCGAGCGCAGCAGCACGCCGGCGGCGACGTTCTCCTTGAGCGGCGCCTCGCCGGCTGCGCCGCGGTAGCCGCGCCGATGCAGGCTGTCGCCGGACAGATCGATGGCGAGCGTGATCGCGCTGACGTGCGCGTGCGCATGCACGCGCACGTCGGGCCGCTCGGGCGCGATATCCGGGCGGGCGCCGGTCGCGGCGCGCAGCGCGTCCACGATGCCGTCCTTGAGCTTCAGCGCACCGAAATGCGTGTGCGTGATGGCCGGATGGCGGCCGCTGAAATCGCATGCCAGCGTGGCGCCCGGCGCCAGGTGCGCGGTCCAGTCGATGGCGCACACGGCCGCGTGAAACTCTTCGGCATCGCGCGCCTCGAAGCGGGCGACTTCCAGGAACACACGGCTGGCGATCCGCGACCACAGGCAGGCGCGGTAGGCACATTCGAGCACTCCGGCGAAGGCGACACCGTTCGAGCGCTCACGTACCTGCGCCGCACCGCAGGCCGTGAGCTCACGGGCCAGCAGGTCCGCAAAGCCGCGCGGCGCGCTGGCGAGGAAGGTGGCAGCGACCGCGCTCACGCGCGGCGCAGCGCGCGCACCGCGCGCGGCCGGGTGGAACTTAAGCGCTGTCCTAAGACAGGTCGATCCACGTCGTCTTGAGCTCGGTGTACTTCTCCAGCGCGTGCAGCGACTTGTCACGGCCGATGCCGGACTGCTTGAAGCCGCCGAACGGCACCGTCAGGTCATCCGCGTCGTAGCAGTTGACGTACACCGTGCCGGCGCGCAGCGCGCGCGCCACGCGGTGCGCGGTGGTGATATCGCGGGTCCACACCGCCGCGGCCAGGCCGTAGATCACGTCGTTGGCGATCTCCACCGCCTCGTCCACCGTCTTGAAGGTGATGGCGGACAGCACCGGTCCGAAGATCTCCTCGCGCGCGATGCTCATCGCCGGCTTGACGTCCTCGAACACGGTCGGCTCGATGAAGTAGCCGCCGCTGTCCTCGCGCACGCGCCGGCCGCCGAGGCGGATGTGGGCGCCGTCGTTGCGACCGGAGTCGATGTAGCCGAGCACGCGCTTCATCTGCGTCTCGTCGACGATGGCGCCGACCCGCGTGGCCGGATCGAGCGGATCGCCGGGCTGCAGCGTGCGGGCGATCGCCTGCACCTTCTCGAGCACCGCCTCGCGGATACCCTCCTGCAGCAGCAACCGCGAGCCCGCGGAGCACATCTCGCCCTGGTTGAAGAAGATCGCAAACGCGGCGGCGGTCGCGGCCTTGTCCAGGTCCGGGTAGTCCGCCAGCACGATGTTGGGCGACTTGCCACCGCACTCGAGCGACACGCGCTTGAGGTTGGACTGGCCGGCGTACTGCATGATGGCGCGCCCGGTGGCGGTGGAGCCGGTGAACGCCACGCAATCGACGTCCATGTGCTGCGCCAGCGCCTTGCCGGCGCTCTGGCCGAGCCCGGGCACGACGTTCAGCACCCCGGCCGGCAGCCCGGCCGCGACCGCGAGCTCGGCGACCTTCAGGGCGGTGAGCGGCGACTTCTCCGAGGGCTTGAGCACCAAGGAATTGCCGCTGGCGAGAATCGGACCGATCTTCCAGGCCGCCATCAGCAGCGGGAAATTCCACGGCACGATGGCGCCGACTACCCCGAGCGGCTCGCGCGTGATGAGCGCCAGTGCGTCGCGCGGGGTGGGCGCCACCTGGTCGTACACCTTGTCGATCGCTTCCGCGTACCACTGGATGCAGCGCGCCGCGCCCGGGATGTCGATCTTCAGGCTGTCGGCGATGGGCTTGCCCATGTCGAGCGTCTCGAGCAGCGCCAGCTCCTCGGTGTGCTCGAGGATCGTCGCAGCGAACCGCAGCAGCACTTTCTTGCGCTTGGCGGGCGCGAGGTTCGCCCACACGCCCTTGCGAAAGGCGGCGCGCGCGGAGGTGACGGCGCGATCGATGTCTTCCTGGTCGCCGGCGGCGACGCGCGCCAGGAGCTTGCCGGTGGCGGGGTTGATGCAGTCGAACGTGGCGCCCGAGGCCGCATCGCGATAGCGCCCGTCGATGAAGATCTGCGTGCGGAACTCGAGGGTGCGGGCACGATCGTGCCAGGAGATGGATTCGGCTTTGGCGTTCATGGCTGGTGCGGACTAGAAGGTCGGTGGCGTGCAGGCGCTGATGATCTCACACGGCTCGCGTCCCACGTTGCGAAAGCGGTGCGGGAGCTGGCTGGCGAAATAATAGGCCTCGCCGGGCGTCAGTACGCGCGTGGCCCCGCCCACGGTGAGCTCGATGCGTCCGCGGATCACCACGCCGGCTTCCTCACCGCGATGCGCGAGCATCTCATCGCCGGTGGCGGCACCGGCGGCGTAGCGCTCGTGCAGCAGCGTCAGCTGCCTCGCCGGCCGCTGCGCGGCCACCAGCCGCAGCGAAATCTGCGCATTGCCGAGCTCCACCAACTCCTCGGCGCCAAAGAACGCCTGCGGCGTGGCGCTCAGATCGAGAGTGAAGAACTCCGCGAGCGACATGGGAACCCCGTCCAGCACCTTCTTGAGCGAGCTCACCGAGGGACTCACGCGGTTCTGCTCGATGAGGGAGATCAGCCCGTTGGTGACGCCCGCGCGTCGCGCGAGCTCGCGCTGGGACAGACCGAACGTGGTGCGCACGCTGCGCAGGCGGGCGCCAACGTCGATGCTCATATTGTTTAGTATCTTAGACAATGAGCCACGAAATATGGCTCCGGTGGCTTCAAATGTCCACTTTCCTTATCGCATTGGGGGATCGGCGCCGCGGCCTTCAGGCGCAGCGCTGCACGCGCTGTGAGCCGCGCAGCGCTTGCGCACCGCGCGGTACTTCAGATCAGCGGGCGTGCGGCTGCTGGCGGGCGCGGCGGATGCGTGCCAGCACCATCCACCCCAGCACCACGAGCACGATCGCGCTGCCGGCCAGCATCTCCATCTCGGACACGGGGAACGCGGGGCTGCGCGAGGCAGCGACGGTAATGGTCACCACGGGACACCTCCCAGACAAACAGGACTCCGACACACCGCGGCACGATCCCACTGTGGCGGCGCGTGCGGAAAGCGCCCCGTCGCGAATCTGCGACGGGCGTCTTGCTGAAGCTGAGTTATGTCAGGCGCCGCGGAGCGCGGCGCGAGGGGCAGTCTAAGTCCGCGCCTCGAAGATGGCGTAGATCTTGGTGCAGTCCTCGACCACCTCCCAGGTGCCGTCGAAGCCCGCGGGCACCACGAACGCATCGCCCGCGCCGAAGCTGCTGCGCTCGCCGCTCGCGCTCTCGATGATCACCCGGCCGGCGGTCATGATGCACAGCTCGTTCTCGCTGTAACGCACGCGCCATTTGCCGCGCGTAGCCGACCAGCGCCCGGCAAAGAACTGCTGCGTGCCGTCGCTGAAGAAGTTGCGCACCGTGAGCTGCGGCGAGCCTGCGATCAGTCGCTCGGCCGGCGGCTCGGACACCTCGGCCTCGACCTGTCCGTCGAGGCGAACGATGGCGGGACTCATGGCGCTGCCACACAGGTGCTCATGCCAGGAAATTCTAGCGCGAAGGCGCGCCGCGGGTCTGCCTTCCCGCGGCGCGCCCGCCCCCCAGGCGTGCCGCTCAGTCACGCTGCGCCACCTCGCCTGCGCCGGGCAGCTGCAGGCGCACGCTCACGCGGCGGTCGAAGGCATAGCCGTCAAGGTCGCCAGCCGCGCTGGTCGATTCGCCGCGGCCGTGCGCCTCCACGACGATGCACTCGCGCGCTACGCCGGCGAGCGCCAGCGCGTCGGCGACGCTCTGCGCGCGCCGCAGCGACAGCGCATCGTTCCAGGCGTCCGAGCCGCGCGGATCGGCGTAGCCGGCCACCTGCAGCTGCGCCCCGGGGATGGAGGCGGCGAGCGCCCCGAGTTTGAGCAACGGCGCCATGGCCTGCGCGCTAAGCGTCGCGTCATCGGTACGGAAACCGACGTCGACGCCGAGCTCGTTGGCACTCTGCAGCGTGCGATCCAGCTGCGCGCCGCGCGCGCGCGCCGCCGACAGTGATTCATCGAGCTGCACGAGGCTCGCCGTGAGCCGCGTGCGCTCCGCTTCGCTCTGGCCGAGGTCCTGCGCCAGTGCCGCCCTGACCTGCGTCTGGCGGTAGTAGCGATCGCCGATCACGGCGCCGACCCCGGCGCCGATCACCGCGCCCACCGGCCCCGCCACCACCGCGCCGAGCGCGAGCCCGGCTACGGCGCCGCCATCGGCCTGCTTTGACCCCTGGCCGCGTTCGTCGCTGGCATCGGCGGCCTGCGCCGGCAACGCCCCCGCGAACACCAGCGCCAGTGCGGTCGCGCGAATTCCCCCCGTCAGTACGTTCATGGCATGTGCTCCTCGTGATTGACCGGTTTCCGGTACGGCTACCATTGCAGCGCCGTGCGCGGCTCGCGCGGTGACGCAAAAGCGCCGCGGCGCCGATGATTTGTGGCGGAACATGGCAGGCGCGGGGGATCGCATATACTCACCGCCCGAAGCTCGCTAGCGCGGGAGTTCTCATGCCGAAGCACAAACAGGCGCGCGCCAGGCGCGCGGCGCGGGTGCTGTTCGCCGCACTGACGGGCATCGCCTGCAGCGCGGCGGCGCTTGCGCCGGGGACGGCTGCCGCGGCCGCGACCGGCGCTGCCGCTGAGGCGCGTGCCGACGACCACGGCGTCTTGCGCGCGACGCTGGCCAACGGCCTGCGCGTGGTGATCGTGCGCAACACGCTCGCCCCGGTGGTGGCGACCTCGATCAACTACCTGGCCGGCTCGGACGAGGCGCCGGCCGGCTTCCCCGGTACCGCGCACGCCGAGGAGCACATGATGTTCCGCGGCAGCCCCGGGCTGACCGCCGATCAGCTCGCCGATATCGGCAGCATCGTCGGCGGGGATTTCAATGCCAACACGCGCGAAGGTCTCACCCAGTTCCTGTTCACGGTGCCGGCGGAAGATCTCGACGTGGCGCTGCACATCGAGGCGCTGCGCATGCGCGCGGTGCTCGACACGCCGCGCGGCTGGGATGAGGAGCGCGGCGCCATCGAGCAGGAAGTGGCGCAGGACCTGTCGGAGCCCTCATACATCCTCTACCAGAAGCTGCGCGCGCGCATGTTCGCGGGTACTCCCTACGACCACGATGCGCTCGGCACGCGGCCCTCCTTCGACAAGACCACCGCCGCCATGCTGAAGAGCTTCCACGACACCTGGTATGCGCCCAACAACGCCATCCTGGTGATCGCCGGCGACGTCGAGCCGGCGGCGGCCCTCACCGAGGTGCGGCTGCTGTTCGGCGATATCGCCGCGCGCCGCCTGCCGCCCAAGCCGACAGTGCGCCTGCGCCCGGTGCAGCCCACCTCCTTCAGCGTCGCCACCGACCGGCCGAGCGGCACGCTCATGGTCGCGCTGCGCACGCCGGGACCGGGCACGGCCGATTTCGCCGCGCTCGAGGTGCTTGCGGACGTGCTGAGCAGTCCGCGCTTCGATCTCTACGGCCTCGTGCCGCAGGGCAAGGCCACTGCCGCCGAATTCGCCCTCGACCCGCTGCCGCAGGCGGGTCTCGCCTATGCGGTGCTCTCCTTCACCACCGGCGACGATGCGCAGCAGCTCGAGCGGGAGGTGCGCGCGATCCTCGCCCGCGTGGCGCGCGACGGCGTTCCGGCGGAGCTGGTGGACGCCGCCAAGCTGCAGGAGCGCAGCGCCGCGCAATTTCAGCGTAACTCCATCCCCGAGCTCGCCTCCGTCTGGTCGGATGCGCTGGCGCTCTACGGACTGACCTCGCCCGACGAGGACCTGGAGCGCATCGAGCGGGTGAGCGTCGCCGACGTCGACCGGGTGGCGCGCAAGTACCTCGATCTCGAGCACGCCGTCACCGGCGTGATGCAGCCGCGCGGCTCGGGCGCGCCGGTGGCGACGCACGGCGGGTTCGGCGGACAGGAGTCGATCTCCCTCGGTGAAGCTCACCCGACGGCGTTGCCGCCCTGGGCCGAGAAGGCGCTGCAGCGCCTGGAAGTACCGGCCTCCATGCTGCACCCGAGCGTGAGCACGCTGCCCAACGGCATGCTGCTGATCGTGCAGCCGGAGGACGTGAGCGACACGGTGAGTGTGTACGGCCACATCCGCAACCGCGCGGAGACCGAAGAGCGCGCCGGTGAGGAAGGCGTGGCGCAGGTCCTGGAGCGGCTGCTGACGCACGGCAGCGAGCGGCTCGATCGCGTCGCGTTCCAGCAGGCGCTGGACGCGGTCGGCGCCCGCGAGCATGCCGGTACGGATTTCTCCGTGCAAGCGCTCGCGGAGCAGTTCGACCGGGCGGTGGAGCTGCTCGCCGACAACGAGCTGCACCCGGCGCTGCCGGACGCGGCGCTGGCGGTGATCCGCGAGCAGCTGGCGCACGGCGTCGCGGCACGCAATGCCAGCCCCGGATTCCTCATGCAGCGCTCGCTGCGTGCGGCGCTCTACCCGCCCGGTGATCCGAGCCTGCGCATGTCGACCCCGGAGACGGTGCGCGCCCTCACGCCGGCCGCGGTGCGCGGCTACTACGCGAGCGTGTTCCGCCCCGACCTGACCGCCGTGGTGGTGATCGGCAAGGTCGATGCGCAGCAGGCGCGCACCACGATCGCCAAGTACTTCGGCGCGTGGAGCGCGAGCGGACCGCCCCCGCCCATCGATCTGCCGCCGGTGCCCGCCAATGCCGCGCGCAGCGTGGCGGTGCCCGATGCGAGCCGCGTGCAGGATCGCGTGGTGCTCGCACAGAACCTGGCGCTGACGCGCGCGGATACGGACTACTACCCGCTGCAGCTGGGCAATGCCGTGCTCGGCGGCAGCTTCTATGCGACGCGCCTCAGCATCGATCTGCGCAAGAACGCCGGGCTGGTGTACAGCGTGAACTCGGTGCTGCAGGCGGGCCGCACGCGCAGCGTCTACCTGGTGGAGTACGCGAGCGATCCGCAGAACGTCGCGAAGGCCGCCGACATGGTCGCGCGCGAACTGACCGCCATGCAGACCACGCCGGTCGGTGCCGACGAGCTGACGCGCGTCAAGGCGTTCCTGCTGCGGCAGATCCCGCTGAGCGAGGCGGGAGTGGAGGAGATCGCCCACGGTCTGCTGTCGCGCACCGACCTGGGCCTGCCGCTCGATGAGCCGACGCGTGCCGCGCAACGCTACTTCGATCTCGATGCCGCCGCGGTACAGGAGGCATTCCGCAAGTGGCTGCGCCCGCAGGACCTGGTGCGGGTCAGCGAAGGGCCGGCACCGCCTTAGAGCGGCGCGGCGCGGCGCGCTTCGCCGGCGGCCGATCATCGCGGCTCACCCAAGTCAGGGGCGTCCACCGCGCGCGACACCGGCCGGTCCTTGTCCTTCACCATGAAGACCAGCAGTCTCGCCGGGGCGCGCGAGCTGGCGTTCGCCGAGCGCACATGCACGTCCGCCGGGCCCTCGTAGAAGGTGTCGCCGGTCTTGAGAGTGACTGCCGGCTGACCCAAAACCTGCATGACGACCTCGCCGGCGAGCACGTAAACGAACACGTCGGCATCGTGCCGGTGCGGGAGCGAGGCGCCGCCGGGCGGATATTCGACGCTGAGCAGCAGCGCCTCCTCGCCGTTGAGGTCGGGAAGGTCGCGCTGCATCAGCGTGGCCACGGCGGCGGCCGACGCCGGTGGCGGCGCGGGCGGCGCACCACCCGCGATGGCTAACAGCGACACCGCCACGCCCGCGGCGAACCAGCGCGCGGACTGCCGGATCCGGATGCGAGCGAACGGTGTCGCCATGTTCATGCCCCCCTGCAGCAGTGTAACGCGCGCCGCGGCGAGCGGCGGCGCGGGCCCCGGCAGTTGAGTCTCGCACCGCCGCGCTCACGGCTGGTGACAGCCGGCGCGGCTTTTGCAGGTAACATGGAGGCGAAAATTGCCAACAACATGACTGCCTCCCCGCTGAAATCAAGCCTCGCGCACCGGCTGAGCCGGGCGTGGCGGCGTCTCGCGCCACGGCGCCTGGCGGCCGGCCGGGCCGCGCCGGATGATCCCTGGTGGAAGCACTCGGTCATCTACGAGATCTACCTGCGCAGCTTCCAGGATTCCAACGGCGACGGCGTCGGCGACCTGCCCGGCATCGTGCAGCGGCTGGATTACCTCGAGTCTCTCGGGGTGGACGCGATCTGGATCACGCCGCTCTACCCCTCGCCGCAGGTCGACTTCGGCTACGACATCTGCGACTACCGCGCCATCGATCCGCGCTACGGCACGCTCGCCGACTTCGACCGTCTGATCGTGGCGGCCGCCCGGCGCGGCATCCGCGTGGTGCTCGACATGGTGTTGAACCACACCTCCGAGCAGCACCCCTGGTTCATCGATGCCGCGCGCGCGCGTGACAGCGCCTGCCACGATTTCTACCTGTGGAGCGACGGGCGCACCGACGCGGCCGGCCGGCGCCTGCCGCCCAACAACTGGGTGAGCCTGTTCGGCGGCTCGGCGTGGGAGTACGTGCCGCAGGTCGACCAGTTTTATTATCACCGCTACTACCCCCAGCAGCCCGACCTCAACTGGCGCAATCCCGCCGTCGAGCGCGAGATGTTCGACGTCATGTGCTTCTGGCTCGACCGCGGCGTCTGCGGCTTCCGTCTCGATGCGATTACCGGACTGATCAAGGATGCGCGGCTGCGCGATGAGCCCGAGCTCGGCGGCACCAACGCCCAGGGCGATCCGACCCTCGAGCACGTCTATACCGACAACCTGCCCGAGACCCATGCGGTGATCCGCCGGCTGCGCGCCAAGATCGACACCTATCCCGGCCAGCGCGTGTTGATCGGCGAGACGGTGCTGGCGCGCACCGCGGATCTCGATGCGTGGTACGGCGGCGCACGCGCCAACGAGCTGCACCTGCCGATGGACACGGTGGTCGGTCTCGGCAACCGCCTCGATGCCGCCACCTTTCGCGGCCACCTGATGGAGGCGGCCAGCGAGCTGCACGACCACCAGCCGCTGCTGGTGTTCGACAACCACGACAACCCGCGCAGCTGGGACCGCTACGGCGACGGGGTGCACGATGCGCAGATCGCCCGCATCATCGCCACACTGCTGCTCACTTCGCGCGCGGCGGTGCTGCTGTACCAGGGAGAGGAGATCGGCCAGCGCACGGCAACGCCGCAGCGCATCGAGGACGTGCGCGACCCGATGGGCATCCGCGGCTGGCCCCGCGAGAAGGGCCGCGACGGCGAGCGCACGCCGATGCAGTGGGACGCTTCCAATGCCCAGGCGGGCTTCAGCACCGACGCGCGCACCTGGCTGCCGGTACCGCCCGGCTTCGAGCACATCAATGTGCAAAGCGAGCTGGCCGACCCCGACTCGCTGCTCAACTGGCACCGTCACCTCATCGCCATGCGCAGCCGCTACGCAGCGCTGCGCAGCGGGCGCATGGTCATGCTTGATCCGGACAATACGCAGGTCCTGAGCTATGCGCGCGTCTCGACCGACGGCAACATCTTCGTGGTGGCGTTGAACATGTCGGCGCGCCCGCAGTCGCTGCGCCTGGACCTGGCCGCTGCCGGACTCGCCGGCAGCCGCTGCAAGACGCTGTTGTCGAGCCCGGTAGCCATTCCCGACACGGATGCCGGCGTGCCAGTCAGCCTGCCGCCGTACGCCGCCTGGGTGGCCGCGGTGCGCGCACCACGTCCGCCGCTGGCGGGCAGCGTGCGCGGCGCACAGGCCGCCTGCTAAATTCGCTGCGCGACACCAAGGCGCAGCGCTTGCAACACGGCGGCTCAGCAGTCGGCAGACTCCTCACCTGCACGGTGGACGACACGCTGCGCGTCTCCGCCCGGCTGGAGCTGCCCGCCGGGGCGCGCGCCTGTTATGTGCTGGCGCACGGTGCCGGCGCCGGCATGGATCACCCTTTCATGAGCGCCGCCGCGACCATCCTCGCAGGCCTCGCGGTGGCCACGCTGCGCTACCAGTTCCCGTACATGGAGCGGCGCGCGCGCCGCCCGGACCCGCCGCCCGTGTGCCATGCCACGGTGCGCGCCGCGGTCGCGCTGGCCGCGCAGCTCGCCCCGGGGCTGCCACTGTTTGCGGGCGGCCGCTCCTTCGGCGGGCGCATAAGCTCGCAGGCGCAGGCGCTCGCACCGCTCACCGGGGTGCGCGGCCTGGTGTTTCTCGGCTTCCCGCTGCACCCGGCCGGCGAGCCGGGCGATGCCCGCGCGCAGCATCTCGAGCAGGTGCAGCTGCCGATGCTGTTCCTGCAGGGCACGCGCGATGCCCTGGCCGAGCGCACGCTGCTCGACGCACTCGCCGCGCGGCTCGGCGCACGTGCCACCTTGAGCTTCGTGGAGGATGCCGATCACGCCTTCCACGTGTCCGCGCACAGCGGCCGCACGGATGCCGAGGTGCGCCGCGCCCTGCTGCACACCGCCGCCGCGTGGATCGGAGTGCACTCGTGAGCCGCCGCGCGCTCGAGCGCTATGCGGCCAAGCGCATCTTCACGCGCACGCCCGAGCCGCCGCCGCAGGCGGTGGCCGGCCGCCGCGGACCGCTGCTGTTCGTCGTGCAGAAGCATGCCGCGCGGCGCCTGCACTACGACTTCCGCCTCGAGCTCGACGGGGTGCTCAAGTCCTGGGCGGTGCCCAAGGGCCCGTCGCTCGATCCCGACGACAAGCGCATGGCGGTCGCGGTGGAGGATCATCCCTTCGATTACGCCTCCTTCGAGGGCGTCATTCCCGCGCGCCAGTACGGCGCCGGCAAGGTCATCGTGTGGGATTGCGGCGTGTATTCGCCCGACGAAGGCGCGCAGTACTCGTTCCTCGATCGCGCCGCGGCGCAAACGCGCCTGCGCACAGGGCTCGCCGCCGGCAAGCTCAGCTTCCTGCTGTGCGGGGAGAAGCTCAAGGGCTCGTTCACGCTGGTGCGCACGCGTACCACGAACCAGTGGCTGCTCATCAAGCACCGTGACCGCTTCGCGCAGCCGAACGACGTGCTGGCCCGCAGCGCCTCGGTGCTCTCGGGCCTGAGTCTCGAGGAGCTCACGCCCGCCACCGCGACGGTCCGGCGCAAGGCGGCGCAGCTCGCGCCATACGGGCCTCCCGAAGCCTTGCCGCGCACGCTCGCGCCGATGCTCGCGGAAACCGGCAGCGAGGCGCGCAGCGACCCCGCCTGGCGCTATGAGCCCAAGCTCGACGGCTACCGGGTGCTCGCCTTCGTCGCCGCGGGCGAGGCGCGACTGCAGTCGCGGCGCGGGCTCGACCTGACGCCGTATTTTCCCGAGATCGCCGCGGAGCTCGGCGCACAGCCGGCCGGGCAGCTGCTGCTCGATGGCGAGATCGTGGCGCTCGATGAGGGCGGGCGCCCCTCGTTCAACGCGCTGCAGCAGCGCGCGCAGCTCAAGGGCGCCACGGAGATCGCCGCTGCGCAGCGCGCCACACCGGCGGTGCTCGTATGTTTCGACCTGCTGCACTTTGCCGGCCTCAACCTGCGGGCGGCAGCCTACGGCGACCGTCACCGCTACCTCGCGCAGTGCCTGCTGCCCGGCGCGCACGTGCAAGTGGTGCACACCGCGGCAAACGCCGAGCAGCTGTATGCGGCCGCGCGCGCGAGCGGCTACGAGGGGATCGTCGCCAAGCGCCTCGACAGTGCCTACCAGCCTGGGCAGCGCTCGCGCGCCTGGTTGAAAGTAAAGGCGACGCGGACCGCGGAGTTTCTCATCGGCGGCTACACGCGCGGCAAGGGGGCGCGCGCGCCGCTGGGCGCGCTGCTGCTCGGCTACCGTGACGGCAAGGCGCTGCGCTACGCCGGGCACGTGGGCTCGGGACTCGATGAGGCGACGATCGCCATGCTGTTGAAGCGTACGGCGCGGCTGAAGCGCGCCACCGCGCCCTTCGCCGCCAAGCCGCCGCTGCACCGGCCCACCACCTGGCTCGCGCCGCGCCTGATCGCCGAAGTCGCCTACGGCGAGCGCACCCCCGACGGGTTGCTGCGGGCGCCGGTGTTCGTGCGCTTGCGCGATGATCTGGACGCCGCGGACATCCGCGCGCCTGCCGACGCGCAGGGCGGTACCGCTGCCGGCGACGCACCGGCAGCCGTCGGCACGCGCGACATGCCCGCAGCGGCAGCCGCTGATGCGAGCGAGGTCGCGGCGATACTCGCGCAGCTGCAAAACCCCGCCAATCGCCTTAACCTGAGTGTTGGCGAGGCGCGCATCAGTCTCACCAACCTCGACCGCGTGTACTGGCCCGCCGCGCCGCGCCAGCCGGCTATTACCAAGCGCGACTTGCTGCGCTACCTGGCGAGCGTCGCGCGCTTCATGCTGCCGCACCTCGCGGATCGCCCGCTCACCATGATCCGCATGCCCGAAGGCATCGGCGGTGAGCGTTTCTTTCAGAAACACTGGGCGCAGACGCTGCCGCCGTTCGTCGACTCGGTGACGGTGTTCTCCGAGAGCAAGGACGAGCGGCAGCGTTACCTGCTCGCCAACAACCTGCCGACGCTGCTGTGGCTCGGCCAGGTGGGAACGCTCGAGTTTCACGTCTGGCACTCCCGCGCGCAGCTCGCGCCGGAGGCGGCCGGCGCCAGCACCGATTACGCCAGCTCGCTCGCCGCGCTCGAGGCATCGATCCTCAACTACCCCGATTACCTGGTGTTCGATATCGATCCCTACATCTATTCCGGCAAGGAAGCCCAGGGCGCCGAGCCTGAGCTCAACCGGCGGGGCTTCGCCGTCGGCAAGCGCGTGGCGTTCTGGCTGCGCGCGCTGCTGCGCGAGATGTCGCTCGAGGCGATCGTCAAGACCTCGGGCAAGACCGGCCTGCACGTGTTCGTGCCGATCGAGCGCACGGTGACCTTCGACGAAGCGCGGCGCATCTGCGAGACGGTCGGCCGTCACGTCATGCGCGCCCACCCGAAGGAGATCACCATGGAGTGGGCGATCGAGAAGCGCACCGACAAAATCTTTATCGACTACAACATGAACGTGCGCGGCAAGACGCTCAATGTTGCATATTCGCCACGTGGCGTGCCGGGAGCCCCGGTGTCGATGCCGCTCAGCTGGGAAGAGCTCGAGGCGGCCGAGCCCCTGGACTTCACGATCAGGAACACCAGCGCCAGGTTGGAAAAGACCGGCGACCGGTGGCATGATGTACTCAAGAGAAAACAGAGCCTTACGAAAGCTTTCGGTATCAAGCCTGAGAAGTAGTCCACTTCCGGCCGCCTCGCCGGTCGTCTAAGGTATTTACATGGCCGCACGTTCCATAGGTTCTCTGACGGTGTCGTTCGGGCTGGTCGCCATCCCCGTGAAGTTGTTTACGGCGACGCAGTCGGCTAACACCATTTCCTTCAACCTGCTGCACAAGACCGACGGCTCGCGCCTGCGCCAGCAGTACGTGTGTCAGAAGGAAGGCGTCGTCGTGGAGCGCGACGAGATGGTCAAGGGCTACGAGTTCGCCAAGGACCAGTACGTGCAGTTCACGCCGGAGGAGATCAAGGCGCTCGAGGAGGTCGGCAGCCACGCGGTGGAGATCTCCGAGTTCGTGCCGATCGAGTCCATCGACCCGGTCTACTACGACAAGACCTATTACCTCGCTCCCGACAAGGGCGCCGCCAAGCCGTACGCGCTGCTCACCGCGGCGCTGCGCCAGGCCGGACGCTGCGGCGTCGGCCGCTGGGCGGCGCGCGGCAAGGGTTACATCGTCATACTGCGCCCGATCGGCGACGTGCTGGCGATGCAGCAGCTGCACTACGCCGCCGACGTGCGCCGCGCCAGCGAGGTGGACGTGCCGAAGACCGAGGTAAAGCCGGCGGAACTGAAGCTCGCGCAGCAGCTCATCGATCAGCAGACGGCCGACAAGTTCGACGCGGAAGCCTATCGTGACGAGGTGCGCGCGCGCATCGAGGCGGCGATCGAGAAGAAGGTCGAGGGCAAGGAGATCTCGGTGGCCGAGACCGCTGCGCCGGGCGATGGCAAGGTGATCGATCTCATGGAGGCGTTGCGCGCCAGCCTGCAGCGCACCGAGGGCGCGCGCGAACAGGTGAACCGCCTGGGTCCGCGCAAGGCACCGAAGCGCGCCGCGGAGCCCGCCCGGGTGAGCCGCAAGGCGGGCAAGCGTCAGGCCTGAGACCGCACCCGCCGGAAGCTGCGGATGCCTTCGTACAGCGTGCGGGACGTCGAGCGGGTCCTGCGGCTCTCCCCTGACACCACGCGCAATCTCATCCGCGCCGGCTTCGTGAAGCCGGCGCGCGGTGCGCGCCGCGAATTCCGCTTCTCGTTCCAGGACCTGATCGTGCTGCGCACCGCGCGGGCGCTGATCGATGCCAAGATCCCCCGGCAACGCATCCACCGCTCGCTCGAGCGGCTGCGGCGCGAGCTGCCGGACTCGATGCCACTGTCGGGGCTGTCGATCAGCGCGGTCGGCGATCACGTCGTGGTCCGCGATGGCGAAAGCCGCCGCCAGGTCGACAGCGGCCAGTACCTATTGGGATTCGACCTGAGCGTGCAGGACGGCGTGCTGCAGGTGGTCGAGCATCGCGAGCCGCCTGCGGTCGCCGCGCCGGCAGCGCCGGCGCACGACTGGTTCGCACAGGCGCTGGCGCTCGAGAGCAGCGATCCGCAGGCCGCGCTGGCGATCTGGCAGCGCGCGGTCGATGACGATCCGCACGATGCCGGCGCCTGGACCAACTGGGGACGGCTGTTGCACGAACAGGGGCGGCGGCAGCAGGCGGCCGAAGTCTACCGCCGTGCGCTCGCGCAGGTGGGCGCCGATGCGCTGCTGCTGTTCAACCAGGCCGTGCTGCTCGAGGACCTGGGCGATGCGGCCGCGGCGCTCACGACATACCGCAGCGCGCTCGAGCAGGATCCGGATCTCGCCGACTGTCACTACAATCTCGCGCGGCTGTACGAATCGATGGGGCTCGCGCAGCACGCCATCCGGCACCTCGGGCAGTACCGGCGCCTGGTGGGCAGCGACGGTCGCTGACGGCGCGGTGCCCATGCGAACCTGGGTCGGCACTTCCGGGTACAACTACCCCGAGTGGAAGGGCAGCTTCTATCCGCAGAAGCTGCCGGCGGCGAAGATGCTGGCGTACTACGCGCAGGCGTTCAGCACGGTTGAGGTCAACTACACCTTCTACCGCATGCCCAACACCAGGACGCTCGCCGGCTGGGACCGGGACACGCCCGCGGACTTTCGCCTCACGCTGAAGGCTCCCAAGCGCATCACGCACGTCGCCAAGCTGCGCAACTGCTCCGAGCCGCTGCAGTACTTTCTCGACACCGCCTCGACCCTCGGCGCCAAGCTCGGCGCGATACTCTTCCAGCTGCCGCCCTGGTTTCGCAAGGATCTCGCGGTGCTCGACGAGTTCCTGGCGCTGCTGCCGGCGCAGCTGTGTGCGGCGTTCGAGTTCCGCCATGCCTCATGGATGGACGGCGAGGTGTTTGCACGGCTGCGCTCACGCAACGTCGCCCTGTGCGTCGCCGACAGCGAGAAATTCTCCACACCGGTGGAGATCACCGCCGGCTACGCTTACTTCCGGCTGCGCGACGAGGGCTACACGCCCACGGACCTGCGCCGCTGGGCGCAGGTCATCCGCGAGCACGCCGGCGCCTGCAGCGACGTGTACGTCTACTTCAAGCACGAGGAAGCCGGTACCGGGCCGCAGTTCGCCCGGCTGCTGCTCGCTGCCCTCGGGGATACCACGGGCTGAAGAGCGCTGGGCGACGCCCGGCTGAGGCGTACACGCGACGAGTGGTGCGCGCAGCGTCGGCTGCGCTGTCTATAGTGCCCACGCCATGCGCGTGCCACGACTCGCGGCCGGCCTGCTGCCCTGGGCGCTCGGTGTCGCCCTGGTGGTGGCCCGTGCGGCACCGCCGGAGCCGCCCGCCGCGCCGCGGGATGGGCAACATGACTTCGACTTCGAGCTCGGCAGCTGGAAGACCCACATCGCGCGCCTGCTGCATCCGCTCAGCGGCTCGACCACCTGGGTGGAGTACGACGGGACCTCGGTGGTACGCAGCATCTGGAACGGCGGTGCGAATCTTCTCGAGCTCGAGGTTTCCGGGCCATCCGGGCACATCGAAGCGCTGTCGCTGCGCCTGTACAACCGCCAATCCCACCAGTGGAGCCTCAATTTCGCCAACAGCAGCGCCGCTTCCCTGGGCCAACCCACCATCGGCGAATTCCACGACGGTCGTGGCGAGTTTTTCGATCAGGAGACCATCGCTGATCGCGCGGTACTGGTGCGCTTCGTCATTTCAGACATCACTCCCAGCTCGTGTCATTTCGAGCAGTCCTTCTCCACCGACGGCGGCAGAACCTGGGAGGTGAACTGGATCGCCACCGACACCCGCATCGGCACCGCCGCCGACACGCCCCGTTAACGCGCGGGATAGAACCTGCGCGGCGTTTGGCGCCACTTACCCCGGTAACCGCAGCGGACCGCCCGCTCGAACAACAGGGGAAACACATGAAGGGCCATATCAGGGATGCCCGCCGGCTCGGCCGCGCGTGGCTCGCTTTGTCGATGCTGGTTGCAGCCGCTGCGGCGCTCGCCGCCGATGAGCAAGCACTGCTGCCGCCGCTGAAAACGATCAGCACCATCGCCTCCACCGTTCCCGGGAACGGCGACGTCAATCCCTACGGCGTGGCCGAGGTGCGGCAGACCGTGGGGAACCTGCGCGCCGGCCATATTCTGGTCAGCAATTTCAACGACTCCGCCAACGTCCAGGGAACCGGCTCCACCATCGTCGAGGTGGCGCCCGACGGCACAACGAGCCTGTTCGCCGCTCTCAACGCCGCTACACTTCCCGGCAGCTGCCCGGGCGGCGTGGGGCTCACCACCGCACTCGTGGTACTCGATCAGGGGTGGGTGATCGTCGGCAGTCTGCCCACCACCGTCAACGGCGCCGGAAATACCGTGTTCACCGGCGCGGGGTGCCTGATCGTCCTCGACAGCCTCGGCAATGCGGTCGAGACCTTCTACGGCTCGCTGATCAACGGCCCGTGGGACATGGCTGCCTTCGACGGCGAACACGAGGCGAAACTGTTCGTCAGCAACGTTCTCAATGGCACGGTCGCAGCCGGTGGCTCGGTGGTCGACGGCGGCACCGTGACGCGCCTGAATCTCAAGGTCTCCACGTCCGCGATGCCGGCGCTCGAGTCGATCACCGTGATCGCCTCGGGGTTTTCGGAGGAGACTAACTCGGCGGCGCTGGTCATCGGGCCGACCGGAGTGGCACTGCATGCGGGTTGCGCCAGTGACGGCGACGAGTGCGGCGGCGATCACGACGGCGCGCGGCTGTACGTGGCCGATACCCTCAACAATCGCATCGCGGTCATCGATCACGCGCTCGGACGCACGACTTCGGCGGGCACGGGGCGCACTCTGACCGCGGGCGGCAGCTTGAACGCTCCGCTCGGCCTGATCGTCACGCCGGGCGGAGAGCTGCTGACGGTGAACGGCGGCGACGGCAACATCATCGAGATCTCCCCGGGCGGGGTACAGCGCGCCAAGAAGCTGCTCGACACCGTCGGCTCGCCCGAGGGTGCGGGGGCGCTGTTCGGGCTGGCGTACGATCCGGCCCACGGCGTCTACTTCGTGGACGACAACACCAACACGCTCAACCTGCTGCACTGACCGCGCCCCGCCCGGGGCGCGGCAGGCGCACGCCCTGCCCGCCCCGGCTGGCCGTCCGGTTGGCCGCCGGTCGCGCCGGCTAGGTCGTCCAGATCGTGGTGAATACCCGCACGAAATTCGCGCCGATGACCTTCTCGGCGGCCGCCGCGGAATAGCCGCGCCGCAGCAAGCGGTCGGCGATGACCTCGATTCTGCGTGGCTGGTTCAGCCCGATGACGTACGTGGGGCGATCCTCCTCCGGGGCGGACAAGCCGGCCTTGCGGCGCGCCTCGACCTGGCGGGCGAACTCCGCCATGCCCTTGGCGCTCGTATCGAAGGGATTGATGCCGACGTCGCTGCCGACGCCGACGTGGTCCTCGCCGGCGACGCGCAGCGCGTGCTCCAGGTGCGCCATGTAGTCATCGAGCGTGGGCTGGCGCGGCGAGGCGGTCAGGTACGGCAGGTCGTAGATGCCGACCACGCCGCCCCTGTCGGCGAGCGCGCGCAGCTGCGCGTCGCTCTTGTTGCGCGGATGCTCGTGTATGGCCGCGCAGCCCGCGTGCGTCATGACCGGCGGGCGCGCCGAGGCGGCGAGCACATCCGCGGTCGTCGCGGCATTGGCGTGACTCAGATCGATCGCGATCCCTAAGCGGTTCATCTCCCTCACGGCATCCCGGCCGAGAGGGGTGAGGCCACCGGCGTCGGGCTCCATGACGCCGGCGGCAAACGGCGAGCGCCGGTTGTACGACATCTGCATGACGCGCACACCCAGGCCGCGAAACACCTCGAACGAGGCGACATCCCCGCCGAGCATGTCGGCACTCTCGAACGACAGAATGATCCCGAGCACTCCGCTGCGCTTGGCGCGCGCCATGTCGTCGGCCACCCGCACCTGCGTGAAATAACCGGGATAGGTCTCGATGATCTGCTGGATCTGGGCGATTTCCGCGACCGTGTGGGCGAGGTCCATGTTGATGCCGCCGAGGCTCAGCTTGATGACGCTGATGCCGCTGCCGCGCGTCTCGTCCAGATCCGCCTGCGGCAGCGGCAGGCGATCTTCGAGCGGTGGCGAGGAATTGCAGTCGAGGACCAATGCGCGCGCGTAGAGCGCCCGGGCCGCGGGACTGACGGTGTCGGTGGCGGCGGCCAGCGGGGCGAGTGCCGCGCCGGCGGCCGCAGCACCCAGCACCTGGGAAAACTTGCGCCGGTTCATGTGCGTGCGGACCGTGTGCCGGGCATCAGCGGTGCACCGGCTGCGGGCGGGCGACGGCGATGCCGCTCACCTCGAAGTGCGCACCGCGCACCAGCTGTGCCACGCCGATGAAGGCGCGTGCCGGATAGTGCCCGTGAAAGTAGCCGCGGTAGACGCTGTTGAACGCGTCGTACAGGCGCAGGTCGGTGCAATACACCGTCACCGACACCAGATCGTCCATCTGCAGGCCGCCCGCCTCCACGGTGTGCTTCACCGCCTCCATGACGAGGCGCGCCTCCGCGCCGCTGTCGGCGGCAGCATTGCCCGTGTGCGGATCGAGTCCCAGGTGGCCGGCCAGGTACAGCGTGTCGCCGCTGCGAACCGCGTCGCTGAAGGGTAGCGGCTGTGCCCCGGCAGGAACTGCGTGGTCGACGTAACTGCGCGCCGCGGGGGCGCCGCTGTCGGCCGCCGCCGCGACGGCCGCCAGCAGTAGCGCCGCGGCGCACGCGCCCAGCATGTTCGGTTTCATGTGTATTCCCGGAAAATGTGTCAGCTGCGCCGCGCAGGACACGCCGCTGCGCTCAGGCGCCACGCACGGCGCGGCGCGCACTGTCGACCGGCCGGGCGCGTACCGGTGCGGCATCGAACAGGTCCGCGACGCAGGCTGCGCCCTCGAGCGCCAGCAACGCGCGCTTGATCGGCAGCCCCCCGCCGAAGCCGGTCAGCGAGCCATCCGCACCGATGACGCGGTGGCACGGCACGATGATCGGCAAGGGGTTGGCGCCGTTCGCCAGCCCGACCGCGCGCGCCGCGCCGGGCAGCTCGATCCGCCGCGCCAGCTCCCCGTAGGAAAGGGTCTCGCCATAGGGAATCGCTTGCAGCGCGCGCCACACGCTCAGCTGGAACGGCGTGCCGCGCGGCGCGAGCGCCAGCGAGAAGCTGCGGCGCGTGCCGGCGAAGTACTCCTCGAGCTGCCGGAGCGCCGCGGCAAACGGTGCCGCGTCGCGGCGCCAGTCGGCCGCCGGACGTGGTGCGCGCGAGTCCGCGTGGAAGTACAGGTGCGTCAGCGCGTCCGCGCTGCCGGCCAGCAGCAGCGGGCCCACCGGTGAGTCGGTCTGGTACCAGTACATCATGGAGCTCTCCGTTCGCATGCAGATCGTGATGTTACGCCGCCGCGCTCGCCGCGACCGGCTTGTTTCGGACGTGGCGCGCGCGGCTGCCGGCGTCCGCGGCGGCGCGCCACAGGTGCATCACCGCGTAGCTGCGCCAGGGTTGCCAGGCGCGGGCGCGCGCCTCCAGCTCGCGCACGCCCAGCGGGCGCTCGGCGCCCGCGGCCACGCGGCGCAGCACCAGGTCGCCGGCCGGCAGGGCGTCGGGCTCGCCGAGCGCCCGCAACGCCACGTACTGCGCGGTCCAGGGGCCGATGCCCGGCAGCGCCGTGAGCGCTGCGATCACCGTCTCGGGGGCGGCACTGAAATCGATGCGCCGCTCGGTCACGGCGCGCGCCAGCGCGTGCAGCGTCGCGGCACGCGAGCGCGTCATCCCGAGGCCGTCGAGGTTCGCGGCCG
Source organism: uncultured Gammaproteobacteria bacterium (assembly GCA_963760225.1). Taxonomy (GTDB): domain Bacteria; phylum Pseudomonadota; class Gammaproteobacteria; order Steroidobacterales; family Steroidobacteraceae; genus 13-2-20CM-66-19. The sequence continues at coordinate 1,078,909 of CAVXCD010000002.1, forward strand.
CGACCTGCGCGGCGGTCGGAAACAGGTGGGTGAGGCCGTCGGCGGCGACGCGCAGCACGGTACCCGCCTGCGCCGCCAGCCGCGTCGCGAGCGTGCGGCCGGCCGCGACGCTCACCTGCTGTCCGAGCACGGCGCGCACCGCGCACTCGAACGGCTCCCAGGCGCCGGGAATGCGCAGACCGGGCCGCAGCCGCACCAGCGGCCCGATGAGCGGATCGGTAGCCAGCTCGATGCCGATGCGCTGCGGGTCGGCCGCCAGGTCGAACACCCGTCGCGCGGCGGACGACAACTGCAGCAGCGCGGCCGGCGGCGCGCCCGTCACGCGCAGCTCGAGCGCATCCTCGCCGGGCAGCGCGTCGAGGCGCACCAGCGCGTGACCACCCTCGCACACCAGGGTGCGCGCATAGCCTTGCGCGTCGACACGCTCGACGCCGCCGACCGCGCGCGCCGCGAGGAAATCGCGCATGTGCGCCCAGTCGTAAGGCGGCCGGTAGGCCAGCCGCAGCACCACTTCCTCCGTGCGCTCGCCGCTCGCGCCGTGCCGCCGCACCCGGCGCAGCTCGCGCGGGGCGCGCCGATAGGTGTGGCGAAACGCGTCGTTGAAACGGCGGCAGCTGCCGAAGCCGGCGGCCATCGCGATCTGGGTGATCGGCAGGTTGGTCTCCTCGAGCAGGCACACCGCGAAGTGCAGCCGCCGCGTCTGCGCGACCGCGATCGGCGAGGCCCCGACGTGCCGGGCGAACAGCCGCAGCAGGTGGCGCGGTCCGATGCCCAGCCGCGCGGCGAGCGTCTCGACCGAATCCTCGTCGAGCGCTCCCTCGTTGATCAGGCGCAGCGCGCGGCGCACCACCGCCTTGGTGCCGAGCCAGGCAGGCGTACCCGGTGCGGCCTCGGGGCGGCAGCGCAGGCACGGCCGGAACCCTGCGGCCTCCGCGGCCGCGGGGCTGACGAAGAACCGCACGTTGGACCGCTTGGCATAACGCGAGGGGCAGATCGGCCGGCAGTAGATGCCGGTCGAGGTCACGGCGATGAAGAACTTGCCGTCGAAGCGCGCATCGCGGCTGATGCGCGCGCGATTGAGTGCCTCGGTATCGAGCCCGGATATGGTCTGCATGGCGGCCACGATACGCGCGGCGGCCGCGCAAGAGTAGCCATTTTCGGACGTGGCGGCGCGGCGCGTGAGCGCGCCGGCGCCTCAGGCGGCCTCGCGCGCCATGGCGCGCGCGTAAGCCGGCCGCGTCACGATGCGCTGCACGTAGTCGTCGATGAGCGCGGACTTCGGCAACAGCGGGCTGCCGGCAAACATCGCAAAGCTCGTGCCGTACAGCACGTCGGCAGCCGAGAACTGCGCGCCGAGCAGGTACGGTCCGGGCGACAGTTGCTGCACCAGCACCGGCAACACTTCCTCCACCGCCACCCAGCCGGCGGTGCCGCGCGGCACCTCGACCTTCATGAACTTCGACATGATTGCCGGCTCGAACACGCCGGTGTAGTACGCCAGCCACGACAGGTACGGGCCGCGCGCCGGATCACCCACGAGCGGGCCGAGGCGGTTCTTCGGGAACTTGTCCGTCAGGTACAGCGCGATCGCCGGCGACTCGAACACCACCACGCCGTCGTCGCTGATCGCCGGCACCTTGCCGTGCGGGTGCGGATTGGCAGGATCCAGCGCGCCGCTGCCATCACGACTGCGGATGCTGACGCTGTGGATCTGGTACGGAGCCTCGAGCTCCTCCAGCAGGAAGATGAAGCGCGTGGCGCGGCTCTTGGCGCGGTGATACAGCGTGATCATGTGCGTGCTCCCCTGGTCTTTAGTGCAGCGACTGCAGCGTCGCGAGCGCGGCGCCGCGCAATCGCCCGATCGCGTCGTCGATCCGGTTGACGCTGCTCTCGTCGTCCTTGCCGAGGCCTTCCCAGTTCTCGCTCCAGGTCTTCTGCAGCTCCGCCGCGCGCGCCGGCAGCGGCGCGGGCACCACGGCCGCGAGATCGCGGATCACCAGCACGTAGCTCCAGCCGGTGCGGGGATTGCCGCCAGTGGGGTCGCGATCGTACTGCGCCAGGAACACCACCCGCTCGAGCTCCGCGAGCTTGCCGAGCAGCTCGAAGGTCGCGGTGCGCGTATTGCGGTTGTACTCGGTGTGCTCGTTGCGCCAAGTGTTATAGCCGAGACTGCTGAGCGCCACGACGAGACTGATGAGAGCGACTGAATTATTGCGCAGCTGCTGCCGAAACGTGCTCATGGGTGCGGATGATACCTAAGCCGCCGCGACCTTAACGAAAGCTGAATGACCCTCCCCGCCGCGGGCTGCTGTCAGCCGCCGCTCCCGCCATGCGTTCCTTACTGCAGGTGGATTGAACTCGAGGAGAGGAACATGCGTGGCATTGTCAAGTTGGCTCTGGCGCTCGGTCTCGCCGCGGTGCTCGCCGGCTGCGTCGTCGCCCCGGTCGGCCCCCCGCGCGGCTATGTCGGCGCGGCGGTGATCGCCCCCCCGGTGGTGGTGGTCCACGGCGGCTACTGGCAGCGCTGGTAAACGCGCGGTGACTTTTCGCCTGCGTCTGCGCACCCGGTGCGCAGAACGCAGGCGCGCCTTCCTGCCCACGGAGTGATTCGCGCCGCCCAAGTCCGCTAGTATCCGTCGCATGGCAGACGCGCCGCACCGCTCCCTGCGCTTCGGCCAGACCAGGACCATCCTGCTGCTGTTCGGCGGCTACGCCGCCTGTTACTACTGCCGCGCCGACCTGTCGGTCGCCACGCCGCTGCTGGTCGAAGAGCTGGGCAGGCACGGCGTCAGCCACGGCGAGGCGCTCATCCACATCGGCACGATCAGCTCGCTCGGCGTGCTGGCGTACGCCCTGGGCAAGCTGTTCCTCACCGGGCTCGGCGACTACTGGGGAGGGCGACGCAACTTCCTAATCGGCGTCGGCGGCGCGACGCTGTTCACCTTGATGTTCGCCGCCGGCGGTACGCTGCCGGTATTCACCCTCGCCTGGGTCGGCAACCGCCTGACGCAGTCGCTCGGCTGGGCCGGACTCATCAAGGTGTCGTCCCGCTGGTTCGACTACTCCTCCTACGGCTCGATCATCGGCATCCTCAGCATCAGCTACCTGGTCGGCGATGCGCTGGCACGCCAGCAGATGAGCATGCTGATCGCGCGCGGCTACGGCTGGCGCGCGCTGTTCCTGTTCGCCGCACTCGTCGCCGGGGCGATGCTGCTGGCGAACCTGTGGCTGCTGCGCGAGTCGCGCGTCGCCGAGGGTCACACCGAGGCGCGGCCCAACCCGCTCAACCTGTTCGCCGCGACGCACACGCGGCCGGCGAGCGTCAGCGCGCTGCTCGTGCCGCTGCTGCGCAGCCGCGCGTTCCTGCTGGTTTGCCTGCTGTCGTTCGCCTGCACGATAATCCGCGAGACGTTCAATACCTGGACGCCGGTGTACCTGCGCGACCATCTCGGCTACAGCATGAGCGATTCCGCCGGCCTGAGCGCCGTATTTCCGGGCGTGGGCGTGGTGTCGGTGCTGATCGCCGGCTGGTTGAGCGATCGGCTCGGGCTGACCGGGCGCTCGCTGCTCATGTTCCTGGGCCTCGCCGGCAGCGTCGCGGCGCTGCTGGTGCTCATGACGGTGCGAGCGGGCGTCTCGCATGCGCTGTTTCCCATCGTCATGATCGGCGTGGTGGCGTTCTGCGTGCTCGGCCCCTACTCCTATCTCGGCGGCGCGTTCGCGCTGGATTTCGGCGGCAAGCAGGCGAGCGCTGCCTCCTCGGGCATCATCGACGGAATCGGCTATCTCGGCGGTGTGCTCGCCGGTGACAGCGTGGCGCGCCTCGCGGTCGCGTTCGGCTGGGACGGGGTGTTCGTGACGCTTGCCGGGGTGAGCGTGCTGGCGACGCTGTGCGCCGGCGTGCTGCACCTCATCAACACGCGCGCGGCGCGCACCCGGCATGCCGGCTCAGCATGAGTCTCGCTGCGGACATCATCGCGATCTACCGCGCGCGCGGCGCGCAGGCCTACTACGGCGAGCCGGTCTCCATGACCGAGCATGGGCTGCAGGCCGCACATTTCGCGCAGGCGGCAGGTGCCGCGCCGCCGCTGGTGCTCGCGGCACTGCTGCACGACATCGGGCACCTGCTGGAGGCGGTACCGGAGCTGATCGAGGACTGGCGCGTCGATGCGCACCACGAGCGGCTCGGCGCCCGCTGGCTCGCGCGCGCCTTCGGCGCGGAGATCTGCGAGCCGGTACGGCTGCACGTGCCGGCCAAGCGCTACCTGTGCGCGACCGATGCCGGCTACGTCGCGCACCTGAGTGCCGCCTCGGTGCACACGCTCAAACTGCAGGGCGGCCCCATGACCGCGTACGAGCTCGCGCAGTTCGAGCGCGAGCGCTATTGGCGCGACGCCGTGCAGGTGCGGCAGTGGGATGATCAGGGCAAGGTGGCGGGACTGGCGACCGCGCCGCTCGAGGAGTACGCGCAGCTGATCGACCGGCTGGCGTGCTGAAGCGCGCGCTGCGCTTCGGTGCCGCACAAAATGCATAATGCCGGCATGGACATCGATCCCGGGCAGATCGCCTACAGGCCCTCGACCGGGGTGCGGCGCGTGCACGACACGCCGCTGGTGCGGGCGAGCGACGAATCGCTCGCCGGTTACGGCTGCCTGGTCGATGACCCGCAGGCTTTCCGCATCGAGATCGTGCCCTGGCCGGCGCAGGGATGGCGTCCGGTCGACCCGCGTACCGGTGATCAGGGCGGAGTCGCGGAGGGGCTGTTCGAGTTCTCCTGGAAAGGCGAGACGCTGTTCGCGCGCAACAACGCGGTGGGCGACAGCTACCTGTTCGGCTGGAGCAACTGGCCGGAGGAGGCTGCGGCCGAGGGTAGCGGCCGGCGGCGCGCGCGCGCGCTCATCTGGCGCGCCAACTACCATCCGGACGGCGGCCAGCTCTTCTATCCGCTGCACGGCCACGCCTTCGTGGTGCCGCTGGCGCTGCCGGGCGATGACGTGACGCCCGGCAAATTCGTCAGCTTCTGGTGCGACGGCCGGCGCGGACTGTACCTCCATCCCAACGTGTGGCACGGTGCGATCGTGCCGCTCGATGACGTTGCGGAGTTTCTCGACCGCCAGGGACGCGTGCACGCACGCGTCCCGGTGAACTTCGTCGAGGAGTTCGGCTGCTACCTCGGCGCGCCGTTGCGCGCGCCTTAGCGCTCGGGGAACCATGCCATTCGATCTCGCTTTCGTGCGCCGCCAGTTCCCGGCGTTCGCGCAAGAGTCGCTCGCAGGGCAGGCGTTCTTCGAGAACGCCGGCGGCTCCTATGCGTGCGCGCCGGTCATCAGCCGTCTCGGCGAGTACTACCGCCGGCTGAAGGTGCAGCCGTACTACGCCTTCCCCGCGTCGACCGAGGCGGGTGAGTGGATGGACGCCTCACGGGTGCGTCTCGCTGAATACCTGGGCGTCACACCGCAGGAGGTGCACTTCGGTCCGTCCACCTCGCAGAACACCTACGTGCTGGCGCAGGCGTTTCGCGCGCTGCTCAAGGCCGGTGACGAAATCATCGTCACCAACCAGGATCACGAGGCCAACAGCGGCGCCTGGCGGCGCCTGGCGGCGCACGGCATCACGGTGCGCGAATGGCGGGTCGACCCGGCGAGCGGCATGCTGGATGGATCGCAGCTCGATCGGCTCATCAGCGAGCGCACGCGCCTGCTCACTCTGCCGCACGCTTCGAACGTCGTCGCCCACATCAACCCCATCGCCAGCATCACCGCGCGCGCCCGCCGTGCCGGGGTCCTGACGGTGGTCGACGGCGTCGCCTGGGCGCCGCACGGTCTGCCGGACGTCGCCGCGCTCGGCGCCGATGTGTACCTGTTCTCCCTCTACAAGACCTACGGCCCGCACCAGGGCCTGATGGTGGTGCGCGCCGGGCTGCTGGAGCGCCTCGGCAACGAGGGGCATTACTTCAACGCCGCCGAGCCCTCCAAGCGCCTGGTGCCCGCCGGCCCCGACCATGCGCAGGTCGCGGCCGCGCGCGGCATCGCCGAGTACTTCGATGCACTCGACGCGCATCACGGCGGTGACGCGCGCGAGCCTGCGGCGCGCGCGCAGCGGGTGCGTACGCTGCTGCGCGCGGCGGAGGTGCCGCTGCTCGAGACGCTGCTCGCGTATCTGGCGACACGGCGCGACGTGCGGCTGCTCGGTCCGGCGGTGGCACAGCAGCGCGCCGCCACCGTCTCTTTCGTCACCACCGCGGTCGAGCCGGACGCGGCAGTCAGGGCGCTGGCGCAGCGCGGCTTCATGGCCGGCAACGGCAATTTCTACGCCGTGCGGCTGCTCGAAGGCATGCAGGTGAATCCCGAGCGCGGCGCCGTGCGCCTGTCGCTGTTGCATTACAACACCCCGGGCGAGGTCGCCGGTGTCATCGCCGCGCTCGACGAGATCCTCGGCGCACGCAGCGGCGCGCGGGCGGCGGCCGGCTGAGCGCCGCGGTGCCGGAGCCATCATGACCACGCGTCGCGAGCTGCTGCAGTCGGGGATCTGCCTGGCGACAGGCGGCGCCATCGCGCCGGCACTCGGGCGTGGTACGCGCGCCAAGACCCTGTTGATTCTCGGCGGCACGGGCTTCATCGGTCCGCACCTCACGCGCGAGGCGCTGCGCGGTGGCTGGAAGGTTACGCACTTCAATCGCGGCAAGACTGCCGCCGACGGCGTGCCGGGCGTGGAGACGCTGCTCGGCGACCGGCAGGGGCAGCTCGCTGCGTTACGCGGCCGCAAGTGGGACGTGGTGGTCGATGACACCGGCTTCATCCCCAAATACGTACGCATGTCCGCGCAGCTGCTGGCGCCGAACGTCGGCTATTGCCTGTTCATCTCGAGCATCTCGGTGTACGCCAGCCTGGCACGGCCCAACGACGAGCATTCTGCGACCGGCACGCTCTCCGATCCGGACGTCGAGCAGATTACCGACACCACCTACGGACCGATGAAGGCGCTGTGCGAGCAGTATTCCAGCACGGCCTTCAACGGGCGCATTGCCATCGTCAGGCCCGGTTACATCGTCGGACCCCTGGACCGCTCCGATCGCTTCACCTACTGGCCGGTGCGCGCCTCGAAGGGTGGCGAGATGCTCGCGCCCGGCACGCCGCACGATCCGATCCAGATCATCGACGTGCGCGATCTGAGCGCGTGGATGATGAAGCTCGTCGATGCGCGCACGCACGGCGTCTTCAACGCAGTGTCAGCTCCTCGGGCCTTCACCATGGGTGATCTCATCAGCGCCAGCCTGCAGGCGAGTCCGCAGTCCGGCACGCAGGCTACCTGGGTAACGGAGGAATTCCTCGCCGCTCACTGGAAGGCCGAGGAGCTCGACCTGCCGCCCTGGGCACCGCTGAGCGGCGACACCGCGGGCGCATCGCTCACCTCGATGAGCGCCGCGGCGGCAGCGGGACTGCGCTCGCGTCCGCTCGCCGACACCGTGCGCGATACGCTCGCCTGGTTTCAGACGTTGCCCGCCGAACGCCAGGGGAAGCTGCGCGCCGGTCTGGATCCGCAACGGGAGGCGCAGACCCTGCAAGCCTGGCATCGCGCGCCGTCTGCACCGGCTTAGCTGAGTCGGCTTATTCGGGCGCCATGCCCTTCTGCGCCAGTTCCTTTTTCGCGCTCGCGTTTTTCGGCAGGTGCGCAAGGCCCATGCCGCGCAGCACGTGGGGTGCCTTGGTGAACTGGATGTTGTCGTAACCGACTATCTCCACGCGGTTGCCCCAGGGATCGCGGAAGTCAAGGAACGGGCCATCCAGCAGGCGAATGCCCGCTGCCTCGAGCGCCTTGCGGGCCGCCGCCTTGTCGTCGACGACAAGGCCGAAATGCCGGCCATCGTCCGGCGGTTGGTTGCGGCCTTTCTGCAGCGCGATGAACTGGTCGCCCAGGTCGATGAAGGCCATGGTGTCGCTCTTGCTGCGCAGTTCGAACGTGAACAGGCGGCCGTAAAATGCCAGGGCTTCCTCGATGTCCCCAACCTCGAGCGCGATGTGATTGAAGCCCACCAGGCGTGGTTTTGCCGTTTCAGCCATCGGGTCCTCCAGTGTCGGGATGGCACGCAGACTATGGTAAGCCCGCGCCGGTCAAAGCACCCGCGCCGGTCAAAGCGGTGGCTAAGTTTGCGGCTCGGCCAGCACCTGCACCCAGAACAGCCCGCGGCGCGCAGCCTGCCCGGCCGCGGAGGCGATGCCCATCTGCGCGAAGCGCGGATCCATGAGGTTTTCGCAGTGCCCGGGACTGTCGAGCCAACCCTGCACGACCTCCTCCACCGAGGCCGGTCCGTAGGCGATGTTCTCTCCCACCAGTTTCTCGTGGTAGCCGACGGCGCGCACCCGATCTGCGGGCGAATGCCCGGCGAGGTCCTGGTGCTCGAAGTAATCATGCGCGGCCATGTCGGCGGCATGGCCGAAAGCCACGCCCGACAGCGCTCCCGAGAGCGACACCGGCGGCGCGGGCGCGAACGAGCGGCTGCCGCAGCGGGTGCCGCGCGCGCGTACGTCGTTGACGAGCTCGAGCGCGCGCGTCGCCAGAATCGATCCGGAATCCGGCGCCGCCGGACGTGGCGGCTGCGGCCGCGCGGCTGAGGTTGGCGCCACGGGTGGCGCGCTGCGCGCCGCCGGCCAGGTCGGCGATGGCGCCAGTGTCGCGGCTGCCCCGCCTGCCGGGAGTGCATTGGTGGCGGCCAGCACGATCCAGTTGTCGCGACCGCTGCGGAAAGCCCCGACCTCGCGCAGCGACCGGTCGGTCACGACGCGGCAATCCGCGCGCCTGAGGATCTCGAGCAGCGCGGCGTCGGCACCGCTCACGTGCACACCGGCCGTGGAATCCGCGCGCAAGCCGCGGCTCTCGGCCGCCTCCCCCAGGGGTTTTCCCGCGGCCCACTGCGCGGCAGCCGCATCGAGCCGTGCGTCGTGCCGCAGCGGCGGCGCCGCCGGCACGATCCCGCCGCAGCCGCCGAGCCGCAGCACCTGCACGGCGCCCAGCGCATCGGCGTGCGCGCCGGACAGCGCGCCAAGTCCCGGCAGTACCGCCACGACTCCCCAAACCCAGGCCCCGGACCGGCGATTCATCGACGCAACTCCTGCGGTTGCCCCCGTCATGAGGCACGAGGCTATCCGGGGAAAACGCGCCGGCGCTGCGACGGATGACCGCCTGCGGGCGGTACTCGCTCACAGAAATCGCTGTTGGCGTCGCGTAGCGGGGTGCGCTAAGCGAGCGGCGCGCGGACGGGGGGCGGGGAGCTCAGCCAGCGCTCAGCAAGGCGCACCCACATCGAGCCGCCGAGCGGGATCAGGGCGTCATTAAAGTCGTAGCTGGAGTTATGCAACATGCACGGGCCTGCGCCGTGCCCGCCGCTGCGATGCGCGCCATCGCCGTTGCCGATCAGGAAATAACAGCCCGGCTTCTCCAGCAGAAAGAAACTGAAGTCCTCGGCCCCCATCCACGGCTGGAAGTCCTGCACGTTGGGCGCGCCGACCAGGTCGGTCAGCAGCTGACGCACGAACTGCGTTTCCCCGGGGTGGTTGATGGTGGGCGGGTAGTTGCGCCGGAAGTTGAATTCGCAGCCGGCCTCGAACGCCTGGCAGGTGGCTTCCGCGACGCGCCGCATGCGTTGCTCGATCATGTCGAGTACTTCGACGCTGAAGGTGCGCACCGTGCCCTGCAGCTCGCAGCTGTCCGGCACGACGTTGATCGCCTCGCCGGCACGCAGCATCGTGACCGAGATGACCGCCGCATCGGTGGGGCGCTTGTTGCGCGCGATGATGCTCTGGAAAGCCTGCACCATCTGGCAGGCCACCGGCACCGGATCGATGGCGGCATGCGGCGCGGCGGCGTGCGCGCCGCGGCCCCGGATGACGATGCGGAAGTCGTTGCTGGAGGCAAACACCGGCCCCGGGGCGATCGCGAACTGGCCCGCTGCCAGGCCCGGCCAGTTATGTATGCCGAACATCGCCTCCATGGGAAAGCGCTCGAACAGCCCGTCGCGGATCATCTCGCGCGCACCGCCGCCGCCTTCCTCCGCCGGTTGAAACACCAGATAAATGGTGCCGTCGAAATCACGCTGCCTGGACAGGTGGCGGGCGGCGGCCAGCAGCATCGCCGTGTGGCCGTCGTGGCCGCAGGCGTGCATCTTGCCGGGGTGCACGCTCGCGTGGGCGAAGGTGTTGTGCTCGCTGACCGGCAGCGCGTCCATGTCGGCACGCAGCCCGACGGCGCGCGCCGCGCTGCCGTTACTCACGATGCCGACGACACCCGTCTTACCCAGCCCGCGGTGCACCGGGATGCCCCACTCGCCCAGTGCGCGCGCGATGAGATCCGCGGTGCGCGCCTCCTCGAAACCGAGCTCGGGGTGCGCATGGATATCGCGCCGCAGGCTCTGCAGCACCGCGGCTTCCGCGACGATCGGCTCGATCAGCTTCATGGCGATGACTCCTTATCTATCATGCGTCCGCGGCCCAGGCCAGCGTACCGGGGCGCTGCGAGGGGTCGCGGCTCACCGCCGGCATGACGAGACTGAGCAGCACCACGATGAGGAAGTTGAGGCACAGCGCCAGGAAGCCGGCGCTCAGCCCGAACAGCGGGTCACGGTGAGTGGTCATGAGAAACACCGCGCCGCCGACGCCGGCGAGCAGGCCGGCAAACACGGCGCGCGCGCTGACGCGCGGCCAGTACAGGCCCAGCACCACGCCGGGGAAGAACTGCGTCACACCGGCGTAGCCGGTCAGCAGCAGCGACACCAGCGTCGTGGAGCTGAGCAGCGCCAGACACAGGCTGATGAGTCCGAGCACCACCACCATGGCGCGCGCCAGCCGTGCGACCTGCGCATCGCTCATGGCGGGAGCGAACAGCGGGCGATAGAGATTCTTGGCGAACAAGGTAGCGGCGGTGAGCAGGAAGATGCTCGCCGGCACCATCGCCGTGAGCGCCCCGGCCCCGCCGACCACGCCCAGGAACCATGGCGGAAAGCTCTGGCGCACCACGGTGAGCAGCGCCAGATCGCCGTTGGCCAGGCCCGGCACCACCAGCACCGCCGCAAAGCCGGCGAAGAAAATGAACGCCAGTGTCAGGGTGTAGAGCGGCATCACCACCGCGTTGCGCCGCAGGGTATCGGCGCTCCTGGCGGTGAAGGCGGCCGCGAAGGCATGCGGCCACATGTAGAACCCCAGCGAGGTGAGCAGCACGGTCGAGATGAACCACGCGTGGCCGAGATTACGGGTCGCTCCGGGCATGGTGAGGTGCGCCGGGTGTGCGTGCGCCAGCGCCTGGAACATCGGACCGATGCCGCCAAAGTGGATGAGCGGCACCCCGATACCGATGGCGAGCGCGGCGAGCACCATCAGCACGTCCTTGACGATGCTCACCCAGGCGACGGCGCGCACGCCGTTGACGCTTACGAATGCCACCAGCAGTGCCACTGCCACCGCCATCGCCGGGCCGGGCGCGATGCCGTCGTAGCTGGCAATCGAGACGATCAGGCCGACGCCGGTGATCTGCAGCTGCAGGTACGGCACGAAGGAGACGATGCCCACGATGCACACGCAGCCGGCCAGCCACGGGTTGCCGTAGCGCGCCAGAAAGAAGTCGGATTGCGTCTGCATGCCGTGCCGGCGCCCCGCCTCCCAGATCTGCGGCAGGATGAAGAACGACACCACGTAGGCGAGTGTCAGATAGGCGAGCACGTACAACGTCGGGCCGCCGCGCGAATACGCCCAGCCGCTCGCCCCGAGAAACGCGAACGTCGTGTACACCTCGCCTGCCATCAGCAGGAACACCAGCACCACGCCGAAGCCGCGACCGCCGACCGTCCACTGCTCGAGGTCCATGCGCCGGCGCACCCCGGCGAGGAACCCCACGGTCGTGCCGACGGCGACGATGGCGAAGATCGTGGCCAGGCAGACGGCCGCCGGGCTCATGGGGCGCGCTCAGCAGCTGTCGCCCGCGCGCATTCCAGGCGATACGCCAGCCACATGCACCCGGAGCTCAACACGATCCAGGCGATCAGCCAGAAGAGATTGAAGGGCAGTCCGAGCACCATCGGCTCGATGCGATCCCACAGCGCTACCGAGAAGCACATGGCGACAAACGGAATCAGGGCGAGCAGCAGCGCACCGGGCGACGGCTTTCTCACGGCTGGGGCTCCCTCGGTAGCGGGCGCGCTGCGCCTTGAAGCTTGCGGCTCGCGCTCTGCGCCCTTGGCGTTGTGCGGCCAAGCTAACCGTTGTGCGCGTATTGCGCCAGCCCCGCTAGGCACCCATGCCAGCCCTGCTCGTGCCGCCGGCGCCTGGCCTCATCGCCGATGCGCTCGTGCCTGACGCTGACCTCGGTGTCGGCGCCGCGCGCGGTGAAAGTCACCAGCACGCGCTCGTCGGCGCCCTGCGCCGGCTCGATGCGCCAGGTGTAGGCGAGCCGCTGCGGCCGTTCGATCAGCTCGAACTCGCCGGCGATCCACAGTACCGTGCCGTCGGGGAAGCGATTGCCGATGCGATAGCTGCCCCCGACCCGCAGGTCAACCTCGGCGCCTACACAGGTGACCGCCTCCGGTCCCCACCACTTCACCAGCTCGGCCGCACTCGTCCACGCATCGAAAAGCCGCTCGGGCGTGGCGCGGATCAACCTGCTGACGACGAGCACCATCAGCGACGCTCGGCATAACGCGCCAGCGATTCCAGGTTGTCTTGCCAGAAGCGCCGGTAGTGCTGCAGCCAGCCCACCGCCGTGCGCAGCGGCGCGGCCTGCAGCGCGCAGCGGTGCACACGCCCATCGACGGTGCGCGCAACGAGCCCGGCGCCCTCCAGCACGCGGATGTGGCGCGACACCGCCGGCAGCGACATGGCGAACGGTGCGGCCAACTCGGTAATCATGGCCGGCCGCCGCGCCAGGCGCGCCAGCAGCGAGCGCCGCGTGCGGTCGCCGAGCGCCTGGAAAATCGCATCGAGCCGCGCGTCGCGCGCCTCGTGCCTGCGAGCCGTGCCTGACAACTGCATTCTCCTGCCAACAAGACAATATTAAACATAAATGTTAAACTTAAGAGACGCCACTGGCAATGGCGATGCACCGCAACATCCGCCACACAAGGAACCGCCTCATGCCTGCCACCGTCGTTTCGCGCCGCACGCTCGCCTGCGGACTCGCCCTGCTGCCCGGCCTGCTCGCCGCTCCCGGCGGTGCCACGGTGGCAGGCGCCGCATCTGCCGCCGCCGCGCACAGCGAGGGCCTGTCGCATTCGGCCGAGGCGATTCACCAGGAAGTGAGCTTCACGGCCAGCTGCCAGCGGCTGTACGCGGCCCTGACCGATGCCCGCGCCTTCGATGCCGTGACGCGCCTGAGCGACGGCCTCAGTCTGGTCACCGCTCCCGGCGCGCAGGCCACGGCCATCGGCAGCGAGCCGGGCAGTGCGTTCACGCTGTTCGGCGGCTACATCACCGGGCGCAATCTCGATATGGTTCCGGATCAGCACCTGGTACAGGCGTGGCGCGCGGGCAGCTGGCCGGCGGGCGACTACTCGGTGGTGCGCTTCTCGCTGGCTGCCGCAGGAAGCGGCTGCCGGCTGGTGCTCGATCATCGTGGCTTTCCCCAGGGCCAGGGCAAGAGCCTGGCCTACGGCTGGCGCGTGCACTACTGGGAGCCGCTGGCGAAGTTTCTCGCCGCAGGCTAACGGGCCGGCGCAGCGCGCCCGCGAAGATTCAGCCTGGCAACGCGCTCATCAGGACGGGCCCGCCGGCGCGGCAGACAGCGCGTTGCCGAGTGAGCGCAACAGCGATTCCACTGCCTCTGCCTCAATGGGCTTCGTCAGGTGGTAGTCGAAGCCGGCGGCCAAGGCGCGACGCTTGTCCTCCTCCTGACCCCAGCCGGTGACGGCGATCAGGACGGCGTTGCGGCCGGCGAGCACGCGCTGCATGTCATTCGCCAGCTCGTAACCGCTGACGTCCGGCAGGCCGATATCGAGCAGCACCACGTGCGGATGAAACACCTCCGCGAGCTTGAGTGCCTCGCCTCCCGTATACGCCGTCTGCACGTGATGGCCGCAGAGCTCGAGGAATGCCGCGCAGGTGTTGGCGGCGTCCTGGTTGTCATCGACGATCAACACCTTCAGCCCCACGCCCGGCAGCGCAGGCGCCAGCGGTGGCGAGCCGTCGCCCCCCGACACCGCCGGCGTACCGAGCGGCAGCCTCACCACGAACTCGCTGCCACGGCCGACTCCCTCACTATGGGCCTCGACGCTGCCGCCGTGCAGCGTGACGATGCCGCGCACCAGCGCCAGTCCCACTCCGAGGCCGCCTTCGCAGCGTGCCAGCGCGCCGTGTGCTTGCGAGAACAGCGTGAACAGCCGCGGCATCATGTCCGCCGCGATACCGATACCGTTGTCGCGCACCGACACCACCAGTTCCTCGCTCTCCTGCCGGGCGCGCAGCGTGATGCGACCACCAGGGTCGGTGTACTTGCCGGCGTTGATCAGCAGGTTGGAAAACACCTGAGCGAGGCGCACCGCATCGGCCTCGAGGCGCACCGCCTGGCTGGGCAGATCGAGCGCCAGAGCATGACGCTTCGCGTCCAGGACGGGCCGCGCCGCCTCGATGGCGGTGCCGAGCACTGTCGTCAGCTCGGTGCGCCCCTTCTGCAGTCCGAGCATGCCGCGGGTGATGCGCGATGCGTCGAGCAGATCGTCCAGCAGGCGGCTCATGTGCGCCACCTGGCGCTCGATGACCTCTTCGGCATGCTGCTGCTGCTCGCAGGAGTGCCCGAGCTTGCGCACCGTCGCCAGCGCGTAGCGGATCGGCGCGAGCGGGTTGCGCAGCTCGTGAGCGAGCAGCGCCAGGAACTCGTCCTTGCGTCGGTCGGCCTGGCGCAACCGCTCCTCGCTCTCACGCAAGGCCTGCTCGGCCCGCTGGCGGTTGGAGATATCGCGCGCGATCTTGGCGGCGCCGATGATCACGCCGCGCGCATCGCGCACCGGTGAAACGCTGAGCGAGATGGGGATGCGCCGGCCGTCCTTGGTAAGGCGGATGGTGTCGAAATGCTCGATGCGCTCGCCATTGCGCAGCCGACGCAGGATCTGCTGCTCCTGCGCGTGCAGTTCCGGCGGCACGATCAGCAGGATCGGCTTGCCTACCGCTTCCGCGACGCTGTAGCCGAAGATGCGCGACGCGCCGCCGTTCCACGACTGGATGATGCCCTCGAGCGTCTTGCCGACGATGGCATCGTCGGAGGATTCCACGATGGCCCCGAGCTGCGCGCGCAGGCGCACGACGCCCTTCTCCGCGTCGATATTGCGCAGCACTTTCAGAGCGCCGACGATGCTGCCGGCGCTATCGCGCACCGGCGAGACGCTCAGGGAAACCTCCATGCGCCGGCCGTCCTTCGCGACACGGATGGTCTCGATATGATCGATCCGCTCGCCGTGCTGCACTTTAGCCAGTAGCAGCTGCTCGTGCGCCTGCAGCTCGGGCGGGATCACGAGGGTGATCGACCGGCCGAGCGCCTCTTCCGCACGATAGCCGAAGATGCGCTCTGCGCCGGCGCTCCACGAGAGGATCTGGCCCTGGAGGGTCTGGTGGATGATGGCATCGTCGGCAGATTCCAGTATTGCCGCCAGCAAGGCGCGCTGCAGCGCGTCGTCCTGCTGCTGGTTGGCGCTGAGGGGCGGTGCGCCGCTTGCGGCCAGCCCGGTGCTGAGCTTGACGCTAGCCATGCGCACGTCCCCGCTGCCGGCTTACCGTCATGGGACAGAGCCAATCAGAAGCCATTTACGCCCCGTGCACTAGAAGCGCAGCGCCCGCGGCGCCGCGCACATAAACACCACGCTGCTGGTGTGCTCGCCCTGCGGACCGAGCTGCGGCTGGTCGTTGAATCCGTCGATGACGGCCTGCTGGTGGAACCTGCCGCAGAAGTCGTTCGCCCTCTCGATTGCTTCCTCGTGGCTTCCGGCGTAACCGCCGGATGGTGAGACCGCGACCAATGCATAGCGACCGCTGCCGATAGCGGCGACCGGCTGCTGCGCGCAGGCGCACAGGCCCACGGCGGCGCCGAGCATCCAGGCACACCCTGCCCGTCTCAAAGCACCCCAGCTGCGTTGCGCTCGGGTGCCCACCGTGCCGGACGCACTCGTCCGCGGCACGGTGGTACCCGGAATCGGGCAGGTTCGTCAGTGGCAATGCTCGTCGCGGTCGCCGCAGACCACCCATCCGTGGTTGTGATACCAGCGGTTGTGATCATGATCCCAATAGCCCTCACGCGGCTCGACGACGCACGCCGACATCATCGTCGCGAGCCCCATGAGCAGCAACAGCGCCCGGCCGATCCGTATGCAACTTCGCATGGCATAACATCCTTTTTTACAACACGCAGGCGGTGAGGTTAGCGCATGCTGGCGGGTGAAGCCGTCCGCCGATCCTGAAGGTCTTGTGAGGCAAAGCTTACACGAGTTGTCCCGCGCCCGACGACGACCGCACAATCAGCTCGGCCGGGCACGGCCGCACCGGTGCACAGCAGCAATGGCGGACCTGACGGGGCAGCAATGAAGGCGTTGGCGTTTGCGATCTGTAGCTGCGTGGCCTCGGGCTTGGCGCCGGGCGCGCAGCCTGCCGCGGACAACCCCGACGGACCGTACTTCCCTGCGGCGGTGACCCAGACCGAGGCGGATGAATACACCCGCTACGAGCTGCTGGAGCCGGCTTCGGCCAGCTTCAGGATCAGCTACGAGGTCACGGCGACGACCGCGGGAGCGAGGTTCTTCTACAACCCCATCCGCAAGGGCAGTGTCGCGAGCGACGAGCATGTCTACGACGCGATGCGCGGCACACCGCTGCGGTTCGAGGTGGTGAGCGGGGCCGTGGCACGCCAGGACCCGCTGATGCCCGATGCCGATGAGGCGACGAGTTACATCCGCGTCACGCTGGCGCGGCCGGTGCCGCCACACGGTCAGGCGCGCCTGGTCATCGTCAAGACCTATCGCGACGCCAAGAGTTACTTCGTGGACGGCAAGATCATCGTTTTCGACCGGCCGCTCGGCGTGAAGCGCAACAAGGTAGTGCTGCCGCCGGGCTACGAGGTGGTGGGATTGAGCGTGCCGGCGCAGATCCTCACCGGCGACGACGGGCGCATTGCCGTCAGCTTCCTGCATGCCGGGGCCGGCGAAGCGCCGCTGGTGCTGCGCGCGGCGCCCGATGCGCGCAGCGGCAGCGCGGCCGCGCCGCATCCGCCGACCAGCGCGCGCAGTTGGGAGTCGCCTTTCGCAGGACCGACGGAGGAGGAGCGACTCGCCGAGCGCGCCCACGAGGACCGGGAGATCGTCTACTTCCTGCAGCCTCCCGAGACCCATGCGTTCACGCTCTACCACGATTACACCGAAACCCGCCCCGGGGTGAACGGTTATGCCAACGTGGTGCGCACCGGCAGCGTGGCCAGCAATCCGGCCGCGAGCATTCTCGACACCGGCGAGCCGCTGCAAGTGCAGCAGATGAGCGGAGCGGAGCTGCTCGCCGCGAAGCTCAACGTCGGCGAGCCGGTGCCGACCGCGGCGCGCGTGGTGGTGATCCCGTTCCCGGCGCTCAAGAGCGGCGAGACGCTGCGGCTGCGAATCATGGAAACGTACACGGCGCCGGCGAGCTACCGCCTGGAGGGCGAGGAGCTGGTATTCGATCGCAGTCTCGGACGGCCGCGCAATGCGGTGGTGCTGCCGTCCGGCTGGTACTGCACGTTCAGTGCAGCCCCGGCGACGGTGAGTGAGCTGCCGGACGGCAGAATCCGGCTCGACTACTGGGATGACCGGCCGGAGGCGGTGGATGTGCTGCTGAAAGCGCGGCGGCGCAGCGGCGCGGACCCGTAGGGCGGGTATGCCATGAACTCGCTCCTCGCGTGGATCGCGCGCCGATGAGGTGCGCCGATAGGTATGGCAATCGCCGCTGGAGATCGCGGGCGTGTCTGTGAATGTCCGCCTGACCGATGTCGAAATTTGCCTGGACGACACCGGTTCGGGCATTCCACTGTTGCTGCTGCATGGCTTTCCGGCCACGCGTCGGCTGTGGGAGCAGGTGGCACCCGCGCTCGTGCAAGGCGGCTATCGCGTCATCGCTCCCGACCTGGTCGGCTATGGCTCATCGACCGCAGCGGCGGGGCTGCGCATCGACATGGCGAGCCAGGCGCGCTGGATGTGGGAGCTGCTCGATGTGCTCGCGATCGAGCGCGTGATCCTGGTGGCCCATGACGTGGGATCGGCGGCGGCGCAGCTCATGGTCAGCGCCGCGCCAGCGCGCGTTCGCGCTCTGGCGGTTCTCGACGGCGTCTACGCGGACGAATGGGCGATGGACGCCGTCGAGAGCATCCGCAGCTGGCCACTCGCCGACGCGCACCGGCTTTGTCCGGTGCTGCAACGGCGCCTGGGAAGATCGGAACGGATGCGAGCGCTTCTCGGCGCGTACTCGGGGGTCGAGGGCGGTGAGCGGTTGATTCGCGCCGCGCGTGACCTCGATCCGGAGCAAACCCGGCATATCGGTGAATCGCTGCGCGCGAGCCGCGTACCCGCCCTGGTACTTTGGGGTCGGGACGACCGCTACCTCGCTGTCGACACGGTGGCGCGCCCGCTCGCCGCTCTGCTGGACGCGCCGCTCGTGCTGCTGCCGGGCGGTCATTTCACGCCGGTCGACTGCCCGCAGGAGGTGAGCGCGGCGTTGCGCGACTTTTGCGCGCAGCTCGCCTAAGGCAACCTGTAATTTCAAGAACTTGTCGGGGCGCGCCGGCGCTGATCGCCGCATCTTTCCCGCCGCGATCGCCGGATTCGGAGTACAGTCAAATGGATTCAGGACATCGGAGAGCATGTGGCCAAGAACTACCATCAGGCGCGTAAACAGAAGGAGCTCGCCAGGAAGGCGCGCCAGCAGGAAAAGCAGCAACGCCGGTCAGCGCGCGTGAACCCTGCGGAGGAAAATGCAGCCACGACCCCGGCCGCGGCGGAAGTGCCCGGTGCTCCGGGTAATCCAACATCATCCGGCACTGAACCATGAAACTCGCGCTGGTCAGCCCGGCCGCCGCACGCCAGGAGCGCCGCGAGCGCTTGCGCCGCGAGCGTGCCGCCGCACCTGCACTGCGGGTGGCTTTCCCCGCACTCCAGCAACTGCGCCTCGAGTTGATCTTCGAGAGTACCGGCTCGAGCACCCCCGCGTCGGAGGCGCACGTGCTGCACCCGCCGGCCAGGGCGTACTTTGAATTCCCCTGCCCTTATGCGGACTGTGACGGACAGTTCGATCTCACCAGTGCGGTGCAGGCGGCACTGGCTGCCCCGACGCAGCGCGCCGAAGGGGCGCTGGAGTGCTCGGGCCGGCGCGCCCGGGATCTCGCCGGCAAGCAACCTTGCCAGTTGCGTCTCAACTACGCAGTGGCCGCGACGTATTGGCGCACGACCTGAACGTCGCGTACCGGCCGGAAAGTGCAGCAGCACTGCAGGAAAAGCGGTAATCTGTCCGAGGCTCGTAACACTTTCGGCTTGTCTGCCCTGGCCGCGATGCGCTAGCGCGCTCTGCTGCGACCAGTCTCTCACCCTCGTAAGCTTGACGAGCCAGGAGGCAGGCCTCACCTGTCGGTGTTTTCATCTATTCGTGAGTACTCGTCAGTGACCAAACTCTATGTAGGCAATCTGCCCTTCACCGCGACCGATGAGGCCGTGCACGCCCTGTTTTCCAAGCACGGTACCGTCGAAAAGGTGTCGCTCATCACCGATCGTGACACCGGTCGGCCGCGCGGGTTCGGCTTCGTGGAGATGTCCAATGCCGACGCATCGCGCGCCATGCAGGCCCTGAACGGCACCGACTTCGACGGTCGCTCCCTGAAGGTCAGCGAGGCTCAGGATCGCGAGCGCTCGGGCGGCGGCGGCAACCGCGGTCCACGCCGCTACTGACGCCTGTACGCATCCGGCCGCGCATCGCGGCGACCGGGGCGCAGCGCGGCATCCCCGGCCTGGGGCGGTTCCATGAGCGAATACGAGTTCACCATTTCGCTGCGCCTGCGCCACCCCAGCATCGATCCGTCCGCGATCACGCAGACGCTCGGTATCCAGCCGCAGCACACCTGGAAGGTCGGCGATGTGCGGCGCGACCCGGGCGGTGCGGCGCTCGGGGGCGTCTACCGCGAGAGCTACTGGATGGGACGCCTGATGGAGGAGCCGCAGCACTCATCCTCGCGCGTGTCGGTGGAGAGTGTCCTGCTGCAGACCCTGGCGCACCTGCGCCGCTCGCAAGGTTTCCTCGAGCGACTGGACGCCGAAGGCGGCGTTGCGGAGCTGCACGTGAGCCTGTTCGCGCGCGAGGACTTCCGGCTGGAGCTGTCGGCGCGATCGCTGGCGTTGCTCGGCCGTCTCGGACTGGCGGTGGCGCTCGACATTCACCCGCAACCGCATGACCCTGTTTCCCGGCCGCCAACCAGCTGACACCACGGCACCTGCCTAAAGAGTCGTCCCCATGAACGAAGCCAAGAATTCCGTGCTGCGCCCTGCGACCGAGCTCATCCGGACTCATGCCGAGCGCCTGGCGCTCGAAGAGCACGAACGCGCCCAACAGCGGCGGTTGGAGCTGGCGGAACAGCGCTCGGATCTCAACCCGCCGGAGGTGCGCATCCGGGCGTGGGAAAAGGTCCACGCCCTGCGCCTGCCCGGCGATCCGCGGCATCCCGTGCTCGGTGTCATTGCGTTGGGCACCGGACTCACGCTCGCACAGGTGCGCGAGGAGCAGCGCACCCGCGCGGCGCAGGCGGCGGCGCGGCCGCGAACCGCGGAGCCAGGCGTTTGAGCGCCACGATGTTTACCTTTACCGCGCGCCAGTGCGAAGTCGGTGCGGACGCCGGCAAATGGTTCACGGTCGTGATCGAGCGCCAGGGTACCCGGCGTACCGGGTACTGCGCGCTCGCGTGTCCGGGCCACAGCTCATCGGAAGAAGCACTGGCTCATCACCTGCAATACCAACTCGATCGCGAGACCGACCTGTGGCTCGAGCGCCGTGGGCCACCGCGTGAGTGTGAGATCTGCGGGGAGCCGACCACCCTGCGGGCACGGCTCGGCCGCACCGCCAAACTCTTCGTGCTGTGCCGACAGCACCAGTCGACCAACAGCCTGCAAAAACTGTTTCGACAGCGGCTCGAGCAGCCACCGACACCCGGCGTGGGTTAGAACATCTCGAGGAACGCCCTGATCCTCTGCTCGTCAGCGCGAGATCTGCGCCGCTGCTGGCGCTCAGGCCTCTCTTAGCTCCGCCGCCAGGGCAGCCACCAGCTCCGCGGCCGGAAGAGTCCTCGCGAGCGGCGCGCCCTGCCCCGCCCAATGTGCACCGTATCCGGCCTCGTGCGCCGCCTTGGCGGCGGCATTCAGCGCCTTGCCTGCATCATACGCAACGGGATACGCGGGAATCTGCTGCGGCGAAACGTTCGCGCCCAGCACCGTGAACCGGTTGCGCAGACAGCGTGCGGGCCGCCCGGAGATGGCACGCGTCATGACGGTGTGGTTGCCCGCATCGCTGGCCAGGGCCGCACGGAAACCCGCATCGGCATTCGATTCCGGGCAGGCGATGAACGCCGTACCGAGTTGCGCGGCACCCGCGCCCAGGCGCAGTGCCGCAGCGATGCCCGCGCCGTCCATGATGCCGCCGGCCGCGATGACCGGAACGTCGAGCTGGCGCACCAGCAGACGCGTGAGCGCCATGGTTCCGAGACAGTCATCGTCGGCGTCGGGATCGAATACGCCACGATGACCACCCGCCTCATACCCCTGCGCTACGACTGCATGCACACCGGCATTCACGAGCGCGCGACCCTCCGCGACGCTGGTCGCGGAGGCGAGCAGTACGATGCCAGCTTCGCGCAGTGCCTGCACGCGCTCAGCGGGAGGCAGTCCGAAGTG
The DNA here is from genome assembly GCA_963760225.1 of uncultured Gammaproteobacteria bacterium. Lineage (GTDB taxonomy): Bacteria > Pseudomonadota > Gammaproteobacteria > Steroidobacterales > Steroidobacteraceae > 13-2-20CM-66-19. The sequence continues at coordinate 1,100,816 of CAVXCD010000002.1, forward strand.
AAAGCTGACGATGCGCGGCTTGTCCGCCAGCAGCGCTGCCAACATCGCGTCGTCTGTCACAAAACTGCGGTAGGGCTCCTTCAGGCCGGGCGGCGCTGGCACGCCGAACCGCTCGAAGTGCGGGCGCAGGTGCTCGAGCCACGCGGCGGCGCGCGCGTTTTCGACTTCAGCCGGCCGGTGGCAGAAGACATTGACGTTCAGGGGACGCGCGCAGCGCTCGCGAAATGCCGCCATCATTGCGCGCGCCGCGGCGGCGTCGGTCGCGCCCACGCCGATCGAGCCAAGCGCGCCGGCATTGGATACCGCCGCAGCCATCGCCGGCGAAGACACCCCGGCCATCGGGGCTTGAATGATCGGCAGATCGATCCCCAGGGTCGCGAGTAATGTCATCCGTTAACCATGGCCGGAGCGGTACGCCGCCTGTAAGCAGGATGCCCGCTATCATAGGATGGTCCTCAGCGGCCGGTCATGCGCCTGAGGTTTATCGGAGCGATCTCGGCTTTTGAGGCCGCACCGCGCTCACAGATAGGCGACCCAGAGAAACATGAGCGCGTATTCGAGTACATCACCCACGTTGTGTCCGATGATCGGAGCTACCACGCTCTGGGATTTCTCCAGCCAGTAGGCATAAAGAACCCCAAGGATAGCGGCCGTAGCTGCCGCTCTCCTCGTAGCTGCCGGAGAAGATCACCGCCGCGTAAGCCTTGGGGTGGCGATGTCGTGGAATCGTGCGTAGCCCAGCCCACACTTCATGGCCCGCGCTGCCGCGGGCCAGCCGGTTCATCCATCGCCCCGAGGTTTGCGCCGCCACATTGCCACTCCCCGCCTGGCGAGTTCGATGCGATTCCGGGCGGTTGGATTTGTACCCGAAAAATCCGCTGCAAGGCTAGACCCAGGTGGCTATCGATCGCGCCCCCCGATTCAGATTGGCGGAAAGGGAGGGACTCGAATCCTCGAGGCGCTCGGCGGCGCGAGATAGAAGTCGTGCTGGGCCAGGCAACTACCGAGGAAGCTTCGCAGGTTGTATCCGGCACGACGCAACACCGCGCGGTGCGTCAACCATACGGCCCCCGCAGCAACAGTGATAAAGATCCGGTGCCCCAGCCGCATGAGCGCCCGCACCGGGGCAAGCCGGGACGCCCGCAGCGCCAGCAGCAGCTGGGACTCGAAGCCGACATGCGCGAGCTCCTCGCAAACGAGAATCCGGCAAAGAACCTTGAGGCGCTGGCAACCGGTGGCGGCTTCGAGCGCACGGTAGTAGACCTTGCCGATCAGTTCGGCGCAGATGAGCACATGCAGGTAGAGTTCGAGACCTGCAAGTCGCCGTGCGCGGCGAAATATCCAATCGCTCCAATGACCACTCTTGAGCGCAATCCGGTGATCCTCCATGAACCGCCGCAGCAGCGTCGCGTGACGTTGTTCCTCGCGAATGAACAACTCTACGATGCGCACCAACGGGGGTAACTGGTGTGTGTGCGCGAAGCGCTGTGCGGCCCGCAGCAGCGTCGCTCCCTCCGACTGCTCGCCCAGCTGAAAGGTTGCAATCGAGCTGGCGATGAGCCGCTGCTCCTCATCGGTTAGATGATCGGGAAAACCCGACGGAACGTGCCGGGGATGCTCGGCGTGATATTCGAAGTGATTCAGCCAGATCCGCAGATCGTCGGAAACCATAGCGCCGCCCTCCTGATCCTTGCGCACGAGTGTGCGAGCGGATTCAGGTCGCCAAGTGACGCAATTCGGGCGGAATCGGCACGATGGGTACCGTTCGCATTGACCCCGCAAGCACGCCGCGCGTAGCGCCAGCGCTACGCCCCGCTACCGCACCGCTGCAGTCCGCGCCTTGATCCCCTCGCTTCAGTCAACACGCGACGCCGTGCGCACCGCTGCCCAAGCCCGGCTGAAGGCGCAGGTCATATAACGATCAATTTTCTGAAATACAACCTCTCTACGCTCAGCTTCGCAGTCTGGTGCGAGATGGCCTTACGACATCAAGGGAGGTTGTATGAAGGTCAAAGGGTTTGTGTCTCATGGCCTGCACGGCTTGCGCGTGGGGGCAGCATCGCTGGCCGTGCTGCAGATGTCCGTGGGTCAGGTCCTGGCTGCGGGCCCGGTCCCCGCACCCGGCGGCAGCGACAGAAGCGCTTTCACTGCGACGCCGATCAAACACGTCATCGTGATCATCGGTGAGAACCGCAGCTTCGACCACGTGTTCGCCACCTACGTACCCAGGCCAGGCCAGACGGTCAACAACCTGCTGAGCGAGGGCATCATCCAGCTGGATGCCAACAAGAACGCCATCCCGGGACCTAACTTCCGTAAGGCCCAACAGCTCTCGGCTGCGGATCTGGGGAGCCAGGACAGCTTCCTGCTGAGCCCGCCCAAGCAGGAATTCCCCGCCAACCAGCTCCCCGCGCCAGAGGCGGGCGGCCCCTCCGGGGCGGACGGCTACTTCACGCCGAGCGCGCCGTATACGACGGTTGCCTGCGGCACCACCACCGTGAATGGTAAGACCAGCACCAAGTACCTCGACCCTGTGGCCTGCGCCAGGGTGAGCGAGAACGGTCTGCCGAACGCTTCCGACGCCGATGGATTGAGCTATTACGAGTCACTGGCTTCCGGCGGCACGGGCCAGTACAGCTACACGCCGGACTTGCGCATTGCCAATTTCGACAACCTGCCGGCCGGCCCGTTTCAGCTGACCAATGGCACCCATTCGGCCACGCCCGGCTACAGCCTCGTGTACACGGACTACAGCGCAAGCCCGGTGCACCGCTTCTACCAGATGTGGCAACAGCTCAACTGCAATCTCGAGCATGCCTCGTGGGACAACCCTTCAGGCTGCGATGGCAAGCTGTTCTCCTGGGTGGAGGTCACCGTCGGCGCCGGCACCAATGGCCTGACTCAGGGCAAGTACGCCCAGAGCTACTACGGCCCCTCCTTCAGCGAGTACTTTCAGTATCCCACCGGGTATTCCGCCACCAACCCGCCGACGGCCGCACAGTGGACCGCCAACGAGTACGCACTGTATGACTCGGTCCCGACCACCACGGGCGAAGGCTCCAGTGCGTTAGGTTTCTACAACGTCCAGCAAGGCGATGTACCCTACTTCAGGAGCCTGGCGGATACCTACGCCATGAGCGACAACTTCCATCAGTCCGTCAACGGCGGCACCGGCGCCAACCACATCATGTTGGGTCACGCCGACGCGATCTGGTTCAGCGACGGCAATGGCAATCCGCAGATACCGCCGCATAACGTCGCTGTTACCACCAATCCCGCCGGCTACGGCGGACCGGGAACGATCGACCAGATCGAGAATCCGAACCCCGCTCAGGGCACCAACAACTGGTACAAGCAGGACGGCTACGGCGAGGACTACAATTCCGGATACCCGATGAGTGAGTGGGACAAAACTCAGTCTAACGGGTTACCGATCATCTACGGCGGTGGCTCTTACAGCAACTGCTCCGATCCCAACCAGCCCGGCGTAGGACCGATCGTCGCCTATCTCGCCAAGCTCGACATCAATCCGCGCTGCGAGCCCGGTCACTACTATCTGCTGAACAACTACAACCCGGGCTGGTTCAGCAACGGCAACAACGCTTACACGGACCAAAACCCATCCAACACGCCGTTCACCGTGCCGCCCTCCTCCACGCCCAGCATCGGCGACGACCTCAACAACGCCAATGTCTCGTGGAAATATTACGGCGACCAGTGGAACAATTACGTCAATGACCCCTATCAGCTGAACTACGGCACCAATGGCCCGAACGCGGACGAGTACTGCAACATCTGCAACCCGTTCCAGTACGACACCTCCATCATGTCGAACCCGGCGCAGGTCGCGGCGCATATCCAGGATACGGCGAACCTGTATGCGGATATCACCAACGGTACGCTGCCCGCGGTTTCCTTCGTCAAGCCCAGCGGCTACGTGGACGGCCATCCGTCCTCCTCGAAGCTGGACCTGTTCGAGGGCTTCGTGAAGAACATCGTCGACCAGGTCGAGGCCTCGCCGAGGTACACCAAGGACACCGTCATCCTCATCACCGAGGACGAGGGGGGTGGTTACTACGACTCAGGCTATGTGCAGCCGCTCGACTTTTTCGGCGACGGCACGCGCATCCCACTGATCGTCGTGGCAAATCCGCAGTACCTGCCCTTGCGCGCTTCCGGGTATATCTCCCATCAGTACGCGGACCATGTCTCGATCCTCAAGTTCATCGAGCGCAACTGGCGCCTGCCGCCGGTGACGCAGCGCAGCCGGGATAACTTCCCGAACCCGGTACAGCCGGCGGGCTCCTATGCGCCGGTGAACAGCCCTGCACTGAACGACCTGTTCGACTTCTTCGACTTCCCCTCTTGGCACGGCTTCTTCTAGCCGCGCACGGGGTTTTGCGTCCTTGAGAGGGCCGCCGCCGAGTGGCGGCCCTTTCTCAGGTAGCGGTGCCGATCTGCGAAGTCGAGCGGCGTTTAGCGAAGGCGATGAAGCCAGTCCCCAATAGCAAAAGCGCCAAGATTCCCGGTTCTGGCACGATCGTTGCGCTCATCTGCGTGACATCGGCTGGCACGCCCTGCACTCTCCCGTCACCAAAGCCACTCGGGTCGAGCCGATTGTAGGTCTCGAGCAGGATCTGCGCGATAGAGGTGCTCGGGGGAATGACGCTGGAAGCAAAATCCATGTTGAAGGGGAAGGGAAGGGTTTTGCCGATGACGATCACGTTGTCATAGGCGTTATCTGTGCAAGCTGAACTAAGCGATATGAGTCCCAGGCTGGCGGTCGCAGCAGGGTGGAATTTGCCGTTAATGCTGAGATTCGACACGGCGAGACCAGAGGCCACCGCGTTTTCGAGACATCCGCGGTTATCCGCGATGAACTGATCCCCGCTGGCGGTATTGACATCAAACTGCACCGTGTACAGCTGATCGGCTTGCGTAAGGCCGGTGAAATCGATCTGTACCTCTTGGGCGAACACTGCAAAAGGCAGGAGGGTAAGAAGAAGAATTAAAGGTCTCATTTTCCTCCCCCTTGGTTTTGGTTCATGCCTTGTAGCCTACGCCTCTTTACAGCACACCGCCGAATGAACAACCCCGCGATGGGCCAGGACTTTCCGCAGCGCATCTGACCGGGATGCTCAGCGGAACTCAGACGTCCGTTTCAAGTCAGCCTCGATTCGAGAAAGAACACCGGACACATGCCCCAAAACGTCGGTCGTAATGCCCGCAGCCCCTTCGCGTCTGCGCATGCCCTCGTCGTCTGCAGCCTGTAGCTGCAGCAACTGGTCTTTCCACTGCAACAGGATCGCGAGCTTCTGCTCAGCAGTTAGCTCCGTCGATGCACTCAATGCCTCCGGTGTGTCAAAGACACTGGCCGGATTCTTCATGGCTCTGTCAATGTCCATGCGATCATTCGGCGCCTCTGCAATGTCCCTCGTCAAGCCGCGCCGCAATTGCGAGCGCGCCGGCCGCTTCGAGCCAGGCCTTTCCTGACGCCCTCTACGGCAGGACGCCGATGTCGGAAGCGATCGAATACCTGACGGTAAACACGCGCGAACAAGGTTGGAGCGGGCGAGATGCCTCTCGGCGGGCCGAATCGTGTCGGCGAATGTCTCGAGCCCGATGCGGCGTGCTGCGCCGTCCTAGCGTTGCCGCAGGCCGGAGAGCATGGCGAGTGTCTACGTAACTCAGTGAATTTATGGTGGAAAGGCAGCGACTCGAACCCTCGTCATCGGCGGAACACCTTCACGGTAAGCACCACAATGCCAAGTGCCCCGAGTGGCAGTACCAGAAACACCGCCATAGCGTAGATCACCGGCAACAGCTCTTTCATGGCAGCCTCACTTGTTGGCGATGCTTGGGACATGACCGATGCGGCTCACTCGGGTGCGAGCGAAACACCATTAATTGGTCCTCTGACGGCGCTGGTACGCGGCTGCGCAAGCTGAAGGAAAGGCGCCGGCGTCGCTGGGTCGAACACGCGCGCGCCGCCTTGGCGATCGCCTATGAGGTTCTTCGTGGATCCGTATCCCGCTCGCGGTAGCGTTGTGCGGTGGCGCAACGTTCAGGCCTGGTCGTCGGCCGAGTGGCGGGAACTTGCCAGGATGGGTGGTCCGTTCCTTCACGACCAAAATCCCTCACTGTTTCGAGTGTCTCGCTCGCGTCAGCCGGCGCTGCAGAGGGGGCCATGCAGCCCGACGACGTGCTGACTATAAGCTGGGCGGCCGTGGGCGATCTGTGCGGTTGCGTACACAAGCCCGTTCTACCCGGTCGACGCTTATGTCAAACCGATGCGGCTTGTACCGCGTGACGCAGTTTCAACGGTGCGCTGACGTGCCCAAAGGCTTCCTTGGTTCCACCGGTTCCGGTGACAACGATGTCCCCATAGCCAAAAATCCGCGCACCGATGCCCTGGCTCACCGCTACCGTCTCGACCTTTTGTACCTGCATTTCGAGCGTCCGCCGCTTCAGAAAGCCGACCTTGATGATGATCCGCTTGTTCGTGACGGCGAACTCCGAGGTGGTGTAGTCGAGGTATTTCACGGCCCCGACCGCAAGCGCGCCAAGTAAAAAGATGTGGCCAATGAGCCGCGTCCCCGGACCGATCAAATAAAAAATCAGCGCAAGCACAGCGACAGCCACCGGCACCGTGAAGATAATCAGTGAAAGGTGGGTGCGAAACGTAACCTGCTCTCCCGGCAAGAGATTGCTATCGACGTAGCTCATATCGCTCCTCGCCCATTTGATCAGCGCTATCGGCGCACCGCACGAATGATGCGCGCCCCCGCTCAGCCCGCGATTCTGTCGCTTGGCCAGCCCACGCGACGCACGCGCAAGGAAGGTGCCATCGATTCCTGGACCATCAGAAACTAGCGCTTGCTCTTTCCCAGGAGCAGGAGCACGCCGCCAACCACTAGCGGGCCTACGCCGGCCCAAACCGGGACGTTGATTGTTTCTGTGTCCTTCACCGACAGGTCGATCGGTCCTACTGTGGCGTGGTGGGTCTCCTTGGTGTAGCTAAAGCTGCCGTACGCCAAGCCCAGGACGCCGGCCACAATCAGCACAACCGCCGCGATCTTGATCGCGCTCATTTCCTCTGCCCCTGTCACTGCGACAACCGGATCCCCACCACGGGCACAGAGTCGTTATCCGCGTCGACCTTGAATCACTTGAATCACGATCACCACGAGCGCGATCACCAGGAGGACGTGAATGAATCCGCCCATGGTGTAGGAGCTGACAAGACCGAGAAGCCAAAGGACAATCAGAATGACTGCAATCGTGTAGAGCATCTTACTTCTCCTTAGTTGAACGTCCGCGCGAACGAGTCGGAATCGAAGCTGGCATAGAGGTGCGCGACACCGCGCACCAGCCCGCGATCCTTAATCTGAGGTCTTGATCCTCGTGATCTTCGAGCCTTCGAAGGACAGGTCCCCGATCAGACCCTTTTCGCCGAAGATGAAGCCCAGTATCGGCTTATTCAGCGTTGCGCTGTCATATTGACCGCCAGCGCCCTTCGACACGAGGGCGAAGGACGTATCCGCGCCGACGGACCAATCCTCGCTCTTTCTGAACTTGTCCAAAGACTCTTGCGTCATGAACAGGATGACTTCGCTGTGCCTGGCGACGCCGAGCGTAAGACCGACGGAGGCGGACGTTATACTGTAGTAAGCGACCGTTGCACCCGTGACTCGCAGGGCGCCCTCGCCAAACTCACCGGCGACACCGGCACCGCCCTTCGTCACTCGCCCAAAGACCAATATGCCGACTGCCTTGTCGGCCAGCTCCTTATTCTTTGGGTTGAGCGCGAAGAAATGCGCGAGCGCCCTGACAGACCTCGCATCAATATGCGCCTTGGTGGCGGCGAAAGAAGGGGCGCTTGCCACAACGGCAGACGTCATCAGAGTAGCGATAGCCATCAGGGCTTTCAGTTTCACGGTAACTCTCCTTGGATGGCGAAGTGTACGTTGCCACGTTACGCGCTCGGCTGGTAAGCGACCTCACGGAGATGAGCCGAAATCAGCTCAGCACGCTTGTGCCATTTTATATGGATTAACTCCCTCGTACGCCGCTCCCCTCATCGAGTAACTCTCCGTGCCGCCACCGTCTGTGCGCTAACGTACATAGAGAAAAGCGTACTGCAAGCCGAATAGCACCTGCTCGAGGCGCTACGCATGACCATGGACGCGATGTGCCCATGAGATGACGTCGGTGGAGCGACGGGGCCTGGCGTCCCATCGGTGGTCATCGCTCCGATGATGGACACGACACCGTCCGGCGTTAGGGTCCGGGTATTATCCGCCAAAGAGATAGGAGTCTTCTAGAATCCCTTGCTGAGCGCTAGCCACAGGCGCGCCGAGTTGTTGGTTCCTATCAGCGTTGGTGTCGATCCCAGCGGCGCGGCAATGCAGGCTTTGGCGTTCCACTGACCTGACCAGCTCCAGTTGAGTCCGACCCCCGCACCACTCAAGGTTGCGCTGTTGGGTCCCGCTACCCAAGCGGTATGGTTGATCGTCACGTGCTCGCGGTCGACAAAGCCTACAGCCTGTATACGTCCGTGCCAGAGTACGCCCAGATCGTGGCGCCATTCGGCGCTCGTAAGAATTCCAGTATCGGCCGACAGCGCACCCATGTCATAGGCGCGCACCGTGTAGGCGCCGCCCGCAATCATCTTCTCCGCAGGATCCAGATTGGCGTTGCTCCATTGGCCCGATATCGCAACATACAGCGCGTCACTTGCGCTCACGTGTTGCAGGCGGGACAAATTGACATTCCACAGCGAGAATCTGCCCCGTGTGTTGGTAGTGGCCGCATCAGCGAGCTGCGCACTCGCATCGTCAAAGCCGACGCGTCCTGAGGTCCAGTCCAGGCTCCAGGTATTGACGCCGCCGGAGAGCAGCCCATCGCGCACATCCCCGGCCAGGCTCGCCGTTCCATTGTCCAGATGGCGGTCGGTATGCAGATCACTCGCGCCGATCGCATCGTCGAGCTGCTTGTGATCGTATTGGAGCTGGCCGTAGAGATTGATGGTCGGCGTGCGCACGAACGGCTGCTTGACCCAGAGGCTCTCGACCTCCGCGCTGCCGTGGCCATCGAGCGGCGCGAGGGTATCGCCCAGGATGTAATGCAGTGCCGAGTAAGCTCCGCCCAGACGGGTGCCCTCGCCGTTCAACAGCGAGTCATAACTGAGGCTGCCGTAGTCCATGTCGCCCGAAGTCAGGCCCGAGAGGCTCAGCGTGTCGCCGTGCTGCATAGGGTCGATGGCGCTCACCGTACCGCCCAGTCGTGCTCTGCCGGTATAGCGGTTACCGTCATTATCCAGCGCCGCGTTGCCGGTCAGCGCCGCTGTGGGGTCCGTCTGCACCTGCAAGTCCGAGGTGCCGACCGTCTCGCCCGGCTTCAACGTCGGGACGACGGCGACGCCCGGGATATCGGACAACAGCAGCAGCGCGTGATTGAGCGGAGCGTCGCTGATTGCCTGCCCACTTTGCAGCGGAGCAAGCGTCGCCTGCAGCAGGGGATCGACCACGCGGCTGCGATTGTCGAGAACGATCTGACCGTAGCGCGCTTCGATGATTACGATGCGCACCCTGCCGTCCTTAATGGTCTGGGCCGGGATGATCGCGCGACCCAGCGGGTAGCCGTGGCTGTGGTAGTAATCGGTGATTCGGGCGGCGACTCGACCCAATTGCGGCAGCGTGAGGCTTTTGCCTTCCGCCTCTGCAATCAGGGCGTGCAGGGTCGGGGTGTCGAATGCGGCGTTGCCCGACAGTTGAATGGCCTTGACCAGAAAGGGCGCACTCGGCGGCAGTGTGCCACCCTCTGGCTGTTCGATAGCGAGTCCCGTTCCGGTGGCAGATGGCGCGGGCGGCATGACCGGCTGCGTCTGTTGCAGGATCGAACCTGCACCAGGTACGACCGGCTCGGCAGCGTGAACGACCAGAGGCAGGAAAAGCGTAGCCAGCGCCGGCATCAGCGGCTCTCTGGTGCGCAACCTCTTAGCGTGCATTCACGTCGACCACGTTGTCCGGCAGCTTCACCCCGCCGCACACGATCCGCAAAGACGGGACCATCGCGTTGATAACTGCTCTGTTATCCATGACGATGCCGTTGCCGGGAACGTCCGCGCAGTTGACTCCGTGATCGGACTCCAAGCTTTGCGCCATGGCGACGTCCGGGTTGAGGACCGCCACTTGGATGCTCGTCTGCGAGGAGAGCAGCTCGGCCTCGAGCGTGCCCGCCGCAGTCTGGGCCTGACCCAACGTCGCCGCATCGGGGCCCGATAACGGCGGAATCACCGGCGGGATCACCGGCGGAACTACTGGCGGAATCACCGGCGGAATCACCGGCGGAATCACCGGCGAACTGCCGCTTTGCAATGTCAGCGCAGTGGCATCGCCAGGTGCCTCGACGAACACGTAGTTCGTGGCCGTGAGACCGCCGCCGTCTATGGCGTAGTGCCCGGGCGGACTGCCGGCTGCCGCGGTCGTGGTCCAAACCAAGACGCCAGCGGTGGCATTGGCCTGGTTGTCGGCCAACACGAATCCGCTCAATGTGCCGGATAGGCCTGACGGGGTCTGTCCGGCAGTGAAGGTTGCCGCTGCCGCGGTGTACGTCAGCGTCGCCGGCGTGATGTTCGCGAACAGGCTCAGCGGCTCGGTCAGCGTGTAGTTGGCGGCGCTGACACCCCCGAGACTATCGCTCGCCGTAACGGCAATGCCGGTGCCGACAGTCTTCGATGCGAAGCTGCCCGCTTGGGTCAAAGTCACGGTGTCGCCGCTGAAGACGCCTACCAGAGTTCCGCCCGTCAGGGTGGCGGCCGTGCTGCCGTTATAGACTTTGTTGCCCGCCGACTCACTGGTCACTGTCAGCGCCAGCTGCCCGACCGTGTAGTTGCCCGTGACACCGGCGAAGGTGTAATCACCGGCATCGGCCCCCGTGAGGCCGCTGACGCTCTCGATGCCCGTGTAGCTGCCAGCGTTGAGATGCCCGCTGGTGCTGGTGTGGCCGGTGGTATTCACCGCCACCGTACCGGCGCTGACCAGATCCCCGCTGAGCACTCCACTGAGCGTCGCCGCTCCAGGAGCGAGTGCGGCGCCGTAGACTGAAGAGCCGGTCGCGATCGTACCGCTCAGCGCCAGCTGCCCGACCGTGTAGTTGCCCGTCACACCGGCAAAGGTGTAATCACCGGCATCGGCCCCCGTGAGGCCGCTGACGCTCTCGATGCCGGTGTAGCTGCCGGCGTTAAGATGCCCGCTGGTGCTGGTGTGACCGGTGGTGTTCACCGCCACCGTACCGGCGCTGACGAGATCCCCGCTGAGCACTCCACTGAGCGTCGCCGCTCCAGGAGCGAGTGCGGCGCCGTAGACTGAAGAGCCGGTCGCAATCGTACCGCTCAGCGCCAGCTGCCCGACCGTGTAGTTGCCCGTCACACCGGCAAAGGTGTAATCACCGGCATCGGCCCCCGTGAGGCCGCTGACGCTCTCGATGCCCGTGTAGCTGCCGGCGTTAAGATGCCCGCTGGTGCTGGTGTGACCGGTGGTGTTCACCGCCACCGTACCGGCGCTGACCAGATCCCCGCTGAGCACTCCACTGAGCGTCGCCGCTCCAGGAGCGAGTGCGGCGCCGTAGACTGAAGAGCCGGTCGCAATCGTGCCGCTCAGCGCCAGCTGCCCGACCGTGTAGTTGCCCGTGACACCGGCAAAGGTGTAATCACCGGCATCGGCCCCCGTGAGGCCGCTGACGCTCTCGATGCCCGTGTAGGTGCCAGCGTTGAGATGCCCGCTGGTGCTGGTGTGACCGGTGGTATTCACCGCCACCGTACCGGCGCTGACGAGATCCCCGCTGAGCACTCCACTGAGCGTCGCCGCTCCAGGAGCGAGTGCGGCGCCGTAGATCGAAGAACCGGTCGCGATCGTACCGCTCAGCGCCAGCTGCCCGACCGTGTAGTTGCCCGTGACACCGGCGAAGGTGTAATCACCGGCATCGGCCCCCGTGAGGCCGCTGACGCTCTCGATGCCCGTGTAGCTGCCAGCGTTGAGATGCCCGCTGGTGCTGGTGTGGCCGGTGGTATTCACCGCCACCGTACCGGCGCTGACCAGATCCCCGCTGAGCACTCCACTGAGCGTCGCCGCTCCAGGAGCGAGTGCGGCGCCGTAGACTGAAGAGCCGGTCGCGATCGTACCGCTCAGCGCCAGCTGCCCGACCGTGTAGTTGCCCGTCACACCGGCAAAGGTGTAATCACCGGCATCGGCCCCCGTGAGGCCGCTGACGCTCTCGATGCCGGTGTAGCTGCCGGCGTTAAGATGCCCGCTGGTGCTGGTGTGACCGGTGGTGTTCACCGCCACCGTACCGGCGCTGACGAGATCCCCGCTGAGCACTCCACTGAGCGTCGCCGCTCCAGGAGCGAGTGCGGCGCCGTAGACTGAAGAGCCGGTCGCAATCGTACCGCTCAGCGCCAGCTGCCCGACCGTGTAGTTGCCCGTCACACCGGCAAAGGTGTAATCACCGGCATCGGCCCCCGTGAGGCCGCTGACGCTCTCGATGCCCGTGTAGCTGCCAGCGTTGAGATGCCCGCTGGTGCTGGTGTGACCGGTGGTATTCACCGCCACCGTACCGGCGCTGACGAGATCCCCGCTGAGCACTCCACTGAGCGTCGCCGCTCCAGGAGCGAGTGCGGCGCCGTAGATCGAAGAACCGGTCGCGATCGTACCGCTCAGCGCCAGCTGCCCGACCGTGTAGTTGCCCGTGACACCGGCGAAGGTGTAATCACCGGCATCGGCCCCCGTGAGGCCGCTGACGCTCTCGATGCCCGTGTAGCTGCCAGCGTTAAGATGCCCGCTGGTGCTGGTGTGGCCGGTGGTGTTCACCGCCACGGTACCGGCGCTGACGAGATCGCCGCTGAGCACTCCACTGAGCGTCGCCGCTCCAGGAGCGAGTGCGGCGCCGTAGACTGAAGAGCCGGTCGCAATCGTGCCGCTCAGCGCCAGCTGCCCGACCGTGTAGTTGCCCGTGACACCGGCAAAGGTGTAATCACCGGCATCAGCCCCCGTGAGGCCGCTGACGCTCTCGATGCCCGTGTAGCTGCCAGCGTTGAGATGCCCGCTGGTGCTGGTGTTGCCAGCGGTGTTTACCACCACCGTGGCGCTCAGCTGGTCAGATCCGACCAGATTGGTGAAGGTCACGGCCCCGGGATTAAGCGCCGAGCCATAGACCGAAGAACCGGTCGCGATCGTGCCGGTCAGCGCCAGCGGGTCAATCGTCAGCGTGCCGTTAGCGTAGCTAATGATGTATCCGCCCTGGTTGGAGTACAGCCCACCTGGTGCGATGACGTAGCTGCCGACATTGGTCGCGGTTTGTGCAGTGCCGCTGTAGCTCACTGTGCCGAGCAGGTTAGCGCTGGGCGTGACCGAATAGCTCACGCCAAATGCCGGGGTGGCCTGACCGTACGTCCTGATGATGTTGTTCGCTGTCACCGTCAGCGGGGTCATGAAACCGCTCAGAAGAGGAAAGGTGAGTCCGTCATACATCACCCACGTGTTGACGAAGTCCCACGCCGGGTTGTCCGGGTAGTTGGCTGCGGTCGCCGAAACAAAATTGGCTTGCGTCATCATCTGGGCGGTGGTCATGCCAACGCCACCGCCAGCTGAAATTTGCACAAGCGACGTCGTTTTGTCCCAGTAGCTATCGGTAACCACGCCTACGCCACTACTCCCGAGCAGCGCGCCGACGCTAGCGCCGGTTCCGCTGACGCCCCCGGCAGCATAGGAATTGGTTACGGTGCCTGAAGTGTTGCTCCCGATCAGACCGCCGACACCCGCGCCGGTACCCCCGTTCACGTTGCCCGTGGCGTAGCTGTTGCTGATCGGCCCTGATGTGCTGCTTCCAATCAGCCCGCCGGTGCCGGCAGCGCCGTTTATGCTGCCCGTGGCGTAGCTGTCGGTGATCGCTCCTGATGTGCTGCTGCCGATCAAGCCGCCGGTGCCAGCAGCGCCGCTGACGCTCCCCGTCGAGTAGCTGTCGCTGATTGCGCCGCTTGTGTTGCTCCCGACCAAGCCGCCAGCGCCGGCAGCCCCGCTGACGCTCCCCGTCGAGTAGCTGTCGCTGATTGCGCCGGTTGTGTTGGATCCGACGAGGCCGCCGGTCCCGGCAGCGCCGTTCACGGGACCCGTGGTATAGCTGCCGCTGATGGCAACGCCGGCCCCATTGTTTCCGACCAATCCGCCGGTCCCCGCCCCACCGGTCACACTGTCACCAACCAGGCCCACGTTGCGGATGGTGGCACCGCTGCCGGTGGCACCGAACAGACCAACATTGGGCGTCGTCAGACTGATCGTGAGATTGCTGATCGTGTGACCCAACCCGTCAAAGATTCCGGTAAAGGGCGTCCCGAGCGTACCGATTGGCGTGAAGCCTGCGCCTGCCTGCCAGCCGGCAGTCGCGGCAGCATTGATGTTGCTGCCTAACACGTAATCCCCGGACAGGAGCACGTTGATTCCCTGCAAGTCCGTACCGGTCACGCTGCCGGACAAGCCGAGGGTGTTGATCACGGTGTAGTTCGTGCCCGCGATAGACAGGCTCGGCGTCGTTCCGGGCAACGTGATCGACACGCCGCTGTGCAGAATGTAGATTCCGGTCCCGCTCGCCGTTGCGGCACCGTTCGCGGTATTAGGATTGATGATGAGGCCGGCGGTGTTGCCGGTAGCTGTGATGTTGGCGTTGATATTGACGTTGTTGGAGGCAGTGAGCGTCAAGGCGGTGTTCGCATTCCACGCGACTGCATCGTTCACATTCACATTCCCCGGTCCCGCCGTAAGCCCGGCGCTGCTTTCCACCACCACGGGGGTCGTGCCGAGTTCGGTCGACAGCGCCGCCCCCGTCATATCCCCGCCGCTGGCTGCGATGGTGAAGTCCTGCGGATCGATAAGCCAGCTCCCGTACCGCCCCATTACCGCGGCGGTCGTGACTTTGGCGCCCGCGGCCACTTCGACGTGCGTCGCAGAGGTATCGATGAAGCCGCCGTTGCCGCCGTTCGGCGCAGAGGCATCGAGAGCGCCGCCGACATTGACGGTGCCTGCCGTCATGCCGCCCAGCAAGGTGATGGTGCCGTCATGATTTTCCACGGTGCGCGCTTCGATCACGCCCGTGTTGTTGACCACGCTGGCGACCAGCGCATCTTTGGCGCCGGCTGTCATGATGACCTGTCCGCCGTCAGCCCGGATCAGGCCGCCGTTTTCAGCAAGACTTTGCCAGACGCTCTGATCCACCTGCAAACGCACAAGACTGTTGTCGCTGAACGTGAGCGTTGCGGCGCTGCCGGCTGCCAGAGCGACGGTGCCGAGCTGGGCGGTGATTGCACCCTGGTTGCTGACATGACTACCGAGCAGCACCACATAGCCGCCCGGGTCAGTGTTGATCGTGCCCTCGTTGACGACGCTCGCAGTACTGTCGCCGCTGAATAACTTGGCATCGGCATCGGAGCCGGGGGCATTCAGATTCAGCGTTGCGGCCACCACGCCACCGACGTTGACCTGCGCGCCGGGCCCAAACAGGATGCCGTTCGGATTGATCAGAAACACCTGACCGTTGGCGTTCAAGTGCCCAAGGATCTGCGTGCCATTGGTGTCGAAGATGCGGTTAACCGCAATCGCACTGGCCGATGGCTGGATGAAGTCCACGGTCTCTTGCGGTGCGATGTTGAAGCTTGTCCAGGTCAGCGAGAGCTTTGGGCTCCCCTGCGTAATGGTAGTAATGGCGCCGGACTGAGCGATGTTGCCTGAACCGGCGGTAATCTGTCCGCCGGAAGGTCCACCCGCGTGCGCATAGGCTGCCCCCAGTGACAGCGTCGCCGCGAGCAGCTTGCGTGAGGCTCGCTTGCCCCGCCCGCGTGTGTTTTCTGCCACTGGGATCCAGACATTGCGTACCGTGCTCCAGATCAGACGGTAGACGTGATTCATCGACGCATGGCGATTCATTGAGCTATCCCCTTGCGGAGGAGTTTTTGGCCATGCCCCGCGCGTGCTTCAGTCATTGAACACCTGGTCTCCCCGGAAGGATCGGGCAGCACTTATTCCCGAGCGAATTGGTTGAATTGCCATGTATCTCCCTGGCAGCAAGGCGGCTCTGTTCGGTGGCAGACGTACCGGCGGCTATCGGGTAACCCCCCGCATCAATCTGTGACACGCCACACGTTCGTTACCGTTGAAGGGCCGATTAACGCCGTTGGCCCGAGTATTCCGTTGGGTTGCTGCTCGTGCGGCGTTGTGCTCGCGAAGCACGAGGATCTCAACGCGTGCAACGGCGCAGCTCCAGAGACACCAATCAGAAAGACTGTTCCGGATCCTCCGGAGGTTCTGCGGCTGAGACGACGCGGTTCTGGCTTTCTTGCGTCACACGGTGGACTTTACGTCGCCAACGATGTGGCCGACGAGGGACCGCTCACAGAGCTGATCCCCGTGCCCATTGCGAATGGCATCACTTCGAGAGCCGCATAGCGGATCAACTCGCGACGTAACGCGAAGTAGGCTTGCATCGTCATCCGACGCGGTGTCACCGTCGCCGAGATCGCACGCCGACTGGGATCAGATCGGGCAGCCAGGGTTTCGTGAATGGTCCCCGCCGGCCGAACATGGTAGAAATTATTCGTGGAAAGGGAGGGACTCGAACCCTCGACCCCTGCCTGACGAACGAACGGAGACAGACGATGGCCAGGAACGTGATTTGTCTTTGGTATGACGGCACAGCAGAGGATGCCGCCAGGTTCTACGCTCAGACCTTCCCGGACAGCACCGTGACAGCGGTCCACCACGCACCGAACGACTACCCGGGCGGCAAACAGGGACAGGTGCTCACAGTCGAGTTTACGGTACTTGGAGTGCCCTGCCTCGGCCTCAATGGCGGGCCGGTGTTCAAGCACTCTGAAGCCTTCTCATTTCAGATCGTCACCGACAACCAGGCCGAGACGGACCGCTACTGGAACGCGATCATCAGCAACGGCGGCACCGAGAGCGCCTGCGGATGGTGCAAGGACAGGTGGGGCTTGTCCTGGCAGATCACCCCGCGGACGCTGCTCGACGCAACGACCGATCCCGACCGTGCGGCCGCCAAGCGCGCGTTCGAGGCGATGATGAAAATGAAAAAGATCGACATCGCCGCCATCGAAGCGGCACGGCGCGGACCTGCTCGCGCTTAGAGCACGCGTAGAGCAGGTCATGCGATACTCGCCGCGCCGGACCCGCTCACGCCGCGCGGATCGCACATTTGCGGACCACAAGTGAGTGACAGCGTGCCTGAAACAGACACAGTTCTGGACCTGATCGCGGTCGGACGATCGAGCGTCGATCTGTACGGAGAGCAGATCGGCGGCAGGCTGGAAGATATGGGCTCGTTCGCGAAATACCTCGGCGGGAGCCCGACGAATACGGCTGTGGCCGCCGCCAGACTCGGCCTGAATACCGGTCTGTTGACGCGCGTCGGCGCCGATCACATGGGACGCTTCATCCGTGAGCAACTCGTGCGCGAGGGCGTCGACGTTCGCGGAGTTCTTGCCGATTCTGAGCGGCTGACTGCCCTGGTCATTCTGGGAATCCGCGATCGTGAGACCTTTCCGCTCATTTTCTACCGGGAAAACTGTGCCGACATGGCGCTATGCGAGCAGGATCTCGACGACAGCTGGCTGGCATCGGCCCGTGCGGTGCTCATCAACGGCACTCACTTGTCCACGCCCGGCGTTTTTGCGGCAAGTGTGGGCGCGGCGCGGCGCGTGAAGGCTGCCGGCGGCAGGGTCGTGTTTGATATTGATTACCGGCCCGTACTGTGGGGGCTAGCCGCCAAAGACCTCGGCGAAAACCGCTTCGTGGCGCACGAAGCGGTCACACAGCGTCTGCAGAATGTGTTGCCGCTTTGCGATCTGGTCGTAGGTACAGAAGAGGAAATCCGCATTTTGGGCGGCGTTGAGGACACCCTTGCCGCCCTGAAGAACATACGTGTCCGGACTTCCGCAACCATTGTCTGCAAGCGAGGCGCGCAGGGCTGCGTGGTGTTTCCAGGCTGCGTGCCCGATAACATCGAACAAGGTGTCGTCGCAGCCGGCTTTCAGGTCGAGGTGTACAACGTTCTCGGCGCGGGCGATGCCTTCATGGGGGGCTTTTTGCGAGGCTGGCTGCGAGACGAGCCGATCGAGCAATGCTGTCGTCTCGGCAACGCGTGCGGGGCAATCGTGGTTTCGCGGCATGGTTGCGCGCCTGCAATGCCAACGTGGCCGGAACTGGAGCTGTTTCTCGCGGCGGGCACCCACAAATTTCGCTTGCGCGAGGATGCGGAGCTCGAGCATCTGCATTGGGCCACGACGCGCTCACGCGCCTGCCAGGACTTGACCGTCCTGGCAATCGATCATCGTCGCCAGTTCGAGGATCTCGCCGCAGAGACCGGCGTCGACCGGGAGCGTATCTCCAGGTTCAAGATGCTGGGGCTGCGCGCCGTCGAGGTAGTAGCGCAAGGCGACGCTCGATTCGGCGTGCTGCTCGACGGACGTTATGGATTCAAGGCGCTGGCCGAGGCAGCCGATGGCCGCTATTGGGTAGGCCGCCCCATCGAACTTCCGGGTTCGCGTCCGCTGGAATTCGAGAGCTCGGCGGACGTTGCCACCGAATTGACGACCTGGCCTCTGAATCACGTCGTGAAGTGTCTGGTCTTATACCATCCTGATGATGAGGCCGATTTGCGCGACAGACAGGAACGGCAGTTGTTGCGCCTCTTCGATGCCTGCCGCAAGACCCGGCATGAGTTGCTGGTTGAAATCATCGTTCCCCGCGGCATGGCAGTCGATGCGCGCACCGTCGCGCGCGCGATCTCGCGGATCTACCAGATCGGGGTGCGCCCGGACTGGTGGAAACTCGAGCCGAGCGCGAGTGCGGCGATCTGGGAGAACATCGAGGGGGCCATCACTCGAGGCGATCCGCTCTGCCGAGGCGTGGTGTTGCTGGGTTTGTCGGCGCCGCAGGGCGAACTGGTCGGCTCGTTCGTTGCCGCGGCCCCGTTCAAAATCGTGAAGGGGTTTGCCGTCGGGCGCACCATCTTCGATGCGGTCGCGCGTGGGTGGTTTTGTGGAGAGCTGACCGACGATGCAGCCGTGAACGCCATGGCTGAGAAACTGACCGCGCTCGTCAGCGCGTGGCGACGCGCGCGCACGGCGGCAGCGGCGTGAGCACGGTAAGACAGACGGCGGCCCAGGCTGCTGTCCGCTATCTCGCGAACCAGTACGTGGCGCGTCCGGCGGGCGAGATCCGCTATTTCGCGGGGGTGTGGGCGATCTTCGGCCACGGCAACGTGGCGGGACTCGGCGAAGCCCTGCACGCCGCGCGCGACGTGCTCCCCACGTATCGCGCGCATAGTGAACAGGGCATGGCCCACGCCGCCATCGCCTACGCGAAACAGATGCGGCGGCAACGCGCCATGATTTGCACCAGTTCCATCGGTCCCGGCGCAACCAACATGGTCACTGCGGCAGCTCTGGCTCACGTGAACCGCCTGCCGGTGCTGTTTCTGCCAGGCGATGTTTTTGCCGGCCGCGCGCCCGATCCGGTACTGCAGCAGATAGAGGATTTTGCGGATGGCACGGTCTCTGCCAACGACTGCTTCCGGCCGGTGTCCCGCTATTTCGATCGAATCACGCGGCCCGAGCAGATCCTCGATGCGCTGCCCCGGGCTATGGCGACACTGCTCGACCCCGCCTCCTGTGGGCCAGTGACCCTGGCTTTTTGTCAGGACGTACAGGCGGAGGCTTTCGATTTCCCGCAAACGTTTTTCGACAGGCATGTATGGACAGTTCGAGCGCAGCCCGCTGACCCCCGGGAGGAGGACGAACTGGTCCGACTGTTGCAGGGCGCGCAGTCGCCCTTGCTGGTCTGCGGGGGCGGTGTTCTCTACAGTGGAGCCGAGGCGGCGCTCGCCGCATTCGCCGAGGCCACCGACATTCCGGTCGCTGAAACTCAAGGAGGCAAGGGTGCGCTCAGGTGGGACCACCCGTGCAACCTCGGCAGCATCGGCGTGACGGGATCGAGTGCGGCCAACGCCGCCGCCGCCGCGTCGGATCTGGTGGTGGGCCTCGGTACCCGGCTCCAGGATTTCACCACCGGATCGCGCGCTTTGTTTCGCGCTCCGGGTCGGCGGCTCGTGCAGGTCAACGTCGCGCCTTACGATGCTGCAAAACATGGCGCAATTCCGCTGGTTGGGGATGCCGGTGCGGTACTGCGGCGAGTGCACGAGCGCCTCTCCGGCTGGCGGGCGCCGCGCGGCACTCGAACCATGGCCGCGGCGGTCGCAGAGTGGAACGCTGCCTGGGAGAAGGCCACCGCTCCATCTGAACAATCTCTGCCGTCAGACGCGCAGGTCATCGGTGCCGTGTGGCGACGGGCCGGTGAGGATTCCGTAGTGGTTTGCGCCGCCGGCGGTCTGCCCGGCGAGTTGCACAAGCTGTGGCGCTGCCGGCAAGCCGGTGACTACCATGTCGAATACGGCTACTCCTGCATGGGTTACGAGATTGCCGGCGGACTGGGAGTGAAGCTGGCGGAGCCGCACCGCGACGTCCACGTGCTGCTCGGCGACGGCAGTTACCTGATGTTGAATTCAGAACTCGCGACTTCCGTGATGATGGCGCAGAAGCTGATCGTGACGGTACTCGACAATCGCGGTTTCGCCTGCATCAACCGTCTGCAGAAGGCGGCGGGTGGTGCGGCCTTCAATACGATGTGGGCGGACTCACGCCACGAAATTCTCCCCGAGATTGATTTCGCCGCTCATGCTGCGAGTCTCGGAGCGATCGCGGAACATGTCGCTACCATCGCGGACCTCGAGCAGGCGCTGGGCCGAGCTAAGATCTCCGCTCGGACCCACGTCATCGTCATTCAAACCGATCCGCTGGCGGTGACCGAGGCGGGCGGGGCATGGTGGGACGTCGCAATACCTGAAGTCTCTGTGCGTCCCGAGGTGGCGGCCGCAAGAGCGATGTACCTCGATCGACTCAAGAAACGGACTTAAGGAAGAGTCAGCGTGAGTGTTCGCTTCGGCGTCAGCCCCATCGCGTGGATAAACGACGACATGCCCGAACTCGGCGCCGACACTTCGCTCGAGCAGGTACTCGCCGAGTCCCGCGATATCGGCTTCGCCGGCATCGAACTCGGCCGAAGATTTCCCCGCGATGCAGCGACACTGGCCACCCTGCTCGCCCGCTTCCAACTGGTGCTGGTCGGAGGGTGGTACAGCGCCAGCCTGCTGACCCGTTCAGCCCGCGAAGAGATCGTGGCCCTGCAAGCACACCTTGGCCTTCTGCAGGCTCTGGGTTGCACGGTGTTCATCCTCGCCGAGACCAGCAATGCGATACACGGCGATCGGAGCCGCGCGCTGTCGGCTTCCCCGCGGCTTGATCGCGCAGGCTGGGCGCACTTCGGTGAGAAACTGACGGAGGTTGCCGACTACGTAGCCGCGGCGGGTATGCGCCTCGCGTATCACCATCATCTGGGCACGGTTGTCGAGTCGGGCGAGGATATCGAACGGTTTCTAGAAGCCACCGGACCATCGGTGGGGATGACTATCGACACCGGGCATGCCGCACTGGGTGGGGTGGATGCTGTTTGGCTGATCCGAACCCATCCGCAACGCGTGATGCACGTGCACTGCAAGGACATTCGCGGCGAGATCTTTCGCAAGATGAAGGCAGAGGGAGCAAGCTTCCTGAGCGGCGTACTGCATGGCATGTTCACCGTGCCCGGCGACGGCGACATCGACTTCAAGGAGGTGGTGCGGGCGCTCGCCGCGATCGGCTATTCCGGATGGATCATCGTCGAGGCGGAGCAGGATCCGGCCATCGCCGACCCGCGGCGCTACGGGGAGCTCGGGCTGACGACTTTGCGGCGCGAGGCGGCCGCGGCGGGATTGAGGGTGGTGGAGTAGCGATGACCAATCTTATTCGACATTCCCATGCACCCGATGCCGATGGGTGTGTTCTGGAAATCACTCCGCAGGACGCGGGCTGGCAGCATGTGGGATTTCGGGTGAATCGCCTTTCCGCCGGGCAAGCCGCCAGCGGTGGAGAAACCGGCCGCGAAACCTGTGTCGTCGTGCTGACGGGCACTGCCGACATCGCTGTCGGGGGCCATCGCTTCGAGCGGATCGGCGCTCGCGCGAGCGTGTTTGATGACGCGTCGCCCGGTGCGGTGTATGTGCCGGCCGGCATGCGGTTCACCGCGACTGCCCGGAGCGAGGTCGAGCTGGCGGTGTGCTCCGCGCCGGGGCAGCCGGGCCGCACGCCGCGCGCAATCGACGCGGGCAACATGCCCACGGCAGTGCGGGGCAAGGGCACCAATACCCGTTATGTCCGCAACATTCTTCCTGAAAACCAAACTGCGGACAGTCTTATCGTGGTCGAGGTCATCACACCGGGCGGTCACTGGTCGAGCTATCCACCGCACAAGCACGACACCGCGACCCTGGGAGGGGAAACCGCCCTCGAGGAAACCTATTACCATCGAATCAATCCTTCCCAGGGCTTCGCGTTCCAGCGCGTCTACACGGATGATCGTGATCTCGATGAGACGATGTGCGTGCACGACGGCGACCTGGTGTTGGTGCCCCGCGGATACCATCCCGTGGCTGCCGCTCACGGCTATGATCTCTACTATCTGAATGTGATGGCCGGACCGCGTCGCGCCTGGGTCTTCCGCAATGATCCCGAGCACGAGTGGATGCTGCGCGCGCCCAGGCCGGAACGCTGACCACAGGTCACGGCCCGAGAGAATCAACATGATGCAAGTCGCACTCTTTGGCGCCGGGCGGATCGGCAAAATCCACGCGGGAAACCTGGTGCGGCAACCGGGCGTACGACTCAAGTACGTGAGCGATGTGAATGCGCAGGCCGCGCAGGAACTAGCGGCGCGGTATAGCGCGAAAGTGGCCGCCATCGATACCGCGCTGGCCGACCCGGCCATAGGTGCCGTGTTGATCGCCTCCAGCACCGACACCCATGCCGATTTGCTGTTGCGTGCTGTTGCGGCCGGCAAAGCCATATTTTGCGAGAAACCGGTCGATCTTGATCTGTCGCGCGCCAGAGCGTGCGCCACGGCGGTAGCCCGGGCTCGGGTGACCTGTATGGTCGGCTTTCAGCGCCGTTTTGATCCAACCTTTGAGGCGTTGCAGACACGTCTGGCGGCGGGTGAAATCGGCGATCCGGAGATGCTCATGGTGACCAGCCGTGATCCCGGCGCGCCGCCGGTTTCCTACCTGAAAACTTCGGGCGGTATTTTCAAGGACATGCTGATTCACGACTTCGATATCTTTCGCTGGATACTCGATGATGAAGCCGACAGCATTTCAGCGACCGGCAGCTGCTTGAGCGACCCGGCGATTGCGGAAGCCGGCGACATCGATTCGGCGGCCGTGACCATACGTACCCGTCGCGGCCGTTTATGCCAGATCAACGCCAGCCGCCGCGCCGCCTACGGCTACGATCAGCGCTTTGAAGTGCTCGGCAGCAAAGGCATGCTGCAGGCGGCCAATCACAAGCCGACCGAAGTGGTGTCATCGACGGCGCACGGCGTCAGCCAGGACAAGCCCGAGCATTTCTTCCTGGAACGCTATCGCGCCGCATACGCACGCGAGATCACGCATTTCTTTGATGCGCTGCTCAACGGTATCGAGCTGCGTACCACCATCGATGACGGCGTCAAGGCACTGCAGTTGGCCGAAGCGGCGACCTCGTCATGGCGTGAAAATCGCACCATAAACTTGTCCAAATGAATGGTTCTTCGAGCGGGTTGCAGCCGCTTTTCTGACAGAGGCGATCTACTTTGTCGACGCCGTACGGGAGCGGCGGGCGACGCGTCGCGACGTTGAGGAGTGTATTGAATGAGCTTTTCTCGCGAAGCGAAGAAAATTCTTGGGGATAGTCACTTCTGGGTGCCTTTCTCCGTGCTGCTGATTGGCATAGCTCTTTTGGTTACATTGAGTTAGCCGAATTTTGACGCCGCCGCCGCAGGGCGGTTTTTCGTTTGTGGAAATTGCATGTCGGTTGAGGTCATGAGGATGCAAAAGCAGGGGCTATCGCTGCATGGTCTTGGGGTGATCTGCGGACTGACAGCCGGGGTTTGGCTGGGTGCGGCCGAGGCTCCGACCAAGCTGGTGACGGCGGGGTACTCTCCTTTTGCCATTTCGCTTTGCATGGTCGCGGGAGTGTTCACCGCGCGGTGGACCTTTCCTACGCTGCTCAAGGGAACGAGTTACGTCTTCAGCGACTTGTCCGAGCGGAAGCACCTGATCGTCTGGGCGCTGCTGGCGGGTGCGCTGTGGGCCGTGGCGAACACGCTGACCGTGTTCGCAATCCGCGAGGTGGGACTGGCGGTGGCGTTTCCCCTGTGGAACATGAATTCGCTGATCGGCCTGTTCTGGGGCCGGGTGCTGTTCTGCGAGTTGAAGGGAGCGAGCGCGAAGAACATCGGCAAGGTGGTGGTGGGTGCGGTATGTATCGTCACTGCGGCCGTGATGCTCGGCTTCAGTACGCTCAATGGCGGAATGGCGTTGGGGCACAGAGCCTCGAGCGGAATCATTGCCGCAATCGGCGCGAGCCTGATGTGGGGGACGATGTATGTTCCGTACCGGAAGGCTTATCTGAGCGGGATGAATCCGCTGTCGTTCGTCACGGTGTTTACCGTGGGAGAGCTCGGCACGGTGCTGGCGCTGACGCTGGTGCTCGATGGCGGAAGGAACTCGTCGGCGTTGCAGTTACTGCATGTTCGCGGCGCGGTGTTCTGGCTGTTCCTGGGCGGGTTTGTGTGGGTGATCGGCGACCTGTTTCAGCAGTTCGCAACGAAGTACCTGGGGATTGGCCGAGGGATTCCGCTCTCCAACACAAATCAGTTGTGGGGGCTGGCGTGGGGTGCGCTGGTCTTTGGTGAGCTGGCGACGGCGGACCATGGGCAGGTGCTGCTGGTCGTGGCCGGGTCGATTGTGATGATCCTGGGGGCGCTGGCGATCAGTACGGCGGTGGCTTCGGCATCGGAGATGTCGATGACGAACCAGGCAGTGCTGCGGGAGTGCAGTCGTTATGGGTTGGATCATGACCGGACGATCGCCTTGATGGAGGGGGAGGATTTATCGGACCGCGGCGGGCGGCGTCACTGGTGGGACTATGCGATTGTTGCCTCCGCTACGGGCGTCTTTGTGTGGCTGGGTGTGCGGGCGGCGGTGCCGCCACTCGGGATGGATATCCGCTGGATTGGGGTTCTGAGTGGGATCCTGCTGCTGAGCTTGGTTGCGGGCACGTGGAGCTTGTGGGAGAGGACGCGATTTTCGTAATTGTCCTTGATCGGCCGCTGAACACGACCGCGAGTAGTGCTTTTGCGGTGCGCCCACAATGTTCTCCGACCAAAGCTCGGTTCATCATAGCGGCAGGCATATGAAGTACCTGCCCCTCATCTGGTCCGGCATCTGGCGCAAGCCGGGGCGCACGATCCTGATTTTCCTCCAGGTGAGCGTCGCCTTCGTGCTCTTCGGCGTGCTGCAGGGCCTCAAGACCGGGGTCGAGCACGCCGTGGCCGCGGCGCGCGCGGACCTCCTGCTCGTGCACGGCCGCCAGGACTTCCTCTTTTCGCCCCTGCCACTCGGGCTGCTCGAGCAGATCCGCTCGGTGCCGGGTGTGAAGGTGGTCATCCCGGTGGAGCTTTACGGGGGTTGGTATCAAAAGGAGGAAAACGGCATCGGGATCGTCGCGGTCCGCCCTGACAAGGACTGGACGGACGCGTTCACCTTCACGATTGCGCCGCAGTATCTCGCCGCCTTCGACAAGAACCGCACCGCAGCCCTGGTCACCGATTTCGCCGCGGAAAAGTATGGCTGGAAGATCGGTGATCATATCCCGCTCGTGTCCAGAGTTGCGCAGAAGGATGGCTCGACGACCTGGGCTTTCGACGTCGTCGGGACGTTCACCGACAGCGATGTAGCCGTGGGGCGCTACAAGATTCTCATCAACTATGCCTACTATGACGAAGCGCGCGCGACCGGCACGGGGACGGCGAACCATTTCAACGTGGCGATCGCCGATCCCAACCTGGCGGTGCTCGTCGCCGACGCGATTGATCGGCGCTTTGCCAACTCCTCGCACGAGACCAAGACGGAGTCGCTGCGTGAGCTCGCGCAGACGCAGGTGCAGCAGATCGGCGATCTCGACTTCCTGATCCGGGCGGTGGTGAGCGCGGTGCTCGCTGCGCTGCTGTTTGCGACCGCGACCATGATGATGCAGTCGGTCAGGGAGCGCACGCCGGAGCTCGCGGTCCTGAAGACCATCGGCTTCACCGATCGCGCGGTGTTCCTCCTGATCCTCGTCGAGGCAGTCGCGGTGTGCCTGGTGGCCGCCGCCTTCGGTCTGGCGCTGGCGACGTTCGTCTTTCCGTTCGCCGCGCGATTCGTGTTCGGACTTGCGATGCCGAAGGCCACCGTGGCGATCGGTCTGGCACTGGCGGCAGCGGTGGCGTTCGTGAGTGCCGCGATTCCGGCGGCGCGCGCCGCGCGGCTGCGCGTGGCGAGCGCGCTGACGGAGCGTTGAAGGCCCGCCGATGAACTTCACCCGGCAATTCCTCGCGCTGCTGCGCATGAACCTCGAGGGCGAGGGCACGCGGCTCGGTTCGGTTCTCACGATCGTCGTCGGCGTGACGTGCACGGTCGCCGTGCTGGTGTCGATGCTCGCCATGGGGACGGGTGTGCACCGGCAGGCCTTAGGCGATGTGCACGACGACGAGGTCATCGTTCAAAGTAAGGGTGCGCAGGTCATCCAGAGCAATATCTCCAGAGACGAGACCGTCGCGGTGCGCGACCTGCCGGGTATCGCCAGGGGAGCGGATGGTGAGGCATACGTCGATGGGACAGTTCTGGTCCCCTTCGAGGGGCGCCGACGCGGCACCGGCAGACGGGTATTCTTTCCGCTCATCGGCACCAGCGATCCCAAGGTTGAGCTGCGGCCGCCGGCACATCTCACCGAGGGGCGCTTGTTTCGACCGGGCCTTCACGAGGTCATCGCCACCAACGCCTGCGTGCGCCAATTCGAGGGATTTGAGCTCGGAGCCAAGCGCGAGGTGCGCGGCGTCGACTGGACCGTCGTCGGGCACTACGATCAGGGCGAGAGCCTGCAGTGCATCGTGCTCACCGACGCCGAGACGCTCATGACCCTCTTCGGCCGCAACGGCTACAACCGGATCACGGTGCGTCTCAAGGCGCCCTCCGACTACGAGACGTTTAACCGCGCCCTCGAGGCCAACCCGGCTCTCAAACTCGAAGCCAAGCGTGAGCGCGACTCGGTCGAGGCGGATTTCAAGCAGTTCAACGGGCTGCTCAACTTCGTGAGCTACTTCATCGGAACGATCATGGCGATCGGCGCGACCTTCGGCGCGGTGAATTCGCTCTACTCAATCGTGGACGCGCGTCGCCGGGAGCTCGCGACGCTGCGCGCGATCGGCTTCGGCTCCGGGGCCATCGTGGCCGCGACACTCATCGAGTCGACCCTGCTCGCCTTGCCTGGAGCGCTGCTCGGCGCCGCGCTCGCATGGATCTTGTTCCACGACATGGCGGTGAGCCCGTTCGGCTTCAGCTTCAAGCTCGACGTCACCCCGCAGCTCGCCGAGATCGGTATCGCGTGGGCGCTCATCATGGGCTTCATCGGCGGGCTCCTGCCGGCGCTGCGGGCGGCGCGCGTGCCGGTGACGACGGCGCTGCGCGCCACCTGAGCCCATGAACGATGCCCCGGCCGCTTCGCGGATCAAGGCGGAGCTGCGCCCCGCCGCTTCATTTGATGTTGCGCCAGTAACTCCCAGGTCTTGCCGCCGTCGCTCGACTCCTCCTCGCGCCAGACGAAAGAATTGGGACGTATATCGTTGACCGGCCACCGAGTCTCCTTGTCAGCGAAATCTTGAGTGTCAAGCACGATCCGATCGTCTGCCGGACACTCCCGCAAGCGGACCTGCCCGAATACTTGAACGTGGTTGCCACACTGATCAAGAAGACAGACTCCCTGATCATCCGAAACCGCATCTTCGAGGCGGAATGCCGCGTGGTTCTCAACGGCGTACGCAACGAGGAAGAGCTGACCCGGGCAGTCGCGGAGCAATTCAGCCTTCCTGGATCGTCGCGCTACCAATAGCCCCCGTAGCGAGATTCGATCTCGTCGACCGCTGGATTTCGACCTGCGCCTCAGGATCTGACTTGGTACAAAGGGAGGGACTCGAACCATCGACCCCGGCATGATGAGCGCGTCAGTTGGCTCAAGGTAACATGTAGATTCAACAACTTGCCAATGAGCGCCCGTTGCAATTTAGCACCACGAAGCACACCTGAGCACAACTGATTCCCGCAAATTCCCCCCCCGCAGAGGAATGCTCTGCCAGTCAGCTCCCTCCCTCACGTCGACTACGCTCGCAACGACGAGCGCCGTGGACCCTGCGGATGCGGAGAGCGACCGTATGAAACCGTCCCGGATCTTGCCGCTGCATGGGCTCTCGACGATTCGCCCGAAGGGGAGCATTCTTAACGACGGTTGGTCTGTAGCTCGGCCCGGCCCGTGGCCCTTGAGGGACTTGGGCTTTGAGTCCTACGGTTCGCAGCTAATAACAACCTCACGGCAAACTCATAATTAAAAGTGGAGGAACGAATCATGACGAGGACACTGATTAGAGGCGCGATCGGATTGCTCGCGGTCAGTTCGGTTAGCACTCTTGTCGTCGCCGATGACATGGGGGAAGTGACGGTCCAAGCTTCGCGGGTAGTGAGCAAGACTGTCGGTAAAACTGCGAGCGGCATACCCATTGTGGACGTCTCGCTGAGCTATGGGGTGAATGCGAAGGACCTGGACCTGTCATCGCACGCTGGTTTTATGGAGATGCAAAAGCGCATCAACGACGCCGCTGCGGCAGCCTGCAAAGAGCTCAGTCGCCAGTATCCGAATTCCAGCCAGAACGATACGGATTGCGCCAAGGCCGCAGCCGCCAAAGCCATGGTCAAGGTAAACGAGCTCGCGGCCGCCGCACCTAAGAAGTAATTGCGCGCCTGGTTGAGCGGCGGTGACGCGCGGCGGGCGTCAGTATCGGGCGCGCTGCGGGTCATCGGATAAAGAGCGGCGGGGTGAGCCCCGCCGCTCTGAGTTTTCCGCGGCCTTCGCGGATGACCGCGCACGTACAGGTCCTCGGCGATGACGCCGCCTCGGCTAATTCTGCGGGAAGGTGATAGAGCTCGAAACGATGCCGCCCAAGATGCCTATCAGATCGAGCGTGGCGTTAGTCACATTGCTCTGAGGGTTCTTGTCACAATGTTTCCGGATGAACAGCAGGATCGAGTTTGCATCCGGTGGAGAAATGGGGTTTGGCGCCTCGGCCTCCTGAAACGTTGGCGAGAACGCCGCTCGGGTGTTATACGCGCTGATAAAGCCCCAGGCCCATTGCACTATCAGGTTCATTTGTCCGGAGCTGTTTGGCGCACTGTCGTACTTGCTGAACTTCGCGCACGAAAACGTTCCCGTGCCTATCGTTCCGACTCCCTGCGTTTTGTCATCGGCTCGGGTCGGCACGGACAACGTACCCGCCAGCAGCAAGACCGCGATAGCCCAGTAGCATTTCATTGCCGTCTCCCGGCTTCTAATTATTAGGGAGGCCCCGTCTTCCCACGTTCGCGCAGGCCTTAGCGGACTGCAGGCCTGGTGACGCTAACACAGCTCTAAGCGACCGGGGCAGACGGCCGTTGCAGCTAAGTGCCTGAAAGTGCATCGACGTGCAGGAGAGACTCCCGCAAATCTCCCGCGCGCGAGAATGTATTGTGGCGAGCAAACTAGCAGACTTTACGCGTCCTTGCTCAGCTGCCGCAATGCGCGTTCAGCGTTCATGCTCCTCGAAATACACGCCAGTAGGGTCCGTGGTGGTGCCGATAGACATCCTCGCTCTTCCTGGATCTCGATTTTCGGAAACATCCGGGCGCGGATCCGGCACGAAGCCGCTGCATAGAATTGACCCTCATGCGCTTCTCCCTGTCTCCGTCCGATGAGACCGCTATGCCGACGGGGAGCCAGGCACCTCCGGAGCAGGCGCGGCTTGCGTCACATTGTCCAGAAATGTTGCGGAAGGGACGAAGAACAGCGTCCCCGTAATTGCTCGGCTGAAGTCCAGAAGGTGGTCGTAATTGCCTGGCGGATTTCCGATGAACATATTTTTCAGCATCCGCTCGATTCTATGTGGCGAACGCGCGTAGCCGATGAAATAGGTTCCGAACTCACCCTTGCCGACATCGCCGAACGGCATATTGTCGCGGACGATGTCAAGCTGCTGTCCGTCCTCGACTATCGTTGTCAGAACATTGTGCGCGAAGGGAGGCTTTGCGGCATCTTCCAGTTCGATGTCGGAGAGCTTCTTGCGCCCAATGATCCCCTCCTGTCTCTCGACAGGGACTTCGTTCCATTTCGGAAGGTCGTGAAGGTACTTCTGCACGATGGCGTAGCTCCCGCCGGCAAAGGTGGGGTCCTCGTCGCCAATGATCACGGCGTCCGTGCAGGCCCGCCCGACGGGATTTTCAGTTCCATCGACGAATCCGATAAGGTCTCGATCATCGAAATATTTGAAGCCGTGAGTTTCATCTTCAACTGTGAGTGCCGACCCGAGCCTACACATGATCTGCATCGCGAGTTCAAAGCAGACGTCCATGCGCGTCGCGCGGATGTGGAATAGGACGTCGCCCGGCGTCGAAACGGCGTGATGTTGGCCGCGCAACTCTCGAAAGGGATGCAAATCCTTCGGGCTCGGTTCACCGAATAGCCGCGACCAAACCTCAGAGCCAAATCCCATCACGCAGGATAGTCCGCTATCAAGATCGCGAAAGCCCACGGCACGCAGGATGCCAGCGAGGTCGCCGCAAAACGCCTGGACTGTCCGGACGCTTTCTGCGCCGTCGTTCAGTCTTGCGACGATGAATATCGCCGATCGCGAGAGCTTTGCAGCAACTGACTGGCTTTCAATCGATTTCACAAATCATTCCCCTCCCCATCTCGGCGCGCGTTGAGTCGCTCGGCAGTCACCTGTTCAACGACAAGCTTCGCGAGTCGGAGGACTACTACAATTACCACCGACCGCACGGAGCCCTCGATGGGCAAACCCCATACGAACGGCTCATGGCAACAACCACTGCCAGTCTGTCACCGAGGCTTGAGACCTTACATGAGATAATTGGTGGAAAGGGAGGGACTCGAACCCTCGACCCCGGCATTATGAGCGCTGAGGCGTATTGTTGAATCAATGACTTACATGCCAGAAAGCGGCTGAAAACGGGGCAGGAGCGGGGGGGTCGGAGCACAAAACGGGCACAGCGCGGCACCACGAAGCACGGACCACGACCGAGTCCCGCAAAGGTGCCTGCATTACCGTCGCTTGCGGGAACACAGCAACACGCAGTGGCGATTTGCTCGGGCGAGCGTCTCAAGTTGACCCGGACCCGCCTATCACGACCGTCCGGTATCCGGCAGCCAAATGATTGCTCGATTGCTCGGCGGATATTGCCGTCGATCTCTATGCGTTGCATATCGAAAATGTTTCCGCCTTTCCATCGTCCGACTTGCTTACGGACACCCAATTGCTTGATTGCTTGCCTGCGCGGTGCAGCAGGTCAGCGCCAGGGCGGCAAGCGCCGCTGCCATTATTTTCATAAGGGTTATTCGCCCTTGGTGTCGATGTACATGGTGCCGCCCTCAACGCGTATTTTGGGAAGCCCGTCGCCTTGAGGAATGTTGTACAGGGTGGCCAACGACTGAATGTCGTTATTCGCCGTCGTCGCGACCGCAGGCGTACGCAGTTCCTTATTCGATAAAGTTTTCAGTGAATTAAGGAAAGAAATAAGGAGCGTTGTCCCTTTCACGTTCTTTTGTCGCTCAATTATGAAGCCACGCCACGCGAACCAAGCGATAGCAACAGTAGCTGCCGTTGTAATTACAGTGCAGATGAGCGTCGTGTCGTCGTTGGTCCACGACTCTGTGCATATGTGCCAGGCCATTTGTTCCCCCTGTTATCCTGTTATCACGAACGGTATGCCAGCTTTTGGCCTGCTGACACAGATCGGTCTGTTCCTTAGCCAAGGTCCACCCACGCCTACCGCCGATCTGCCGACTGATCCAAGGCTGGCTTGAGCCGCTCTCTAATTTCGTCAACGTCGTAAGACCTTGCAGCCAAGAAGGTCACTAACGGCAAGGCGATTGCCTCACAGACGCTTGCGACAAAGGCGTCTCTCTTCTTGGCTCGGCTAGCGGAGTGAGAGCTATCGTTGAGTTCTACAGCGCACAGGGGCTCGCAGGAGTCGACAGCACACACTAGGAAGTCAAAGTGCTTGTAAGCGACTCGATTCAGGGCCGCTTGGCGCGCCTGAGGCGACAAGCCAGGCTTCACTTCAGCAAGGTCCCCGACCCTGACCTTTCCGAAAATTCGGTAGCTTGAACCAAGTGCTACCCCCAGAGCGCCAAGGAACTTCAGCTCAGCCGGACTGAACAGCGCCTTGGCACGCTGATACGGTACAGGTGGTAGTCGCCCTCGACGCGCAAAAGCAATCAGTGCGAGCACGGCGAGCACCGCGGCACCGATAGCGACAAATGCGATCAGTGGTTTCGCAAGCGCTTCCATGGCACCCAAATCCGCCCACATAATTCTCGGTGGCCAGGGCGGAATCGAACCACCGAGACGCGGATTTTCAGCCGAAAAAGAGGCGTCCCCACCCCAACCCAAGAAGACCTAACGGCTCTCGACAATCCTCCGCGGCCGCCGCGCGAACAAAGCGAACGCTTGGACCCCGCTGCCCCAAGTTGCACTAGAGGTCCCACAATTTCGAGAGTCGGCCGGTGAGCTCCTCCTGCCGGCTCTTCAGATGGTTTACCGTCCAGGACTGGGCTTGCAGCACGGCTTGGGTAATCGGAAAGGGCGATGTTCCATCCTCGGAGGCGAAATACTCTCGCTTCTTGCGCTCGAAGTCCCAGTTCGACGCGCGAGTGTTGACCCTGCGTGTCAGGAAGACGAGATTCGCGACGCGGTGTGTCCACTCCTCGCGCTCCTCCGTCACCGGAAACAGGGTTGACCACTGGCTCTTGGGATCGACAGTCTGCGGCAGCACGTGCTCGATTGAAACGAGCTTGTCATACTGCGCTCCCCCGGTTGCTAGCGCCTCGTCAAGCCGCTGAAGTACTGGCTTACAAACGCGCGTTTTCAAGTAGATCGATCCGTTGAGCTCGTCTCGGAAACTCGTCTTCTCCGAGCCGCTGAGGGCAAGTCCCGGCGCGGGCAAATCGCGGCCGGTCCGGGGGTCGAACTCGTCCATCACCGCGGCATAGCGCGCAACGCGTTCATTGATCCCCTGCCGCGTCACAAACAGAAAATACGTAAGTCGCTCTAGGTGGACTAGAAACTCGCCGATTGCCTGATCATCTCCCGGCTTAGCCTTCCAAAGGCGCAATATCGCGGGAGGAAGCCAATCCTTGTTGTCAACCCGGTCGAGCGACCGGACGGCTCGAACCGCTTGCGCTCCGAATCGCACTTCAACTCGAGTGGGGTCGCGCAAGAGCAGTATGGCGTCGGCGATGGGCTCAAGTACCTTGGCGAGGAAGTCCTCGGGCGCCGGCCGGAATGGGCTCACGACTGCCGGAAATCCGGTTTCTAACGCCGTCCGCGCCTTGTCCCGCTCATAGATCATGGGGATGTGCCCAAAGAGCTCGACCATACCGTCTCTGCCTAATGCATTCTCGACCGCCTCCCAACGGTCAGCTGCATCGGACTGAGCACTTGCAACGCTGAGACGCTCGAGCAGTTCGGCCTTGAGAATATCCGTGGGAGTAAGATCCAGTCCACGGGCGTTCAGGACCGTAAAGATGCGACGGGCAGATTCCGACTCGGAACAGCGACCACGACGAGATAGCATCGTTGCAGAACGAATGCTACCAGGCGATTCCTGTAAGCCTCGTCCACCTTCTGCAGCTCGTCGCGTAGATATCGCGCGTTCTCCCCGATCCGCTGCTGGCTGCCCCTAAGAAATCTCGCGTCTGGCAGGCTCTGAGTCGCGTTGGGCTCCTGGATCGTCTTTTGGAAAAACGCGCGGTCGTCGCGTCGTAAGAGGAGTCGGCAGCCCTGATCGATTCCGAGGTCCGGATTTGCCCGCTGCAGGATGAGCTGTGTTCTGAGGATGCGCTGCTCGAGGTCGCTCGTCAGGTCTCGAAGGACACTCAGAAGAACTGTGAGCGTGGTTAGACGTTGCTGGCCGTCGACCACCTGGGACGCCGGACTGCCGGGCGCCTTTATGAGCACTACGCTGCCCAGGAAATACGTGCCTGGGTTCGCTTTGTCGAGTTCATCGCGCAGGTCTGTCAGGAGCTGGCGAGTCTGGTCGATCTCCCAAGCATATGGCCGCTGATACGGGGGGATCTCAAAAGCATAAGCATCGCTAAAGATGCGCCCTACCGTCTGCTCGTGTGCTTCGATCGGATTCAACGCTATTGTCATCGCTCCTCCCTATCCAGTTCAGCATTCCTATGCGTCACAGGTTCGGACGAACTTGGCGAACGTACGTGGTTTTGTCGATGCCCACATGGTCCAGGAAGGTCTTAAAGACACCCACGCTTACCGGATCGCGCGTCGGGAGTATGAAGGCGCGTTGGTTTGGACCTGTCCACTTTTGGTGGCCTCCTTTTCCCCCCGCTGGATCGACGACGTGGCCGAAGTACTTGAGCGCCCTTTCTAGCTCGCGGCGCGGGGGACGTTGAAGGTCGCCGGGTGAGCTCGCAGCCGGTCGGCGATTGCGCCTTCACCGACGAAGCGAACTGGAATGTCTGATGTCTGCAGGACGTACGGATGCGGCTCGAGGAGCGCACTCTCGAGAGGCAGCCCCCCGCACGTCGTACCCGGTTTCGGGCGGCCCGTGCTGAGCTGATTGGCGAAGGTGCGCCAAGTCCAAACACTCTGGCCGATGCGCCAGTCACGGTAACCTAACGGCGACAGGTCCAATGAAGCTTGGACGATTTGGGTGAGATCATTGGGCGGCTTGATCCGTGCAAATGCCGCTTGTGTGGCATCAGACTGGAACCACATCCATGCACCCAGTTGGCCAGTGCTTCTTCAAGCCAACCCGCCGTTTCACGAAGTGCATCGTAGACCAGCCGCTTGTAGCGCAGATACCGAGGCCGCTCCGCATTGATTTCCATCCACGACAAGACCGCTTCCCCCTCGCGTGGAAAAGTTCGTGGGCGTGCGTCAGCCCCAAAGCCAGGCATGCCGCATCGCTCTGGGAGCGTGCGATACGTCGGGACCGAAAGTCCTCAAGAAGGCTCAAGGCGAGAGCATCAAGTTTGCGCGCATCGAAATAGATGCCCCACGTTTCCTCGGTCCATGAGTGATAAGGCTGAAACCACGCGATTGCTTCGAAGCCCTCCGCCTTGAGGTCACGGCGAACTGCCTCGACTCGCTTGCCGAAATTGGAGTCATCGAGCTGCAAACCGTCTAGCGTTTCGTGAGCTAATGTCCCGCCGGAAGGGCCCTCCAAAACGACGGCCGCTTCGTCGAGCACAAGCGGGCCCCCGTCGAACTCGGGCCGGCCGGAATGATTCAAGCGGGGGTTGAGAAGGGCCCGTGCTAGGCGGCGCTGCACGGCGGCCCGAACCTCCAGGTAGGGTGGCGGCCCAATGTACGGAGCCCACGTCGCCAAGCCGACCCGCCTCTGCCCCATTGGCACAGATGGCACAGCGGCATAAACGCCATCGCGAGGCAGAGGCCAACCGGACTCTGCAATCGCCTTCAACGCAGCCGTTTCCACGCTCTGCAGGCTGGCAGAGGCAGCCGCTGTGAACATTACCGCTGACGGCAGGTGGGGCAGCAGCCCCTCAGCTGTTAGAACCGGATGTCGGAGGAAGGGGTCCATGGACAGGAGCGTATTGACCTTTTCACGTGTCACCGAGTCGTGAAAGAGGCCCTCATTTTCCTCCTTCCGCCGTTCGATCTTCTTTTCAACCTCGACCTCCGCTGCTTGGTGCGCGGCTAGCAACTCGCGCGCGGTCATGCGCGCTGCCTCAGGCAGCCAACCGTCAACCCCCTCAGAAGGCGGCTCGATCCCAACGAGAACTAATACCTCGCCCTTGCCAGGCAGGACGAAGACCCCGTAGCAGTAAACCGACGCGACGGATTGCGTCGCGTCCTCGGCATCGCGCAAAACCGCCCAACCGGCACTCTGGACCTGACCGGCAAAGAGAGTTCCCCGAGTAAGTGTTGCGAGTGCGTCCGCTTCGCGGCGCGTACGATTAACGTAAATATCCTCACGCCCGGTGGCCACGAATTTCACGAGATCGCGAACACCGATGGGAACTCTCACCGCGAATAAGCCAGGTGCCGTCGTCCAAACGAATGTGGGCGGAATCCAGCTCAGTAGACGCATTCAGGGTTCCTCGTGCGCGTGCGACGTCCCCCGCCTCTGTGGCCAGTTTGGCCTCGGTTGGCGCAGGTTGGTTTTTTTTGGTTGTTTCGACTCCGTACGTGCCTTCTAGGGACTTTCCCAAATCTAAAGCCGCCTACGACCCCTGTTCCTGAGAGCCCCGTATTGCTGGAAGCTACCACGGGGTAGGGAGGCTCGATTCTGCGCCTGAGCCTGAAGTAGTGCCTCGTCTGCTGCGACAAGTCCGCCGAGCTTCTTAACGAGCTCATCGAAGAGATCCTTCTGTGTCGCGTCACTACGATGGATTCTGATGAAGTCGGCGTGCGGGAGCGGCGCGACGTAGACCGACCCCTCTGGGCGGCCATAGGTAAGCCACCACAGAGCCTGCTCATCGCCGAAATCAAGGAAGATAGGTGCATCGCTACCCGCCCACTCACGCGCCAATGCGCACTCAACCGCGTGTAGCCGCCGCACAAATGAGGAATTTCCAACTGGTGAGCTTTCATGCCACGCGGCAAAAAATTTCTCCGCATCTCTCTTTCGTCTTGTTCCGTCCGCCACCCAAATCAACTTTGGATAAAAGGCATCGCGAGAACGACGCTCTTCGGGTTTGAGGTAGGAATGTTGGAACTCGATTACCCAACCACGATCTGTCTTCACGTCTGAGATGTGCCGCTCACCGGTTTCGGTTTGATGGACAACCTCCTGCCAAGTGATGGGAAACCGTCCTTTCCAAGCACGGTGCCATTCTGTTTCGTTCTCCCACCAAGCGTCGCATCAGCGTCTTCCTCGGTGAGCCCAGCCGCCAAATCTTTACTCTTCCACACTTCGCGACCATTCGGTCAGCGCAGACAAGAAACACTTTCCTGAAAGATCGGGTTGAGCTTCTTGCCGTTGCCCATTGACGAGCGC